>NZ_CP152011.1:0-10000 GCF_038603755.1 Bacillus sp. FSL R5-0593
ATGGAGAATATATTGGATCTTTGGAATCAAGCTCTAGCTCAAATTGAGAAAAAGCTAAGCAAACCGAGTTTCGAAACTTGGATGAAGTCGACGAAAGCCCATTCGCTGCAAGGGGATACCTTAACCATCACCGCTCCCAATGAATTTGCCAGAGACTGGCTGGAGTCCAGGTACTTACATCTCATTGCAGATACCATATACGAATTAACCGGGGAAGAATTGAGCGTCAAATTTGTCATTCCTCAAAATCAGGACGAAGAAAACTTTTTACCGAAACCGCAAGTGAAAAAAGCGGCAAAAGAGGAACCGTCTGATTTTCCCCAAAGCATGCTCAACCCGAAATATACATTCGACACATTCGTCATCGGATCGGGAAACCGATTCGCCCATGCAGCATCACTGGCTGTGGCGGAAGCACCCGCTAAAGCGTACAACCCTTTATTTATATACGGGGGAGTCGGCTTAGGAAAAACTCACTTAATGCACGCGATCGGCCATTATGTCATTGATCATAATCCTTCAGCCAAAGTGGTGTACCTGTCTTCTGAAAAATTCACAAATGAATTCATCAACTCAATCCGCGATAATAAAGCCGTTGATTTCCGCAACCGCTATCGGAACGTTGATGTACTTTTGATAGATGATATTCAATTTTTAGCCGGAAAAGAACAAACACAGGAAGAGTTTTTCCATACATTCAACACGCTTCATGAAGAAAGCAAACAAATCGTGATTTCCAGCGACAGACCGCCGAAAGAGATCCCGACCCTTGAAGACCGCCTTCGTTCGCGGTTCGAATGGGGATTGATTACGGATATCACACCGCCGGATCTGGAAACGCGGATTGCCATCCTGAGAAAGAAAGCGAAGGCGGAAGGCCTTGATATTCCGAACGAGGTCATGCTTTACATCGCGAATCAGATTGACAGCAACATCCGCGAACTGGAAGGGGCATTAATCCGGGTTGTCGCCTATTCATCCTTAATCAATAAAGACATTAACGCAGACCTGGCTGCAGAAGCATTGAAAGATATCATTCCGTCTTCTAAGCCGAAGGTCATTACGATAAAAGAGATTCAGCGGATTGTCGGACAGCAGTTCAACATTAAGCTTGAAGATTTCAAAGCGAAAAAGCGCACGAAATCCGTGGCGTTCCCAAGACAAATTGCGATGTATCTTTCAAGAGAAATGACGGATTCTTCTTTGCCTAAAATCGGGGAAGAATTTGGCGGCAGAGACCATACAACCGTCATTCACGCCCATGAAAAGATTTCAAAACTGCTGATTGATGACGAGCAGCTTCAGCAGCAGGTGAAAGAAATAAAAGAACTGCTTAAATAATAGTGCCCTCGGATGAATCGGGGAAAGTGTGAATAACTTTTTCATAGCCATACACAGTCTGTCCACATGTGGATAGGCTGTATTTCCTGTCTTTTTCACAACTTATCCACAAATCCACAGGCCCTACTATTACTACTGCTATTTTTAAAATATATTAATTATATTATCCGTTAGGAGGATAAACATGAAATTTACGATTCAAAAAGATCGTTTAGTCGAAAGTGTACAAGACGTTCTAAAAGCCGTTTCATCCAGAACCACAATTCCCATTCTCACCGGTATTAAGATCGTCGCCTCAGATGAAGGAGTATCTTTCACGGGAAGTGACTCTGATATTTCAATCGAGTCATTCATTCCGAAAGAAGAAGATGATAAAGAAATCGTGACGATCGATCAGCCGGGAAGTATCGTGCTGCAAGCCCGTTTCTTCAGCGAAATCGTTAAAAAACTTCCGATGGCGACTGTTGAAATCGAAGTTCAAAATCAATATTTAACGATTATCCGTTCCGGAAAAGCCGAATTTAATTTAAACGGCCTTGATGCAGATGAATATCCGCATCTGCCGCAAATCGAAGAGCATCACGCCATTCAGATTCCGACGGATCTTTTGAAAAACCTGATCCGCCAAACCGTGTTCGCTGTGTCCGCCTCAGAAACACGCCCTATCTTGACAGGTGTAAACTGGAAAGTCGAAAACGGTGAATTATTATGCACTGCCACGGATAGCCACCGACTCGCTTTAAGAAAGGCGAAGCTTGATATTCCGGAAGACAGCTCTTATAACGTGGTCATTCCCGGGAAAAGCTTAACTGAGCTGAGCAAAATTCTTGATGACAACCAAGAACTGGTTGATATCGTCATTACAGAAACCCAAGTTCTGTTCAAAGCGAAAAACGTATTGTTCTTCTCAAGATTGCTTGACGGAAACTATCCGGACACGACCAGCTTAATTCCGCAGGAAAGCAAAACGGAAATCGTCGTGAACACGAAGGAATTTTTACAGGCGATAGACCGTGCTTCTTTATTGGCGAGAGAAGGCCGCAACAACGTTGTAAAGCTTTCTGCCAAACCGGCGGATTCGCTGGAGATTTCATCAAATTCTCCGGAAATCGGGAAAGTGGTCGAAGCTGTGCTGGCTGACCAGATTGACGGCGAGGAATTAAATATTTCATTCAGTCCAAAATATATGATGGACGCACTGAAAGTACTTGAAGGAGCGGACATCCGTATCAGCTTTACGGGAGCGATGAGACCGTTTCTTATCCGTACGCCGAATGATGAAACCATCGTTCAGCTCATCCTTCCGGTCAGAACGTATTAATCAAACAGAATGTGCTGCCGGCTTAGTTCGGCAGCTTTTCTATTCATCAGCCGCTCCCTCAAGTTTTCCCTTTCCTTATTTCAGGATTTTTTAGTACAATTAGATATTAGTGATATTTGAAAGAGGTCGATAATATGGCAAATCCGATTTCGATTGATACAGAAATGATTACGCTTGGCCAGTTTTTAAAATTAGCCGATGTGATTCAGTCCGGCGGCATGGCGAAGTGGTTTCTGAGCGAGCATGAGGTGACTATCAACAATGAACCTGACAATCGCCGCGGCAGAAAGCTTTACGTTGGAGACGTGGTCGCGATTGAAGGATTTGGTTCATTTCAAGTCGTCAATTAAAGCGGGTGACAGCGGTTGTATATCCAAAATTTAGAATTAACATCCTACCGTAATTATGAGCGCGCTGAGCTTCAATTCGAAAACAAGGTGAATGTGATCATCGGGGAAAATGCCCAAGGCAAAACCAATCTGATGGAAGCCATCTATGTCCTTTCGATGGCAAAATCACACCGCACCTCAAATGACAAAGAACTTATACGGTGGGACGAAGACTATGCTAAAATAGAAGGAAGAGTGATGAAGCGAAACGGGGACATCCCGATGCAGCTTGTCATCTCCAAAAAAGGTAAAAAGGGCAAGGTCAATCATATAGAGCAGCAAAAACTCAGTCAGTATGTCGGAGCGCTGAACACCATTATGTTTGCCCCTGAGGATTTAAATCTCGTCAAAGGAAGCCCTCAGGTAAGGAGGAGATTTCTCGATATGGAGATCGGGCAGGTTTCTGCCGTTTATCTGTATGATTTATCTCTGTATCAAAAAATCCTTTCACAGCGGAATCATTTTCTGAAACAGCTGCAAAGCCGGAAACAGACTGACCGGACCATGCTTGACGTTCTCACTGATCAGCTGATTGAAGCAGCCGCAAAAGTTGTCGCCAAACGTCTGCAGTTTACGGCGCAGCTTGAAAAATGGGCGCAGCCGATCCATTCCGGCATTTCCCGGGGACTTGAAGAACTGACGCTTAAGTATCACACGGCGCTTGATGTATCAGATCCCAAAGATTTGTCGAAAATAGGTAACAGCTACCAGGAGTCTTTTTCGAAATTAAAAGAAAAAGAAATAGAACGAGGCGTCACATTATTCGGACCGCATCGGGATGATGTCCTTTTTTATGTGAACGGACGCGATGTGCAGACGTACGGTTCGCAGGGACAGCAGCGTACGACGGCTTTGTCTTTGAAGCTGGCCGAAATAGATTTGATTCATGAAGAAATCGGAGAATACCCCATTTTACTATTGGATGATGTACTAAGCGAGCTGGATGATTACCGACAGTCCCATTTGCTTCATACGATCCAAGGCCGTGTGCAGACATTTGTCACCACGACAAGCGTGGATGGCATTGACCACGATACCTTACATCAAGCAGGAATGTTCCGTGTGGAAAACGGTACGTTAGTGAAGTGAAGAAATGAGGTGAGCGATTGTATATTCATTTAGGTGACGACTTTGTCGTTTCAACACGCGATATCGTCGGCATTTTTGACTGCAAGGTCAATGTATCGCCGATCGTTGAAGAATTTCTGGACAGACAGAAAGAAAAAGTAGTGCCGTCCGTAAACGGCACGCCAAAGTCTATCGTAGTCACGACTGAGAATATATATTACTCTCCCTTATCTTCCGGCACACTGAAGAAACGTGCGCAATTTATGTTAGAAATAGATTCTTAGCGGATCTTTACAATGAATATATCGTTTAAGAAAAGTGTAGGTGAATGTGCATGGCTATGGAACAGCAGCAAAATAGTTATGATGAGAATCAGATACAGGTATTAGAAGGTTTGGAAGCTGTTCGAAAGAGACCGGGGATGTACATCGGATCAACTAACAGCAAAGGCCTTCACCACTTGGTGTGGGAAATCGTCGACAACAGTATTGACGAAGCCCTGGCCGGTTATTGTACAGATATTAACATCGAGATTGAAAAAGATAACAGCATTACCGTTAAGGACAACGGGCGCGGCATTCCGGTCGGTATCCAGGAGAAGATGGGCCGCCCTGCGGTTGAAGTCATCATGACCGTTCTCCACGCCGGCGGTAAATTTGACGGAAGCGGATATAAAGTATCCGGCGGTCTTCACGGTGTAGGGGCGTCTGTCGTAAACGCCTTGTCGACCACTCTTGACGTTACGGTTCATCGTGACGGAAAAATCCACTATCAGGCGTACGAGCGCGGTGTACCTGTGGCCGATCTTGAAGTGATCGGTGATACTGATAAGACCGGAACGATTACGCACTTCGTTCCGGATCCGGAAATCTTCAAAGAAACAACCGTATACGACTATGATCTGCTTTCAAACCGTGTCCGGGAATTGGCCTTCCTGACAAAAGGCGTAAACATCACGATTGAAGACAAACGTGAAGGACAAGAACGGAAAAACGAGTACCACTACGAAGGCGGAATCAAAAGCTATGTTGAGTACTTAAACCGTTCCAAAGAAGTCGTTCATGAAGAGCCGATTTATATCGAAGGCGAGAAAGACGGCATAACGGTTGAAGTTGCATTGCAATACAACGACAGCTATACAAGCAATATTTATTCTTTCACGAATAATATCAACACATACGAAGGCGGCACGCACGAGGCCGGATTTAAAACCGGTCTGACCCGTGTCATAAACGACTATGCAAGAAGAAAAGGGATTTTCAAAGAAAATGATCCGAATTTAAGCGGGGATGATGTGAGAGAAGGGCTGACTGCCATTATTTCAATTAAGCACCCTGATCCGCAATTCGAAGGGCAGACGAAAACGAAGCTCGGCAACTCCGAAGCGAGAACGATCACTGATACGCTGTTTTCTTCTGCGCTGGAAACATTCCTTCTTGAAAATCCGGACTCAGCCCGCAAAATCGTTGAAAAAGGTTTAATGGCCGCAAGAGCGCGGATGGCAGCGAAAAAAGCACGGGAATTGACCCGGCGCAAAAGTGCGCTTGAGATTTCCAATCTGCCGGGCAAACTGGCGGACTGTTCTTCTAAAGATCCGAGCATTTCCGAGCTGTATATCGTAGAGGGTGACTCTGCGGGCGGATCAGCGAAACAAGGACGGGACCGTCATTTCCAAGCTATTCTGCCGCTGCGCGGTAAGATTCTGAACGTTGAGAAAGCCAGACTTGATAAGATCCTCTCAAACAATGAGGTCAGATCAATGATCACGGCTCTCGGAACAGGAATCGGAGAAGATTTTAATCTTGAAAAAGCGCGTTATCATAAAGTGGTCATCATGACGGATGCCGATGTTGACGGCGCCCACATCAGAACGCTTTTATTAACGTTCTTCTACAGATACATGCGGGAAATCATCGAAAACGGCTATGTCTACATTGCCCAGCCGCCGCTTTATAAAGTGCAGCAGGGAAAACGGGTGGAATACGCTTATAACGATAAGCAGCTTGATGAGCTGTTAAAAGAGCTTCCGCAATCACCTAAGCCCGGCCTCCAGCGTTATAAAGGTCTTGGAGAAATGAACGCGACTCAGCTTTGGGAAACGACAATGGACCCTGCGACCAGAACGCTTCTGCAAGTCAATCTTGAAGATGCAATGGACGCTGACGAGACTTTTGAAATGCTGATGGGTGACAAAGTAGAACCGCGGAGAAACTTTATAGAAGCAAACGCCAGATACGTGAAAAATCTTGATATTTAACCAAGAAAGCCTTATTTTCGTTAAGAAATAAGGCTTTTTTCTCAAAGCGGCTTCTAAAGCCTCTGAAAACCCGCAAAACCCGTATATTCTACTAAATTAATGTGTATAAACACAAGTTTATTGATATAATGGAGAATAGTGAAATCGTATTGAAGATCATAATGGACAATCTACTCCCACATTATTTCATGTGATACTTCAGGGAGGTTTTTTTAATGAGTGAACAAAACACACCACAAGTACGTGAAGTCAATATCAGTCAGGAAATGCGGACATCCTTCCTGGACTATGCAATGAGCGTTATCGTATCCCGGGCGCTTCCGGATGTGCGTGACGGTCTGAAGCCGGTTCACAGACGGATTTTGTACGCGATGAATGATTTAGGCATGACCAGTGACAAACCATATAAAAAATCTGCCCGTATCGTCGGTGAAGTTATCGGTAAGTACCACCCGCACGGTGACTCAGCGGTTTACGAATCAATGGTCAGAATGGCGCAGGATTTTAACTACCGCTACATGCTTGTTGACGGACACGGCAACTTCGGTTCGGTTGACGGCGACTCAGCGGCCGCGATGCGTTACACAGAAGCGAGAATGTCAAAAATCGCAATGGAAATCCTCCGGGACATTACGAAAGATACGATTGATTATCAAGATAACTATGACGGCGCAGAAAGAGAACCTGTCGTCATGCCTTCGAGATTTCCGAATCTGCTCGTCAACGGAGCTGCCGGTATCGCGGTCGGAATGGCGACAAATATTCCTCCGCATCAGCTTGGGGAAGTCATTGAAGGCGTGCTTGCCGTAAGTGAGAATCCTGAGATTACAAACCAGGAGCTGATGGAATACATCCCGGGCCCGGATTTTCCGACTGCAGGTCAGATTTTAGGCCGGAGCGGCATCCGCAAGGCATATGAATCCGGACGGGGATCAATCACAATCCGAGCTAAGGCTGAAATCGAAGAGACATCATCGGGAAAAGAAAGAATTATTGTCACAGAACTTCCTTATCAGGTGAACAAAGCGAGATTAATTGAAAAAATCGCAGATCTTGTCCGGGACAAAAAAATCGAAGGAATTACCGATCTGCGAGACGAATCCGACCGTAACGGAATGAGAATCGTCATTGAGATCCGCCGTGACGCCAATGCTCACGTCATTTTGAATAACCTGTACAAACAAACGGCCCTGCAGACGTCTTTCGGAATCAACCTGCTGGCGCTCGTTGACGGACAGCCGAAGGTACTAAGCCTGAAACAATGTCTGGAACATTATCTTGATCACCAAAAGGTTGTGATCCGGCGCAGAACGGCTTACGAACTCCGCAAAGCGGAAGCGAGAGCTCACATTCTGGAAGGTTTAAGAATTGCTCTCGATCATTTAGATGCCGTTATTTCTCTTATCCGCAATTCCCAGACGGCTGAAATTGCGAGAACAGGTTTGATCGAACAATTCTCACTGACTGAAAAACAAGCGCAAGCCATTCTGGATATGCGCCTTCAGCGATTAACCGGTCTGGAGCGCGAAAAGATTGAAGAGGAATATCAATCACTTGTTGCGCTTATCGCCGAGCTGAAAGATATTTTAGCCAATGAAGCAAGAGTTCTTGAGATCATTCGTGAAGAGCTCAATGAAATCAAAGAGCGTTTCAATGATGAGAGACGCACTGAAATCGTGACGTCCGGTCTTGAAACAATTGAAGATGAAGATCTTATCGAGAGAGAAAATATCGTCATCACACTGACCCATAACGGCTATGTTAAACGTCTCCCGGCGTCCACATACCGCAGCCAAAAACGGGGCGGAAAAGGCGTACAGGGAATGGGAACGAATGAAGATGACTTTGTGGAACACTTAATTTCCACATCAACGCACGATACGATCCTGTTCTTCTCTAATAAAGGGAAGGTATACCGTTCTAAAGGATATGAAATCCCTGAATACGGCCGTACGGCAAAAGGCATTCCGATTATTAACCTTCTGGAGGTTGAAAAAGGTGAATGGATTAATGCCATTATTCCGGTCAGCACGTTTGATGAGGAGCAATACCTCTTCTTTACGACCAAACAAGGGGTGTCGAAACGTACGGCACTGTCCCAGTTTGCGAATATACGGAATAACGGGCTGATCGCCCTAGGTCTCCGGGAAGACGATGAACTGATGGCCGTCCGCCTGACTGACGGCAAGAAACAAATCATCATCGGAACGAAGAACGGTTTGCTGATCCGTTTCCCTGAAGCAGATGTAAGACAAATGGGACGCACAGCTGCGGGTGTTAAAGGCATCACGCTGACAGACGATGATGTCGTGGTAGGCATGGAGATTCTTGAAGAAGACTCCCATGTCCTCATAGTGACAGAAAACGGCTACGGCAAACGCACACCGGCTTCAGAATACAGAGTTCAAAGCCGGGGCGGAAAAGGCCTTAAAACATGTAAAATCACTGACAGCAACGGTCCGTTAGTAACCGTGAAAGCAACAAAAGGCGAAGAGGACTTAATGATTATTACGGCAAGCGGCGTGTTAATCAGAATGGATATTAATGATATCTCCACTACGGGACGCGTAACACAAGGCGTCCGTCTGATCCGCATGTCTGATCAAGAGCATGTAGCCACTGTGGCGCTTGTGGAAAAGAATGAAGAAGAGCCGGAAGAAACGGAAGAAGTATAAACGTAAAAGCGCAGCTGCAACAGGCTGCGCTTTTACTATATAAAGAAATGAAAAAAAAAGCTTTGACACATAGTGATGATGCTGATATAATCATTTTTGTTGTCTTTTTAATAGAAAGGCAAGCCTAGCGAAAATATTTTTTAAAAAAGTATTGACCTAGCAAACTGAAAATGTTATGATTAAGAGGTCGCTTCGAGAGAAGCAACAAAGTTCTTTGAAAACTAAACAAGACAAAACGTACCTGTTAATTCAAAGTTTTAAATAAATCGCACAGCGATGTGCGTAGTCAGTCAAACTACTTTATCGGAGAGTTTGATCCTGGCTCAGGACGAACGCTGGCGGCGTGCCTAATACATGCAAGTCGAGCGGACAGATGGGAGCTTGCTCCCTGATGTTAGCGGCGGACGGGTGAGTAACACGTGGGTAACCTGCCTGTAAGACTGGGATAACTCCGGGAAACCGGGGCTAATACCGGATGGTTGTCTGAACCGCATGGTTCAGACATAAAAGGTGGCTTCGGCTACCACTTACAGATGGACCCGCGGCGCATTAGCTAGTTGGTGAGGTAACGGCTCACCAAGGCGACGATGCGTAGCCGACCTGAGAGGGTGATCGGCCACACTGGGACTGAGACACGGCCCAGACTCCTACGGGAGGCAGCAGTAGGGAATCTTCCGCAATGGACGAAAGTCTGACGGAGCAACGCCGCGTGAGTGATGAAGGTTTTCGGATCGTAAAGCTCTGTTGTTAGGGAAGAACAAGTGCCGTTCAAATAGGGCGGCACCTTGACGGTACCTAACCAGAAAGCCACGGCTAACTACGTGCCAGCAGCCGCGGTAATACGTAGGTGGCAAGCGTTGTCCGGAATTATTGGGCGTAAAGGGCTCGCAGGCGGTTTCTTAAGTCTGATGTGAAAGCCCCCGGCTCAACCGGGGAGGGTCATTGGAAA
>NZ_CP152011.1:12500-32500 GCF_038603755.1 Bacillus sp. FSL R5-0593
GTGAAGCAAGACCGGAAGGACTTGTGGAGCGCTTAGAAGTGAGAATGCCGGTATGAGTAGCGAAAGAGGGGTGAGAATCCCCTCCACCGAATGCCTAAGGTTTCCTGAGGAAGGCTCGTCCGCTCAGGGTTAGTCGGGACCTAAGCCGAGGCCGAAAGGCGTAGGCGATGGATAACAGGTTGATATTCCTGTACCACCTCCTCACCATTTGAGCAATGGGGGGACGCAGGAGGATAGGGTAAGCGCGGTATTGGATATCCGCGTCCAAGCAGTTAGGCTGGGAAATAGGCAAATCCGTTTCCCGTGAAGGCTGAGCTGTGATGGCGAGCGAATTATAGTAGCGAAGTTCCTGATTCCACACTGCCAAGAAAAGCCTCTAGCGAGGTGAGAGGTGCCCGTACCGCAAACCGACACAGGTAGGCGAGGAGAGAATCCTAAGGTGATCGAGAGAACTCTCGTTAAGGAACTCGGCAAAATGACCCCGTAACTTCGGGAGAAGGGGTGCTCTGTTAGGGTGCAAGCCCGAGAGAGCCGCAGTGAATAGGCCCAGGCGACTGTTTAGCAAAAACACAGGTCTCTGCGAAGCCGTAAGGCGAAGTATAGGGGCTGACGCCTGCCCGGTGCTGGAAGGTTAAGAGGAGCGCTTAGCGTAAGCGAAGGTGCGAATTGAAGCCCCAGTAAACGGCGGCCGTAACTATAACGGTCCTAAGGTAGCGAAATTCCTTGTCGGGTAAGTTCCGACCCGCACGAAAGGCGCAACGATCTGGGCACTGTCTCAACGAGAGACTCGGTGAAATTATAGTACCTGTGAAGATGCAGGTTACCCGCGACAGGACGGAAAGACCCCGTGGAGCTTTACTGCAGCCTGATATTGAATGTTGGTACAGCTTGTACAGGATAGGTAGGAGCCTTGGAAACCGGAGCGCCAGCTTCGGTGGAGGCATCGGTGGGATACTACCCTGGCTGTATTGACCTTCTAACCCGCCGCCCTTATCGGGCGGGGAGACAGTGTCAGGTGGGCAGTTTGACTGGGGCGGTCGCCTCCTAAAAGGTAACGGAGGCGCCCAAAGGTTCCCTCAGAATGGTTGGAAATCATTCGCAGAGTGTAAAGGCACAAGGGAGCTTGACTGCGAGACCTACAAGTCGAGCAGGGACGAAAGTCGGGCTTAGTGATCCGGTGGTTCCGCATGGAAGGGCCATCGCTCAACGGATAAAAGCTACCCCGGGGATAACAGGCTTATCTCCCCCAAGAGTCCACATCGACGGGGAGGTTTGGCACCTCGATGTCGGCTCATCGCATCCTGGGGCTGTAGTCGGTCCCAAGGGTTGGGCTGTTCGCCCATTAAAGCGGTACGCGAGCTGGGTTCAGAACGTCGTGAGACAGTTCGGTCCCTATCCGTCGCGGGCGCAGGAAATTTGAGAGGAGCTGTCCTTAGTACGAGAGGACCGGGATGGACGCACCGCTGGTGTACCAGTTGTTCTGCCAAGGGCATCGCTGGGTAGCTATGTGCGGACGGGATAAGTGCTGAAAGCATCTAAGCATGAAGCCCCCCTCAAGATGAGATTTCCCATTCCGCAAGGAAGTAAGATCCCTGAAAGATGATCAGGTTGATAGGTCTGAGGTGGAAGTGTGGCGACACATGGAGCTGACAGATACTAATCGATCGAGGACTTAACCAATTTGAATGTATGCTTACTGTTATCTAGTTTTGAGAGAACACTCTCAATGGTTTGGTGGCGATAGCGAAGAGGTCACACCCGTTCCCATGCCGAACACGGAAGTTAAGCTCTTCAGCGCCGATGGTAGTCGGGGGTTTCCCCCTGTGAGAGTAGGACGCCGCCAAGCTATATTATGGTAAAGGCAGCTCATCATGAGCTGCCTTTTTTGTTTATAAGTATTGCTTCAGGAAATTAGAAACGTAATACGGAAATTTGCGTTCCGTGACATCTAAGAACCGGCGGATCATCACATAATCATCACTGACATGCTGTGTCAGCAGTTCATACCACCACTCCGTTTCATATCTCGCAATCATCCCGATATTGTAGAGGACCAAATAATGAATAATCATTTCCGGAAGATGCAGGAAGTGATCACGCTGAGAGGGAATGTAATATTGATTTTTCTCCAAGTGAAACAATAAATTTGGCGAAGACCAAGGTTCTCTGTCTATCGGGGCAGCCTCAAAAACCAAGTGGTTATGGTCTTTCCTCAGAAAAGACCACTTTAAATGATGGCTGATATATTCAGCAAATCGGGAATCAGACATATTGTAATGAATCACCGCATGCTCAGGCACTGAAATAAGGTCATCTTTGAGCTCTACTCGGGTCAGCCAATTCTTTTTCTCTTGGAAGTAAAAGACAGTATGCAATTCAGGTATGGCTGTCAGCAATTTCTTCATTGTGTACCGTTCTTCCTCAAGACCAGCTATTCCGAATAAGTGCTTCATTACATGAATACATAAGCCATTGCGCTGCACCTTCACTTCATCATCCCTAAAGGAGTAATTTTGCTTTTTGCGTTTCCGGGCAGTCACGCCATGCGCGAGTACTGAGGCGTGGCTTGGATAGCTTGGATCTGTGGTCAGAAGACAGGCTTTCAGCAATTGTGACATCCCGTAAAACAACAGAATAGGCTTAATTTCTAAAGGGGAAAAAGATGCCTGTTTATAAAAGGACTCGGCGTGTTTGATAAAGAATATGAAGCGCTCACTGTTCTTAAACGCATATCGTTTTGGTTCTTCCATGCCGCTTTCTGTATAGACTTTGTTTAGAAATTTCTGGGAAGATTCTACGGAATAAAATAATGATAACTCTTTCCACTCATGATCTCTCATATGTATTTTTAAACCCTTTCCTTTATCTAAATATTTCAACTCTTTTTCGCTTCCTTGACATGCTGTTTTCTAGTTGATAATCTACATATAATATTTTGCCGAAAAGAGGGGGATTTACTAATGTGGGAAAGTAAATTTTCAAAAGAAGGCTTAACGTTCGATGATGTACTGCTCGTACCGGCTCAATCAGACGTACTTCCGCGTGATGTGGATTTATCTGTTGAACTGACAAAGACGTTAAAGCTTAACATTCCTGTCATCAGTGCGGGAATGGATACAGTAACAGAATCAGCTATGGCGATTGCGATGGCCAGACAGGGCGGCTTGGGTATTATTCATAAAAACATGTCCATCGAACAGCAGGCTGAACATGTTGACAAAGTCAAACGTTCTGAACGGGGCGTTATTACAAATCCCTTCTTTTTAACACCTGATCATCAAGTATTCGATGCGGAGCATTTGATGGGGAAATACAGAATTTCCGGTGTTCCGATCGTAGATAATAAAGACGATCAAAAGCTTGTCGGTATCATTACAAACCGTGACCTTCGCTTTATCTCTGATTATTCAATGAAAATCAGTGATGTCATGACAAAAGAAGAGCTGGTTACGGCTCCTGTGGGAACCACATTAGACGAAGCAGAAAAAATCTTACAGAAACATAAAATTGAAAAACTTCCGTTAGTGGATGACCAAAACAAATTAAAAGGTCTTATCACGATCAAAGATATTGAAAAGGTTATCGAATTCCCGAATTCATCTAAAGATGAACACGGACGCCTTATTGTCGGCGCTGCGGTAGGCGTGACAGGCGATACAATGACACGCGTCAGCAAGCTTGTTGAAGCGAATGTCGACGTTATCGTGGTTGATACGGCTCACGGACATTCCAGAGGCGTACTGAACACAGTCGCGAAAATCCGTGAAACATATCCTGAACTGAACATTATCGCAGGAAATGTTGCAACGGCTGAAGCGACAAAAGCTCTGATTGAAGCCGGAGCAAATATTGTCAAAGTGGGAATCGGACCTGGTTCTATCTGTACGACACGCGTCGTTGCAGGTGTAGGCGTACCGCAGATCACTGCCATTTATGATTGTGCCACTGAAGCGAGAAAACACGGCGCGACAATTATCGCAGACGGCGGTATTAAATTCTCCGGAGATATTACGAAAGCGTTGGCTTCAGGCGGACATGCCGTAATGCTCGGAAGCCTGCTTGCCGGTACTTCAGAAAGCCCGGGAGAGACTGAAATCTATCAAGGCAGAAGATTTAAAGTGTATCGCGGTATGGGTTCTGTCGCTGCCATGGAAAAAGGCAGTAAAGACCGATATTTCCAAGAAGAAAATAAGAAATTCGTCCCTGAAGGTATCGAAGGACGGACTCCGTACAAAGGTCCTGTAGAAGAAACAGTGTATCAGCTTGTCGGCGGTCTTCGTTCAGGTATGGGATATTGCGGTTCAAAAGACTTGCGCGCTTTAAGAGAAGAGGCTCAATTCATCCGTATGACAGGTGCCGGACTTCGCGAAAGTCATCCGCATGATGTCCAAATTACGAAAGAATCACCAAACTATACAATCTCATAATTGTTACAAATAAAAAACATTTGACAGGGTCGCTGACTCTGTCTATTTTTTTTATATCGAGTGTGATAAAATTTATACTGTTGTGTTTTGAATTTGAATATGTCCTTAACGGCTTAATTATAGATTTAAAATGAATGACGGAGGTCGTAAGATTGAACATCACGAAATGGAAACAGCTGTTGGTGTCATTAGTGGTACTGGCACTGGCCGCAACTTGCTTTGTTCCAATGTCTAAAGCGGAGGCAGCCGGCAATGACCCGATTGATGTCAACGCATCAGCTGCGATAATGATTGAGGCTTCATCGGGAAAAATTTTATACAGTAAAAATGCAGACAAAAGACTGCCGATTGCCAGCATGACAAAAATGATGACTGAATATCTGCTTCTGGAAGCCATTAAAGAAGGAAAAGTGAAATGGGATCAAACGTATACTCCTGATGATTATGTCTATGAAATTTCTCAAGACAACAGTTTATCAAACGTCCCCCTTCGAAAAGACGGCAAATACACGGTTAAAGAACTGTATCAGGCTATGGCGATTTACTCTGCCAATGGAGCCGCGATTGCAGTTGCCGAAATTCTTGCCGGAACTGAAACGAAATTTGTCGCTGAAATGAATGCGAAAGCCAAAGAATTAGGCATGACAAACTATGACTTTAAAAATGCCACAGGGCTTGTGAATGAAGACCTTCACGGCAAGCAGCCGCAAGGAGAAGGCGTTAAAGAAGAAAGTGAAGTTTCTGCTAAAGACATGGCGCTTCTTGCAGACCGCCTGATCACTGATTATCCGGAAGTTCTCAAAACAACAAGCATCGCTAAGACGAAATTCAGAGCCGGCACTGATGATGAAATGGACATGCCGAACTGGAACTTCATGTTAAAAGGTCTTGTTTCTGAATACCCTGGCGTTGACGGCTTAAAAACGGGTTCTACTGATTCTGCGGGATCTTGTTTTACAAGCACAGCACAGCGGAACGGAATGCGGGTCATCACCGTTGTATTAAACGCAAAAGGCAACCTGCATACCGGACGTTTTGATGAAACGAAAAAAATGCTCGATTACGCATTTAACAGCAATTTCTCAATGAAAGATCTTTACCCTGAAGGCTCTCAAGTAAAAGGGCACAAAACGATTGACGTTGAAAAAGGGAAAGACAAGCAAGTCGATATTGTTACTGACAAGGCGCTTTCTATTCCTGTGAAAAGCGGGGATGAAAAGAACTATAAAGCCGAAGTGACTTTAGATAAAAAAGAAATCACGGCTCCTGTGAAAAAGGGAACGAAAGTCGGAACGCTGACAGTTACATACAAAGGCAGTGACAAAGACTATGGCTTCCTCAAATCCAAAGAGTTCAGCGTGAATCTTGTAACGAAAAATGATGTAGATAAAGCAAACTGGTTTGTTCAGATGATGCGCGGCATCGGCGGATTCTTCTCCGGTATCTGGAACAGCGCCGTTGACACGGTAACAGGCTGGTTTTAAGAAATAAGAAAGAGCTCTGATGAAAGTTAGGGCTCTTTTGCTTAATATACTGAAAAAACCAAATTGTTAGTAAAAAAATGATATCTATCTTATTCATCTCGCTGTAAAATAAGAATACCCATATGAAATATTGTATTTCTGGGATACAATAAGAGATAGAAATTATCTAACTATACATTGACTAGGGGGACCAAATAATGGCTCAAACAGGTACTGATCGTGTAAAACGCGGCATGGCGGAAATGCAAAAAGGCGGCGTCATCATGGACGTTGTAAATGCTGAACAAGCGAAGATTGCGGAAGAGGCGGGAGCTGTTGCCGTAATGGCGTTAGAACGCGTTCCGGCTGATATTCGCGCTGCCGGCGGTGTTGCCCGCATGGCTGATCCGACAATCGTTGAAGAAGTAATGAATGCTGTATCCATTCCCGTAATGGCAAAAGCGCGTATCGGACATATCGTTGAAGCGCGTGTCCTTGAAGCAATGGGAGTAGATTACATCGATGAAAGTGAAGTTCTGACTCCGGCTGACGAAGAATTTCATTTAAATAAAAACGAATATACAGTCCCGTTCGTATGCGGCTGCCGTGATCTCGGCGAAGCAACGCGCCGTATCGCCGAAGGAGCTTCCATGCTTCGTACAAAAGGCGAACCGGGAACAGGAAACATTGTGGAAGCTGTCCGCCATATGAGAAAAGTAAACGCGCAAGTGCGCAAAGTTGTTGCGATGAGCGATGATGAGCTGATGACTGAAGCTAAAAACCTCGGCGCTCCTTATGAACTGCTTCTTCAAATCAAGCGTGACGGCAAACTGCCTGTAGTGAACTTTGCTGCCGGCGGAGTAGCGACGCCTGCTGACGCGGCATTGATGATGCAGCTTGGCGCTGACGGCGTATTTGTCGGTTCAGGTATTTTCAAATCAGACAACCCTGCTAAATTCGCCAAAGCAATTGTTGAAGCAACGACTCATTACACAGACTACAAACTGATCGCTGAGCTTTCTAAAGAATTAGGCACAGCGATGAAAGGAATCGAAATCTCAAATCTATTGCCGGAACAGCGTATGCAAGAACGCGGCTGGTAAAACCATAGGAGAGCTGGAAGCATGTTAACAATTGGTGTACTTGGACTTCAAGGAGCAGTAAGAGAACATATTCGTTCAATTGAAGCATGTGGTTCAAAAGGTGTCGTCATTAAGCGTCCTGAACAGCTGAATGACATCGACGGCTTAATCCTGCCGGGCGGGGAAAGCACGACGATGCGGCGTTTAATGGATACGTATCATTTTATGGAGCCGCTTCGCGAGTTTGCCGCCCAAGGCAAGCCGATGTTCGGCACATGCGCCGGTCTGATTATTTTAGCCAAAGAGATAGCGGGAACGGATAACGCTCATTTAGGGCTGTTGAACGTTGTCGTCGAGCGTAATTCCTTTGGCCGTCAGGTTGACAGCTTTGAAGCTGATCTGACGATTAAAGGCCTTGATGAGCCGTTTACGGGTGTATTTATTCGCGCGCCGCATATTTTAGAAGCCGGAGAAGATGTTGAAGTGCTTTGTGAGCATAACGGACGCATCGTGGCTGCAAAGCAGGGGAATTTCCTCGGCTGCTCGTTCCATCCTGAACTGACGGATGATCACCGGGTGACAGAGCTGTTTGTGAAGATGGCGGAAAAGCATAAGCAGGAAACAGCTGTATAAAACAGTTGAAAACCGCTGATACTTATAGTACATTATAAACACAAATAAAGATCGAAAAGCGTTGACAGGAAGCAGTAGGAAGCCTCTCTTTCAAAGAGAGCCGATGGGTGGTGCGAATCGGTGAAAGATGCTGTCCGAATCCGTCCTTGAGCGAAATGCTGAAAACAAGTAGGCATTTACGGGAAAACCGTTATGTGTTAAAGCGGGAAGCAAGTGTGAGCTTGTTTTCAATCAGGGTGGCAACGCGAGAGCTCTCGTCCCTTTTAGGGGATGAGGGCTCTTTTTTATTTTCGATAAAAACAGATAGGAGTTGTTAGGCATGATTGATACGAAGGTGCTGAGAGCCAATTTTCAAGAGGTAAAAGCGAAGCTCATTCCAAAAGGCGAAGACTTATCTGACTTTGACAAGTTTGAAGAGCTGGACGAAAAGAGAAGAGAGCTTATCGGTAAAGTAGAAGAACTGAAGGGAAAACGCAATGAAGTATCTCAGCAGGTCGCCGTTTTGAAACGGGAGAAAAAAGACGCTGATCATATTATTAAAGAGATGCGCGAAGTGGGCGAAGAAATTAAGAAGCTTGATGAAGAGCTTCGTACGGTCGAAACGACGCTCGAAACCATCCTTCTGTCTATTCCGAACATCCCGCACGATTCAGTGCCCGTCGGGGAAACGGAAGATGATAACATTGAAATCCGCAAGTGGGGAGAGGCGCCGGCGTTTTCATATGAGCCGAAACCGCATTGGGATATCGCAGACCATTTAAACATTCTTGATTTCGAACGCGCTTCAAAAGTAACAGGCAGCCGGTTTGTGTTTTATAAAGGATTAGGCGCCCGCCTCGAACGCGCGCTCTACAACTTTATGCTGGATCTTCACGTTGATGAATATGATTACACGGAAGTCATTCCTCCTTATATGGTAAACCGTACGAGCATGACAGGCACGGGACAGCTTCCTAAATTTGAAGAGGATGCTTTTAAAATCAGAGAAGAGGATTATTTCTTAATTCCGACGGCGGAAGTGCCGATTACAAATATGCACCGCGATGAAATCTTATCCGGTGAGAACCTGCCGATCAATTATGCCGCATTCAGCGCTTGCTTCCGTTCAGAAGCGGGATCTGCCGGCCGTGATACACGCGGTTTGATCCGCCAGCATCAGTTCAACAAGGTTGAGCTTGTGAAATTCGTGAAGCCGGAAGATTCTTATGAGGAGCTTGAAAAACTGACGAATCAAGCTGAGCGGGTGCTTCAGCTGCTTGAACTGCCGTATCGTGTCATGAGCATGTGTACCGGTGATCTCGGCTTTACAGCCGCGAAAAAGTACGATATTGAGGTATGGATTCCAAGCCAAGACACATACCGTGAAATTTCTTCTTGCAGTAACTTTGAGGCCTTCCAGGCGAGACGCGCAAACATTCGATTCAGACGCGAAGCGAAAGGCAAGCCGGAGCATGTGCATACATTAAACGGTTCAGGTCTGGCAGTCGGCAGAACAGTAGCTGCCATTTTAGAAAACTATCAGCAGGAAGACGGAAGTGTCATCATTCCGAAAGTGCTTCGTCCTTATATGGGAAATAAAGAAGTCATCAAACCGTAAAAGGTGCGCCCTAGAGGCGCGCCTTTTTTGCTGCCCGGTATAGAGCGGCGGCATTCCGGGCTGTGTTTTCAAGGTTAAAACGGCCGGATGCTAAGGCGTCTTCAAGACTTACAGCGCCGGGCACGATAGAAAATACAGCTGTTATTCCTGCGCTGTAAACATGCTCGAAATTCTTGCCTAAGGAGCCCGCCAATGCGATAACGGGAATTTCTTGAGCAGATGCGCGTGCGGCGATCCCGGCGGGGGTTTTGCCGAATATCGTTTGTCCGTCAATCTGGCCCTCTCCGGTAATGACAAGGTCAGCGCCTCTTATCTGATCTGAGAAGGACAGTGTATCTAATACAACGTCAATCCCGCTTTGAAGTTCTGCCTGTAAGAAAGCGATCAGTCCAGCGCCTAAACCTCCCGCGGCGCCCGCACCTTTTACGGTATCCGCTTCAATATCGTGCTGACGTCTCAATACGTCAGCGAAATGGCGTAAGTTGCGATCCAATACAACTTTAGTCTTCTCGGACGCCCCTTTTTGCGGGCCGAAGACATATGACGCGCCGTTTTTACCAGTCAGAGGATTTTCGACATCACATGCGGCACGAATACGAATATGTTTCAGATCAGGGGAGAGGCCGCTTATATCAATAGAAGCCAGGGTGTGCAGCGAGCCTCCGCCGTCAGGTATCTCCTGACCTTCCTCATTTAAGAAACGCACACCGAGCGCGCTCGCCATCCCGGTCCCGCCGTCATTGGTTGCGCTCCCGCCAAGCCCGATGATGATCTCACCCGCCCCGCGGGAAGCTGCATCTGCTATCAGTTCACCAGTTCCTCTTGTTGTTGTGTTCAACGGATCTCTGAGATGGCGGGGAACGAGATGGAGTCCCGATGCTTCCGCCATTTCAATGACTGCCGTGCGTCCGTCTCCCAGAAGTCCATATGCGGCGTTTACCGGCGTTCCCAGCGGACCGGTCACAGTTTTTTTGATGATGCTTCCGCCAGTGGCATCCGTCAAAGCCTGAACGGTTCCTTCTCCGCCGTCGGCCGCAGGTATCTTGAAATATTCCGCGTCAGGGAAGACCGCTTTGAATCCTTTTTCTATGCTGTCAGCGGCTTCTTTTGATGTCATGCTTTCTTTGAAAGAATCCGGTGCAATGATGATTTTCATTATGTTCTCCACCTTTATGAGCAGGTATCTGTTTGAATCTATTCTTGATTTTTACTGTGTTTTCCTGCCCGTATGGCATACTGAGGTTGAATTGGACGCAAGACTTTTGTATGATAGTAAAGCTGACGGACAAGCCGTTTAAGAAATAAAATAAAAAAAATGAAAAAGCGCTTGACTGAAATTTAGGTCATGTGGTATATTATTAAATGTCGATACGGAGGAATACCCAAGTCTGGCTGAAGGGATCGGTCTTGAAAACCGACAGGGGTGTCAAAGCCCGCGGGGGTTCGAATCCCTCTTCCTCCGCCATATTGATTTTAAACCTAATGAAACTCGAGCATATATTGGAGATTGTTTTGTCCGCTGCATGTGATGCAGCGGATTTTTTATATGCAAAAAAAGCGATTTTCTTGTTCGGGGAAAATCGCTTTGTTATTTTTATTTATTTCTGTTTTCGTTGATCACGTGACTGATTTTTTCGATCAAAGGTTCCAGTGACTGTTCATCAGCTTCAAGGTCATAATCTTCAATGCGTACTTTCAGCACAGGGCAGGCGTTAAAACCGCTGATCCAGTCTTCGTACCGTGTATACATCTCTTCCCAATAGGATCGGTTTGTCTGCAGCTCCATCTCGCGGCCCCGCTTTTCAATCCGGTTTATAATGTTTTCAAGGTCGCCTTCTAAATAGATCAAAACATCAGGATGCGGGAAGTACGGCGTCATGACCATCGCCTCAAATAGACTTGTGTATGTTGTGTAATCTGTCAGCGACATGGTTCCTTTATCGGCATGCATTTTTGCGAATATGCCTGTATCTTCATAAATCGAACGGTCCTGCACGAATCCGCCGCCTGATTCAAACATGTTTTTTTGCTCTTTGAACCGCTCAGCCAGAAAATAAATTTGCAAATGGAAGCTCCAGCGTTCAAAATCGTGATAAAACTTCTCTAAATAAGGGTTTTCATCCACTTCCTCGAGTGAGGTATGAAACCCGAGCCGTTTTGCTAAAGCTTTGGTCAAAGTCGATTTTCCGACTCCTACCGTTCCAGCTACTGTGATAATGGCGTTGTTTGGAATATGAATGTCTTTCATTTAATAAGCTCCTTTACCTGACGGGCAATTCTTTCATAGTCTGTCTTATTCAAAACAAAGTCTTCGGTATCACCGTCAATGGTCAGTACAGATAGATCCGGATCTTCTTCCTGAAGCTGTCTGATGGCTGTGTCATAATCTGCAATGAGACGTTCCAGATATTGATGCTCGATATTTTTCTCAAACGGGCGCCCGCGTTTTTCAATGCGTTGAAGCAATGTCGGCAGGCTTGCCTTTATGTATACAATGATATTCGGTTTCGGCAGGTCGTGAGTGAGCAGATGATAAATCTGCTTATACTTCTCAAGCTTTTGGCCGTGCAATGTACGCTCTGCGAAAATAACATTTTTATAAATATGATAATCGGACAAAACGGGCTGTCCTTGTTTTAAATAATCTCGATCGGTGTCTTCAAGCTGTTTATACCTGTGACATAGAAAAAACATTTCAAGCTGGAAACTCCACTCCTCGATATTGTCATAAAACTTATCGAGATAAGGGTTGTCTTCCACAATCTCATTAATCATAGGAAAACCGAGCTCTTCAGAAAGCATCGTAGCGAGTGTCGTTTTTCCTGCCCCGATAGGACCTTCTACCGCGATAAAAGGGGCTCTGTTCATTGAAAATCCTCCTTAATTCTGTAAACATCCGTCAGCTGCCGGCCTTTATATTGTATCACACTCTCAGAAAAGCCCATGAAAAAAGACGCTTCCAATTAACGAAACGTCTCTTTCACAATATGAAATTGATCGCCGAGCAAAAGCCAGTTTTGCGGGAAGGAGAGGCCGAGTTTCCAATAGCTGATTCCTCTTAAATGAAGTTCTTTAATTAAATTGAATTTCGCTTGAATGGATCGTGCGTCTTCAAACCATACTTCATGCCGTCTCTGATTTTCATCCGTGTAACGAAAGAATGGAGCCTGGGCGGTTTCGTCATATTGAATGTCGACTTTATGGCGTGCTGCCAGAGCGATTGCCTGCTGAGGACTGACGGCTTTGGCTGTCGTTCCCTGTTTAAAAGGCAGTGTCCAATCATAGCCGTACATATTCTGGCCCATGACGATTTTTGAAGAAGGCATTTCCGTCAGCGCGTACTCAATGACATTTCTTACAGGGCCGATAGGTGATACGGCCTGAGCCGGGCCTCCGCTGTACCCCCACTCATATGTCATAATTACGACAAAATCGACGATTTCTCCATGTGCCCTATAGTCATGTGCTTCGTACCATTTGCCGGCCTGGGTCGCGCTCGTTTTCGGAGCAAGCGCCGTTGAAATTTTCCAGCCTTCCCGATGAAAAATCGTCCTCGCTTCACGTAAAAAACGATTGTAGGCTTCTCTGTCCTGTGGACGTAAATATTCGAAATCAAAGTGAATATCGCGAAAGCCGTACTTTTTAGCCGTGGAGACGATTTCCTGAAAGAGTTTTGTTTTCACTGTATTGTCATTCAAGATGAGCCGCCCGAGTTCATCGCTGAATGCGTCATTTTCAAGGTTGGTGATGATCATCATCAGGGTGGTGTTGTGCCTGTCACTGATGCTTTTTAAATTGGTCAGAGGCGGTTCCTTTAAAGTCCCGTTCCGCTGCACTTGAAAACTGAATGCGCCAAGGTATGTTAAATAAGGAGAGGCCTCCCTTGCCGCCTGCTGCAGATTAGCGCTTACGCTCGTTCCCCGCGGTTCTATATATGCGTTTGATTCGATATCGGGCTTATTCGCCTGCTGCGGAATGTAAAGGCGGGTTCCGGCTCTCAATGTGGTGCCAGGCTGAATTCCGTTAACCCTCGCAAGCTCCGCGGCCGATATATGGAAACGGCCGGCGATTGCCGCAAGAGTATCACCTTGTTTCACTTCGTAATATTGACCCTCAATCGGGATGACAAGGGTTTGTCCGACAACCAATGTATTTGGATTAGGCAGTTTATTTGCTTCCGCAATGACATTTGCGGCAGTCCGGTAGCGCGCCGCAATAGCGGAAAGCGTGTCGCCCCGTTTCACTATATAGATCTGAATGAAAAACGCCTCCTTTCATATCCGCTATCAAATATATGAAAAAAGGAGGCTGATCATGTTTATTTTTCGGCGGTAATTTGTTTTTCCGTGGTTATTTCTGCGAAGAGAACATTCTCCATCATGGTCAAAGCGAAATCATTGTCTTCGTCGTTATTGGAAGCGGTGCAGTCTTTCGGAATGGCAATGCTGTATTCTCTCATATAGGCGTCGTTGGCCGTGAACAGCACACAAATGTTCCCGGCAATCCCCGTGATGACTAATCGGTTCACTTGTAATTCGGTCAGAAGGGTGTGAAGCGCCGTTTCGTAAAAAGCGGAATGCTTCGGTTTAATGAGAAAATAATCATCCGGCTGAGGCGAAATATCTTTTATAATGGGGGCGCTTCTGTCGTTGCAACATTCCTCCCTGATGGCATCAATATCAGCCTTCCAGAGCCCGTAATGATCATTAATATAAATAATCGGCCAGTTGCTTTGTTTTGCATGCTTCTTTAATGATAAAATACGGGGGACAATTTGTTTGGTTTTTTCAGCAAGACGTTCGCCCATATCAAATTGAAAATTGTTAATCATATCGACAATCAGGAGGGCTGTGTTGTTAGGTTCAGACAATACCGGCAACTCCTTTCTGCTGGGGTATTCCTATTTTAACCTTTATGAGACATGAAAAAACTTAAGAAGAGAGCTCGAACCTATGAATGATGAATATTATATGAGAGAAGCCATAAAAGAAGCGAAGAAAGCCGAAGCGAAAGGTGAAGTGCCGATCGGAGCAGTTCTTGTTCTGCACGATGAGATCGTGGCGCGGGCTCATAACCTGCGGGAGACTGAACAGAGGTCGCTTGCCCACGCCGAAATGCTGGCGATAGACGAAGCGTGCCGTAAGCTGGGGACATGGAGACTTGAGGATGCCGTTCTTTATGTCACTTTGGAGCCGTGTCCGATGTGCGCGGGAGCCGTCGTGCTTTCGAGAGTCGATAAGGTCGTATTCGGCGCATTTGATCCCAAGGGGGGCTGTACAGGAACGCTGATGAACCTCTTGCAGGAAGAGCGGTTCAACCACCAAGCGGAAGTGGTGAGCGGCGTGCTCGGAGAAGAGTGCGGAGAAATGCTCAGCGCTTTTTTCAGAAAGCTGCGCCGGCAAAAGAAAGACATGAGGAAAAAGTTGTCTGAGTAGTACGGTTGCATTTTCTGCCTGAAGCAGATATACTTATGTGTGCATCATAAATGGTGCGCATATAAAAATTTGATATTTATTTTGCCGTGCTAAGCGGGGAGGTAGCGGTGCCCTGTACCCGCAATCCGCTCTAGCGGGGCCGAATCCCTTCTCGAGGTTCGTTTACTGTAAGGTCTGCCTTAAGTAAGTGGCGTTGACGTCTGGGTCCTGCGCAATGGGAATTCATGAACCATGTCAGGTCCGGAAGGAAGCAGCATTAAGTGAAACCTCTCATGTGCCGCAGGGTTGCCTGGGCTGAGCTAACTGCTTAAGTAACGCTTAGGGTAGCGAATCGACAGAAGGTGCACGGTAAATCAATCATCAAATTTCAGACTCACCTGTTTATGGCAGGTGAGTTTTTTCGTATATGAAAAACGGGTTTTGGCGTTAAAAGCACGTTCATGTATAATAAACATGATGAATAACAGAGGAGGGCGCATCCTGTGGGTTACCAAGCTTTATATCGAGTATTTAGGCCTCAGCAGTTTGAAGATGTGGTCGGACAGGAACACATTACGAAAACGCTGCAAAATGCCCTTTTGCAAAAGAAATTTTCTCATGCATATCTGTTTTCTGGACCGCGGGGAACGGGAAAAACCAGTGCAGCTAAAATATTTGCGAAAGCAGTCAACTGTGAGCACGCCCCCGTAGAAGAACCGTGCAATGAATGTGCGGCGTGCAAGGGGATCACAAACGGCTCTATATCAGATGTGATTGAAATAGATGCGGCGTCGAATAACGGCGTAGACGAAATCCGCGACATCCGTGACAAAGTAAAATTCGCCCCGTCGGCCGTCACCTACAAAGTATATATTATAGATGAGGTGCATATGCTCTCTATCGGCGCATTTAATGCGCTTCTGAAAACGCTGGAAGAACCGCCGGCACATTGCATTTTCATATTAGCTACGACTGAGCCTCATAAGATTCCTTTAACCATTATCTCCAGATGTCAGCGTTTTGACTTCAAACGGATTACATCCAAAGCAATTGTCGGACGAATGAAGACAATCGTCGATGCAGAGCAGCTGAAGGTGGAAGAAGGAGCCCTTGATATCATAGCGAGTGCTGCGGACGGAGGAATGAGGGACGCGCTGAGCCTGCTCGATCAAGCCGTATCATTCAGCGGCGAGGAGCTGTCGGTGGATGACGCATTGCTCATTACCGGAGCCGTTTCTCAGCACTATATTGGAAAACTGGCATCTGCTCTTCACCGCAAACAGGTTTCCGAGGCATTGGAAACACTGAATGAATTGCTCCAGCAGGGGAAAGATGCGGCCAAACTGATTGAAGATATGATTTTCTATTTCAGGGATATGCTCTTGTACCAGGCCGCTCCCGGTTTAGAAGGAGTCCTGGAAAAGGTGAAGGTCGATGAAACGTTTCGGAATCTGAGCGGTGACATACCGGCCCCCGCTTTATATGAGATGATTGATATCCTGAATAAAAGCCATCAGGAAATGAAGTGGACGAACCACCCAAGAATCTTTTTTGAAGTGGCTGTCGTGAAAATATGCCAGACGGCACAGCAATCCGCCGGAGACATCCCTGAGGTCGGCATGCTGATGAATAAGATTCAGCAGCTTGAGCAGGAAGTAGAAAGGCTGAAAACCTCCGGTGTGAAGGTTCAGATGGAAAGCGCTCCGAAAGAAGCTCCGCGTCCTCAAAAAGGCGGAAAAAGCCATTACAAAGCTCCGGTCGGAAGAATTCATGAGATATTGAAGGAAGCCACAAGACCTGAACTTGAACAGCTTAAAAGCAGCTGGGGCAAGCTGCTGGCACACCTGAAACAGCAGAATAAGGTGTCTCATGCGGCTCTGTTGAATGACAGTGAACCGGTGGCTGCTGCTCAAAAGGCATTTGTGCTTAAATTTAAATACGAAATCCATTGTAAAATGGTTGCAGAAGACAATAACGGAGTCCGTACGAATCTTGAACAGATTCTCGAATCAATGCTCGGGAAAAGAATGGATTTGATTGGCGTTCCGGAAGCACAATGGGGTAAAATAAGAGAAGAATTTTTAAATGATCACCAGCAGGAAAGTGAAGGATCAAACGAACCGGCTGAAGAAGATCCGCTGATTGCAGAGGCGAAAAAACTTGTCGGAGCGGATTTAATCGAAATAAAAGACTAATAAGATGAAAGAGAGTGATTGAATATGCGTGGCGGAATGGGAAACATGCAAAAAATGATGAAACAAATGCAAAAAATGCAAAAGGATATGGCGAAGGCTCAGGAGGAGCTTGCTGAAAAAGTGATTGAAGGCACAGCAGGCGGCGGTATGGTGACTGTAAAAGTCAACGGCCAAAAAGAAGTTGTAGACATTGCCATTAAAGAAGAAGTCGTTGATCCGGAAGATATCGAAATGCTTCAGGACCTGGTTCTTGCTGCGACAAACGACGCCCTCAAAAAAGTGGATGACATGACGAATGAGACAATGGGACAATTTACAAAAGGAATGAACATACCGGGTTTATTCTAGGGGGATAAATAAACATGCAGTATCCTGAACCAATATCAAAGCTGATTGACAGCTTTATGAAATTGCCAGGGATCGGACCGAAAACAGCGGTTCGTCTGGCTTTTTTTGTTCTAGGTATGAAAGAAGACGTGGTATTAGATTTCGCGAAAGCATTAGTAAATGCGAAGCGCAACCTGACATATTGTTCGATTTGCGGACATATAACAGATCAGGACCCTTGTTATATATGTGAGGACACAAGAAGGGATAAGTCTGTTATTTGTGTCGTGCAGGACCCTAAGGATGTGATCGCAATGGAGAAAATGAAGGAATATAACGGCCAGTATCATGTTCTTCACGGCGCGATTTCACCAATGGACGGCATCGGCCCGGAGGATATTAAGATTCCGGAGCTGCTGAAACGTCTTCAGGATGATCAAGTGACAGAAGTTATTCTCGCAACCAACCCTAATATTGAAGGGGAAGCAACAGCGATGTATATATCAAGGCTGTTAAAGCCCTCAGGCATCAAGCTCTCCCGTATTGCCCACGGTCTGCCCGTCGGCGGTGATTTGGAATATGCTGATGAGGTCACTCTTTCAAAAGCTCTTGAAGGAAGACGTGAATTGTAAGGGAGGAAAAGGCAAGGCATGGGTTTTCTTCGCAGAAATACATTAAGAAAAGAGTTTGATGAGAAGCTGATAGAACAGCTCTTTAAACAAAAAGAAGAATGGAACAGACAGAAGAGTCTGGTCGAGAAAAGTCTCGAGCCCTCCGCTGAGGTATTGTTTGAGCTGAAAGTCGCTGAATCTAAGTACTTTTTTTATTTGAAAGAAGCGAAGCAGCGGAATTTGAAAATGAGCAGATGGAAGTAAGAGGTCTATTCTCCGGGATCTTCTCATAAGCTTGTACTAAACAAGCGAGGGGGAAGATTCATGGAGCCTTTTTTCATTATCGGTTTGATTGTCGGTCTGGTTGCTTTGCTTTTTTTATGGGGAGTATCTTCAAAACCGTTAAGATGGATTGGTGTGACTGCGATTAAGTTTATTGCCGGTGCGATTCTGCTGGTGGGTGTGAACTTGTTCGGAGGCAGTCTCGGTATTCATATCCCTGTTAACCTGATTACAACGGGCATCAGCGGGATTCTGGGGATTCCCGGCATCGCGGCTTTGATAGTCATTAAACGCTTCATCATTTAATTTGTCGATTATTGTTGACATGTTGGATCAAGGGTGGTATTCTAATATACGTCGCTGATGACGAAACGAATTCTTAAAAAAGAAATTTTAAAAAGTTATTGACGACATCGACACTGATATGTTACAATAATTAAGTCGCTTCAAGAGCGATGGACAAAGTTCTTTGAAAACTAAACAAGACAAAACGTACCTGTTAATTCAAAGTTTTAAATAAATCGCACAGCGATGTGCGTAGTCAGTCAAACTACTTTATCGGAGAGTTTGATCCTGGCTCAGGACGAACGCTGGCGGCGTGCCTAATACATGCAAGTCGAGCGGACAGATGGGAGCTTGCTCCCTGATGTTAGCGGCGGACGGGTGAGTAACACGTGGGTAACCTGCCTGTAAGACTGGGATAACTCCGGGAAACCGGGGCTAATACCGGATGGTTGTCTGAACCGCATGGTTCAGACATAAAAGGTGGCTTCGGCTACCACTTACAGATGGACCCGCGGCGCATTAGCTAGTTGGTGAGGTAACGGCTCACCAAGGCGACGATGCGTAGCCGACCTGAGAGGGTGATCGGCCACACTGGGACTGAGACACGGCCCAGACTCCTACGGGAGGCAGCAGTAGGGAATCTTCCGCAATGGACGAAAGTCTGACGGAGCAACGCCGCGTGAGTGATGAAGGTTTTCGGATCGTAAAGCTCTGTTGTTAGGGAAGAACAAGTGCCGTTCAAATAGGGCGGCACCTTGACGGTACCTAACCAGAAAGCCACGGCTAACTACGTGCCAGCAGCCGCGGTAATACGTAGGTGGCAAGCGTTGTCCGGAATTATTGGGCGTAAAGGGCTCGCAGGCGGTTTCTTAAGTCTGATGTGAAAGCCCCCGGCTCAACCGGGGAGGGTCATTGGAAACTGGGGAACTTGAGTGCAGAAGAGGAGAGTGGAATTCCACGTGTAGCGGTGAAATGCGTAGAGATGTGGAGGAACACCAGTGGCGAAGGCGACTCTCTGGTCTGTAACTGACGCTGAGGAGCGAAAGCGTGGGGAGCGAACAGGATTAGATACCCTGGTAGTCCACGCCGTAAACGATGAGTGCTAAGTGTTAGGGGGTTTCCGCCCCTTAGTGCTGCAGCTAACGCATTAAGCACTCCGCCTGGGGAGTACGGTCGCAAGACTGAAACTCAAAGGAATTGACGGGGGCCCGCACAAGCGGTGGAGCATGTGGTTTAATTCGAAGCAACGCGAAGAACCTTACCAGGTCTTGACATCCTCTGACAATCCTAGAGATAGGACGTCCCCTTCGGGGGCAGAGTGACAGGTGGTGCATGGTTGTCGTCAGCTCGTGTCGTGAGATGTTGGGTTAAGTCCCGCAACGAGCGCAACCCTTGATCTTAGTTGCCAGCATTCAGTTGGGCACTCTAAGGTGACTGCCGGTGACAAACCGGAGGAAGGTGGGGATGACGTCAAATCATCATGCCCCTTATGACCTGGGCTACACACGTGCTACAATGGACAGAACAAAGGGCAGCGAAACCGCGAGGTTAAGCCAATCCCACAAATCTGTTCTCAGTTCGGATCGCAGTCTGCAACTCGACTGCGTGAAGCTGGAATCGCTAGTAATCGCGGATCAGCATGCCGCGGTGAATACGTTCCCGGGCCTTGTACACACCGCCCGTC
>NZ_CP152011.1:37500-162500 GCF_038603755.1 Bacillus sp. FSL R5-0593
GGTAAACCCTGATGATCTGCAGATGAAGAACAAAGGGTTTTTCGCCCGGCTGTTTAAAAGGGTGTCCGGTTCTGTGCAGGAAGTGCTTTCGAAATATCAAAAGACAAGTGTGCAGATTGACCGTATCAGCAGAAGACTGGAACATTCTAAAAATGTGCTGTTGAGTGACAATAAATTGTTAGATCAGCTGTACGCCCAAAATAAACAGTACTTTACTGATTTAACTATGTATATAGCAGCGGGGGAATTAAAATTAGATGAGCTGAAAACAAAGCTGATACCCGAAGCGGCAAGAAAAGCCGAATTACAAGAACACAATCAAATGGCCGCGCAGGAAGTGAATGATCTTCGCCAGTTTGCCGACCGTCTGGATAAGAGGGTGCATGATCTGCTGCTGAGCAGGCAGATTACGCTTCAGAGTGCGCCGCAAATCCGCCTGATTCAAAACACAAATCAGGCACTGGCAGAGAAAATTCAGTCCTCCATTGTTACGGCTATTCCTTTATGGAAGAATCAAGTCGCCATCGCGCTGACGCTTATGAGGCAGCGGAGTGCGGCAGATGTGCAGCAGAAGGCGGCGGATACGACAAATCAATTGCTGCTGAAAAACGCTGAACTTCTGAAAACAAGTACAGTCGAGACCGCGAAAGCCAATGAGCGCGGACTTGTTGAGGCAGAAACCCTCAAAAAAGTGCAGGAAAGCTTAGTCAGCACACTTGAAGAAATCATGTCTATTCAAGAAGAAGGCAGGATGAAACGCAGGCGTGCCGAGGAGGAGCTTGTTATCATGGAAGGCGATTTAAAAAAGAAGCTGCTTGATATGAGATCCGGCCGGGATAACGGCTAGATGCCAAAAAGTCTTAGCTTTAAGTTGGCTCGCAGGCACGATATAATAAGAAAGACAGGCAAAGGATTTGTTTAAAAATGGACACACCTTTATATACAGCGCTGATGAAGCATGCGCACCGAAATACGTATTCTTTTCATGTTCCGGGACATCACAATGGAGATGTCTTTTTTGATGAAGCCAAATCTGTATATCAATCTCTTTTATCTATTGATATGACTGAGATCACGGGTCTTGATGACTTGCATCACCCGACGGGGGTCATTAAGGAAGCGCAGGATTTGGTGAGCAGATTTTACGGCTCTCAGGAAAGTTTCTTTCTCGTCAATGGAACGACCGCCGGCAATCTGGCGATGATTTTAGCTGTGTGTGAACCGGGTGAACCCATTCTGATCCAGCGTAATTGTCACAAGTCTGTTTTCCATGCGGTGGCATTGGCCGGAGCCAAGCCGGTTTATTTGGCGCCGGAAATCGATGAAAACATGCATGTGCCGGCACATGTATCCCTTTCAGTCATCGAAAAAGCGCTGGCGTCATATCCGAACGCGAAAGGACTTGTTCTGACCAATCCGACTTACTACGGGCATGCTGCCGATTTGACTGCGGCAGTTAACAAAGCCCATTCATACGGCGTTCCTGTACTGGTGGATGAGGCACATGGGGCTCACTTTGTGTTAGGCCGGCCTTTCCCGCCTTCATCATTGGCTATGGGGGCAGACGCCGTTGTTCAATCGGCTCACAAAACGCTTCCGGCTATGACGATGGGGTCTTACTTTCATTTGAACAGCACCAGAATTGACAGAGATCGATTAACTTATTATGTAAGCAGTTTGCAAAGCAGCAGCCCGTCATACCCGATTATGGCATCTTTAGACACGGCGCGCGCTTATGTGCAGGATATTGCTGAAAAAGGGACACTTCCCGTTCATATGGAGCACATTGAGAATATCAAACGAAGGTTCGCATCAATTTCTTCTATTGAAATAATCGAGCCTTCCGGATATGGGCTGCGGGCGGACCCGTTAAAATTAATTCTTCGGTCAAAGCTCGGACATTCCGGCTATTCATTACAACGCATTTTGGAGAGTGAAGACATTGTTGCCGAGCTGGCTGACGAGTACCAAGTATTGCTCGTACTGCCGATAGGCGGCCGGCGGATGATAGAACAGGCAACCGTAAGAAACATACAGCAGAAACTGGAGAATACACCGCCCGATAAATTGCCGGATGCCGTGAATTGGACATTTCCGTCCATTTCGACACTTGAATACCCGCAAAATGAGATGCGGAAGTTTACAAAAGAGCCTGCAGATATAAATAAGGCGGCCGGGCGCTTGCATGCGGGCAACATTATTCCTTATCCGCCGGGAATTCCGCTGATCATGGACGGAGAACGGATAACAGAAGAGATCGTACAAAAGCTTTCCCGTTTAATCGGCATGGACGCGCATATTCAAGGCTTGTTAAACGGGGAACAATTACTTGTCTATATAGAAGAGGAGAAATCATGAGCGGTTTATTTATAACATTTGAAGGTCCTGAAGGTGCAGGGAAAACGACTGTGCTTCAGGAAATGAAAGAGATTTTGTCGGCAGAGGGGCTCCCGGTGACAGCGACAAGAGAACCGGGCGGCATCGACATTGCGGAACAGATCAGAGAAGTGATCTTAAATAAAAACAATACACTGATGGATGCAAAAACGGAGGCGCTGCTTTACGCTGCGGCGAGAAGACAGCATTTAGTCGAAAAGGTGCAGCCTGCATTGAAAGAAGGCCGCATTGTGCTGTGCGATCGTTTCATTGACAGTTCTCTGGCTTATCAAGGCTATGCGAGAGGGCTCGGCATTGATGAAGTTCTTTCTATCAACCAGTTTGCAATCGGCGATACGATGCCTGATGTTACCATCTATTTTTCTATTGAGCCGGAAGAAGGGTTGAAACGGATTACGTCGAATGATTCAAGAGAGAAGAATCGTCTCGATCTTGAGGCCCTGCACTTTCATACGAAAGTACGGGAAGGATACCAAAAGGTCATGCAGCGTTTTCCGGAAAGATTCCATACAATCGACGCATCGAAAAAGAAGGAACTCGTCATTCAGGACGCACTTCAAGTGATAAATGAAGCATTGAAAAAAATTCAGTTGTGACCTGTTTCTCATAAGTTGCTATAATGAATGTAACGATAATGTTCTTTCCAACCTAAAGGGGGCCTAGAGAATGAAACTAATAGTGGCAGTGGTGCAGGATCAGGACAGCAACAGGCTTTTGAAAGTATTAACCGACCACAACTTCAGGGTGACGAAGCTTGCGACAACAGGCGGATTCCTTAAATCAGGCAATACGACGTTTATGATCGGGGTGGAAGATATCCGTGTCGATAAAGCGCTCAGCCTCATTAAAGAGAATGGCTGTAAACGTGATCAGATGATTGCCCCGGTATCCCCGATGGGCGGGAATGCGGATTCCTACGTTCCATATCCCGTCGAAGTGGAAGTCGGCGGAGCGACGGTCTTTGTCCTCCCGGTCGATGAATTTCATCAATTTTAAGGATTTGACGACGTGAAAATAAATTCTGACTTACGTACATTTATTGAGAAAAAGCAGCAGCCTGCTTATAAAGCGGCAGAGCTTTCCGGAACATTTAAAAGTTCAATGGACAGCCAAAGCAGCAAGCTGAAATTTGATCAGCTGAGCAGGTTCTTAACGGATATAGAAACGTTCGGGAAAAGGCTGACGAAGTCGAGAAACTTCAAAGACTTAGCGAAATTCAAAGGATTGGTAAAACGTTTTGTAAAAGAGGCCGTAGACAGCGGATTATCGCATGAGACGGAGAAAAGCTTTGACCTGTACGGAAGCAGCCGGACTCTGGGGCTTGTGAAAGAAATAGATGAAAAACTGCTTCAGCTGACAGAAGAAATGTTAGATCAGGAAAAACCGGCAATTGATTTGCTGGATCGAATCGGAGAAATAAAAGGTTTATTGATTAACCTTTACACATAGAGAGTGATACAATGGCAATATCATGGAAGGAAATGACCGGGCAGCAGCCCAGAGTGATGCGGCTTTTGCATAACAGCATTGAAAAGAAAAGGCTTTCTCATGCATATTTGTTTGAAGGCAAAAAAGGTACGGGCAAATTGGATGCCGCACTGCTTCTCGCAAAAAGCTTTTTTTGCCTTGAAGGCGGGACTGAGCCTTGCGGGGAGTGCCGGAACTGTAAGCGTATTGAATCCGGAAACCATCCCGACCTCCATGTGGTTCAGCCCGACGGATTATCCATTAAAAAGGCTCAGATCCAATCGCTTCAGGAAGAGTTTTCTAAAACAGGACTGGAATCGCATAAAAAGCTGTACATTATATCCCATGCGGACCAAATGACGACAAATGCGGCAAACAGTCTGCTGAAATTTTTAGAGGAGCCGAGTCAAGATACCATCGCAATTCTTATTACTGAGCAGCTCCACCGAATACTGGATACCATCGTTTCGAGATGTCAGGTCCTTCCGTTCCAGCCGCTTCAGCCGAAAGCCATAGAAGAAAGACTGATTGAACAGGAAGTGAGCCCTCACATGGCCCGGCTCTTAGCAAATATGACAAATAATATTGCGGAAGCAGTCGAATTAAGTCGAAATGATGAGTTTGCAGAGTCCAGAGCGAAAGTGATAAAATTGTATGAAGTCTTACATCAGCGGAAAGGACATGCCTTTTTCTTCATTCAGGATCAGTGGGTGCCCTTTTTCAAAGAAAAAACCCATCAAGAAATGGGTCTTGATATGCTCTTATTGATATACCGTGATGTATTATCCATCCAAATTGGAAATGAAGATAAACTGATTTATCAAGACTTATTCCAATCAATAAAACAGCATGCGCTGCAATTTACACAACAAAGCGTTACGAACCAAATTCTCGCTGTTTTAGAAGCAAAAAAACGGCTTCATTCCAATGTGAATGTGCAGGGATTAATGGAGCACTTGGTGTTAACGTTGCAGGAGGGATAAGCTTGTACAACGTAATAGGCGTCCGCTTTAAAAAAGCGGGGAAAATTTATTATTTTGATCCGAACGGATTTGATATAGAACAAGACAGCTGCGTCATTGTTGAAACCGTAAGAGGTGTCGAATACGGGCAGGTTGTCATCGCAAATAAACAAGTGGACGAGCATGATGTTGTGCTTCCGCTTCGAAAGGTCATACGCGTTGCTGATGAACGCGATCTTCTCATTGTAGAAGAAAACAAACAGGAGGCCCTGTCCGCTTTTGAAGTCTGTCAGAAAAAAGTGGCTGACCACGGCTTAGATATGAAGCTGGTTGATGTTGAGTTTACATTTGACCGCAATAAAGTCATTTTTTACTTTACAGCAGACGGACGGGTTGATTTCAGGGAATTGGTCAAAGACTTGGCTTCTATCTTTAAAACGAGAATCGAATTGCGCCAAATCGGGGTGAGGGACGAGGCGAAAATGCTCGGCGGTATCGGACCATGCGGGAGAATGCTTTGCTGCTCCACGTTCCTCGGTGATTTTGAACCGGTGTCCATCAAAATGGCGAAGGATCAAAATTTATCGTTGAACCCAACGAAGATTTCCGGTCTGTGCGGCCGTTTGATGTGCTGTTTGAAGTACGAAAATGATGAGTATGAGACGGCAAAAGAACAGCTGCCGGATTTAGGCGAAATGATTACGACGGCAAACGGCCCCGCAAAGGTTGTCGGTCTTAATATTCTGGAACGGGTGCTTCAGGTGGAACTGAAGAATCGTGAAAAAGTGATAGAATATACTTGGGAAGAGCTCTTGGAAGAGGGCGTCGTATCCGCACAAACCACAGATTAACGAGGTGTGGAACCTTGGATAAAAAAGAGTTATTTGATACTGTCATAAACCTGGAGGAACAAATCGGTTCGCTGTACCGTCAGCTGGGTGACTTAAAGCAGCATATCGGCGAAATGATTGAAGAGAATCACCATCTTCAGCTTGAAAATAAGCATTTGCGTAAACGGCTTGATGATACGACAGAGCAAATTGAGAAATTCAAAGCCGACCAGAAAGAAACAAAAACACAGAAGGCAGAGCAGAGTGATATAGGAGAAGGGTACGACAATCTGGCCCGGCTGTATCAAGAAGGCTTTCATATTTGCAACGTCCATTATGGGAGCGTCCGCAAGGGAGATTGCCTTTTTTGTCTGTCCTTCTTAAATAAAAAATAAGGAAAAGGCTTCCGCTGATGTCGGAAGCCTTTTTCAAAGAGTGCCGAAAGGAATAAGATTATGGTTTCATTACGTGATGATGAAAGATTGGATTACTTATTAGCAGAGGATATGAAAATAGTACAGAGTCCGACGGTTTTCGCTTTTTCATTAGATGCCGTGCTGCTGTCTAAGTTTGCATACGTTCCGATTCAAAAGGGGAACATCGTTGATTTATGCACGGGGAACGGCATTGTGCCGCTTTTGCTCAGCACAAGGTCAAAAGCCGATATCACCGGGGTTGAAATTCAGGAACGCTTGTATGATATGGCGCTCCGAAGCGTGGAATACAACGGGCTGGGCGGTCAGATCAGTCTCATTCATGATGATCTGAAAAATATGCCGGAAAGACTCGGACATAATAAATATGATGTTGTCACCTGCAATCCGCCTTATTTTAAAACACCGAAAGAGGCGGAGCAGAACCTGAACGAGCATCTCAGAATCGCAAGGCACGAAATTCTTTGCACGCTTGAAGATGTGATTTCCGTCAGCAGCAAACTGCTGAAGCAAGGCGGAAAAGCGGCTCTCGTTCATCGGCCGGGGAGGCTTTTGGAAATCTTTGAATTAATGAAAGCGTACCGAATAGAACCGAAACGGGTTCAGTTTATTTATCCGAAACAAGGTAAAGAAGCGAATACCATTTTGGTTGAAGGAATTAAAGGCGGCCGCCCTGATCTCAAAATTCTTCCCCCGCTGTTCGTATACAATGAACAAAATGAATATACGAAAGAGATCCGCACGATTTTATATGGAGACAAATAGTCATTTCTTTTATGTGCTGCTGTGCAATGACAACAGTCTGTATGCCGGTTATACAAATGATCTGCAAAAACGGCTGAAAACCCACAATGAGGGAAAGGGTGCGAAGTACACAAGGGCGCGGCGGCCGGTTTCGTTATGCCATGCGGAATCATTTGAAACAAAACGGGAAGCGATGCAGGCGGAATACCGTTTTAAACAGCTGACCCGAAAGAAAAAAGAGCAATATATAGAAGAAAAACGACGCAGCAAGGAGGCTGTATATGTTAAGACGCCAGATGAGTTTTAACGGAAAATCTGAAATGGGAACTCTGTACCTTGTTCCTACACCGATCGGCAATTTGGAGGACATGACCTTTCGTGCAGTAGAGACGCTGAAATCGGCCGATGTCATAGCTGCCGAAGATACGAGACAGACGAAAAAGCTGTGCCATGTTTATGATATAGAAACATCTCTCATCAGCTATCATGAACATAATAAAGAAAGCAGCGGCCATAAAATCATTGAATGGCTGAAAAACGGAAAGAATGTGGCATTGGTCAGTGATGCCGGCATGCCGACAATTTCCGACCCGGGGGCTGAGATTGTGAGAGATTTCACCCAAATCGGCGGATATGTCGTTCCGCTTCCGGGTGCTAATGCGGCATTAACCGCGCTGACCGCATCAGGCATCACCCCGCAGCCGTTTTTCTTCTACGGATTTTTAAACAGACAGAAAAAAGAAAAGAAGAAAGAACTCGAAATCCTGAAAAAACGGCAGGAAACGATGATATTTTACGAAGCGCCGCACAGATTAAAAGAAACATTAACAGCAATGCATGATGTTTTGGGTAATCGAACCATCGCCGTCACGAGAGAATTAACGAAAAAGTACGAGGAATTCATCAGAGGAACCATCGCCGAGGTGATGGAATGGGCTAATGAAGATCAAATCCGCGGTGAGTTCTGTCTCGTTGTCGAAGGAAATCAAACCGCTGAACCGGATGAAGAGGAAAAGCCTTGGTGGACGGAGCTTTCTGAGAAAGAACATGTGGAGCATTACATAAATGAAGGATCTTCTTCCAAACAGGCCATAAAACAAACAGCGGTAGATCGGGACGTGCCGAAACGCGAGATTTATGACGCTTATCACATTCAATCATAAAAAAAACCGTTCTTGTATCGTAACAAGAACGGTTTTTGTATGAAATAGCTTATTTTTGGTTTTGAAGCTGGTTTTGAATTTCAGAGATGATTTGCTCAGCGCCCTCTTTGCTGAGTACCAATTTGCCGCCGGCAAGTTTAAGGTTATCGTCAGAAACTTCACCAGTTACTTGGCAAGTCATGTTTGGTTTATATTTTTTAAGGATGATTTTTTCATCATCAACATAAATTTCAAGAGCGTCTTTTTCTGCGATGCCCAGTGTACGGCGAAGTTCGATTGGGATAACTACGCGTCCAAGTTCATCAACTTTACGTACGATACCAGTAGATTTCATTAACAGTCTCCTCCCGAGAGATAATTATTTGTAGTTTATATTTTTCTTCGTCATTATTCGACAAAATTCCTTACATTCCTAGCATAACAAGGTTTCCAATAATCGTCAATCTTTTTGTTTGCTATTGTTTGTAAGAATTAGTTCTTATAGTAAGTAAAGCCTTGGAAATCCTGAAATAACAGGCTTTTTGACTGCTTTTTCGAACCTATTATCCTACTGAAAATCCTTTTAAATCAAGACTTTCGAACCAAGATGTTTTATATTAGTAGATTATAAACGACAAAATTCGACATGTTAAGACTTTTTTTAATTTCAATAAAAATTTTTAATTTTATTTACTCTTTTACGCGCAGTACGTATATATCCTTGATCTTAAAGGCTAAGATGGTATCATAGATAGAGGACAAATATCAATATTGTATATCAAATAAAACCGCTCTCGTCCTTTGGGCGTGAGCTTTTCGACATTCTGAATGGGAGGTTGCAACATGCCGCAAGACAATAATACTTTTTATATTACAACCCCGATATATTATCCGAGCGGAAAATTACATATCGGCCATGCTTATACTACCGTGGCCGGCGATGCGATGGCGCGTTACAAAAGATTAAAAGGATTTGACGTACGCTACTTAACCGGAACGGATGAGCACGGACAGAAAATCCAGCAGAAAGCGGAGGAAGAGAATATCACGCCTCAAGCTTATGTGGATCGTGCAGTTGCTGAAATCCAAAAACTATGGAAGCAGCTCGACATTTCTCACGATGATTTCATCCGGACGACGGAAAGCCGGCACAAAGAAATTATCGAGAAAGTGTTTCAAAAACTTCTTGATAATGGTGACATTTACCTGGATGAGTATGAGGGCTGGTACAGCATCCCTGATGAAACATTCTATACGGAAACACAGCTGGTGGATGTGGAAAGAAATGAGAAGGGTGAGGTTGTCGGCGGAAAAAGCCCGGACAGCGGCCATCCGGTCGAATTAATCAAAGAGGAGTCATACTTCTTCCGCATGAGCAAATACGCAGACCGCCTGCTGAAGTTTTATGAGGAAAATCCTTCTTTCATCCAGCCTGAATCACGCAAAAATGAAATGATTAACAACTTCATTAAACCGGGGCTTGAAGACTTGGCCGTTTCCAGAACGACGTTCGACTGGGGCGTAAAAGTGCCGGGAAATCCGAAGCATGTCGTGTATGTATGGATTGACGCACTGTTCAACTATATTACAGCGCTCGGTTATGATACGGAAAATGATGAGCTTTACAAAAAGTACTGGCCGGCTGACGTCCACCTTGTCGGTAAAGAAATTGTCCGTTTTCATACCATTTACTGGCCGATTATGCTGATGGCGCTTGATCTCCCGCTGCCTAAGCAAGTATTCGCGCATGGCTGGTTATTGATGAAAGACGGAAAAATGTCGAAATCAAAAGGAAATGTCGTTGATCCGGTAACGTTAATTGAACGCTACGGATTGGATGAACTTCGCTATTACCTGCTTCGCGAAGTACCGTTCGGTTCAGACGGTGTCTTTACGCCGGAAGGTTTCGTAGAACGGATTAATTATGACTTGGCGAACGACTTAGGAAACCTTCTGAATCGTACAGTTGCAATGATCCAAAAATATTTTGACGGTGAGATTGGTTCATATGAAGGAAATGTGACCGATTTTGATTCAGAGCTTTCTTCTGTAGCCGGTGAAACGGTTAAAGCTTATGAAAAGGCAATGGAAAAAATGGAGTTTTCAGTCGCTTTATCAACGCTATGGCAATTAATCAGCCGTACGAACAAATATATTGATGAAACTGCTCCGTGGGTGCTTGCTAAAGATCAGGAAAAAGAAAAAGAATTACGTTCCGTCATGTATCATTTAGCTGAATCTTTACGTATCTCAGCCGTATTGCTCCAGCCTTTCTTGACACAAACGCCTGAAAAAATGTTTGCCCAGCTCGGAGTTGAGGGTCAGTCCCTTAAAGCATGGGACAGCATTCAGACATTCGGTCAATTGAAGAACGCGAAAGTGAAAAAAGGGGAACCGCTTTTCCCTCGTCTTGAAGCTGAAGAGGAAGTAGCTTACATCAAGCAAAAAATGCAAGGAACTGCTCCTGCTAAAGAAGAAAAGGCGGAAGAGCCGCAAGAAGCAGAGCGTCTTCCTGAAATTACGTTTGATCAATTTATGGATACAGAACTTCGCGTCGCAGAAGTCTTGTCCGCAGAGCCGGTGAAAAAAGCAGATCGGCTGCTGAAATTGCAAATTGATCTGGGCTTTGAACAGCGCCAAGTTGTATCAGGTATCGCGAAGCATTACACACCTGATCAGCTTGTGGGAATGAAGATCATTTGTGTAACGAATTTAAAACCGGTAAAACTGAGAGGTGAGCTTTCTCAAGGAATGATACTGGCAGGAGAATCAGACGGCGTTCTCAAAGTTGTAGCTGTCGACCAGTCATTACCGAAAGGCACTCGAATTAAATAAATAGATGCAAAAGGTGTTTCACGTGTAACATTCCGTCGAACACCTTTTGTTTTTCAACAAGAAAGGAGTTTTTATGATGCTTTTTGATACACATGCGCACTTAAATGCCGAGCAATTTGACACAGACTTAGAGGAAGTCATTGCGCGTGCAAAGGCTGAAGAAGTTGAACGAATCGTCGTTGTCGGCTTCGACAAACCCACTATCACGCGTGCGATGGAGCTGATTGAGGAATATGACTTTATATACGCTGCGATCGGCTGGCATCCGGTAGACGCAATTGACATGACAGAGGAAGATTTATCATGGATTAAGGAACTGTCCTCTCACGAAAAAGTTGTGGCAATCGGAGAGATGGGCCTTGATTACCACTGGGATAAATCACCAAAAGACATTCAGAAAGAAGTATTCCGGAAACAAATCGCTCTCGCCAAAGAAGTGAACCTTCCAATTATCATTCATAATCGTGATGCAACGGAAGATGTTGTCACGATTTTGAAAGAAGAGGGGGCGGAAGAAGTCGGCGGTATTATGCACTGCTTTACGGGGAGCGCGGAGGTTGCGCGGCAGTGTATGGATATGAATTTTTATATTTCATTCGGCGGACCGGTTACCTTCAAAAATGCAAAGAAACCAAAAGAAGCAGCAAAGGAAATTCCGAATGACCGTTTGCTGATTGAAACGGACTGTCCTTTCCTGACACCGCATCCTTTCCGCGGTAAACGAAATGAGCCAAGCTACGTAAAATATGTTGCTGAACAGCTCGCTGAATTAAAAGGGCTGACATATGAAGAAATTGCCTCAATTACAACTGAAAACGCAAAAAGACTTTTCCGCATGAACTGACAGAATGCGCTGTCGTAACGTGTAAAGGCTTGTCCGATTCAGTGGATATGTAAAACGGTTCTACAAGCTTCCTTCTCCTCATAAGATAGGTTGTCGATATGTCTCTCTTCCTTTTTTTGCTTTGTTTTTGCATAATGAGGGATACGCTGAAGGTTTTTCATCTTCGAGATGGGAGGGTTGACAGCATTTTAGATACTCTATATAATCTCTCCGAGGAGAAGGAGGCGTTTTTCATCACACAAAAAATGAAAAAACTGTTTTCCGTAAAGCTTGGTAAAAGCAAGGTTATTCTTATTGCAGCTATTATTCTGCTGGGCGGAACCGGGACTGCATACGGGGCACATGAGCTCTCAAAACAATCAGTTTCTGTTTCCATCAACGGCAAGAAAAAGCAAATACGCACTCATGCAAAAACGGTTGGGGAACTTCTGGAAGATTTACATATAGAGACGAGAAATGAAGACCGGATTACCCCGTCTAAGCAGACAGCATTGGCAGACAACATGAATGTCGTGTATGAAGCTGCAAAGCAGATCCGTGTGACAAGAGGCGGAGAAGAAAAGACTTTATGGTCAACGGCAAAAACAGTCGGCGCATTTCTGAATGAACAGCATACACCTGTGAATCAGCACGATAAAATAGATCCAGCAGCAGATACGAAAGTGACAAACGGCATGAAAGTCACGGTCGACCCGGCTTTTCGGGTCACTGTAAATGATGCGGGAAAGAAAAAGAAAATATGGACGACTTCGACTACGGTCGCTGACTTTTTAACGCAGCATAAGATGGACATGAAAGACGAAGATAAAGTAAAACCGGCATTACACGAAAAGCTCACAAAAAATCAGGCCGGCATACAAATCACTCGTATCGAAAAAGTCACCGATGTAGTTGAGGAAAAAATAGCGTATCAAGTGAAAGAAAAAGAAGATGCGTCTCTCGACAGCGGGAAAGAAAAGATCGTTCAAAAAGGAAAAGAAGGCAAACTTAAAAAGCATTTTCATGTTGTCAAAGAAAATGGAAAAGAAGTTTCAAGAAAGCTTGTTAAAGAAGAAACATCTGAAAAAAGCAAAGATCAAATCATTGCGGTCGGCACAAAGCGGCACAGTCCCAAGATTGAGCAGCTCAGTGCACCTGTGAAGGCATCTTCTGGCGAAACCGGATCTTCCGGTAAAGTGATTACCGTGTCTTCCACGGCTTATACCGCAAGCTGCAGCGGCTGTTCCGGCCATACGGCTACAGGCGTTAACCTGACAAGCAATCCGAATGCTAAAGTCATTGCGGTAGACCCAAGCGTCATTCCGCTCGGCACAAGAGTCCACGTAGACGGATACGGGGATGCCGTGGCCGCTGATACAGGCTCAGCCATTAAAGGAAGACGGATTGATGTCTTTTTCCCTGAAAAATCTTCAGCTTACCGCTGGGGAAAGAAACAGGTCAAAATAAAAATCTTAAATTAATTCCGATTCACTCAGAGGGTTTTGCGCCCTCTGTTTTTTTCGTTATAATAGGTAAAGTGTATTTTCAGTATATTAGACGTGACATGTAAGCAAAGGTTTCGTTTTGGATATAAAAAGTTTTTTTGGAGGAAGTAATGAAAATTAAAGAAATTATTGTAGTCGAGGGACGCGATGACACTGCGCGCATAAAACTTGCCGTTGATGCGGATACGATCGAGACAAACGGTTCCGCAATCGGAGACGAAGTCATCAGACAGATTCGGCTGGCGCAGGAAACGAGAGGGGTCATCGTACTGACGGACCCGGATTTTCCGGGGGAAAAGATCCGGAAAACCATTTCTGAAGCAGTACCCGGCTGTAAACACGCATTTCTGCCCAAACATCTTGCCAAACCGAAAAACAAGCGCGGCATTGGCGTTGAGCACGCATCCATTGAAAGCATCAGAGCATGTCTGGAAAATGTGCATGAAGAGATGGAGGCAAAGCCGAGTGAGATTTCAGCTGAAGATGTCATACAGGCCGGTCTGATCGGCGGACCGGCTGCCAAAAGACGCCGCGAACGATTGGGCGACCTGCTGAAGATCGGCTATACAAACGGCAAGCAGCTTCAAAAACGGCTGCAAATGTTTCAAATCAAAAGAAGTGATTTTATTGATGCGCTCGATGCTATGAGGCAGGAGGAACAGGATGAACAATAAAGATATCGCGACACCTATCAGAACGAAGGAAATTCTGAAAAAGTACGGTTTCTCTTTTAAAAAGAGTCTGGGGCAGAATTTCTTAATTGATACAAATATATTGGACAGAATTGTGGACCATGCGGAAATTACGGATCGGACCGGAGTCATTGAAATCGGGCCCGGAATCGGCGCGCTGACAGAGCAGCTTGCCAAACGGGCAAAAAAGGTCGTCGCGTTTGAAATTGATCAGCGCCTGCTGCCCATTCTCAATGATACGCTGTCTCCGTATGACAATGTAACGATCATTCATCAAGATGTGCTGAAAGCAGACGTCAAATCTGTCATTGAAGAGCAGTTTCAGGATTGTGATGAAATTATGGTGACGGCGAATCTCCCATATTATGTGACGACGCCGATCATCATGAAGCTTTTGGAAGAACATCTTCCGTTAAAAGGAATTGTCGTGATGCTGCAAAAAGAGGTCGCTGAGCGAATGGCCGCTGATCCTTCCTCTAAGGAGTACGGATCGCTTTCCATTGCGGTTCAGTTCTATACGGAGGCCAAAACCGTCATGACCGTCCCGAAAACGGTGTTTGTGCCTCAGCCTAATGTCGATTCTGCCGTCATCCGTCTCTTGCTTCGTGACGGCCCGGCGGTTGACGTCGATAATGAACCGTTTTTCTTCCAGCTGATTAAAGCAAGCTTCGCACAGCGCCGGAAAACCTTGCTTAACAACCTTGTGAACAATCTTCCGGGCGGAAAAGAGAAAAAAGCTCAAATTGAAGAAGTTCTTCAAGAAACGAATATTGACGGAAAGCGGCGCGGTGAATCCCTGTCCATAGAAGAATTCGCGCTCCTGTCCAACGGATTGCATAAAGCCCTTTTCTAAGAGGGCTTTTTGTTTTGCGTCACCACTTGGACTGCCGCTACATAGGCTAGAGGAGAACCTTATTCATTCAACTGCAAGAAAAGCTTGAAACATCAAGCGCCGCAGCGGAAAGAGGTGTATTTGCCAAGACTTCTTTCATGATGAGGCTTAGTCTATTTGTGGAGTGGGTAACGTGCAATTTCAAATAGGAGATATGGTAGCCAGGAAATCCTATCAAATGGATGTTTTATTTCGCATTATCGGTATAGAACAAACAAACAACGGAAATTCAATTGCCATCCTGCATGGTGACGAAGTCAGATTGATTGCGGATGCTGATTTTTCTGATTTGGAGCCTGTCAGAAAAGACGAACAGGCCATGAGAAAGAAAAGAGATGAAAGCAGGATGAATGAATCTCTCGAGCTGCTCCGCCAGGATTATAAGCTGCTTCGGGAAAAACAGGAATATTATGCGACAAATCAATATCAGCATCAGGAGCACTACTTTCATATGCCCGGAAAGGTATTGCATCTGGACGGCGATGAGGCCTATTTGAAAAAGTGCCTGAACTTTTATGAAAAAATCGGTGTGCCGGTATACGGAATTCATTGCCATGAGAAAAAAATGCCGGCATCAATTGACGAGCTGCTTGATAAATACAGGCCGGATATTTTAGTCATCACCGGCCATGATGCATATTCCAAGCATAAGGGAGGCGTGAACGATTTAAGCGCCTACAGGCATTCCAAACACTTTGTCGAAACCGTTCAAAGAGCGAGGCGTAAAGTCCCTCATTTGGATCAGCTGGTCATATTCGCGGGGGCCTGCCAATCTCATTTCGAGTCTTTAATCAGAGCGGGCGCGAATTTCGCAAGTTCTCCGTCACGCGTCAATATCCACGCGCTTGACCCGGTATATATTGTCGCGAAAATCAGCTTCACTCCGTTTATGGAGCGGATCAATGTATGGGATGTTCTGAGAAATACGCTGACGAGAGAGAAAGGGCTGGGAGGAATTGAAACGAAGGGTGTGCTGCGTGTCGGTATGCCGTATAAATCAAATGGATGAGTGATAAAACCCGCATATATTTCGCTATGCGGGTTAATTATTTTACATATTGATACATAAATTTCCGGAACTTGTGAAAAATAACGCAGAAATCAATAGAATTTTGTCAAAATAATTTTGTTGACAATGACTTATTAACGTTGATATAATTTAAATTTTATTTGACAAAATTGGGCTCTTGTTGTACAATAAATGTAGTGAGGTGGATGCAATGGCGAAGACGTTGTCCGATATAAAAAGATCGCTTGATGGGAATTTAGGTAAACGGCTTACGTTAAAAGCAAACGGCGGCCGCCGAAAAACGATTGAGCGTTCGGGCATTTTAGCTGAGACGTACCCTTCTGTTTTTGTGATACAACTAGATCAAGACGAGAATTCGTTTGAAAGAGTTTCATACAGTTATGCTGATATTCTGACTGAGACTGTTGAATTGACATTCAATGACGATGCGGCAAGCTCAGTAGCATTTTAATGGGCAGTGAACCTTTTGTTTACTGCTTTTTGTTTTGCCTTCTAAAGCTCTTCTAATTATTCCCTCGAAAGTTTCAGCCGATTAAACGGAAGCTATAGGTGTCACATGTTTTATCGTGGCGTGCACGAATGGTGATCAATTCTATAAAAGGGGTTGTTTCGTTTGGGCAGACGTCGTGGAGTTATGTCAGATGAGTTCAAATATGAGCTGGCGAAGGACCTTGGTTTTTACGATACGGTGAAAAACGAGGGCTGGGGAGGCATTCGGGCGCGTGACGCCGGGAATATGGTAAAACGCGCGATTGAGATTGCCGAACAGCAGATGGCGGCTCAGAACCAAAATAACCGATAATGCAGTGGCCCGGGGGACAATCCGTTCCCCGGTTTTTTCTATCGGCATTCAAAACCGGCGTCAATTTCGGATAAGTACCTCCGGGTCTCCAAATGTGATACAATGTTCATACTTATGTTTAGATGGAGAAGTAGGTGAAAGCTATGCGTATTTTAGAAAAAGCGCCGGCCAAAATCAATCTGTCCCTCGATGTGACGAGTAAACGCCCGGATGGTTATCACGAAGTGGAGATGATCATGACGACAATTGATTTGGCAGATCGGATTGAACTGACAGAACTGCCCGAAAACGTTATCAGAGTGGCGTCGCATAATCGCTTTGTTCCGGATGATCAAAGGAATCTGGCTTATCAGGCAGCCAAACTGCTTAAAGAACGGTTTCAAGTCAAAAAAGGCGTTTCCATTATGATTACAAAAGTGATTCCTGTAGCGGCAGGGCTTGCCGGCGGAAGCAGCGATGCGGCAGCCACGCTCAGAGGGCTGAACAGGCTTTGGGATTTAAAGCTTTCTGTCGAAGAGCTCGCGGAGCTTGGAGCTGAAATCGGTTCAGACGTGTCCTTCTGTGTATACGGGGGCACTGCTCTGGCAACCGGACGCGGTGAGAAGATCAGGCACATCAGTGCTCCGCCTCATTGCTGGGTCGTGCTCGCCAAACCGACGATCGGGGTATCGACTGCCGAAGTGTACCGCCGGCTGAACTTACAGCAGGTTCGGCATCCTGATGTGCAGGCGATGATTGACGCGATTGAAGAAAAAAGCTTCCAAAAGGTATGCGGACAATTAGGAAACGTATTGGAGTCGGTTACGCTCAGCCTCCATCCCGAGGTGGCGATGATTAAAAATCAAATGAAACGCTTCGGCGCTGATGCGGTGTTAATGAGCGGAAGCGGACCGACTGTATTCGGTTTGGTTCAATACGAATCGAAGGTGCAGCGGATTTATAACGGGTTAAGAGGTTTCTGTGATCAAGTGTACGCGGTGCGGATGATCGGCGAACAGAATGCTCTTGATTAAATCCGTATGTTAAGTTATATTATTTTTAAATTATTCGGATTTTGGGGGTAAGTTCATGAAGTTTCGTCGCAGCGGCAGATTGGTGGACTTAACAAATTATTTGTTAACCCATCCGCATGAATTAATACCGTTAACGTTTTTCTCAGAACGGTATCAATCAGCAAAGTCATCAATCAGTGAAGATTTAACGATTATTAAACAGACCTTTGAACAGCAAGGCATTGGGACGCTGCTTACAGTGCCGGGAGCTGCCGGAGGCGTCAAATACATTCCGAAAGTGAAACAGGCTGAAGCAGAAGCGTTTATACAGGAGCTGGGACAGTCTTTAGTAAATCCTGAGCGTATCCTTCCGGGCGGTTATGTATATTTAACGGATATCTTAGGAAAACCATCTGTCCTCTCTCATGTAGGCAGGCTTTTTGCTTCCGTTTTTGCGGAGCGGGAGATTGATGTGGTGATGACCGTTGCGACAAAAGGAATCCCTCTTGCTTACGCAGCGGCCAGTTATCTGAACGTTCCGGTTGTCATCGTGCGAAAAGACAATAAGGTGACGGAAGGCTCCACGGTGAGCATCAATTATGTATCAGGGTCGTCTAACCGCATTCAAACGATGTCGCTTGCGAAAAGAAGTTTGGCTACGGGTTCGAACGTTTTGATTATTGACGATTTTATGAAAGCCGGCGGCACCATTAACGGCATGATCAGCCTGCTTGATGAGTTTAATGCAAACGTTGCGGGAATAGGCGTCTTGGTTGAAGCCGAGGGAGTGAACGAACGGCTTGTCGATGAATACATGTCACTGCTCACGCTTTCAACCATCAATATGAAAGACAAAACGATTGAGATTCAAAACGGCAATTTTCTGCGATTTTTTAAAGAACAGCATTTAAAGAATGGGGAGACAGAAAAATGACAAAAGCAATCCATACAAAACACGCGCCGGCAGCGATCGGGCCATATTCACAGGGAATCATCGTAAACAACATGTTTTACAGCTCAGGCCAGATTCCTCTTACTGCTGAAGGAGAAATGGTAAACGGTGATATCACAGAGCAAACGCATCAGGTGTTCAGCAATTTAAAAGCTGTGCTGAAAGAAGCGGGCGCTTCTCTCGAGACGGTTGTCAAAGCAACGGTGTTTATTGCTGATATGGAGCAGTTTGCGGAAGTGAATGAGGTGTACGGACAATACTTTGATGTACATAAGCCGGCAAGGTCTTGTGTGGAAGTGGCGAGACTGCCGAAAGACGCTCTCGTGGAAATTGAAGTCATTGCGCTGGTGAAATCTTAAATCTCAGAAAAGTGGTTCCGTCTCCGGGATCACTTTTTTTATGCAGTATATGATCCCCAAATATGGTTTATCACCTAATTGTGTATGTATATCCTATATTTTCAAAAAAACTTTTTGAAACGTGCAGGAATTTAAAAAGAATCGTGGAATTGTTAGACTAATGCTTTTATATAGGGAAAAGGTGGTGAACTACTGTGGAAGTTACTGACGTAAGATTACGCCGCGTGAATACCGATGGTCGCATGAGAGCGATTGCATCCATCACGCTGGATCACGAATTTGTCGTACATGATATTCGTGTGATTGATGGAAACAATGGTCTTTTCGTTGCGATGCCGAGTAAACGCACCCCTGATGGAGAATTCCGCGATATTGCTCATCCTATTAATTCCAGCACGCGGGGCAAGATCCAGGATGCTGTTTTAAATGAGTATCATCGTTTGGGTGATTCTGAAGCATTAGAATATGAAGAAGCCGGGGCTTCTTAAACATAACAAAATGTAAGGACTGCTGATAAAGGCTGACACAAGGCCTTTTCCGGCAGTCCTTTTTTAAATCTGATTTTTCAGTAATAAAGCGATTACATAGAAAATTCTTGCACTTTTTGATGTCTTCTTGAAATCAACAGCTATTTAGGATATATTTTTCTATGGATAAAAGGGATATTGGAGGCCATTAAATGGATAAGCGGTTTGCAGTGATTTTAGCTGCCGGAAAAGGAACGAGAATGAAATCGAAGCTTTACAAGGTCCTTCATCCGGTATGCGGAAAGCCTATGGTAGAGCACGTCGCAGACGAAGCTCTGAAATTATCTTTAGCGAAGCTTGTCACCATCGTAGGACACGGCGCCGAAGATGTGAAGAAGCAGCTCGGACAGAAAAGCGATTACGCTCTCCAAGCAGAACAGCTCGGTACGGCTCATGCGGTCAAACAGGCAAAACCATTTCTTCACGGAGAAAAGGGTGTCACGATCGTTATTTGCGGCGATACACCGCTTCTGACGGCGGAGACGATGGAAGCCATGCTGAATGAACATACAGACAAAGGTGCAAAAGCCACGGTGTTAACGGCCGTTGCCGACGATCCCGCCGGATACGGAAGAATCATCCGCAGTGAAGACGGCGCCGTTCAAAAAATCGTGGAGCACAAGGATGCTTCGGAGCAAGAACGTCTTGTGAAAGAAATTAACACGGGAACGTACTGTTTTGATAACGAGGCTCTTTTTCGTGTCATCGAACAGGTTTCGAATGAAAATGCCCAAGGCGAGTATTATCTGCCGGATGTGATCGAAATCCTCAAAGACGAAGGCGAAACTGTTGCCGCTTACCAGACTGGTAACTTCCAAGAGACGCTCGGAGTGAATGATAGAGTCGCTCTTTCTCAGGCTGAAATGTATATGAAAGAGCGTATTAACAAACGGCATATGCAGAACGGAGTCACTTTAATCGATCCGATGAATACGTACATCTCACCTGACGCACGTATCGGACAAGATACAGTTATTTATCCCGGAACTGTGTTAAAGGGACAAGCTGAAATCGGCGATGAATGCGTCATCGGCCCCCACACTGAGATAGAGGACAGCTCAATCGGCAGCCGCACTGTGATTAAACAATCCGTTGTCAATCGCAGCAAAGTTGGGAATGATGTAAATATCGGTCCTTTTGCTCACATCAGACCCGATTCCGCAATCGGCAATGAAGTGAAGATCGGAAACTTTGTTGAAATCAAGAAAACACAATTCGGCGACCGAAGCAAAGCATCTCATCTAAGCTATATCGGTGATGCCGAAGTGGGCACGGATGTGAATCTGGGCTGCGGCTCCATCACGGTCAATTATGATGGGAAGAAAAAGTATTTAACCAAAATTGAAGACGGCGCCTTTATTGGCTGCAACTCCAATCTGGTCGCTCCTGTTACAGTGGGAGAAGGCGCGTACGTCGCTGCGGGTTCAACCGTAACTGAAGATGTGCCGGGCGAAGCGCTTGCCATTGCCAGAGCAAGACAAGTAAATAAAGAAGATTATGTGAAAAACATTCATAAAAAATAATCCTAAAATCGGAGGTTTACCATGTCTAACGAATACGGAGATAAGAATTTAAAGATTTTTTCTTTGAATTCAAATCCAGAACTTGCAAAAGAAATCGCGGATAATGTAGGGGTTCAATTAGGAAAGTGCTCTGTTACAAGATTCAGTGACGGAGAGGTCCAGATCAACATAGAAGAAAGTATTCGCGGCTGTGATTGCTATATCATTCAGTCTACAAGTGCGCCGGTCAACGAGCACATCATGGAATTGCTGATTATGGTTGACGCTTTAAAGCGCGCTTCCGCGAAAACAATCAACATTGTGATTCCGTACTACGGTTATGCGCGCCAGGACAGAAAAGCAAGATCACGTGAACCGATTACGGCAAAACTTTTTGCAAACCTGCTTGAAACAGCGGGTGCGACACGCGTGATCGCGCTTGATTTACACGCGCCGCAAATTCAAGGTTTCTTTGATATTCCGATTGACCACTTAATGGGTGTTCCGATTTTAGGCCATTACTTTGAAGGTAAAGACTTGAAAGATATCGTTATTGTTTCTCCTGACCACGGCGGTGTGACGCGCGCCCGCAAACTTGCGGACCGTCTGAAAGCGCCGATCGCGATTATCGACAAACGCCGTCCTAGACCGAATGAGGTAGAAGTGATGAACATCGTCGGTAACGTGGAAGGTAAAACAGCGATTCTGATCGATGATATTATTGATACGGCCGGCACAATCACACTTGCCGCTAACGCGCTGGTTGAAAACGGAGCTGCAGAAGTGTATGCATGCTGTACGCACCCTGTACTGTCAGGTCCTGCCGTTGAGCGGATCAATAACTCTAAAATCAAGGAGCTTGTCGTAACGAACAGCATTAAGCTTCCTGATGAGAAAAAAATCGAACGCTTTAAGCAGCTTTCTGTCGGACCGCTTCTGGCTGAAGCGATTATCCGCGTTCACGAGAAACAATCTGTCAGCTATTTATTCAGCTAAACCGAAACTTTAAGGTTTAAATCCCAGTTATTGTGGGTATTGTTCTAATAGGACGATAAAACGATAATTAGGATGGTGCTGAATATGGCAACTTTAAAAGCAAATGAAAGAACAGATTTTAAACGTTCGACGCTTCGGAAAATCCGTCATTCAGGACATGTTCCAGGGATTATATACGGTAAAGAAACAACGAATACGCCTGTCTCTTTAGACAGTGTCGAATTGCTTAAAACATTGCGGGACGAAGGAAAAAACACGATTATCACAATTGATGTCAACGGAAATCAGCAATCGGTTATGGTGACTGATCTTCAGACAGACCCGCTCAAAAACGAATTGACGCACGCCGATTTTCAAGTCGTGAATATGAGTGAGGAGCTGGAGGCCGAGGTGCCGATTCAGCTGACGGGAGAGGCGAAGGGAGTCAAAGACGGAGGCGTCATCCAGCAGCCGCTGCATGAGCTTTCGATTAAGGCCAGACCGAAGGACATCCCTCAGACAATCAATGTTGATATTTCAGGACTTGAGATGAATGATGTGCTGACCATCGCAGATCTGACTGCTGACGGCAATTATACATTTACAAACGATCCGGAAGAAGTCGTGGCTTCCATCCTTCCTCCTAAGCAGGAAGCATTCGAAGAAGATGCAGAACCGTCTCCTGGGGAAGAGCCCGAAGGAGAAAATCAATAAGCGCTTTAAGACGTAACCCGCCCGAGGTTACGTCTTTTGTGCTAGAATGAGAAGAATTACAGCGATGTTGAGGGAGGATTTACGATGCTTGTGATTGCCGGTCTCGGTAACCCCGGGAAAACCTATGAGAACACGAGACATAATGTCGGCTTTATGGCCATTGACGAGCTTTCTAAAGAATGGAATATTGAATTGAATAAAACGAAATTCAACGGACTTTACGGAATGGGGTTTGTTTCCGGAAAAAAAGTTCTACTTGTTAAACCGCTTACATATATGAATTTATCAGGGGAATGTTTGCGGCCGCTACTGGATTATTATGATGCCGATCATGAAGATCTGAAAGTCATATACGATGACCTTGATCTTCCGACGGGAAAAATCAGGCTCCGGACGAAAGGGAGCGCAGGCGGACATAACGGAATTAAATCGCTTATACAGCACCTCGGAACCCCTGAATTTGACCGGGTCAGAATCGGAATCGGCCGCCCCGTCAACGGAATGAAAGTCGTTGACTATGTACTGGGAGCTTTTACGAAGGAAGAAGCGCCGCATATCAATGATGCCGTCTCAAAAACCGTAAAAGCCTGCGAAGCTTCCTTAACGAAACCTTTTTTAGAAGTCATGAACGAATTTAATGCAAATGTATAAGATAAATAATGGGAGACCATACTAGGGAAAAATGATTTTTTCACATCAGGAGGTCCAACGTATGGCTTTGCATTATTTCTGCCGCCACTGCGGCTTTAAGGTAGGGAGCCTGGAATATTCGACGGTGCCGACACAGTCACTTGGATTTCAGCACTTAACAAATGAGGAAAGAAACGATATGATTTCATATAAAGACAATGGAGATGTCCATGTTCTTACAATTTGTGAAGACTGCCAAGAGGCGCTGGAGCGCAATCCGCACTACCATGAACACAACACATTTATTCAATAAGAAGCTTTGGTGTAGATTCTAGACCAAAGCGTTTTTCTGTTCTTGCAGAAAATAGAGAGGAGGGCCCATATGGACAACATTCAAACCTTTATTAAAGAAAGCGATGATTTTAAATCCATTGTCAACGGTTTACATGAGGGGCTGAAGGAACAGCTGCTTGCGGGTCTGTCAGGTTCCGCGCGTTCTGTTTTTACCTCCGCCCTTGCACAGGAAACGAAAAGGCCGATTTTCTTTATCACCCATAATTTATATCAGGCCCAAAAAGTGACGGAAGATCTGACGGCGCTTCTCGGGGATCAATCTGTTTTTTTATACCCCGTGAATGAATTGATTTCTTCAGAAATTGCAGTAGCGAGCCCTGAACTGCGCGCTCAGCGGCTTGATGTCATTAATAGATTAACAAACGGAGAAGCGCCGGTCGTTGTGGCGCCCGTTGCGGCAGTGAGAAGAATGCTTCCGCCGAAGGAGCTGTGGAAAAGCAGCCAGATCGTCATTTCACTCGGAGACGAAATAGAACCGGATCAGCTGTCCGCGCGCCTTGTAGAGGTGGGGTATGAGCGTTCCGATATGGTTTCTGCACCCGGTGAATTCAGTATTCGCGGCGGAATTATCGACATTTATCCGCTGACGTCGGAGCATCCGGTGCGAATTGAACTGTTTGATACGGAGGTCGATTCCATCAGAAGCTTCAATTCTGATGACCAGAGATCAATTGAGACGCTCAAACATGTGGCGATCGGACCGGCGAAGGAATTGATCATCAGGGCGGAAGAAAAAGCCCGGGCAATGGAAAGGCTCGATAAAGGGCTGGCCGACAGTCTGAAAAAGCTGAAGCAGGACAAACAAAAGGAAATGCTTCATATCAATATCTCACATGATAAAGAACGGTTATCAACGGGACAGACTGATCAGGAACTTGTGAAGTATCTCTCGTACTTTTACGAAAAACCTGCTAGTTTGCTAGATTATACACCGGCAGACACGTTGTTACTGTTAGACGAGGTCAGCCGCATTCATGAAATGGAGGATCAGCTGCAAAAAGAAGAGGCCGAATTTATGACAAGTCTGCTCGAGGAAGGGAAAATTCTGCATGACATTCATTTATCCTTCAGCTTTCAGGAGCTTATGAGCGAAAAGCGGCGCCCGGCTATTTATTATTCATTATTTTTGCGTCATGTCCAGCATACAAGCCCTCAGAATATCGTGAATGTGACAAGCAGGCAGATGCAGAGTTTTCACGGGCAGATGAATGTGCTCGCAGGTGAAATGGAGCGCTTTAAGAAATCAAACTTCACCGTCGTCTTTTTAGGCGCAAATAAGGACAGAACCGACAGATTGGCATCCGTGCTGGCTGATTACGAAATTGAAGCCGCAAAAACGGACAGCTCCAAAGCGCTTGTGCAAGGACAGGTCTATGTCATGGAAGGCGAGCTGCAATCCGGTTTTGAACTGCCGCTGATGAAGCTGGCCGTCATTACGGAGGAAGAGCTGTTCAAAAACCGAATCAAGAAAAAGCCGAGAAAGCAGAAGCTGACAAATGCCGAACGGATCAAAAGCTATTCCGAGCTTCAGGTCGGTGACTATGTCGTCCACGTCAACCACGGGATCGGTAAGTATTTGGGGATCGAAACACTAGAAATCAAAGGCATTCATAAAGATTACCTCAACATTCATTATCAGGGCAGCGATAAGCTGTACGTCCCTGTAGAACAAATCGACCAGGTGCAGAAGTACGTCGGCTCTGAAGGAAAAGAACCGAAGCTTTATAAACTGGGCGGCAGTGAATGGAAACGGGTGAAGAAAAAAGTTGAAAACTCCGTTCAGGATATTGCCGATGATCTGATTAAGCTTTATGCGGAACGGGAAGCAAGCAAAGGCTATGCGTTCTCGCCGGATCATGAAATGCAGCGGCAGTTCGAATCTGCTTTCCCTTATCAGGAAACAGAGGACCAGCTCCGTTCCATTCAGGAGATTAAAAAGGACATGGAAAGAGAGCGCCCGATGGACCGTTTGCTTTGCGGTGATGTGGGTTACGGGAAGACGGAGGTAGCCATCCGAGCGGCCTTTAAAGCGATCGCCGACGGAAAGCAGGTCGCGCTTCTTGTGCCGACGACAATACTCGCGCAGCAGCATTATGAAACCATTATGGAGCGTTTCCAGGACTATCCGATTAACATCGGTCTTCTCAGCCGATTCAGAACGAGAAAAGAATCCAATGAAACGATTAAAGGCCTGAAAAACGGAACGGTAGACATCGTAATCGGAACCCACAGGCTCTTATCTAAAGACGTCGTCTATAAAGATCTCGGCTTGCTCATCATTGATGAAGAGCAGCGCTTTGGCGTAACGCATAAGGAAAAAATCAAACAGATCAAAGCCAATGTCGATGTGCTGACTCTTACAGCGACGCCGATACCGCGTACGCTTCATATGTCCATGCTCGGTGTGCGGGACTTATCTGTTATTGAAACGCCGCCGGAAAACCGTTTCCCTGTTCAGACATATGTCGTGGAATACAACGGCGCGCTTGTGCGGGAAGCCATCGAAAGAGAACTGGCGCGCGGAGGACAGGTATATTTCTTGTACAACCGCGTGGATGACATCGAGCGGAAGGCTGATGAAATTTCCATGCTTGTTCCCGATGCGAAAGTGGCATATGCCCACGGAAAAATGACCGAAAATGAATTGGAAAGCGTCATGCTCAATTTTCTGGAAGGGGAATCAGACGTCCTTGTCAGCACGACTATTATTGAGACAGGCGTAGATATACCAAATGTCAATACCTTGATTGTGTTCGACGGAGACAAAATGGGGCTGTCTCAGCTGTATCAGCTGAGAGGACGGGTCGGCCGTTCCAACCGCGTTGCTTATGCGTATTTTACGTACCGCAGAGACAAAGTGCTCACTGAGGTGGCGGAAAAACGGCTGCAGGCGATTAAAGAATTTACCGAGCTGGGATCAGGCTTTAAAATCGCCATGCGTGACTTGACGATCAGGGGAGCGGGGAACCTTCTCGGCGCGCAGCAGCACGGCTTTATCGACTCAGTCGGTTTTGACCTGTACTCGCAAATGCTCAAGGAAGCGATTGAAGAGCGGAAAGGCGATATTCCGAAAAGCGAACAGTTTGAGACAGAAATCGATATCGAGCTTGACGCGTATATTCCTGAGAACTATATACAAGACGGCAAGCAAAAAATCGACATGTACAAACGGTTCAGGTCAATCGCCACAATTGAGGAGAAAAATGAGCTTCAAGATGAAATCATCGACAGGTTCGGCAGCTACCCTAAAGAGGTTGAATGGCTGTTTACGGTTGCTGAGATGAAGGTATACGGAAAATATGAACGCGTCGAACTCATCAAGCAGGATAAAGACGCGATCAGATTTACCATTTCTGAAGAGGCCAGCGCACAGATTGACGGCCAGAAATTGTTCGAACTCGGCAATAAATACGGCCGGCAGATCGGACTGGGAATGGAAGGGAAAAAGCTGAAAATCTCAGTACAGACGAAAGGCCGTAAAACGGAAGAGTGGCTGGAAACCGTGCTCGGCATGCTGAAAGGCCTTCAGGATGTGAAGAAAGAAACAATCGCGTCTTCATAAAAATTGTTACTCTCTGGTGTATATTACATTTGATGTGACGGATACTAATTTCAAGCGAGTGGCGGAAGCTACATAAAGTAAAGAGCTTTAGTACTTTCCCTTAAATATCATCACATGAAAGAGAGGCACCAGAGAGATGAAAGCTACAGGTATCGTACGTCGTATTGATGATCTAGGACGGGTCGTCATTCCTAAAGAAATTCGGAGAACACTGCGAATCAGGGAAGGAGACCCGCTTGAAATATTCGTTGACCGCGACGGAGAAGTTATATTGAAAAAGTATTCTCCTATCAGTGAGCTTGGCGATTTTGCGAAGGAATATGCAGATGCTTTGTATGACAGTCTCGGCCATTCCGTCTTGATTTGCGACCGTGACGCGTATATTGCCGTTTCAGGCAGTTCAAAAAAAGAATTTCTGAACAAAGCCATCAGCGATTTGCTCGAAAAAACGATGGATCAGCGCAGCTCAGTGGTAGAAAACGACGTGAAGTCCGCGCAGCTTGTTAATGACATTGATGAAGATATGAGCTCCTATACAATAGCTCCGATCGTGGCAAATGGCGATCCTATCGGTGCCGTGGTCATCTTTTCCAAAGAACAGGCACTTGGAGAAGTAGAACATAAAGCGGTAGAAACGGCAGCCAGTTTTTTGGCGAGACAAATGGAGCAGTAGGTCTTATTACCATTATTGAAATAAGAAAACGGAGAAAGAGCAGCTCTTATACAAGTGCTGTTCTTTTTCATATTCATATGTGCTCTCTATCGGTTCGGCCGTTAGGATTGTGATATAATAAGCTCGTTTTATAGACGTAATTTTCTAGCGGCTGGAAGGAGCTTTTGGATGAACGATTCAGTTGGCGCCAAGCGGCAATCGGCATGGAAAGGTGCTTTTGTGCTCGTCGTTGCGGGCATCGTGACGAAGATATTAAGCGCCGTGTACAGGGTTCCTTTTCAGAATATTGTCGGTGACGTCGGATTTTACATTTATCAGCAGGTGTATCCGTTTTTAGGGATCGCGGTCATGCTGTCAACATCCGGTTTTCCGGTAATCATCTCAAAATTAATGAACGATTATAGCGATCATAAACAAAAAATAATGAAAATTTCCGCCCTTTATGTCACGGCGGCCGGACTTGTTCTGTTTGCGCTCATGTATGCCGGCGCGGCGCCGTTGGCCGGTTTTATGGGTGACGACCGCCTTGTGATGCTGATAAGGGTCGCGGCGTTCGCTTTCATACTGTTTCCGTTTACGGCGGTTTTCCGGGGGTATTTCCAAGGCGTGCATGATATGATGCCGTCAGCCTTATCCCAGATTACGGAACAGCTTCTTCGCGTGGCGGTGCTTCTCGGTTTATCCTTCTGGCTTTTGAAAAGCGGCCGTTCATTATACGCGGCTGGTGCGGGGGCGGCCTCGGGATCAATTGCCGGAAGCTTGGCGGCCCTTTGTGTATTGGCTGTTTTCTGGTATAAGCGGGAAGAAACCAAGAAAGACGGCGGACATATCGAAACGGCCGTCATTGTAAAAAAGCTGCTGCTTTATTCAGTCACCATCTGTATCAGCAGTGTACTCATGCTTTTGATTCAGCTTGTAGACGCCTTAAACTTATATTCACTGCTTTCAGACGGGACGGAGAGCCATGCCGCGAAACAGCTGAAAGGCATATATGACCGCGGACAGCCGCTCCTTCAGCTGGGAACCGTGTTTGCCGTCAGTATCGCCGCGTCATTGGTTCCTTCAATTTCAAAAGCGGTGCATGAGAATAAGCCGTTTATCATAAAAGAGAAAGCGACATCAGCCGTCAAGCTCTGCCTTGCGGTAGGGATCGGTGCATCAGCCGGGCTTTTTTGCATTTTAGAGCCGGTGAATATCATGCTTTTCCAAAACAGTGAGGGGACGCAGACCTTACAAATATTCAGCTTATCTATCTTTTTTGCCTCGATTGCGCTTACGGCAGCCGCGATTCTGCAAGGAGCGGGACATACCGTTTTCCCCGCCGTATCCGTTTTGGCGGGAGGGGCGCTGAAATGGGTGCTGAATGTTTGGCTGGTCCCCGGCTGGGGTATTACAGGAGCGGCACTGGCGACCGTCTTGGCATTTGCCGCAGTTGCGTGCCTGAATCTCCGGAGAATTTGGTCGAAGGGCTGGCTGACGAATATCAGCGGCGTGATTGCCCGTCTGTGCTGGTGCAGTCTGCTGATGGTCTTCTTTCTGCTCGTATATATGAAGCTATGGCAGTTATTTGTTCCTGTCAGCAGGGCCGGAGCTGTATGTGAGAGTCTGTCTGCGTCGGTCATCGGAGGGCTATTGTTTATTTATTGTATGATAAGAATGAAGATTTTCACGGACGAAGAGCTGAGCGGCCTTCCTTTCGGCAGTGCTTTAAGCAAATTGAAAAAGAGGAGAGAAAAACATGGCAGGTAACATTACGGTCGTCGGTCTCGGCGCCGGAGACATGGATCAGTTGACAGTGGGCGTACATAAGCTGCTGACTCAGGCGAAGCATTTATATATAAGAACGAAAGACCACCCTTTGATTCCGGAATTAGAGCAAGAGACGGAAGCGGACATCCGGTATTTTGATGATATTTATGAAAAACATGATCAGTTTGAAGCGGTCTATGAAGAGATCGCGGACATTCTGTTTGAAAAAGCGAAGCAAGAGGATGTCGTCTACGCTGTGCCCGGGCATCCGTTTGTCGCTGAGAAAACCGTTCAGCTGTTATTTGAACGCCGGGAAGAACAACAGGCAGCTGTTCATACTGCCGGAGGGCAAAGCTTTTTGGATGCCACTTTTAATGCATTGCGAATTGATCCGATTGAAGGGTTTCAATTTACGGATGCGCAAACAATGACGCCGGATGAGCTCGAACTCCGCCATCACCTGATCATTTGCCAGGTTTATGACCAAATGACGGCCTCTGAGGTGAAGCTGACGCTTATGGAGAAATTGCCTGACGACTATGAAGTGGTCATCGTCACGGCAGCCGGAAGCAAGGGAGAAAAGATGACCAAGGTGCCTTTGTTTGAGCTTGACCGCAATGTAGAAATAAATAACTTAACAAGCGTGTATGTTCCGCCGATTAAAAAAGAAGAACTCCTTTACCAGGAATTTTCTGCATTCCGAAGTATTATTCGCGAGCTTCGCGGGCCGAACGGCTGTCCGTGGGATCAAAAGCAGACACACCAGTCATTAAAGAAGTATATGATTGAGGAATGCTACGAACTGCTTGAGGCCATTGACGAAGAGGACACGGATCACATGATAGAAGAACTCGGGGACGTCATGCTTCAGGTTATGCTGCACGCCCAGATCGGAGAAGACGAGGGGTATTTCTCAATTGATGATGTCATCAGAGACATCAGTGCGAAGATGGTCAGACGGCACCCGCACGTGTTTAAGGATGTTAAGGTTCAGGATGAACATGATGTCGTCGCCAACTGGGAAGAAATCAAAAAGGCGGAAAAGCAAACAACATCCACTTCATTGCTGGATGCCGTGCCGAAAACACTGCCTTCTCTTGCAAAAGCGGCCAAGCTTCAGAAAAAAGCCGCAAAAACCGGCTTTGACTGGGATGACGTTCAGGATATATGGGATAAAGTAAATGAAGAGCTGAAGGAATTTTCTGCAGAGGCTTCCGCCGAATCAGCAGATGAAATCAGCTTAAAAGCTGAATTCGGCGATGTTTTATTTGCATTGGTCAATATCGGCCGATACTATAAAATTGAGCCTGAGGAAGCGCTCGCCATGACAAATGACAAATTCCGCAGACGCTTTGCTTATATTGAGAAAGAAGCGGCAGCAAAGGGCCTTGAATTGACCGCAATGTCACTTGAGGAAATGGACAAATTGTGGGATGAAGCAAAAGAAATGGAGAGGAGATTCTGATATGAGACTTGATAAGTTTTTAAAAGTATCCAGATTAATTAAACGCCGCACATTGGCGAAAGAGGTCGCCGATCAAGGGAGAATCACCGTTAACGGGAATCAGGCGAAAGCCAGCTCAGACGTAAAAGCCGGTGATGAACTGACGGTCCGCTTTGGCCAGAAGCTTGTCACCGTGAAGGTAAACGAATTGAAAGAAACAACGAAAAAAGAAGAAGCCGCGGGCATGTATACAATCGTCAAAGAAGAAAAACTCGGCGAATAGGCTTGTTCTAAACAAGGCTCCCGCCTCATACAATGCAGTAATAATGCTAAAAGTATCGAGGATATGGGGGCTGAATAGATGAATTCATATTATGAGCAAAAAGGTTCTTCTTCTGTTCCGGAACAGCATGATGTAACGATGAAAGGGAGAAAGCATTTAGACATTTCGGGCGTCAAGCATGTAGAAAGTTTTGACAACGAAGAGTTTTTGCTGGAAACGGTTATGGGAATGCTTTCCGTCAGAGGCGAGAACCTGCAGATGAAAAATCTTGATGTGGAAAAAGGGATTGTATCTATAAAAGGCAGGGTGTTTGACCTTGTATATTTAGACGAGCAGCAAGGGGATAAAGCTAAAGGGTTTTTTAGCAAGTTGTTTAAATGACGCTGACCACCCAATTTTATACGATGCTGGCAATGACCGGTATGGGCGCCTGGCTCGGAGCGTCGCTTGATACATACAGGCTGTTTGTCAGCCGCGCCAAAACGGCCAGATGGCTGTTATTCATTCATGACATTCTCTTTTGGATTGTACAAGGTCTGCTGTTTTTCTATGTGCTGCTCAACGTGAATGAAGGAGAACTCAGGGTATACATTTTCTTGGCTGTCTTACTGGGGATTGCGACGTACCAAAGCCTGTTTAAACGAATGTATATAAAAATACTGAAATTTGCCATTCATCTTGCGGTGTCTCTTTACCAATTCGCAAAAAAGCTCATTCAGCACGTGCTGTTCCGTCCGGTGCTTCTGCTCTTTAAGCTGCTCATCGGGCTGATCACGGTTGTTTCTTTATACTCCTATCGGGTGAGTGCCTTTTTTGCGAAGTGTCTTTTTAAGATCGTAACGTTTTTGCTGTATCCGCTGTTTTTCCTGTTGAAACAATTATTGAAACTTCTTCCTGAAAAGTGGCGTCTTACTTTCAAACGATATTTTCAAAAAAGTGCAGGATTTTTACAAAAGAGCAAGAAACTAATCATAACAATCAGATCGACCATGATACGTATTTTGAAAAGGTGAAAGGAGGACCGTCTGGTTTGAATCTATCTAGAGAACGTACAATAACTGAAATCCAAAACGACTATAAAGAGCAGGTTGAACGGCAATCCCAGCTTATGAAAAGAAGGCGGAAAGGGCTTTTCAGACGGTTGATCGTATTCGGCGCCCTTGTGTTGTTGACGGCTATTGTCTTAGCGGGTTCTCTGTGGTCACAGACCTCTTCCCTTAGCGCAAACGAAGAAAAGAAAGCTCAGCTGGAAAAACAAGTGAAAGAATTGAACGCGAAACAGGCTGATTTAAAAGATGAAATTTCCAAATTAAAGGATGAGGATTACGTCACAGAGCTTGCCAGAAGAGACTTGTTTATGTCAGGAAATGGTGAGATACTCTTCAATGTAGAAAAGAAGAGCAAGTAGCCTTGTTGACACTTAAATTTTTATTTAGGTATAATTAAACAAACGATCTTTTTATAAGCCTAAGGAGGAGCACTTTTTTTATGTCGATTGAAGTTGGCAGCAAGTTGCAAGGGAAAATAACAGGTATTACAAATTTCGGAGCATTTGTTGAATTGCCTGGAGGCTCAACCGGTCTCGTTCATATCAGTGAGGTAGCCGATAATTATGTTAAAGACATTAACGAGCATTTAAAAGTCGGCGATCAAGTTGAAGTGAAAGTCATCAACGTTGAAAAAGACGGGAAAATTGGTTTATCAATTAAAAAAGCTAAAGACCGTCCGCAAGCCAGACCTAGAAATGATTTCCGTCCGAAAGAATCTTTTGAACAGAAAATGAACAAGTTTCTTAAAGATAGCGAAGACCGCTTATCATCTTTAAAACGAAACACGGAATCAAAACGTGGAGGGCGCGGAGCAAGAAGAGGATAACTTGCTGCTTTCTATAAATACATGGAGCATCCGTCTATCCCAGCGGGTGCTTTTTTTGTATGCGCCATTATAGTCAGAAAATTAAAACTTCAAAGTTTCTGTTGACGGAATGAAGAAACCTTTGTATTATATAACTTGTGCTTATAAGCACCTTATATGGCGGTGTAGCTCAGCTGGCTAGAGCGTACGGTTCATACCCGTGAGGTCGGGGGTTCGATCCCCTCCGCCGCTACCATATATATCTGGCCCGTTGGTCAAGCGGTTAAGACACCGCCCTTTCACGGCGGTAACACGGGTTCGAATCCCGTACGGGTCATCAAGCGAATCGGCTTCTGTTGCAGAAGCCGATTTTTTCATATTTAGACAACTTTTTGAGAAATGTCGGAGGAAATACGAAAGGAAAGGGGAACAAGGGAGAAAGCGTCGAAGAGTTCTTTGGAATTGTTACCTTCTTTTGACAAAATCCTATCTGGGCTTTCATTTATAATGACAAGCAACGAATAAAACAGGTGGGGGATGAGAGCAATGGAAAAAGCGGAAAGAAGAGTGAACGGGCCGATGGCGGGACAAGCTCTGGAAAAACTGCAATCGTTTTTTGAAAAGGCGGCAAAGCTTACAGTCCATCAAGCGCATTCACTTTTTTTCTATAAGGGTTTCATTTATGTCGTGATCGGTTTTTTACTTGGACGGGCTTTCATATTATCTGAGGTTCTTCCGTTTGCGCTGCCGTTTTTCGGAGCGATGCTTTTGATCAGAAGAGATAAAGCCTTCTATGCTTGTCTGTCTTTACTTGCGGGCGCTTTAACCATTTCGCCGAAACACTCTTTATTGATTCTCACAGCTTTGGCCGTCTTCACTCTATTTTCAAAAATCGGTACATATATCGTGCAGGACCGGGTGAAGATGCTGCCGATCGTGGTGTTTTTCTCTATGGCTGCGGCGAGAATCGGATTTGTTTATTTTGAGAGCGGCGCTTTTACCACCTATGATTATGTGATGGCTGTTGTCGAGGCGGGCCTGGCCTTTATTTTGACGCTGATCTTTTTGCAAAGCCTGCCGATCTTCACGATCAAAAAAGTGAAGCAATCGTTAAAAATAGAAGAAATCATCTGTTTTATGATCTTGATCGCATCCGTTTTAACCGGGCTTGCCGGTGTTTCATTTCAGGGAATGCAGGCTGAACATATCCTGGCCCGCTATGTCGTGCTGAGTTTTTCCTTTGTCGGCGGGGCAAGCATCGGCTGTACGGTCGGTGTGGTGACCGGACTGATCCTCGGGCTTGCGAATATCGGGAACCTCTATCAAATGAGTCTGCTTGCGTTTTCCGGGCTTCTTGGCGGGCTGCTGAAAGAAGGAAAGAAAGCCGGAGCCGCAGTCGGGTTAGTGATCGGCTCACTGCTGATTTCATTATATGGAGAAGGGTCTGCCGGATTAATGACCACCCTTTATGAATCTTTGATTGCCGTTGTTTTGTTTTTGATTACGCCCCAATCGATTACGAAAAAGGTGGCGCGATACATACCGGGAACTGCTGAGCACAGTCAGGAACAGCAGCAGTACGCGAGGAAAATCAGAGATGTCACCGCCCAGAAAGTAGACCAGTTCTCCAATGTGTTTCATGCCTTGTCGGAGAGCTTCGCCACCTTTCATCAGACGTCTTCCGATGAGCAGGCGGAAGAAGGGGAAGTGGATCTCTTTTTAAGCAAAATCACCGAGCACTCCTGCCAATCCTGCTATAAGAAAAGCAAATGCTGGGTTCAAAACTTTGATAAAACATATGACTTAATGAAACAGGTTATGCATGAAACAGAAGAAAAACAGTATGCTTCAAACCGCAGATTAAAAAAGGAGTTTCAACAGCACTGTTCCAAATCCAGACAGGTGGAAGAGCTGATTGAGGACGAACTTGCCCACCATCACGCCCATCTGACACTGAAGAGAAAAGTTCAGGACAGCAGAAGGCTTGTTGCCGAGCAGCTGTTGGGGGTTTCTGAGGTCATGGCGGACTTTTCTCGGGAAATAAAACGGGAGAGGGAGCAGCATTTTATTCAGGAAGAACAAATGATAGAGGCGCTTCAGCATTTCGGAATCGAGATTCAGCATGTCGAGATATACAGCTTGGAGCAGGGCAATATTGATATCGAAATGACAATCCCGTTCAGCGGAGGACACGGCGAGAGTGAGAAAATTATCGCCCCGATGCTGTCTGACATTCTTGAGGAGCAGATACTTGTCAAAAGCGAACAGCACTCGACTCATCCGAATGGCTACAGCCATGTCGCGTTCGGTTCGACCAAGTCGTACCGGGTATCGACAGGCGCGGCTCATGCGGCAAAAGGCGGCGGCCTTGTCTCCGGCGACAGCTACAGCATGATGGAACTGGGGGCGAGAAAGTATGCGGCCGCGATCAGTGACGGCATGGGCAATGGGGCGAGGGCCCATTATGAGAGCAACGAAACGATTAAGCTGCTCGAAAAAATTCTCGAATCAGGTATTGATGAAAAAATAGCGATCAAAACGATCAACAGTATTCTGTCTTTACGGACGACAGACGAAATTTACTCAACTCTCGATCTTTCTATCATTGATCTTCAGGATGCAAGCTGCAAATTCTTGAAGGTCGGTTCAACGCCGAGTTTTATCAAGCGGGGAGATCAAGTCATGAAAGTGCAGGCCAGCAATCTGCCGATCGGCATCATCAATGAATTTGATGTGGAGGTTGTAAGTGAACAGTTAAAAGCGGGAGATCTGCTCGTCATGATGAGTGACGGTATTTTTGAAGGGCCGAAGCACGTTGAAAACCACGACCTGTGGATGAAGCGGAAAATGAAAGGGCTGAAAACCGAAGATCCGCAGGAAATCGCTGATATATTAATGGAAGAGGTCATCAGAACGCGTTCCGGCCAAATCGAAGACGATATGACAGTGGTTGTTGTCCGGATTGATCACAACACGCCGAAATGGGCTTCCATACCGGTGCCGGCGGTTTTCCAAAATAAAAAGGAGATTTCTTAATCCATTCGTATAAATCACTTTCCTTCTGGCGAAGATGGGACTAATCGTATCACCGGGAGGAATGTATGTGAATAAGGGACATTTAAATCAAGTTCTGCTGATTACAGATGGCTGCTCCAATCATGGTGAAGACCCGATCGCAATGGCGGCTTTCGCCAAGGAGCAGGGGATTACGGTGAATGTTATAGGAATTATGGAAGAAAACGCGATTGACCAAGAAGCAATGAAGGAAGTTGAAGGCATCGCCATGGCCGGAGGCGGCGTCCATCAAGTTGTGTATGCGTCACAATTGTCTCAGACGGTTCAAATGGTGACGAAAAAAGCAATGACCCAGACGCTGCAAGGTGTCGTCAATCAAGAGCTTAAACAAATCTTAGGGAAAAACGTTGAAATGGAAGAGCTTTCTCCTGAAAAACGCGGAGAAGTGATGGAAGTGGTTGATGAACTCGGCGAAACGGTTCATCTGCAAGTGCTTGTGCTGGTTGATACGAGTGCGAGTATGGCGCCGAAACTGCCGACGGTGAAAGAAGCGCTGATCGATCTTTCCATCAGTTTAAATTCCCGGGCCGGGCAAAATGAATTTGCAATGTGTATATTTCCCGGGAAAAGCCAGGAAGTTGAGCTTGTGCTGAATTGGACGCCGAAGCTTGAATCCCTTTCTGCACTTTTTGCGAAGCTGTCGACCGGCGGTATCACCCCTACGGGCCCCGCTATCCGGGAAGCGACGCAGCAGTTTGAGAGAATCCGCTCAAGAAGGAGCATGTTGGCAGATGATGAACGACGCTTTAACGAGTTTGGCATGTAGTTTGGCACCGGGGACGGCAATTCAGGGCAAATGGAACGGCAAATCCTACAGATTGCTCAAACAGCTTGGAAAAGGGGCTAACGGTATTGTATATCTGGCAGAAGCATCAGGCGGACAGGTCGCTTTGAAAATAAGCAGCGACAGCATGTCTGTTACCTCTGAAGTGAATGTCTTAAAATCCTTTTCAAAGGCCCGGTCGCAAACGATGGGGCCTTCTTTTTTTGATGCGGACGACGCGTTTATTCCGCAGCTGAATAAAAATGTCTCTTTTTACGTGATGGAGTACATAGAAGGGCCGCTTCTTCCGCAATATATCAGCAGTAAGGGAGCGGAGTGGATTCCGGTGCTGATGGTGCAGCTTCTTTCCAGCCTGTCAGTCCTTCATCAGCAAGGGTGGGTTTTTGGCGACCTCAAACCGGACAATCTCATTGTAACCGGACCACCGGCTGCCATTCGCTGCATTGATGTAGGGGGAACGACAAAACAGGGCCGCGCGATTAAAGAGTATACGGAGTTTTACGACAGGGGCTATTGGGGGTATGGAACAAGAAAAGCAGAACCATCCTATGACCTGTTTGCTGTCGCAATGATCATGATCCACTGTGTCCAGAAGAAAGAGTGCAAAAAGTCAGGACAGCCGAAAGAACAGCTTCGTTCTATCATTGAAGGCCACCCGTTTCTGAATAAGTATAAGAAGGTTCTGTTTTCTGCTTTAAACAGCCAATATCCGTCTGCGGAAGCCATGAAGCATGACATCCTGACGGCGGGGCAGAGTGCCGGGAGCAAAAGGAAAGCCGCCGCCAAGCCTAAGCCGCCGCAATCAAAACCGCGGCAGGGCACTGTATCTCAAACGCGGTATAAACCTAAACAAAAACCCGCAAAGCACAATGGTTTGTTTGAAACAACACTTATTTTAATCAGCGTTCTCGCCCTTTATTTCGCTTACATCGTCTTTTTTCTTATCTAGTGCCGGCCGGACGCCTGCGCTCATGCTTCTTCTTTGCTTGGAGGGAATGAAAGTGATAGGATATGTATATCTTTAAAAAACCTGCTCATTGTGAGGGGGACATTGTGAAAAGCGTGGAAGATTTTTTCAAAACATATCATCTTCAGGCGGAGGGAGAAACGATTATTGCCGGGGTCTCCGGAGGCCCTGATTCAATGGCGCTTCTCAGTATGCTGAATAAGCACTTCGGGCATTCCTCCGTTATCATAGCGGCGCATGTCGACCATCAGTTCAGGGGTCCTGAATCTGAAGAAGATATGAAGTTTGTGCAGTCATATTGCGAAGCGGAACATATCCTCTGCGAAACGGTACAGATTGATGTTTCTGCATACGCAAAGAAGAATAAGCTGAACAAGCAGGCTGCCGCGCGTGATTGCAGATATCAGTTTTTCGAAGATCTGATGACAAAACACCAAGCGAAGTTTTTGGCGCTGGCTCATCACGGCGATGACCAGGTTGAGACAATACTCATGAGGCTTGCGAAAGGTACGCTCGGGGCAGGGCTTGCGGGAATGCAGCCCGTCCGCGAATTTGCATCCGGCTGGCTGATCAGGCCTTTCCTCTATGCGGCAAAGGATGAAATCCTTGAATACTGCCGTCAAGAAGGGCTCAGCTACAGAACGGATGAGAGCAATGCAAAAGACGATTATACAAGAAACAGATTCAGAAAGACCGTGCTTCCTTTTTTAAAACATGAATCACCTGACGTTCATAAAATGTTTCAAAAGGTGAGTGAAGCACTGACAGAAGACGAACAATACCTGCAGTTATTAACGAAAGAACGAATGAATAAGGTTATTACAAGCAAGTCTGACACATCGGTTGAAGTCAATTCCTCTCAATTGCTTGCCCTTCCGATACCTTTACAAAGAAGAGGAGTTCAACTAATATTAAACTATCTTTATGAAAACGTTCCATCGTCGTTTTCCGCCCGCCACATACAGCAGTTTCTCGAATGGGCGGAAAATGGAAGCGCCTCGGGAGTGCTTGATTTTCCGAAAGGGCTGAAGGTGGTCAAATCATATCAGACATGTTTGTTTACATTTGAACAATGGCAATGTGAAAAAATTCCCTTTGAGCTGCAGCTGCAAGGAGCGGAAGGCGAGACTGCTGTTCTCCCCAACGGCTTTATGATAGAGGTGGCCGATCAGGCTGACCCTCATATCAAAAATGGGAATGCTGTTTTTATGACAAGCAGAAACAAGGTGCAATTTCCTTTAACAATCCGGACGAGAAAAATCGGTGACCGGATCAAACTTAAAGGGATGAATGGCTCGAAAAAGGTGAAAGATATATTTATTGATCATAAACTGCCTCTGCGGGATCGGGACGAATGGCCGATTGTAACGGATGCGAGCGGTGAAATTATCTGGCTGCCTGGCTTGAAAAAATCCATCTTTGACGATCTTGTGATTTCAAACAGTGACCGCATTGTATTACAATATAGACAGCATGAAAAGTGTAGGGGGCAAGCATTAACATGAAACAGGATATCGAAAAAGTGCTGATCTCAGAAGATGAGATCCAGCAGAAAGTAAAACAGCTTGGAGAACAATTAACAAGCGAGTACAGCGACACGTTTCCGTTGGCAATCGGTGTGTTAAAGGGAGCGCTTCCTTTTATGGCTGATCTTATAAAGCATATTGATACATATTTGGAAATGGACTTCATGGATGTATCAAGCTACGGAAATTCCACGGTTTCTTCCGGAGAAGTCAAAATCATCAAAGATTTGGATACATCTGTAGAAGGCCGGGACATCTTAATCATTGAAGATATTATCGACAGTGGGTTAACCTTGAGCTATCTCGTAGAACTCTTCCGATATCGTAAAGCGAAATCAATTAAGATTGTTACCCTGTTGGATAAACCAAGCGGAAGAAAAGCGGACATTAAAGCAGACTTCGTAGGCTTTGAAGTTCCTGACGCGTTTGTTGTGGGTTACGGACTTGATTATGCCGAACGCTATCGCAATCTGCCTTACATCGGAGTATTAAAACCGGCGATTTATGAAAGCTGATCGGCTGCCTGCTTCCGAGATGGTTATCGGTTGTATTGGAATGATTTTCTATGGTACTATTGAACATAGTTGTGCTTACTGTGGGAGGAGGTAAGGAATGAATCGGGTCTTCCGTAATACCATTTTTTATTTACTTATTTTATTAGTAGTAATCGGGGTTGTGAGTTACTTCCAGACTTCAAACCCGAAAACAGAAAATATGTCGTACAGTACGTTTATCAAGAACCTTGATGAGGGGAAAGTTGATAGCGTATCGGTTCAGCCTGTCAGAGGTGTTTATGAGGTAAAAGGACAGCTGAAAAAATACGACAAAGACCAGTACTTTTTAACACATGTTCCTGAAGGAAAAGGAGCAGACCAGATATTTGACGCAATTAAAAAGACGGACGTAAAAGTTGATCCCGCACAGGAAACAAGCGGGTGGGTGACGTTCTTAACGACGATCATTCCGTTTGTCATCATCTTTATTCTGTTTTTCTTCCTGCTCAATCAGGCTCAGGGCGGCGGCAGCCGTGTCATGAACTTCGGAAAGAGCAAAGCGAAGCTGTATACGGAAGAAAAGAAACGCGTGAAGTTTAAAGATGTAGCCGGCGCGGATGAGGAGAAGCAGGAGCTTGTTGAGGTTGTTGAGTTTCTGAAAGATCCTCGCAAATTTGCCGAGCTTGGCGCCAGAATCCCTAAAGGCGTGCTGTTAGTCGGACCTCCGGGAACCGGTAAGACGCTGCTTGCGAGAGCCTCAGCCGGTGAAGCGGGCGTTCCTTTCTTCAGCATCAGCGGATCTGACTTCGTTGAAATGTTTGTCGGTGTCGGTGCTTCCCGTGTGCGTGATTTATTCGAAAATGCGAAAAAGAATGCACCTTGTCTGATCTTCATTGATGAGATCGACGCGGTGGGACGTCAGCGCGGCGCAGGTCTTGGCGGCGGGCATGATGAACGCGAACAGACGCTGAACCAGCTGCTTGTTGAGATGGACGGTTTCAGTGCGAATGAAGGAATCATTATTATCGCTGCGACAAACCGTGCGGACATTCTTGACCCTGCATTGCTCCGTCCGGGACGTTTTGACCGTCAGATTACGGTAGACCGTCCGGATGTCATCGGCCGTGAAGCCGTATTACAGGTGCATGCGAGAAACAAACCGCTTGATGAAACGGTGAACTTAAAAGCAATCGCTTCAAGAACACCCGGTTTCTCAGGCGCCGATTTAGAAAACCTTCTTAACGAAGCGGCACTCGTTGCTGCCCGTCAAAACAAGAAGAAAATTGATATGCGCGACATTGATGAAGCAACGGACCGTGTCATTGCGGGTCCTGCGAAGAAGAGCCGCGTCATATCGAAAAAAGAACGCAATATCGTGGCGTACCATGAGGGCGGTCACACCGTTATCGGACTTGTGCTGGATGAAGCCGATATGGTTCATAAAGTAACGATCGTTCCGAGGGGGCAGGCTGGCGGATACGCGGTCATGCTTCCGAGAGAAGACCGTTACTTCCAGACAAAACCTGAACTTCTCGATAAAATTGTCGGTCTTCTGGGCGGACGCGTTGCCGAGGAAATTATCTTCGGCGAAGTCAGCACGGGCGCTCACAATGACTTCCAGCGGGCAACGAACATTGCCAGAAGAATGGTGACAGAGTTCGGTATGTCTGAAAAACTCGGACCGCTTCAGTTCGGTCAATCTCAAGGCGGTCAAGTATTCCTGGGCCGGGATTTCAACAACGAGCAAAACTACAGTGATCAGATCGCTTACGAAATCGATCAGGAAATTCAGCGCATCATTAAAGAATGTTATGAGCGTGCGAAAACCATCCTGACTGAAAATCGCGATAAGCTTGAATTGATTGCTCAGACATTGCTTGATGTGGAAACATTAGATGCGGAACAAATCAAGCATCTTGTGGATCACGGAAAACTCCCTGAGCGCAATTTCTCAGATGACCATCTTCAAAAAGACGATGTGAAAGTAAACATCCTGTCTAAAACAGAAGACGAAAAGAAAGACGAGCCGAAAGAATAGTTCGCTTTCTGATATGAAAACCGCCGGCGTATACCGGCGGTTTTTTTACTGGTTTCGTTTTGTTTACAAAAGAGCCGCAGATCGTGTATGGTATTGTAGAATGTTGAAAATGTTATGATTAGAAACTATTCAAAAGTGGTGATAGAGGTTGTTACTGGTTATAGATGTGGGGAACACCAACACCGTGATTGGTGTATATCATGATGGGGAATTAGAATATCATTGGCGCATAGAAACGAGCAGGCACAAAACAGAAGACGAATTCGGCATGCTGCTCCGCTCCTTATTTGAACATTCCGGACTCATGTTTGAACAGATTGAAGGGATTATCATCTCATCCGTGGTGCCGCCGATTATGTTTTCTTTAGAAAGAATGTGCACAAAATACTTTCACATCGAGCCGCAAGTTGTCGGCCCGGGAATGAAAACAGGTTTAAATATAAAGTATGACAATCCGAAAGAAGTGGGAGCTGACAGGATCGTCAATGCCGTTGCGGCGATCCAGCAGTATGGAGGCCCCTTAATTGTTGTGGATTTCGGAACGGCGACGACGTATTGCTACATTGATGAAAACAAACAATACATGGGCGGCGCGATTGCTCCCGGCATTACGATTTCGACGGAAGCGCTGTACTCACGTGCGGCGAAGCTTCCAAGAATTGAAATTGCCCGTCCGGACAATATCATCGGCAAAAACACGGTAAGCGCTATGCAGTCCGGCATCCTTTTCGGCTATGTCGGACAAGTTGAAGGTATAGTGAAGCGGATGAAATGGCAGGCAACACAGGAACCGAAAGTCATTGCGACAGGCGGGCTTGCGTCATTAATCGCAAACGAATCAGACTGTATTGATATTGTTGACCCGTTTCTCACTCTGAAAGGGCTGGAAATCATTTATGAGCGAAATCGCGTGGGTCACGTATAGGAGGTAAACGATGGATTATTTAATTAAAGCAATTGCATATGACGGTAAAGTGCGGGCTTATGCAGCCAGAACGACAGATATGGTTAACGAAGCGCAAAGAAGGCATGACACATGGCCGACGGCATCAGCCGCAATCGGCCGGACGATGACAGCTTCTCTGATGCTCGGAGCGATGCTTAAGGGTGAAGATAAGCTGACAGTCAAAATAGAAGGCGGCGGCCCGATCGGAGCCATTGTCGCAGATGCGAACGCAAAGGGTGAGGTAAGAGCATACGTATCAAACCCGCACGTTCATTTTGACCTCAATGAACAAGGGAAACTGGATGTCAGACGGGCGGTCGGAACTGACGGAACACTCAGTGTCGTAAAAGATTTGGGCTTGCGTGATTATTTTACGGGACAAGTAGAGATTGTCTCGGGTGAACTCGGTGATGACTTCACGTATTACCTTGTTTCTTCTGAACAAGTCCCTTCATCTGTCGGCGTAGGTGTTCTAGTGAATCCTGATAACACGATTCTCGCTGCGGGCGGATTCATCATTCAGCTTCTTCCGGGGACTGATGAAGAAACCATTTCAACAATTGAAAAGCAATTATCTCAAATCGAACCGATTTCAAAATTGATTCAAAAAGGCCTGACACCGGAAGAAATCTTAGAAGAAGTTCTGGGTCAAAAACCGGACGTTCTCGAAACAATGCCGGTCAAATTTCACTGTTCTTGTTCAAAAGATCGATTCGAAACGGCCATTTTAGGACTAGGCAAAAAAGAAATACAAGATATGATAGAAGAAGACGGAAAAGCCGAAGCGGTTTGCCATTTTTGTAATGAGAAATATTTATTTACAAAAGAAGAACTGGAAGAGCTTCGTGACGAAACAACCCGCTAGCTCTTTAGCGGGTTGTTCTATTTTATAAAAGGGATGGGGTAGATTTTGAAATCGAGAACACTTTTGACGATTATTGTAGCGGTGCTGTTAGTATGCAGTGTGACAGTGGCGTATAAGTTAACAAAATCCCAAGCCGCGGGGTCATCTGAAGAATCCATCGCGACAATCGGTGATAAACATATCACACGGCAAGACTGGATGAAAAAGATGGAAGACCAGTACGGAAAATCAACTCTGGAAGACATGATTAATGCAGAAGTAGTGGAAGAGCTTGCGAAAAAGAATAAACTTACAGTTTCAAACAGCGAATTGGAGCGGGAGTTTCTTTTAATCAAAGCGGTAGATAATTCATTTTATGAAGACAGCCATATTACCGAAAAAGAATGGAGAGACCAGATCCGCTACAACATTCTTCTTGAAGAACTGCTGACGAAGGACATCGATATATCGGATAAGGAAATGCAATCATTTTATAATAAAAATAAAGAATTGTACCATTTCGATGATTCCTACAGAATCCGGCACATTGTCGTCAAAAACAAAGATGAGGCGGACAGGGTGCTTGCTGATTTGAAAGGCGGTTCCAGTTTTGAAGCCGTCGCCGCTGAACGTTCCACGGACAGATATACGTCTCAGTATGGCGGAGACCTCGGCTTTGTGACAGAAAACCAGGAAAATATCCCGCACGCATATATCACAGAAGCTAAAAGTCTTAAAGAAGATGAATGGTCCGCTGAACCGATTAAAGTTTCTTCAGGATACGCCGTCATTCAGCTGAAAGAAAAGCTTAAATCGAGAACTTTCTCATACAATGAAGTGAAGAGCCAAATCAGACGCCAGATCGCGATGGATCAATTAGGTGACAAGGCGACAGTCAAAACGCTGTGGAAAGAGGCGGGGGTCTCTTGGTTCTACGGGGAAAAAAGAACTAAATGATTGACAAAAAATTTTGAAATTGATAACTTATATTTATAATACCAATAAATTTAGTCGGAAATTGAGGTGTCCAACATGGTGCGTATTGCAAATTCTATTACTGAACTAATCGGAAATACTCCTATTGTGAAATTGAATCGCCTGACGGATGAAAACAGTGCAGATGTATATCTGAAGCTTGAATACATGAATCCGGGCAGCAGCGTAAAAGACCGTATCGGAGTGGCGATGATTGAAGCGGCTGAAAAAGAAGGAAAATTAAAAGCCGGCGACACAATCATTGAACCGACAAGCGGAAATACAGGGATCGGTCTTGCGATGGTGGCAGCGGCTAAAGGTCTCAGAGCCATTCTCGTTATGCCTGATACGATGAGTATGGAGCGACGCAATCTGCTGCGCGCATACGGAGCGGAGCTTGTGCTGACTCCCGGCGCAGAAGGAATGAAGGGCGCCATTAAAAAGGCGGAAGAACTTGCCGAGGAACACGGATACTTTGTGCCTCAGCAATTCAACAATGCGGCAAACCCGGAAATTCACCGCCAAACGACAGGGAAAGAAATCGTAGAACAGTTTGGTGACGACCAGCTTGATGCGTTCGTGGCCGGAATCGGTACCGGCGGAACCATCACGGGAGCGGGCGAAGTGCTGAAAGAAGCATATCCATCCATCAAAATCTATGCGGTAGAGCCGGCGGATTCTCCGGTTCTTTCCGGCGGAAAACCGGGCCCGCATAAAATTCAGGGTATCGGAGCGGGATTTGTCCCTGAAACATTGAATACGGACATCTATGATCAGATCATTCCCGTCAAAAACGAGGATGCATTTGAATATGCCCGTAAAACGGCAAAAGAAGAAGGGATTCTCGGCGGCATTTCTTCCGGAGCGGCCATTTACGCGGCACTGGAAATCGCGAAAAAACTGGGGAAAGGCAAGAAAGTGCTTGCGATCATCCCTAGTAACGGGGAACGTTACTTAAGCACACCGCTTTATCAGTTTGAATAGAGACATATACACGGCTCCCGGCTGTATCCGGGAGTTTTTTTGTGCCTGAAGCATCGAAAATCCAAAAAACGTTTCGAATTTTATGGTTGGAAGTGAAATTCACTTTTTTCACCAGTGTGATTGCTTTAAAATAAAACTACAGTAAAACGAAGCAGAGGATTGATATGATGGCACAACGCAGACCGGCAGGAAGAAAAATACCTTTTACGAAACAAGCATTTTTACAGCGATATGAAAACCTTTCGAAATCGAGAAAACGGCATGTTCTGCTCGAAAGCGCGAGAGGGGGAAGATTCAGTATAGCCGGTCTAGATCCGATTGCGTCCGTCAGAGGGAAAGACGGAATTACAACGATCAAGCATGAGGGGGAAACACTGTTTAAAGAAGGTGACCCGCTGCGGGCCTTTCATGAATGGTTTGGAACGCTCGGAACGGAAACAAACGTTGAGTTTCCGGACTTTCAGGGCGGTGCGATTGGTTTTATCAGTTACGACTACGCCCGATATATTGAGAATTTTAAGATGCTGTCGTTAGATGATCTGGAAACACCTGATATTTACTTTCTTGTTTTTGATGATGTGGCCGTTTATGACCATGAGGAAGAGGCGTTATGGCTCATTACCCATACTGAAGCGGAAGAAGCGGATCCTGCGGAAGAAAAGCTGTCCCGCTTAGAGGACATGTGGTGTTCCCTCCAAACGGCGGACGAGCCTTTTTCACCGCTGAATCGGAATGGGGACGGATCGTACGCCGCTCCGTTCACTGAAGAAGGATTTTCACAGGCTGTAGAACAAATTAAACAATATATCGCGAGCGGCGATGTGTTCCAGGTTAATTTGTCCATCAGGCAGTCTCAGTCCTTATCCGTTCACCCGTATGAGGTGTATAAACACTTGAGAAACGTCAATCCGTCTCCTTACATGGCCTATCTCGAGACACCGGGGTTTCAAGTGATATGCGGGTCGCCGGAGCTATTGGTGACAAAGAAGGGGAAGAAGCTTGAAACGAGACCCATCGCGGGTACGCGTTCAAGAGGAAAAGACGATGCTGAAGACAAGGCTTTGGCTGATGAATTAATTCACAACGAAAAAGAACGTGCGGAACACGTCATGCTTGTTGATCTTGAGCGCAATGACCTCGGGCGCGTATCGCGCTACGGCTCCGTGCGGGTTAACGAATTTATGGCGATCGAAAAGTATTCCCACGTCATGCATATCGTGTCAAACGTACAGGGAGAGCTGCAGGACGGATATGACGCGACAGACATTATTCATGCAGTGTTCCCGGGGGGCACCATCACGGGAGCGCCCAAAGTGAGAACGATGGAAATTATAGAAGAGCTTGAGCCGACAAGACGGGGGCTTTATACTGGATCTATAGGCTGGTTCGGATTCAACGGAGATTTGCAGTTTAACATTGTGATCCGGACGATCTATGCAGCCGGCGGACATGCTTTCATGCAGTCCGGAGCAGGAGTAGTCATTGATTCGGTTCCGAAGCATGAATACAAGGAATCGTTCAAAAAAGCTTTTGCGATGAAAAAGGCGTTAGAGCTGAGCGAAGAAGAGACAAAAAATTAGACGAGGTGAGCAGAGATGATTTTAATGATTGACAATTATGATTCATTTACGTACAACTTGGTTCAATATTTGGGTGAACTCGGGGAGGAACTGATCGTCAGACGGAATGACGAGATTACGATTGAGCAGATTGAAGAGCTGGGTCCGGACTTCTTAATGATTTCACCCGGGCCGTGCAGTCCTGATGAAGCGGGGATCAGCCTCGAAGCGATCAAACATTTTGCCGGCAGTATTCCTATTTTCGGCGTATGTCTCGGACATCAGTCGATTGCGCAAGTATTCGGCGGCGACGTCGTCAGAGCGGAGCGGCTCATGCACGGCAAAACGTCAGAAGTTATGCATGACGGACAGACGATTTTTAAAGGCCTGCAAAATCCGCTTGTCGCCACCCGGTACCATTCACTTATTGTCAAAGCGGACACGCTGCCGGATTGTTTTACGGTATCCGCTCAAACCAAAGAAGGAGAAATTATGGCAATCCGCCATAATGAGCTGCCTGTTGAAGGTGTTCAGTTCCATCCGGAATCCATCATGACCTCCTTCGGCAAAGAGATGCTCAGAAACTTTATAGAGACACACCGCAAAAAGGAAGTGACGGTGTGATTATATATTTGAATGGTCAATATATAGAGGAGAAAGAAGCGGCGCTTTCTCCTTTTGACCATGGTTATCTGTACGGGATCGGCGCGTTCGAGACGTTCAGGCTTTACAGCGGCCGGCCGTTTCTGCCGGATGCGCATGTCGCCAGGCTCAACAGGGCGCTTCGGGATCTGCAGATTGCATATGAGGTGAACAAACAGGAGCTGCTTGATATGCTCCGGAGACTGTTGCTCCTCAATGACATCAAGGACGGCAGCGCGCGTGTCCGGCTTAACATCTCGGCAGGCGTCAGCGATAAGGGATTTGCCGCGCAGACTTATGAAAAGCCGACCGTCCTTTGTTTCGTCAACCGGCTCAATCCGGAAACTCTGCCTGTTCAAAAAGAAGGCAGGCTTCTCTCTATCAGGAGAAATACGCCTGAAGGAACTTTTCGGTTAAAATCCCATCACTATTTAAACAACATGTATGCTAAACGGGAGATCGGGAATGATCCCAATCTTGAAGGCATTTTCCTGACCGGAGAAGGAGATGTCGCGGAAGGCATTGTCTCCAACGTGTTTTGGCGAAAAGGAGACAAGGTCTTTACGCCATCCTTGGATACGGGAATTCTCGATGGTGTAACGAGACAGTTTGTCATTGATGAATTGAAACGGCAGGGGACAGAAGTCACCGAAGGCCGATTCCGTTTTCAATCAATGCTTGAAGCGGATGAAGCATGGTTGACAAACTCCGTGCTTGAAATCATCCCGTTTTCTAAAATAGAGGAAGTGCCGCTGCCCAGAGTGAGCGGAAAAACGGTGCAATTGCTCCGTAAGCAGTATCAGCAGGAAATAAACAAAACGAATGTACAGGAGGAGGAACAAAATGGCGCAGCAAACAATTGAACAGCCTAAACTGATTCATACAAAAAAAGGCGCTCTGTCCTATAAAGAGAAGACGCTCGTTATGGGGATATTAAATGTAACGCCAGACTCCTTCTCTGACGGCGGTAAATACGACAGTACGGAAAGGGCGCTTCTGCATGCGGCGAAGATGGCTGAAGAAGGGGCGCATATCATAGATATCGGCGGCGAATCGACAAGACCCGGCGCATCACTCGTGTCGGCTGATGAGGAAATGTCACGAGTCATCCCAGTCATAGAGCGGATCACAAGCGAGCTGGACATTCCGCTTTCAATCGATACGTACAAAGCGTCCGTGGCAGACGAAGCGGTCAAGGCGGGAGCCTCTATCCTTAATGACATCTGGGGGGCGAAAGGTGACCCTGACATGGCGTCAGTAGCCGCCGCACACGGGGTTCCGATTATCTTAATGCATAATCGCATGGAAAGAAACTACAACGATCTTATTCCTGATATGCTTGCAGACTTGATGGAAAGCGTAAAAATTGCCGCAGAAGCCGGCGTCACAGATGAAAACATGATTCTGGATCCGGGGATCGGCTTTGCGAAAAACTATGAGGACAATCTGGCTGTCATGAACAAGCTGGAGGTGTTCAGCGGGTTAGGTTATCCGCTGCTCCTGGCGACATCGAGAAAAAGGTTCATCGGCCGTGTGCTTGACCTTCCCCCTGAAGAACGTGCCGAGGGCACGGGAGCGACAGTATGCCTTGGCGTCCAAAAAGGCTGCGACATTGTGAGGGTGCACGATGTCAAAGAGATCGCAAGAATGACGAAGATGATGGATGCTATGTTGAACAAAGGAGGCGTGCATTATGGATAAAGTATATGTGGAAGGTATGGAGTTTTACGGATATCACGGCGTGTTCGAAGAAGAAAACAAACTCGGCCAGCGCTTCAAAGTAGACCTGACTGCCGAACTGGATTTGAGCAAAGCGGGAAAAACGGATGACCTTTCTTATACCATTAACTATGCGGAATTGTACAGTGTCTGCCGCGGCATCGTTGAGGGCGAGCCCGTTAATTTGGTCGAGACCCTTGCGGAACGGATCGCAGACACCGTCCTTGAGAAATTTGAGCCGGTGCAGCAATGTACGGTAAAGGTTGTTAAGCCTGACCCGCCGATTCCCGGCCATTATAAATCAGTAGCCATAGAAATGACGAGAAAGAAATCATGAACAATACGGCATATATCGGCCTCGGTTCCAATATGGGCGACCGTGAACATTATTTGCGTCAGGCAGTGGCCATGCTCAGCCGGCATCATGGCGTGACGGTGTCAAAGGTGTCCTCCATATATGAAACAGATCCCGTCGGCTATGAGGATCAAGATCAGTTTCTCAATATGGCGGTTGAAGTGAAAACGTCGTTATCTCCTTTTGAACTTCTTGATGTAACGCAGAGCATTGAAGCTGAATTAGGCAGAACGAGAGAGATTCGCTGGGGACCGCGGACGGCAGACCTTGACATTTTGCTGTATAATCGTGAAAATATTGAAACAGAGCGGCTGATTGTTCCGCATCCGAGAATGTATGAGCGCTTATTTGTCCTTGCGCCGTTAAAAGAAATATGCCCGCAGGCGGATCATATCACGATAAGCGCTGAAACAAACCAAGAAGGTGTAAGAGTATGGAAGCAGAAATCTGGGGTAGGCGAATTCGTGCATTCAGAAAGCTGAAAGGTTATACTCAAGAAGGATTTGCAAAAGCATTAGGTATATCAGTTTCTATTGTCGGTGAAATTGAACGCGGAAACCGATTGCCGTCAGATGCCATCATTCAAGATGCGGCAGATGTTTTAAATATAAGTGCGGACGAATTGGCCCCGCCTGAAAAATAGACAAATGAAAGGAGGGGAAAAATGTTTAAAATCGGTGATATTCAATTGAAAAACCGGGTTGTGCTTGCCCCTATGGCCGGTGTCTGCAACTCAGCGTTCAGATTGACTGTAAAGGAATTCGGAGCCGGATTGGTATGCGCTGAAATGGTCAGTGACAAAGCGATTCTTTACAACAACGCAAGAACAATGGGGATGCTTTACATTGATGAACGTGAAAAACCGCTCAGCCTTCAGATTTTTGGAGGGAAAAAGGAAACCCTTGTGGAAGCGGCGAAGTTTGTAGATCAAAACACGACTGCTGATATTATTGATATTAACATGGGATGTCCCGTACCCAAGATTACAAAATGTGACGCGGGCGCCAAATGGCTTCTCGACCCTGATAAGATTTATGAAATGGTATCCGCAGTAGTAGATGCTGTTGATAAGCCGGTTACAGTGAAGATGAGAATGGGTTGGGATGAAGAGCACATTTATGCGGTGAAAAATGCCCAAGCCGTTGAACGTGCCGGCGGAAAAGCCGTTGCCCTGCACGGCCGCACAAGAGTGCAAATGTATGAAGGCACTGCGAACTGGGATATCATTAAAGAAGTGAAGCAATCCGTCTCCATTCCCGTCATCGGAAACGGTGATGTCAAAACGCCTCAGGACGCGAAACGCATGCTTGAGGAAACAGGAGTTGACGGCGTCATGATCGGCCGGGCCGCACTCGGCAACCCGTGGATGATTTACCGTACGGTGCACTACCTTGAAACCGGCGAGTTAAAAGACGAACCGAAAGTCCGTGAAAAAATGTCGGTATGCAAACTGCACTTAGACCGCCTGATTAAGTTAAAAGGCGAAAATGTGGCAGTCAGAGAAATGAGAAAACACGCTGCCTGGTATCTGAAAGGTGTCAGAGGCAATGCGAATGTACGCAACGAAATTAACCAATGTGAGACGCGTGAAGAAGTTGTGCAGCTTTTAGATGCATTTACCGCCGAAGCAGAGGCAAAAGAGCTTCAAGATGCAAAAGTAGGTTAATATACACCCTCTATTGCTGCTCACTGCCAGCTTACCGCTGGCAGTTTTTCTGCTTTTTCGTGAAATCAAAATGTAACGGAGTGATACCAATGAGTCAAGAAGAGCAAAATCATGAGGAATTGAACGACCAGCTGCAAGTCAGACGAGATAAAATGAACCAGCTGAGAGAAAACGGCATTGACCCTTTCGGTGAACGTTTCGAGAGAACGCATCAATCTCAACAGATCATTGACGCCTACCAGGAGCTTTCTAAAGAAGAACTGGAAGAAAAAGCGGTCGAAGTGACCATTGCAGGCCGTATGATGACAAAGCGCGGAAAAGGGAAAGCCGGCTTTGCGCATCTGCAGGACTTAGAAGGTCAAATTCAAATTTACGTAAGAAAAGACAGTGTCGGCGAAGAACAATATGAAATCTTTAAATCTTCAGACCTCGGAGACGTTATCGGCATCACGGGGAAAGTTTTCAAAACAAACGTAGGCGAGCTTTCTGTCAAAGCGACATCTTTTGAACTGCTGACAAAAGCACTGCGTCCTCTTCCTGATAAATATCATGGGTTAAAAGACGTTGAACAGCGTTACCGCCAGCGCTATCTCGATCTCATCGTAAACCCTGACAGCAAACAAACGTTTATCACACGCAGCAAAATCATCCAAGCGATGAGAAGATACTTAGATGACCATGGATACTTAGAAGTTGAAACACCTACGATGCACAGCATACCGGGAGGAGCGTCTGCACGCCCGTTCATCACGCACCATAACGCACTCGACATGCCTCTTTATATGCGTATTGCGATTGAACTGCACCTGAAACGCCTGATTGTCGGCGGATTGGAAAAAGTCTACGAAATCGGCCGCGTGTTCCGTAACGAAGGTGTTTCTACACGCCACAACCCTGAATTCACGATGATCGAGCTGTATGAAGCGTACGCCGATTATAAAGATATTATGAGCCTTACGGAAAACCTCGTTGCACATATTGCGCAGGAAGTGCTTGGAAGCACCACAATCCAGTACGGCGAAGAGCAGATTGATCTGAAACCTGAGTGGAAACGACTCCACATGGTAGATGCGGTCAAAGAAGCGACAGGTGTAGATTTCTGGAATGAGATGACTGTTGAAGAAGCGCGCGGTCATGCAAAAGAGCATGGTATCGAGATCACAAACTCAATGACGGTGGGTCATATCATCAATGAATTCTTCGAACAAAAAATTGAAGAAACACTCATTCAGCCTACATTTATTTACGGCCACCCTGTAGAGATTTCTCCTCTTGCTAAGAAAAATCCGGAGGACCCTCGCTTTACAGACCGTTTTGAGCTGTTTATCGTCGGCCGTGAGCACGCTAATGCGTTTACGGAGCTGAATGACCCTATTGACCAGAGGGAACGCTTTGAAGCGCAGTTAAAAGAAAGAGAAGAAGGAAACGATGAAGCGCATATGATGGATGAAGACTTCGTTGAAGCTCTTGAATACGGCATGCCGCCGACCGGGGGATTGGGTATCGGTATCGACCGCCTTGTCATGCTGTTAACAAATGCTCCGTCTATCAGAGACGTTTTATTATTCCCTCAAATGAGACAACGCTAATAAAAGGGAAGGCGCCGTTTCTGCTTATCGCAGTACGGCGCTTTTTTAGAAACAAGCCGCTCGTAAAACTTTTTTGATTTTCTTTTAAAAAACTATTGCACTATTATTTGTGAGGTGGTATATTATTATTCGTTGCCGCTAAACAAGGCGCTGACGAAAAAAGAAATTTAAAAAGTTGTTGACTTCAAGAGAATGATAAGATATAATAATAAAGTCGCTTGAACGAAAGACAAAATGATCTTTGAAAACTAAACAAGACAAAACGTACCTGTTAATTCAAAGTTTTAAATAAATCGCACAGCGATGTGCGTAGTCAGTCAAACTACTTTATCGGAGAGTTTGATCCTGGCTCAGGACGAACGCTGGCGGCGTGCCTAATACATGCAAGTCGAGCGGACAGATGGGAGCTTGCTCCCTGATGTTAGCGGCGGACGGGTGAGTAACACGTGGGTAACCTGCCTGTAAGACTGGGATAACTCCGGGAAACCGGGGCTAATACCGGATGGTTGTCTGAACCGCATGGTTCAGACATAAAAGGTGGCTTCGGCTACCACTTACAGATGGACCCGCGGCGCATTAGCTAGTTGGTGAGGTAACGGCTCACCAAGGCGACGATGCGTAGCCGACCTGAGAGGGTGATCGGCCACACTGGGACTGAGACACGGCCCAGACTCCTACGGGAGGCAGCAGTAGGGAATCTTCCGCAATGGACGAAAGTCTGACGGAGCAACGCCGCGTGAGTGATGAAGGTTTTCGGATCGTAAAGCTCTGTTGTTAGGGAAGAACAAGTGCCGTTCAAATAGGGCGGCACCTTGACGGTACCTAACCAGAAAGCCACGGCTAACTACGTGCCAGCAGCCGCGGTAATACGTAGGTGGCAAGCGTTGTCCGGAATTATTGGGCGTAAAGGGCTCGCAGGCGGTTTCTTAAGTCTGATGTGAAAGCCCCCGGCTCAACCGGGGAGGGTCATTGGAAACTGGGGAACTTGAGTGCAGAAGAGGAGAGTGGAATTCCACGTGTAGCGGTGAAATGCGTAGAGATGTGGAGGAACACCAGTGGCGAAGGCGACTCTCTGGTCTGTAACTGACGCTGAGGAGCGAAAGCGTGGGGAGCGAACAGGATTAGATACCCTGGTAGTCCACGCCGTAAACGATGAGTGCTAAGTGTTAGGGGGTTTCCGCCCCTTAGTGCTGCAGCTAACGCATTAAGCACTCCGCCTGGGGAGTACGGTCGCAAGACTGAAACTCAAAGGAATTGACGGGGGCCCGCACAAGCGGTGGAGCATGTGGTTTAATTCGAAGCAACGCGAAGAACCTTACCAGGTCTTGACATCCTCTGACAATCCTAGAGATAGGACGTCCCCTTCGGGGGCAGAGTGACAGGTGGTGCATGGTTGTCGTCAGCTCGTGTCGTGAGATGTTGGGTTAAGTCCCGCAACGAGCGCAACCCTTGATCTTAGTTGCCAGCATTCAGTTGGGCACTCTAAGGTGACTGCCGGTGACAAACCGGAGGAAGGTGGGGATGACGTCAAATCATCATGCCCCTTATGACCTGGGCTACACACGTGCTACAATGGACAGAACAAAGGGCAGCGAAACCGCGAGGTTAAGCCAATCCCACAAATCTGTTCTCAGTTCGGATCGCAGTCTGCAACTCGACTGCGTGAAGCTGGAATCGCTAGTAATCGCGGATCAGCATGCCGCGGTGAATACGTTCCCGGGCCTTGTACACACCGCCCGTCACACCACGAGAGTTTGTAACACCCGAAGTCGGTGAGGTAACCTTTATGGAGCCAGCCGCCGAAGGTGGGACAGATGATTGGGGTGAAGTCGTAACAAGGTAGCCGTATCGGAAGGTGCGGCTGGATCACCTCCTTTCTAAGGATTTTAACGGAATATAAGACCTTGGGTCTTATAAACAGAACGTTCCCTGTCTTGTTTAGTTTTGAAGGATCATTCGATTCTTCGAGATGTTGTTCTTTGAAAACTAGATAACAGAAGTAATTCACATTCAATTAGTAATGCAAGATATCACGTAGTGATTCTTTTTAACGGTTAAGTTAGAAAGGGCGCACGGTGGATGCCTTGGCACTAGGAGCCGATGAAGGACGGGACGAACACCGATATGCTTCGGGGAGCTGTAAGCAAGCTTTGATCCGGAGATTTCCGAATGGGGAAACCCACCACTCGTAATGGAGTGGTATCCATATCTGAATACATAGGATATGAGAAGGCAGACCCGGGGAACTGAAACATCTAAGTACCCGGAGGAAGAGAAAGCAAATGCGATTCCCTGAGTAGCGGCGAGCGAAACGGGACCAGCCCAAACCAAGAGGCTTGCCTCTTGGGGTTGTAGGACACTCTGTACGGAGTTACAAAGGAACGAGGTAGATGAAGAGGTCTGGAAAGGCCCGCCATAGGAGGTAACAGCCCTGTAGTCAAAACTTCGTTCTCTCCTGAGTGGATCCTGAGTACGGCGGAACACGTGAAATTCCGTCGGAATCCGGGAGGACCATCTCCCAAGGCTAAATACTCCCTAGTGACCGATAGTGAACCAGTACCGTGAGGGAAAGGTGAAAAGCACCCCGGAAGGGGAGTGAAAGAGATCCTGAAACCGTGTGCCTACAAGTAGTCAGAGCCCGTTAACGGGTGATGGCGTGCCTTTTGTAGAATGAACCGGCGAGTTACGATCCCGTGCAAGGTTAAGCAGAAGATGCGGAGCCGCAGCGAAAGCGAGTCTGAATAGGGCGAATTGAGTACGTGGTCGTAGACCCGAAACCAGGTGATCTACCCATGTCCAGGGTGAAGTTCAGGTAACACTGAATGGAGGCCCGAACCCACGCACGTTGAAAAGTGCGGGGATGAGGTGTGGGTAGGGGTGAAATGCCAATCGAACCTGGAGATAGCTGGTTCTCTCCGAAATAGCTTTAGGGCTAGCCTCAAGGTAAGAGTCTCGGAGGTAGAGCACTGATTGGACTAGGGGCCCCTACCGGGTTACCGAATTCAGTCAAACTCCGAATGCCGATGACTTATCCTTGGGAGTCAGACTGCGAGTGATAAGATCCGTAGTCGAAAGGGAAACAGCCCAGACCGCCAGCTAAGGTCCCAAAGTATACGTTAAGTGGAAAAGGATGTGGAGTTGCTTAGACAACCAGGATGTTGGCTTAGAAGCAGCCACCATTTAAAGAGTGCGTAATAGCTCACTGGTCGAGTGACTCTGCGCCGAAAATGTACCGGGGCTAAACGTATCACCGAAGCTGCGGACTGTTCTTCGAACAGTGGTAGGAGAGCGTTCTAAGGGCTGTGAAGCAAGACCGGAAGGACTTGTGGAGCGCTTAGAAGTGAGAATGCCGGTATGAGTAGCGAAAGAGGGGTGAGAATCCCCTCCACCGAATGCCTAAGGTTTCCTGAGGAAGGCTCGTCCGCTCAGGGTTAGTCGGGACCTAAGCCGAGGCCGAAAGGCGTAGGCGATGGATAACAGGTTGATATTCCTGTACCACCTCCTCACCATTTGAGCAATGGGGGGACGCAGGAGGATAGGGTAAGCGCGGTATTGGATATCCGCGTCCAAGCAGTTAGGCTGGGAAATAGGCAAATCCGTTTCCCGTGAAGGCTGAGCTGTGATGGCGAGCGAATTATAGTAGCGAAGTTCCTGATTCCACACTGCCAAGAAAAGCCTCTAGCGAGGTGAGAGGTGCCCGTACCGCAAACCGACACAGGTAGGCGAGGAGAGAATCCTAAGGTGATCGAGAGAACTCTCGTTAAGGAACTCGGCAAAATGACCCCGTAACTTCGGGAGAAGGGGTGCTCTGTTAGGGTGCAAGCCCGAGAGAGCCGCAGTGAATAGGCCCAGGCGACTGTTTAGCAAAAACACAGGTCTCTGCGAAGCCGTAAGGCGAAGTATAGGGGCTGACGCCTGCCCGGTGCTGGAAGGTTAAGAGGAGCGCTTAGCGTAAGCGAAGGTGCGAATTGAAGCCCCAGTAAACGGCGGCCGTAACTATAACGGTCCTAAGGTAGCGAAATTCCTTGTCGGGTAAGTTCCGACCCGCACGAAAGGCGCAACGATCTGGGCACTGTCTCAACGAGAGACTCGGTGAAATTATAGTACCTGTGAAGATGCAGGTTACCCGCGACAGGACGGAAAGACCCCGTGGAGCTTTACTGCAGCCTGATATTGAATGTTGGTACAGCTTGTACAGGATAGGTAGGAGCCTTGGAAACCGGAGCGCCAGCTTCGGTGGAGGCATCGGTGGGATACTACCCTGGCTGTATTGACCTTCTAACCCGCCGCCCTTATCGGGCGGGGAGACAGTGTCAGGTGGGCAGTTTGACTGGGGCGGTCGCCTCCTAAAAGGTAACGGAGGCGCCCAAAGGTTCCCTCAGAATGGTTGGAAATCATTCGCAGAGTGTAAAGGCACAAGGGAGCTTGACTGCGAGACCTACAAGTCGAGCAGGGACGAAAGTCGGGCTTAGTGATCCGGTGGTTCCGCATGGAAGGGCCATCGCTCAACGGATAAAAGCTACCCCGGGGATAACAGGCTTATCTCCCCCAAGAGTCCACATCGACGGGGAGGTTTGGCACCTCGATGTCGGCTCATCGCATCCTGGGGCTGTAGTCGGTCCCAAGGGTTGGGCTGTTCGCCCATTAAAGCGGTACGCGAGCTGGGTTCAGAACGTCGTGAGACAGTTCGGTCCCTATCCGTCGCGGGCGCAGGAAATTTGAGAGGAGCTGTCCTTAGTACGAGAGGACCGGGATGGACGCACCGCTGGTGTACCAGTTGTTCTGCCAAGGGCATCGCTGGGTAGCTATGTGCGGACGGGATAAGTGCTGAAAGCATCTAAGCATGAAGCCCCCCTCAAGATGAGATTTCCCATTCCGCAAGGAAGTAAGATCCCTGAAAGATGATCAGGTTGATAGGTCTGAGGTGGAAGTGTGGCGACACATGGAGCTGACAGATACTAATCGATCGAGGACTTAACCAATTTGAATGTATGCTTACTGTTATCTAGTTTTGAGAGAACACTCTCAATGGTTTGGTGGCGATAGCGAAGAGGTCACACCCGTTCCCATGCCGAACACGGAAGTTAAGCTCTTCAGCGCCGATGGTAGTCGGGGGTTTCCCCCTGTGAGAGTAGGACGCCGCCAAGCTATTACACGTAAGTGTAATATATGGAGGATTAGCTCAGCTGGGAGAGCATCTGCCTTACAAGCAGAGGGTCGGCGGTTCGAGCCCGTCATCCTCCACCATATTTGCCGGCCTAGCTCAATTGGTAGAGCAACTGACTTGTAATCAGTAGGTTGGGGGTTCAAGTCCTCTGGCCGGCACCATTTTTGGACAAGATAATAACATAAGTCTTTTAAAAAGAGCCATTAGCTCAGTTGGTAGAGCATCTGACTTTTAATCAGAGGGTCGAAGGTTCGAGTCCTTCATGGCTCACCATGTTACGCGGGTGTGGCGGAATTGGCAGACGCGCTAGACTTAGGATCTAGTGTCTTATGACGTGGGGGTTCAAGTCCCTTCACCCGCATTATACAGGATAGTTATCCTGTATGCGGAAGTAGTTCAGTGGTAGAACACCACCTTGCCAAGGTGGGGGTCGCGGGTTCGAATCCCGTCTTCCGCTCCAACTATACCATCCACGCCGGGGTGGTGGAATTGGCAGACACACAGGACTTAAAATCCTGCGGTAGGTGACTACCGTGCCGGTTCAAGTCCGGCCCTCGGCATTCATTGTTATGCGCCCGTAGCTCAATTGGATAGAGCGTTTGACTACGGATCAAAAGGTTAGGGGTTCGACTCCTCTCGGGCGCGCCATAATATTTTTAAAAATCGGGAAGTAGCTCAGCTTGGTAGAGCACATGGTTTGGGACCATGGGGTCGCAGGTTCGAATCCTGTCTTCCCGACCACTTCGGGGCCTTAGCTCAGCTGGGAGAGCGCCTGCTTTGCACGCAGGAGGTCAGCGGTTCGATCCCGCTAGGCTCCACCATTTATAAAAAATATGTTGACTTTAAAAGAAACTTATTATATACTTAAAAAGTTGCTTGAGAAAGTGAACAAAATGATCTTTGAAAACTAAACAAGACAAAACGTACCTGTTAATTCAAAGTTTTAAATAAATCGCACAGCGATGTGCGTAGTCAGTCAAACACTTTATCGGAGAGTTTGATCCTGGCTCAGGACGAACGCTGGCGGCGTGCCTAATACATGCAAGTCGAGCGAACAGATGGGAGCTTGCTCCCTGATGTTAGCGGCGGACGGGTGAGTAACACGTGGGTAACCTGCCTGTAAGACTGGGATAACTCCGGGAAACCGGGGCTAATACCGGATGGTTGTTTGAACCGCATGGTTCAGACATAAAAGGTGGCTTCGGCTACCACTTACAGATGGACCCGCGGCGCATTAGCTAGTTGGTGAGGTAACGGCTCACCAAGGCGACGATGCGTAGCCGACCTGAGAGGGTGATCGGCCACACTGGGACTGAGACACGGCCCAGACTCCTACGGGAGGCAGCAGTAGGGAATCTTCCGCAATGGACGAAAGTCTGACGGAGCAACGCCGCGTGAGTGATGAAGGTTTTCGGATCGTAAAGCTCTGTTGTTAGGGAAGAACAAGTGCCGTTCAAATAGGGCGGCACCTTGACGGTACCTAACCAGAAAGCCACGGCTAACTACGTGCCAGCAGCCGCGGTAATACGTAGGTGGCAAGCGTTGTCCGGAATTATTGGGCGTAAAGGGCTCGCAGGCGGTTTCTTAAGTCTGATGTGAAAGCCCCCGGCTCAACCGGGGAGGGTCATTGGAAACTGGGGAACTTGAGTGCAGAAGAGGAGAGTGGAATTCCACGTGTAGCGGTGAAATGCGTAGAGATGTGGAGGAACACCAGTGGCGAAGGCGACTCTCTGGTCTGTAACTGACGCTGAGGAGCGAAAGCGTGGGGAGCGAACAGGATTAGATACCCTGGTAGTCCACGCCGTAAACGATGAGTGCTAAGTGTTAGGGGGTTTCCGCCCCTTAGTGCTGCAGCTAACGCATTAAGCACTCCGCCTGGGGAGTACGGTCGCAAGACTGAAACTCAAAGGAATTGACGGGGGCCCGCACAAGCGGTGGAGCATGTGGTTTAATTCGAAGCAACGCGAAGAACCTTACCAGGTCTTGACATCCTCTGACAATCCTAGAGATAGGACGTCCCCTTCGGGGGCAGAGTGACAGGTGGTGCATGGTTGTCGTCAGCTCGTGTCGTGAGATGTTGGGTTAAGTCCCGCAACGAGCGCAACCCTTGATCTTAGTTGCCAGCATTCAGTTGGGCACTCTAAGGTGACTGCCGGTGACAAACCGGAGGAAGGTGGGGATGACGTCAAATCATCATGCCCCTTATGACCTGGGCTACACACGTGCTACAATGGACAGAACAAAGGGCAGCGAAACCGCGAGGTTAAGCCAATCCCACAAATCTGTTCTCAGTTCGGATCGCAGTCTGCAACTCGACTGCGTGAAGCTGGAATCGCTAGTAATCGCGGATCAGCATGCCGCGGTGAATACGTTCCCGGGCCTTGTACACACCGCCCGTCACACCACGAGAGTTTGTAACACCCGAAGTCGGTGAGGTAACCTTTATGGAGCCAGCCGCCGAAGGTGGGACAGATGATTGGGGTGAAGTCGTAACAAGGTAGCCGTATCGGAAGGTGCGGCTGGATCACCTCCTTTCTAAGGATTTTAACGGAATATAAGACCTTGGGTCTTATAAACAGAACGTTCCCTGTCTTGTTTAGTTTTGAAGGATCATTCGATTCTTCGAGATGTTGTTCTTTGAAAACTAGATAACAGAAGTAATTCACATTCAATTAGTAATGCAAGATATCACGTAGTGATTCTTTTTAACGGTTAAGTTAGAAAGGGCGCACGGTGGATGCCTTGGCACTAGGAGCCGATGAAGGACGGGACGAACACCGATATGCTTCGGGGAGCTGTAAGCAAGCTTTGATCCGGAGATTTCCGAATGGGGAAACCCACCACTCGTAATGGAGTGGTATCCATATCTGAATACATAGGATATGAGAAGGCAGACCCGGGGAACTGAAACATCTAAGTACCCGGAGGAAGAGAAAGCAAATGCGATTCCCTGAGTAGCGGCGAGCGAAACGGGATCAGCCCAAACCAAGAGGCTTGCCTCTTGGGGTTGTAGGACACTCTGTACGGAGTTACAAAGGAACGAGGTAGATGAAGAGGTCTGGAAAGGCCCGCCATAGGAGGTAACAGCCCTGTAGTCAAAACTTCGTTCTCTCCTGAGTGGATCCTGAGTACGGCGGAACACGTGAAATTCCGTCGGAATCCGGGAGGACCATCTCCCAAGGCTAAATACTCCCTAGTGACCGATAGTGAACCAGTACCGTGAGGGAAAGGTGAAAAGCACCCCGGAAGGGGAGTGAAAGAGATCCTGAAACCGTGTGCCTACAAGTAGTCAGAGCCCGTTAACGGGTGATGGCGTGCCTTTTGTAGAATGAACCGGCGAGTTACGATCCCGTGCAAGGTTAAGCAGAAGATGCGGAGCCGCAGCGAAAGCGAGTCTGAATAGGGCGAATTGAGTACGTGGTCGTAGACCCGAAACCAGGTGATCTACCCATGTCCAGGGTGAAGTTCAGGTAACACTGAATGGAGGCCCGAACCCACGCACGTTGAAAAGTGCGGGGATGAGGTGTGGGTAGGGGTGAAATGCCAATCGAACCTGGAGATAGCTGGTTCTCTCCGAAATAGCTTTAGGGCTAGCCTCAAGGTAAGAGTCTCGGAGGTAGAGCACTGATTGGACTAGGGGCCCCTACCGGGTTACCGAATTCAGTCAAACTCCGAATGCCGATGACTTATCCTTGGGAGTCAGACTGCGAGTGATAAGATCCGTAGTCGAAAGGGAAACAGCCCAGACCGCCAGCTAAGGTCCCAAAGTATACGTTAAGTGGAAAAGGATGTGGAGTTGCTTAGACAACCAGGATGTTGGCTTAGAAGCAGCCACCATTTAAAGAGTGCGTAATAGCTCACTGGTCGAGTGACTCTGCGCCGAAAATGTACCGGGGCTAAACGTATCACCGAAGCTGCGGACTGTTCTTCGAACAGTGGTAGGAGAGCGTTCTAAGGGCTGTGAAGCAAGACCGGAAGGACTTGTGGAGCGCTTAGAAGTGAGAATGCCGGTATGAGTAGCGAAAGAGGGGTGAGAATCCCCTCCACCGAATGCCTAAGGTTTCCTGAGGAAGGCTCGTCCGCTCAGGGTTAGTCGGGACCTAAGCCGAGGCCGAAAGGCGTAGGCGATGGATAACAGGTTGATATTCCTGTACCACCTCCTCACCATTTGAGCAATGGGGGGACGCAGGAGGATAGGGTAAGCGCGGTATTGGATATCCGCGTCCAAGCAGTTAGGCTGGGAAATAGGCAAATCCGTTTCCCGTGAAGGCTGAGCTGTGATGGCGAGCGAATTATAGTAGCGAAGTTCCTGATTCCACACTGCCAAGAAAAGCCTCTAGCGAGGTGAGAGGTGCCCGTACCGCAAACCGACACAGGTAGGCGAGGAGAGAATCCTAAGGTGATCGAGAGAACTCTCGTTAAGGAACTCGGCAAAATGACCCCGTAACTTCGGGAGAAGGGGTGCTCTGTTAGGGTGCAAGCCCGAGAGAGCCGCAGTGAATAGGCCCAGGCGACTGTTTAGCAAAAACACAGGTCTCTGCGAAGCCGTAAGGCGAAGTATAGGGGCTGACGCCTGCCCGGTGCTGGAAGGTTAAGAGGAGCGCTTAGCGTAAGCGAAGGTGCGAATTGAAGCCCCAGTAAACGGCGGCCGTAACTATAACGGTCCTAAGGTAGCGAAATTCCTTGTCGGGTAAGTTCCGACCCGCACGAAAGGCGCAACGATCTGGGCACTGTCTCAACGAGAGACTCGGTGAAATTATAGTACCTGTGAAGATGCAGGTTACCCGCGACAGGACGGAAAGACCCCGTGGAGCTTTACTGCAGCCTGATATTGAATGTTGGTACAGCTTGTACAGGATAGGTAGGAGCCTTGGAAACCGGAGCGCCAGCTTCGGTGGAGGCATCGGTGGGATACTACCCTGGCTGTATTGACCTTCTAACCCGCCGCCCTTATCGGGCGGGGAGACAGTGTCAGGTGGGCAGTTTGACTGGGGCGGTCGCCTCCTAAAAGGTAACGGAGGCGCCCAAAGGTTCCCTCAGAATGGTTGGAAATCATTCGCAGAGTGTAAAGGCACAAGGGAGCTTGACTGCGAGACCTACAAGTCGAGCAGGGACGAAAGTCGGGCTTAGTGATCCGGTGGTTCCGCATGGAAGGGCCATCGCTCAACGGATAAAAGCTACCCCGGGGATAACAGGCTTATCTCCCCCAAGAGTCCACATCGACGGGGAGGTTTGGCACCTCGATGTCGGCTCATCGCATCCTGGGGCTGTAGTCGGTCCCAAGGGTTGGGCTGTTCGCCCATTAAAGCGGTACGCGAGCTGGGTTCAGAACGTCGTGAGACAGTTCGGTCCCTATCCGTCGCGGGCGCAGGAAATTTGAGAGGAGCTGTCCTTAGTACGAGAGGACCGGGATGGACGCACCGCTGGTGTACCAGTTGTTCTGCCAAGGGCATCGCTGGGTAGCTATGTGCGGACGGGATAAGTGCTGAAAGCATCTAAGCATGAAGCCCCCCTCAAGATGAGATTTCCCATTCCGCAAGGAAGTAAGATCCCTGAAAGATGATCAGGTTGATAGGTCTGAGGTGGAAGTGTGGCGACACATGGAGCTGACAGATACTAATCGATCGAGGACTTAACCAATTTGAATGTATGCTTACTGTTATCTAGTTTTGAGAGAACACTCTCAATGGTTTGGTGGCGATAGCGAAGAGGTCACACCCGTTCCCATGCCGAACACGGAAGTTAAGCTCTTCAGCGCCGATGGTAGTCGGGGGTTTCCCCCTGTGAGAGTAGGACGCCGCCAAGCTATCATTACGGTAAAGGCAGCTCATCATGAGCTGCCTTTTTTGTGTTTTTCTGCATACGTTATATAATATGAGAAACGTAACGATATGCCTTTTTGCAAAAGCAGGTTTTATGCTTGTGCAAAGTGGAAATAATAGAGATAGAGCGATACAGTTGAAAAATTTTGCGAAACACCTTATAGTAAGATTAAAGTCAAATATAGTCAAAGTCAATAAAGGAGGGGGTTGAGTGGGACATAATATTTCTGACATCATTGAACAGTACTTGAAACAAGTATTAGATCAAAATGGCAAAGAAATTTTAGAGATCAAACGCAGTGAAATCGCTGATAAATTTCAATGTGTTCCTTCCCAAATAAATTATGTCATCAACACCAGATTTACAAGTGAAAGAGGATATATTGTTGAAAGTAAACGGGGAGGCGGCGGTTATATTCGTATTATCAAAATTAAAATGAATAACGAAGTCGTCCTCATCAATAATATTATTTCGCAGATTCATACCCACTTGTCCCAGGCAGCCTCTGATGATATTATTCTCAGACTGTTAGAGGACGGAGTTATTTCGGAAAGAGAAGCTAAAATGATGGTGAGTGTAATGGATCGTTCAGTTCTATATATTGATTTGCCCGAACGGGATGAACTAAGAGCCAGAATGATGAAAGCAATGCTCACATCTTTAAAACTAAAGTAAGCGGGTGAAAAGATTGATTTGTCAAGAATGCAATGAGAGACCGGCCACTTTTCACTTTACGAAAGTTGTTAATGGAGAAAAACAAGAAGTTCATATTTGTGAACAATGTGCAAAAGAAAATAGCGATTCATACAGTATAAGTGGAAACCAAGGGTTCTCGATCCATAATTTATTATCAGGGCTGCTGAATATGGAGTCTTCATTTCAAAACACCGGTTCTCAAATGTTCGGCTACTCAGAGCAAGGCACAGCTTGTAAGAAATGCGGTATGACGTTTCAGCAGCTGAGAAAAACAGGGCGTTTCGGCTGTGCGGAATGTTACGATACGTTCTACAGCCAAATTACGCCGATCTTGCGAAAAGTTCACAGCGGGAATACGGTGCATGCCGGGAAAATTCCAAAACGAATAGGCGGAAACCTGCATGTAAGACGGCAAATGGAAATGTTAAAAAAAGAACTTGAATCTTTAATACACCACGAAGAGTTTGAACGAGCAGCGGAGGTCAGGGATCAGATCCGATCGTTAGAGCAGAAATTAAAAAGTAAAGACAGTGAGGGGGAACAAGGGTAATGTCGCTCAAGCATTTTATTCAGGACGCACTAAGCAATTGGATGAAGCAAAAGGGACCTGAAAGTGACATTGTACTCAGCAGCCGTATACGGTTGGCCCGAAACTTTGAAAATATAAAGTTTCCTGCCAGGTATACGAATGAAGAAGCCTCATCCATCATTCAGCAATTCGAAGATCACTTTTCAGGAAAAGAACTGCCTGATATCGGTCAATTTCATTTAATCAGAATGAGTGAAGCTCAGCCTTTGGAAAAACGGGTGCTGATGGAGAAACATCTGATCAGTCCTAATTTAACGGAATCTCCTTTTGGCGGCTGTCTGCTTTCTGAAAATGAAGAAGTCAGCATTATGTTAAATGAAGAAGATCATATCAGAATTCAATGCCTCTTCCCCGGCTTCCAGCTTCTCAACGCCATAAAAGCGGCAAACCAGGTTGATGACTGGATTGAGGAGAAAGTGGATTACGCCTTTGGAGAGAAGAGAGGGTACTTAACAAGCTGTCCTACAAATGTAGGGACGGGACTAAGGGCTTCAGTCATGATGCATTTGCCGGGCCTTGTATTAACTAGGCAAATGAATCGAATTATACCGGCAATTAACCAATTAGGTTTAGTTGTTAGAGGAATTTACGGTGAAGGCAGCGAAGCATTAGGAAATATCTTTCAAATTTCAAATCAAATCACACTCGGAAAATCAGAACAGGACATTGTAGATGATTTAAACAGTGTGGCTGCCCAGCTGATTGAGCAGGAACGTTCAGCCCGAGAAGCGCTTTACCAAACCTCGAAAATTGAATTGGAGGATCGGGTATTCAGGTCTTACGGTGTTTTATCCAACTGCCGTATGATTGAATCAAAGGAAACGGCGAAATGCCTTTCTGACGTTCGGCTGGGGATAGACCTGGGGATCATTAAAGGGCTATCAAGCAATATACTTAATGAACTGATGATTTTGACACAGCCGGGTTTTCTCCAGCAATATTCGGGCGGTGCATTACGGCCGAACGAAAGAGACGCGAGAAGAGCGGCTCTTATCAGGGAAAGGCTGCATTTAGAAATGAGTGCAAATAGACAGGAGGATGATTCGATATGATGTTTGGAAGGTTTACAGAGCGAGCTCAAAAGGTATTGGCACTGGCACAGGAAGAAGCACTGCGCTTAGGCCATAACAATATTGGAACTGAACATATCTTATTAGGTCTGGTTCGTGAAGGAGAAGGGATTGCGGCTAAAGCACTCCAAGCACTCGGACTCGGTTCGGATAAAATTCAGAAAGAAGTGGAGAGCTTAATCGGACGGGGACAGGAAATGTCTCAAACGATTCATTATACGCCAAGAGCAAAAAAAGTCATTGAGCTCAGCATGGATGAAGCTAGAAAGCTAGGACATTCTTATGTGGGAACAGAACACATACTTCTCGGACTGATTCGTGAAGGAGAAGGCGTAGCGGCGAGAGTTCTGAATAATCTCGGTGTCAGCTTGAATAAAGCGAGACAGCAAGTGCTGCAGCTTCTGGGAAGCAATGAGACGGGATCTTCTGCATCCGGTACGAACAGCAATGCAAACACGCCGACGCTGGACAGTCTGGCGCGTGATTTAACTGCGATTGCGAAGGAAGACAGTCTTGATCCGGTTATCGGCCGAAGCAAAGAAATTCAGCGTGTTATTGAGGTATTAAGCCGCAGAACGAAGAATAACCCCGTTCTTATCGGAGAACCGGGTGTCGGTAAAACCGCGATTGCTGAAGGCCTTGCACAGCAGATCATCAATAATGAAGTGCCGGAAATTTTACGTGATAAACGCGTAATGACATTAGACATGGGTACGGTTGTAGCCGGTACGAAATACCGCGGAGAATTTGAAGACCGCTTGAAAAAAGTAATGGATGAAATACGTCAGGCCGGCAATATTATTTTATTCATTGACGAACTGCATACACTGATCGGAGCGGGGGGAGCAGAAGGTGCGATTGACGCGTCGAATATCTTAAAACCTTCACTGGCCCGCGGAGAGCTTCAATGCATCGGCGCGACAACGCTTGATGAATACCGTAAATATATCGAAAAAGACGCGGCTCTCGAGCGCCGTTTCCAGCCGATTCAGGTGGATCAGCCGTCAGCCGATGAAAGCATTCAAATTTTAAAAGGACTCCGTGACCGCTATGAAGCGCATCACCGCGTATCCATTACCGATGAAGCGATTGAAGCGGCGGTAAAATTGTCCGACCGTTATATTTCTGACCGCTTCCTTCCGGATAAAGCGATCGATTTAATTGATGAAGCCGGTTCAAAAGTGCGTCTCCGTTCGTTCACAACGCCTCCGAACTTAAAAGAGCTTGAGCAGAAACTCGATGAAGTTCGCAAGGAAAAAGACGCTGCCGTTCAGAGCCAGGAGTTTGAAAAAGCGGCTTCCCTTCGTGATACGGAGCAGCGCCTGAGAGAACAGGTGGAAGACACGAAAAAAACCTGGAAAGAAAAACAAGGCCAGGAGAACTCCGAAGTTTCTGTAGAGGATATTGCGATGGTTGTATCCAGCTGGACCGGGGTGCCTGTATCTAAAATTGCCCAAACGGAAACAGATAAGCTTCTCAATATGGAAAGCATTCTGCACTCCCGCGTCATCGGCCAGGATGAAGCTGTTGTAGCCGTTGCAAAGGCTGTCAGACGTGCAAGAGCCGGTCTGAAGGACCCGAAACGCCCGATTGGTTCATTCATCTTCCTAGGCCCTACAGGCGTTGGGAAGACAGAGCTGGCAAGAGCGCTGGCGGAATCCATTTTCGGTGATGAGGAAGCGATGATCAGAGTGGATATGTCCGAATACATGGAGAAACACTCAACTTCACGTCTTGTCGGTTCTCCTCCGGGATATGTCGGCTATGATGAAGGCGGTCAGCTGACAGAAAAAGTGAGAAGAAAACCTTATTCTGTCGTACTGCTTGATGAAATTGAAAAAGCGCATCCTGATGTGTTTAACATACTCCTGCAAGTGCTTGAAGACGGACGCTTGACTGATTCAAAAGGACGCACTGTGGATTTCCGCAACACGATCCTGATTATGACGTCAAACGTCGGAGCGAGCGAGCTGAAACGCAACAAATATGTGGGCTTCAATGTGCAGGATGAATCACAAAACCATAAAGACATGAAAGACAAAGTCATGGGAGAGCTGAAGCGTGCCTTCAGACCTGAGTTTATCAACCGGATTGACGAAATTATCGTCTTCCACTCCCTTGAGAAAAAACATCTTACAGACATCGTGTCGCTTATGTCTGATCAGTTAACAAAACGTCTGAAAGAACAAGATCTCTCTATCGAGCTGACGGATGCTGCAAAAGCAAAAGTGGCAGAAGAGGGCGTCGATTTGGAATACGGCGCACGTCCGTTAAGAAGAGCGATTCAAAAGCATGTGGAGGACCGGTTATCAGAAGAACTCCTCAGAGGCAATATTGATAAAGGCCAGCACATTGTTCTTGATGTTGAGGACGGCGAATTTGTCGTAAAAACAACTGCTAAAACGAACTAATATAGTGACAAACATGAGGCATACGTAAGCGAGTGTATGCCTCACTTTGTTATATAGAGAAATATTCGATAAGGAAGAGGTCTTACAACATATATGGCTAAATCAAAAACAAAATTCATCTGCCACTCATGCGGTTATGAATCCGCAAAATGGATGGGAAAGTGCCCGGGCTGCGGGGCTTGGAATACAATGGTGGAAGAAACCATAAAAAAAGCGCCGGCGAATCGGCGGGCGGCTTTCTCCCACTCCGTTCAAACCGTCCAGAAACCATCACCCATTACATCAATTGAAACATCGGAAGAACCCCGCGTCCAAACAAAGCTCGAAGAATTCAACAGAGTGCTTGGCGGCGGCGTTGTGAAAGGCTCGTTAGTATTAATCGGCGGCGATCCCGGGATCGGAAAATCAACGCTCCTTCTCCAAGTATCCGCACAATTAGCTGATACGGCCGGCAGCGTGCTTTACATTTCAGGGGAAGAATCCGTGAAGCAAACGAAGCTGCGCGCCGACAGACTTGGAATCAACAGCCAAATGTTACATGTTTTATCTGAAACCGATATGGAGTATATTTCGTCTGCTATACAAGAGATGAAACCCGCATTTGTTGTCGTAGACTCCATTCAGACCGTTTATCAAAGTGATATCACCTCAGCTCCCGGCAGTGTATCACAAGTAAGAGAGTGTACGGCCGAATTGATGAAAATCGCGAAAACAAACGGCATACCTATTTTTATCGTCGGGCACGTCACAAAAGAAGGATCGATCGCAGGGCCGAGATTGCTTGAGCACATGGTCGATACCGTTCTATACTTTGAAGGAGAGCGGCACCATACATTCCGTATTTTGCGGGCCGTAAAAAACCGTTTCGGCTCCACAAATGAAATGGGCATCTTTGAAATGCGGGAAGAGGGGCTTACGGAAGTGCTGAACCCTTCTGAAATTTTCTTGGAAGAGCGTTCTGCCGGGGCATCGGGTTCGAGTATCGTTGCGTCAATGGAAGGAACGAGACCGATCCTGGTTGAAATTCAGGCGCTCATATCACCGACCAGTTTTGGAAACCCGCGCCGTATGGCTACAGGCATTGACCACAACAGGGTGTCGTTAATTATGGCTGTGCTTGAGAAGCGGGTGGGTCTTTTGCTTCAAAATCAAGATGCGTATTTAAAGGTCGCCGGCGGGGTCAAACTGGATGAACCGGCGATTGATTTGGCAGTAGCCGTCAGCATTGCCTCAAGCTTCAGAGATACACCGCCGAATCCCGCAGATTGCTTTATCGGTGAAGTGGGTCTGACAGGAGAAGTCCGCAGGGTGTCAAGAATCGAACAGCGCGTAAAGGAAGCGGCGAAACTCGGCTTCAAGCGCATGATCATACCTGAGGCGAATGCAGACGGGTGGACAATACCAAAAGGGATTGAGGTTGTCGGAGTAGCAAATGTTGCAGAAGCGCTTCGTACTTCATTAGGAGGATCATAATAGATGGAAAAAGAGAAAAAAGGGGCGAAACAAGAGCTTGACCTGTCTGCAATTCTGCAGTTCGTTGCACCGGGCACCCCGCTCAGAGCCGGGATAGAGAATGTACTTCGGGCAAATACAGGCGGCCTGATTGTTGTCGGATACAATGATAAGGTAAAGCAAGTCGTGGATGGCGGTTTTCATATTAATACATCATTTGCGCCCGCTCACTTATACGAGCTGGCCAAAATGGACGGTGCCATTATTCTAAGTGATTCCGGCCAGAAAATTCTTTATGCGAATACGCAGCTTATGCCGGAGGCGACCATTTCTTCTTCAGAAACGGGAATGAGACACCGTACGGCGGAACGGGTGGCGAAGCAGACCGGCTGTCTCGTCATCGCCATTTCTGAGCGCAGAAATGTCATTACGTTATATCAGGACAGCATGAAGTACACACTAAAGGACATAGGTTTTATTTTAACAAAGGCAAATCAGGCCATTCAAACGCTCGAGAAGTATAAAACCATTTTAGACAAAACGATTACGGCTTTAAACGCATTAGAGTTTGAGGAGCTTGTGACATTCAGTGACGTGCTGTCCGTCATGCATCGATATGAAATGGTGCTCCGAATAAAAAATGAAATCAATATGTATATTAAAGAACTCGGAACGGAAGGCCACTTAATCCGTCTGCAGGTGATTGAACTGATTACGGACATGGAAGAAGAGGCGGCGCTTTTCATCAAAGACTATGTCAAAGAAAAAATCAAAGATCCGTTCGTGCTGTTAAAAGAGCTTCAGGATATGTCCAGCTATGATCTGCTTGATGATTCCATTCTGTTTAAGCTGCTTGGATATCCGGCTTCTACCAATCTTGATGATTATGTGCTCCCGAGAGGATACAGGCTGCTGAACAAAATTCCGCGTCTGCCGATGCCGATTGTTGAAAATGTCGTTGAGGCGTTCGGATTTTTGCCAAGCATAACGGAAGCCACTGTAGAAGAGCTTGATGATGTCGAAGGTATCGGCGAAGTGCGCGCCAAAAAAATCAAAAAAGGCTTAAAACGCCTTCAGGAAAAACACTATATAGATAGACAGCTTTAAGAATCGCTTAAACCTGTCGGAATCCGGGTATATTATTGTTAGTTTTTGTTTATTCTGAATTTGTAGGCTCTGACAGTCTGCTGAAAAAATGCTACTTAAAAGGAGGTGGAGGTATGTTAAAACGAATAGTTCAGGCGTTCTTCATTATTGTGGGCGGCGTTGTCGGTATCTTTTTAATACCTGAATTGTTTGTGCTGTCAAATATACAGGACATACCTTTAATAACAAACCCATATACGTCTGCTGCAATTGGTGCTATTATCTTTTTTCTCATCAGTATATGGACGACAGAATATGTGATTAATTGGGTAAAATGGATTGAAGATTCTTTGCTGAGAGCTCCGGTGCCGGATCTGTTATTCGGGAGTCTCGGATTGGTTTTTGGACTTATCATCGCATATCTCATTGTAAACGTGATTCCGCTGGACAATATTCCGTACCGTATATTCAGCACCATCATTCCGGTCTTTCTGGCTTTCTTTCTCGGTTACCTGGGCTTCCAAGTCGGATTTAAGAAAAAGGATGAACTGATCAGTCTTTTCTCCATTTCTGCAAGAATGCAGAAGAAAAAGGGAAGTGCTGATGAGGAGCAGGAGGAACAGGATAAAAGGCTGAAAATCTTGGATACAAGTGTTATTATTGATGGGAGAATTGCAGATATTTGTCAGACGGGCTTTTTAGAAGGCGTCATTGTCATTCCTCAATTTGTGCTGGAGGAATTACAGCATATCGCTGATTCTTCAGATGTTTTAAAACGTAACAGAGGACGCCGCGGACTGGATATCTTGAATCGCATTCAAAAGGAACTGGATATTACGGTTGAAATTTATGAAGGCGACTTCGAGGACATTCAGGAGGTTGACAGCAAGCTTGTCAAACTTGCGAAGCTGACATCCGGTGTCGTTGTGACGAATGATTTTAATTTAAATAAAGTATGTGAGCTTCAGAAGGTTGCGGTACTGAATATTAATGACCTTGCAAACGCGGTGAAGCCGGTTGTGCTTCCGGGCGAAGAGATGAATGTGCAGGTGATTAAGGACGGGAAAGAGCATAATCAAGGTGTGGCTTACTTGGATGACGGGACGATGATTGTTGTGGAAGAAGGCCGCAATTATATAGGGAAACATATTGATGTGCTCGTAACCAGCGTACTGCAGACAGCGGCGGGACGAATGATTTTTGCCAAGCCCAAGCTGCTTGAGAAAGCTCTTTAAGAGGGAGTTCATATGGAGTATGTTGTCGTTATTCCGGCTGCCGGACAAGGAAAACGGATGAAGGCCGGGAAAAATAAGCTGTTCATCAGCTTAAAAGGTGCGCCTGTTATTATACACACACTGCGGGTTTTTGAAAGCCACGCACCCTGTCAGAAAATAATCCTGGTGATAAACGAGAGTGAACGGGAAGATTTTCGCCAGCTGCTGGCTCAATTTCCGATTCAGACGGAAATTGAGCTTGTTACCGGGGGGGCGGAGCGTCAGCACAGTGTATACGAAGGACTGAAAGTGATTGATAAGGAATCGGTCGTACTTGTTCATGACGGAGCGCGCCCGTTTGTCACACATCAGCATATCGATAAGCTCGTTGAAACAGCAGAGGAGGCGGGAGCGGCTGTCCTGGCTGTTCCTGTGAAAGACACGATAAAACGGGCGGAAGGCTCCCGGGTTGCGGAGACCTTTGATCGTTCAAGCTTGTGGGCCGTTCAAACGCCGCAGGCTTTTCGTCTTTCTTTATTGAAAAAGGCGCATATGGAAGCGGAAAACAAAGGCTTCTTAGGGACGGATGACGCCAGCCTCGTCGAGCGTCTTGATGGATATCAGGTGAGTATCGTTGAAGGCAGCTATACCAATATTAAGCTGACAACGCCGGATGACCTGATATTTGCGGAAGCAATCATGAAAGCGGAAAGTGGGAATCATAATGTTTAGAATCGGACAAGGATTTGACGTGCATCAACTAACGGAAGGCCGTCCTCTTATCATCGGCGGAATTGAAATTCCTTATGAAAAAGGGCTGCTCGGGCATTCCGATGCGGATGTATTGCTGCATACAGTCGCAGACGCGTGTCTCGGAGCGGCAGGTGAAGGAGATATCGGCAAGCATTTCCCAGATACTGATCCGGAATTCAAGGATGCGGATTCTTTTAAGCTGCTTCAGCATGTCTGGAACATTGTAAAAGAAAAAGGATACGTACTCGGAAATATAGACTGCACGATTATTGCGCAAAAGCCGAAAATGGCGCCGCATATTGATGCTATGAGAAAACGGATAGCGGAAGGCCTTGAGGCGGACGTCTCTCAAGTAAACGTAAAAGCGACGACGACAGAAAAGCTCGGGTTTACCGGAAGAGCCGAAGGAATTGCCGCTCAGGCGACCGTTCTGATCCAAAAAGCCTGATCATTGTTTTGATGCCCGGTCTATTTGGTGGTAGAATAGATACATATATTCGGCTAGAGGCTACAGACAAGATGAAAGGAAGTATTTGAACATGGGAAATGAAGTACGCGTTCGTTATGCACCGAGTCCGACCGGACATTTGCATATCGGTAACGCCAGAACGGCGCTTTTTAACTATTTATTTGCCCGCAGCCAAGGCGGAAAGTTTATTATCCGGATTGAGGATACGGATAAAAAGCGAAATATTGAAGGCGGAGAGCAAAGCCAGCTCAACTATTTGAAATGGCTCGGCATGGACTGGGATGAAAGTGTGGATATCGGCGGAGAATACGGCCCGTACCGCCAGTCTGAGCGTAACGACATTTACAAAAAGTACTATGAAGAGCTTCTTGAAAAAGGGCTTGCTTATAAATGTTTCTGTACGGAAGAAGAACTTGAGAAAGAACGTGAAGAGCAAATCGCCCGCGGGGAAATGCCGCGCTATTCCGGCAAACACAGAAACCTGACTCAGGAAGAGCAGGAGCAGTTTTTAGCCGAAGGCAGACAGCCGAGCATCCGTTTCCGCGTGCCGGAAGGGAAAATCATCGCATTTAACGATATCGTAAAAGGTGAGATTTCTTTTGAATCAGACGGCATCGGCGACTTTGTCATCGTCAAAAAAGACGGAACACCGACGTATAACTTTGCCGTCGCGATTGACGATTACTTAATGAAAATGACGCACGTACTCCGCGGTGAGGATCACATTTCAAATACACCGAAACAGATCATGATTTTCCAGGCATTCGGCTGGGATGTTCCTGTCTTCGGACATATGACGCTTATCGTAAATGAAAGCCGCAAAAAATTAAGTAAACGTGATGAATCAATTATCCAGTTTATTGAGCAGTATGATGAGCTGGGTTACCTGCCTGAAGCGCTGTTTAACTTTATCGGACTTCTCGGCTGGTCTCCCGTCGGTGAAGAAGAGCTTTTCACAAGAGAACAATTCATTGAAATTTTTGATGTGAATCGTTTGTCTAAGTCACCGGCTCTGTTTGATATGCATAAACTGAAATGGGTCAACAACCAATACGTCAAAGCGCTGGATCTTGATCAAGTGGTTGAGCTGACCCTGCCGCACCTGCAAAAAGCAGGAAAAGTCGGCACTGAGCTTTCTGCCGAGGAGCAGGAATGGGTTCGTAAATTAATTTCTCTTTACCATGAGCAATTGAGCTACGGCGCTGAAATTGTCGAGCTGACTGATTTGTTCTTTAAAGATGAGATCGAGTATAATCAAGAGGCAAAAGCTGTTCTGGAAGAGGAACAGGTGCCTGAAGTGCTCAGCGTATTTGCTGCGAAGCTTGAAGAGCTTGAAGAATTTACGCCTGAGCTGATCAAAGCCTCAATCAAAGCTGTTCAGAAAGAAACAGGCCATAAAGGCAAAAAGCTGTTCATGCCGATTCGTGTAGCGGTTACCGGTCAGACACACGGTCCGGAGCTTCCGCAGGCCATTGAGCTGATCGGCAGAGAAACAGCCGTCAGACGCCTGAAAAGCATTTAAATATACGATTGTTGACAGGGAAGAGTATAAAACAATGACCATTACAGAAAGAATCTTCATCGGCTGAGAGAGATTCATGCGTCATGTTTTAGAAGTGCGCCCTTAAGACCTTTGAAGAACATTTCTGCGGAAATCAGTATTTAAAGGCGGCCGCCGCCGTTACCGGCTTTTAAGTTGGGAAAACAGTGACTTGTTTTTCAAACAGAGTGGAACCGCGCGGTAAAAGCGTCTCTGTCATGTTTACATGCAGAGACGCTTTTTTTATAGGCGGAAAAACAGACTGGAGCGGGGAGAGAATGGGGGGAAGCATGTGTTTTTTAAAATGCTAAAAGAAGACATAGATACAGTGTTCGATCAAGATCCGGCAGCAAGAAGCTATTTCGAAGTTGTTTTAACTTATTCTGGTTTACATGCTATATGGGCGCATCGGATTGCACATGCTTTATATAAACGGAGATTTTTCTTCCTGGCGCGCCTGATATCACAGATTGCCCGTTTCTTTACCGGAATTGAAATCCATCCCGGCGCGACCATCGGGAGAAGGTTTTTCATTGACCACGGTATGGGGGTCGTCATAGGGGAAACATGTGAAATCGGCAATAACGTGACGGTATTCCAAGGTGTCACTCTCGGGGGAACGGGAAAAGAAAAGGGGAAGCGGCATCCGACCATAAAGGATGATGCTTTAATTGCAACCGGAGCGAAGGTGCTCGGCTCTATTACGGTCGGGCAGGGTTCTAAAGTAGGGGCCGGTTCCGTTGTGCTTCGTGATGTTCCCGACTTTTCGACCGTTGTCGGCATACCGGGGAAAGTCGTCATTCAGAACGGAAGAAAAATCAAACGCGATCTCAATCACCAAGACTTGCCCGATCCGGTTGCTGACCGGTTAAGAGCATTGGAGCAGCAGATTTTTGAGCTGCAGGCTGAACTGGAAGATAAAAAAGAAAGGATCAACCAAAAATGACCATTACACTTTATAATACATTGACACGGAAAAAGGAAACATTCGTTCCTCTTGAGGAAGGAAAAGTAAAAATGTACGTGTGCGGACCGACTGTATACAACTATATTCATATCGGAAACGCCCGTCCGGCGATTGTGTATGATACCGTACGCAACTATTTAGAGTATAAAGGATACGATGTTCAATACGTATCGAATTTCACCGATGTTGACGACAAACTGATTAAGGCGGCCAACGAGCTCGGCGAGGACGTCCCGACCGTTTCTGAACGGTTCATTAAAGCGTATTTTGAAGATGTGGGCGCCCTCGGATGCCGGAAAGCGGATCTTCACCCCCGGGTCATGGAAAACATGGACGCCATTATTGAATTTATCAGCGAGCTGATTAAAAAAGGCTACGCTTATGAATCAGAAGGCGACGTCTATTTCAAAACAAGGGCCTTCGAAGGCTACGGCAAGCTATCTCAGCAATCAATTGATGAACTCAGATCAGGCGCGCGTATCCGTGTCGGCGAGAAGAAAGAGGATGCGCTGGACTTTGCTCTTTGGAAAGCTGCTAAGGACGGAGAAATTTCATGGGATAGCCCTTGGGGAAAAGGCCGCCCGGGCTGGCATATTGAATGCTCCGCAATGGTGAAAAAGTATTTGGGTGACGAGATCGATATTCATGCCGGCGGTCAGGACCTGACATTCCCGCACCATGAAAACGAAATCGCCCAATCTGAAGCATTAACAGGCAAGACATTCGCAAAATACTGGCTTCACAACGGATATATCAATATCGATAATGAGAAAATGTCAAAATCGCTCGGCAACTTTGTTTTGGTGCACGATATCATTAAGCAATATGACCCGCAGCTTTTGAGATTTTTCATGCTGTCCGTTCATTACCGCCACCCGATCAACTATTCGGAAGAGCTGCTTGAGAAAACAAAAAACGCGTTTAACCGCCTGAAGACGGCCTACAGTAATTTAAACCATCGTTTGATTAGCAGCACGAATCTGACTGACAATGATGAGGAATGGCTCGCTAAAATCGAAGAGCACCGCACTGCGTTTGAAGAAGCAATGGATGATGATTTTAATACGGCGAATGCAATTTCCGTTTGGTTTGATCTGGCGAAGCTCGCTAATTACTACATGCAGGAAGACAATACGGCGGATCACGTCATTAAAGCCTTTATCAGCATGTTTGACAGAATCGGATCTGTTCTCGGACTTACGCTCGGCGAAGAAGAGCTTGTCGACGAAGAGATTGAAGAGTTGATTGAGAAGAGAAATGAAGCCCGCCGCAATCGCGATTTTGCTTTGTCAGACCAGATTCGCGATCAGCTGAAAAGCATGAATATCATTCTTGAAGATACGGCCCAGGGAACTCGCTGGAAGCGGGGAGAGTAAGCGGATGCTTCAATTTGAACAAATCAAAGATTCAAAGCAGTTAAACGGTCTTGCGCTTGCTTATATGGGTGATGCCATTTTTGAAATATACGTCCGGCATCACCTGCTTAAGCAGGGCTTTACGAAACCGAATGACCTTCATAAGAAGGCGAGCCGGATTGTATCGGCAAAATCACAGGCAGACATATTGTTCCGCCTTCAGGACGAATCCTTTTTCACGGAGGAAGAGGAAGCCGTGCTGAGAAGAGGCAGAAACGCGAAATCAGGGACGACGCCTAAAAACACAGATGTACAGACGTACCGCCATAGTACAGCTTTTGAGGCTTTACTCGGATACCTTTTTCTTGAGAAAAGAGAAGAAAGACTGAATCAGCTGATTGCTGAGGCTATACAAGTCGGGACGTCAGGGAGGAAAACAAATGAGTCAGCAACATGATTACGTCATAGGAAAAAACGCGGTGATTGAGACGTTGAAGTCAGATCGCAAGCTGTATAAGTTATGGATGGCGGAAAACACAGTAAAAGGACAGGCCCAGCAAGTTATGGAGCTTGCTAAAAAGCGCGGCGTCACCATTCAATTTGTACCGAGGAAAAAACTCGATCAGATGGTGGAGGGGCAGCATCAGGGTGTTGTCGCCCAGGTGGCGGCATATGAATATGCACAATTAGACGAATTATATAAAAGAGCGGAAGAGAGAAACGAACAGCCTTTCTTTCTCATATTGGACGAGCTGGAAGACCCTCATAATCTGGGTTCCATCATGAGAACGGCTGACGCTGTCGGTGCACACGGCATCGTGATTCCGAAACGCAGAGCGGTCGGACTGACTTCGACGGTCGCAAAAGCCTCGACCGGTGCGATTGAACACATTCCCGTCGTGAAGGTGACCAACCTTGCCCGGACACTTGATGAAATGAAGGAGCGGGGGATTTGGGTCGTCGGAACGGATGCATCCGCCCGGGAAGACTACCGCTCTATGGACGGCAAGATGCCTTTGGCGCTCGTTATCGGAAGCGAAGGCAGAGGAATGGGCCGGCTTGTGAAAGAGAAATGTGATTTTCTCATTAAGCTTCCGATGGCCGGAAAAGTCACTTCTCTGAATGCGTCGGTAGCGGCCGGCCTTCTCATGTATGAAGTCTACCGGAAGCGCAATCCTTTAGGGGAATGAAGACAGATGGACATCCTGTTAGTAGACGGATACAACATGATTGGAGCTTGGCCGCAGCTAAAGGATTTAAAAGCGAACAGTTTTGAAGAAGCGAGAGATGTACTGATCCAGAAGATGGCGGAATATCAGTCCTACACGGGAATCAGAGTCATTGTGGTGTTTGACGCACACCTGGTAAAAGGCATAGAGAAAAAACAAACGAATCACAGAGTCGAAGTGATTTTCACACGGGAGAATGAAACGGCGGATGAGCGGATCGAGAAGCTTGCCCAGGCGCTGAATAATATTGCGACACAGATTCATGTCGCAACCTCCGATTATACGGAGCAGTGGGCGATTTTCGGACAAGGGGCTCTCCGCAAATCCGCCCGGGAGCTCCTGAGGGAAGTGGATACGATAGAACGCCGGATTCAAAGGCGGGTTTCAAAGATCACTTCTGAAAAACCACCGGGTAAAATCGAGCTGTCCGAAGAGGTTTTGAAAACGTTTGAAAAGTGGCGCCGAGGCGGTCTGGATTAGGTTGACGCTTTTTCGCCCATTAATGTATAATATTTCTATCTACGTGCGCCGGGGGGATCGCAGTGAATCTACAGAACAGCAAGGGAAAGTTCAACAAAGTGCAATTTTGCCAGTTGGAGGACGAGCAGGTCATTGAAAAGGTTCATGTTGGGGATAGTGATGCGTTAGATTACTTGATTACGAAGTACCGTAATTTTGTACGGGCGAAAGCAAGGTCTTATTTTTTAATAGGGGCCGACAGAGAAGATATTGTACAGGAAGGGATGATAGGCTTATATAAGTCTATCCGAGACTTTAGAGAGGACAAGCTTACTTCATTTAAAGCTTTTGCAGAATTATGCATTACCCGCCAGATTATTACCGCAATAAAGACAGCTACCCGTCAGAAACACATTCCTTTAAATTCCTATGTTTCTTTAGACAAACCTATTTTTGATGAAGAATCTGACAGAACACTGCTTGATGTCATTTCAGGCGCCAAAACGTTAAATCCTGAAGAGATGATTATTAATCAGGAAGAATTTGATGATATCGAAATGAAAATGGGAGAACTGCTGAGCGATCTGGAGAGAAAGGTGCTTGTTTTGTACTTGGACGGAAGAAGTTACCAAGAGATTTCAGATGACTTAAACCGACACGTAAAATCAATCGATAATGCCCTGCAGCGCGTGAAGCGCAAGCTTGAAAAGTATTTAGAAATAAGAGAGATCAGCCTGTAGCAGGTTTCTGTGTCATATTGACAGAATTTTTCTGACTGTGCTATTTTATTAAGATAAATGAATGTTTAGGAAAAGGTGTAACGACATGAGAAAAAAGATTACGCTGGCATGCAAAACATGCGGAAATCGTAATTATACGACAATGAAAAGCTCTGCATCAGCGGCTGAGCGGTTAGAAGTTAAGAAGTACTGCAGCACTTGCAATTCACATACAGCTCATTTAGAAACAAAATAGTGTTCGCTTTTTAAATTGTGGAGGTCTTTTACATGCGCATGATGAGTTTCTTTAAAGATGTTGGGAAAGAAATGAAAAAGGTTAGCTGGCCTAAAGGCAAAGAGTTAACGCGCTATACGATCACGGTGATTTCAACGGTTATCTTTTTTGTTATCTTTTTTGCCCTCCTTGATACAGGAATTTCTCAATTAATTCGTTTAATAGTTGAATAATGATCAGCAATACGTGCTATAATAGATCATAATATCGTTTGCCAAAACCCGTTCAGCGGGTTTTTTATTGTGTTGTTGAAAAAAGGATTCATAGGCCCTGAGCCTATTTTTTGTTTTACACTTCATTTTTAAATGCGGGGAGGGAAGGACTGCAGAGTCCTGATAGAATGGAAAAGAATTGGTATGTTGTTCATACGTATTCCGGTTATGAAAACAAAGTAAAAGCGAACCTTGAAAAACGTGTGGAATCAATGGGAATGCAGGATAAAATTTTCCGCGTTGTCGTCCCTGAAGAAGAAGAGACTGATATTAAGAACGGCAAGAAAAAAGTAGTCAAAAAGAAAGTGTTCCCGGGTTATGTGCTTGTTGAAATCGTCATGACTGATGATTCCTGGTATGTGGTCCGCAACACGCCGGGCGTTACCGGATTCGTCGGATCAGCCGGTTCAGGCTCAAAGCCGACTCCGCTTCTTCCTGGCGAAGCGGAAACCATTTTAAAACGCATGGGCATGGATGAGCGGAAAACCGACATTGATTTTGAATTGAATGAGACAGTCAAAGTCATAGACGGACCTTTCGCCAACTTTACAGGATCAATTGAAGAGATTGATTATGATAAGAGCAAAGTGAAAGTATTCGTTAACATGTTCGGCCGTGAAACGCCGGTTGAACTGGAATTTACCCAGATCGACAAATTGTAATGTGAAAAAACTTGAAATTGCTATATATTAATGATAATATAGCAAAGGTACGTCTTGGACTAATCCAAGGCAGCTAGCTTGATATTTCGTCATTCATATAAAGAATGAAACCTTGAGTGGGAGGGTTTACCCTATTACCACATCACGGACTTAAGGAGGTGTGTCTCGTGGCTAAAAAAGTAGTAAAAGTTGTAAAATTGCAAATTCCTGCTGGAAAAGCTAACCCAGCGCCGCCAGTTGGACCTGCACTAGGTCAAGCCGGTGTAAATATCATGGGATTCTGTAAGGAGTTTAACGCTCGTACAGCTGACCAAGCTGGTTTAATCATTCCTGTTGAAATTTCGGTTTACGAAGACCGTTCATTTACATTTATTACAAAAACTCCGCCTGCTGCAGTATTGCTTAAAAAAGCAGCTGGAATTGAGTCTGGTTCTGGTGAACCAAACCGTAATAAAGTGGCAACCGTTAAGCGCGATAAGGTTCGCGAAATCGCTGAAACGAAAATGCCTGACTTAAACGCAGCAGACGTTGAAGCGGCAATGCGCATGGTTGAAGGTACTGCCCGCAGTATGGGTATCGTTATCGAGGATTAATTTGTTTCTTGTCGGGTTGCGAGTTTTCACAAGTTCGCAACCCTTATTCGTGGGAGGTTATTCCGCTATAACCACATAAGGAGGAAATTTTAAAATGGCTAAAAAAGGTAAAAAGTACGTTGAAGCTGCGAAGCTTGTAGACCGTGCGAAAGCTTACGATGTCGCTGAAGCAGTGGCGCTTACTAAAAAAACAAACACAGCTAAATTCGACGCTACAGTTGAAGTTGCTTTTCGTTTAGGGGTTGACCCTCGTAAAAACGATCAGCAAATCCGCGGTGCAGTTGTACTTCCTAACGGAACTGGTAAAACTCAGCGCGTGCTTGTATTCGCTAAAGGCGAAAAAGCAAAAGAAGCTGAAGCTGCCGGTGCAGACTACGTTGGCGATTCTGATTACATCGCGAAAATCCAGCAAGGCTGGTTCGAATTCGATGTAATCGTTGCGACTCCTGACATGATGGGTGAAGTCGGTAAAATCGGCCGTGTGCTTGGACCAAAAGGTCTTATGCCAAACCCTAAAACAGGAACTGTTACATTCGAAGTGGAAAAAGCAATCGGCGAAATCAAAGCTGGTAAAGTAGAATACCGCGTTGACAAAGCTGGTAACATCCATGTTCCGATCGGAAAAGTTTCTTTCGAGGATGAAAAACTTGTTGAGAACTTCACAACAATGTATGATACAATCCTGAAAGCAAAACCGGCTGCGGCTAAAGGTGTTTACGTGAAAAACGTTGCCGTTACTTCTACTATGGGCCCTGGTGTCAAAGTAGACGCTTCTACTTTCAACGTAAAATAATATTTGACTTTAGATCAGCATTCTGATATGATTCAAAATGTTGTAAAATATAATATGTCATTTATACCGTAGACAGCAGGGGCCGTTGAGGCTTAATATCCTGCCGAGGTGTATATATATCACAGCTATTACGTTACGTATGCTTGTATATACAGCCTCCATGTCCACATGGAGGCTTTTTATATGAAATCGTCGTCACAGTCGTGATCACCTAGCGGTATAAGTGTTACACAAAATCTACAGGAGGTGTAACCATGAGCAGCGCAATTGATACAAAAAAAGTTGTTGTTGAAGAGATTGCTTCTAAACTGAAAGAAAGCAAATCAACGATCATCGTTGACTACCGCGGACTTAACGTTTCTGAAGTAACTGAACTCCGTAAACAGCTTCGCGAAGCTAACGTAGAGTTCAAAGTGTACAAAAACACAATGACTCGCCGTGCGGTTGAACAAGCTGAACTTGATGGTTTGAATGATGTCTTAACTGGACCGAATGCGATCGCATTCAGTACTGAAGATGTTGTCGCTCCGGCAAAAGTTCTTAACGAGTTCGCGAAGAATCACGAAGCTCTGGAAATCAAAGCGGGCGTTATCGAAGGAAAAGTATCTTCTGTTGAAGAAGTGAAAGCTCTTGCTGAACTTCCTTCACGCGATGGCTTACTTTCTATGTTGCTTAGCGTACTTCAAGCTCCAGTTCGCAACCTTGCACTTGCAGCTAAAGCAGTTGCAGAACAAAAGGAAGAACAAGGCGCTTAATCTGATTTTACCCTAAAATAAAACAAATGGAGGAATTTCAAATGGCTTTAAATATCGAAGAAATCATTGCTTCCGTTAAAGAAGCAACTGTACTTGAATTGAACGACCTAGTAAAAGCAATCGAAGAAGAATTTGGCGTAACTGCTGCTGCTCCTGTAGCTGTAGCTGGCGGAGCTGCTGCTGGCGGCGCTGCTGAAGAGCAAAGCGAATTCGACCTTATCCTTGCTGGTGCAGGTTCTCAGAAAATCAAAGTTATCAAAGTTGTTCGTGAAATCACTGGTCTTGGCTTGAAAGAAGCTAAAGAACTTGTTGACAACACTCCAAAACCACTTAAAGAAGGTATTGCGAAAGAAGAAGCTGAAGAGCTTAAAGCTAAACTTGAAGAAGTTGGCGCTTCTGTAGAAGTTAAGTAATCTTCACTTGCCTGTAGGGGAAGCTCGCTTTTATGAGGCGGGCTTTTTCTTTGCTTTTCTTTAAGTGCCATTATAAAAGGAGGTTCTAATAATGAGTGATCACTATTATTCAGAAAAACCTTCAGTTAAAAGCGATAAACAGACATGGTCATTTACACTGCGGAACAGATCTTATACATTCACAAGTGACAGCGGCGTTTTCTCGAAAAAGGAAGTTGATTTCGGTTCGCGTGTCTTAATTGAAGCGTTTGAAGAGCCGGAGATCGATGGTGACTTCCTGGATGCAGGCTGCGGTTACGGCCCGATCGGTCTGTCACTCGCCGGTGAATTTACAGACCGGACCGTGCACATGATTGACGTGAATGAAAGAGCCGTAGAGCTGTCAAATGAAAATGCAGAAAAAAACGGAATAAAAAACGTTCGAATTTATCAGAGTGATTTATTTTCAAATATTGATTCTGCTCAAACATTTGCTTCTATTATTACAAACCCCCCAATCCGCGCCGGAAAAAAAGTTGTCCATGCCATTTTTGAAAAAAGCGCTGAGCATTTAAGGGCTTCAGGTGAATTGTGGATCGTTATACAGAAAAAACAGGGCGGGCCTTCTGCCATTGAAAAACTGAAGGAGCTTTTTGACGAAGTTTCTGTGGTTCAAAAAAAGAAAGGCTATTATATCATAAAAGCAAAAAAAGTTTGACTTGAATTTTCAGCTATGTTAATATTGTAAAATGCCAATGTATATATTTTGCATGATATGCTGAAATAATCATAGTGCATGTATAAATTATACAAACATGGAAATGCTAATAAAATCGGTATTTGTTTTTGGATGTGGTTTTCTTAATTAGAAACCCTTTTTTCTTTTGTCTTGTAAAAGTATTTCTTTATCGTAAGAGATGCTTATTACACATATAATACGCATGATTTGAGGGGTGAATCAGTTGACAGGTCAACTAGTTCAGTATGGACGACACCGCCAGCGCAGAAGCTATGCTCGCATTAGCGAAGTGTTAGAATTACCAAATCTCATTGAAATTCAAACCTCTTCTTATCAGTGGTTTCTTGATGAGGGTCTTAGAGAGATGTTTCAAGACATATCACCAATTGAGGATTTCACTGGTAACCTCTCTCTAGAGTTCATTGACTACAGTTTAGGAGATCCTAAGTATCCCGTTGAAGAGTCAAAAGAACGTGATGTGACTTACTCAGCTCCGCTGAGAGTGAAGGTTCGTTTAATTAACAAAGAAACTGGAGAGGTAAAAGACCAGGATGTCTTCATGGGTGATTTCCCTATTATGACAGATACCGGTACTTTTATCATCAACGGTGCAGAACGTGTTATCGTATCTCAGCTTGTTCGGTCTCCAAGTGTATATTTCAGTGGTAAAGTAGACAAGAACGGTAAAAAAGGTTTTACCGCGACTGTCATTCCAAACCGTGGCGCATGGTTAGAATACGAAACTGATGCGAAAGATGTTGTGTATGTCCGCATTGATCGCACACGTAAGTTGCCGGTTACGGTTCTTTTGCGTGCTCTCGGCTTCGGTTCCGACCAAGAGATTCTCGATCTCATTGGTGAGAACGAATATCTCCGCAATACACTGGATAAGGACAACACTGAAAACAGTGACAAAGCGCTTCTTGAAATCTATGAGCGCCTTCGTCCCGGAGAGCCGCCTACAGTAGAAAACGCAAAAAGCTTGCTGGATTCCCGTTTCTTCGATCCGAAGCGATACGACCTTGCGAATGTAGGACGCTATAAAATTAATAAAAAGCTTCATATCAAGAACCGCCTGTTTAACCAGCGCCTTGCAGAAACACTGGTGGATCCGGAAACCGGTGAAATTCTCGCTGAAAAAGGGCAGATTCTTGACAGAAGAACACTTGATAAAGTACTGCCATACTTAGAAAATGGAATCGGCTTCAGAAAACTTTATCCTAACGGCGGCGTTGTCGAGGATGAAGTGATGCTTCAATCCATTAAAATCTATGCTCCTACCGATGCAGAAGGAGAGCAGACGATCAATGTGATCGGCAATGCTTACATCGAAGAGGCGATTAAAAACATTACGCCTGCTGATATTATTTCTTCTATCAGCTACTTCTTCAACCTCCTGCACGGAGTGGGTGACACTGATGATATCGACCATCTCGGAAACCGCCGTCTGCGTTCTGTAGGTGAGCTCCTGCAAAACCAATTCCGTATCGGTTTAAGCCGGATGGAACGTGTCGTTCGTGAAAGAATGTCTATTCAAGACACGAATACAATTACGCCGCAGCAGCTGATTAACATCAGACCTGTTATTGCGTCTATTAAAGAGTTCTTCGGAAGCTCACAGCTTTCTCAATTCATGGATCAGACGAACCCGCTCGCTGAATTGACGCACAAACGCCGTCTGTCAGCTCTCGGACCGGGCGGTTTGACGCGTGAGCGCGCAGGTATGGAAGTACGTGACGTTCACTACTCTCACTATGGCCGTATGTGTCCGATTGAAACGCCTGAGGGCCCGAACATCGGTTTGATCAACTCATTGTCATCATTTGCGAAAGTAAACCGCTTTGGTTTCATTGAGACGCCATACCGCCGCGTTGATCCTGAAACAGGAAAAGTAACGCCTAGAATCGACTACCTGACTGCTGATGAAGAGGATAACTATGTCGTAGCCCAAGCGAATGCTAAGCTGAGCGATGACGGTTCTTTCTTGGATGACAGCATCGTAGCGCGTTTCAGAGGGGAAAACACCGTTGTAGCCCGCAACCGCGTGGATTACATGGACGTATCTCCTAAACAGGTTGTATCTGCTGCGACAGCATGTATTCCGTTCTTGGAAAACGATGACTCGAACCGCGCCCTCATGGGAGCGAACATGCAGCGTCAGGCTGTGCCTTTGATGCAGCCGGAAGCTCCGATCGTCGGAACGGGTATGGAATACGTATCCGGTAAAGACTCCGGTGCAGCCGTTATTTGTAAACACCCTGGTATCGTTGAACGGGTGGAAGCGAAAAACGTATGGGTGCGCCGCTATGAAGAAATTGACGGCCAAAAAGTAAAAGGCAACCTGGATAAGTACAGCTTGCTGAAATTCGTCCGCTCCAACCAAGGTACGTGCTACAACCAGCGTCCGATCGTCAGTGTCGGCGACGAAGTAGTCAAAGGAGAAATCCTTGCTGACGGACCTTCAATGGAGCTTGGTGAACTTGCTCTCGGCCGCAACGTAATGGTCGGCTTCATGACATGGGATGGTTACAACTATGAGGATGCCATCATCATGAGTGAACGCCTTGTGAAAGATGATGTATACACATCTATTCACATTGAAGAATATGAATCAGAAGCACGTGATACAAAGCTTGGGCCGGAAGAGATCACCCGCGATATTCCAAACGTAGGGGAAGACGCGCTTCGCAATCTTGATGACCGCGGAATTATCCGTATCGGTGCGGAAGTCAACGACGGAGACCTTCTCGTAGGTAAAGTAACGCCTAAAGGTGTAACTGAGCTTACGGCTGAAGAACGCCTTCTGCATGCGATCTTTGGAGAAAAAGCGCGTGAAGTCCGTGATACTTCTCTCCGTGTGCCTCACGGCGGCGGCGGAATTATCCACGACGTAAAAGTCTTCAACCGTGAAGACGGCGACGAACTTCCTCCGGGAGTGAACCAGCTTGTACGCGTATATATCGTTCAGAAACGTAAGATTTCTGAAGGTGATAAAATGGCCGGACGTCACGGAAACAAAGGGGTTATCTCGAAGATTCTTCCTGAAGAAGATATGCCTTACCTTCCTGACGGCACGCCGATCGATATCATGCTTAACCCGCTGGGTGTACCATCACGTATGAATATCGGTCAGGTATTAGAACTTCACATGGGTATGGCTGCCCGCTACCTCGGCATTCACATCGCGTCACCTGTATTTGACGGCGCGCGTGAAGAAGATGTGTGGGAAACACTTGAAGAAGCAGGCATGTCAAGAGACGCTAAAACAGTTCTTTATGACGGCCGTACGGGAGAACCGTTCGACAACCGTGTATCTGTCGGAATCATGTACATGATCAAACTGGCGCACATGGTTGATGATAAACTTCATGCCCGTTCTACAGGTCCTTACTCACTTGTTACGCAGCAGCCTCTCGGCGGTAAAGCCCAATTCGGCGGACAGCGTTTCGGTGAGATGGAGGTTTGGGCGCTTGAAGCTTACGGCGCAGCTTACACGCTTCAAGAAATCCTGACTGTGAAGTCCGATGACGTGGTCGGACGTGTGAAAACATATGAAGCCATCGTCAAAGGCGACAATGTTCCAGAGCCTGGTGTTCCGGAATCATTCAAAGTATTGATCAAAGAGCTTCAAAGCTTAGGTATGGACGTAAAAATCCTTTCAGGCGATGAAGAAGAAATAGAAATGAGAGATCTAGAAGACGAGGAAGATGCGAAACAAGCTGACGGCCTTGCATTATCAGGTGATGAAGCGCCGGAAGAAACAGCATCTCCAGACGTTGAACGTGACGCAGTAACGAAAGAATAGTCTCTGATTGATAAAGGCAAGTGACATCGGTTAATCCGAAGATAAAAAGGGAGGTAGGCCCCTTGCTAGATGTGAACAATTTTGAGTATATGAACATCGGTCTTGCTTCACCGGATAAAATCCGTTCATGGTCTTTTGGTGAAGTGAAAAAGCCTGAAACGATAAACTATCGTACGTTGAAACCTGAAAAGGACGGCCTGTTCTGCGAACGCATTTTCGGACCGACTAAGGACTGGGAATGTCATTGCGGCAAGTACAAGCGGGTTCGTTATAAAGGCGTAGTTTGTGACCGTTGCGGAGTTGAAGTAACGCGGGCTAAAGTCCGTCGTGAGAGAATGGGGCATATTGAACTGGCTGCCCCGGTTTCTCACATTTGGTATTTCAAAGGTATACCGAGCCGTATGGGTCTTGTATTGGATATGTCACCGCGTGCGCTGGAAGAAGTTATTTACTTTGCTTCTTACGTCGTAACTGACCCGGCCAATACACCGCTCGAAAAGAAACAGCTTTTATCTGAAAAGGAATACCGTGCGTATCTGGATAAGTACGGAAACAAATTCCAAGCCTCTATGGGTGCGGAAGCCATTAATAAACTTCTGCAGGACATCGACCTTGTCAAAGAAGTTGATATGTTAAAAGAAGAGCTGAAGACTTCTCAAGGACAGCGCCGAACACGTGCGATCAAACGTCTTGAAGTGCTTGAAGCCTTCCGTAATTCAGGAAACAAGCCGTCTTGGATGATCCTCGACGTGCTTCCGGTTATTCCGCCTGAATTAAGACCGATGGTTCAGCTTGACGGCGGACGTTTCGCAACGTCTGACCTGAACGACCTTTACCGTCGTGTCATCAACCGTAATAACCGTTTAAAACGTCTGTTAGACCTCGGCGCGCCAAGCATCATCGTTCAGAACGAAAAACGTATGCTTCAGGAAGCAGTCGATGCTCTGATTGACAACGGACGCCGCGGCCGTCCGGTTACCGGACCGGGTAACCGTCCGCTTAAATCTCTTTCTCACATGCTGAAAGGGAAACAAGGGCGTTTCCGTCAGAACCTTCTCGGTAAACGTGTAGACTACTCAGGCCGTTCCGTTATCGTCGTAGGTCCGCATCTGAAAATGTATCAGTGCGGTTTGCCGAAGGAAATGGCGCTTGAGCTCTTCAAGCCTTTCGTCATGAAAGAGCTTGTTGAAAAAGGCCTTGCTCACAATATCAAGAGCGCAAAACGCAAAATCGAACGCGTGCAGCCTGAAGTATGGGATGTACTTGAATCTGTCATTAAGGAGCATCCGGTCTTACTGAACCGTGCCCCTACTCTTCACAGATTAGGTATCCAGGCTTTCGAACCGACGCTTGTTGAAGGACGCGCCATCCGTCTTCACCCGTTAGTATGTACAGCTTATAACGCTGACTTTGACGGTGACCAAATGGCGGTTCACGTACCTTTATCAGCTGAGGCTCAAGCTGAGGCGCGCATTCTGATGCTTGCGGCCCAAAACATCTTGAACCCTAAAGATGGTAAACCGGTTGTTACGCCGTCTCAGGATATGGTATTAGGAAACTACTACCTGACGCTTGAGCGCGCCGGAGCAGTCGGCGAGGGTATGGTTTTCAAAAATACGGACGAAGCGCTTCTTGCTTATCAAAACGGTTATGTTCACCTTCATACGAGAGTTGCTGTTGCAGCGAACTCCCTTAAGAATGTGACATTTACTGAAGAACAGCGTTCAAAATTGTTAATTACAACTGTCGGTAAGCTCGTCTTCAATGAAATTCTTCCGGAATCATTCCCTTACATGAATGAACCAACGAAGAGCAACATTGAAGAGAAGACACCTGACCGTTTCTTCTTAGATAAAGGTGCTGACGTAAAAGCTGTGATTGCTGAGCAGCCGATCAACGCACCGTTTAAAAAAGGCATTCTCGGTAAAATCATCGCGGAAATCTTTAAACGATTCCATATCACGGAAACGTCTAAAATGCTTGACCGCATGAAAAACCTCGGTTTCAGATATTCAACGAAAGCCGGCATCACAGTAGGGGTTTCTGATATCGTCGTTCTCGATGACAAACAGGAAATCCTAGAAGAAGCACAAAGCAAAGTTGATAATGTCCTGAAACAGTTCAGACGCGGTTTAATCACCGAAGAAGAACGTTATGAAAGAGTCATTTCAATTTGGAGTTCAGCGAAAGATGTTATCCAAGGCAAACTGATGAAATCATTAGACGAAGTCAACCCGATCTACATGATGAGTGACTCAGGAGCCCGTGGTAACGCATCTAACTTTACACAGCTTGCGGGTATGCGCGGTCTGATGGCCAACCCGGCTGGACGAATCATTGAATTGCCGATTAAATCAAGTTTCCGTGAAGGTCTGACAGTATTGGAGTACTTTATCTCCACTCACGGTGCGCGTAAAGGTCTTGCCGATACCGCCCTGAAAACAGCTGACTCAGGTTACCTTACACGCCGTCTTGTTGATGTTGCGCAGGATGTTATCATTCGTGAAACAGATTGCGGAACAGACCGCGGTATTCTTGCAAAACCGCTCAAAGAAGGCACGGAAATCATCGAGCGTCTGGAAGAGCGTCTGATCGGACGTTTCGCCAGAAAACAGATCAAACATCCTGAAACGGGTGCTGTGCTCATTAACGAAAATGAATTGATCGATGAAGATAAAGCGCTGGAAATCGTTGAAGCCGGAATCGAAGAAGTGTGGATCCGTTCTGCGTTCACATGTAACACTCCTCATGGTGTATGTAAACGATGCTACGGACGTAACCTTGCAACCGGAACTGATGTTGAAGTCGGCGAAGCAGTAGGTATTATCGCCGCTCAATCTATCGGTGAGCCTGGAACACAGTTAACAATGCGTACGTTCCACACAGGCGGGGTTGCCGGAGACGATATCACACAAGGTCTTCCGCGTATCCAAGAGCTTTTCGAAGCGCGTAATCCGAAAGGTCAAGCGACGATTTCTGAGATTGACGGTACAATTGCCGAAATCAATGAAGTCCGCGACAAACAGCAGGAGATTGTTGTTCAGGGCGCTGTTGAGACACGTTCATACACGGCACCTTACAACTCACGCCTGAAAGTGGCTGAGGGTGATCAGATTACCCGCGGTCAAGTGCTGACAGAAGGTTCTATCGATCCGAAAGAACTTCTTAAAGTCACTGACCTGACAACGGTTCAGGAATATCTTCTGCATGAGGTTCAGAAGGTTTACCGTATGCAGGGGGTTGAAATCGGCGATAAACACGTAGAAGTAATGGTTCGCCAGATGCTTCGCAAAGTCCGTGTGATCGATGCCGGAGATACTGATGTTCTCCCTGGCACATTGCTTGATATTCACCAATTCACAGAAGCGAACAAAAAAGTGCTGCTTGAAGGCAATCGACCTGCTACAGGCCGTCCTGTCCTTCTCGGTATCACAAAAGCTTCACTCGAGACGGATTCATTCTTGTCTGCCGCATCATTCCAAGAAACAACACGCGTTCTTACAGATGCTGCGATTAAAGGTAAGCGCGATGAACTTCTCGGCCTGAAAGAGAATGTTATCATCGGTAAACTGGTTCCGGCCGGTACCGGTATGATGAATTACAGAAAAGTAAAACCTGTTTCAAACGTTCAGCCTTCGGAAGATATGGTTCCGGCTGAATAATAGAAACTGCTGCAGGAAAGGCTGTTTCGACAGCTTTTCCTCAGTATTACAATTATTCTGGCGGTGGACTGCACTAAAAAATGTCATACGTTGTTGACATCCGTCCCGCAGAGTGATAATATAACCAAGGTGCTCGAAATAAAACCTGTTACTTTGGAGGATATGTTTATGTCTTATGATAAAGTATCACAGGCCAAATCAATTATTATTGGTACGAAGCAAACAGTGAAAGCTCTAAAACGAGGTTCAGTGAAGGAAGTCGTCGTGGCAAAAGACGCGGATTCAGTTCTTACAGCTGGCGTTATCCAGCTTGCAAAGAACCAAAATACCGCTGTCTGTATGGTGGATTCCATGAAAAAGCTCGGCAAAGCCTGCGGAATTGAAGTGGGAGCAGCAGCTGTTGCCATTATGTTATAGCGTACTTTTTGTTTTTATATAAGATATCAATCTTGTGTAAAGACATTGTTTTTTGCCTAATGATGAACCACCTGGGTATGTGGGTTATAAAACGTAATGAAGGGAGGAACACAACATGCCTACAATTAATCAGCTAATTCGCAAGGGACGCGTGAGCAAAGTTGAAAACTCTAAGTCACCTGCACTAAACAAAGGATACAACAGCTTTAAAAAAGAGCACACTAACGTATCTTCTCCACAAAAACGCGGGGTATGTACTCGTGTGGGTACAATGACACCGAAAAAACCGAACTCAGCACTTCGTAAATATGCTCGTGTTCGTTTGACTAACGGAATCGAGGTTACTGCCTACATTCCTGGTATCGGTCACAACCTGCAAGAGCACAGCGTTGTACTGATCCGCGGCGGACGTGTAAAAGACTTACCGGGGGTACGCTACCACATCGTTCGTGGCGCGCTTGATACTGCCGGAGTTGAAAACCGTGCACAAGGCCGTTCTAAATACGGTACGAAACGTCCTAAAGCAAAGTAATCAAATAAATCATTAAAACTATGAAGGGAGGATATTCAGATGCCACGTAAAGGTCCTGTAGCAAAAAGAGATGTTTTACCTGATCCGCTTTACAACTCTAAGCTGGTATCCCGCCTGATCAACAAAATGATGATCGACGGTAAAAAAGGTAAATCTCAAACAATCCTATACAAGTCATTCGATATCATTAAAGAACGCACTGGCAATGATGCAATGGAGGTTTTCGAACAAGCATTGAAAAACATCATGCCTGTACTTGAAGTAAAAGCACGCCGTGTAGGTGGAGCTAACTACCAAGTGCCTGTAGAAGTTCGTCCTGAACGCCGTACAACTCTTGGTCTTCGCTGGTTGGTTAACTATGCGCGTCTTCGCGGAGAAAAAACAATGGAAGAGCGCCTGGCTAACGAAATTCTTGATGCAGCTAACAACACTGGCGCTGCCGTTAAGAAACGTGAAGACACTCACAAGATGGCAGAAGCGAACAAAGCATTTGCTCACTACCGCTGGTAGGATTCATATAATCAAAATAATAATTCCCTAATAAGGAAGGAGAAATTACCCAATGGCAAGAGAGTTCTCCTTAGAAAAAACTCGTAATATCGGGATCATGGCTCACATCGATGCCGGTAAAACGACTACTACAGAACGGATCTTGTTCTACACAGGCCGTATCCACAAAATTGGCGAAACTCACGAAGGTGCTTCGCAAATGGACTGGATGGAGCAGGAACAAGAACGCGGTATCACAATCACTTCTGCAGCAACGACTGCACAGTGGAAAGGTTACCGTGTAAACATCATCGATACACCGGGACACGTAGACTTCACAGTTGAAGTTGAACGTTCACTCCGTGTACTTGATGGTGCGGTTGCCGTACTTGATGCTCAATCAGGTGTTGAGCCTCAGACAGAAACAGTATGGCGCCAAGCAACAACTTACGGAGTGCCGCGCGTTGTATTTGTCAACAAAATGGACAAAATCGGCGCAGACTTCCTTTACTCTGTAGGCACTTTAAGAGACCGTCTTCAAGCTAACGCTCACGCAATTCAATTGCCGATCGGCGCTGAAGACAACTTCGAAGGTATCATCGACTTAGTAGAAAACGTTGCGTATTTCTACGAAGATGACCTTGGAACTCGTTCAGATGCGAAAGAAATCCCTGAAGAGTACAAAGAGCAAGCTGAAGAGCTTCGCAGCAGCCTGATTGAAGCTGTAGCTGAGCTTGATGAAGAGCTTATGGAAAAGTACCTTGAAGGTGAAGAAATCACTATCCCTGAACTGAAAGCTGCTATCCGTAAAGGTACACTGAATGTTGAATTCTACCCTGTACTTGTTGGATCTGCTTTCAAAAACAAAGGTGTTCAGCTTGTACTTGATGCTGTTCTTGACTACCTTCCTGCGCCAACTGATGTTGCTGCAATCAAAGGTGTACGTCCTGACACAGATGAAGAGATCGTTCGTCATTCTTCTGATGAAGAGCCATTCTCTGCACTTGCATTTAAAGTTATGACTGACCCTTATGTCGGTAAGCTGACATTCTTCCGCGTATATTCCGGTACACTTGATTCCGGTTCATATGTAAAGAACTCTACAAAAGGCAAGCGTGAGCGCGTAGGACGTATCCTTCAAATGCACGCTAACAGCCGTGAAGAGATCTCTACTGTTTACGCTGGAGACATCGCAGCTGCTGTAGGTCTAAAAGATACTTCTACTGGAGATACTCTATGTGATGAGAAGGATCTTGTAATCCTTGAATCAATGGAATTCCCAGAGCCTGTTATCGACGTAGCGATTGAGCCTAAATCAAAAGCTGACCAAGATAAAATGGGTATCGCTTTAGCGAAACTTGCTGAAGAAGATCCTACATTCCGTACACAAACAAACCCTGAAACGGGTCAAACAATCATCTCTGGTATGGGTGAGCTTCACCTTGATATCATTGTTGATCGTATGAAGCGTGAGTTCAAAGTCGAAGCTAACGTTGGTGCTCCTCAAGTTGCGTACCGTGAGACATTCCGTACCGGTGCAAAAGTTGAAGGTAAATTCGTACGTCAATCAGGCGGACGCGGTCAGTTCGGTCACGTTTGGATCGAATTTGAACCGAACGAAGAAGGCGCTGGCTTTGAATTCGAAAACGCAATCGTCGGTGGTGTTGTTCCTCGTGAATACATCCCAGCCGTACAAGCAGGTCTTGAAGACTCTCTTGAAAATGGTGTCCTAGCCGGATTCCCGCTAATCGACATCAAGGCGAAACTTTTTGATGGATCTTACCATGATGTTGACTCAAACGAAATGGCGTTTAAAGTCGCTGCTTCTATGGCATTGAAAAATGCAGTCAGCAAATGTAACCCAGTTCTTCTTGAACCAATCATGAAAGTTGAAGTTGTTATTCCTGAAGAATACATGGGAGACATCATGGGTGATGTTACTTCTCGTCGCGGACGCGTAGAAGGTATGGAAGCTCGCGGTAACGCTCAAGTTGTGCGTGCGATGGTACCTCTTGCTGAAATGTTCGGTTACGCTACTGCCCTTCGTTCTAACACGCAAGGACGCGGTACGTTCACAATGTTCATGGATCACTACGAAGAAGTGCCGAAGAGCATCGCTGAAGAAATTATCAAAAAAAATAAAGGCGAATAATTGATTTTGCCACTTAACTCAAGTATAACTACTATTGTAAGATGAGGAAGTGAGAGCTTGCTTTCACTTTCTATCACTCTATACATTACTAATTAAAAGCTCTTAAGGAGGATTTTAGAATGGCTAAAGAAAAATTCGACCGTTCCAAATCACATGCCAATATCGGTACAATTGGACACGTTGACCATGGTAAAACAACATTAACTGCTGCTATCTCAACAGTACTTCATAAGAAATCTGGTAAAGGTACAGCTATGGCGTACGATCAAATTGATGGTGCTCCAGAAGAACGTGAGCGCGGTATCACAATCTCTACTGCACACGTTGAGTACGAAACTGACACTCGTCACTATGCACACGTTGACTGCCCAGGACACGCTGACTATGTTAAAAACATGATCACTGGTGCTGCGCAAATGGACGGAGCTATCCTTGTAGTATCTGCTGCTGATGGCCCAATGCCACAAACTCGTGAGCACATCCTTCTTTCTAAAAACGTTGGTGTACCATACATCGTAGTATTCCTTAACAAATGCGACATGGTAGACGACGAAGAGCTTCTTGAGCTTGTTGAAATGGAAGTTCGCGATCTTCTTAGCGAATACGACTTCCCTGGTGATGATGTACCAGTTGTTAAAGGTTCTGCTCTTAAAGCTCTTGAAGGTGACGCTGAGTACGAAGAAAAAATTCTTGAACTTATGGCTGCGGTTGACGAGTACATCCCAACTCCAGAACGCGACACTGACAAACCATTCATGATGCCAGTTGAGGACGTATTCTCAATCACTGGTCGTGGTACAGTTGCTACTGGCCGTGTAGAACGCGGACAAGTTAAAGTCGGTGACGAAGTTGAAATCATCGGTCTTCAAGAAGAAAACAGCAAAACAACTGTTACAGGTGTTGAAATGTTCCGTAAGCTTCTTGACTATGCTGAAGCTGGAGACAACATCGGTGCGCTTCTTCGCGGTGTAGCTCGTGAAGACATCCAACGTGGACAAGTACTTGCTAAACCAGGTACAATCACTCCACACAGCAAATTCAAAGCTGAAGTTTACGTTCTTTCTAAAGAAGAGGGTGGACGTCATACTCCATTCTTCTCTAACTACCGTCCTCAGTTCTACTTCCGTACAACTGACGTAACTGGTATCATCAATCTTCCAGAAGGCGTAGAAATGGTTATGCCTGGAGATAACACTGAAATGATCGTTGAACTTATCTCTACAATCGCTATCGAAGAAGGAACTCGTTTCTCTATTCGTGAAGGCGGACGTACAGTTGGTTCAGGCGTTGTTTCTACAATCACTGAGTAATCGACTCGTTCATTAATGCGGGGTCCCTTATGGGGCCTCGTTTTTTTGTTTCCCCGCTGATTCCATGTATAATAGAACGTATACAAATTTTAGGAGCAGAGCGATGAACGATAACTTCAAGAAAACCAATCGTATTTCAATGCTTCAGCAATTGCTGATTAATGGCAGTGAACAAACCATTATGATTAATGGTGATGACAGGAGTAATCCGCTGCTTTTGTTTTTGCACGGCGGTCCCGGCACGCCCCAAATCGGCTATGCGAGAAAATACCAGAATAAGCTGGAAAAGCATTTCACCGTTGTGAACTGGGATCAGAGAGGGGCGGGTCTCTCTTATTCAAAGGAAATTCCGGCTTCATCTATGACCTTGGATCAGCTGACAGCCGATACCATTCATTTGACCGAACGCTTATGCAAGCAATTCAGCAGGCAAAAAATATATATCGCCGGCTATTCGTGGGGTTCAGTTCTGGCGCTTCATGTTCTTCAAGAGAGGCCTGATTTGTATTATGCGTATATCGGTATCAGTCAGGTGGTTAATATTCAAAAGGAAGAAACGGAAGCTTACCGGCTGATGATGGAATGGAGCAGGCGACGCAAACATTTCCTGCTGGAAAAGACGCTTAGCTTTATCGGAGCGCCTCCATGGGAGAAACAGCTGCAGCGAACGTTGTTTCTGCTTTGTATCGAGATGAGGGGAGGGGGCTTTACCCATCATCCGATCGGTGCTCTTAAAGCAGGGGGGCGAATGCTGTTTGGTGAACCGTACGGTGTGAGAGGGAGTTTCTTAGCCGCGCGGGGACAAATGTTCAGCCTGAAACACCTGTGGGAGGATCTCATTTTCTTTAATGCCGGGGAATCAGTTTCTTCTATTATAATACCGTGCTGTTTTATGTCAGGGAGATACGATTTGACGGTCCCGGGGACGACGTCTTATGAATATTATCAGAAGGTTGATGCGCCGTATAAAGAATGGCATTGGTTTGAGAACTCAGCCCATTCGCCTCACTTGGAGGAACCGGATCGCTTTGCCGAAGTTGTCAGCCGGTTCGCATCGTTCCATCTCTGAAAGAAAACAGGCATATCCTTGATTAATCATGGTATCACCTGTATAATAATCAAAGTGTGAAAACCACAAGGTTCTTTAAATAAACCTTGCAACATACGTCTATTTTCTGTATAATAGTGTATGTTGGTCTTTGACTGCGATGAAGTGAGAGGTTGCTGACACACCCGGCCGCTTTGCCATGGCAAGGTGATCAGGTTTTTCTCACGGAGAACTGTCTAACGTGATGTAGGCGAAAAGGAGGGAAAATAATGGCAAAACAAAAAATTCGTATTCGTTTAAAAGCATATGATCATAGAATCCTTGATCAATCTGCAGAGAAGATTGTTGAAACGGCAAAACGTTCTGGTGCCAGCGTATCTGGTCCGATTCCGTTGCCAACTGAAAAATCAGTTTACACAATCCTTCGTGCGGTGCACAAATACAAAGATTCTCGTGAGCAATTTGAAATGCGTACACATAAACGTTTAATCGACATTGTGAACCCAACACCACAAACTGTTGATGCTCTCATGCGATTAGACTTACCATCTGGTGTCGATATCGAAATCAAACTTTAATTCTAAAATATAGAATGATCTTAATAGGAGGTGTGACGAATGACCAAAGGAATCTTAGGAAGAAAAATTGGTATGACGCAAGTATTCGCAGAGAACGGTGATCTTATCCCGGTAACTGTTATTGAAGCAGCTCCAAACGTTGTTCTTCAAAAGAAAACAGCTGAAAATGATGGCTATGAAGCGATCCAGCTTGGTTTTGACGATAAGCGTGAAAAGCTTTCAAACAAACCGGAAAAAGGACACGTTGCAAAAGCGGAAACTGCTCCTAAGCGCTTCGTTAAAGAATTACGCGGCGTGGATATGGATGCGTATGAAATTGGTCAGGAAGTCAAGGTTGAAATTTTCTCTGCAGGAGAAATCGTAGATGTAACAGGAGTATCTAAAGGTAAAGGTTTCCAAGGTGCAATCAAGCGCCACGGACAATCTCGCGGACCTATGTCTCACGGTTCACGCTACCACCGTCGTCCTGGTTCAATGGGACCTGTAGATCCTAACCGTGTATTCAAAGGTAAACTATTACCTGGACGCATGGGCGGAGATCAAATCACTGTCCAAAACCTTGAAATCGTAAAAGTAGATGCTGAGCGCAATCTTCTTTTGATTAAAGGTAACGTACCTGGTGCGAGAAAAACTTTAATCACTGTTAAAAGTGCTGTTAAATCTAAATAAGTCTCTTAGGAAAGGAGGAAATTGATCATGCCAAAAGTAGCATTATACAACCAAAACGGTTCTACTGCTGGTGATATCGAATTAAACGCGTCTGTATTTGGAATTGAGCCAAATGAGAGCGTAGTATTCGACGCTATTCTTATGCAAAGAGCTTCCTTACGTCAAGGATCTCACAAAGTAAAAAATCGTTCTGAAGTACGCGGCGGAGGTCGCAAACCATGGCGTCAAAAAGGTACAGGTCGTGCCCGTCAAGGTTCAATCCGTTCACCGCAATGGCGCGGAGGTGGTGTCGTATTCGGCCCAACACCACGCAGCTATTCTTACAAATTACCTAAAAAAGTTCGCCGCTTGGCAATCAAATCAGTATTGTCTTCTAAAGTGAACGACAACAACATCATTGTTCTTGAAGATCTTACTCTTGATACGGTTAAAACAAAAGAAATGGCAGCTATCCTTAAAGGATTATCTGTTGAGAAAAAAGCTTTAATCGTAACTGCGGATGCAAACGAAGCAGTATCTCTTTCTGCACGCAACATCCCTGGAGTTACAGTTGTTCAAGCTAACGGAATCAACGTGTTAGACGTTGTCAACCACGAGAAGCTTCTGATTACAAAAGCTGCGGTTGAAAAAGTAGAGGAGGTGCTTGCATAATGAAAGATCCTCGTGATGTTCTTAAGCGCCCCGTCATTACTGAACGTTCTGCTGATTTAATGACTGAAAAAAAATATACTTTTGAAGTTGATGTAAGAGCTAATAAAACAGAAGTGAAAGATGCAATTGAAAGTATCTTTGGAGTGAAAGTTGACAAAGTCAACATCATGAACTACAAAGGGAAATCAAAACGTGTCGGCCGCTACACTGGTATGACTAGCCGTCGCAGAAAAGCGATCGTAAAACTTACTGCAGACAGCAAAGAAATCGAAATTTTTGAAGCTTAATTATCTGTAAAAAGAAGGAGGGAAATTCAAAATGGCGATTAAAAAGTATAAACCGACCTCTAACGGACGTCGTGGCATGACAACTTCAGATTTTGCTGAAATCACGACTGACCAGCCGGAAAAATCCTTGCTTGCGCCCCTTCACAAAAAAGGCGGACGTAACAACCAAGGTAAATTGACTGTACGTCACCAAGGTGGCGGACACAAACGCCAATACCGTGTTATCGACTTCAAACGCGATAAAGATGGTATACCTGGACGCGTTGCTACAGTTGAGTACGATCCAAACCGTTCAGCTAACATTGCACTAATCAACTATGTAGACGGAGAAAAACGTTACATTCTTGCACCAAAAGGAATTCAAGTAGGTACTGAAATCATGTCCGGCCCTGAAGCTGACATCAAAGTAGGTAACGCACTTCCGCTTATCAACATCCCTGTTGGTACAGTTGTGCATAACATTGAATTAAAACCTGGTAAAGGCGGACAGCTTGTACGTTCAGCTGGTACATCTGCTCAGGTTCTTGGTAAAGAAGGCAAATACGTTCTTGTACGTCTTAACTCTGGTGAAGTTCGCATGATCCTTTCTGCTTGCCGCGCTTCTATCGGTCAAGTAGGTAACGAGCAGCACGAACTTATCAACGTTGGTAAAGCAGGACGCTCTCGCTGGAAAGGCATCCGCCCTACAGTCCGCGGTTCTGTAATGAACCCTAACGATCACCCGCACGGTGGTGGTGAAGGTCGCGCGCCAATCGGACGCAAATCACCAATGTCTCCTTGGGGCAAACCGACTCTTGGATTCAAGACACGTAAGAAAAAGAACAAATCTGATAAATTTATCGTACGTCGTCGTAAAAATAAATAACGGGGTTGTCTACGGTTCATTTCGGACCGTAGTGCAATCACGAAGGGAGGTTCCAAAATGGCTCGCAGCTTGAAAAAAGGACCATTTGTCGATGGACACTTGATGACAAAAATCGAGAAATTAAATGAAACGGACAAGAAACAAGTTGTAAAAACTTGGTCTCGCCGTTCAACTATTTTCCCACAATTTATCGGTCACACTATCGCAGTATATGACGGACGTAAACACGTGCCTGTATTCATTTCTGAAGACATGGTAGGCCACAAGTTGGGCGAATTCGCACCGACTCGTACTTACAAAGGCCACGCCAGTGACGATAAAAAAACAAGACGCTAAGAGAGGAGGCTTTTAAATGCAAGCTAAAGCTGTTGCAAGAACAGTCCGTATTGCTCCTCGTAAAGCACGTCTAGTAATGGACCTGATTCGAGGTAAGCAAGTAGGCGAAGCAGTATCTATCCTGAACTTAACTCCGAGAGCTGCTTCTCCGATCATCGAAAAAGTTTTAAAATCTGCTATCGCAAATGCTGAGCACAACTACGAGATGGACGCTAACAATCTGGTTATTTCTCAGGCATTTGTTGACGAAGGCCCAACGTTAAAAAGATTCCGCCCGCGTGCTATGGGACGTGCGAGCCAAATCAACAAACGTACGAGCCACATTACAATCGTTGTATCAGAAAAGAAGGAGGGATAAGTAGTGGGTCAAAAGGTAAATCCAGTCGGTCTTCGTATCGGAGTCATTCGTGATTGGGAATCTAAGTGGTACGCTGGTAAAGATTACGCTGACTTCCTGCACGAAGATTTAAAAATTCGTGAATTCATTAGCAAACGCCTTTCTGACGCTTCTGTTTCTAAAGTAGAAATCGAGCGCGCAGCAAACCGCGTTAACATTACGATCCACACTGCTAAGCCTGGTATGGTAATCGGTAAAGGCGGATCTGAAGTTGAAGCACTTCGTAAAGCCCTTAACAGCCTTACTGGCAAGCGTGTACACATTAACATTCTTGAAATCAAAAGAGCAGATCTTGATGCTCAGCTTGTAGCTGACAACATCGCTCGTCAACTAGAAAACCGTATTTCTTTCCGCCGTGCGCAGAAACAACAAATCCAACGCACTATGCGTGCTGGAGCACAAGGTGTGAAAACAATGGTTTCCGGCCGTCTTGGCGGAGCTGACATTGCTCGTTCTGAATACTACAGTGAAGGAACTGTTCCATTGCACACTTTACGTGCTGACATCGACTATGCAACATCTGAAGCTGACACAACTTACGGTAAGCTTGGTGTAAAAGTCTGGATCTATCGTGGAGAGGTTCTTCCTACTAAGAAGAAAACTGAGGAAGGAGGAAAATAATATGTTATTACCAAAACGCGTTAAATATCGCAGAGAGCATCGCGGAAAAATGCGCGGTCGCGCTAAAGGCGGTACTGAAGTACATTTTGGTGAGTACGGTATCCAGGCTCTTGAAGCTTCTTGGATCACAAACCGCCAAATCGAAGCTGCACGTATTGCGATGACTCGTTACATGAAACGTGGCGGTAAAGTTTGGATTAAAATTTTCCCTTCAAAACCTTACACTGCTAAACCGCTTGAGGTACGGATGGGTTCCGGTAAAGGGGCTCCTGAAGGCTGGGTAGCTGTTGTAAAACCGGGCAAAGTTTTATTTGAAATTTCTGGTGTGTCTGAAGAGGTTGCTCGTGAAGCTCTTCGTCTTGCATCTCACAAATTGCCAATTAAAACGAAGTTCGTAAAACGTGAAGAAATTGGTGGTGAATCAAATGAAAGCTAATGAAATTCGTGACCTTACCACTGCTGAAATTGAACAAAAAGTAAAGTCTCTTAAAGAAGAACTTTTCAATCTTCGCTTTCAATTAGCGACAGGACAACTTGAAAATACTGCTCGCATTCGTGAAGTGCGCAAAGCTATCGCGCGCATGAAAACTGTGATTCGTGAAAGAGAAATTGCTGCCAACAAATAATCACTGAGGGGAGGTCGTGAGCATGAGCGAACGTAACCAACGCAAAGTTTACCAAGGCCGTGTTGTTTCTGACAAAATGGATAAAACCATCACTGTTGTTGTTGAAACATACAAAAAGGATCCTATTTACGGTAAACGCGTAAAATACTCAAAGAAATTCAAAGCACATGATGAAAATAACCAAGCTAAAATCGGAGACATCGTAAAGATCATGGAAACTCGTCCATTATCTGCAACTAAGCGTTTTCGTCTAGTAGAAGTTGTCGAAGAAGCTGTTATTATCTAATAAAGTTCGGAATTCTTTTTCCGAAGGGAGGTAACAAATAATGATTCAACAAGAGACTCGTTTAAAAGTTGCTGACAACTCCGGTGCGCGTGAGGTACTTACTATTAAAGTTCTTGGCGGTTCTGGACGTAAAACGGCTAACATTGGTGATGTAATTGTTTGCACGGTTAAACAAGCAACACCAGGAGGCGTTGTCAAAAAAGGTGAAGTCGTAAGAGCTGTTATCGTTCGCACAAAAAGCGGAGCACGCAGAACTGACGGATCATACATCAGCTTCGATGAGAATGCATGTGTTATCATCCGTGACGACAAGAGCCCGCGTGGAACTCGTATCTTCGGACCGGTTGCCCGTGAATTACGTGAAAACAACTTCATGAAAATTGTTTCTCTGGCTCCAGAAGTTATCTAATGAAATAAATGCCTTACTCAAGGAGGTGCGATCAGGATGCATGTGAAAAAAGGCGATAAAGTAATGGTTATCTCTGGTAAAGATAAAGGCAAACAAGGTACGATCCTTGCTGCTTTCCCTAAAAAGGACCGCGTTCTAGTTGAGGGCGTAAACATGGTGAAGAAGCACTCTAAACCAACTCAAGCAAACCCTCAAGGCGGTATTTCTAATCAAGAGGCGCCAATTCATGTATCAAACGTTATGCCGCTCGATCCTAAAACAGGTGAAGTGACTCGCGTAGGATACAAAGTGGAAGATGGCAAAAAAGTTCGTGTTGCAAAAAAATCTGGGCAAGTTTTAGATAAATAGTATTTAAAGGAAGGGAGGTCTATCTCATGAACCGCCTTAAAGAAAAGTACAGTAAAGAAATTTCACCTGCTTTAATGACGAAGTTCAACTACGACTCTGTTATGCAGGTGCCAAAAATCGAAAAAATCGTAATCAACATGGGTGTCGGTGATGCTGTTCAAAACGCAAAAGCAATCGACAGTGCTGTTGAAGAATTAACGTTTATCGCAGGTCAAAAACCTGTCGTTACTCGTGCGAAGAAATCAATTGCTGGATTCCGTCTTCGTGAGGGAATGCCTATCGGTGCGAAAGTAACTCTTCGCGGAGAGCGCATGTATGATTTCCTTGATAAACTTATTTCTGTATCTTTACCGCGTGTACGTGACTTCCGCGGGATTTCTAAGAAATCTTTCGACGGTCGCGGAAACTACACTCTTGGTATTAAAGAACAGTTAATCTTCCCTGAAATTGACTACGATAAAGTAACAAAGGTTCGCGGAATGGACATCGTTATCGTAACGACTGCTAACTCTGACGAAGAGGCTCGTGAGCTATTAACTCAAGTAGGTATGCCGTTCCAGAAATAATCAATGAAAGGGAGGCGAAATCGTGGCTAAAAAGTCAATGATTGCGAAACAACAACGTACACCAAAGTTTAAAGTGCAAGAGTACACTCGCTGTGAACGCTGCGGACGTCCGCACTCAGTCATTCGTAAATTTAAACTTTGCCGTATTTGTTTCCGTGAGCTTGCATATAAAGGACAAATTCCTGGCGTGAAAAAAGCCAGCTGGTAATCCCCAAGAATGGGAAGGAGGTAATTATATAATGGTTATGACAGATCCAATTGCAGATATGCTGACTCGTATTCGCAATGCAAACATGGTACGTCATGAGAAGCTTGAAATTCCTGCTTCTAAATTGAAAAGAGAAATTGCTGACATTTTAAAGCGTGAAGGTTTCATTCGTGACGTTGAGTTCGTAGAAGACAGCAAACAAGGTATCATCCGCGTTTTCTTGAAATACGGACAAAACAACGAGCGCGTTATCACTGGTCTTAAAAGAATCAGCAAACCAGGTTTGCGTGTATACGCTAAATCAAATGAAGTACCTCGCGTACTTAACGGTCTTGGAATCGCGATTATTTCTACATCACAAGGTGTTTTAACGGACAAAGAAGCCCGTGCAAAACAAGCTGGTGGAGAAGTTCTAGCATACGTTTGGTAAGAAGTTTAACAAGAATGGAGGTGTTTTAGTATGTCTCGTGTAGGAAAAAAACTGCTTGAGATCCCTTCTGGAGTTACAGTAACGCTGAACGAAGGCAACACTGTAGCTGTAAAAGGACCAAAAGGAGAATTAACTCGTACTTTCCATCCTGATATGGAAATCAAAATTGAGGACAACGTGCTTACAGTTACTCGTCCTTCTGATCACAAAGAGCACCGTGCACTGCATGGTACGACTCGCAGTCTGCTTGGAAACATGGTTGAAGGCGTATCTAAAGGATTTGAAAGAGGTTTGGAATTAGTCGGTGTCGGTTATCGTGCGGCTAAATCCGGAAACAAACTTGTTTTAAACGTTGGATACTCTCACCCTGTTGAGATCGTTCCTGAAGAGGGCATCGAAATCGAAGTTCCTTCTCAAACTAAAGTAGTTGTAAAAGGTACAGACAAAGAGCGTGTAGGAGCTATCGCTGCTAACATCCGCGCTGTACGTTCTCCAGAGCCTTACAAAGGTAAAGGAATCCGCTACGAAGGTGAAGTTGTTCGCCGTAAAGAAGGTAAATCTGCTAAGTAAGACCGCTTAAAGTGAAGAAAGGAGTGACCTAAGGATGATTACGAAAACTAGCAAAAATGCTGCTCGTCAAAAAAGACATGCCCGTGTTCGTGCTAAACTTTCAGGCACAGCTGAAAGACCTCGTCTGAATGTGTTCCGTTCAAACAAACACATTTATGCTCAAATCATCGATGATGTAAATGGCGTTACACTTGCTAGTGCCTCTACTCTCGATAAAGATTTGAACGTGGAAAGCACTGGTGACAGCGCTGCTGCTGCTAAAGTCGGTGAACTCGTTGCGAAACGCGCTTCTGAGAAAGGTGTTTCTGACGTTGTATTTGACCGCGGCGGATACTTATACCATGGACGTGTAAAAGCTCTGGCCGATGCAGCTCGTGAAGCCGGACTGAAATTTTAATAAAAAAAGGAGGGACACATGATTATGCGTCGTATTGACCCAAGCAAATTAGAGTTAGAAGAACGCTTAGTTACGGTTAACCGCGTAGCGAAAGTTGTTAAAGGTGGTCGTCGTTTCCGTTTCGCAGCTCTAGTCGTTGTCGGTGACAAAAACGGTCACGTAGGTTTCGGTACTGGTAAAGCACAAGAAGTACCTGAAGCAATCCGCAAAGCTGTTGAAGATGCGAAAAAGAATTTGATTGAAGTACCAATGGTTGGAACTACGATTCCACACGAAATCATCGGACGTTTCGGTGCAGGCAATATCTTGTTGAAACCTGCTTCTGAAGGTACTGGAGTTATCGCTGGAGGCCCTGTACGTGCGGTACTTGAGCTTGCTGGCGTTGCTGATATCCTTTCTAAGTCTTTAGGTTCTAACACACCGATCAACATGATCCGTGCAACACTTCAAGGTTTAAGTGAGCTTAAACGTGCCGAAGAGGTTGCGAAGCTTCGTGGAAAATCTGTAGAAGAACTGTTAGGATAAGGAGGGAACATTAATGGCTAAATTAGAAATTACCCTCAAACGCAGTGTAATCGGTCGCCCGGAAGATCAGCGCGTTACTGTAAGAACACTTGGTTTAAAGAAAACAAACCAAACTGTCGTTCATGAAGATAACGCTGCGATCCGCGGTATGATTAATAAAGTATCTCATCTAGTTTCTGTTAAAGAACAATAAAAATAAATTATAGGCTAAGGAGGTGTCCTAATGAAACTTCATGAATTAAAGCCTTCAGAAGGTTCACGTAAAGTACGCAATCGCGTAGGTCGTGGTATTGGTTCTGGTAACGGTAAAACAGCTGGTAAAGGTCACAAAGGTCAAAACGCTCGTTCTGGCGGCGGTGTACGCCCTGGATTCGAGGGGGGACAAATGCCTTTATTCCAACGTCTTCCTAAACGCGGTTTTACAAACATCAACCGTAAGGAATACGCTATTGTGAACGTAGACAAATTGAACGGTTTTGCGGAAGGAACGGAAGTCACTCCTGAACTTCTTCTTGAGACTGGTGTTATTAGCAAACTTAATGCAGGAGTAAAGATTCTTGGCAACGGTAAATTAGAGAAAAAATTAACTGTAAAAGCCAATAAATTCTCTGCTTCTGCGAAAGAAGCTGTTGAAGCTGCTGGCGGTACAGCTGAGGTGATCTAACTTGTTTAAGACAATCTCCAACTTTATGCGTGTGAGTGATATTCGGAATAAAATCATTTTTACATTACTCATGCTTATCGTCTTTCGCATAGGTGCATTTATCCCTGTGCCATATGTAAATGCTCAGGCGTTGCAGACACAAAGTTCGATGGGGGTTTTTGATCTCCTTAATACATTTGGCGGCGGTGCGCTTTATCAGTTCTCCATTTTTGCGATGGGAATTACGCCTTACATCACTGCTTCAATCATCATTCAGCTGCTTCAGATGGATGTTGTGCCGAAGTTTACCGAGTGGTCTAAGCAAGGTGAAGTCGGCCGCCGTAAATTAGCTCAGTTCACGAGATATTTTACGATTGTGCTTGGTTTTATCCAGGCATTAGGTATGTCTTACGGGTTTAACAACCTGGCAAACGGTATGCTGATTGAAAAATCCGGCATATCGACATATCTGATTATTGCTTTAGTACTCACTGGAGGAACTGCTTTTTTAATGTGGCTGGGAGAACAAATTACTTCCAATGGAGTAGGTAACGGAATTTCGATCATCATCTTCGCGGGGATTGTGGCTAGTATTCCGAAAACTGTTGGGCAGATTTATGAGACTCAATTTGTCGGCAGCAGCGATCAGCTGTTTATTCATATTGTAAAAATCGCTTTACTGGTGATTGCGATTTTGGCCGTTATTGTTGGTGTTATTTTCATTCAGCAGGCCGTACGCAAAATCGCGATTCAATATGCAAAAGGGCAAGGTCGTTCACCTGTTGGCGGAGGCCAGTCAACTCACCTTCCGCTTAAAGTGAATCCGGCAGGGGTTATTCCGGTAATCTTTGCGGTTGCGTTTCTTATTACGCCGCGTACTATCGCGTCATTTTTCGGAGAGAACGATGTGACAAAGTGGATTCAAGCCAACTTTGACAATACACATCCGGTGGGCATGGCGGTTTATGTCGCATTAATTATCGCCTTTACGTACTTCTATGCTTTTGTGCAGGTAAACCCTGAACAAATGGCTGATAACCTTAAAAAACAGGGTGGCTATATCCCGGGGGTTCGTCCAGGGAAAATGACTCAAGATAGAATTACGAGCATTTTGTATCGACTTACGTTTGTGGGTTCTATATTCTTAGCCGTGATTTCCATTCTTCCTATCTTTTTCATTCAATTCGCTGGATTGCCTCAAAGTGCACAGATTGGCGGAACATCATTGTTAATTGTCGTCGGGGTAGCCTTGGAGACAATGAAGCAGCTGGAGAGCCAGTTAGTGAAACGTAATTACCGAGGATTTATGAAAAATTAGAGGACTGGTTTTAACCATTCCTCTAAATAAGAGAGGACGGGGGAAATCCGAATGAACTTAGTCTTAATGGGACTTCCTGGAGCCGGTAAAGGCACACAGGGAGAACGAATTGTTGAGGATTATGGGATACCTCATATCTCAACGGGAGATATGTTCCGTGCTGCTATGAAAGAAGAAACACCACTCGGACTCGAAGCAAAGTCTTATATTGATAAAGGCGAGCTCGTACCGGACGAAGTCACAATCGGCATTGTCAAAGAAAGACTAGGCAAAGATGATTGTGAAAGAGGTTTTCTTCTGGACGGATTTCCGCGAACAGTCGCTCAGGCTGAAGCTCTTGAAAACATTCTTGAGGAATACGGCAAGCCGATTGATTATGTCATTAACATTAAAGTAGACAAAGACTCTTTAATGGAACGTTTGACTGGACGCAGAATTTGCAGTGTTTGCGGCACAACCTATCATTTGGTTTTCAATCCGCCGAAAACGCCGGGTGTTTGTGATAAAGACGGAGGAGACCTTTATCAACGGGCAGATGATAATGAGGAAACCGTCTCAAAACGGCTTGAGGTCAACATGAAGCAGACTCAGCCTTTACTCGATTTTTATTCTGAGAAAGGGTATCTTGTCAACGTCAATGGCCAGCAGGACATTAACGACGTGTACAAAGATGTGAAAGAGCTTCTTGGAGGATTGAGCAAATGATTATCTGTAAGACCCCTCGTGAGCTTGGCATCATGCGGGAAGCAGGGCGAATCGTGGCTTTGACTCATGAAGAGATGAAAAAGCACATTAAACCAGGAATCTCGACAAAAGAATTGGATCAAATTGCCGAACGTTTTATTGAGAAGCAGGGTGCAATCCCATCTTTTAAGGGGTATAATGGGTTTCGCGGGAGCATCTGTGTATCAGTTAATGAAGAACTCGTTCACGGAATACCCGGTAAAAGGGTTTTACGTGACGGTGACATTATCAGCATTGATATCGGTGCTAAATTAAATGGTTATCATGGTGACTCTGCTTGGACATATCCGGTAGGAAACATCAGTGATGATGATAAACGACTGCTGGAAGTAACAGAGGAGTCTTTATATAAAGGCTTGAAGGAAGCAAAACCAGGTGAACGTTTGTCGAATATTTCCCACGCAATACAAACGTATGTCGAAAATGAGCAGTTTTCAGTTGTTAGGGAGTATGTCGGACATGGTGTTGGTCAAGACTTGCATGAGGATCCGCAAATTCCTCATTACGGTCCGCCAAACAAAGGACCTAGGCTGAAGCCTGGTATGGTTCTCGCTATAGAACCGATGGTTAACGCTGGCAGCCGATATGTGAAAACATTGGCTGATAACTGGACGGTTGTAACGGTAGATGGGAAAAAGTGTGCTCATTTTGAACATACGATTGCGATTACGGAAACGGGTTTTGATATACTGACAAAAGTCTAGATGATGAAATGAATTCCATGACACATGTTTTTCATTCCGCACCTGGGCAGATTGTAGGTTTACAATTGGTCGGAAGAAAAACCGGCTAGCTGCTGTCATCGGAATGAAGATTCATCATCGTGTACTAAAGCAGACGGAGAAAAGCGTACATTTCATTCTCCTTAGAAAAAGAATATCAATCATTCACCCTTTATGATTGCGTATCTCCGGAAGTTCAGAACAGTATAAACGAAACAGGGCGTGTGACAAACGGATAACTGAGATTTTCTCTTTTGAAATTTGTCAGAGAGCAAGTTACTGATTTGAAGAAGGGAGAACACTTGAATGGCGAAAGACGATGTAATTGAAGTGGAAGGTACGATTGTCGAAACACTGCCAAACGCGATGTTCAAAGTTGAACTCGAAAATGGCCATACGGTTTTGGCTCACGTATCTGGTAAAATCCGCATGCACTTCATTCGCATTTTACCTGGAGACAAAGTTACGGTAGAATTATCTCCATATGACTTAACTCGTGGCAGGATTACGTACCGTTACAAATAAAGCACTCCGGAAACTGAAGGAGGTTGGAAACACATGAAAGTGAGACCATCAGTTAAACCAATCTGCGAGAAATGTAAAGTTATTCGCAGAAAAGGAAAAGTAATGGTGATCTGTGAAAATCCAAAGCATAAACAAAAACAAGGATAATTAATAAGGAGGTGCCCAGAGAATGGCTCGTATTGCTGGTGTAGATATCCCACGTGACAAACGTGTTGTTATTTCTTTAACATATGTCTTCGGAATTGGCCGCACAACGGCTCAGCAAGTCTTGAAAGAGGCTGGTGTTTCTGAAGATACTCGTGTGCGTGATCTTACTGAAGAAGAACTTGGTAAAATCCGTGATGTTATTGACAAACTGAAAGTAGAAGGTGACCTTCGCCGTGAAGTTTCTCTTAACATCAAGCGTCTGATCGAAATCGGAAGCTACCGCGGAATCCGCCATCGCAGAGGTTTGCCTGTTCGCGGACAAAACTCTAAAAACAATGCGCGTACTCGTAAAGGTCCGCGTCGTACTGTAGCTAATAAGAAAAAATAAGTAAGGGAGGTACCTAAACAATGGCTGCTGCTCGTAAACAAAACACGCGTAAACGTCGCGTGAAAAAGAATATTGAGTCAGGAATCGCTCATATTCGTTCAACTTTCAACAACACGATCGTTACGATCACTGATACTCATGGTAATGCTCTTTCTTGGTCAAGTGCCGGAGCTCTAGGATTCAGAGGTTCTCGTAAATCTACTCCTTTTGCTGCGCAAATGGCTGCTGAAACAGCTGCTAAAGGTTCAATCGAACACGGACTTAAAACTCTTGAAGTAACTGTTAAAGGACCAGGTTCTGGCCGTGAAGCTGCAATCCGTGCTTTACAAGCTGCCGGACTTGAAGTTACAGCTATCAGAGACGTAACTCCTGTTCCTCATAATGGATGCCGTCCACCAAAACGTCGCCGCGTGTAATTTGTTTGTATAGATTTTGTGTCCCTGTCAATAATGGGTTATGATACAGTTATTTATGAAACGAATGCACCGACTCGTTGCCTGAGCACATACGGGACTAAACAATGGGGAATTTCGGATGGAATCTCATATGATTCTATTCGAGGTTTCGACGTTTTGAAGGAGGGTTTTAAGTAATGATCGAGATTGAAAAACCAAAAATCGAAACGGTTGAAATCAGCGACGATGCCAAATTTGGTAAGTTTGTCGTAGAGCCGCTTGAGCGTGGATATGGTACAACTCTGGGTAACTCCTTACGTCGTATCCTCTTATCCTCACTCCCTGGTGCCGCTGTAACATCGATCCAGATAGATGGTGTACTGCACGAATTCTCGACAATCGAAGGCGTTGTGGAAGATGTTACAACGATAATCTTGCACATTAAAAAGCTTGCATTGAAAATCTACTCTGATGAAGAGAAGACGCTTGAAATTGATGTACAGGGCGAAGGAACTGTCACAGCAGCTGATATTACACACGACAGCGATGTTGAAATCCTTAATCCGGATCTTCATATCGCGACTCTTGGTGAGAATGCGAGTTTCCGAGTTCGCCTTACTGCACAAAGAGGACGTGGGTATACACCTGCTGATTCGAACAAAAGAGACGATCAGCCAATCGGCGTGATTCCGATCGATTCAATCTTTACGCCAGTTTCTCGTTTATCTTATCAGGTAGAAAACACTCGTGTAGGCCAGGTTGCAAACTATGACAAACTTACACTTGATGTTTGGACTGACGGAAGCACTGGACCGAAGGAAGCAATTGCTCTCGGTTCAAAGATTTTAACTGAACACCTTAATATATTCGTCGGTTTAACTGACGAAGCTCAGCATGCTGAAATCATGGTTGAAAAAGAAGAGGATCAAAAAGAAAAAGTTCTTGAAATGACGATTGAGGAACTTGACCTTTCTGTCCGTTCTTACAACTGCTTGAAGCGTGCGGGCATTAACACGGTTCAAGAACTTGCGAACAAGACGGAAGAAGATATGATGAAAGTTCGCAACCTGGGACGCAAATCACTTGAAGAAGTGAAAGCGAAACTAGAAGAACTTGGACTCGGCCTTCGCAAAGACGATTGATCTAGTTTCCATGTGAACTAGGATTTTCGTGTGTTTTTTATTTAGAAACAGCATTCCATTAAAGGAGGGGACATCACATGTCATACAGAAAACTAGGACGTACGAGTTCACAGCGTAAAGCTATGCTTCGTGATCTTACAACAGATTTGATCATCAACGAAAGAATTGAAACAACTGAAACACGTGCGAAAGAACTTCGCTCTGTTGTTGAAAAGATGATCACTCTTGGTAAGCGCGGTGACTTGCATGCTCGTCGTCAAGCAGCTGCATACATTCGCAACGAGGTTGCTAATGAAGAAAATAACCAAGATGCACTTCAAAAATTATTCTCTGACATTGCAACTCGTTACGAGGAGCGCCAAGGCGGATACACACGTATTATGAAGCTTGGTCCTCGCCGTGGTGACGGTGCACCAATGGCAATCATCGAATTGGTTTAATCACATATTTTTGTGTATCTAAAGAAGGGCGGGACAGTTTCTAACTGGATCTATGCCCTTTTTTTAGATATCAGAACTTTTTATCATGAGACAGAAAAGCAGAGCTATAGCTGAGAGGAGGTCAGGCGCCCGTGGATCAAAAACAGCTTATATCCGTAAAAGACATTCTATTCCGCTACCGCAAAGATGCAGAAAGACCGGCACTGGACGGTGTGAGTCTGGAGGTATACGAAGGAGAATGGCTTGCTATCGTAGGCCACAACGGTTCAGGGAAGTCGACTTTGGCCAGAGCGCTGAACGGACTGATTTTGCCCGAGGCCGGAGAAATTGAAGTCGGCGGCATCAAACTGACTGAGGATACCGTGTGGGATGTGCGAAAAAAAATAGGGATGGTCTTTCAGAATCCCGATAACCAATTTGTCGGAACGACTGTTCGCGATGATGTGGCTTTTGGTTTAGAAAACAATGGTGTTCCGCGCGAAGAAATGATTGAGAGAGTAGATTGGGCTGTCACACAAGTCAATATGCAGGATTTTCTTGATCAAGAGCCGCACCATCTCTCCGGAGGTCAAAAACAAAGAGTGGCGATCGCGGGAATTATTGCCGCGCGTCCTGATATTATGATTTTGGATGAAGCGACATCCATGCTTGACCCGATTGGGAGAGAAGAAGTCCTTGATACTGTCAGACGCTTAAAAGATCAGGGCATGGCCACCGTCATTTCGATAACACATGACCTGGAAGAAGCCGCAAGGGCGGACAGGATCATTGTGATGAACGGCGGCAGGAAATATGCAGAGGGCACGCCTGAAGAGATTTTTAAATTAAACGAAGACTTGGTTCGCATCGGTCTTGATTTGCCTTTCTCATTCCAGCTCAGCCTGCTTTTGAAAGAAAGCGGACTGGCGTTAACGAAAAACCATCTGACTCAGGAAGGGCTGGTGAATGAGCTGTGGACATTAAAATCAAAGATGTAGAACACCGCTATCAAATGAAGACACCGTTTGAACGGCTGGCTCTGTATGATATCAATGCCGTGATAAAAGAGGGCAGCTACGTTGCCGTCATCGGGCATACAGGGTCGGGCAAATCGACGCTCCTGCAGCATTTAAACGGTTTGCTGAAACCGACTAAAGGACAGCTTGAACTCGGGAGCACGATTCTGGCAGCCGGTAAAAAGAATAAAGACCTTAAGACTTTGCGAAAAAAAGTCGGAATCGTTTTCCAATTTCCCGAACATCAGCTGTTTGAAGAGACTGTGCTGAAGGACATCGCATTCGGACCGATGAATTTTGGTGTAAAAAAAGAAGACGCTGAACGGAAAGCAAAAGAAATGCTGGGGCTTGTGGGCCTTCCGGAAGACATTTTGGATCGTTCACCATTTGAGCTCAGCGGCGGCCAGATGCGCAGAGTGGCGATTGCCGGCGTTCTCGCGATGGAGCCGGAAGTGCTGGTTTTGGATGAACCGACGGCCGGTCTTGATCCGAGAGGGCGCCAGGACATTATGGACATGTTCTATGCGCTTCATCAGCGGGGAAACCTGACTACCGTTCTCGTCACCCACAGCATGGAGGACGCCGCCCGTTATGCCGACGAAATGATCGTCATGCACAAAGGGACCATTAAAGCGACGGGGAGTCCGCGTGACTTGTTTGTAAAAGGTGAAGAGATGGCCGAAATGGGACTGGATCTTCCTGAATCGGTGAAGTTTCAGAGACGGCTTGAGAAGGCTCTCGGAGTCAAGTATGAAAAACCCATGCTGACCCTGCAGGATGCCGCCAGTGAAATCAAGGCTTTCTTTCAGGAGGAAAAGGACCAATGATGGACAGCATGATTATCGGAAAGTATGTTCCCGGATCATCGCTTATTCACCGATTGGACCCGCGAACAAAACTTGTCAGCATCTTTCTTTTTGTATGTATCGTTTTTTTGGCAAACAACGTACAGACGTACGCTTTGCTCGGTTTGTTTACATTCGGGGTGATCGCCTTGACTCGCGTGCCGTTCAGCTTTTTGCTGAAGGGGCTTAAGCCGATTATCTGGATTGTGGCGTTTACCTTTTTATTACACATTTTCATGACGCATGAAGGATCTGTCATTTTTCAGCTTGGCTGGTTTAAAGTGTATGAGGGCGGACTTATACAGGGGATTTTTATCTCCCTCCGTTTCGTTTACCTTATCTTTATGACGACGCTGCTGACGCTGACAACAACGCCGATTGAAATAACGGATGGAATGGAGCAGCTCCTGAATCCTTTTAAAAAGGTGAAGCTGCCCGTACACGAACTCGCATTGATGATGTCGATATCATTGCGATTTATCCCGACATTGATGGAAGAGACAGATAAAATCATGAAGGCGCAAATGGCGAGGGGTGCGGACTTTACAAGCGGCCCGGTGAAAGACAGAATCAAAGCGGTTGTTCCGCTGCTTGTCCCGCTGTTTGTCAGCGCCTTTAAACGCGCGGAAGAGCTCGCGGTCGCCATGGAGGCGAGAGGCTACCAGGGCGGTGAGGGGAGAACGAAATACAGAAAGCTCGTCTGGACCGGAAAGGATACCGGAGCTATTCTGCTCATCATCGTATTAGCCGTGTTATTGTTTTTCTTAAGAAGTTAGAGGTGCTGCTGAATGAGAGTGAAATGTACCATTGCTTATGACGGGCATTTATTTAACGGATATCAGGTTCAGCCTGGAAAACGGACCGTTCAAAGTGAATTGGAAAAAGCGCTGGCCGTCATCCATAAAACGGACGGCAGAGTGCCTGTGTACTCATCCGGCCGCACGGACAGCGATGTTCATGCTGCCGGGCAGGTCATTCATTTTGATACACCGCTGTCCATCCCGGCTGAGAAATGGCCGTTTGCGCTCAATGCCCTGCTGCCTGATGATATTGCCGTCAAAACAGCAGAGATTGCGGATGATGGGTTCCATGCACGATTTAGCGCGGTCCAAAAGGAATATCGCTACTTTGTATATACGGAGAAACACCCGGACGTATTTAAACGACATTACGCTTACCATTTTGCATATCCGCTTAATGTGCAGAAAATGAGGGAAGCTTCAAGGCACCTCGTCGGGACACATGATTTCACAAGCTTTTGCGCGGCTGATACCGCGGTTCAGGATAAAGTCAGAACGATTTACGAGCTGGATTGGACTGAGACCGGAGACGGCCTGCAGATGCGGATCACCGGAAACGGTTTTCTCTATAATATGGTCAGAATCATTGCCGGAACGTTATTGGATACAGGAGCTGGAAAATTTTCTCCCGATGATGTAAAAGCAATGCTCGAAGCGAAGGATCGCGAAGCCGCGGGGCGCACCGCACCGGGGCACGGGCTGTATTTATGGAGCGTTTGCTATGACAACTAAACCAGGTGTAACATTTTCTTGACAGAGTCTGCATAAAGTTATAAGATATCATATGGTATGTATTTCAACCCCACGATAAGCCCCGGAACTTATTGTGTTGTGAAATAGAACGTAATCGAAGATTATTGAAAATGACAGATTATTTAGGAGGGAAATTCAATGCGTACAACACCTATGGCTAACGCAAGTACTATTGAACGCAAGTGGTTAGTTGTTGATGCAGCAGGCAAGACTTTAGGACGTCTTTCTACAGAAGTTGCATCTATCCTTCGCGGGAAACACAAACCGACTTACACACCGCACGTTGATACTGGAGATCATGTGATCATCATCAACGCTGAAAAAATCGAGTTAACTGGTAAAAAGTTAACTGACAAAATCTACTACCGTCACACTCAACATCCAGGCGGATTAAAATCAAGAACTGCTCTTGAAATGCGTACAAACTACCCTGAGAAAATGCTTGAGCTTGCTATCAAAGGCATGCTTCCAAAAGGTTCTCTAGGTCGTCAAATGTTCAAGAAATTGAACGTATACCGTGGTTCTGAGCATCCACATGAAGCACAAAAACCTGAAGTTTACGAACTTCGCGGTTAATCAAAAAGGAGGTTACCAATTTGGCACAGGTTCAATATTACGGTACTGGCCGTCGTAAAAGTTCTGTAGCGCGTGTGCGCTTAGTTCCAGGTGAAGGTCGTATCGTCGTTAATAATCGTGAAATCAGCGAGCACATTCCATCTCCAGCTCTAATCGAAGATATCAAACAACCATTAACTTTAACTGAAACAGCTGGTACTTATGATGTTTTAGTAAACGTACATGGAGGCGGCTTATCTGGTCAAGCTGGAGCAATCCGTCATGGTATCGCTCGTGCTTTGCTTGAAGCAGATCCAGAATACCGTGCAACACTTAAACGTGCTGGTCTTCTGACTCGTGACGCTCGTATGAAAGAACGTAAAAAATACGGTCTTAAAGGCGCTCGTCGTGCACCTCAGTTCTCAAAACGTTAATCGTTTTGGATGGCAAAAACCACAACTTCTTGGTTGTGGTTTTTTTGTATTTTTTTCTCATATTCAAGAGGTTATCCGATGTTTTTCTAGAATTGTTTGTTATACTCTATTCATTACCAATAAGGAGCGCAGTTATAATGAATAAGTTAGTCATACATAACAGCAAGGCATGGGATAAAAAAGTCGAAACAGCTAATGAATGGACGGTTGCGGTTGATTCTCATACGATTGGTGAAGCGAAAAAAGGCAATTGGAGCATCAGAATGACCCCCGGAAAAGATGTGCCGGCGGATTGGTTTCCGCCCGTAGACGGTCTGAAGGTTCTTTGTCTCGCTTCAGGAGGAGGACAGCAAGGGCCGGTCCTTGCTGCTGCAGGAGCGGACGTGACCATCTTTGACAATTCGGAAAAACAGCTTGCGCAAGACAGAATGGTTGCCGAGCGGGACGATCTTACGCTTCGGACTGTCAAAGGCAGCATGAATGATCTGAGCTGTTTTGATGATGAGTCATTTGATTTTATCGTGCACCCGGTATCGAATTGCTTTGTTGATACGGTTCTTCCGGTATGGAAAGAAGCTCATCGCGTATTGAAAAAAGGCGGGTCTTTAGTCTCCGGTTTTGTAAATCCCGTCGTGTTCTTATTTGATATGGATTTAGAGCAGGAAGGCGTACTAAAAGTAAAGTATTCCATTCCGTTTTCGGATGAAAAAGATCTGAGTAAGAAAAAGGTAAAGGAACTTATTGATAATCATGAAGCGCTTGAATTCGGCCATACGCTGGAGGATCAAATTAAAGGTCAGATTGACGCAGGCTTCATGGTTGCCGGTTTTTACGAAGACAAAGGCGGCCTCGTGCTGGATGAATACATTAATACATACTCCGTAACAAGAAGCATTAAAATATAAAAACGGCATCCCGTCAGAGGTGCTGTTTTTTTGCGGCTTTTTCCTGCGGACGGCTGATCACATTAGCCGAAACCGGTTCTATTCCAATTTCTCTGGCCCAAACCGACAGTTGTCCCATATGGTGAATCTCATGCGCAAGGATGTGGCGGAGAATATCTTCTTTAGGAAAGGTTTGGTCCATCCAGCCCGGCTTAACAAGATCCGGTCCTTTGCGGGAGACCGCATGAATGACATCCTTCCGATATTGTTCAGACAGCTTTCTGAGATCCTGAATGCTCGTATAGTCAGACTCAGCAGGTAAAACATCATCTTTACCTAAAATGGCACGAGCCCAGCTGATCTCGACATCAATGATATGAAATAAAGTGCGCAAGATGCTCTTCATTCCGCCCATCCGGGTTTTCGTCAGTTCCTCCCGGCTCAGCTTTTCACATATCATAAACCACTCGTCACGCACCGTCCAATTGTATTGAAACAGCTTTTTCATAACGTCACCTCAGCTCTTTCTTCTTCCAGTTAACATAAAACTCCTTCATTTGGGAGGATTTCCACTATCAACAAAGCATGCTTTTTCCCTTTTCCTTTCAAAATAACAGTAAAAAGGAGCGTGGCTGGCAATGGCAGAAGTATTATCTTTTTCAGATGTGAAACGGCAGAAGGATTTTGAGCTTGAGAAGAGTTTACTAAAGGAGCTGTCACTGACGCAGATCATTCAGTCCGTAAAAGCATGTCTTACCCCTTTGTTTCCCTTTCTTCAAGACGAAAACGGCATTCTGAGTGAAGGATGCATAGATTTTGCAATTGAAGCGTATTTATTAGGCGGCCGGTTCGGCGTCTTTGGCTATTATGGTGAGTCTTTGCAGAGGGCAAACGCCCGTTCGGCTGAAGAGGAGGAAGAACTGACGGCCGATTTTTTTGAATATCTTTGCAATTGGACGCATGAGCAATATTCTTCCGTTGAACAAAAAGAAATCTATGAAGCGTCCTGCCGGTTTATCAACAGCTGGTGGACGGAAGGATTTCTGCAAAGAGAAAAACAATGTAAGCTCCGCATGAGGTAATCATAATTTCTTCCCTTGTCCCATACTTATTAATAACGGGGACAAGCGGGAGGGAAAGGTATGACAAAAAAGCTGAAATGGCTCGGTTTTTTACTTGGCTTTATCATATTATTGTGTTTATTCCGGTTTCAATTCCATAATGATGATTCCTGGCGGCCGTGGAGTCTGCCGCTGAGCGGGAAAATCATCTATCTCGATCCGGGACACGGCGGGCCGGACGGAGGCGCCACGGGAGGCAGTCACCTTGAAAAGGACATTACTCTCGAAGTGGCCTCCAGGGTCAGAGACTATTTGCAGGAGCAGGGAGCTTTGGTCATTATGACGCGGGAGACGGATACTGATTTAGCTCCTGAAGGGACGAAAGGCTACAGCAGACGCAAAGCGGAAGATCTGAGAAAGCGCGTGGAAATCATCAACCGTTCAGAGGCGGAGCTTTATATCAGCATTCATCTGAACGCCATACCGTCACCGAGATGGAGCGGCGCCCAAAGCTTCTACTATGGAAAATACGAAGAGAATGAAAAAGTGGCAAAATATATACAGGACGAATTGAGAATCAATTTGGAGAATACAACGAGAAAGGCGAAACGGATACACGGCATTTACTTAATGCAGAATGTAACCAAACCGGGCGCGCTGGTGGAGATCGGATTTCTGTCCAATCCCGCGGAAGCGAAAAGGCTCGGCCAGCCCAAATATCAGGACAAAATCGCTTCTTCCGTGTATAAGGGCGTATTGAGATACTTCACAGAGAAAGGAGACCCTCCCGAGTAAGGAGGGTTTTTCGCCGATTCTATGTTTAATATATGGTATAATACCATTTGTAAACGAATACACAAAGGGTGAGGGTTCGATGATAAGAGAAGATGAAGTAAGAAATATAGTCGGAAACATGCGCGAACCTTTTCTTCATAGACCGCTGGGAGAATTGGATGCCATTAAAGAAGTAAAGATCAAGCCGGAAAAACGGCATGTCAGTGTGAAAATTGCATTGGCAAAAACGGGGACGGCTGAACAGATGGGTATTCAGCAGGAAATCGTATCCGTTCTGAAAGAAGCGGGTGCGGAAACTGTGGGACTGCGGTTTGAAGAGCTGCCGGAAGAAACATTGGCGAAATTCAGCCGGCCGGCTGCTGAAAGCGAAACCCTGCTGAATAGGAAACATCCGCCGTTCTTTCTTGCGGTGGCAAGCGGAAAAGGCGGTGTCGGCAAATCAACGGTTTCCGTCAACCTGGCCATTTCTCTTGCGCGGCTCGGAAAAAAAGTCGGCTTGATCGACGCGGATATATACGGATTCAGCGTGCCGGACATGATGGGTATTACAGTTCGCCCGACAGTAGAAGGAGAAAAACTGCTTCCTGTCGAAAGATTTGGAGTAAAGGTTATGTCGATGGGCTTTTTCGTCGAAGAAAACGCTCCGGTTGTGTGGAGAGGGCCGATGCTGGGCAAGATGCTGAATAACTTCTTCCATGAAGTTGACTGGGGAGAGGTTGACTATATCGTTCTTGATCTGCCGCCCGGCACGGGTGATGTGGCGCTCGATGTACACACGATGCTTCCGAGCTGCAAAGAGATTATCGTATCAACGCCGCACCCTACAGCTGCATTTGTAGCGGCGAGAGCGGGTTCTATGGCGATTAAGACCGATCATGAAGTTGTAGGGGTCATTGAAAATATGGCTTACTATGAAAGTGCAAAAACCGGCGAGAGAGAATATGTGTTCGGTCAAGGCGGGGGAGATAAGCTTGCAGAGGAATTGCAAGTGCCGCTGCTTGGCAGAATTCCTTTAAAGCAGCCTGATTGGGACAAGGATCAGTTCGCGCCTTCTGTCTATGACAGAAGTCATCCGATCGGGGAAATTTATATGGGGATCGCCCAGAAAGTCATTGAAAAAACAGCTGAATAAAAAAGGGGCCGGGATCAACACGGCCCGGCCTTTTATTGGCTTTCTTTTTCAGAGCTTGATGCTGCTTTTTTCAATTCATCCTCGAATTGCTTTTTGAAAAGCGGGCTGGAAAGTGTCTCTGTAATTACATCTTCTAAGTAACTGCGGAACTTTTGGCTTTTCACCAGCTCATAGTATTTTTTATCCATGCCGGGGTCCTGCATGATCTGCATAAAACTTTTCTGATAATCAGGGTCTTTCATCAGTTTTTTTATGATTTTTTCATGCTCGGGCTGAAGAGTTTTTGCAAAGCTCTCGGCGAATTTTGAGTCTTCAAAGATGGTTTTCCAGAACTCCGCCCCTTTTTTAGAGGTGAGGGTTTTCTCTATTGTGCCTTTAATGGCATTTTGATCAATCACCAATGCCTCATTCATCGCATCATCATTTAATATTTCCTTAATTGCCTTTTTTCCATCATCGGTCTTTAATATATCAACAACCATTTTTTTAGTCTGGTCATAATCCATATCCGCTGCTTGGTCTTTTGGAGCACAAGCTGTTACAGATAATAAAACAAAACAGCTTATCAATAGCGTTTTGGCTTTTGACATGCATAAGCTCCTTCCTTACTTGTACTTATTTTTAATATGATTCATCGGAATGGATTTATACATAACAAAATATCGCTGAACGCGATTGTCAGGGGGATGAATAAGAGATGAAAAGCCGCGGGCTTGTTCGATTTTTCTTTTCGATTTTAGCTGTGGGCGCTCTTATTACAAGCGTCGTGGGATTTGCTCTGAAGTGGGGGGAGTACAAGGGGTTCTTTCTGAATTTTGAGGCCGGTCAGATTTTCTCCGTTCTGATCTGGTTTATCGGGGTAGGCATGATTTTCAGTGTGATCAGCCAGATGGGATTCTTCGTTTTTTTGACGGTGCACCGGTTTGCCCTTGAAATTCTCAGATCAAGCTCGCTTTGGAATCTGCTTCAGCTGTTTATCATTTTGTTTGTCGCTTTTGATTTAATGTACGTCAGATTTTTGTTTTTCGGAGAGCGGGATGACTCGATTGCAGGGTTTGTCTGGCTGCCGCTGGCTCTGCTTGCCGTCGGCCTGTTGACGGCATATATAAAACAAAAGCAGTCCTCAAAAAATACGTTCGTTTCATCATTATTTTTAATGGTCGTTATTACAGCGCTTGAATGGGTTCCTGCGCTACGAGTGAATAATGAGGACTGGCTTTATTTGATGCTGATTCCGCTGATGGGCTGCAATGCGTTTCAGCTGCTAATGCTGCCGAAGTTTGCCCAGAGGTAATTATTTCACTTCTGATGACTTGACGTCAGTATTTGCGATCAGGTCGCCGACGGTCACGTTTTTCAGTCCTTTTTGCTTTAAATTGTGAATGATGGCGGGGAGGGCTTCTTCAGTCTGTGTTGCTGAATCAGAGGCGTGCAGCAGAACAATGTCGCCGCCTTTTATATGACTGTTTACATTTTCAATGATTTTATCAGGGCCGGGATTTGTCCAATCCTGCGAGTTAACGCTGTAATGAACCACTGAATAGTGGTACTGCTGTGCAATGGTAAGAACCTTTTTATTAAATTGTCCGGTCGGCGGGCGGAGTAAATGAACATTCTTCACACCCAGCTTTTTAAATGCAGTCTGGGCCCGGAGGATATCTTTTTTTATTTCATTGTCCTCTAGGTTGGTATAATTCTTATACGCATATCCCATGCTGCCGATTTGATGTCCGTCTTTTATCATACGTTCAACTGTGTCCGGGTGCCGTTCCGCCCAAGAAGCTGACAGAAAAAAAGTGGCGTTTTTAATACCGTTTGCTTTTAGCGCGTTCAGAATCGGAACCGCCTTTTCATCGCCCCAGCTGATATCGAATGTTAATGCGACTTCGCCCGCTTTCGTCTCCCCTTTTGAAATAGCCTTCGGGCCGCTATCAGTTAAAAATACAGGAAGGGGGACTGCTCTCTGTATATAAAAAAAGCTGGCTGCTGCAAATGCGGCAATGATAATAATAAGCAGCTGTTTTATCCTTCTGATGTGCCACACGTAGAAGTGATTCACTGATGACGCCTCCTTATCTTGTCCATGCTTGATTACATCGTATGCCGCGGCGGAGATGAATATAACGAAATACGTTTTAAAAAAATGAAAAAAACACTTGCTAAATTTAAAGAATGCATGGTATATTATTAAACGTCGCTGATGAACAGCAGACAACAACAAAAAGCTTCGGAAACAACTTAAAAAAAGTTGTTGACATAAAAGAAGCTGAGTGGTAAGATAATAAAGCTGCTTCAACAAGCGGTAATGATCTTTGAAAACTAAACAAGACAAAACGTACCTGTTAATTCAAAGTTTTAAATAAATCGCACAGCGATGTGCGTAGTCAGTCAAACTACTTTATCGGAGAGTTTGATCCTGGCTCAGGACGAACGCTGGCGGCGTGCCTAATACATGCAAGTCGAGCGGACAGATGGGAGCTTGCTCCCTGATGTTAGCGGCGGACGGGTGAGTAACACGTGGGTAACCTGCCTGTAAGACTGGGATAACTCCGGGAAACCGGGGCTAATACCGGATGGTTGTTTGAACCGCATGGTTCAGACATAAAAGGTGGCTTCGGCTACCACTTACAGATGGACCCGCGGCGCATTAGCTAGTTGGTGAGGTAACGGCTCACCAAGGCGACGATGCGTAGCCGACCTGAGAGGGTGATCGGCCACACTGGGACTGAGACACGGCCCAGACTCCTACGGGAGGCAGCAGTAGGGAATCTTCCGCAATGGACGAAAGTCTGACGGAGCAACGCCGCGTGAGTGATGAAGGTTTTCGGATCGTAAAGCTCTGTTGTTAGGGAAGAACAAGTGCCGTTCAAATAGGGCGGCACCTTGACGGTACCTAACCAGAAAGCCACGGCTAACTACGTGCCAGCAGCCGCGGTAATACGTAGGTGGCAAGCGTTGTCCGGAATTATTGGGCGTAAAGGGCTCGCAGGCGGTTTCTTAAGTCTGATGTGAAAGCCCCCGGCTCAACCGGGGAGGGTCATTGGAAACTGGGGAACTTGAGTGCAGAAGAGGAGAGTGGAATTCCACGTGTAGCGGTGAAATGCGTAGAGATGTGGAGGAACACCAGTGGCGAAGGCGACTCTCTGGTCTGTAACTGACGCTGAGGAGCGAAAGCGTGGGGAGCGAACAGGATTAGATACCCTGGTAGTCCACGCCGTAAACGATGAGTGCTAAGTGTTAGGGGGTTTCCGCCCCTTAGTGCTGCAGCTAACGCATTAAGCACTCCGCCTGGGGAGTACGGTCGCAAGACTGAAACTCAAAGGAATTGACGGGGGCCCGCACAAGCGGTGGAGCATGTGGTTTAATTCGA
>NZ_CP152011.1:167500-170000 GCF_038603755.1 Bacillus sp. FSL R5-0593
ATGTGCGTAGTCAGTCAAACTACTTTATCGGAGAGTTTGATCCTGGCTCAGGACGAACGCTGGCGGCGTGCCTAATACATGCAAGTCGAGCGAACAGATGGGAGCTTGCTCCCTGATGTTAGCGGCGGACGGGTGAGTAACACGTGGGTAACCTGCCTGTAAGACTGGGATAACTCCGGGAAACCGGGGCTAATACCGGATGGTTGTTTGAACCGCATGGTTCAGACATAAAAGGTGGCTTCGGCTACCACTTACAGATGGACCCGCGGCGCATTAGCTAGTTGGTGAGGTAACGGCTCACCAAGGCGACGATGCGTAGCCGACCTGAGAGGGTGATCGGCCACACTGGGACTGAGACACGGCCCAGACTCCTACGGGAGGCAGCAGTAGGGAATCTTCCGCAATGGACGAAAGTCTGACGGAGCAACGCCGCGTGAGTGATGAAGGTTTTCGGATCGTAAAGCTCTGTTGTTAGGGAAGAACAAGTGCCGTTCAAATAGGGCGGCACCTTGACGGTACCTAACCAGAAAGCCACGGCTAACTACGTGCCAGCAGCCGCGGTAATACGTAGGTGGCAAGCGTTGTCCGGAATTATTGGGCGTAAAGGGCTCGCAGGCGGTTTCTTAAGTCTGATGTGAAAGCCCCCGGCTCAACCGGGGAGGGTCATTGGAAACTGGGGAACTTGAGTGCAGAAGAGGAGAGTGGAATTCCACGTGTAGCGGTGAAATGCGTAGAGATGTGGAGGAACACCAGTGGCGAAGGCGACTCTCTGGTCTGTAACTGACGCTGAGGAGCGAAAGCGTGGGGAGCGAACAGGATTAGATACCCTGGTAGTCCACGCCGTAAACGATGAGTGCTAAGTGTTAGGGGGTTTCCGCCCCTTAGTGCTGCAGCTAACGCATTAAGCACTCCGCCTGGGGAGTACGGTCGCAAGACTGAAACTCAAAGGAATTGACGGGGGCCCGCACAAGCGGTGGAGCATGTGGTTTAATTCGAAGCAACGCGAAGAACCTTACCAGGTCTTGACATCCTCTGACAATCCTAGAGATAGGACGTCCCCTTCGGGGGCAGAGTGACAGGTGGTGCATGGTTGTCGTCAGCTCGTGTCGTGAGATGTTGGGTTAAGTCCCGCAACGAGCGCAACCCTTGATCTTAGTTGCCAGCATTCAGTTGGGCACTCTAAGGTGACTGCCGGTGACAAACCGGAGGAAGGTGGGGATGACGTCAAATCATCATGCCCCTTATGACCTGGGCTACACACGTGCTACAATGGACAGAACAAAGGGCAGCGAAACCGCGAGGTTAAGCCAATCCCACAAATCTGTTCTCAGTTCGGATCGCAGTCTGCAACTCGACTGCGTGAAGCTGGAATCGCTAGTAATCGCGGATCAGCATGCCGCGGTGAATACGTTCCCGGGCCTTGTACACACCGCCCGTCACACCACGAGAGTTTGTAACACCCGAAGTCGGTGAGGTAACCTTTATGGAGCCAGCCGCCGAAGGTGGGACAGATGATTGGGGTGAAGTCGTAACAAGGTAGCCGTATCGGAAGGTGCGGCTGGATCACCTCCTTTCTAAGGATTTTAACGGAATATAAGACCTTGGGTCTTATAAACAGAACGTTCCCTGTCTTGTTTAGTTTTGAAGGATCATTCCTTCAAAACATAGGAACACCTGCTAAATGCGCCACTTCCTGTGGCAACGCATGTGTTAGCATGTCCTATGCGTTGTTCTTTGAAAACTAGATAACAGAAGTAATTCACATTCAATTAGTAATGCAAGATATCACGTAGTGATTCTTTTTAACGGTTAAGTTAGAAAGGGCGCACGGTGGATGCCTTGGCACTAGGAGCCGATGAAGGACGGGACGAACACCGATATGCTTCGGGGAGCTGTAAGCAAGCTTTGATCCGGAGATTTCCGAATGGGGAAACCCACCACTCGTAATGGAGTGGTATCCATATCTGAATACATAGGATATGAGAAGGCAGACCCGGGGAACTGAAACATCTAAGTACCCGGAGGAAGAGAAAGCAAATGCGATTCCCTGAGTAGCGGCGAGCGAAACGGGACCAGCCCAAACCAAGAGGCTTGCCTCTTGGGGTTGTAGGACACTCTGTACGGAGTTACAAAGGAACGAGGTAGATGAAGAGGTCTGGAAAGGCCCGCCATAGGAGGTAACAGCCCTGTAGTCAAAACTTCGTTCTCTCCTGAGTGGATCCTGAGTACGGCGGAACACGTGAAATTCCGTCGGAATCCGGGAGGACCATCTCCCAAGGCTAAATACTCCCTAGTGACCGATAGTGAACCAGTACCGTGAGGGAAAGGTGAAAAGCACCCCGGAAGGGGAGTGAAAGAGATCCTGAAACCGTGTGCCTACAAGTAGTCAGAGCCCGTTAACGGGTGATGGCGTGCCTTTTGTAGAATGAACCGGCGAGTTACGATCCCGTGCAAGGTTAAGCAGAAGATGCGGAGCCGCAGCGAAAGCGAGTCTGAATAG
>NZ_CP152011.1:172500-625000 GCF_038603755.1 Bacillus sp. FSL R5-0593
TACATTGATTTTGCTTTGCTGTTGTGATGTTGAAGATTGTTTGATTTTATTGTCTCGAGCATTCTTAAACTGAACACAATCAGCAGCATAAGGAGCATCAGAGCAGTAAACAGCCAGAACGCAGTTTGTGCGGGATATTCATCTAAGCTCCAGCCGACGGCGATCGGAAGGAGTGAACCTCCTAATCCGTTTGAAGCGAGCAGAATACTGGTAGTTGTTTCTGTCTTTCCGGGATAAAAATGATTTGTGATGATTAGGGCTATTGCAAACATGCCTGCCATGAACAGCCCTAAAAAGAAGCAAAGGGCAAAACCGAACCATACGTTTCTGCTTAATGCTAATACAGTAAGTGCAGCCAGACCGCCAATACTTATGAGACGGAGATAACGGTGATATGTCAGCTTTTCTGATACCGGGCCTGTTAATAACCTACCGATGATCATCCCCGTCCAATACACTGTAACTGTTATCGTTGCCAAAGAGTTGGGGATATCCCATTTCTCAGCGAAGATGGAGGGGATAAAATGTACAATGGAAACTTCACTGCCGCCGTAAAAGAAGAAGTAAGCACCCGCCAAGGCAATAAACAGCAATCCGTGTGACCGATAACCGGTGCTTTCTTTTTTAGTGTCATCGGAAGAGACCTCTTTGCGGATGAGAAGCTGATCAATACTGCCGAAACTCATCTGCCTCCATGCGATTAAGAGTGCAAAACTGGATACCCCTAATACTAAAAAGGCAATTGTCCACATGTGGTTGTTGATAAGAAAGCCTGAGAGCAGAGGCATGAACAGCGCACCTAATCCGTAGGCCACTTCCATCTTGCTCATGGCCACAGCCTGTCTTTCTTTAATAGCGGTGAGGATGATTGTGCCTACACAGGATTCCACCAATCCGGCGCCAAGCCCCGCGATGCTGACGAGAAGAAAGAGCAGCGGCCAGGGCGGCAGGAAGGTGATGAACATTTCACAGCTGATGAGTGCCAGGCCAAAGATAACGACGTTTTTGCGCCCAAGCTTTTTCACCATGTATGGCATGCCAATAACTCCGATGAGAAAGCCCATGAACTGAGAAAATACCAATACACCGCCATTACTGTAGCTTTGTGAATAATGTGTGAGTAACTCAGGCAGTACGGCTCCCAGAATAACAAGTGTAAAAGCAATCGATCCATAAGAAAAACAGCTTATCCACAGCAGACGAGTTTTCATCATTTTATCTCCTTATTGGTAAAATCATATTTCTCTCTACTCGTATGACATGATGTTTTTACAAAAAATCCAAGTATTGTTACTATATCACATAACTTTTTCTCGTACATCCATTATGGTAACGTTAACAAATTGTTAACATTTTTTACAAGAAACATCGTTGACATTATTTTCAATAATTTATACGATAAAAAGCGAAATTCTAATAATTTCATAGGGGTGGTATTTGTGGGAACGAAGGAAATCACGAATCCAGACAGCTTGTATTACAGTGTTGACGATGTAGTAATGGAGCGCGGAGAAGGGATTTACCTGTACGATCAAGAGGGAAATGAGTACATTGATTGCGCCTCTGCCACGTTTAACTTGAATTTAGGATACGGTAACAAAGAGGTCATTGATACGGTTAAAGAACAAGCCGATAAGCTCATCCATGTAACATCATCTTTTCAAACAGACGCCGTAAATAAACTGGCAGAAAAACTAGTAGAAATCGCCCCCGATAATCTCACAAAAGTACACCCTAAAGTCAGCAGCGGTTCCGGTGCAAATGAAGGAGCTATTAAAATGGCTCAGTATTACTCCGGAAAAACCGATGTCATTTCCTTATTTCGAAGCCACCTCGGACAAACGTATATGACTTCCGCTTTGTCCGGCAACTCATTCAGAAAAGAACCTTTCCCGCCGCAAATTTCTTTTGGCCTGCAAGTCCCCGATCCCTATTGCAGCCGCTGTTTTTATAATCAGAAACCTGATTCATGCGGTATGCTGTGCGTAGAAAGAATTAATGATTTTATTGAGTATGCGAGCAATGGAAAAATTGCCGCCATGATTATTGAACCGATATCCGGAAACGGTGGAAACGTCGTTCCGCCTAAAGAGTATTTTAAACAGCTGAGAAAGCTTTGTGATGAACATGATATCGCTCTGATTTTTGATGAAATTCAGACCGGGTTCGGACGGACGGGTAAAATGTTTGCCGCGGACCACTTCGATGTGAAACCTAATATGATGACGGTAGCAAAGGGGCTCGGGGGCACAGGCTTCCAAGTCGCCGCCACTCTGACGGAGGACAAGTATACCGGGCTTCCGGGGTATACGCACTCCTTCACATACGGCTCAAATGTGATGGCCGCCGCTGCCGCTTGTAAAACCATAGATATCATGCAGCGTCCGGGATTTTTGGAAAATGTAACGACGGTCGGTCATTATATTATGGATCGCTTAGAAACGATGAAAGAGGATTTCGCTTTTATTTCTGAGGTAAGAGGCGTCGGTCTTATGATCGGTGTGGAGATTGTGAAAGAGAACAATGAACCGGATGTGGAGCTGACCAATTATATTGCTAAACGGGCAATGGATTACGGGCTGATTCTCCGGACATCCCGTTACGGATTCGGAAATGTATTTAAAATCCGTCCGCCTTTAACCATAACACTTAGTGAAGCCGAAGTGCTCTGCTACAGACTTCGCAAGCTATTGGAGGAAATCAAGTGAGAGACTATATCATTGAGCTTGGACAATTTGTTTATCAAAAGGTGAAAAATCAAAAAGGCACGCTGAAAAACCGGCTCGTAAACGGCTATTCTCCGGGAGGCGACGCCCAATTTAACATAGACGCCGCTGCTGAGGAGGCGGTGCTGGATTATATTCAAGAAAAGGGCCATCCGGTTGCTTTTTACACGGAGGATGGCGGCCTGAAGCTGATTGGAGAAGATCCGCAATATATTTTAATTGTAGATCCGATAGACGGAACGCGCCCGGCCGCCGCAGGACTTGAAATGTCGTGTATTTCGATTGCGCTTGCTTCGTATAAGCCAAACGCAAAGATTAAGGATATCGAGTTTGCTTTTTTACTTGAATTGAAATCAGGCGCTTATATGTACGGTGATGTATACAGCGATGCCATTCATTTTGAAGGGTATCATGGAGAATTGCCGAATTTGAGCGAAGTGCGGGATATTAAAAATATGTTTTGGAGCCTTGAATTTAACGGGCATCCGGCGCAGCTGATGACGGACGCATACGGCCATCTGATTGACCAGTCGGCCAATAATGGCGGGGTTTTTGTTTTCAACAGCGCTTCTTATTCGATTTCACGAATTATCACGGGGCAGATGGATGCTTATGTGGATATCGGCAATCGTCTGCTGAAAGATGATCCGAAGCTGCTTTCAGATTTTAAGCAGGTCGGGAACGGACAGGTGCTGCATTTGTTTCCTTATGATATTGCCGCAAGCGTCTTTTTGGCGAAGAAGGCGGGAGTGGTCATTACGGATGCGTACGGCCGGTCTTTGGACGAAACGCTTCTGACAGATTTAAGTTATCAGAATCAGCAATCATGTATTGCGGCATCAACGAAGGAGCTTCATCAAACATTGTTAGACCAAATCCGCTGGGGCAGAAAGGAAGAGAAATATGAAGGCGTTGGTCTGGACTCCTAATGATAAGCTTGAATATCAAGAGGTGGACGAGCCTCAAATTCGGAAATCCAATGATGTGAAAGTGAAAATTTTCGGCACCGGTATCTGCGGAACGGACTTAAATGTGCTGAAAGGAAAAATGAATGCAACCCATCATATGATTATGGGGCATGAATCGGTGGGAGCGGTCGTGGAAATCGGACCGGACGTGACAAATGTAAAAGTCGGAGACCGCGTCGTGATAGATCCTACGCAGTTTTGCGGGAAATGTCATTATTGCCGGAGAGGGCTGACGTGTTATTGCGAAACCTTCGAGGATTGGCAGCTCGGAATCGGGGCGCACGGAACGTTTGCGGAATATTACGTGGGGGAAGACAGGTTCATGTACAAAATTCCGGATTCAATGGAATGGGAGCGGGCCACATTGGTTGAGCCTCTCTCCTGTGTGCTGAATGTTGTGGACAAGGCTTCGATTCAACCGGAGGACTCGGTCTTGGTTTTGGGGTCGGGACCGATCGGACTGCTTGTGCAAATGATGGTGAAAAAACTGGCGCGATTGACGGTTGCGACTGAAATAGGCAGTTTTCGAAGCGAGGCGGCAAGCCGGATATCTGATTATGTCTACCACCCTGAAGCATTAACCGTGGATGAAGTGAAACGGATTAATCAAGGAAGAAAATTTGATGTGATTTTTGACGCGATCGGCAATCAGCTTGATTGGGCTTATCCTTTTATTGAAAAGGGAGGCAGAATCGTGCCGATGGGCTTTGATGATACGTATGAGATGACGGTCAGGCCGTACCAGCTGCTGTCAAACGGCGTGACGATTGTAGGCACAGGTGAAGCCCGCCAGATCATGGAAGCCGCGTTAGCATGCGCGTCCGACCTTCCGCAGCTCTATGATCTTATTACGGAAAAGACGGAACTGAAGAATTATGAAGAAGCCATTGATCATCTCATGGGCATCGACCCGGTGACAAAAGAAAGAAAGGATATCAGCGCAATAAAAACGATTCTTGTGTCTGATCCGGAACTTTTATAAAAGCGGAAACGGCTCCAGTGAGAGTCGTTTTCTTTTCTTATTTATACGGTCTTGCACATTTCATTAAAGTTTAATATGATACTCTTTGTTAACAATTCCTTTCCTCAACGACATTATACTCTGAGCGTGTCCTCTTTTTCCCCGTAAGTTTGCCTCATATTCCCCAGATGAAAATCAATGTTTCCAACTGATAGGGTGCGGATTTTTATAGAGAAAAGGAGTCGTTATCATTTGAAAGATTATACGTTACAGCAGCAATGGTTCGGGAATGTCCGTAAAGACATTCTGGCCGGTATTCTGGTTGCCCTCGCTCTGATCCCCGAGGCGATCGGATTTTCAATTATTGCAGGTGTCGATCCGATGGTCGGCCTTTATGCATCATTTTGTATCGCGATTATTATTTCTATCTTCGGCGGCAGACCGGGAATGATATCAGCCGCTACGGGTTCAATGGCGGTTGTCATGGTGACATTGGTGGCTGATTACGGGCTGCAGTATTTGTTTGCGGCAACCATTTTGACAGGTATTATTCAATTTATTCTTGGTGTCAGTAAGATAGCGAAATTGATGAAATTTATTCCGCGTTCGGTCATGATCGGATTTGTGAATGCTTTGGCGATCTTGATTTTTTCTGCGCAGCTGCCCCAGTTCAAAGGAGCCTCATGGGTCATGTACGCCATGCTTGCCGGATCACTGGCTATCATATATCTATTGCCGAAGGTTACGACGGCTGTGCCGTCTCCGCTGGTGGCGATTATTGTCATGACGATCATTGCGGTGGTCTTCCATGCGGATGTCCGCACGGTCGGTGATATGGGCGGGATCACAAGTTCACTTCCGCATTTCTTGATACCGGATGTTCCGTGGACGTTTGAGACATTGCGGATTATTTTCCCGTATTCTCTGGCGCTTGCTTTCGTCGGATTGCTCGAGTCATTGCTGACAGCCCAGATCATTGATGAAATGACGGATACGGATAGTGATAAGAACAAAGAAAGCCGCGGACAAGGCATCGCCAATATTGTGAACGGATTTTTCGGAGGCATGGCCGGATGCGCCATGATCGGCCAGTCTGTCATTAATACGAAAGCCGGCGGACGCGGCCGGTTATCGGCTTTTACCGCCGGCGCGTTTTTAATGTTTTTAATTGCTGTATTAAGCGGTATCGTCGTGAAAATTCCGATGGCTGCGCTGGTGGCCGTGATGGTTATGGTGTCTATCGGCACGTTCGACTGGTCATCGATTAAAGGTTTGCGGAAAGCGCCCCTTACTGATTCGATCGTTATGGTTATTACCGTCGTGACGGTCGTCCTGACAAATGATTTATCAAAGGGTGTCTTCGCGGGTGTGCTGCTAAGCGCGATCTTTTTTACGGCGAAAATTTCTAAGCTGAAGATTGTGTCACATTCCGAACAGAAAGATGTCAGAACTTATAAGGTAACGGGACAGATCTTTTTTGCTTCCGTGTTTGAGCTCATGAATGCCATCGTTTATGATGAAGACGTGAAGCGGATTGTCATTGATTTGACCGATGCCCACGTGTGGGATGATTCGGGAGCAGCGGCTCTTGAGAAAATTGTCGCCAAATGTAAAGAATACGGAATTGAGGCTGAATTAAAGGGATTAAATCAGAAAAGCCGAGATTTAATGAAACAAATGGCATAGAATTTGTGAAGTCCGGATGAATATATCCGGGCTTTTTTTCGGTTAAATTTGCCGGGGTGCATTGTTATAATGAATGAGACTTGAAAACCGTATATAGGAGACTTGCATATGATGTGGCTTCAGAAGTTGAACCAAGTGTTGGGGAGAATCATGCCGCTTTTGACTCCGTCAAGTGTGGCGGCGGGTGTGCTGTTATCTCAGCATATCAGCTGGATGGCCGGCGCTGTGCCGTGGATATTTGCATTTATTACATTTACGGGCAGTCTGAGTGCCAATTTTCATTCGCTGAAGCGCAGTATCGAGAAGCCGCTCCCGATGATCATGGCATTGTTTGTTCTGCATATTTTCATGCCTGTTTTTGCATGGGGAAGCGGCCATCTGATTTTCAGCGGTGACCCTTTAACTGTGACGGGGCTGATTATGGGTGTGGTGATTCCGACCGGAATTACGAGTTTGATTTGGGCTGCGATGTATAAGGGGAATGTCGGATTGACGCTGTCTATTATCCTGGTTGATACCGTGCTTTCTCCTTTTATCGTACCGTTAAGCCTGTCTGTCCTGGCCGGGGCGAATGTTCAGATGGATGTGTGGGGAATGATGAAAGGGCTGGCGGAGATGGTGGTAATTCCATCCATCGCAGGGATGATAGTCAACCAGTTTTCCCCGCCGGTAAGGACTCAGGCAATAAGCCGTTCGCTGGCTCCTTTTTCAAAAATCTGTCTGATGATTGTCATTGCCATTAACAGTTCTGAAATCGCGCCGTATGTCACGCACGTGGATATCAAATTTGCGGGCATCGCAGGCATGGTATTTTTTATTGCCATGACGGGTTATGCCGTGGCATGGCTGATCGGAAGGCTGATGAAGCGGAGCCAGGATGAAATTGTGTCTCTGATTTATACGGGGGGCATGCGCAATATCAGCGCCGGAGCCGTTCTCGCCGTTTCTTTTTTTCCGTCTCAAGTGGCGGTTCCGGTCGTCATCGGGATGCTCTTTCAGCAAATCCTTGCCGCTTTGTTCGGCTATTTGCTGAGACGCTTTGAACTTAAGCCGGTCGTGATGAAGTACGAAAAAAACCGCTCAGCTACGTGAGCGGTTTTTTCCGTACAGCCAGCTTAGTGCTGCATTGAATTGTCGTTTGAACGCTTCTTGATGGTGCACGGCGCCCTCTTCGATCGTGAATAAGAGCTGAGCTTGAGAAAAGCCTTTTTGCCTCAGGTTTTCGTACACGTCTTTATTTAGTCGGATCATGGCGTTTTGGATGTTACGTTTTTGTGCTGCTTCACGGCTGCCGACAGACATAAAGATACGCCGCCGTGCCGGACGCAAAGATGCGGAGCGGACATAATCTGCTGATTTTTCATACCAGAAGGAACCGGAAATACAACCGATTCTGCCGAATATTTCAGGCTTTTGGAGCATCGCGTATATCGAAAACAGTCCGCCTAATGACGCGCCGATCAGTCCTCTCGTTTCCGGATGTGCAGAAATGTGATGCATATCTTCTACAGTTGGAATGATGACATTTGTCAGCTCCTCGAGAAAGAGCCTCCCTTTGCCGCCGAAATCATGAAACGCAGGGCTCAGGGAAGGCGCGGGCCACGGCGTGTACTCATCGAGCCTGTCAGCCGGTTTGATGCCGATGAAAATCAATTCGGGAAGTGTACCGTTCGCAAATTGGGATTCAAGGTTATCCATCTGTTCTAAAAACAAAGAACCCCCGTCCAGTACGTACACACAGGGTAAAGCCCCTGTTTGAACCGAATAGGAGGGAGGAAGATACACAGTGCATTCCTTTCCGTTTATCCGGTGTTCTGTAAGGGTGCCTCTCATGCATCCAGCCCCTTCTTTTGCTTAAACAGAAGAAAAAAGAAATAAGGAACGCCGAGAATCGCAAGAATAATTCCCGCCGGCACTTCTGAAGGCTGAAAGAACAATTTGCCCGCAAAGTCGGCGGATATGACGAGGAGCATACCGACCAATCCGCTGACCGGTAATGAGTAACTGTGCTCAATCCCGGCGAGCCTGCGGGAAATATGAGGCGCGATCAGTCCGACAAATGCCATGCTGCCCGCTGCGGTTACACATGCGCTGATCAAAGCGATGCAGGCAATGAGTAAAATCGTTTTTTCTTTATTGGTTGAAACACCGAGGCTTTTCACCGTGTCCTCATCGAAACGAATGGTATCCAGCAATGACGTTTTCGCCATAAGCAGAGGAATGAACACGATCAGCCACGGAAGGATTGCCGTAATGGTCATCCAGTTTGCCGACCAGATGCTGCCGTTTTTCCAAACCATCGCCATCTCATAATCCTGCGGGTCCATTTTTAATGAAAGAAATAAAGACAGCGCGCTGAATCCGGAATTCATGGCGATCCCGACGAGAATAATTCTGCCCGATTCCAGATGCCCCCGGTGCCAGGCGAAAATATAGATCAGCACGGCCGCCATCAATCCTCCGATGAGGCCAAAGACAGGCATACCCATCGCAGAGGCAAGTGCCGTCGCTTCAGATTGTCCCTGAAACAGAAGCATAAACGTGACGATTCCGGCTCCGGCTCCTGCATTAATGCCCAAAATACCGGGATCGGCAAGACCGTTTTTGGTAATGGCCTGAATAACGGCTCCGGCTATCCCCAATCCGAGCCCGATGGCAGCAGCCATGACAATGCGCGGCAGCCTCAGCTGAAACAGCAAAATGTCATATTGCGGATTCGGATGGATGCGGAAAAGCGTACTGAGCAGTTCACCCGGCTTTGCGGAAAAAGAACCGCTTGTCATGCTGAAATAGCTTACGAGCAATATGAGAGCAATCAGAATGATATAAATTCCGGCCATTTTACGCACCACGCTGATCCCCTCCTTTTCTTTTAATCAAATAAAGAAAGAAAGGAACACCGATGATAGAAGTGACAACTTCAATAGGCGTCTCAAACGGATAATTGATGAATCGGCTGGCAAGATCGCAAAGGGTCAGGAAGACGCCGCCGATGATGCACGCGCATGGGATCAGCCTGCTGTAATCCGATCCGACGAGAAAACGTGTGATGTGCGGAACGACCAAACCGACAAAGGCAATTTTTCCGGCGAGTGCCACCGAGCTTCCGGTCAATATGACAACGGCCGCCATCGCCATGAGTTTGATGGTTCTTTTCTGCTGTCCCAGACTTTTTGAAATGTCGTCTCCTAATGATACGGCAGTGACCTTTTTGCTGAGAATCATGGCCGTGATGATTCCGATCGCAAAAAACGGGACGGCCAGTTTCAAAAAATCAGGGTTCATTTGATGCAGTCTCGCACTGTACCAAAAACTGAGATCCTGCGAAATTTGAAAATAAATCGAAAGCGCAGCCGACAGACTGCTGAGAAGCATACTGGTCACCGTTCCGATGATGGCAAGCTGCACCGGGGTAAAACCGCCGGGAAGAATGGAGGCCAGCCCGAAAACAAGAGCGGCGCCGAATGCGGAACCGATAAACGAATATATGATCATTTCAATGGATGTCGATTGAGGGAGCAATACCATGCAAAGGGTGATGATAAAAGCGGAGCCGTCCGACACACCCATGATCGAAGGCGAGGCCAGATAGTTCCGTGTGATTCCCTGCATGAGCGCTCCGGAAACAGCAAGGGCGGCGCCGATAAACATAGCGCCGGCAGCCCTCGGGATTCTTGAATGCCATATGATCTGATGGTCGGTATTCTCCGGATTAAAGTGCAGCAATGCGGAGAACACGGTATGGATGTCAAGCTGCTTTGCGCCGTATAAAACGGAAAGCAGCAGTGACAGAACAATGGCAATCGGTGAAGCAATGATAATCATGTGTGTCCGCCGTTTTGCATACATGTGAAAAACCTACTCTTTATTAGTCTTGAGTCAATTTGTCAGCCGCAACCTGTAAGAAGCTGATTTTACTCCATGCGGTTCCGCCTTGGGCTAACGGATCAATCGTATTGACGTATACATGGTCTTTTTTGACTGCCTTCAGGCTCTTCCAGATCGGATTTTTCTCTAAGTCTTTCAAAGCGTCCGGCTTATCTGCGTTTTCGTCATCAGAGAATTGTACGAAGATATGGTCAGGGTTCATTTCGCTTAATTTTTCAAGAGAAATCAGTTCCTGCGCTTTCGCCGCTTTGACTTCGTCCGGCGCCTTCAGGCCTAAATCACCGTAAAGCGTGGAGTTGAAATATACTTGTTCAGGATAAATATAAATATTGCCTTGTCTGATTCTGATGACCAGCGCGTTTGACTGTTTCGCTTTGCTGTTGATCTTTGTTTTTGTCTTTTTCAGGTCCTGTTCGTAATCTGCGATGATTTTTTTCGCTTTTTTCTCTTTATCTGTAAGCTGGGCGAGCAGCATCATGTTTTCTTTCCAGTTTGATGAGATATGAGAGACAGGGATCGTTTCAGCGGTGCCGCTCAATTTTTTCAACGTTTTTTCCGGGAATTTGGTTGATGCCAGAATGACGTCCGGCTGCAGCTCAAGAATTTTTTCCATATTCGGCTGCATTTTTTCTCCCGTAGATACGGATTTATCTGTAATATCTTTAAACAGTTCCGGGAATTTGCCGGAGAAAGAAATTGCCCCTGCCGGATGAACGTCAAGCAATTTGGCGTCTTCCATTGATTCTACGCTGCCTGTAATGGCGATTTTGTCAGTCGGCGCTTTGACTTCATATGTTTTTCCGAGATATTCGATTTTCTTTTTATCTGAAGAAGCGTCCTTTCCTTTACTTGCTGTATCAGATGTTTCTGAGCTTCCGCAAGCCGCGGCCGTGAAAGCCAAAAGCAAAATCATGAAAGCGAATGCCAATTTCTTCATCTATTGTTCCTCCTGTTCAATTGATAACTATTATCAATTGGAATTATAGAGAATGAACAGGGATAAGACCATGGATAATTTCCGGCATTACCATGGACGATCTTCGGAAAAAATGGAAATGCTTTGCTCGATCATCCGCTGATGTCCGCTTGGAGAATATTCAATCCACGGGTCAGATGAAATGGGAAACACGCGTTTATTGCTGACGGCTCTAAGGTTCTGCCATATCCCGGTCTGCTGAATCCGCTGAAAATAACGAAGCGTTTCCGGTTCTTTACAAGTGAAAAGCATGATGCAGTCAGCCTGGCAATCCGCCAGCATGTCCAAGGAAATCTTTTCGTCAGGAGCAAAAGATTCCGGTTTTGCGGAGGCAAAGCCTAAATCACCGAAGAAGACATCCTCAATGCTGTTGTTATGGGCGATGTACATATTTTCTTTATATACACGGACAAATAAGAACCGCTGATGCCGCACGTGTTTCAGAGCATCTTTCGCTGAATGGGCGAGACTTTGATAAGCTTTAAGCCAGTGCCGCGCTTCCTGCTCTTCATTCAAATATGCGGCTGTGCGAAGAAACTGGTCTCTCCAATTCTTTTGAGCCGGAAGGTAAAAAACGTCAGTGATGTCATTCAGGCGCTGTTTTTCTTCTTCACTGACAGAATCAAGACTGAAAATGATGTCCGGGGCAGCTTGGGAAAGCGTGTGCAGGTTCTCTTCCCAATTTGCATTATAGCGGTAAGCACTCAGGTGAACCGGAATATCGGAAGAGAATTGTTTGTAATAATAGGCCGTCCATTTCGGGTGCAGCGCCGCAGCATAAGGCACGTGATGCAGAGGAATCAGATGCCCCATCGTTTCTTTTCCGTACGCGGCCATTTTTGTGCGCCTTTTTTTCATATAGCTTGTGGGTGAGCTGCCGGTATGTTTTTTAAAGATGCGGCTGAAATAAAATTCATCTTGGTAGCCGATTTGATGAGCGATTTCCCGCAGTTTGCAGTTTGCCTTGGCCATCAGTTTTTTCGCATTGGTTATGCGGATGTCTGTGATATATTCAGTTACGCTCTGCCCGTATAGTTTTTTAAAGGTTTCACTGTAATGCTTGGGACTGATTCCCGCCATATGAGCGAGCTGGGTGAGCGTGATTTTTGTGTCGGACTGAGCATGTATGAATTGTTTTGTCTGTTCGATCGCCGCTTTCGTATTATTTTGATGGCATACTTTTGCGGCATAAAGGTCGTACATCAGCTGCTGAAAGTCGGCTGTATATTTCATTTTCTGCAATCCATCCGCCGATCGCGCATTTTCAGAAAGTGACTGAAGCCGGCTTGTCAAATGATCAACCGTTTGTAAATTCATTTGCTGAAGTCCGTGGAAGATGTCTTCCCCGTTATCCGGAAGCATCGCTTCATCATCTGATGAATAGGAGAAAACACGGAGTCTGACGATATACAAATGGATGCCGCCTGACGGTATAGGGGCAATATTGAATGTCTCATCACAAGGACAGATGTAGAGCGTTTCCTTCTGCAGCGGAAAGCTGTCTGTTCCGATATCAATTTGTCCCTCGCCTTTCACATGAAAGATCAATACGGGGGAATCAGTGAGCTGATGCTCTGACAGAAGGTCGGCTGTTTTTTTTACGGAGATGATATCAATGGGCTGAAAGAATAATGTGTTTTTCATGAGAAACCACCTTTTAGGAAACATTCATTTAAATGATAACTGTTATCATTTAAATTGTACCAAATAAATGAATGTTTTCCTATAAAAAGCGGAAATGTGAAATGCGTCAAAATGTTACACGTGTAACACGAATGTTGTCAGTATATGAGGTATTGTTTTCTTAGAGTTTTGAATTGGTCCAGCCGGCGTTGATATGTGCCGGTGATGTCTTCAATGGAAGTGCCTTTTTCTATTTTTTTGCGTACCCAGCCGTTACCGATCAACTTGTCAAAAGAGCCTGTCGGCAAGAATGAAAAGTCATTCGGATATAAGTCATGTATGGTTTTCAGAATGGAAAGCCCTGTTTTTGCCGCTTCAAATGTGTTTCTGTTTGTTACGTAGACTTGAACGCCGTGGCACAGCTTGCCCTGGTGCTTGGAGAAGCTGGGGGTAAATGATGCGGCTCTGAAGGTGACGCCCGGAAGCTTGAGACTGTTCAGGCGTTCTTCGAGCTCGGTGCTTTTCATATAAGGCGCGCCGATCAGTTCAAACGGCTTTGTCGTGCCCCTTCCTTCGGATACGTTTGTGCCTTCGATTAGTCCTGTCGCCGAATATGCGAATATGCTGTCCGGGGTCGGGATATTAGGCGAAGGGAGGACGAACGGCAGACCGGTATCTTCAATCGTCATCGTCCGCTTCCAGCGCTTCATTTTTACGACGGTGAGGTCGGCGCCAATATGAAACTCTTTATTGAATAAAAGAGCAAGCTCACCGATCGTCATGCCGTGCTTCAGCGGGATCGGATACAGTCCGACAAATGAAGCGTAATCCGGTTCAAGAACCGGGCCGTCCGGATTTCGTCCGCCTTGCGGATTCGGCCGGTCCAATACATAAAAAGGTATGCCTTTTTCTTTTGCCGCTTCCATGGCATAGGCCATTGTATAAATGTAGGTGTAGTATCGCGTTCCGACATCCTGAATATCGAAAATCAGTACATCTGTATCTTTCAGCATGTCAGGCGTCGGTTTCCTCGTTTCCCCGTATAGGCTGTAGACGGGAAGCCCTGTTTTTTCGTCTATATAGGATGTGACTTTGTCTCCGGCCTGAGCATCGCCGCGGACACCGTGCTCCGGTCCGAATAATGCCGTCAAGTGGATGTCTGGCGCCTCATGCAGCACGTCAACGCTGCTTTTCAATGACGCGTTCACACCGGTCGGGTTGGTGATCAGCCCGACCCTTTTTCCCTTCAGTTCCTGTTTATAATCTTTCAGCAGGCGGTCGATGCCTGTTTGGATGCTTGGTTTCTTGGCGGTATGAAGGTTTCTGTCAGAAGCCGCCGAGACTGCCGTCATAGCACTGATGACGACTAATCCGGCAAGAAGCGCAGCCGTTTGTGTTTTCATAATCAGCCCTCCTGTTTAAAGCGGTTTTCCGGTCTTCAGATTGATACCGAAACCATAAGGATACAGTGTCGTTCCCGGATGCGTGACGGAAGGAATGTCAGCGGGCAGCCTGCCTTGCGGTGTTGTCTGTCCGAATATCGCTTCAACGCCTGCCGGAATGTTTGGCTGGAGAAATTGTCCGTCTGTATATCCTTTAAAGCCGTAGACTGCGATAAGGGCTTCAGCTTCTTCAAAGTTCGCAGCATCATATGGATTACGCAGGCTCATCAGCACAAAGGGTTTTTGGTTCGATTGTGCGGCTTTCATGACGGCCCGCGGAAATGCAGTCGTCCACTTGCCGGGATCTGTGACGGAATCGTCAATCACGCCGTCGTTTACGACAGGATCATTTTTCACAACATATGAGCCTGTAATCACGTAATCAGCGTCAGATATCTGCTTTTTGTGTTCATCATGAAATGTACGCTCGGCGAAGTTCATTTTACTGATGGTTACCGGCCGGATTTTTTTCTTTTTGATGAGCTGCCGAATGGTTTGTTCCATTGACGCTGTTTGATCTTCATATGGAGCGGCAATGAGAACGCGGCTGTTCTTTTTCGGTTTGAATGGGAGGGTGCGGTTTTTGTTTTGTAAGACGGTGACGGACCTTTCCGCGGTTTGTTTTTCAGCTTTCAGGTGATTTTTGCTGCCGACGGTTTTCTTTGCTTTTGCAATCTTCTTTTTCAGATTTGTCTCTTTCGGTGCGGGATATATCCCTCGTTTTATTTTCAGGGAAATGATGCGTTCCGCCGATTTGTTAATTTGCTGCAGCGGAATATCCCCTTTTTGTACCGCCTTTTTTAAAGCGGAATGAACCCGGGCAAAGCGGTTTTCCGTTTGCAACGATGTCACTTGGGCCGGCATCAGGGCAATATCGACGCCTGCTTTTACGGCCATGACGACCGCCTCTTCCTGGCCGAAATGATCGGCAATGGCTTTCATATTTAATGCATCCGTGACGATGACGCCGTTAAAGCCCATTTCCTCACGGAGAAGATGAGTCATCACTTTTTTCGAGAGCGTGGCGGGTACGAGGATGTCTGAACCGTCCAGCTTGCTTTTATAGGTTGTATCGTCAAACGCGGGAAATTGCACATGGGCTGTCATGATCATATCAGCTCCGGCCTGAATGGCCTTCCGGAACGGATAAAGTTCAATCTGACGCAGCCTTTCTTGATTGTGGGTGACAAGCGGAAGGCCGTAGTGGCTGTCGACATCCGTGTCGCCGTGTCCCGGGAAATGTTTGACGGCGGCAGCGACATCCTGCTTTTGCTGAGCCTTCATTGAGGCAAGACCGAGTGAAGCTGTCAGATCTCGGTCTGAACTGAAGGACCTGACGCCGATGACAGGATTTCCGGGATTATTATTGATATCGAGAACGGGAGCGAAGTTCGTATTAATGCCCAGTGCTTTCAGTTCTTTCCCGATAATGGCGCCGGTCTGGGACGCGTAGGCTGTTTTTCTAGCGGCTCCGAGCGCCATATTGCCTGGGAAATGAGTGCCCTCACCAAGTCTAGTTACGATGCCGCCCTCCTGATCAATGCTTAATAATAGCGGAATGTCAGGGCTCGCCTTTTGAAAGGCATCTGTCAGGCGTACCGTTTGTTCAGTGTTTTTTACATTTTCTGAAAATAAAATAACGCCGCCGAACCGGTACTTTTGAATAAGCCCTGCGACTTCTTTATTCATTTGGGTAAGAGCCTCAGGTGATGACTGCCCCTTTTTTTGCCAATTGCGAAAATCAGGCATGAGCATCTGCCCTAATTTTTCATCTAATGTCATACGGGATACCGCTTGTTCCGCCTGTGACGGAATGTCCGGTTTTGTCGATACATGATGCGTGCCGAAAACAATGAACAACAGTAATACAGCTGAGATAACAAGTTTCATGATGGTGCCCTCCTGCCGTCATAGTTTGGACAAAAGACATGGGTTGTCATTCAATGGCTTCATAAATCGTTTTTATGATGCTGCCGTAGCTTCCGGTCGGAAAAAGATCCCCTTCAAAAACATTCGGGTTTTCACCGGGACTGACGACGGGGGAATGCTTTTTATTGGTCAAAAGTGCGATCCCCAGCTTATAAGCGGGATCAATAATCGTGACTGTGCCGGTCCATCCCGTATGGCCGTATGCCTGCCTGCTTGCATAAGGGCCGAACATCCACTCCATATTCGGGCTGCCGTTTTTCCGCCAGCCGAGAGTGAAAGTCGGATCAGAGGATGCCGCCGTTGTGAACAAATCGGCCGTTCTTTTATTGAAGAGAGAAACGTGTTTATAACTGCCGCCGTTCAGCATGACTTGAAGAAGGACGGCCATGTCATCAGCTCTGGAAAACAGCCCGGCGTGGCCGGACACCCCTCCCATTGAGTAAAATGCTTTTTCATCGTGAACTTCCCCCTGCAGCGTATACGTCCTGATGTGAGGAAAATGGATGACTCCGTCACGTGTGTTGCCTAAACGTTCAGTAGCTGCGAATGATTTTTCTTTAAAGCCTTTTTGCAGCGGATTGAACAGTGTGTGCGTCAGTTTCAGCGGTTTGTACAGTTCTTGTTCCGCATAGGCATCAAGGGTTTTTCCGGTTATGTTTTCAATGATGCAGCCGAGAAGCATGTAACCGATATCGCTGTATACGTGTTTTGTTCCCGGTTTGTATGCAAGCGGGATTTGAGTGAGAAAACGGATCGTTTTATCCCGTTCTTGTGAATACAAAGGGCCTGCGGTGTCCGGCTGATAGAAATAAAAGCTTGCCGGCAGACCGGATTGATGCTGGAGCACATCGATGACGCGAATGCGGTCTTTTTCATGAATCGGATCGCTTTTTCTGTCTTTGAAATCAGGAAGGTAAGCCGAGACTTTTTGATACACATCAAGCTTTCCCTGGCTGACGAGTCGCTGTAATGCAAAATTCGCCGCGTACATTTTTGTATTGGAAGCTAGATCAAACATGGTTGATGTTTTCATTTTTTTCGGACGGGATAAAAGGGTGTTCCCGTCATATTTTTTGCTGTAGCCGTATGCTTTCTTTTTGATCACCCGTCCGTCCTTTACGACGACGAGGACGGCTCCGGGGAATCCTGCTGCAATGTCTTTTTCAATCATTTGATCAACCTTTCTGAGCTTTGCTGCGTCGTATAATTTGGATTGGGCTTCGGCTTTGTGCTGCGGCAGAAAAGAGAGGCTGATGACCATTGTGAGTATGGCGGCTGTCAGTGTTTTCATATTCTGATCCCTCCCGGTTTATTCAAATTCAGCAGCCATGTCATCCTTAAATCCGAACGCATAAGTGAAGACAAAGCCCGCCACGTAAGAGATGAAGAGACCGATGATATACAAAACGATTTGAGCCGGCTGTACGAGAAACGAGAGCGGAAGGCCGGAGACACCGATTGAAAAAGTAGCCACCTGAAAATGGGCTTGAAAGGCGCCGCCGATTCCCGCCCCTAAACACGCCGTCAAAAACGGCCGGCCGAGCGGGAGCGTGACGCCGAAGATGAGCGGCTCTCCGATTCCGAGCAGACCGGATGGAAGTCCTCCGCCGATCGCTCTTTTCAATGAGGCTTTTTTTGTTTTCATAAAGATGGCGAAGGCCGCCCCTACTTGACCCGCGCCTCCCATCGCGAGAATCGGAAGAAGCGGGTCATCTCCGATTGATCGGATTAATTCCAAATGTACGGGAGTCAAGCCCTGATGCAGGCCGGTGACGACAAGCGGCAGGAAGGCGGCTCCCAGTACAAACCCTGAGAGCACTCCCCCGACATTCAGCAGCGACAATAAACCTGATGTAATCAGATCAGAAATAAAACCGCCTGCAGGGATAAAAACGACATATGTCACCAGCCCGGTGATAAGTAAAGACAATGTAGGCGTGACGATAATGTCGATGGATTGATGGACGTACTTTCTGATAAACCGTTCGGTATAAGCGATAAAAACCGCAGCGAAAAGAACGCCGATTAATCCTCCCCTGCCAGGGAGCAGATTCTCTCCGAACAAACTGATATTGGCGATCTCAGGGTTAAGGATCAATATGCCCGCAAGGCCGCCCATCGCAGGTGTCCCGCCGAATTCCTTCGCCGCATTGATGCCGACAAGGACGCCGAGGTAAGCGAATAAGCCTGAACCGATAACCGTTAAAATAAGTGCGATTTGGGATTCTTTCGGGAGCCAGCCGGCCTGAATGACGGCTTTCGTAATACCGGTGATTAAACCTGATGCAATGAGTGCGGGAATAAGGGGAATGAAGATGCTTGATATTTTTCTCAGAAACAGTGTGATGGGTGTGGTGTTTTTTCTGTTGAGATCGGCTTTTTTCCGTGAGGCGGCTTCTTTTAAATCAATGTTTTTTCCGGATGACATAAGTTTTGCGAAAGCGTCGGCGACATGATTGACGACACCCGTGCCGAGAATGATTTGCAGTGTTTCGGCTTCGACGACGCCTATTACCCCGTCAAGCCGTTTCAGCGCTTCAATATCCGTTTTGTCCCGATCTAAAGGTGTAATCCTCAGGCGTGTCATACAGTGGGTAAAGCCTGAAATATTCGATGAACCGCCGCAATTGTCCAGGATGTCTTTGGCCAGTGACTGATAAAATGCCTCTTTGCTCATGGAGATCCTCCTTTTTCCGTGCGATTTTTCCCGGGGAGCTGTGCCTGAAACGCGTCCTAAAAGCGCCTGCGCCGATCATGAAAACGGCGCGGGCTCGTAAAAGCACATTATTTTTCACCAAAGAACGATCAGCGTTCTTTTTCTTTTGAAACGTGCTGTTCAATGGCTTTGTCAATGAAGCCTTCTGCTTCTTTGAGCAGTGCCTTCGCGTGTGTTTCGTCTGAATTCATCTTCAGCATGACGATTGCCGTTTTGACATGGCTGCCTGCGGCCTCAAGCGTTTCTTTTGCCTTGTCGTACGGAACGCCCGTGATGCTTTGGATAATGCCGATTGCGCGTTCTTTCAATTTTTCGTTGCTGACATGAACGTCCACCATTAAATTTTCGTACACTTTGCCGCTTTTGATCATCACGGCCGTGGAAATCATGTTCAGAATCATTTTATGTGCCGTCGCCGCTTTCATTCGTGTTGACCCTGTAATCACTTCGGGGCCGACGACGACTTCAATGCTGTGATCGGCATAAGTGCTGATCAATGAGTGTTTATTGCATGTGAGCGCGACAGTTTTGGCGCCGATTGTTTTTGCGTATTTCAGCGCACCGGCCGCATACGGCGTGCGCCCGCTTGCCGCGATAGCGATCACGGTGTCTTCTGCGGTAAGCCCGATCGTTTTGAGATCGAGAGCGCCGGTTTCCTCGCTGTCTTCTATACCTTCAGCCGCTTGCAAAAAGGCGTCTGCTCCTCCGGCCATCAGACCGATGACAATGTCGGGACTTACGCTGTATGTAGGCGGGCATTCAACCGCATCCAGTACACCGAGTCTGCCGCTTGTGCCCGCTCCCGCATAAATCAGCCTGCCGTTTCGCCGTAAGGACTGATGGGCGAATTGAACGGCAATCTGAATATCGGGCAGCACCTGCTGAACGGCTTCAGCCACTTTGAAATCCTCTTCGTTAATGATGCGGAGAATTTCCATCGTGTCTGCTTGATGGATTGAAGCGGTCTGCGGATTTCTGGTTTCTGTGGTCAATCTGTGAATGTTAAGCCGGTCTGTCATGATTGTACCCTCCCAAGTCGTTAATACTTGAAGTATATGGGCTTCTGAATAGATGTTTCAAGAAAAATCGGCAGGGATGAGATGAATAATCAAGCGCTTTCACAAAAAATGATGCAGAATGTGCTGTTCACCGATCGGGCCGATCCTGCGACGACCTTTATCAATAAAACCGGAAGACCGGTACAGGTTCTTTGCACGATGATTGCGATGGTTTACAGCAAGCACGATTTCATCACACCAAGGAAAGTAATTTGCGACAAAAGCGGGGAGCTGCAGCATCGCTTGTTTGGCATAACCTTTTCCCTGATGCGGCGCATGTAAGGACAGCGCACTCAGCAAAATGGCAGACACATTATTCGAATACGGGGCAATGGTTTCTTTTGAGGTATGTAAAATAAAAAAACCGACGGGGCGGTCTTCTTTTAAAATGACTGTCGGGTAGCGATCCCGGATGACAAGAGCCTGCGGCAGTACATCCTTCGGGAGAGCTGTGAACTTTATATCTTCTTCACTCAGCACAAACCCGTTCAGCCCGTCTGCATGCTCCGGTTTATAAAAGGACAGGGCTACATCCATGATATCTACTCTCCTTTTTTATAATTGATCCAATTCATCTTCTGATAGAACACGGCAGCCTGCCCGTTTTAAAAGAGCGGAAGTGATGCCGTCTCCGATTATTTTTTTTCCTGAGAAAGTGCCGTCATAGATAAAGCTGCTGCCGCAGGACGGACTGTTTTCTTTAAGGATGACCGTGGCGGCGCCTATTTCTTTTGCGTATGCTAATGTTTTTTCCGCGCCGTCCATATATAAAGCCGTAACGTCTTCGCCTGATGCCGTTACGATTCTTGCTGTTCCGTTCAGCACGTCTTCGCCCGTGCCGCCGATGATTTCCGCCGGTTCGCGGGGAGTGGTGAAGCCGCCCAAAAGTTCGGGGCAGACCATAACAGCTTTCTTTTCTTCTACGAGTCTGCGGATTTTTTCCGAAGCGGCGTGAGAGCCGTTATACCTGCATTCGATACCGCCGAGACAAGAGCTGACTAAGATCATCTGTGTCCATTCCCTTCAATATTTTGATACTTTCATCATAAATGAAATAAGAGAGGAGGGATGAGTTTTTCAGTTAAAAAACGGGTAAAAAAGTTTGAAAATAAAAAAAATAATTTTCCTCTTTACAAATGGGGTACAACCTGTATATAATAACTTTTGTCAGCTCGACGCGGACACAACGGCCCGTTGGTCAAGCGGTTAAGACACCGCCCTTTCACGGCGGTAACACGGGTTCGAATCCCGTACGGGTCATATGGAGGATTAGCTCAGCTGGGAGAGCATCTGCCTTACAAGCAGAGGGTCGGCGGTTCGAGCCCGTCATCCTCCACCATATTTGCCGGCCTAGCTCAATTGGTAGAGCAACTGACTTGTAATCAGTAGGTTGGGGGTTCAAGTCCTCTGGCCGGCACTGTTTTTCAAAAAAATACGGAGGGGTAGCGAAGTGGCTAAACGCGGCGGACTGTAAATCCGCTCCCTCAGGGTTCGGCAGTTCGAATCTGCCCCCCTCCACCATTTTTGGGCTATAGCCAAGCGGTAAGGCAACGGACTTTGACTCCGTCATGCGTTGGTTCGAATCCAGCTAGCCCAGTCTCAGACACCTTTTGCATAAAGGTGTCTTTTTTTTATCAGCATTTTGTTTCGATTTCTGATTGTTCATCAGATATACTATTTTTAAGCTGCTGTTAAGGCAGTATATTCTGTATTTTCCATCTACACCCTGCCTGAAATTTGGTAAAATAAATGTAATAAAAAAAATGAAACCTTTTAAAACAATCAACGTATAGATACAGACCGGTGAAGGGCAGAGGTAAGATAAAACATGGAAAACCTGATTAAAAAAAGAATCAAGCAAGTCAAAAAAGGCGATCAAAATGCGTTTGCAGAAATCGTTGACCTTTATAAAGATAAGATTTACCAGCTTTGCTACCGCATGCTCGGCAATGTTCACGAAGCGGAAGATATTGCGCAGGAAGCTTTTATCAGAGCGTATGTCAATATCGACAGTTTCGATATCAACAGAAAGTTTTCAACGTGGCTTTACAGAATTGCGACCAACCTGACCATTGACCGCATCCGCAAGAAAAAGCCTGATTACTATCTGGACGCAGAAGTAGCGGGAGCAGAAGGGCTGACGATGTATTCGCAGATCGCCGCGGACGGGGTTCTCCCTGAAGACGCCGTATTGTCATTGGAGCTGTCGGACACAATTCAGAAAAAGATTTTAAAGCTGCCTGACAAGTACAGAACGGTTATTGTATTAAAGTATATTGACGAACTCTCTTTAATTGAAATCGGGGAGATTCTGAATATCCCTGTCGGCACCGTCAAGACAAGGATACACAGAGGCAGAGAGGCTCTTAGAAAACAATTGAGGGATCTTTAAGTGGGGTGATGAAATGAGCTGTCCTGAACAGATCGTGCAGCTTATGCATAAGCATCTTGATGGAGATATCCTTCCTGAAGATGAAAACGTATTAAAACAACATTTGCAGTCATGCGGGAATTGCAAACGGCATTTTCATGAAATGGAGAAATCCGTAGCACTCGTCCGAAGCACATCGCATGTCACGGCCCCTGCTGATTTTACTGCCAAAGTTATGGCGAATCTTCCAAAAGAGAAAAAACGCGCTTCTGTAAAACGATGGATCAAAACTCATCCGATGATTGCAGCCGCAGCGGTTTTTGTGATTTTAATGGGCGGCGGTTTTTTCAACAGCTGGCATAATGACCACAATTTCAGTGTGTCCAAACAGCCGAACCTTGTCGTGCAGAATCACACGGTCACCGTCCCTGAAGGCGAGACCGTAAAGGGCGATGTCACAGTAAAAAACGGCAAGCTGTTCATTGAAGGAAAAGTCGACGGCAATGTGACCGTCGTCAACGGAGAAAAATACATGGCCTCAGCCGGACAAGTCACCGGGCAGATTGAAGAGATTAACCAATTGTTTGACTGGGTCTGGTACGAACTGAAATCGGCGGGCCAGGGCGTCGTGAGCGCTTTGGACCCGAGTGAAGATGAGTAAAGCGTATAATCGCTTTACTCTTTTTTTGTGCATCGCCGCTCTGGCTCATTTCACTTGAGAAATCAAAATGTGGTATAATGAGCACGCTATATGATGTACATATTGCTCATGCAGCACAATTCATAACAGAAAAACGAAATGACTGAATTCTTGGAGGACGAGGAAATGGCTTTTGAGGACATCCCATTTTTGCAATACCTCGGCAATGCCGTTGATATTCTCCTTGTTTGGTATGTGATATATAAATTAATCATGGTCATACGCGGGACGAAGGCGGTTCAGCTTTTAAAAGGAATCGTCGTCATCGTATTGGTCCGGATGGCCAGTTCATATTTGGGACTCAGCACGCTTCAGTGGCTGATGGACCAAGCGATAACATGGGGATTTTTAGCGATCATCATTATATTCCAGCCTGAGCTGAGACGGGCGCTTGAACAGCTCGGACGGGGCCGGTTCTTTTCCAGGAGCGGAACCCCCGTGGAGGAAGCGCAGCATAAGACAATTGAAGCGATTACAAAATCGATCAGCTACATGGCGAAACGCCGCATCGGCGCACTCATCGCGATTGAGCGCGATACGGGAATGGGCGATTATATTGAGACGGGCATCCCGCTTAATGCGCAGGTCAGCTCGGAGCTTTTGATTAATATCTTCATCCCGAATACACCGCTGCATGATGGAGCGGTCATTATGAAAAATAACGAGATTGCGGCGGCTGCCTGTTATCTGCCGCTTTCTGAAAGCCCGTTTATTTCAAAGGAGCTGGGGACGCGTCACAGAGCGGCTGTCGGCATCAGTGAAGTGACGGACAGCTTAACCATTATTGTATCTGAAGAGACGGGCGCCATCAGTGTGGCCAAAAACGGAGACCTTCACAGAGAATTGACGGAAGAAGCACTGAAAGAAATGCTTGAAGCCGAGTTTAAGAAAAACGCCAGAGATACTTCTTCTAACCGCTGGTACTGGAGGGGCAAGAAAAATGGATAAATTCTTAAACAACCGCTGGGCTGTAAAGATCATTGCATTGCTCTTTGCGCTGCTGCTTTACGTTGCGGTTAACAACAACCAGGCGCCGACTCCGAAAAAGCCGGGGGAATCCTTTTTTCCGACATCAACGACTGACGAGGCTACGCTTACTGATATTCCTGTAAAAGCATACTATGATGAAGCGAACTATGTCGTCACCGGCGTGCCCCAGACCGTAAATGTCACGATTAAAGGCTCGACAAGCGCGGTGAAAAAGGCGAGACAGACGAAGAATTTTGAGATATACGCCGATATGAATAAGCTGAAGACCGGGACTCATAAGGTCGAATTGAAGGCGAAAAACGTATCGGACGGACTGACGGTCTCCATTAACCCGTCAGTCACGACGGTTACGATCCAGGAAAAAACGGCTGAGAGTTTTCCCGTGGAAGTTGAATACTACAATAAAAGCAAAATGAAAAAGGGATATACCCCTCAGCAGCCGATTATCAGCCCGAAAAACGTGCAGATTACAGGTTCGAAAAATGTGATTGATAACATTTCACTTGTCAAAGCATCCGTGAACCTTGAAAATGCAAATGAGACCATTGAAAAGGAAGTGAAGGTGACCGTCTATGACAAAGACGGCAACGCACTTCCTGTTGATGTTGAACCGTCAGTCATTAAAGTGACGGTTCCCGTAGCCAGTCCGAGCAAAAAGCTTCCTTTCAAAATCGAAAGGAAGGGAAGTCTTCCGGACGGAGTGAGCGTTGCGAGCATTGACTCGAATCCGAGTGAGGTGACGGTTTACGGCCCGCAGGATGTGCTGGATTCACTTGAATTTATTGACGGCGTATCTCTTGATCTAGGCAAAATTGATAAAGATACCGATATCAATGCCGATATCCCGCTTCCTAAGGGTGTCACTAAGGTATCACCGGAAAAAATCACGCTTCATGTTAAAGTGGACAGTGAAGACAAAAAGGATTTTGACAATGTCGGAATCAAGACGGTCGGACTGGGAGGCTCACAGCAGATTGAGTTTCTCGATCCTGAATCGCAGGCGATAAATATTACGGCCAAAGGCTCTCCCGCCAACATTAAGGCGCTGAAAAAGTCGGACATTGAACTGTATGCCAATGTCTCGGACTTGGATGACGGAGAGCACTCTGTAAAGCTTGAAGTAAACGGCCCGCAAAACGTCACATGGTCCCTGTCAAAAGACACGGTTAAGATCAAGCTGACTTCTAAGAAAAACACAAGTTCAAATAAAAATAACGGCGGTTCCGCTGATTCCGGCAATAAGAACAGCACAAGCGGAGACGCAGACAAAGACAAGAACAAGAACCGGGAAGACGACACTGACAGCGATCAGAATAAAAGTCAAAACCAGGATCAAAATCAAGACCAGGATGAAGACGGATCAAGCACTGATTCTTCTTCAACAGAATGAAAAAGGAGCGATACAAAATGGGCAAGTATTTTGGAACAGATGGTGTAAGAGGTGTTGCCAACAGCGAGCTTACGCCAGAGCTGGCCTTTAAAGTTGGGCGTTTTGGCGGTTATGTCCTGACCAAAGATAAGCAGCGCCCGAAAGTGCTGATCGGCCGTGATACACGTATCTCCGGACATATGCTGGAGGGAGCCCTTGTCGCCGGACTTTTATCGATCGGAGCTGAAGTGATGCGCCTCGGCGTTATTTCTACGCCGGGGGTATCCTATTTAACGAAAGCCATGGATGCTGAGGCGGGCGTCATGATCTCCGCTTCTCACAACCCCGTACAGGATAACGGAATTAAATTTTTCGGAGGGGACGGCTTTAAGCTTTCTGATGAGCAGGAAGCCGAGATTGAACGTCTCATGGATGAACCGGAAGATAAGCTGCCGAGACCGACAGGCGCGGACCTCGGGCTTGTAAACGATTATTTTGAAGGCGTTCAAAAGTATCTGCAATTTTTAAAGCAGACGGCGGACGAAGATTTCACAGGCATTCATGTAGCGCTTGACTGCGCCCATGGTGCGACATCATCCATTGCGACGCACCTTTTTGCCGATCTCGATGCTGACGTATCTACAATGGGGACGTCTCCGAACGGATTAAATATTAATGATGGCGTCGGGTCTACACACCCGGAAGCGCTGAGTGCTTTCGTCAAAGAAAAAAACGCCGATATCGGCCTTGCGTTTGACGGAGACGGCGACCGCCTCATTGCCGTTGATGAAAAAGGAAACATCGTCGACGGTGATCAGATTATGTACATATGCGCGAAGTATTTGAAATCAGAGGGCCGTCTGAAGGATGATACCGTCGTATCGACTGTGATGAGCAACCTCGGTTTCTACAAAGCGCTTGAAAAAGAAGAAATCAAAAGCGTTCAAACGGCAGTCGGCGACCGCTATGTCGTAGAAGCGATGAAAAAAGACGGCTATAATGTCGGCGGCGAGCAGTCAGGGCACCTTATTTTCCTTGATTACAACACTACCGGCGACGGTCTTTTGTCCGCGATCATGCTTGTGAATACGCTGAAGGCGTCCGGCAAAACCCTTTCAGAACTTGCGGATGAAATGAAAAAATTCCCGCAGCTCTTAGTGAACGTGAAAGTGACGGATAAATATAAGGTAGAAGAAAACGCTAAGGTGAAGGCCGTTATTTCTGAAGTGGAAAAAGAAATGAACGGAGACGGCCGGATTTTAGTGCGCCCGTCAGGCACCGAACCGCTCGTCCGCGTGATGGCTGAAGCGAGAACAAAAGAGCTTTGTGACGAATATGTCACAAAAATCGTGGTTGTCGTGCGGACAGAAATGGGAGCGGAGTAGCGAAGTTTATAAGCAGAGAGCGAACAAGACAAGTGCAATCAGCATAATATGATAGTAAACATGATGCCGGGGCGGCAAAAAATAATTGACCGTCCTTGGCACATGCTGTAAAATCAAGCTTGTTCAGCCTTTGTTTTTCACTTGCAGGAAAGGCGGGATTGTTTGCATCTTTTATAATTACAGCGCCCGAACTAAGCGCCCGAAAAACGGCTTAGTTGACGAGGATGGAGGTTATCGAATTTTCGGCGGATGCCTCCCGGCTGATTCATTTAGATCACAGCCGTAAGGATTTCTTCAAACCGGAGGGGCGACTCTCCGAACAAAGAGAAATCACATGATCTTCCAAAAAAACATGTGGGAGGGGACGATTGAAAGTCCCCTTGTAATTTGACTTTCTTCGTCTCCTTTTGCACCTTTAGGAGGAAGAAAATATGTGTGGAATTGTAGGTTACATCGGTCAGCTTGATGCGAAAGAGATTTTGTTAAAAGGATTAGAGAAGCTTGAGTACCGCGGTTATGACTCTGCCGGTATCGCTGTGGCGAATGAGCAGGGCGTGCATGTGTACAAAGAAAAAGGCCGCATCGCCGACCTTCGTGAAGTGGTAGATCACTCGGTTGAATCTCAAGCGGGAATCGGCCATACACGCTGGGCGACTCACGGCGAACCAAGCTTCCTGAACGCTCACCCGCATCAAAGCGCACTCGGCCGCTTTACACTTGTTCACAACGGTGTGATCGAGAACTATGTTCAGCTGAAGCGCGAATATCTTGAAAACGTTGAACTGAAAAGCGACACGGACACTGAAGTAGTCGTTCAAATGATCGAGCAATTTGTGGCGGGAGGACTTAACACAGAAGAAGCGTTCCGCAAAACACTGACTCTGTTAAAAGGCTCTTACGCAATTGCATTATTTGACGGTGAAAACACAGACACCATTTACGTTGCAAAAAACAAAAGCCCTCTGTTAATCGGCCTTGGAGATACGTTTAATGTCGTGGCGTCTGACGCGATGGCTATGCTTCAAGTAACGAATGAATACGTTGAGCTTTTGGACAAAGAAATGGTGATCGTGACAAAAGACGAAGCCGTGATTAAAAACCTTGACGGTGAAGTCATGACACGTGCGTCTTATATCGCTGAGCTTGATGCCAGTGATATCGAAAAAGGCACATACCCTCACTACATGTTAAAAGAAACGGATGAGCAGCCGCTTGTTATGCGCAAAATCATCCAAACGTATCAGGACGAAAATGGCAGACTGGCCGTGGCCGGCGATGTCGCTGACGCTGTGGCGGAAGCGGACCGCATTTATATCGTGGCTTGCGGAACGAGCTACCATGCCGGTCTTGTCGGGAAACAATATATTGAAATGTGGGCAAACGTACCGGTTGAAGTGCATGTAGCGAGTGAATTCTCTTATAACATGCCGCTTCTGTCTAAGAAGCCGCTCTTTATCTTCCTTTCTCAAAGCGGAGAAACAGCGGACAGCCGCGCCGTGCTTGTTCAAGTCAAAGCGCTGGGTCACAAAGCGCTGACGATCACAAACGTTCCGGGATCAACGCTTTCCCGTGAAGCGGATTACACATTGCTTCTGCACGCAGGCCCTGAGATCGCGGTGGCATCAACAAAAGCGTATACGGCTCAGATTGCCGTGCTTGCGATCCTTGCGTCCGTTGCAGCAGAACGCAACGGTGTTGATATCGGTTTTGATTTAGTCAAAGAATTAGGTATCGCGGCAAACGCCATGGAAGCCCTCTGCGACCAGAAGGACGAAATGGAAATGATCGCGCGTGAGTACCTGACTGTTTCAAGAAACGCTTTCTTCATCGGCCGCGGCCTCGACTACTTCGTATGTGTCGAAGGCGCCCTGAAGCTGAAAGAGATTTCTTACATCCAGGCGGAAGGCTTCGCCGGCGGCGAGCTGAAGCATGGAACAATCGCTCTGATTGAAGAAGGAACACCAGTCTTTGCGCTGGCGACACAAGAGCACGTCAACCTGAGCATCCGCGGAAACGTGAAGGAAGTCGCAGCCCGCGGCGCCAACACTTGCATCATCTCGCTGAAAGGCTTAGAAGACGCAGACGACAGATTCATCCTGCCGGAAGTCAACCCTGCGCTTGCTCCGCTGGTTTCTGTTGTGCCATTGCAGCTGATCGCTTACTATGCGGCACTGCACCGCGGCTGTGATGTTGATAAACCGCGCAACCTTGCGAAGAGTGTTACGGTGGAATAATATATTTAACCCCTTTGGTTATTAGCCAGAGGGGTTTTTTAATGCGGAAATGAGAAATACATACTCTTTGCGATTGTAAAGAAATCCCCTTTTATATATTGAAAAGGATTAACACCTGCTTTATAATACGAGATGCATTCCGGTTAACATCCATAAATGTAATCATTAGTAAATCATTTTGTGTATACCTCATCGGAAAGTAAACACCTCAGCAATTTTCATCATGAATATCCATTATATAAACGTAATCAATCGATTACACATCCACATTATGCTTAAGACTTTAAAATCCCTTTTGTATTTGTCGACTTCTGATCCATTATGAATACCTCGACTGGATATAAAAATAACAACATTTTTACAATAATCCGGTTCAATTCTTAAAAAAGTCCTGACGACAATGATAGGAGTGGAATGATGTCAAACCTTTTAGAAATCAGAAACATCAGCAAATCTTTTGGCCATAAAGCTGTTTTAAAGGATGTTACATTCAATGTGCCTGCCGGATCAATTGTCGGTTTTATCGGTGATAACGGCGCAGGCAAGTCAACAACATTTAAAACGATATTAGGATTAATCTCTCAGGATAGAGGTAAAGTGAAAATCTTTGGTAAAGAGAATCTGGATAAACATATAAAGTTCAAAGAAGATATTGGGGTCGTATTTGATGCGATGAATCTTCCTGCGCACCTTACGATAAAGCAGCTGAATCATGTATTTAAGAAACTATTCGGTGCTTGGGACCAAGATCATTTTTACCGGTTGGTTCATTCTTTCTCTTTACCTATGGACAAAAAAGTGAATACATTCTCGCGCGGCATGTCAATGAAGTTATCCGTAGCTGTTGCTTTGTCGCATAATGCAAAATTATTACTCCTGGATGAAGCAACGGGAGGGCTTGATCCCTCTTCAAGAGATGATCTGTTAAATGAATTAAAAAGCTTTGTGAGTAAAAGCAACGGCGGTATTTTACTTTCATCGCACATTATGACTGATGTCGAGAAGATAGCCAGCCATATCGTTATTATGAAAGATGGCGAAATTTTATTAAATGAAGAGAAAGATAAGGTTCTTGAAAGCTATACCGTTATAGACGTTGATGAAGGCCGATTGGCTGAGCTTGACGAAGATATCGTTCTAGCAAAAAGGGATCGTGGATCTTATTGGAGTGTGCTTGTATCGGATCAACAGAAATTGCCGAATGGCGTAACGGCCAACACCATTTCCATAGAAGAAATCAGCGTCTTTTTAACGAGGAGTGAAAACATTGAGAGGTCTGTTACTGACTAACTATTACCTGGTTTATCGAAGTTTCTTTGCATACACGGGGTTGGCCATATTGGTATCAGCAGTCATTTTTTATTTTGGGGATGCTTCAATGCATCGTTTTGTTGCTATGCTGATTATTTTGTTTGTCGTCATGCCCGCACTTGAGGTTATAAAGTATGAGAGCAAGTCTGGCTATGACAGGTATGTCCTGACTTTACCGGTCAGCAGAACAAATATTGTTCAAAGCCACTATGTCTTTTATCTTTTGATTGTTGTGATCGGAGCTGTAATATCTTATGGTATTTTCCTTGTATACAGCCTGGGTTCTGATGAACCAATTGACGGCATATTTAATATTGTCTCTTTTGGAACGTTCATCGTTCTCTTTGCCGGTGCAATCGTTTATCCTCTTCTCTACATGATAGGCCCGGAAAAATCCGATGCTATCGTGATTGGAGGAGCAATGGGGGGACTTTTTGCTACGTTTGGATTGCAAAGTGTCGTTGGGTATGCAGCAGAACAAGTACCGCTGTCATTTTTGCACATAAATCCTTCTTTATATGTCCCGATTATATATCTCATGATCGGCGTTATCTTATATATCATTTCATTTTTCATTGCCGCAGCTATATATCATAAAAAAGAATTTTAGCAACTGATCAAGTTACAACAGGATAAGACATGGCACGGGCTCATAAATTCACTTTAACTCCAAGCAGACAGCCGCCCGCACAATGGGCGGCTGTTCTTCTAATTAAAACTGCGTTGTCACATCGTACTCATAATCAATCTTCAATTTCACATTTTTCATAGTCGATTTTGCTGTTGCGAGTGTGTTGTATTTAAAATTCCAGATGCTTGAGACTGAGAGGTTATCATCCAGTGTGATACCGTAATTTCCTTGAGTGGAGCTGTTTGCAAGTGCACGGTGCCACACTTTATTTTCTTCCGACATGATGTAGTGGCTTGTATTTCCTTGGCTTGGTGTTTGGGTTGCGGTGGTGTTGATTCTTTTCACTGTGGCGTCTCTTGGAATGCTTGTCTGTTTGGTTAAGTCGAGTCTAAGAACAGTTGAATCTGATCCATTCGGACTGAGGCTTGTGTTCCCTTTATTTTCAGCTGTACCGCTGAATGAGAAGGTCTCACTGCCGGATTTGATTCGGTCGTAAATAGAGAGTGTAAAGTACATATCGTCAGTGTAGGAGCCGCGGGACACTTTCACGTAGAACGTCTCGTTATTTTCTTTCGCATCTGTATTCGCATAGATAAAAGGTAGCGCCGTATCAGGATTTATCACTTCTGTGCCTTTACTGATCAGTACTTTATTTTTATTATAAATTTCAATGTCCATTCCCTTGTATTCACTTCTTGTTGAACTCCTGACATAAAGTCTTTCTCCCTTATTTGCCGTGAAAGTGAAATACGAATCTTTTTCCCCTTTTGGCAATATGGCAGTATCAATATTTTTATATTTCCAGTAGCCTACCGGATTGGCAGTTTCAAATGAATGATTTCCTGTAATGGCGCTTATTTGTAACGAGTTCTTTTGAGATGCAGAGGCTGAAGGTGAAGATGCAAACAATGCGCCTGATAAAACGATGACACTGACAAATAGAATCAATATACACTTCTTCATGGAAAAATCCCCCTTTTTGACTACATCATACATAAAAACATTAGCTATGTAAACATTTGTTATTTAAGGTTAAAATCAACTGGGAAACAGCCGATACAAACACTAGAACATCATCTCAAGCGGAGGTTAAAAACATGCGCCTAAACGCTCGATATATAAAAAATCAAGTAATGGCTCAGCAAGTGCTTCAGCGGTATTCTTCCAAAACAAATGTGAAAGATGCGGCAAAAGGATCGGACAGCTTATTGATTCAGACAGGCGGGAGCCGCGATCTGAGCCAGGTGAATTATTCAAGGAGCGGTGTCACTGAGAAAGGGAGCAGCCTGTCCCGTTTATATCAATCTGCAAATCAGAAAACGATTACGGATAATGGGAATGAGACGGTAATAGACGCTAATAATCCATATGAGTCTGAGAGTGATATTGCGAGCAAGATTCTTGATGAGAAATACAGCCGTATCAATGAAATCAATAAACGAAAACCAGATCCTTTGCATTATATTAAGGACAAATACCAGCGTGCCGATTCACCTTATTTCAGAAGTGATTTATCAGAATCGGAGCGTCAGGCCGCTTATCATAATGAAACGGAATGGCTGTTTAAGGGGAAAGCCCAGAGCTATGATTTCCGTGATGCGGCGTTTCGGGGTGAAACGCTCAACGGAGAGATTCAAGTCGAAAATGAAAAGGTGTTTCAGCGCGGGCAGGTGAATCAGCAGATTGAGATGCTTTTCCATCGGAATCATATTCAGATTCCGGAGGGTGCGAATCTTACATTTACGATATCACCGATTGATTATCTGTTAAAAGTGAGCGGGACTGACGATAAAGAGCTCACTCAGCAGATTGAAGCTGTCTTAAACTCCGGGGAAAACAGCAAAGAGCTGTTTGCGCACATCATTCGCAGCCGGAGTGATGACTCCTCGCAGTTTACGCCGGAAACATATGAGAAATATCAAGTCGTTCGGGAAATGTACGAGGTGACCGGCTATCATCTGAAAGACTTGCAGATCGTGGACGGAAAGTACGTCACAGAAGACGGACGCGACCTTTTAGACGTCTATAAGGAAGCGCTGCAGCAAGATCCTTTGTTGAGACATACGGCGGCAGAAGCGGCCGCCCATTACGGACAGGGGCTCACGAAGCTTGCGAGAACGGGTTATGACGCCATTCCTGATTTGGTTCTGTCCATTGAGTATAAAAACGGATCTCTGCGTGATGTCGGCCAAAGCAGGCAATACGGATCTGGGGATACAGATTGGCTTTCTGAATGGAAACGGGAGCTGGGTGTGCGTATATAAAAATGAGAAAAAAGCTGACAAATGATGCCGTCAGCTTTTCTTTATGCGTTTACTTAAAACTCCTCATACTCCGCCGGGTCTTGGCCGTTTATGCGTCCGTCGGGGCGGGTAAGCGAGTCGATAATGCTCATGTCGTTTTCATCAAGGGAGAAATCAAAAACGGAGATGTTTTCAAGCTGGCGCTCGGGCGATGCTGATTTTGGAATCGGGATGGCGCCCAGCTGGATATGCCAGCGTAAAATGACTTGAGAAATGGTTTTGCCGTATTTGTCCGCAATCCGTCCGAGTTTTTGATCGTTCAATACTTCGCCGGCGCGGGATAACGGACTCCATGATTCTGTCACGATGCCCTGTTCTTCGTGCCATTGGCGCTGCTGCTGCTGATTAAAAGCGGGATGCAGTTCAATTTGGTTGATGCCGGGCTTTACGCCGGTTTCACGTTCGAGCCGTTCGATATGCTCAGGCAGGAAATTGCAGACGCCGATGGATCGGATCAGGCCCCATTTTTTCGCATCAATCAGTGCCTGCCATGCTTCCGTGTAGCGGTCTTGTTTCGGGTTCGGCCAATGGACGAGATACAGGTCATAGTAGTCCAGACCGGCGCGGTATAAAGATTCTTGTATGGTTTGTACAGCTTTGTCATAGTCATGGTAGCGTCCGGGCAGCTTGGACGTCACGTATAGCTGTTCTCTCGGAACAGAGCTTCTCTTGATGGCTTCTCCGACCGTCCCTTCATTTTCATAGTTATAAGCGGTGTCAATCAGACGGTAGCCGATATCAATGGCGCTGGTAATGGCATGAACGCCGTTGTTTCCATTAAGAGCGTATGTACCGAAGCCGATCGCGGGAATGCTTGTCCCATCCAGCAGTTTCTTTTGCGGAATTGCTCCAGTCATCATTAAATCCCTCCTTGTTTTCTACTTTACCATTATTCTTACAAATGAAACATAATAATGGAAGGGAATGAGATGATCCGCACATGAAAAAAGCTGACGGAGAACCGTCAGCTTTAAATTTGAAACATCCATGCTACGACGGGGCCGAAGACCGATCCTAACACGGCGCAGAGCGTCATGGAAACAGAACTCATGGAGACCGTTAATTCTCCGTACTCCATTGCTTTTGAGGTGCCGAGCGCATGGGAAGCGCTCCCGAATGCAATTCCTTTCCCGAGTGAGCTGCGGATGCGGATCCACTTGAGAAGCAGCGGTCCTAAGATAACGCCGGAAAACCCTGCGATCATGACGAACACGACTGTCATGGAAGGGACTCCGCCGATACCGGACGCAATCTGTATGGCGACAGGCGTCGTAATTGATTTTGGGATAATTGACAAAATCAAACTCCGGCTGATGCCGAACAGCTCTGCAAATAGCAGGCCGCTGACCATTCCGGAGAATAAACCGGCCAACACGCCGCCGATGATCGGAAACATATACTTGATTAACACCCGGCGCTGCTTATAAAGCGGGTATGCCAAAGCCACCACGGCGGGTCCGAGCAGTGAATTGATCCATTGTCCGCCGATCATATAGTCTTTATACGAAATATGAAAAACAAGCAGCACGGCGATAATGAAAATCGTAGTCGTCAAAACCGGTATGAGAAAGGGATATGGAAAGCGCACATATAATTTCACCATAGCCAGATAGGCGGCGGCCGTGAACAAAATTATAAGGATTGCGATACATGCTTGCTGCACTTCTTTTTCTCCTTTCTCTGATTGGCTTTGTGCTCTAACAGCTGGCTGGCGTACCCTGCGGCGATCATTGTGACGATGGTGCTCAGCACGATGATCAGAAACAGAGCAGCCCCGCTGGCGGAAAACAGTGACGGGTAATTGATGACGCCCGTCATGGCCGGAATGAATAACAGCGGAAGAAAAGACAGCAAAAATCCGGCTCCGTCTTCAATCATTTTGACGGGAATGATCTTAACCGATAAACATATGATCAGCAGGATCAAACCGATGATACTTCCGGGAATGGGCAGGTGAAAGAACTGCTGAACGGCTCCCCCGATAAAGGAAAATGCGAATAAAATAATGATTTGCAAGATGATGCGTATGACTTTCACGACAATGCTGTTCTTTGGAGAAGAGCAGCTTCCCCCTTTCTTGATGCTTCAATATGTTTCTTTACTTTTTGTGCATATATTTGTACTATACAAATATATGTATGCAAAATATTTCTATATGTTTTCTGAGTAAATGTGCATATGTTTGTATTATACAACTAATATTGCTGTTGTCAATGTAAGGAGTGAGGCTGTTTGTCAAAACAAGATCCGATTGAATTAATTGAATATGAGCTCACCACTTTTATCAGGAGAGCTGTTTATCTTGATAACTCCGACCGTAAAATCGGACATCTGGAAAGGGCTGCGTATTTGTTATTACGGCAGCTGGATGAATTCGGACCGGCGCGTGTAAAGGAATTAGCCGAATCTTTTAAGCTGGATATTTCCACATTGTCACGCCAGGCCGCGGCCTTGGAGTCGAAAGAGCTGATCCAGCGTTTTTCCGATCCTTCTGACGGGCGGGTCAGTCTGTTTGCGATTACGAAGCTTGGCAAACAGAGGTTAAAAGCTGATAAAAAGATGCGTCTTGATCGATACCGACATATGCTTGACGATTGGTCAGGCGATGAAAAAGAAAAGTTCGGCCGGCTTTTGCTGCGGCTGAATGAGGCATTTATCGATTGATGCATGATTTTTGCCGGTTAAGCAGGATTATGGCGTATACAAGGGAGAATGGAAGAGAGTAAGACTTTACGCCATTCTGCTTAGCAAAAATAATATTGAATAGGGGGCGGAACATGTTTCTCCAGGGACATCCTGTTTCTCGGAGGCTGCGGCATTTATTATCTCAATATTCATAATTCAACAAAAATGAAAGCGCTTTATTTTTAGTTTGTTGGTTTAGGGTGCAAGGTGTTTACCTGAAAAAAACAATTGTATTTTCCACGGAAATTTATTATGATGGAATAAGGAAATTGGAGATTATATAACAATAGAAAGATAGAATATTTCTAATATTGCGGGAAATGAAGAGTGAGTTAGGTTCAACAGGTGCACCTTCTGCTTCATTATTTCACATATATCAGAGCTGTTAAGAGGAGGAAGCGAAGTGGCAAACAAAGAATTAAAGAGAGGCTTAGGCGCGCGTCATATACAGATGATTGCGCTGGGCGGCACGATCGGTGTCGGTTTATTCATGGGATCATCCAGCACGATCGGATGGACCGGGCCGTCTGTCCTGCTGGCTTATGCGATCTCGGGTATCTTTATCTTTTTTATCATGCGTGCGATGGGCGAAATGCTCTATGTAGAGCCGAGTACAGGGTCGTTTGCGACGTTCGGCCATAAGTATATACATCCGTTAGCCGGCTATATGACGGCGTGGAGCAACTGGTTTCAATGGGTGATCGTCGGGATGTCTGAAATTATCGCCGTCGGTTCGTATATGAAATATTGGTTTCCTGATCTGCCGGCATGGATTCCCGGCATTATCGCCATGGCCATTCTCGGTGCGGCGAATTTAATTTCGGTAAAATCTTTCGGTGAGTTTGAATTTTGGTTTGCCATGATCAAAATCGTCACCATTATTCTGATGATTGTGGCCGGAATCGGAATTATTTTCTTCGGTTTCGGTAACGGAGGGCATGCGATCGGATTATCTAATTTATGGTCGCACGGCGGTTTCTTTACGAATGGTTTTTCAGGATTTTTCTTTGCCTTGTCTTTGGTTGTTGCGGCCTATCAAGGGGTCGAGCTGATCGGGATTACGGCAGGGGAAGCGAAGGACCCGCAAAAAACGCTGCGAAGCGCGATTCAGAGTATTATTTGGCGGATTTTAATTTTCTACATCGGTGCGATTTTCGTCATCGTTACCGTATATCCGTGGAATGAGCTTCACTCACTCGGCAGTCCGTTTGTTTCGACATTTGCGAAAGTCGGGATTACGGCGGCGGCCGGTTTGATTAACTTTGTTGTGATTACCGCTGCGATGTCCGGATGCAACAGCGGGATATTCAGTGCGGGACGCATGCTTTATACATTGGGCGTGAACGGACAGGCACCGAAATTCTTTAAGAAAGTTTCTTCGAGCGGTGTGCCGATATTCGGTACGCTTGCGGTATTAATCGGACTTGTGATCGGTGTCGTGCTGAACTACATCGCGCCTCCGAAAATTTTTGTCTATGTGTACAGCGCGAGTGTGCTGCCGGGAATGATTCCGTGGTTCGTCATTTTAATCAGCCATCTCGGTTTCAGAAGAGCGAAGGGCGCTGAGCTTGATAAGCATCCGTTTAAGATGCCTTTTGCGCCGTTTACAAACTATTTGACGATCGCTTTCTTACTCATGGTATTGATCGGCATGTGGTTTAACAAAGATACGCGGATTTCGTTGGTTGTCGGGGTGATTTTCCTGGCGATTGTGACGGTCAGCTATTATGCGTTCGGTATCGGCAAGCGCATGCCTGGTGAAAAATCGAAAATAGAAGACGCTGTATAATTCAAAAAAGACACCTCTCTTACAGGGGTGTCTTTTTCGGCTTGTCCGCGAGTGGTATACTGGTTAAAAAAAGCAGAACCGGGGGAAACATCGATGAGTCATTACCGTACGGTATTATTTGATATAGACAATACGCTGCTGGATTTTACCGCTTCAGAAACCGATGCTCTTCAAAAATTGTTTCAAGGTTCAAAGCTGGAGCTGACGGCAGAGGTGGAAGCCCGTTATAAATCGTTAAATCAAGGGCTGTGGAAGGCGTTTGAAGAGGGGGAAATGACCCGCGATGAAGTGGTCAATACACGGTTTGCCCTTTTGTTTAAAGAATACGGCCTCGAAGCCGACGGCGTGCTGATGAATCAGGCGTACCGCCAATACTTAGAAGAAGGGCACCAGATGATAGACGGAGCTTATGAGCTGATTGAACGGCTGAGTCCTTTATTTGATTTATACATCGTGACGAACGGCGTCTCAAGATCACAATATAAGCGGCTGGGCGACTCCGGTCTGTATCCGTTCTTTAAAGATGTGTTTGTATCTGAGGACACGGGTTTTCAAAAGCCGATGAAGGAATACTTTGATTACGTGTTTGCGAGAATTCCCGGTTTTTCTGCCGAGGGCGGACTTATTATCGGCGATTCACTGAGCGCGGACATAAAAGGCGGTCAGATGGCGGGAATGGATACGTGCTGGTTTAATCCCGGAAAGAAAGCAAATGAGTCCGGAATCATCCCGACGTACGAGATTCATTCGCTTGATGAGCTGTATGATGTGCTGAACGTGGAGGTTGTCGCTTTATGATTTCTCAATATATGTATAATATAATTTATATCAAGTTGTCTCAGGAAGGATTATTATGAAAAATCTTTCTTCAATTAGTACAAGAGTGCTCATAGAAAAAACCATTATTTGTTTTTCCTTATATTCTATTATCAGTTCTATTTTTAAAACGCCAACTTTCACGGCTTCGGAATCCGCTTACCTGCTGATAATCACCATTTTTTTAGTCGTCAACGATCATATCAGATTAAAATACCTAAGCGGTCAGTATTCTTTTAGATATTATGCATCTTTTTTAGTAAGTAACCTTTTATCAGGCATTTTATTGTTTAAAATTAACTGTCTCGGTTCTCAAATATATAATATTTTCTTACTGATCGAGATTATTGTAACAACTCGTAAACTGCCCTGGACTGTAGTAAGCCTGCATTTTATTATTTTTTTTACAGCTCTTAAAGCAGCAGGGACCAGCGGGAAAGATATATTGATGTCCTATTTAGTGATCATGGCTATTATTTATCTGTTTAGAAACGTACTGCTCGAAAAAGCAAAAATACAAACATTAAATAAAGAATTACAAAGTGTAAACACTAAACTTAAGAATTATTCTCAAAAGATTCAAGAGTTAACTATTTCTAAAGAGCGGACAAGAATTGCACAAGAGCTTCATGATTCCCTAGGGCATTATTTGATCGCATTAACAATGAATCTTGAATTCGCCGATAAAATAGTCAGTAAAAATCCCAGCGAGGCTAAACAAGTCATCAATAAGTCACATGATTTATCGAAGGAGTGTATTATTAACCTGAGAGAAGCTGTCGCTTTGCTCAATGACCCTGCTCCTCAAAAAGGGCTTCTGAAATCGATCAATGAGATTTTTGAAAATTTTCAGCAAACAAATGAAATAAAATTCGAGCTTGATATGGACAATAAAGTAGAGTCAGCTGATCCTGATATCAAGAATTGTCTCTATAAAACAGTACAAGAGTCTATAACGAACGGGATAAAACATGGAAATGCTACGTTTTTTTCAATAAGAATACGTAAGTCTTTTGAAAAAATCTCTATATCGATAACTGATAACGGAACAGGATGTTCTGAAATTAATAAGTCAAATGGAATAAAAGGAATAGAGAAAAGATTTGCTGCACTTGGAGGAGAGGTTGATTTTCATTCAGGGCTAGATTCAGGATTTACTGTGGAAGCCGTAATCCCCGAGATAGCAGATCTTTAATCCGAATGTGAGGAGGTATTGATATGGATATTATCATTGTGGATGATCAGCAAATTGTCAGGGAAGGGCTTAAAATGATTCTGAGTCTGCACGAGGAAATTAATATTGTAGGCGAAGCTTCTAATGGTGAACATTTATTAGATTTGCTAAAACAGATAAGGCCTGAAATCATTTTAATGGATATAAGAATGCCCATAATGGACGGCATTGAAGCAACAAAGCTAGTTAAAGAGAGATATCCGGATATTAAAGTGATTATCCTGACAACCTTTAATGATAGTGAATACATTTTTACTGGACTGAAAAGCGGTGCTGATGGTTACATACTGAAAGATTCTGATTCACAAGAAATTATTGATTCCATCAAAACAGCATGTGAAGGCAATATTCTGTTAAATCCTAAGGTAACGCTAAAAGTTGTAAAGGCTCTAAATTCGGTAGAACATAATAAAGAGCTTGTTCAAGAAAATAATGAAAAGGAACAGCTGGTGCAATTGCTTACTCCCAGAGAAAAAGAAGTCGCTAAACAGATTATGGAAGGGAAAAGCAACAAAGCTATAAGCGAAGCACTTTTTATTACTGAAGGCACAGTCAAAAATTATGTATCAAGAATACTGGAAAAACTTCAAATGAACAATCGAACGGAGCTTAGCTTATATTTACAAAAGCATATGTGATTCAACTTTTTTCCTTCAATCAGAAAGGAATTTCATCAAATTCCTTTCCTCCATTTTCTTCTGAATATCCGGACTTACACCTTCCGTATATGACTAAAGTAACAATGCGATTCCTAACTAAAGTAATAAGGTAAATGAGTACTATAGTAAATTCTAAAAATATTCCATTCAGGTTAAAATAAAAGAACCGAAATACCACGAGGGGTGTTTTAATTATGCTCGAATTAAAAAAACTTACCAAAAAATATGATGACTTTACGGCAGTTAATAATATTTCGCTGACTGTAGAAGATGGAGAAGTATTCGGACTATTGGGTCCTAACGGTGCCGGCAAATCAACAATGGTTTCTATGATTAGCACTGTTCTTGCACCTACCAGCGGGACAATTAAAGTAGATAATAAATCACTTAAGGAAAAACCTATTGAGATAAAAAAAATAATGGGGGTTGTTCCACAGGATTTAGCTTTATATGAAACGTTAAGCGCCAAAGATAACTTGAACTTCTTCGGAAGCCTTTACGGGCTGAAAGGGAAAAAGCTAAAAGAAAGAACTGATGAGGTTCTGGAGATTATTGAACTGACAGATAAAAAAAATCAAAATGTATCAGAGTTTTCCGGGGGAATGAAACGCCGGGTCAACATAGGTGTGGCGTTAATGAATAATCCTAAATTATTAATTCTTGATGAGCCTACAGTAGGAATTGATCCGCAATCAAGAAATCATATTCTTGAAACAGTAAAAAGGCTGAATAAAGAAAAAGGAATGACTGTTATTTATACCAGCCACTACATGGAAGAAGTAGAGTATCTTTGCGAGAAGGTGGCAATTGTTGATCATGGATCTCTTATTGCTTTAGGAACGAAAGAAGAACTCAAGGAAAACTTAAATGCTTGTGACACTTTAACCGTTACTTTTAAGGGTGCTGATGAAGAGGCACTCAGCCGGATAAACAGCATTACAGGAATTGATAAAGTGACGGTAGATCATAAACAAATTTCAATGCTTGTATCGACGAAGGAAAGAAACATCATTGAAATTGTAGATGATATCAAAAATCTGGGGATCGACCTCACTAGCTTTAAGTACGAGGAAGTAAATTTGGAAAGCATTTTCCTTCAAATTACAGGGAAAAACCTAAGAGATTAGTAGGAGGAGGCTATCTTGAGAAAATTATTCAACTTATTTTTTCTTGATTTTAAGCTGTTAACAAAAAATAAGTCATTTTATTTAAAGCTGATGCTGTTTCCATCACTGCTAATCCTCATATTGGGCAGTGTGTTCAGTAATTCAGATTCAAAAATCGAAGCATTTGATGTAGCTTTTTACTCAGCAGATTCAGGGGAGAGTGTTTCTTTAGGTGATATCTTAAAGGATAAAGTTTTTAAGAAAGGCGATCTCAAAGATATCATTCATTTAAAAGAAGCTGAGAGCTACAATGACGGTGAAAAATTAGTTAAAGAAGGAAAGGCTGCAGCTTTTATCTATGTACCGGAACACTTTACGAAAGCCGTTATGAACAACGGGAAAACAAATATCGATTTAATTGGAGATAATAACAAGACCATAGATAAAAATATTGTTCAGGCTGTTTTGGAGGGCTTTACGAAAAGCGTGAAAACAATGAGCGCTGAGCAACAAGAAGTAATAAAACATATCAGCTCCGGCGGCAGCGTACCAAAAGAAAAAATAGAAAAAATGATGAACGATTTGGCCGATAATGACGGGATCTCCGCTGATATCCCAAAAGCAGCGACAAATAAAAATGCGGTTCCTGTCGATTCCATGCAGTATTATTCAATTGCAATGGTTGTCATGTTTTCCATTATGACGGCTTTTGTGCTTGTTCACAGCATTGTTGATGAGCGGCAGAATAATACGCTGTTCAGAATTAAATCTACACCGACTTTAAATATTCAGTATGTGCTTGGAAAGTTGACAGGTATTATTTTTGCGATCTTAATGCAGATGACTGCTGTTATTCTGATAAGCTGGGTCGTATTCCGAATGAACTGGGGCAACTTGTTTGATATTTTTGTTATTACGGTAGTATACGCATTTGCTATAGGCAGCATTGTATTGTTTTGGGGTTTTACCGCTAAGGACCACGTGGCGGTGTCCAGTATGGCTTCTCCGGTTCTTTATATTTTTAGTTTTTTGGGAGGCAGTTTTATTTCTAAGAACGGACTGCCTGATAGCTTGAGGGTTGTTCAAGAGATCATACCGAACGGTAAGGCAATAAACTCTTATTTAAAAGTCAAACAGAATATTGGTCTTAGCGGCATGTATATTGATTTGCTTGAGCTAATTGGTATTGGTCTCATCTTTGTCTTTATTAATATTATGGTATTCAACCGGAAGAAGGTGGCGTAGTAGTGCAATTGATTGCCATGATTAAACATCAGCTGAAACTGATGCTCCGAAATAGATTAGCAATTTTTGCAACGATTTCGGTGCCGTTAATCCTTACATTTTTGTTCTCTTTTTCTCAAGATACGGATAGCAAAGAGAACTTGTATATAGCCAATGCTGATAAAAGTAACTATGCTGCAAAGCTCATTGAAATGATAAAAGAGCATAAAAATATTAAAGTTATAAAGCTAACGGAAAATGAATTAAAGAAAAAAGTCGATGATCAGGATATTCCTTTTGGGGTCGTTATTGAAAAAGGTTTTGGAAAGGATTTGACGGACAATCACAAGATAAAAATGAAAATCATCCAAAACTACGAGAACGGCAGCGGAACATTGTTAGAGCAGCTGGTCACAAATGAGGCGGGAACTCTTAAAAAGGTAGTTAAAGATTCGCAATATATGTCTGCACAGTTGCATACGGACTCAAAAGATATAGAAAAGAACATTTTCAAGAAATTGAAAAACAATTCAGGAATAGAAGTGAATGACAAAACATTAAGTCAGGGTGAACATACTCAGGATAATGCGACCGTGAGATTAATTGGTTTTCTTGTAATGTTTATTTGGTTTGTTGTTATTCAAGGGTTAAGAACACTTATTGATGAAAAAGAGAATAATACTTTCAGCAGATTACTAAGTACGCCTGTAAACTATACAAAATATGTTTTATCCAAAATGGCTGCTACTTATATTTCCGGAATCATTCATATAATCGTTATTATACTTGCGGGAAAATATTTACTCAAGATCAGCATAGGTCATAACATCTTTGCCATCGCTGTTATGCTCGCTGTTTATTTATTTGCATTGACCTGCATTACGATGATTATGGTTCCATTTATGAGAAGCCAAAAGCAGTTTACTTCTGCCGCATCGATCATAATTGCAGTAAGCGGGATGATAGGCGGTTCCTTTTTCTCATTGGAAATTGCTCCAAAATATATGCAGGTTATTTCTAAATTTACACCCGAAGCATGGGCAATACAGTCTTTAAACAACATTATCTTTAGTAAGAGTACCTTAGGAACTGAATGGCTTCCGATCGTAATTTTTGCAAGTGTCGGCTTATTAAGTATTATTGTATCTTTCATCTTAATAAGCAGGGAGATTAAAAAAAAGAAAAATTAAATCAACAATAATCTGATAAAATTAACAGATCAAAAAGGACGTGAGGGAATTGGGTATGGAAGAACTATTTGGAATGGCTGAATTAATTATAGGTGTACTCATGAATGTATTTATCGGTAAAATCGGGCAAGTTGCTTTTGGAAAAGATAACAGAACAACAAGGATCATTTTAAGAGTAATAGGAATCTTCCTCATCATCAACGGAGTTTCAAGAGCATTTCATATATAAAATGAGATAGTAAAAAACATCCTTTTCAGGGTGTTTTTTTATCGGGTTATTACAAAATTTCTGAGGTGAATTATGAAAAAAATATTTTGTCTTCCGTATGCAGGGGGATCAAGTGCAATATACTATAAATGGAGAAGGTTAATGAGTGACTCTTTAACAATACATCCTATTGAGTTAAAAGGAAGAGGTACAAGAATTAACGAAGATTTTTATGAACATATAGATGAGGCTGTTAATGATATATATGATCTGATAAAGGATCAAATCAGGGAGTGTGATTATGCTTTATTCGGCCACAGTATGGGAGGCCGATTAGTTTATAAGTTATATAGTAAAATTGCTGAAATGCAGCAGAAGAAGCCAAATCACATATTTTTCTCCGGTTGCGGCATTCCTAAAACGAAGAAAGCAGAGGGGATGATTCATGCTTTGCCGGATAATTTATTTTTGCAAAGAATCATGGATATGGGCGGGACTTCGGAAGAACTGTTACATAACAAGGAATTACAACAATTATATCTTCCTATTTTAAGAAGTGATTTCAAAATGTTGGAAGAGGATGTTATTTCTGAAAATAAGACTGTTATGGACTGTGATATAACAGTGTTGCATGGTAATAATGACAAGACGATAAGCTCAGATTTAATATGTAAGTGGGGACATTATACTTTAGGGAAATGCAATTTTTATACGTTTGAAGGAAATCATTTTTTTATTCATCAATTTTCGAATGAAATAACTGACATTATAAATAAAACCTTGAGATGAATTTTTGATTAAAAAATCGGGAGTGTTACTTTGTCCCGGTTTTTTTTTATGTTAATACGAAAAATAAAAACTGGGTTAATGTGCTTAGGTGTTTTTCCCCCCTAATTGACAACTCTTAAACATTTGTATAATATTTCTTAAAGATGGCTAGTTCTTCTTCATTATCCTTTTTTTAAAAAAAGTGTTTGTACGGGTCTATATCATTAAAAAATGGTTTTTGCTGCCGATAAATAAACTGTCAGACTACAACAACAATTATTGGTGAGCGGTATTGCCTGTGATGCAGTTTAACATAAAAATCCACCGAAAGCCTCTGCTGTTTTAATTCAGTGAATGATTTGAATTTTGATATCAATTGAAGGAGTTTTTGTTATGACAAAAAGTATAAAGGGAGATAAAGACAGTATTGGTGAGTTAAAAACTGAAGAGCATTTTTTAGTGGCAAGTAAACCTTCTAAAGAAAAAAGAATGAAAAATCTTACATATAAATTGTCACAGCAATTAAGCGATAAGCTGAATGTATACTGCAATGGATCGGATGAACGTCTGCATATCGTATTAACAGCGGCACTGACTTTGTTAATAAATCAATATACAGAAAGACAAAATATTGTAATCAAAACTCCTGTTTTCAAAAAGAACAGAACGATTGATTGTGAGCAAGAAATTTTGACTCTTAAAAATGCTGTTCATGGTGAAGACCTATTAAAAGAGATCATACATAAAGTCGAATTCACCGTAGAACAGGCATTGGAAAGCCCCCAAAATAATTCTCGAACAAGTGATAAAATGACTGGCCTTCCTTTTGATGTCATGATAGTCCTTGAAAATATTCAAGAATACATACTTAATCAAGAAAATCCCGCTATTCATATCCTATTTTCGTTTATGAACCAGAAACAATACATAGAGACAGTCATACACTATAACGAATGCCTCTATTCTCAAAATATGATAAAAGATTTGTCACTGCGATTTCAGATGATTCTTGAAGCTATGATAACTCCTGAAAATATCAGAGTGAAAGATATGAGATTCCTGAAAGAAAAAAATAAGCAAAAGAAAATCTTTGGCTGGGAAGACAATTATTCGAAAATTGGAACAATTTCGGAGGTGTTTGAGCAGCAGGCTGATGAATATTCGGATAAGACTGCTTTGGTACTAGAAAACTCTTCAATGTGTTACGCAGAACTTAATCACCGTGCGAACCAGCTGGCACGGTATCTTCAGGAGTGCGGAGTAAAACGGGGAGACCTTGTCGGAATTGCTTTAGAACGCTCTTTTGATTTGTATATTAGTATTCTGGCAATATTAAAGTCAGGCGGTGCTTATGTGCCGTTAGACCCTCAATATCCGAAGCAAAGACTATCATTCTTAATCGAAGATTCAGGTGTAGAGTTGCTGATTACAAACGAAAGCATTCAGTCACAACTCCCGCCTCACGGGGACGGCGTAATCTGTTTGGATGGTATGAAAGAAGAAATTGAAAAGATGGATGGATCTAATATTGGCATAAAAGGTTCCTTGGATGACCTGGCTTATGTCATGTATACGTCAGGCTCAACGGGACTGCCTAAAGGAGTAAGTATTGTTAACCGCGGTGTGATTCGGCTGGTGAAGGAGACTGATTATGCGGTATTTGATGAGAATCAAACGTTTCTGCAATTAGCTTCTGCTGCTTTTGACGCTTCTACCTTCGAGATCTGGGGCTGTTTATTGAATGGGGGATGTCTGGCTATAATGCCTCCGGGAATACCGACGGCTGATGATATTGCAGAAGCTGTGAAAAAATATAACATTACGACTCTTTGGCTGACGGCCGGTTTATTTTCTCTAGTAGTTGATCAGCAGTTAGAATCATTAAAAGGACTTCAGCAATTATTAGTAGGCGGAGATGTGGTTTCCGTTCCGCATGTTCAAAAAGTATTAGCGCTTGGAAAGGTACAAGTAATTAACGGATATGGGCCGACAGAGGGAACGACCTTTACCTGTTGTTTCCCGGTCCCTCATGATTGGAAAGGCAGTATGCTTCCTATAGGGAGGCCTATTTCTGGTACAGAAATATTCATTTTAGATTCGCAATTAAAACCGGTAGCGCCGGGAATTCCTGGTGAGCTGTTTATTGGCGGAGATGGGCTGGCGCGAGAGTATTGGCGACGGCCTGATTTAACGAAGGAACGGTTTATATCACACCCTTTCAATAATGATCCTTCAGCACGTCTTTATAAAACAGGAGACTTAGTGCGTTATTTAGAAAATGGCGATGTGGAGTTTATTGGACGGCGGGACGAGCAAGTCAAAATCCGCGGTTTTAGAATCGAGCTTGGGGAGATAGAAGCCCGATTGATCAATCATACAGAAATTAAAGAAGCGGCAGTAACAGTAAATCATAATGGTGATGAAGATTTATATATCTGTGCTTATTACACTTCAAATCATAAAATCGCAAAGATTGAATTGCAGCACTTTCTGAGAGACTTTCTTCCGGAATATATGATTCCATCGTACTTTAAACAAATGGATAACATGCCTTTGACGGTAAATGGGAAAATTGACAGACGGGCACTTCCTAGACCTGATATATCTCAAATGTCCGAAACAAAATATGAAGCGCCGACAAATGAAACGGAGAAAAAACTTTCGGAGATTTGGGAAGCTGTACTTGGCAGGGAACGCGTCGGTATAGATGAAAATTTCTTTGAAACCGGCGGTCATTCACTAAAGGCTTCTATGTTAATTTCCCGCATCAGAAAAACTTTCGGTACGGATATAAAGGTGAAGGAGCTTTTTGAGCAGCCTACCATCAAACAGCTGAGCCGTCTTATTCAAAAGCGGGATAAACAGAATTATCCGGTCATCAGTAAAGCGAGGAAGCAGTCTTATTATCAAGCATCATCTGCTCAGAAAAGAATGTTTGCCCTTTGGGAGACGGATAAAGACAGTATCGTTTATAACTTGCCGATTATGATCGAACTAAATGGAAAATTAGATGTAAAAAAAGCCGAGTCAGTTTTACAAGATATTATTGGCAGACACGAAGCGTTACGGACAAGTTTCGATGTTGTAAACGGCGATGTGGTTCAGATTATTCACGATAGATGGGAGCTCGAATTTGATTATCAGAAGCTGCCGTCTGATGGGATACGACCATATGTGAAGCAGTTTATCAGACCCTTTCATTTGGACAAAGCACCGTTAATCAGAGCCGGACTCATAACGTATGAAGACCGGAATCTGCTGCTGCTGGATGTTCATCATATCGCTGCGGACGGTGTATCGGTTGGAATAATCCGCAAAGAATTCAATGCGCTGTATGCGGGTCATAAACTAAAACAGCCGCCGCTGCAATATAAAGATTATTCAGAATGGCAAGTAAGCTCAGGAACAAAAGAGGCGTTAAAGGAACAAGAGGAGTATTGGCTTAAGCGGTTAAGAGGAGATCTGCCGATTCTCAATCTGCAGACTGATTATGAGCGGCCCAGAGTCAAAAGCTTTGAAGGAAGCCGAATCAGCTTTACGGCCGATGAAAGGTTAACATCAAGCTTAAAGTCGGTGGCGAAAGAAACAGGAACAACTTTGTACATGGTGCTGCTGGCGGTATATAATGTCATGCTTTCAAAATACAGCGGTCAGCAGGATGTGATCATCGGAACAGCAGAGTCCGGAAGGTCAGACACCGAACTGGAGAATACGGTGGGGATGTTCGTCAATACCGTCGCCATAAGAAATTTTCCTGAGGAACATAAAACATTCAGAGCGTTTTTAGAAGAGGTCAAACATCATACGTTAAAAGATTTTGAGAATACAGATTACCAATTTGAAAATATTGTTCAAAAACTCGGGGTAAAAAGAGATTCGAGCCGGAACCCGCTGTTTGATGTCATGTTTACTTTTGAGAGTAAGGATTACGGATTCGGAGGAAATGAAGAGACAGCAGAATCAAATTTACTAGTATCTGAGGTCAATATATCAAGATTTGATTTAACGTTAACTGCAATGGAAACCGATAAAGGCGTTAACTTCCAATTGGAATATTGCAATCATTTATTCAGGAAAGACACAGTCGAAAGAATGGGTGCTCATTATACCCGGCTTTTACAACAGGTTGTATCAGAACCGGACACGGCAATCTGCAGACTGAATATGATAACGGATGATGAGAAACATAAACTGCTTTATGTATTCAATGATACAGCAGCCGACTTCCCGCATAATAAGACAATCCATCAATTGTTTGAAGAACAAGCGGAAAAGACACCGGAAAGAATAGCGGCAGTGTATGAAAATAATAAAGTAACTTATAAAGAACTTAACGAAAGATCAAATAGTCTGGCGAGAACACTAATGAAAATGGGGGTGAAAAAAGAGTCAATAGTAGGTATTGTTGCTGACAAATCATTAGAGATGGTGTTAGGCATATTGGGTGTGCTGAAGGCGGGAGGCGCATTTTTGCCAATTGATCCGGGATATCCTTCTGAGAGAATCAAATACATGATTGAAGACAGCGGTTCTGACATTTTATTAGTGCAGAATAGTCAGGCTGATAATATCCTGTTTGAGGGGAAGGTTATTGATTTAACAGATAGTTCTCTTTACTCCGGAGATCGGCATAACCTGCCAATGATGAGTTCCGCAGAACATCTTGCTTATGTCATTTATACTTCTGGAACGACTGGAAAACCAAAGGGTGTAACGATCCGGCATATCGGAATCAGTAATCTCAAAAGTGTCTTTGAACATGATATGAATATCAATTACCGGGATAAAATTATTCAATTTGCAAGTTTTTCATTTGACGCATCAGTGTGGGAAATCAGTATGGCACTGTTGACCGGAGCGGAACTACACATCCTTTCAAGTCAAGTCATCAATAATTATACATTATTTGAAGAGTATATTAACCGGCATGACATTACTGTAGCCACTTTGCCGCCTGTATACATCAATCATATAAATATAAACGGATTATCAGCTTTAAGGCTCTTAATTACTGCTGGTTCTCAGATATCTACAAAATCCTTGAACCGGATCGTGAATAAAATAGACTATATTAATGCCTACGGTCCAACTGAAACGACAATCTGCTCTACAATGTGGAGATACTCAGAAGCTGAGAGGGCGATGGCAAAGACCATTCCTATCGGTAAGCCGATCAGAAATCTGAAAGCCTTCATAATTGATCACCACAACAATCTTGTGCCTATTGGTTTAGCGGGAGAATTGTGTGTGTCGGGTGACAGCTTAGCAAGAGGATATCTCAATAAAGAGAAATTGACGCGTGAGAAGTTTATTGATCATCCATTTGAGTCCGGAACTAAAATGTACCGAACAGGAGACTTGGCAAGGTGGCTTCCTGACGGAAACATAGAATTTTTGGGGAGAATTGATAATCAAGTCAAAATCAGAGGCTTCCGGATTGAAACTGATGAAATAGAAAGCCAGCTTCTGAAAATAAGCGGGATAAAAGAAGCAGTTGTTATAGATAAGTGCGACCTTCAAGGTGACAAATACCTTTCTGCATTTGTAACCGCAGAATATAAAATGTCCGGAGCAGCTTTGAGGGAGCAATTGGGTGACATTTTGCCACAATATATGATTCCCGGTGTCATCATCCAGGTTGAACAGCTGCCTCTCACACCAAATGGGAAAATTGACAGGAAAGCACTTGCTGAAATAGAAGAGCCTAAACATATAAAGGGGCACCTTGAAGCACCCCGTTCCGAAGTCGAACAGATTCTGGTAAATGTTTGGTCGGAAGTTCTGAAAATTGATGATATTGGTATTAATGATAATTACTATGAGCTGGGCGGAGACTCAATAAAATCTATACTGATTGTATCAAGGCTTCAAAAATACAGTCTCAGTCTAGAGGTAAAAGATCTTTTGCAGTATCCGCAAATAAAAAACCTCAGTAAACACGTGAAATTATATAAAGCTCAAACAGATCAGAGCCCGGTTAGCGGGAGAACTGAACTGGCACCGATACAAAAGTGGTTTATAGAGAAAGACTTTGAGGACATTCACCACTTTAATCAGGCATTCATGTTTCAAATGAAAGAAAAAATTAATGAACACGCTCTGGCAAAGACATTTGAATTATTAGTAAAGCATCATGATGCTTTGAGGTTGATATATACAGCTGAAAATGACGAAATAAAACAAGAAGTCAGAGATGTCCAAGCCGCCCGGGATACTTTTACTCTGGACATATATGATCTGCTTGCTGATACGGATTACAAAAATACAATAGAAAAACTTGCCGATCAGTTACAAAGCGGAATGGATCTTGAAAAAGGGCTTTTAATGAAACTTGGTTTATTTCGAACAATGAGGGGCGATTATCTACTTATTGCTATACATCATATGGTGATTGACGGAGTCTCTTGGAGAATTCTGCTTGAAGATATGGAGCAGGTCTACAACAATCTGCAAAAAGGAGAGCCGGCCGTTCTTCCGCCGAAAACGGCATCCTTTCAAGAATGGACACGTAAATTGGCGGAATATGCAAACGGAAGTGAGATAAGAAAGGAACTTCGGTATTGGGAGAATATCGAAAAAATGAAGATTAAAGAAATTCCGAGAGATTTCAATAAAGCTGACAGTGTATTTAAGGAAAGCCGCACCATTACTGTCAGTCTTACAAAGCAGTTAACTGATAAGCTCCAGAGGAATACAAATGCAGCTTATAACACACAGATTAATGACATCTTGCTTTGTTCACTGGGAATGGCAGTAAAAGAATGGGCGGGACTTGACAAGGTTTTAATCGGTCTGGAAGGCCACGGAAGAGAGAACATATTAGAAAACATTTCAATAGAAAGAACCATCGGCTGGTTCACCTCACTATTTCCGATCGTGTTGGATATGGAGCACAGTGATGATCTGCCTTATTGCATAAAAAATACGAAAGAGTATTTAAGAAGAATACCTCATAAAGGTATTGGTTACGGAATTATTAAATACTTGACGGCACCGGAACATAAAAAAGACATCAGTTTTACGATAAAGCCCGAGATCGGGTTTAACTATCTGGGAGAAATCTCTCAAAAAAAGCGGGCTGTTTTTCAGCATGCAGATATATCATCTGGTACAAGTGTTTCTTTATCTAATAAAAAATTGAATGCCATCGAAATCAACAGCTTTATTATGGACGGTCAACTGCAGTTGGAATTTAACTATAGTACGAAAGAGTTTAAAGAAGAAACAATTAAAACATTAACCGAATCCTATATAAACCGGTTAATCGATATTATTCAGCATTGCGGAATGAAAAAAATTCCTGAAAAAACACCCTTTGACTATGGAGATCTGGATTTATCCATCGGAGATTTGGAGCTGATTTTATCAAGCGGAAAAGAGATAGAGAAAATCCACTCCCTGACTCCTATGCAGAGCGGGATGCTTTATCATGCATTGCTTGATCCGTTTTCACAAGCCTATTTTGAGCAGCTTACATTTTCTTTATCCGGTCAGCTTGATATTGGCAGATTAAATACAGCTTTTAATATGCTGATCGAGAAGTATGAAATTTTAAGAACATGCTTTTTTCATGAAGGACTAAGTAAGTTTAAACAGGCTGTTCTAAGAGAGAGAAAAGTTAAAATTGAATTTGAAGATATCAGCACTTTCTCGGAATATCAAAAGAAAGTACGGCTTAAAGATGTTCAGTTTAAAGACAGGGGAACGAGATTCGATTTGACGAATGATTGCTTAATAAGAGTAACCGTATTAAAAACTGATGAGAAAGAATATAAACTGCTGTTCAGTTTTCACCATATTATTATGGATGGCTGGTGTATGAGTTTAATAATGAATGATATAAAAACTATTTATACGTCATTAAAAGAAGGAAGAGAGACAGTGCTTCAGCATACCGAGCCTTACAGCACCTACTTAGAATGGCTGGATAATCAGGACAAAAGTGCCGCATTAGAATATTGGGGGGATTATCTAAATGAATATGAGCAGCAAGCCGGTATTCCAAAGTTCTGCTGATGAGGGTGGTTTCAAAAATAGGAAGAAAACATTCATTATTGATGAAACATGTACTTCGATGTTGAAAGCTGCAGCTGATCAATATCACATTACTTTAAGTGCATTGATTCAGACTGCATGGGGAGTTCTTTTGCAGAAGTATAACAACGTGAATGATGTTGTGTTTGGTGCGGTTATTTCCGGAAGACAATGCAGAGTGCAAGGCATAGAAAAAATGGTGGGGTTATTTATCAATGCGGTTCCTCTGAGAGTAAAAGGCGATGGTGATACGGTATTTATAGCATTAGCCCAAAAGCTCAACAGTGACTTTATCAAAGCGAATACATCATACGGTTACAGTTCTTTAGCGGATATACAAGCTCTTACAAAGATGAAAGAGAAACTGATCAACCATATGTTGGTTTATGAAAATTACCCTGTTGATGACTATGGCAAGGCGGTCGATGATACAACTGATGCTTTAAGGATTACAGATATGGAAGTGTTTGAACAGACGAACTATGACTTTGGGCTGGTTATTATTCCAGGCAGCCAAATCAAAGCAGAGATGACGTATAACAATAATGTTTATCGTGAAGATATCATTAATCGTATAGGTGTTAATTTCTGTCATGTATTAAAGCAAGTGGCAACTGATCCTACGCGTGTCCTGAAAGACATCAGCGCTGTAAATGAAGAAGAGCGCGGAATGCTCCAGGAGTTTAATAAGCAGTCCTCTAATTATACGGTGAATAAAACGATACAAGACCTTTTTGAAGAACGAGCGGAAAAGACACCTGACCAAACAGCGGCTGTCTATGCAGGAAAGCATATCACTTATAAAGAGCTAAACGAAAAGGCAAATCAAGTCGCAACATTATTAATGGAAAAAGGGGCAGGAAAAAACAGCATTACGGCTATGATGATCCGTCCTTCAGAATATTCAATGATTGGAATGCTGGGAATTTTAAAAACCGGAAGTGCGTTTCTGCCTATTGATGATGAATCACCGGTCAGTCGGATAAATCATATTTTAAAAGATAGCAAAGCTGATATCCTCATTACAGATTTGTGGTTTTTAACTGATAAAAACATTGCGGCGGAATGTTTGGATATTACGGATAAATCGATTTATACCAGCCGAAATACATCAAACCCTGATGTTCAGTATGATCTCGAGGACGAGGTATATGTTATATATACCTCGGGTACTTCGGGAAAACCGAAGGGGGTGAAGGTGAAAAATAAATCATTAGTTAATTATTCATTATGGGTATGTGATCAAATAAACATAAATTCTGACAGCAGGTCGTTAGTGACGTCAAAATATAGTTTTGACTTATGCTATACCAGCATCTTTCCAGTTTTATCCGGTGGCGGACAAGTCCACTTTGTTGATAAAGAAGTGTATCTTCACTCTCTATCATTAATAGAATATATTTATAAAAATAGTATTACATATCTTAAAATGACACCCACTTTATTTTCAACATTGATGGAGGATGTTGACATGCTGGCGTCTTGTCCTGATTTAAAAGTTATCATACTGGGCGGCGAAAGCATAAACATCGGCAACGTCAAAAAGCTCGCTGAAAAATGCAGATGGATGAAGTTTATTAACCACTACGGGCCGACCGAAAGCACTGTTGGCTGTATTGCACATAGCATTGATCCAGATCATATTCAAAACTGTGAAATATACAATAAAATAGGAAGACCAATTCACGGCATTAATATCTATATTGTGGACCGTTCAGATCAACTGGTCCCTGTGGGAGCACCCGGTGAGATTTGTATCAGCGGGGTAGGTTTAGCATCGGGATATGTCAATAATGAAGAATTAACGAATAAAAAATTTATTGATAATCCTTTTCATCGCGGAACAAAAATGTACAAAACAGGAGACCTTGGCAGATGGATGCCGGATGGAAATATAGAATTTTTAGGCCGGATTGACAACCAGATCAAAATCAGGGGTTTTAGAGTTGAAATCGGAGAGATCGAAAACCAACTATTACAGCTGGAAGGTATAAAAGAAGCGGCGGTTGTTTATATAGAGGAGAAATATCTTTCTGCATATATTACTGGGGACATTGAGATAGAAGGCTCGTTCGTACAGGAGAAATTGGCACAGGCTCTTCCGAAGTATATGATTCCGAGTTTCATAATACAACTGAAAGAGCTGCCTCTTACAGCTAACGGAAAAATCAATCGAAAAGAGCTGCCTCTTCCTGACTTGCAACGGTTGTCAGTACCTCAATACGAAGCTCCGGCAAATGAAACGGAAGAAAAACTAGCTGAAATTTGGAAAGAAATGCTTGGGCATAAACGGATCAGTATAAATGAAGATTTCTTCGAACTGGGCGGACATTCTTTAACAGCTGCGTTCACTATTTCCCGCATCAGAAAAACTTTCGGCACGGATATAAAGGTGAAGGAGCTTTTTGAGCAGCCTACCATCAAACAGCTGAGCCGTCTTATTCAAAAGCGGGATAAACAGAATTATCCGGTCATCAGTAAAGCGAGGAAGCAGTCTTATTATCAAGCATCATCTGCTCAGAAAAGAATGTTTGCCCTTTGGGAGACGGATAAAGACAGTATCGTTTATAACTTGCCGATTATGATCGAACTAAATGGAAAATTAGATGTAAAAAAAGCCGAATCAGTTTTACAAGAGATTATTGGCAGACACGAAGCGTTACGGACAAGTTTCGATGTTGTAAACGGCGATGTGGTTCAGATTATTCACGATACATGGGAGCTCGAATTTGATTATCAGAAGCTGCCGTCTGATGGGATACGACCATATGTGAATCAGTTTATCAGACCCTTTCATTTGGACAAAGCACCGTTAATCAGAGGCGGACTCATAACGTATGAAGACCGGAATCTGCTGCTGCTGGATGTTCATCATATCGCTGCGGACGGTGTATCGGTTGGAATAATCCGCAAAGAATTCAATGCGCTGTATGCGGGTCATAGACTAAAACAGCCGCCGCTGCAATATAAAGATTATTCAGAATGGCAAGTAAGCTCAGGAACAAAAGAGGCGTTAAAGGAACAAGAGGAGTATTGGCTTAAGCGGTTAAGCGGAGATCTGCCGATTCTCAATCTGCAGACTGATTATGAGCGGCCGAGAGTCAAAAGCTTTGAAGGAAGCCGAATCAGCTTTACGGCCGATGAAAGGTTAACATCAAGCTTAAAGTCGGTGGCGAAAGAAACAGGAACAACTTTGTACATGGTGCTGCTGGCGGTATATAATGTCATGCTTTCAAAATACAGCGGTCAGCAGGATGTGATCATCGGAACAGCAGAGTCCGGAAGGTCAGACACCGAACTGGAGAATACGGTGGGGATGTTCGTCAATACCGTCGCCATAAGAAATTTTCCTGAGGAACATAAAACATTCAGAGCGTTTTTAGAAGAGGTCAAACATCATACGTTAAAAGATTTTGAGAATACAGATTACCAATTTGAAAATATTGTTCAAAAACTCGGGGTAAAAAGAGATTCGAGCCGAAACCCGCTGTTTGATGTCATGTTTGTACTTGAAAATGCAGATTACGGTATTGAAAATCACTTGGATCCAAATCCGGAAGAGTATATTCAAACCGAGATCAATATTTCAAAATTCGATTTAACGCTAACCGCGACGGAAATTGATAAAGGAATCAAATTCCATTTGGAATACTCCAGTCAATTATTTGTAAAAGAAACAGCTGAGAGAATGGGTGCCCATTTTACGAAGCTTTTACAAAGTGCAGCTGCCGGCCTAGATCAACCTTTAATGAAACTGGATATGATTCCTGAACAGGAGAAGCACACATTGCTCCATGTATTCAATGACACGGCAGCTGAATTTCCGCGGAATAAAACGATTCATCAATTATTTGAAGAGCAGGCAGAAAAAACACCTGAACGTATTGCGGCTGTCCAAGAAGATACGCTATTAACCTATAAAGAACTAAACGAGAAATCAAACAGCCTGGCTAATCTTTTGAGACAAAAAGGAATTAGAGAAAACAGCATTGTCGGAATCATGACAGAGAGATCTCTTGAGATGATCATCGGAATTATCGGGGTGCTGAAAGCAGGGGGAGCGTATTTGCCGATAGATCCTGAATATCCTGATGAAAGAGTAAATTACATGCTGAAAGACAGTGATGCAAACATTCTCCTAATTCAAAACGGATTGTCAGGTGGTATTACATTCAATAAAGAAATTTTATCATTAAGCGATCCTGCTCTATATATGCATAACAGAAGTAATCTGCCGAATGTCAGTTGCCCGGAAGACCTTGCCTACATGATTTATACTTCAGGGACTACAGGGCTGCCGAAGGGCGTCATGGTAAAACATAAAGGCGTGGTAAATTATATTCATTGGGCAAATAAGATATATGTAAATGATGAAGATATTGATTTTCCTCTGTATTCTTCTATTTCTTTTGACTTAACGGTTACTTCAATTTATACACCGCTTATTTCAGGAAATAAAATTATTATTTATGAGGGACCGGACAAGGCTCTTCTGATCAGAAGAATTATAGAAGAAAATAAAGCGGATATTATTAAGCTAACGCCGACGCATTTGAGATTGCTGGAGAATGTAGATTTAAGTACGTCAAAGATAAAAAAAATAATCGTCGGCGGGGAAGAGCTGAAAACCGGGCTTGCAAAAAAGATACACGGTGCATTTAACGGTCATGTCAGAATCTACAATGAATACGGCCCGACAGAGGCTACAGTCGGGTGTATGATTCATCAATATCATATTGAAAGAGACAATGGCAATGCAGTATCAATAGGCAAACCTGCGGATAATACTAAGCTTTATATATTAGGAAAACAATTGGAATTACTTCCTTTAGGGGCAGCCGGGGAACTTTGTGTCAGCGGAGAAGGGCTTGCGGACGGATATAAAAATAAAGCGGGCTTGACGTCAGAAAAATTTGTAGATAACCCCTTTGAACCCGGGGCTAAGTTATACAGAACAGGGGATATGGCAAAATGGATGCCGGACGGGACAATTGATTATTTAGGAAGAATTGATGATCAAGTCAAAATCAGAGGGTATCGTATTGAAACGGGAGAAATAGAAAACCGGCTTCTGAAAATGAGTCACATAAGAGAGGCTGTTGTTGTAGCGAGAGATGACCAACATGGGGATAAATATCTCTGCGGTTATGTTACTTCCGACAAAAAAATAGATGTTTATGCTTTAAAAGAAAATCTGTCTAAAGAATTACCGTTATTTATGGTGCCAAGTTATATCTTCCAGATTGAAAAAATGCCGTTAAGCTCAAACGGAAAAATAGATACGAAATCATTGCCGATTATAGATATTGCGGATGTATTGGAGTCTGCATATGAAGCACCGCGAAATAAAAAGGAACAAATTCTCGCATGCGTATGGGAGAAAGTTCTGGGGATGAAATCAATCGGGATTAACTATAACTATTACGAGATCGGCGGAGACTCAATTAAATCCATTTTAGTAGTTTCCGAACTCCAAAAATACGGCTTAAAACTTGAAGTCAGAGATTTAATGAAATATCCGCACATAAAAGACTTGAGTGCTCACGTAAAATCAGCTGATATACAAGCAGATCAGTCGATTGTAGAAGGAGACGTTGATCTGACACCGATTCAAAAATGGTTTATAGAACAGAGATTTGAACAAGAAAACCACTATAACCAAGCCTTTATGCTTTACAAAAAGTCCGGCATAGAAGAAAAAGCAATCGAAACGGCCTTTTTGGAATTGGTGAGGCATCATGATGCCCTCAGGATGCAGTTTAAAAAGGAAAACGGTGAAATTAAGCAATGGAATAGGGGCATTAAACAGGCAAAAGAAACATTTACTTTAGACGTATTTGATATGACACAAACAGAAGATCCAGCCATGGCAATTGAATCACTGGCTGACCGTATGCAGAACGAATTGAGCTTGGAAAAGGGGATTTTAATAAAACTGGCGGTATTTAAAACCAAAAACGGAGATCATCTTCTATTAACCATTCATCATATGATCATTGACGGAGTATCTTGGAGAATCCTATTGGAAGATTTTGAAACTGCTTATCTTCAAACAGTTAATGGGAACAAGGTGGAGCTGGAAACTAAAACAGCATCGTTCAAAGAATGGGCGCGTCAATTGAAAGAATATGCAAACAGCAAGGCTCTTCAAAAGGAAGCTGGGTACTGGGAGACCATAGAAACGGCTATTATTGAACCTCTTCCAAAGGATTTCATTGCCGAAAGCTGCTCTTATGAAGATAGTAAAGAAATTAAAATTGAATTAACAGAGGATCAAACAAAAACACTTTTAAGAAATACAAATGCAGCATATCATACACAAATTAATGATATATTGCTTTGCTCACTGGGACTTGCAGCCAAAGAGTGGACCGGCAACGAGAAGATCCTTGTGAATCTTGAAGGGCACGGCCGTGAAAGTGTTATAAAAACCCCGGTCCATCGCACAATAGGCTGGTTTACGACAATATACCCAATTGTTCTCGATATGACAGAAAGTAATAGTTTATCAAGCTCCATTAAGTATACAAAGGAAATGCTTAGACATATCCCCCAAAACGGGATTGGTTACGGAATACTCAGATATTTGTCGGACTCGGTTCACCTTCAATTAAAACCTGATATCAGTTTTAACTACTTGGGTGAATTTGGCCAAGAAGATCGCAGCAACCTATTTCAAATATCACCTTTGTCCGCCGGAACGAGCATATCTGGAAGAAATAAAAAGACACATAGTATAGAAATAAATGGATATATCATGGATGGCAGGCTGATGTTTTCGTTCAATTACAGTGCAAACCAATATAAACGAGAGACGATTGAGCAATTTACGAAAGCCTATCAATTGAAAATAAATCAGATCATAGAACATTGTGTGAATAAGAAAATATCTGAGAAAACCCCATGGGATTATGGGGATCCCGATCTTCAAATAGAGGAGTTAAATCAAATTCTTGCAAGCGGTGCTGAAGTAGAAAAAATTCATTCTCTTTCACCGATGCAGGAAGGCATGCTGTATAACGCTGTGATTGACCATCAATCTAGCGCTTATTTCGAACAAAGTGAAATAACAGTTGAAGGAAATCTGAATACAGAAGTTCTCAGTGACGCATTAAACAGACTGATTGCTAAATATGAAATATTAAGAACATCATTTTTCTATAACGGTTTCCGTGTATTTAAACAAGCCATTTTAAAAGAAAGAAAACTAAACATTCAATATCATGATATCAGCCAATGGGAGGAGCAGAAGAAGGATGCCTTTGTAGGGCAATTCAAGGTGAGAGACAGGAATACTCCGTTTGATCTGAACAAAGATTGTTTGATCAGAGTATCGGTGATCAAGCTGGGAAGAAATAAATTTAAAGTCATATACAGTTTCCACCACATTATTTTGGATGGCTGGAGTGTCGGTATTCTGTTAAAAGAGCTTATGGATCTATACGGTGACGTGGCTGAAGGGAAAAAACTCCTTCAAGAAACACCTGTACCGTACAGTCGTTATCTTGAATGGCTTGATCAGCAGGACAAGGACCGTGCATTTGAATATTGGAAGGAATACCTTTCTGCATATGAACAAGAGATCTCATTTCCGGAACTGGAATTGAAATCTGACGAGTATCAGCATGATCAAAAACTGGGAGCGCTTAACGGTGAAACCGCCGCTAAGCTGAAAAAAATCGCTGAGTCAAACAGCATTACATTAAATTCTATCGTTCAAACAGCATGGGGGATATTGCTGCAGAAATATAACAATACAAATGATGTGGTATTTGGTTCCATTGTTTCAGGCAGACCGAGTGAGATAAACGGAATTGAAAATATGGTCGGCTTATTTATAAATGCAGTGCCAATCAGAGTGAAAAGAGAATGTGATACATCATTTATTTCATTGGCTAAACAAATAAATAAAGACTTTATTGAAGCGAACGAATACAGTTATTGTTCTCTGGCAGACATACAGTCTTTGACAAGTATGAAGAATAAATTAATCAATCACGTAGTCGTGTATGAAAATTACCCGTTGAATGAGGATCTTTTCCAAGATTCAGCCCGTTCGAGTGTAAAAATAACTGCTGAACATGGGTTTGAACAAACCAACTATGATTTAGAGCTTTTAATTGCTCCCGGTGACGAATTGCATATGAAAATCACATATAACGCCAGTGTTTACAGTAAAGAAACGGTAAGTTCAATCTTGGATAACCTGGTTAGCGTTTTACAGCAGGCAGCGGCTGATCATGAAGTAATGGTTTCTCAGATCGATATGGTAAATGAGACAGAGAAACAAAAGCTGGTGAAAGAATTCAACTGCACGGAATTATCATATAAGAAAGAAAAGACGTTACAAGAGCTTTTCGAAGAGCAAGTTGTAAGGACACCTGATGCAATCGCTCTGGAATGGAACGGAGACTTCCTGACCTATAAGGAGCTGAATAATAAGGCAAATCAATTGGCACGAGCCCTCAGGGAAAACGGCATCAAAGAGAATGTTGTGGTTCCTATTTTGGTAAGAAGGTCTTTCCGATTGATTATAGGAATATTAGGAATACTAAAGGCAGGGGGATGTTACTTACCGCTTGATCCAGATTATCCGGCAGACAGGATCAATTATATGCTGAAAGACAGTAAAAGCGGCCTGCTGTTAACTGAGGAAGGACTTCCAAATGAATTAACGTACAGCGGAACTGTATTTAACATAGATTCAGAGTATTTATTACATCACTTGGAGACGAACATTGATGTTATTAACAGGGCCGAAGATTTAGCATATGTCATTTATACGTCGGGATCAACCGGAAAACCGAAAGGGGTCGCCGTAGAGCACCGTGCCGTTCATAACTTTATCAAGGGAATAACAGACAGGATCAGCTTTTCACAAGACAATGTCCTTCTTTCGGTCACCACGTGTTCATTTGACATATTCGGATTAGAGTCGCTGCTGCCTTTAACTCAAGGGCTGAAAGTTGTCATAGCCGGTGAAGCGGAACAAAGAGATCCGTACTTGTTAAACAAGATCGTTGTTGAGACTGATGTCAATACTATTCAGCTTACGCCATCCAGATTAAAGCTGATGCTAAGTGCAGAAAACAGCACGGAGAGTCTTCAGAAATTGAAGACCATCATGGTTGGGGGCGAGGTATTTCAACGGGAATTGTTATTTGAACTAAAAAAATATAAAAATCTGAAGATCTATAATATGTACGGTCCGACTGAGACGACGATTTGGTCTTCTGTGAAAGACTTAACCAATGAAAATAGTGTAAATATAGGCAAGCCGATTGCGAATACACAGATATATATTGTAGATCATGATGGAAACACTGTACCGCTCGGCAGTACTGGCGAATTATGCATTGCTGGAGCCGGAATGGCCAGAGGATATTTAGGAAAAGAAGATTTGACTGCGCAAAAGTTTGTAGACAATCCGTTTGTTAAAGGAACCAAGATGTATAAGACAGGAGATTTAGCAAGGTGGCTGCCTAATGGTGAACTGGACGTTATCGGAAGAATGGACAATCAGGTAAAGATCAGAGGGTATCGGATAGAATTGGGAGAGATTGAAAGCATAGTAAACCAACACGAAAAAGTTAAGGAATGTGTAGCTGCCGGAAAAACAAATTCCGCAGGAGTCCAAGATTTAGTTCTGTATTATGTGGCAGAAAGCACTGTATATCCTTCAGAATTTATTAAATTATTATCACCTGTGCTTCCTGAGTATATGATTCCGCAGATCTTTATGAAAATTGACCAAATTCCGCTGACAGCAAACGGAAAAATAAATGTCCTGGCACTGCCTGAACCTGTGATAGATAGAACAGGTTTTAACCGGCCTTTTGAGGAAGCGGTAACGGATGTACAAAAAAGTATCAGCCGTGTTTGGACCGATGTTTTAAAAATAGAAGAGCTTGGAATACATGATAACTTCTTTGAAGCAGGCGGTAATTCAATCAAAATCGTTGCAGTTTATAATGAGCTTCAGAAGCTGTATCCAAAACAAATTCAAATTGCTGACTTGTTTGCATATCCGACTATTTACAGATTGTCCGAATATATAGAATCAGCTATAGCCTTTGCGGAGATAGCAGTGTCCTTGGAAAAAGAAATCATTCCTATTACTTTACCGCTTGAATACATCTCGGAATCAACTGGACAAAGTCATACAGCCATGCACGAATATGCGGTAAATGCGAATTATTATGATGGTTTAAAAACAATATGCAATACCTACAAATATGATATTTCTCATGTTTTATTAGCGGGTTATGTATTTTTATTAGCTGATGTCAGCCAGCAAAACTTGGTTCATATCCAATTTTCGGGTCATGGAGATGATCGGATGAGTCAGCTGTCTTTTGATCTGTCTGATATCGAGAATTTTCACGATATTATTCGTATGGCGAAGGAGCAGATTGAGAATCAAGAGGATTCAGATCAATACGATTTGAATACTCACTATAAGAAATCAAGTTCGGCCCAAGATGTTTTTCCTCTTTTTTATATTAGTAATGAATCAAAAAAAGAGTACTCAGAATTATATGATCTGGTTTTTGCAGTTCATGAAAAGCCATCCGAAGCAGAAATCGTTTTTATATATAACCATCAGAAACTAAATGAGCACAAAATGAAAGATTTATTTTATAACTACATGAATTTGATTCAAGTGATTACAGCAGACAAAGCAGACAATTCAATATAAAGCGGCCGGTTCTGCCTTACATTTTGCTGATCGGCAGAATGTAAGGCAAATCAGGCATTATAGAGACTTTGGAGGTATTTAAATGTCGAAAATAGGTTTTTTATTTTCAGGACAAGGATCTCAATATGCAGGAATGGGCAAACGTTTATGTGACAATTTTATTATCGCTAAAAAAACGTTTGACGAAGCCAGTGATGCATTGGGATTTGACCTGAAGAAATTATGTATAGATGGAAGTGCCGCTGAGCTATCTCAAACAGAAAATACTCAGCCGGCCATCCTGGCAACAAGTATTGCACAATTCAGAATCTACATGGAAGAGGTCGGAAAAGAACCTGAATACATCGCCGGCCATAGTTTAGGAGAATATTCTGCCTTGGTTTGCAGTGACGTTTTGGATTTTCAGGACGCTGTAAAGCTGGTGAGAGCCAGAGGATTATTAATGAAAGAAGCTGCCGCACAAGGGACCGGAGCAATGGCTGTTATCAGGAACCTGGATGAAAGAATAGCAGAAGAAGAGTGCGAATCTCTCTCTTCAAGAGGAAAAACGATTGCTGTTTCTAACTACAATGGATATAAAGATGTTGTGGTATCCGGAGAAGCGGCAGCAGTTGAAGAGCTTAGTGAAACTCTTAAAGCCAGAGGAGCAGACATTTTTAAATTAAATGTAAGTGCTGCTTTTCATTCTCCGATCATGGGTTTTGCTGCGGAAAAATTCAGCCATGAGCTAAAAAAGTATGATCTCAGAACTCCAAAATACAAAGTTTTATCTAATGTGACGGCTCTTCCATATTCGGATAAACAGCAAATGGCTGACATACTGGGAACTCAAATCGTAAAACCGGTAAATTGGATGGGAATCATGAAGTATTTAGAAGCAAACCATACTGATACTGTGATTGAATTTGGACCGAAATCTGTATTAAGGAATCTTGTAAGAAACAATATCGCTGACATCAAATCGTACAGCTATGACAAAGAAGAGGACGTGAAAATTATAAAAGAGACTCTTTTGAACGAATCTGTTTCACTGCAAGCCGGTTTTTCTATTATCTCGAGAAGTTTAGGGATCGCGGTTGCTACTAAAAATTACAACTGGAACAATGAGGAATACGCCAAAGGTGTAATCGAACCATATGAAAAAGTAGCTGCCATACAGGCTGAACTTGAAACATCAGGTCGTCAGCCGTCAAGAGAACAAATGCATATGGCAGTAGAAATGCTGAAGTCAGTGTTTCGAACCAAAAAAACCCCTATAGATGAACAGAAAAAAAGATTTAATCAATTATTTTCTGAAACAAACACAAAAAAACACTTTGAAGACTTTGAAGTTTGACAGGTATGATTACCTATCTAGTGATTCTCAGCGAGGTAAAAAAATGAAAACAGACTTTATAAGTTTAAGTAATTTAAAAGCGGCCGCTTTTACAAATCAAACTCTGAATGTAAAGAAACAAAAAAACGAGGAAGGGGCCAAAGACATTTCCGGAGATGACATTGCCATTGTCGGTTTATCATGCAGAATCGGCGAAGCCAATCACGTAAATGAATATTGGGATTTACTTTTACGAGGAAAAGAGTTCATCAGAGACATTCCGCTGAACAGAAAAAAAGATGCTGACCAGTCATTAAAAAACAGCGGAACCAAGTACAGTAAAGATGCAGCCTATACAAAAATAGCCTATATGGATGAGATTGATAAATTTGATTGTGACTTTTTCAGTATCCTTCCAAATGAAGCAAAGTTGATTGATCCCAGACAAAGATTATTTATTGAAACGGCCTGGAATGCATTGGAAGACGGGGGTTACGGCGGCGGAAAATTATGTGGGACAAATACGGGAGTATACATTGGACTCAGCAGTGACGGCTCAAATGAATACTTCAGATTGCTTGAAAAAGGAGATCAATCGTTACTCGGACTGGCTACCGCGGGTAACATTAAATCAGTTATCGCAAGCAGACTGTCATATATCTTGGATTTTAAAGGGCCAGCAATGGTAATCGATACTGCATGCTCTTCATCGCTTGTCGCCCTCCATACGGCTTGTCAGGCAATAAGAAATAAGGATTGCGATATGGCATTAGCCGGCGGAGTGAACATAAAAGTATTCCCCAAGACAATAGAGGAGAGCAGGTTAAATATCGGGAATTCTTCATCTGATTTTGCTGTAAGGACTTTCGATGATTCAGCTGACGGCACGAATAGCGGCGAAGGAGTCGCTGCCGTATTGCTGAAGCCGCTGGCCCAAGCGATTCGTGATCATGACCAGATCTATGCAGTCATTAAGGGGAGCGCTGTTAACCAGGACGGCAGCTCAGTAGGAATTACCGCTCCTAACGCAGCAGCTCAAGAACAAGTAATAGTAGATGCGTGGAAAAATGCAAAAATAGATCCTAAAACAATTACATATATTGAAGCTCATGGGACAGGGACCAAATTAGGGGATCCGATTGAAATAAATGCGTTGCAACGGGCTTTCAGAAAATATACAGACCGAAAACAGTTCTGTGCCGTATCTTCAGTCAAAACAAACATCGGGCATCTTGATAGTTTGGCGGGAATAGCGGGTTTAATTAAAGCGGTAATGGCATTAAAGCATAAAAAAATTCCGCCAAGTTTACATTTTAAAGTGCCGAACCGAAATATCAATTTTCATGAATCGCCTGTTTACGTCAATGACTCCGTTTCAGCATGGGAGAGCAGCGGAGTATACAGGTGCGGCATCAGCAGTTTTGGGCTGAGCGGTACAAACTGTCATGTCATTTTAGAAGAGGCACCCGCAGTTGAAAAAGTCGATCAATCCGTTTTATCTGAACATATTTTTACTGTTTCAGCTAGGACTAAAACATCACTCGCGCACTTGCTTACAGATCATATAGATTATTTAAAGAGAGAAACAGATGTGAATCTGGGAGATATATGTTATACAGCAAACACTGGGAGATTGCCAAACAAATACAGAATCGCTATGGTAATAAGCTCTGTCGCGGAACTGCTGGAAAAGCTGGAGTTTTTATCATGCTCTGAATGGAAAACGTATCGGGAGAAAAATATATACTTTCAATCGATAACAAATCAAACAAAGTTTATAGGAAAAACGCATACAGACAGTGTGCAGAATACTCAAACAATAAAAAATGTGATTCAAAGAGTCAGACAAAACGTCTCTAATATTTCAACCTCTGACTCACATATTTTATGTGAAATGTATTGTGATGGGGCGAATATCAACTTTGAAGATCTTTATAGCGAGATGAATTTTCAAAAGGTCAGCTTGCCGACATACAAATTCAGCGGAAAAAGATTATGGGCTGAGCCGGCTGCAGACGGCCCTTCAGCCGATGAGAAAAAACAATCTTTATTGAGCAATCTTGCAGTGCAGTCACTGAATCTGGAAGTGTATATATCCCATTTGAATGTCACTGATTATTGGTTTTTAAATGAACATAAAGTGAATGATTCTTACGTTATCCCTGGAACGGTTTATATAGAAACAGCTAGAGAAGCGGGAAGAAAATACTTCGGCGAACCTGTCGGCATTCTGTTAAAAGACGTTACGTTTTCAAATCAGTTAAAGGTAAAAGCAAATGAAGTTAAAGAAGTTCATACGATCATAAAGAAAAAGGACAGCGTTTTAGAGTTTAGTGTGATAAGTAAGTCCGGCGATAAATGGATAAAGCACGCGGAAGCGGTCATTGCGAAAGAAGAACCGGTACGGGAAACATATGACATTGAGGATTTAAAGAAAAGCTTCAATGCTGTCTATGCCATTCAACGTAATAATCATCCATTGACAGAAATAAACACCGATGAATACAAGTCGGTTTATCATATAGAAGATACCAATAGACCGGAAAGCATCGTTCAAGTCGGAGGCAGATGGAAATGCACCAATGCAATCTACAGAGACGACGACAGGCTTCTATGTGAATTGGAATTGCCGAAAGAATATGAGAGTGATTTCGTTCAGTTTTCGCTTCATCCTGCGATGATGGATTGTGCCGTTAATGCCGGGACATTCACGATAGATAACGAAACCTATCTCCCTTATTTTTATAAAGAATTTAAGATTTATGGCTCCGCTTCTAAAAAGTTTTACAGTTATATCAAGAAAAAGAGCCGAAGCAACGGAGAAACAGGAACGTTTCGCATCGTCCTGCTGAATGAGACTGGAGAAGTATTCGGTGAAATAAACAATTACATCGTAAAAAGGGTGCATAAAGCAGCTGAAAAGACTAAAAGAAACAATATATATCATAAGCTATCTTGGATAAGAGAAAGCGATCAATCACACGAGATGCGAGAAATTCATCATCCTATTTTATTATTTAAGAATAATGGCTGCAGTTTATCCGAGGAAATCATTCGAAGCTTAGAACTGGAAGGGAAAACTGTGATTGTCGCGGAACAGGGTGACTATTTCTCTAAAATCGGAAGCCATCATTATACAGTCAGTGATTCTCAAGAAGATTATGACTGTCTTGTAAAAACTCTTCAAAGTGAAAAGGTTTCTCAGATTGTCCATTTGATGTCTATCAGCGATGAGAAAGACAAAAACATATATCAGCTTCAGAAAAAAATATCCTCAGGGGTAGACAGTTTATTTTATTTAACAAAATCACTTGTAGAAAATACAAAAAATAACATAGAACTGATGCTGTTTGCAGACCTTGCACATCAAGTAAGCGGTGAAGAACCAGACATTAACCCGCATAACGCGGCATTTTTCGGTTTTGGAAAAGTAATTGAAAAGGAATATTCGCGTGTAAGTGTCAGATGCATAGATTTGGATCAAAATCTTATGGCGGAAAACATCATGTTTGAAATCAACTCAAAAAAACAGTCAGAGCTTGTCGCTTACAGAGACCGGCATAAATACGTTCAAGAGCTCCAGACTGAAGACTTATCCGTAATTCGGGAAGGGAAAATAAGCATCAGAAAGAACGGTGTATATGTTATTACCGGCGGTATGGGCGGACTGGGATTAGAAATGGCCAAGTATTTATCATCAAAAGAAAATGTCCAATTAATCCTCATTGGACGCTCCGAGCAGCAGATCAACATGGAGAAGGGAAACAAAAAGAAAATCGATGCTCTAAAAGAAATAAAAGAAAGCGGTTCTAAGGTAGATTACTATAAGGCCGATGTCGCAAATGAAAGTGAAATGATTCATGTATTCGAGGAAATAAAGAGTAAATACAATACAATCCACGGTGTCATACATAGTGCTGGTGTTTCTGGAGATGGGTTTATTTTCAGAAAGGAAAAAAAAGTGTTTGATAACGTGCTCAGACCGAAAGTTAATGGAACATGGATATTAAACGAGCTGACAAAGCATGAGCATCTGGATTTCTTCATAATGTTTTCTTCTATCACAGCACTTGCGGGGAGTATGGGGCAGGCTGATTATACTGCGGCTAATGCCTACTTGGATTCCTTCGCAGAACGCAGACAGCGAAGAAGACCGGATGAAAAAACAGTTACGATTAATTGGTGCGGCTGGTCTGATGTGGGTATGCTTGCCGAATATATTGAAGAGCGTCAAAAGGCCGGAAACGAACATAAAGATGAAAACGGCTTTAAGACGATTACCTCAGCTGAAGCGATACGTGCCTTCGATGAAGTCATGCAAAAGGACATCCGGAATGTGATCATCGGGGAAATTGATCATCGGGTACTGGAATTAAATCAAGATCAAATTCAGTTCCGATTATCCCCGGATATTTTGACTTTTAAGGAGCAGGCGATTGTAAAAAAATCTGTTGAGTCGAAAACTGATCAGACATTTTGCTTCAGCGATATTGAAAATAAACTAATGAAAGCTTGGATAAAAGTTTTAGGCTTAGAACAAATCAGTATAACTGATAAATTTTATGATTTGGGCGGAGATTCAATATCCGCGATATATCTGGTAAAAGAAATAGAGAAAGAATGGCCTTCTCTCATTGATGTTTCTGATATTTTTACGTATCCCTCCATTAAGGAGATGTCAACCTACCTTGAATCCCACTTCAGTGATCAGAAGTCTTCTGACCGAATCCCTGAAGAAGACAATGAAGATGACCTGGATGCAATTTTGAATAAGCTGGCATCCGGAGAGATGGAAGTCAGCGAAGCAAATCAAATATTTCATCCAGACCGAAAATAACTGAATTGGGCCTGTAAAAATATATTCGCAAATGGAATATTGGCAGGCTGCGAATGGAATGAAGAAAAAGCAGCCTGCCTATCACATTATTATGGGAACTGAATTCCATTTTAAGGTAAAATTGTAGATCTTATTACCCTTCCTATCAAAAATTTTCTTAGAAAGAAAGCGGGAGTGATCCGTAATGAATAGCGTTCAATCTTATATATTTGAACAAGTGAAACAGCATAAGCTAAGCCAGAAAGAAGCAAAGCGAATGCTAAAAGAATTAAAGGCTGCAAGCAGCAATGAAGATATTGCTATCATTGGAATTTCCTGCAGACTGCCGAAAGCAAACAATACAGATGAATACTGGCAGAATCTGATGAATGGAGAAGACTGCAAGGCGGAATATCCAAAAGATATGATCAATTACATTAAGCCGATCGTAAACAATAAAGGGTTTACTGATTTTCTCGGTTCAGGATATCTGACGGAAGAACAAGCAGATAACTGGAAACCTGGCGGATATTTAGAAGATGTAGACAAGTTCGATCCTGAATTTTTTAATATTTCTCCTAAAGAAGCAAAGGCCATTGACCCGTCTCATAGAGTATTGCTGGAGACGGTATGGACTGCGATTGAAGATGCAGGGTATGCAGGGGACAAAATTTATGGAAGCAACACATCGCTCTTTGTTGGAAAAGACCATGTCAATAATACGTTGTACCGCTACATTACAGAATCAGAATCGACAAGTATGACGGGCAACTGGCCGGGTTTGATGGCGGGGCGGATTAATTATTTATTAAATTTAAAAGGAAGTTCTATGGTTTTGGATTCTGCTTGCAGCTCGGGGCTGCTTGGTGTGCATCTTGCCTGTAATGCTTTGAAAAATAAAGAATGCGATATGTCTATTGTCAGCGGAATTTCATTAGGATTCTTTCCGCGCTTCAAAACGTCCAAAAAATCAATGATGGAATCAGTAAGTGATAAAGTACACTCATTTGATAAAGACGCAGACGGGACATTTTTCAGTGACGGAGTAGCGGCAGTCATCTTAAAACCTTTAAGTAAAGCCAAGCAGGACGGAGATCATATTTATGCTGTTATCAAAGGGAGTGCAGTTAATAATGACGGGGCCTCAAACGGATTGACAGCTCCAAATGCCATCGCCCAGGAAGAAGTACTGGTTCAGGCATGGGAAAATGCTCAAATTGATCCCGAAACCATTCAATATATCGAAGCGCACGGTACAGGCACAAAGCTTGGAGATCCAATTGAAATAAAGGGGATTTCCAATGCGTTTTCAAAATATACGGACAAGTTGCAGTTTTGCGGGATCGGATCTGTTAAATCTAATATTGGCCATACTGTTGCCGTTTCGGGTTTGGCGTCACTTATCAAGATCGTTCTGTCTATGAAGCATCAAGTCATCCCTCCGAGTATTAATTTTAAAGAACCGAATTCATTGATTAACTTTGTGAAGTCACCTGTATTTGTTACAGACAAAGCCCATGAATGGCCTAAAAATAACTCACCGAGGAGAGCGGGAATCAGTTCTTTCGGCTTTGTGGGGACCAATTCACATGTAGTGATTGAAGATGCTGGAGATGAGGTTGAAGAGGTCATTCCTGCAAATGAAACATTTGAGATATTTACTTTATCAGCTAAAACAGAGAATTCTTTAATGAAACTCATCAAGGAATATAATGAATTCTTTAAAAAAGGAACTCAAAAAAACGTAAAACACATTTGCTATACGGCAAACACAGGGCGGGGCCATTACGGCTACCGATTGGCTCTGATTGTAAAAAGTTACGAAGAATTAAAGAGAAAAATCGGCAGGCTTGCAGGACAAAACCTGAATGAAATATCAGAAAAAGGCGTATATTTTTCTTTCCATAAAGTTGGTTCTGATAGAAAACAGATTATGGATGAAGGAGAAATTTCCTTATCTGAACATCGAAAAATGAATGCTCAATCTGACAATTTGATACATGACATTCTTACTGAAGGGGATGAATATTTACTGCTAAACCTTACGGAAATTTGCAACCTGTATATCAGAGGAGCAAAAGTAGAATGGACAAAAATGTACAAGGATGAGCACAGAAAGATTGTCAGTCTTCCGACATACCAATTTGAAAGAACATTATGCTGGGGAGAAGTAAAGGACAGAAGAGGTGAAGCGCCGCATCAGAAAAATATCAGTCACCCGCTGATTGACCAGTGTTTGGCTGATTCAATGAATGAGACGATTTATTCAACGACATTTAATGTGAATAAGGATTGGGTTTTAAGTGACCATAAAATCATGGGGGCTTGTGTTATTCCGGGAACGACTTATATCGAAATGGGAAGAAGAGCAAGTGCCACTTACTATAAAAGCAATCAATTAGAATTACGAGATATTATCTTCTTCACTCCGTTAACGGTAAATGAGGGTGAGAATAAGGTTGTACACACAATCATTAAGAAAAAGAAAGAATTTATTCAATTTATAATAGCCAGTCAGGAAGGAGAAACCTGGATTACACATGCAGAAGGAAAAGCGTTTCCATTAACGGACTCTGTATCAATGTTTGATTTAGACTCTGTTAGGAATGACAGTAACAGAGAGAAGATAAAAGTCAATTATGAAAATAAAAATGGTTTAATCAGCAAAGTCTTTACTTTCGGACCGAGGTGGCTGAACTTCAAAGAAGTCATACTGGGCCCTGATGAACAATTGGCCGAATTAAAATTGGCTGATGAATTTACAACAGATTTAAAAGACGTCTTTTTACATCCCGCTTTGCTAGATAATGCGGTGAACGTGTTTATTGGAGAAGATGATGACGATAGTACATTCCTTCCTTTTTCATATAAAAGTGTGAAGATTTACTCAAGAATGCCGCAGCATTTTTATGCGTTTGTCAAAAAGAACGCAAGCAGCAAAGAGACAAAGCTGTGTGATATTCAGTTAATAGATACAGAAGGACATGTTTTTGCAGAAATCACCGATTATGTATTAAAAAAAGTAAATCGGATTAATGCCCTTTTTGAAGAAAGTTCTGAATCACTTTATCAATTAAAATGGATGGCGCAAGAAGCTTTTGAAGAAGAAAAAACAGAGGTAACAGGTCCTGTACTGTTATTTAAAGACAACATGGAAATTTATAAATCTATACTGGAACAGTTGAAAATTCGTGACGATGATGTTATTGAAGTGGAGTTTGGGGATGAGTTTCAGAAGATAAATGGGCGGAAATTTCTAATTAGCGGATCAGAAGAAGACTATGTTCAATTATTGCATAGCATAAACGATCAAAATATCAGCAGCATTATACATATGTCTTCTATCAGCCGCCAAGGAACGGAATCATTAACAGATTTAGAAGACATGCAGAATAAAGGCGTATACAGCCTGTTCCGCTTAGTCCGGGGGTTAAGTAAGAATAAGATGAAAAGCAATATTAATTTGCATCTTATTTCTGATCTTGTGACAGAAGTGTCCGGAGAAGAAAATACAATCAATCCATTGGGCGCCGCGTTGTTTGGTCTGGGACGTGTTATTTCGCAGGAGTTCCAAAATGTTTCATGTAAAGCAATTGATATTGATGAACATACTTCACCGGAAATTATTAGTGAGGAGTTAAGAACAAAAGGGAAACACTATCAAGTCGCCTTTAGGGATGGTAAGCGGTATATCAGTCGGTTGGATACGGTTGAACCAATAAAGAATAAGAAACACGGCGGTTTGGAAATTAAAGAAAACGGTGTCTATATGATTACCGGCGGCACCGGCGGAATCGGTTTGGAGATCGCAAAGCACCTGGCTGGAAAACATAACGTCAATGCTGTATTGCTCAATCGCTCTAAACTGCCTGATCAAAGCCGATGGGACGACATCATTGCTGATGGAACGGATTTAAAGCTTTGCAGAAAACTGAAGTCCATCAGAGCTATCGAGTCAATGGGTTCTAAAGTTGATTGCTACAGCTGTGAAGTTTCTGACTTAAACAGCATGGGGCCGGTAATTGAAGAAATAAAACAGAAATACGGTACGATCAATGGCGTGTTCCATTGTGCCGGAGTTGCCGGGGACGGTTTCCTCTTTAGAAAAGAAGCTAATATTTTTAAAGAAGTGCTCGCTCCTAAAATTAATGGAACATGGGTTATCAATCATTTAACGAGAGACGTAGATTTAGATTTCACGATTTTGTTCTCCTCAATTAATTCTATTTTCGGAGGTGCCGGACAGGGAGATTATACAGCTGCAAATGCTTATTTAGATTCCTTTGCTTATATGCAAAACAAACAGGGAAAAAACACGCTGTCAATTAACTGGCCGGCTTGGGATGAGGTCGGCATAGCTGTCGATTATGGAATTACTGATGAGAGCTCTATTTTCAGATTATTGACGGTAGAAAGGGCTATTTCCGTTTTAGAAGAAATAGCATCGAATAAGCTTACTAATATCATTCCAGGTACATTAAATATGAAGCTCCTCGCTTTTGCGAAGGATGAATTGTCTTTTGAATTATCTGAGCAAATCAAAAACAAATTAATAGATAAAAACAGGACAAAAAACGAAGCAGAAAAACGTCGAAGAACAGATACTGAAGATATAGTGCTGAAAGGAAAGGGAGAACTTTACTCCGATACCGAAAAAAGTATTGCGCAAATGTACTCTATGGTTTTGGATATGCAAGAGCTAGATTTATATGAAAGCTTTAGCGCCATGGGCGGCGATTCTATTATGGCAACCCAACTGTTAAAACTGATTAATGAACAATATCCTGACATCGTGGATATATCCGATATATTTACATATTCCTCTGTAGTGGAGCTATCAGAGTATATTGACAAGCAGCTGAATAAAGATTCACAGCAAGAAACGGAAGAAGATACTGCTGAAAATCGGCTTGAGCAAGAACTCAACAATCTATTTGACGACCTGGAGAACGGCAAAATCAATATACAAGAAGGATTGAAAATTCTAGAAAACTAGTTACGGAAAAGGGGAAAAATAATGAAGAATACAGAAGAAAACAAGACTGCAATCATAATCGGAGGCGGTATTGCAGGAATGGCCGCGGGCTGTTACTTGCAAATGAACGGATACAGCACGAAAATCTTTGAAATGGGTTTGCTGCCGGGTGGTTTATGTACCGGCTGGAAGAGAAAAGGGTACTTTTTTGACGGTTGTATCAGCTGGCTGGTCGGTTCAGGACCTAACAATACGTTCCATAAATTTTGGAAAGAACTGAACGTAATACAAAATATGGAATTCATTAATGATGAAGAATTTGCGGTTGTTAACTTTAGAAATGGTGATACATTTACGCTGTATGCAGATGTAGATAAATTAGAACAGGAGTTTTTAAGAGTTGCACCTGAAGATGCGGAAACAATTAAGCTTTTAACTGATGGCATTCGAGTTGTTTCTGATGTAGAGCTGGATTTGGATAAAGCGCCCGAACTGTTCGATTTAGCAGACTTTGAGGCCTTCAAAGCAAAGGCTGGCCCTTACATGAAAGTAATGGGGCAATGGGGAAAAGTGACGATCAAAGAATTCGCCCAGCGCTTTAAAAGCAGTTTTGTAAGAGAGAATGTAAATCGTCTGTTTTGGTTTAATGTAGATACCCCTATATCTTATTTTATGGCTACTTTAGGCTGGGCTAATAGCAAATCTTCAGGACATCCTGTAGAAGGTTCTCTGCAATTCGCAAAAATTATTGAAGCTAGATATGTTGAATTAGGCGGTGAGATTCAATATAAATCACCTGTTTCTAAGGTTTTAGTAGAAAATGATAAAGCGATCGGAATAGAGTTGAAAAACGGGCAGTGTCATTATGGAGATATCGTCATTTCAGCAGCGGATGGCTATAAAACTATTTTTGAAATGCTGGATGGAAAATATACAGATGATGAACTGACATTTTGTTATGACAACCTTAAAACAAGTGCACCGCAAATTTATGTCGGATTGGGCGTATCAAAAACGTTTGAAAAATATCCTCATTATTTGAGCCTGGAATTAGAACAGCCTCTTAATAGCTATGGCTGTGACAACGTTAAAAACATATTTGTGAAAATATATAACGAAAATCCTTCCTTCGCACCTGATGGCAAAACGAGTATTATCGTGTATGCGAAAACTTCTGCTGAATACTGGGAGACTTTGCAAAAAAACAACCGCGAAAAATATGAAGAAGAGAAAAAAGCAATTGCGAATGTAATGATTGATGAATTAGACAAATGGTTTGGTGAAATTAAATCAAATATTGACGTGACTGATGTATCCACCCCATATACGATCAGAAGATACACAAATAATAGAAATGGAAGCTGGCAGGGCTGGGAAAAACAGATGGAAGGCATCATACACGAGAAAAAACTGAAACGTTCACTTCCCGGACTTAAAGACTTTTATATGGTTGGGCATTGGAGTCAAGTGGGAGGAGGTCTTCCGAGTGTTGTCTTACAGGCAAGAAATCTAGTGCAGGTGTTATGTAAAGAAGATGGAAAGGTGTTTGAGACAAAAATTAACTAATTCAATAAGCTGCTTCTTCAATTGAAGCAGCTATTCTATATATCCATGATGCTTCTCATATTTTATATAGAATCAAAATCGATAGGGGTGATTAATCGTGGATGATATTTCGATTATAAAACAATATGTATTGGAGCAAGTAAAAGAGCAAAAAATGGACAGGGAAATGGCTTTGCGCATTTTGAAAGGATTATCAGATAAGTCCAAGAAAAATCAATGTGATATTGCCATTATCGGCATATCCTGCCGTTTCTCAAAAGCCAATAATGCAAAAGAATACTGGCAAAACATTATGAACCGTGCCTCATGCATCCGGGACTTACCGAAGAAGCGGCGGAAAGATATTGATCCATTGCTGCCCAGTGCGAATGAGAATTCTTATTTTAAAGCGGGTTTCTTAGATGAAATTGATAAGTTTGATTCATCATTTTTCAGAATTTCGCCAAGAGAAGCCATGCTTATGGATCCGAAACAAAGATTGTTTTTGGAGACAGTTTATCACGCTATTGAAGACTCCGGTTATGCTGGGAACAAGTTACAAGGTTCGAATACAGGTATTTTCGTTGGACATGATCATAGCGGTGACTTGAAGTTTTCCTATGCTTCCCTAGTAAATGATGCGGATATGATTGCAATGACAGGTACTTATCCCGGCATATTGGCAAGCAGGACCTCCTACATTTTTAATCTGAAAGGGCCAAGCCTGGTTGTTGATACAGCCTGCTCTTCCGGACTCGTTTCGGTTCATCTTGCTTGTGAGGCACTTAAAAATGAAGAATGCAGCATGGCTATAGCGGGAGGCGTTAATTTATTTCTAAGACCTGAAAATATAGGTACGATGAGCGAGATAGAAGCGGAAAACGCTAAAATCAGCATTTTTGATAAAAATGCAAAGGGGACAGCATGGGGTGAGGGGATTTCTGCTATTGTATTAAAACCTTTACATAGAGCAATAGAAGACAGAGACCACATATATGCTGTCATTAAAGGGAGCGCTACGAATAATGACGGGGCTTCTAACGGAATCACCGCTCCTAATGCTGAATCACAAGAGAAATTGATTACGCGTGCCTGGAAGAATGCGAATATTAGTCCGGAAACTATTTCTTATATTGAAACGCATGGAACAGGCACGATTTTGGGAGACCCGATTGAGATCAAAGGGATAACGAATGCGTTTAAGAAATATACCGATAAAAAGCAGTTTTGCGGTATAGGTTCAGTCAAACCCAATATCGGCCATACAGTCGGGGCATCAGGCATGGCGTCTCTCATTAAAGCATGCATGGCTTTAAAAGAGAAGGTCATCCCCCCAAGTATCAACTTTAATGAACCGAATCCTTTAATTAATTTTTCGAATTCACCTGTTTATGTGAATGACATGATAAGAAATTGGGAAAAAGGAGAGACGCCAAGAAGAGCCGGTGTAAGTTCGTTTGGCTTCAACGGAACCAACTGTCATATTGTATTGGAAGAAGCACCTGGAATAATAGGTGAGACTGAACAGAGACAGGTAAAAGAGGTATTCACTCTGTCTGCAAAAAATAAGTCCATCCTGAATGATATTGCATCAAAGTATCTTCATTTTATCTCGGAAGAAAACAATTTGAATCTCTCTGATCTTTGTTATACAGCGAATACGGGAAGAAGACATCTGGAGAATAGAGTGTGTTTTCTCGTAAAAGACATCGAAGATCTGAAGGAAAAACTTGAAAGTCTGCTCGAAGCGCCGGTTCAGCAAGAAGAAGCTGCATTTTCTTTTAAGCCCGATAGAGATCTAAGTACCGCTGCTGGAGAGAAACTTAAGGCTTATAATGCAGGCGGGAGAACAGATGAGAGTCTTCTGATTGATATAAGCAAGCTCTATGAAAAAGGTGCAGAGATCGATTGGGAAAAGATATATGAAGGAGAAAAAAGAAGAAAAATCAGCTTGCCGGGTTACGCATTTTTGCGGGAGAGACATTGGGTGAAACTGCCTGAAAAATTACCGATAAGCAATGCACTAGATAACCCCTCAGTCAACAAGCCTCAAATAATAAGACTGAGTGGCAGGGAAGACGGCTGTTATTCAGAAACAGAGCTAATGGCAGGACAAATTTGGGGAAATGCCCTTGGAATCAATCCGATCGATGTTACATCCGATTTTTATGAAATGGGCGGAGATTCAATCATAGCAATAGAAATCATCAACTTTATCAATAAACAGCAAGGAACGGAGCTTTCAGTTTCAGACTTGCTAAAGCATTCGAATATAAAACTCTTTTCAGCTTATTTGGATGAATATTCTCTGAGGAAGACAAATGATGTGAATGTGATTCCCAAAGCAGGCGATTTTGAGTGGTATGAGGCATCATCTGCACAGAAAAGAATTTTTATTCTAGATCAATTAAATAAAAACAGCACTTCTTATAATATCCCGTTCTTTTTAATGATTGAAGGAGAGTTGGACGATAAACGTTTAGAAGATGCGTTTAAAAAATTAATAATCAGGCATGAGGTTTTAAGAACGTCCATAGTTTTAAGAGACGGGCAGCTTGTGCAAAACATAGAAAAAGACGTTCGATTTAAAATGGATAGAATCAAGACCTCCGACGAAGAATTAGAGAGCCTTATGGCTAATTTTGTCCGCCCGTTTGATGTAGAAAAGGCTCCTTTACTGCGTGCAGGATTAGCCGAGATTAGTCATCAAAAACATCTTTTAATGATAGATTTACAGCATATTATAGCGGATGGGGCGTCTATCCCGATCCTCCAAAGGGAATTGATAAATTTATACGAAGGCAACGAACTGCCGCCATTGAACATTCAATTTAAAGATTTTGCGAAATGGCAAAATGAATTATTTCATACTGAAGAAATGAAAAAACAAAAAGATTTTTGGTTAAATGAGTTTAAAGGAGAAATTCCCGCTCTCAATCTGCCCGCAGATTTTTCAAGAGAAGCCGAACGAGATGATCAAGGTGAACGAATCTATTTTTATGCAGGAAGAGAGCTGACCGCCAAGTTAAAAGAATTAAACGCAAAACAAAAAGTCACCCTTTTCATGACTTTAATGGCTTCATTTAATGTGCTTCTCCATAAACTTACTGGTCAAGAAGATATTATTATCGGCACACCTGTAGCCGGAAGAAAGCATAAAGAATTAGAAAACATGATAGGAATGTTTGTAAATACGCTGGCACTGAGAAATAAACCATCTGCCGACAAAACATTCAAAGAACTGCTTGAAGCCGTTAGGGATAATGCGCTTCTGGCTTATGAAAATCAAGATTATCCTTTTGAAGAGCTTGTAGACCATTTGAACCTTGAGAGGGATATAAACCAGAATGCTCTTTTCAACGTTATGTTTGTCCTTCAGCTGATGGATAATCCGGCAATTGAAGTAAATGGGCTGAAATATAAGCCGTATCCTTACGAAAACAAAACAGCCAAATTTGATCTTTTGCTTCAAGCATTTCCTTCAGAAGAGGATATCAAGTTTGAGTTCACTTATTCATCAAACTTGTTTAAGCGCACAACTGTAGAAAAATTCTCACATCGATTCTTAATGATTCTCAATCATATTGTTGAAAGTCAAAATGGACTAATCGGGGAGATTAACATTTTAGAAGAAAATGAACGACGCGAGATGTTGAGTTACAGTGGCAGTGGAAGATCACTGAGAAGCAGAGGCGCAGATGCATCTATCTGTGAGCTTTTTGAGAAGCAGGCGGAAGCAACGCCGAATCAAATAGCCGTGTCTGCACAAGACGGAAGCTTAACTTATAGTGAGCTGAACAAAAATGCAAACCGGCTTGGAAGAGCACTCATTCAAAAAGGTATCAAAAAGAATGAAGCAGTGGGCATAGCTGCAGACCGAACCACTGATTTTATCATCGGAGTAATGGGAATTTTAAAAGCGGGAGCAGCTTATCTGCCAATTGATCCATCATATCCGCAAGAAAGAGTTGAGTATATGCTCAAAGACAGCGGGGCCCGCTTGTTACTGACGGATCGTAACAATCATTGTCAAAGGTACGGAGTAGAAAGTGTTTGTCTGAATGAATTGGAAACAGTTCCAGACGACGGGAGAAATGTTAAAGGAGGAGCGGAACGGCACAGCCTTGCCTATATCATCTACACTTCTGGATCAACGGGACACCCAAAAGGTGTGATGATCGAACATAAAAGTATAGTGAATTTAACAGAAGCCCTGCATGAACGTATCTACTGCAAACATGGCGGGCGGCAGAATGTAGCGTTGTTGGCACCCTTTTCCTTTGACGCTTCTGTCAAACAGATTTTTTCTGCGCTGCTTTTGGGACACTCTCTTTACATCATCTCTGAAGAAGCCAGGCATGATATCACGAAACTTGCTGAGTTCTATATCCAAAATAAAATAAATATTTCTGATGGAACACCAGCCTATCTCAGCCTGCTCTCTGAGTCTCCGCAGTGTGGCCGTATAGGTGTAAAACATTTTATTATAGGCGGCGAAGTGCTTAAACCTGAAGAAGTAAAGCGTTTTTATAAAGTATTTAAGAAGAATGACCGTCCTTATATAACAAATGTATATGGACCGACGGAATGCTGTGTTGATGCTGCATCTTATACGATAAACCCAGATAATATTTCCAATATAAAGAGGATCCCTATCGGCACGCCGATAAAAAACTGTTCTATCTACATACTAGATAAACAGCAGAAGCCTGTGCCGCCGGGAGTTATCGGAGAGTTATACATCGGAGGGGAAGGAGTTGGACGGGGTTATTGCAATCGTGAAGAACTAACCGAGGCTAAGTTTATCCCGGATCTTGTTCATTCTGGTGAGAAAATGTATAAAACCGGAGATTTAGGCAAGTGGAATGAGGATGGGAATATAGAATTTGCCGGAAGAATCGATCGTCAAGTAAAAATCAGAGGATTTAGAATTGAACTGGATGAGATTGTAAACAGACTGCTGTCTCACCAAAATGTTCAAGAAGCGGTTGCGATTGCTCACAATGATCAGATATATGCCTATACAGTATGTAAAGATACGCAGCCGCCTTCTCAGCTAAAAGAATACTTATTGGAATATCTGCCGGAATATATGGTCCCGACAGTCATTATGGGCATAGATAAAATTCCGTTGACGAACAATGGGAAGACTGATGTAAAACGTTTGCCGCTACCAGCTGAAAATAATGCCGAGCTGCATCACTTTATTGCTCCGAGAAACGAGATTGAACGAATCGTCAGTGAGGTCTGGTCCGACATTCTTGAAGTTTCTAAAATCAGTATAAAAGATAATTTTTTCGTTTTAGGCGGAGACTCAATTAAAGCCATACAAGCAGCGGTCAGAATGGAAAAATACAATCTTAGGCTGGAAGTGAAAGACATTTTTCATTACCAGACAATCGAAGGAGTTTCGAATAAAGTCAGTTATATAACAACGGCATCTGATAACAGTGTGATAACGGGGGAAGCCGGTCTTGTGCCAATTCAATGCTGGCTGGCTGAACGCCATAATGATACTCTGCACCATCGGAATCTTTCTTTTATGCTATACAGGGAAGCCGGGTTTGGCGAAGACATTGTAAAAGACATTTTCACCCGGATTATTCAGCATCATGACAGTCTGAGAACAGTATTCAAACGTAAAGGCGATAGAATGGTACAGGTAATCAGAGGCCTGACGGACGGCGACTTGTTTGACTTTCATCTGATTAATGCAATAAACATGCCGCAATCAGATTTAAAAATGAAAATAAATCAAATACAAGCCAGTATGGATCTGACTCACGGACCGCTTGTTAAATTGGCACTGATTAAGGAAGCAGATGGGGAACATCTGTTAATCGTCATTCACCAAATGATAATTGATCATATGTCTTGGAGAATACTGCTTGAAGATTTTAATACAGCATATCAGCAAGTTAAAAGTAACGAAGACATTGTATTACCAAATAAAACCGATTCGTATTTAAAATGGTCTGATTATCTCTATAAATATGCTGAAAGTGAACGGCTGTTGTTTGAGAAAGAGTATTGGACAAAAATCGAAAATGTTTATGCTCCGTCTATTCCGGTTGATATTCAGGGGCAAATTGCCAAAGTCAAAGATAACAGACAAGTATACAGGCAGTTTAATGTTCGGGAAACTGAAGATATAATGAATGCGATTCAAGGACAAGATCATTTCACTATTGAGACTGTTTTGCTCACAGCTTTAGGTTTGACAATAAAACATCAAACAGGCAGTAATACATCTCTCGTGCACTTAGGCAACCATGGCCGCACTCATCAGAGTGAGAAGCTTAATATCTACAGAACAGTAGGCAGATTTTCTGCAATCTATCCAGTGGCTTTGGAGGTCTCCGATTCAGATCATATCGGTTCGAGTTTAGATAATGTTAACTCGACCTTAGCCAATATTCCTGATCAAGGGATAGGATATGGTATTTTAAGATATTTAAAACAAGGTATAAAAGAGAAATCAAAACCAGACATTTCATTTAATTATATGGGCGAATTTGATAATGAACTGCACACAGAAAGCTTTACGGTCTCTCCGCTTTCAACCGGGAATGATATAAGTGAAGATGAAATTTGGAATTACAAGTTTAAGTTTATTGTGTTGGTAAGAGAGAAAAAATTAAGCATTGGAATTGAATATAATCAAAATCAGTACCATAAGAGTACTGTAGAAAATCTGCTCAATCAGTATATGCATTATATCAAAAAAGCAGCAGAAACCATTTAATTAATCGGAGGTTAACGTAAATGACCAATTCAGTTCAGCAAGATAAACAAGTACCGAAGAAATATCCTCAGGCCGCAGTCATGCAAATGGTTTCAGGGCTGGGGTTTTCCCTGGCAGTTAAAACAGCGGTAGAATTAGATGTATTTTCCGCTTTTCAAAATGGACCAGCTTCAGCGGAAGCGATAGCTGAAGCCCTTGAATTGAACCCCTCTGCCTTATTCAGGCTCTTAAGAGCGCTGGAATCCGTCGGTTTGGTCGCCCAAGCTCAAAATGGCTATTATGATGTAACAGAGTATGGTGCCACTTTGATGCCTGGGAAAGCAAAATCCATTGAGCCTTTGGTAGAATATCTGCTGCATGAAACAGTAGTGCAGTCTATGTTTAAAATGGATTATAGTATCAAAACCGGCAAATCCGCTTTTGAAGCCATTTATGGCGATAAATGGTATGAGAATAATAGTCTTGATCAAGATTACTTAAAAACAATGGATAAGGCGATGGAGATTTATTCAAAAATGAGTCTGCCATCCATATTGAAAGCTTACTCATTTGAAAAGTTTGATGTTATCGTAGACGTCGCGGGAGGAATGGGCCAGTTAATAACAGGCATTTTAGGTGCTGCTCCTAAATCAAAGGGGATATTGTTTGATCTTCCAAAAACGATACAAAGTGCAAAAAAGCATTCAGCATCTTCAGAGATGAGCGAACGCTGTCAGTTTACGGAAGGGAGTATGTTTGAGGAAATTCCTTCCGGGGGAGACTTGTATGTGATAAGCAAAGTGTTAAATGATTGGGATGATGAGCATGTGGTTGCTATTCTTGAAAATATAGCCGGTGCCATGTCTGATCATTCCAAGCTGATTATAGTTGAAAATGTGCCTGAAGCAGACAAGCTGTCCCCTGAAGAAGCTTTTCGTGATTTATTATTTTTAGTATGCTCTGCAGGCGGCAGAGTCAGAAAGAAAACCGAGTTTGAACAATTGATTGAGAAAGCCGGATTAACACTATTAAATGTAATTCAGACCCCGAGTAAATACACAATTTTGGAGTGTGGAAAGAAATAATGTTATATAAGCTATCTCCTTTAGGAGATAGCTTTTTTATATAAAAAGTTCACCAATTTGACTGATTGATTCTGTCTATCTATTGATTTCTCTGATAAAATAAAACTTATAATATTTAACATAATTATAAATTTGAACCATCAGGGAGGAAGAAACATGAAAAAGAGACTCGTTATGCTATTTGCCGCGGCCGCCGCTGCTTTGTTGCTTGTGAGCGGGTTGTGGGCTCCGTCAGCGTCTGCGGCGCCGGCTCCTGCTTTAACACAAATCCGTATTATCGGTGTGACGTCTGACGGTCAGAGTTACCAATGGGAAAATATCGGGCCGAACCAAATCAGCGCATCAAAACCGATGAAGGGTACAACGGGTTATTTAGCCGTATATTTCCAAGGGTATCCGAACAATAACACGATCCAGGCGTTTAACAACGGAACGAATATTACAAATCTTACGTCAAAAGCGCTGGAAGATGAATATACGAAAAACGGCAATATCGTTACAGGCTACATTAAATATTACAGTGTTCCTCTTTCTTATGTCAGTTCAGGAACGTTCTCTTTCTCCGCAACGGGGCTGAACGGGCCGTACACGCCGTTAAGCAGCGGATTTTTCTCCATTCAGGTACAGAGTTAAAACAGCCGTTCGGTGCTTTCATGTATAGTTTTTCTCTCTTTCCGGGAAGCTATTCTTAAAGAAAAGGGAGGGCTTACATGATGGACAGGACACTCGGCTATTTGCGCGAGTCGCTTTCGAACCACTTGGAGCATGATGTGTGCCGAGGGATTTATAAAAAGCTTCAGGTGAAGCATTATGCAAATGAGGGCGAGTTTGTGAAAGATCTAAATGATTTGGAAATGGACGCGCTGAATCAGGTGCTTGAAAAGGAAATCAAATATGCTGAGAACGAGCAGGATGAGAAGCGCACGATGGAATTGAATGAAGTATATGAGCTCCTGTTTTAAAAAGCCTCCCGGCGGTCGGGAGGCTTTTTATTGTTTCGGAAACAGTTTACAGAATCATCCAACCCTTTGTATAATGGATAGTTGTGAAAAACACAGACGGAGGAGAAACATGAACGACGAAAAAAAACAGACGGTTCTTGAGTTGTCATCGGTTGAAAAAGCTTTGGTTTTTCTGGTGCCGCCATTATTGGGGCTGGTCATCGGATGGTTTCTGCCGGTCATTGCGAAGTGGGCCGTAACATTGGATTGGCTGCCTTTTCACGGGCCGCTGGACATTATCGCTTCTTTTCACGGATGGAAGGCTGCGGCTGCAACCGCCGTTATCGGCTTAATCGGGGGAGTGTGGCTGACGCGGGCAGCTTTTAAAGAAACTCTTGTGGCAGTCGTGACGGATAGCGAGGTGTCCTTAACCATATATAATGAAGAAAGCGTGTTTTCGAAAGACAGCATTTCCGGTGTGTTTACGGATGAGAAGCATCTTGTCTTATTAGGCACTGAAGGACAGGAGCTTTTTCGGGAGAAGCTTGAGCCGGCGGTTGAAAAAGCGGCTGATGCGTTTCGCGCGCATGGGTATGTCTGGCTGGGGACGGAAGATCCTTTTAAAGAAGAATACAAACGGTGGGTGCCGGACACGCCGGATTTGGAGCCAGGGGCAAATGCTCTTTTAAAAGCGAGAGAAAAGGCGCTGAAAGAGGAGGAAAAGGCTGATGCGAAAGAACTGAAAGCGGAAATATCCAAACTGGGCATTACCGTGCGGGATAAAGGCTCGCGCCAATATTGGCGGTTCTATCAAACGCCGTCTGCATAAAAAAGCTGCCGCCGTTTGATACGGCCGGGCAGCCCGGGAACAGATTATTTCTTCTTGTCATCATAATATTGAACCGGGTACATGGAGCCTTCGGATACCATTTTGTTATCTTCAATATCTTCGGGATGCGGGTTGCCTGCTTTGTTGACGGGGAATGATTCAATATCCTGCTTCCCGGAGAGCGATGTTTTCATATTGCGGATAAAGTTCATCACCTTTTGGCGGTTTGATTTATCTTTGAGCAGGTAGGAAGTCACTCCGACAGTCGACACGGCAAGTCCTGAAATGAGCAGTTTTTGTTTCACGATAAAAACTCCTTTCTATTTCTGGCTTGCAGTAGTTATTCCCGCTTAACGGCTGTTTAAACATCGGAAGGTTAATTTTGGCTTGCCGCTTTAATGCGATAAAGATTGACAAAACTATTTTCAGAATAATATTATAAATATATGATAGCGCTGGAGTCATATTTTAATTGAAAGGTGTTAACTTTATGAATCAATTACATCGCAGAATGGGAACGTTTGCACTCATGATGGTCGGACTTGGGTCGATGATTGGCTCCGGCTGGTTATTCGGGGCGTGGCGGGCGGCTCAGATTGCGGGACCTGCCGCAATTATTTCCTGGATTATCGGTATGATCGTTATTTTGTTTATCGCACTTTCTTACAGTGAATTGGGTTCAATGTTCCCGGAAGCCGGGGGAATGGTAAAATATACTCAATATTCTCATGGATCATTTATTGGATTTATCGCAGGATGGGCAAACTGGATTGCGATTGTTTCCGTTATTCCGGTGGAAGCGGTTGCGTCTGTTCAATACATGAGCTCATGGCCGTGGGAATGGGCAAAATGGACAAGCAATCTCGTTCACAACGGCACTCTTACGGGAGAGGGGCTCGGCTTCGCATCCGTATTACTGATTATTTACTTTTTACTGAATTATTGGACAGTTAACTTATTTTCAAAAGCGAATTCATTGATTACCGTCTTTAAAATCATTATTCCGGGGCTGACAATCGGAGCGCTGCTGTTTACCGGTTTTCACGGCGGAAACTTCACATCCGGTTCAAGCATTGCGCCGAACGGCTGGGCGAGCGTGCTGACGGCGGTGGCCACATCAGGTATCGTATTTGCGTTTAACGGGTTTCAAAGCCCGATTAACATGGCCGGAGAAGCAAAAAATCCCGGCAAATCGATTCCGATTGCGGTTGTCGGTTCGCTGTTGGTCGCAACCGTCATTTACGTCCTATTGCAAATCGCATTTATCGGTGCGGTTGAACCTTCCATGATTGTTCACGGCTGGAGTCACCTGAACTTCAACTCTCCATTTGCCGATTTGGCGATCGCATTGAATATCAACTGGCTTGTCATTATTCTTTATGCGGATGCGTTCGTATCTCCGTCAGGAACGGGTATCACATATACCGCCACGACGTCACGCATGATTTACGGCATGGAAAAAAATAAATATATGCCGAGCATTTTCGGAAAGCTTCATCCGCTGTACGGCGTGCCGCGCCAAGCGATGATTTTCAACCTGATCGTATCGTTTATCTTTCTGTTTTTATTCAGAGGATGGGGCGTGCTTGCTGAAATCATTTCCGTTGCGACGCTGATTTCTTATATCACGGGTCCCGTGACGGTGATGACGCTGCGGCGGACGGCGGCGGATTTGTACCGGCCTCTCCGTCTGAAAGGCCTCAGCGTGGTTGCACCGCTCGGCTTCGTGTTCGCGTCTCTCGTGCTGTATTGGGCGCGCTGGCCGTTAACAGGGCAGGTGCTGTTTATCATTTTGATCGGCCTTCCGATTTATTTCTACTACCAAGCGAAAGCGAAGTGGAAAGGATTCCGCAGAAACTTTAAAGGCGGCGTCTGGATGGTTGTCTATCTGCTCAGCATGATGGTCATTTCATGGCTCGGAAGTGAAAAATTCGGCGGTCTGAACATCATTCCGTACGGCTGGGATATGGGGCTGATCGCAATCGTTGCCCTTGCCTTCTATGCGTGGGCCCTGAAGAGCGGATTCAAGACTGAGTATTTGAAAGACGCCAAAGCAATCAACGATCAATTAAAAGGCGGACAGGCGGAAGCCGCTGCCGGAAAAGAATAAGTTATAAAAAGTTGAAGTTTTTGAGAGTCTGAGCCTGTAAGCGCAGGACAAAGGCACCTTTAAGTTGAAAAGCAGGTATAATACCTGAAAACGACTTAGAGGTGTTTTTTCATGGGTGAAATTAAAAATCCGCAAAGTATCGTAATTAGGATTAAATGAAGTGAGCTTTCCAAATTCAAAGAGAAAATGAATCAAAGCCTGTACTAATGTATTTTTATTTTGAACATTTGTTAGGGGCCTTATGGAATCCGATTTAATTACTGGAAATATTCCATCTTATTATCTAGATTACGGTGGCTAGGTTTAAAAACACATTAAAATTTTTAACCATATTTATAAAAGAAAGAAATTATGGTAAACTTTTAAAATTGGAAACGAATAATTCTGGACTTGTTTTTATATAGGAAAAAATAATTAAGGAGAAAAAAGATGATATTTACTGTAGCTATTCCGGTTTATAATGATCAAAACACAATTAGAGATTGTCTTGATAGCGTGGTGAACCAAACAGTTGGAGAGGACAAACTTGAAATTATCTGTGTAAATGATGGTTCAACTGATAAAAGCGGTAATATTTTAGATGAATACATGAGCAAGTACAAGTTTATTAAAGTAATTCATCAGCAGAATAGCGGCGCACCTGGCAGACCGAGGAACAAAGCTATAGAAGCAGCAACAGGTGATTATATTTATTTTCTAGACGGAGATGATTATTTAGGACCTGAAGCTTTAGAAAAGATGGAAGAAAAAATAGTTCAGTATCAAAGTGATATAATTATCGGCCGTTATGAAGGAATTAATAGAGGTGTTCCTGTGGCTGTATTTAAAAAGAATCCAGATTGTTTTTCCTTCCCTGGTTCCAATGCTCTTTTTACGATGAGTGCTCAAAAACTATTTAAACGGGAGTTATTAATTAAACATAATATTCGTTTTCCGGAACACTTCTCTCTAGGAGAAGATCAACCGTTTATGATTCAAGCGTATGCATATTCAAATTCCATAGCCCTTGTTAAAGATTACCCATGTTATTATTTGACCAATCATCAAACAATAGGAAGGGTTCAACTTACTAAGAAACCATTATCAGGTGAAAGTTTTATGTTCAGAATCGAAGAAACATTGGCATCTATTGAATTACTGAACCTTGAAACAGATAAAAAACGGCTGATTTTCTTTCATTACTGGGAAAGGATTATGGAAGTGGAGTTAAGCGCACTGATTTCAAAGTCTTTTCTAATTGAAGATAAAATCTTTATTTTTAATAAATTAAAGAAAATGCTTGACAAGTATCAATACTTAGATTACTACCAGCAGTTTTCTTCCCGCCATAAACTCTTATTACGTTTAATTGAGAAAGGACAATTGGAGGATTTAATTTCTTTCTGGTACGCTGAAAAACAACCTGGTAACATGGTAGTACAACATGGAAAGGTCTATCCAAAACCAGAATTAGCATACAATTTGGCCTTGCATGAGTCTATTTCCTTTCATCGTAATAATAAATTTGAAGGAGAAATAACAAAAATAGAGAAATTAGAGAATGCCGTTTTGTTAGAGGGTTTTTGTTATCATTCACATGTTGACTCCTCAAATGAGCGTTTATTTATCGAAGTCTCTTTGAGAGAACAAAAAGATAAAACAATTTCATTTCCAGCTTATAGAAGCCTTTTTGAAAAAAAATATCCTTTTGAAATAGATACGCAAATTATAACAAAAGAAAAAATCACTTATTTTCACGCGTATATACCTATAGAATCTTTGCTCCACTTAAATAGCGAAGATGGTATATTAGATTTAAGATTAATTAGTAAGATAGAAGATTATACGAAATCATTGAGATTAAAATCGAAAGAAAGCGTTTATTTAAAAAATGCTTCTTATATTGCAAAAGGATGTAAAGAACCTATCGTTATAAACTCGTATCTAACTAAATGGGGTAATCTTTCTCTTGTTGTTAAACATCAAATGTTACATTTTAAAAACTTTGTGTTAACCTGCAGCGGTCCTAGGATTAAAGGACATTTTGATTGTGAAACAGATTTAAGTTTTGGAGAACAGAATTCTTTCCAGGTTAATTTTGGAAGGTTTCTTATGTTTAAACCTGATGTGGTACTTAAAGATTCTACTCGAAAAAAAATGTCATATGATTTTAGTTTTGAAGTAACTAAGCAGGAGTTAAAACAAATTAAGCTAAAAAAGAATGCAGAAGTGATTATTGGTCATTTGCAACAAAGTGTTCCTGTTATTTATAAGGGCAAATCTATTAAAGCAAAAGTTAAGAATATACTAAGACCGTTATTTAAAGGGAGAAATATTTAAAATTAATATTATAAAACTGCACGCGATATACGTGCAGTTTTTGTTTTGAAATCTTTAGATTCGTAAACCTATTGATCCCTATTAGATTTAACAAAATTAAATATATCCGCATAGTTGGTAAACACACCGGTTACGCCCCAATTCAGCAGACGGCGCATGTCCGCCTCGCTGTTTACGGTGTAAGGATGAAGCAGAAGGCCGTGGCTGCGAATGTTTCGGACATTTTGAGCGTTCAGCGCTTTGTAATCCGGTCCGATTCCGACGGCATATGTTTTAATGTCCGTTAAATCTGCGTCAGTCATTGACGTCATCTGTTCCGCTTCAAGCAATTGGACGGCGGGAAGTTTCGGATCGAGCTGTTTGATTTTCAGAAGGCTGTCCCTGCTGAAAGACTGAATGATAACTTGTCCAAGTTTCGCATGCTTACCTGCCAATTTGTGTTTTTTCAGTGAAGCGATCAGTTTTTCTTCCATACCCGGATATGTTTCGGGCGCCTTTGTTTCAATATAATAGTTTGCATGTCTGCCGAACCGTTTTAACACGTCATCAAGTGTGGGAACGCGAAGTCCGGCGTATTGCGGTTTTGCTTTTTCCGGATAGGCCTTATTGAACCAAGAGCCGGCGTCGAGCTTTTGAATCTCGGCTAATGTATGATCCTTCACCCAGCCTTGTCCGTTTGTGGTGCGGTCCAGTTTTTCATCATGCATGACGATCAGCTTGCCGTCTTTTGTCATTTGTAAATCCAGCTCAATATAGTCAGCCTTCATTTTTTGCGCAGTTTCATAAGAAAGGATCGTGTGCTCCGGGACATATCCCGAAGCACCGCGGTGGGCAATGGTCAAAATTCTGTCAGGAGACAAGAGGTTTCCTTTTCCCGCCGCCGATACAGGCGTGACGATGAATGACAATAAACCGAATGAAAGCAATACCAGAGCAAACAATTTATGTTTCCGCATGTTTTCTTCCCCCTTAAAAATCAATATCTGTCTCTAGCGTAGAAAATCGTTGTAAATGCTGTACTGCAAAAATATTAATCTTTTATGTTGTTTTCTTACACATGCTCCGCCCGCTTGCCCGTATTCCACGTCATAGCCAAGAAGACGATGGACAGCACGCATGAGGAGATAAGCATGATAAAGCCGCCGTTCCAGTCAAAGCGGTCTACGACATAACCCATGATGGCGTTGGCGAAAGCAGAGCCTCCGATGTAGCCGAAAAACCCGGTTAAGCCGGCTGCCGTTCCCGCCGCTTTTTTAGGCGCAAGGTCAATGGCCTGAAGCCCGATCAGCATGACAGGTCCATAGATTAAGAAGCCGATGCTGATCAGCGCGATATTATCGATGAGCGGATGACCGGCAGGGTTAAGCCAGTAGACCAATACAGCGATAAATACGCCGGCCATGAACAGTACGCCTGCCGGCGCGCGGCGGCTTTTGAAAAACCGGTCGCTGATCCAGCCGCACAAAATCGTTCCCGGAATTCCCGCATATTCATAAAGGAAATAAGACCATCTGGAATCTTCAGGAGAGAACCCTTTCGCTTCCGTCAAATAAGTCGGCGCCCAGTCAACGACACCGTACCGTACGAAATAAACAAAGACATTGGCAAATGCGATATACCACAGAAACTTATTATTCAGCACGTATTTGAAAAGAATTTCTTTGGTCGTCATCTCTTTTTCCTGGTCTTTGAACGCATGCTTCGGATAGTCATTCCGGTATTCTTCAATCGGCGGAAGCCCGCAGGATTGCGGCGTGTCCCGTACGAGAAGAACAATCACAAATGAAATGACGATGGCGATAATCGCCGGAAAGAAAAACACGCTTTTCCAAGTAACAAACATGGCGATGCCGAGAGTCACGAGCGGGGCGAGAATACCTCCGCCTATGTTATGGGCGACATTCCATATCGACATTTTCGTGCCGCGTTCACTGATGGAAAACCAATGAGCCATCGTCCGTCCGCAAGGCGGCCAGCCCATTCCTTGAAACCATCCGTTAATAAACATAAAAATAAACATAATCGTCACGCTTGACGTGACCCACGGCATGGAAACAAATAAAATGTTTACGACACCTGACAAAAACAGACCCGTCGCAAGGAAATACCTCGGGTTGCAGCGGTCAGACACCATCCCCATAATAAATTTACTGAAGCCGTAAGCGATTGATACGGCCGCAAGCACCAAGCCAAGTTCCCCTTTTGAAAACCCTTGTTCCTGAAAATAAGGAATAGCGAAGGCAAAGTTTTTGCGAAGCAAATAATACCCGGCATACCCGATGAAAATCCCCAAAAATACTTGCAGCCTGAGCCGTTTATAGGCCGCATCCGTCTTTGAATCATCCAATCTCTCAATATGCGGAGCCGGCTTAAACAATTGAAACATCATATCCTCCCCTTTGCTGAACGTCTATCATGATGTATGTATGACTCCTTTCCTTGAAAATGACAAAAAGAACCAGAAATCACCCTTGTGAAAGGGCGGGGTTTCCTGGTTCTCCTCATCTCCATCCAAAAATCATTAACTTGTGTATGATAGCGCTTTCTTAAATTATCACAGTCTGACGTGAATGTAAACGCTTTAAGGAAAGTTTTCATTTTTTTGAATAAATAACCGGAGGGAAAATCAGCCGGAGCGCGAAAGATTTGAAGTACTCGATTTTGTACTCAGGCATAAGATGTGTTAGGCCGGACTAAGAAAAGCGAAGGGAGTGCATCTGTTGATTGATGAATTGGATTTTGCGTTCGGTGTTCTGCCGCTTTGTATCATCATCTTGTCAGTCGCCGGAACGTACCTGTTTAAAAACGCGTTCATTATGCCGGCTGCCGCTTTGGCCGTTTGCCTTATATGCACCTTTACCGTATTGAATTTCTCGTTTATCGGGTGGGCCGTCGTGTATACGCTTGTCTCTTTCGCGTTATCGCATATTACGATGGTGGTGATCAGCCAAAATAAAAAATAGGATCGGCGGCAGCCGATCCAGCTATCATAAGCAGAGATGCGCTCTCTGCTTTGTTTTATTTATGAATGTGCAGGAATTCCTTGATGACCGCGGTCTGTTCTTCTTTTGGATAGCTTCTGTACAGATGGCTGGTTAAGCGGACGGGGTCACCGAAGAAGTACCGCTCATATTGTGTCTGTCTTGTTCCGAAGGGGCTCATGGTCAAATCCCATGCGAGGCGGAACACTTTTACCCGGTCCTCAGCGTTCAATTCGGCCGCCTGCAAATATTGGTCAAGGTCTCCTCTGATGTCAGAACGGAACGCTTTTTCAGTCGGCAAAGTCACCATTCCGCTTGCCCCGATCAGCTGAATGATTTCCGTGAAGCGCGGGTAGATGTCGGGAAAAATCGCGCTGACCACACGAAGCGGAGTGACACTCGGACGCATATAACCCCATTCATCTGTTTCCGCATCATTCTCCGACTTTTCCAAAAGGGCTTTCATCGTTTCCAGACCGGTGATGATTTCAGCCATCTTAGCCTGAATATGCTGATATTCGCCCACATCTATCGCTTCGACAAGCGTTTGGGCGAGGCCCAGGAGAAACTCCGTCTTTACAATTTGTCTCGTGATGACTTGATGAAATGAGAAGGCGTTAAAAGAGCTTTTCATATTAAAATCAAAAGCCGCCTCGTAATTATTATAAAAAAATACGCGTTCCCAAGGGACCAAAACGTGATCAAATACAACGATAGAATCCATTTCTTCATATCTTGAGCTGAGCGGATAATCAAACGATGATTTTCCGAGTACGAAAGATTCCCTGCAGATGAATTTTACTCCCTTTGTATTGGAAGGGATTGAAAAAGCGAACGCTTCATCCGATTCAAAATACATTTTAGGCAGAGAAACCACGAGCACTTCATCCGTCAGGCCGCCTTGTGTGGCTAAAATCCGGGCGCCGTGTATGATGAGGCCTTTTTCATTTTTATCGACGACTTTTGCCGAGATAGGTGTCGGCGATACGTTTACACCCATTTGTGAACGATTCACCTGAGGGGTGATAAACGTGTGCGTAAAAGAAAGATCCTGTGCAGCAGCGCGTTCGTACAGCGCTTGAACATGTTCCGGAAAACAATGCTCGCGGTCTTTCAAAAGCGCGGCGGAGGAGGCGAAGCTCATCAGCACGGTATTCATATAATCCGGGCTTCGTCCCATCATTCCGTGCGTGTGTCTGGCCCAATGTTCGAACATGTTTCTTCTTCTTTTTACGTCTTCTTTCGTTTTCGGCTGCAGGTATGAAAGCCCGGCCCGTTCTTTTTTACCGGGAAGACTGTAAGTCATTTGATCTTTCATATCCGGTTTCGTTTGCAAATCATAAAGAGAGCGCTTCGTTTCCAGAAGGCCCTTAAATGCGGGATGCTCAGAAATCTGTCCCTCGATCTTTTCACCATCAAGCCAAATCTCATTTCCAAGCTGATTTAATCGGTCAATGAACATTTTGCCATTAATGATACCCATCATGTCGCCCTTCTTTCTTTGCGGATCCACTACCTCATTATATTGAAAACGAAATTGGGTGTTCCGGTTATTTCCAAAGGAGAAGAGCCTTTTTTGATAAGGGGGGTGAAGGGATTGCATAATAAAAAAACCCCTTAAGCAGAGGGGTTTTTAACTGATCATGTCTTTGTATCGTTGTTCGAGGACGAAGTCTATCATTCCGGTGATACGGGTGTTTTCAGATTTTTGTCTGAAACGGTCAGACACTTGGATTTTTCTTGAAAACGGAAATACAGCAATAATCCAAACAAGGCCGGCCAGGCCGAAAACCATCTGCAGAGCCATTTCAATCAAATCATTAAAATGAGTGCTGAAAAAAAAGATATATAACGTGATGAATGTGACTGTACATACGATTTTGACAGTATGTTGGAAGGTGAGGGGCGGTTCAGTGAAACACATTTTCATTTGATTCAGTGTGAGCGAATCTTGTTTCATTAAGTATGTAAGCAGTTCTTTGTCATTTTGACTTCGCGGAATCAAATCGGTTTCTATTTTTTGAACGGTTTCCTTGTATGTCTGCATATCAATCTTCATGCGAATCCTCCTTTAGAAATAACTCCAAGAATACTCATTGAGCATTCCTGGAGCAAGGAGCTGCCTGTTCAATTATAGAAATAGTGATAAAACCGTGCTGAACAAGGCTGCAGCTCCTCCTAATTCAGGTGCTAAAACGACTAAAGCACCGATCCCTACAATAACAATAATTCCTGCGCCTGCAATAGCCATGGTATTCACGACAGAATTCCAATCCGGGGAGTACACCTCTTCGGAATCCGGCAACCTGAAGCTCTTTTGTTTTATTTTAAATGTAATGGTAGTTGTTAGTCCAGTTGTAGCACTGTCACCGACCGGAATATCAGGTGTATAAATTTTAAATTGAATATTCAGCGATCCTGCAGCCGGATTGACATACACTTCTAAATAACCGTTGCGGACTGACAAGCTCAGACTGTTAAGCAGGTTTTGATAGGAATCAATTTGTGATGCTGTAAAAGAGACTTGTGAATCTCCCATCAGACCGGTAATATAAGCTCCCGGTTTGCCATTTGTAATGGTAACTGTGTTGGGAGAACCTTCGCTTGGCACTGTTGCCAAAAGTGAAGTAGATAAAAGAATATCCATTTCAGGTGATGCATAAATGGTTTCTGTCTTGTCGAATTCAAACATGGCATTCGCAAGATTCGATATATTTTCTAAAGCAGGAATGGTTGTTAAAATATCCGTCAGTGTGCGCAGTCTTGCATCATACACGGGATCAGAAGGCGGATGGACGCTGCTTGCACCCGAGTCTTTTCCGGAGTATCCGTCTTTGTCAATGGCGACTTTTCCCGCTCCGCTTCCGATCGTGCCTTCATAAAATTGATCAAAAGCCCAGTTTTTCGGCATCGGGTATCCGAGGTTGCCGCTGAATCCGGTCGACATGTTAGCCGTAAAGCTATATTTGGTCAGACCTGCTTCTGACGTCCGGATACAAATGTTTCTCGGTCCGTATACGCCGATTTCATATTTCGGCGCAGTTGAGAACGCCTGCATTTTCATAAAAGCTGACTTGATTTCTTGAAAGTAAGGGATGATTTTATCTGTGACTTCATAATCATACGCATCGAAATCGACCGCAAAGTAAATGGTCGTTCCTGACGGAAAACCTAATCTTCGGGCGGCTGATGCAGCGCTGTACGCATCTCTCGTTCCTTGGTCTTTTACAAAATAAGAAGATTCATAGCCGCCGTCCTGATAAATCGGAAACACGCTTAAGCCGGCATTGAAAATCGTGGAAAGTTCTTTTGACGTTAACGCTTTCGATGTCAGTCCGCTGCTTGTCCGCACATTCCCGGTCAGATATCTTCCCACGATCTTATAGCCATTCTCACGCAAAGTTTTGGCCGTATCTGCCGTCAAAATGGCAGCGGTGTCACAAGCTGAAGCAGCCCGTGTTGTGTCGCCTGAGCTTGATAATAAAGCTTTAATCGTCGGCATGTCCGCATAACCAGTCTGCGGCAGGCACATAAACTTTTGGAAAGCTTTCACTGCCGATACAACTCCGACGCCGTATTTTCCGTCGAATTCACCGGGATCAAACGCTTCCCCATTACAGTAAAGCGCGTATTGGACAATCAAGACAAAGCCTGTCCGTGAATCGCCGGGAGTCAAGGTAGGGCATAAGCTGGTCGTTCCGTTTCCGAAAAATCCATTGGCGACGCTTGTGCTCATGCCTTCTTCTTTTTGCAGGGCATAAATGAGAGCCTTGTTTGTATCGCGGGCATATAAGCCGTCACAAGGCATCAAGCCGATGTAGTCATTGTAATCCCGGTTCAGGTTCTGCTGGATTTGGCGGATTCTTTTGTCGCCTCCCGCTACTAATCGAAAAGCGCTCATATCCAGCAAGGCTTTCATAATGAGTGCCGTGACGATGCCGTCTTGCTTAGTGAGCCCGGCCGCTTTTTGAAACTCTTTTACAGCGCTTTCGGTATTTTCATAGAAAACGCCTGAAAATCCGCCGGGGTTAAAACCTTTACACCACAGCGCCCCTTGCAGAATGTAATTCATGTTTGTCGGCTTAGAATCGGGAGCCTGCTTTTTCAACGGCTTAAACAATCTTTGTGTCGTCGGTCCGAAGTTATCGGCAGGTTCTGAAATACCAAGCTCAATTTGAAGCGCCCGTGTCAGACCGTAAATGGTATCCCAGCCCGTTTTTCCGTTTTCCGGCACTTTGTTGTACCCGTGTCTGCCTTTGTACGTCTCATTCAGCCATTGTTGTGTTTCCAGGACCATTTCGTCCATTGTAATCCCTCCATTGCGTGTAGTGTGCGTTCATTCATAGGTGGCAAACGTATGACAGTTTGTCATGGGTGCAGGAGTTTATCCAAGGAGAGCCCCATCATACAGCCGCAGAACAAACGCCGAAAGAGAGGCATTGATAGGAAAAGACCTCGCTATGACAATTGATATAAAAACAACAAAATGAATAGCGGTTTAAAGTAACTTTATCACTTAATCAAAAATAACAAGAATCATAAGTAGTAGTCATATAGTCATTTTAAGGGCTGTTCACATCTCTTCCTGCGGTCAAAATGGTTAGTTGGACGGATTTATGATTGGCTATATTGTCATTAACATAAATAGGGTAAATAGTTACAGGAAGGAAGGATTTTCTCGATGAAAAGCAAAAAGATTTTTAAGTCGCTCATCATTATCTTTACTCTTTTAATCAGCGGAATTGGTTTTATGGGTTTTTCTTCTCCGCAAAAAGCAGAGGCTAAAGACTGGCTTCATACTTATAAAAGCGGGTATTTCACTAACTATGTGATCAATACATATCACCCTAAATTCACTAAAACGACAAAAAAGTACACCTTGAGAGCCGTGACTTTTAAATCCAACAGTAAAGGGAAGGGCACGTATAAAATATACGTCCAAAAGCAAGTCAACGGCAAAGGTGCCTGGAAAACAATCAAAACCGCCAATGCAAAGAAAAATGGAACGACTTATTTTGAAACACCTTCGTTAAAAAAAGGAGATTCATACAGATTTAAAATGGTCAATCAGGGTTCGAAAAAACGTGTCAATTATAGTGCAAGATGGATTGTATTCGCTTCATAATGCTGATTTTCCGGTCTATAAAGTTTTAGCTGCTGCAGCTGCGGCAGCTTTTTATTTTGTCCGGAGCTCAACCGCCAGGGAGCCCGCACCTGTCTCTTCGGGCGTACGTTTGTATTTCACCGCATCATTCTGGATTATGCGGAAAGGTACATCGCTTCAATGATAAGCCAATCCCGGGTTCTTTTGCTTCGTTTGAAAATGTTCTGATATAAAAAAGGCGTGCCGCGGTGTAAAATGGCTATATTGATAAATATGGAGGTTGAGATGGATCAAGATTATATGACTGAGCTTGTCTCAGTCCAGCTGAAGAAAATCCGGTCGGAGAGAGGCTACACACAGGAGAAAATGGCGGATGTGATCGGCCTTTCTAAAAAGTCGCTGGTGCAGATTGAGAAAGGGCGGGCGCTTGCGGAATGGCCGCATGTTGTGGCGGTTTGCGCGCTTTTCAGATCAAGTGAAACACTGCAATCCGTATTAGGAGATGATCCGCTGGAGGTCATTGAAACGGTTGCTCACCGCACAATTGACAGGCCGAAGGGGAAGACGATGGGCGGCAAGGTGTGGTGGAAAGCCATCGAGAAAAAAGGCGAGTTCCGCTTGCAGCAGCATTTGATTTCCCACCATTACCGCATCCTTGATTCTTATGATGATCTGTGGTTCAGCAGTTTTGAAAAGGCAGAGGCTTTGGAGCGGCTTGATGAGCTGTTTTTGGAGGCGGAAGAAGCGAAGCGCTGACGCACCTCCGGTTGATGTATTTTCTGACAAGTGGGAAAATATATATAAATTCCAGCCAAAGGAGAGATTCGAATGAAGCCTGAAGATATCGTCCGAAGCGGCCCGAATCAGTACATATGCAAGGAAGGAATCGCAAAAGAACTTCTGGGGCTGCTGGAGACATTCAGAAAACCCGTTATTGTGACCGGAATCAAATCCTATCAGGCGTTCTCCGATTACGGCGGCGGTTCTTCCTGGGATGTGATTCAGCATAAAGGATACTGTTCACCTGAGGCGGTGCGTAAGGTCTGTGAGCAGGCGGAAGACGCGGATGTGATCATCGGTATCGGAGGCGGCACGATTTTGGATTTGGCAAAAGCGGCGGCAGACCGGCTTGATATTGAAGCTGTGATGGTTCCTTCCATTGCGGGGACGTGTGCGGCAAGTACGCCGTTGAGTGTCATATATGATGAGAGCGGCAATTTTATCAGAGTTGATTATCATAAGCGTTCAAGCTATTTGACGCTTGTTGATCCGCTGTTTTTGCTTTCCTCTCCCATTGAATATATGAAAAGCGGGATCGGTGATACGCTGGCGAAATGGTATGAGGCTGAGGCGGTCATCAGAAATACGGAGGCGGCGCCGCTGATGGCGCAGGCGGGGCTGAGACAGGCGGAATATATCCGTAATCTGTTATTGCGTTACAGTGAAGCGGCCGTCGGAAGCATGGAGAAAGGCGAGCTGTCCGTGCCGTTCATCCATACGGCGGAAACGATCATTATGCTTGCGGGAACGGTCGGCGGGTATGGCGGCCGTTTGTGCAGGATGGCAGGGGCGCATGCGGTCCACAACGGACTCAGTTTTCTTCAGGAGACACATCAGGTGCTGCATGGCCAGAAGGTTGCTTACGGCATATTGGTGCAGCTCGCGCTTGAGAATCGGAGACCTGAGATTGAAGAGCTGCTTCCGTTTTACCGCCGGCTCGGTTTCCCCGTCAGCCTCTGTGATCTCGGCATCCTTGACAACCATGAGGAAGCCAAGCGCTGTATTGCTTCTCACGCCTGCCGGGCGGAAGAATCGTTATGCTTAATGGGGCAATATCGCGAGAAGGACGTGTCAGCTGCGATTGAATCGCTCGAATCAGCGCAAAAGACAGGATAGAGCTTGTCATCTATCTTGTCTTTATTTTTTGAATATTTCCGTTATAATGAGTGGGGTATAGAAAGGGAGGGGCCAAAGGACATGTATCAGGCGAAGAAGATGTTGTTATTAGGATCAGGCGAGCTGGGGAAAGAAGTCGTCATTGAAGCGCAGCGGCTCGGGGTTGTCACTGTAGCCGTTGACAGCTATGAGCATGCTCCCGCCATGCAGGCCGCGCACAAAAGCTATGTGATTGATATGCTTGATAAAGCGCAGGTCAGAGAAGTCATTGAGAAAGAAAAACCGGACTTGATCGTGCCGGAAGTGGAAGCCATTGCGACGGATGAGCTGCTGAAGCTTGAGGAAGAAGGTTTTCACGTCATTCCGAATGCGCGTGCGGCAAAGCTGACGATGGACCGTGAAGGCATCAGACGGCTTGCGGCAGAGACGCTTCATCTTCCGACTGCCGGCTATGAATTCGCGAATACATATGAAGAATTTAAAGAAGCGGCGGAAACAATCGGCTTTCCGTGCGTGGTAAAACCGCTGATGAGCTCTTCCGGAAAAGGGCAAAGCGTGTGCCGCTCGGCTTCCGGGCTGAAAAGCTGCTGGGACATGGCGATGGAAGGCGGCCGGGTGAAAAACGGCCGGGTCATCGTTGAGGAATTCATTCCGTTTGAATCAGAAATCACTCTTCTGACAGTGCGTGCGGCGAACGGTACGTCCTTTTGCGCGCCGATCGGACATGAACAAAAAGACGGTGACTATATTGAATCATGGCAGCCTCATCATATGACGGAACAGCAGATCAAAGAGGCGAAACACATTGCGAAAAGCATAACGGACGAGCTCGGCGGATACGGTTTGTTCGGGGTGGAGCTTTTCCTTACTGAAGATAAAGTATATTTCAGCGAGGTGTCTCCCCGTCCGCATGATACGGGGCTCGTTACGCTTGTAACGCAGAATTTGTCGGAGTTTGCGCTTCATGTCCGCGCGGTATTGGGATTCCCGATTCCGGAAATCACTCAGCTGTCGCCGGGGGCAAGCCGTCCGCTGAAGGCGCCAAAAGAGCTTGCTGATTATGCGGTTGAAGGTTTGGAGAAGGCTTTGGGGGTAAAAAGCACTCAGGTCCGCGTATTCGGTAAACCCGTCACGAAAGTAGGACGCCGTATGGCGGTTGCGCTTTCTGCAGCTGAGACCGTTGAAGAAGCCAGAGAAAGAGCGGCCGAAGCACTCAGTCATTTATCAATTACATAAAATGATCTTAAAAGGCGTTTTTACCGTAATGGTAAGGCGCCTTTTTTGTTTGGCAGACTATATACTGGAAAACGGGGTTGTGAGATAATGTATGAGGCCGTTTTGTGCCGGCTTTTTAATTCATGAAACTTTTTATGTCCGCAATCGTTATATGTAATGTTCTCATTTCACGGAGAAGGAAATAACAATACATCATACGGCTTTTCATTCATCAAGAACGGACAATCCGGATCGCGGCATGGAATATTGAAGCAGGGTAATCCGGAATAAAGGCATCCATGATTGCTTACCTTAATATGAACGGCGAAAAAACAAAAATCACCAGATTAGATTGTTCAAATAACACCAAATGCTGTATAATAAAAGAATTTGAATGATAGCATTGAAAGAATTTCATTTTATGTTTCCGTAAAATGGAGCCTTTATGCATACGCAGTCCGATTTGATATGGTTTTAATTGGGGGTTTGTGTAAACTGTGAATTATATACCTAGTATGATTACAATTGGAAATTTTATTTGCGGGCTCTTATCGATTCATTCCCTTTTGTATCATAATATACACTCTGCGGTGATCTTTATTTTCACCGGGATGTTTCTTGATTTCTTTGATGGTTTGGCCGCCCGTAAGCTGAACGCGGTATCGGAGATGGGAAGGGAGCTTGACTCTTTTGCTGATCTCGTGACGTTCGGCGTAGCGCCGTCCATGCTCGCTTACAGTGTTTCGCTATATACGATTCCGTTCATCGGAATTTTAATCGCGCTTTCCTACAGCATCTGCGGGATGATCCGTCTTTCGAGATTTAATATTGAACAAAGCAAGCTGCCGACGTTTATCGGGATGCCGATTCCGTTTGCGGGTATGTGTCTTGTCATTTTGAGCTTTATCAATAACGCTTTTCTTCTGGGGGCGGGAACGATCGCGCTCGGTTATTTAATGGTCAGCAACATTAAATTTCCGCACTTTAAAAAACAGGCGCCTGAAAACCTGGAGAGCAGAAGATGGAATTAGTTCAGCAATTAATATCCGATTACGGATATATCGCGATTTTTCTTATGCTGACACTCGGTATTATCGGATTGCCTATTCCGGATGAAGTCATGATGACGCTTGTGGGCTACTTCGCTCATTTAAACGTGCTGAATTACGGGCTCTCCATTCTGATCAGCTTTATCGGAGCGCTCCTGGGGATGATTATCAGCTACTTCATCGGCAGAAAAGCCGGCCGGCCGTTTATTAATAAGTTCGGGAAATGGGTCGGCCTGAAGGAAAAGAGGATGGAGAAAGTAGACAGGTGGATGAAGAAGTACGGGCCGTACACTATTATTTTAGGTTATTTCATCCCCGGCATCAGACACGTGACCTGCTACTTTTCCGGAATCGGCAGAATGGAATTCAAAACCTACTTATGCTTCGCCGCCATCGGAGCGTTTTTATGGTGTTTTATTTTTATTACTATAGGAAAATTCATAGGAGTAATCAATGTTTAATACTGCCGCTAAAGTTCTTTACCGTTCATTGATTGAACTGACTAATAATCGATTAACGTCTTATCTCATTAAAAACTTCTGTGAATCGAAACTGAGCAAGCCGATGATTCCGCTGTTTTCCAAACACTATCGCATCAACTGGAATGAAACGGAACGCACGGCTTCTGACTTTGATTCACTGGCGTCATTTTTCATTCGTGATATTAATTTGAATCTCCGCCCCGTGGCAAAAGAGAAGAACGCCATCGTCAGCCCGGTGGACGGCGTCGTTCAGACGGTGGGCATGATTAATCCTAATCAAACTTTCATGGTAAAAGGGAAGGATTATTCGTTCGCCGAACTGACGGGGTTTAAATGCGCCGATCACAAGTATAACGGCGGGTGTTTTGCCGTGCTTTACCTGAGCCCGAGACATTACCACCGCTTCCATTCTCCCGTCAGCTGCACGTATCAGAAGCTGGCCGAGCTGGGGAAACGCTCCTATCCCGTTAATACGATGGGGTTAAAGTACGGGAAAGATGTGCTCTCAAAAAATTACCGTTATGTGTACGAGCTGACCCGTGCTGATCAGCAGATGCTCATGATTCCGGTAGGTGCGATGAATATTAACTCGATCGTTCAGACAAACACCGGAAACAGGCTTGAGACGGGGGAAGAGCTGGGCTATTTTTCATTTGGATCGACCGTTATTTTAGTATTCGAGAAAGATATGTTTACCCCTTCGGATAACCTGACTGAAGGCCGTGAATTACAGGTCGGCCAGATCATCGGTTATGCGGAGTCACAGGAGGAGGCGTCCGCTTTATAAAAGCTGCTCCTCTTTTTTATATGGTGTAAGGAAGTGAACATTATGGAAGAAAAGGACTTGGCAAAGCTGATAAAGCAGTACCAGCATACAGGGGATCAGCAAATTCTTGAAGCCGTGCGGGACGCATGCCGGCCTGTCGTTGAGGCGCTCATCTCAGAACTGGCTGAAGACAGCGCCGATCTTCTGCGGGCAAAAGGCCGTGACCGTTTTCCGTTTATTATCGGCAAGTATCAGACCGCAGCCGGCCTTTCGCTTGAGACCTTTTTGCGCAACACGTATCGGTTTTATTTTCAGCAGGTTTTAAAAGGCGAAGCGTGACTGGAAGAAAGAGTGCGGACGGAAATGTTCATCTTTCGCCCGTTTTCCTGTATGATATAGTAGAGTGTGCGATCATTAATATAATTGAACAGGGTGTATAAATCATGGAAAAACAATATAGAGTTTTACTTTATTATAAATATGTAAAGATTGATGAGCCTGAGGAGTTCACGGCTCAGCATTTGAAGTTTTGTAAGGAGCTCGGTCTGTTAGGCCGTATTTTGATTTCTGAGGAAGGTATTAACGGTACGGTGTCCGGAACGGTTGAACAGACGGAACAATACATGAATGCGCTGAAAGCTGATCCGCGCTTTGCCGACATGCCGATCAAAATTGACGAGGCTGACGGACATGCATTCCGCAAAATGTTTGTGCGCCATAAAAAAGAATTGGTGACGCTTCGTCTCGAAGATGATGTTGATCCGAATGTCACGACGGGCAAGCATTTGAAACCGAAAGACTTTTATGAGCAAATGCAGGATCCTGACACGATCGTGATCGACGCCAGAAACGACTATGAGTATGACCTCGGTCATTTCCGCGGAGCGGTCAGACCTGATATTGAGGCGTTCCGTGAGCTGCCGGACTGGATTGAAGAGCACAAAGACATGCTTGAAGGCAAAAAAATCCTCACGTACTGCACAGGCGGCGTACGCTGTGAAAAATTTTCCGGCTGGCTGCTGAAGAAGGGCTTTGAAGACGTGTCCCAGCTTGACGGCGGTATCGTCACTTACGGTAAAGATCCTGAAGTGAAAGGGCAACTGTGGGACGGACAGTGCTACGTGTTTGACGAAAGAATCAGCGTACCGGTCAACCGCGTAGAGCACGTTATCATCGGAAAAGACTATTTCACGGGCGAGCCGTGCGAGCGTTATGTGAACTGCGCAAATCCGGCATGTAATAAAAAAATGATCTGCACACCTGAGAATGAATACAAATACATGCGCAGCTGCAGTCACGAATGCCGTACGAACGAACGTAACATGTATGTGAAAGAGCATGAAATGACTCAGGAAGAAATCAATGAACGCCTTGCTTTGATTGAGAAAGAGGATCATGCGGCGATTGATTAATAGAAAAGACCACCAATAAGGTGGTCTTTTTTGTGTTTACATACTTTCTGTCCGGGCGGTCTGGTCTGCCGTGACGGGTCCTTTATATTTGAATGCTTTTTCCCACTTGGACACGACGATGCAGGCGACCGCATGGCCGGGCACGTTAACGCCGGTTCTCGCCATGTCCATGACGCGGTCGACACCGGCAATGATGGCGACGCCTTCCGCGGGGAGACCGACGGCATTCGCTGTCGCCAGAAGCACGACGAGTGAGCCTGACGGGACGGCGGCAATACCTTTGCTTGTCATGACGAGGACAAGCATCATCAGAAGCTGCTGAGAAAGCGGCATCTCCACATGAAACGCCTGCGCCAGAAAAATACAGGACACCGATAAATAGAGGCTTGAGCCGTCACAGTTCAGCGATAAACCTGACGGAACCACAAAGGAGACGACCCGCTTCGGACAGCCGTATTTCTCCATCCGATCCATCAGCTGAGGCAGAATGGTTTCTGTGCTTGTCGTGGAGAAAGCGATCAAAAACAGATCCCAAATCATTTTCAGCACTTCAAAGTATTTGATTTTAAAGATAAGCCCCACGATCGGAAACAGAACGAAGAGTATCAGGAACAGCCCGAGGAACACAGTGCCGATCAGCTTCAGCATCGGAAGCAAAAGCGCGATTCCGAATTGCCCGACAGAGGCGGCCATCAGGGCGAGAACGCCGATCGGAGCGGTGACCATTACCATTTGCGTCAGCTTGAACATAATATTTGCCGTGGATTCGAAGAAACTCATGACAGGTGCGGAGGCTTTGCCGATGCCGGCTGCGGCAACACCGAATAAAATCGCGAAAAAAATGACGGCGAGAAGATCGTTTTTCGCCATGACGTCAATGATGTTAACGGGGATAATATCAAGAAGCATTTGTTTCAGGTCGACTACTTTTTCCGTATAGCCGGAAAGCTCGTGAATATCTTTTTTAGCAAGATGAGAGAGGTTAAGGCCGACTCCCGGCTTCAGCACGTTCGCCAACAACAGACCGAGCGCCAGAACAAGCGTCGTAATCACTTCAAACCAAATAATCGTTTTGATGCCGAGACTGCCCATCTTTTTCATACTGCCGCTGCCGGCGGCTCCGATAACAATGGTCGAAAACACGATCGGCACGACAATCATTTTAATCAGGCGGATAAATCCGTCTCCGACGGGCCGCAGCGCCATCCCGAAATCCGGGAAGAAATGGCCGATCAATGCTCCGATGGCTAAAGCGATCAAAATCTGGAATGCGATAAATTTTTTCAAGCGAATCCCCCTTTTACTTGCGCATTTCATACGTAATTCGTGAAGCAGGCGGCAACCACCTTCCTATCCGCCATAAATTTGTCACATGATTGACTGTGCGAAAGAAAGGATTGCTTTACATTATGTAAGCGCAATCATTTAATATGACAGAAAGTCCTCATTGAAAAAAATGAAGGAGAATAAAATAAAGTTAGATTTTCGCTTGAAAATATCAAAAATTTTGATAATTATCCTCTTATAAGTGGTATATTTGATATGATACGGTCAACTGCATCACATATATCTGTGCATACACGATTCAGGCAGAGAAAACAGGCAGCTTATAAAAGACTGAAAATTTGAACAATTACAAGAAAGGTGTGCTTTTGTTGAATCAACTGATTGAAAGACGTAAGGTCACAGCAAGAAAAGAAAAACCGGACTCCGCTTCATTGGGGTTTGGCAAGTACTTCACAGATTACATGTTTGTCATGGATTACGAAGAGGAGAGAGGGTGGCATGATCCGAGAATCACCCCTTATGAACCGGTCCATCTGGATCCTTCCGCATCGGTTTTCCATTACGGGCAGGCCGTATTTGAAGGGCTGAAGGCTTACAGGTCAGAAGACGGACGGGTGTTGATGTTCCGTCCTGACCAAAATATAAAACGGCTGAATAAATCGTTACGGCGGATGAGCATGCCGCCTCTTGATGAGAAGCTGGCGCTGGAGGCATTGATACAATTGGTGGAGCTGGAACAGGAATGGATACCGATAGAAAAAGGAACCTCTTTATATATCCGTCCGTTTGTAATTGCGACTGAGCCTTCTTTAGGCGTCCGGCCGTCAAAGCGTTACAAGTTCATGGTTGTTCTGACGCCTGTCGGTTCGTATTACGGCGATCAGCTGAAACCGATCCGAATTTATGTGGAGGATGAGTATGTGCGTGCCGTCACCGGCGGAGTGGGCGACGTCAAAACGTCCGGAAATTATGCGGCCAGCTTACAGGCTCAGCGGAAAGCCGAAGAACTGGGGTATGATCAGGTGCTTTGGCTCGACGGGGTGGAAAAGAAATATGCCGAAGAGGTAGGGAGTATGAATATCTTTTTCATCATAAACGGAGAGGCCGTAACGCCGGCGTTAAACGGAAGCATTCTCGGGGGCATCACACGCGCATCTGTGATAGAGCTGTTAAAAAGCTGGGGCATCCGCGTCAGGGAAGAACAGGTCGCCATTGAAGACATCTATGAGGCTGCGATGAGAGGCGAGGTGTCAGAGGTATTCGGTACGGGAACCGCGGCCGTCATCTCGCCGGTCGGCGCGCTGCACATTCACGGAGCAACGATTGAACTGAATAACGGTTTGATCGGTGAAGTGTCAGAAAGGCTCTATGAAACGATTGCCGGCATCCAAGTCGGGAAGGTGCGGGATTCGTTCAGGTGGGTGGTTGAAGTATAAATGAAAAAAGAACCCTTGCGCTGCAGGGTTCTTTTTTTGGTTATTGGGATTTTACGGCTTGCACGCGGGCTCTGCTTTTCCGGTTTTTCAAGTAATAAGCGGTGTAGCAAACGGCCATAAATGCAATTCCGCAATAAAGGGCGATGGCCTGGTTCGGATCAAAAGCGATGCCGATACAGGAGGCGAGGCACAGGAGAAAGGCCGCTATCGGTACGGCCGGATATCCCGGCGTCCTGTATTTCAAGTCTGAAAGCTGGTGCCCTTCTGTAAGAAACCGTCTTCGGAACAAAAATTGCGATGCGGCGATGCTCATCCACACAGCCACTACCGCAAATCCTGAGACGGAGACGAGAACAAGATAGACTGTATCCGCTGCAAATACGCTTGACAACAACGACAGAATGCCGCCGATCATACTGAAGATCAGAGCGTTAAAAGGAATGCCTTTAGAGGTCAGCCTGGCAAAGGCGGGATGAAGCTCCCCTTCTTTAGACAGGGACCACAGCATACGTGATGACGCGTACAGCCCTGAATTGGCCGCAGACAGTAGCGCCGTTAAAATGACGAAATTCATCAGATCGGCCGCATAAGGCACGCCGACTCTGTCAAATACCGTGACGAACGGGCTTTCAATCACACCGGCTTCCTTGATGGAGATCATCCCTGACAGCACAAAAATCGTTCCGATAAAGAAAAGCGCCAGCCGCCAGACTGTGGTCTTAATGGCGCGCGGAACGGTTTTTTCCGGATCGGCGCTTTCCCCTGCGGCGATTCCGATCAACTCCGTCCCTGAAAAAGCAAAGTTTACTGAAAGCATCGTCATCAGTATCGGGAAAAAGCCATTTGGAAAAAGGCTGCCGCCATCCGTAAAGTTCGACAGCATAGGTGCGGCCTCACCGCTTTTCATCGGGACGATGCCGAACATCGCTGCTCCGCCCAATAAAATAAACAGTAAGATGGCTAAGACTTTAATGCTTGAGAACCAAAACTCCGATTCAGCAAAAAATTTCACGGAGAAGGCGTTTAATAAAAAGATGAAAAGAGCGAATACCGCACTCCACATCCAAACCGAAGTATGCGGGAACCAACGCTGCATGAAAAGCCCGGCCGCCGTGAATTCAGAGCCCAGCGCCACCGCCCACGTCAGCCAGTACAGCCATGCGACCGTAAAGCCCGTCGCCGGCCCGATATAGGTCTTCGCATAGGTGTGGAATGCGCCCGTCACCGGCATGGCCACTGACAGTTCACCAAGGCAAAGCATGACAAGATAGACGATGCCCGCGCCCAAAAGGTAAGCGAAAATGGTGCCCGCCGGACCCGCCTGATGAATGGTATACCCAGAGCTTAAAAACAGCCCCGTTCCGATCACACCTCCGAGTGATAGCATAAAGAGGTGTCTGCTTTTCATACTTCTCTGAAAATTCGTCTCGTTCTTGTTGTTCATTGTTTTCCAACTTTCTGCGAGGGCCGTTCTAATAAAAAATCTCATGCCGGCGAACGGCACGAGATTCCGGCGAACCGGCTTTTTGAATAGAATATACAAACTATTCCGATTAGTCAAGTTGTTTTTAAGGTTTTGGCCCAATCGGCAATGGCCTGAATGTCCGCGGGTTTTGTCCGGCAGCACCCTCCGATCAGGCTCACGCCGTTTTCGTACCAGCCTTGCGCGCTTTTCCCGAAATGGTTTTCGCACGCTGCGCCTTTCCAGGTTTTTGTCACTGGGTCATATTGTTCGCCGGAGTTCGGATAGGCGATAATCGGTTTGGATGCTGACCGTTTGATTTCTTCTATCAACGGCGGAATATGTTCAATCGGTGTGCAGTTGATGCCGATCGCTGCGATTTGGCTGCAGGAGTCAAGCAGGACCGCACATTCGGAAATTGGCGTGCCTTCGCTGATATGCCGTCCGTCTTTGGCGCTGAAGCTGATCCATGCATAAGTGCCGGGGAATTCCTCCAGCAGCCTTGTGATCGCTTTTGCTTCTGACAGGCACGGAATGGTCTCACAGGCCAAAAGATCGGCGCCGGATTCTATAAGGGCTTTCATCCGGGGGCGGTGAAAGCTGATCAGCTCATCCTCCGTCAGTCCGTAATGCCCGCGATATTCTGAGCCGTCAGCGAGGCTCGCGCCGTAAGGGCCGATAGAAGCGGCGACCAAAGGTTTGGGCCGGTGTAAACGGTTTTCTTCATGCGCCCAAAATTCATCGCGTGCTTGTGCGGCAAGTTCAACAGATGTCTGAATGAGACGTATCGCATCGGTTTCCGGGATGCCGCGCGCTGCAAATCCTTCAATTGTCGATTGATAACTGGCGGTGATCGCGCAATCAGCGCCTGCGGCAAAATATTCTGCATGCACCTGTTTGATCAGTTCTGGCCTCTCCAAAAGAATTTTGGCCGACCACAGATCGTCATGTAAATCACAGCCCATCCGCTCAAGCTCGGTTGCCATCGCGCCGTCTATGATCATAACCGGGTATTCATTTAATATTTGTGTAATGGGATTCATAGGCCTTCCTTTCTGACTTTACTGAAAATATATAAAAAGGGTAATGGACGCTATTCTCTTTGTCAATGAACCGGCAGAAAAAAGGTGTTCAGGACGCTGCCCGAACACCTTTTGTTTAGGAAATGTGTTTGCCTTTCGCACTTTTCGCGATGTCTGAATACTCCCAGCAGTCGATCCCGTCATCATCAGGGAGCACATCTCTGTAAAAGACAGGGTCCTTTCCGGCTTTCTTTTGCCGGGCATAATCGCTCAAAGCGGCAAACGCTTTTTTCGACAGAAGGAAAATCGCGATTAAGTTCACGACCACCATTAAGCCCATGAACAAGTCAGCCATATCCCACACAAGCTGGACTTTGGAAATACAGCCGAACAGTACCATTCCGAGCACGCAGATGCGGTAAATGAACAGCCATTTTTTGTTCTGGCTTAAAAATCCGATATTGGTTTCTCCGTAATAATAGTTGCCCATCAGAGCGCTGAAGCCGAACAAAAGCATTAAGACGGCAAGGAAACCTGACGCCCACGCGCCGACATGGTCGCTCAAGGCGGCCTGAGAAAGCGCGATGCCGCTCAGTCCCGGCTGGTGATAAGCGTCTGAAAATAAAATGATAAGCGCCGTGCTTGTACAAATGACGAGTGTATCCGTCAGGACGCCGAATGCCTGAATGAGCCCCTGTTTCACCGGGTGGCTCGTCGTAGCTGTCGCCGCCGCGTTCGGAGCGCTTCCCATACCCGCTTCATTTGAGAAAATCCCGCGCCTTACACCTTGCATCAAGGCCGCACCTAAAGCGCCGCCCGCTGCCTGATCAATGCCGAACGCATTTTTTACGATTAGCGACAGAACGCCGGGCAATTGGGTGATGTTCGTCAGAATGACAAAGAAAGCGACACCGATATATAAAACGGCCAAGACGACTACGATGTATTCCGCCATTTTCGCAATTCGTTTGACGCCGCCGAAGATTACGCCGCCGAAAACCACGATTAAAATAATGCCCAATGTAAGCCGGCTGGTGCCGAATGCGTTTTGAAAGGCGACGCTGATCGTATTGGATTGAACGGAATTAAAAACAACCCCGAATGACAGTGTGATTAATACGGCGAACAGCGCGCCCATCCAGCGTTTCTTCAGACCCTTTTCCATGTAATAGGCCGGGCCTCCGCGAAATCCGTTTTGATCTTTTACTTTATAAATTTGGGCCAGCGTGCTTTCAACAAAGCTTGAAGCCGAACCGATGACTGCGATAATCCACATCCAGAAAATAGCGCCCGGACCGCCGAGTGCGATCGCAATGGCGATTCCGGTAATATTCCCGGTTCCGACACGCGCCGCCATACTGATGCAAAATGCCTGAAACGGGGAAATGGTGTTTTTTGTCCGGGCGGCCGCGCCTTCCTTCAAAACCCGGATCATTTCCTTCAGCATGCGGACTTGCAGACCCTTTGATCTGAACGTAAAAAACAGTCCCAGAGAAAGAAGCAGTACGATTAACAGTTTTGACCATAAAAAATCATTTGCCGAGCCGATTACATTTTCAAGGAATTCCTGCATCCAATCACCTCTTGGTTCGTTTGATTAAAAAATACTGAGCTCCCACTCCTGTGCGATATGTTTCAGCAGCATGCCGCCGGTCAGGCTGTTGCCGTATTCATCAATGGCCGGACCGTAAATGCCGATGCCGCAGCCGTTATGAAAAGGCTGTTCTCTTCTGGCGCTTGGGGGAACCAATGCCATAATGCCGCCGGATACCCCGCTTTTGGCCGGGACGCCGACGAAAGCCGCATATTTGCCTGACGCATTGTACATCCCGCACGTCAGCATCAGGGCTTTGGCGAGTTTCGCGACATCTTTCGGAATGACCTGTTCCCGTCGGATCGGATGGTAGCCGTCATGGGCAAGTATCAATCCGATTAAAGCGATGTCCTCGGTTGTACCCTCCATGGCGCACTGCTTTAAATACACTTCAAGCGTTTCTTCCACATCCGCCTCTAGAAAGTTCGTTTCTTTTAAATAGTAGGCGAGCGCTCTGTTCCGATGCGCGGTCTGCCATTCAGAACGGAAGACCTCCTCGTGAATGTGAGGCCGTTTTCCTATTAATTTTTCAAAAACGGAAAAGAGATATTCTAATTTATCATGCGCCGTTTCACCCGGAAGCAGCGAGGCGACGGTAATGGCGCCGGCATTGATCATCGGGTTGAAGGGCTTCCCGGGTTTATGGATTTCAAGCCGGATGATAGAATTAAACGCATCACCCGTCGGTTCCACGTCCACACGATCCAGCACGTAAGAAATGCCTCTGTTCATGCAGGCGGCAATAAAGCTGATGACTTTTGAGATGCTCTGCAATGTGAACGGGACATTCCATTCACCGGCATGAATCATTGAGCCATCCGGCTCTAATATGCAAATGCCCAGCTGAGAGTCGTTGATTTCTCCGAGGGCGGGTATATAATTTGCGCTTTTTCCATTGACGGAAAACGGTCGGTAATGCTCGACCCAATCTTGTAAAAGTGAAGCCAGTTCCTCTTTTTCAAGGCGCTCTCTGACCATATCTTTCATAACATTCCTCCTCTATTGCAAGCCTGTCCGAAGCGGAAACCGGTCTTGGAAAACGTTTTCAAAAATAGCGTGTTCCATGTTAATGTATAATGACATCTACAGAATCATACAAAATACGACAAAATCATTCTTAAAATAAGCCGATAGATTTATAAATCAGCCGGAGCGTCCCGCCATTCGGGTCTAAAGAAATTTGCGGACTGTATCGGTCTTGTTCAAAATAGACAGAAGAAGGAAGTGATTATGATCAGGCTCGACTATTTACTGAAAAAAGACGGCTATCTTTTCGCCCTTATGCTGGTCACCGTGCCGCTGGCGGGGGAACTGAAATTTTACCCCCTGAATGAGGTATATCGGATCAGCTTCGGCGCCCCGGCTTTTTTCTTTTTTCTGCTGCTGCTTCGGCATGTGCCGGCAGTATTGTCAGGGCTGTTGACAGGTGCAGCCGTTGTGGCATTCCGGATCGGCCTGGCGTGCTGGGGAGGAGAGCATGCCGGCTTTACGGAGGCTTTTTTCAGCCAATATCCCAGTTTCTTTTTTTACTTTACATATGCCTGCTTGTTTTATGTGCTGAAGGTCAGGCTTTTTTGGGATCGGCCGCTTATGATCGGTTTTCTCGGTTTTCTCATTGAAATTGCGTCCGATGCCGTTGAAATGACGGTTCAGTTTTCCGGCGGCCGGCAGATTATGATGCCGGACAAGCTGGCGGATATTGCGGTTATCGCTGTTTCTCACACATTTATTGTGCTGAGTTTTTTCAACGTGATGAAGCTGCACGAATCTCAGGTCAGGGAAAAACAAACGAGAAAGCAGCATGAGCACATGCTGATGATTGTGTCTAACTTATATGAAGAAACGATTCATTTGAAAAAAACGCTGAAAACGACGGAGCATGTGACGAAAGAATCCTATCAGCTATATCGGGAAATGAGCGGGAACGACCGGGAGCTCGGGAGCCGAATGCTGCGCCTTGCGGGAGAGATTCATGAAGTGAAAAAAGACAATCAGCGAATATTCGCCGGCCTGTCGAAGCTGATTTCCAATGAGAGATTCCGGGATTACATGAATGCCGCCGCTCTGGTCGGCATCGTCATCCGAATCAATGAAAAATACGCCGAATCTTTAGGCAAGGACATTCAATTCCGGAGCGTGATTGAAGGAGAGCATCCCGATTATCACGTCTTTACCGTCCTGTCGATCTTAAATAACCTGACCGCCAATGCCGTCGAAGCCATGGGTGACAGGGGTGAGATCCGCCTCGCGCTGCGCAGGACGGAAGGAGAAAAGGCTGAATTTCAGGCGGAAGATGACGGTCCCGGCATTCCGGAAAAAATCGGAGAGGTCGTTTATGATCCCGGGTTTACATCCAAATACGATGAATTCGGCACACCTTCAACGGGCATCGGGCTTACTTACGTGAAGGAAATCGTAACTGAACTTGACGGAGACATTTCCTTTCATAACAAGCCAAAAGGCGTCATATTTACGATTAAACTGCCGGTGAAGCATTTGATTGCAGAAAGGATGAACTCATAGTATGCGTTTTTTTATAGCTGATGATGACCGGGCGATCCGTTCCATTTTAAAACAGATGATCGAGGACGAGGACTTAGGAGAAGTCGTCGGTGAGGCAGAGGACGGAAGCCAGATTGAAGGGCATTATCTCCATTTTAAACAAGTCGATATTTTATTAATTGATCTGCTGATGCCGGGTCGGGACGGGATTGAGACGATCCGGCATCTTCAGGGGTCGTACAACGGAAAAGCGGTGATGATATCGCAGGTGGAGGCAAAGGAAATGGTGGGAGAAGCTTATTCTCTCGGCATCGAATACTTTATCCACAAACCGATCAACAAAATCGAGATCGTCACCGTTTTGCGAAAAGTAAAAGAGCGGATTGAACTGGAAACCTCGATCGGCGACATCCAACACTCGTTAAGCCGTCTTATTCAGCGGAATGAGCCGAAAAAAAGCGGGCCGGGGGGGATGCACGAGAAATCAATCAAAGAAACAGGAAAATTTCTTTTATCGGAATTAGGCATCGTGGGAGAAAGCGGGGCGCATGACCTCATGGCCGTCCTTCACTATTTATTTGAGGATGAACAGGCGGAAAGAAACATCCCGTCTTTAAAGCAGATGTTTACAAACGTCGCCATCCGGAAGCTGGGGCCTGCGGCGGCACAAGCCGAGGTTAACAGGGAAATCAAAGCCTCGGAACAGCGGATCAGAAGGGCCGTCATTCATTCGTTAAACCATTTCGCTTCATTGGGCACAACTGATTTTTCAAACCCCAAATTTGAATATTACGCCTCGAAATTCTTTGATTTCCCCGCTGTCAGCAAGAGAATGAAAGAAATGCAGGCTAAGGAAACCGTGCCGCTTTCTCCGGTTAAAGTGAATATGAAAAAATTCATTCACGTCTTCTTTTTGGAGGCGAAAGATTTACGCGAAGGATCAAAATTTGTCAGCGGAGGCAGCCGGTAAGCTGGCTTTGGAAAAGATGGCAAACGTGGATAAATGACAGCTCGTACTGGCCTGATTTTTCCGTGCTGATCCATGGCGACTTGCATCCTCCGCATATTTTTGTAAACGAAAATCAGCATGTGACAGAATGGCAGGCCGCTTACCCTGTGGAAACGGCGAAGTTCGCGCTTCAGACGGGGCAAGAGGAGCATATGCAAATGGCGCGGGACATGCTCGGCCTGACCGATCCGAAAGGTTATTGACTTCCGCCGGATGACAGCGTATGATACATTTTAAAATAAAAGAACGGATGAACAATGCTGAGGAAGAGTAAGTACGCATCAGCGCGCGGGGTTCAGAGAGTCGGTGGCCGCTGTGAACCGATCCCCGTCCGGTGCCGAATGGGCTTCTGAATTGCTGCGCTGAAATGACAGTAGGCGGTGCCGGGATTCTTCCCCGTTATCAAGAAAGGAGTATTGAAACCGTGTGTTTCTGTACTTTTTGAGAGAATGGCTTATCAGCCGTTAATAAAGGTGGCACCGCGAAAACCTCGTCCTTTGATGGACGGGGTTTTTTTGTATTGTTAAGGAGGTGATGGCCATGGAAAGTGACTGGAGACGGACAGACAATCAAAAAAGGAGGGATATTCATGGTGATCGCAACCGACGATCTTGAGCTCACGTGTCCGCATTGTGAAGGAACCGGCGAGGAGAAGGAAGGGACGCCCTGTCCGAAGTGCGGCGCGAAGGGCGTCATATTGACCGCTCAAGGAAACACGCTGCTGCATTTTATCAGAAAGCATATTGATCAGTGAAATCAAACGAAAAAGGCCGTTATCCGGCCTTCAGGCTGTCGAGAAAACCTCGACAGCCTTTATGTTTCCCTTGTCATAAAATAAAAGAAAGACTGAAAAAACGGTTTCTTTCTCATGTTCCACACAAGAAATTTTTCTCAAAACACAGCCGAATTCGTTCTGTTTGACCAACTCGTCGAAGAGGATCACCTTCTTCGAAAAATTGATAAATACATAGACTTCTCTTTTATCGTTGAAAAGGTCAAACCTTACTGCAGCGAAAATAAAGCCCCCCCTCACTTGATCCGCTGATCTTATTCAAAATGATGTTGAAGATTGCCACATACCCAGCCAAGCAAAGCTAGGCATGTGGGAGTGCTTTTTCTGCACCTGAAATCAAATGAATATGTAAAGAAACAGCACAAAACAAAAAAGCTTGTAGAAAAACATCATTTTCTCTACAAGCTGCTTTTTCATTCTTCAAAATAAGGATTCACATGGATGAGCACTTCTTCAACATCTGAAAAGTGTCTTTGGATTTCATTTCGGATTTCGCGGGCAATATCGTGTCCCTGCTTAATCGTCAAATCATGATCCAAAGATAACCGGACATCAAGCAATTTATAGTGGCCGTGTTCTCTTGCTCGGATTTTATCGAGCCGTTTGACTTGAGGGCAATGCAAAATAACGGCTTTATATTCGTCTATCAGTTCGGGATCAACACTTTTTTCCATGAGAACGTCAACAGACGGCCTGATTAATTCCATTGAAATCTTAAAAATAAGGTACGCCACGATGACACTGGCAATTGCATCGGCGTACAACAGATAGGACCATCCGCGTGTGTTCCCGATAATCGCCAATAGGACGCCGATAAAAGCGGCAAGAGAGGCAACGATATCGCCTTTATGATCGTATGCAATCGCTATAATCGCTTTACTGTTCCATTTTTCCCCTTGTTTGATCGAATAACGATATAAGATCTGCTTAGCCGCGTAGGATATCAGAGCCGCAAACAATGCGCTGTATTGCGGGATGCTTGGACCTTCAACAAAGGACGAAATCGCTTCTATCAGAATATACACGGAAACGAGCACTAATATGATTCCTACAATCGCTTCGCTGATGACCTCAGCTTTGCCATGCCCGAAAGGATGGTCTTGATCGGGCGGCTTATTAGAAATGCCGATGACGGCCAGGACAGCAATTGAAGCCGCGACATCCGCTGCAGAATGTATACCGTCGGCAAAAACTGCTTCACTATCGCCTATCAGTCCAAAAAAGATCTTTCCTGCCATTAAGATCAGATTGGCTATCAATGCAATCAAAGCAACTTTTTTGCTTATTTGTTCTCTTTCACTTGTCATTTTTTCCTCCTATAAAACTGCACAAAAAAATAGAGGCGCTTTTGATTCGCTCTCCGTATCCTTTCTTGTGTAATCACTTTGCTTATCGTACCAATTCAGTTTCGAGTGGGTCTATAGCAAGGTTTTTTCCTGTTTACTAATAAATAAGGTGACAGAAAAAAAGTTGGAGCAGGGCTAAACAGTACACAGACAAATTGGGGCTGAATTAAAAAAAGAACTGTTGACATTTGAGTATTTATCTTTTATTATTATCTCGAATTCAAGATTTTTTAATTCAAGATAATTTAATTAGAGTGCAGTATAAGAACCTGCCGATCGTTTGAATCACGAAAAGATCAGTGAAGAGAACGTTTCGTTTTTTAATCATACGTTATTTGATTTTTTATACTATAATATCTCGGATTCGAGATAAAAGGGGTGCGAGAGAAATGGCTGAATTTGTACAGCTAGTGAATGAAAGAAGATCTGCAAGCAACTTTCTTCCAGAACATCCAATCACAAGAGATGAACTCAACGAAATGTTTGAATTGGTTGGGTTGGCTCCATCAGCTTTTAATTTGCAGCATACAAAATATGTGGCGGTTCTTGACCCGAATGTAAAAGAAAAGCTGAAACAGGCCGCAAACGGACAATATAAAGTGTTTAGCTCATCAGCTGTTCTTTTGGTTTTAGGGGATAAGCAGGCATATCAGCAAGCGGCTGACATCTATGAAGGATTGAAGACGCTGGGGGTATTAAATAAACAAGAGTATGATCACATGGTTCAAGACACCGTTTCGTTTTATGAAAACAGGGGAGAACCATTTAAGAGAGATGAGGCGATAAGAAATGCTTCACTTTCTGCGATGATGTTTATGCTGAGTGCTAAGGAAAAAGGCTGGGACACCTGTCCGATGATAGGGTTTGATGCTGAAGCCGTGAAACAGATTTTGAAGATAGATGATCAATTTGAGGTCGTCATGATGATTACAATCGGGAAAGAAAAAATAGAAAGCAGAAGGCCGCGCGGCTACCGAAAGCCTGTGAATGAGTTTGTGGAGTATATTTAACTATTTGTAAAGGAGCAAATAAAAATGGCGAAAAAAACGATGGGCATCCATCATATTACGGCAATTGTCGGTCACCCTCAAGAGAATGCTGATTTCTACGCTGGAGTGCTGGGGCTGCGATTGGTTAAGCAAACGGTCAATTTTGATGATCCGGGTACGTATCACCTTTATTTTGGGGATGAAGGCGGGAAGCCGGGAACAATCATCACATTCTTTCCGTGGGCGGGCGCCCGCCAAGGCATCATTGGAGACGGACAGGTTGGCGTGACATCTTACGCCGTGCCGAAGGGTGCCGTGGCGTTTTGGGAAAAGAGACTTGAAAAGTTCAACATTCCATACACAAAAATCGAGCGTTTTGGAGAACAATATATAGAATTTGATGACCCGCACGGTCTGCACTTGGAAATCGTGGAAAGAGAAGAAGGAGAAGCCAATACATGGACGTTCGGAGATGTAACCCCGGATGTTGCCATTAAAGGCTTTGGCGGTGCGACCCTGTTATCAGCACAGCCTGAAAAAACAGGTAAACTGCTAGAAAACATCATGGGGCTTGAGCGAGTCGGTAAAGAAGGAGACTTCGTTCGTTATCGTTCTGCCGGTGATATCGGAAATGTGATTGACCTTAAGTTAACGCCTATCGGCCGCGGGCAAATGGGGGTCGGCACGGTCCATCACATCGCTTGGCGGGCTCAGGATGACGAAGATCAATTAGATTGGCAGAGGTTCATTGCTGCGCACGGATATGGTGTGACTCCTGTTCAGGATAGAAACTATTTTAATGCGGTTTACTTCAGAGAACACGGGGAAATCTTATTTGAGATCGCAACTGATCCGCCGGGCTTTGCCCATGATGAGTCACAAGAAACAATGGGCGGAAAACTGATGCTCCCTGAGCAGTATGAACCGCACCGGGCACAAATTGAACAAGGGCTGCTGCCGTTTGAAGTGAGAGAATTAGATTGATTGATAGATGAACGTGAAGCATGAAGAAAAATAAAAAGACATACATTTAACAGATGTTTGCTGGAAGTGACTGTTGGTAAACAGCTGCCTTGCAGACATCATATAATATGAAAAATAAGGAGAGATAAAAATGGAAGATGCAGGACTATTACTTATTCGAATCATAATTGGTGTGGTGTTTCTGTTTTATGGATCACAAAAATTATTCGGCTGGTTTGGCGGATACGGAATTAAAGGAACCGGACAATGGTTCGAGTCAATTGGAGTTAAACCAGGCAATGCCGCGGCCGCTTTATCAGGTCTCGGGGAACTCGCAAGCGGAATTCTATTTATTTTAGGTGTTTTCCTCCCGCTCGGAGCTGCTATTATAACGATTATTATGTTAGGTGCCATCGTAAAAGTCCATGGAGCGAAAGGATTTGCCAACGGTGCCGGCGGTTTTGAATATAACTTGGTGCTGATTGCAGTCTCCATCGGAGTTGCACTCATCGGTTCAGGGGCGTACGCTCTGCATTTTTAATATAAGTATCTAAGAACAGTAACTGAAAAGCGGTAACTGTTCTTTTATTTTTCAAGCACAACGTTCAGGTGCTCTGAATAGCAAAAAAGCGGATATGTTCAATATAAATGTGTATAGTGAATGTACGAGTATTGATGAGCTTGGTCATAAAAGACGAGCCGATTTGGAGGAGGGTTTTGATGAAAGAGATGGCAGAATTACATTCATTAGATTCTATCGAGAATTTTATTAAACAGCATCAATTCAGTTTTATCTACATTTCAAGACCCGCCTGTACAGTATGTCACGCTGTTCTGCCGCAGCTCAGAAAAGTATTGGATCAGTTTCCGAATATCAAATTGGGGCATATCAATGCTGACGAGGTAGAAGAGGTGGCCGGCAGATTTTCAGTCTTCACTGTTCCCGTGCTTCTTTTGTTCATTGATGGGACTGAGTTTCTGAGAGAAGCCCGCTTTGTTCATTTTGAACAGCTCGAAGAAAGGCTGAAAAGGGTTTATCAGTTATATCAAGATGTATAAAGCGTTTATACTTTACAAATAAAAAGCCCCCTTTAAAGGGGCTTTTATCCGGCCTTTTTTACGTTATTCGGACCGGGGTTCTAAAAAACGGGACCCGCCCAAGTCTTTTCTCATCAGATAGATATGGAAAAAATATTCTCCGACGGCGATGATGACGGCGGAAATAAGAGCGGCAAACGCCAGTCTTCCTCCGGAAATGCCCATGGACAGCGGCATTCCCATCAGCCAGACAACAAGAAACGCGATTCCGAAATCAGCGGACGCCGCCGTGATATTATTCCATCTCGGAAGCACGTACAGGTCGCCCGTAAAGTAGGAAACGGCTCCCAGCACAATGGTCATCAGCAGCACGTCGCCGAATGTAAAGCGAAAACCTAAGCCGAGTATCAGATACAGAATAATGATGGTCATAATGCCTTTAATGGCAAGCGCTTTAATGTGTTCCATGCGAATTCCTCCTTATGGAAATCATGTTAGTATGTTTCCTCATAACGTGAAATATAAACCCTTTTTTCGTGAACATTTGTTTTCTGGCTTTTGTCTGTCATCACTGGGCCGCGGCTGAATATGATGAAGGGAGAAAATACGGGAGGTGTCATGATGGCAGTCGTAAAAGCGTCGAGCGCCGATCTGGATCTAATGGCAAGGCTGCTCAGGGCGGAAGCGGAAGGCGAAGGGAAGCAGGGAATGCTTTTGGTCGGCAATGTGGGAATCAATCGGGTGCGGGCGAATTGTTCTGATTTTAAAGGCCTGCGCACCATCAGGCAGATGGTGTTTCAGCCGCACGCGTTTGAAGCGGTGACTCACGGATACTTTTACCAGAGACCGCGTGAATCCGAGCGGAGGCTTGCCCGCCGGACGATTAACGGAGAACGGTTTTGGCCGGCTAAATTCAGCCTGTGGTATTTTAAGCCTCCGGGCAACTGCCCGCAGACTTGGTATGGCCAGCCATTTGTCGCCAGATTCAAATCCCACTGCTTCTATCAGCCGACAGGTGAGACGTGCGAAAACGTGTACAATACATTTTAATCCCGGGCGCACCGTTCTGAGAATGAACGGTGTTTTTTTAATTTTTTGTGAAGAAAAATAGGAAAAAAGTGCGCTTGACGGATGACAAGCCAAAAACAAACAGAGGGGGTTTTCTCCCGGCGGGGCAAGGTTTGTCGAAACAATGTGAAAAATGTCTCCCGCCGTCCATTTTTCAGCCTTACAAACCCTTCACACTTCTTCATAGCGGTTTAACATTTCTTTTTTATAATAAGGGCGATCAATGAGACGAAAGGGGAACTGACATGACACATGACGGCCGTTTAGATGAATGGATCAAGGAATTGGAGAACAAAAGCTTTCAGAACAATACGTTTGACCGCCGCGCATTTATACAGGGCGCCGGGAAAATCGCCGGTCTTTCCCTCGGGTTAGCGATCGCGCAATCCATCGGCGCGTTTGAAGTGAATGCCGCTCCGAAATTTTCAAACTATCCGTTCACCCTCGGCGTAGCCTCCGGCGACCCGCTGTCTGACAGCGTCATTCTTTGGACGCGTCTTGCCCCTGACCCGCTGAATGGGGGCGGCATGCCGAAGCAGGCCGTGCCGGTAAAATGGGAAATCGCCGCTGATGAACATTTTCGTCACATCGTCAAACGCGGAACGGCAATGGCCAAGCCGAATCTCGGACACTCCGTCCATGTCGAGGCGGACGGGCTTAAGCCCAATAAAGTGTACTATTACCGGTTTAAAAGCGGGCATGAGCTCAGTCCCGTCGGCCGGACGAAAACGCTGCCCGCTCCCGGTGCTGACGTATCCGCCATGACGTTTGCATTTGCTTCATGCCAGCAGTATGAACACGGCTATTATACGGCGTATAAACATATGGCGAAGGAAAAGCTTGATCTCGTGTTCCATCTCGGAGATTACATTTATGAATACGGACCGAACGAATATGTGTCAAAAACGGGAAATGTCAGGACGCACAGCAGCGCTGAAGTGTATACACTGTCAGATTACCGCAACCGTCATGCCCAATACCGCTCTGATGCCAATCTGAAAGCCGCCCACGCCGCATTTCCGTGGGTCGTGACGTGGGACGATCATGAGGTGGAAAACAATTATGCCAATATTATCCCTGAAAAAGGCCAATCTGTTGAAGCGTTTGTGCTCAGGAGGGCCGCAGCTTATCAGGCTTATTATGAACACATGCCGCTCAGGCGCATGTCATTGCCGAACGGTCCTGATATGCGACTGTACAGGCAATTTCCTTATGGCAATTTAGCATCGTTCAATGTGCTTGATACAAGACAGTACAGAGATGATCAGGCCAACGGCGACGGGAATAAGCCGCCTTCTGATGAGTGGAGAGATCCGAAGCGTACATTGATGGGGACAGAACAGGAGCAATGGCTCTTCGGAAATTTAGCCGCCTCAAAAGCGAAGTGGAATGTGCTGGCGCAGCAAATCTTTTTCGCGCAATGGAATTTCGGAACAACCGCCAATCCGATATACAGCATGGATTCATGGGACGGCTACCCGGCTCAGCGGGAGCGGGTCATCAATTTTATAAAAAGCAAAAACCTGAACAATGTCATCGTGCTGACGGGTGATGTTCACGCAAGCTGGGCGTCAAACCTGCATACCGATTTTAATCAAACGAATTCAAAGATTTTCGGAGCCGAATTCGTCGGAACTTCCATTACATCTGGAGGAAACGGAGCGGATAAACGGGCCGATACGGATCAGATCTTAAAACAAAACCCGCATATTAAGTTTTTCAACGATTACCGCGGCTATGTCCGCTGTACGGTGACCCCTGCCCAATGGAGAGCGGATTACAGAGTGGTGCCGTACGTGACGGAGCCGGGGGCTGAGGTATCCACGCGGGCCTCATTCATTTATCAGAAAGACCAGACGGGGATTCGGAAGGTCTCTCAAGCTGCGGTTGCAGGCGGTGTAAAGCAGTCAAACGAGGTGGAAGAGGATCGTTTCTTCGCCCATAACAATGCGCATGAAAAGCAAATGAGAAAGAAACGGGCCAAAATCTCACAATAAGGAGGCACACTCATGTTTTCAAATATCGGCATTCCCGGGTTGATCCTGATCTTCGTCATCGCTCTCATCATTTTCGGGCCTTCAAAGCTTCCGGAAATCGGCCGTGCCGCCGGCCGCACGCTGCTTGAATTTAAAAGCGCCGCAAAAACACTGGTCTCAAATGAAGAGCCGGACAAGCAGACGGCTGAGAAAGACAAAACGGCAGGCTGAATCCTGACATGGGGGCAGACGAATCCGCTTCTGCCTCTTTCTCTATAAGGAGGATGTACGATTGGATAAAAAAGAAACCCACTTGATCGGGCATTTAGAGGAAGTCCGGCAGCGTCTCATAAAAACCGTTATCGCCTTTCTCGTGTTTTTTATCGGCGCCTGCTGGTTTGTGCAGGATATTTATGACTGGCTGATCAAGGATTTGGATGGCAGGCTGGCCGTTTTAGGGCCGAGCGAGATTTTATGGGTGTATATGATGATTGCGGGAATATGCGCCCTTACGGCAGCGATTCCGGTTGCCGCTTTTCAGCTCTGGCGTTTTACGGCGCCGGCTTTGACCCCGTTTGAACGCCGCGCCGCTTTGCTTTACATTCCGGGGCTTTCGGTTTTGTTTATCATCGGAATTTCCTTCGGGTATTTTGTGCTGTTTCCGATTGTGCTCGGATTTTTAACACAATTATCCGCCGGCCATTTTGACATGGTATTTACGGCGGACAAGTATTTTACCTTTATGCTGAATCTTACATTGCCGTTCGGATTTTTGTTTGAAATGCCTCTGGCCGTCATGTTTCTGACACGGCTCGGAATCGTGAATCCAACCCGGCTGGCAAAGGCGCGGAAGCTTTCGTATTTTGTGCTGATCGTCGTCTCGGTGCTGATTACGCCTCCGGATTTTATGTCTGACTTTCTCGTCATGATTCCGCTGCTCGTCCTCTATGAAATCAGTGTGACGCTGTCCCGCATCGTTTACCGGAAGAAATGGGCCGAGGCGGCGTCTGCAGCTTAGTGAAGTTCGCCTCCGCCGGTCTCAATATCGTCCTCATGCGCCGCGGCGGTCACCGCGGCGATTTTGAGCGCTTTTGTCACGAGATCCAGGCTGAGGCTCGGCGCAGACTTTTGCAAGGTTTGCTCCGGGATGTACGGGATGTGTATAAACCCGCCGCGGATGTGCGGATGGCGGCAGGCGATTTCATCCATCAGGCCGTAAAAGAGGTGATTGCATACAAACGTCCCCGCCGTGTAGGATACAGCCGCGGGAATGCCTTCCTTTTTGATTTCCTCAACGATCCGTTTGATCGGAAGGCCGGTCCAATAGGCCGCGGGACCGTCTTGAGAAATGTTTTCCTCGACAGGCTGGTTTCCTTCGTTATCCGGTATGCGCGCCTCATTAAGATTGATCGCGACCCGTTCCGGCGTGATCTGCATTCTGCCGCCTGCCTGTCCGACACAGATGATAATGTCAGGCTGATGCTTTTTGATCGCCTCGCGCAGTACGGCAAGAGACTTATAAAAAACGGTCGGCACTTGTTCAGATACGATAGAGGCAGGGCCCTCAGCGGCACCATTCAGCCGTTTGACCGCTTCCCATGAAGGATTGACCGTTTCCCCGCCGAAGGGGTCAAAGCCTGTCAGCAATACTTTTTTCTCCATATAAAACCCTCCTTTTCTTTTTACCATACTCTATAATGGACATATATTCCTGCCGAAGGGGGAAACACGTCTTGAACTCGCCTCTGGTGCAATACCGATCTTTATTTCCGGCGCTCCGCACACATACGATGCTCGCCAGCTGCTCTCAAAGCGCTCTTGCCCTGCCGGTTTCAAAAGCGATCAATGACTATCAGGAAAGCCTGCTTCAGCATGGCGGAAACTGGGAAGAAGCCATTGGACGAACGGAGCAGGCAAGGTGTGAATTTGCGAAATTGATCGGCGCCCATCCTGAAGAAATCGCCGTTTTACCTTCAGTAACGGCTGCTGTCTCTGCCGTCGTTTCTGCTTTGCCGGATTGCCGAAAGAAACAGGCGGTGTATACGGAATTGGATTTTCCGGCGATCGCCCACATTTTGAAGGCACAGACTGAGATGGAGCTTTCAGTCGTGCCATCTGAAGACGGAATGATCCCGTTAGAGCGGTATGAGACGTACATATCGGAACAGACGCTTTTCACCTGTGTGCCCCATGTGTCATATACGTCCGGTTTTGTCCAGGATATGAAGCGCATTGCCGAGATATCCGCAAAGAAGGGATCGCTTCTTTTTGTCGATGCTTATCAATCGGCGGGGCACATCCCGATTGATGTAAAAGAATGGGGAGTTGATATGCTGGCCGCGGGTGCGAGAAAGTATATGCTCGGCATACCGGGAACGGCGTTTCTTTATGTCAGAAAGGAACTTGCCGAACGGCTGAAGCCGAAAGTCACCGGGTGGTTCGGGCAGCAGCGGGCGTCGATGCTGGATTTAACCCGTTTTTCTTATGCGGACGGAGCCAAACGCTTTGAGACCGGAACCCCGGCATTTATCAGCATATATGCGGCACAGGCGGCTTTATCTCTAGTAAACGATGCCGGCACAGACCGCATTCACCAAGAAGTAAAAAAACTCAGTGCATTTGCGTATGAATACGCTTCTGAAAAAGGACTGAATCTCACAGGGCCGCCGTCTGCCGATGACAGACCCGGCATGATTTCCATACGGGATGAAAAAGCGGCGGAAACGGCTGCGCTGTTGAGACGGAAAAACATCGTATGCGCACCCAGCGGACAAATCATCCGGCTGGCGCCTCATTTCTATAACACGGCTGACGATCTGATCTATGCGATTGATGAACTGGCTGAAGCGCGCGGTATATAAAAAAACAGCAGACTCACGGGGAGCCTGCTGTTTTTCTTATGAGTGATTCACTTTGACCCGTTTCATAAAGAAAGCGCTGATCAAGCCGATAACGGCGACAATCATCGCGAAGATAAAGGCGTGCTGGACGCCCGCAATCAGCGCGTGAGAGTATGCGGAAGGATCATTCGGGTTTTTCGCGGTGCTCATATAATCCTTCTGGCCGGCAGCCATGATGCTGACCGCCACCGCAGTGCCGATTGCGCCGGCCATCTGCTGGAGCGTATTCATAATGGCCGTTCCGTCCGGATAAAATTCCGGCGGCAGCTGGTTTAAGCCATTCGTTTGCGCCGGCATCATGATCATGGAAATGCCGATCATCAGGCATGTGTGGAGCACGACGATGAGAATGGCCGTTGAAGTGCCGGTAATGTTTGAGAAAAACCAAAGTACGGCGGCCGTGATGACAAACCCGGGAATGACAAGCCACTTCGGTCCGTATTTGTCAAACAGGCGCCCCGTCACCGGAGACATAAAGCCGTTTAAAATACCGCCCGGCAGCAGGATGAGTCCGGACGTAAACGCCGTCAGCATCAGTCCGCTTTGTAAATACATAGGCAATAGAAGCATTGTTGATAAGATAACCATCATACAGATAAATACAATCACGACACCGAGAACAAACATCGGATAGCGGAAAGCGCGCAGATTCATCATCGGCTGCTTCATTGTCAGCTGCCTGATGGAAAATAAGATGAGCGCGATCGCACCGACAGTGAGCGAACCGATAACCGTCGGGCTTGACCAGCCGTCTGATCCTTCGCCCGCATTGCTGAATCCGAATACGATGCCGCCAAACCCGATCGTAGACAGAATAATGGAAAGCACGTCAATTTTCGGTTTTGTAATGTCAGACACGTTCTGCATGTAGGCGATGCCGAATAAAAGAGCCAACACAAGAAACGGCAGAGAAATCCAGAAAATCCAATGCCAGTTCAAATGCTCTAACACAAGCCCTGAAAATGTCGGACCGATCGCAGGAGCGAACATGATGACAAGCCCGATCGTCCCCATCGCCGCTCCGCGTTTATGCGGCGGAAAGATGACGAGGATTGTATTAAACATCAGCGGCAGCAGCAGCCCGGTTCCTAAAGCCTGCACGATTCTCGCCGCCAAAAGAAACGGAAAGCTCGGCGCAAGCGCTGCAATCAGCGTGCCGATAATGGAAAAAGCGAGTGAAACGATAAACAGCTGTCTCGTCGTAAACCATTGCAAAAGCAGACCCGATACCGGGACAAGAATACCGAGAACGAGCAGATAGCCCGTCGTCAGCCACTGGACGGTCGCAGGAGTGATATGTAACTCCTTCATCAGGTCAGTCAGGGCGATATTCAGCGCCGTTTCACTGAACATGCCGATAAACCCTGCCGTCAGTAAAGAAATCATGATCGGCATGACTTTATATTGTTTGGAAGGCTGAGCGTTTTCCAAAATCATTCTCCTCTCTTTCTATACGTACATGTCTCTCGTATTTTATGTCTTCAGCAGGTTGGGGATTTGTTTAGAAATATGGAGGATCGGCATTTTGTCTTTTTTGGCTAAGGACACAATGATGCCGCCTTCTATCATGGCATTTAAAACAGTGCTGATTTCCGCCGCTTTCTCATCAGAAAAACCGGCTGATCTCAATTTGCCCGCGAACAGATTCTCCCATTCCTGATAAGCGCTTTGACAGGCCTGCTGGAGCTTTTCGCTCTTTAAAGCAGTCTCGGCAGCCAGTAAACCGACAGGAAACCCTTCAAAGTTCTCCGGACATGTGAATTGGCTTGATAAGTCCTGTAAAAACGCTTGAATGCTTTCCGCAGGATCAGGATGGGCATCAAGGCTTTCTTTTATTTTCATACGGATATAATGGCTCATTTCATTGACAGCCTCAATGGCGAGCTGCTCTTTGCCGTCCGGAAAATGATAGTAAAGAGAACCTTTCGGCGCACCGCTTTCTTTAATAATCTGATTCAGCCCCGTGCCGTAATATCCCTGAAGCTGAAACAGCCTGGTTGCCGCGGCGAGGATTTTTTCACGAGAATCTCCATAGCTCATAATGTTCCCACCTTACTGATTTTTGACAAATTTAAAATATAGTGACTGGTCTATTATCTTGATTTCACATGACGGTGTCAAGGTTTTTTAACGGTTATTTTCTTCGGGAGGTTGCCTGACAAGCGCGTTGACCGGTGAGAGGAAAATCTTCATAAATAAAGAAAAGGAGAGAAAAGAATGAAAAAACAATTCATGCCCTTTATTACATTTATCACGGCTCTGCTCTTCATCGCGGCCGGCTGCTCCCAATCTCCTCAAGCGAAAGAAACACCGCCCCGGATGGCAGCCGCAGCCCCAGCGAAAAAAGACGGACTTCCGAATGTTAAAATTCTTGCCACCGGCGGCACAATTGCAGGCGCTGCTCCTTCAAAGACGTCCGCTACGGAGTACACGGCGGGGGCAATCGGAGTTGATGCCCTGATTCAGGCCGTTCCGGAGATAAAAGAGGTCGCGCATGTGAGCGGAGAACAGGTTGTGAATATCGGCAGCCAGAATATGAATAACGAGACACTGCTGAAACTTGCAAAACGGGTAAACAAGCTGCTCAAGTCTGATGATACAGACGGCATTGTCATTACACATGGAACAGACACACTTGAGGAAACCGCCTACTTTCTCAATCTGACGGTCAAAAGTGACAAGCCCGTTGTTGTCGCCGGGTCAATGAGGCCGTCCACTGCGATCGGAGCAGACGGGCCGTCCAACTTATATAACGCTGTAAAAACAGCGGCTGCGCCTGATGCGAAAGGTAAGGGGACGCTTGTCGTATTAAATGACAGAATCGCTTCGGCGCGCTATGTGACAAAAACCAATACAACCGCGGCAGACACATTCAAATCGGAAGAGATGGGTTATATCGGAACAATTGCTGATGACATCTATTTTAATAACATCATGACCCGAAAGCATACGAAGGATACAGATTTCAAGATAGACAAACTTGATAAACTGCCGCAAGTCGATATTATATACGGCTATCAAAATGACGGAAGCTATCTCTTTGAAGCTGCCGTAAAATCAGGGGCGCAAGGCATTATTTTTGCAGGCCCGGGAAACGGCTCAATGTCTGATGCGGCGCAAAAAGGCGCCGTAAAGTCGGTCAAAAGCGGGCTGGCGGTCGTCCGCTCCACAAGGACGGGAAACGGAACGGTAACACCTAATCGAGAGTATGAAAAAGACCATTTGACAGCTTCAAACTCTCTCAACCCTCAAAAAGCGCGGATTCTGCTGATGCTCGCGCTGACAAAAACGCATGACCCTAAGCGGATTCAAACCTATTTCAATGAGTACTAGGAGAAGAGAACCGGGTGTTCTCTCCTTTTTTTGTTTGCCGTATTAAAGTATAAGTGTGCTTTCGGGAAAGGGGCGTCTTTCTCATTTTTCCGCCTCTTTTTCAATTGTTGAAAACAGTAAAAAATACTCTATTTTTTCCTTTTCTTCTCTAATAAAATGAAAATTGCAAAAAATTACATAACAGGAGGAAAGTTCATGAAACAAATCAAAAGCAAAATCCTAGCGATCCTTACAGTCTGCATGCTCTCCGTCATTTCCGTATTTGCCTTCCAGCCGACCGTATCGAAAGCCTCCTCAGAGCATAACCCGGTTGTCATGGTCCACGGAATCGGCGGGGCGTCCTTTAACTTCGCGGGAATCAAAACGTACTTGGCATCCCAAGGCTGGTCAAGAAATGAGATGTACGCCATTGATTTTCTGGACAAAACCGGAAACAACAGACACAATGCACCGAGACTGTCCAATTACGTGAAAAAAGTGCTCAGCGAAACAGGTGCGAAAAAAGTCGATATCGTCGCGCACAGCATGGGCGGCGCCAACACGCTCTATTACATTAAAAATCTTGACGGCGGAGACAAAATCGCAAACGTCGTCACACTCGGCGGAGCGAACGGCCTTGTGACCAACCGGGCGCTTCCGGGGACTGATCCGAACCAAAAGATTTTATATACATCGATTTACAGCTCAGCGGACTTAATCGTCCTGAACCCGCTGTCACGGCTGATCGGCGGGAAAAACGTGCAGATTCACGGTGTCGGACACATCGGACTTTTGATGAACAGCCAAGTAAACGGGCTGATTAAAGAAGGTCTGAACGGCGGCGGACAAAATACAAATTAACAGTTTCAAAGCCCCGGAGAATGAGAATATCCCGGGGTCTTTTTTTCTTCCATATTCTTTTTTCGCCGTAAACCAAGCCCTCTGAAGTTATTTTTGTTAAAATAATAAAGTTATATCAGAATTCGGAGGGTTTATTGTGGGAAAAGTGAAAAGAAATGCCCCTTGCCCATGCGGCAGCGGGAAGAAATATAAAAAATGCTGCGGAAGCAAAGAAGCTGCCATTCCGGCAGACATCGCGGCAAAAGAAGCGAAACAGATTCAGGAAAGCCTAATGGAGTACGCCTTTACAGCACATAGAGACGGCATATCATCATTTATTAACCAGCACGCGTTCATTACGGAGCTGGACAGACAGACAAAAGACATCGGAGTCTTCAACCTCGGCATCTGGGGAATTTTCTTCCGTCCGCTGGCAGGCGGCAAGACGATTTTTGAAGAATATCTTCAGAAAAAAGCCGGCGGCATCAACCGCCCGAAAACACGGGAAATCGTTGAATCATGGAAAAGCATGACACCTGCCGTTATGGTGCTTGAAGATGTGAAAGAAGGAATGATTCACTTTGAAGATGTGATGACGAAAAAACAATTCAAAGTGGAAATGGACGTCAGCCAGCAGGATCTTCCGCCGGCGGGAAGCCTGATTCTCGGCTATCCGATCCACGAAGCGGAAAAAGCGGAGTTCTTCATGCAATTTACGATCTTCCCTGTGAAGCGGACCGAAGCTCTAATCAGCAAAGTGAAAAAGGCGGCTGCCCCGGCTCTTGCGGAAGGAAAATCGCCTGAGCGCTTTATGCAGGACAACTTCGACATTGTGCTGGCCGCTCTTTTAGGAACGGCGGAAGAGCCTGAGCAGGCTGCTGAAGAAAAACAGACAGAGTGGGCCAACGACATGGAGAAGGAAACGGCAGACGCCATTGAAAAAGGCCTGAGCGGGGATGAATACCCGGCTGAGCTGGTTCCGGCCGTTATTGATCTGTGGAAAACGTTCTGTGTCAAAAAAACACCGACGATCAGAAAGCCTGAAGCTTTCGCGGCGGCGGTCGAATATTACGTAAACAGCATTTCTCTGAACGGCGCGTCCGTTTCTCAAGCGAAGCTGGCGAAGAAGTACGGCGTCAGCGCCTCAACGATTTCCAGCCGCTATAAGGAAATCGAGGGTGCTCTCACGGATGAAGCCGAACGCTTCGCCGCAGCTCTGACATCTTAATACACAGCCAAAAAAACCTTGAAGGGCAAACGCTTTTCAAGGTTTTTTCTGTAGATAGGCTCTCAGGCAGGATAATTCTTACCGTCTATCTAATACTAAACAGAGCGATAAAAAGAAGGGAGCCTGAGCCATGGATGAGACACGTACGCTGGGCAGGACGGATTTACGGGTAAAGCGTATCGGTTTTGGCGCAAATGCGGTCGGAGGACATAATCTGTTTCCGAATCTTAATGATGAAACGGGAAAAGAACTCATCCGCACAGCATTGGACGGCGGCGTCAATTTTATTGATACGGCGTTTATATACGGTTTGGGGCGTTCCGAAGAGTTAATCGGTGAAGTTGTCGCAGAGCGCGGCGTGCGGGACAGCCTCGTGATTGCGTCAAAAGGCGCGCATAAAGAAGTCAACGGACAAATCGAGCTGGACAACAGCCGTGAATTTCTCCGGAGTGAGGCGGAAAACAGCCTGAAGCGGCTGAAAACAGACGTGATTGATTTGTATTACGTCCACTTCCCTGACGGCAAAACACCGCTCTCCGAAGTGGCGGGCACGCTAAAAGAACTGAAGGACGAAGGGAAAATCAGAGCAATCGGCGCGTCCAATCTCAGCTTCCGGCAATTGCAGGAGTTTAACGCCGATGGCTATTTAGAGGTTTTTCAATCGGAATATTCACTGATTCAGCGTGAGGCGGAGCATGATCTGCTGCCTTATTGTGAAAAGAACGGCATTTCCTTTATTCCTTATTTTCCGCTTGCTTCCGGCTTGCTGACGGGAAAGTTTACAAAAGACACAGTCTTTGAGGACAGCCGAAAGAACAGGCCGCCGTTTCAGGGAGAAGCTTTTCACCAAAATCTGGAGCGAGTGGATAAGCTTCGGGCCGTTGCGGAGGAAAAAGGGGCGCAGACAGCGCATATCGCACTCGCATGGCTTCTGTCGCAGCCGGCGGTGGATGCGATCATTCCCGGAGCCAAACGCCCCGACCAGCTGAAACACAATCTGGACGCGCTTCATGTGCAGTTAACCGAGGATGAGGTTCAATATATCAGTGACATCTTTAAGTGAAAATAAAAAAAGGAAATAGCCTGCGCTATTTCCTTTCTTGTTGTCAGGACGTTTTCAAAAACGCTTCTGTCAATCCTTCCAGATCGGCGTCTGTATCCAGATACCACTGGCCGCGGGCGTTTTTCTTCATCTCAATTTCTCTTGTAACAGAAGAAGAAGCCGGTTTCAGGCGCATAAACTCTTCCGGATAGACAGAAAGCAGGTGGCTGACAATTTCGTTTTCATCAGCATCAGGGTGCTTTCCGGCATAGTCTTGCACGCGGTCTTGCAGCTGGCCCGCAAGCGGAGACATATCAAGCGGCGTCACTTTTGCTTCAAGGACGGCTTTTTTGCCTGACATGGATTTGGTATGCACCTTGAGCTCTGTGTTATCCCGAAGCGCTGATGACATGGCGTCAATAATAGCGGAAATGGCTTTTGAATCCGCCTGTTCTTGTGAAATGCCTGCAGAAGCGATAAAGCTGGCTTTCGCCGATTCCTGATATGCGGCGGCCGTCATTTTTTCATTTACACCGGTCAGGCGGGTGAAATCTTTATTGTGCTTGCCGTACAGCATCACATCAATGTATGCGGATAATGCGTCCGCCGGGTCAGGTTTTGCGTTGGAGGCTGTGCCTTTGACTTTCAGTTTATAAGATAAAGGCTTCGCGTCTTTTGCCTGCGGCTGATATACCAATTCATAGGATTTGCCTTCGTCAGCCGTGAAGTACAGATTGCCCGTCACTGTCTTACCGGCATGAAGCGTGCCGCTCTGCATCAAGTCTTCCTTATCGGCCTTGGCTGTTTTCGCGTCATCCTGATAAAGTGAGAAGTCGCTGCTTTTGACGGTAAGCGGGTCTTTGCCCGTATTTTTGACGGTGACCGTTACTTTCAGCGCGGCCGGATGTTCAGTATCGTCTGAAGCGGCCCATGCCGTCTCTTTTATTTTCACTTTCGCCGTGCTGCTTTCCTGGCCGCCGCTCGTTTCGCTGCTGCATGCGGCGGTAAATGCCGTGAGAAGCAGAATGAAAAACACGGCGCTCATTTTTTTGATGGACATCTGGTTTACCCCCTGTTGTTAATGATTAATTCGATAGTCATGAAGACAGACAGGTTAATTATACTAGTTTTGTATAAAAGAGTCTTGGTAATCATCAATCTTTTTGGAAGAAAAGGAAGTGTTATGATGAATAAAGAAGAATTGAAACAGCTGGCTCTCCGAATCGGAAACGTACCTGCCCGCTACGAGAGTAATGTGGAAGAATACCAGGAAGATGAGGTTCTGTTTTGGTGGGAAGATAAGAATGATCCGCAAGCCGGCATCATGGTCGAATTAGACCGGGAAGGAAAACTGAAATACTTATCCCGTCCGGCTTTCCAGACTGATCTGCCGGCTCTTTCGGAATCGGACATAGAAGAACGGATGCGGGCGTTTTTAGAAACCCATCGTCCGGGGGCATTGGCTGAGTTTGAACCGGAAAAAAACGGACCCGCAAATGATGGCGATGTGAGATATTCCTATGTTCAGATGGCTGACGGTCTGCCGCTTCCGCTGACCGGGTTTTACATCGACCTGGCTGTGACAGGGGAAGTAACCGGCTTTTCTTACCATGGGAAGGCCGATGATCTGTTAAGACCGGAGACAATTGCGGACAAGCGGGAAGCATTGGCTCACTTTGTCAAACATATTGAAGCAGAGCTGTTGTTCACCGTCCTGCATCAGTCCGTCTATGTGCAGGGGGATGACAAGCCCCATCTCGTCTATGAAATCGTGTCTCCGACGCGGCCGATATCGGCCGACCTGAAGGAAGAGAATGCAGAATTAGACGAATATGAAGAGCTGGAAGACGGCACGCGGCCGTATGTCCCGATTTCACGCCCTGCACCTGAAGCGGAAAAGATGAGCATCAATGACATGATCGGGCTGCACGACGGTTTTTATAAAGAGAGGGAAAGCGATCTTGGAGAGGGCTGTATCGGCATTGCCTGGCGTCCTGAAAAAACAAAATCCGTGCGGGAAGATAAAAGCTTTGAAAGTCTGTTTAAAGAACGGAATGAACACGTATTGAAAACAAGATATGATAAAGAATCGGGCCGGCTCACCGGGGTGATGTCATTTATAAAAGTTGAAGGTGAATCGGTGTTTTCCGAGGAAGAATGCCATCACATGGCCATCCGCTTTTTATTCGCCATGTTTCCGGAAGCGGATCAGTATTTCCGGGTTCAATATGATGAACCGGATGATGAAGGAGAAAACGTGGGACTTACATATAAGGCTTGTTCGGGCGGCGTTGATTTGCGATTCGGAGAGGGAAGAATCTGTGTCAGCAAAAAGACGGGTCTTGTCACTTTTTATATGCCGCCGGAAATTGATCCGAAAGAGCTTCAGGAAATCGATCCCGTTCCTTCATTGACAATGGAAGAGGCGAAGGACGCGATCCGCCGGGCCATCAAAGCAGAGCTCGCTTGGGACCATTGTTACGATGACGGCAGCTGCGGAAAAGTGTACAGGCTCGTATACAAGCCGGTTTTCCCGCGGTTTATTGAGGCTCATACGGGAGAAGCGATCACGAGTTTAATAGGCTGAAGGTCATGGGCGTCCGTCCCGGGGCTTTCACGGGGAATGTGACATTTGTATGAAAAAGTGCCGCTCAGAATACGGCTCTTTTCCCTCTTTGCTAAAAATAGACACATAAAAGGCACTTTCTTCCCTTTAAAAGGATAAGGACGTTTTTATATAATAAAAAACAGTTCTTTTTTATACACTCTTCTGAAAGGATGACCCCATTGCTGAAAGAACATCTAAGAAAAAAAGCGCTGGATATCGGGAACATACCGCCGCACTATGAGCTTGAAATAGAAGATTATGATGAAAAACAAAAAATGAGAGCCTATTATATATGGAAAGATCGTAACCATCCGGATAAAACGGTCACGATTGAGCTGGGCGACGACGGATCTTTGCTTACCTATTCACGCAACGACTGCCCGGGTTCAGACATGAAGCTGTCAGACGCCGAATTAAAGCTGACGGCTCTTCGGTTTGCGGCGAGACACCGCCCGCTTACTTTTATGAATTTCATCTTTCAGGCGAGGGAAGAACGCAATGGGTGCATCCGATTTATCTATACAAAAAAAGTGCTCGGCCGGCCGCTTCCCGATTCAGGTTTTTTCGTTGATGTAACCAGGAGCGGCTTCGTCGTGCAGTTTATCTATTACGGGGATAAGGGTGAAGCGCCCGTCCCGGAAACATTCGTCGATCGGGAAAAAGTCGTCTCGCATTACATGAGTGTGCTGACATTCAGTCTCGTCTATGATGTGGTCAATTTTGAGAAAATACCGCGTCTCGTCTATGAACCGATTCTGCCGGCTTACAGCTATCCGGCCGGTGAAGATGATATCGTGCCGGATCAGCAGCTTTGCGAAGACAGGAATGAGCCGGCAAAACCGCTTCCCGCGTTTGAACATAAACGGGAAATCAGCCTGGATGAATTAATGGGGTTTACCTCGGATATGGTTCAGACGCGCCGGCGCGATCTCGGGGATGAGATCGGAACGACATGGCGGAAAGGGTCGGTTCCGGAACGGAAAGATTTGAGTATCGAAAGCTATTTTGAAAGCAGCAACAAAAATACAATGAAGATGAAAACGGACAAAAAGACAGGGAAAATGACAGCCTTTAAATCTTTTATTGAGCATCAGGGCCCGGCCTTTTATTCTGCGGAAGAGTGTGAGGCCGTCGCGCTTCAATTTTTATACAAACTTTATCCGAGAGCGGACGAGTTTTTTAAAATGAACCCGGTGAAAACGGACGGAAGGGGCAGGTTCCGCTTCCATTTTTCCATATGGCATCAGGATATTCCGCTGCGGTTCGGCGCTGCGAGAATACTTGTCAGTCCCGTAACGGGGCTTGTGGAAGCTTACATGGCGCCTGACATTGACCCGGAGCAGCTGGAGAAGATCAATCCGGTCCCGGCCGTTACTCCCGAAGAAGCAAAGGCCGCTTTTTTATCCGATTTCCATCTGCGGCTGGAGTGGCAGCGCGATTTTACGCCGTCCGGCAATGAAGGATATAAGCTTGTGTACAGGCCTGTCTATCCTCCGTACATTGATGCGCAAAAGCGAAAAAAGAAAAGGTTTTATTAGCCAGGGATCATTTGTAAATGAGGATAATCTTTAAAGCCTCTCCAATCGCCTCCCCAATCAAAACCGAGCGTTTTGGCAATCGATACGACCTCAAGCCAATCGGGCGTGCCGTTTCGGTTTCCGTCGTACGTCATATCCCAAATTAGGCTTCCATCCTTTTTTTGCAGGGCGAAGTCGATCGCAAGGCCGTAATTGTGGTAAGATTCCCCGCCTTTTGCGTAGGTGACGATATTTCCTTTTTTTGAACGTCCTTGACGGTACAATTCGTTTTGTTCCTCAATTGATCTGAAACCCTCTGTGATAACGACGGTGATGCCTTTTTTCAGAGCGGCCGTCTGCAATAGCTCCGCATTCTGTTTCACGAGCGGATGAAGAGCGCTTGGAATGGCTCTGTCTTGTAATGCCGTCTGCGGCCTCAATTCTTTCTGCACATAGGAAAAACATAGGTCTGCGGAAAAGAAGAGGATCAAAAGCAGCGCAATTCTGAATGGTCGTTTCATGGTGAATTCTCTCTTTCTTTAATTGATTAAAATCTTTGTTTGCTCACTGCCATAAATTTGCTATGATAAAATATAACATAATTAGTAGCCGGAGGAAGGAGGCAAATCTATGAAATCCAAGATTCCATCTGAAGAAGTGGCCGTAAAGATGAATGAATGGTATAAGCTGATCCGCGCGTTTGAAGCCGATCAAGCTGAAGCGCTGAAGCGGGAGATTCAATATGAACTCGAAGATATGGAAGAGAACCAGGATTTATTGTTGTATTTTTCATTGATGGAATTTCGGCACCGCATCATGCTGGATAAATTAAAACCCATGAAAGACGGCGACTGCCAGCCTCCGTTCTCTGAAATGCTCACTGAGATTGAGATGAACCAGCAAAAGCTGACCGGCTTACTGGAATATTATTTTTACTATTTCAGGGGAATGTATGAATTTAAGCAGAAAAACTTCATCTCAGCGATTTCTCATTATAAGCGGGCTGAGGAAAAGCTTGAATATGTGGAAGATGACATAGAGAAAGCCGAGTTTCTGTATAAAATTTCTGAGGTGTACTATCATATCAAGCAGACTTTCTTTTCGATGAATTACGCGGGGCAGGCGCTTGATATTTACAAGAAATATGAATTATACGGAATGAGAAGGGTGCAGTGCAAATTTATCATTGCCGGAAATCTGATGGACGCCCAGCAGCATAAAAAAGCGCTGGAATACCTCAAATGCGCCTTGGAACACGCGGAGCGGCTTGATGATCAATATATGATTGCTGCGGCCTATTATAATATCGGGCACTGTATGTACAGTCTGGGTGATTTTTGCAAGGCGGCGGAGGATTTTGAACGGGCGGCTGCCGGATTTGAAGCACACAGCTTCCGGCAGGTCATCCAGGCTGTTTTTTCACTCACGCATATCTACTTTAAAACGGAAAAATACAGTGAAGCCGCCGCCAGCTGCGCGCGGGGCATGAGAAGCGCGGCGGAGTGGGAAGATGAGATCTATATGACGAAATTCCGTCTGATTAAAGAGCTTTATCAGGGGGAAGGCGGACAGGATTCGCTCAAAGAGTATTTTGACATTCTGGAATCAAAAGAGCTGTTGGCTGACACAGAGGAACTGCTTCAGGACGCGGCTCATTTCTTTCATCAACGGGAGAACTACAAAGCGGCATCTTATTTTTTCAGCAGGCTTGTCGGCGTGCAAAAAAGGCTGCAAATGAACAACTACGCATAATGAAAAAAAGAACGAGGGAGCTTCGGTTTCATCGTTCTTTTTATGATTCCTTTTGTTTTCAGCCGATTAAAACCGGGTACATGCTCTGTATTAACATCAGGGAGGAAATGAGACAATGTATCAGGATTTACAGGGAAAAACAGCGATCGTAACAGGTTCTTCGAAAGGAATCGGAAAAGCCATTGCCGAACGCTTCGGCAAGGAGCGGATGAATGTGGTTGTGAACTACCTCGGTGATTCCGCCGGAGCGGAAGAAGCGGCGGACATCATTGAGAAAGCGGGAGGCCGAGCCGTCACCGTAAAAGCCGATGTATCCTCAGAAGAAGGGATTCAGGCGCTGTTTGATGCCGCCCAGGAGCATTTCGGGGGTGTGGACGTGATGGTCAACAATTCCGGCTTTAACGGGGCCGAAGCGATGCCCCATGAAATGAGCTTGGAGGATTGGCAAAGGGTCATCGACGTCAACGTGACCGGCACCTTTTTGGGGGCGAAAGCGGCACTGAAACATATGCTCGATCGCGGCAAAAAAGGAACGGTCTTAAACATATCGAGCGTTCATCAGCAAATACCGCGTCCTGAAAACGTGCAGTACTCGGCATCCAAAGGCGGAATCAAAATGATGACGGAAACGATGGCGCTCAATTACGCAGACAAAGGCATCCGGGTGAATGCCATCGCTCCCGGCACGATCGCCACGGAGTCCAATAAGGATCTGGAAGATGAAACACATAAACAGGCCCAGCTGAAAAAAATTCCGATGAACGCCTTCGGAAAACCGGAAGAAGTCGCCGCGGCCGCCGCATGGATGGTGTCGGAAGAAGCGAGTTACGTAACCGGAACGACACTTTTCGTCGACGGAGGCATGACGCTTTATCCGTCTCAGCTGGAAAGTTAAAAGAGGAGGGGAAACCTTCTCTTTTTTGTTTAGGAAAGGATTATAAAGGAAATGGTTCTCTAAAAAACAGGAGGGGCCGCAAGATGGAGAATGACTGGTGGAAAGACGCCGTTGTCTATCAAATCTATCCGCGAAGCTTTCAAGATACGAACGGCGACGGCATTGGCGACCTGCGGGGGATTATCGCGCGTCTCGATTATATAAAAGAACTTGGCGCTGATGTGATATGGATCTGCCCGATTTACCCGTCGCCAAACGTCGATAACGGCTACGATGTGACGGATCATCAAGCGATTATGGAATCTTACGGAAGGATGGAGGACTTTCACGATCTGCTTACAGAATGCCACAGCCGCGGATTAAAGCTTGTGATGGACTTTGTCTTAAATCATACATCCACAGAGCATCCTTGGTTCAAAGAGGCGGAAATGAATCCGGACAGCAAATACCGCGATTATTATATTTGGCGGCCGGGCACCGCGGACGGCCCGCCGACCGATTGGGTGTCGGATTACGGACAATCCGTCTGGCAGTACGAAGAACATACGGGCGAATATTACCTGCATATGAACGCCGTCAAACAAGCCGATCTGAATTGGGAAAACCCCGAAGTTCGGCAATCAGTATACGAGATGATGAGATTTTGGCTCGATAAAGGCGTGGACGGATTGCGAATAGACCAGCTCCATCTTCTGTCAAAAAAAGAATACTTGCCGCCATATGAAGATTACATCGCCCGCCGGGCCGATCCGAAGCCTTTCCGGCCAAACGGAGCACGGATACATGATTACTTAAAAGAAATGACGAAAGAGGTATTTTCCAAATATGACGTGATGTCGGTCGGCGAGGCCGGATCAGTGACGCCTGAGGAAGGGCTGGTCTACACGGGAACCGATGAGCATGAACTGAATATGATTTTTCATTTTCAGCATATGGAGCTTGATCAAAAGCCGGGCCAAGAGCATTGGGATGTAAAACCGCTTGAGCTGTCCGATTTGAAGAAAGTGCTCACAGATTGGCAGGAAAAACTGGAACATCAAGGCTGGAATACGCTGTATTGGTGCAATCATGACCAGCCTCGGATCGTATCCCGTTTCGGAGACGAAGGCACATACCGCAAAGCATCCGCCAAAATGCTTGCCGCCCTGCTTTATTTCATGAAAGGCACGCCGTACATTTACCAGGGGGAAGAAATCGGCATGACAAACGCTCCGTTTGACAGAATAGAGGATTATCAAGATATTCAGACCGTCAATATGTATCATAAAAGGGTATTTGAAATGGGTCGGAACAGGGAAGAAGTCATGGCGTCCATTATGGCGAAAAGCCGGGACCATGCCCGTACACCGATGCAGTGGGACGGCAGCAAGAATGCCGGATTTACGGAGGGCGAACCGTGGCTCACGGTCAATCCCAATTACAAAACCGTCAATGCGGCCGAGGCTCAGGATGATCCCGATTCTATATTGAACTTTTACAAAAAACTGATCCGCCTGCGAAAACAGTATGCTGATATCATAAAAGGCAGCTACACGCTGCTGCTTCCTGATGACCCGCAGCTGTTTGTGTATGAAAGACAGGCAAACGGACAAAAACTCATGTCTATCAGCAACGTATCGAAAGAAGAAGCCGCTTTTTATTGGCCGGACGGTTCCGAACCTGAAAGGGCCGAGCTGCTTCTCAGCAACTATGATAATGACGGCGGCACGGAATCCCGCATCACATTCCGCCCATACGAAACAAGAGTTTATCTGCTTGCCTGATATGTGATAGGACTCCCCCGTCCATACATGGCGGGGGCTTTTTAGGTAAATTGGATATTAATTTAGAAAAAATATCTTGCAAAACGTAATTACTTCGTTTTATTATGGTATAGGTAACAAATGAACGAGAAAGAACGCTTTGGAAATCGTCATCATTCTGATTTACAGAACAGGGGGAAACGGCTTGTTTAAAAAATGGAGCGGAATCATTGTCATTGCGGCATGCTTTTTAATCGCGGCGGGCTGCGGCAATTCATCTTCAAAAGGTTCGTCAGGTTCTTCAAAAAGCGGCAAACTGCACGTCGTGACGACCTTTTATCCTATGTACGAATTCACGAAACAAATTGTCAAAGACAAAGGCGATGTAGACATTCTCATCCCGTCTTCGGTCGAACCCCATGATTGGGAGCCGACGCCGAAGGATATCGCCGGCATTCAAAACGCCGATCTTTTCGTATACAACAGCGAATATATGGAGACATGGGTTCCTTCAGCGGAAAAAAGCATGGGCTCTGATCATGCGAAGTTTGTAAAGGCGTCGAAAGGAATTGACTTACTCGAAGGTTCGGATGAAGAGGAAGAGGAACATGGACACGGCGGTCATGACCACAGCCACAGCATGGACCCTCACGTGTGGCTCAGCCCGGTTCTTGCGCAAAAAGAGGTCAAAACCATTACGGCGCAGATCGTAAAACAGGACCCGAAGAATAAAGCATACTATGAGAAAAATAGTAAAGAATATATTGCAAAACTGCAGGATCTTGATAAACTATACCGTACAACATTAAATAAAGCGGCGAAAAAAGAACTGATCACACAGCACGCGGCATTCAGCTATCTCGCCAAAGAATACGGCTTAAAACAAGTCGCGATTGCAGGCCTTTCTCCTGAAGAAGAGCCGAGTGCGGCCAAACTGGCGGATCTCAAAACGTTTGCCAAACAGCATGATGTGAAGATCATCTACTTTGAAGAAGTTGCATCGCCTAAAGTTGCAGATACACTTGCCGGTGAAATCGGCGCGAAAACGGAAGTGCTCAATACACTGGAAGGTTTAAGCCAAAAAGAACGGGATAAAGGCATCGGTTATATCGACATTATGGAGAAAAACCTTGATGCACTGAAAGATTCGCTATTGGTTAAATAACATAGTGTGCGCCGCGGGGTGCACACTATTTCTATGCGGGAAAGGAAGGTCAGCATGAATCTCGTTACATTACAGGATATCGTTTTTGGTTATTCGCATACACCCGTGCTTGACGGCGTTTCGCTGGAAATCAAAAGCGGCGAATTCGTCGGCATTACAGGACCGAACGGCGCGTCAAAATCGACGCTGATGAAAGTCATGCTCGGCATGCTCAGACCTTGGGAAGGAACGGCCGAGATCAGTAAAAAAAACGCAGCTGGAAAACGCCTGACAATCGGCTATGTTCCGCAGCAGATTTCTTCATTTAACGCAGGATTCCCAAGCACGGTTCTGGAGCTTGTGCAATCAGGCCGTTATACGAAGGGAAAATGGTTTAAACGATTGAACGAAACGGATCACCACGAGGTGGAAAACGCGCTGAAGATGGTGGAAATGTGGGATTTCCGCCACCGGAAAATCGGCGATTTATCCGGCGGACAGAAGCAGAAAATCTGCATTGCGAGAATGCTTGCGAGCAATCCGGATCTGCTGATGCTTGATGAGCCGACAACCGCGGTTGATTATGAAAGCAGGCAGGGTTTCTACGAATTTATGCACCATCAGGTGAAAAATCACAACCGCACCGTCGTCATGGTGACACACGAACAAAACGAAGTACAGCAGTATCTGGATAAAGTTATACGGCTTGAGAGGGGGGAAAAAGGCGGATGGAAATGTTTGACTTGGAATTCATGCGACGAGCTTTTCTAGCGGGAAGCATGATCGGAATTATGGCGCCGATATTAGGCGTATATCTCGTGCTGAGAAGACAGGCGCTGATGGCGGATACGCTGTCTCATATTTCATTGTCGGGCGTGGCCATCGGTTTTTTTCTCAGTACCAATATTACGGCGGCGAGCATCGTTGTCGTCACGATCGGAGCGATCGGCATTGAATACATGCGGCGGGCGTACCGTACATATTCAGAGGTATCTATCGCAATCTTAATGGCGGCCGGGCTGTCGTTTGCGATGTTTCTGATCAGCCTGTCAAAAGGCGGCGCGTCGATGAGCATCGATCAATATTTATTTGGATCGCTTGTCACGGTCAGCCAGCAGCAGGTCTATATTATCGGAGGCATTACCCTGCTGATTCTGCTTTATTTCATTATATTAAACAGACCGCTCTATCTGCTTACTTTTGACGAGGCGACGGCGAAGACATCAGGCATTAACACAAACCTGCTGTCAATGTCATTCAGCATCGTGACGGGGCTGGCGATTTCGGTCATTATTCCGATTATCGGCGTGCTGCTCGTTTCCGCGCTCCTCGTACTGCCCGCGGCTTTTGCAATCCGTATCGCCAAAGGGTTTAAATGGGTGTTTGCGGTAGCCATTATTATTTCTCTTTTCAGTGTGTTCATGGGGCTGACGTCTTCGTACCAGCTCGGAACGCCTCCGGGGCCGTCAATCACTTTACTGTTAATCATTCTGCTTCTGCTCGGGTTTACGCTGCAGGGGATTTGGAATGCGTTTAAAAAAGGAAAAGAACGAAAAAACCGCCGTTAAGCGGTGCAGCAGTCTCATCTGCTGCTCCGTTTGACGGCTTTTTTTCACAGAAATATATCAGCAAGACGCTCATATGACTCTTTTTTTGCTTCGAAATCAAAGACGTTGCACAGCACCATCATCTCTTTTGTCTGATACCGCTCGGAAAGTTCAAGCAGACGGCGTTTCACTGCGGCAGGAGAGCCGATCACCATCCGCTTCCTGTTTTCTTCTATCTGTTTACGGTCCTCCGGCGAATACGGATAAGCTTTCGCTTCCTCCACACTCGGCACGCGGCTGTCGGCGCCTTTTCCGACACGAAGAAGCCATAAATCCTGGCTTAAGGCGAGTTCTTCCGCTTTCTCATCCGTAGCCGCGCATATGACGAAAATGGCACAGAGCGAGGCGGGAGCGGAAAAATGGGCGGAGGCCCGGAAATGGTCCCGATAGATCTGAAAAGCTTTTTCCCCGCGTTCCGGATTAATGAAATGGCCGAAGACATAGCCCGCACCTTGAAGAGCGGCGCGTCTGGCGCTGTTTTCCCCGAGGCCGAGCACCCAAAGCTGCGGGGCTGTTTCAATCAAAGGCGCTGTTTTTATTCCTGCATAAGCATGGTCTGAGGGAACCGAATCTGTCAGAAAGGATGATAAATCCTGAAGCTGCCTGTTGAACTCGGTCATGCTTTTCTTTACCCCGTCTGTGAGGGCGAGCCGGATTTTCGTCGTGCCGCCCGGTGAGCGTCCGACCCCAAGGTCAATCCGGTTCGGGTGCAGTGCCTCAAGCTGACGGAAAGTTTCCGCGACTTTATAGGGGCTGTACTGCGGCAGCAGCACGCCGCCTGATCCGACACGGATGGACGTTGTGGCTGCGGCGGTATGAGCGATCATAATTTCCGGCGAAACGCTTGCGAGCCCTCTTGTGCCGTGATGCTCGGCAAACCAGTACCGCTTATAGCCCCATCCTTCACTGAGACGGGCGAGCTCCGCTGAACGGCGGAGCGTCTCGTGCGGCCCGTTTCCTTTGGATACGGGCGCCTGATCAAGTATGCTTAAATCAATCACTCGTCTGCCCCTTTCCTGACATGTATTGATACAAGGATAGGAAAAATGTTAAGTCCCCGTCAATTTCTTTGTTTTCTCTATTCTCTCCGGAACGAAGGAGAATATAGGAAGTAATTTTTCGCCGTTTTTCGCCAAAAATTCTTATGTTTTATGAAACTTTGATATAATAAAAGACGTATATCTTAATAAACACCGGGATTCTTGTCCCGGAATTTAGTAAAAATGCGCACTTGCGGCGTGCTTAGCGGCACCCTTACAGAATAGGAGTGAATCATATGGCGATCTCTTTACAAAAAGGACAGCGGATTGATTTAACAAAAGGAAAAGCCGGTCTGTCAAAACTGCTGGTCGGACTCGGCTGGGACCCTGTATCATCCGGGGGCTTTTTCGGAAAGCTGTTCGGCGGAGGCGGTGCCAATATCGACTGTGACGCTTCCGTACTGATGCTTGAAAATGATAAAATGATAGACAGCAAAAACGTCATCTATTTCGGCAATCTGAAAAGCCGGTGCGGCGGTGTCGTACATACGGGTGACAACCTGACGGGTGAAGGCGACGGCGATGATGAACAAATCCTCATCGATTTGGCGAAAGTGCCCGCTCAGATTAATAAACTTGTGTTTGTCGTCAATATTTACGACTGCGTCAGACGAAAACAGGACTTCGGCATGATTCAAAACGCGTTCATCCGCGTCGTTGATCAGGCTAACCGCGAAGAACTGGTGACTTACAATTTAAGAGATAACTATTCAGGCAGAACGAGCCTGATCGCGGCTGAAATCTACCGCCAGGACGGCGAGTGGAAATTCGCCGCAGTAGGAGAAGGCACAAACGATACAAAAATCGGCGATATCGTTAACCGATACGCCTAAACGATAAAAAGGAGAGTGCACACATGGCAATTTCATTGGCAAAAGGACAAAAAGTAGATTTGACTAAAACAAATCCGGGTCTTTCTAAAGTCGTTGTCGGCCTTGGCTGGGATACAAACAAATACGACGGCGGACATGATTTTGATTTAGATTCCAGCGTCTTTCTATTAAATGAAGCAGGAAAATGCGCGTCGCCCGATGATTTCATTTTCTATAATCAGCTTGAAGGCGGAAACGGCTCTGTCGCACATTCAGGCGACAACCTGACAGGCCAGGGCGAGGGCGATGACGAAAGCGTAAGAGTCAACCTGAGCGCAGTGCCCGCGGCTATTGACAAAATTTCATTCGTCATCACGATTCATGAAGCGGAAGCGCGCGGCCAAAACTTCGGACAAGTTTCCAACGCGTTCGTGCGCATTGTCAATGAAGAGACAAATGAAGAGCTGATCCGCTATGATCTGGCTGAAGATTTCTCAATTGAAACAGCCATTATCGCAGGGGAGCTTTACAGACATAACGGCGAATGGAAATTTTCCGCGATCGGCTCAGGCTACCAAGGCGGACTGGCCCGTATTGCGACAGATTACGGCCTGCAAATCGGCTGAACCATATCAAACACAGAAGGGAGAGACGGCACATGGCTATTCAATTGGCGAAAGGACAGCGTGTTGATCTGACAAAAACGAACCCCGGCCTTACAAAAGCGGTGATCGGCTTAGGCTGGGATACGAACAAGTACTCCGGAGGGCATGACTTTGACCTTGACGCGTCGGCTTTTCTTGTCGATGCCCATGACAACTGTGTAAATGATCTTGATTTTGTTTTCTACAATAACCTGGAACACCCAAGCGGGGGTGTCATCCATACGGGAGACAACCGGACGGGCGAGGGCGAGGGAGACGATGAACAAATTATCGTCGACTTCTCAAAAATACCCGCAAATATTGAAAAGATCGGCATCACCGTCACGATTCATGATGCGGAAGCGCGCGGCCAAAATTTCGGACAAGTGTCGAACGCGTTCGTGCGTGTCGTCGATGAAAACACCCAGAATGAACTGCTTCGTTTCGATTTAGGGGAAGACTTCTCGATTGAAACGGCGGTTGTCGTTTGTGAGCTTTACCGCCATGGGGCTGAGTGGAAGTTTAACGCCATCGGCAGCGGGTTTTCCGGCGGTCTGGCATCACTTTGCCGGAATTACGGCTTGCAGGTGTAAGCAGGAAATTACCGTTTTACTAAATAGGAGGAAAAAACTTGGATTTTCTACATCATATTATGTCGACCTACGCTTCCTTTTTTGATTGGAAAATGTGGGGTGAAGTGCTGACTGACCCTGTATCATGGGGGCTGATCGGTTCCTTGGTTCTGCTGGAAGGGCTGCTGTCGGCCGACAATGCGTTAGTGCTTGCGGTGATGGTAAGGCATCTGCCTGAAAAACAGCGGAAGAAAGCATTAACATACGGATTGTTCGGGGCATATATTTTCCGTTTTATCTTTATCGGGATCGGAATGCTGCTCATTAAGTTCTGGTGGATTAAAGTGCTTGGCGCGCTGTACCTGGCTTGGCTCGTCATTAAGCATTTCTGGATCGGAGAAGGTGATGACGATACGGAAGGCATGAAGAAAAATTCATGGATGGTCCGTACGTTCGGAATTTTCTGGGCCACTGTCGTTTCAGTTGAGTTAATGGATTTGGCCTTCTCTGTTGACAGCATTCTGGCTGCGTTTGCGGTATCGGAAAAAGTGTGGGTGCTCTTGATCGGCGGTATGCTTGGCATTCTCATGATGCGTACAGTCGCAAAAGTATTCCTTGTTTTAATTGATAAAATCCCTGAGCTTGAAAATACGGCTTTTGTGCTGATCGGGATTATCGCCGTGAAAATGGCGGCGAGCGCCTTTGATTATGAAATGCCGCACGTGGTGTTCTTCGGAATCATCATCGCTGCGTTTGTGGTAACGTTTATTATCCACTATTTCAACAAACAAAAGCAGGTTCAGGAGCAAACGGCTGCATCTAAAGAAGAATAAAACAAAAAAGGAGGGAGAGTTCATTTCCTTCCTTTTTTGTACCGATCATCATGAAGAGAAAGGAGGAAAATGATGAAGCAGGAAGAATTGGTGATCCGAAAGGCCGAGCCGGAAAACGATGACTGGGAAACGTTTCTGATGCGGCCGCTGCCGGAACGTCCCGGTTACGAGCGGGAAAACGGGCTGGCGTTTACCCGTCTTGCCGTCCGGATTTTGGGCACTCCTTATGATGAGACGGAGTATTACAATAAGCTTTTCGAGCTGTCTTCTCATGAAAACATCCATGTGTTAAGCGAGACGCTGGATAAGACCATCGCGCCTGAAACGTTTCAGGCGCTCCAGCACATCCATTCGGTCAATCAAAAAGAGAAAGGGCTTTCGGTTTCCAGATTTGTCGCGTTTCTCGATGGGGGCAGGCTGCTTGCCAAACATGCTGATCCGCTTATGCACCGCCGGCTGAGGACCGCGTTTATGACGCTTTTGGAAACTTTTGCGGACCGGCATGAAAACGGGCTGAATCATCCCGATTTCCGGCGTGTGCTCTTGGATGTGTCAAAGTTTTCGCTGAACCACCTGAATCCATGGCTCGAACAAGCCGATATAGAGCGTGAGATGCCGAAGGTGGTGTGGTATGGAGACGCTGCCAAAAGCCAGCTCTATTTTCTCTATTATATAATGCTGATCGGCTGTGACGTCCTATTGTTTCATCCGGCTGCGGAAGATCCGTTCAGCTTGATTGATCCGGATGAGGAACTCAGCTTTGTGATAAAGCTCCCCGCAACAGGCGGCCTTGAGCCATTCCCGAAAGAAAAGCCGGACAGAACGTCCACGACGGCCTACCGGTCAACGAAAGAAATTGAGCATGTGCTGAACCATGAGGAATCCATGATGTATAAACCTTGGCAGTTCAGGGATCATACCCCGCAGTCCGTGACCTTAAAAACGACGTATGATGAGTTATTTCTCATTGCGAAGGAGCGGGCGTTTATCCGGCCGCAATTTAAAGCGGACAGGGAGCGGGTGGCCGTTCCGAACCTTTTTGCAAAAGTGATGGGGGTTTCCAAAGATACGAAAGAATATTGGAACAGACTCCATACCGCCGCGGACTATCAGGAGACACACATGATCCGCAGTTTCCCGTTTACGGAAGAGCTGAAAGCCAACTACCAGTATCACTACAGTCAGGTTTTGAACGAAGAAGGAGTGATTGACGCGGATAGGCTGAAAAAAAGCAACATCTGGCAGTACAAGCACCTCCCGTCAGGCGTGCAGAACGCCATCGCCAATGTGATTTCTGACATGTGCAGAAACCCCGGACTGAAGGCTTTGCCCGGCGAGCAGGCAAGGGATGCCGCAATCTATTTGTTCCGCCAGGCGACGAACCTGCCCGCTTCGCTGCTGCAATTGATTCAGACGTTTGATTACGCCCAAACCGTTCCGAAACTCGTTTTATATCATACGGAACAAAATGGTGAACTCACACGTTCTGACGCCGCCGCTCTGTTGTTTTTAAATAAATTCGGCGTCGATATCATCTTGTATAATCCGCCGGGGCATCAAGATATTGAGCATTATATAGAAGAAAGCCAATTTGATGTCCATTGGCTGGAGGACATGGTGTTTCGGCAGGAATATAAGGAGCCGTCACTCGTAAGAAAGCTGTTTAGAACCATTACGCAAAAGCAGGGAGAGTAAATAAACATGACAGAAAATCAAAATCCGCTTGTTCTTGATAAAAATGAAGAGATTTCTGAACAAAAAGCAGATGACATCAGGGTGCAGCTGCGCCAAGACCCTGAGGTGCAGCGCATTTCGCAGCAGATTGACGTGAAAAACCAAATGGAGCTGCTTGAGTACGGAAAAGAACCGGCAGTTGAAATCTCGAAGTTCTCCGACCGCATCTTAAATATGTTGAAAACAACAAGTGTCACGGATTCAGGCACAATGCTGACGCAGCTCGGAAAAATCATGGACCGTTTTGACAAAAATGATTTCGATGAACCAAAAGGATTTCTCGCTAAAATGTTCAAACGCGGCAACAGTATGATTGAAAAGATTTTTCAAAAGTACCGCACCCTGGGCGGAGAAATTGAAAAAATCCACGTCGAAATTTCAAAATACAAAGATGAAATGGCAAAGACGAACCATACGCTTGAAGAGATGTATGAAAACAACATTAACTACTACATGGAGCTTGAAAAATATGTCGTTGCCGGGCAGATGAAGCTTGAGGAAATGCAGGCGCTCATTCCTTCTTATGAAGAAAAAGCGGCAGGCGGAAACCAGCTTGCGCAAATGCAGCTTGATACGCTGCGTGACGGGCTTCAGGCGCTTGAGGAACGTGTCTATGATTTAGATATGGCGCGGATGGTGGCGCTGCAAACGGCGCCGCAGATCCGCCTCCTTCAGCGCGGAAATACGAAGCTCATCGGGAAAATCAATTCCGCTTTCGTCATTACGATTCCGATTTTCAAAAACGGCATCATTCAGGCTGTCACAGTCAAACGGCAAAAGCTTGTGGCTGATTCAATGAGCGAGCTGGACCGCCGCACGAATGAAATGCTGAAGCGAAACGCTGAAAATATTTCAAACCAAAGCGTGGAGATTGCCCGTATGGCAGGCCGTCCGAGCATTGACATTGAGACGATTGAAACGTCTTGGAATACGATTGTCAGCGGTATGCAGGAAACGAAACAGATCGAAGAAGAGAACAGACGTATCAGAGAAGACGGCGCGAAACGGATTCAACAGCTTCAGGATAATATTAAAAACGCAGTCTTAAAGAATTAACACACACCCCGCTTGCTTACGGCAAGCGGGATTTTTTTGCGAAAAAAGATAATGACAATGTGTAAAGACAGGTGTAAACTTATACGGTAATCATTTTCGATTTGAGGTGCTGCTCATGAATAAACAACCTGCCGTCACTCCGCGAAAACTTCTGGCGATTGCCGGAATGGGCTGGCTGTTTGATGCGATGGATGTCGGAATTTTATCGTTTATTATCGCCGCGCTTCACACTGATTGGAATTTAACACCCGATCAAATGAAATGGATCGGAAGCGTCAATTCCATCGGTATGGCAGCGGGCGCCTTTGTATTCGGAATGCTGGCCGACAGGATCGGCCGGAAAAAAGTGTTTATGATCACGCTGTTATTCTTTTCTGTCGGAAGCGGCATATCCGCTTTCGCAACGGGATTGACGGTTTTTCTCATATTGCGTTTTCTGATCGGAATGGGGCTTGGCGGGGAACTGCCTGTCGCCTCGACGCTCGTGTCAGAAGCGTCCGCTCCCGAAAAGCGGGGACGGATCATCGTGCTGCTTGAGAGCTTTTGGGCCGCGGGCTGGCTTCTTGCGGCGGTGATTTCCTACTTTGTCATACCGTCATTCGGCTGGCAGGCCGCGCTGCTCTTAACGGCGCTGGCTGCATTTTATGCGCTGTACTTGCGGAGAAGCCTTCCGGAATCACCGGCGCATCAGGCATTGCCGCAGAAAAAAAGCATACGCGGGCAGGCGGGAAGTGTCTGGACGAAACCGTATATCCGGCCGACGGTGCTGCTGTCTGTCGTTTGGTTCTGCGTCGTCTTTTCATATTACGGCATGTTTTTATGGCTGCCGAGCGTGATGCTGATGAAAGGCTACAGCATGATTGAGAGCTTCGAATACGTCCTTCTGATGACACTTGCCCAGCTTCCCGGATATTTCTCTGCGGCGTGGCTGATCGAAAAAGCGGGGCGGAAGACCATCTTAGTCATCTATTTGCTCGGAACGGCGGGCAGCGCTTATTTCTTCGGTGCCGCGGATTCATTGGCCATGCTGCTCACAGCGGGCATGCTGCTGTCCTTCTTCAATCTCGGCGCATGGGGCGTGCTTTACGCCTATACACCGGAGCAGTATCCTGCGGCGATCCGTGCGACCGGTTCCGGCACAACGGCGGCCGTCGGCAGAATCGGCGGCATTTTCGGTCCGCTTCTCGTCGGATCGCTTGCAGCCCGGAACGTTTCGTTTACAGTGATTTTCGCCGTCTTTTGTGCGGCCATCCTGATTGCCGTCATCACCATTATTATTCTCGGAAAAGAAACGAAACAGACAGAGCTTGCGCAATGAGCACCCTTTTGGGGTGCTTTTTTTAGTGAGCTGTCTGTTGACAGACCTATATTTTTCCTTAATATTCCTTTATTTTAGGAGGGGAAAACTTCTTTTTCCGGGACAATGTCGCGAAAAAATTCTTGTTTTTGTAAAAAAAGGATAGGAAATCAGTTTGCAGCACATTCGATGGAAGCGTTCTCAAGCCTGATAAAAGCCCGATTTCCTTTATAATTTATCCTCAATAAGGAGGATTAGAGAGTATTTAGAAGCATACCAGAGGAAAATAAGACACAGGGATGTTTTTAAAGTAATGATACAAAATAAACGGGATTATGATGTTTGTTTGACTTATTACAAACGTGTTACGGTATTAAAGATTGCTTATTATGGAGGGAAAATATGAATTTGGATGAGAAACCAATTAAGATAAAAGTCGAAAATGTATCTAAGGTTTTCGGAAAACAGACAAAAAAAGCCATTCAGATGCTGTCCAGCGGAAAAAACAAAAAAGAGATCCTGAAAGCGACCGGATCAACCGTTGGTGTCAATCAAGCAAACTTTGATGTATATGATGGGGAGATATTTGTCATCATGGGTCTATCGGGGAGCGGTAAATCAACTTTAGTTCGGCTGTTAAACCGGCTTATTGAACCGACTGCCGGGAATATTTATATTGATGGTGACATGATAACAAATATGTCAAAAGACCAGCTCCGGGAAGTGCGCCGGAAAAAAATCAGCATGGTCTTTCAAAAATTTGCACTGTTTCCGCACAGAACGATTCTTGAAAATACGGAATACGGCCTGGAGCTTCAAGGCGTCGACAAAAAAGAGCGTGAGCAAAAAGCGCTTGATTCGCTTAAACTTGTCGGTCTTGAAGGCTTTGAACACCAATTTCCTGATCAGCTCAGCGGTGGAATGCAGCAGCGTGTCGGACTTGCCCGCGCATTGACGAATGATCCTGACATTCTTCTGATGGATGAAGCTTTCAGTGCGCTTGATCCGCTGATCCGCAAAGACATGCAGGATGAGCTTTTAGACCTTCATGACTCTGTCGGCAAGACGATCATCTTCATCACGCATGATCTTGATGAAGCATTGCGCATCGGCGACAGAATCGTGCTGATGAAAGACGGTAACATCGTTCAGATCGGGACGCCTGAAGAAATTCTGATGAGCCCGTCCAATGAATACGTTGAGAAATTCGTTGAGGACGTTGATTTATCCAAAGTTCTGACAGCGGGCCACATCATGAAGCGCGCTGAAACCGTGCGGATTGACAAAGGGCCTCGTGTAGCGCTGCAGCTCATGAAGAATCTCGGTATTTCTTCTATTTACGCCGTTGATAAACAGAAACAGCTTCTCGGCGTCATTCACGCGGCGGATGCGAAAAAAGCGGTGGAATCCGACTTATCGCTTCAGGATATTCTAAATACTGAATTTACGACTGTAAACGAAAGCACGTACTTGACGGAAATTTTCGATGTCGTGTCTGATGCGAATATTCCGATCGCCGTCACGGACGATAAGGACCGCATGAAAGGCATTGTCGTAAAAGGCGCATTAATCGGCGCGCTTTCAGGAAATAACGATTATATAAATGTTGAAGATTCTGCTGAACAAGCTCAGGATTCTTCTGTTCAGGGGGTGAAGTAAATGGACAGATTGCCTAGAATTCCGTTAGCAGATATCGTTGACCGGTTTGTTGACTGGCTTACCATGACGTTCGGAGGTTTCTTTGACGGAATCTCAAACGGTTTGGCCGCTTTCGTAAACGCGATTGTGAGCGGTTTGGGTTTCATCCCGTCTATTTTATTGACTGTTATTTTTGCAGCTCTCGCTTGGTGGATCAGTACGAGAGGAATTGCACTCTTTACGTTAATCGGATTCCTTGTTATTGATTATTTGGGCTATTGGTCGCCGATGCTGCAAACGTTGGCGCTTGTCGTCACATCTGTTTTGATTTCCATTATTATCGGGGTTCCGATCGGCATATGGGCGTCTCAGAAAGAAACGGTCCGCCGCATTGTTACACCGATTCTGGATTTAATGCAGACCATGCCGGCTTTCGTATATCTGCTGCCTGCAATTTTCTTCTTTAATATCGGGGTTGTGCCAGGCGTCGTGGCATCTGTTATTTTCGCGATGCCTCCGACGATTCGCATGACGGTTCTCGGTATTAAACAGGTTCCGGCTGATCTGATTGAAGCGACGGAAGCATTCGGTTCAACGACGTCTCAGCGTCTGTTCAAGGTTCAGCTTCCGCTTGCCACAAAAACAATTCTTGCCGGTATTAACCAAAGCATCATGCTTGCTTTGTCAATGGTCGTTATCGCGGCCATGGTCGGTGCGCCGGGTCTCGGTTCTGAAGTATACAGCGCCGTGACACAGTTGAAAACCGGTGTCGGAGTGGAAGCGGGTATCGCGATCGTCATCGTAGCGATTACACTCGACCGTATCACGCAAAACATTAAAGTGAAGAAGAAGAGCAGGGGGAATGCCTGATGCTTAAGAAAATCATCGGTGTCGGCGTTACCGCTGCGCTGGCTCTTTCTTTGGCTGCCTGCGGTTCGCAGACTGATGGTAAGGCAACGGCTGCGGACCAGGTGAACAAAACCATTATCGGTATTGATCCGGGATCGGGGATCATGGCCCTGACGGATGAGGCTGTGAAGGATTACGGATTGAAAGACTGGAATGTCGTCACGGCGTCAAGTGCTGCCATGACGGCGACATTGAAGAAATCATATGACAGGAAAAAGCCGATCATCGTAACGGGCTGGACGCCGCACTGGATGTTCTCCAGATACAAGCTGAAGTTCCTTGATGATCCGAAAAAAACGTATGGAACTGCCGAGCAAATTCATACAATTACAAGAACCGGCTTCAGTAAGGAACAGCCTAACGCGGCCAAAGTTCTCAGCCAGTTCAAATGGACGCAGGACGATATGGGAGAAGTCATGATTGCCGTTGAGGAAGGCGAAAAGCCGGCCAAAGCCGCAGCTGAATATGTGAAAAAACACAAAGACCAAGTGGCTCAATGGACAAAAGGCGCCCATAAAGTCAAAGGTGATAAAATCAACCTGGCTTATGTGGCATGGGACAGTGAAATCGCAAGTACGAATGTAATCGGAAAAGTATTTCAAGACCTCGGCTATGACGTGAAGCTGACGCAAGTGGAGGCAGGACCGATGTGGACTGCGATTGCGACAGGCAGCGCGGATGCGTCATTGTCTGCTTGGCTTCCGAATACCCATAAGGCATATGCGTCTAAATATAAAGGCAAATATGAAGATGTAGGAACGAGTCTGACAGGCGTCAAGATGGGTCTGGTCGTTCCTCAGTATATGAAAAACGTCAATTCAATTGAAGATTTGAAGAAATAACGAAGAAAAGCAGCCCTGTAACGGGCTGCTTTTTTTATGCTTCAAACGATTTGAGGACGGCAGCCGTTAATATCTCAACGCCTGTAAAGATGGCGCTTCGGTCAAATGTCATTTGGGGATGGTGAAGCCCCGGCTGCAGACCGCATCCTAGGCCGAGCATCGTCGTTTTTAAGTTCGGCACCTTTAACCCGTAAAAGTGAAAATCCTCTCCTCCGGTTGTCACAAGAGGTTCATCCACATGTTCTTCTCCGAGAATGCCGCTTATCGCAGATGCCATGATGGCTTCCGCCTCCTTGTTTCGCTCGGCTGCCGGGAGGCTGTGTTCTTTTTGCAGTTCGATTTTTGCGCCGAATGCGGCAGCCGCCGCCTCACAGGCTCTTTCGGTTTCGGCGGTTAATTTCTCCATGGCGGCATTGGTTTGTGCGCGGAGATCAAGGCTGAACGATGCTTTTCCCGGAATGATATTGGAACTCTCACCGCCTGCCTGAAGCTTTGTCATCTTCACGGAATGCGGGATGCCGGGATCAAGATGAATGAAGCTGAGTTTTTGGACGAGAAGGGCGGCGATTTCGATACTGTTAAGGCCGAGATGCGGTCTCGCGCCGTGGGCTTCTTCTCCGATAATCAGGCCTTCTATATGCTGGCTTGAGCCATGCAGAATGGACGGTGCGCATCGGCCGTTTGCCGTTTCCTGTACGGGGCGCACGTGCACGCCGTATAAGAAATCAACATCATCCAGTACGCCTTTTTCAATCATTTTCAGCGCTCCGCCGCCTTTTTCTTCCGCCGGCTGAAAAATTAAGCGGATGGTGCCCTTCGGAAGTTTCGGCTGACTCTTTAAAAGCATCATCGTGCCGAGCGCCATCGTCATATGTGAATCATGTCCGCATGAATGGTTCGCCTGAAAGACACCGTCCACTTCCTGCCACAGCGCGTCAATATCCGCCCGGACAGCCACAACGGGCGAGCCTTCTCCGATTTCGCCGACAACACCGGTACAATCATCAAACGTGCGGGTTCGGCAGCCGGCCTCTTTCAGTTTTTCAGTCAGATATTCAGTTGTTTGATATTCTTTCCAGCTTACTTCGGGATTGGCGTGCAGGTGGTCAAAAATATCCATAATGACTTGCTTTTCATGCGCTGTGAGTCTGTTCATGCCGTAAGTCCTCCTTCAAAAGCTGTCTGTTTTTTATTTTTGATATTGAAAACAGGCAATCGGTCTGTATATAATATAGCACATATCTGTATTTTCTGAATAGTTTATAAATTTAAAGCGGGATGGTGATGTTATGGCTGTGCCGAAGGCCGAACCTGTATTGAAAAAGAAGAAATTGTTTGTGATGCCTGATGCTTATGTGCTGCTGTTCATTGTCGCTTTACTATGCGCGATAGCGTCGTACATCGTTCCCGCGGGGGAATTTGACAGGGTGACAAAGGGCAGTGTGACGTCCGCCGTCCCGGGGAGTTATCATTCTTTAGACCGGTCTCCTGTCAGCCCGATCGCTTTTTTTACCGCGATTCAGGAAGGGATGACAAGTTCCGCGCCGATTATTTTTTTAATCCTGTTTACGGGCGGCACCATTGCGATTTTGGAGAAAACGGGCGCCATCAATGGATTGATCAGTAATGTCATCAGTACGTTCCGCACAAAACAGCTGCTGTTTATTGCGATTGTCGGATCTCTATTTTCGATCCTCGGCACAACCGGCATCGTCGTTAATTCCGTGATCGGTTTTATTCCGATCGGCCTGATCGTCGCCCGCTCGCTGAAATGGGACGCCGTGGCCGGAGCGGCCGTCATTTATATCGGCTGCTATGCCGGGTTTAACGCGACGATTTTATCACCTTCACCGCTCGGATTATCACAAAGCATCGCGGAGCTGCCGCTGTTTTCCGGTATCGGCCTGCGGATTGCCGTCTACATTTGTTTTCTGTTATCATCTATTTTATATATTTATCGGTATACGAGAAAACTCAGAAAAGCAAAGGATGCCAGTCTGCTGGGGAACGATTGGTTTCCGGCGGCAGGTTCAGTCCCGCAGGTTTCTGAGCCGGAGGACAAGCATGTCCCGTTTACCGTCCGCCATAAATTGATTCTGGCTGTTGCGGCTTTGTCGCTTGCCGGCTTTTTATACGGCGCGCTTACTCTTGGCTGGTCTGATTCAGAGATGGCCGCCGTGTTCATTTTTATCTCAATCGTGTCCGGCCTGATTGCAGGAATGGCGGCAAATGATATCGCAAAAACGTTTATTACAGGCTGTCAGGGGCTCGTTTACGGTGCGCTGATCGTCGGAATGGCGAGAAGCATTTCCGTTATCCTGGAACATGGAAAGCTGCTTGATACGGTAGTCAATGGACTTGCGTCACTGCTGCACGGTTTCAGCCCGATGGCAGGCGCCATCGGAATGTATATTTCCAGCGCCCTGCTTCATTTTCTGATTTCATCGGGCTCAGGGGAGGCGGTCGTATTTATTCCGATCTTGGCGCCGCTTGCCGATCTGATGGGCATCACGAGACAGGTCGCGGTTGAAGCGGTCATGCTCGGAGAAGGCGTCGTAAACTGTGTCAATCCGACTTCCGGCGTGCTGATGGCCGTACTGGCTGCCAGCGGCATTCCGTACGTAAAGTGGCTTCGCTTCATGATTCCGCTGGCGCTGATTTGGTTTGTCATCGGTCTCGTGTTTATCTGCATAGGCGTCCTGATCAATTGGGGCCCTTATTAACATTTTTGTCAATGATATTTCGGTTTATCATTATGAATCGGCAAGATATAATGGGAGTTGTAAGCCATTCTTAATAGTACGGGAGGAAGTCATGAATCAGCGTCGGAACAGACTTTCAAACGTGAATGGAAAGAGTGAGAGTGTGAAAGAGAAAGAACGAATGATTTGGTCAGAAGTCGGAATGCTTGTGGGCACACTGTCTTTGCTTGACATCATCGTACGCGGACTTGTTCTGAACTGTCCGTTTAGGGAATGGGCCGGAAGCTTGGCGGTTTTCTTCATTATAATTGTTTATTATTGCATCAGGGCGGGGGCGTCGGGAATGCTCATGCCGAGAATAGACACCAAAGAAGAACTGCAAAAGCGGGTGAAGCAGCAGCGGATAGATTCAATTGCGGTCACTTTTGCGGTAGCGGCGATTACGATGTACGACAGGGGGTTTCCCCATACATTCTTTGCTTGGCTGAAAATGATCTTTCTTTTTATCGTCTGCGGAGGCATTCTGTTTCTGCTTCGGTATGTCATTGTGAAGCTGTCTTACAGAAGAGCGATAAAAGAAATAAAAAAGAAATCATCTTGACAGGTGGTTTCTTTTTTTGTTTGAAAGCGGGAAGTCTTTTTAATTGATAGGAATATAGATTTGAATTCACTCTGCCACGTTGCTTTGATAGAGAGAGTGTGATAAGTTGAAATGTAAGCGTTAACAAAATTATCCAGTCTTCACAACAGTTGAAAGGAGCTGAAGAAAGAGTAAGAGGAATTTTTGACTCCGCAGTCAGTCTTCAAATATGAAATAAGGAGTGTCAAAAATGTTTGAAAAACGATTCAAAACCTCTTTACTGCCGTTATTCGCCGGATTTTTATTGCTGTTTCATTTGGTTTTGTCAGGCCCGGCGGCTGCAAACGCTGAAACTGCAAACAAATCGAATAAGGTGACCGCGTCATCGGTCAAAAACGGGACCATCCTTCATGCATGGAATTGGTCGTTCAATACGTTAACACAAAATATGAAAGATATTCGTGATGCGGGCTATGCAGCCATTCAGACGTCTCCGATTAACCAAGTAAAGGAAGGGAACCAAGGAGATAAAAGCATGAGGAACTGGTACTGGCTGTATCAGCCGACATCGTACCAAATCGGCAACCGTTACTTAGGCACTGAACAAGAATTTAAGGACATGTGTGCAGCCGCGGAAAAATATGGTGTAAAAGTCATTGTCGATGCGGTTATCAATCATACTACCAGCGATTATGGCGCGATTTCTGACGAGATTAAGCGTATTCCAAACTGGACCCATGGAAACACACAAATTAAAAATTGGTCGGATCGATGGGACGTCACTCAAAATTCATTGCTTGGGCTATATGATTGGAATACACAGAATACTGAGGTGCAGGCCTATCTGAAACGTTTCTTGGAAAGAGCATTGAATGACGGAGCAGACGGATTCCGCTATGATGCCGCCAAGCATATAGAGCTTCCGGATGACGGGAATTACGGCAGCCAATTTTGGCCGAATATCACAAATACATCAGCGGAGTTCCAATACGGAGAAATCCTGCAAGACAGCGCGTCCAGAGATACTGCTTATGCGAATTATATGAATGTGACGGCTTCTAACTACGGGCATTCCATCAGATCCGCTTTAAAGAACCGTAATCTGAGTGTGTCGAATATCTCCCGTTATGCATCTGACGTGTCTGCGGACAAGTTAGTCACATGGGTGGAATCACATGATACGTATGCCAATGATGATGAAGAGTCCACATGGATGAGTGATGACGATATTCGTTTAGGCTGGGCAGTGATTGGTTCCCGCTCAGGAAGCACGCCTCTTTTCTTTTCCAGACCTGAGGGCGGAGGAAATGGTGTAAGATTTCCCGGAAAAAGTCAAATAGGAGATCGCGGGAGCGCCTTATTTAAAGATCAGGCGATCACTGCGGTCAATCAATTTCACAATGAAATGGCCGGGCAGCCTGAGGAACTCTCGAATCCGAATGGGAACAATCAAATATTTATGAATCAGCGCGGCTCAAAAGGCGTTGTGCTGGCAAATGCAGGATCGTCTTCTGTCACCATCAATACTTCAACGAAATTACCTGACGGCAGGTATGATAATAGGGCCGGCGCCGGTTCATTTCAAGTAGCGAACGGCAAACTGACAGGTACGATCAATGCCAGATCCGCGGCTGTTCTTTATCCTGATGATATTGGAAATGCGCCTCATGTCTTTCTTGAGAATTACCAAACGGGGGCAGTCCATTCTTTCAATGATCAGGTGACGGTCACCCTGCGTGCAAATGCGAAAACAACAAAAGCCGTTTACCAAATCAATAATGGGCAGCAGACAGCATTTAAGGATGGAGACCGATTAACGATCGGGAAAAAAGATCCAATCGGCACGACATACAACATCAAGTTAACCGGAACGAACGGCGAGGGTGCAGCGAGAACCCAAGAATACACGTTTGTCAAAAAAGACCCGTCCCAAACCAACATCATTGGCTATCAGAATCCGGACCATTGGGGCCAGGTAAATGCGTATATCTATAAACATGATGGAGGCAGGGCCATAGAATTAACCGGATCGTGGCCGGGGAAAGCCATGACTAAGAATGCAGATGGAATGTACACGCTGACGCTGCCTGCGAATGCGGATACGGCCAACGCCAAAGTGATTTTTAACAATGGCAGCGCCCAAGTGCCCGGACAGAACCAGCCCGGCTTTGATTATGTGCAGAATGGTTTGTATAACAACTCCGGTTTAAACGGTTATCTTCCGCATTAATGGATAGGGCCATCATCACATCAGCGTGCGGGCAAACCCCCGCTTCTGGGAAAGGGACAGCGCGTCTTCAATCACGCTGAAAAGATGACAGCATCCTAAAACGGAACCGTTTTAGGATGTTGTCAAAAATCTGGAAACCATCACCGATATTTTTTTGTTCAAAAATCAAACTTTTCTCTTGCAAAAGTTTGTGAAGTGTTGCACAATATAAATGTGAAATACTTCACAAGATAAAAACAGACACCACGAAACACTGGAGGATGAGCATATATGATGAACGAACGAGTGAACAAAGTAGCATTAATCGGAGCAGGTTTTGTTGGAAGCAGTTATGCATTTGCGTTAATTAACCAAGGGATCACAGATGAGCTTGTGATCATTGATGTAAATAGAGAAAAAGCCATGGGAGATGTCATGGATTTAAATCACGGAAAGGCATTTGCGCCTCATCCGGTCAAAACGTCTTACGGCACATATGAGGATTGCAAGGATGCCGATATCGTGTGCATCTGTGCAGGGGCCAATCAAAAACCGGGCGAAACGAGACTTGAGCTGGTCGAAAAAAATCTCGCCATTTTTAAAAGCATTGTCGGTGAAGTAATGGCAAGCGGATTTGACGGCATCTTCCTCGTTGCCACAAACCCGGTCGACATTCTCACTTATGCGACTTGGACATTCAGCGGCTTGCCGAAAGAACGCGTCATCGGCAGCGGCACGACACTGGATTCTGCCCGATTCCGTTATATGCTGAGTGAATACTTCGGAGCCGCTCCGCAAAACGTACACGCCCACATTATCGGCGAGCACGGCGATACCGAGCTTCCTGTATGGAGTCACGCCAATATCGGCGGAGTGCCGGTGCAGCAATTGCTGGAGAAAAATGCAGCTTACAAACAGGACGAGCTGGATCAGATCGTTGACGATGTGAAAAACGCGGCCTACCATATTATCGAGAAAAAAGGCGCGACATATTACGGAGTGGCGATGAGCCTTGCCCGTATCACAAAAGCGATTTTGCGTAATGAAAACAGCATTTTAACCGTCAGCACATATCTGGACGGCCAATACGGTGTAAACGACGTCTTTATCGGCGTTCCGGCCGTCGTCAATCGGAACGGCATCGCAGGTGTGACGGAACTTGAGCTGAATGAAACGGAACAGGCTCAATTCAGCCGCAGCGCAAACGTGCTGAAAGATATTCTCGCTCCGCATTTCGCAGAGTAAACAAAAAAGCAGTACATGACAAACGCCATGTACTGCTTTTTTTAATTCGCTTTTTTCGCCATTTCCTGAGAGGTTTTTACTCTCGCTTTTCCCATAAACAAAATGGTAACGGCCGCAATGACGATCGGCGCCAGCGCAAGCGTAAATACATATGTGATGCTTTGCGACATGGCGTCAATAATGCGATCCAGAATGTGCGGCGGAATATGAGCGCGCGTGCCGGCCTGGAAAATCTCCTGCGGATTTCCGATGTTCTGCATCGCGCCGCCCGCTCCTTTCATGCCGCTGAATGAATCTGTGAGCTTATTGGTAAACACATTCGTCTGGATGGTTCCGAAAATCGTCACACCGAGCGTCATACCGAATGATCTCAAAAACGAGTTTGTTGAGTTGGCGCTTCCGCGGTAACGCGGCTCCAGATCGTTCATGGACGCGGCCGGCAGCAGTGAGAAGTTGAAGCCGACGCCGAATCCTGAGATCAGCATGAATACCGTCAGCATCGTACGCGCCGTATCCGGTGTCATATTGGAAAGCAGCAGCATTCCGATAAAGAAAGCGACCACGGAAATCAGCATTAAATTGCGGAACCGCACTTTCGTCTGGAAAATTCCGCCGATCATACTTCCGATAACAGAACCGATCATCATCGGCGTCAAAATAAAGCCCGCGCTTGTCGCTGTGCTTCCGTACACAGCCTGAACGAAGATCGGGATAAACACCGCTAAAATGACGAACGTGGCTCCGTAAAGGAACGCCAGAATCTGTGCCGTGGCAAATAAACGGTTTTTAAACATCCAAAATGAGATAATCGGTTCTTCCGCTTTTCTTTCCACAATAAAAAAGGCGATAAAGAACACGGCGAACACAGCGAACAGACCGATGATCTGCACGGAGTTCCAATCATACGTTTTTCCGCCGAGCTCAAGAGCGAACATCAGACCGACAATGGAAACCACCAGCGTGATTGCGCCGGCCCAGTCGATTTTCTGTTTCTTGTGTTCAAGGGATTCTTTATAATAACGAAGAATGAAAAACAATGATAAAATACCGATCGGCACGTTGATGTAAAACACCCAGTGCCAGCTGATGGAGTCGGTAATGAGCGCGCCTAAAAGCGGCCCGAGAACGCTGGACAGGCCGAAAACGGCACCGAACATGCCCGACATTTTTCCGCGTTTTTCGGGCGGAAATAAATCAAAAATGATCGTGAAGGCGATCGGCATCAGCGCGCCTCCGCCGATTCCCTGAATGACGCGGTAAATAATGAGCTGATCCATTGTTTGGGCGATTCCGCATAATGCAGATCCGATTAAGAAAAGAATAAGACCGAATAAAAAGAAACGCTTGCGTCCGTACATATCGGACAGTTTTCCGTAAATCGGCATACCGGCCATAACGGCTACCATGTATGATGCCGTCACCCACGCGAACTTGTCGAAACTTCCGAGGTCCGCCACGATATTTCCCATCGCAGTGGCAACGATTGTATTATCCATAGCCGACATTAAAATGCCCAGTAAAAGACCGATGACGACAAACTTCGTCGAGGCGTCCTTAGCGGCTGTTTGTTCCATGCTTTTTCCTCCCATACTTACTTTTGATCATTAAATTTGCTATGATCATATTAGATTTGCCGAAAATTATCTTGATCGTCAAGATAAATTGATTTTATAGGGAGGCCTGTCAGTTGTCAACAAGAAATACCAGAAGCGAGACGGAGGAAACCGCCATACAGTTATTCCGAAAGATGGCCACAAGGACGATCCTGTTTCATCAGGCGGCCGCTCAATCTCTCGGTCTGTTTCCGACCGATTTAAAATCAGCTGATATCTTAAATGAAGCAGGCCCGATGACCGCAGGCGAGCTTGGGAAAAAAACCGGTCTCAGCACAGGTTCGGTAACGGCGCTCATTGACCGGCTCGAAAAAGCGGGATATGTCATGAGGAAAAAAGACCCGGAAGACAAACGGCGGGTGATCATCGTGCCGCTGACGGCCGGAAAAGCGAATGTGAAGCAATTGTTCAGCTCCTTATCCCAGTCCACGATCAGCCTTTGCCGGCAATATAAAGAAGAAGAACTGCAGCTGATATTCGATTTTTTAGGAAAAGCGACGGACATGATGGAAGACGAGCTTGAGAAATTAAAATAATATATCATAGCGCGGCCCATTCATGAATAACTTGTACAAGTTGCATGAATGAGGGGGAAGCCAATGAACATCTTTTTAAGCTACATCGTTCTCGGGCTGTCATTGTCAGCACCTGTCGGACCGGTCAATGCGGCGCAAATTGACAAAGGCATCAAAAACGGCTTTTGGCATGCATGGATTTTCGGTCTTGGCGCCATGGCCGCGGATGGGCTGTATATGATTCTGATCTATTTCGGGCTGTCTCAATTTTTGACCGCTCCTTTTGTAAAAACGTTTTTGTGGCTCTTCGGTTTTTTCGTGCTGACCTATACGGGAGTCGAAACGTTAAAAAATATCAGGGAAGCCATGAATGTCAGAAGCGGAAAAGGAAAACCGGCTTTTTACAAAACATTCGGCGCGGGATTTTTTATTTCTCTTTCCAATCCGCTGAGCATTTTATTCTGGCTCGGCATATACGGCAGCATCCTCGCTAAAACCGCTGAATCCTTCGATGCAAATCAGCTTTTGATTTACAGCTCCGGCATTCTTCTCGGCATTTTGATCTGGGATTTCTGCATGGCGATCGCCGCGAGCACTTTCAGAAATCTTCTTCATGAAACAGCGCTTCGCTGGCTGACGGGAGCGGCGGGTGTGTCTTTGATCGTTTTCGGATTTTATTTCGGCTGGCAGGGGATTCAAATGCTCATCTCATAAATAGAAGGACTGTCACCCATCGCCTGTCTCCATCATAACGTATCCTGACGATACTGGAGGTGGGCTGATGGCAAGCGAGCTGTACACAAAAAGTTGCCTTGAGGAAAAGTTATTGGATCTGCCAAATTGGCAGAGAGTCGCTTTTGAGCTTCTATCAGAAAAAGTAGGCGATAAAGCGGACGCGTTTCCGTGCATTCCGGGACGTCAGGGATTTTTGACAGATCAGCTCCGGATATCCTTTGCGGGTGATCCCCGCGAAGAGGGAACCCCGGAGGAAGTGGGACTACTGCTGTCCGAGTACGGAAAGATCTCAAGGAATACCGGAAAATACGCGTCGCTGCTTGTGATTTTTGATACGCCTGAGGATTTAGCTGAGCATTATTCCGTTGAGGCGTATGAAGAGCTGTTCTGGTCTTTTTTAAACCGGCTGAGCGGCTGCGACCCGAAAGACTGGCCGGAAGACATACCGGAAGACCCTGAACATTATAAATGGGAGTTCTGCTTTGACGGCGAGCCGTATTTTATTCTGTGCGCGACGCCTGCGCATGAAGCGAGACAAAGCAGAAGCTTCCCGTTTTTTATGCTCGCGTTTCAGCCGAGATGGGTTTTCGAAGGATTAAATGATTCAACCGCGTTCGGACGAAACATGAGCCGGCTGATCAGAAAACGCTTAGAGGCGTATGATGAAGCTCCTCTTCATCCCCGATTGGGGTGGTACGGAGGAAAAGACAATTTAGAATGGAAGCAATATTTCCTCCGTGATGATGAGACGCAAGTGTCAAAGTGTCCCTTTTCTTATTTGAAGAGACTGTTTAAACCGACGAAATAAGCTATGATCCGGCAGGGCTGTGTCCCTGCTTTTTTTGTACGATCCATGTCACGATCGCAATGACGGCGAGAAAACAAAGGCTGACCAGAAAACCGGGCCGGCTCGATTTCTCAAACAGCGTCCCGGAGACGGCCGCGACAATCAGCACAAGGGCGATAACAATCTGTACGGTTCCCATCTTTGTCGTTTCGAGCAGTTTCTTGCCCGAGAACAAAATGAACAGCCACGTATAAAGAAGCATCAGTCCCGCCGCGGTTGTCATGTGTTCATATATATTTTTCGGCAGCACCAATGACAGGATGATGGAGACGATGAGTCCGGCAAACGTCAATCCGAGCGCAGGCCAGCAGATTTTTTTGTTTTCCTTTAATCTGAAGCATTTCGGCGCATCTCCGTCATCTGCCATCGTACAAAGCAATGTCGTCACGGCAAACAGCGAGGCGACGAGCGTGGAAAATCCCGCAATAATAAAAATCCCGTTAAAAATATCAAGAATGATATCTAAATGAAAACCCTTCAGCGATGTAATAAACGGGCTGTCCTGTTCGGTGAATTTGCCCAGCGGCACTAACAGCAGCGCCAGGCCGAGAGAAATGACGTAAATCACCGCAAGAACGGCAAGCATCAGCCGGCCTGATTTTGAGGCTTCCTCCGGCTTTTTCAAATGCACGGTCATCAGCCCCAAGACTTCAATTCCTCCGAAGGCGTAAAACGCATAAATCAATCCGGTCCATAACCCCATCGCTCCGTGCGGGAACAAATCCTTTGATTCGTTCGGCACCTGTACATCCGGTTTATGAGAAAATATACCGCACAGCGCCAATATGGCGATGACGATAAACATAACAATCGCCGCCGTCTTGACAACAGCGAGCACATTTTCCGTTTTTTGAAAAACGGACAGCCCCGTAAATATAATCAAGAGACCGAGCACCGCATATATGGAGGCGAAAATCCACAGCGGCACATTCGGAAACCAATGCTTCGTAAAAAGCGAGATCGCTGTCAGCTGGCTTCCAGTGATCAGCATTTCGGACGACCAGTACACCCATCCGTTGCTGAAACCGGCCCAAGTGCCGAAAGCCTTTCTCGCATAAGCGCAAAAAGACCCCTTTTCGGGCTGTTTGGCCGAGAGCTTCGCGAGCTGCTCAAAGACAAAATAGGTGCCAAGCCCGGCAATAAGAAATGAGATCAGCGCGGAATATCCGCTTTTGACAATAGCGATGCTGGACCCGAGAAAAAAGCCCGTCCCGATTGTGCAGCCGACGCCGATTAAGGAGAGCTGCCACCAAGCGAGATTCCCTTTAGGCTGGTCCTGTGATTTACCCATGAAGTTCAACCCCTTTATCAAAGCTTAGATTGCGGCCGTCAGAAGGGGAATATACATCCAATAAATTGCTTTACATGAAACAAACGGCCGGGGTTCATAATAGAAGAAAAAAAGGAGCAGTCTGATGACACAGCAATTTATCGTACCGCCGAAAAAAGGGCTCGGCCTGAAGGTTCACAAAGGGCAGATTATAAAAGTAGTCGATGTGGAAGGGCAGCAGGTGGCTGATTTTACGGCGTATCATGCCAAGGACTTTTATGAACATCTTGATCAGGGCGCGACGATTGATGCCAACCAGTCCATTCATGTAAAAACGGGTGATCATATTTATTCGAATTTATACAAGCCGATGCTGACGCTGATTGAGGATACAGTCGGCAAGCATGACCTGCTGCTTCCCGCCTGCCGTCCGGATATGAACAGGCTTTTATACGGAAAGCATAAAGACGAGCTCCAGGATACGTGCTATGACAATATGAGCGGGGCGCTTGAACCGTTCGGGGTGCCGCGGCCGCATATGCATTACCCATTTGCCATCTTTATGAACACGGTGCTCGATGAGAAGGGGAACTTATCAGTCGAAACGCCTCTTTCTGACGCGGGTGATTATGTACGGCTCCGTGCGGAAATGGATCTCGTCGTCGCGTTTTCATCCTGTCCGATTGAAAAAGGAAAATGCAACGGAGACAGCATCACGGCGCTGCGGGTGGAAATCAGCTGATCCCGGTGTATTTGATTCACTTAAAATCTGCACCTGTGCTATATTTAACAGAGAGTCGTACATAGTGGCATGATTCATTTTCAGCATGAACGGGAAATGGATCATAAAGAAACAATGCAGGAGGAGTGATTGGGATGAGCATCCAGAAACAAATTATGAATGATCTCCATGTAAAGCCCTCAATTGATCCGAAACAAGAAATTGAGGACAGAGTGAACTTTCTGAAACAATATTTGAAAAAAACAGGTGCCAAAGGCTTTGTGCTCGGCATCAGCGGGGGGCAGGATTCCACGCTTGCGGGACGCCTCGCCCAATTGGCGGCTGAAAGCATCAGAGAAGAAGGCGGAAACGCTGAATTTATCGCCGTCCGTCTTCCGCACGGCACACAGCAGGATGAGGATGACGCCCAATTGGCGCTCAAATTCATTAAACCTGATAAATCATGGACATTTGATATTAAGTCCGCTGTCAGCGCGTTCGCTGATCAGTATAAGAAAGACACGGGCGATCAGCTGTCTGACTTTAACAAAGGAAATGTAAAGGCCAGAATGAGAATGATCGCTCAATATGCCATCGGCGGACAAGAGGGGCTGCTTGTCATCGGAACCGACCATGCGGCCGAGGCGGTGACCGGTTTCTTCACGAAATACGGTGACGGCGGAGCTGATCTGCTGCCGCTGACCGGATTAACGAAACGCCAGGGCAGACGTTTATTAGAAGAGCTCGGCGCGCCGGAACGCCTGTATTTGAAATTACCGACGGCCGATCTGCTTGATGAAAAACCGCAGCAGACTGATGAGACCGAACTCGGCATCACATACAATGACATTGATGATTATTTAGAAGGCAAGGACGTTTCTTCCGAAGTGATTGAGGCGCTGGAAAAACGCTACCTCAGTACAGAGCATAAGCGCCAGGTGCCGGCATCGATGTTTGATGATTGGTGGAAATAGAATGAAAAAAACCTCCCTTTTGAAAGGGAGGTTTTTTGTTTATCTCATTTTTATTTATCTACACTTTCATAAATCCCTACCCAATACCCTTTGCTGCTGTCGTAGTATTTGCTTTTGAAAATCCATTTTGTCCCATCTAAAACGAAAGAAGCAGCGAAGTTGCCGTTAGGACTTTGAACGAGTTTGATGGCATTAATGCCGGCATCTGCTTTCGTTGAGATTGGGCTATTTTCCGCGGATGCGGATGCTGTTGGTGATGCGGCAAAGGCAGGAGCGGCAGACATCAGTAAGGCAAGAGACAGCGCAGAACCGGTTAACACTTTTTTGAATTTCATTTCGAGCACTCCCTTTTCAAATGAAATGTGTCACAGTGTTAATAATTAGATTATTATCCATAAAATTCCTTCTTCATTTCTAAAATTTTTTTCTTAACCTTCAGAGGGGCTTTTTATTTATTGATCCATTTGCATGGATCAGGGACATGTTTTCAAAACGTTTTTTTATTTGATACGGATATGATTCAGCTTCACCATCAATCTGTCGGTGAATCTTCGAAGGCTTCCTCTCGAATCAGGCTCAAGAGGCAGATTTGCTTGGGCAGCGATCGTTTCTGCGACCTGCTGAATAGACATTTGGTCTGTATGGAGATGTTCTGTGAAGAGGCTATCAGACAGGCTGCTGATGCAGCGGTCGATTTGTTTTGCGGCCCAGGAGTTTTTTCCTTCCGCTCTGGTGCGCAGGCGTTTCAGCAATGTTTCCTTTGAAGCCAGCAGGGTAAAGTGGTGAATGGTCCGGCCATCCTGTCTCAGCCTGCTGATAATGTCATGGAAGTATTGATCGTTCGTAATGGTCATGGGCACAATGATGATGCCCTGATATGTATCTGACAAATAGGAAAGCATGCTGTAATTGAATTCCCGCCACAGAGGGTAGCTTTGAAAGTCATCTTCAGCGATATCCGGCGGTATCATCGAACGCATCGCAAACCCCATCTTTTCAGGATCATATATGTAAGACGGTTTCAGTCTTCTGTGCAGTTCAAACGCTGTTTGTGTTTTTCCGGAACCGAAAGCCCCATTTATCCAAATGATCATCATGATATCCCCCTTTTTCTATATGATACAAAAAAAGACCCTTCGATCGAAGAGTCAGCGGGAAAAAACAGACGTATATTCGCGGAGCGATTCCTTTATATGCGTAAAGGCATGTTCCCCAAAATACTCAAGAGAAACAAAACCGTCATATTGTCTGTTCATCAGCTCTTTTAAAAATGCTTTTTGATCGAGATCTCCTTGAAAAATCGGAGTTGGCTTGCTGAGATACCAGTTGTCAAAATTCCAGTGATAGTTTTTCAGATGAATGTGGCTGACGGTATGATACAGTTTTTCCAAAGCGGACATTTGGTCAACGTGATTGACGTGTAGGTTGGAGCCGTCAAAAATGGTGCGGACCCGCGGATGTCCGACATCCTCCAAAAATGCCAGCGCCGCCTCCGGTGTATCCGCGTACGTATCGTAATGAATCTCAAGCCCGATATCGACTTCATAGTCATCTGCGAGCCGTGCCGCCTGCTGAAATTGATCAACCGCACGTTGCCACTTTTCCGGTGACGTCCGGTGCGAAGGAAGATTGCCGGCAAAGACTCTGATCAAGGGACTGTGCAGCTGTCGTGCCGCGCTTAATGCCCTTTGAACATCCTTTAACGCCTGCCTTTCATCCTGAGTGGCGAAGTCAGTGTACAAACTGACGGCAGGCACCCCGATGCCTTCCTCCTGAAGCTGCTGATAAAGCCTGTCGAGCGGGCCGATTTCCTCTATATATTGTTTAGCGTGTCCGTACCACAGTTCGATTCCCTCAAAGGAGTGCTCCTTCGCGAAAGAAATGATGTCGAAAATATGCTTTTTCTTAAATCCTGTCGTGCAAAAACTCAGTTTCATCGATAATCCTCCCGTAACTGTCTATCATATGTGTACTTTTTCCCCGGGTGCGATACGGATAAACAGGTGAAAAGGGCAGACACTTTTTTATAAGCGGGGTGTGTCTGCATCAGGTCAGTGCGGTACACAAATTGTTTAACGCTTTTTTGCGTCAAAGTATTAAATAATTAACCGAAGTGTTGTACAATTAATTTCATTCGAGTAAGGGGGGAGAAGCCATTGAAAAAAGAAACGGAGCTGAGGGCCTTCAGTCCCGTCCGCAATAAACCGACTCGCGCTCGTTATGTGATATTGGTTCTTTTGTTTTTTATCACTGCGATTAATTATATAGACCGAGCCAGTGTATCTATTGTCGGCCCATCCATTCAACATTCGCTGAACCTAAGCCCCGCGCTTTTGGGCATCGTTTTTTCTGCGTTCAGCTGGACCTATACGGGGATGCAGATTCCAGGCGGGCTCATTTTGGATAAATTCGGGTCAAAACGGACATACGGAATTTCTTTATTTGTGTGGTCGGTTTTTACCGGAGTACAAGCTTTTGCGACAAGTTTCGGGTTTCTATTCGGCTGCCGCCTGCTCATCGGGATAGCTGAATCGCCGGCGTTTCCGGCAAACAACCGGATTGTCACGACATGGTTTCCAAGGCGGGAACGCGCCTTTGCGACGGGTGTTTATACGGCGGGGGAATATGTCGGGCTGGCGTTTGCCACACCGGTTTTATTCTGGGTGTTAACGGCATTTGACTGGCGCGCCGTATTTATTTCCTCAGGGGTGCTCGGAATTGTTTTCTCCATTTTCTGGTTTAAAATGTATCACGAGCCGAACGGGTATCGGAAAGTGAATCGTGAGGAGCTTGATTATATTAAAGAAGGCGGCGGACTGACTGAGGTGTCTGATGCAGCCGGCAGGATATCGTGGGCGGATTTCGTCCAGCTTCTAAAATACCGCAAGCTTGTCGGATTGTATATCGGCCAATTCGCCGTAGCCTCCACGCTGTTCTTCTTTTTGACATGGTTTCCGACTTATCTGGCGGAGGCAAAGCACATGGCTTTCTTAAAAGTCGGCTTCGCCGCATCAATTCCGTATATCGCCGCCTTTTTCGGCGTATTGTTCGGCGGGTATTGGTCTGACGGCATGATGAAACGGGGGGTGTCGGTGAACGTTGCCCGGAAAACGCCCGTCATCCTCGGTCTTCTGCTGACAGGCTCCATCGTGCTCGCGAATGTTACGGATTCTGCTCCCGCGGTTTTGACGATCTTATCCATTGCTTCTTTTGCGCAGGGCATGTCCAATATATCCTGGACGATGCTGAGTGAGGTCGCGCCAAGCGAAACAATCGGATTGGCAGGGGGCGTCTTTAGCTTTTTCGCCAATATGGCCGGTATTATCACCCCGCTTATCATCGGGTTTATCGTTTCTGCGACCGGTTCTTATAACGGAGCGATTCTGTTTGTCGGCGCTGTCGCATTTATCGGGGCATTTTCTTATATTTTCATTGTCGGAAAGGTGGAACGCATTACGCTCCGATAGAAAGAAAAACTCATCTCTTCTTATAAAGGATGGGTTTTCTTTCATTGCATTATCTCTATATTTCAATATTGAGTTATCATATAATAAACATAACTTTTTCATTTCTTAGGAGGATTTCGCCGAAGATGAACGCAAGACGTGCCATTCCCGTAAGAGAAAGAAATATCGTACTGATCGGATTCATGGGTGTCGGAAAGACAACAATCGGCCAGCTGGTCGCTAAGAAATTATACAGAGACTTCATTGATATTGATCTGCAGATTGAGAAAGATTTCAATATGTCCATCCCTGAAATGTTTGAGAAAAAAGGTGAAGCCTTTTTCCGTCAGACTGAAAAGGACTATATATTAGATATCTGCCGCAATACGAAATTCAAGATCGTGTCGCTTGGGGGCGGTTCGTTTAAACAAGAGGAAATCAGACAGTGCTGCCTTGAAAACTGCCTCGTGCTCCATCTTGATTTATCATGGGAGAATTGGAAGCAGCGGGCTGACCTGCTGATTGAAAGCCGTCCCGTTCTGCATAACCGTTCCATGGATGAAATGCAGCAGCTCTTTAACGAGCGCCAAAGCATCTATGATAAACATAATTCAAAAGTGGCGACGGATAATCTGGAACCAGAAGAAATCGCCGATTATATCGTAGAAACGTTAAAAATCGGCTGGGACCTGTATCAGCCGATGTAAAAAGAGCCGTGACGCTGGGGACTGACCCCCGTTTTTGAGACAGGGATCAAAACACCTTTAAGCAGCCAGCTGTCGGTATGTGACCGGCGGCTGGTTGTTTAGTTTCGTTTGAATACGAATGTTGTTATAATAGTGTATATAGGTTTCGACAGTTTGTTCTACGATGGTCGTCGTAGTGCTTTCCAACCTGTCGAGGTAGAACGTTTCAGACTTTAGTGAGGAATGAAACGATTCGATGGAGGCATTATCAGCGGGCGTCCCTTTGCGGGACATGCTCATGGTAATGCCTTTTGTTTTAACAGCTTTCTGATACTCATAAGATGTATAAACAGAACCTTGGTCACTATGTAACACACAGTTCTCTGGCAGTGCGGGCAGCTGATCAAGTGTGTGTAAGACAAAGTCTGTGTCCTGTCTATCGCCAATCGTAAAAGCAATCACTTCTCCATTGTATAAATCCAATATACTGGAAAGATACAATTGTTTCTGCCCATAAGGCAAATATGTGATATCCGTTACCAGTTTTTCAAGAGGGCGATCAGACTGAAAGTTCCGATCTAATATATTCTCGGCCACGGCATATGGCTGCCCATTCTTCTTGCGCTTTTTCACCTTAACCCGGCATTGCCACTGATTTTTCTGCATAATGCGCTGAACCGTTTTATGATTAATACGCATTCCCTTTTTTAATATGGCTGTGATTTTCCGATAGCCATATCGATACTTGTGTTCTCGGCACAACGTGCCGATTTGTTTTTCTAAATGGTATTTAGGGTTATCTTTCATCAGATTCTTCTTCCAACGATAATAAGATGCTCGTGAGATACCTAAATGAATACAGATATCCTTTATGGTCATTGTGCTGCGCAATGCTTCTACAAGCTCGACTGGCGTTTCGCTATCAGCTTCCTTTCCAATTCGTTGTACTTTTTTAACACTTCATTCTGTTGTCTCAGGTAACGAATCTCTGCCTGCAGTTTCTCTAAATCGGAAGAATACTCCGGACCTTTTCCGTAAGTGTATTGCTTTCCAACAGGCTGTTCGAATCGATGTGTATCACCAGCCTTATACCATCTAACCCATGTCTGAACCTGTGTCTTATTCTTAATATTCAACTCCTGCAGGATCTCTTTCATAGGTACGCCTGCCAATCTCATTTCTACAGCCTTCTGTTTCACTTCAACCGGATAACTCACTCTTGTCCCCATAGAAAAAACACCTCCAAGTCTAATTTCGGATAACAATCATCCGTATTCAAACTTGAAGGTGTTTTTATTTGTCTCATCTTATGGGGTCAGTCCCGCTGTGAGCGCACGGCTTTTTGTTTTTAAACAAACGTTTATTAAAAAGTTTAGAAAATCAGTGTAAAATCGTGTTAAGATAGAGTCAGAAAATTAAATCTTACAAAACAAAGGAGAATAATCGGATATGCAATTATACGACTTGCCGCTCGACCAACTGCAAACCTATAAACCAAATAAAACCGCTCCTCATGACTTTTCGGATTTTTGGGCATCATCATTACATGAGCTTGCAAAGGAAGAGGCAAAGCCTGAATTAAAGGCTGAAAGCTACCCGGCTGACGGCGTGAAAGTATTCCGGCTGACATACCGAAGCTTCGGCAAGGCGGAAATTGAGGGATGGTACGCCGTTCCCGACCGGCAAGGACCGCATCCGGCCATCGTGAAATATCACGGCTATAACGCGAGCTATGACGGGGATATACATGACATCGTAAATTGGGCGCTTCACGGATATGCCGCGTTCGGCATGCTTGTCCGCGGCCAGCACAGCAGCACAGATACAAGCGTCTCACCGCACGGACACGTTCCCGGCTGGATGACGAAAGGGATTTTAGATAAAGATACATATTATTACCGCGGCGTGTACTTAGACGCCGTCCGGGCTTTGGAAGTCATCAGCGGCTTTGATGAAGTGGATGAAACGAGGATCGCCGTCATCGGCGGGAGCCAGGGAGGCGGACTTTCAATCGCCGCGGCGGCACTATCTGACATTCCGAGAGCGGTTGCGGCCGATTATCCTTATTTAAGCAATTTTGAGCGGGCCATTGATGTCGCTCTTGATGAGCCGTATCTTGAGATTAACTCCTTTTTCAGAAAGAACGGCAGCCCCGAAACGGAGAAGGCCGCGATGAATACACTGGCCTATTTTGATATCATGAATCTGGCGGACCGCGTAAAAGTTCCGGTGCTCATGTCCATCGGGCTGATTGACCGTGTGACCCCGCCGTCGACGGTATTTGCCGCGTACAATCATCTGGAAACGGAAAAAGAATTGAAGGTTTACCGGTATTTCGGACATGAATACATACCTTCTTTCCATAGGGAAAAGCTGGCCTTTCTGAAAGCGCATCTGAAAGGCTGACGACAGCGAAAAGCCCAAGTACTTGGGCTTTTTTCAGGAATGATCACGGAAAAGGACGGATACAGATGAAACAAAGGATCATCGAAGAATTAAAACGAATTGAAGCACAGCACGGCGTCAAGGTGCTTTACGCCGTAGAATCAGGGAGCCGCGCATGGGGGTTTCCGTCAAGCGACAGCGACTACGATGTGCGGTTTCTCTATGTGCCGAAAAAGGAATGGTACTTTTCGATCGAACCGCATAGGGATGTCATAGAAGAGCCGATTCATGACATGCTTGACATCAGCGGCTGGGAACTGAGAAAAGCGCTGCGGCTTTTTAAAAAATCAAATCCGCCTCTTTTGGAATGGCTCTCTTCTGAGATGATCTATTATGAAGCTTTCTCAGCGGCTGAAAAGCTTCGAAAACTGAAAATCCGCGCCTTTTCGCCTGAAGCCGGCATCTATCATTATCTCAATATGGCAAAACGGAATGAAAAAACGGAATTGCGGGGCAGTGAAGTGAAGATTAAAAAGTATTTTTATGTTCTGCGTCCTCTCCTTGCCTGCAGATGGATTGAAACGTTCGGCTCCGTACCGCCGATGTCATTTCCCGTACTGGCCGATGCCTTATTGACGGATGAAGCGCTCATTTCTGAAATCAATACACTGCTTACAAGGAAAAAAAGCGGTCAGGAGCTGGCTCCGGAACCGAGAAATACGATCATTCATGCATTTATAGAAGAAGAAATAGAACGCATCGGGCACTATGTCAAAACGATCAAAACGCCGAAACCTGACATAACGGAGGAACTGAATCGGCTATTGATTCAGACCGTCGAAGAGGCGTGGGGGGCAAAAGGCGGAAATTGACGATTGCCGTCATTTCCGTCCGCCTTTTTTCGGCATAATCCGCCTGCTATCTAAGAAGCTGATTGTGGTAAAACCACAAAAATTTATCAGAATCTTTGTATTTTTAGAATATTGTGAGAGGATGTTTTGTCCATTTACAATAGACTCATACAAATACTTCTTAGATTGCGGGGTGTTAAGGTTGGAAGTGATTACAAGAGATTTTTTCTTATTTTTATCCAAGAGCAGCTTTCTCAATAAGATGGCGCGAAGCTGGGGAAGCCGTGTGGCAGCCGGCAAAATCATCGGAGGAATGGATTTCCGCAGTTCTATCCCGACAATCCGACATTTGAACAGCCAGGGGCTGTCAGTTACTGTCGATCATTTGGGGGAATTTGTCAACAGCGGTGATGTCGCGAAAGAACGCACCGAGGAGTGCATGCAGACCATCGCCTTAATCGCTGATGAACAGCTGAATTCCCAAGTGTCATTAAAAATGACGTCTTTAGGTCTTGATATAGATCTCGATCTCGTCTATGAAAACATGACGAAAATCCTCCAGACGGCTGAAAAACATAAAGTCATGGTGACGATTGACATGGAAGATGAAACGAGATGCCAGAAGACGCTGGATATCTTTAAAGACTTCCGAAGCCGGTATGAATATGTAAGCACCGTGGTGCAGGCCTATCTGTACAGAACGGAGAAGGATCTTGATGACCTCAGCCCGCTGAATCCGTTTCTGCGGCTTGTCAAAGGGGCCTATAAAGAATCGGAAAAGGTGGCCTATCCTGAAAAAAGCGACGTCGATGAAAATTATAAAAGACTCATCCGCAAACAGCTTTTAAAAGGACATTATACGGCAGTTGCCACGCATGATGACAAAATGATCGAGTTTACAAAACAGCTTGCCAAAGAGCACGGCATTCCAAACGACCGTTTTGAGTTTCAGATGCTGTACGGCATGCGCTCGCAAACCCAGCTCAGCCTGGTGGAAGAAGGATACCGCATGAGAGTCTACCTGCCTTACGGGGATGACTGGTACGGCTATTTCATGAGACGGCTCGCTGAACGCCCCTCAAACATCGCATTCGCCTTTAAAGGAATGACTAAGAAGTAAAAAAGGGAGAGATGACAATGACTACACCTTATAAACACGAACCATTCACGAATTTCCAAGATCAATCGAACGTTGAAGAATTTAAGAAAGCGCTTGCGACGGTAAATGAGTATCTGGGAAAAGATTATCCGCTCGTCATCAACGGTGAAAAGGTAGAGACGGAAGCGAAAATCGTTTCAATCAATCCGGCTGATAAAGAAGAAGTCGTCGGAAAAGTGTCAAAGGCGTCCCAGGAGCACGCTGAGCAAGCGATTGAAGCTGCTGCGAAAGCGTTCGAAGAGTGGAGATACACATCCCCTGAAGAAAGAGCGGCCGTTTTGTTCCGCGCAGCTGCCAAAGTCCGCCGCAGAAAGCACGAATTCTCCGCCCTGCTCGTCAAGGAAGCGGGAAAACCTTGGAACGAAGCTGATGCGGATACGGCTGAAGCGATTGACTTCATGGAGTATTATGCACGCCAAATGATCGAACTGGCAAAAGGCAAACCGGTCAACAGCCGTGAAGGCGAGAAAAACCAATATGTATACACGCCGACTGGAGTGACAGTTGTTATTCCGCCGTGGAACTTCTTGTTTGCGATCATGGCAGGAACAACAGTGGCGCCGATCGTTACTGGAAACACAGTGGTTCTAAAACCTGCGAGTGCTACACCTGTTATTGCAGCAAAATTTGTTGAGGTGCTTGAAGAGTCCGGATTGCCAAAAGGCGTAGTCAACTTTGTTCCTGGAAGCGGAGCAGAAGTAGGCGATTATCTTGTTGACCATCCGAAAACAAGCCTTATCACATTTACAGGATCAAGAGAAGTCGGTACGAGAATTTTCGAACGCGCGGCGAAAGTGCAGCCGGGCCAGCAGCATCTGAAACGCGTCATTGCAGAAATGGGCGGTAAAGATACGGTTGTCGTTGACGAAGATGCGGACATTGAATTGGCGGCTCAATCCATCTTTACATCAGCATTCGGCTTCGCGGGACAAAAATGTTCTGCAGGTTCACGTGCAGTTGTCCATGAAAAAGTGTATGATCAAGTATTAGAGCGTGTCATTGAAATTACGGAATCAAAAGTAACTGCTAAACCTGACAGTGCAGATGTTTATATGGGGCCTGTCATCGACCAAGGTTCTTACGACAAGATCATGAGCTACATTGAAATCGGAAAAGAAGAAGGCCGTTTAGTAAGCGGCGGCACCGGAGATGATTCAAAAGGCTACTTTATCAAGCCGACGATCTTCGCTGACCTTGATCCGAAAGCCAGACTCATGCAGGAAGAAATTTTCGGGCCTGTCGTGGCGTTTTCTAAAGTGTCAAACTTTGATGAAGCTTTAGAAGTGGCCAACAATACTGAATACGGTTTGACAGGCGCGGTCATTACAAATAACCGCAAACATATTGAACGGGCGAAACAGGAATTCCATGTCGGCAACCTGTACTTCAACCGCAATTGTACGGGAGCGATTGTCGGCTACCATCCGTTCGGAGGCTTCAAAATGTCCGGCACTGATTCAAAAGCGGGCGGCCCGGATTATTTGGCCCTCCACATGCAGGCGAAAACAATCAGTGAAATGTTTTAAGAGGGACTGAATGGGCATCCTCCTCGCGGGGGGTGTCCATTTCACCATAAACATATAAAGCGGAGGAGGAAATGCCATAGCAAACATTCAGTTGATTATTTCCATTTGTATTTATATGGCGGGTATGCTGTTTATCGGTTATTTCGCCTACAGACGGACGTCAAATCTGACGGATTACATGCTCGGGGGGCGTTCTTTAGGCCCTGCCGTCACAGCGCTCAGCGCGGGAGCGGCGGATATGAGCGGATGGCTCTTGATGGGGCTTCCGGGTGCTATGTTCTCGACAGGATTAAGCGGCGCTTGGATTGTGCTCGGGCTTGTGCTCGGGGCGTGGGCGAACTGGCTTTTCGTGGCGCCGAGACTGAGAACGTATACCGAAAAAGCGGGGAATTCCATCACCATTCCGGGTTTCCTTGAAAACCGTTTCGGTGATCATACGAAGCTTCTCAGACTGTTTTCGGGTCTTGTCATTCTCGTCTTTTTCACATTTTACGTATCATCCGGCATGGTATCCGGAGGTGTCTTATTCAACAGCATTTTAGGGTTGAATTACCACACGGGACTGTGGGTCGTGACAGGCGTCGTTGTCGCCTACACCTTGTTCGGGGGCTTTTTGGCGGTAAGCTGGACGGACTTTGTTCAAGGGATCATTATGTTTGTGGCGCTTATTCTTGTGCCGATTGTGACGATTTTCCATACGGGCGGCCCGGGGGAAACCGTTGCCGATATCCGTTCCGTCAACCCGGAACTGTTTAACATGTTCAAAGGGACGACCGTCCTTGGCATTATTTCTTTATTTGCGTGGGGGCTCGGCTATTTCGGGCAGCCGCATATTATTGTGCGCTTTATGGCGATCACGTCTGTGAAAGAAATCAAACGCGCCAGACGGATCGGAATGGGATGGATGATTTTGTCTGCACTAGGCGCGCTGTTTACGGGTCTTGCGGGAATCGCGTATTACCACCAGAACGGACTGAAGCTGGCTGATCCGGAAACCATTTTTATTCAGCTCGGCAACATTCTGTTCCACCCGATTATTACGGGATTTCTCATTTCTGCGATTTTAGCGGCCATTATGAGTACGATTTCGTCTCAGCTGCTCGTTACGTCCAGTTCTTTAGTAGAGGATTTGTATAAGTCCATGTTCAGGCGTTCGGCTTCTGATAAGGAACTCGTATTTCTGGGGAGAATGGCAGTGCTTGCGGTGTCAATCATCGCTTTGGTGCTCGCTTGGGAGAAAAACAACACGATACTTGGTCTTGTCAGCTATGCATGGGCGGGATTCGGCGCTTCATTCGGGCCGGTCGTACTGCTCAGTTTATTTTGGAAACGGATGACGAAATGGGGGGCACTCGCCGGCATGATTGCGGGAGCGATTACCGTAATCATTTGGGCGAATGCCGGTCTTTCAGACTTTTTGTACGAAATCATTCCGGGCTTTGCTGTAAGCCTTGCCGCTGTATTTGTCGTCAGCTTATTGACACAGGCTCCGTCAAAAGATGTCACAGATCAGTTTCATGAGTACCGTGATACACTTTCTCAATAAAAGCAAGGAACGAGAGGAAGAAGGGACCGCCCTTTTTCCTCTTTTCACGATACAGGCTTTCGGATAATTCCGTTTTGGGAATATGTGAATTTTTTTCTATACAAAAAGTCACCCCGCAGAGTATGATAAAGATAAAAAGAGCATAGGAGAAATAGGTATGGAAGAGCTTTTAGAGAGAGTTTTTTCATTTACGGACATTGATAAATTAATTGATTTCATCAGTTATGAATTGCAGAAGCCCGTTATTCTGGAAAGCGCGGATTTCTTTTTGCTTGCCTATAATTCTTATTACATTAATCACTTCGACTCCGCCAACCAGCAGACGATATTTTCAAAAAAATGCCCCGTGCAGATTTTTGAAAGGTTTCTGAAGGACGGGGTGATCGAAAAGCTGAAAACCGTTCCTGAACCGTTCCGTGTCGAAAAAATAGACAGTATCGGACTGAATCAGAGAGTGGTTGTAAGCGCAAAACATAAAGGGGAAGTGATGGGCTACATCTGGATTCAGGAGCTCGACCGAAACTTGACGGACGAGGAGCTCGATTTTTTATATGAAACTTCATTCCATGTCGGAAAAATCATCTATAAAACGAACCGGCTGAAACAGGAAAAAGAAGAGAGAGCGGAAGACCTGGTGAAACGGGCGATCTTTCAGCAATTCTCCTCTGAAAAGGAGTTCAGGCGGGAAGCGGAAAAGATGAACGCCGTGCTGCCGTCGGTTTTTTCGGTAGTCGTCCTGCACGCCGCAAATGGGGATGGGGAGGCAGTCGAAGATGTGAAGGAAAACATCAAATCGTACTTGAATTTGCGGGATAAAGTCAGTCACGTCTTAACCATTGATTCCAATATTGTCATCGTCGTCGCAAGCTTCTCGCAAAAAAGCTCCGGCACTTCGGCAGCATCTGAATTCATCCACAAACTGCTGACTCATTTTCACTTTCAGAAGATCCCCACTCCCATCTATATCGGAATCGGCAATGAATACAGCAGCATCCTGAAGCTCGGCAAAAGTTATATAGAGGCCCTTGAAGTCATAAAGGCCGCCGAAATTACCGGAAACCAGGAAAATATCCCGTACGAATACAGTAAGCTCGGGATTTACCGCTATCTTGAAAGCATCGAAGAAAAAAACGCCTCACTGGAATATGTAAACGATGATTTAGCATTATTAAAAGCCAAAGACAGAGAAAGCAGTACCGAACTGCTGAAAACGTTAGAAATCTATCTCCTCAATAACTGCAAAACAAAACCAGCCGCAGAACAGCTTTTTATTCATCAAAACACATTGAACTACCGTATCAAACAGATTCTTGACATGACATCAATTAATTTAAACGACTTCAGGACAAGGTGCCAGCTGTATCTCGATATCATGCTGATGAAAAAGAGATAAAAAAGAAACCAGTCGCCGTACTGGTTTCAGTTTTAATACCTTCCCGCTTATCAATCTCAGAACCTCACTTCTGAATCACTCCTTTCCCGCAAGAGAGAAATGAATAAACACTGCTCCTCAATATGTGTTATACTTTCATTGATATTGATTCTCAATTAAAAATGTTGAAGTATAGATATAAACGGGAGGCAGAACGATGGCGGAAAATCATGAGGTGTATGACGTCACGATTATAGGCGGAGGCCCGATCGGCCTGTTTGCGGCTTTTTATTGCGGGATGCGCGAGCTGAAAACGAAAGTGATCGAGTTTTTGCCGCGGCTCGGAGGGAAAGTGTCTATGTTTTTCCCTGAAAAAATCATCCGTGATATCGGCGGAATACCCGGGATTGCCGGAGAACAGCTGATTAAGCAGCTGAAGGAACAGGCGGCGACATTTGAGCCGGATATCGTGTTGAATCAGCGGGTGACCGGATTTGAACGGCTGGAAGACGGAACCATTGTGCTTGAAAGTTCCGAAGGAGAAAAGCACTATACGCGCACGGTGATTTTGGCCGTCGGCATGGGGACGCTTGAGGTCAATGAACTTGACAGCGCGGATGCGAGCCGTTATTCAGGAAAGAACCTTCATTATAAGGTGGAGAAGCTTGATGCGTTTCGAGATAAGCATGTCGTGATTTCAGGAGGGGGAGATACCGCGGTTGACTGGGCGAATGAGCTGGAACCGATTGCGGCGTCTGTTACCGTCTTGCACCGCAGGGAGGAGTTCGGCGGTTTGGAAAGCAGCGTGGCGAAAATGAAGCGGTCTTCCGTGCGGGTGCTTGCGCCATATCGTCTGAAGCATCTCAACGGCACCGGAGAACGGATCGAGAGCGTCACCGTTTGCCAAACTGAGTCGGGACTTTCTGAAGTCATCAAGCTTGATGAGCTCATTATCAACCACGGGTTTAAAATTGATCTCGGTCCGATGAAGGACTGGGGGCTTGAGATAGAAGAAGGCAGGATTAAAGCTGACAGACATATGCGGACGAATCTTTCGGGCGTGTTTGTCGCCGGTGACGCCGCCCATTATGAAAGCAAGCTCAGATTGATTGCAGGCGGTTTCACGGAGGGGCCGACCGCCGTGAACAGCGCCAAAGCCTATTTGGACCCGCAGGCGGATCAGATGGCGATGTATTCGACTCACCATAAAAAATTGGTGACACAATAAAAAAGGGCTGACCCCCGATGTTGAGTCTGGGGGTCAGAAAAGCATTTCGGCGTATCAGCTGTGAACGAGCATGTCTTTCATTTCATTTCGTATAAATGCAAATAACTGTTCCTGATTTTTCACGGCGGTAAACCCGCAGCCGGCGGGGACGTCTTCGCCCATGCAGATGACGGGAGGGCGGTTTGCTGACGGATCCGGTGATATGCCGATTTGTTTTCCGGCGCTGATCAAATGCTGAGCGGATTCTTTGCCCATACAGATAATCATTTGCAGAGGAGACTCGCTGATCGTGCGTTCGATCATGGAAGTGAACCGCTCATCTGCGATGTGTTCATGGGTGATATAAAACGGGCATGATTTTGAGTCTGACAAGTTTTCTGCTGCTTGACGGCTTCCTACAATGAGTGAATGCGGAGAATCAATTTGACATTCGGATAGGAGAAAGCCCCGTTTTGTCAGTTCCGTCTTTGCGGCCTCAGTCGCTGCATTCAGGCTTGCGGTCACCCGGCGGATGTCGATCTGCTTGAAAGCCAGTGTGTCAAAGAATTCGCATACCGCAAGGCGTGATGTGAAAAATAGTTGTTCAAAGGTGCTGATCTGTTTCAGGATGTTTTCGTTTGCGGGCATTTTTTTAACGATCCGCTTCGGCCATTCAATAACATCGGCGCCATACTCGCGCAGCTTGTCTGTCAATGTATGTTCTTCATCGCCATGAGTGACAACCATGATATGCCGCCCGATGAACGGCTTGCTTTCAAACCAGCTGTGTGTTTGAAAATTGACAATATCACCGATGACGATAATGGCAGGGTTGGTGATGTTTTGGCTTTGAACTTTTTCATGGATATCCTGAAGCGTTCCTTTAACGCTCCGCTGCCGCCCCCACGTCCCCCATTGAATGACGAGTACGGGAACGGAAGGGGATTTTCCGTACTCCGTAAGCTTACGGCATATAAATGACAGATTTTTAACGCCCATATAAAACACAAGCGTTTGAACGCTTCGGGCAAGCCCTTCCCAGTCGAGATTCGGCCTGCCGTGCAATGATGTATCATGAGCGGTGATCATCGCGAAGGACGAAGCGAAATCACGGTGGGTGACGGGGACTCCCGCATACAGCGGCGCTGCGATTCCCGAGGTGATGCCGGGCACCATTTCGTAGCGGATGCCGTGCTGATGAAGCGCCTCTGCTTCTTCGCCGACTCTGCCGAACACACTTGGGTCTCCGCCTTTCAAGCGGACAACGGTGAAGCCCTCCGCCGCTTTTTCAATCAGCAGGGCATTTATCTCAGACTGTTTCATAAAATGGCGGTCGGGCAGCTTTCCGCAATAAATGAAGCGGCAGTCGGGTGAGGCATATTCAAGAAACTTTGGGTTTGCGAGCCGGTCATACAAAATAATATCCGCTTTCTCCAGAGCCTGTTTTCCTTTTACGGTGATCAGCCCCGGGTCTCCTGGTCCGGCACCGACAAAATATACGATTCCGTTTTTCATGATGGCGTCATCCCTTCAGCAGTTTAAAAAATGAAGGACCACTTGAAAAAGTGATCCGGTCTTTGCTCAATACAGGAGGTATACATTCTCTCCTTCAATCAGTGTTTCGTATGTTTTGACACAGCCATGATCCGGCTCTTGGACTTTTCCGTCTTCTAAGGAGATTTTCCAGTCATGCATCGGGCAGAAGACGTATTCTCCGCTGACGATGCCTTCAGCCAGGACGCCCCCTTTATGGGGACAGCGGTTTTCGACGGCGCGGACGCTCCCGTCAGAAAGCTTAAATACGGCAAGCTCTTTATCTTCTATATATACGGTTTTTCCTAACTCCTCGGGTAATTCGTTTACTTTGCCTATGCAAACCTTTGTCATATCTTTATTCACCATGTCCGTTCCCCCTTACTGTTTTATGAAGTCGTGACGACATTTTCGAATAGATCTTTAGATGCTTTTTTATCTTTAAGGAAGTATTGCCACGGATCTTTGTGGACAGAGAGTGTCTCATTCATTCTGTCGTTGAGCTCCTGCCGTTTTTCCGGATCGTTTAATACGGATTGGACATGAGATAAACCGACGCGCTCAAGCCATGCGGATGTCCGCTCCAGATAGTTTGCCGTTTCTCTGTAGTACTGAAGGTAAGCCCCCGCATATTCTAAGACTTCTTCATTCGTTTTTACTTTCATCAGCAAATCACCGGCGCGCAAATGGGTTCCGCCGTTTCCGCCGACATAAAGCTCCCAGCCTCCGTCGATGCCGACAACGCCAAGGTCCTTAATGCCTGATTCCGCACAGTTCCGCGGGCAGGCGGACACGGCCATTTTGACCTTATGAGGCGTATTGAGCCCTTCGAATTTTTTCTCAAGCGCAATGCCCAGTGCCATGGAGTCTTGCGTGCCGAAGCGGCAGAATTGTTCGCCTACGCACGTTTTTACCGTGCGGAGTGTTTTTCCGTACGCGTAGCCTGACGGCATATCAAGCTCGGCCCATACTTTCGGCAGGTCTTCTTTTTTGACGCCGATGAGATCAATTCGCTGGCCGCCTGTCATTTTAACGAGCGGGATCTCATATTTGTCGACGACATCGGCGATCTTGCGGAGATCCTGAGAGTTGGTCACGCCGCCGTACATCCGGGGAACGACTGAGTATGTTCCGTCTTTTTGAATATTGGCGTGCATCCGTTCGTTCACAAAACGGGATGTTCTGTCATCCTCGTATGTAGCCGGATTAATCATGCCTAAGTAGTAGTTGAGGGCAGGACGGCATTTGGAGCAGCCCTCCGGCGTTTTCCAGCCGAGCACGTTCATGATTTCTCTTGTATGGGACAGCCCTTTGGCTTTGATTTCTTCTACGACTTCATCTCTCGACAGTGATGTGCAGCCGCAAATCGCTTCTTTTTGCGCGGACGCGTCAAATTCTGAGCCCAGTGTATATTGAAGAATGTCTTCCACGAGCGGTTTACAGCCTCCGCAGGAACGGGATGCCCCGGTGCATGCTTTGATTTCGTCCGTAGATGTGCAGCCTTTTTCCTGAATGGCTTGAATAATCGCGCCTTTTGAAACGCCGTTGCATCCGCAGATGATTTCATCGTCGCTCATCGCCGCGGTCATGCTTGCGCCTGCTTCCTGATCAAGAGGCTGTAAGATTGATATTTTGGAGGTTTCAGAGATATCGGCTTGTTTTTGAATCATTGAAAACAGGCGGCTGCCCTCGCTGCTGTCTCCGAACAAAACAGCGCCGACAATTTGATTGCCCCTCAGGACGATTTTTTTATAAATGCCGTCCTGCTCATCGAACACTTTAATCGCTTTTTTGTCCTCTGATTCGTTAAAGTCACCGGCAGAGAAGACTTCGACGCCTGATACCTTTAATTGAGTGGAGAGAACGGAGCCTTCATACGGTTTTGTTTCAATGCCGCAAATATGTTTGGCCAGCACTTTTGCCTGTTCATAGAGCGGCGCCACAAGACCGTATGCGATTCCGCGGTGCTCGGCACATTCACCGACCGCGTAAATGTGCGGAATGTCAGTCTGCATATAATCGTTGACAATGATTCCGCGGTTTACCGGAATGCGGCTTTCTGTGCCAAGCTGTGTATTCGGGCGGATGCCGACCGCCATGACGACCAGGTCAGCTTCGATGCTTGTGCCGTCTTTGAAGCGTACGCCTTCGACACGGTCAGTACCGAGAATTTCTTCGGTTTGCTTTTCAAGGAAAAAGGTCATGCCTTGTTTTTCTAATTCGTTTTGCAGCAGGCGTCCCGCCGCTGCGTCAAGCTGGCGCTCCATCAGGAATGGGGCGAGGTGGATGACAGACACGTCCATTCCGAGATTCAGCAGTCCGCGAGCTGCTTCCAAACCAAGCAGTCCTCCGCCGATGACGGCTGCTTTTTTATATTGTTTTGACGCGGCGAGCATCGTGTCGGTATCTTTTATATCCCGGAATGCCGTGACGCCTTGTTTGTCTGCGCCCGGAATCGGAAGGATAAAAGGGACAGAGCCTGTCGCCAGGATGAGTTCATCGTAAGGCTGGATTCTGTCTGCATCTGTGATGACGGTTTTGTTTTCCGTGTCGACTTTGATGACTGTTTCACCGGTATACAGCTGAATGTTGTTTTCTTTGTACCAGTTCCAATCGTTTAACGTAATGTCTTGAATGTCGGTATCGCCTTGCAGCACTTTTGACAGAAGGATTCGGTTATAGTTGGGATGAGGTTCGGCCCCGAATATTGTAATCTCGAATTCGTCTTTTGAAACACGCAGTATTTCTTCAATCGCTCTTACCCCGGCCATTCCATTTCCAACAAGGACTAGCTGTTTTTTTCCCATCAGATGATCCGCTCCTTATCTTTGTTTTTTTTTAGCGTAGCACAGCAAAAACAAATATTTAAGATGCATGTTATGAAATGTAACAAAAAATACTAAAAAATCTAAAAATTTTATGAAAAATTATATAGGGCTGATTCGTACCGCACACATCTTAAAACCGGGCATTTTACAGTCCGGGTCCAAGGCTTCACCAATTAAGTCGTTGACGTTTTGCGTGTCAGACCAATGGATGGGAACAAACAACGTGTCTTTTCGTACTTTCTCCGACCATCTGCTCCGGACCGTGATGCTGCCCCGGGGGGATTCTATCTTCACGAGAACACGGTCTTCGATATGATAGTCGGCCGCCGTTTTTGGGTGGATTTCCACAAAGGATTCGAAATGTCTTGCAGCCAGGGCGGAGCTTTTTCTCGTTTGGACACCCGTTAAGTAATGAGACATCACCCTTCCTGTGGTTAAATAAAGCGGATAGCCGGCGCTCGGTTTCTCTTTCGGGACGGCCGGTTCATTTGGAATCACGCTTAATTCAGCTCTGTGATCGGGATGGGCAAATGAGTGCTCAAACAATCGCCCGGTTCCGGGGTGATCCGCTTCAGGACATGGCCACTGAATGCCGCCTTCCCGCCTGAGCCTGTCATAGGTGATGCCAGAGTAATCAGCAATTCCGCCGCGGCTCGCTTCTCTCAGTTCGTTAAAGATTTCCTCCGCCGACGTATAGGGAAAATAATGCCCTTTACCAAGAGCCGAGGCAATGTCACAGATGATCTGCCAATCATGTTTCGCTTCTCCGGGGCAGGTGCGGCTCGCTTCTCTTAATGTCACGCGGCCTTCTACATTTGTCATCGTGCCTTCGTCTTCCAAATAAGAGGAGGCGGGTAAAATCACATCCGCGAATGCCGCGGTCTCAGAAATAAATAAATCAACTGCGACAAAGAATCTCAGTTTCTTGATTGCCTGCTTGACGAAATTCGCATTTGGGCCGGAAACAGCCGGATTGGAACACATGAGAAACAGCCCTTTGATGTCGCCGCTATCTATTTTTGCTATCATTTCATAGGCTGAGACGCCTTTGCGCGGCAGCTCATCCTGATGAATCCCCCACACCTTCGCAATGTGCGCCCGGTGTTCTTCAATTTCGATAGAACGGTAGCCCGGAAGCTGATCCGCTTTTTGGCCGTGTTCTCTCGCGCCTTGTCCGTTGCCTTGACCGGTAATCGCCCCGTAACCTGAGAAGGGCTTGCCGATTTTTCCGGTGATCAGCACCATATTTAAGAAAGCTTTCACTGCCGCGGTACCGTCAGTCTGCTGTTCGATCCCCCGCGCTGTAAACAGCATGCCGGATGTTTCCTTGGCAAACTTCACGGCGGCCTTTCGTATATGCTCCAAAGGAACACTTGTCTGCTCGGAGATCTCTTTCAGATCCAAAGCGTCGGTATGCCGTTTGAGCTTATTGAATCCGTTTGTGCGTGTGCGGATAAAGTCTTTGTCTGTAAGCTGTTCGTCAATGCAGATTTTGACGAGTCCGTTTGCCAGGGCTGCGTCTGTGCCGGGCTTGATTTTCAGGTGAAGATCGGCTATTTTGGTCGTCGCCGTTTCCCGGGGATCAATGGCGATAATGTAAGCCCCGTTTTCTTTCGCTTTATCAAAATACGGCATGATCGTCGGCTGGCATTCGGCGATATTGGTGCCTGCCAGGATGATGACACGTGTATGCGGGATGTCCGATAATGGATTCGTCAGGCCCCTGTCCGCGCCGAATGTCTGGCCGGCCGCCGTTGCTGCGGCAGACATACAGAGCCGCCCGTTGTAATCGATGTATTTCGTCTGTAAGCCGACCCGTGCGAACTTTCCAAGCAGATAGGCTTCTTCATTTGTAATTGAGGCGCTCCCGTAGACAGCCATCGCATCATTGCCGTGTTCGGTTTGGATCAGATTGATTTGTTCCTTAATGCGATTCAGTGCTTCAGCCCAAGAGACAGGCACAAATTCACCGTTTTTTTTAAGCAGGGGGCGTGTAATGCGGGAAGAGTGCACGGCATGCTGATGGGCATTCATGCCTTTTGTACATAAACGGCCATGTGTCGTCGGATTATCAATGCCGATTGCAGTGTATTTCTTCCGTGCCGCGAAGGTTTGTTCCGTAAGCTGCATTTTGCATTGCATGCTGCAGAACGGGCATTGCGTCTCATATGTTTTTTCCGATTGGACATCTTGCAGTTTGTCACGGAAATAACGGAGCATCGGTTCAGTCAAAAAGCTTCATCCTTTCGTATGGCGTTTTCCCGGCAGACAGGTTTTGCAGCAGGGATATGTCTGAACGGAGATTTTTCAGAAGCTGTGTCCGCATATCTTCTTCAAACAGCATTTCTCTGATATGGACGAGGCCGAGTCTGTCAACCCATTGATAAATCGCTTCGTTGTAGTGAGCCGTTTCGCGATAATATTGAATAAGGCCTTTCATCATAGCGGCGGTACTGTCTTCGTTATCCGTCACACAAAAAAGGCTGCCGGCGCGGGCTTGTTTTCCGCGGACGCCCCCGATATAAATTTCCCAGCAAGTTTGTGTCTGAAGCGCGCCGATATCCTGAATGTAAGCATCGGTGCAATTGTTTTCACATGACAAGCTGACGGATATATAAGCGGGGACGGCAAGCGTGTCGGTATCTCGTTCAATCCTGCTTGCCAGCTCTTGAAAGGAGCGATGCTGTCCGCACGTACATGCTCTGATTTGAATCGTCCTGCGGTGCCGGGGGGAGAAAACCGGCATGTTCAGTGCTTTTCTGATGCTTGCAAGGTCATTTGGCCTGATTCCGGAAAGCCTCAGCCGGTGACTGTCAGTCATCGAAACGCCGGGGATGCTGTATGCTTCGATGACGTCTGCGATGTTTTTGAGCTCTGCCGCACGTGTCAGTCCGCCGTACATTTGCGGAATCAGGGTGCATGTCTCTTCTGCCGATATTTCATTGAACTGCATAAAATCAGGCCGCGTCCTTTCCAGGTAATAGTGAAGCGCCGGAATACAAATGCGGCAGCCGTTTTCTGTTTTCCAGCCGATCACTTCCATCACCTCGGCGGCATCAGTGAACGGACGGCGCCGAAGTTCGGCGATGACTTCTTCCTCCGTCAAATCGGTGCAGCCGCAAAACGAAGGCTGGCAGGAGGGTTTTGTGTAATCATCGCTTGCCATATACTTCAGCAAGTCTTCAACGAGCGGCCTGCATCCTCCGCAAGACCCGGACGCTTTTGTCATGTGCTTCACTTCCTCCGCGGTTTTTAAGCCATATTTGTTCACCGCTTCTTCAATGGAGCCCTTGGTCACTGAGCTGCATTGGCAAATGGTTTCATGGGGAGGCATGGATTTAAAGGATATACCGCTCTGATCCGGTTCCATGAGCTGTTTTTTCACGATGGAAATATCTCTTTGCTTCACAAGACTGTCGAGTAGCCGCTGTTTACCGCGCGTGTCCCCGAATAAAATAAAGCCGGCCGGTTTATCGTCCTCAAAGAGCGCTTTTTTGTAGATGCCTGCATGCTCATCATGGAACAATATGCCGGCTGTGTGCTCATCCTCGTGCACCTTTCCTGCCGACCATACATCAATACCGGCTATTTTTAAGGCTGCAGATTGTGCAAAGCCTTGAAACCCTTCGCACGGGACGCCGCATAGATGCTGCGCGAGCACTTTTCCCTGTTCATAAAGCGGCGCCGCCAATCCGTATACAATCCCGTCATGCTCCGCGCATTCACCGACGGCATACACATTCGGTTTGTTCGTCTGCATGAATTGATTGACGATGATTCCTCGGTTCACTGAAAGTCCGGCAGATGCAGCCAATCGGATATTGGGCCTCACACCGGCGGCCATGACAATCAGGTCTGCTTCTATGGAAGAACCGTCTTTGAAACGGATGCCTTCCGCCCGTGAGTTCCCTGTAATGGATGCCGTGTCTTTCTCTAAAAGAAAGACTAAGCCTTTTCGTTCCAGCTCTTTCTGCAGCAGGCGGGATGCCGTTGGATCAAGCTGTTTTTGCATAATGGCGGAAGAGCGGTGAATGACGCTGATGTCCATGCCGAGCTGCCGTAAGCCGACGGCCGCTTCAAGACCTAATAAACCGGCGCCGATGACCGCCGCCTTTTGATACCGGCCGGCCGCATTGATAAGGGATTGGCAGTCTTCTATTGTCCGAAAGCCGTACACACCTTCTTTATCTGCTCCGGGTATGGGGAGAATATAAGGAGAGGAGCCCGTTGCAAGGATGATTTGATCGTAAGTCATGCTGCGCTTTCGATCCGTTGTGACAACCTGCCGTTCTGTATCAATGTGTACAACCGTTTCTCCCGTGTAAAGCGTAATTCCGTTTTTTTCGTACCATTCGCGGCTATTCAGCGTAATGTCATCAAGCGAAACCTCACCTTGTAAAACGGAGGATAAGAGAATGCGATTGTAATTGGGATGAGGTTCGCTTCCGAAAATGACAATCTCAAACATGTCACGGTTCATCTTTAAAATGTGTTCAATACAGCGGATTCCGGCCATTCCGTTCCCTGCTGCAATTAATCGTTGTTTCTTCATTCGCCAAACCTCCTTTGCAGCTGCCTGTAAGATTGCTTCTCTATGAGAAATTATGGCACATTGCCTGATTAACGCATTAAATGTGTCGCATTATCTTACACATGTCTTTTCCGGTGAATGCCCGTCATATATTCTTGATTCAGCAATTTGAAATGATAGAAGACCGGAAAGGAGAATGTTATGAAGCTGTCGGAATTAAAAACAAGCGGTCATCCGCTCACTTTGCTCTGTTCCTTCTTATATTTTGATGTGAGTTTTATGATTTGGGTAATGCTGGGGGCGCTCGGCGTTTATATTTCTCAGGATTTCGGGTTATCTTCTTTTGAAAAAGGGTTTGTCGTGGCTCTGCCGATCTTATCAGGATCTGTGTTTCGGATCATTTTAGGTGTGTTAACGGACAGGATCGGGCCGAAGAAAACAGCCTTGATCGGGATGCTGATCACGATGATCCCGCTGCTTTGGGGGGCATTCGGCGGCCGTTCTTTGACTGAGCTGTATGCGATCGGCATTCTGCTGGGCGTAGCGGGCGCAAGTTTTGCTGTTGCGCTTCCGATGGCGAGCCGGTGGTATCCGCCTCACTTGCAGGGGCTTGCAATGGGGATAGCAGGTGCCGGCAACAGCGGCACTTTGTTTGCGACATTGTTCGGTCCCCGCCTTGCGGAACAGTTTGGGTGGCACAGTGTAATGGGAATTGCGCTTCTTCCGTTGATGATCGTTTTTATACTGTTTATCGTCATGGCGAAGGACTCTCCTGCACAGCCCGCACCGCAGCCGCTTAAAAACTACCTTCACGTTTTCAGGCAGAAGGAAACATGGTGTTTCTGTCTTCTGTACGGCGTCACTTTCGGAGGTTTTGTGGGATTATCAAGTTTTTTGGCGATTTTTTTCGTTGATCAATATCAATTGTCAAAAATCCATGCCGGTGATTTCGTCACAATATGTGTCGCAGCGGGCAGTTTTTTTCGCCCTGCAGGAGGCTGGATTTCAGACCGGGCGGGAGGTGCGAAAGTTCTCGCTGTACTGTTTGTCATCGCGGCTCTGTGTATGGCGGGAGTCAGCAGCCTGCCTCCGCTTTCAACGGTGATCGTTCTGCTGTTTATCGGAATGATGGCGCTCGGTATGGGCAACGGAGCGGTATTTCAGCTTGTCCCTCAGCACTTTGCAAAAGAAATCGGAATGGTGACGGGAATCGTCGGAGCAGCCGGCGGCATAGGAGGTTTTTTCCTTCCCAATATTTTAGGATCATTGAAGCAGATGACGGGAACGTATGCGATCGGTTTTATCTCTTTTTCATGTATCGCATTGCTCGCATTTGTGCTTGTTCTTGCCGCAGGCTATTTTTGGAGAAAAAGCTATGGCACTGAAAACAGTCCTGCGGATGTTTAAGTTTGGGCGGAAGACACGTATGACAGCGTGTCTTTTTTATGATTGATTATTTTTCACTTGATTTTAAACGGAGAATACATCAGAATAAATAGTAACCATTACGATTTACAACAATGTACATCATGATGATAATAAAGCAGGTGCGGGGTATAAATCGTAATCATTCTATTTTGTCAGGAGGCTATTTTATGAAGAAAATTCCGGTTACAGTATTGAGCGGCTATCTTGGTGCCGGAAAGACGACCGTTCTAAATCATATTTTACAAAACCGCAGCGGTTTAAAAATTGCCGTCATCGTCAATGACATGAGCGAAGTAAATATAGACGCGGGCTTGGTGAAGCAGGGAGGCGGCTTGTCAAGGACGGATGAGAAACTCGTAGAATTATCCAACGGCTGTATCTGCTGCACGCTGCGTGAAGATTTATTAGTCGAAGTTGAGAAACTCGCGAAAGACGGCAGATTTGATTATATTGTGATTGAATCAACAGGGATCAGCGAACCGATTCCCGTTGCCCAGACATTTTCTTATATAGATGAAGAAATGGGCATTGATCTGACAACATTCTGCAGGCTGGACACAATGGTGACCGTGGTGGATGCAAACCGCTTCTGGCATGATTTCCAGTCCGGTGACAGCCTTCTTGACCGGAAGGAAGCGGCGGGAGAAGAGGATGAACGGGTGATTGCCGATTTATTAATTGACCAAATCGAGTTTTGTGATGTGCTCATTTTAAATAAATGCGACATGGTCGGCGAAAAAGAGCTTGAACAGCTGGAAACGGTTCTTCGCGCATTACAGCCCCGTGCCAGACTGATCCGGTCCGTCCGCGGAGAAGTGCCCGCCGAATACATATTGAATACCGATTTATTTGAGTTTGAGGAAGCGAGTTCATCAGCAGGATGGATAAAGGAGCTGACGGCAGGTCATGAAGCGCACACTCCCGAAACGGAAGAGTACGGTATCACTTCGTTTGTGTACTCGCGGCGTTTGCCGTTTCATGCCGTTCGTTTTGACAGCTGGCTGCATCAATCAATGCCTGACAACATTGTGCGCGCAAAAGGAATTGCTTGGTGCGCAACCCGCAACAGCCTTGCGCTGCTGATGTCTCAGGCGGGTCCGGCGGTTTCGATTGAGCCTGTTTCTTATTGGGTGGCGGCAATGCCGAAACTTGAGCAGGAGCAGATCAAACAGCAGGAACCGGAGATTCTGGAAGATTGGGACGACCAATTCGGAGACCGTCATACGAACCTGGTGTTTATCGGAACAGATTTAGATGAAGCAGCCATTACAAAGGAATTGGATCAGTGCCTGCTCACGCCGTCTGAGTTCGATTCCGATTGGTCGCAGCTTGAAGATCCTTTTCAATGGGATATTCAGCGGGCCGAATAACATACCGGCCAAGTTTAGAAGCAGGTGAAAAGGGAAGGAGTGATGAAAAAGGAGCTGACCAAGTGTGAAAGCACTGACATACCAAGGAAAAGAACATATGGAAGTGAAAGAAGTCCCGGCACCCGCCATTCAAGATGAGAGAGATGTCATCGTTCGAATCACCGCAACCGGGATATGCGGTTCAGACCTTCATTTATATAAAAACGGAATACCCGCCGATCCGGGTTATATCGTCGGGCATGAGCCGATGGGAATCGTTGAAGAAACGGGCAGTCAAGTCAAAAAGCTGAAAAAAGGCGATCGGGTCGTGATTCCTTTTAACATCGGCTGCGGAGAATGTCATTATTGCAAGCACCAGATGGAAAGCCAGTGTGATGAATCTAATCCAAATCCTCATACAGATGCCGGCGGCTTATTCGGTTTTTCGGAGTTTAACGGTAATTATCCCGGCGGGCAGGCTGAATATTTACGTGTTCCTTATGCTGATTTCTCTTCTTTTCTGGTTCCGGCAGACAGTGAGCTTGAAGATGAGCAGGTGCTGCTTCTGTCAGATGTCATGCCGACCGCCTTTTGGAGCGTCCAGCACAGCGGAGTGAAAAAAGGAGATACAGTCGTGATTCTGGGATCAGGTCCGATCGGCTTAATGGCGCAAAAATTCGCGTGGAAAAAAGGAGCTAACCGGGTTATCGCAGTTGATCAAGTCCCGCACCGCCTTGAACATGCGAGACGCATAAACGGAGCAGAGACCTTCAATTTTTCAGAACATGATGAGATCGGGAAACTGTTGCATGAACAAACGTCAGGGGGCGCGGATGTAGTGATTGATTGTGTCGGAATGGACGGCACGCCGCTTTCAAAAGAAAAAACAGAGCAAAAACCGAATCAGTTCGGAACGATCAGTCCGATTCTTACAGCATCAGAAGCCGTTAAGAAGTTCGGAACCGTGCAGCTCACGGGCGCATACATTTCTGAAGCGGACGGCTTTCCGCTCGGTGATTTTTTCACACGCAACGTTTCTTTAAAAATGGGCCAGGCACCCGTTATTCATCTGATGCCGATGCTGTATCAAATGATCGAACAAAATGAAATTGATCCGACGGATATCATTACACACAAAATGAGTCTTGCGGAAGCTCCTGCTGCATATGATATATTTGACAAAAAAGAAGATGGCAACATTAAAGTGATTTTAAAGCCATAGCGAGGAGAAACATGATGAATATTTACAGACCGGCGGGATTTTGGATCAGATTGGGAGCCGTGGTACTCGACTATTTAATTACTTCAGTGCCTTTGGCGATTATTTTTATGCTGGCAACAGGAAAAGATCCGAATGAGAGCACAATGATCAGCATCATTTTGACTCTTTATGCTATTTTGCTCCCTGTATACTGGAACGGTTATGTTATCGGCAAAAAGATCTGCGGTATCCGCATCGTCAAAAAAGACGGCACTCAGGTAGGCTTCCTCACTATGATTTTGAGAGTGCTTGTGGGCGGCCTGATATATGGCGTGACGTTTGGAATTGGTGTGATCGTGAGCGCATTCATGGTCGGAATGAGAGAAGACAGACGGTCAATCCACGATTTTGTAGCGGGAACGTATGTCACATACGCGCTGCCGGACGAATCGATTGAAAAGAGCGAATAATTTCGCTCTTTTTTTGCATAAAAAATGGATGAGGGAGCAACATATAACAAACGTTAAAGGAGGAAAGAGTCATGAAAAAAGCTGCATTGTCTTTAGCTGCGTTTTTCATTACAGCAATGGTTTTCACAATGCCGGCACACGCCGCCGGAACAAAAATGCCTTCAACCATGTCACTCACGGAACAGCAGAAAAAAGAAATTGAATCACTTGAAAAAGAAGTGCTCGAAAAACGAAAACATGTCATATCCAAATATGTTGAGTACGGAGTCCTGCCGAAAGAAAAAGCAGAACATATTAAACAGCATATGGACAGGCGCTTTAACATGATGAAACAAAATGGGTTTGTCCCGAAGCCTCCGCCTCATAAATTGGAAAAGCGGCATCATCATTCTTAAGCATCCGGCAAGCCGGATGCTTTTTTGTTTTTATCGGGATTGCTCTGAAACGCGTTTCATAACGTATGATATCAATATCATACGCATCAGGAGGATGAAACACATGATACATAAAAAACAGGGCCTGTTCCCTGATACATTTCTATGGGGATCAGCCTCGGCTGCCTATCAGGTTGAAGGAGCATGGAATAAAGACGGTAAAGGACCTTCAGTATGGGACTTATTCACGAAAATACCGGATAAAACGTTTAAAGGCTCAAATGGCGATACAGCAGTTGGCCATTATGAGCGTTATAAAGAAGATATCGCCTTGATGGCAGAAATGGGTTTGAAAGCTTACCGCTTTTCTGTCAGCTGGCCGAGAATTTTTCCGAATGGCAGAGGGGAAATCAACGAATCAGGGATCGCATTTTACGAAGACCTGATCGATGTATTGATTTCTAACGATATTGAGCCGGTGCTGACTCTTTATCATTGGGACTTGCCTCAGGCGCTGATGGATGAATACGGCGGCTTTGAATCAAGAAAAATTATTGATGATTTTAATGATTACTGCATTGCGTTATACAAAAGATTTGCCGGCAAGGTGAAATACTGGGTCACGTTAAACGAGCAGAATTATAATTTTCATAACGGGTTTATTACAGCTGCACATCCGCCCGGCGTAAAGGACAGAAAACGATTTTATGAAGCGAATCATATCGCATTTTTAGCTAATGCCAAAGCGATTGAATCCTTCAGACAATATGTTCCTGACGGCATGATCGGCCCGAGCTTCGCTTATTCACCGGCTTATCCGCTTACAAGTCATCCTGAAGACATAACTGCATTTGAAAACGCAGAGGAATTTATGAATCATTGGTGGCTTGATATGTATTGCCGGGGGACTTATCCGCAAATTCCTTTCAATTATTTAAAGGAAAAGGGCTGGGCGCCCGCCATTGAAGCCGGGGATATGGAATTGCTTGCAAAAGGCAAGCCGGATTTTATCGGTGTTAATTATTATCAGACGATTACGTACGAAAGAAATCCTCTTGACGGTGTATCGGAGGGGAAAATGAACACGACTGGTCAGAAAGGGACAAACCAGGATACCGGTATACCGGGTCTGTTTAAAACGAAAAAGAATTCGAACCTCGTGACGAGTAATTGGGATTGGACGATTGACCCGATAGGTCTGCGCATCGGCCTCCGGCGTATAACGAGCCGCTATGAGCTGCCGGTTTTTATAACAGAAAACGGGCTGGGGGAATTCGATAAAATAGAAGAAGACGGCTCAATTCAGGATGACTACAGAATTGACTATTTACGCTCCCATCTTGAACAGTGCAGAGAGGCCATTAGTGACGGAGTTCATCTCATCGGCTACTGCAGCTGGTCATTCACGGATCTGTTAAGCTGGCTGAACGGCTATCAAAAACGCTACGGTTTTGTCTATATCAATCGAGATGAAGAAGATGAAAAGGATTTGAAACGGATCAGGAAAAAAAGTTTTTATTGGTACCAGAATGTAATTGAAACAAACGGTAAAAGTTTATAAAAGTTCCCTGAGAGAAATAAGATTCTCTCAGGGCTTTCTTTTACATTGCGGCTGCATCAATAATATACGTATCCGCATGAAGATCGGATATTTCGGCAGGCAGTGAATAACAGGTAAGGCTGTATCGGCCTTTCGGAATATTAAAAGAAAGCCGCTTTGACATCACGCTTTCAATCTCAATTCCATCTTTTACAGCCTCAAAGGGAACAGTCGCTTTTTTCTCATAGGATGGTACCGGTTCACTTGTGTTAAGCCTGAGGACGATAAATGCCCTCGTATTTCTCCTTGCCTCAAATGAAACAGCTCCGTCAGCTTCCGCATATCCTTTTTCAATGGCTTCATCGGTCCAATCGATGACAGGCGGTTCTGAATCTTTTTGGAAGATTGTAAATTGATGATAAGAAATGGCCAGTTCTTGCGGTTTCCATGATTTATTCAATGCGCTGTTCCTCCTGTTTTTTACTTGATTTTAAATAATACTCTCGTTCCGTCGGGATCATTGGTAAGCTGGTGTCCGACCCAAGAGCCGGCTCCGCGGTTGTCTGCCGGAGAAATATATTCTACGGAGGCATTATTTCCGCCCTGTTTACAAACCGCCATCGGCCATTCATCTCTATCGTATCCCGTTTTGACGGGCACATGTTTAAGAGATTGCTCACGCCGCTTATGTACTCCGTCTCTGTCAATGGTGCATATGCTGGAATGCCCTTCTTTTATCGCGTCCTTAATATGCTTTGCTGTTTCCGGATATCGATCGGACGGAAATAAGATTACTTTGTCGTAATCACTCTTCTGAACGGTCTGCTCGTTATCTGAGAAAAGATCACCCTTGATCAGGGCCGCGACTGCTCCGGCAATGATGATAAGAACAAGCAGCAGTGCTTTTAATGTTTTCAAGAGTATCAATCACCTCCAGTTTTAATTGCTGTAAAGCTGGTCCAAGAATAAAGCAGAATCGGCCGGCTGTAAAGCTGTTAAAATATATTTCTCAGCCGCAATTCAGCTGAATATCTGTAAAACCATCCGCACAAATCAACTTTATTCATTAAAAATTCAATCAGAAAGTGTTTTTTGCAGTTTCCCTATTCAGAAATGAACGGTTGCGGGTGTATCGTCAATTGACTTATTATAGCGATAAGCTCACCGGCAGGATATCTTCGTCTGCGAGTGTCCGACCCGAAAACCTTGGTCTGCATGACCGTGCGCAACAAGACGATAAAAAGACGGCCATCTGATAAGAAGGCCGTCAGCAAATCATTCCAGATTCGCATGCTTTGTAAACATGTCTGCTGAATTCAATTCTTTTTTCTCCATGATTTTTAGAATAACCGCATCGTAAAACAGCAGAAGAGTTTGTTCGAATAAAGAACCCATCGGCTGAATCGTCTTTCTGTCTCCGCCGGTCTCTTCCTTAGGAGAGCCGGGAATCGTTATTGTAAGATCCGCAAGTTTGCCGAGACTTGAGTCGGGGTTAATCGTTAATGCAGTGATGATGCCGTTAAGGCTTTTGGCTTTTTCAGCTGTATGAAGCAGACTTTTTGTTTCGCCTGAGCCTGAGCCGATGATGACGAGACCGCCTTCTTGGAGGGGAGGGGTAAGCGTCTCACCGACGATGTAAGCGTTCAGACCGATGTGCATCATCCTCATGGCGAACGCTTTAGCCATAAAGCCGGAACGTCCCGCTCCGGACGTGAAGATTTGATCTGCCGATAAAATCTGATTCGCAAGCTTGTCAGCTTCACTGTCGGATATTAATGCTGCGGTGCGGGATATTTCATTTAGTATTTCATGTAAGTATTCAGTCGTTTTCATGATCCTTGTGTGATCAGCTGTTTCATTTTAGCAGCAGCATCCGCTTTATTGTCAGCTCCCGTAATGCCTCCGCCGACAATGATTAAATCTGGGTTTTGTTTGATGGCTTCAGGAAGCGTATCAAGTTTAATGCCTCCGGCAATTGCGGTTTTAGCGCTCTTGACCGCTTTTTTAATCGCCGTCAGTTCCTCAAATGAATTTTTTCCTTCTGCTTGAAGATCATAACCTGTGTGAACACAAATATAATCAACACCGAGTTGGTCAATTTCTTTTGCCCGTGTTTCAAGGTTTTTTACGTTAATCATGTCGACGAGAATTTTTTTCTGCTGTTTTTTTGCTTCGGCAACCGCCCCTTTGATCGTTGAGTCGTCTGTCGCTCCTAAAACGGTGATGATGTCGGCTCCCGCTTCTGCCGCTTTCATAATCTCGTAACCGCCTGCATCCATGATTTTAAGATCGGCAAGCACTTTCAAGTGAGGAAAGGCTGTTTTCATTTCCTGCACGGCTTTCAGGCCTTCATTAATGACAACGGGAGTGCCGATTTCTATAACATCTATATATGGTTCGACCTCTTTCACAAGTTCAATTGCTTCCGGGATATTTACTAAGTCTAATGCCAGCTGTAATTCCACTTTATATCCACTCCTCTTTTTCATGTATTTCCATTCTATAAAGTGCCCCGTATGTTGAGAAGTACGCACTTTGAAGTCTAATAGTTACTTTGAGGATACTGTCCCCGCAGGCAATGCGCTTTGTTTCAGCAAAACTGCGTGGTACTATAAACTGATGAAAGTTGTGTAAAAAAGTAAGCGTGTATGAATAGATGATGAACGTACAAAAAGTAAGAGGAAGGAGAATGGCCCGTGAGCCGAATGGATGAGAAAACGTTTAATTGCGAAAAGGAATTGACGCTTGCCGTGATAGGCGGGAAGTGGAAAATGCTGATTATGTGGCACCTGGGAAAAGAAGGGACAAAGCGGTTTAATGAGCTGAAAGCTTTAATTCCGGATATTACGCACAAAATTCTTGTGAATCAGCTCAGGGAGCTGGAGCAGGACCTGATCGTTCACAGGGAAGTTTACCCTGTCGTCCCTCCGAAAGTGGAGTACTCATTAACGGAGCAAGGAGAGACCCTTATGCCGATTTTGGACGCCATGTATAAGTGGGGAAAAGAATATATGGAATTAATCAACATTGATAAAACTGCAATAAAGGAATCTTTTTGAAGTGCTCTATGTAAAATAGAGTGCTTTTTTTGCGGTTTAATGAAATCATATTGCGAACGATTAAATCTCCTGTTTCGGTTCTTGCGCTGTTTTTTTCCCATCAACTCATATATGAAAACTGTTTTCATTCTGCCATAACTGGATATTCGAAAGATTTATACTATAGTTTAAAGATTTTTAATTTTACATAAATAATATTTTTAAAAATAAATTGCGGGATGCCGCAAAATACCCTCTGGAATTGTCGGAATTTTTTTCGGTGTGCCGAATGAAACTTTTCACCCATTTTTCGGTGATAAAAACAATAATTTCATATAAAGTGAACGTAAGTAGATATATAGTAATTCATGAAGAAATAGGTAAACCCTGTTGCTTACAAACATTGGATTCTTGTCTTGATTTCTCATAAATTTGAGCCGCATTTCGGACTTTGCGGGTGAACGGATGACGGATTTCGGCGGTGATTGAATCGGGATTGTTTTGGAGGTAAGTGGTTCTTTTGGCTTGATAATGAGTTAGGGACATTGAGGGAGGCTGTTTCTAAGGGAGAATTGACATCTTTATCTTAAAAAGGGGAGGCGCACACATATGGAAATAACTTTTTATCCTTTAACAAATGCTCAAAAACGTATCTGGTATACAGAAAAATTCTATCCGAACACGAGTATTTCAAATCTTGCCGGGTTCGGGAAACTCATTTCTGAAGACGGCGTACAGGCTCATTACGTTGAGAAAGCGATACAGGAATTCGTCCGGCGGTATGAGTCGATGAGAATCCGTCTGCGGCTTGATGATGAGGGGGAGCCCGTTCAATATGTGAGCGAATACCGTCCGCTGACTATCGAACATACAGACATCAGGCGAGCCGGCTGCTCTGCGGACGAGCTGTCCAAATGGGGGCGTGAAGAAGCTGGCAAACCTCTGGCGTTATATGATCAGGATTTATTCCGTTTTTCCGTGTATACCATCAGCGAAAATGAGGTCTGGTTCTACGTTAATGTGCATCACATTATTTCAGACGGGATTTCCATGACGATTCTGGGCAATGCGATTACCGATATTTATTTGGAGCTCTCAGGCGGAGCAAGTGAGGAACAGACGGAGATTCCTTCTTTTATCGAGCACGTGCTGACAGAGCAGGAATATGTGCAGTCGAAGCGGTTTAAAAAGGATCGGGATTTTTGGAACGGGCAGTTTGAGACCGTGCCGGAGCTTGTGTCCCTGAAACGGAGCCAGGCAGATGCGGGTCTTGATGCGAAACGGTTTTCTCAAGAAATTCCTCACGACTTATATGGCCGCATTCATTCATTCTGCGAGGAGCATAAAGTCAGCGTACTATCTCTGTTCCAGTCAGCTCTGATCACTTATCTCTACAAAGTGACCGGCCGGGATGACGTTGTCACAGGTACGTTTATGGGAAACCGGACGAATGCGAAAGAAAAGCAGATGCTCGGGATGTTCGTATCTACAGTTCCTGTGCGGACAAGTGTTGACGGAGGACAGTCGTTCTTGGAATTCGTTAAAGGCCGGATGAAGGATCTGATGAAAATTCTCCGTCACCAAAAGTATCCGTATAACCTGCTTGTCAATGATTTGCGCGCTTCGAAAAGTTCGCTGAGCAGATTGTTTACGGTGGCTCTGGAGTACCAGGTGATGCAGTGGCAGAAAAAAGAGAATCTGTCCTTCCTGACAGACCCTATTTTCAGCGGAAGCGGTACAAATGATATTTCAATTCATGTGAAGGAACGATGGGACACCGGGAAATTGACAATTGATTTTGACTATCGCAGCGACATTTTCAAGGGGGAAGAGATTGAATCTGTTTCTGAACGTTTGATCACGCTGATTGAAGATGCGATTTCATCTCCTGATCGCATAATTGATGAACTTACTCTTCTTTCTGAATCCGAGAAAGAGCAGCTGCTGAAACGGGCCTCCGGCAATCCGGTGAATTACCGCGGGGAGATGACGATACCGGGGCTGTTTGAAGAGAAGGTGAAGTCACTGTCTGACAAATCGGCGGTGGTGTATGAAGGCCGAACATTGTCCTATCGCACATTGCATGAACAGTCAGGCCGAATTGCCGGACGCCTTCTTAAAGCCGGGATATCAGCCGATTCTCCTGTCGCGGTGCTGCTTGGCCGTTCTGAGCGTGTCATTGCGGCAATATTGGGAATTTTGAAAGCAGGCGGCGCCTATGTGCCGATAGATCCTGATTTTCCGGCGGATCGGATTCAGTACATTTTGGAGGACAGCGGAGCGAAGGCTGTTCTGACGGAGGCCGGAATACAGGCGCCTGCAGCGGATGCCGAACGGATTGATTTTGACGAGGCTGTTCAGTATGAGACGGCTGCGGACGGTGTCAGCACACAATCAGACCGGCTGGCTTACATCATCTACACGTCAGGTACAACGGGGCGGCCGAAAGGCGTGATGATTGAGCACCGGCAAGTTCATCATCTGGTGCAATCACTGCAGCAGGAGATTTATCAATGCGGTGAGCAGACATTAAGAATGGCGCTTTTGGCTCCGTTTCATTTTGATGCGTCCGTCAAACAGATTTTTGCCTCGCTTCTTTTGGGACAGACGCTTTATATCGTGCCGAAAACGACTGTAACGAATGGCTCGGCACTGCTGGACTATTATCGTCAAAATCGGATTGAAGCCACTGACGGAACGCCTGCGCATCTGCAGATGATGGCTGCGGCGGGAGATGTCAGCGGAATTGAATTGCGCCACATGCTCATTGGGGGAGAGGGTCTGTCCGCGGCTGTTGCTGAACAGCTGATGACGCTCTTTCATCAATCGGGCAGGACGCCGCGTCTGACGAATGTCTACGGGCCGACAGAAACGTGCGTAGATGCGTCCGTGCATCAGATGTCAGCGGATAACGGAATGAATCAACAGGCGGCGTACGTTCCGATCGGAAAACCGCTCGGCAACGCCCGTCTGTATATATTGGATAAGCACCAGCGGCTTCAGCCCGACGGCACGGCCGGTGAGCTGTATATCGCGGGTGACGGTGTAGGCCGCGGCTATTTAAATCTTCCGGATTTGACCGCAGAGAAGTTTTTGCAGGACCCGTTTAACGGAAGCGGCCGCATGTACCGCACGGGTGATATGGCGCGCTGGCTGCCGGACGGGACGATCGAATATATCGGCCGTGAAGATGATCAGGTGAAAGTCCGCGGCTACCGCATTGAGCTGGGAGAAATTGAAACGGTGCTCAGAAAAGCTCCGGGCGCGGCGCAGGCCGTCGTGCTGGCACGGCCGGATCAGCAGGGCAGCTTAGATGTCTGCGCATATATCGTTCAGGAAAAAGGAACCGAGTTTCACCCTGCCGAGTACAGGGAGTATGTGTCCAAGCACCTTCCTGATTACATGGTGCCCGCTTACTTTACAAAAACGGACGAAATTCCGCTCACGCCAAGCGGGAAGGCGGACCGCAAAAAGCTGTTTGCGCTTGATGTGCAGGCTGTCAGCTCATCTGAATATGCCGCGCCGAGAAATGAAACGGAGGAAACACTTGCCGTCATCTGGCAGGAAGTTCTCGGAATGGACAAGGCGGGCATTTATGATCATTTCTTCGAGTCAGGCGGTCATTCATTAAAGGCAATGACGCTTCTGACGAAAATTCATAAGCAAATGGGCGTTGAAATTCCGCTGCAATACTTGTTTGAGCATCCGACGATTGCGGCGCTTGCCGATTATGCGGAAAACCGAAACGAAGGACCGGCATTCAGTGCAATTGAGCCGGCTGAGAAGCAGGCGAGCTATCCGCTTTCGCTCGCTCAGCAGCGGACTTATATCGCAAGCCAATTTGAAGACGCGGGAGTCGGATATAACATGCCGGCTGCGGCCATGATTGAGGGCGCTTTAGACCGTGAAAAGCTTGAGCGTGCATTTTCTGCCTTAATCAGCAGGCATGAAGCGCTCAGAACATCGTTTCAATCAGAGGACGGCACGCCGAGACAAGTGATTGGCGAGCATGTTCCGTTTCATATTGAAATGATCGAAGCGCGCGGAAGAACGAATGAACAGGTCATGAAGGACTTTGTGCGCCGTTTTGATTTATCTGAGGCGCCGCTGTTCAGAATCGGCCTCCAAACGCTCGGTCACAATCGCCATATGCTGCTGTTTGATATGCATCACCTGATTTCTGACGGGGTGTCTATTTCCATAATGCTGAAGGAACTGGCTGACATCTACGGCGGAAATCAGCTGCCTGAATTGCGCATTCAATATAAAGATTATGCCGTATGGCAGGCGGAACGGGCGAAAGAAGGCTACAAGAAGGAGCGGGCGTACTGGAAAGAAGTCTTCAGCGGCGAACTGCCGGTGCTTCAGCTGCTCCCTGATTATCCGCGGCCGCAGGTGCAAAGCTTTGAAGGTGACCGCGTGTCCGCCAAGCTGCCGAAAATGCTGCGGGAACGGCTGCAGAAGTTTGCCGAGAAAAACGGAGCCACCCTTTACATGGTGCTGTTATCAGCATACTATACGCTGCTTTCTAAGTATTCGGGACAGGAAGACATCATCGTGGGAACACCGTCAGCGGGAAGAAATCACTCCGATACCGAGGGGCTTATCGGGATGTTTGTCAACACGCTTGCGCTGCGAAGCTCCGTGAAGCAGGATCAGACATTTGCCGGCTTGTTAGGTCATGTGCGCAAGCAGGTGCTGGATGCGTTTTCTCATCAGGATTATCCGTTTGAGTGGCTGACCGAGGAGCTGAACGTGCCCCGGGACATGAGCAGGCATCCGATATTTGACACGATGTTCAGTCTGCAAAACGCCTCGGACGGAATTCCGGAGATCGGTAATCTGACGCTGTCTCTTCATGAAACAAACTTCAACATCGCCAAATTCGACCTGACCATGCAGGCTCGGGAAACAGCGGAAGGCATTGCGCTTGATTTGGATTATTGCACGAAGCTGTTTAAGCGCTCAACTGCGGATCGCATGCTTGCGCACTATGTCCGTCTGCTGGAGAGCGCGGCAGCTCAGCCGGATGCGAAAATCAGCGAATATGATCTGCTTTCTGAACGGGAGGCTTTGAATCAATTACAGCGGTTCAACCCGGAACGCACGGCATATCCGAAAGAGCAAACGATCGTGCAGATCTTTGAAGAACAGGCCCGAAAGAACCCTGACCGGACGGCTCTTCAGTTCGAAGGGGAAACCCTGTCGTATCAGCAGCTGAATGAACGCGCCAACAGGCTTGCGCGGCATATTCTTTCGGTCGGAGGCGGCGGAAAAACCGCGGCTGTTCTGTGTGAACGGTCAATGGATATGATTGTTTCCATTATGGCTGTGTTAAAAGCGGGGTCCGCCTATGTGCCGATTGATCCTGAGCATCCGGTTCAGCGGATTCAGCATTTCTTCCGCGACAGCGGGGCGAATGTGCTCCTGACTCAGCAAAGCCTCAAGCCGCTTGCGGAAAAGGCCGGTTTTCAAGGCGTCATTGTGCTTGCTGATGATGAGGCGAGCTATGAAAAGGACTCTCACAATCCAGCATTGCCGTTTGATTCCAAAACAATTGCCAATCTCACTTATACATCAGGCACGACGGGAACGCCGAAAGGAAACATCGTCACACATGCCAACATTTTGCGGACGGTAAAAAACACGAACTATTTGACTGTTTCTGAAGAGGACACAGTGCTCGGTCTGTCAAACTACGTTTTTGACGCTTTTATGTTTGATATGTTCGGTTCGCTGTTAAACGGTGCAAAGCTTGTGATCGTCCCGAAAGATACGGTGCTGGATATGTCACGCCTGTCCCGTGTGATCAAACGGGAGAACGTCAGCATTCTGATGATTACGACGGCCCTGTTCCACCTGCTTGTTGATATGGAGCCGTCCTGTCTGACGACGCTTCGGAAAATCATGTTCGGGGGCGAAAGAGCGTCTGTAGAACATGTCAAAAAGGCGCTTGCGGCAGTCGGAAAAGGAAGACTGCTTCATATGTACGGCCCGTCGGAAAGCACGGTGTTTGCGACATACCATCCGGTGGATGTCATTGAAGAGGATACGCTCTCCGTTCCGATCGGGAAACCGGTCAGCAATACGGAAGTCTTCATCATGAACTCAGCCGGACGCATTCAGCCGGCGGGTATCGCGGGAGAGCTGTGCGTCAGCGGTGAAGGTCTCGTAGAAGGCTACTACAACCGTCCTGAACTGACGGAAGAAAAATTTGTAAAGCATCCGTTTAAGGAAGGTGAACGGATGTATAAAACGGGCGACTTGGCCAGATGGCTTCCGAATGGCGATATCGAGTTTATCGGACGTATCGACCATCAGGTGAAAATCCGCGGTCAGCGGATTGAGCTTGGCGAAATTGAGCATCAGCTCCAAAGCCATGACCAGATTCAGGAATGCATTGTGCTCGCTGTGGATCAGGGCGCGGGTGACAAACTTCTTTGCGCGTATGTTGTCGGCCTCAGGGAAATCTCTTCCCGGGAGCTGAGGGAGCATACGGCGAAGGATCTTCCGGCTTATATGATTCCGTCCGTCTTTATTCAATTGGATGAACTGCCTCTTACAGGGAACGGAAAAATCGACAGGCGGGCGCTGCCGATGCCGGATGTGACCGCAGCGAATGCCGTGTCATATACGGCGCCGCGCAATGAAACAGAACAAAAACTGGCGGATATTTGGGCTGAGGTGCTGCAAATGGAGCGGGTCGGCGTCCATGACCAGTTCTTTGAGATCGGGGGCCACTCGTTAGCGGGGATGAAACTGCTGGCCCTTATCCAGAAGACATTCGGCGTGCAGCTTACCTTAAAGGATCTGTTCACTTCTCCGACGGCTGCGGGGCTGGCGCAGCTGATTGAAGGGGCTGAGCGGAAGGCTGCTGAGAGCATCGCACCGGCGACCGAGCGGGAAACGTATCCGGTTTCTTCACCGCAGAAGCGGATGTTCGTGCTTCAGCAGCTGGAAGGCGCTGAAACAAGCTATAACATGCCGTCTGTGCTCCGCTTAAAAGGAAAGCTTGATGCAGAAAAGCTGAAATCCGTCATGAAACAGCTGACAGAACGCCATGAAGCCTTCAGAACGACATTTGACATAAAGGATGGAGAAACGGTTCAGCGCATATGGACGGAAGCTGATATCAACATGGAATATTATGAAGCCTCTGAAGAAGATGCTGAACGGATTATTCAGAGCTTTATCCGGCCGTTCCGCCTGGATCAGCTTCCTCTCGTCAGAACGGGACTGGTCAAGCTGGCTGAACATGACCACCTGCTGCTGTTTGACATGCACCATATCATTTCGGACGGCGCTTCAGTCGGCGTGCTGATAGATGAACTGTCCCGCTTGTATGGCGGTGAAACGCTTGAGCCGCTGCGGATTCATTATAAAGACTATGCGGTATGGCAGCAGAAATTTATTCAATCAGAGCAGTACCGCAAGCAGGAGGAGCATTGGCTTCGGGAGCTTGACGGCGAGCTTCCGGTATTGACGCTGCCGGCTGATTACAGCCGTCCGGCCGTGCAAACCTTTGAAGGAGACAAGCTGGTCTTTTCTCTGACTGAGGAACAGACGTCGGCTCTTCGCAGTCTTGCGAAACAAACGGATTCTACCATGTACATGGTGCTGCTGGCGTCATACAGCGCCTTTCTCTCAAAACTGAGCGGACAGCATGACATCATTGTGGGCTCGCCGGTTGCGGGACGGTCACATGCGGATCTCGCAAACGTCATTGGTGTTTTTGTGAATACACTCGCGCTTCGTACGTATCCGGAAGCGGACAAAACGTTCACAGACTATCTTAAAGAAGTAAAACAAACCGCTTTACATGCATTTGACGCGCAGGATTATCCGCTTGAAGACCTTCTGCAAAAGGTTGAGGTGCAGCGTGATACGAGCAGAAATCCGCTGTTTGATGCGGTATTCTCAATGCAAAATGCAAATGCGGAAGATCTGGTCATGGAAGGAATTGAGCTGAAGCACCATCCGTTTGACAGAAAAACAGCCAAGTTTGACCTGACAATGACGGCTGAGGACACAGACGAAGGCTTAACGTTTGTGCTTGAATATAACACCGCGCTGTTTAAACCGGAAACGGCAGAGACATGGAAGCATTACTGGCTTCAACTGTTAGAAGCCGCAGCGGAAAATCCGGCTGCAAAGCTTTCTGAGCTTTCATTGGTAAATAAAACAGAAAAACAAGCCCTCCTCAACGCATGGAAAGGAAAAACAATTTCTGTGCCGCGGGACAAAACGGTTCACCGTCTCTTTGAAGAAACGGCCGCCCGCTACGCGAACCGGCCGGCCGCGGCATACAACGGCGCGAAATGGACGTACGGCGAGCTGAACGCAAGGGCGAACCGGATCGCGCGCATTCTCATGGACTGCGGCGTCACGGCTGACGAACGTGTCGGCATTTTGACGAAACCGTCCTTGGAAATGGCCGCGGGCGTACTCGGCGTCCTGAAAGCAGGCGCGGCATTTGTGCCGATTGATCCCGACTACCCGGAAGAGCGGATCAGCTACATTCTGCAGGACAGCGGCGCCAAGCTTCTTCTCACCCAGGAAGCGCTGGGCGTGCCGGAAAGCTACAACGGAGAAACGATCCTGCTTGACGGCAGCCGCTCCATTCTGAGCCTGCCGCTTGATGAAAACGATGAAGCGAACCCGCAGACGGAAACAACGGCGGATCATCTCGCTTATATGATTTACACATCAGGAACGACCGGACAGCCGAAGGGTGTCATGGTCGAACACCATGCGCTGGTGAACCTGTGCTTCTGGCATCACGACGCATTCGCCATGACGGCGGATGATAAAAGCGCCAAATACGCGGGCTTCGGTTTTGACGCCTCCATCTGGGAGATGTTCCCGACATGGACCATCGGCGCGGAGCTTCACGTCATTGACGAAGCGATCCGGCTGGATATCACCCGCTTAAATCACTATTTCGAGGAGAACGGCGTGACCATCACCTTCCTGCCGACGCAGCTTGCCGAACAATTTATGGAGCTGGAAAATACCTCCCTCCGCATGCTTCTCGTCGGCGGCGACAAGCTGAAGCGGGCGGTGAAACAGCCGTACACGATCATCAACAACTACGGCCCGACGGAAAACACCGTCGTCGCGACAAGCGGCGTCATCAATCCGGAGGAAGGATCGCTTTCGATCGGACGGGCGATTGCCAATACGAGAGTTTATATTCTCGGCGACGGCGATCAGGTGCAGCCGGAAGGCATTGCCGGTGAATTGTGCGTGGCCGGCCGCGGTCTGGCGCGCGGATACCTGAACCGTGAAGAAGAAACGGCGAAGCGGTTTACCGCCGATCCGTTCGTGCCTGGCGAGCGCATGTACCGGACCGGCGACCTCGTCAAATGGAACGCGCAGTGCGGCATCGAATACATCGGCCGTATCGACCAGCAGGTCAAAGTGCGGGGCTACCGGATCGAGCTTTCAGAAATCGAAGTCCGCCTCGCCCAGCTTGCGGACGTTCATGACGCAGCGGTGACGGCCGTGGAAGACAAAGCGGGCAATACCGCGCTTTGCGCCTATGTCGCGCCTCAGCAGGACGATATTGAAGCGCTCAAGTCCGCGCTGAAAGACACGCTGCCTGACTACATGGTGCCGGCTTTCTGGGTGGAGATGGACGAGCTTCCGGTCACCGCGAACGGAAAGATTGACAAAAAAGCCCTGCCGGCGCCTGACATTGAAGCGGGAAGCGCCGCGTACAAAGCGCCGGAAACGGAGATGGAGACGCTGCTTTCCGACATTTGGCAGGAAGTGCTCGGTCTTGACCAGATCGGCGTAAGCGATAATTTCTTCACGCTCGGCGGGGACTCGATCAAAGGCATCCAAATGGCGAGCCGTCTGAACCAGCACGGCTACAAGCTGGAGATGAAAGATCTCTTCCAGCACCCGACCATCGAAGAGCTCGTCTCCTATGTGGAGCGGACGGAAGGCAAGCAGGCCGACCAGGGACCTGTCGAAGGCGAAGCGGCCTTAACGCCGATCCAGCGCTGGTTCTTTGAGAAAAACTTCACGGACAAACACCACTGGAACCAATCCGTCATGCTTCACGCGAAAGACGGATTTGATCCGGAGATAACAGAAAAAACATTACATGTCCTGACGGTGCACCATGATGCGCTCCGGATGATTTATCGTGAACAAAAACCGTATTACAGAGGGCTTGAGGATGCGTCTGTTGAACTGAACGTCTTTGAGCTGAACGGACCTGCTGAAGACCATGAGGACCGTATCGAAAGGGAAGCAGACCGTCTTCAAAGCAGTATTTCACTGGAAACAGGACATCTCTTGAAAGCCGGGCTCTTCCGGGCTGAAGATGGAGACCACCTTCTTCTCGCAATCCATCACTTAGTCGTGGATGGTGTATCTTGGCGGATTTTACTGGAGGACTTTACGTCCGTTTATACGCAGCTGAAGCAAGGCAATGAACCCGCGCTGCCGCCGAAAACACATTCATTCGCCGAATTTGCCGAGAGAATCAAAGAATACGCAAATACGAAGGCGTTTCTGAAAGAAGCGGATTACTGGAGAGAGCTTGAGGAAAAAGAGGTATGCACTCAGCTTCCGAAAGACAGGCAGTCTGGTGATCAGCGCATGAGACATACGAGAACGGTCAGCTTCTCTCTGACGCCTGAACAAACTGAACAGCTGACGACAAACGTACATGAAGCCTATCACACCGAAATGAATGACATCCTGCTCACGGCGCTCGGACTGGCGCTGAAAGAGTGGACGGGTGAAGACACGATCGGCGTTCATTTGGAAGGCCACGGGCGCGAAGACATTCTTGACGGCTTGAATATCACCCGGACGGTCGGATGGTTTACGAGCATGTATCCGATGATCCTTGAGATGAAGCACACCGACGATCTTTCATATCAGCTGAAACAAATGAAAGAAGACATCAGACACATCCCGAACAAAGGAGTCGGCTACGGCATTCTGCGTTATATAACGGCGCCTGAGCATAAAGAGAATCTTTCATTTGAGATTGATCCGGATATCAGCTTTAACTACTTAGGCCAGTTTAATGAGATGTCGGATTCCGGCTTATTTACAAGATCCGGGATGCCGTCAGGACAATCGCTGAGCCCTGACACAGAGAAGCCGAATGCGCTTGATATTGTCGGATTTATAGAAAATGGGCAGATGACGATGACGTTTGCCTATCATTCTCTCGAATTTCATGAAAAAACCATTCAATCGTTCAGTGACAGCTTTAAAGGGCACCTCTTGAAAATCATAGATCACTGCCTGGCCCAAGACGGACCTGAGCTTACGCCTAGCGATCTTGGCGATGATGATCTGACGCTTGATGAACTTGATAAATTAATGGAAATTCTCTAACAGAAAAGACAGAGGTGACATATGAGCAAAAAATCGATTCAAAAGGTGTATGCACTCACACCGATGCAGGAGGGAATGCTGTATCATGCGCTGCTTGATCCGCATTCTTCCTCCTACTTCACACAATTAGAGCTTAGGATTCACGGAAGTTTTCAGCTGGAGCTTTTTGAAAAAAGCGTCAATGAGCTGATCCGGACATATGACATCCTGCGTACGGTATTCGTGCACCAGCAGCTTCAAAAACCGCGCCAAGTCGTATTAGCCGAGCGGAAGACGAAGGTGCACTATGAAGATATCAGTCAATTAGATGAAGCGCGCCAAACCGAATATATTGAACGCTATAAACGCGGCGTGCAGCAGCAGGGCTTTCATCTGGCGAAAGATATTCTCTTCAAAGCAGCGGTGTTCAGACTCAGTGAGAAGGAGCTGTATCTCGTCTGGAGCAATCATCATATCGTCATGGACGGCTGGAGTATGGGCGTTTTGATGAAAAGCCTGTTCCAAAACTATGAAGCGCTTCGTGCCGGCCGGCCCGCCGGGGGAAGCCAGGGCAAACCTTACTCTGACTATATCAAATGGCTCGGAGGCCGGGATTATGAGGAGGCGGAACAATATTGGAGCAGCCGACTGGCGGATTTCGAACAGCCGAGCCTGCTCCCGGGCCGTCTGGCATCAGAAAAGAAAGACTACCAAAATGAAGAATATTCTTTTGTCTGGGATGAAGAGCTGGTCGCGCAGATTCAGCAGACCGCCAACCGGCATCAAGTCACGGGGCCTAACCTGTTTCAGGCCGTTTGGGGTGCGGTGCTCAGCAAATACAACTATACAGACGATGTGGTGTTCGGCACCGTCGTATCAGGCCGTCCTTCAGAAATCAACGGCATAGAAACGATGGCGGGGCTGTTCATCAATACAATTCCCGTCAGAATCAAAATTGACAAAGATGCAGCCTTTTCGGACGTGATGGCGGCAGTTCAGAAAAACGCCGTGGAAGCCGAGCGCTATGATTATGTGCCGCTCTATGACATTCAAAAGCGCTCCGCCCTGGACGGCAGCCTCTTAAATCATTTGGTCGCGTTTGAAAACTATCCGCTGGACAAAGAGCTGGAAAACGGGGGCATGGAGGAAAGACTCGGCTTTTCCATTAAAGTTGAACATGCTTTTGAGCAGACGAGCTTTGATTTCAATCTCATCGTGTATCCGGGAAAAACGTGGACTGTCAAAATCAAATACAATGGAGCGGCTTTCGCTCATGATGCCATCGAACGAACGGCGCACCATCTGACCCGCATGATGAAAGCCGCGGTCGGAACGCCTGACGCGCCCGTGCGGGAACTCGGCCTTGTTTCAGGCGAAGAAGAGCGGCAGATTGTTGAGATATTCAATGATACGAAAACGGCGCTTCCGGAAGAGGAGGCCGTTCACCGTTTGTTTGAAGCACAGGCAAACCGGACGCCTGCAAGCATCGCGATAAAAGAAGCGGGACGCGAATGGACCTACCGTGAAGTGAACGAAGCGGCCAACCGCCTGGCGAGACACCTTGTGAAGAGCGGGCTGGAAAAAGGCCGGACCGCCGCTATTATGAACGACCGGTCTGCGGAAACCGTTGTCGGAATGCTTGCCGTCCTAAAAGCAGGCGGCGCATATGTGCCGATTGATCCGGCTTTTCCGGAGGACCGTCTCCGCTTTATGGCGGAAGACAGCTCGATTCGGCTCGTGCTGACAGTTCAGGACTATCAAGAACAAGCGGGCGCATTGCAAGTCCCGGTCGTCATGCTGGATGAAAGCGCGGATGAAACGGTAAGCGGAACAGACTTGAATCTTCCGGCCGGCGGCAACGACTTGGCGTATATCATGTATACATCCGGATCGACCGGCAAACCGAAAGGCGTCATGATTGAACACAGAAATATCATCAGGCTCGTCAAACATTCGAATTACGTGCCGGTTCATGAAGAAGACCGGATGGCGCAAACGGGAGCCGTCAGCTTCGATGCCGGAACCTTCGAAGTCTTCGGCGCATTGCTGAACGGAGCGTCATTGCACCCGGTGAAAAAAGAGACGCTGCTTGACGCCGGACAATTCGCCCAATTTCTGAAAGAGCAGCGGATCACGACCATGTGGCTGACGTCTCCGCTGTTTAATCAGCTTGCCCAAAAGGATGCCGGCATGTTTAACACGCTCCGGCACCTCATCATCGGCGGTGATGCGCTTGTGCCGCATATCGTCAGCAAAGTGAGAAAGGCATCACCGGAGCTGTCGCTTTGGAACGGATACGGGCCGACGGAGAATACGACGTTTTCGACGAGTTTTCTCATTGATCAGGATTATGACGGTTCGGTCCCGATCGGGAAGCCGATCGGAAATTCCACTGCGTACATTATGGATGAAAACCGCAACCTCCAGCCGATCGGCGCGCCCGGTGAGCTGTGCGTCGGCGGAAGCGGAGTGGCAAGAGGCTATGTGAACCTGCCTGAATTAACGGAGAAGCAGTTTGTCCGCGATCCGTTCAGACCGGATGAAATGATATACCGGACGGGGGACTTGGCGAAGTGGCTTCCGGACGGCACGATCGAGTTTCTCGGCAGAATTGACAACCAAGTAAAGGTCCGCGGTTTCAGAATCGAGCTCGGCGAAATCGAGGCGAAAATCAGCCAGGCGGAGAATGTGACGGAATCTGCGGCTGTGATCCGGAAAAATAAAGCGGATGAAAATGAAATCTGCGCTTACTTTACCGCAGACCAAGCCCTTTCGCCGGAAGACCTGCGCAAAACACTTTCGGAATCACTTCCGGAATACATGATTCCCGCACACTTCATCCAGATGAATCAGTTTCCGCTGACGGCGAACGGAAAAATTGATAAAAAAGCGCTGCCTGAGCCTCAGGCTGAAGCCGTTCAACAAGAATACGTAGCGCCGAAAACGGAAGCGGAGCAGAAACTCGCCGACATTTGGGAAGGCATTCTCGGTGTGAAAGCGGGTGTGACTGACAATTTCTTCACGATTGGCGGACATTCTTTAAAAGCCATGATGATGACCGCTAAAATCCAGGAGCACTTTCAAAAAGAAGTACCGATTAAAGTGTTATTTGAAAAGCCGACCATTCAGGAGCTTGCGCATTATTTGGAGCATGAGAGCGAGGAGGAACAGCAGTTTGAACCGATCCGACAAGCGCCTTATCAGAAGCATTATCCTGTTTCCTCAGCACAGCGCAGGATGTATATCCTTAATCAGCTCGGACAGGCCAGCACGAGCTACAACGTCCCTGCTGTACTTTTGCTGGAAGGGTCAGTAGACAAAAAGCGTCTTGAGGAGGCCATGCAGGCATTAATCAACCGTCATGAGACCTTGCGTACGTCGTTTGACATGGCAGATGGAGAAGTCGTGCAGACCATTCATAAAAATGTGTCGTTTGAGCTTGAAACCGCCGAGGGCCGGGAAGAAGATGCAGAAGAGCTGACAAAAGCCTTTATCAGGCCGTTTGCGCTCAACCGCGCGCCGCTTGTCCGTTCGAAGCTGATCCGGCTTGAAGAAGACCGGCATCTTCTGCTGATTGACATGCACCACATTATTACGGACGGAAGCTCAATGGGCATTTTCATCGGTGATCTTGCGAAGCTTTATCAAGGCACGGAGCTTGCGCTGCCAAAGATTCATTATAAGGATTTTTCAGTCTGGCAGCGTGAAAAAGCAAATCTCGATCAGCACGAAGCCTACTGGCTTGATACGTTCAAAGGCGATCTGCCGGTGCTGGATCTGCCGCTTGATTTCCCGCGTCCTGCCGAGCGCAGTTTTGAAGGGGAACGCGTCATCTTCGGGCTTGATAAACAGGTGACGGCGCAGATTAAGAAGCTGCTGGCTGATACGGATACGACGATGTACATGTTCTTGTTAGCCGCTTTTCAAGTGCTGCTGTCCAAATATTCGGGGCAGGAAGACATCATAGTCGGGTCTCCGGCGGCCGGAAGACAGCATCCTGATCTCCAAGACGTGCCGGGCATGTTTGTCAACACAGTTGCGCTTCGGTCGCATCCTGCCGGCAAAAAAACGTTCAAACAATTTCTGGATGAGGTGAAAACGGCGAGCCTTCAAGCTTTTGAGCATCAAAGCTATCCGCTTGAAGAATTAATTGAAAAACTGCCGTTAACGAGGGACACAAGCCGGAGTCCGCTGTTCAGCGTGTTATTTAATATGCAGAACATGGAGATCCCGGCTCTGCGGCTCGGAGATTTGGAGATTTCTTCATACTCCATGCATCATCATGTCGCTAAATTTGATCTTTCCTTAGAAGCGGCTGAACGCGGAGAAGAGGTCGGATTGAGTTTTGATTACGCGAAAGCCTTATTTGCGGACGAAACCATCCGCCGCTGGAGCGCTCATTTTGTCAATCTGATTAAAGCCTGCGCTGAAAATCCGGATATTCAGCTGGCCGCCGCAAGCCTGCTGTCCGCTCCTGAACGGGAAGCGCTCCTTTCTGATGAAAAACGTACGGAAGCGGATCTGCCTGAGGGCACTTTTGTTTCGCTGTTTGAACGGCAAGCGCAAAAAACGCCTGATCTCACGGCGGTTGCGGGCGGAATAAGTCTGACATATCGTGAGCTTGATGAACGCTCGAACCGGTTTGCCCGCCACCTTCAGGCTTGCGGAACGGGCAGTGAGGACATCGTAGCCATTATGATGGATCGTTCGGCCGACTTGATTACCGCGATTCTCGGCGTCATGAAAGCCGGAGCGGCATTTCTCCCGATTGATCCGGAGACTCCTGAAGAGAGAATCCGCTACTCTCTTGAAGACAGCGGAACGAAGCTTCTGGTCGTCAATGAAAGAAACATGACCGCGGCCGCCGTTTATAAAGGAAAAACGGTCGTAATGGAAGACGGAGAATGGCAGAACGAAAGCGCCGGCCGGCTTGAAACGGAGCCCGGCGCCGACCAGCTTGCATATATCATTTATACCTCGGGAACAACGGGCAAACCGAAAGGCGTCCAGCTGGAGCACCGCAATCTAATCAATTATGTCACATGGTTCAGCCGTGAAGCCGGTTTGACCGAAGCTGACAAATCTGTGCTGCTGTCTTCTTACGCATTTGATCTCGGCTATACGGCCATATTCCCGATTCTTCAGGCGGGCGGAGAGCTGCACATTGTGCCGAAAGAGATGTACACCGCGCCTGATCAGCTTGGTGAGTATATACAGAAAAACGGCATTACGTATATGAAACTGACGCCGTCATTGTTCCATATGATCGTCAATACAGCCCGTTTTACGTCAGAACGCCGTTTCAGCCCGCTTCGTTTAGTGGTGCTCGGCGGAGAAAAGATCATCACGTCCGATGTCCGCAAGTTTCATGACGTATACGCCCATACCGACTTCATCAATCACTACGGGCCGACGGAAACGACGATCGGCGCCATTGCCGGACGGATCAATATGGAGCGCCTTGATCAATATGAGCAGCGACCCGTCATCGGCCGCCCGATCGCAAATACCGGCGCGCTTGTATTGGACGGAGCAATGCAGCTCGTTCCTCCGGGCGCAAGCGGCGAGCTTTATATTACCGGGAAGGGGCTTGCAAGAGGATATCTTCACCGTCCGCAGCTGACGGCGGAGAAATTTCTCTCAAATCCTTTTTCACCGGACAGCCTCATGTACAAAACGGGAGATGTCGTCCGCAGGCTTCCTGACGGGACGATTGAATTTATCGGCCGTGCGGATGATCAGGTGAAAATCCGGGGCTACCGCATTGAATTAAAAGAGGTTGAAACCGTGCTGTTAAGCGTAAACGGCATTCAGGAGGCGGTCGTTCTCGCAGTCAGCGAAGGCGGGCTGCCGGAACTGTGCGCGTACTATAAAGCCGACAGCGAGCTGAAAGGCTCTGAGCTTCGCAAACGGCTTTCCGAAACACTGCCGTCTCATATGCTTCCGGCTTATTTCATGCAAGTAGACCGCATTCCGCTCACAGCCAACGGAAAAACCGATAAAAACGCCCTTCCGAAACCGGGCGTCAGCCAAACGGCGCAAACAGCTTCAGCCTTGCCGGAAACGGAATTGGAGGAAAAGCTGTGCCGCATTTGGAAACAGACACTCGGTACAGATACGCTCGGCATCGACGATAATTTCTTCGATTACGGCGGGCACTCTTTAAAAGGCATGATGCTCCTCGCCAATATTCAGGCTGAACTGGACAAAACGGTTCCGTTAAAAGCGCTGTTCGAACAGCCGACTGTCCGCCTGCTTGCCGCATATATCGAAAAATCAGCGGTATCTGAGGGATATCGGATGATCTCACCGGCCGACAGTGCAGACGCGTATCCGTTATCATCCGCCCAAAAACGGATGTACGTCCTGAACCAGCTTGACCGGGAGACAATCAGTTATAATATGCCGTCCGTTCTTCTGATGGAAGGAGAAGTCAATACTTCAAGGCTTCAGGAAGCGCTCAATCAGATGATCAATCGCCACGAGTCTTTGCGGACGTCCTTTATCGATCAAAACGGCCGCCCGATGCAGCAGATCGCAGAACAGGCTGACATTGACCTGCACATCTTTGAAGCAGCAGACGAGGAGAAAGCGGATCTTATCATTCAGGCATTCATTAAGCCGTTCGATCTGAGTGCGGCTCCGCTCATTCGGGCCGCTCTTGTCAGACTGAATGAAAAGAAACACCTGCTGCTGCTGGATATGCATCATATTATTGCCGACGGCGTGTCCAGAAGCATGCTGGTCAAAGAGCTCGCTCATCTTTACAAAGGCGGAAGCCTGCCGTCGCCGAACCTGCACTATAAAGACTTCGCCGTCTGGCAGAATGAACCTGAGCAGGCCGAACGGATGAAAGACCATGAGCGTTATTGGCTCTCCGCATTTTCCGGCGAGCTTCCTGAATTGAATCTGCCGACCGATTTCCCCCGTCCGCCGGTTCAAAGTTTTAAAGGACAATCCGTCCGTTTCAGAGCGGGGCGTGAAACGGAAAAAGCGGTGCGTGAATTAATGGAATCATCGGGAGCGACTCTTCATATGGTGCTTCACGCCGCGTTCCATGTCTTTTTGAGCAAAATCACGGGGCAGCGCGATATCATTATCGGCTCGGTGACCGCCGGAAGAACGAGCGCCGAAGTTCAGGAAATGCCGGGGATGTTTGTCAATACGCTTGCGCTTCGCAATGAAACGCGCAAAGAGCAGACCTTCGCCGGGCTGCTCGAACGAGTGAAACAAACCAATCTCGACGCGCTGGCGCATCAGGATTATCCGTTTGAGGATCTGATCGGAAAGCTTGACCTGCCGAGAGATATGAGCCGCAACCCGTTGTTCCAGGTTATGGTGACGACAGAAGATCCGGATAAAGAAACACTGGAACTGGAGAACCTGCGCATCACTCCGTATGAGTCAAACCAAGGCACGGCGAAATTCGATCTGACACTCGGCGGCTTTACGGATCAAGAAGGTCTCGGCCTTCAGTTTGAATATGCGACTGATCTGTTTAAAAAAGAAACAATTGAAAAGTGGAGCGCCGGGTTCCTGCGGATTCTGAAGCAAGCGGCAGAAAGTCCGGACAGAAAGCTGCCTGAGATTTCACTGATCAGCGATGCTGAAAAACAAGCTCTCCTTGACGCATGGAAAGGAAAAACACTTTCTGTGCCGCGGGACAAAACGGTTCACCGTCTCTTTGAAGAAACGGCCGCCCGCTACGCGAACCGGCCTGCCGCGGCATATAACGGCGCGAAATGGACGTACGGCGAGCTGAACGCAAGGGCTAACCGCATTGCGCGCATTCTCATGGACTGCGGCGTCACGGCTGACGAACGTGTCGGCATTTTGACGAAACCGTCCTTGGAAATGGCCGCAGGCGTACTTGGCGTCCTGAAAGCGGGCGCGGCATTTGTGCCGATTGATCCCGACTACCCGGAAGAGCGCATCAGCTACATTCTGCAGGACAGCGGCGCCAAGCTTCTTCTCACACAGGAAGCGCTGGACGTGCCGGAAAGCTACAACGGAGAAACGATTCTGCTTGACGGCAGCCGCTCCATTCTGAGCCTGCCGCTTGATGAAAACGATGAAGCGAACCCGCAGACGGAAACAACGGCAGATCATCTCGCTTATATGATTTACACGTCAGGAACGACCGGACAGCCGAAGGGTGTCATGGTCGAACACCATGCGCTGGTGAACCTGTGCTTCTGGCATCACGACGCATTCGCCATGACGGCGGATGATAAAAGCGCCAAATACGCGGGCTTTGGTTTTGACGCCTCCATCTGGGAGATGTTCCCGATATGGACCATCGGCGCGGAGCTTCACGTCATTGACGAAGCGATCCGGCTGGATATCACCCGCTTAAATCACTATTTTGAGGAGAACGGCGTGACCATCACCTTCCTGCCGACGCAGCTGGCCGAACAATTTATGGAGCTGGAAAATACCTCTCTCCGCATGCTTCTCGTCGGCGGCGACAAGCTGAAGCGGGCGGTGAAACAGCCGTACACGATCGTCAACAACTACGGCCCGACGGAAAACACCGTCGTCGCGACAAGCGGCGTCATCAATCCGGAGGAAGGATCGCTTTCGATCGGACGGGCGATTGCCAATACGAGAGTTTATATTCTCGGCGACGGCGATCAGGTGCAGCCGGAAGGCATTGCCGGTGAATTGTGCGTGGCCGGCCGCGGTCTTGCGCGCGGATACCTGAACCGTGAAGAAGAAACGGCGAAGCGGTTTACCGCAGATCCGTTCGTGTCCGGAGAGCGCATGTACCGGACCGGCGACCTCGTCAAATGGAACGCGAAGTGCGGCATCGAATACATCGGCCGTATCGACCAGCAGGTCAAAGTGCGGGGCTACCGGATCGAGCTTTCAGAAATCGAAGTCCGCCTCGCCCAGCTTGCGGACGTTCATGACGCAGCGGTGACGGCCGTGGAAGACAAAGCGGGCAATACCGCGCTTTGCGCCTATGTCGCGCCTCAGCAGGACGATATTGAAGCGCTCAAGTCCGCGCTGAAAGACACGCTGCCTGACTACATGGTGCCGGCGTTCTGGGTGGAGATGGACGAGCTTCCGGTCACCGCGAACGGAAAGATTGACAAAAAAGCCCTGCCGGAACCGGATATTGAAGCGGGAAGCGCGGCATACAAAGCGCCGGAAACGGAGATGGAGACGCTGCTTTCCGACATTTGGCAGGAAGTGCTCGGTCTTGACCAGATCGGCGTAAGCGATAATTTCTTCACGCTCGGCGGCGACTCGATCAAAGGCATCCAAATGGCGAGCCGTCTGAACCAGCACGGCTACAAGCTGGAGATGAAAGATCTCTTCCAGCACCCGACCATCGAAGAGCTCGTCTCCTATGTGGAGCGGACGGAAGGCAAGCAGGCCGACCAGGGCCCTGTCGAAGGCGAAGCGGACTTAACGCCGATCCAGCGCTGGTTCTTTGAGAAAAACTTCACGGACAAACACCACTGGAACCAATCCGTCATGCTTCACGCGAAAGACGGCTTTGATCCGGACCTGGTGGAAAAAACCCTGCAAGCATTGATTGAACACCATGACGCGCTCCGCATGGTTTACCGTGAAGAAAGGGAAGGCATCATTCAGACATACCTCCCTGTCACAGAATGCAAGGCAAGCTTTGAAATCGTTGATCTGTACGGAACTGACGAGGATATGCTGAAAAGCCAGATTCAGCGGCTTGCCGATCATCTTCAGGGAAGTCTGGATCTGGAGAACGGCCCGCTGTTAAAAGCGGAGCAATACCGGACAGAACAAGGCGATCATCTGTTAATCGCGATTCACCATCTCGTCGTGGACGGGGTTTCATGGAGAATTCTGCTTGAGGATTTCGCTTCAGGTTATAAACAGGCGCAGCAGCAAAACAGCATCGTCCTCCCGCAAAAAACCCACTCCTTTAAAGATTGGGCGGAGGCGCTGAACACGTTTGCGCAATCAGAAGAGCTGAAAAAGCAGACGGATTATTGGGCGCAGGCAGATGCGGAAGAACTCCGGCCGCTGCCCAAAGACCATGATCCGAACAAGCGGCTCGTCAAACATACGGCGGCCGTGAAATGTGAATTGACTGAGGAAGAAACGGCACAGCTGCTCACAGATGTTCATCATCCGTACGGAACGGAAATCAACGACATTCTGCTCAGCGCGCTCGGCTTAACGATCGGTGAATGGACGGAAAACGGCAAAGTCGGCATCAACTTAGAAGGACACGGCCGGGAGGAAATCATACCGAATGTCAATATTTCACGGACGGTCGGCTGGTTTACGGCCCAATATCCTTTGATTCTGCAGATCAGCAAGGAAGACGGCATCTCTTCCGTCATTAAAACGGTAAAAGAGACGGTGCGGCGCGTTCCTGATAAAGGTGTAGGATACGGGATTCTCCGGTATCTGTCATCCGATGAAGCAGAAAAAGGCGTCACGCCTGAAATCAGTTTTAACTACTTGGGGCAGTTTGACAATGAAGTGAAAACGGAATGGTTTGAGCCGTCTCCATATGATATGGGAGTCCAAGTCAGCGAAGAGTCAGAGGCGTTATACGCACTGAGCTTCAGCGGGATGGTTACAGGCGGCCGCTTCGTCATTTCCTGCTCATACAATCAGGAAGAATATGAAAGAAGCACCGTCGAAACACAGATGCAGCGGTTTAAAGACAATCTCTTAATGATCATCCGCCATTGCACGGCCAAAGAGGAGAAAGAATTTACGCCGAGCGATTTCAGCGCGCAGGATCTTGAGATGGATGAAATGGGAGACATCTTTGACATGCTTGAGGAGAATTTAACGTGACAAAAACAGATCACAGAAGGGGGGAGCGGAGCAGATGAGCCAATTCAGCAAAGATCAGGTTCAGGACATGTATTATTTGTCGCCGATGCAGGAGGGAATGCTGTTTCATACTCTCCTGAATCCCGGCCAAAGTTTTTACATCGAACAAATGACAATGAAAGTAAAAGGCAGCTTGAATATCAGATGCCTTGAAGAAAGCATGAATGTGATCATGGACCGGTACGATGTATTTCGTACCGTGTTCATTCACGAAAAAGTAAAAAGGCCGGTCCAAGTCGTATTGAAAAAACGGCAGTTTCAGATAGAAGAAATCGATCTGACACATGTAACGGACAGCGAGCAAACAGCCAAAATCAATGAATACAAAGAACAGGATAAGATCAAGGGTTTTGATTTGACGCGGGATATTCCGATGCGGGCAGCCATTTTTAAAAAATCGGAAGAAAGCTTTGAATGGGTGTGGAGCTACCACCACATCATTTTGGACGGCTGGTGCTTCGGCATCGTCGTGCAGGATCTGTTTAAGGTATACAATGCCCTGCGCGAACAAAAGCCGTACAGCCTGCCGCCGGTCAAACCGTATAAAGACTATATCAAGTGGCTTGAAAAGCAGGATAAACAAGCATCACTGCATTACTGGCGCGGGTACTTAGAAGATTTTGAAGGACAAACGACATTTGCGGAGCAAAGAAAGAAACAAAAGGACGGCTATGAGCCGAAAGAGCTGCTCTTCTCACTGCCGGAGGCGGAAACAAAAGCATTTACCGAGCTTGCAAAATCGCAGCATACCACTTTGAGTACGGCGCTTCAGGCGGTTTGGAGTGTATTAATCAGCCGCTACCAGCAGTCCGGCGATTTGATCTTCGGCACAGTCGTTTCCGGGCGTCCCGCAGAAATCAAAGGCGTTGAACATATAGTCGGGCTGTTTATCAATGCTGTCCCGAGGCGGGTGAAGCTGTCTGAGGATACCACATTTAACGGCTTGCTCAAGCAGCTGCAGGAGCAATCGCTGCAGTCTGAGCCGCATCAATATGTGCCGCTCTATGACATCCAAAGCCAGGCCGATCAGCCAAAGCTGATTGACCACATCATTGTGTTTGAAAATTATCCGCTTCAGGATGCAAAAAATGAAGAAAACAGTGAAAACGGCTTTGATATGGAGGACGTCCATGTTTTTGAGAAATCGAATTATGATCTCAACCTGATGGCTTCTCCAGGTGATGAGATGCTGATTAAGCTTGCCTATAACGGGAATGTGTTTGATGAGGCGTTTATCCTGCGCTTAAAATCTCAGCTTCTCACAGCGATTCAGCAGCTCATCCAGAAGCCGGATCAGCCTGTCAATACGATCAGACTTGTGGATGAAAAGGAAAGAGAGCTTCTGCTTACCGGCTTAAACCCGCCGGCTCAGACTCATCAGGCGAAGCCTCTGACGGATTGGTTCAAGGAAGCGGTGAATGTAAATCCTGATGCACCGGCGCTTACGTATTCCGGCCAGACTCTTTCCTATCGTGAATTAGATGAGGAAGCGAACCGTCTTGCGCGCCGTTTGCAAAAGCAAGGTGCGGGTAAGGACACCGTTGTCGCGTTGTACACGAAGCGCTCGCTTGAGCTGGTGATCGGCATTCTCGGCGCATTAAAAGCGGGAGCGGCTTATCTGCCCGTTGATCCGAAGCTGCCGGAGGACCGAATCTCGTACATGCTGGCTGACAGTGCGGCAGCCTGTCTGCTGACACATCAGGAGATGAAAGAAAAAGCGGCTCAGCTGCCGTATACAGGAACAACACTCATCATCGATGATCGAGCACGGTTTGAGGAACAGGCAAGCGATCCTGCAGCCGCAATTGATCCCGATGATCCGGCGTATATTATGTATACGTCCGGCACAACCGGAAAGCCAAAGGGCAATATCACCACTCATGCCAATATTCAAGGATTGGTCAAGCATGTAGACTACATGGCATTTTCTGAAAAAGATACGTTCTTATCTGTTTCCAATTACGCCTTTGACGCATTTACCTTTGATTTCTACGCATCAATACTGAATGCGGCACGGCTCATTATCGCAGATGAACATACACTGCTTGATACAGAACGGCTCACTGATCTGATCCGGCAGGAGAATGTCAATGTCATGTTTGCGACAACCGCACTTTTTAATCTTCTCACCGATGCGGGAGAGGAGTGGCTGAAGGCGCTTCGCTGCGTGTTATTCGGGGGTGAGCGCGCGTCAGTGCCTCACGTCAGAAAGGCGCTTGAGATCATGGGGCCTGGCAAGCTGATTAATTGCTACGGGCCGACTGAGGGAACGGTGTTTGCGACAGCTCACGTCGTGCATGATATCCCGGATTCCCTTTCCTCATTGCCGATCGGAAAGCCGATCAGCAATGCCAGTGTTTATATTCTTAACGGGCAAAATCAGCTTCAGCCGTTCGGAGCTGTCGGTGAACTGTGCATCAGCGGAATGGGTGTATCAAAAGGGTATCTGAACCGTCATGACCTGACGAAGCAAACGTTTATCCCAAATCCATTCAAGCCGGGAGAAATGCTTTACCGCACAGGGGATTTAGCACGCTGGCTGCCGGATGGAACAATTGAATACGCCGGGCGTATTGACGACCAGGTCAAAATACGCGGACACCGGATTGAGCTTGAAGAAATCGAAAAGCAGCTGCAGGAATACCCGGGTGTGAAAGATGCGGTCGTTGTTGCGGACCGCCATGAGTCTGGAGATGCATCAATCAACGCCTACCTCGTGAACCGGACGCCGCTTTCAGCTGAAGACGTAAAGAGGCACCTGAAAAAACAGCTTCCTGCTTACATGGTGCCGCAAACCTTTACTTTCTTAGAGGAGCTTCCGTTAACGACAAACGGGAAGGTCAATAAACGGGAGCTGCCGAAACCGGATCAGACTCAGCTGGCGAAAGAATGGATCGGGCCTCGAAACGCGACGGAAGAAACGATTGCACACATCTGGTCCGACATCCTCGGCAGACAGCAGATCGGGATTCATGATGATTTCTTCGCGCTCGGAGGCCATTCCTTAAAAGCGATGACGGCAGCGTCGCGCATTAAAAAAGAGCTCGGTACTGACATTCCGGTGCAGCTGTTATTCGAAGCGACGACAATCGCAGACATTGCCGGTTATCTGCTTCACGGTGAAGAAAAAGGAATGAAAGATCTCACCATCATGAATAAAAATCAGTCTGACACACTGTTTGCGTTCCCGCCGGTTCTCGGTTACGGGCTGATGTACCAGCCGCTGGCAAAACAGCTGTCCGGCTTTCGAATCTGTGCGTTTGATTTTATCGAGGAAGACAACCGCATCGAACGCTACACAGAGCTGATCCATCAGCTCCAGCCGGAAGGACCGGTCAAGATGTTCGGATACTCGGCAGGCTGCACGCTCGCCTTTGAAACGGCCAAACGGCTTGAAGCCGAAGGACGTAAAGTGGAGCGGCTGATCATGGTTGATTCTTATAAAAAACAAGGCGTCAGCGACTTAGAAGGCCGCACCGTAGAAAGTGATGTCCAGGCGCTGATGAAGGTAAACCGGGACAATGAAGCGCTGAATAACGAAGCCGTCAAAGAAGGTCTCGCCAAAAAAACAACCGCGTTTTATTCTTATTTTGTGCATACCGTCAGCACCGGCACGGTCAAAGCGGATATAGATCTATTAACGTCAGAACCGGACTTTGCGATGCCGCCGTGGCTCGCTTCGTGGGAGGAAGCCACGACAGGTGAATACCGTGTGAAAAAAGGCTGCGGTACTCACGCAGAAATGCTTCAGGGAGAATGTCTCGAAAGGAATGCGGCATATTTGCTCGAATTCCTAAGGAAGGAACATCTGAAGCTGACAGCTTCACGATAGAAAAGGAGGAAGCCCGCCAATGGTCCAGCTCTTTAAATCGTTCGATACCACGGAAAAAACGCAGCTTATCTGTTTTCCGTTCGCAGGAGGCTATTCCGCATCATTCCGCCCGCTCCACACCTATCTTCAAGGTGAGTGTGAGATGCTTGCCGCGGAACCGCCGGGACACGGAACAAATCAAATGTCCCCCGTTGAGGATTTTGAACAGCTTGTCAGTTTATACAAGCAGGAGTTGAATCTCCATCCTGACCGCCCGTTTGTGCTGTTCGGCCACAGTATGGGAGGCATGGTCGCTTTCAGGCTGGCGCAAAAGCTGGAGCGGGAGGGCATTTACCCGCAGGCCGTGATCATCTCAGCCATTCAGCCGCCGCATGTTGAAAGGAAAAAAGTGTCTCATCTTGATGATGAAAAATTTCTCGCCCATATTATCGAGCTTGGCGGAATGCCGCAGGAGTTAGTGGAGAATAAGGAGGTCATGTCATTTTTCCTGCCTTCTTTCAGATCCGACTACCGCGCGCTTGAAAGCTTTCGTCCGTCTGATTCTCACATCATTCAATCACCCGTCCATATATTTAACGGGCGGAAAGATAAAAAATGTATCAAAGATGCGGACGGATGGAAAAAATGGGCCGACAATCCCGTATTTCATGAGTTTTCGGACGGCCACATGTTCATATTAAATGAAACTGAAAAAGTGGCGGAACGAATCTATGAGATTATTAACAGGAGCACTGCAGGCCAATTGTTATAGGATATGACAGACAGCATTCGCTGTCTGTTTTTTGTAACAAAATCCGCCCGCGAGTTTTCTCATTTATCAAAAATTTTATGTTATGATTTGATGGAATATAATTTTGAAGGGATTGTCGTACATGAATGATGCAGCAAAAGAGCTGAACAGAACATTGTCTGAAGAAAACCCGCACGTGCTTCATATGCTTTCTGATTTGGGCAGAGAGTTGTTTTATCCGAAAGGGGTGCTGACACAATCGGCGGAAGCGAAAGCCAAGGCCGGAAAGTATAATGCCACGATCGGGATCGCCACCTCACAGGGCGAGTCCATGCACTTTTCCCATATTCAAGAGACACTGTCCGCCTATAACCCCGATGATATCTACGATTATGCTCCGCCGCAGGGAAAAGAGCCGCTCAGGCAGGAATGGCTGAAAAAAATGCGTCTCGAAAATCCTTCATTAGCCGGCAAAGACATCAGCACGCCGATCGTGACAAATGCTTTAACACACGGGCTGAGCATCGCCGCCGACTTGTTCGTCAATGAAGGGGATGCGCTGCTTCTGCCTGATAAATATTGGGGAAATTACAATTTTATTTTCGGTGTCCGGCGCAAGGCATCCATTGAGACGTACCCGCTTTTTCAGCAGGATGGGCGTTTTAATGCGGCGGGGCTGTCCGAGCTGCTGAAAAAGCAGGAAGAAAAGGCGATTGTCGTGCTGAATTTCCCGAATAATCCGACAGGCTACACGCCGGGGGAAGAGGAAGCGGCAGAAATCGTCAGCGTGATCCTGGAGGCGGCAGAAGCCGGCAAAGAGATTGTCGTACTCGTAGACGATGCGTATTACAATCTGTTTTACGATGAAACGGCCATTCAGGAATCCATTTTCAGCAAACTCGCCCAAGTGCACGACCGGGTGCTTTGCGTGAAAATAGACGGCGCGACGAAGGAAAATTACGCGTGGGGCTTCCGCGTCGGTTTTATTACGTACAGCACAAAAAGCGAAAAAGCGCTGCGCGTGCTCGAGGAAAAAACAAAAGGGATTATCAGGGGAACGATTTCAAGCGCCCCGCACCCGTCCCAAACGTTTATGCTGCGGGCGATGCAGTCACCGGAATACGAGAAAGAAAAATCGCTGAAATATAACATCATGAAAAAACGGGCTGACAAAGTGAAAGCCGTTCTTGCAGAAAACAAGCACTATGATGACGTATGGACGCCTTACCCGTTTAACTCTGGTTATTTCATGTGTGTCCGGCTGAAAGACATAAACGCCGGCGAATTGAGAGTATCGTTGCTTGAAAAGAGAGGAATCGGGACGATATCCATTAATGAAACCGATTTGCGAATCGCATTTTCATGTGTTGAAGAGGAACACATCGCGGATCTGTTCGAAGAAATTTATCAGGAAGCAAAGCAGCTGCAGAAACAGGCGGAAATATCAGGCTGACAAAAAAGGAGGGGGGCACCCTCCTTTTTGTCTTTTATTCTGTTACATTTACTTTCCCATTCACATTTTCCCGGAGCATTTGCCTGAAAACGGCGATATCTTTTTGCGAATAGAAAAGTCGTTTCGGCAGCAGAAGTGTTCCGTAACCCGATGTTTGTAATCGAAACATATCTTTGTGCTCCCTAGCCGAGAGCAGTTCATCCCATTCAAAAAGAATGCTTGCGTTTTTTTGTTTTTGGCTGATTCCGAGCTGATGAATCGTAATACTTCTGGCAGATTTCAGCCGCTGATTCGTTTTGTATGTTCTGTAAAGACGGAAGAATGAGATTGCCGTTGCGATCACCGTGACTGCCAAAGAGAGAATCACAGCTGCAAGGAAATTCAGGAGAGCTCTGACGTCCCATGTGCCGCCTGTAACCGGGCCGTTCATTTCAAAACAGATGGCAGAAGCCAGCAGCATAATCAAAAAACAGACAGCCGCGGATTTTCCTTGATGATAAGCAAAGTGTTTTCTTACATCGGCAAATGTTAAGCAGCCCGCGAGATAGATATTTTCATTTCGTGTGTTGATCATATTCCGTCTTCGTTTCCTTTCATTTTTTCCCTATGTCGTAATATGCTTTTTTTCCGCCGTCCTGAAGCATTACTTCCCAAGACTCCGATGACGATACAGACGGCGCCGGCGATATGATACCAGCGGAGTGACTCATGGAGAACGAGGACACCCGCAAGCATCGTCACGATGACGGACAAATTGTTAAAGGCGCTCATCTTAAACGCTTCAATCTTGGACAGCGCGTAGTTTGACATCAATGATGTAATGAGAGAAGACAAAATGCCTAAATACAGAATCGCTGCGATAAAACCGGGATCGCGGAAGGGCAGAAAATACTGCCCGATCGTTCCTTCCGCTCCGTGCCGGAAGAGAGCGATGCAGTTGAAGGAAGCAAAGCCGATCGCAGACATGCACCAGGTCAGCTCACCCAATGAAAAACGCTGGGTCATGCGTCTCGCTGCCGTATTGTAAAGGGCGGAGGACAGCGCGGACAACAGGATCAGGAAAGCACCTTTAAAACTCGCCGATTCCGCGGACACCCCTTTCATTGTGAAAATAAATACCACCCCGGCCACTGACAGGCATGTGAATCCCTTTTGCGCCCATGTCGGACGTTCCTTTAAAAAGTAAGACGAAAACAGCATCGTAAAAATCGGGATGGCGGCTTGAATGATACCGGCTTCCGATGATGAAGAATACAAAAGGCCGAACGCCTGAAAACTGAAAAACAAAGCCGGATATAAAAGGGCCAAAGGCAAGATCGCCAGCACATTTTTCCAGCTGACGGACAGTTTGATCCAGCCGAATAAAACAGGAAGCATTGCACAGATGAAGGCCGCTGTGAACCGATGAGCCAATATATCAAACGGATTGGCGGATTGAAGCGCAATCTTGACAAATATAAAGGAAAAACCGATAATCAGCGCATTTAAAATGGCAGCGAGGTAAGCAGCAGCCAAACGGTTTTGATTAATCATCTTTACGAACTCCTTTAATGAGATCGAGCGCCGGCCGCTCCCTTTTATTGTATGGGAAGGGAAGAAGCAGTACAATGAGAATAATGATAAACTGTACCGGTACAGATGGAGGTTCAGCATGGAAAAGTATATGAACGTGATGATAGAAGTGGAGAGTCTCATTGAAGGCGGCACTTTTCAGGAAGGGGCGCGGCTGCCTTCTATCAGGCAGCTGGCCGAGCGTTTTCACGTCAGTAAAAGCACCGTCATCCGTGCGCTTCAGGAGCTTGAAAAACGGCACATTATTTATGCCGTGCCGAAAAGCGGCTACTATCTTATTAAAAATGAAAAAAAGCAGGAGCGAGAACAAACAGGTATCATTGATTTTGCAGCCTCGGCGCCGGACCCTGATATTTTTCCGTACCGCGACTTTCAGCATTGCATCAACAAAGCCATTGATATGTATAAAAATGATTTGTTCATTTACGGCACGCCGCAGGGGCTTCCGTCTTTAATCCGGGTGCTTCAGAGGCTGTTATCCGATTATCAGGTATTTGCAAAAGAGCGGAACATTTTTATCACCTCGGGTGTGCAGCAGGCGTTATCCCTGCTGTCTCTGATGCCGTTTCCGAACGGAAAAAAGAAGATTTTAATCGAACAGCCGGGCTATCATCTGATGGTGGAGCAGCTTGAAGCGCTGCGCCTTCCCGCCTGCGGCATTAAACGGACGGCTGAGGGGCTTGATATGGCGGAAGTCGAGCGGCTGTTTCAGACGGAGGAAATTAAGTTTTTTTACACGATGCCCCGATTTCATAATCCGCTCGGCAGCTCTCTGACAGAATGGCAAAAACGAGAGCTTGTCCGATTAGCGGAGGCGTATGACGTTTATTTGGTTGAGGATGATTTCCTAGGAGATTTAGAGGACAATCAGAAGGCAGACCCGCTGTACGCCTACGATCTGTCTTCCCGCGTGATTTATTTGAAAAGCTTTTCGAAAATGATTTTTCCGGGGCTGCGTGTTGGAGCGGCTGTGCTCCCGGATTCGCTGGCCCCGGTTTTCCATACGTATAAAAAGCTGAGCGATATCGACTGTTCGATGATATCCCAAGCGGCCCTTGAAGTGTATATCAAAAGCGGCATGTTCAAAAGGCATAAAGAAAAAATCCGGGCCTCTTACAGAGCACGTTCCGAGCTGCTCCAAAACGCGCTGCAGGAGTACGGCGGTTTTTCTGTAAAGCAAACGTCGATCCATACCCATCTCGTGCTGGAGAAAAGCCTTTCCGCTTCAAGAGTTGTGCAGCGTCTGAAAGCGCAAGGCGTGCTGGTGGAGCCGATTGAGAGCCATTACCTATCGGATTTTCCGAAAGAAAATATCATCAAACTCAACGTGTCCAACGTCAAGACAGGGGATATCACGCGAGGCATCAAAATGCTGACGGATTGCTTATAACAGCTCTTCATACGTTTTCATCTCAATCCCGTCACAAAAATCGGGATGCGCCGCACAAACGGCCAGCTTATACTCCTCGTCCGCCTCATATGTGCGGATGAAACAAGGTTCATGTCCGTCCGGAAGTTCAATGGACACATGGCCGTCGTCTTTGAGGCGGACGCTGAATGAATCAAGCGGCAGGGAAAGCCCTTTTCCGGCCTGTTTGATAAAGCTTTCTTTCATCGACCACAGGTGGTAAAAATAATCGGTCTGCTGATCGGGGTGTTTCGCTTGCAGATCACTGTATTCCGTCGGCGAAAAAAACCGTTTGGCGATATCAACCGTGCCGGGCTTCATTTTTTCAATATCAATGCCGATCGGTTTTGAATCAACGGCGCACACGATCCAGCGACCGGAGTGGGAAATATTAAAGTGCATGTCCGGAAGCGCGGGGATGTACGGCTTTCCGTATTCCTGAACGCTGAATGAAATCCCGGCCGGATCAAGTCCGTAAGCCTTCGCCGCAGCGGTGCGGATCAGCATGTCGCCGATCAAGGTGCGGTGAGCATCCTCCTTATGGTAAAAGCGCCGGCATTTTTCCCGCTTTTCGGCGGACACGGCCGCCATCATCCGATCCTCTTCCCCTGCAGAAAGCGGGCGGTCCATATATACTCCGTAAATTTTCATGTCCAGATCCTCCGTCTGAAAATATTGTCAAAACCATCCTATCATATCAGACGAAAGCTGTCCGAAAATAAAAAAACAAAACCGTTGCGGCTTTGTTTTTAATGAACGGACGTTGCCCGCCCGGAGATCGCGTATGTTAACAGTTTAGAGGACTGCGGCAAAGAAAAACGCAGAATCAGCCCCGTCAAAACAGCCGTAATAATGGTTCCGGCGCCGATCGGTCCGCCCATCATCCAGGCTGCGGCAAGAATCGTCAGCTCAATGCCGTTCCGCACCCATTGCACGTTCCAGCCCGTTTTTTCAGATATCAGCATCATCAGAGAGTCCCGGGGGCCCGCGCCGAGCCCTGCTGATACGTAAATACCGACGCCGCAGCCGATCAGCAGCAATCCGATAGAAAAAAACACGGCCGCTAAGGAAAAAGCGTGCGTCTCAGGAAGCAGAAACGAAAAGAAATCAATAAACATTCCCATCAGCACCATGTTTAAGATAGCGCCGATTTTCGGGAGTGTCCTTGTGAACAGGCAGGTTAAAGCCACGATGACTGCGCCGACCACGATGGACCATTGGCCGACAGAAAACCCGAAATGCTGAAAAAGCCCATAATGAAAGGCATCCCAAGGGCTGATGCCGAGAGCTTTTCCTTTAATGGTTAACGATACCCCGAAAGACAAAATTAACAGACCGGCAAAATAAAACGTCCAGCGCATCAAGAATTCCCGCTTCAAAGAGGTCCCTTCTTTCATAAAATTTCATTAATTGTCATTGTAGCATAACCGCCAAAAAAAAGAAGAAGCGAAATCAGTGTTTCGCTTCTTCTCCCGCTCCTACAAAGGATTCAGTATACGATTTAAAAACCGCTGCGTGCGTTCTTCTTTCGGCGCGGAGAAAATTTGCTCCGGCGGTCCTTGTTCCACAATGACGCCGCCGTCAATGAAGATGACTTCATCGGCCACTTCCTGCGCGAATTTGATTTCATGGGTGACGACGACCATCGTCCAGCCTTCGTTCGCCAGATCCTTAATCACTTTGAGCACCTCGCCGACCAGCTCCGGATCAAGCGCTGACGTCGGTTCGTCAAACAGCATCAGCTCGGGCTGAATCGCAAGCGCGCGGGCGATGCCGACACGCTGCTGCTGACCGCCGGAAAGCTGGAACGGATATAAATCCATTTTGTCTTTCAGTCCGACTTTTTCCAGAAGCTCCATCGCTTCTTTTCTGACTTGCTCCTTGTCGCGTTTTTGCACTTGAACGGGTCCTTCCATGACGTTTTCAAGCGCCGTGCGGTGAGGAAACAGATGATACGCCTGAAAGACCATGCCTGATTTGCGGCGGAGGCGAAGAATATCAGCCTGCTTCACTTTTTTGGAGAAATCTATTGAAAAATCGGAGAATGCCAGCTCGCCGCGATTGGGAATCTCAAGCGCGTTCAGACAGCGCAGAAGCGTCGTTTTTCCTGAACCGGACGGCCCCAGAATGGCGATGACTTTCCCTTTTTCTATCTCCATATCTATCTTTTTTAAAATTTCATTCTGTCCGAATGATTTATTTAATCCTTTGACGGAAAGCATATCGAAACCTCCTTATTTGGCCACATAACGGTCGAGACGCCGTTCGATCACGTGTTGTACGATTGACAGCAAGAAGCAGATGATCCAATAAATAAAGGCGGCTTCAATATAGATGACCAAGATTTGATCAAGGTTTTGCGCGCCGATTTCCTGCGCTTTTCTGAACAACTCCGCGACGAGAATCTGTGACGCGAGAGATGTATCCTTGATCAGGCTGATAAATGTATTTGATAATGGCGGAATGGACACGCGAAACGCCTGCGGCAGGATCACGCGGAACAATGTCTTGCGATAGGTCATGCCGATCGTATAACCGGCTTCCCATTGCCCTTTCGGCACGGATGAAATAGATGCCCGGATGATTTCAGAAGCGTAGGCGCCCACGTTTAATGAAAACGCGATGACTGCGCTTGGGAAAGGGTCCAGCGTAATATTAAATGTCGGGAACAGATAAAAAATGATGAACAATTGAACGAGAAGAGGAGTGCCGCGCACCGCTGATACGTATACGCTGAACACCCATCTCAATGGTTTCATATTTGACATTCTGGCGAGCGCCGTAATCAGCGCGATGATCATCCCGAAAATAAAGGAAAGAATGGTAAGGGGAATCGAGTAATAGATTCCCCCGGAAAGAATCGGCCAGAATGACTGCTGCACCAGATCCCAAGGAATGGCTGTTGCAATCACGGGTTCCGGCATGTTACTTAGAAACATCTTCGCCGAACCATTTTTTCGCTATTTTAGAAAGAGTCCCGTCCTCTTTCATTTCTTTTAACGCCTTGTTGACGTGAGTCACAAGTTCGCCGCTTCCTTTTCGGAATGCGAAATACGTCTGCTGCGGCTGGCCTGCTTCAAACGCGATTTTCACGTTTTTATTGCCGGACGTTTTTAAGTAGTTCAGTACGGCAAGCTTATCGTTGTAAGTCAGATCAGCGCGGCCCTGCTGAATGAGCTGAAGGGATTGCGCCATGCCTTCAACGCCTTCAATTTTCGCGCCGGCTTCTTTCGCTAATTTATTGTAATTGCTTGTTAATGACTGAGCCGCTGTTTTTCCTTTGACATCAGCCTCTTTCGCAATCGTGCTGTCTTTTTTCGTCACGACGACTGCATTTGACGTTGTGTATTTATCCGAAAAATCATATTGGTTCTCACGGCCCGTTTTGCCGACTTGGTTGGCAACGACGTCAAACCGTTTCGCGTTTAATCCGGCAAACATGCTGTCCCATTGCGTTTCTTTGAAGTCAGCTTTCAGATCGAGGCGTTTCGCGACTTCTTGAATCACTTCAACATCATATCCGGTCAGTTTGTCACTCTTTTTATCATGGAAGGTAAACGGTTCGTACGTTCCTTCTGTGCCGACGGTCAGTACGCCTTTTTTCTTGACAGAAGCCCAAAGATCGCCGTCTTTTGACTTAGATCCGCTGTCCTGTGAGTTTCCGCAGGCTGCAAGCATTGCGATGCTGACCATCATGAACAAAGCGAATAATGCTTTTTTCATCTTCTTTATTCCCCACTTTTCTGAGTAGTTTTATTGAGAAAAAATAGCTCCCAATTGTAAAGGATAACTTTTTTTTAGTATGAGTCAAGTAATTGGTTTTCATAAGCGGGAATTCTTCGTGTTCCGGATCAAAATAATTCCAAAAACTGTCTGACCGGCTTCGGCAGATAGCTGTCTTTTCTCCAGATGACGGCCGGTGTCATGACAAACGGGTTGTCTTCGATGATAACCGTTTTGACATGCGAGCGCATATGGACGGGAATCATCGTCAAAGGCAGAATTGTGGCGCCGAACCCTGATGATACGAGGCTCAAGAGCGTCGCGGAGTCATGGCATTCACAGACAACCTGAAGGTCGAGACCGTACTGTTCACAAACTTGGAGGACTTGGTCATACACACCTCTTCCATTGACGGTGCGCAAAAGGATCAAAGGCAAAGAGGCGATGTCATTCAGTTTAATCGTTTCACCGCACAGTCGTTTTGAATGCTCGGACAGCACCAATACACACGGAATGTCTTCAAGCTCCTTCGATTCAATGCCGTCGTTTTTAATCAAGGTGGTGGTGACGGCGGCGTCAATCTGCCGGGTTTCCAGAAGCTCGAGCAGTGAGACAGGCTCATCTTCCCAAATGTTAAAGGTGAGATGCGGAAACCGCTCTTTCATCTGTGACACTTTCTCAAGCATGAGCGCGGCGCAGTAAATGGTTGACCCGACGGCAAGTGTCCCGGCCACCTCCTCCTTCAGCTCTTGTACCTCGATAATGGCATCCTCAAACTTATGAAGAATCTCTTTCGCTCTTTTCAAAAAGACATTTCCTTCATATGTAAGGGTCATGTGTTTCTTTTTATTGCGGTCAAACAGAATGACGCCCAATTCTTCTTCGAGCTGTTTCAGCTGTCTGCTTAAAGGCGGCTGTGCCATATGAAGCTTTTTGGCGGCCGTCGTGATTTTCTGCTCTTGGGCAATGGTGATGAAATAACGCAATTGCCGGATATCCATGAGAACGCGCTCCTTTCTGTTATACCTTTAAGGTATGATACATAGATTTAACGAATATTTTTCATATGGATATATCAGGAGTATGATGGTTTTGACACCACATTTCAAGCGTAAGGGAGGGGTCGATATGAAGCTCGTCATCGGAATGACCGGGGCAACGGGAGCCATATTCGGGATCAGGCTTTTAGAATATTTAAAAGCCGCGGAGATCGAAACCCATCTTGTCGTGTCTCCTTGGGCAAATGTCACCATTACACATGAAACCGATTATACGTTAAAAGATGTCGAGAAACTCGCATCCTATACGTATTCTCACAAAGACCAAGCCGCGGCGATTTCAAGCGGTTCGTTTGAAACGGACGGGATGATCATCGCTCCGTGCAGCATGAAATCACTGGCAAGCATCCGCACCGGAATGGCTGACAATCTGCTGACAAGGGCGGCTGACGTCATCCTGAAGGAGCGGAAAAAACTTGTGCTGCTGACTAGAGAAACGCCGCTCAGCCAAATCCATTTAGAAAATATGCTAGCGCTTACAAAAATGGGTTCCGTCATTCTTCCGCCGATGCCTGCATTTTATAACAAGCCGGCTGACATGGATGAATTGATCGACCATATTGTGTTCCGGACGCTCGATCAGTTCGGCATCCGTCTGCCGGAAGCGAAACGGTGGTACGGAATTGAAAAACAAAAAGGAGGAATCTGATAATGGCCTATCAGGATTTTAGGGAATTTCTCGCCGCTCTTGAAAAAGAAGGGCAGCTCTTAACAGTCAACGAAGAGGTAAAACCGGAGCCGGATCTGGGCGCCGCTGCGCGTGCAGCCAGCAATCTCGGGGATAAAACCCCTGCGCTTTTGTTTAACAATATTTACGGACATCACCATGCGCAGGTGGCTCTGAATGTCATCGGCTCGTGGCCGAATCACGCAATGATGCTCGGCATGCCGAAAGATACGCCTGTTAAAGAACAATTCTTTGAGTTCGCCAAACGGTACGATGCATTTCCGGTGCCGGTCAAACGGGAAGAAACCGCGCCGTTTCATGAAAATGAAATAACGGAAGATATCAATCTATTTGACATCCTTCCGCTATTCAGAATCAACCAGGGGGACGGCGGCTATTATTTGGATAAAGCGTGCGTCATTTCCCGCGATCTTGAAGATCCGGACAATTTCGGCAAGCAGAATGTCGGCATTTACAGAATGCAGGTAAAGGGAAAAGACCGCCTCGGCATTCAGCCCGTGCCTCAGCATGATATTGCGATTCATCTTCGCCAAGCTGAAGAACGCGGCGTGAATCTTCCCGTTACGATCGCGCTCGGCTGTGAGCCGGTGATTACGACAGCTGCTTCAACTCCGCTGTTATACGATCAATCCGAGTATGAAATGGCCGGCGCGATTCAAGGGGAGCCCTACAGAATCGTCAAATCTAAACTGTCTGATTTAGACATCCCTTGGGGCGCTGAAGTCGTTCTGGAAGGAGAGATCCTTGCGGGAGAACGGGAATACGAAGGACCTTTCGGTGAGTTCACGGGCCATTATTCAGGCGGCCGCAGCATGCCGGTGATCAAAATCAAACGGGTATATCATAGAAACAATCCGATTTTTGAACATTTATACTTAGGCATGCCGTGGACGGAGTGCGATTATATGATCGGCATTAATACGTGCGTGCCGCTTTACCAGCAGCTCAAGGAAGCTTATCCGAACGAAATTGTCGCCGTGAACGCGATGTATACGCACGGCCTGATCGCCATCATTTCAACGAAAACGCGCTACGGCGGATTTGCCAAGGCGGTCGGCATGCGCGCCCTGACCACGCCGCACGGACTCGGCTACTGCAAAATGGTCATTGTCGTGGATGAGGATGTCGATCCGTTTAACCTGCCGCAAGTCATGTGGGCGCTCTCAACGAAAATGCATCCGAAACACGATGCAGTCATCATTCCTGACCTGTCCGTCCTTCCGCTTGACCCGGGGTCTGATCCGGCAGGGATGACACACAAAATGATTCTTGACGCCACGACGCCTGTCGCGCCGGAAACAAGAGGCCATTATTCTCAGCCGCTTGATTCTCCGCTGACAACGAAAGAGTGGGAACAAAAACTGATGGACTTAATGAATCAATAAGAAAGGATGAGGTTGCAATGAAAACATGCCCGCGCTGTGAATCGAAAAAAGGAGAAACCGTCAGCCAATCGCCGGTCAAAGGCGCCTGGGAAATTTACCAATGCCAAACCTGCTTTTTCACATGGAGATCCTGTGAACCGGAAAGCATCACGAATCCGGCGGCATTCAACCCGGCATTTAAAATTGATCCGAAAGAAACGGAGACGGCCGCACATGTTCCCGCTGTTCCGGAAAGAAAAGCGTAATGCTGACGGAGCACTTGCCGGAGGCGCTTTACACACTTTTAGACGGGACGGAGCTTGAAAAAAAGCAGCACGACGCATTTGTGCTCCAATCCGTGACAAAAGAAGGCCGTCCGCACGCGGCCATGATCAGCGCCGGTGAAATCGTGGCCGTGAGCAGAACAAATCTCCGGCTCGCCTTATGGAAAAACACGACGACCGTAAGCAGCCTTCTGCATTCGGGACAAGCTCTTTTCATCGCCTGGCACGGAGGAGCCGCATATTACGTCACATTGGAATGTGAGGCGCTTCCGCCGCTGAAAGAGGCGAAACACGAGCGGGAACGGTTCAGCTGCCGCGTGATCACCGTCAAGGAAGATCGGGCGAAATACGCGGATCTGACATCCGGACCGGCCATCCAGCTCCACGAACCGGAAGATGTCTTGAAGAGATGGAGAGAAACACTTGAGGAGTTAAAACAATAGACGCATCAAAAAAGCCTGCGGACGATTCCGCAGGCTTTTCTTTATCTGTTATTGAACGCCTTTCATCGCCCGTTTAATAACGGGAGACAGAAGAATCAAAATAATACCGAGAATGATCGAAACAAGACCGATTGAGCCGAAGTAGGCCGCTTCAGAAATCTTATCAAACAAACCGACTACTTTTGCGTTCAGGGCTTGACCGCAGGCGTTTGTTAAAAACCACATGCTCATCGTCTGCGCTGAGAAAGCGGCAGGCGCAAGTTTCGTTGTGACGGATAAACCGACCGGTGAAAGGCAAAGCTCACCAAGCACAACCAAAAGGAAGCTGAGCACAAGCCAAAGCGGGCTCACAAGCTCGCCGCTTCCGCCCATAACCGGAAGCACCATGACTAAAAATGATAATCCGGCAAGGATAATGCCGATCGCGAATTTAATCGGTGTTGAAGGCTGGCGTTTGCCGAGCTTCATCCAGATCCAGGCGAAGACCGGCGCGAAAATAACGATGAATAATGGGTTCAGAGACTGGAACCATGAAGACTCAAGATGCATGCCCGCAAAGGAAAGTCTCGTGCGCTGATCCGCATATAAAGCAAGAATCGTCGCGCCCTGCTCCTGAATCGCCCAGAACATTGCCGCTGCAACAAACAGCGGAACATAAGCCGCAAGCCGTGATTTTTCCGTTTTCGTCGCTTTTTTGCTCGTGAACATCACGATAAAGTAAATAACCGGAATGACAATGCCGAGGATACTGACGGTATCAATCACACGCTGGATCGTCAGCCAGCCGGTTTGAATCAGAACGATGATAACGGCTGCTGCGATGACCACTCCGATTCCCGTGCCGATCACTGATGATTTAGAAATCGGATTCGGTACATTGGAGCCTGCTTTGCCGAGGTATTTCTTTCTCGTAAGAGCGAAAACAATCAGTCCGAGGAACATACCGGCCGCGGCGCATCCGAAGCCTAAGTGGTAGTTGTACTTCTGTCCGAGTGTTCCGACAATTAGCGGCGCAAGCAATCCGCCGAGGTTGATCCCCATGTAAAAGATGCTGAAACCTGAGTCGCGGCGCTCGTCTTCCTTCGTATATAAATCTCCGACAACGCTGGATACGTTTGGTTTAAGCAGGCCGGTTCCGATAATGATCAGAGCCATGCTGGTAAAAAACGCCGCCGTGCTGCCAGGGAAGGCAAGAGCGATGTGCCCGAACATAATTAAAATTCCGCCGTAAAATACGGTGTTTGCCGTGCCGAATACCCGGTCGGCCAGCCATCCGCCGATGACGCTCGACATGTATACGAGAGACCCGTATATGGACATGATGGCAACTGCGGTCGTTTTATCAAAGCCGAGACCGCCATGAGCGACTTCCGTATATAAATAGTAAAGCAATATGGCTCTCATACCATAGTAGGAGAAACGCTCCCAAAATTCGGTGAAAAACAGTGTGAACAAGCCGCGGGGATGACCGAAAAAGCCTCGTTGCGGCACAGTTTCTGTTATAGAGTCCTTATCAATAGATGCCACCTGAGCCAACCCTTTCTTAAAAAAGTGTATTACAAAAATCATATTCTTATATAATACTTGTGTCAATATAATTTATACTGAATTCAAAAAATTCCAGAATGAAAAGATATTAAAACGTTGAATATAGACGAATTTTCCTGATTCCAATGACTTATTTTGTTATATTATCTGACTAAACTATCTTTATAAACTTTTTTAATAAAATTTAAAGTATGTACAGGCGGAGCGGGATATGGCGGAATAAGATGACAATAAGAGAGGAAGGAGGAGATTATCACTTGCCGAATCGTATATTGGATATTACGGATTGCGGTGTGGCGGCAGACGGAAAAACCGATGTGACGGGCGCCATCAACCAATGCTTGGCCAAGGCCGTCAGCGAAGGCTGTCATACGGTGTTTTTTCCGCCGGGAACGTATAAAATCAACGGCACGCTTGGCGGGGACAGCAGCCAGCCGTTTCGGAACGCCGGGATTAACGTGCCGAGCCATCTCACCATCGTTTTAGATCCGGAATGCACGATTAAAGTGGCGCCGAACAGCTCTTGGGGCTACTCGGCTTTCTATATAGGCAGGCGGGAAAATGTCACCATCACCGGCGGCCGGATCATCGGCGAACGGGATGAACACACGTATACCAATGTCCCTTTGCGTTCGACCCATGAATGGGGGTTTGGAATCTGTATTGAAGGCAGCAGCAATGTGCTGATCGAAAATGTGAAGATTTCGGATTTTACGGGAGACGGCATTATTGTCAGCCCGCTCGGGTTAAAAACAAACAGTGATTACGAAACTTCAGAACAGGTGACCATCCGCCGCTGTGAGATCAGGCAGTCAAGGCGAAACAACATTTCAATCACCGGCTGCAATACCGTTACGGTGGAAGAATGCGTGATTGAAGACGCCGGGCAAGGGAACGGAACGGCTCCGAAATTCGGAATCGATATTGAATCGTACGGAGAAGGCGATATTGATTATGAAGAAGCTCTTCATATTACGGTACGCAACAACTTCTTTTCCGGAAACGCCGCAAGCTCAGTCACCAATTTTAACGGATATCATGTGTTAATTGAAGGAAATCATTCCGATAACACAATCAGCTACGGGTATGGGGCACATACCGTCATTTCGGGGAATGTCTTCTTTCGGTCAGACGGCGGCTCAAGGACCGCAGTCGCCGGACAAGGTGTGTCACAGGGACAGGACAGCAGCAATGCCGTTATTTCCAACAATCTGATTACCGGTTTTTCCACCGGAATAGATGTAAGGGGAAAAAGCGTCCTCGTCACCCATAACAAAATCAGTCAATTTGAAAATACGGGCATTTCCGTCTATCAGGCGGAAGATGTGACCGTTGACGGCAATGTCATTGAAAACGGACGTTCCGAAACGAGACGAAGCACGGGGATGCGGGCGACGCTGTCGGAAAATGCCGTCTTTATGAATAATACTCTGAATCAGGTAACGGACGGAATCAGCATGTCGGCCGGCAATATCACCGTAAAACAAAATGTGCTGAAATCGTTCAGCCGGGGCATATGGGTCACAGGCGGAAATGCCGTTATTGAAGGAAATACGCTCATTCCGAATGCGTATCAGGGCGCCGCGGAGTCCTATGCCGTATCTGTGACAAATGACGCCAGGGCTGTCATCAAGGGAAATCTCTTCAAAAGCTACAAAAACTATCCCATTTTCAGTTCAACATCCTCGGGAACCTCTGTCATCAGCAACCGTTTTGAATCATCACCGCTTATCGTTACCGTGTATCTGAATTCAGGCACGCATGAAGTCATAGACAATACGCTCACGATCAACCGAACGGCGGGCAGCCCGATCGGCATCTATCTGAACGGAGCCTCCAATTCCCTCGTGTCGGGCAATACCATCAACAACCTTTCCGCCGCTTTTGCTTCCGCCATCCAAACCAATTCCTCCGCAAGTACTAAAATCATCGGCAACCGCATAATCAGAGGCGTCATTGTGAAACACACGACAGATACGGACAGCGGAAATATCGTCATCTGAAAACAATCTGCATCGGAAAAATAAAAAGAACACATGAACTCCGAAAGAAGGAGGGATGTGTTCTTTTTTGACACAATACAGCCGTGCGCCTGTCAGGCATCTTTTTTACCTGATTTATATAAAGCGATCATTTCTCTGATTAAAAAGAGGGCGAATAAAAACAGCATCAGCCATTCTGAGAAGGTGGTCAATTTAAAAGCGGACAGGTTGTTTTGGACCGCTCCATAGAAACTGAAACCTTGCAGCATATCCATCGCGATTGAAATCACCAGACAGGCAGCCAGCAAAAAAAATGAAACTCCCAATATTTTCATGAGCAACACTCTCCCTTTTTATCCTTTTCGATTACGCAAAACTTATACAGACTTTCCGCCGTGCATAATCTTTTGCCGTACAGGAAGAATATGAAAAAAACGAGGAAAGGTTTTTTGCGATATGCCGCCATTTTTTAAACAGAAGAAACAAAAAAAAGCCGATCAAAACGACCGTGACAATGAAGGCAGGAAAGAAGCGGACAGCCAGCCGGACAAAGAGCGGGATGAGCCGATCTCCCTCAGCTTAAAGCAAAATATGAAGAAGCTGTCTGAGAGGTTCGGCAACAGTGCCGATGTCGTCATCCGCCGGCTGAAAATCGGAAAAGAAGAGCTTCCGGCTGCAATTGTGTATATCGCCGGTTTGGTAGACGAACAGCTCGTCAGCCAATCCCTTCTGGAGGATTTAATCGACATTCCGTCCGTTCAGCCGGAACAAGCGGTCTGCCTGATATACGATAAAACGCTTGCGATCGGCGGGGTGAAAGAGGAAGAAAAATGGAAAAGTCTTTATGCCGGGCTGGTGGCGGGCAGCACGCTCATTTTTGTCGACGGGGCTGACAAGGCGCTGATCGCCAGCACGGAAGGGGGAGAGCACCGGTCCATTCAAGAGCCGAGCACTCAGGTCTCTTTCCGCGGCCCGCGGCAGGGATTCACTGAATCTCTGCAAACCAATATTTCCATGATCCGCAGGTATGTAAAAACGCCTGATGTATGGGTTGAAAAAATGGAGATCGGACACGAAACGAATACGGATGTCGCGCTGATGTATATTAACGGAATTTGCGATAAAAAGCTGATTAAGGAAGTCCGCAAGCGGCTGAAGCACATTGACATCGACAGCATTCTGGAATCCGGCTACATTGAACAGCTCATTGAAGACGCGCCGTTTTCTGTGTTTCCCACCGTATATCATACGGAGCGGCCGGACGTCGTGGCGGGGAATCTGCTGGAAGGACGATTTGCGATTATCGTGGACGGAACGCCGTTCGTTCTCATCGCGCCGGCCTTATTTATCCAATTTTTTCAATCCGTTGAAGATTATTATTCACGATTTGATATCGCCACTAGCATCAGGGTGCTGCGGGTTTTGATCTTCTTCATTTCACTGGTGGCGCCGGGGATTTATGTGGCGGCGACGACCTTTCACCAGGAAATGATTCCGACGCAGCTGCTGATTGTCATCGCGGCCCAGCGGGAGACGGTGCCGTTCCCGGCCGTGATTGAAGCGCTGACGATGGAAGTGGCCTTTGAGATTCTCAGGGAAGCGGGTGTCCGGCTTCCGAGAGTTGTCGGCTCCGCCGTTTCCATAGTCGGAGCGCTTGTCATCGGCCAGGCCGCCGTGCAGGCCGGCATTGTTTCCCCAGCCATGGTTATCGTCGTCGCCCTGACGGCGATTGCCAGCTTTGCGACCCCGGCTTTTGACATGGCGATATCTGCGCGGCTGATCCGGTTTCTCTTTATTCTGTCGGCGGCGGTCATGGGATTTTACGGGCTGATTCTGGGCATTATCATGATGTTTGTCCATCTGTGCGGCCTGCGTTCATTCGGATTTCCGTATATGTCCCCGCTCGCTCCTTTAACCCCGGGCGGGCTGAAAGATTCCCTCCTCCGAGCTCCGTTATGGGCGGATGAAAAAAGGCCGGGACTGCTCGTGCAGGAAAACAACAGGCGCCAAGGGGAACATCAAAGACCGAAACCGAAGACATCCAGAGGAATGGTTAATAAAGATGTAGAAGAGGGCGACGGTAATGAAAAGACGTAAATGGATGCTTATCCTTTGTACGATGGTTTCCCTTATGTTTGTATCCGGATGCTGGGATAAAAGGGAGCTTACCGATCTAGCGGTGATCTCCGCCATCGGTATTGACCGAACCGAAACGGGAAAATACGTCCTTCACTTGCAAATTATCAATCCGGGAAACGTGGCCGGCGGTCTGCAGGGCGGCGGAGCGGGAGACCGGCCTCCGGTTTCCGTCTATTCGGTGTCCGGAGACAATATGACGGAAGCTTTGAGAAAAGGCTCGATGAAAGTGTCCAGAAGGCTCTATTTTGCGCATACGAATCTCGTGGTGTTCAGTGAAAAACTGGCGAAAGAGGAAGGGCTCAGTTTTATTCTGGACAATCTTGACCGCGACACTGAATTCAGGACGACCGCAACCGTTGTGATCGCGCATAATTGCAAGGCTGAAGACATTATTAAAGTGCTGACGCCGATTGATAAAATCCCTTCCAATAAAGTGAACAAGACGCTCAGCTTCACGCAGGAACAATACGGCAGAGTCATTAAAACCAGCCTTCAGGACGTTCTGATTGATCTCGCTTCTCCGGCCGGGTCGCCGTTTATTCCTGGTTATGAAATGCACGGAGACGATAAAGCCGGTCCTACGATGGAAAATACGCAGACAACTGAACCGAAAGCAGTGCTGTCAGCGGACGGACTGGCGGTGTTCAAAAAGGATGGGAGGCTGGATTACTGGATTGAGGATGACGACAGTGTGGGGGCTGTATGGCTGCTCAATAGGATCAAGCATACGTTCATCAATGCGGATTGGAAGAACGTGAAGCATGCAATCAGTCTGCAGGTCACCCGCCAGAATACAAAGGTGACGGCCACTTTTCCGAACGGAAAACCGCATATTCACGTGCATGCTCAGGTCGAGGGGCTGGTGGACGCTATCAGATACCCTTTCCATCTGTCTGATCCGCAAGTGCTGATGACGATGCAAAAGGCGCTCAGCGTGCAGCTTGAGAAAGATATCACCAAATCGATTGAAGATATAAAAGCCCATAAGAATGACTTCGTCGGCTTCGGAGACCTGATCTATCGGAAGCATCCGGACAAATGGAAAAAGTTCAAAGGGAAGTGGGATGAAGAATATTTCCCCAATCTCCCCGTAGATGTCAAAACGGAAGTCATTATCAGAAGAACGGGCTTGCGGAATAATCCTCTCTCAGACAAGCTTGAGCATGATTGATTTGAGGAGAAAGGAGCGAAGCGTATGGAAAATGCGAAAATCGGCACGCGTCAGCTGTTTATTATGATCATTTTGTTTGAATTGGGCAGTTCGTTATTGATCCCGCCGGGCACGATGGCCGGGCGGGATGCATGGCTGTCCGTGCTTCTCGGGTGCGTTATCGGTCTCGGACTTTTCTACGTTTATCAGGCGCTGTATCAATTTTTTCCTGAGTCTTCTCCGAGAGATTACATGAACGAACTGATCGGCAGACATCTGAGCTGGGCGGTCTCCCTTCTTTATATTCTCTATTTTGCTTATATCGCCGCCCGCGTATTGCGGGATTTCGGCGAAATGCTTGTCACCTTCGCCTATCAGGACACGCCGATTTTAATTGTGAATGCCATGCTGATGATCGCCGCGATATTTGCGGTCAGAAAGGGAATTGAAGTGATAGCGAGAGCCGGCGAGCTGCTGTTTGGCATTATGTATTTCCTGACAGCCGTCGGGCTGATCCTCATTATCAGCTCAGGCACGATAAACCTCAGATTTCTCCAGCCCGTTTTAGCGGAGGGTGCAGGAACGGTCATTTATTCCGTGTTTAAACAGACGATGTTCATCCCGTTCGGTGAATTAATCGTGTTTGTCATGATTTTCCCTTATTTAAAAGATCGGAAAAAGGTGAAGAAAACCGGATTTCTGGCGATTATCATCAGCGGGCTGTTTTTGGCAATGTCAGTGGCGATTAATATTTGTGTGCTGGACGTCAACTTAATGCTCCGCTCTCAATTTCCGCTGCTGAGCACCATACAGACAATTAAAGTGGAAGAGTTTTTAGACCGGCTGGATGTCTTTTTCATGCTCGTGCTCGTCATCGGCGGTTTTTTCAAAGTCAGCCTTTTTACATATGCGGTTGTCGTGGGCGTGTCCACGCTGTTTAAAGAAAAAAATCCGTCCCAGCTGGCCTTCCCGGTCGGATTGGGGGTGCTGATTCTCTCCATCAGCATCGCAAGCAATTTTTCGGAACATATGAATGAAGGCTTAAACATTGTGCCAATCTATATTCATCTTCCGTTTCAAGTGCTGTTCCCCGTTTTGCTGCTTATCATTGCCGTTATTAAGAAAAAGGTCAAAGGGACCGTCTATACAGTTTCGAAGAAATAACCCGGCCGGTGCGCCGGGTTATTTTAAAATCATGATTTTTGTCTTAATGCATTGACAAACTTGCCTGACAATTGTACATTTTGATTTATTCTTATAAAATTACTAGGAAATATAGGTTTAGTGGTGTTAATAAGTTCCGAACCGTATTTCAGAATAGAAGGAGATCCATCATGACAAAGAAAAAAGAAATCAAACTCGGTGTGTTTCTCGCGGGCACCGGCCATCATGTCGCTTCTTGGAGACATCCTCAGGCACCGGCGGACGCGAGCATGAATTTGGATTATTTCAAAGAACTGGCGAAAACAGCGGAGCGGGGGAAATTGGACATGCTGTTCTTGGCGGACAGTTTATCAATAGACGGCAAATCACATCCGAATGTGCTGACGCGCTTTGAGCCGTTTACGCTTCTGTCGGCGCTCGCTCAGGTCACATCCCGCATCGGTCTGACGGCGACCGCGTCTACCACATACAGCGAACCGTTCCATATCGCGAGACAATTTGCATCACTTGATCATCTTTCCAACGGCCGCGCGGGCTGGAATGTCGTCACATCTTCGATTGAATCGACCGCGCTTAATTTCAGCGGCGAAAAGCATCTTGAGCACCATCTCAGATATCAGCGCGCGGAAGAATTCGTTGAAGTCGTCAAAGGATTATGGGATTCGTGGGAGGAAGACGCCTTTATCCGTGACAAAGAATCAGGAGCATTTTTCGATAAAGGCAAAATGCATGAATTGAACCATAAAGGAACATATTTCTCCGTGAGAGGGCCGTTAAATGTCGCCCGCACACCTCAAGGGCGCCCGGTCATTATTCAGGCCGGATCATCAGGAGACGGAAAAGCGCTGGCCGCCAAAACGGCGGAGGTCATTTTCACCGCGCAAAATCATTTGGAATCCGCGCAGGAATTCTATCAATCTATTAAAGAACAAGCGGCTTCTTTCGGCCGTGATCCTGAAAAAATCGCGATCATGCCGGGAATTTTTCCCGTTATCGCCGATACCGAAGAAGAAGCGCAGGCAAAATATGAAGAGCTCCAAGACCTCATCATTCCGTCTGTCGGCCTGAACATTCTGCAAAACTATCTGGGCGGCGTCGATCTTTCCGCCTGCCCGCTTGACGGCCCGCTGCCTGAATTGGATGCGGATGCGTCGAATGCCGTTAAAAGCCGCTTCAAGCTCGTTCAGGAGATGGCCAAACGCGATAACATGACCATCCGCGAGCTGTACAAATATGTGGCGGGTTCAAGAGGCCATCATATCTTTGTCGGAACGCCGGAACAGCTTGCCGATAAGATGGAAGAATGGGTCGGAAAACAAGCTTGTGACGGCTTCAACATCATGCCGCCGCTTTTGCCTGAAGGTCTCACTCTTTTTGTAGACAAAGTGATTCCGATTTTACAAGAACGGGGCGTGTTCAGAAAAGAGTATGAAGGAACGACGCTCAGAGAACATTTCGGACTGGAAAAACCGGCAAACCGATATGCCGACTAAAGGAGGGCTCATCATGTTAAGACAATACCGGCTCGCAACGGAGGCAGACGCTGATGAGCTGCTTTCACTGACACTGCGGGCGTATGAACCGATCCGAAAGCTCGGCATCAACTTTGCCGCTGCCACGGCGGATAAAGAACTCGTATTAACTAACATACAGAAAAACGCCTGTTACGTTTTGGAGGAAGACGGCCGGATTCTGGCGACGATTTCTCTGCGGATGCCGTGGGGGCCGAATCCCGGGCCGTACGGTGTTCCTCATATTTGGTGGTTCGCCGTCGATCCTGAAACCGGAAAAAAAGGGACGGGCTCAGACATGCTGGAGTGGCTGGAGAATACAGTGCTCCGCGACACATTAAAAGCGCCTTTCGTGTCACTGGGCACAGCGGATAAGCATCCGTGGCTGATCGGCATGTACGAGCGGAAAGGCTACGTCCGTGCAGGCGAAAAGGACTTAGGAAAAGGGCACATCACCATTTATTTGAAAAAACAATTGCAGGATTAACATTTTAATAGGAAAAGGCGGGATTTCAATGAAGAAGAAAACATGGGCTTTGCTGCTGTCTGCCGCACTTTTGGCGGTCTTATCAGCATGCGGAAACGGAAAAGAAAGCGAAGGCGGCGATAACGTACTGCATGTAGGCGCCACGGGACAAAGCTATCCGTTCGCATATAAAGAAAACGGCAAGCTGACCGGCTTTGACGTGGATGTCATGGAAGCCGTCGCGAAAAAAATCAACATGAAACTGGACTGGAAGCTGCTTGAATTCAGCGGACTGATGGGAGAGCTCCAGACCGGCAAACTCGACACCATCTCTAACCAGGTCGCTGTCACGGACGAACGCAAGAAAACGTATAACTTCACAGAACCGTATTCATATGCGGGCACTCAAATCGTCGTCAAAAACGATAACAAAGACATCAAATCAGTCAACGATCTAAAAGGAAAAACAGTGGCGGCCGTTCTGGGCTCAAACCACGCGAAAAACCTTGAGAGCAAGGACCCGGATAAAAAAATCAACATGAAAACGTATGAAACACAAGAAGGCACGCTGAAAGACGTGGCTTACGGACGGGTTGACGCTTATGTAAACAGCCGCAGCGTCCTGATCGCCCAGATCAAAAAGACCGGTCTGCCTCTGAAATTAGCAGGAGACCCGATTGTCTATGAAAAAGTCGCTTTCCCGTTTGCGAAAGATGCGGCTCACGATAAAATCCGCAAAAAAGTAAACAAAGCCATTGAAGACCTGCGAAAAGACGGCACGCTGAAAAAGCTGTCTGAAAAGTACTTTAAAGAAGATATCACAACAGAAGCAAAGCATTAAGAAACGGCGGTGAAAATCGAGAATGAACAGCATTGATTGGGGATTTATGTTTTCAGCTTTTCCCGCGTTAATCGAAGCCTTGCCGATCACATTACTAATGGCCGTCGCAGCCATGGTATTTGCCGTGATCGGCGGCCTTATATTAGCGCTTATCACAAAAAATCGTGTTCCTGTGCTTCACCAGCTGTCAAAGGTGTATATTTCATTTTTCCGGGGCGTGCCGACGCTCGTCCAGCTTTTCTTAATTTATTACGGCCTGCCTCAGCTGTTTCCCGGAATGAGCAAGATGACGGCGTTAACTGCGGCGATTATCGGGTTAAGCCTGAAGAATGCCGCCTACTTGGCTGAAATCTTCCGCGCGGCGCTCAACTCAGTCGATGAGGGGCAGCTTGAAGCCTGTCTGTCTGTCGGAATGACAAAATCTCAGGCGTACAGACGGATCATTTTCCCGCAAGCCATCAGAAACGCGCTTCCCGCGACGGGAAATACGTTTATCGGTCTGTTAAAAGAAACATCGCTCGCCTTTACATTAGGAGTGATGGAGATGTTCGCCCAAGGAAAAATGTACGCATCAGGCAACCTCAAATATTTTGAGACGTATTTAGCCGTCGCGGTCATGTACTGGATTCTTACGATTATTTACAGTGTGCTGCAGGATCTGCTCGAACGGGCGATCAGCAAGCCTTATCGCACATAGGAGGAGGCTCAGGATGATACAAGTCAGACATATTCGAAAAGCATTTAAAGACCTTACCGTACTTGACGGGATCGACCTTGAGATCAAAAGCGGCGAAGTCACGGCCATCATCGGCCCGTCAGGCTCGGGAAAATCAACGCTCCTCCGTTGTTTGAATCTGCTGGAGCGCCCGGATGACGGCATCATTGAAATCGGTGATGCAAAGCTGAATGCAGCGTCCTATTCGCGCAAAGACGTTCATAAGCTTCGCCAGCAGACGGCGATGGTGTTTCAGAATTACAACCTGTTCAAAAACAAAACCGCCCTGCAAAATGTGACAGAGGCGCTGATCACCGCGCAAAAGAAACCGAAAAAAGAAGCGGAACAGATCGGTATGGATCTGCTGCGGCAAGTCGGTTTAGAACACAAAGCGGACAGCTACCCGATTACGATGTCAGGCGGGCAGCAGCAGCGGATCGGGATTGCGCGTGCCTTGGCCGTTGATCCTCACGCGATTTTACTGGATGAACCGACTTCGGCCCTTGACCCTGAGCTTGTAGCCGGGGTGCTCCAAGTCATCAAATCAATTGCCGAAAAACAGACAACCATGATCATCGTCACGCATGAGATGGCTTTTGCTCGTGAAGTGGCCGACAAGGTCATATTTATGGCGGACGGACGCATCGTTGAACAGGGAACGCCGGAAGAGCTGTTTGACAATCCGCAGAACGAACGGACGAAAAAATTCATTAAGCAAGTGGGAGAGCCCGCCGAACTTGTCTAAGAAGGGAAGAAGAAGAAATGGCAAATGAAACGTATGAATCATTAAACAAACGTTTAATCAATATCCGCCGCGACCTTCATGAACACCCTGAGCTGTCAGGCGAGGAATTCGAAACGACGAATAAAATCCGCCGCTGGCTGGAGGAAGAAGGAATCACGGTTCTTGATATGCCGAAACTTCAAACCGGAGTGATCGCTGAAATCAAAGGAGACAAAAGCGGCCCCGTCATCGCCGTCAGAGCGGACATCGACGCACTGCCGATCGAAGAGAAAACAAACCTTCCGTTTGCTTCGCGCAACAGCGGCGTGATGCACGCCTGCGGCCATGATTTCCATACGGCATCTATTCTCGGCACGGCTTTTTTATTAAATGAGAGAAAGCATGAGCTGAAAGGAACGGTGCGGTTTATTTTTCAGCCCGCGGAAGAAATCGCCGCCGGAGCAAGACAGGTCATTGAAGCCGGCGCGCTTGACGGTGTATCGGCGATATTCGGCATGCATAACAAACCTGACCTCCCCGTCGGCACGGTCGGTCTGAAAGAAGGCCCGCTGATGGCGAGTGTCGACCGCTTTGAAATCACTGTTAAAGGAAAAGGCGGCCACGCCGGAATCCCTGATAACAGCATTGATCCGATTCAGGCGGCAGGACAGATCATCGGCGGCCTGCAATCAGTTGTCAGCAGAAATATCAGCTCGCTTTATAATGCCGTCGTCAGCATCACAAGAGTTCAAGGCGGCAGCTCTTGGAATGTCATCCCGGACCATGTTGAAATGGAAGGCACCGTCCGGACGTTTCAAAAAGAAGCGCGTGACGCTGTTCCGAAACATATGAAGCGGGTTGCCGAAGGAATCGCGGCCGGATTCGGGGCAGAGGCTGATTTCCGCTGGTATCCTTACCTTCCGTCAGTGATGAACGACGCCCGTTTCATCCAGGCGGCGGAACAAACGGCTGAAAGCCTCGGGCTTCAGACCGTTCGGGCAGAACAGTCGCCCGGCGGTGAAGACTTTGCATTATATCAAGAAAAAATCCCCGGCTTCTTCGTCTGGATGGGAACAAACGGAACAGAAGAATGGCACCATCCCGCCTTCACACTCGACGAAAAAGCGCTCCCGGCAGCGGCTGAGTTTTTCGCCCGGCTTGCCGTCAACGTATTGGAGCAGACGGAATGAATACGGAAAATCTGACGGCCGGACTTGCTCAGGCCGTCATGTCGTCTGTGCCGGAAACATCCGCTGAAGCGATGAAAGAAGCGCGCAAAGGACTGCTTGATTTTACAGCGGCAGCTTTTGCGGGGAGACGGGATAAAGGAGTTGAAAAGCTGGTAAAACTGGCCGAAGAAGAAGGCGGGGTGCCGATAGCGCCGCTTATCGGCAGAAATCAAAAAACCACGCCGTCCCAATCCGCGCTCATTAACGGATTCATCGCACATGCGCTTGATTTTGACGATGTTCATTCTGATGTAAGAGGACATCCGAGCGCAGTCATCCTCCCGGCTTTGATTGCAGCCGCATCAGCCGGCCGTATAGACAAAAGCCGTTTTCTCGGTGCTTATGTGACGGGAATTGAAGTGATGGCGCGGCTCGGCGAGTCAGCTGGAAGGCATCATTACGAGAAAGGCTGGCACAATACAGGAACGTTAGGTGCCATTGCGGCCGCATGCGCCGTCGGATTCGCGGAGAATCTGAATCAAACCCAATTGCAGAAAGCAATCGGGTTTGCGGCTGCCCGCTCCGGAGGCATGAGAGTGCAATTCGGGACAGAAATGAAGCCGCTCCACGCCGGACTGGCCGCTCAAGCCGGATTGTTCGCCGTGCAGCTTGCAAAGGCCGGTTTCGGCGGCTCAGCTCATGCGCTCGACGGGGAGAAAGGTTTTTTCGGACTGTACGGCGATCTTGAACGGGCAGAAACCCTCCTTGTAAACAGGTGGGGAAAACCTTGGCGGATTGTGGGCCCGGGACTTTGGTTTAAGGTTTATCCGTTTTGCTCGGCGGCTCATCATGCGGCGGACGCCATTCTCAAGCTGAAGGCCGAACATGGTCTCACTTTCGGCCAAACGGAACGGATCGACGTGATTTATCCGCCGGGCGGGGACGCTGCATTGACAGAACGGCGTCCGAAAACAGGCGAAGCGGGAAGATTCAGCGTGGAATATGTGATCACCTTAGCTTTGTACGGTAAGGATTTTTCAGTTGAACATTTCACATCCGAGCCGATTCCGGAATCCCTTCAAAAAGGATTTGAGCGGATTCACCGCAGCTGCGATGACCAAATTCAGCCGGCTGAAAACGCCGTTCCGAAGGGCCGTTTTACAATTGTACGGGTCACGGCTTCCGGCGGTCATGTCTATGAAACACGTATCGACTGTCCGAAGGGAGCGCCGGGAAACGGTCTTTCTGAAAAAGACATTGAAGACAAACTCCGGCTCGCTTTGCCGGGAGAAGAGAAAAAGGCGGAAGAATTGATCAAAGCAGCCGGACAATCAAATATGGACCGTTATTTACAGCTGATATAAATAAAAAGAGCGAGGGGATGCGGGACTGACCCCATAATATGAGAAAAACAAAAAACACCTTCAAGTTTGAAAACGGATCGTTGTTATCCGAAATTAGACTTGGAGGTGTTTTTCTATGAGGGCAAGAGTGAGTTATCCGGTTGAAGTCAAACAGAAGGCTGTAGAAATGAGATTGGCGGGCGTGCCTGTGAAGGAGATCATGCAGGAATTGAATATAAAGAATAAGACGCAGGTGCAGACATGGGTCAGGTGGTATAAAGCTGGGGACACACATCGATTCGAACAACCTGTCGGAAAGCAATATTCTTATGGAAAAGGTCCAGAGTATTCTTCCGAATTAGAGAAACTGCAGGCAGAAAATCGTTATCTGAGACAACAGAATGAAGTGTTAAAAAAGTACAACGAATTGGAAAGGAAGCTGATAGCGAAACGCCAGTCGAGCTTGTAGAAGCATTGCGCGGCACAATGACCATACAGGATATCTGTATTCATTTAGGTATCTCACGAGCATCTTATTATCGTTGGAAGAAGAATCTGATGAAAGATAACCCTAAATACCATTTAGAAAAACAAATCGGCACGTTGTGCCGAGAACACAAGTATCGATATGGCTATCGGAAAATCACAGCCATATTAAAAAAGGGAATGCGTATTAATCATAAAACGGTTCAGCGCATTATGCAGAAAAATCAGTGGCAATGCCGGGTTAAGGTGAAAAAGCGCAAGAAGAATGGGCAGCCATATGCCGTGGCCGAGAATATATTAGATCGGAACTTTCAGTCTGATCGCCCTCTTGAAAAACTGGTAACGGATATCACATATTTGCCTTATGGGCAGAAACAATTGTATCTTTCCAGTATATTGGATTTATACAATGGAGAAGTGATTGCTTTTACGATTGGCGATAGACAGGACACAGATTTTGTCTTACACACACTTGATCAGCTGCCCGTACTGCCAGAGAACTGCGTGTTACATAGTGACCAAGGTTCTGTTTATACATCTTATGAGTATCAGAAAGCTGTTAAAACAAAAGGCATTACCATGAGCATGTCCCGTAAAGGGACACCCGCTGATAATGCCTCCATCGAATCGTTTCATTCCTCACTAAAGTCTGAAACGTTCTACCTCGACAGGTTGGAAAGCACTACGACGACCATCGTAGAGCAAACTGTCGAAACCTATATATACTATTATAACAACATTCGTATTCAAACGAAACTAAACAACCAGCCGCCGGTCACATACCGACAGCTGGCTGCTTAAAGGTGTTTTGATCCCTGTCTCAAAAACGGGGGTCAGTCCCATGCAGCCCTCGCTCTTTTTACGTTCACTTCTATTGAATAGGGGGATATAGGGTGCGCCCCTGTCTGCGCTGGCAGGGGCGCGGTATCAGGAAACGGCCGAGCCGTTTGCTTTTACCGTGAAACTTCCTCTTGATAAGCGGATGTTGATATCAGACACTTTGGCAATTTGTTCGTCGTGCGTAACCATGATGACGCATTTGCCGTCTTTATGCGCCAGGTCCTGAAAGAGCCGGACGATTTCCTTTGACGTATCCTCGTCGAGGTTTCCCGTCGGCTCGTCCGCGCAAATCAGATCGGTGTCACAGCAGAAAGCCCGCGCAATTGAAACCCGCTGCTGTTGTCCGCCGCTTAATGTCAGCACCCGCTGACGGGCCTGCTGTTCGGTGATGCCGACTTTTTTCAGCATGCTGAGCGCGAACGCATCTTTGTTGTTCTCCTTAGAGCCGGTAATCTCCATCGCCGTTGTGACATTCTGGAGCGCCGTCATATACGGGATCAGATGATAAGATTGAAAGACGATAGAGACATGTTGATTTCTGAATTTGGTTAATCCGATTTTGGAGATGTCTTTTCCGTTATAAAGGATGCTTCCCTCTTTAGGTGTGTCAAGGCCGCCCGCCAGAGACAGAAACGTTGTTTTCCCCGTCCCGGAGGCGCCGACAATTGTATAAAACTTCCCTTTTTCAAAGCTGATCGTTATATCCTGAAACAGCGGCTGTGATTTATCTTGGTACCAGTAGCCGGTCTGTTGAAAGGTTAATAGGCTCATTATGCTGCCTCCTCTTATTCCTGCTTGGTCAGGATCGTTTTAGGGTGAAGCCGCATGACTGATACAGACGGCAGTAATGTGGCGATGACGGCAATTGCGACGCCGATGCCGCCGAGAATCAGAAGGTCATTCAGCGAGACGTTTACCTGCATTGTACTGATGACATCCGCGCCGGATGAATGCTGACCGAACATGCCGCCTCCCCGCGGCATTTCTCCTCCGCCCCAGCCGCTTGTTTGCTGCTGTGAATCATCGGCTGAGCTGACCTGCTGGGAAAGAAGCTGATTTCCGAGCTGATTCGCCACAAGGCTGCCCGTGAGGGATGCGATCCCGATGGCAATAACGGCGACAACCAGAATTTCCGTTAAGAATTGTCCGATGAGCTTCCAGCGCTTTTCGCCGATCGCCATCAAGACACCCATTTCATACTTGCGTTCCCTGATCGACATCATCACGATCAACCCGAGAATGACCGCGCCCGCGATGGATACAAGGTATACCACGTTTTTAGAAAATGACGCGACATTTTCAATCGGGCCGACCATTTGCTGATACACCTGATCATTTGTCGTCAGCGCGTAGGTTTTATCATCTATAGATGTTTTTTTCGCAGCCGCAACGAATGAGTCAATATATTTGGCATCATCCATATAATAAACGGCTGAGCTGATTTTGTTTTTGTTATCAGACCCTTTTAACGCCGCCGCGGCAGTGTAAGGCGTATAGATTTTATTGTCAGGATTTAAGAATGAAAAATGCTGTGCCTGATCGTCTCCTGATGATGTTGTTTTATAGATTCCCACAATTTTAAGCTTCGTTTTCACAGAATCATCCGCTGCTGAGGAAACGGTAATGGAGCCGCCGACCTTCAGCTTGTTTTGATCTGCCAGCGTTTCATTAATCACGGCGACTTTTGCGTCCGCATCTGTTTTTGTGATGGCGCGGCCGTCAGTGATTTTTGAGCTCCCGCCTGTGAAATCATCAAGCAATGCCGTAGAGAGCACGCCTTCGATCGAGATATCAGCTGAAATCATCTGTCTTCCGCCGCCTTGAAAACGGCCGGCGCCGGAACTGTTATCGGCTGATTCGCCTGAGCTTTTTATCGCATCAAAGCTTTCTGCATTTGCTGACGCTGTCGTGAGGAAGTTGTAATTTTTAACATGCTGTAAAGATGTAAGCTTCTTGGCATCTGAGACGGAAATCGGCGTTGATTCAAACGTCCTCTTTTCACCGTCTTTTTGCTGCTGCGCCATTTGCTTTTGGCGGTCAGCCTGGAGTGTGACGCTCCCGCCGAGCTGCTGCCTTGCCAGTTCGCTTGATTTCTTTGCCGCTGACTGGATCGTAAGACCGGACAGGACAAAAATGCAAATCACTGAAAACACAACCAGCTGCAAAAATGTTTTTCCCTTTTTTGCCTTCATGCTCCAAAAGGCTCTTTTTATAAAGTTCATGTCTGTTCCTCCGTGTGGGTGTCAGATCTTGTAAAACCGGCCTTCTTTAGCACCGGCCATTCGATATGTATATAGTAGGAGAAATGTATGAAAAAAATATGAACAAACTATTTCCGGGTGATGAAATAAAAACTAACAATTGTGAAACCCGAAAACACCCGGGTAAAATGGTGCTATTATAAGAAAAAGCGTGAAGATAAGCGGAGGAACCAATGAAGATATTAATGATAGAAGACAATATAAGCGTATGCACCATGACGGAAATGTTCTTTTTTAAAGAAGGATTTGAAGCCGAATTTGTCCATGACGGAGTGGAAGGCTATCAGCGGTTCACGGAAGAGGACTGGGATTTGGTCATTCTGGACATTATGCTTCCATCCATGGACGGAGTGACGATCTGCCGGAAAATAAGAGAGACGAGCAGTGTGCCGATTATTATGCTGACCGCAAAGGACACGGAGTCTGATCAGGTGATCGGGTTTGAAATGGGGGCGGACGACTATGTCACCAAGCCGTTCAGTCCGCTGACACTAGTAGCACGGATTAAAGCGGTGATCAGAAGATACCGGGCGACGGGGCAGGCCGTAAAAAGCGACGACTTGATCGAAACGGCGTGTTTTTCAATCAATAAGAAGACGCGGGAAGTGTTTCTGCACGGAAAACCTGTCGAGAATCTGACGCCGAAGGAATTCGATCTGCTCTTTTATCTCGCACAAAACCCGCGCCAGGTTTTTTCGAGAGAGCAGCTGCTTGAGCAGGTGTGGGGCTATCAATTTTACGGCGATGAACGTACGGTTGATGTTCATATTAAACGGCTGCGCAAAAAACTGTCCAGTGAGGAAAAACCGTTTTTATACACGGTGTGGGGGGTAGGATACAAATTTGATGAGGATTAAATACTTATATCAGCTGCTGTTAAGCCATGTCAGCATTTTGATTTTGGCCTTTTTCATCATCATTTCCTTGTTTTCGCACTTTGTGAAAGATTTTGCGTATCAAAATAAAGTGGACGAGCTGTCTTCTTACGCGCAGCAGATCACAAGTGAGCTGAACGGCCGCGATCTTGATCTGCGCCGCCTGTATCCGTATCAGGACATGTTAAAAACGCGCGAGACCAGGTTTATTATTTTCGATGAACATCAGCGGCCTTACTTTTTTCCTGACGATATGCCGCCGCGCGAGAAGCTGAAAAGTAAAGAGTGGCACATGCTGAAGCAAGGGAAAACCGTTCAGATCAGAGCGGAGATGAACCGTTTTAATACGGAAGGCTTGGAAGTATCGCTTGTCGCAAAACCGCTTTTTATCAACGATCAATTTAAAGGCGCGGTGCTGCTCGTGTCTCCCGTCAGAGGGGTCGAGCAGATGATCAGCCAGGTCAACCGCTATATGATTTACGCGATCATCAGCACCCTTATCATCACGATTCTGCTGAGCTGGCTTTTATCTAAATTTCACGTCAAGCGGATTCAGACATTGCGGGATGCGACCGGAAAAGTGGCATCCGGTGATTACGATATTTCGCTCAAGAACAGCGGCGGCGATGAAATCGGCATGCTGGCGTCTGATTTCAACACCATGGCCAAAAATCTGAAGCAATCGAGAGAGCAGATTGACCGCCTTGAAAAACGGAGGCGCCAATTTATCGCCGATGTCTCCCATGAGCTGAGAACGCCTTTGACGACCATTAACGGACTTGTGGAGGGGCTTAACAGCAACACCATCCCGGAAAAAGATAAAGAGAAATGCTTCTCGCTAATCAGCGAAGAAACGAAGCGGATGCTCAGGCTCGTGAAAGAAAACCTGGATTATGAAAAAATCAGATCCCAGCAAATCAAACTGGACAAGCTCAGTCTGCCGCTCATCGAGGTGTTTGAAATTATTAAAGAGCATCTCAATCAGCAGGCGGAGGAAAAACAAAATCAGCTGCGGATTCAAGTGGAGGATGGCGTCAAAGTATTCGCCGATTATGACAGGCTGATCCAGATTCTCGTCAACATCACGAAAAACAGCATTCAATTTACGCAAAAGGGAGACATCACGCTGCGCGGGTATGAAGGCTATAAAGAAACGGTGATTGAAATCGAAGACACCGGGATCGGCATCTCCAAAGAGGAAATTGAACATATATGGGAGCGGTTTTATAAGGCGGACGTGTCCCGGACGAATACGGCATACGGCGAATACGGACTCGGCCTTTCCATCGTCAGGCAGCTCGTCGAAATGCACAAGGGCACGATAGATATTGACAGCGAAAAAGGAAAAGGCACGACCTTTACAATCCGCCTTCCGCTGAATACGAAAAATGAATCATCTTGAAACCGGCGGCCCCGTCTGGTCGCCGTCTGTTTTATCTCCACTCGGAAAATTGCGCTCTGCCGAAACAAAGTTTGCGTGTTTTTCGGGATGGAAAGAGACGGAAACGTGATAAAATAACTGGTAAACAGGTCTTGGATGGGGAGGGTGAAGGAATGAAGAGCGGGTTAATTCCTTCTTCAGCAGTCGGGCAGAAAATTAACGAGTGGTATCGATACATCAGAACATTCAGCGTGCCGGATGCGGAGATCTTGAAGGCCGAGATCAAACAAGAGCTTGACCATATGGAGCCTGATTCGAACTTAGTGCTTTATTATTCCCTCATGGAATTTCGCCATCAGCTGATGCTGGACTACTTGGAGCCGTTGGAAAAACTGAAGATAGAAGACCAGCCGACCCTGTCGGAAATTCTTGATAACATTGATAACAGCCAGGCCGGCCTCAAAGGGCTTCTCGATTATTACGTCAACTTTTTCAAAGGCATGTTTGAATTTGATAAAAGAGAATTTATCTCAGCGATTACATATTATAAACAAGCTGAGAAAAAACTGGCCTTCGTATCGGACCACGTGGAACGGGCGGAGTTTTATTTTAAAGTGGCCGAAGCTTATTATCATATGAAACAAACGTATTTTTCTTTGATACATATAAAAAACGCTTATGAAATTTACGTAGAGCAGGACACATATAACGTCCGGATCATTCAATGCCATTTTGTATTCGGCGTCAATTTAATGGATGAAAGGCGCTTTGAACAGGCGGCCAAACATTTTCAGCACGCTCTGCAAATGGCCGAAAAAGAACAAAAAGCGCAGCTTGTCGGGAGGGCGCTGTATAACCTCGGACTGTGCTACTACAATCAGGACCGCATCGGCGAAGCGATTCCGTACTTTGAACGGGCGGTCGATACATTTGAATCACAAAGAATCGTCAATTCTCTTCCTCAAGCATATTTTCTAATCACACTCATTTACTTTAAACTCGGAAAAAAAGAAAAAGCGTCGGAATATCACAAGCGGGGATATGAATATGCTAAAGAAACAGACGATCCCGTTTATACGGTAAAATTCGAATGGCTGCAGGCTCTGTATCAGGCGAAACCGGATGAGGAAACAATCAGCGCATGTTTCCGTTACCTGGAAGATAAAAATTTATACGCCGATATAGAGGATTTAGCACTAGAAGCAGCTAAATATTACTATGAACAAAATTGCTTTAAAATTTCTTCTGACTATTTTCTGAAAGTCGAAGAGGCAAGGAAACAAATACAAAGGAGTGAGGGTTTGTATGAAATTGAAATCTAAATGGTTTGTTATTTGTTTAGCAGCCGCCGCGATTTTTACAGTGACAGGTGCAGGCCAGACAGATCAGGCTGACTTCCATGTAACTGAAAGAGGAATGACGTGAGAAGAAAATAACCTGAACAAAGGAAAAGACTGCCCGAGAATGTTCTCGGCAGTCTTTTTTGCGCGGCCGGACTTGGACAGCGGCGGAAAACAAAAGAAAACGCCGCAGGTCAAAACCCGCAGCGTCCTCATATAGACGGAGTGATGTTTAGAAACCGCCAACGAAGGCAGTACCTACAATAATCAACAGGATAAATAAAACAACGATCAAAGCGAAAGAGCTGACTCCAGAATATCCTGACATGAGCTTCACCTCCATATTGTCTATACCATACAATATGTAAAAGAAGCTGCTTTGTAAGGGATATTAGTGGACAAGAGAAAAAAGAGGCGGTGTCCTATGAGAGTAAGACTCCGGCGAAAAATTCGTCATACAGCGCACGCACCGCGTGTTTTTCCTGTTCTTCTTTCACTCCGAACATCATGCTGACTTCCGATGACCCTTGATTGATCATCTCGATGTTGACACCGGCTTCCGACAGGGCTTTGGATGCCCTGGCGGTTGTGCCGACATTATGGCGCATCGCTTCCCCGACGACCATAATCAGCGCCAGATTGTGCCTGACTGTGACTTCATCTGCTTGAAGTTCCTGCTTCAGGCGGGTGACGAGCCTGTGTTCCAGTTCTGAGTCCATCTGATTGTGCCGAAGGATGATCGTGATGTCGTCAATGCCGGATGGAACGTGTTCATACGTCAATCCTTCTTCCTCCAAAATGTGAAGGGCTTTGCGGCCGAAACCGATTTCCCGGTTCATTAAATATTTGCTTATGTAAATGCTGCAAAAGCCCGTGTCGCTTGCGATGCCGATGACTGGCCCGTTCGTATTGTCACGGCTGCTGACGACGCGTGTTCCTTTCGCATCCGGATTATTCGTATTCTTAATCTGAACGGGGATGCCGGCCCGAAATGCGGGAATCAGCGCTTCATCATGAAAAACGGAAAATCCGGCATAGGAGAGCTCACGCATTTCCCGATACGTCAGTTCGTTAATTTCTTTCGGATGCCGCACGATTGACGGGTTGACGGAATAGACGGCGTCCACATCAGTAAAGTTTTCGTACAGGTCGGCTTTTAAGCCGCTGGCGAGAATGGAGCCGGTAATATCAGAACCGCTCCGGGAAAACGTCACAATCTCATGCTCCTTCGTGTAACCGAAAAATCCCGGAAAAATGATCAAGCCTTCCCGGTTTCTCAGACGGTACAAATGATCATAAGACTCAGGGAGCACCTGCGCGCTTCCGGGTTCATTCGTCACAAACAGCCCCGCTTCTTTCGGACTTACGTATTCCGCTTTCACGCCCTGCCGTCGGAAGTAGGCTGCGATCAGCTTCGCGTTGTTGTCCTCGCCGCTCGCCTTCACCGCATCCATATATTGTTCGGAATTGGTTTTACAGCTGTTTAAGAGATCGAATAGGTCACTGCGGATTCTTTCTATAATAGAGAAATCCAGGTTCAGCTCACGCGCGATGGCGGCGTACCGTTCAATGACCGTTTCGGCAAGCTCGGGCGCTGCACCTTTTTGCAAATAATGCTCCGCACAGCGGATTAACAGATCCGTCACCTTTGTATCGTCCGAGAAGCGTTTTCCCGGCGCCGATACGACGACGGCTTTCCGCGCGGGATCAGCCGTCACGATTTGAAACACTTTCTCAAGCTGGGCTCCTGACGCAAGAGAGCTGCCTCCGAATTTTACAACTTTCATGATTTACATCCCCTAATATTTAAATTTTCTCACAAATTTAATTTTTATTATCTCTCTTTCAAACATGTAAATCAAGGATTTTTTTCTACGTGAGGAGAACATTTGTATTTTCGTGGAGGAATTTTGCCGCTGTTTGTCAGATTTGTTTCCCTCAAGCGTGTCATCATGTGCAAAAAATGATAAGCAGCCAAATGTAGGTTATAGAAAATCCTGCAAATTCTTGATAGACTGATTGTAAGACAATTTAGTGTACGGCCCGCGGATGACCGCTTTTGAAAGCAAAACTGTATTGACTGCGCTTGGAAAGATGATAAGATTATAATTGTCGTTGATAATGATAATCATTACGAGTGGGATATATGGGAGTTGTTTGGCAATCAGTCATACCGTTTGTGATGGGTGCAGGGAGGCAGCATGAAGCTACGTTACTTACTTTTGCTACTGGCGGTTTTGGCGTGTACTTCTATATTTATCGGTGTAGAAGATTTGTCGCCGCTGGATATTTTTCATTTAAATAAAGAACAGGCGGGTACATTGTTTGACAGCCGGCTGCCGCGTTTGGTGAGCATTATCATCGCCGGCATGAGCCTGAGCATCTGCGGATTAATCATGCAGCAGATCAGCCGGAATAAATTTGTATCGCCGACGACTGCGGGAACGATGGATTGGGCAAGGCTCGGAATCTTGATTTCATTAATGCTTTTTACGTCAGCGAGTCCGCTTGTGAAAATGTCTATCGCTTTCGTTTTCGCGTTGGCGGGAAATTTCCTTTTCATGAAAATTCTCGAGAGAATCAAGTTCAATGATGCGATTTTTATTCCTCTCGTCGGTTTAATGCTTGGGAACATCGTCAGCTCAATCGCCACGTTTATCGCATATAAATATGACCTGATCCAAAACCTGTCGTCTTGGCTGCAGGGAGATTTCTCACTGGTCGTCAAAGGCCGGTATGAGCTTTTATATCTGAGTATCCCGCTTTTGATCATCGCTTATGTGTATGCGGATAAATTTACGGTGGCGGGAATGGGAGAGAGCTTTTCCGTCAATCTCGGCCTGAAATACAAACGCGTCGTCAATATCGGTCTGATTATCGTGTCGCTCATCGCTTCACTGGTGATCCTGACCGTCGGGATGCTGCCGTTTCTCGGTTTGATCATTCCCAATATGGTGTCGATTTACAAAGGGGACAACCTGAGGAGCAGCCTGCCTCACACCGCTCTGCTGGGCGCTGTTTTTGTGCTGTTTTGCGACATTTTGGGAAGAGTGATTATCTTCCCGTACGAAATTTCCATCGGCCTGATGGTCGGTGTTATCGGCAGCGGCATCTTCCTGTATATGCTGTTAAGGAGAAAAGCATATGAGTCATAATAAAAAAATTACGCTGCTGGCGGCGCTCGCCATGATATGTATCGGATTCTTCCTGTTCTACGGACTGGGCAATTGGGAATACTCCCTGCCGAGACGATGCTTCAAAGTGCTTGCCATGATGCTCACCGGAGGAGCGATCGCGTTTTCGACGGTCATCTTCCAGACGATTACAAATAACCGCATACTGACACCGGGCATTTTAGGCCTCGATTCCCTGTATATGCTCATTCAGACCGTCATCGTGTTCCTGTTCGGTTCAATGAATATCGTCATGATGAACAAAAATCTTAATTTCGTCATCTCCGTCGGGCTGATGGTGCTCTTGTCACTCGTTTTGTATCAGCTCATGTTTAAAGGCGAGGGGCGGAACGTGTTTTTCCTTCTGCTTGTCGGCGTCGTGTTCGGCACGCTGTTCAACAGTCTGTCATCCTTTATGCAGATGCTGATTGATCCGAATGAGTTCCAGGTTGTTCAGGACAAAATGTTTGCCAGCTTTAACAATATCAACACCGATCTTTTATGGTTTGCCGGTGCTGTCTTTCTTCTGACGGGCATTTATGTCTGGCGGTTCACGCGGTTTTTTGACGTGCTGTCGCTCGGCAGGGAGCACGCCGTCAACCTGGGGATTGATTACGATAAGCTTGTGAAGCAGATGCTCATTGTCGTCGCCATTCTTGTGTCTGTCTCTACGGCTCTTGTCGGGCCGATTATGTTTTTAGGACTGCTTGTCGTCAATCTGGCGAGAGAGTTTTTAAAAACCTACAGGCACACGTATTTAATCGCGGGTTCTGTCCTGATCAGCATCGTCGCGCTCGTCGGAGGCCAGTTCGTCGTGGAGAAAGTGTTCACATTTTCCACGACGCTGAGCGTCATCATTAATTTTGCCGGCGGGATTTATTTTATCTATCTGCTGTTAAAGGAGAATAAATCATGGTAGAGGTCAAAAATGTAAGCAAACAATACGGAGGGAAAACCGTCCTTGAGAAAACGTCTCTATCCATTCAAAAGGGCAGGCTCACCTCATTTATCGGTCCGAACGGCGCGGGAAAAAGCACGCTGCTGTCTATCATGAGCCGGCTGATTAAGACGGATTCCGGGGAAATCACGGTCGACGGGCAAGAGATCGGGGCCTGCAAAAGCAATGATCTGGCAAAAAAAATCAGCATCCTGAAGCAGACGAACCAAATCAATATCAGGCTGACGATTAAAGACCTGGTCAGCTTCGGCAGATTTCCGTATTCCCAGGGGAAACTGACGGATGAAGATTGGGTGCATATCAACCAGGCACTCAGTTATATGAAGCTGGATGACTTAAAGGATAAATATCTCGATCAGCTCAGCGGGGGCCAGTGTCAGAGGGCGTTTATCGCGATGATCATCGCTCAGGATACGGACTATATTTTTCTCGATGAGCCGCTGAACAATTTAGATATGAAGCATTCCGTTGAAATGATGAAGCTGTTGAAGCGGCTTGTGGAAGACTTCGGAAAAACGGTCGTCGTAGTGATTCACGATATCAACTTCGCATCCGTATATTCAGACCATATCGTTGCACTGAAAAACGGCCGGATCGTCAAAGAAGGGCCGGCGGAGGAGATCATTGAAACCTCCGTGCTTGAAGATATTTATGATATGACCATCCCGATTCAAGAGATTGACAGTCAGCGGATCGGTGTGTACTTTTCTTAAAAACCAGATGAGGTGAAAATCATGAAAAAATTCGCATTGCTATTCATTGCGCTCGTTACGATTTTTGTTGTTTCTGCATGCGGAAACGGGAACAAAACATCAGGCAAATCAAAAGAAACAATCACAATCAAAGATGACCTGAACAAAGAAGGCGTCAAAGTGCCGAAGAATCCGAAAAAAGTCGTCGTATTCAACTTCGGAATGCTGGACACGATGGATGAACTGGGTTTACAGGATCATGTGGCGGGGCTTCCGAAACAAAACATTCCAAAATACTTATCTTCATATAAAAGTGATAAATACACCAATACAGGCGGTTTAAAAGAACCGGATTTTGAAAAAGTCGCGGATATTGACCCGGATTTAATCATTATCGCTCACAGACAATCTGATTCTTATAAAGAGTTCTCAAAAATCGCGCCGACGATTTACCTTGATGATGACTATACAAACTACGTTGACAGATTCAAGCACAACACCGAAGTGATCGGCAAAATCTTTAACAAAGAAAATGAAGTGAAAGATAAGCTTGCGAAAATTGACAAATCCATTGCGGATCTGAAGAAAAAGACAAGCAGCACGGATAAAAACGGGTTAGTGGTGATGGCGAACGACGGCAAAATCAGCGCGTTCGGATCTAAATCAAGATACGGCTTCATTCATGATGTGTTCGGCGTCAAACCGGCTGACAAAAACATCGAAGCCTCATTGCACGGACAAAGCATTTCTTATGAATATATCGCCAAAACAAACCCTGATTATATGTTTGTCGTTGACCGCGGAACAGCGATCGGCACAAAATCTTCAACAAAACAAGTGGTTGAAAATGATTATGTAAAATCGGTGAAAGCGGTGAAAAACAACCATGTTGTCTACCTTGATTCAGCTACATGGTATTTATCAGGAGGCGGCCTGGAATCCATGGCGCAAATGGTGAAAGAAGTTAAAGACGGAATCGAGAAGTAAAAAAAGAACCCGGTCACATACGTGATCGGGTTCTTTTTGGTTTACCGCGTAACGGCCTGCTGCTGCTCGGGCTGACGCGGTTTTTTCTTCAATATAAAAGATAGGAGGAAGCCGGCCAGCGCGATGCAGGCGGCTACGACAAATGCCGCATTCATGCCGTGCAGGGCGGCGTTTGCCGGAGTTGTCGCATTTGCGTGCGCGGCCTGGCTGCTCATCACGGAAACTAGCAGCGCCGTACCGATAGAACCGCCGACTTGTCGGACGGTATTGTTCATGGCTGTGCCGTGCGGAATTAAGTGGCGCGGCAGGGCGTTGATACCCGCTGTCGTCACCGGCATCATAATCATGGCTGTTCCCAAAAGCCGCGCGGTATAAACGACGACAATCCAAATGAGAGACGTCGAGTCCGTCAGATTCATAAACGGCAGGGACGTGAGCAGGATGATGAAGAATCCGGTCATCGCAAGGCCCTTTCCGCCGATTTTGTCAAACACCCGGCCGATAAACGGAGACATCATCCCCATCACAATCGCGCCCGGCAAAAGCATTAATCCGGTATCAAACGCGGATACGCCCCGGACTTTTTGCGTGTAAAGCGGGAGAATGGTTTCCGTTCCGATCAGCAGCGCGAAAACAAGCGTTCCGAGCAGGGTGGTCAGGCTGAAAATCCCGAAAGAAAACACACGGAATTCCAGCATCGGTTTTTTGAGCTTCATCTGTCTTGCGATAAAGAAAATCAGCGCGACCGCTCCGACAAGCAGCGAAGTCAGCACTTCAGTACTGGTCCACCCTGATGAACCGGCGCTTGAGAAGCCGTAAAGCAGACCGCCGAATCCGAGGGTCGATAAGATCACAGATAAAATATCAATCTGTGTTTCTCGTAATGTCGTGACGTTTTTCATCAGAATAATCGCTAAAAGCAAATCGATGACTGCGATCGGGAAGATAATATAAAACAAAGACCGCCAAGAGAATGCTTCGACCGCCCATCCGGAAAGCGTCGGGCCGATCGCCGGCGCGAACGAAATAACCAAGCCGACCATACCCATGGCGCGGCCGCGCTTTTCCATCGGGAAAATCGTGAGAAATACCGTCTGCATGAGCGGCAGCATAATTCCGGCGCCGGCCGCCTGAATAATCCGGGCCGTTAAGAGCACCGGAAAGTTCGGGGCGAATGCGCCGACAATGGTGCCCGCCGTGAAAATACTCATGGCGGAAATCAAGAGGGTGCGGCTTGTGAATTTCTCTATTAAAAACGCGGTAATCGGAATCAAAATCCCGTTCGTCAGCATAAACGATGTTGTCAGCCATTGCGCTTTGTTGGCGTCTATATTGAAGTCATTCATAATGTGCGGCAGCGCCGTAATAAGCAGTGTCTGGTTCAAAATGGCGACGAACGCACCCGCCAAAAGAATCCCGACAATGACAGAGCGGTTGTATGGTGCAGTTTTAATACTCTTATTCAAGCTGATTCCTTCTTTCTTTATAGTTTGAGCAATGTTTTAACGGCTGCAAGCGGCTGGTGCAGCGGTCCGGCCTGCTCCAAATAACCGATGAGCGCTTTGATGAGAAAATCCCGCGGCTGTTTGTCCGCTGATTCTTTCTCCAGCATAGCCGCAGCGGAAGCGAGTCCTGCGGCGTCATATTTTTCCTCCGGAAGGGCTGAGACGGCTTCTTTCAGTTCCTTCAGGCTTTCAGCCAGCAATACGGTTTTGTCTTTCGGCTCAAATGAGGAAGCGGAGGCGATATAAAGGTCAATCATCTCCTGAGGCAAAGCGGTTTCGGTTGTCCTGTTTTCGACGATGAGATTGAGATGGCGGATGATAAACTCCGTGAGCGGCTCCAGGGCGAGCGGTTCTTTTTCCAGCTTAATCAGCGTGATGCATTCTCTCAGGAGCCCCTGCAGGACGATCACCAGCTCCCATACATAAGGAATAATGTCTTCGCCGTACGTCTGAATCAGTGAATCGCGATGCCAGCAGATAAAGGTGGAGCGGGCCCTGTGAATATGCCGTTTTACCCGTTCATTAATGGAAGAGGGGCTTCCGTACATCAGCATATTAAAAAACTGCTGATTGCGCCTGAAGCCTTCAAGCTCAGCCATCAGTTTTTTGGCAAACCGTTCCTCAGGGGAGAGGCTTGTTTCTTCATTCAATAATGAAGCGGCGGCTACCATCTGTTTCTGGTTAAAATCGAGCAGCTCCAGGAGCAGGTCTTCCTTTGATTCAAACAGCTTATATAAAGACGCTTTGGAGACTTTGCACTCCTCTGCGATCGCCTGCATCGAAACGGACGAAAAGCTTTTCCCGGAAAAAAGCTTTCTTGCCGCCAGCAGAATATCCGTTTTCTTATCATTCATAAGCCCAGATTCCTTCTTTCGTCACAATAGAAAACCCACCGGTTCACAGAAAACCAATGAGTATATGATGAAAATATTAACAAAAATTTTTACATAGTGTCAACGCTTTTGTTTGAGAAATAGAAAAAACCTGCCGGAGTGTTCCGGCAGGCTGATCGCTTATTTTTCCGTCTTAAATCCTTGTTTTTCAAGCATTTCACGAATGTGAGGATAATAAAGCTGCTTATAGTAGGAGGTGATGCCTTGTGACCAGTTTCTCGTTTCCTGTCCGTCGGTGCGTTTTTTCATGTATTCGGACATCTGCTTGTCATAGGCCTCGATATGGGTTCTTACATCTTCTTCTTGATACGTTTCATGATGCAGAACGGCTGCTTGCGGCAGACGCGGTTTTTTCGCGGAGCGGTCTGCCGGATGGCCGATGACGAGACCGGAAACCGGGAAAACGTATTTCGGAAGTTTCAGCAATTCAATGAGTTCGTCCGGCTTGCCGCGCACGGCGCCGATCGGCACAGTGCCGAGTCCCATTGATTCAGCCGCAGCCGTTGCCGTACCCAGCGCAATCCCGACATCTACGGCTCCGACTAAGACGGACTCTAAACCGTTCGTGATCTCAAGCGGTGTATCATTATACTCTTCAAGCGCAATTTTGGCACGGTTAAAATCAGCGCAGAATAAAAGGAAAACCGGCGCTTGGTCAATCCACGGCTGGCCGCCGGCCAATTCGGATATTTTTTTCTTCCGTTCCTTATCTTTCACCGCAATAACGGTAAATTGCTGGCCGTTAATGGAAGTCGGCGCTGCCTGAGCGGCTTGGATGATAAGGTCCAGCTGTTCATCCGATACGGGTTCATCTGTGTAGCTGCGGATGGAACGGTGGTCTGTTAATATTTGAAGGACTTCGTTCATGTCATTCATCCTTTCGTTACTCTGACAGTTCTGTGCGGACGACGTCAAGCGGCGCACTCAGCACTTCTTTTGCTTTTGCCACGAATCCTTGGAAATGGTCAGTTGCGTTGTGGAATTTCATCGCTTCTTCATCTTTCCATTGCTCAAGCATAACGAATGTATTTTCCTCACCGACTTTTTCGAAAAGATCGTATTGCACATTTCCTTCTTCCGCGCGTGAATGCTGAACAAGTGATTGTGCTTCTCCTAAAAATTCCTCGCGTTTATCCGCTTTTACTTTCATGTAAGCCTGTAAGACGATCATTGTTATTCCTCCTGATTGGGTTTATTTGTAATAGTTCGAATATCATCGAACTAACTGTAACATGTTTCGCAGTGAATGGTAAAGGAAAAACCCTCACCGCCTAAATTGTCACCCGCCGATGATCTGTGTTACATTTGACTCATGAACATTCCAAACCATCCTGAAACCGAACGCTTACAGCTGACAAAGGTTCTTCATGCTCTGAGTGATCCGCTCCGCTTAGAGCTGGTCAAACAATTGGCGGAAACAACAGAAAAAACGTGCGGAACCTGCGCTGATGTCCGGGTCGCTAAATCAACGCTGTCCCATCACTTCAAAGTGCTGCGGGAAGCGGGGGTCGCCCAAGTACGTATAGACGGGAAGCACCGTTATTATTCCCTGCGCAAAGATGATTTACAAGCGGCGTTTCCCGGCCTGCTGGAGGCGATTTTGCAGACAGAGCCGGACCGCTGGTAAATAAGTCCCCGAATTCCGGGGGTTTTTTTATGCACCGGAAACTGCCCGGTAAAGCCTGTGGACGCCTTCTTGAATATCGCTCTCCTTCAGGCGGGCGAACCCCAGGATAAGCTGCGGTTTGTTTGAATCGCCTCCTGCTTTCAGACGGAACCGGCTCATCGCAAACAGGTCGAGCTGTTCTGCATCCGCCCGTGCCAATATCTCTTTTTCTGAACGGGCGCAGTCAAACTCAGTGACAAAATGAAGCCCCGCATTGGCGCCCTTTACACTGATTCTTTCTCCGAATGTTTCTTCCAAAGCCGAAATGAGGCGTTCCCGCATGTTCTTATAATGCTGCTTCATCTTTTTAATATGTTTCTGATATTCACCTGATTCGATAAATTCTTTCAGCGCGAGCTGGGCAAGCGTGCTGCACGTATGCAGGTCATACGTTCTCTCTTTGAACGTCCGCAAAAGCCCGGGCGGCAGAACCATGTAGCTGATGCGCAGACCTGGGAAAAGGGATTTTGAAAAGGTCCCCATGTAGATGACATTTTGAAACCGGTCAAGGCTTTGAAGCGCCGGTATCGTATCGGCGTCATATTTAAATTCACTGTCATAATCATCTTCAATGATGAAGCGGCCGTTCTGTTCGGCGGCCCAGTTTAAAAGCTGAATCCGCCGGGAAGCGGGCATGATCACGCCTGAGGGGAATTGATGGGAAGGCGTGGTGATCAATACAGAGGGCCGGCGTTTTTCGATTTCGTTCATGGACATGCCTTTTTCATCAAGGCTGATCGTCGCAACCTTTTTCCCGAGGTTTTGCAGCAGCCGGTACATCCTCATATATCCCGGGTTCTCCATGGCATAGAGCGCGTCTTTTGGCAGCAGTTCCGTCAGCAGCTGCATCAGCATTTGCGTGCCCGCTCCGAGCACGATTTGTTCCGGGCGGCATGTAACGCCCCTTGTCAGAGAAATAAGCCGCGAAATTGTTTCACGGACTTCATATAAACCTTGCGGGTGGACGAGTTCTCCGAGTGTATGAAATGAACGGGCGGCTGCTTTATGCTCACAGCGGAACCAGCTTTTCAGGGGGAAATGCGCCGTATCCACGCTCATATGAGAAAACGAAATCCAGCCGCTTTTATCCGTCTCCCGCTCTTTTAAATCTTCAGGCAATGAGAGCGAAGGCGTTTCTTCATGATCAAACGTTTCAATTTCCTCCACGAAAAAGCCTTTTCTTTCAACCGCATATAAATAACCTTCCGAAAGCAGCTGCTGATAAGCTGAATTCACTGAATTCACGCTGACCTTGAGTGTCTCGGCAAGCTCCCGTTTAGACGGCACCTTTGTATGAGGCATCAGGCTGCGCTTTAAAACGGCCGCTTTTATGTGCTGATAGATCTGCTGATAGATATAATCCGCCGTTTCCGAATGATCAATGGAAATCGTCAGCATCCAGACCATGCCCCTTTCTGATACCATGGATAAATTGATTTTGGTACTTTTCATCATACCAAAAAGAAGTCAGAATGATAAGAAAACAATGCAGGGGGATGGAATCTATGAGTCGAACAGCATCATCGGAAGTGACAACTGCCCAGTGGCAGCAAAAACGGGATCAATTCGTTTCCAAGGGGGTCGGCAATGGAAACCGCAGCATGGCGGTAAAAGGGGAAGGGGCGCTTTTGTACGATTTGGACGGCAGACGATTCATTGATTTTGCCGGAGCGATCGGAACGCTGAATGTCGGCCATTCCCATCCGAAAGTGGTGGAGGCCGTGAAGAAACAGGCGGAGGATCTGATTCACCCGGGATTTAACGTCATGATGTATCCGTCTTATATTGAGCTGGCCGAAAAACTTTGCGCCCTTGCGCCGGGAGATCATGCGAAAAAAGCGATTTTTCTTAATTCGGGGGCGGAAGCGGTGGAAAACGCCGTGAAAATCGCCAGAAAATATACGAAGCGCCAGGCTGTCGTGTCATTTACAAGAGGGTTCCACGGCCGCACGAACATGACGATGAGCATGACGAGCAAGGTGAAGCCTTATAAATTCGGTTTCGGCCCGTTTGCCTCAGAGGTGTATCAGGCGCCGTTTCCTTACTATTATCAAAAGCCGGCCGGCATGAGCGACGAGCAGTATGACGACTTTATCATCAGCGCTTTTGAGGATTTCTTTATCGCCGCAGTTGCACCGGAAACCGTCGCCTGTGTCGTCATGGAGCCGGTTCAGGGAGAAGGAGGCTTCATCATTCCGTCAAAACGTTTCGTCCAGCACGTCGCCGCTTTTTGTCAAAAACACGGCATCGTTTTTGTGGCGGATGAGATCCAGACCGGTTTTGCCAGAACGGGAACGTATTTTGCGATTGAACATTTCGGGGCCGTTCCTGATTTGATCACCGTTTCCAAATCACTTGCGGCCGGATTGCCGCTGAGCGGCGTCATCGGCCGGGCGGAAATGCTTGATGCCGCCGCGCCGGGGGAACTCGGGGGCACATATGCGGGAAGCCCGCTCGGCTGTGCGGCTGCGCTTGCGGTCTTGGATATTATTGAAGAAGAAGGGCTGAATCAGCGTTCCGAGGTGATCGGCCGGATCATCGAGCATCAAGCGCTTGAGTGGAAAAAAGAGCATGCCTGTATCGGAGAAGTGCGCAGACTCGGCGCGATGGCGGCCATCGAAATTGTCAAAGATCCGGACACGCGGGAACCGGACAAAGCAAAAGCCGCGGCGATCGCCAAAACGGCGAACGAGAACGGACTGCTGCTGCTGACGGCCGGCATTAACGGCAACATTATCAGATTCCTGACGCCGCTTGTCGTGACGGATGAGCAGCTCAAAGAAGGCCTTTCCATTATCGAAGCAGCTCTGTGAGTTCAATTATTGGAATGCCGGCGGATGTGTCTGCTATCATGAAAGTGTGAGATACATCAACTAGCATTCAATGGCTTTACTATAGGAAAGAAAGGAATGTTCAATATGCCAGAACAATTAACAGTGTACAACCCGGCAACGGGAGAGGCGATCGAAAGCATCCCCCAGCAGACGGCTGAAGATGTTGAAAAAGCGATTGAACGTTCACATCAAGCGTTTCAATCATGGTCCAAAACATCAGCGGGAGAACGTGCCTCACTTTTGAGAAAATGGTATGAGCTGATTGTTGAAAATAAAGAAGAACTTGCGGAATTAATTACGAAAGAAAACGGCAAACCGTACGAAGAAGCGGTCGGAGAAGTTTTATACGGCGCCGGCTATATTGAATGGTTCGCCGAAGAAGCAAAACGGATTTACGGCAGAACAGTACCTGCGCCGACAACGGGCAAACGGATTGTCGTCACCCGTCAGGCGGTCGGCCCGGTAGCCGCGATCACGCCGTGGAATTTCCCGAATGCGATGATTACAAGAAAAGCCGCGCCCGCTTTGGCGGCAGGCTGTACGTTCATCATCAAACCGGCGGAGGATACGCCGCTTTCCGCTTACGCCCTTGCGCGTCTCGCATATGAAGCGGGAATTCCGAAGGACGTGCTGCAAGTGGTGATCGGTGACGGAGCCGAAATCGGAAACGTCTTCACCAGCAGCCCGAAAATCCGCAAAATTACCTTTACCGGCTCAACGCCTGTCGGCAAAATCCTGATGAAAAACAGCGCCGACACCGTAAAACATATGTCAATGGAGCTTGGCGGACATGCGCCGCTGATCGTGGATGAAGACGCTGATCTTGATCTGGCGGTAGCCCAAACAATGGCCTCTAAATTCAGAAATGCCGGCCAAACCTGCGTCTGTGCGAACCGGCTGATCGTACACGAATCCGTAAAAGACGAGTTTGCGAAAAAACTGAGTGAAGAAGCTGCGAAACTCAAAGTCGGAAACGGTCTTGAAAAAGGCGTAAACGTCGGCCCTGTCATCAACAAAAAAGGCTTCGATAAAATCGTCGGCCAAATTAATGACGCCGTGGAAAAAGGCGCAAAAGTGCTGACGGGCGGAACGTATGACCAAAACGATGAAAAAGGCTGCTATTTCGTGACACCGACCGTGCTGTCAAATGTAGATACATCCATGAACATCATGCATGAAGAAACATTCGGCCCGGTTGCGCCGATCGTTACGTTCTCAGATATTGATGAAGCGATCAAGCTTGCGAACGATACGCCGTTCGGGCTTGCGGCTTATTTCTTCACAGAAAACTACCGCCGCGGCATCTATATTTCTGAACAGCTTGAATACGGCATCATCGGCTGGAATGACGGCGGTCCGTCCGCGGTTCAAGCGCCGTTCGGAGGAATGAAAGAAAGCGGCATCGGCCGTGAAGGCGGTACGGAAGGCATTGAGCCGTACCTGGAAACCAAATACATGTCTATCGGACTTTAATGAGCCGAAAAGAAAGCCCCGCTTCTAAGCGGGGCTGTTTTTATTGAGCAGTCTGCCGGTGAATATCGCCGGCAGGCTTTTTTGATCTTGCGGGAATAATCGGTTCGATTCCAGACAAAATAACAGCAAATACGATTGAAAGAAGGTCGCCATCATGGATATATTATTGGCTCTTCTCCCGGCTTTATTTTGGGGGAGCATCGTGTTATTTAACGTCAAATTAGGCGGCGGGCCTTACAGCCAGACGCTGGGAACGACAATCGGGGCGCTCATCGTTTCGTTTGTGTTGTATCTGTTTGTCCACCCGGTGCTGTCTGGGCGCATTTTTATTGTCGGCATCATCTCGGGGCTGTTTTGGTCACTCGGCCAAAGCAATCAGCTTAAAAGCATACAGCTGATGGGCGTTTCAAAAACGATGCCGATATCAACGGGAATGCAGCTCGTCTCGACTTCTTTGTTCGGTGTGATCGTATTCAAAGAATGGTCAACCCCGATCGCGATTACGCTGGGTATTCTCGCCCTTATTTTTATCATCATCGGGATTGTGCTCACATCTTTAGAAGATAAAAAGGGGCGGGCGGACGGAGAACCGGGAAACTTAAAAAAAGGCATTGTCATCCTGCTGATCTCCACGCTCGGTTATTTGGTCTATGTCGTTGTGGCCCGGCTGTTCGGCGTATCCGGATGGTCAGCGCTCCTGCCGCAGGCGATCGGGATGGTCATCGGCGGACTGCTCCTGACGTACAAGCATAAACCGTTTAATAAGTACGCCCTCAAGAACATTCTGCCGGGAATCATCTGGGCGCTCGGGAATATGTTTCTGTTCATCTCACAGCCGCGCGTCGGAGTTGCGACAAGTTTTTCCCTCTCTCAAATGGGGATCGTCATCAGCACGCTCGGCGGAATCTTCATTCTCCGTGAGAGCAAAACGAAGCGTCAGCTGGTCGCCATTGCCATCGGGATTATCCTGATCATTGTGGCCGCGGTATTCTTAGGCGTTGCGAAATCAAATTCATAACAAATGCAGGAGGTTTGAACATGTACACGGATTTAAAAGGAAAAGTCGTTGCCATTACGGGAGCTTCATCAGGATTAGGAAAAGCGATGGCGATCCGCTTCGGACAGGAGCAGGCGAAAGTCGTGGTTAACTACTATAGTAATGAAAAAGACGCCCAAACCGTTAAAGAAGAGATTCAAAAAGCGGGAGGCGAAGCGGTCATCATTCAAGGCGACGTCACAAAAGAAGAAGATGTCAAAAACATCGTGCAGACCGCGGTGAAGGAATTCGGCACATTGGATGTCATGATCAATAACGCCGGTATGGAAAATCCGGTTCAGTCGCATGAAATGCCGCTCAAAGACTGGAACAAAGTCATCAATACCAATCTGACCGGCGCTTTCTTAGGAAGCCGCGAAGCCATTAAATATTACGTAGAGAATGATATTCAAGGAAACGTCATTAACATGTCAAGCGTACATGAAATGATTCCATGGCCTCTGTTTGTTCACTACGCGGCGAGTAAAGGCGGCATCAAATTGATGACGGAAACGCTGGCGCTGGAGTACGCGCCGAAGCGCATCCGTGTCAACAACATCGGGCCGGGAGCCATCAATACGCCGATCAACGCGGAAAAATTTGCGGATCCCGTTCAGAAAAAAGATGTGGAAAGCATGATTCCGATGGGATATATCGGTGAGCCGGAAGAAATCGCGGCTGTCGCCGTCTGGCTTGCTTCAAAGGAATCAAGCTACGTAACCGGCATTACGCTGTTTGCTGACGGGGGAATGACCAAATATCCGTCATTCCAGGCAGGCCGCGGATAAGAAAAAAAGCGATCGCAGGCTCTTTAGAGCCGGATCGCTTTTTGCTTACGCGCGTTTTTTCTTTACAAGCGCCGCGATGGAAAGGATAATCGCCGCAGCTGACAGAACGATGGCTGCAATATCAAGCGCTGATACGCCGGATTTGCTTTCTTCGTTTGACTGTTCAGCTCCGTGCGCATCCGTCACGCTGGCCGATTTCGTGATTTTCGTAATCGAGTGAGGCGTGTCGGCTTTCTCATCACCCGTCCATTCTACAATGCTGCCGTCTTTGTAATATTGGTAAGCGTCCCAAGCGGCATCTCCGCTCTTTTCAGGATTTTTCGCAACGAACGTGAACTGCTGGAATTGGCCGGGCTGAATGCCGCCGTCCTTTGCTTCCCAAGTGACGGAGACCGCTTTGTCATCATGTTTGGATACGGATGTTTTCCAGCCCGGAATCGGCTGATACTGCTGAAATTCAACGCCGGCGGGCATTTTCAGCACGACTTTCGTTGTCGGCTCATTCTTTTCTACAGGCACTTTCATCGTGTAGGTTTCCCAGGAACCGGCCGCGGATTCCGCGGGTTTGACTGAGACGTGGGCGCTTGCTGTCGCCGTAAAACCGACGAGTGACAGGGTCACGGCGGATATGAATAATAAAGCCTTTTTTTTCAACATGAGATACACTCCTTAGTTTGTCGTTGAGAATATTTGGTTGATTTCATTAAAATCGTTTGTCAGCCCGTGGACTTTGATCTTCCAGTTTCCCTTTTCGGTGATGGACAGGTTAGCGGCTTCGAATGTGCCTTCCTTCGTCTTCTTCAAATCAAAGGTGCTTTCATGCTGTTTGCCGCTGAAGCCCGTCTGGTAAACAGTGACCGTAAATTGCTGAATGTCTTTTACCAAGCTGCCGTTGTGATCGGTGACAATGACTTGAAATTCATTTTTACCCGGCTGGTTCGGCGTAATGTGCAAGGACAGGGTTTCCCCGTTTCCGATCGTTTCTGAGCCGTTAAAAGGCAATGGCGCAGGCGGCGGCGGGCTGGGCAGGCTTGTGAAGACGGCGGTTGTAAATAACACCGCAATGCCTAGTGCCCATTCGGCCTTTATCGTTGCGCTGATGCTCCTTTTTCTGCTGAACTTCGTCATCCATACGTGAACGGCGCCGAGCACAAGCATGATGACAAACAGTCCGATTTTCAAAAGGAGCGTCTTACCGTAAGCGGTGTGAAAGAGTGAATCAAACGTGCGGATAATGAAAAATCCGTTCAGCACACCTGAAAATAACAGCACACCGACAGAGGCGAACGCCCAAGGAGAAAACCGTCTGACCGTTTCCCAAGCGATGGTTTTATCGGGTTTTCTCCACTCTGATGAAAGAAGCAGCACAAGCGCGGCGATACCGCCCATCCATACAGACGCGGCCGATAAATGGAGAAAGTCCATCGCGATGCCGACCGCTTTTTCGTCGATAACCGCCGCATGCCCGGCGAATGCTTTTGCCAAAAGCGAAGCGAAGAAGAACAACAGCGGCGCCGTCCAGTACGCAAATGACCGGAATGCTTTCTTCTTCAACAGCGGGATCATGGACAGGGCGAGCAGGATAAATAAGCTGATCTGGATCATCCAGACGTACCCGCCTGCCGTTTTCAGAAGCGTTTCTTTTACATAGTCCGGCTGGAACGCGGCGCTCCAAGCGCCGCCCGCGTTTTCTTTCGTCTGGATCGGGAGCTGGCAGATAAGCGCGAGCCCCGTTACACATAAAGAAATCACGAGCAGCTTTACAGTTCGTTTTGCTTTTGATGAATCTTTATTATTTCTGTACCAAAACAGATGGAAAAAAGCCGTGCCGATAAACAGGGAGAGAGCGGTGTACAAAATACCGCGGCCGATGGCCGCTTCGGGATGAAGCGCCGCTTGCGATGATGTCTGCTCCTGAAGTTCTCCGCCGGCTTTTCCGACACTGAAAGGGATGACGCCGGATACCGGATGTCCGTCGGCCGATACCGCGTTCCATTCCGCTCTGTAAATATCATGCGGCAGATTTTTTTTCAATGCCGCGGTCATGATGCGGGCATTATTTTTTTGAATCACCGTTTTGCCCGCGTCAACCCGTTCACCGGATGAATTATAGACCTTAATGGAGTGGAAGCCTTCTTCAATCTGTTCATTAAACTCAATTTCAATCTGCTTCGGCGCTTGTTTTAATTCGCTGTTCTCACCCGGATTTGAGTTTGTGATGTAGGCGTGGGCGAAGCTTGTTTTCGGAATCAAAACAAGGAACAGCAAAAAGACGAGCCAGCGTTTGTTCTGTCTCATGGATGATGACACCGCCTTCCGGTTGGTTGTTGTTATGTCTTGCTGCAGGTGCATCCCTTCTGCCTGTCGTGTAAGATGATGTCCGCCGCCTCGTCAAAGGTGCAAATGATCCCGCCGAATCCTTTTTGAAACCGTTCTGCGTAATCAAGCGTTGAGAAGGGAATCGCCTGAGGCCGGCAGCAGTGAAGGTCAATATCGGCATGGACTAAATAGTATGCGGAAGCGGCCGTCAGCGTCGTCTGGAGAAGAAAATCTTTACAAATGACGTGGGACACTTCTTCCTTTTTATCCTCATACCGCAAAATCGCGCAATGAATGCAGCACATCTGCTCAACGGCTTGTGAAACGGTAATAAGCTGAACAGAATACGAATGCTGAATCGGCCGCAGGCAATAGCCGCATTGATTGGCGCTTCGTTCTGAAGCGGGAGGGAGCGTAATGCCGCCGGGTGTCCGGATAATCCGGTTTGCATCCGCCAGCTGATTGACGTCTCTGTACACGGTCATCTCGGAGACGCCGAATCTCTCGCTTATGTCAGAGATTTTCAGCGCGCCCTCTTCTTTCAGCCATTCAAGCAAGGTTTGCTGTCTGTGAATCGGAAGCAATTCTGCATCCTCCTTTTTATGCGAATGAGTGATGAACCTCCCTCTAAGAGTAGATGTTTTCACAAATGCACACAAGAGCCTGATGATAAAATATGTGAAAAAATGTTGAACAATCACAAATGTAAAAGACGTAGTCAGACTCTGTTATAATAGAAGAGTTGAATGGAGGAATAAACATGAAAGAAACGACCTGCCCGAACTGCGGCAAGCCGATTACAGGCGACATGGTCAGATCATCCATGATCCCGTGCCAGTTTCAGTGCGGGCATTGCCATGTGAAATTGCGTGAATATAAAGTATCAGCTCCGATTATGGCTGCGGCCATTGCGATCACGGTGCTTTTGATTTATCTTGTGCAGATGGCCAGAACCGCCGTCATGCCGATGTTTCCGGCAGCGCGGTATGTGCCGGCCGCCATTTTCGCGCTCGTATGTGCGTATCCGGTGTTTATTGTCAGTGAGCGGCTCATTGCCAAACTCGTCGTCACAAAAGGACACATTATATACAGAAAGCGGTAAGACACCTTTGATGAGGTGTCTTTTTTTGTTAAGGAGTTGTCACAGTCTCTGTGCCAAACTCCTCTTTACTTTTCATTGAATGGGAATTGTAAGCGTTTTATGATGAAGACACAGGGGAGAGAGAAACCCCGTGTCTTATTTATTTTCATCTGAAGGCAAGCAAACAGGGAGGGAATGAACATGCAGCAAGAACAGCAAGCTGGCATGAAAGTGAAGATACAGCGGTTCGGCAGTTATTTAAGCGGTATGATCATGCCGAATATCGGCGCTTTTATCGCATGGGGAATTATCACCGCGCTGTTTATTCCAGCGGGATGGTTTCCGAATCCGCAGCTGAATACATTGGTAACCCCGATGATTACGTATCTTCTGCCGCTTTTAATCGCATATACGGGCGGAAAAATGATTTACGATCACCGCGGGGGAGTCGTCGGAGCGACGGCGGCCATCGGAGTCATTGTCGGAGCGGACATTCCGATGTTCTTAGGGGCAATGATTATGGGGCCTTTGGGCGGTTATCTCATTAAACAATTAGACCGTGTATTTAAAGATAAAGTCAGACAGGGTTTTGAAATGCTGATCAACAACTTCACGGCGGGAATTATCGGAGCTGTGCTCACGATTATCGCGTTTTATGCGATCGGCCCGGTCGTCCTGTCTCTTAACAAATTGCTGGCGGCGGGTGTGGAAGTCATTGTCCACGCGAATTTGCTGCCGATTGCAAGCGTTTTCGTAGAACCGGCGAAAGTCCTGTTCCTGAATAACGCGATCAACCACGGCATTTTAAGTCCGATCGGAATCGAGCAGGCCGCCAAAGCGGGTAAATCCATTCTGTTCTTAGTGGAAGCGAACCCCGGGCCGGGACTCGGTATTTTACTGGCATATATGTTCTTTGGGAAAGGCTCTTCAAGATCGACGGCTCCGGGAGCGGCGATCATTCATTTCTTCGGGGGGATTCATGAAATCTATTTCCCTTACATTTTAATGAAACCGATGCTGATCCTCGCGGCGATCGCCGGGGGAGCGAGCGGACTGCTTACATTCTCGATCTTTAACGCGGGTCTTGTCGCCGCATCATCTCCGGGAAGCATCATCGCCATTTTAGCGCTGACGCCGAAAGGAAGCTATCTCGGCGTGCTGGCGGGCGTCATCGTTGCCGCGGCCGTATCGTTTATCGTTTCGGCGCTTATTCTGAAATCGTCTAAAGCGGGCGAAGAAGATTTGACAGCCGCGGCGGAAAAAATGCAGGAAATGAAAGGCAGGAAAAGTGAAGCGGCGGCCGCGTTGGCGGACAAAGAGGAAGAATCGGAAAACAGCGCCGCTGATATTTCCGCCGACCAAGTCAGCCGCATTATCTTCGCGTGTGACGCGGGTATGGGATCGAGCGCAATGGGCGCCTCCATTTTAAGAAACAAAGTGAAAAAAGCAGACCTGGATATTAATGTGACAAATACGTCGATCAATAATCTGCCGAATGACGCGGATATCGTCATTACGCATAAGGACCTGACTGACCGCGCGAAAGCGAAGCTGCCGCAGGCGGTGCACATTTCGGTTGATAATTTCTTGAACAGCCCGAAATACGATGAACTGATTGAAAAGCTTAAAAACTAATCAAACAGAAAGAGGGATCTTCATCATGGAAGTATTGGCTAAAGCGAACATCAAACTGAACCAGACGGTGAACTCAAAAGAGGATGCCATCCGCCTCGCGGGACAGACATTGATTGATAACGGCTACGTGAAGAACGGCTATGTGGAAAAAATGTTCGAACGTGAAGAAACATCATCGACGTTTATGGGGAATTTCATCGCGATCCCGCACGGCACGGAAGATGCGAAGGATGAGGTGCTTCATTCAGGCATTTCCGTCATCCAGATTCCGGACGGTGTTGAATACGGTGAAGGCAATACGGCAAAGGTCGTTTTCGGTATTGCCGGAAAAAACAATGAACACTTAGACATCCTGTCAAACATCGCCATCACCTGCTCTGAGGAAGAAAACATCGAACGGCTGATCAGTGCAAAGACGGAAGAAGAACTGGCCGCTATTTTCAGCGAGGTGAACTGACATGATTGCCCTTCATTTCGGAGCGGGAAACATCGGGCGGGGCTTTATCGGCGCCCTGCTCCATCATTCCGGCTATGACGTAGTTTTCGCTGATGTGAATGAAACGATGGTCAGCCTTCTCAATGAAAAGAAGGAATATACCGTGGAGCTTGCCGACGGCGGCCGGCAGACCGAAATCATCGGCCCCGTTTCAGCCATCAACAGCGCGGTGCAAGAACAAGAGCTGTACAGGCTGATCAATGAAGCGGCGATCATTACGACGGCGGTGGGCCCGAACGTTCTAAGACTCATCGCCCCGTCCATCGCGGAAGGGCTGAAGCGCAGAACGTCCTCTGAACCTCTCAATATCATTGCCTGTGAAAATATGATCGGCGGCAGCAGTTTTCTGAAAAAAGAAGTTTTCGGACATTTGACGGAAGCGGAACGGGAACTCGTGAACCGGACGGTCGGCTTCCCGGATTCTGCGGTGGATCGGATCGTGCCGATTCAGCACCATGAAGATCCGCTGAAAGTATCCGTAGAACCGTTTTTTGAATGGGTCATAGACAGAACCGGATTTGCCGGCGGCCAGCCGGTACTGGAAGGTGCGTTGTTTACGGATGACCTTACGCCGTTCATTGAACGGAAACTGTTTACCGTCAATACCGGTCATGCCGTTACGGCGTACGTCGGCTATCAGCGCGGATTAAAAACCGTCAAAGAGGCCATCGGCCATCCGGAAATCCGGCGTGTCGTGTACGATGCACTTTCAGAAACGGGCGAGTACTTGGTGAAAGCGTACGGCTTTAAGCAAGCCGAACACGAGCAGTACATGAAGAAAATCATCGGCCGCTTTGAAAATGAATACATCACGGATGATGTGACAAGAGTCGCCAGATCACCGCTCAGAAAACTCGGAGCGAATGATAGATTAGTAGGGCCGGCCAAAAAAATAAAAGAACCGAACGCGCTGGCAGAAGGCATCGCCGCCGCCATGCGCTTTGACTATCAGGATGATCCGGAAGCGGTTGAGCTGCAAAAGCTTATCGCGGAAAAAGGCACGAGCGGCGTTCTTCAAGACATTTGCGGTATTCAGCCGCATGAACCGCTGCACGGCATCGTGCTCAAAAAGCTCAATCAATAAAAATGAACCCGCGTCGGGGGACGCGGGTTTTTTCTTGCGTTATAATGAGAGAGAAGGGAGGCTGCGTGATGAGTCAGAAGCTATTGCCCCATCGTTTTCCGTTTCTTTTGATTGACGGCACGACGAACAGTGAAGCCGGAAAATGGGCGGCTGCTTACAAAAACATCAGTGAAAATGACTGGTTTATAACTGAATCCCAAAGAGAGATGCCATTTTCGCTCGTCGTTGAAGCAATGGCCCAAACGGCGGCTTGCGCGGGAATTACCGGCGGTGACGGCCTCGGTCTCTTATCCGCGGTGAAGAAAGCGGAAAGGTTAGGTGCCGCTTTGCCGGGAGACCGTCTGGATCTTTTTTTTGAGGTCACGCGAATCAGGCGCGGTTTTGTGTTCGGCAGGGCGAAAGCGTCCGTTGCCGGGAAGCCTGTGGCGGAAGCTGAGCTCAGCATATATATCCAGCCATCGTAAAAAAAGCCGCCTCCAGCGGCGGCTTTCGGACAAGCCTGTTATTTTGTATCATAATCTCTTTCACTTTGTGAATTGTCCCTTTGGTCATGTTTGTGTTTTTCGTCATTGGCGTTTTCCTTCAGCTCTTCCAGCGGAATCGGATCGGTTAAATCATGATGTTCAGGATTTTCATTCGGTTTGTTCTTTTGTTTTCTTTCTTTCATCCTCCATCACCTCAATATTTCTTTTCCTCAACGTTCTCCCCGCCAAACGCAGGAAGCGGTTTTTTGTTCCTGTGGGTCATATGTATTAAAATAGAGACGACTACATTATAAAAAGTGAGGTACATATATGCCGATACAAAGAGAAAACGCAGATATTAAACTGATCGCGATTGATATGGACGGAACCCTGCTCAATGACGAGCAGCTCATCCCGGAGGAAAACCGGCGGGCGATCAAGGAAGCGGAGGCGAAAGGAATTCACGTCGTCATCAGCACAGGACGCACGCTGATGACCTGCCGCGAACTGGCTGAGTCTCTCGAGCTGTCATCCTTTTTAATCACGGCAAACGGCAGCGAAATCTGGGATTCTGACTTTGAGCTGGTTGAGCGCAAGCTTCTTCATACCGATCATATTCAAAAATTATGGGATCTGAGGAATAAGCACAACACGAATTTCTGGGCCTCTACCGTCGATAGAGTGTGGAGAGGGGAATTCCCGGAAACGATTACGGATCATCAGTGGCTCAAGTTCGGATTCGAAATCGAGGATGACGAAGTGCGGAATGAGGTGCTGAAAGAGCTCAAGGAATACAAGGAGCTCGAGATCACAAACTCCAGTCCGATCAACATCGAAGTCAATGCCCTCGGTATCAACAAAGCGGCTGCGCTGGCGAAGGTATCGGAAAAACTCGGCTTCACGATGGAAAATGTGATGGCCATGGGTGACAGTCTGAATGACATTGCCATGATTGAAAAAGCGGGTGTCGGCGTCGCCATGGGGAATGCGCAGGACATTGTGAAAGAAACAGCTGACTGGGTGACTGATGTCAACACGGAAAACGGGGTCGCCAAAGCGATCCGCCACTGGGTGTTATAATAGAAAAAAGAGAGAGTCTCAGTATGAGGCTCTCTTTTTTTTGTTTTGTCAGATTTATGACTAGGTCCATGGTAGGTTTTCTGACAAAAGGATGTTCAAACCTGTCAGAATTAAATATAATGAAGAGAAATCCAACAATTCGGAATAGTCATTCCGAATAGCGGAATGATAATCATATAAAACGTTTACAATACAGGAGGGATCTTATGTTTCAGATTGACATCAATTGTGATTTAGGAGAGAGTTTCGGTGCTTATAAAATCGGGCTGGATGAAGAGATTTTGGATTATGTGACATCTGCAAACATCGCCTGCGGCTTTCATGCGGGTGATCCCAGCGTGATGCGCAAAACGGTTGCGCTTGCGGCGGAAAAAGGCGTGAAAATCGGCGCTCATCCCGGGCTGTTCGATCTGCAGGGATTCGGGCGGCGGCAGATCGCGATTACACCCGAGGAAGCGTATGATCTGACGCTGTACCAAATCGGCGCGCTGTCAGGGTTTTTAAAAGCAGAAGGTGTCGAGATGCAGCATGTGAAGCCGCACGGCGCTTTATATAATATGGCCGCCGTCAATCCCGGCCTGTCAGAAGCCATCGCTCAGGCGGTCTGTCATTTTGATCCCGGGCTTATTCTTTTCGGGCTTTCCGGAAGCGAACTGATTAAAGCGGGAGATCGAATCGGACTGAGGACGGCAAGCGAAGTGTTTGCGGACCGCACCTATCAGGAAGACGGCACGCTGACGCCGCGTTCAGAGCCGGATGCGCTGATTCAGGATGACAAAAAAGCGGTCGGTCAAGTGATTCAAATGGTGAAAGACAGCACGGTGACATCACGTAAGGGACAAGCTGTAAGCCTGAAAGCGGACACGGTCTGCATTCACGGAGACGGAGCCCACGCCCTCACATTCGCAAAAACAATCAAAAAAGAATTAAAAGCGGCAGACATTCAAATCAGCGCGCTTTCAAAAGACTGAGCAGCAGAGGGAGGAAGACAGCATGGAGCAAAAGAAAAAAACAGCCGGAAAGGCTTCCGGCAAATGGTCGCTTCTTTTAGGCGCGACATTTTTGATGGCGACATCATCAATCGGGCCCGGCTTTCTGACGCAAACGGCCACGTTTACCAATACATTGGCGGCAAGCTTCGGCTTTATCATTTTAATTTCTATTATTTTGGACATTTTCGCGCAAACCAATGTATGGCGGATTATCGCGGTTTCCGGAAAGCGCGGCCAAGAGATTGCCAATATGGTGCTTCCGGGCGCCGGTTATGCCATTGCTTTTCTGGTCGTGCTCGGCGGACTTGCGTTTAATATCGGAAACATCGGCGGCGCGGGTCTCGGTCTTCAAGTATTATTCGGAATCAAACCGGAGATCGGCGCTTTAATCAGCGCAGCGGTCGCGGTGCTGATTTTTGTCATAAAGGAAGCCGGAAAAGTCATGGACCGTTTTATGCAGATCGCCGGAATCGTCATGATCGTATTGACAGTGTATGTTGCCGTAACGACGGCTCCGCCGGTCGGACACGCCGTTGTGAAAACTTTTATGCCTGATCATATCAGTGTGCTGGCGATCGTGACGCTTGTCGGCGGCACGGTCGGCGGATACATTACATTTGCCGGCGGCCACCGTTTGCTTGATTCAGGCATCCAAGGGAAGGAAGTCCTCCCTCAGGTTACGAAAAGCTCCATCACAGGCGTTCTGATTACATCGATTATGCGGATTGCCCTGTTTCTCGCCGTGCTCGGCGTCGTCTCAAAGGGCCTGAGCATTGATCCTGAAAATCCGGCGGCTTCTGTATTCCGGCTTGCGGCGGGAAATGTAGGCTATAAAATTTTCGGCGTCATCATGTGGTCTGCCGCTATCACGTCTGTCATCGGCGCCGCCTATACATCGGTGTCATTTTTCAAATCATTTTCAACAAAAATCGAAAAGCACTCACATGGCGTCATTATCGGTTTTATCATCGTATCCACTCTTATTTTTGTTACGATCGGCCAGCCTGCCAAAATTCTGGTCGCTGTCGGTTCGCTTAACGGCTTAATTCTGCCGCTTGCATTAGCGATGATACTGTTGGGCGCTTATAAGAAAAAAATCGTCGGCGATTACAAGCATCCGATCTGGCTCACGATTGCAGGGGCGATCGTAGTGGTTGTCATGGCGGTTATGGGCATCTATACATTATTCACGCAGATGCCGCAGCTATGGAGCTGATGATATGAAAAACCATATGAGTGACATGAGCCCCGAAGAAGTCAGACAGCTGATCAGGAAGGGGCAGATGACCGGGCCGACGGCGGGGATGGCCGCTTCTTACGCACAAGCCAATCTCGTCGTTTTGCAAAAGGATCTTGCCTTTGATTTTCTCTTATTCTGCCAGCGCAATCAAAAGCCTTGTCCGGTGCTTGATGTGACGGATGTGGGTTCACCCGTTCCGGCAATAGCCGCGCCGGGAGCTGATATCCGGACGGACTTTCCGAAATACAGGATTTATCGGCATGGCGTGCTTACTGAAGAGGTAACGGATATTACGCCGTATTGGAAGGATGATGATGTCGGGTTTTTAATCGGCTGCAGTTTTTCATTCGAGCAAGCCCTTATTAATCAGCACATTCCAATCAGGCACATCGATGAGGGTGTGAATGTCCCCATGTATAAAACAGACATTGACTGTGTTCCCGCCGGCCCGTTTTCTGGAAAGATGGTCGTCAGCATGAGACCGATTCCGGAAAGGCTTGCAGTCCGCGCGGCGCAGGTCACGTCACGTTTTCCCGCCGTGCACGGCGCCCCCGTCCGCATCGGAAATCCGCAAAGCATCGGTATCAGCGATTTGCATCAGCCGGATTTCGGAGATGCCGTAACGGTGCGGGAAGGCGAAGTTCCCGTATTCTGGGCTTGCGGCGTTACGCCCCAGGCGGTGATCATGGAAGCAAAGCCTGACATCGTAATAACACATTCACCGGGGCACATGCTGATCACCGATATACGAAATGAATCGCTTGCTGTCCTGTAAGTGAGAAAGAATACAACGAGGTGATGACAATGATGCAGTATAGCGGAAATACAGCGCTTGATATACAGCCGTACGGTGATTCCGCCGTTATCATCCGCTTTGGCGGGCACATCAGCGAAGAGGTCAACAGCCGGGTGCATGCGGCGGCAGCCTGTATGGAAGAACGGCCGTTTCCGGGCTTCGTTGAATGTATTCCGGCATTCACAAGCTTAACGATCTTTTATGATGTGTATGCCGTCTCAAACATAAAAAAAGGCGTCTCTCCTTTTGCCCTGGTCAAGAAAGAAGTGACAGAACGTCTCAGCCATATAATGACCGGCCGCAAAGAAGAGCGCCGGGTGATGGAAATCCCCGTTTGCTACGGCGGTGATTTCGGTCCCGATTTAGAAGAGGTCGCTGAGATGAACGATCTGACCCCGGAAGACGTCATCCGCATTCATACTGAAGGCGAATATCTCGTTTATATGCTCGGATTTGCGCCGGGATTTCCGTTTTTAGGAGGAATGTCTGAGCGGATCAGAGCGCCGAGAAAGGCGTCGCCAAGGCCGTCCATCCCGGCCGGTTCAGTAGGAATCGCGGGAATGCAGACCGGTGTGTATCCGATATCCACTCCCGGCGGCTGGCAGCTGATCGGCAGCACCCCGCTCCGGCTTTTCAGGCCGGAAGAACATCCGCCGAGTCTATTGAGAGCGGGCGATACGGTGAAATTCGTCCGGATCACGGCAGAGGAGTACAGCCGCATCAAGGAGGGAGCCGAATGAGTATGAAAGTGGTAAAGCCCGGTCTCTTGACGACGGTTCAGGACAAGGGGCGGACGGGATATCAGAAATACGGTGTGCTGGGAAGCGGCGCAATGGATACGATCTCACTGCGCATCGCCAATCTTCTTGCCGGAAATCAAGAAAAAGAGGCGGGACTGGAAATTACGCTCATGGGGCCCGGGCCTTCCTTTGAATTTTCAGAACCTGCGGTTATTGCCGTCACGGGAGCTGATTTCGCCTTTCATATTAATGGGGAGCCCGCTCCTCTGTGGAAACCGGTTTTGATAAAGGAAAACAGCGTCGTCTCATTCGGGCCGTGCAAGATGGGGAGCCGCGCTTATCTCGCCGTCGCGGGGGGATTTGACGTGCCCGCCGTCATGGAAAGCAAAAGCACATATGTCAGAGCGGGGATCGGCGGTTTTTGCGGAAGAGCGCTGCAAAAAGATGATGAGCTGCCGCTCGGCCGTATGACGCCATGTTCGGAATCAATCGCGTACCGTCTGAGCGATTCTTTCGGACAGCATGGTTTCTCAGCGCCTGATTGGTCTGTCAGCAGCAGAGGATTTCTGCCGCTGAAAAAAAATCCGGTCATACGAGTGCTTGAAGGCGCTCAATTTCATGCTTTTACAGAAGAAGCAAAATTACGTTTTTACCAAGAGTCATATACGGTCACGCCTCAATCCGACCGAATGGGCTACCGGCTGAAGGGCGCTCCGCTTGAATTGCGGGAGCCGCTGGAGATGGTATCTGAGGCCGTGACGTTCGGAACGGTGCAGGTGCCGCCGGACGGCAATCCGATTATTCTGCTGGCTGACAGACAGACGACGGGGGGCTATCCGCGGATGGCGCATATCATATCCGCCGATCTTCCTCTCGTCGCCCAAACGATGCCGGGGGAACATATCACGTTCCGGGCCGTTTCGCTGGAGGAAGCGGAAATGCTGCTTTTAGAGAAGGAACAGCAGCTGAAGGAGCTGAAAGCAAGGCTCAAAATGGAATGGCTGATCTGACAAAGGGGCTAAAGACCATGGAAAACAAAAACAAAACCGTCATCAAATCAATGGAACTGCTTCATTTATTTCTGACTGAACCGAGCCTGAGCTTAAATGAGCTGGTTTCTCTATCGGAAATGCCGAAGACCTCGGTTCACCGGATGGCAAGCTCACTGGAGGAAACGGGATTTCTCACCCGGGCAGCGGACGGCCGTTATCAGCTTGGTCTGATCTTTTTACAATTCGGCCAGCTCGTCTCTGAACGTCTGGACATCAGGAAAATAGCCAAACCGATTATGGAAGAGCTGTGCGGCGAAGTGGATGAGGCCGTTCAGCTGATCATGAGGGACGGAGATGAAGCCATTTACGTCGAAAAAATTGAAGGCACTCAAACCGTCCGCCTGTATACGGCAATCGGCCGCCGGTCGCCGCTGTACGCGGGAGCGTGCGCCAGAAGCATTCTATCGTTTCTGCCAAAAGAGGAGATTGACACATACATTCAGAAGACAAAGCTTGCCGCAATCGCCTCAGGCACGATGACGGATCGGGCTGAACTGCTTCACTCCATTGAAAGATCCTTACAATCAGGTTATACGATCAGCTATTCGGAATTAGAAGATTACACGGCGGCGATCGGGGCGCCGATTTTCAACCACGAAGGTAAGGTGGCTGCCGGAATCAGCATCGCCGGCTTCGAAGCCCGGTTTTCAGAGGACAGGCTGCCGTATTTAACCGAAAAGGTCAAAACTGCTGCACAGCATATTTCTGAGAAATTGGGTTATTGACCGAGCCAATTTTTCTTCACTCGCGTACATTACAATATCGATAGTAACGAGTGGAGGAAAGTAAATGGGACTTGTTTATACGGCGCTGGGGGATTCTTTGACGACGGGGAGGGGATCCGGGCCGTTTTCCGCCGGTTTTGTCCAGCGGTTCGGGCGTATGATGGCAGAAGATTTACAGACAAGAACCGACGTATCCATCTTTGCCAAATCAGGCCTTGAGACGGGAGAAATTCTCGGGCTTATGTCCTTGCCGTACATTCAGAGGCGGATTCAGGCTGCTGATATGATTACGATTACAGGCTGCGGCAACGATTTGATCGATTCGGTTCAGGCATATCAGCAAACATCGGACGCTTCGGTGTTCACCGGCGTGTCCGGTCACTGCCATGAGAACTTTGAAAAGATGATTGCCAAGATCGCCGCCTTAAAAGGGCCGCACCCGTCTCCTTATGAGATCCGCGTCTTCAATTTATACAATCCTTTCCCGGGAATCTCCATTGCAGAAAAATGGATATCCTCTTATAATGCGCACCTCAGCACACTCGCATCGGCGCCGTACGTCAAAATCGCCGACGTCCACAGCGCTTTCAAAGGAAAAATGAATGAATATCTCTCTCATGACCGCGTACACCCCAACAGCAAGGGATATGAAGTCATGGCATGCGTCCTGCGGGGGCTCGGATACGGAAGCCTCGCCCGCTCATAACCGCGCGCTCCTTTTCATCGGGAGCGCGCTTTTCGTGCTCCTTAAAACAAACTTAAAATTGTCCGACTTTCGTTCTATCCGCGCAAAAAATACGCTAGAATAATGGGGGATAAAGACAGAAATAGAATTGTGTTCAAAAAATGATAACAGAAAGGATGGATTGCTTTGCTGCGCGCCTTAAAACTGTCACTCGCGATGCTGATTATTATACTTGCGGCCGCCGCATTTACGTATGCGGAACATACCTCTGTCATACAGCCGGTTATGCTCGTGTTTCTCGGTGCGGTCATGTTCATTCAGGGGCTGGAGGAAAAACGGAAAGAAAACGACGGCTCCGGGAAATTCAATATCTATACCGCCGTTTTTGTATGGTCGATCTCCTTAATCGGTTTTACGCTTCACGCGATCTGAGTCTGATAGATCCTGAAAATGCTCCACAACGGGAAATGGTGAATAAAAACGGTGCAGTAAGGCTTTCCATTCCTGATATTCCGGCGATCCGCGAAAGCCTTTTGTATGATCTTCTAATGTCTCCCATTCCACAAGCAGCAAATATTTATGCGTCTTTTCCATACATTTGGACAAGGAATGGGACAGATAACCTTTCATGCCCTTGATAATCGGCTCCGCCCGGCGGAATGCCTCTTCGAATTCCCCCTCAAGACCTTCTTTTACATACAGCATGGCTGCTTCTCTGATCATCTGAAATTCCCCCTTTTTTTAATAGATACATTGTATAAGAATATGGCCCGTGACGGCAGGAAAAACAAAAAAATTTTAAACAATATGAGAAAAAAATCCTTGCCAGCCTGATTTGGTTTAGGAGAAAATAACAGTTGGAAGGCAGGGGAATAGACAGTGAAAAAAGGGTTATACCTATTACTTTTACTCGCAGGAATCATAGGTTTGATCGGCTGCTCGAAAACGGAATCGGCCGAAGACAGAATGAAAGATTTCGTAAAAGACTGGAACGGCGGTCACTACGATAAGATGTACCAAAGCCTCACCCAGGATGAAAAGAAAAAACGATCCAAAAAGGATTTTGTAAAGCGATATGAAACCGTTTATGAACAAGCAGGGGTCAAAAATCTGAAAGTCACTGCCGAAAAACAGGACGAAGACGACAAGAAAAAAGATGACCTCCAGCACATCGATTATAAAGTCAGCATGGATACAAAAGCAGGGAAGGTCGCTTTTGAAAATACGGCCGTCCTGAAAAAAGAAAAAACAGACGATGGAGAATCATGGAACATCGACTGGAATCCTTCTTTTATTTTCAAACAGCTTTCCGATGACAAAACCGTGCAGATCGCAAATGAAGAACCGAAGCGCGGACAAATTTACGACAAAGACGGAAAAGGTCTCGCCGTGAATACCGAGGTGCCGGAAATCGGCATTATCCCTGGAAAACTCGGCAAGGATAAAGACAGCGTGATCAAAAAACTGTCTGAAAAACTGGACCTTTCTGAAGACGATATCAAAAGCAAACTGAACCAGGGCTGGGTAAAAGACGACTCCTATGTCCCGCTTCAAAAAATCAGACCGGATGATGAAAGCAAGGTCAAAAGCCTGCTCGCATTAGACGGCGTGACGAAAACGAAAGTCAGCTCCCGCTACTATCCGTACGGCGAAAAAGCAGCCCATCTGACCGGCTATATTAAAACCATCACAGCGGAGCAGCTGAAAAAAGCGAAAGACGGCCAATACAGCGATACTTCCAAAATCGGCATCGCCGGCCTTGAGAATGTATATGAAGACAAGCTGCGCGGCACGACCGGCTGGAAAATTTACGTCCCGCAAACAGGTGAGGTCATTGCTGAAAAGAAAGCCGAAAGCGGACAGGATATTCATGTAACGATTGACATGAAAACGCAGACGAAGCTGTATGATTCTATGAAAGATGACAGCGGAGCGGCAGTCGCCCTCGAACCGCAAACGGGAGAGACACTCGCGCTCGTCAGCGCACCGTCTTATGACCCGAACGGCTTTATTTTCGGCTGGGGCGGGAAAGAATGGAAAAAACTAAATGAAGATAAAAACAATCCGTTTTCAGCGAAATTCAACAAACTTTATGCGCCGGGATCAACGATTAAACCGATTGCCGCGGCAGTCGGCCTGACAAACGGCACATTGAAAGCGTCAGAAAAGAAAAAAATCACCGGAAAAGAGTGGCAGAAAGATTCAAGCTGGGGCGGTTACCATGTCACACGCGTATCAGAGCGCCTGAATGAAGTGGATCTCGAAAACGCGCTGATCACATCTGACAACATCTACTTTGCGCAAAATGCCATAGATGCCGGAGCGGACGCGTTTACAAAAGGATTAAAAACATTTGGGTTTGATGAAGAGATTCCGTACCAATTTCCGATTGAAAAGTCTTCAATCGCTAACGGCAAGCTTGATTCCGAGATCCTTCTCGGAGATACGGGCTACGGCCAGGGGCAGATGCTGATGTCTCCGCTGCACTTAGCGGCTGACTATACCGCATTTGTAACAGACGGAAATCTCGTCAAACCGACATTGATCAAAGACGGAGAAAAAACACCGCAAATCTGGCATAAGCAAGTGGTATCGAAAGCCAATGCCGAAGAAATCACAAAAGGGCTGAGAGGCGTCGTTGAAGATCCGCGCGGCTCTGCATATCAGCCGGCCGTAAGCGGCATTACCGTAGCCGGAAAAACCGGTACAGCCGAGCTGAAAACGTCTAAAGAAGATAAAGACGGCAAAGAAAACGGCTGGTTTGTCGGTTACGATTATAAAAAGAAAGACCTCTTGATCGCGATGATGATTCAAGACGTCAAAAAACGCGGCGGAAGCCATTACGTCGTTGAAAAAGCGAAAAAGCAGTTTCAGAATCATTAAATGACGATTTTCGCGGGCTGAAAGGAAAATCGGCCGCCGAAGCAGAATGAAACAGCATGGGCAATTCCTGAAAACAGAGATACAAGAGGCTCTAAGAAAAAGGGGGATTTCACATGCAGCGCATTCAATTGGCTGAAGACCTGGAATTTTCAAGAGTGATACACGGGCTTTGGCGTCTGAACGAATGGAATGTTTCAGACGGAGAGCTGCTGAATTTGATTGAATGGTGTATCAGCCAAGGCATCACCACCTTCGACCATGCCGATATATATGGCGGTTATACGTGTGAAAAGCTGTTCGGCGGCGCTTTGTCCCTTTCGCCTTCAATAAGGGAGCGAATCGAAATCGTCACAAAATGCGGGATTGTCATTGAATCACCGGAACGGCCCGGAAACAAGTCGCATCATTATAATACGTCGAAGTCTCACATTTTAGCGTCGGCGGAGCAGTCGCTCTTGAATCTGAATACGGATTATCTGGATGTGCTGCTCATTCACAGACCGGACCCGCTTATGGAACCAGAGGCGGTGGCTGAAGCGTTTCATGCGCTGAAAAGCTCGGGAAAGGTCAGATATTTCGGAGTATCGAACTTTAAAGCGCACCAGTACAGAATGCTCGAATCCTATTTGGATGATCCGCTCATCACAAACCAAATTGAAATCTCGGCGTACGAGCTGGAAAATATTCATGACGGCACGCTGGATTTCTGTCAGGAAAAACGCATTCCGCCGATGGCGTGGTCACCGCTTGCGGGCGGGAGCGTCTTTACCGGACAATCAGATAAGGACGTCCGTATCCGTGCCGCGCTTCGTTCCGTACAGGAAGAAATCGGTGCCGCTTCCATTGACGAAGTCATGTACGCATGGCTGTTCACCCACCCGGCAGACATCATGCCGATTGTCGGCAGCGGAAAAGAGAACCGCATTTCCGCCGCGGTGCGTGCATCCGCGTACAAACTCAGCCATGATCAGTGGTTCCGGATTTATACCGGTGTCCAAGGCTGCGATATTCCATAAACAGAACAAACGCCCGGAAGCTATCTTCCGGGCGTTTGTTTATGTGGTGTGCAATGTCTAAAAACAAGTAAGGTCACTTTGAAGTATAGCCGTGCGGATCAAGAGTAACAAGCGTCATGGCATATTATCTGACACATTTTTCTTTTTCAATACTGTCACACGGCCCAGTGCCAAATTGCCATTTGAAAATGGTTGAATAATCATTGAAAGCGTTTTATATTATAACTTACACCACTTTCCCCGGCAGCACTCCCCATATGCCATACTTCTCACAACTAGAAAATCTGGAGGCGCGTTTCATGTATATGACAGCGAGAGAACAAAAATTAATGAAACATCTATTACTGCAGAACCGGTACGATACAGTGCATGAACTGGCGGAAGCTTTACAAGTCAGCACAAGAACCGTTCACCGCGAGTTAAAAACAATCAAACCGATAATGGAATCATTCGGTCTGGCACTTGATAAACAGCCCGGCAAAGGACTGAAAGCGGTAGGAAACCCGGAGGACAAACAAAAACTCCTGTCAGACCTGTCTTATGAACAGCATGAATACAGCGCTGAGGAGCGGAAACTTTTAATTCTATGTTCACTATTAGAGTCTCAAGAGCCGATCAAGCTCTACAGTCTGGCGAACGAACTGCAAGTGACAAACGCGACGATCAGCTATGACCTGGATGAGCTGGAGACTTGGATTGCGCCCTTCGGCTTGACGCTGATCCGAAAAAGGGGCTTCGGCATTCAGCTGACGGGGCCGGAAAATGCGAAACGGAAAATCGTCGGCAATCTCATCGTCAACCGCCTTGATATTCAAAGCTTTTTGGAAGCGGTTGAATTGAATATTAAAGGAAAACCGGACGATGCTGAAAAAATGTTCGGCGTCGTAAATAAAGCGGAACTTTTGAAAATGGACCGGCTCTTAATTCAGCTCAAGGAAAAAATCGCGATCGCCTTATCTGACAGCTCATACATGGCGCTTGCGGTTCATTTAACCTTTGCGATGGACCGGATCAGGCTCGGAGAAACCATCACGATGGAGGCTTCGGAACTAAAAGCGCTGCAGCAGACGAAGGAGTACGGCTCTGCGCTGGAAATGGCAAAAGAGCTTGAAAAAGCGTTCGGTGTTTCAATTCCGGAAGCTGAGATCGGATATATCACCATTCATTTGCGGAGCGCCAACCGCAAATACAAAACGGAATTCAAACCGGAAGACATAGAGGTTGAAACGGCCTTGCAAACGAAGCAGCTGATCGGCTTCATTTCTGAAAAAATTAAAATTGATCTGACGGAAAACGGTTCTTTATACGACGGTTTAATCGCCCATCTGGAGCCTGCGATCAACCGGGTAAAAGAAAATATCGACATGTACAACCCGATGACCGAGCAAATTAAACGCGACTACTTCCTGCTGTACATGGCCGTAGAAGAAGGAATGGAAAAATTCTTTCCGGGGCTTCTTTTCTCTGATAATGAGATCGCTTTCATCGTTCTTCACTTCGGCTCTGCTTTGGAAATCAAACGGGAAGAAGCGAAGATCAAAGCGCTGATCGTCTGTTCAAGCGGCATCGGGTCGTCCAAAATGCTCGCATCCAGGCTGAAAAAAGAGCTTTCGGAAATCCGTTCCTTTGATATGTCTTCCCTCATCGAACTGAAGGATCGAGACATCACCGCGTATGACATGATCGTATCCACCGTTCCGATCCCGTATGAAAACATTGATTACGTCATGGTCAGTCCGCTTTTAAACGAAGAAGACGCTGATCAGGTCAAGCAGTACATCAAAAGAAAAATTCCGCTGATTCTTGACAAAAAAAGAAACGGTAAAAGAGAGGAGAAGCAGCCGGAGACGCCTGATATGCTGGAAGCGGCCGGCCGTATGGCGCATTACGCGGCGGTTATCCAAAGCGTGCTGCGGAACTTTTCGATCAAATCCATTGATTCAAACACGGCGTATGAGCTGTTTTTGAACCGTATGTTTGACATGCTGGAGCAAGAAGGATTGGTTCATAATGCCCAAAAAACCGCACAGCGCCTTGCTGAGCGTGAACGACAGGGCGGACTCGGCATTCCGGGAACGGCGATGGCGCTGTACCATCTCAAAAATGAAGAAATTGTCACGCCTTTTTTCAAAATTTATGATTTGACAGCTCCATGCAGTGTCAAAGGCATGGACGGAAATTCCCTGACCGTCGACCGCGGTTTGGTGATGATGGCGCCGGCTGATATGCCCGCTGAAGGATCGGAAATACTAAGTGCGGTCAGCTCGGCCATCATCGAGTCCGAAGACAGTATAAAAGCCTTCCAGACTGAGGATGAGGCCGATTTATACAAACGTTTAAACAAGCTGTTTTATCATTTCATTCAGGAGAAAGGACAGCGGTAAACAGGAAGCGCACACCTCATGTGGGGTGTGTTTTTTTGTGCATGTATGAGGGTAAGGGGAAGGGAAGAAACTAAAAACACGGGACTATTGTATCATTCACTGATGGAATAGTTCTAAAACAAAATAGTTTTACAAGTTATATTTTTTGGTTTAAAATGGGTTGCGTGAGAAAGAAAATCTGACAGAGTTTTTTTGTGATTTATCATTATGGGAGATGAAAATATGGAGACATTACAGCATCTGATTCTGCATGACATTTCAAATAGCGAAGAGATCGAAGCTGTAAAAAGCGGTGCGTATACCCTGACCTACGCGGAATATCGAAAACGAATCAACCAGCTTGCACAAGCGCTTCTTGATAAAGGAATAAAAAAAGGCGACAGAGTGGCGATGCTTTGCAAAAACGGCCACGCGGCATCCATTGTCATGTTTGCGGCACTCGAAATCGGCGCGGTGGTTGTGCCCGTCAGCTGGCAATTAACACCTTACGAAATGAAAGGCATTTTAGCAGCCTGTGAACCGAAAGCTGTTTTTTACGGCACTGAATTTAAAGAGATCATGGAAGAAGTGCTTCCTGCGCTGGTATCTTCTCTTAAACTGAAGGTCGAGACCGGAACAGCTGCGGAGACAACGCCTCAGTTTGACGCTTTATTGACAGGCTCCGGTGATACACCGGATGTCGAAACGGTGTCTGAAAACGATACGGCATTGCTGATGTTTACCTCAGGTACAACCGGCAATCCGAAACGCTGCATGATCACTCACGGCGGTATATACAACTACGTAAACGCGACATTGGCATACACGGGGAGAATGCAGCATGTCCGCTTCTTAGCATGCCATCCGAATTACCATACGAGCGCGATTATCTGCCAGATGGTCGGCACGATGAGCGGAACGACATTCATTATGACAGACAATCAGGACCCTGTGGAAAACCTGAAGCTCATCGAAAAAGAAAAAATTCAAACCATCATGGCGCTGCCAGTCTATTTCACATACCTGCTGAAAGCATGGGAAACGCATCAGACTGACATGTCTTCTATCGTTTATATGATGACGGGAGGCACAAAGGTGCCAAGCAGCCTGATCCAGCAGTATCTCGATATCGGCATTCCGCTCATGCACGGATACGGAAGCACGGAAGCGTGGGGCATCAGCTCTTGGAATCCGCAAATGGGAATGGATAAAGCCGCTTCCGCGGGTAAACCGATGGAAGAAGTGGACGTCCGCGTTGTAGATCCGGAAACAGGTGAATTCCTTCCGCAAGGCTCAATCGGAGAAGTCGTTGTGAAAAGTCCGTTTTTATTCAAAGGCTACGAAGGTAACGAAGAAGCGACACGAAAAGTGCTGAAAGACGGCTGGTTCCATACCGGCGATTCCGGATATGTGGATGAAGACGGATTTATCTTTATCACCGGACGTTACAAAGATGTCATCATCTACGGCGGCGACAATATTTATCCCGACCAGATTGAAGAGGTCATTCAGCAAGTGCCGGGCATTCTCGAAACGGCGGTTGTCGGTATCCCTGATCCGCTCTACGGCGAAAAGCCGAAAGCGTTCATCGTGACAAACGGCAGAGAAGGCCTGACAGAAGAAGAAGTGACCCGATTCCTTCAAGAACGTCTTGCCGCCTTTAAAATTCCGGAAATTGAGTTCGTCAGCGAACTTCCGAAAAACAACCTTGGAAAAGTGAGAAAAGACGTGCTCCGCAAACAAGCGGTCCGTTCATAATTGAAAACAAAAACCCGGCTGCCAGCCGGGTTTTTTTCTTGCGTTCCATGTGAAACATTTTTCTCCGAAAACGTTTTGAACTGTCTCATTCATGTTTATCCAAAAGACAGCCGAGGTAGACAAGAAATATGACATCGAACTAGAAGGAGGAACTTGACATGGAAAACTATCCGAAGGAATTCCCGGCGGAATCACAAAACCGCCAGCCGGGCATTGAAAGCGAAATGAATCCGGCGCCTGTTTATGAATACAAAGAATATAAAGGCGCTGATAAATTAAAAGGGAAAACCGCACTTATCACAGGGGGCGACAGCGGTATCGGACGCGCCGTAGCGGTTGCTTACGCGAAGGAAGGCGCAAATGTCGCGATCGTCTATTTTGATGAACACAGTGATGCGGAAGATACAAAAAAACGAGTGGAAGAAGAAGGCGTAAAATGTCTGTTAATCCCCGGCGATGTCGGTGAGGAAGACTTTTGCAATGAAGCGGTTGAAAAAACGGTTGAAGAATTCGGGCGTCTTGATATTCTCGTGAATAACGCCGCGGAACAGCATCCGAAAGAAAGCATTAAAGACATCACAAGCGAGCAGCTTCACAGAACTTTTAAAACAAACTTTTACTCACAATTTTATTTGACTAAAAAAGCGATTGATTACATGAAGCCGGGCAGCGCGATCATCAATACGACATCCATTAATCCTTACACAGGCAATCCGCAGCTGATTGACTACACGGCTACGAAAGGCGCGATTAACGGTTTTACGAGATCCATGGCGCAAGCGCTCGTCAACGACGGTATCCGTGTCAACGCCGTGGCGCCGGGGCCGATCTGGACACCGCTTATTCCGGCGACATTCTCAGAAGAAACAGTCGCTTCCTTCGGTCAGACTACGCCGATGGGCCGGGCAGGCCAGCCTGTTGAACATGTCGGCTGCTATGTGCTCTTGGCCTCAGATGAATCATCTTATATGACCGGGCAGACGCTGCATGTCAACGGCGGCAAATTTGTAACCACATAAGGGGGCTGAAGCATGACGATATCGAAACATGATGTGAATGCATACTATCAAAAAGCGGGAATCGTTCTGACTGATAATGAAGTCGAAGACATTCAAATCATGGATTACGGCTTAGGCAAGCTTGAGGAAACCGGGCTTCAGCTGTTTATTTACGTGAATACCGACCGCTACTGTTCGAAAGAATTGGTGCTCTTCCCGCGCCAGACGTGTCCGGAACACCGCCATCCGCCGGTCGGCGGCGAGAAGGGAAAACAAGAGACATTCCGCTGCCGCTGGGGGAAGGTGTATCTCTATGTGGAAGGCGAAAAGACAGAGAACCCAAGCGTCCTCCCGCCGGAAGATGACAAGGAATACTACACCGTCTGGCATGAGATTGTGCTTGAGCCGGGCGGACAACACACCATTCCGCCGGATACGAAGCATTGGTTTCAAGCGGGAGAAGAAGGTGCGGTCGTCACGGAAATGTCATCGACAAGCACGGATGATCACGATGTTTTCACCGACCCGCGCATTTAAGGATGAGGCTGCACGCCTCATCTTTTTTTGTATGGAAAAAAATGAATTTACCTGTATAATGGCTAATAAAGGAAAGAAGGTGCGGTCGTGTTTTCCTGTCAAATCCGGGAACATCTGACGATCAGATTGCTTGCCAAAGAAGATACGGACGAATTGTATTCTGTTATGAAGCGAAATCAAAACCATCTCAGCGAATGGCTCAGCTGGGCGGAAGAACTGGCTGATATCGATACGTACCGCGATGTGATCATCCCTGAATGGCGCTATAAATACGCGGAAGAAAATGGGTTTGACGCCGGAATTTTTGTGAAGGGCCGGTTTTGCGGCATGATCAGCATCCATAATGTCGATACAGCCAATCAAAAAGCAGAGATCGGCTACTGGCTGGATCGAGAGCATGAAGGATTCGGCATTATCACCGCAAGCTGCCGGGCGGTCATCACCCATGCATTTCAGGATCTCGGCCTGAACCGCATTATGATCAGCGCGGCTGAAAAAAACATGAAAAGCAGGGCGGTGGCGGAACGGCTCGGATTTCAGAAAGAAGGACTGACGAGAGAAGGCATTTTCGTACAGGGCGCCTATCATGACACGGTGAACTACAGCATGCTGAAGCGGGAATGGAGCGAAGATCGGCAGAATAGCACATTTCTTGGTTTAAATGTCTCCCCAATGTGGAAAAGTAACAGTGGAGACGTTAAAAAGGAGTGATTCTTCATGAATCAAAATGAAATCAAAGAAAAAGTGCTTGAAGTACTGGATCATCATAAAGTCGGTTCGCTTGCGACGGTAGAGCAAGGCAAACCGCATTCACGCTACATGACATTTTTCCATGACGGCTTAACGATTTACACGCCGACGAGCAAAGACACTCATAAAGCGGAAGAAATTGAAAACAATCCGAATGTTCATATTCTGTTAGGGTATGACTGTGAAGGATTCGGTGACGCTTATGTGGAAGTGGCCGGAACCGCCAAACTGAACAACTCAGCCGATTTAAAAGAAAAGCTGTGGGATCCGAAACTGGAACGCTGGTTTGACGGAAAAGACGATCCGAACCTGGTGATTCTTGAAATTGAACCGAAGCAGATCAAGCTCATGAACGCGGGTGAAAAAACGCCGGCCGAGCTGGAACTTTAATAAATCATTTGATTATTCAGGGGCAATCTGGTATACTTAACTGCTAAGTGACAACATGCAAATAAAAAAGAAAGTAAACTTCTTTTTTCTGTTTTGATATAGAAGCTTCAGGCTTCAACGGACAGCTTGAAAAAAAGCTGAGCTTATTCTTTTCCTTCTGACATTCGCCCCTAACGAAGAGATGGAAAAAAGACTTTTTGTTTTACAATTCACACCGGCGCGGCTTCGGAGCCGCAGTGACGATTGAGAGGTAGGGCTTTCGTTGTCTTGTGTTCAAGAACTTCCATGGTGTTTACTTTCGAAGAATGATTCTGTCGGAACTGTTAATACGAATCACCCGCGGGCTAAGGCGGGCAACCATATATTATTTATTTGCGTAAGAAAAGAATAAGACAAAACCGCTCCGGACATCCGGGCGGTTTTTTTATGTAAACGGCCGAAACCTCGCCGCAGTCTGCAGAGTCTAATCAGTAGAAAAGATTTGGAGGAATCATACATTGCACGTTATTACTTCACAAGTACTGTTTATCTTCTGTTTTCTGCTGCTGATACATTCGATTGAAACGCTTGCCTATGCAACACGGCTTTCCGGCGCGAGAGTCGGTTTTATCGCGTCCGCGCTGTCATTATTTAATGTCATGGTCATCGTGTCTCGCATGTCAAACATGGTTCAGCAGCCGTTTACCGGACATCTGATTGATGCCGCCGGATCAAACGCCCTGTCTCTTGTGGGCGCCCAGTTTCGATTTTTAATATTCGGCTCCACGGTCGGAACGATGCTCGGCATCTGTCTTTTGCCGACATTCGTCGCGTTATTCTCCAGGGCGATTATACACTTGGCGGACGGAGGAGGCTCCGTCATGCAGGTATTTAAAAAAGGATTTTCACTGAACGGGCTGAAGCATGCGCGTTCTTATATCAGACTGCCGTCAGTCTCCTATTTAAAAGGGCTTCAATTCCGAATGATTCCGAAACGCTTGTTTGTCATTAATATGGTCATTACGTCTATTTACACGATCGGTGTTCTGTCCGCTCTGTACGCCGGCCTTCTGGCGCCTGAGCACAGCACGACCGCCGTAATGGCATCAGGCTTAATCAACGGAGTTGCGACTATGCTGTTGGCTGTGTTTGTTGACCCGAAAGTATCCGTACTGGCAGACGATGTGGCGAAGGGCAAGCGCAGCTACGTCTCCTTAAAATGGACATCATTGACGATGGTGACATCAAGGGTCGCGGGCACGCTTCTCGCCCAGCTCGTATTCATCCCCGGCGCTTATTATATCGCCTGGGTGACGAAATGGATGTAACGCATGAAAAAAGCTCCTCTGCAGAGGGACTGACCCCCGTTTTTGAGACAGGGATCAAAACACCTTCATACAGCCAATTGCCGATATTGTATCGGCGATTGGCTGTTTAGTTTCGTTTGAATACGAATATTGTTATAATAATGAATGTATTCTATGGCAGTGCGTTCTACGATGGCGGTCGTAGTTCGATCAATGCTGTTAAGATAGAACGTTTCAGACTTTAGTGAGGAATGAAACGATTCGATGGAGGCATTATCAGCGGGCGTCCCTTTGCGGGACATGCTCATGGTAATGCCTTTTGTTTTAACAGCTTTCTGATACTCATAAGATGTATAAACAGAACCTTGGTCACTATGTAACACGCAGTTTTCAGGAAGTGTTGGCAGCTGATCAAGTGTGTCTAAGACAAAGTCTGTGTCCTGCTTATCTCCAATCGTAAAAGCAATCACTTCTCCATTGTATAAATCCAATATACTGGAAAGGTACAATTGTTTCTGTCCATAAGGCAAATATGTGATGTCCGTTACCAGTTTTTCAAGAGGGCGATCAGACTGAAAGTTCCGATCCAATATATTATCGACCACAGAATATGGCTGCCCACTTTTTTTACGCTTTTTCATCTTAACCCGACACTGCCATTGATTTTTCTGCATAATACGTTGAACAGATTTATGATTAATACTTATTCTCTTTTTTAGTATGGCTGTGATTTTTCGATATCCATATCGATACTTGTGTTCTCGGCACAACGTGCCGATTTGTTTCTCCAGTCGCATCTTAGGATTACTCTTAGTCAGATTCTTTCTCCATCTATAATATGAAGTGCGTGAAATATCTAAATGGACACAGATGTCCTGTACCGTCATCGTCTTGCGCAATTCTTCTACCAGTTTGATTGTCGTTTCCCTATCAGCTTCCTTTCCAATTCGTTGTACTTTTTTAACACTTCATTCTGTTGTCTCAGATAACGATTCTCTGCCTGGAGTTTCTCTAATTCAGAAGAATACTCCGGACCCTTTCCATAAGTATATTGCTTTCCAACAGGCTGTTCGAATCGGTGGGTATCCCCAGCCTTATGCCATCTAACCCATGTCTGAACCTGAGTCTTATTTTTGATATTCAATTCCTGCATGATCTCTTTCATAGGCACGCCCGCCAATCTCATTCCTACAGCCTTCTGTTTGACTTCAACCGGATAACTCACTCTTGTCCCCATAGAAAAACACCTCCAAGTTTTATTTCGGATAACAACGGTCCGTTTTCAAACTTGAAGGTGTTTTTTGTTTGTCTCATATTATGGGGTCAGTTCCGCAGAAGAGGAGCTTTTTTATTGATAATTTCTCAGGCCGCGATCATAAATAAAATTACCGAACGGAATAAAGGCCGCGATAAAACCGGCGGCTGACCATTTCACATGCCATTTGACAGTAAACGCCGCATACGCCAGCACCGCCAGATAAATGATAAACAAACCGCCGTGAATGGAACCGGCAATGGTGACGGCGAGCGGATGATGAGCCCAATACTTCAGCGGCATCGCGATAAACAGCAGCACCAAAAGCGACATTCCTTCAATAAACCCCATCGTGCGAAGTCTGCCGATAGGCGTGTGTAACATACAGCTCCCTCCTGTCGGACATCTTTTTTCCTCTATACTATAAGCAAAGGGCAGTCCTAATATGACCATTTCGCGTCTGTTCCTGAAAAAACCTTCATGATTTCAGCCTGTTGTTCTTGTCATTTTTCGGATTTCTCTTGATAATATAGCCAAAAGGGTAAGGAAGGACTACAGTCATGAAACTAGATAATGTGGATCTGAGCATCATCAAAGAGCTCCAAAGGGACAGCCGCCTGTCCATGCGGGAACTGGGCAGAAAAATCAAATTGTCAGCTCCGTCCGTCACAGAGCGTGTCAGACAGCTTGAATCCTTCGGCGTCATTAAGCGCTATACATTGGACATTGATCAAAAAAAGATCGGGCTTCCTGTTTCCTGCATTGTCGAAGCGACAGTGAAAAACGGAAAATACGATCAATTTAAAACCTACATTCAATCCATTCCCAACATTGAATTTTGTTTTCGGGTCGCCGGGGCGGCGTGTTATATGCTGAAGATGAACGCGGACAGTCTGGAAACGATCGAACACTTCATCAACCGCACCTCTCCGTATGCCCAAACCGTGACCCACGTCATTTTCTCAGAAATTGACACAAAAAACGTCCTCAATTAGAGAGAGCGTGAGGAAGTCTGTTATAATAACAGGATGAGTGTGAAAGAAAGAGAAGTGAAAAGCATGTCAAAAACAGTTGTATTAGCTGAAAAACCTTCAGTCGGCCGGGACTTGGCCCGCGTTCTGAAGTGTCATAAAAAAGGAAACGGATATCTTGAAGGCGACCGCTACATCGTCACATGGGCGCTCGGGCATCTGGTAACGCTCGCTGACCCTGAAGGATACGGCAAAGAATTTCAATCATGGCGGCTTGAGGATCTGCCGATTATTCCGGAGCCTTTAAAGCTCGTCGTCATTAAAAAAACAGGAAAACAGTTCAATGCGGTCAAAGCTCAGCTTGTCCGGAAAGACGTCACCCAGATCGTAATCGCTACAGACGCAGGACGGGAAGGGGAGCTTGTGGCCCGCTGGATTATCGAAAAGGCAAACGTCCGCAAACCGATTAAGCGGCTGTGGATTTCCTCTGTGACGGATAAGGCGATTAAAGAAGGATTTCAAAAGCTCCGCAGCGGCAAAGAGTACGAAAACCTGTATCATTCCGCCGTTGCCAGAGCGGAAGCGGATTGGATCGTCGGCATCAACGCGACCCGCGCCCTGACGACGAAATTTAACGCACAGCTGTCATGCGGACGCGTCCAGACTCCGACACTGGCGATGATCGCCAAGCGTGAAGCGGACATTCAGGCGTTCAAACCCGTTCCTTATTACGGTCTCCGTGCGGCGGCTGATCAGATGACGCTGACATGGCAGGATAAAAAAACAAAGCAGACAAGAACATTCGATCAGACGGTGACCGGCCGTTTGGCAAAAGATTTCCAAGGAAAGCCGGCGGTCATTTCAGAATTGAAAAAAACGGCGAAGAAAAGCTTCGCTCCCGGTCTTTACGACTTGACGGAATTGCAGCGGGACGCTCATAAGCGCTTCGGTTTTTCCGCAAAAGAGACGCTGTCCGTGCTTCAAAAGCTGTATGAACAGCATAAGCTTGTCACTTACCCGCGGACGGATTCCAGATTCCTTTCCGCAGACATCGTGCCGACTTTAAAAGACCGTTTAAACGGCATGGAAGTTAAGCCGTACGCACAGTACGTCAATCAAATACTGAAGCGGGGCGTCAAAGCGCATAAAGGATTCGTCAATGATGCGAAAGTATCGGATCACCATGCCATCATTCCGACAGAGGAGCCGCTGATCCTTTCAAGCCTCAGCGACAAAGAACGAAAGCTTTACGACCTGATTGCCAAACGTTTTCTCGCCGTGTTAATGCCGGCGTTCGAATACGAAGAAACAAAGGTCACAGCCGATATCGGCGGCGAAACATTTACCGCAAAAGGGAAAACGGTTCAATCGCCTGGCTGGAAAGCCGTGTATGATATGTACGAGGATGACGACGATCATGAGGAAGACAAAGACCAGACCCTCCCGGATCTTCAGCAGGGTCAGCGCCTCACTGTCTCATCACTGAAAGAAACGAGCGGACAGACGAAACCGCCGGCGCGCTTTAATGAAGGCACGCTGTTATCCGCGATGGAGAACCCAAGCGCCTTTATGCAGGGAGAAGAGAAGAACCTTGTGAAAACATTGGGTGAAACCGGCGGACTCGGAACAGTCGCCACCCGCGCTGATATTATTGAAAAACTGTTCAACAGTTTCTTAATCGAGAAAAAAGAAAAAGATATTTTCATTACGTCAAAAGGGAAGCAGCTCTTACAGCTCGTCCCGGAAGATTTAAAATCACCGGCCTTAACCGCTGAGTGGGAGCAAAAGCTCTCCGCCATCGCAGCGGGCAAACTGAAATCCGCCGTCTTCATTAAAGACATGAAAACATATGCGGGCAAAACGGTGAAGGAAATCAAAAACAGCAGCCAGACTTTCAGACATGACAACATTTCAGGCACCGCCTGCCCTGATTGCGGCAAAATGATGCTTAAAGTCAACGGCAAACGCGGCACGATGCTCGTATGTCAGGATCGTGAGTGCGGCAGCCGGAAAACGCTGGCAAGAAAAACAAACGCCCGCTGTCCGAACTGTCATAAGAAAATGGAGCTTCGCGGCCAGGGCGAAGGCCAAACCTTCGCATGTGTATGCGGCCACCGGGAGAAACTGTCCGTCTTTGAAAAGCGAAAGGCGAAAGATAAATCCGGACGCGCATCCAAGCGGGACATCAACTCTTATATGAAAAGCCAAAACAAAGAGGAGCCGATGAACAACGCGCTGGCAGAACAGCTGAAAAAACTCGGCCTGGATAAATAGATCAGAGAAAGGCAGCATTTGTAAAGAAATGCTGCCTTTTGTTGTGTTTTTAACTGTAATGGGAATACGATCCAGACGAAGAGGGAAAAGGTGAGCAGACGGCGCTCCCATTTAAAATTTCCCAATGTGAAAAAATGCTAGTATTCTTTTATCGTTTCCTATATAGTAAAAATACTTTGTGAAAAAATAAGATATGGGTCTAAAAAAGGATTTATAAAATAGGAGGATGGACTGTGAAGCAATTCGTTTTTCGTCTGATGATCCTTTTGATTTCGATCGTTCTGACGGCGGGGTGCGCGGAGGCCGGCACTGAAAAACAGGCGGCAGCCGTACCGTCCGGACCGCTTCAGCCCGCAGAGCATTTTATTTATCATAATTTGATGAACGGGCGGGGGATGATCCGGACGAACATAACCGGTGAGCCGGAATATTTATCAGAGTCTCTCGGACTATGGATGGCATTTTTGCTGAACAGGAAAGATGAACGGCAGTTTCAAGCGCAATATCAGCTTCTCACCGATTCGTTTCTGACGAAAAACGAGCTCGTGTCGTGGAAGATTGACGGGAATAAAGCGAGCGGCACCAATGCCTTAATTGACGATTTCAGAATCATGAACTGTCTGAATGAGGCCGGAACCCTATGGGGAAACAGTGAATACGGGAAAACAGCGGTGCAGATCGGGAAGGCGCTGGAAAAATACAATACGAATGACGGGTATTTTACGGATTATTATGATGCCGCTTCAAATGCCGCGTCAAAGACCGTGACGTTGTCCTATGTCGACCCCGGCGCCTTACAGATGCTCAGAGAAAAGGGGATTATCGATGAGAAAACGGAAAACCGGAACCTCGATGTTCTCAATCTTGCGCCCCTGAAAAATGGTTTTCTGCCGAAATCGTTCAATACCGAAACTAAGGAATACAAATATGACAGCGAAGTCAATGTCATCGACCAGCTGTATGCCGCCGTGAATCTGAAGCGGGGCGATGGCAAAGCCGCTGTGCTGTCGAAATGGATGATAAAGGAATTTAAGTCGCGCGGACAGCTGTACGGACGATACAGCGCAGACACGAAGGAGCCGGCGGTTCAATACGAATCACCGTCCGTTTACGCCCTGGCCGTTCTTTTTTTAGCAGAACAAAAAGCTGATCCGGCTGTCATCAAGCCGCTTTATGAAAGAATGACTTCATTTGAAACACTGGACACGCTGAAACCTGATTACGGCGGCTATATGAGCGGGGGCGATACACATTCTTTCGATAATCTGCTGCCGCTTCTGGCTGAAAGGAAATTGTTTAATGAAAATATCATTCAATGAATCACAAAAACTGTGCAGCTACACAGCAGTTATGCTGGTGCTGCTGTCTTTTTTTATTTACTATGCGTCTCAGCAATCCGCAGGGCTTCTGATAACCTGCATCACATTGCTTGTCACGGGAGCCGGCATATGGTTCGGGGCAATCTATGCGCTCGTCATCACCTTACTCGTCTTATTTGTTCTCGGCAGCCTGCTCCTGTGGTTTCAGACCGGGAGCTTTATGGCGTCTGCCGGTGCCGAAAGTCTGCAGGTGCTGGTCATTTGGGGGATTGCGCTGCTCGTCTTTTCTTACATAGCGGGAAGGATTCACGAGTTGGCGAAGGGGCTTGAGCGCTCAGTGAAACAGCTGCGTGAAGAGATTACGAGCTTTGTCGCCGTCGACAGGGTGACCGGCTTTGACAACCATCTGCGGATGAAGCTGGAGCTTTCCGAGGAGATCAAGCGGGCGGAACGCTACGGCAATTCCTTCGTCTTTTTGCTGCTGCACATGCATTATTTCAAGGAATTCAAATCCCTCTACGGAGAAAAAGAGACCGACCGCCTGCTGGCATTTATCAGCCGCCAAATCCGGTCAAGCGTTCGGGAAACAGACAAAAAATTCAGGCCGTCCGCCGAACGGTTCGGCATCGTGCTGACCCATACGCCTGAAGAAAACATGCCGGCCGTTCTGGCGAAGCTGAAAAAGGAATTGGATACGTACCGGCTGCAAAACGGTAAATACGTCTCCATCACCTTCCGTGTATGTTACTTGGCGTACCGAAAGGATTTACAAACGGCCGAGCAATTTTTAAATGAACTGGAAAACGAGATGATGATGAATGAACTCTAAATGGATACGTCTCTTACTCTCGGCGCTCTTCATGATTTCGGCGGTTTATGTTCCCCTTACGGCGGAAGCAAAAGACAAAAAGGACGGCATTCTCATTATTTATACAAGCACGGACGGCAAAGAAACCGCTGAGGTCAAAATGCTTGATCTGACCGCGGGCCATTTCTCATCCGCCGTCACCGTGAAAAGCGACGGAGACATCACAGCCGCGGACCTCAAAAAGAATCGGCGGGTCATCTATTACGGCGTCACGAAAAAAAAGCTCAGCACATCATTTGTGTCTCTGATCAGCAGTATGCCGCAGCAGCTTATCAGCATCGGCTATAACGCCGGACAGTTCCGCCAATTTGCGGGTTTGTCCCTGACAGAGAAAGAAACGGTATACCGCATTTACGGCAAAGAAGAAAAAACAGACATGCCGCTTGAAAAAGGGATGTCCGTGCTCGGCGTATCGGGAGTAAAAGGAAAGTCCCTTTATACATACCGGTCCGGTGACGGCAGCACCCGCCCTTTTATGTGGAAAACGGCGCGCTCTGACTATTATTTCGGTGTGACGAGCCTGTTAAATGATTCGTTTCTGACGGCGAAAGCGCTGCGCAACGCATTCGGAGAATCAGCGGGCGGCACCCTCCTTTATTTACGGCTTGAAGACATCAGTCCGATGTCAGATGAAACATTGCTTTACGAAGCGGGCGCTTACCTGCATAAAAGACACATTCCGTTTATTCTGGCGGTCATTCCGGTCTATCTCAATCCGGAAAACGGAGAAAAAGTATACCTGGCGGACAAGCCGAAAATGGTCAGCGTCCTGAAAAAACTTCAGCAAATGGGCGGCAGCATCATTATTCACGGCTACACGCACGCATACCGATACAGCGAAACGGGAGAAGGCTTTGAATTTTGGGATGCCAAAGCGGATCAGCCGATTACGTCAGAAAATGCGGATGATACTCCGGTCAAGCTTGAAAAGGAACAGGATTTTCCGAATGAAAAAGCGTACCGGGCGTATGTGAAGCCTTTCCGTGAAAAAGAAAACATCTACACGAGAACGAAGCTGGAGCAGGCGATTGACGATCTGACAGAGCTCGGCCTTTACCCGCTGTCATTCGAAGCGCCGCACTATACGATGTCTGAAGAAGGCTACAAAATCGCATCTTCTTATTTCTCCAGCATTTTCGGACAAGTGCAGCTCAGCGGCACGACGTGGAAAACCTCGGGCGCCCCTCCGTTCGTCTCAAAGCCGGCTATGCTGGACGGGATGACGCTGTACCCTGAAACAATCGGTTATGCCGATAACTCAAAGGAAAATCCGCTCGGAGATATGGAGAATCATATTTCGCAGATGATTGATTTCGGCGGCGGAACGGCGGGCGGTTTCTACCATCCGTATCTCGGCATGAAATACCTCCCCGAGCTCGTCAATCAGATGGAGCGGATTCCCGGCGGCGAGTGGCTCGATCTGAAGAAAACGAAGCAAACGGTAACGTCGGACAGCGTCAGAATCAAAACGGACGGAGACGGAACCATTCATGTGGAAAACAAGATTCATCCGATAACGGCCTTTTTCAATCACCATCAGCAGACGCCTCTGGAAAAAGCGCTTTGGATTCTCTCCGGCGTGGTGTTATTGTTTATCATCATGTTCGCCTGCTACGTTCTTTATTTGCGCGCCACATTAAAAAAACGAATCTTTAAGGAGAGAAGAAGCCTTGAGTAACATTCTGTTTTTTATCTCATTAAGTTTAATATGGGTGATGCTTCTCTATCACATGTTTCTGATGCAGGGCGGATTCAGGCATTATATAACCTTCGAACGGAACATTCCGAAATGGCGCGCAAAGATGGGGGAGCTCCCGAAGGTCAGCGTGCTCATTCCCGCGCATAACGAAGAGGTCGTCATCAGGCAGACGCTGAAGGCGATGGTGAATCTGTATTATCCGAAAGACAGGCTTGAGATCATCGTCGTTAATGATAATTCCTCCGACCGGACGGGAGACATCGTCAATGAATTTTCCCGTCAGTATGACTTCATTAAAATGGTCATTACAAAGCCCCCGAACGCCGGAAAAGGAAAATCTTCGGCGCTGAACTCAGGGTTCGCGGAATCGAACGGAGACGTGATCTGCGTGTATGATGCGGACAACACGCCGGAAAAAATGGCGGTGTACTACCTGGTTCTCGGTCTGATGAATGATGAGAAAGCGGGAGCGGTTGTCGGGAAATTCCGTGTCATCAACGCGGCCAAAACGATCCTGACGAAGTTTATCAATATTGAAACCATCTGCTTTCAGTGGATGGCGCAGGGCGGCAGATGGAAATGGTTCAAAATCGCCACCATCCCGGGAACGAACTTCGCGATCAGGCGGAGCATTATCGAACGGCTCGGCGGCTGGGATGATAAGGCGCTGGCGGAGGATACCGAGCTGACCATCCGCGTGTATAATCTCGGCTATCATATCCGCTTTTTCCCGGCGGCTGTGACATGGGAGCAGGAGCCTGAGACATGGAAGGTGTGGTGGCGTCAGCGGACAAGATGGGCGCGCGGCAACCAATACGTTGTTCTCAAGTTTTTATCCCAATTTTTTAAGCTGAAACGCAAGCGGATCATCTTCGATCTGTTTTATTTCTTTTTTACGTATTTTTTGTTTTTCTTCGGTGTGATCATGTCAAACACGATTTTTATCATCAATCTTTTTTACGACCTGCATCTGGCAGTCGGGTTTTTGGCGATGATTTTGTGGATACTGGCCTTTTTCCTGTTTATGACTGAGGTCATGATTACTTTAAGCATTGAAAAAACAGAAATGAACAAACAAAACTTCTTTATCGTATTTCTGATGTACTTTACATACTCCCAGGCTTGGATCGTGCTCGTCATCTGGTCATTATTCACAGAGATCAAGCACCGCTTGTTCAAGCAGGAAGTCAAGTGGTACAAAACGGAGCGATACAATCAAAATAAAAGCGGGTGACCTTTTTGAAAAAAGCGATCATATTGATAACTGGCCTTTTGCTATTGATGTCTAACGGGCAGGCGGCCGCGGCCCGGGAACTGAAAACGGACGGTTCCGCCCTCGGAACAAGCGCCGGCGCAAAAGAGCAGCAGGCGCTGACTGGCGATCTGATGACACTGTACGGGGCGAAAGACAGCGCAGAGCTGACCTATCAGATTCCTGCGGGAGCTTCGAATGCCGATCAGTCGCTTCTGATTGATTACGAGGCGTCAAACTTATTAATTGCCCCGTCTTCTTTAACCATCGCCATTGATGATGAACCCGTCAAATCCATTAAGCTTGACGGCAGTTCCAAGCGGAAAACGGTGAAGCTCAATCTCAGCAAAAGCCAATCCGCCCAAGGCTTTCACAATGTATCATTACGATTTTACGGCGTATTAAAAGAGGGCGTCTGCGTCAGGCAGGATACGTCAGGCAACTGGATAAAAATTTATCCGGACAGCCGCCTTGTGCTTTCAGAAGCAAGCAAGTCAAAGGGAGCGGATCTCGGCCATTTCCCGTATCCGTTTGCCCAATCAGGCAATACGGGTGAAGAAACCGATATTATCCTTCCTGACAAACCGACCTCGGCGGAAGCTGAAGCCGCAGTCAAAACAGAAGCATTTCTGAAAACGGCAGACAGCAGGCTGAAGGTATCCTATGTAAAAGAATCCGACGCCGGCAAAATCAGCAATCCGTCAATTGTCATCGGCGCTGATCAGCATTGGAACGGGAAAATAAAAGAACTTTTCGAACACGGGAACATCAAAGCGGAAGACAACAAACTTCTTCTCGCTGAACGGGTTCTGACATCAGGGGACAAACGGCAGCCCGTCCTGTTTGTCACGGCGCAATCAGACAAAACGCTGGCGGATAAAATCCGCGTCATCACAGACAGCGCTTATTCAAGCCAGCTGGGCGGAGATACTTTGACAATCGGCCGCCTTCAGCCCGCTGCGGAAAAGACAGGCAATAAACTGACACTAGAGGACTTCGGCGCGGGAAATGTAACGGTCGGATCAAACAAAACGGCGTCAGAGCACTTCTTTTACCCTGCGGCGGCCGCTGTTGATAAAGACGGTAAGGTCAAGCTTTCACTTACATTAAAGACGTCGGAATTGATCCGGACGAAGGCGGATTCAGCAAATGACGCCGAGAGAGCGGAGCTGAACGTCACGGTCAACGGACAGCCGAATGCGGTGCGTCTTGATGATCTCGGCAATAAAGATAAAGACGGCTTTTACCACGTCTCCATCCCGATTGATCCGAAGCTTTTGCGAAGCAGCAGGTACATTGATCTGCAATTTGTCACATCAGGTTTGAAACATAACAATCCGTGTATCGACCGTGACGAAAACAAATGGGTCTATATTGATAAAAGCAGCACGCTGACGTATCCGGTAAGCGATGCGGCGCAGAAAGCTGATTTCGGGCAATGGCCGCTCCCGTTTGCGGGCGGCGGGAAAGAGAAAACAGTGATCGTCATCCCGGATGACGTAAACATGCAGACACTGAAAGAGCTTTCTCTGGTGGCGGATTCATTCGGAAACGGCTTTACCGTAAAGACGGCATCAGACATGAAGGAAGCGGATGCCAAAGGCCGGAATGTTGTGTTTATCGGAGGCCTGCCGCAAATCCCGCTTTTAAAGTCAAACGCCTCTAAGCTTCTCGTGCCGTCAGACCGCAGCGGCGCGTACGATGTTTCTTCGTTTCAGATGCTGAATGAGACGACGAAACAAGTCGCGTTTACCCAGGAATCACCTTGGGACTCCGGCCGGAGCATCGCTGTTTTTGCTCCGTTATCAGGAAGCGGCGCGTCTGTCACAAAAGAGCTGATCAGCTTTTTAGACAGCACAAGCGATGCCGCAACCGTCATTAACGAAACAGCCGGCCGGCAGCTGTTTTCGAATCATCAGCAAATCAAGTCCGATGACAGCAGTCCGGCGGCTGATACGAAGAGCCGGTCCGCAGCACTGAACGTTACGTATATTGCTGTTTTCGCGGCGCTTATGATCATTGCGGCCGGTCTGATCTGGCTGACGGCAAGAAGGAAAAAAAGAAAAGCGGATCATGAAAAAAGCGAAGAGTAATGAAGGAAAAAGAGGCCGTTCACAGGCCTCTTTTTTTGTATTTTTATTTCCATTTTTGGCGGTGATTTTTTTATTTTTGAAACAGCATAAAAGCCCCTTTACAACTGAACGGGACGGGAGTATGATCTCTTTTATAATCTATATCGCTTAATCTGTAATCAGAGCGGGGGAACCAATTTGCGGCGCGTGATGCCGCTTGGGGTGAATCCTTTTTCAGGTAGGGCCAACTCTCATCAGCCCGAATCCGACAGCTAACCTCGTAAGCGTTCATGAGAGGAGATGAATGAAACCTGTGCACGATTATGGCGCAGGGGCATCCGTTTGCCTCTGTGTCTTTTTGCTGTGCTGAAATATGGCATGCAATCAGCATTCGGAGACATCATAGCAGTAAGGGTTTGTAAATCAAACGGAAAATGAAAAAAAGGGGAAGACAACAAATGTACCATTCAATCAAAAGATTTTTGATTGGGAAACCGCTGAAATCACAGGCTGCCGGAGAGCAGAAACTCACGAAACTCAAGGCGCTCGCCATGCTTTCTTCAGACGCGCTGTCATCAGTTGCTTACGGAACGGAACAGATTCTGATCATTTTGGCTGCGGTAAGCGCGGCCGCGTTTTGGTATTCCATTCCGATCGCAGCGGGTGTTCTCATTTTGCTGCTTGCTTTGATTCTGTCCTACAGACAGATTATTTACGCTTATCCGCAAGGCGGAGGCGCTTATATGGTTTCTAAAGAGAATCTTGGTGAGAAGCCGGGCCTGATTGCGGGCGGCTCATTGCTTGTTGATTATATTCTGACGGTGGCGGTAAGCATTTCTGCCGGAACTGACGCCATTACATCGGCATTTCCGGCTTTGCACCCGCATCATTTGCTCATTGCTGTTTTGCTTGTAATTCTGATTATGATTTTAAATTTGAGAGGGCTGTCAGAATCGGCGTCCATTTTGGCGTATCCCGTCTATCTGTTTGTGGCGGCGCTTGTCCTTTTGATCGTCGTCGGGCTGTTTAAGCTCATGACGGGCCAGGTTCATCCGGCCGAGCATACACCAATCGGCACGCCCGTGGCGGGCATCACGCTGTTTTTGCTGCTGAAGGCCTTTTCATCCGGCTGTTCGGCACTGACCGGTGTTGAAGCCATTTCAAACGCGATCCCGGCCTTTAAAAATCCTCCGGCAAAAAACGCGGCCCGCACTTTGGCCATGATGGGGATTCTGCTGGCGATCTTATTTACGGGGATTACGGTGCTGGCGTACGGCTACGGCACGGGTCCGAAGCCTAACGAGACCGTTATTTCACAAATCGCCGCGGAAACCTTCGGCCGCCATACGGTGTATTATTTCATTCAAGGCGTTACATCATTGATTCTCGTGCTTGCGGCGAATACGGGCTTTTCCGCATTTCCGCAGCTGGCGTTTAATTTAGCGCGCGATCAGTATATGCCGAGAATGTTTACGGTACGAGGCGACCGGTTAGGCTTTTCAAACGGCATCATCTTCCTCGGTATCGCGTCCATCCTGCTCATTCTTTTATTCGGCGGCCGCACGGAACATTTAATTCCGCTTTATGCCGTCGGCGTGTTCATTCCGTTTACGCTGTCGCAGACGGGAATGTGCATCAAGTGGATCAGGCAGAAGCCGAAGGGCTGGGCGGTAAAAATGCTGATTAACTCATGCGGCGCCGCCATTTCATTTATGGTGCTGTGTATTTTATTCGCAACGAAGTTCAATCTTGTCTGGCCGGTGCTGTTATTCATGCCTGCTGTCGTCATGCTGTTTTTCGTCATTAAAAATCACTACACCGCGGTCAGCGAACAGCTGCGGGTCGTTGATCAGCAGCCTGAGGAAATCAGGGGAACCGTCGTCATCGTGCCTGTCGCCGGTGTCACCACCGTCGTCCAAAAATCGATTCAGTATGCGAAATCATTATCAGATCAGGTCATTGCGGTTCATGTTTCCTTTGACAGAGAAAACGAAAAAAAGGTGGAAAAACGCTGGGAAGAACTTCATAACGGCGTCCGCCTCGTCACCCTGCATTCCTCATACCGCAGTCTGGTTCATCCGTTTGATAAGTTTTTAGAAACGGTCGAACAGAAAGCGAAAAAAGAACAGTTCTCCGTGATGGTGCTGTTTCCGCAATTTATTACGAAAAAACGCTGGCAGACCATCCTTCACAACCAATCAGCCTTCTTGCTCCGCGTCCGGCTGTTTTGGAAGAAGGACATCATCGTCGCCACCCTGCCGTATCATTTTAAAAAGTAACGGCAAAGACCGCAGGCTAAAATGCCGCGGTCTTTTTTGTAAAGGAGGACGACATGGCACAAGGCGCTTTTGTCATCATACAAAATGACGGGCGGGACATATTGCTCGTAAAACGAAAAGACGTTCCACTATGGGATTTGCCCGGGGGCGGGATTGAAGAAGGTGAAACACCTGAAGCCGCAGCCGTCAGAGAGGCCTTCGAAGAAACCGGGTATAACGTGACCATCCTGCAAAAATCCGGTGAGTATGAAAGGCCGGCATTTGAAGATACACAGCACGTTTTCATTGGAACCATTACCGGAGGAACATCGCTGATGAACGGGCCGGAAACCGCCGCATTACGCTGGTTTTGTCCTAATCGGCTGCCGCTGTTCATGGTGCCGAACAGAAAACGGCAAATAAAAGACGGACTCAATGGGGCGGCAAATCCGTAAGGCAGTCCTTAAAGACCGAAATCTGTTATCCATCCTTGATCTGCTAAGAAAAAAGCTGAGAGTATAGCCCGTGTTTCAACCCGTATGAAAAAGGGGATGAATACAGGTAAAAGGAGGATGCAGTATGCCAAGTAAAACAGCAGGACACGTAATGACGGAGCTGCTTGAACAATGGGGAGTCGGTCATATATACGGCATTCCCGGAGACAGCATTAATGAATTTATCGAAGAATTGAGACAAGAACGAAATAACCTGACATTCATCCAAACCCGGCATGAGGAAGTCGCAGCCCTGGCTGCCGCGGCTGAGGCAAAACTGACCGGGCAGATCGGTGTCTGCCTTTCAATCGCAGGACCGGGGGCCGTTCATCTGCTGAACGGTTTATACGACGCCAAAGCGGACGGCGTTCCGGTGCTGGCGATTGCGGGACAGGTGGCTTCCGATGAAATCGGCCGTGACAGCTTTCAGGAAATCAAATTAGAGCAAATGTTTGAGGACGTGGCGGTATTCAACCAGCAAGTACATACGGCAGAAGCGCTGCCCGATCTTCTGAATCAGGCGATCCGCACGGCTTACAGCAAAAAAGGCGTTGCCGTTTTAACCGTTTCTGATGATTTATTCGCGCAAAAAATCAAACGGGAGCCGGTTTACACATCGCCGATATACCTCAAAGCTGATATAGAGCCGAAAAAAGAACATCTCGTGACATGCGCGCAATATATTAACAACGCAAAAAAACCGGTCATTCTCGCCGGCCAAGGGTTAAAATCAGCAAAAGAGGAGCTGCTCGCATTCGCCGATAAAGCGGCCGCTCCGATTGTGATCACCCTTCCGGCAAAAGGCGTCGTGCCTGACAGCCATCCCCACTTTCTCGGGAATCTCGGGCAAATCGGCACAAAGCCCGCCTACGAAGCAATGGAGGAATGCGATCTGCTGATCATGCTCGGCACATCGTTCCCATACAGAGATTATCTCCCGGATGATACGCCCGCCATTCAGCTTGATTCAGATCCGGCGAAAATCGGCAAGCGCTATCCCGTCAATGCGGGAATCGTCAGTGATGCGGCTCTGGGGCTGAAAGAGCTGACGGAATACATTGAATATAAAGAAGACAGAAGATTTTTGGACGCCTGCACCGAGCACATGAAGCATTGGTGGAAGGAAATCGAAAAGGATGAAACCGAAGCGACTCATCCGCTCAAGCCGCAGCAGGTCATTGCCCGGCTTCAGGATGCGGCCGCAGAGGACGCCGTCCTGTCAGTGGATGTCGGAACGGTTACGGTGTGGATGGCCCGCCATTTTAAAATGAAGAAGCAGGACTTTATCGTCTCAAGCTGGCTCGCCACGATGGGATGCGGGCTTCCGGGAGCGATTGCCGCAAGCCTTGCCGAACCTGAGCGGCAGTCCATCGCTATTTGCGGAGACGGCGGATTTTCAATGGTGATGCAGGATCTGCCGACGGCTGTTAAATATAAACTGCCGATTACGGTTGTCATATTAAACAACGAAAATTTAGGCATGATTGAATATGAACAGCGGGTCAAAGGCAACATTGACTACGTCACCCAGCTGCAAAATATGGATTACGCCGCCTTTGCAGAAAGCTGTGGAGCAAAAGGCATCAAAGTGACGAAACACGAGGAATTGGCTCCTGCTTTTCATGAAGCGCTTAACTCAAATGAGCCGGTCGTCATCGACGCCGTCATCGGCGACGAGCCGCCGCTTCCGGGAAAAATCACTTACGGCCAAGCGAAGGGCTTCAGCAAATACATGCTGAAAAACTTCTTTGAAAACCAAAAAATCGAAATGCCGTCACTCAAGAAAAGCTTAAAACGGCTGTTTTAAGAAGGCGGCGCTTTTAAAAAATAAACAGGCAGCATGCCTGTTTATTTTTTTGTTGGGCGGCTTGCTTGCATATAGCCGTCCTAAACGAAAACGGAGATTGTGAAAAGCCACAGCTGGCGAGCGATGGCTGATCAAAAAACTTATGAAGGACCAGGACAGTTCATAACAAACGTGGTTCGCACATCAGCATCGCCCAGCCCTTATCAGCAAAAACAGAAACCAAGACAGGCGGGGCGACGTACACCGTCAAGAAAGGCGATGCTCTTTCTGTCATTGCACAGGAAACTGGCGTGAGCATGGCGACCCTGCAAAGGTTGAACAGTATCAAGGACCCGAATTTTATCAAAGTCGGCCAAGTATTAAAGCAGACGGACTCGGCCAGCTCTCCAACAAAAGGCAAAAAATCATCTTACACGCTGCCATCAGGCGTTTTTAAAGTGACAAGCCCCTTAACTAAGGGAACGGCCGTGAAACAGATCCAGACAGCTTTGGCGGCTCTTTATTACTATCCGGACAAAGGAGCAAAGAACAACGGAATAGATGGCTATTACGGTCCGAAAACAGCAAACGCAGTCAAACGATTCCAATCTATGTACGGGTTAACTGCTGATGGAATTTACGGACCGAAAACGAAAGCAAAAATGTTGTCTCTTCTGAAATAAATGAAACAGCCCTTTAATAGGGCTGTACCACAATTCTATATATTTCATAAAAATAAAGAAGTATATAGAATTGTGGTTCGCATCAATGGTAGAATGTGTTTGTTGGAAGGCATTTCAAATACTTGTAAATTTGTATAAAATTTGAAGGGTAACCTTACGAAGAAATAGTGAAACAACACATTGCCTGATAAACATCGTGCAAAACCCAAATCCTATAGTTCAGTTGGCACTGCATATCCCGATTTTGTGTCATTATGCACTAGATAGAAATGATTAAAATATCCTAAATAATTAAAAAAAGGTGTTTACAACCTTATTTATATCCTATATCTTAGAAAAGAAGGAAAAATATTCAATAGGGGGATACTGACGTGAAAAAGAGTAAATTTTTACTTACCACCATGTTCTCTACAACTATGTTGATTTCCGGTTTAGGCTTGGGATTTGGGAAAAGTGCACATGCTGAAGGATTTCCGCAACTTACTAATGAAAAAGTCCAAACGGAAATACAGGAAATGAAAGATGCCGGCATGACAAGTGAGGAAGTACAGAAATTCTATGAAATGAGTAAAGAAGAGTATGCGTATGTACAAGAACATGCAGAAGACTTGTATAAGGGTTCCCAAAAAGAAATCAAAGAATTGAAAGCCTCTGGTCAAATTGATGAAGTTCTTCCTAAATACAAGGAGCCTGAATATCAGCCCAAGAACCAAATTGCAGCAAAAGCGTTAGGTACAAAAGGTGATGTTCTTACAAGCTATGAAATTAATTCTGGAAGTTGGTCTATTGGTGTAGGACATGCTGCGGTTGTTTCAACTAACAAATCAAAAACAGTTGAAGCATGGGCGAAAAGCTGGAGCCCTATAAACCAAGATGGAGTTCGCAGATATAATAATAACTGGGGAAGTAAAAAGAAAGTTTATGGTCTATGGGTTAAAGGATCGAATAACAATAAGTATATAAACGCTGCAAAATATGCGGAAAAGCAAGCAGATAATAAAAAGAAATATAATTTCAACTTTTTAAATAAAAAGACAACTGCTAAATTTTATTGTTCTCAATTAGCTTGGCGTTCTTGGAAAAACCAAGGTATTGATATTGACAATGTCAAATGGGACAGCGTTGTAACACCAATGGAGCTTGTAAAATCCAATAACACAACAATCTTTTATCACAAGGGTTAAACAAATTGACAAAAACAATCGGTGCTGCACCGGTTGTTTTGTCATTTCAAAGGGAGGAAAATATGAATAGACTTAAGACCCTGTTTATTTTCATTTGCATACTGATAGTCACAACCTCTTGCGGTCTCATCCAAACTGGGAATGAAAAAGAGGAAAGAAGCAGCAATAAAAAGACTGTATTAAAGGATATTGACAATGCAAAATTTATTGTTGGTTTTTCTAACACTTTAGATAGGGGAAGTGAGATTGGGGTTTACGGTGAAGATGGTGCTAAAATGGATAGCTTGGAATTGAAAGATGGTATAAATTTCACGATGTCTTCATATAACAAAAACGATACGTTCTTCTCATCAAATAGAAGCAATAATCACTTGATGATAGACAATAAAACCGGAAAAATAAACAAAATAAATGAAAAGAGTTTGTCAAAAACAACTGAGGATGAAGGTGCTTTCTTTATAAATAGTTCTGACGGTTATATCATCCATGACATTAACGTTGGATATACAGACAAAGGGCTGGAAAGTGAACTGGTATATTGGAAGGGAAACAGCCGAAAAAACAAGAAACAAATAAAGCTTGACGGAGAACTTGGATCAGCAATCGTCGCTAAAAATAAAATTTATGTCATTTCAAGTGATGAAGAAAGTATGTCCATCCTTTCAATTAACCCAGAGACAAATAAGCAAGAGAACAAGGCATCCATACCGAATAAAGGGATATACTTCATGGATGAAAAGGATGCATTCCAAGCTCTAGATGAAAATACATTTGTACTGGCAGTTAATGATAACGTGAATGAGAAAGAGAATTCTAAGCTCATATTAATAGACAGAGAGACTCTTAAGGTAAAAAAAGAAGTCGAGATGGAGAAAGGGTTTCATCCTGCAAAATTGAAAATATTAAAAGATAGCATCTTAGCTGTTTCTTTTGAGGGGAAGCTGCAGGTGTTTGATAAAAAAATGGTTAAGAAAAAATCTTTTGATTTTTATGCTGGGGATGATAACAAATTAATGAATGATGTTCAATTCAATGACAGAGAGATGTATGTTTTACTCAAAAACTTTGATATCCAGCGTGATAACAAGCTTGGAGATATCACGTCTTATGATTTGAAATCAGGCAAAAAGGTAAAAACAATCCCGCTAAAAGCAAAAAAAGAGTGGGAAATTGCCCGGTTCGAAATTTTAAAATAAGTAGGAGGTGTTTATATTAGCCCGTTTTTGAGCCCTGCATATATCATACTCATTATTCTTCCGGCAGCTTCTTTTATGCTGGGGATAATAGGGTATTTCATCTTTAAAAAAGTATGGACTATGGTTGTCGTCGTATTGATCCTGTCATTGATATTTATGTTTGTTGTGATAGGGGCAGAGCCAACATTTTTAATTTGGGTGTTTATCATGACGGGAGCCTGCCTTATCTCCGGTTCAATCACTAAGACTATAATGAATTTTACAAAGCGAAAATATTAAATGGAATAATCAAGAGTGTACATCAAAACCATAATCCCAAAAATCCCGCGACGAAAATTGCGGGATTTTTTCGTTTGTGTTTATTGTAGGAAAAGTTATAATATTACAAAAATAGTGATTAGAGGGAGGGATAAGTGTGGACCAAGTTTTACCGTCGTCCCAAGTTGGTGTCAAGATCAATGAATGGTACAAAATGATTCGCCAGTTCAGTGTGCCTGATGCTGAGATTTTAAAGGCTGAAGTAGAACAGGAAATAGAGGAGATGGAAGAGGATCAGGATTTGCTTGTCTTTTATTCATTGATGTGCTTTCGTCACCAATTGATGTTAGATTCCTTGGAGCCGGAAGACAGATATAGAGATCGCCCTACAGTCGACGAACTGCTTGAAAAAATAGAAAAACCACAAAAAAGACTTACAGGCCTCTTGAAATATTACTCATTGTTTTTTCGTGGAATGTATGAATTTGATCATAAAGAGTATGTTGAAGCGATAAGCTATTATCGCAAAGCAGAGAGAGAGTTGAATGCTGTATCAGATGAAATGGAGCAAGCTGAATTTCATTACAAAATAGCTGATGCCTATTATCAAATTGATCAGCACTTTGTTTCCCTCAATCATTTAAAAAAAGCCAAGCAATTGTTTGAAAAAAGTCAACTATACAAAGTGAAAGTGATTGGCTGTAATATGATGGTCGGTGCTAACATGTACGATATGTACAGGCTGACGGAGGCAGAATCATATTATCGGGAAGCATTAAGTATCGCCCGTGGCTTGGATGAGGAAAAAGTGAAAAGAATTATCGGAGTGATCTTTCATAACTTAGGCTTAGTTTATTTAAGAGGGAAAAATTTGATTGCTGCTGAAGAGAATTTCAAAAAGGCAATAGACGTGAAAGAACATATTGATACAGTGTATGGAGTGAGATCATTATATATGATGGCGAATGTCCTGTACCAATGTGATAAAGCCAAGGAAGCACGTTTCTTTTATGAAACGGCTCTAAATCGTGCTCGGACTTCTAATGAAGAAGAATATTTGGCTAAATTAAAAATCATTAATTCATTATACGAAGAATATAATGAAACAGAAGTGAAACAAAGCTTAGGTTACTTGGAAAAGAAACGCCTTTGGTCTGATTTCGCAGAGCTAACCGAAAAATTAGGTGACTTTCATTTTGAGAAGAGAAACTATGTAGAGGGAAGAAACTTTTTAAAGAAAACCATACATGCCCAAACACAAATACTTAAGGTTACGGAGGCTATATAATGAAGAAACTTATAATCAGCTCCGCTTTAATCGGTATTCTTTTTACTGGATTATTAAGTGTGACAAATGTTTATACTGCTGAAATGAGTGACTCTGGAACTTTTTATATCGCTGAAAAAGCTATAAATATTTAAGTGTTCTCCAATTTTTGACCTCCACCTTTTAAGACTGGGGGATTTCTTTTTCTTATCCAGTAATCAACATACGCTGCCTCATAAGGTTCTTAACCGTTACTTGTATTGCGTTCACCTTTCCGTTTTGCTGTGAAGTGTTTTCTTGAACGATGCATGCATGAGAAAGACGCCGTCCATTTTTAAGCCTATCTTCAATCATTCAAGGACAAACAAAAGAGCTATCGAGAAGATCTCGACAGCTCCTTTGTTTGTTGAGCGGCTTGCTTGCATATAGCCGTCCTAAACGAAAACGATGATTGTGAAAATCGGCAGCTGGCGAGCGATGGCTGATCAAAAAACTTATGAAGGACCAGTGCAATTCATCTCAAGAACAGCCAGAGAGCGGTCACAACAGCGATCATAAAGTAATCTCCCTCATTCAGTGTAGTTCCATTTTTGACAAACACAAGTGCCGTCCGGTTTGTCTTTGTCCCTTTCGGGGTTTTAAGCGCAATGTTCTTCCCTATATTGTAATAAACAATTTTAAACAAATGATACGCCAGCGAACAGAGTAAAAAGAGCAACATGAACTTGCCAATAAACAATATCATGTTTCATTACTCCCTATTGCAGTTTTTTCGTATGAATATATGACGGAAAAGTCAGGATGTTATATAAAAGAAGAAGTATTTTAAAGAGGCTGGTGTTATTCATTAATGAATGGCTCACCGTAACATCTCTAGATCCGGAATCATTTCAAAACGAAAGAGAAGCCCGAGGATTATTAAAAAACAGTCCCTAATTTGTCCGCTTATTTTTGAACATTTGATCCAAGATGAACATAAAGAGGGTGAATAAGAAGGACACCGTAATCATATCTATCAGAAATATATTAGAGGTTCTTTTTATTAATAGCAGCCATACCACCTGCAAAACTAAAGAAATAGAAAAATAGGATATATATGTCATGATTCTCATATTTGTTACCCCCTTAGCCTAATTTCTCTTTTGTGATCTTATCCAAATTAGTGAAAAGGATATCCAATCCCGAAAATAAGAAAGTGATGAACAATGAAAGAAGAATTTCTCCACCTTGAAATATAGATATGTTCTCAATGATATGATTGGAAACGTATTGGATTGAGAAGTAAACAGCAGCCCATGCAAAAATGAATTCAAGGATATAGGCTGACCAAGCAGGCAATGTCAAAACATGAGTCATTCCTTTTACAATTGCTGTAAGGATAAGCATATAAACTAAAGCTAAAATACTGACGACGACAGAAAATATGTATAAGTCTGAAAGTGAACCATAGATGATATATTCTCCGAAAAAATGATTTACAGTTATAGCTGCAAAATACATAACTAGGCTGGGTACAGTTATAGCGAAGAACAGGGAGAATCCAATAAGTAAGATGAATGCTGCATGAGCTAAGCGGTTGGGCGGTGTATCCACGATCTCTTTTTTTAATAGAATCATAAAAATAAGAGATGAAATCACAAGGCAGCATAAGAAAGTGAGCAAAACAGTAAAAAAGACAGTCATTTTGACATCTCCAATGAAAAAGTGCTATTAGAGTGAATCTAACAGCACTTTGCATTACTTTATACGTATTTTCCTGATGATCATTTATGAATGATTTTAAAATGCTTTCATTGCTAAAGTTGTCAAATGAGCGAGGTTTTTAGCCTGGCTGTCAGAAAGTCCGGACTTTTTAAGTGAAAGATAAAGATTCTTTTCCACGTCAGTCCAGCTTAAGGCGACATACTCGTTCAGCATTTTCTTTAAAACCGGTTCTATGTGTTCATTGAAAACGGATTCGAGTTCATTTCTTATTTTCTTTCCTGCTAATTTTTCAACAAGATTGAATAATTTTGTTTTATTTTTCAGCACTTCTCTGATTACATCTTTGACTGGTTTTGACACAGACGCATCGCTTTGTGCTTTAAGTCCGTAGGAAAATTGCGTATCAGTCTGATAAAAAAATGATTTGGTCGTTCCAGTGGCATTGGCAGTATTATTATGATTTTCTTTAGCTAAGGATGCGGGGACAAAAGCAGTAGTTACAAGGGCTAAAGATGCGGCAAACAGAATGCCTTTAGCTGCGTGTCTAATGGGAAATCCTCCTTTAGAAATGTAGTGTAGAGAGAAATGAAAGACTATGTATTTAGGCGGGACCGATATGATCCGCTTTGAACATTTTCCCCTCTCAGATACCATTCTATCAATAGGTATTTTTGGGGTAAATAGGATTTTAATACAGTATTTTTCTTATAATTCAAAATCTTCTTTAGCAGGATTCATTTTGGCTGCAGTTTCGACGAGATGGGACATGGGCTGGAGCCTATATAACACATGTACAGGCTGATTGAGGCGGAATCACATTATCGGAGCGGTTTTATAATTTAGGGTTAATGAATAAAAATAAACAGGCGGCATGCCTGTTTATTTTCGTTTGCGTGAAAGAGCGAAGAAAAACGGGAAGGCGGAGCCGGCCAATAACGTACCGAATAAAAACATGCCCCCGATGAACACATGATAGTTCACCCCGCCGATCCAAAGCCCCGTGATTAAGGAAACGATGCTTAATGCGATCATGAAAAAGCCGGGAATCAGACGTTTCTTACCCGTTGTCCGATAAGCGATAAGAGAACAGAAGATGCCGATGACAATCGGCACAATCCACAGATAAAAAAGGATAAATACTGACATAAGCAAAACTCCGATTTTTCTTCTATCATACCAAAAACGCCCGGAAAAAGATACGAACGGCACCCGGCGTCAAAAGAAAAACCGGCCGCAATGGCCGGTTTTTTCTAACGGAATGAATCGTAGATCACAAACAGATTAAGCGCGATCACCAAAACCGCAATCAGCCAGGCGAGAGCCGTCACCCATTTTCGGTTCGTCAGGGCGCCCATCAGGCGTTTGTTGCTTGTAAACATAATCAGCGGCACGAGCGCAAAGGAGATGCCGAATGAAAGAACGACCTGGCTCCATACGAGCGCTTCTGTGGCGTTGACCCCCGAGATAATGATGATCATCGGCGGAATGATGGTAATGAAACGCCGCAAATAAAGCGGGATACGGTAACGGATGAAGCCCTGCATGATAATATCGCCTGACAATGTGCCGACAGAAGAGCTTGAAAGTCCTGCGGCCAGCAGCCCGATCCCGAAGAGAATGGCTGAAGCCGGTCCGATATAGTGGCCGAATTGCTGATAAGCCACGTCTAAATCCTCTACATACAGCCCGTTCTTGAAGAAAAGCGCAGCAGCGACGATGAGCATGCTTGCGTTAATCGCCCCGGCGATCACCATCGCGATGAGAATGTCAATCGTCTCGAATCTAAAAATCTTTTTCCGCTCACTATCCGTTTTTCCGACGACACGGCGCTGTGTCAGTGCGGAATGTAAGTAAATGGCATGCGGCATCACGGTTGCGCCGAGTATCCCGGTTGCCAAGAGCACACTGTCCATTCCGTCAATTTTCGGGATAAACAGCCCCTCGAGAACGGAGGCGGCGTCAGGTTTGGCAAAGAAGGTTTGCAGAGCGAAGGCGATCACCACGACGAACAGAAGTCCGGCGATGCCCGCTTCCAGCGCCCGGTAACCCCGGCGCTGCAGCTCTAAAATCGCGAATGATCCGATCGCCGCGATAATGGCCGCTTCAACCATCGGTATGCCGAACAGCAGGTTGAGTCCGAGCGCCGCCCCGATAAATTCTGCCAGATCAGTTGCCATAATCACCAGTTCACCCTGTATCCACAGCCCGGCTGATACCCATTTCGGATACCGGTCTCTGGCGATTTCCGGAAGGTTTTTACCCGTGGCAATGCCGAGCTTCGCGGAAAGAACTTGGATTAAAAAAGCCATCAAGTTTGAAAAGAGGATGACCCACAGCAGCATATACCCAAATTTCGAACCAGCTGAGATATTCGTAGCGAAGTTTCCCGGATCAATGTAGGCAATCGCCGCGATAAAGGCTGGGCCTAAGAAAGGCAGAAGCCGCTTGAATCCCTTGCTTTTGCCGTCAAGTGCATCCTGCACGGCTTTTGCTTGCAGTGATTGTGCTGAGATGTCTTTGCTCATTATGTCTCACCTAAATTCCGATAGATTTTTAGCTAAATAACAAAAAGTTTCCTAGATGCAAATTATTTTATCTACATCATAAATCCGCTATTATAAGATGTCAAGTTCTTTATGTTCAATAAACCGGCACATTGATGCCCTGTTTTATCTATGATATGTATCCCGCCGAAGAAAGGTCCGAAAATGAAAACGGCATCGTTCCGGGAAAGAAGCGATGCCGTTCGCAAAGCGTGTTTCCGCGTCCGATCATGCGCGGATGCGTGGAGCGTTCTTTTAAAAAGGTGAAAAGAGGACACTTGCCCATATCACTTCACAACTTTCTGTCCGCCCAGCTGATTTGAGAAAAAGACGCTGTATTTCCTCCGTTTTCCCGGGTAAATAGAATAATAATGTTTCTTTCCATTGGAAGATAAAACCTTTCTGTACCATTCAAATGACCTCCGGAAAAACTCCGGCCGCTCTGAATAAACGTTTGAATCAACGATATATCAGTGATTCCAGTCCAATAAACCGCTGTTATCTATCAAAAAAAAGAATCGGCATGGTCACTTGCGAAGAAAAGAAGTTGGAGCATTAGACTTATTTCAGTCTCCCGGGCGAAAAAGTATAATAACGTCAGGAAAGCTTTCCGGCCATATGATAAAAGAGGGGGAATTTTCTTGGTACGTCGTTTGTCGATCATTTCTTTAGCCATGATTTTTGCTGTTTCTTTATTCGCTTTTGGCGGCTCTGCATCAGCAGCAGCTTTCAAACCTAAAGCTGAACCGGACGTTTCCATTTTAGCCAGCGGGGGCACAGTCGGTATTTACGGTGCTAATATGCGCTCATGCTCTAAGGTCAGCTGTTCAACGATCACAACATTCTCAAGCGGTAAAAAAATTACAGGTTCTTGGGTAACCGGAGAATATGTTCAAGGCCACTACACCAATTCTAATAAATGGCTGAAAGTCACGTATGCAGGAGCGACAGGCTACGTTTCAGTCACCACACTATCTTATTATTACGGTTTATAATCAGAAAAACCTCGTTCTCTTGAGAGCGGGGTTTTTCCTTTATTCCGATTCAATTTCCGCGTTTCGTTTCATCATCGTGTTTCATCAGCTGATCGATTTCTTCCTTAGAAGCGTTTTTTTTCCACTCTTTCGCCTGACTTGTCGCAATGGGAATGGCCCGTCCTTCTTCATAACCCTCATCTACCATCGCATTCGCGATTTCGATCGCTTTTTTCTTCACAGGTTCCTCGAGATTCTTCAATGATTGCGGATAATCCTTCATAGACCAAGGCATGTCTATCACTCCTTTATGAAAAGTGTTTCCCGCCTGAAGAAAAAGAAAACCGCCTTATCAAAAAGAATGACAGCTAGTTTTACGAGAGACCAGCAATTTCCGAATAAAATATAAAGGATAAAGAAGCAAGTACAGATTGAATGCCCACCACATAAAATCAAAATCACCGATAAATACCCAAAAGGCAATCGCTTGCAGGCCTGAACAAAAGGTCAGCACAAGTGATATTAATGCGAAAGAGCGCCATAACGCATGTTTCCGTTTATAAAGAAACAAGCTGTACAGCCCGGTTATCGAAATGAAAATATCTAAGGGAAAGAATGACCAGTTCCAGGCCATGATCATGGCGTTATCATAATCTTTAAACACCATGTTTTTTGGAATCCACTCAAAAAAAGTAACAATCCAATAAACGATAAATCCAATATCTGTAATGAGGAAGAGAACCTTTAACCCTTTCATCATCTGTTTCTGTCCGTATGAACGCTGCTGCCGTTTAATGACGTTTCACTTTCAGAAATAAAGTTTAAGGAAACAACACCGATGATGATCAAAAGAACAGAGACAGCTTTTATGACAGAGAACTGTTCATGAAAGAAAAAAATTCCGATCATTGAAATCAGCACGATCCCCATTCCCGACCAGACCGCATACGCGATGGAGACACTTATATATTTCAAAGTCAAAGTAAGAAAACAAAGGCTGCCGATATAAAACAATAATAATAAAATACTTGGGACAAGTTTTGTAAATCCATTTGATAATTTCATGCTGACCGTACCCAATACTTCAAAAATGATCGCTAAACTTAAATAAATCCATTGCATTCAACATTCTCCTTCAATCGTATTATTCAAAATTATACAATATACAGAATTTGAAGAAAATTAAACAATGGAATGTTTTCCGGATAAAAAATTCGGCCGGGTGTAAAAAGAAAACGCCATAAAGGTATACTATGAACAAAGAAATCAGAAAGGACGTGCAGGACGGGTGACAGAAGAGCGGACAGACCTGGAAAGACAACTGAGAGACATTCAAAAATGGGAAAAGGCGCAGCAGAGGGTGATGTTCTGGCAAACATTCACCCGCTTGCCGTTTCAGCTTTTGGACAAGCTGACACCGCAATTTATTCAGAGGAAAATCGGACTCATTCTCGATGAAACGGGAACGTTTATTCAGTCAGGCGGACAGTACCTGACATCAGAAAAGCGCATCACGAAAAAGTTTCAAAAACGGCTGCCGCACGGTACATGTCAAACGCTTCACGACATCCGCATTGCGCCGCTTGCCGTCATGGACGAAATCGCAGAAGCCATAGCGCGTACAAGCGTAAAGGCCGCGACGGTGCAGGGAGCCGCAACGGGAGTCGGCGGCGTATTCACGCTGGCGGCAGACATCCCGGCGATGCTCGGCCTGTCCTTAAAGACGCTGCAGGATATCGCGGTTGCTTACGGCTTTGATCCGAAAGACAAAAAAGAACGCGTGTTTATCGTCAAATTGCTCCAGCTTGCATCCAGTGACGTCATCGGAAAAAAAGCGATCCTGCAAGATTTACGGCAATATGATCAAAACGACCGCGCCTATCAGCGCGTCGCCTCGCAAATCCAAGGCTGGCGGGAAGTCGTTTACAGCTATCGCGATACGTTCGCCGCGAAAAAACTGCTGCAAATGGTTCCGGCCGCAGGCATCATCTTCGGCGCGTCCGCCAACCGTTCAGCTTTAGAAAGCATCGCGGAAACAGGCATCATGCTCTATAAAAAACGCCGGATTCTAAAACGCATGAAGGATACAGAATGATAAAAAACCACCCGAAAACACATTCAATGTGTTTTCTTTGTTTAGCAGTTCTGAAATCGGGAAACCAACAACCAACACCAATTAAAGGAGGAATTCAAAAATGGCACAAGATAATAACAAAATGAGCAGAGAAGAAGCAGGTCAAAAAGGCGGAGAAGCCACAAGCAATAACCATGACAAAGAATTCTATCAGGAAATTGGTCAAAAAGGCGGAGAAGCCACAAGCAAAAATCACGACAAAGAATTCTATCAGGAGATCGGTGAAAAAGGCGGAGAAGCCACAAGCAAAAATCATGACAAAGAATTCTATCAGGAAATCGGTGAAAAAGGCGGAGAAGCCACAAGCAATAACCATGACAAGGAATTCTATCAAGAAATCGGCCAAAAAGGCGGAGAAGCCACAAGTAAAAATCATGACAAAGATTTTTATAAGGAAATCGGCCAAAAAGGCGGAAACAGACGAAGCAGCTAATAAAAGCATAAAAGGCAGACAACCTGCAGATCAAAAGCGATCCGGCGCATCAGCTGGATCGCTTTTTATTTTGGGAAAATCTTAATCTGAGCCGCCGTTGCGATACAATAAGATGAAAAAGGGGTTTTTCACTCGTGTCTGACATGCTGAATTTGCTCGCTATCGCCAATAAAGTTAAAGAAAAACACGACAATTTTTCAATCGCGGAGATCAATGACCACTGTGTGCGCCTCGCAGTGTTTACGGGAGAATATGACTGGCACCATCACCCTGACTCATGAATGGTTCATCGTTCTGGAAGGGGAGCTGCTGATCGATTTTAAGGACAAAGAAACCGCAGTGCTCAAGGCAAATGACAGCCTGCTCATCCCGAAAGGCACGATTCACCGCACCCGCTCTTACGTCAGAACCGTGAATCTGTGTGTTGAGCATACGCGTGCAAAAACAGTCATCACAGAGGAACGTCATGCTGATCAAAAAGATTGTATGTGAAACAGACGCTGCAAACGCTGAAGCATTTGCGCAAGCACAGTCAAGGCGGGGAGCATTATCATGTGTAAATGGCTTCGTCAAACAGGCCGGCGGGTGGCGGAAAAACGCAGACGGCCTGTTCATCGCAGAGATCATCAGCGTTTGGGAGAACAGACAGGCCTATGATGATTTTATGGAGAACGAACATGGCCGCATATACGAAGAAAACGAGCAGAAGGCTGCGATTCTTTCAATAGAAGTGATGCTGTATGAAGAGGATGAACCTGTCATTCACGAGCTGTTACATCACCCTGACATCCGATACGAACCGGACTGGACGGTTCTGAAGGCATAATGAAAGCCCAAAACAGTTTGTTTTGGGCTTGTGTCTTTACTCGCGTCCGGGAAGCGTGTTGTGGACATACGGCGGGACAGGATCCAGCTTAGCTATTTCGCCGTGCGCTTTCGGTTCCTTTTCGTATTCGAATGGTTCTCCGTCCGGCGCTGTTTCCTTCAGCCAATTTTGTTCAGCGCTTTCTCCGCCATCTGAGAAATGAATAAGCTTATGGGAGAATGACTGTTTTTCCAGCGCCTTCGGGAATGTGGAAGGAACGATCGGACCTTCCTGTTCTTCTAATTCTTTAATGGCCGCAAGCCATTGGTTTTGATGCATGGTATCGCGGGCCAATAAAAAGCTGAGCATATCTTTCACGCCTTTATCATCGGTCATTTCATACAGGCGTGCGACTTGAAGTCTTCCTTGTGATTCGGCGTTCAGATTGGCGCGGAAGTCTGCCAGAAGGTTTCCGCTTGCGACGATATAGCCTGCGCTCCACGGAACGCCCGTGCTGCTCTCCGGCATTGCGCCGAGTCCTGAGACAATTGCATGATGCGGATTCATCCCGCCTAAAATGGACCCGATGACCGGATCATCAGCCGCTTTTTCCTGCTCTGCCAGCGGGGCGTCTTCTAACAGTCTCGCAATCATCGTCGCGATCATTTCGACATGGCCGATTTCTTCCGTCGCGGTATCCATCAGAAGATCCTTATATTTTTCATTGCCCCGTGTATTCCATCCTTGGAACAAATATTGCATGGCGACGGATATTTCCCCGTATTGTCCCCCTAAAATTTCCTGCATCTTTTTTGCGAACAGCGGGTCAGGACGATCCGGTTTAGCCGGATGCTGCAGTTTTTTCGTATGTGTAAACATGTCTCCATCTCCTTTTTTTGCTCTGTCCCTATTTACTTCCCCGGCGGGAAAAGGGATGAAACGGAGATGGGCGTATTGGTCCTGCTAAGGCTCGCGGCGCAAGGATAACAAATCCTGCACAAGCCCGCGGCCGATTACCTGTTCATATTGTCCGTAAATCGGGTCGAGGCGTTTCATCCATGTGTTCTTTTCCGCTTTGCTCAGCACATGAATATGAATGGATGAATTCTTCTTTATCTCTTCAAGCTGGTCTTTATTCATTTTCTCAGCGGAGGCTTCGTTCCATTCCGTCGTTTCTCTCATCGCCTCCGTTAAGATGGTTCTCGTTTTTTCTGTCTGCGAATTCCAGAAATGCTCGTCGGTCATCACGGCATAACCGAGGTACCCGTGATTGCTGATTGTCAAATAATCTTGAACATTATAAAATTTTTTAGAATAGATATTTGAAATCGTATTTTCTTCTCCGTCTACGAGATTGCTTTCCAATAGCTGAAACGTGGAATTAAAGGAATCCTGCCGCGGGCGCGCGCCGAGCAGACGGTACTGGTCTTCGATCACGCTGCTCGGCATGATCCTGAGCGCCTGTCCTTTCAAATCGTCCGGAGTGAAGATCGGTCCTTTATTTGACGTAAGCTGCTTAAACCCGTTCGTCCAGTACGCCAGACCTTTCAAATGATGCTTTTCTAAAGAAGCGAACAGGCGTGTGCCGATTTTGCCGTTGAGGCCTTCTTGCACGGCTTTATAGTTTGTAAACGCGTACGGCAGATCCAAAACACCCCATTCGGGAGACAGTGATCCGAGCTTTGAGGTGGAGGGAGCGATGAATTGCACGTCCCCGTTTTGGAGGGCGTTTATTTCTTCATTATCTGAATAGAGGCTCCCGTTTGGAAACACCTCTACTTTAATGGTGCCGCCGGATTTTTGATAGACAAGTTCGGCAAACTTATTCGCCGCCCGCCCTTTTGGCGTGTTTTCAGCAACGACATGGCTGAATTTGAAAACGATTTGATCTTTCAGGCCTTCCTGTTCGTCATCATAATACGGTTCTTCCGTTGAGAAACGATCATGAAAGCCGATGAATAAAGCGGTTCCGATACCGAGTACCATCAGGCTGAGACAAGTCAGCAAGCTTTTCATCGAAAACCCCCTCCGCCATTTTCTATAACAAGCATAATCGGGCGGGCCGTTTTCGTAAAGAGACGGAAAGGAAGAGGCCAATGACGAAAAAAAAGCTCACCATCCGCTGGAAAATCACCATACTTTCGTATATCGTCGTGCTTTTTACCTTTTTGATCGTCGGCATCGTGCTGATCGGAAATATTCAGCATACAGAGGAGCGCGAGCTGAAAAAACGGCTGATGAATACCGCGCGGACGGTATCTGAGATGACCGATGTCAAACGCGCCCTGGAGCAGAAAAAACAAAGGGAAGACGTGCGCCATGCGGTCGAAGAAATAAGGATCATCAATGAAGCGGATTACATCGTCGTCATGGATATGGATCATATCCGCTATTCACATCCCGTCAGCACAATGATCGGAAAGCGTTCAAGGGGTGAGGACGAAGCCGCGGCGTTCGCCGAGCACATTTATTTTTCCGAAGCAAAGGGAGAGATCGGCACCGCCGTCCGCGCTTTTTATCCCATCAAAGACCGGAATTTGAATCAGATCGGCGTCGTTCTGGCCGGTAAAACGCTGCCCGGATTCGGTGAAATTCTTCTTCAGCTGAAACATGAAATACTGTTTATCGTTCTGCTGGCGCTCGGGTTCGGACTGGCCGGCTCCTTTTTGCTGGCCCGCCACATCAAAAAACAAATGTTTTGGCTGGAGCCCCATGAGATCGTGAGAATGTATGAGGAACGGACCGCTACGTTTCATTCAATGAATGAGGGCGTCATCGCGATCGATAATCAGCATCACATCACTATTTTTAATGAAAAAGCGAAGCAGATATTCAATGTCAGACAAGAGACAGACGGCAGGCTGATCTGGGACGTGTTAAAAGATTCGCGCCTCCCTGAAATCGTCGAGCGGAACCGAGCCGTATATAATGAAGAAATCCAAGTCAGCGGAAAGGTGATCATGAGCAGCAGAATTCCGATCGTCATGAAAAAGAAGGTTATCGGAGCCGTCGCCATTTTTCAGGACAGGACGGAAGCGGCGAAAATGGCGGAAGAACTGACAGGTGTGAAAAATTTTGTCGATGCGCTCAGAGTTCAAAATCATGAACATATGAACAAGCTTCACACCATCGCGGGACTGATTCAGCTCGGAAAATCAGAAAAAGCGCTCCAGCTTGCTTTTAAGGAATCATCAGAACAAGAAAGCGTCACCGATTTTCTTCATCAGGCCATTCAGAATGACGCTGCGGCGGGACTGCTGTTAAGCAAAATCAAAAGAGGAAAAGAGCTTGGCATTTCTGTGAAAATTGATGAAAACAGCAGTTTCTCGGCATTTCCGGAGCATGTCGACCAGCATGACATCGTTGTCCTGCTCGGCAATTTAATTGAAAATGCGTTCGGCGCATTCGAAACAGCGGACACGGAGGACAAACATATTGACATCAGTATCGAGCAAAATGATGAAGTGCTTGCTATATTAATAGAAGACAACGGAAGCGGGATTTCCGATCAGCACATCCCGCACCTTTATGACAAAGGGTTTACCGTCAATAAAACGGGAGGAACGGGATACGGCTTGTACCTCGTCAAACAAATCGTCGACAAAGGGATGGGCATTATTGAAGTCGACACACGGCAGGGACAGGGAACGGCATTTTCTATTTTATTTCCGATGAAGGGGGAGGAATCATTCGATGGACATCAAGGTGCTGCTTATTGAAGATGATCCGATGGTGCAGGAGGTGAATAAAGAATTTATCACCGGTGTTTCGGGGTTCAGCGTCATCGCCACAGCAGCTGACGGAGACGAGGGAATCAGGCTTATAAAAGATCTGAGGCCCGGGCTCGTGGTATTAGACGTATACATGCCGAAAAAAGACGGAATTAAAACACTCCAGGAAATCAGAAAACAAAAGCTCGAAGTGGACGTCATCATCGTCTCGGCCGCAAAAGACAAAGAAACAATCCAGCTTATGCTGCAAAACGGTGCGGCCGACTATATTTTGAAGCCGTTTAAGCTGGAGCGGATGAGACAGGCGCTCGAAAACTATAAACAATATAAACGGAAAATTGAAGAGCATGACACCATGTCGCAAGAGCAGCTTGACATGCTGCTTAAAATTCCGCAAAATCCGTCCCGGGATCTGCCGAAGGGGTTAAATCATTTTACGATGAATGAAATTTTGACCTATATGAAACAGCAGACGGAGCCGCTTTCAGCTGAAGAAGCCGCCAAAGCGCTCGGAATCGCCAGGGTGACAGCGCGGCGTTATCTTGATTTTCTTGAAAAAGACGGCCAGATTAAGCTCGACATTCAATACGGGGGAGTGGGCCGGCCGGTTAACCGCTACAAATTCGTCCGCTAGCCGAGACCAAAAAGACCAAAATGTCCGTTATGATCATAAGCTTCCCCTCTTTGTTTGAAAACGCTATCATTTTTGTATAGACGCAGCGAGAGGCAAGGGGGAGTAGGGATGAAAATTTTCAAAAATCTTACGGTGCAGGTCATCACGGCGGTGATCATCGGCGTCATTGTCGGACTCGTATGGCCTGAGGCCGGGAAGCAGATGAAGCCGCTCGGCGATACATTTATCAATGCGGTAAAAATGATTATCGCACCGATCATATTCCTGACGATCGTGCTTGGCATCGCCAAGATGGGAGACATGAAAAAAGTCGGCAAAGTCGGGGGAAAAGCATTTATTTATTTTGAAGTCGTGACCACCATCGCCCTTATTATCGGACTTCTGGTCGTCAATATCATGAAACCCGGTGAGGGGCTTGATTACAGCAAGCTTGAAAAAGGGGATGTCTCTCAGTACACGCAAAACGGGGGACAGGGGATTGACTGGATTGAATTTATCACTCACATCGTTCCGTCAAATATGGTTGACGCTTTCGCAAAAGGCGACATTCTTCAGGTCTTATTCTTTTCTGTATTATTCGGTGTCGGCCTGGCGGCGCTCGGTGAAAGAGGCAAAAGCATTATTGATTTCTTTGATAAACTGTCGCATGTTTTTTTCAAAATCATCGGCTACATCATGCGCGCGGCGCCGATCGGCGCATTCGGGGCCATGGCCTATACGATCGGACACTTCGGCCTTGATTCCATCAAGCCGCTGGCGAGTCTGATGCTGTCTGTATACGTTACGATGTTCCTGTTTGTATTTGTCGCTTTGAATATCATTTGCAAACTATTCGGTTTCAGCTTGTGGAACTATCTCCGTTTTATTAAAGATGAACTGCTCATCGTTCTCGGCACAAGCTCTTCTGAGTCCGTCCTTCCGCGGATGATGGATAAAATGGAGCGCTACGGCTGTTCCAAATCGGTTGTCGGCCTTGTCATTCCGACGGGATATTCTTTTAACCTGGACGGCACCTCGATTTATCTGTCCATGGCGACGGTTTTTCTGGCGCAGGTGTTCGGCGTTGACCTTACCATCGGCCAGCAGGTTACGATCATTCTCGTGCTGATGCTGACATCAAAAGGCGCGGCGGGCGTAACCGGAAGCGGATTTATCGTGCTCGCCTCCACTTTATCGGCGCTTCAGGTTATTCCGCTGGAGGGGCTGGCGCTGCTCCTCGGCGTCGACCGCTTTATGAGTGAAGGAAGGGCGATCGTCAACCTGATCGGAAACGGAATCGCCACCATCATCGTAGCCAAGAGCGAAAATGAGTTTGACGAAGTGAAAAGCACACAGGCCGTTAAAGAAATGAAAACGGCGGTATAAAAGGAAAGGAACGGCATGCATCGGGCATGCCGTTCTTTTTTTCGGCCGCCATGAGTAAAAAAGATAAATTTGTTTAAATTTATTAGGAGGTGGACAAAGACCTTAGCGTCATTTTGTTATATAATTTACAATTAGAGAGTGAAAGATGAAATCTAAGGGCTTTTTGTCCTAGCAGGAGTGTATAAATGGCGGCTATTTTTAAATTTTTTCAGCATCCGGGTGTCAGACGTTTTTCCGTTTTTCTTGTTTTGACTGGGGTGTTAGTTGTATTCCGAAGTATGATTAATTTGATTTTGCTTACGTTTATTTTTACTTTTCTGATGGATCGGCTGGAGACTGTCATCCGGCACGTGTTGAACCATTTTTTCCGGATCAGCCAGAGGGTGGTCATCACCGTTTTATATATTGCGCTGGCTGTCGGGGCGACTGTCGGTGGCTTTGTCTTTTACCCGATTGTTGCCAAGCAGATTGAACAGCTGATTAAGCAGATCAAGCACATCGCGTATCATCCCGATGTCATTCCGTTTTATGATGAGATATCGAGCGTGTTCGGCGATATCAATATCGGTTCCTATGTAAAAGAAGGCTTTAATGTACTGTATACATACTTGGCCGATATCAGCACTTTCGGTTTGCAGGTCGTGATGTCACTGATTCTCAGCATGTTTTTCCTGTTCGAGAAAAAGCGGCTCACGGAGTTTATGAAAAAATTTCAGCACAGCAAGCTGTCTGTTTTTTACTACGAACTTGCTTATTTCGGCAGCAAGTTTGCGAGAACATTCGGCAAAGTGCTTGAAGCCCAATTTATTATCGCGCTGGTGAACTGTATCCTCACCTTGATCGCATTGGCGATTCTGCATTTTCCGCAGCTGTTCGGCCTGTCCATCATGGTCTTTTTCCTCGGGCTCATTCCCGTTGCGGGTGTGGTGATTTCGCTCATTCCGCTCAGCATCATCGCGTATACGACGGGCGGCGCAGCGTATGTCATCTACATCGTGCTGGTCATTTTCGTCATCCATGCGATTGAGACGTACTTCCTTAATCCGAAACTGATGTCAGCGAAAACGGAACTGCCGATCTTTTTTACCTTTACAGTTCTGATTTTCTCGGAACATTTCTTCGGCATTTGGGGCTTGATTATCGGAATTCCGATTTTTGTGTTCCTGCTCGATATTCTGGATGTCGTCAATAATGAAGAGAAGGAAAAAAACGGACCGGTCCCGGATAAGACATAACGTCGGCTCCGGCTCTTCACGAATATATGACTAATGTTATAATGCAGACAGTGCCTATGTACGGGCACTGTTTATTTTTTGTGAAAAAGGAGGAAGGCTGTATGACTGAGCCGATTTTACATATTGAAGGCCTTGACAAAACAATAGGCAAAAAGCACATTTTAAAAAACATCAGCATGGATGTCAGGCAGGGCGAGATCATCGGTTTGCTCGGTCCGAACGGGTCGGGAAAAACCACACTTATCCGAATCATCGTCGGTCTTTTAAAGAAAAACAGCGGCACGATTACAATTAACGGCTTTCAGCACGATGCTGATTTCGAAAAAGCGCTTGAATCCGTCGGAGCGATCGTGGAAAATCCTGAATTCTACCCGTACCTGACGGGGTGGGAAAATCTAAAGCACTTTGCCAACATGCACAAAAACATCAAAGAGGACAGGCTTCAGGAAGTCATCGAGCGGGTCGGGCTCACCAATGCCGTTCATGACAAAGTTAAAACGTATTCCCTTGGCATGCGTCAGCGTCTCGGGATTGCGCAGGCCATTCTTCACCGTCCGAATCTGCTCATTTTAGATGAACCGACAAACGGGCTTGATCCCGGCGGAATGAAGGATTTCCGCGATCACTTAAAGGAACTCGCGGAGCTTGAAGGGACGAGCATCCTTTTTGCGACGCATTTATTGCGTGAAGTGGAGGACCTTTGCGACCGTGTCATCATCATTCAAAAAGGTGAGATCAAAACAGAGGTTGTTCTGCGCGGCGCTGAGGAAAAAGAAGAAAAAGCCGTCCTCGACATTCAGCCGGCTGACGAAGCATTCGAATGGCTGTCCCAACAGCAATTTGCTCCGGAGAAAAACGGCGGGGACATTACCGTCACCGTAGCGAAGAAAGACATCCCGGCATTAAACCGTGCGCTCGTCGGACAAGACTTTCTCGTGTATTCCATCATGCCGTATGCGGAATCGCTGGAGGATGAATTCATGAAAGTGACGACGGCGCTTCAAGAGGAGGGGGAGACGAATGTTTAAATTGACAGCGAATGAGCATATGAAACTCTTTAACCGAAAAGTCTCATTAGTGGCGCTGATTCTGATGGCCGTTCTCCAATTTATTATGGCGCTTGTCATTAAACGGCTTGTCATCAGTTCCGGAACGGATGAGAATTTCATCGGCTATATGGCGTACGCGCCCGGGCTGAATATTCTGCTTGAGGCATTAACGATCGTGATCGCGGCAACAATCATTTCCGCTGAATTTGATAAGAAAACGATCAAATTTTTGTTAATCCGCCCGGTAAAGCGGGAGCGGATTTTTGTATCTAAACTCATTACCGTATTTTTGGTCAGCTTGTACCTGTATGCGGCGTACTATATTCTGTCTCTGCTGTTCGGTATGGCTTTCTTCGGCGTGTCGGTGACATCTGAATCAGGGACGCTTCTTATGAACACCCTGAAAGTAATCGGCACGAACTGGGTCGAGGCGTTTGCGATGGCATGCTTTGGCTTGTTGTGTTCTTCTGTATTCCGAAACAGCGCAACGGCCGTCATTTTGTCATTTATCGTGCTGTACGGCGCAAAATCACTCGTGACGATTATGTCGCTCTTCCAAAACAAATGGGGAAGTTTTCTGCTGTTCGCAAATACTGACCTGACGCAATATATGAGCGGGGCGAAACCGCTGTTTGCGGGAATGACGCCGTTATTTTCCGCAGGCATTATCATTATCCATATCGTATTCTTCTTAGCCGTCGCTTGGTGGAGCTTTTGCAAACGCGATGTTCGGGTATAAAGTAAAGGAATGACATTTTTGTGAAAAAGATCACGATAAATCAATAATTTATGCTATTTTGATTTATAATAAAGGTAATGACGGAGGTGCTCACTTGAGAAATTTTATTACCGCATTACCGATTGTGTTATTGCTTGGTTTTTCCTTTGTGTCATTCATGTTCCAATTCGAACATCTTGTTTATTTCAGGCTTGCGCTGGGTTTGTTTTCTACAGTGGGGCTGTTTCTCTTATATAAAATGAAGTCGGGATTCCGTTATTTCATCATCTACCTGTATGCAAGCTGGATCGTGCTTGCGGCAGTTACCGCGTTTGAAGAGCCGATTTTTTCAAGCTTTTTCTTTGGCGGGCTTGTGATGACGATGGGTTATCTCACATATATGCTGATTTATCTCGGGCTTAAGCAGGACCGCGGCCCGGAAGCAGTCTGAACGCGCTATTCCATGGAATAGCGTGTTTTTTTGTACAGCCTCACAGTTGCGAAACGAGACTTGAATCTCTATAATACTTATTAACTTTATCGGAATTATAATGGGGGGATTCCAGTGTCTTTATGGATACAGAATGAACGGCAGAGGGAATGGATGGAAAAAATCGGCCTGCTTGCAGACGAATTTCAAAAAACAGCCGCGCTTGATGATGAGGCGGGCCGTTTTCCCGCGGAGAAAATTCAAAGACTGCGCGACGCGGGATATACGGCGTTAACGGTACCTGAGGTATTCGGCGGTGCAGGCATTTCCGTTTATGATATGGTGCTGTTTCAGGAACGGCTGGCGCGAGGAGACGCGGCCGTTGCTCTCGGAATCGGCTGGCATTTATCCGTCATGGGTGAGCTCGGAGAAGGAAACAGCTGGGATGAAGATGTCTTTTCATTTATCACAGAAGAGGTGAAAAAGGGAGCTGTCCTGAACAGGGCAGCGACGGAACGGCAGACCGGCAGTCCGACGAGGGGAGGAAGACCCGGCACCTCCGCTGTCAAAAAAGACGGAAAATGGGTGCTGAACGGCCGAAAAACCTTTACAACCCTTTCGCTGACTTTGGATTATATGCTTGTGACGGCATGGATTGAAGAAAAACAAACGACCGGTGTTTTTCTCATTCATAAAGATCAGGCAGGCGTTTCAGTCGAGGAAACATGGGATATGATTGCCATGAAGGCGACCGGAAGCCATGATCTCCTTTTAGATCATGTCACGGTCAGTGACGAGCGGCTTGTGGAGCTTATCAGCGGGCCGAGAGCGGCGAAAGTGAATGGCTGGCTGCTTCACATTCCCGCTGCTTATCTGGGCATCGCTCAAGCGGCAAGGGACTATGCCGTCCGGTTTGCATCCGAATATTCGCCGAACAGCCTGAACGGACCGATTAAAGACGTGCCGGCCGTTGGGCAGCGTGTCGGGGAAATGGAGCTTGAATTGTTAAAAGCGAGACAGTTTCTCTTCACGGCGGCGCAAATGTATGATGACCCGAAACGCCGCCCTTTCATCAAAAGCGAGCTCGGCATCGCAAAACATATTGTGACAAATGCCGTCCTTTCTGTTGTTGATAAAGCAATGAGAATCACCGGCGCAAAAAGCCTGGAGCGAAACAATCCGCTTCAGCGGTATTATCGGGATGCCCGGGCCGGCCTTCACAATCCGCCGATGGACGATGCGGTCATCGGCAAATTAGCGGCGGAAGCCTTTGAGCAATAAAAAAAAGAGCCTGAAAAAGGCTCTTTTTATGTATGGCTGTTGTGCCGGAGCAGTTTTTGATGCTTGCGGTCAATTCTGTCATAGATCACATTCATCAGCTTTTGATTATTCATAATGGCCGCCTTGTTTTCTTTTATCAGCTGTTCGTATGTTTTTATTTTACGTTTCGCCATGAGCCCGCACCTTCCTTACATATTTGTATTCGCTTTCTAATTCTCCGAGCGATAATTCATATAAATGCCGTTCCGACTTTTTGTATATTCCGTTATTGATCAGCAAATGGATCAGATGTTTTTTTCGTCCTTCAACTGATGATCTGAGCTGAGGAGAAGACCTCATGATTACCCTCCTAATCAAATGATATTGAGAATCATTATCAGTTAATGAAAGTATACAATGGGCATATTCATATGTAAAGGGAAAATACCGCCAATTTTTCGACAAAAAGTTTCCCGGGGAATAATGCTGTCGAATATTGCATTCGCTCAGATCAAAGCTGCTATTTTTCCGCTTTTCCATCCATACTATGAATGAGAATGGAGGAGTCCTTACATGAATGATCAAACGGCAAACTTAAAACGGGGTGAGAAAGGCGCGATTCTTAATATCGGCGCGTACCTCATCCTTGCCGCCGTCAAACTGGTGATCGGTCTTATTTATCATTCCGAAGCGCTCAGAGCGGACGGGTTAAATAATGCCACGGATATTGTCGCATCACTGGCTGTGCTGATCGGGCTCCGGATTTCCCAGCGCCCCGCGGACAGTGATCATGCCTACGGACATTATCGGGCTGAAACAATTTCTTCATTAATTGCGTCTTTTATTATGATGGCGGTCGGTATTGAAGTGCTGATCGGAGGGGCAAAGGCGATTGTCAGCGGAACGGAGGCCGAGCCGAGCTTCATTGCGGCATGGACGGCGCTCGGAAGCGCGATTGTAATGTACGGCATGTATGTATATAACAGCCGTCTTGCAGATCGGGTTAAAAGTGCTGCGCTTCATGCGGCGGCGAAAGACAGCCGTTCTGACGCCTATGTCAGTATTGGGGCGTTTATAGGCGTCTTAACGGCCCGGCTTCATCTGCCGTGGATTGATCCGGTCATTGCTTTTCTGATCGGAATCATCATCTGTAAGACGGCATGGGACATCTTCAAAGATGCTTCCCACTCATTGACGGACGGGTTTGATCTGAAAGATTTGGAGCCGTATAAACACACGGTGAAAGAAATAAAAGAGGTCAGCAGGCTGAAGGATGTGAAAGCAAGGTATTTAGGGAGCACGGTTCATGTGGAAATGGTCATTACGGTAGATCCGGGACTGTCTGTGAAAGAAGGCCATGAAGTAGCCGATGAAGTCGAGTATGCAATAAAACATGAACATGATGTGACTCATGTCCATGTTCATGTAGAGCCTGAAGTCATAAACAAAGATCGTGAAACGAATTAAATATGCTGTGATAAAAACTCTGTGACTTCTTCGGGCGTTTTCGCGTTTGCGCTGTGAAGATGCGCTTTCTTTTCGCCGTTTTTAAAGATCAGAAGGCTCGGTATGCCCATTACCTGATATTTGTCGGCAAGCTCAGGGAGCTCGTCTCTGTTCAGTTCATACCAATCATTTTGATTATATTCTTCCAAAATATCGCCGATGAACATATTCATGCGCGTGCAGTCAGGGCACCAGTCAGCGAAAAATTTCACGATGATTTCCTTGTCGGATTGAATAAGTTCATTAAATTGTTCTGTTGTACTGATTTTTTTCATATGACACATCTCCTTTTCCATGCCATTTTAATATAAAATAAAAAGGAATTACATACAAATGCTTTCATATTCAGAATGCCCAAAAATAATTAGATCATTTTCTGAGGAAAGTGATAAGATAGTAAAGATGAATTGTTGTGGGGGGAATATCCATTGAAAACAAGTCTAGGATTGGTGTACGGCGGAAAGTCAGCCGAACACAATGTATCGCTGCAGACAGCATTAGCTGTAACAAAAGCGCTTAATACTGAGAAGTTTGATATACATCCGATTTACATCACTGAAAAAGGAGAATGGCAAAGAGGCCCGCTGCTGACTGAGCCGGTTTCCAACGTGAAAATGCTTCAGCTGGAACAAAACGGTGAAAGTTTCGCTCTATCAGCATTGAACCGGGAAATGTTTCCTGAAGCGTCGCCTGACGAAAAGGCGCCGATCGATGTCGTATTTCCGCTTCTCCACGGACCGAACGGTGAAGACGGCACCATTCAGGGTCTGCTGGAATTGCTGAACGTTCCTTATGTCGGCAACGGGGTGCTTGCATCATCAGCCGGCATGGATAAAGTCATCATGAAGCATTTGTTCGCTCAAGCGGGGCTTCCGCAGGCGAAGTACGCCGCTTTCTTAAAAAAGGACTGGAAACAGACGCCGGACAGCTGCTTACAGCAGGTTGAAAAGGAGCTGGGATATCCGTGCTTCGTCAAACCGGCGAACCTCGGATCAAGCGTCGGAATCAGCAAATGCCGAAACCGTGAAGAGCTTGAAAAAGCCTTCGAACTGGCTTTTGAGTATGACCGGAAAATTGTGGTGGAAGAAGGAATCGCCGGCAGAGAAATCGAAATCGGCGTACTCGGAAATGACGAACCGAAATGCTCCGCCGTCGGTGAAATCGCTCCGAAGACCGACTTTTACGACTATAAAGCGAAATACGAAGATGGCGACACGGATTTAATGATTCCCGCGCAAGTGACGGATGAACAATACGCGGAAATCAGCGAGATGGCGATTAAAGCCTTTAAAGCGATTGACGGCTCAGGCCTTGTCCGCGCCGATTTCTTCCTGACCAATGACGGTCAAGTGCTCATTAACGAAGTGAACACAATGCCGGGCTTTACGCCATTCAGCATGTTCCCGCTGCTTTGGAAAGAAGCAGGCGTAGATTACAGTGATCTGATCGAACAGCTGGTTGAGCTGGCAAAAGAACGCCATGCCGAAAAACAGCTGATTAAACATACATTTTAATGAAGACGGACACTGCCTGAAGGGGCAGTGTCTTTTCCCGTAACAGACAACATTTTCAGAAAGCGAGGTGCCACCTTTGATAAAGCGAACTGTAAAACGAATCGCAGACATGGTCAAAGGCACACTGACAAATCCCGAATTTGAACAAACAATGATTGAGGGCGCCGCAACCGATACGCGGACTTTGGAAAAAAATCAGCTGTTCATTCCTTTAAAAGGCGAGCATTTTAACGGCCACACCTTTGTGCCGCAAGCATTCGAAAAAGGCGTTTCCGCGGTATTGTGGGACCGCTCTGAACCGAATCCGCCGGAAGGGCGTGCTGTCATCCTGGTCGATGACACGCTGGAGGCGCTGCAAACATTGGCAAAAGCTTATTTGAAAGAGCTCGGCACAAGGGTTATCGGGGTGACCGGGAGCAATGGAAAAACGACAACGAAAGACATGCTTCACGCCGTTCTCGGCACGCAGTACCGCGTTCACAAAACCGCCGGCAATTTCAACAATCATATCGGCCTGCCGCTGACTGTGCTTGCCATGCCTGAAGATACAGAAATCGCCGTTTTAGAAATGGGAATGAGCGCGAGGGGCGAAATTGATTTTCTGAGCCGTCTTGCTGAACCGGAAGCGGCCGTCATTACCAATATCGGCGAATCCCACATGCAGGATTTAGGCTCAAGAGAAGGAATTGCGGAGGCGAAACTTGAAATTATAAACGGACTTCGGGAAGACGGCGTTCTGTTTTATTTCGGGGATGAGCCGCTGCTCCGCCAAAAGACGTACACTTGCCGGACAACGACATACGGCGCAGGCGCGGACAATGATCTCCGCCTGAAAGAAATAAAACAAGCGGAAGAAGGCACGTACTTCAATATCGACGGGATCGACCGTTCTTTCTTTATTCCGGTTCTCGGCAGACATAATGTGATGAATGCCATGGCTGCATACGCCGCCGGCATCTATTTCGGCATTACGCCGGAAAATGCCGCTCTGGGACTGAGCCGCCTGAAGGTGACGGGGATGAGATTGGAACTGGTCAAAACGGACAACGGCATCTCGATCGTAAACGACGCGTATAATGCGAGCCCGACGTCAATGAAAGCGGCGGTCGAATTAATCGAAACGATGAAAGGCTATCGGAAGAAAATGCTCGTGCTCGGTGATATGCTTGAACTTGGTGATGAAGAAAAAGCATTCCACGAAGAATGCGGAGCTGCGGTCAATCCGGCGGAAATCGACCATGTATTTACTTACGGCACACTCGGCGCATTCATCGCTGACGGAGCGCGCCGGCATTTTGAAGAAGGGCGCGTCAGCCATTATCTTGACAAAAAAGAACTGCTTCACGCCATACAGAAAATGGCCGCTTCCGGCGATCTCCTTCTGTTTAAAGCATCGAGAGGTATGAAGCTCGAAGAAATCGTTAAAGATTTATTAGAGAAGAACTGAAAAAATACTGATCAGCATTATAAAAATATACAAAAATGAAGAAACTAATTCAGGGTGAAATAATTCTGTCCGTATGAAAAAGAAAGACCGCCGGCTGGGAAATCCCGTCCGGCGCGGGGTCCGGCCTCGTTCGCGGGAAGAATCCGGTCAGGCCGCTTCCGGCCGCCTGACCATCTCGCCTTATTGAAAAACACATAGTGTAATGGTAAGATTAAACGTAAAGTAATTCGGGCTTTGTATACGTATGATCCTGTCCTTTGGATGAAAGGGCGGTTTTTAGTGGTAAATCACGACATTACTGAAACAGCAATCAGAAGGAGTTTGAATAATTTGACTATAACGTTTCAAGATTTCCAATTAAGTTCTGATCTCATGAAATCAATCAATCGTATGGGATTTGAAGAAGCAACACCGATCCAGGCACAAACGATTCCGCTCGGACTTTTAAATAAAGATGTCATCGGACAAGCGCAAACAGGTACAGGTAAAACAGCTGCGTTCGGTATACCCCTTGTTGAAAAAATGAACCCCGAGTCTCCTAATATTCAAGCAATCGTAATCGCGCCAACCCGTGAATTAGCCATTCAAGTATCTGAAGAGTTATATAAAATCGGACAAGATAAGCGTGCGAAAGTACTGCCTATTTACGGCGGCCAGGATATCGGACGTCAGATCCGCGCATTGAAGAAAAACCCGCATATCATCGTAGGTACGCCGGGGCGTCTTCTTGACCATATCAACCGCCGCACGATCCGTTTAAACAACGTGAATACGGTTGTCATGGATGAGGCTGATGAAATGCTGAATATGGGATTCATTGATGACATTGAATCCATTCTCTCAAACGTGCCGAGCGACCACCAAACGCTCTTATTCTCAGCAACAATGCCTGCGCCGATCAAACGGATCGCAGAGCGTTTCATGACTGAGCCGGAACACGTAAAAGTAAAAGCGAAAGAAATGACTGTGTCCAACATTCAGCAGTTCTACTTGGAAGTGCAGGAGCGCAAAAAATTCGATACGCTGACTCGTCTTCTTGACATTCAGTCTCCGGAACTTGCGATCGTATTCGGACGTACGAAACGCCGTGTCGATGAGCTTGCTGAAGCCCTGAACCTTCGCGGATATGCGGCTGAAGGAATTCACGGCGACTTAACGCAGGCGAAACGTATGGTTGCGCTTCGTAAATTTAAAGAAGGTGCGATCGAAGTGCTTGTAGCGACTGACGTTGCCGCCCGCGGACTTGATATCTCAGGCGTTACCCACGTTTACAACTTTGACGTGCCTCAAGATCCTGAAAGCTACGTTCACCGTATCGGAAGAACGGGCCGTGCAGGAAAAACGGGTATGGCGATGACGTTTATCACACCGCGTGAGAAAAGCATGCTTCGCGCGATTGAACAAACGACAAAACGCAAAATGGACCGTATGAAAGAGCCGACGCTTGACGAAGCATTAGAAGGACAGCAGCAGGTGACGGTTGACCGTCTGCGCACGGCGATCAGCGAAAACAACCTGAACTTCTACATGACGGCAGCTGCGGAATTGTTAGAAGATCATGATGCAGTGACAGTTGTGGCTGCAGCCATTAAAATGGCGACAAAAGAGCCGGACAGCACGCCTGTACGCCTCACTGATGAAGCGCCGATGGTCAGCAAACGCTATAAAAACCAGCGTACTTCTAAGCGCAGAGACGGCCAAGGCGGCGGCTACCGCGGCGGCAAAGGGAAAACCAACAACCGTTCTTCCTACGATAAAAAACGCTCAAGCGACCGCCGTTCTTCAGGTGACAGACGCCAGAAAAAATCATACTAAAACACAGGAAGCGGACCCTTTTACGGGGTCCGCTTTTTTTTGATATGCCGGAAAGTGAATCTTTTTTGCAAATCAGCCGTATTTGTATGTATGATAAAAAATGGGAGGTAGGTATGTTGAGAGCACAGCCAAAAAATCGAATCAGTCCAAGCGGCTTAAAAGTCTGGCGTCTTCAGGAAATCATCCTGTCCGCCTTCTGTCTTCTGGCCGTTATAGCAGCAGCTGTTTTAAGCCATTTCTTCCATTGGCCGTATTGGATCACCGGAGTCCTCGGCATTATTTGGGTCATCGGTTCAGTGATATCCGTCTATGCCATACCGAAAATCAGGCACAGGATCTGGCGCTATGAAGTCCATGAAAATGAAATTGATATTCAATCCGGCATTTTTATTGTCAAACGGGTCATTGTGCCGATGGTGAGGGTGCAGCACGTAGATACTTCACAAGGCCCGCTCCTCAGAAGGTATCGTCTGGCCTCAGTCAAAATCTCCACGGCGGCAACCGTTCATTCCATTCCGGCGCTTGATATGGAGGAAGCTGACCGGCTGAGGGATTCCATTTCCCGTCTGGCAAGGGTGACGGAAGATGATGTCTGAGCCGAAACGTCTGCACCCGGCGGCCGTGATTTTGAACTTATTCCATACTATTATCGAAACCATTAAAAACATTATTCTGCCATTTTTTCTCGTCTATATTGTTAATTCCAACCACTTCATCCGCTTTTACGGAGGCATTGCGCTCGCCGTCCTGCTTATCTGGCTGATTACGGCAAGTGTGATCGAGTGGAGAAAATTTACATACCGGATTGAGGACGGAGAATTCAGAATTGAAGAAGGCTTGTTTTTTACGAAAAAGAGATACATCTCCATTGACCGGATTCAATCAATGAATACGAGTGCCGGCATCATTCAGCAGCTTTTTAAGCTTGTTAAGCTTCAAATCGAAACGGCCGGCGACGGGAAAAACGCCGAGGCTGTCTTATCCGCCATTACTGTGGAAGAGGCGGAACGGATCAGAGCGGCTGTTTTTCAGCAAAAAACGGAGCAAGAAGAACGAGGGGAGACCGAAGCGGAGCAGGAGCCGATGCGCGGGGAAGATGTACAATCCGTTTACCGACTGTCTGTAGGTGAGCTGCTTATGGCCGCCTCAACATCCGGGGGAATCGGTGTTATCATCTCAGCGGTATTCGCCCTCTTTTCTCAGATTGATGAAGTACTTCCGATGGACTGGCTCTATGACAGGTTTTCTTTTCTCAAGCATGCGAGCATCGGTATATACGCCGTGATCATTTTCATAGGATTGTTCATCGCCTGGCTGTTAAGCATCGCCGGTATGATGATCAAGCATGCCAACTTTAAGATAGAAAAAAAGGAACACGAATTGGTCATTACCAGAGGAATTATTGAAAAACATCAAGTGACAATCCCGCTCCGTAAAATCCAAGCCATTAAAATGAAAGAAAATGTGATCAGGCAATTATTCGGATACGCGACGGTTGCGATTGTCAGCGCCGGCAGTGCGGGGAATGAGAAAGAAGGAGCACAGACGATTCTGTTTCCGATCATCCGCAAATCAAAGCTCGGAGTGATGCTGAACGGTTTCACACCGGATTACGTGCTGGAAGAAAACCGGAATCATTTGCCGAAAAGGGCGCTGCGCCGGTATTTATTCCGATCCATAATCTTCTCGGTTTTCGTGATCATCCCGCTTTGTATTCTGTTTAAACCGTGGGGATATGCATCGCTCCTTGTGCTTCCCGTCGAACTGGTGCTTGGATATGCCTCGTTTAGGACAGCGTCATGGTGCATAAACGGCGGCAGGCTTCAGATCACCACGAGGCTGGTCGGGAAGACGACCACGATTATGCTGAGAAGAAGAATGCAGATGTTTGAAGTCAGCCGCTCCTTTCTGCAAAAAAGAAGGCGGCTCGCATCTGTGGCTACCGCAGTGAAATCAGCTCACCACATGGAGCATGTCATGCTGAAGGATGTCAGCGAGGAAGATGCCGAACGCATCGGGCGCTGGTATTCATATGAAAAAGCGGACGGTTAATACCGCCGCTTTTTTTGCTGCACGCATAAAAAGGAAAGCAAAAATCCGCCTGCCAGTCCGAACAAATGCGCCATAATGTTAATATTAGAGTTGATAAACGTCGACAGCACCGCGATGATAAGCAGGGTCATAATCATTTTCGACTGATCCCGGCCGATCAGCTCCTTGCGGAAAACAGTCAAAAACACATACACGCCGAAAAGTCCGAAGATCGCGCCGGATGCGCCGACATGCACATAATCAAGCGGTTCGGCAAGATACGTGCCGATATTGCCGATGATGCCCGATGCGATGTACACAATCAGAAAACGGACTTTTCCGAGCATCTGCTCAAGCGGGGGCGCGAATAAAAAGAGAGACATGGAGTTAAACAAAAGGTGAGTGAAATTCGCGTGTAAAAACATCGGTGTCACCAGCCGCCACCATTCTCCCGAGGAAACGCCGTAATTATAGCCGGTCACAGCATCTGACCACATCATGACGGAATGAAGCGGCATACTGAAAAACAGCCACAAGAACGCCTGCAGTGCCAAGATACAGCTGACGGCCGGATAACGTCTGATAAAAGTCTGGAAATTTTCCGTTCGTATAAACATCGCAAGCCCCTTTGCATCTGATTTGTTACATATATAGTAACACGTTTATGACATAAACCGTTTTTTAGTACGGACTTTTAGGAGGAATTCACATGATTTTCGGAATCGGAATCGACATCGTTGAACTGCACAGAATTGAAAACATGCTCAGCCGGCAGGCGAGATTTCCGCAAAGAATATTGACGGAGGCTGAATACGCCCGTTTTACATTGCTGTCGGACAAAAGGAAAATTGAATTTCTCGCGGGAAGATTTGCGGCAAAAGAAGCCTTTTCGAAAGCATACGGCACAGGTATCGGCAAAGAGCTCAGCTTTCAGGATATTGAAACCGGAAACGACAAAGCGGGAAAGCCTGTGCTGGCCTGCGCCAAGCTTGACGGCGCGGCGGTTCACGTCTCCATTACCCATACAAAAGAATACGCCGCGGCACAGGTCGTGATTGAAAGGTTGTCACGCTAGTCTGCATATTAGCCGGAACCCCTTCATATATTTGATAGTGCATTAAGGGAGACAAGTTGTTTGAGGCTTTTATGGTACGCGTCCGTCCGTTCAGGGCGTACCGTTAAAGTCAAACAAGCGATTTCTTCCCTTTACATCAATTGAGAAGAAGGGGTTGAAAAAAGGTGAGAAAAAGCTTTGTTTTGCTTTTAACGGGACTGCTTGCCGTCCTTATTCTTTCGGCCTGCGGCCAAAAATCACAGGAAGATATCGTGAACGGTTTAGATAAGAAGGCGAAAGAATACACCTCGTACAAAGCGAAAGCCAAAATGACCATCGAAACGGGGAGTGATCCGCAAGTATACAATGTGGAAATCTGGCATAAAAAGCCTTCCCTGTACCGGGTCTATTTGGAAAATCCGAAAAAAGACCAAAACCAAGTCATTTTACGGAACGCCAACGGAGTCTTTGTCCTCACGCCGTCGTTAAATAAGAGCTTCAGATTCCAAAGCGACTGGCCGAATAACAGCAGCCAAGTATATTTGTTTGAGTCACTTGTAAAAGACGTGCAGCATGACAAAGACGCCGTCTATTCCGCCAAAGATAAAAAGTACACATTTGAAACAAAAACAAACTATCAGCACAACAAAATGCTGCCGATTCAGGAAATCACTTTCAACAAAAAGGACATGAGCCCGTCGCTCGTCAAAGTCATGGATACAGACCGGAAAGTGATGGTAAAAGTCGAATTCAAAAGCTTTGAATTCAACAAGCCGTTTGATAAAGACTCTTTTGACGAGAAGAAAAATATGACGCTTTCCCAGATGGACGTCGCCACAAGCGCCAAGCCGTCTGATTCATTTGCGGTCAAAACACCGCTTCAAGTGCCGGCCGGCGTCAAAAAGCTTGAAGAGAAAGATATTTCAACGGCGGACGGCAAACGGATCGTCATGACTTACGGCGGAGAAAAATCCTTCACCCTTATTCAAGAAAAAGCCCATATCGCAAAAGCCGCCTCTGCCGTCACGCTGAAAGGCGAACCGGTTAATCTCGGCTTCACGGTGGCCGCATTATCTGATACGTCTTTAACGTGGACATATGACGGAGTGGATTATCTTCTGTCATCACAGGATCTGACAAAAGATGAAATGGTGGCCGCCGCCAAAAGCATGCAGGGACAGTCGTCAAAATAATGTCAAAAAAGAGGCCGCCGCTGTCGGTCTCTTTTTTGATTCCATTTCACTTTGCAGAATAATTTTAGTATGATAATAACAATATGAATTGAAAATAATGCTAGGAAGTGTATCGAATGAACACAGCATCCTTTTACAGAGAAACGTGGGCGGAAATCAACCTGTCCGCGATTAAAGAAAATGTCACGCATATGAAAAAACACATCGGGCAAAACGTCCATCTCATGGCGGTTGTAAAGGCGAACGCTTACGGCCACGGAGATTTGGAAGCCGGGAAAGCCGCGCTTGAAGCGGGTGCCTCTTGTCTTGCCGTAGCCATACTGGATGAAGCGATTTCATTGAGAAAGCGGGGCATTACAGCGCCGATTCTCGTGCTTGGCGCCGTGCCGCCCGAATATGTACAAGCAGCTGCCGAGTATGACGTAACACTCACGGGGTATTCTGTTGAATGGCTTCAGGAAGCTGCGCGCCACCTCGGAAGTGCGACAGTGCCGTTTCATCTGAAAGTCGACACCGGCATGAACAGACTCGGAGTCAAAACGGAGGAAGAAATCCAAAGCGTGTTAAAAATCCTCAGCCAAAATCCCGGTTTAGTCTGTAAAGGCGTATTCACCCATTTTGCTACCGCGGATGAGAAAAACAGAGATTATTTCCTCTTCCAGTTTGACCGCTTTAAAACATTGATCGCTCCGCTCCCTTTAAAAGAATTGATGGTGCACTGCGCGAACAGCGCTGCCGGACTTCGTCTTAAAAAAGGCTTCTTTAACGCGGTTCGTTTCGGCATCAGTATGTACGGGCTTCGTCCTTCTGCTGACATCCAAAGCGAAATTCCGTTTCAATTAAAGCCGGCTTTTGCGCTGCACTCTGTTTTATCCCATGTGAAAAAGATCCGCAAAGGGGAAAGCGTCAGCTACGGCGCAACATATACGGCAGAGAAGGATCAATGGATCGGAACGGTTCCCATCGGCTATGCGGACGGGTGGCTCCGCAAGCTGAGCGGCACGTCTGTGCTGATCGGCGGCAAACGGATGAATATCGCGGGAAGAATCTGCATGGATCAATTGATGGTCGAATTAGATCAATCTTATCCGCCGGGCACCAAAGTCACCCTGATTGGCAGCCAGAAGGAAGAAACGATCACGATGGATGAAATCGCCGGGCGGCTTGGGACGATTAATTACGAGGTCCCTTGTACCATTAGTTCCCGCGTTCCCCGTATGTTTTTGGAAAATGAGAGTATAATGGAAGTAAGAAATCCTTTACTGCAAGATAATACAAGCAAGTAGCCGTCATCCGGAAAAAGAGAATTTATAAAACAGCTTTGCTTGACGTTTGAATAATGGTATCATTATGTCTGGATGGATGAATTGGTCGTATCCGTAAGTTTGGTGGAGGTGTATGTTTTTTGTCTGAATCCAGCGCAAGAACCGAAATGAAAATCAGCTTGCCCGAAAACTTAGTAGCTGAATTGGATGGTGTAGCGATGCGGGAGAAACGAAGCAGAAACGAACTGATATCACAAGCAGTGAGAGCGTATGTCAGCGAACGGACAACTCGCCATAACCGTGATTTGATGAGACGCGGGTATATGGAAATGGCGAAAATCAACTTGAATATCTCTTCTGAGGCTCACTATGCTGAGTGCGAAGCAGAAACGACCGTTGAGCGCTTAGTCAGCGGAGGATAATCATTTTGATTGTAAAGCGCGGCGATGTTTATTTTGCTGATTTATCTCCTGTTGTTGGCTCAGAGCAAGGCGGCGTACGCCCGGTTTTAGTGATCCAGAATGATATCGGAAATCGCTTTAGCCCGACTGCTATTGTTGCAGCCATAACAGCCCAAATACAGAAAGCGAAATTACCAACCCACGTCGAAATTGATGCAAAACGCTACGGTTTTGAAAGAGATTCCGTTATTTTGCTGGAGCAAATTCGGACGATTGATAAGCAAAGATTAACGGATAAAATAACTCATCTGGATGATGAAATGATGGATAAGGTTGATGAAGCCCTGCAAATCAGTTTGGCACTCATTGATTTTTAGTCATATTTTGGTTGCTCATAAAGAGCAACTTTTTTTGTTTTCGAAAAACATAAGCGCTATAATAAAGAGATAATCAAACAAAATTTGTTGTTTTGTGTCGGGAGGTCAGTGAAACCCATGTCGAATCAGAAAGTGTATCAGTTCATCATTGATCAGCATGATGAACTGCTTGATACTTGGACAGCCAAACTAAAAGAAGTAGGCAATCAGGAAGACTATCAGCTTACGAATCACATATGTGAAAATATTTGTAAAGACTATATAGACATTCTTTTATTATCGACTAAAAATGACGAGGCCACGGAAGAGCAGATCAGTGAACTCGCACTGCGCGCCGTTCAGCTCGGCCTGTCACTGAAACTTCTTTCAGCCACCCTGTCAGAGTTTTGGAAACTGCTTTACGAAACGATGGTCGACCTTAATATGGCCGATCAGGACAGAGCAGATTTGATTTTGGAAATAGACAGCTTTTTCAATCCGATCAATACGGAAATTTTAAATCAGTATTCTATCTCCTGGGAAAAGACGGTTACTTTGCAAAAAATCGCGCTTCAGGAATTGTCGGCTCCGCTGATCCCGGTATTTGAGCATGTAACGGTCATGCCGCTTGTCGGGACGATTGATACGGAGCGTGCAAAGCACATTATGGAAAATCTGTTAAACGGCGTCGTAAAGCACCGTTCACAGGTTGTATTAATTGATATCACGGGCGTGCCGGTCGTTGATACGATGGTGGCGCACCATATTATTCAGGCATCGGAAGCGGTGCGGCTTGTCGGCGCGAAATGCCTGCTCGTCGGAATCCGTCCGGAAATCGCGCAGACGATCGTTAATCTGGGAATTGATTTGTCGCAGGTTATTACGAAGAATACCCTTCAAAAAGGAATTCAAACAGCGCTTGAAATGACAAATCGAAAAATCGTTTCATTGGGGGAATAACATTGTGAGACATCCAAAAATCCCGATCCTGAAACTGTATAACTGCTTATTGGTATCCATCCAATGGGAACTTGACGACCAGACAGCTTTGCATTTTCAAGAAGATCTGCTGAACAAAATCTATGAAACCGGCGCAAACGGGGTCGTCATTGACCTGACATCCGTTGACATGATCGATTCATTTATCGCGAAAGTGCTCGGCGATGTCATCACCATGTCTAAATTGATGGGCGCAAAGGTCGTATTGACGGGAATTCAGCCGGCTGTGGCGGTCACATTGATTGAACTCGGAATCTCACTTGAGGAAATTGAAACGGCGCTCGATTTAGAGCAAGGGCTTGAGACATTGAAGCGGGAATTGGGGGAATAGCGATGAACGACCAATCCTGTGTGAAAATCATGACAGAATGGGATATCGTAGCCGCCAGACAGCTTGGCCGCAACGTTGCGAAGGAATTAGGCTTCGGTACGGTGGACCAGGCCAGAATCACGACGGCTATCTCAGAATTGGCCAGAAACATTTACTTATATGCAGGCAAAGGCCAGGTCAGCATAGAACAAGTAAACGACAGAGGGAAAAAAGGCCTTAAAATTATAGCAGAAGACAAAGGACCCGGAATCCCCGACATCCGTAAAGTGATGGAAGACGGCTTTTCAACGTCAGGCGGACTGGGAGCGGGACTTCCGGGCGTCAAAAGGCTGATGGACGAATTCAGCCTGCAATCTGTTGCAGAGGAAGGAACAGAGATTCAAGCCGTGAAATGGCTTCGGTAGGAGGTTAGAACGTGGATTTCAGGGAGGTTATAGAGCAGCGGTATCATCAGCTGCTTAGCCGATATATAGCCGAATTAACAGAAACATCTTTATATCAAGCCCAAAAATTCAGCCGAAAAACGATTGAACATCAGGTTCCTCCGGAGGAGATTATCAGTATCCACCGAAAAGTAGTAAAGGAACTGTATCCGGATCTGCCGGAAGATGTTTTTCATTCGCTGGATTTTTTAATAGAAGTCATGATTGGCTACGGGATGGCTTATCAGGAACATCAAAGTCTGAGAGATATCCAGCAGGAGCTTCGTTCAGAAATTGAAATTGCCGCAAATGTTCAGCAGACGCTGCTTGGCACAAAAATTCCTGAAGAAGAAGATCTGGATATCGGGGCGATCAGCGTCCCCGCCAAACAGATGAGCGGGGATTATTATCACTTTGTCAAAGACAAGGAATCGATTAACATCGCGATAGCCGATGTCATCGGAAAAGGAATACCCGCCGCATTGTGCATGTCGATGATCAAGTATGCCATGGACTCTCTTCCGGAGATCGGCATTCACCCCTCCCAAGTGCTGAAAAATCTTAACCGCGTTGTAGAACAGAACGTGGACTCAAGCATGTTTATCACCATGTTTTACGCAAACTACAATACGAAAAATCACCAATTTACATATGCCTCTGCGGGGCATGAACCGGGCTTCTACTACTCTGAAAAAGAAAAAAAGTTTTATGATCTGGAGGCAAAAGGATTGGTGCTGGGAATTTCTCAGGATTTTGATTACAGCCAATATGAACAGCACATGGACGAAGGAGACATGATCGTTCTTTTTTCTGACGGCGTCACCGAATGCCGTACCGAAAACGGTTTCTTAGAACGCAGCGACATTCAGCGCATGCTGGAAGAACATATGGACTGCTCCGCGCAGGATATGGTCAAAAACATTTACGACAGCCTGCTGAGACTCCAGGACTTTCAGCTTCATGACGATTTTACGTTAATTGTTTTGAAAAGAAAGGTTTAAAAAAACAGCAGCACGGGTAAAAAGCCATTAGCACGAGTAAGGATAACTTTCAGAGGTGATACGATGAATTTAACGGTAGATATGAAGGAGAATCTTTCAGATATACAAATCAATATCGCTGGAGAAATCGATGTATACTCAGCTCCGGTGGTTCGTGAAAAGCTGATGCCCCTGGCAAACGAGGGGAAGGACATGAGAATCTGCTTAAAAGATGTAAATTATATGGACAGTACGGGTTTAGGCGTTTTTGTAGGCGTGTTTAAAACGGTGAGCAAGGAAGGCGGCTCTCTGAAGCTTGAGAATCTTTCCGACCGGCTCGTCCGTCTGTTTGAAATTACGGGGCTTAAGGACATCATCGATATTTCGGCAAAGTCAGAAGGTGGCGTGCAATGAGTACATCAGTTGATTATATAGAGATGAAAATTCCGGCCGAACCGGAATATGTAGGAATCGTCAGGCTTACGTTATCAGGAGTCGCAAGCAGAATGGGCTATACCTATGATGACATTGAAGATTTAAAAATCGCTGTCAGCGAAGCTTGTACAAACGCTGTCCAGCATGCATACAAAGATGAAAATAAGGGAGAAGTATCCGTGCGGTTCGGTGTGTTTGAGGATCGGCTGGAGGTCATTGTCGCCGATCAGGGAGACAGCTTTGATTTTGATCAGAAGCAGCAGGATCTCGGGCCGTACACTCCTTCGCACACAGTCGATCAATTGTCAGAAGGAGGGCTCGGTCTGTATTTAATGGAAACGCTCATGGATGAAGTCAAAGTTCAAAGCAACTCTGGCGTAACCGTGGCGATGACAAAGTATTTAAATGGGGAGCGAGTTGATCATGGCACAACCATCAAAAACTACGAAACTAACTAAAGATGAAGTTGATCGGCTCATACGCGACTTTCAAACACATGATAATAAAGAAGCCCAGGAAACACTCGTCGAGGTGTATACCAATCTCGTCGAAATGCTGGCAAAGAAATATTCAAAAGGAAAAAGTTTTCATGAAGACCTCCGCCAGGTCGGGATGATCGGACTTCTCGGAGCCATTAAACGGTATGATCCCGAGGTCGGCAAATCCTTTGAAGCATTTGCGATTCCGACCATCATCGGCGAGATCAAACGCTTCCTCAGAGATAAAACATGGAGCGTACACGTCCCGCGACGGATTAAAGAACTCGGGCCGCGCATTAAAATGGCGGTGGATCAGCTGACGACAGAGACGCAGCGGTCGCCGAAAGTCGAAGAAATCGCAGCCTTTCTCGATGTGTCAGAAGAGGAAGTGCTTGAAACGATGGAGATGGGAAAAAGCTATCAGGCGCTGTCTGTCGATCACAGCATCGAAGCGGATGCGGACGGAAGCACCGTCACGATTTTAGATATCGTCGGTTCGCAGGAGGAAGGATACGAACGCGTCAACCAGCAGATGATGATCAAAAGCGTGCTTCATGTGCTGTCCGACCGCGAAAAACAGATTATCGATCTAACATTTGTGCAAAATAAAAGCCAAAAAGAAACAGGGGACATTCTCGGAATATCTCAAATGCACGTCTCGCGCCTGCAGCGGAAAGCGGTGAAAAAACTGAGAGAGGCCTTGATTGGAGATCCCTCCATGGAGCTAATGTAATGATTCAGGTTGAAGAAAATGAACATGTTCAAACTCTTGTATACCAATTAAATAAAGAAGGCAAGTCCATATGCGGCGACAGCTTTTTTATGAAGGCGAATGAAGAAGAATTAGTTTGCGCGGTAGCGGACGGTCTCGGCAGCGGATCTCTTGCCAACGAATCCTCGTCAGCCATTAAAGACATCGTGGAAACGTATGCGGATGAGGATGTGGAAAGCATCATTGAGCGCTGCAATCAAGCGATGAAAAACAAAAGAGGGGCGACTGCCTCTATCTTAAAAATCAATTTCATCAAAAGGGAATTGACATACTGCTCGATCGGCAATGTCCGTTTCTTCCTGCACTCCCCATCAGGCGAAGTCTTTCATCCGCTGCCAATTTCGGGTTACCTCTCAGGCAAACCGCAAAGATATAAAACGTATACGTCATCATACGAAAAAGGGGCGAGATTCATCATCTACACGGATGGGCTTGAGGTTCCGCATATCCGCACCTGCTTAAAGCAGGGACACTCAATAGAAGATATATCAAAATCACTTCATCCGTACACAACATCCAGACGTGATGATTTGACCTATATTCTAGGGCAGCTTTTATCGTAAGGCTGCTTTTTTTATGTTCCGCCGTTTTTTGATACACTAGAGAAAGAATGAAGAGATGGAGGCTTTTGTGATATGGAAACGTTAGCCCTTTTGAAAAAACAAATTGCTGAAGAAACAGCGTTATCCCAAAAACATGTCGAAAGTGTCATCCGCCTGCTGGAGGACGGCAATACCGTCCCGTTTATTGCGCGGTACCGAAAAGAGCAGACCGGCTCAATGGACGAGGTGCAGATTCAGGCAATCTCCGAGCGGTGGCAATACATACAAAACCTGACGCAGCGGAAAGAAGAAGTCATCAGATTGATCTCTGAGCAGGACAAGCTGACGGAAGGGCTGAAGCAAAAAATCGAACAAGCGGTTAAGCTTCAGGAAGTCGAGGATTTATACCGTCCCTTCAAACAAAAACGGAAAACAAAAGCCACCGTCGCCAAAAGCAAAGGTCTTGAACCGCTTGCGGACTATATTCTTTCTCTCCCGAAAGAAAACCGCCTTCACGACATCGCTGATCAATATATCAGTGCAGAAAAAGAAGTCGCTTCAAGAGAGGAAGCCATTGAAGGCGCGAAGCACATCATAGCCGAGCAAATCTCGGATGATCCTCATTTCAGAAAGTGGATTCGCCAGGAAACGTATAAAAAAGGAATTCTCACTTCCGCGGCAGGCAAGTCAGCCGCAGATGACGAGAAAAACGTCTATGAAATGTACTACGAGTACGAAGAGCCGATCCAAAAGGTCGTTCCTCACAGAGTGCTTGCGATGAATCGCGGTGAAAAAGAAGGCATTTTAAAGATTGCGATCGAACCGCCCGCCGATCAGATAAAAGCTTATTTAGAAAAGCAAATTATCAAACACCGTGAAACGCCTGTGAAAGAAACGCTGAAAGAGGCCATTGAGGACAGTTACAAGCGCCTGATCCAGCCGGCTATTGAGCGCGATATCCGCAAAGAGCTGTCAGAAAAAGCAGACGCGCAGGCGATTCATATTTTCGCTGAAAACCTGCGTAAGCTCCTGCTGCAGCCGCCGATGAAGGGGAAAGTTGTGCTCGGCGTCGATCCGGCCTTCCGTACGGGGTGCAAACTGGCAGTTGTTGATGAGACGGGAAAAGTGCTGAAAATCGACGTCATTTACCCGCACGCTCCCGTAAAAAAGACAGCGGAAGCCCGGAAAAAAATCAAAGAATTGCTGGATCGGTACGAAGTCGAGGTTGTGGCGATCGGAAACGGCACGGCATCACGGGAGACAGAGCAATTCGTCGTTGATGTGCTGAAAGAAACAGAGCGTGACATTTATTATGTCATCGTCAATGAGGCCGGAGCAAGCGTGTATTCCGCGTCAGAAATCGCCCGTGAAGAATTTCCGGATTTTCAGGTCGAAGAGCGCAGCGCCGTCTCCATCGCGCGGAGGTTGCAGGACCCGCTGGCCGAGCTTGTAAAAATTGATCCTAAATCCGTCGGCGTCGGGCAATACCAGCACGATGTCAGCCAAAAGCAATTAAACGAATCTCTCCGTTTTGTCGTAGAGACCGTCGTCAACCAAGTCGGGGTGAATGTCAATACAGCTTCAGCCGCGCTGCTTCAATATGTAGCCGGGTTATCCAAAACCGTTGCCGGCAATATCGTCAAAAAAAGAGATGAACTAGGCAAATTTACAAATCGCAAAGAACTGAAAGAAATTCCGCGTCTCGGCGCAAAAACATATGAACAATGCATCGGCTTTTTGAGAGTACCCGGAGGACCGGAGCCGCTCGACCGCACCGGGATACACCCGGAAAGCTATAAAGAGACAAAGGCGCTGCTCAAAAAACTGCAGCTCACTGCGGATCAGATCGGAAGCGCGGACGTAAAAGAGAAAATAAGCGCATTGCCGCTGTCTGAAACGGCTGAAGAGCTCGGTATAGGGGAAATTACGCTTGCGGATATTTGCGGGCAGCTGACAAGGCCGGAGCGCGATCCTCGTGACGAAGTGCCGAAGCCTTTGCTGAAAAAAGACGTTCTGCAGCTTGAGGATTTAAAGGAAGGAATGGAATTGCAGGGCACCGTCCGCAACGTTGTAGACTTCGGCGCTTTCGTCGATATCGGCGTCAAGCAGGACGGGCTTGTGCACATTTCAAAACTGAGCAATCAATTCGTCAAACATCCTCTCGACGTCGTATCGGTCGGAGACATCGTCACCGTATGGGTTGAAGGGGTGGACGTGCAAAAAGGCAGAGTGTCGCTGTCTATGGTAAAATAAAAGCACTGCTTACGAGCAGTGTTTTTTTCTGTAGAAATACCAGCACTGATTCAGCAGTTTGATTTGGTAATTGTCCTTTTCTAAAAACGCTTTTTGCATTTGTTTCATCAGCCAATTCGGCATGGCTCATTCCTCCTCAGCTTTTAGTTAGAGGTCGGTTTTAACTCATTGTATGCGAACGGTGAATTGTCCCGTTCAATGTTTTTAAAGCGGGGTGCACTTATGGATAACGAACAACTTCAAAAGCTGACGGAAGACATCTCTGAACAAGATTTCGGAAAGCCGTTCCGTCACAGAGCCTTCTTCAATAACCGGCTGAAAACGACAGGCGGCCGGTACATGCTGTCTTCTCATAACATTGAATTAAACCGAAAATATCTGCTCGAACACGGACGGAGCGAGCTGGTAGGCATCATCAAACACGAGCTGTGCCATTACCATCTTCACCTTGAAGGAAAAGGGTACAAGCACAGAGACAAAGACTTCAGAGAACTGCTTCAGAAAGTCGGAGCGCCGAGATTCTGCACGCCGCTGCAAACCAAAAAGACACAAAAGAAAACATATATGTATAGATGCGCGGCTTGCGGCCAACAGTATATAAAGAAGCGGGCAATGAATCCGGAAAGATATGCCTGCGGAAAGTGCAGAGGAAAAATCAAAAGAATTTTTTAAAAAGGCTTGACTCATTTTAATGTTCTATGTTAAATTATAAAAGTCGTTGAGAGACAACGACACTTTCTCAAAAAAATAAATGTTGCTTCTTGACACAATATGTCGCATCATTTATAATAAAGAAAGTCTGATTATTCCACAGTAGCTCAGTGGTAGAGCTATCGGCTGTTAACCGATCGGTCGCAGGTTCGAATCCTGCCTGTGGAGCCATATGGAGAAGTACTCAAGTGGCTGAAGAGGCGCCCCTGCTAAGGGTGTAGGTCGCGTAAGCGGCGCGAGGGTTCAAATCCCTCCTTCTCCGCCAGATAAGTTCTCAACCAGACGGCCCGTTGGTCAAGCGGTTAAGACACCGCCCTTTCACGGCGGTAACACGGGTTCGAATCCCGTACGGGTCACCATTTACCTTCGTTGGGCTATAGCCAAGCGGTAAGGCAACGGACTTTGACTCCGTCATGCGTTGGTTCGAATCCAGCTAGCCCAGCCATTTTATTTTAAAATTTTGAATCACTTTTAGAGCGAGCCATTAGCTCAGTTGGTAGAGCATCTGACTTTTAATCAGAGGGTCGAAGGTTCGAGTCCTTCATGGCTCACCACTTGTCACGCGGGTGTGGCGGAATTGGCAGACGCGCTAGACTTAGGATCTAGTGTCTTACGACGTGGGGGTTCGAGTCCCTTCACCCGCACTTTCTTTTCAAAGTGCTGATCATCATCACTAGCTTATATGCTTAGTGGAAAGACAGCTTCATAACACGCGGTCGTGGCGGAATGGCAGACGCGCTAGGTTGAGGGCCTAGTGGGTGAATAACCCGTGGAGGTTCAAGTCCTCTCGGCCGCATCAATGATACCAAGGATTATAGAGATCCTTGGTATTTTTTTGTGCTTATTTTTAAATGATCTACTGTCCACAAACTGCCCACTTACCTAAAGTAAGTCATCTGCAGTCGACATCGCACAAATATTTTCATTATTTATAGATAGTTACTAATGCCTCAAACTCCAATTTGCAAAAGAAGAGAAAGTATTGCTAAGCATGGAAGACCTTGTTATATGATCAGCTATTAGAATTTAGACACGAGATAATAGGGTAGGGGCATAAGGGTACTGAAAAGGCTTAATCTTTTTTAAAAGGTTAAGCCTTTTTTTGGCTATAAATGTAATCGGTGCCCAATTAGTTGCCCTGAATTCATGAAAAAGGATAAAATAGGTGTAAATAAGTTGTGATTTTAAAATTAGAATCAAATCCTTATCACAAAAGCAATAATAACTAATCGGCGAAGAAAGGATAACAGTCAAATGAAAACATTAGTTATCGTTATACACCCTAATTTGGAAACGTCTGTTGTCAACAAAACCTGGATGAATCGTTTAAAGCAAGAGAATGACATTACGGTTCATGACCTGTACGGTGAATACCCTAATTTTATCATTGATGTAGAAAAAGAGCAGCAGCTCCTGTTAGATCATGAGCGTATCGTTTTTCAGTTCCCAATGTATTGGTACAGCAGTCCCGCGTTACTCAAACAATGGGAAGATGATGTGTTAACACATGGCTGGGCTTATGGAACTGGAGGTACTAAATTGCATGGAAAAGAACTGCTCTTAGCGATCTCCTTAGGCGCACAGGAATCTGATTATCAAGCAGGCGGAGAATATAATATCACGATCAGCGAGCTTATCAGACCGTTTCAAGTCACTGCTAACTATATAGGAATGCGTTTTCTTCCTGCCTTTACACAATATGGGACACTTCACCTTTCAAAAGAAGATGTTAAGAACAGTGCGGAGAAATTGGTTAACTATCTTAAAGCTGAGCATTGATCCGGTATTCGCGAGGGAAGGCTGAAATAAATGATGTGTTGTGAAAATAAGGATTTGTGATAGATGTTAATTAAACTTTATTTCAAAGTTACATCGACTGAATGCAGGAGGGCATAGAGCGAGGACTTAATTATAAAAAAAAGAGACCAAGCTATTCACCTGGTCTCTCACTATTTCAACTTTTTACTGTTAATTAACGCCAAGCTGACGGAGAATATCATGCACATCCACATGAGATCTATGTTCAATAATTTTACCGTCAACAATACGTAACAACATCATAAGAGAGAATTTAACGCTTTTTCCTGTTGCAGGGACTCCAGCAAATGGAATACCTGTATGCCTGCCTTCAAAAATAAAATATGCTGCAACAAGGTCGCCTTCAGCTGCCATTGCTTTAATTGGCATTTTGAAATCTGGGAAAGCATCGAAGTTTTTCTTTTCTGATTCAATTAAACCCTCTACGCCTGGATACGGTGTATCTACTTGTGGATAGAATACGAAATCTTTATGGCAAAAGTCTTTTAAGGCATCGTATTTTTCTTGTTCAATCGTTTCAAAGTAACGACGCACTAATTCTTTATTGTTTTCAACGGACATAATGAACGCGCCCTCCCTTAGTTAAAACTTCAGTTCATGTGTTAGATTAAAATGAATATGATTCGCCATCTTCAGGCACTAAAACATCAGAAGTGATTTCTTTTTCATTAATAAAGGATTTTAGTTCTTCTTTTGATAATCCCCAATGATTTACAGCTTCCATGTGGCTTACAATAATTTTTGCTTTTGGAGCAGCCTTATACGTTTCATAGATATCTTCTTTACCCATGATGAGAGAACCGCCTTCGTAGAATTGATTATCTCCGCCATTTACGACAATGATTTCTGGTTGATGTGTATCAATTTCTTCCTGAACGGCAACATACCATACTGTATCTCCGGCTATATATAACGTTTTCTCGCTTTGGTGTTTGAAGACAACACCGCAAACAAGACCTGCAAGTTTTAAAATTTCTCCTCTTCCGTGTTCGCCTTTTGTTTTAATCAATTGAATACCTTCAAAAACTGTATCTTTTGTTAAAACCTCTACATTTTTGAATCCGGCATTTCGTATTTCTGTTGCATCTTCTTCATTCTGGGAGAACAGCTTGATATCTTTTGGCAATACCTCTTTTGCAGCCTCATCCCAATGGTCATAATGAAGATGAGTAACAATAACAGCATCAACATCTTTAATAATATTGTCAACAGATGTTGGCAATTCAACCAAAGGGTTATTTTGATCTTGTCGTGGTGCATTTGGGAATGGAGGGTATGCACCTTTCTCAGCTAACATAGGATCTATTAAAAACTTTTTGCCTGCGTATTCGACAACAAGTGTGGCATTACGAATTTGTTGAATATTCATGTGTAACACTCCTTTTCTTTGATATGAGTATAGTTTACATACAGCTGCTGAATAAATACATAGAACAAATCAAGTCGTTCTGTCGCTTGACTTGATTTTTGAAAGTGTATATTTTGTTTTGTATGAACTGATTATTATCGCTGTACATAATGTGTCAATTTACTTTGAAAGGATCTGAGCTCATGTTAGATCATACAGATATGAAGATATTAGAAGAGCTGTCTAAAAATAGCCGTATTACAATGAAAGAATTAGGTGAAAAAGTTCACTTAACAGGGCAGGCAGCTGCTGCGAGAGTTGTCAAATTGGAGGATAATGGTGTAATTGAGGGGTATACAATTAAAGTGAATCAAGTAAAACTAGGATGTTATATACATGCTTTGCTTAATATCTATACAAAAAGCACCCATCATAAGCCATATCTTTCATTTATAAAAACCCAAGAGAGATACGTAATCAATAATTATAAAATTAGTGGGGATGGTTGTTACCTTCTTGAATGCCGATTTCAATCTAACGAGTTGCTAGATCAATTTCTAGTGGAATTAAACAAGCATGTAAATTATAAATTATCAATTGTTATTAGCAAATAGAAAGACTCATTTAAAAATCGTTGGTTATTCTAATGAACATGGAACCCGAGACATGTCATGTATTTTTCTGGTGACGAAAAAAACTACTCCATTTTTACTCCACAATATGAATAAATCATTGTGATACATCATAATCAAAATAAATAAACACTGATATATAAAGGTTTTTGTAACAGAAAACACAGCTTCACTTTATTGATGGCCCAGCGGGTGAATAACCCGTGGAGGTTCAAGTCCTCTCGGCCGTATCAATGATACCAAGGGTAATAGAGAGAGCCTTGGTATTTTTTTGTGCTTATTTTTAAATGATCTACTGCCCACTTACCTAAAGTTCAAAGTGATCAAAATACTCAAAGTATCTGGACAATACTTTGCTTGGTTCTTATTTGTCAATAGTCGCCGTAACGAAAGCACTAAACAACACATAAAAGAGATTCTTTTAATATGACGGACACATATGACAGTTTGCGATTGTCAAAATTCAATGTTTAATCTTTGTTCAACTTACCAAGGTCAGTTAAAATTTTGTTAAAATTGTGATAAATGTATGAAAGGATTAAATGTTCATATCGAAACATTAGGATTACAGGGAAGGGGAAACAAATACATGTCGATTTACCATAAAGTAATTGGAGAGGGATATCCGATCGTTATGCTGCATGGTTGGACACTTGACCATCAGGTGATGTTACATGCAATGGAACCGTTATTCGAGAAACGAAGCGGTTGGAAGAGAATATACATAGACTTACCGGGTATGGGACATTCTGAGCCGCAACCGTCTATTCAGAACTCGGATGATATTTTAGAAGCGATATTGCGTCTTTTGGACGAGATTATTCCTGGTCAACAGTTTATTGTGTGTGGTAATTCATATGGAGGGTACATTGCCAGAGGTATCGTTCGTTCACGTCAAGAAACAGTTCGTGGATTACTGCTGATGGCACCATTAACTATACCGGAATTCGATGAAAGGGTAGTACCGCAGAAGACTGTTCTAAAAAGAGACAGCGACTTGATATCACATTTGTCTTCAGAGGAGGCGGATGAATTTTGCTCTATGGCGATTGTGCAAGGTAAAACTGAATGGGAGAGGTTTCGAGATGAAATTTTACTTCCTTCTAAACAAACAAATTATGAATTCATAAACAACATTCGTCAAAATGGATATGGGTTTACCTTCGATATTTCATCTAAACTTGAGTATCCCACGCTAATTATCACAGGGCGTCAGGACAATGTAGTCGGATACCATGATGCGTGGCGACTAATAGAAGATTACCCAAGGGCAACTTTTGCAGTACTTGATATGGCTGGTCACAACCTGCAAATCGAACAAACCGATGTATTTAATTCATTGGTTCATAACTGGTTAAACAGACTTGAGTCGGAAAATTTTCGGATGGTATAACTATTCATAAATATGAATTTACTGTTACAATTACCAGTTAGTTAAACAATAATTGAGATAATGAGTTTTGGTATTTTTTAAAATTTTGTCATTGGGGATAATTTAATCATTGAATTTCTTGATGGAGAAGTAAAATTAAATGAAGGTGAAATGTTTGTCATTCCGAAAAATGTTGAACATAAACCTTATGCAGAATCAGAGTGTGAAATTTTGTTTGCAGAACCTAAAGGTGTTGTGAATACCGGGCAAGAAATAACTGATTAAACAGCTGAAAATGATATCTGGATTTAGCTGTAAGAAATAGTAGATCAAAAATAAAACCATTACCTAAGAAATGTTTCTTTATTTCCAGCTGGATTTAAAAAATAATTTTGTTAGGTATCATGCAATAAATTCAATTGTCGGTGATTGGCCTGTTTAAATGCATTCATTATTTCATACCCGGTGCTACTTATTTCTGTTGTAGTCTGTATCCTGATTAATAGGTAAAGAAAGTCGAAAAGGTATACGAAATTCTTCATACAAATTAAAGTTTTGAATGAAAGAGCAGGATTACTCCTGCTCTTTTTCTTTCTGATTGGGCTGGATTAAACGCAGACGGTTATTCCTTGGGAAAAACAAAAAAATTTCTTCTATCCATTGACTAGCTGGGCTTTAGCCGGGTTTCTATCACCCTGTTGAGCTTGTCAGATTTTAAAAAGATATGGTACGTTTATAGTGTTTTGTTTCACCTGATTGTGGGGTAATAAAGATAGGATCAGTAAATAATTCTTAGGAACGACCTCAATCTTATAATAAACATATTGGAAGACGTAATGGAAGAACTAAAATAAAGGTTTAGGATACTTTGAAGAAATAAAAGTTTTTGTTCGATTGTGATAATATTCACAATAGAGCTTTATTAAGGGGAATCATTTCTCCAAATAGTCTGCAGAAAATACCAACCACAGCCCAAGGATATATCACTAACCGCTTTGCCTGATATTATCTGTTGGATGTTTCTCTTTTTGTTGCTTTTTGTATTATTTTTAGTCCAATCGGCAAAAATAAGTTAAGGAAACCAGCGAAAAAACTGAATTTCATCCTTCTTTCCTGGTTTACAATGTTATTTGGCGCTGATATGGATATTAGTCTAGTCTTTTAAGGTACAGTTGAACCAATCATCCACTATGCCGTTAGCTCTCCATCAGGTGAAACAGAAACCCCCGGACTTTTAGAGAAGCATTACGCTATACATTCTGGGACTGCATGCTTGGACCGTTTATGCGCTTGTATAATGTGGATTTGATAATTAAGGAGTCGATATTATTAAATGAAGTTTAACAAGAAAAAAATTAACGTTGTAGACATTCAAAAAGCGAAGAAAAGCGTGTTTGCTACAGGGATAGGAAACGCGATGGAATGGTTTGATTTTGCTTTATATTCTTATTTGGCAGTTATTATTAGTAAAAACTTTTTCAGTCCAGTTCAAAACGATGAATTAAAGTTAATATTTACTTTTGCTACATTTGCAATTGCCTTCTTACTTAGACCGGTAGGCGGAATTATTTTTGGTAAAATGGGTGATAAATTTGGTCGGAAAATAGTATTAACAATTACTATTTTAATGATGGCTTTATCTACTTTAATAATTGGTGTGCTTCCTACCTATGAACAGATTGGTGTATGGGCCCCTATATTATTACTCTTAGCTCGTATTCTGCAAGGTTTTTCTGTGGGTGGAGAGTACGCTGGTGCAATGGTATATATCGCAGAATCTTCTCCAGATAATAAGCGTATAAGGTTAGGCAGCGGTTTAGAAATCGGCACATTATCTGGTTATATAGTAGCTTCTGTTTTAGTTACAGTACTTTTCTGGACTTTATCTGATGTTCAAATGAATAGTTGGGGATGGAGAATTCCTTTCTTCTTAAGTATTCCAATAGGATTATTTGGTTTATATTTGAGAAGTCATTTAGATGAATCACCAATTTTTGAAAATGACATCTCTGAAAGCCAAGAACAACAACCAGGTTTATTAGAAGTCATTAAAACATATAAAAAAGATATCTTTTTATGTATCGTATTTGTGGCGTTTTTCAATATAACCAATTACCTATTGTTAGGTTATATGCCTTCTTATTTGGATGAGAACCTTGGTATAAGTGATAATATAAGTACACCGGTTACAGCAATTGTATTGATTATTATGGTACCGTTCGCTTTAACTTTTGGTAAATTGGGAGATAAATTAGGAAATAAAAAAGTTATAACAATTGGATTAGTATTAGGAATTGTATTTTCGATTATCTCTTTTCAATTTCTTAATATGGGGAATATAACATTCTTATTTATAGGACTTTTAATGTTAGGTATTGTATTATCTGTATACGAAGGTACTATGCCAGGATCTTTACCTACGTTGTTCCATACTGACATTAGATATCGTACATTATCCTGGACATTCAACTTATCAGTTTCTATTTTTGGTGGAACAACACCTTTAGTTGCTTCTTGGTTAACCCATGTGACAAGAAACAATTTGGCGCCGGGTTTCTATTTATTGGCAGTTAGTTTAATTGGCTTAATAGTGGTGTTAACCTTATTTAAAGATACTTCAGGTAAATCTTTAAAAGGTTCTTACCCAACAGTTGCTTCTAAAGCTGAGTTTCAAGAAGCTGTTGAAAATCCAAAAGATTCACTGTGGTGGAAAATGGAACAAACAGAAAAGGAATGAAAAAAACATCCATTTAATTGACCGGCTACTCGACATACAGACTCAGAATAAGCTGAGATTATCCGAGCAGCAATAACTGCAGCTCTTTTACATTCTGGAGGGCTTACTGCTTTGCAAAAGCAGCGTTGCTATTCTCGATCGTCATTATTTTATTGGTTGTGTCCTAATAATAAAACATTGACGCAAGAACGAAGAGATATTAAAAGGTCCGAGCATACAGCAAAATAAGAAGCAAGAAGCTTTGTTATGCCAGTTCTTCTCCCGAAGGAGAGCTGGCTTTTTATTTTCTATATGGGGTCCAAAGCAGAAAACGAGAACTTGTACGCTAATCACAGTATTTGGTTCTTCTTGTTTTATGGGAGAAGGAAAAAATATCTGTTAAAGGTTTAGGCGAAGAATTATATCTAGACTCCGGAACATTAACTCCAGTGTTAAAACGACTTGAGGAGCGAGGTCTTATTATAAGAGAGCGTTCAAAAGAGGATGAACGAAGTGTAATTATTACGTTAACAACTGAAGGGAATGAGTTTAAAGAAAAAGTCACAATGATACCTAATGCAGTATTTGATAAAACCGGTTGTAATGAAGAAGAAATTAAAAGTTATAACAAGGAAATTCGTAATTTACTTAACATGCTGACAACTGAGCAATAGTTTTATGAATATAGATGGCGGGCCCAGCGGGTGAATAACCTGTGGAGGTTCAAGTCCTCTCGGCCGCATCAATGATACCAAGGGTTTTGACACCCTTGGTATTTTTTGTTTATAAAAATTCATCTGTTACTGTCCACTTACTTATAGTAGGTCGTATGATTTGTCAGTCACCTTCATCCTTCTGCTGACTGCGTGCGGCGGTAGTAAATATGATAATGCAATTAATGAAGTGATGAAGCAGGAGAAGAAAGTCAGAAAAGAAATGCGAGCTGATTCAGATGAGCACAAAAGAGATAACGCCATAATTCGTGTATATGATGACGGGAAATATATTCAACTTGCGTTTTATCAGCCAGAAGAAAGTTCTCGTAGGCTGACTGCTTATTCTTATTATAAGAAGCTTGGAGATTCTTATGAGGAAATGGCACATATGCCGGGTGATGGTGATGGCGACCGCCTTGGTCTTTATAAGAAAACACCTGATTATAAAGAGGTTAAAGGCAAGGAAACAAAAACAATGTGCTTGTTCATTCCTGATAGGGGAACAATTGTTTTACCGTTAAGTTGTTGTGTGAGAGCCAGTATGTTAAAATGCTACGTAGATTTAATAATAAAGTTTAGATTCAAGGAGATTTATTTATGAAGTTGGATGAATTTACCATCGGGCAGGTTTTTCAAACTAAATCTTTTGAATTAACAAAAGAGAATATAATGAATTTTGCAGAAGTGTATGATCCACAGTACATGCATTTAAATGAAGAAAAAGCAAAAATGGGCAGGTTTAATGGAATTATTGCTTCTGGAATACAAACGTTATCTATTACTTTTAAGCTTTGGATTGAAGAAGGGTGTCATGAAGACGATATTATTGCTGGGACAGGAATGAATAATATAAAATTCCTAGCACCCGTTTACCCTAATGATAAACTGAACACTATTGTTAAGGTTATTGATAAAAAACCAAATAAAAGCCAGACGGGGATACTTACTGTATTGTTATCTACCTATAATCAGAAAGAGGAAAAAGTGTTTGAAGGTGAGTTATCAGTATTAATTAAACGCTAAATGACCTTTGCGGCATATCATCGTCACCTTTCATTTTTTATAGGTGTCTGGATGAAATGAGCAATCATCTTAATTAATTGAGTGGACTTTGAGTCTGCTCTTTTTTTATTTGTTCAACCTATGATCGAGAAACAAAGGACTCACAATAACGAAAAAATCATCTCGTAAATACGAATTTAAAAATTGCTGCCTTGAGGTTTTTTGCATATTCCTCTGTATCATTGCGCCGGGTGAATATCTATAATGAGCGTTCTATCCTTCGATGTTATGTTTTCTTTTTACTTTTTGGTTTTGTTAGTTCAAAGCTGTACTTTACCATGTCATGGATTTGGTGCTCTGGGAGTCCCTCATCTAAGGTAAGCGTATTCCAATGCTCCTTGTTCATATGGTATCCGGGCTTGATTTCTTCAAAAAGACCACGCAGAAAATCAGCCCTTTCAGGTTCGCATTTAAGGTTGACACATAAGTGTTCGTCGCGAGTGAAGATAAGTGCAAATATTTTCTTATTCCCTTTGTGACGAATTGCAGTCCAACCATCTCCGAAAGGATGGTCTTCATAAGAGTTTGGAAAGGTTAGGCAGTAATCTTTAATTTCATCATAATTCATTATCAATTCACTCCATACCTCATTATTTTTATATACAGAACATATTCATTCAAACTAAGATTTGCGGTTTCTTTTATATTAATCCGAGATTTCCTCAAGTCTTTGTTTGAACTTAGCTTCTGAACCTTGAGTTGTTGGATAGTAATACTCAACGCCCTATTAAAGAATCTGGCATCGTCTGCATTGTCGTTAATTTTTCCTCTGTATCATGAGCATATTTATATCCCTTACCGTAATCTAAATCTTTCATCAAAAGGAGCAGACTTTATGTCTGCTCTTTTTTTGTTCATGAAAAAGCCATTTTTTATCCCCAGTCTGATAAAAGATTTTCTGTGAAATCATTTAACAATTATTGGTCAATTTTTCTTTTTCAATAATATCCTTTACCACATCCTCAATTGTGATATGCCCAAGAGCTTTTTCCAAGGCAGATTGGGCGATTTCAAATATTGGACCAATTGTACTTTGAATGTTCCGGCCTACAGGACATTGAGGATTGGGATTTTCATGTATACTAAACAATTCTTTATCTTGAACAACATTAACTGCTCTATAAACATCAAGTAAGGTGATTTCAGTTAAATCCTTCGCTAATTCAGCTCCTGCAATACCTGGCCGAACATTTACTAAACCTGCTTTTTTCAGCATCCCCATAATTTTTCTTATGAAGGCGGGATTTGTATTTACACTTCCAGCTAAAAATTCAGAAGTGCTAATTCCGTCTTCATTTATTTCAATAAGAGCCAATATATGAATTCCTACAGCAAAACGGCTGCTAATAGACATGATTTCTTCACCATCCTCATTACTTTACACTCTTTATAGTACACTTGTAACTGAATGTATTACAAGTTCTTTTACTCTAATATGCTCAATTAACAAGATGATAAAAGTATTGACAAATAAATGAGGTGTAACTAAAATTATTACATGTAATCAATATGGTTACATTTAAAATTTTGAATGATTAGGAGGACTTTAAATTGAAAATTGGAATCATTGGTGCAACCGGAAAAGCTGGAAGTCTTATCTTGAAAGAAGCGGTAAGCAGGGGACATGAAGTAACTGCAATTGTAAGAGATGCTGCAAAACTTAAAGAGGAAAAGATTGCAATCATTGAAAAAAATATAATTGATCTTACATCGGATGATCTAAAAAAATTAGATGTAGCAGTTAATGCCTTCGGTGCTCCATTAGGAGAAGAACAGGCACATGTAGATGCTGGCCGGGCATTAATTAGGGCATTAAAAGGAACGGGTACAAGAGCCGTAATTGTAGGTGGAGCAGGGAGTCTTTATGTAGACGAAAATAAAACTCTCAGTGTAATGGATACACCTGATTTCCCGGAGATTTTTATTCCGACAGCTAAAGGGCAAGGTCGTAACTTGCAAGAACTAAAGGAAACTTCTGATATGAACTGGACATTTATCAGTCCTTCAGCGGTATTTGACCCAGACGGGAAAAGAACTGGATTTTATCAGTCAGGAAAAGATCATCTTCTTGTGAATTCGAAAGGCGAAAGTTATATCAGCTATGCAGACTATGCAATTGCAGTATTGGATGAAATTGAAAATCCAAAACATATAAATGAACGCTTTACAGTTGTTGGAGAAGCTGAATAAGTGATTGAGTAGAAACAAAGGGTACCATTAGTGTCATCGCTCTAATGGTATCTTCCTTCTAAGAATGTACGGAGACATTGAAAACTTTGCAAACAGAGAAGCGGATTATTTTTATGAAAAAGGGGATTTATCACGTTCCAATGAGTATTATCGAGCTGATGACAGAGTAGGTGCTTAGTGAGTTGGACCAAAAAAATATGTATAAATAGCTCTGACTAAAACTTTTGTGGGTTAGTTAGAGCTTTTGTAAACCCACTCGTTTTCGTGAGTTGGCTCTTTTAAAATACATCTATCAACATGATATTTATTATTAAGTAAAGTAAGGAGTCCGTCAAAACTCCTAAATTACAGAAGTTTATTTTCATGATAGTTTAATCATGATGTCACTCTCGAATAATATTGATTAAACTTGATTGAATAGATCAAGACATAAATAACGATTAGTGCGGCAAATGTGTTTAGAACAATGGTTTTATAACAGAAAACACGTTTCACTTTATTGAGGGCCCAGCGGGTGAATAACCCGTGGAGCTTCAAGTCTTCTCGGCCGCATCCTAATGATACCAAGGGTCTTGACACCTTTGGTATTTTTTGTTTTAAGTGCATGTGGCATTAAAAAAGTGCTGACCTCTGCACAAAATCTTTGCGCGAGTCTGCACTTTTATTCTGCAAGATACACTGCCCATTATCATCGATTATGGGCGTTTATTTAATCCGTTCTTAGCCGAGCTGGTGCCTGGTTTTTAGAAGTTTTTTTTAAGTGGGTAAAACCAACAAATTTTTTGCCTTCTTCATCCCATAGTCGAAACTTTAATGACTTAATACTTGTTGCCAGTGTGATGGTCGGAACGCTTTGCAATGGTTCAGTGTTGTTATGCACGATTTCAAGCTTATAGTTTGGGACTCTTGGGCTTAAATGATGAACATGATGGAAACCGATATTGCCTGTTAACCATTGCATGACTTTTGGAAGCTTATAAAAAGAGCTTCCTTCAACGGCTGCTTTTACATATTCCCAATGCTCATCTTCTTCGAAATATGAATCCTCAAACGTATGCTGAATATAAAACAACCAAATTCCGAGGGATCCCGATATCATAAAAATTGGTGTCTGGACCAGCAGAAAGTTTTGCCAGCCGATAGCCCAACATAAAAGTGCTGCCAAAGCGACGATCCCCAGGTTCGTTACATATGTATTCATCCGTTCTGTGCGTTTTGCCCCTTTACGATTAAAACGATTGGTAATCCCGAAGACGTAAATCGGTCCGATAATAAACATAACAAACGGATTTCTGTACAAACGGTACATTATTTTTGTCTTAGTTGAGGCTTCCTTATATTCCTCAACAGTCAGTACCCAAATATCGCCCGTACCGCGTTTGTCCAGGTTGCTGCTTGTCGCATGATGGACAGAATGATCGTGTGCCCAATGATCAAACGGATGCAGAGTCAGAATTCCTGTTATTGTTCCAAGGATTCGATTCGCCTTTCTGTTCTTAAAAAAGGAATAGTGGCAGCAATCATGAAAGATGATGAAGGTTCTTACTAAAAAACCTGCTGCAACGACAGAAATGGCTAATGTAAGGAAATAAGAAATGGACAAGCTCTTATATGCCAAATACCATAGCAGGAAAAATGGTACCAATGTGTTAATGATTTGACATATACTTTTTTGTAAATCGGACTTTTCATAAGGTGTAACCAGTTTTCTCAAAGTCCTTAGGTTTTGTTCATTCATTTTTTAAAGATTTCCCCTTCCCTGATGTTCTTCTAAGTATCGAAAACGTTTGTCTTTGAAGTCACAGCGTCATACACCATAGATGATAAGTATCTTTCCCATCCGCCTGTGAAATTATTGGAAATGAGATACTTTTTTCCAGACTGATTAAATCTTTATTAGCAGAACCAGCCGGAATACAAAAGGTGTATGAAGATTATACCCGGCTCTTTATCGGGCCAAACTCTCTCCATGCTCCCCAATGTGAATCGGTTTATTTAGACCGTAAACTTTGATTGTTTGAGGAACAAACATGACAAGTTAATACCGTTAAAATAGAGGTATACCTGAGTGATCGTTTGGAAACATCTGCAGAAACAAAGCTATACCAGTGAACAGCCAAGAATATCTTGTACTTGAACAAGAAACAGCTGAGCTTTTTAAAGAAATCTTTAACAATCAATATGAAGTACTGGGTTTGAAGACACTCGTGATCCATTTTCACGGTGTTTTCACACCATAGTTATTAATAAGCATCTTATTTTGCACTGGTATCGACAGGTTTAACAAATAAAACATGAATGAACATATTATTAATTTGCAGTTATTTCCGTTTCGTGCTATGATAAAGGAGAATTATTTTTGTTCGTGTAAAGGATAGTATGAATATCGACTTTTCGTCTTGATGATACTTTGGGCAAGGATAGTAATACAATGTGTAACACACTAGGAGGCAACAAAAATGGAACAAGGTACAGTTAAATGGTTTAATGCAGAAAAAGGTTTTGGATTTATCGAACGTGAAAATGGAGACGATGTATTCGTACACTTTTCTGCAATCCAAAGTGACGGATTCAAATCTTTAGACGAAGGTCAAAAAGTAACGTTTGACGTTGAGCAAGGTGCTCGTGGAGCTCAAGCTGCTAACGTTCAAAAAACTGCTTAATCTTCAATCGTTTATACAAACAGGCTCTTTATATAGGGCCTGTTTTTTTATGTTCTCTGTATCATACTGAATAAAAAAACCCTACTCAACGTTCGAGTAGGGACAGTTGCTACAAGGTAAGAAAAAGGTTTAAAACCTCAAAGGATTGTTTACAGTATAACATACCGGATTGACGATATGTGGAATATATATAAATGATTTGTTTTTATGTTCTCAATATAACTGTATGTTATTCTTTGTTACATTTCGCATATCTCTTTTATGAAAAGAAGATAAACAACTGCTATTCACTGTGGAAGCAGATGTAGAGGGAAGTGGTTGTTTTTTCTTCTGGAAATAATCACTTAAGACCTAAAACAATGAAAGCCCTGCCTCTCTTCCATCCTTACGGCTCCTTGTCCGTGCCAGTGTGAATCAGGATTACAAAAATCAAGTGACTATTTCATCGAGTTTCTTGATAAAACATCAAATGTTCGTTAAAGAAAAAAATAAAACAGATTAGATTGTAGGAATAATAAAAGAGGTTAATGTTCTAAAAGTAAGTTGAAGAAGTTAAGCGTCTTTGAAATATTTTAATCGTAATATTCCGAAAACTCGTGGGTGCTTTTTGGAATGCAAAACATTATTTAAAATTAACCTTAGCAGAAACTTTTTATTTGTTTTTCAGTGATTCCTTTAATGACTTCCAGTTCACTAATCAAAAATTCATATGCATTATCCAACATTTTTTTTTCGCTTGAATTAAGTGCTTTTTCTTTCTTCATTCGCATTAAATCACGTACAACTTCAGCGCCTTCTTGTATTTCACCCGTTTTTATTTTGTTCGTATTTACTATATACCTTTGCTTCCACGGCAGTAACCTATCTGATTCTCCATGCTGAAAAATGTGTATAATGTGTTTTAATGCACGTATATCAGTAACTGGCCGTATATTTGAACTCAATATTTTACGCGTTGGAATCATAACTGTCATATTACTGATTGACATTCTTATGACATAATACTGTTGTTTTTCCTCTAAGAATTGTTTTTCTTCTATGGCTTCAATTGTACCTGCTCCGTGCATTGGATAAACAATGTTATCGCCAATTTGAAACATATAATCCACCTCCATATATGGGAACTTAACTTAAGGTTATCATATATAGAGTGAGATATCAAATTTTTAATGATAACATGGTCATTTATTGGTGTCAATAATTTTTTTAAAAAAACAACATCGAAACAAGAGGGAACCTGTGGGATTCCCAAAAAAGGAAAGATCAATTCAATTGGTCCGTGTATATCTTGGAATCTCGACTAATTAACAAAGATCAGTTTTTCTTCGTTGAAAATGAGTTATTAAATCTCCTTTAGGAGTTCATGACTTGACATCAATGACACTTTACTAATCTATATGGGCACAATTTAATCACCGATTTTTAACCATAATTCAATTAATGAAATGATAAAATAGGAGAAGACAGCCAAAAAGAAATGAGAGCAGATTCAGATGCGTAACACAAGAATAACTCATCGTGATCGTATTCGTACACATTTTTACAGAGGAGGACAATTATGATTGGAATACTGGCAGGAATGGGGCCAAAATCTACTGGGCCATTTGTAGATAAGGTAGTAGACGAGTGCCAAAAAATATATGGAGCAATACATGACATGGATTTCCCTCATATGATGATTTATTCTTGTCCGACTCCTTTCTATATGAATAAACCTCTCAATCATACGGACATGGAAAAGGCAATTATTGAGGGGGCTGTAAAGCTTGAAAAAACGGGTGTTGATTTTATTGCCATCCCATGTAATACCGCACATATTTATTTTAACCAAATAAAAAAATCGCTTTCAGTCCCTTTACTAAACATGGTTGATGAAACCATAAAAAAAATACCTAAAGGCTCCAAAAAAGCAGCTCTTTTAGCCACCGTTCCTACGGTTCAATCTGGAATATTTCAAGAAGCGTTAAACAGAGAAGGTTATGATTTTTTACATCAAGATAGTTGGCAAATCTATGTCGATCACATAATAGAAAAGATTAAACAAGGTCAAATCAATGCGGCTAGTACATTATATGATGAATTACACCGTGAATTAGCAGAAAAGGTTGATACGGTTATCATTGCATGTACGGATTTAAATATGGTTACGGATCAAAGAAGAAGCGGACTTACCTTTGTTGATTCATCAGCTTGTCTCGCTCAAGCCATTGTAAATAAGTATGTATTATTAACAAAATAAGCCGTCTGATTTATCAGCAGATTCAGGGCGCTTTTTTTCCGTTAAAGCGCCCGGATTCGGCAGATACATGATCCTCGATTACTTCTTTGAATGTAACTTCCCCGCGTTATTGTTCTTTTAACATTGAATACTTTCGATACGCTTTATAGAAACTGCAGCCAAATAGAACAGCCATAAGGGCGGGAAGCGACCTCAAAAGGGCAAATGGAGTTTCAAATAAAAATGCTTTCCAAAACATTGCGCCTTCCATACTCCACAGACCTTCAGCTAAATACAAACCTGAATTCGTGTAAAGCATATTACAATAAAACAAGCACAGTAACCCAAAACAAGATGAAAAACTCATTAGTCTTTTATAATAATTACTCTTTGATTGGCGATCCGAGAAGATTTCATTTTGATCATCATCTTCTTTTTGCCAATATCGAGTTCCAAGCCCCCAAGGGCCATTTATATAAACCCAGCCGAAGTCTTCATAGATCTCTTTGTAGTCTTTGAACTTTTTCTTTGATAAATAATCTTGATAATCCAGTCGCATCACATATTTTTTGTCGGTTTTTTCGAAAGTGTATATTCCTAATCCGCTGATATTTGTACAGCGATAGCCTTTTTGTAATTGCTCGTTCAGCCATTGCTCCTCTTTTTCAATATCAAAAAACACCTTAAATTTCTTCATTCGATTCACTTCCTTCGTACAGGGATAAAATATGCAGTAACCTGTTTTGTTCCATTTTCAAAATGGCGCTTCCTTCCGCAGTTATCATATAAACTTTTCTCCGGCCCGACTCTCCGACAGGTTCAATCCAGCCATGCTTATTCAAGTTTTCAATCGCGCCGTATAATGTGCCGGCCGCTAAAATAACAGTTCCGTTACTCATCTTTTCGATCTTCTGCATGGCGGCATAGCCATGAAGCGGCTCCCGCAGAGCTAATAAAATATAATGCATGGTTTCAGACAGCGGTAATAATTTATGTTTCATATCCTCATCCTCTATTCAGTCTGACTATATAGTTAAACTTAATACAGTTCAACTGAATAGTCAATGGTCTTTTCAAAATTTGTCAAAGGAACTTGAAAATCAAATCTAAAAAGCCGCTTTTCTTACGTAATGGGAAGCGACTTCTGGGTAGTCCTATTCAATTAAATGGCCCGATTGTTGGTTGTAATGCCTAACTTCAGTGTTTGAAATGCCGGGCGGTAATAAGATTTCACTTTATCGAATGCCCAGCGTATAAATACCCCGTGAAGGTCCAAACCCTCTCGGCCGCATTAATAATACCAAGGGTTTTGAGTCCCTTGGTATTTTTTGTTCATTGAATTATTATAAACTTCTAACTTAGTTAATGGCTGTCGTTCCAGTTTCTCTCTATAAATGTATTCGCAGGTTGTAAGTTGGTTTTGTTCGCAATTTCAATGACAGCGGGAACCACGGAAGGGTCTGTTTTGGAGAAGTTCGGAATCCGCGGATCTAACCGGAAAAAGCGATCTCCCAGCAGATTCGCGCTGACCATGGATTCATAGTAGCCATTTCCGCCGGAGATCATCTGAAGAAATGGCAGTAAAGGTTCATTAGGCGACCTGTCCAAAAGGACTCCCCAATTTGGAGGAAGGTTCTTCAGGTTTTCGGGACGTATGTTATCCGCACTCACCATTCCCCATCCCCTCGTATCTCTTCTTAACCGAGTCGGGGCTTCACCTGTACCGATGGATAGCGCCGCAATTTGATCCAATGGCACGTTGGCTTTACCAACCGCAAACGCGATACTGGCCGTACTGGGGTTCGTTGCCACTACATATCCGTCCACGTAGTTTTGATAGGCGCGCTGCGTCGCGGGAGCACCGCTGCTCCGCAGTATGACATCACTCACTTTCTCATTTAAATAGGGAGAGCCGGGAAAGTTGTGAAATAATACGGGCGTCCAACGATCCAGTGCTGGGGAGTATAATTTGAATGAAGGGACAACAATTCGTTTTCTTACATCTTTAAGACGAAGGCCTGGCGGGAAAAAGTTTCGTACCGCTTTAATAAAATCGGAATATGGTAATTGTTGATTGAAAACAGGTCCGCCCGGCCGGGAAGTGCTGAATGCGGGCAGGATTTCATCCTCAAAATACTGAAGTGTTTCCTTCGGAGATCTTCCGCTTGCTAATGCAAGGGCAGTAAATGAACCGATTGAATTTCCCGCAAATACATGGGTTCGGCTTATTAATGCTGGATTTTCTTCAGCCAGTCTGTTCAATAGTTGTAAACTTAAAGCACCTAAGGTACCGCCCCCGTCAAAGGTCATGATCCGATACTTTGCCAAAGCTGATTTCTCCTTTCTGATGAAAACTATCATTCAGTATATGTTCAACCAGAGTCTATTGTATGGATGAATGAATATCTCATACCATAAAAATTGCTCAATTTATCAATCTAACGGGGTGGGAAAGAAAATATTTTTAAGTTTAAGAGGCAGCTCATGAAGGTATTCCTGGAAAGAAGGAGAATAGGTTATAAAAATAAAAGGGGGAAAACACTTGAATACAATTGACCTTATTATTTTACATTTTGAAGAGGTAAGACGGCGAAGCATCAAGTTATGGGCAGCTATACCTGAGGAAAAAATGGACTGGCGCCCGGATTCCGAAGCCATGTCGTGTAAGGAAATGATAAGACATGTATTAGAAGCAGAATTTCTTTATCATCAAATTTTAATGAAAAATATGAGTGAGTTTTCAGAGGAAACTATTAATCCTTATGAATCAAAAATGTTTACCACTGTAAGCGAAGAATTAGAATTTGCAAAACCGTATCGGGCCGAGTTTTTGACATTCATCAAATCGTTAAACGAAACAGATTTAACAAATATAAAGATTGACAGGTCTGATGTTGGATATATTCGCGAACTAGGAGACATGTTATTAAGAATCGCTTACCATGAGTCCGTACATACCGGTCAGCTTTTAGACTATCTCAGAACTGCTGAAGTGGACAGGCCTTTAATTTGGGACTAGTTAAATGATAGAGTTTTACAAGGAAAGCGGAAAGAATGGAATATAAACCGATTAATTTTCAAGAGAAATTAGCTGCGTTCCAAGATCAATGGTCTCCAAAAGTAATCGCTGAAATGAATGACTATCAATTTAAACTTGTTAAGGTACAAGGGGATTTTGTTTGGCATAAGCATGACGAAACAGATGAAGTCTTCATTGTCATTGAGGGTAATTTAATCATTGAATTTCGTGATGGAGAAGTAACATTAAATGAAGGTGAAATGTTTGTCATTCCGAAAAATGTTGAACATAAACCTTATGCAGAATCAGAGTGTAACATTTTGCTTGTAGAACCTAAAGGTGTTGTGAATACCGGGCAGGAAATAACTGATCAAACAGCTGAAAATGATGTCTGGGTCTAGCCTGTAACAAAAAAATGATCAAAAATCCGAAAGATCGAAGACGATTAGAGAAAATGATCAGGAAAACCAATTAAGAATGATTTAAGGTAAAATATTGAAAAATTTTGTTAATATTATAATACATTGTTTGGAAATGTAATCATTTTATAAGGAGTTTTCTAATTGCGTTGGAGTAAATGGTTCAATATTTTTTGTATAGCAGCATTGGGGTCAATATATGGCTATAAATTGTTTACTAACCAAGAAGTCAGTACGACTCGTTTAATCATAGCTGCTGCAATTATTTTGTGGAACATTGTCGGACTTTTTAGCAAAGAACCAGTAAAACAAACACAGCAAGCAAACTAAAAGTCAAAAAACACTTTCCAATCGTTCAACAAAAAGTTGGTACAGAAGGATGCTGCAGCGCGCAGCATCCTTTTTACGCTGCTTATTATAATCGTCAAAAATCATTCAAGTTTCATCAGGCATCCAGAATCTGTTGTATCGATAAATCAAAATTGCCCTAAAATGTGCCGGTTCATCAAAATACCAGTCCAAGCTGCAGTTATTTCTTTACATAGTATGTAAAGATTAAAAAATGAGAGAAGGAGTGGCGTAATGTATTATAACGAAGGTGAAGATCAACAGTACGTTCAGAAGAAAAAGCCATACAACGAAGCCTGTGACCTTGGCCATGATTTTGATATGGCGGAAGACGAAGCAAGAGCAGAAGCAGCAAGAGAAGCAGAAGCGAGAGCCAGAGCGGAAGAGGCGATAGCAAGAGCGGAAGAAGCAAGAGCCAGAGCAGCAGAAGCAGCAAGAGCAACGGCAGAAGCAAAGGTAAAAGCGGCAAAATTAGCAGCAAAAGCGAAATGTAAAAAACGTCATAAGAAAGAGAAAAAACAGGATTGCAAACGTAAGCACAAGAAGAAAAAATAAGAGCTTTTCATCATATAAAAGATAAGATTCAATGTGTATTGATTTTATCCGTACAGGGATGCAAAAACGCGATAAAGAAAAAGATTCTTGTCGGGGGATCAAGCAGAAAGATTGCTCAGCCGGTGTCTCAGCAGAACCATGCATGGCAGGGCAAACATAATTTTCTATGGACTTCCATAGTTTGGTCGGGATATCACGCCAATAAATGTAAGTGCCTATCATGATAAAAAAGGCAGGAGAGACAAGAGTTTCGGCAGCTTGCCGCTCTTGTCTTTTTTTGTTTTTATATCATCTTCGCGTATATGTATCTATTTTTAAGTTTGCAGAACATCTGTCTAAGAATTTGTCCCATTCCTACATATACTGGTATCGGAATCAAATGCTTATTGGGAGTGAAATAGATGGGATCAGCACAGTTAACAGGACGCGTCATCTTCAAAGGGGACCCCGGCTATACACAGGCGGTTAAGAATTGGAACCCTTATGTTGATGTCTGTCCGCTTGTCTTTGTTTTTGCACAAAATTCATACGATGTAAGTAATGCTATTAAATGGGCTCGTGAGAAGAATGTGCCTATGCGTGTCAGAAGCGGCCGCCATGCTCTGGATAAAAATCTTTCCACGGTAAGTGATGGAATTGTTATTGATGTGAGTGACATGAATAAAGTTTTCTTAGATGAAAAAAACGCGGTAGCAACCGTTCAAACCGGCATCCACGTCGGCCCGCTTGTAAAAGGTTTAGCTCGGGAAGGTTTTATGGCCCCGTTCGGAGACAGTCCAACCGTCGGAATCGGAGGAATCACGATGGGAGGCGGATTTGGAGTGCTTTCACGATCGATCGGCCTGATAAGCGATAACCTTCTCGCACTGAAAATGGTAGATGCCAAAGGCAGGATTATTCAAGCAAATCAATCCCGCAATGAAGATTTACTGTGGGCTTCCAGAGGCGGCGGGGGAGGCAATTTCGGATATAACACCCAATATACATTCAAAGTTCACCGTGCCCCTAAAACCGCAACCGTCTTTAATATTATTTGGCCGTGGGAACAGTTAGAAACGGTATTTAAAGCGTGGCAAAAATGGGCGCCGTTTACAGACGAACGATTAGGATGCTACCTTGAGATTTACAGCAAAGTAAACGGCTTGTGCCATGCGGAAGGATTGTTCCTCGGTTCAAAACCAGAGCTGGTTCAATTATTAAAACCTTTATTAAATGCCGGAACGCCGGCACAAACAGTAATCAAAACACTATACTACCCGGATTGTATAGATTTCTTAGATCCTGACGAACCGATTCCCGGCAGATCTGATCAGAGTGTTAAATTCTCCTCGGCGTGGGCGCTCAATCTTTGGCCGGAAGAACCTATTGCAGTAATGAGACAATTTTTAGAAAAAGCGACTGGGACAGAAACCAATTTCTTTTTTATCAATTGGGGCGGCGCGATAAGCAGAGTACCAAGCAGTGAAACAGCCTTCTATTGGCGCCGTCCGTTGTTTTATACGGAATGGACGGCTAGTTGGAAAAATAAATCACAAGAAGCTTCGAATCTTGCATCAGTTGAAAGAGTGCGTCAGCTGATGAAACCATATGTAACAGGTTCATATGTGAATGTTCCGGATCAAAATATCGAGAACTTCGGAAAAGCATATTATGGCTCAAACTTTGCAAGGCTTCAAAGAATAAAGGCGAAATACGATCCCGAAAATGTATTCCGTTTTCCGCAAAGCATCCCGCCATCGTATAAATAGTTTGATCGTTTTGGGAAACAAATAAAAAACACACCAGAACATTCAGGTGTGTTTTTATCGTTGCTAAATTTGGATATTCAATTGCATCCCAGTGCGGATTCCAAACGATTTCCCATAGGTGCCCGTCGGGTCTTGGAAGTGCCCGGAGTATCCGCCCCAAAAAGTATCATGAGCGGGATCAGTTATCGTTGCTCCTGCCTGTTTTGCCTGTTCCATGACTTTATCGACTTCAGCTTTACTGCCAACATTATGTCCTCATGTAAATTCTGCAGGGCTTGGCGCAGTTAACGTAACGTTTGTTTCATGTGCGATGTCTTTGCGGTTCCAAATGGCAAGTTTCAGTCCTGTTTGTAAGTCAAAAAAGGCAGCTGCGCCATGTTCAAATTCTGTACCGGCTATTCCCTCTGTAGGCAGACCCAAGCCATCTCGATAGAAGTGAAGCGATTTTTCTAAATTGTCTGCGCCTAAAGTAATTACTGTAATCCGCGGCTTCATAGCAATCATTGATCAAGAGCAATATAAAGTATTGGACATTTTCATTGAAAAGATTTTGACATTTCAGTAAAGAACCTATATATTCATATATGAGCACATAATCATATAAGATTATTTTTGTGTCCATGTTAGAATGCTTCATAACAGAAAAGAAATAATAAATGCAGTGTATGAGATAAGGAGGAGATTTTTATGGGTCACAATCACAATCACGCTGGCGGATCCAATAAGAAGGTTTTATTGATCTCTTTTATCATGATTACAGGTTATATGATAATAGAAGCGATAGGCGGATTTTTAACCAATAGTTTAGCGCTTTTGTCAGATGCCGGTCATATGCTGAGTGACTCAATCTCATTAATGGTTGCTCTGATTGCTTTTAAATTGGCCGAAAAAAAGGCAAGTCATCATAAGACATTCGGCTACAAACGATTTGAGATTCTCGCAGCTGTGATAAACGGTGTTGCATTAATATTGATTTCCCTTTATATCATTTATGAAGCAATCAAACGTTTCTCTCATCCGCCGGAGGTAGCAACAACCGGCATGCTGACGATTAGTATCATCGGGTTAGCTGTAAATATATTGGTCGCTTGGATTATGATGAGTGGCGGAGATACAAAGAATAATCTGAATATAAGAGGAGCTTATTTACATGTAATAAGCGATATGCTCGGCTCTGTAGGTGCCATTTTAGCTGCCATACTTATCATCTTCTTTGGATGGGGCTGGGCAGATCCATTGGCTAGTATCATTGTGGCTATTCTTGTTCTAAGAAGCGGTTACAATGTGACTAAAGATTCCATTCACATCTTAATGGAAGGAACTCCAGAAAATATCGATGTCTATGATATCATTCGTACAATTGAAGGGACAGAGGGAATTCAAAACATTCATGATTTACACATATGGTCTATCACAAGCGGATTGAATGCTCTTTCTTGCCACGCAGTTGTTGACGGTCAACTGACCATTTCAGAAAGTGAAAATATTTTACGCAAAATTGAACATGAACTTGAGCATAAAGGCATTACACATGTAACCATTCAAATGGAAACAGCAGCGCATAATCACGACAATACGATTCTTTGTCAGGCCCAGACTGAGAATCCGCGTGACCATCATCATCATTAAAGGAGGAAATAGGGACTCACTTTGTCTGCTGACAATTAAGATAAAACCGGAGGGGGGATTCATATGTACGACGCGATAGTAATCGGAGCCGGTCAGGCAGGAATCTCAGTAGGATATTATCTAAAGAAGTCGAAACAAAAGTTTATCATTTTGGATAAAGGTCATGAAGTGGGAGAAAGCTGGAACAACCGGTATGACTCATTGGTTTTATTTACTTCTCGAATGTACAGCTCTTTGCCTGGAATGCAGCTTGAAGGAGACAAGCATGGACTCCCTTCAAAAAATGAAATTGCTGCTTATCTGAAAAAATACGTTGAAAGATTTGAAATCCCGATCCAATTACGGACAGAAGTAATAAGTGTCCAAAAATTAAACAACTATTTCTTAATAAAAACAAACCGGGAAGAATATCAAACGAAGAATCTTGTGATGGCCGCAGGTCCTTTTCATACCCCTAATATTCCATCAATATCAAGGGATGTAGCCGATCATATTCATCAATTACATTCTTCACAATATAAACATTCAAAACAACTGGCGCCTGGGAATGTACTGGTAGTCGGCGGCGGGAATAGCGGGGCTCAGATAGCTGTTGAATTATCAAAAGAAAGAGTTACATATTTGGCTTGCAGTAATAAACCGGCTTATTTCCCTTTATGGATTGGAAAAAGAAGTATCTTTTGGTGGTTTGATAAATTAGGAGTTTTACATGCAAGTCATACATCCATATTAGGCAAGTTCATTCAGAAGAAAGGCGACCCCATATTTGGGTATGAATTAAAACATGCAATAAGACAGAAGAAGATCATCTTAAAACAAAGAGTCATAGCCGGAAAGCAAAATGAAATCATTTTTAAAGATTCATCTTCATTAGAAGTAAACAATATCATTTGGGCAACTGGTTTTAAGAATCCGCTTTGTTGGATGAAAATAGAAGGTGTTTTGGATAAGGAAGGCCGAATTATACATCACCGGGGTGTTTCAGCTGCGGAAGGATTGTATTTTATTGGTTTGCCTTGGCAGCATAGGCGAGGTTCAGCGCTGCTTCAAGGTGTAGGAAATGATGCTGAATACATTGTAAAACAAATGAACGGCGGATAGACAGAGGAGAGCAGTAACTTACGTGTTTACTGCTCTTTTTTGTGTTGAATAAGTCCGGTTATGTGACTGTGTAAAGCCGAAAAAATCTTTTGGCTTAATTAATAAGAAGATCCCTGACTCATTGATTGTGCAACATTCTGACGTACCTCCCTAGCTAACTGCGCGGCACGTAAGGAAGCCTGCCAAATAGCCGGACTCACTGCAGATTGACTGATGGATAATGCCTGTTGTGTGGCTGGAACCATTGGTCTTAGGAGATTTTCCGCCTCGTCTACAGATGACGCGTATTGGTGACCGGCTGCTCTTCGCAGGTCTGCTATCGCTGCGGGGAAGTTTGACCATAGACGAAGTATTGAATTCATGCAGCCAACCATAAGAGGAAAATGAGGAGCCCGGCCTTGTCCGGCGGCGAGAAGCTCTGCTGCGCCTAAAGCGGAATAAACGTGATAGCTCAACGGAGTAAGATATTTCGCGTGTACAGTATGAAGTTCTCGTAATCCCCAAGTGTCTGGAAGAAATCTGAATTCTGAACTCATACCGCATCCCAGAGCGAGTGCTCTGCTGACAGCCTGCAAGTGTTTCACTACCGCAGCCATTGATTGTTGAAAGGAGGATGAGTGTATTGGAATTTGTTGAATCGCAGATAAATGGCTTCGCATTTTATGATTTGCCTGACTTAAATCAGGCTGCTGTCTGTAATCATATACATAATACGGATAATAATAATAATACATATCTAAACTCCCTTTATGAATGGCTTTTAGGAGCAGGATATGCACCCAGATTGTTTTTGATAAGGGCATGTGCCTAAATGAATCCGTCAAATGTTGTTGAGTCTGAATATTTTAGCCCGCCAAAACCAATGGGTAAAACAGTTAAGGCCGAAGCAATGAAGCAGGCTCTCTTTGCCTGCTTTTTTTGTGTGTCGGCCTTTACATCTGACATGTAAAGTTATCTGAAACTGTACCTTTTTAAATGTCAGACAGTGTTATATGATACTCTGCAGATATTCAAGAATATGTACTTGGAGGACATTCTCATGCGAAATTTTAATGTTGCTATCCCTACGCCTTTTCATGAAGATGAAAGTTTATATTTAGAAGGATTTGATGCTATTGTCGAACATTTGAAAAACAGCGGTATCCATTCGTTACTCATATGCGGCACGACTGGTGAACAGCATTCACTCAGCATAGATGAGCGTCTTCAGATCATTGAGTATGTTCATCAGCGAAAATTTGAAGATGTTGAACTGATGTTCGGTGTTTCAGCCGTAAGAACCAGTGATGCCGTCAAACTGATGAAACACATCGAGAAAACCAATATTGATTCTGTACTGATTGGTTTTCCTCCTTATATAAGACCGACACAGCAGCAAGCCGTTTATTACGTTGACGAACTTCTCAGTCATACCTGTAAAGAGGCTGTGCTTTATAATAACCCCGGCCGGACCGGTTTTAATCTGAGTGAGAAAGCGCTTAAAGACTTAATAAGCCGGCATCCCCGGATAAGGGGGCTGAAAGAAGGAGGAGACGTTCTGCGTCATAAACAAACAGAGTTCCCTGATCACTTTATTTTGTTTGCGGCAGGAGACGTTGAATTTCCGAAGATGCTGAGTAACGGGTGTAACGGCCTGTCAAGCATGGCCGGAAATGTCTATCCTGAAGAAATCAGAGAAAGCTTCAGCAGCTTATCAGAAAATAAACCGATTAATCTGGATCGAATAAACGATCTGATTGCTGAAGTGACAAATCATCATACTGTCATGAATATAAAAAATCACTATAGGAAGATTGGGATTCAAGCAGGCAGCTGCCGGTCACCCATTATATAAGAAATGTTCCGTCGCGGATAAGTGAAAAATGTGATCAGCGCGCTTTCTGTACTTGGATTAGGCTTAATAAGCAAGTTGTATAATACTGTCATTAGCGGGGGCGTAAGCATTTGTTTAGCTTTACATAAGGGAAACCTTATGATATGGTGATTATTGCTAATATTTACAAGAAAGAGGTGAAAGCGATGATAACGATTTATGGAATTTTGTATGGTAAAAACGCAAAAATTGGAAACATCTTGGCGGATAAAGGGAGCAGTCTGTCCTTTTTTAAGCCAAATCACCATACAAAAACAGTTATCGGTGCTTTTTCTCTATGTCAAATAAACGATAATCCAATGACATAATGTCCTTGTTTATTTGTGCATGATGTTATTTAAGCGTAACACCGATAATTGTGTCGGTGTTTTTTTGTGCCTGATTTTAAAAAAAAGGTTAGATTGATAACTCCCTTCTATTTACTCAAACAAACAAGAGTATTATGGAAGGATGAGAAAACATGCAACAAAAAAACAAGTATATAAGAATCCAAGAGTTCCTGAAGCAAAATAAATTTCCTGATTTTAGAATGAATCAAATCAAAAATGCTGTATTCCAAGGGAGAATAAATCATTTCAATGAAATAACGGTTCTTCCTAAATCCTTGAGAAAATTGTTAATAGAGGAGTTCGGAGAGTCAATTATAAATATTGCTCCTTTAAAAGTGCAGCATTCTGAGCAAGTTACAAAAGTCTTATTTGAAATTTCAGGAGACGAAAAAATAGAAACGGTTAATATGAAATATAAAGCCGGTTGGGAGTCATTTTGTATATCCTCGCAGTGCGGCTGTCATTTTGGCTGTACATTTTGTGCAACAGGAGATATTGGTTTAAAACGCAATTTAACGTCAGATGAAATGACTGACCAAATTTTGTACTTTCACTTAAAAGGACATTCAATTGACAGTATTTCTTTTATGGGAATGGGAGAAGCATTAGCGAATGTACAAGTTTTTGATGCTTTACATGTGCTTACAAATCCGGAGTTGTTTGCTTTAAGCCCTCGCAGGTTATCTATTTCGACCATAGGTATTATTCCGGGCATTAAAAAAATCACTCAGGATTATCCGCAGGTCAACCTGACGTTTTCATTACATTCTCCTTTTAATGAACAGCGAAGCAAGTTAATGCCGATTAATGAACGCTACCCGTTATTGGAGGTAATGGACACATTAGATGAGCATATACGTGTGACCTCAAGAAAAGTTTATATTGCTTATATTATGCTGCCGGGAGTTAATGATTCTATTGATCATGCGAATGAAGTAGTAAATCTTTTAAGAAGCAGATATAAGAGAGGGAACTTGTTCCATGTAAACATCATTAGATATAACCCGACTGTTAGTTCACCTATGAGATTTGAAGAAGTAAATGAGAAAAAAGTTGTAAATTTCTATAAAAAATTAAAGTCAGCAGGAATTAACGTGACCGTCAGAAGTCAATTTGGCATTGATATAGATGCTGCTTGCGGACAATTATATGGAAATTATCAAAAAAATAAGAACCAATAAATCAGGTGCAGAACTCGGTTTGACTTCATATTATTTCATTTGATAACATAAAATGGTTATTGTGGTTGAAAAAAAGATACCCGTTTTTATAAAAAAAGGAGTCATAACGTTGCTGAAAAGGTTTTTTCTTGTTTTTCTTACGCTGATGATGTCTATATTTGCTGTATTCGCGGCTGCTGAAGAGTCTCCCGGCGATCGTGTCATTTCTTTTGACGAGCCTATGATTTTATTGATCTCACTCGGAATCATCTTATGTTTGTTCATTCCGCCATTCGTCATGTCCTTTTTTGGCAGTTTGGTTGTGAGAATCATATCCGGAGTCTATCAATGTTTTATCGTCCTCACGTTTGCGGGCCTCATTCCGATTGGATTTCTGATTCCCAATGGCTTTTTGACAATTCTTGCTGCCGTACTGGGGACTTTGGTCAGTTCAGCGAGTGTTGCCGTGACCTTATTCGTTGGCAGGAAAAAAGAGGCCGGAAGGTTTTAAAACTAGTGGGTAAGCTGCAATATTGAAGGGAAAGTCATTGTTTGACTATTTATATGGAATAGCATAGAATTAAAGTAAATATTTATAAAAAGTCACTAGGGGAGCTTTAATAGCTGAGAAGAGACAATACGTCCTGACCCTTTGAACCTGATTTGGTTAATACCAGCGTAGGGAAGTGAAAAATTAGAGAGATTCTTTATCTTATCTATATTTAAGCCACTTTCCATAGAGGAAAGTGGCTTTATTTATTTTGAAAGGGTGATATGAAGTGGCGACTAAAAAAGTTTTTCTGGCAGGGCCTTTTAAAAGTTTAGTAGATGAGAAAACTGGATTGATGAGTACGTATGAGAGGGGAAAGCTGGAATCATTAATTTCCTTTTTTGAGAATGAAGGATGGCTGGTTCATAATGCTCATAAGCGGGAAGGGTGGGGGAAAGATTTCATGACACCCCTTCAATGCACTAAAATTGATTTTGATGAAATAAGTACTTGCGACCTTTTTGCAGCATTTCCCGGATCACCCGCTTCTCCTGGAACACATATAGAAATTGGATGGGCTTCCGCCTTGAAAAAAAAGATCGTGCTATTTCTAGAAAAGGACAAGGATTATGCTTTCTTAATTCAAGGGTTACATGCAGTGGCGGATGTTGAGTACATCAGCTATAAAGATACAGATGATTTAATAGAGAACATTAAAAATACCTTTGCAGCATATAAGGCGGAATCTCAATGAGAAAGAGAACTTTTCATGAAGCATATACGGAAACGCTGTATGACATCTATCACAACCCTGAATTTTTCAATTCACCGCGCGGACAAAAAAGCAGAGAACAATTGAACTACCATCTGACTTTGGAAAATCCAATAGAACGTGTTACTTATTTATCCTCAAGAAAAACCAATATCGTGTTTAATTTTGCTGAAGTGCTATGGTATTTATCGGGGAGTAACGACTTAGATTTTATCAGTTATTACAATAAAAAAATGCCCTCATATTCAATGAATAAAAAAACATTAACAGGCACTGCGTACGGGCCTAAAATATTTGAATTCGGAAATGCAAAACTAAATCAATGGAATAGAATAAAAAATCTTTTGACACAAGAAGATATTGATTCAAAAAGGGCATTTATTCAAATATTCGATGCTTCGGAACTCTTCGTTTTAGAAAATATAGATGTTTCCTGCACAATCGGTTTGCAGTTTTTTGTGAGGGAAGGCGAATTATACATGTCTTCTGTCATGCGTGCAAATGATGCTTTTCGCGGGATGATCAGTGATCTTTTCTCATTTACCTTCATGCAGGAATTAATGGCCAGAGAACTGCGTGTAGAAGTCGGAGAATATTTTCATAATGCGGGATCAATCCATATTTATGATTCAGATCATGAATGGGCGAAAACGGTGCTTGAAGAAGCTGAAAATTACCATGATATTCCGGAATTTGAATTCCCGAAAATGCCTGAGGGAAATAACTGGCCGTCCATTGAAACAGTCTTAAAGTACGAAGAATTACTTAGGAAAGATCAAATTTCTATGACTAAAAACGATATTGAAATGCTTGATTTACCTGATTACTGGAAACAGATTCTTTTCCTTTTCAGTATATACCAGCATATTGCATATAAACGTGATATGGATCATTCTCTATTTCAAAGTTTACTTCCTGTATATCAATTTTTCGTCAGGAATAAGTGGCTTCATTATTTCTCAACTGAGCAAAAGGAGGAAATTCAATGAAAACTTCATGGAAAGAAGACAGTGTTGCTGGTAAATTCGATGCTTATAACGACGTTTTAGAACAAACGTTAGGTTTTGAGTTTGTTTTTCGTACTTTTGATAAAGCGGAGATTAAAAAGGTGCTCGATTTCGGATGCGGTCCAGGAAAGGTAGCTTATAGGCTGGCTGACAGAATAGGCTGCAATGTGATCGCAGTCGATGAATCAAGGAAGATGTTAGATATAGCAAAGGCAAAAAGACAACATCCTCATGTGGACTATCATTTAATTGAACACGATAATCTTTCCTTCTTACCAGATCACTCAGTTGATGCTGCAATGGCCTGTTATGTTTTTATTAATACGGATAGTGACCAGCGTATCAAAGGTATCATAGATGAAATTTTTCGTGTGTTAAAACCAGGAGCTTCATTTGTCATACTCGATACGAATCCTGATTCAACCGGAATTGAATTTTCAACCTTCCGCAATGGAATACCGGGGAAAGAATATTCTTACGGAGAAGAAAGAAATGAATGGCTCCATGTTCCCGGACAAGCAGATTTAATTTTAAATGATTTTCATTGGCCGAAATCAATGTATTATAAACTATTAACTCTTGCAGGTTTTGAAAATGTAACTTTATCAGAACCAACGTTAAACGATATTGACCAAGAGCATGTAAAAGCCATAGAGAAAGAGTTTCAATTTAATAATTGGAAATGTGAAAAGGAATATCCGCCTTTTGTCATTTTTAAAGCAGTGAAACCTGCCTGAAGGAGGAGTGTAAGTTGACGGATATTTATAAAGCGCTTTCGATTGCTGGGACTGATCCTTCCGGAGGGGCGGGAATTCACGCGGATTTAAAAACATTTCAGGAACAAAAGGTATATGGAATGGCAGTTATTACATCAGTTGTTGCACAAAATACACTTGGTGTGAAAAGTTTTGAGGAGATGTCTCTTCAGAATATATCTCAGCAAATAGACTGTGTCATGGATGATATAAAACCGGATGCTGTCAAAACCGGTATGCTTGCAAGTATAGGAATTATTGAATTGCTGGCAGAAAAGTTAAAAGACGCAAATATTCAATCGTATGTGATGGATCCGGTTATGATTGCTAAAAGCGGACATCATCTGCTCCATAAGGACGCCATTGATCATTTGAAGAAATTATTAATACCCCAAACAACTGTTATTACACCGAACATTCCGGAAGCGGAAGTAATCATCGGCAAATCAATCGAGACTGTACAGCAGATGCGTGATGCGGCGAAAGAAATAGTGGAGGTATACGGGGCAAAAAGTGCTGTCGTAAAAGGGGGGCACCTGAACGGAGAAGCCCGTGATATTTTGTACTTTGACGAGGACTTCGAGGAATTTGTTTCTCCCCGCTTTGACACAAAGCATACTCATGGAACAGGCTGTACGTTTTCAGCTGTGATAACTGCAGAGCTGGCAAAGCAGCACAGCATACCGGAATCAGTGGCAACTGGAAAGGAATTCATTTCAGCAGCCATTAAACATCCCTTAGGAATCGGGAAAGGACAAGGCCCTACAAATCATTTTGCGTATCGCTCAACTATTAACCAAGAGACAACCGCTTAAGGAGTGTTATGATGATCTCCGAGAATTATGATGTATTTTTATTTGATTTAGACGGAGTGATATATATAGGAGATAAAGCTTTACCAGGAGCTGTGGCCTCTTTAAAACGACTCCGTGAAGAAAAGAAAGCCATTCGCTTTTTAACGAATGATCCTTGTGTTACAAGAGAAACGATTGTGAAACGCCTTCATAAACTGGGGATTTCAGCAAGTATTGATGAAGTGTTTACTGCGGGGTGGGCAACAGCTGATTACCTTGTCAGTGAAGGAATAAAGAAGGCATATATATTGGGAAATGACCAACTTAAAAGTGAAATTCAAAAGGCCGGTATTGATCTTACGGAAGATCAGGCGGAGGCTGTTGTCATTGGCTGGGATCAAAATATTACATTTCAGGATGTGCATAAGGCAGTAAACCTCATCCGCTGCGGGGCTTCATTTATCGCTGCAAACGGGGATAAAACATTTCCTGCCGCTAACGGACCAGCTCCCGCGACAGGCGCTATAGTCGCGGCTGTTAAAACAGCAGCTGCTAAAGAGCCGATTATAATTGGAAAACCGGCGTCTTCAATATTTGAAAAAGTACTCGAGTCTTTTGAAGATAAAGAGAGATGCGTTATGATTGGGGATACGCCTGAAACAGATATTGTCGGAGCAAACCAAATAGGCATCACTTCCGTATTAGTTTCTGAACAAAATACTTTATTTCCTGCAAAACATGATTTTAGAAATCCGGATGTTGTGATCCGCGATCTGAAAGACTTGTTCGATAATGAAATAAAGGCAGAAGTACGGAAAAAACCGGATTTCCAATGGACAGAACAAGTGAAAGCCGGAGTCGCTGGAATTATAATTAAAGAATCAAGTTCCGTTTTATTAATGAAGCGTGCTGATAATGGTTTATGGGGCATTCCTTCAGGACATGTGGAACCTGGTGAAACAGTTGAACAAGCAATTATAAGAGAAATAGAAGAGGAAACTGGATTAGTGGTGAAAGTCTCTAAAATGATAGGCGTTTATTCTGATCCGAGTTCACAAACCTTTATATACCCTGACGGCAGAGTCAGCCATTTTATTACCAATTGTTTTCAATGTGACGTCATCGGCGGCACTTTGAAAAAGTCCACTGAGGAAGCCATGGAAATCAGATATTTTGATATCCATGAATTACCTGAACATCTCTTGCCGATGCACCCGAGATGGCTGGATGATGCTTTGGAAATGAAAGAGAATGCTTTTATTCGATAAGGAACAGTATGTCAAAAATACTTTTTGGGGGTTATTTACAAACGATTAACGGTTTTCAACCCGTTTTTCTCGGCCGCGTTCCAAAAAACACCAAGTGTCACAGACCCTTGGTGTTTTTTAATTCCGGCAGAACCATAATGCAAGAGCGGCAGAAAAGAAGGTATAATGGGCGGAGAAGAGGTGTCAGCCAATGAAAATAACCAGAGAGACATTAGAAAAACAGCAAATTTGGATATATGGTGTGACTCTTGTAATCGGCGGAATAGCGGGGATCGCCGGGAAAGATTCAGGACTTCGCTGGGGATGGACGATATCACCGCTTATCGCTGTTCTCATGTATGCGATGTTTGCCCAAATCCCATTCTTGAAGCTGAAGGAAGCCATGTCAAACCTCAAGTTTATGGCGGCTTTATTGATCGGTAATTTCTTAGCTGTACCTGTCGTTGTATGGGTGTTAACCGCCTTTTTTCCTCAATCTCCTCCTATATTATTAGGGGTTTGTTTGGTATTGCTTACACCTTGTATTGATTACGTCATCGTCTTTACTCAGCTCGGCAAAGGAAATGAGAGATTAATACTGGCTTCCACGCCGGTTTTGTTCGCCGTTCAGATGGTATTGCTTCCGTTATACCTGTGGCTGTTTATCGGGAAAGAAGTGATAGGGGCTGTTCATGCGGGACCGTTTCTGGAAGCATTCTTATTGTTAATAGCAGTGCCGCTGCTGGCGGCGGTGATGACTCAATTATGGGCTGATAAGAAGCCGGCGGGAGAAAAGGTGCTGGAATGGACGGCGTGGCTGCCTGTTCCTTTTATGGCTCTGGTCTTATTGGCGGTCGTCGCCACACAAATCGGAAAGGTCATCAGTGATTCTGGCATCATTATATGTGTGATTCCGATCTATCTGTTATTCCTGCTCATTATGCCGTTTGTCTCCCGGTTTATCGCATATGCGTTCCGTCTGGATACAGGTGAAGGAAGAGCATTGATCTTCAGCACGTGCACAAGAAATTCTCTCGCAGTCCTTCCGTTAGCGCTGGCTTTGCCGGATGCTTGGGCCTCATTAGCCGCCGCTGTAATCGTCACACAGACGATTGTTGAACTGATAGGCGAATTGGTTTATATAAAAGCGGTGCCCGGTTGGCTGCTGAAATAAAAAATAATTTGAACTGAAAAAAACATACCAACAAATGGGACTGACCCCCGTTTTTGAGACAGGGATCAAAACACCTTCATACAGCCAATTGCCGATATTGTATCGGCGATTGGCTGTTTAGTTTCGTTTGAATACGAATATTGTTATAATAATGAATGTATTCTATGGCAGTGCGTTCTACGATGGCGGTCGTAGTTCGATCAATGCTGTTAAGATAGAACGTTTCAGACTTTAGTGAGGAATGAAACGATTCGATGGAGGCATTATCAGCGGGCGTCCCTTTGCGGGACATGCTCATGGTAATGCCTTTTGTTTTAACAGCTTTCTGATACTCATAAGATGTATAAACAGAACCTTGGTCACTATGTAACACGCAGTTTTCAGGAAGTGTTGGCAGCTGATCAAGTGTGTCTAAGACAAAGTCTGTGTCCTGCTTATCTCCAATCGTAAAAGCAATCACTTCTCCATTGTATAAATCCAATATACTGGAAAGGTACAATTGTTTCTGTCCATAAGGCAAATATGTGATGTCCGTTACCAGTTTTTCAAGAGGGCGATCAGACTGAAAGTTCCGATCCAATATATTATCGACCACAGAATATGGCTGCCCACTTTTTTTACGCTTTTTCATCTTAACCCGACACTGCCATTGATTTTTCTGCATAATACGTTGAACAGATTTATGATTAATACTTATTCTCTTTTTTAGTATGGCTGTGATTTTTCGATATCCATATCGATACTTGTGTTCTCGGCACAACGTGCCGATTTGTTTCTCCAGTCGTATCTTAGGATTACTCTTAGTCAGATTCTTTCTCCATCTATAATATGAAGTGCGTGAAATATCTAAATGGACACAGATGTCCTGTACCGTCATCGTCTTGCGCAATTCTTCTACCAGTTTGATTGTCGTTTCCCTATCAGCTTCCTTTCCAATTCGTTGTACTTTTTTAACACTTCATTCTGTTGTCTCAGATAACGATTCTCTGCCTGGAGTTTCTCTAATTCAGAAGAATACTCCGGACCCTTTCCATAAGTATATTGCTTTCCAACAGGCTGTTCGAATCGGTGGGTATCCCCAGCCTTATGCCATCTAACCCATGTCTGAACCTGAGTCTTATTTTTGATATTCAATTCCTGCATGATCTCTTTCATAGGCACGCCCGCCAATCTCATTCCTACAGCCTTCTGTTTGACTTCAACCGGATAACTCACTCTTGTCCCCATAGAAAAACACCTCCAAGTTTTATTTCGGATAACAACGGTCCGTTTTCAAACTTGAAGGTGTTTTTTGTTTGTCTCATATTATGGGGTCAGTTCCAAATATTGGTATGTTTTTTATGTCGATTATAAAGTTGAAATATCAATGACGAAACGGTAGCGGACATCGCTTTGGAGAACCCGTTCGTACGCTTCGTCAACTTGATTGGCCGGTATCACCTCAATTTTAGGAGCAATGCCGTGCTCGGCGGCGAAATCAAGCATCTCCTGAGTCTGCGGAATACCGCCGACGAGTGAACCCGCAATGCTGCGGCGGCCCGTGATTAAGGAGAACACACTGTATGAGTCCGGCTTAGCGGGCGCTCCCACATTTACCAATGTACCGTCAATGCGAATCAGGGATAAGTAGGCATCTACGTCAAGGTTCGCGGATACTGTATTTAAAATAAGATCAAATCGTCCGGCCAGCTCAGTAAATGTATCCGGATCGCTTGTTGCAAAGTAATGATCGGCTCCAAATTCAAGCGCTTCGTCTTTTTTGTTCATTGAGCGGCTGAGGACGGTGACCTCTGCGCCTAAAGCGTGCGCAAATTGAACGGCTAAATGTCCGAGCCCGCCCATTCCGACAATTGCCACTTTTTTGCCGGGGCCGGCATTCCAGTGTTTCAGCGGAGAATAGGTGGTAATGCCCGCGCACAATAGCGGGCTGGCAGCATCCAAATCCAGCTGATCCGGAATCCGGACAACGAATCTGTCAGTGACAACTATTTTCTGGCTGTAGCCGCCATACGTAGGGTTTCCGTCGTAGTCCAGGTTATTATAAGTCTGAACAACGCCTTTTGTGCAATATTGTTCGTCTCCGTTCAGGCAGTATTCACATTCCCCGCAGGAGTCTACAAAACAGCCGACACCCACACGGTCGCCGACGGCAAATGTGGTGACTTCTTCACCCACGGCTTCCACAACTCCGGCAATTTCGTGTCCGGGAACCATCGGAAAGATTCCGCCGCCCCATTCATCGAATGCACTGTGGATGTCTGAGTGACAAATCCCGCTGTACTTAATATCAATCAGGATATCGTGCGGCCGTAATGCTCTTCTCTCAATCGTTGTCCGCTCAAATTTAGCTTTTGCATGCGGAGCGCTTAATACACGAGTCGGATGATTATTGCACATGGTTATCTTCCTTTCCAAGATAAAGTGATGAATCCTCTGTTCGATTTTACTTTAAATGTTAAAGCGGACTTTAAGTCAAGGAGTTTGGTTTATTTTTTTATGAAATGATATTCTATAATGGCACGCTTATGAAAGGTATGAAGGACGGGTGGTAAAAATATGAAGATTGCGCAGGCTGCAAAGCAGGTTGAGTTATCAGCCGCAACGCTTAGGTATTATGAAAGTATAGGACTGATTCCTCCGGTAAAACGCGATGAAAGCGGCATCCGCAATTATGACGAAGATGATGTGAATTGGATTCAATTTATAAAATGCATGAGAAGTGCCGGGCTGTCGATTGAGGCGCTGATTGAATATACCGCTTTATTTATTGAAGGAGCCGATCATACGATCGAACCCCGAAAAAACATCCTTATAAATGAAAGGAAAAGGCTGACGGAGAAACAGAGGGAAATTGATGAAACCATAAAACGATTAAACAGGAAGATTGAGGATTACGAAGATATCCTTGAAAATGAAGCGAAACTTAAAAACAGATTGAAAGCTGAATGTATTTCTGAATGAAGAGAAGGTGTCCCGGACGCGGGGCCGCATGAAATGTACCAAGGGAAACGAGCCTTGGTTTTTTTATTTTCTAAAGAGTGGAAACAAAACAGCCTTTTCTATCTTATCAATCATTACTTATCCTTTTTTCAGCTTGACTTTTTTACTGCAGACTTTTAAAGTGTGAAATGTTGCTTAGACTGTGATTAGCGACTTTAATGCTGAAAAGAGGTGGTTTACCCAGATGAACAATAAAAAGAACCCTTGGGCGTTATTGCCTTTAGTCTTATTCGTAGGGCTTTTTGTCGGCTCTGGTCTGGTGACCGGAGATTTTTATAAATTGCCGATCTTGATTGCCGCGATCATTGCGTCAGCTTTTGCGCTGTTATTTAACCGGAAGAAATCGCTCAATCAAAAAATAGAATGGTTCGCTTCCGGTGCGGGACATCCTGATATTATCATTATGGTTTTGATTTTTATATTGGCAGGTGCCTTTGCTTCAGCGGCTGAAGCGATGGGGGCGGTGCATTCAACTGTCAATCTTGCTTTGAGCGTTATTCCGCAGCAGTTTTTGCTGCCGGGGCTGTTTATCATTGCTTGTTTTATTTCTATATCGATGGGAACATCAATGGGCACGATTGCGGCGGTTGCGCCGATCAGCGCGGGTTTGAGCGGAGAGCTTGGCATCTCCGGCGCGATTACGATGGCGGCTGTGGTCGGCGGAGCTATGTTCGGAGATAATCTTTCTTTTATTTCTGATACGACCATCGCGTCAGTCCGGACGCAAAAAACACAAATGATGGATAAATTCAAAACGAACTTTCTGATTGTTTTGCCTGCTGCCATTGTGACTGTTATTATCTTATTTTTTATTCCGGCAGGCCACGCCGGCCATACGGGTGCTGAATCTTACAACTGGATTAAGGTGCTTCCTTATGTCGCCGTGTTGGTTTTTGCGTTAATCGGTATTAATGTGATGGCTGTCATATTCGGCGGATTGGTTTTGACGGGAATCATCGGATTAGCGGGCGGCAGCCTGACGCTTGACTCTTATTTTAAGGCGATTACGGATGGAATTGCCGGAATGAGCGATCTGATCATCCTGTCCATGCTGATCGGCGGGATGGTCGGCGTGATGAAACAAAACGGCGGGATCGACTTTTTACTGGAGTTCATCACGAAACGAATCCGTTCGAAAAAAGGCGCCGAAGCCGGCATTGCCGGACTGGTCAGCGTGACGAATCTGGCTGCGGCCAATAATACGATCTCCATTATCGCAGCCGGGCCGATTGCAAAGAATATCGCTGATAAATTCAACATCGACAACAGAAAATCGGCAAGTATTCTGGATATCTTTTCGTGTATGATACAAGGATTGATTCCTTACGGCGCGCAGCTGTTATCAGCCGGAAAATTCGGGAATATTTCACCAGTCAGCATCCTGCCATACTCTTTCTATCCCGTTTTAATCGGAATCTGCGGCATCGCCGCCATCATATTTGGACTGCCGAAATTCACAAGAAATACGAAATAAAAAAAGGCGCCGTTCGGCGCCTTTTTTCTTTCATGACAGCCAAGCATTTCTCAAAAGCTGTACGCCCTGTGTGATCTGATCCGTATCGAGATGGGCGAAACCTAGCTTTATGATCGGCGGTTCGGGTTTTTCGGCAACGAAATAAACGGCGGTAGGATATACCTTCACTCCGTACTGAAAAGCGCGTTCGATTAATGTTTCTTCTGTATAGTTCAGGTGAACTCTCACCAATATATACAATCCCGACTGCTCGCCGATGATCGTCACATGATCGCCGAACTGCTGCTTTACATGTGAAATCAAGTGCTGCATTTTTCGCCTGTAAACAATGCGCATGCGCTTAATATGGCGGGTCCATTCACCGGCCTTCATCAATTCAGCCATGGTCAGCTGGTTAAGCGAAGAAGCGGTGCTTTCGAAATGAATAAACCGTTCTTTATACCGGCGCAAAAGGCGCTGCGGCAAAACCATATAGCTTATGCGGATGCCCGGAAGAAAGGATTTTGAGAAATTCCCTAAATAAATCACCCGGTCTGATTGAATGGAAGCAAGAGCGGGAAACGGCTGCTGTGTATAACGGAATTCACTGTCATAATCATCCTCAAGAATATAACCCTCTCTATGATTCACCCAATTGATCAGCGTTTGGCGCTGCTGAATGGACATGCTTACGCCGTAAGGGCTGTGATGGGATGGGGTCACATAGATTAATTTTTCTTTCATTGCATGTAATTGAGAAAAATCAGCTCCGTTTTCATAGACAGGCATCGTTTCCAGAGAAAGCCCGTGAAATTGAAAAGCCGCTCTGGCACCGTCAAATCCGGGGTCTTCAACGATCATTCCCGAAAAATCTTCTTTCAGAATCCGGCTGAGATATATCAGCATCTGCTGCGTGCTGCTGCCGATGATAATGGAATCCGCATCTGTTTTCACTCCGCGGGATTCCAAGAGATAAGCGGCAATTTGTTCACGCAGGTCTCTCTCGCCGAACGGTTCACCGTACAGGAAGCTTTTCTCTGATGTCAAAACTTGATTGTATAATTTTCTCCATGTTTTCAGAGGAAAATGCTTTTGATCGACGGCTCCGGCGCGAAAGTCAATCAGGACCGGCTGAGTTGATTCGGTTTTTTCAGCGTGGACAACATCGTTTTCTTTTTGAAATAAAGAAGGTTCTACTTCATTTACAAAATAACCTTTGCGTGTTTCTCCGCGAATGTATCCCTCCGCTAAAAGAAGATCATAAGCCATCAGCGTTGTATTACGGCTTACCCGCAGGGAATCTGCCAGCTCCCGAATCGAAGGCAGCCGCTCATCTGCCTGAATATTTCCCTGCTCAATCAATGTTTTAAATTGTTCGTAAATTTGTTTGTATTTCGGGGTGTCGCTTTCGAAAGCGAAAATCATATTTTTCATCAGATGTTCTCCTCTGACATGTGTATTTATTCCTAACTGTACCTTTTTAAATGTCAGTTGATATCTTATTATAACGGAAAGCGCTTTATCAATCCATGTTCGAGAGGAGAGTTTTGTATGTATATTCCCGCTCCATTTCAGCTGAGTGAAGCTGAAGCGTGCAATGTCATCAAAGAGTATGGTTTCGCAGCATTGTTTTCAACGGCGGAAGGCATGCCGTATGCAACCCACCTGCCATTGATGATGAGTAAGAATAACGAATGCTTATACGGTCATTTTGCATTGCCGAACCCCCAATGGAAAGAGATTGATGGCCAAAACGTGTTAGCCGTTTTTCAAGGGCCTCATTGTTATATCTCACCTAAATGGTATGAGACGAATCAGGCTGTACCCACTTGGAATTATGTGGCGGTTCATGTTTACGGAGAGGCGGAGCTTTTGGATGAGGAAGAAACCGTGCAGTCGATGAGTGATCTCGTATTGAAATACGAAAGCCCCGACAGCCCGTACAAATTAGAGGATGTCGATGCGAAATTGCTGGCAGGCATGAACAAAGGGGTAAAAGGCTTTAAAATCAAAATCAGCAAAATAGAGGGGAAAGCAAAGCTGAGTCAAAATCATTCAGCTGCAAGACAAGGGCTGGTCGTACAACAGCTCAAACAGATTCCTCATACAAATGAACAGCTCATTTCCGGCTTGATGGAAGAAAACATCAAACGGATCACTGCGAACAACTGACAAGCATGTTAAAAACATACCGGCAGCATGCGCAGGTTATGAAGCTTTTCTCAGGATGAATAACGACTCAAACAGCACATAAATCAATGGCGCCATTAAAATGAAGAAAGAATGAAAAATAGCATACGGTATGAGTAAGTAAACGATAAGTTTCAATAGAATGGTAGACGGTTTATTGAATGTCCAGCGGTTCTTCAAGATATCAGTCATACAAGCTAAAACAAGGCCGACCGTCAAATATCCGGCTGCGATGTAAAGATAAATAAAAAGGTAAAACGGGTAAGAAGACAACGGCGGTGTGTCTTCCTGTGTCAATTTTAAACCCACATAAAAGACCAATAAAAAGCAAACGGACGAAACGAGAGCTAACAAAAGGTGTTTATATAAATACTTCTTCATGTGTTTCACCTGCCTATGGCGCAATTATTTCTTAACATATTATGACATGGTTTTACCGTTTCTGCTATGTGAGCGGGGCGTAAAGAATCAATATCATCTTTTTATGAATCCGGATTTTTTGTTCGGATGGATGTAAAGAAGAATACATCAAAAAAAGCTGTCAGCTTGGTTCTGACGGCTTATTTTTGGTGAATGGCTTATTTCTCCGTGGTGAAATAAAGCAATGCGATGACCGGAAAAGCGATTCCAATCCATAATGTGATACTCCACCCGCCTGAGGCGTATGCCCATCCTCCGATTGATGATCCTACAGCGCCGCCCAGAAAGAAGATGGCCATAAATAATCCGTTTAATCGGCTGCGAAATTCAGGTGCCAACGAAAAAATAGCACGCTGACTGAGTACCAGATTGGCAGATACACCCATATCCAACAGGATAGCTGCGGCCACCAGAACTGCTATGCCGACGTGGGAGCTGCTTTGAATCATGAGCGGGAGTAATAAAGAAACGATGACAGCACCGAGAGCGATTCCGGTGGCAAGCCGGGTCAGGCCGCGATCAGCCAGACGGCCGCCTATCGGTGCAGCCGCTGCACCTGCAATGCCCGCTAATGCGTACAGCGCGATTGCCTTTTGAGAAAAATGAAAAGCAGGACCGGACAATAATAAAGGTACAGTCGTCCAGAACAGGCTGAAAGCGCCAAATACAAACGCATGATAAATGGCACGGCGGCGTAAGACCGGAGTCGTGCGCAGCAGCTTCCACATTGAGCCGAGTAAGACGGTATAGCTTGTGTTTGCTGTTGGTTTTCTGACAGGAAGCACTTTTGATAAGACGATTGCCAGGACAACACTTAACGCGGCGGATAAAGCAAATATGGCATTCCACCCCCATATATCAGCGACCAGACTGGATATCGGACGGGAAAGCATAATACCGAGCAGCAGGCCGCTCATGACATTGCCGACAACCCGGCCGCGTGCGGCGTCCGGTGCAAGGTATGATGCGAACGGAACTAGCACTTGGGCTGCGATGGATCCCAGTCCGATGAAAAACGCAGCGGCTAAAAACAGTGTTCCATGCTTCGCAAATGCTGTCAGTGTCAAAGCGGCTGCGCTTAGAAGGAGCGATACAACGACAAGTTTTTTGTTTTCGATAATGTCTCCCAAAGGGACGAGAAACAGTAAGCCGGCAACGTATCCGATTTGAGTCAGTGTGACAATCAGTCCGGCGCTGCTTGGAGAAAGCCCGATTGCCGCACTAATGATTCCTGCCAAGGGCTGTGCATAATAAAGATTAGCGACAATGATTCCGCATGCAGTTGCGAGTAGAAGGGTTAAACCAGCTGAAATTCCCTGATCTGCTGTCTGTTTGTTTTCTTTAGCCATATGAATGAACTCCTTTTTAAGTGGTTTTTATGATGCTTGATAAATGATTTGCTGATTCATCTCCTTTACGCAGAGGCTTTAGGAGTCTGCATTTCATCATGACTTCCCTCAGGTTACTTTGTAAACTAAACGTTTAGTTTTATTATAAACAAATAATATACTAAACGTTCAGTTTTGTAAATGGGTTTCTGTTTTCTTTTTTTATACAGGTTAAGTATACTGAACGTATCGTTTATAATTCGGGAAGGAATGATTCATGTGCAGAGTAAACGAGGACGGCCGCGCGATGAAGGAACACATAAGGCGATTCTTTCTGCAGCCTATGATCTATTGTTGGAAAATGGCTTTGACGCGGTGACAGTCGATAAAATTGCTGAGCGTGCCAAAGTAAGTAAGGCAACGATTTATAAATGGTGGTCAAACAAGGCTGCCGTTATCATGGACAGCTTTCTTTCGACCGCTACGGACAGACTGCCTGTGCCCGATACAGGATCAACAGTGCAAGATATATTGACCCACGCCACGAATTTAGCAAGGTTTTTGACGAGCCGGGAAGGAACCGTTATTAAGGAATTAATCGGTGCGGGGCAACTGGATGCAAAATTGGCGGAAGAATATCGCACGCGATTTTTCCAGCCCCGCCGCCTCCAAGCGAAAGGCCTTCTGGAAAAGGGAATTCAAAAAGGTGAATTAAGAGAGAATCTTGATATTGACGTAAGCATCGATCTCATTTACGGACCGATTTTCTATCGTCTGTTGATCACAGGTGATGAGGTGAATGATTCCTATGTGCATGATCTGGTGATGAGTGCGTTTAAGGGAGTTCAGCCTGCCTGAAAAATACCCGGATCATGTGAAAGAGATACAGACTTCTGCTCCCTATGGGCGGAATGTAATGAAAAGGCCGAACAAGTTCATTGTTCGGCCTTTTCTGATTGATTTGCGAACCGCCGGGCGGCCGCCACGCAAGCGATAACGCCGGCATTCACCGCCGCAAGTTCCCATCCTGCTTTTTCATGGAGAATCATGGCGGCCAGTAACAGTCCGAAGAAAGGCTGCAGAAGCTGCAGCTGTCCGACCGCGGCGATGCCTCCCTGGGCGAGTCCGCGATACCAGAATACGAAGCCGATCAGCATGCTGAATATTGAGACATATGCAAGACTGAGCAGTGCGGGCGCGCCGATGTTTGACCATGAGTCCGGCATGAAGCAGAAAGACAGGATGAACATAAGGGGAAGCGATAAAACGAGTGCCCAAGAGATCACCTGCCAGTTGCCAAGCCGCCGGGAGAGGCGGGCGCCTTCAGCATAACCGAGACCGCACACGATAATCGAAGCGATCATGTACGTATCACCGAGCGGAGAGGATTCTCCTCCTTGCAGCAGAGCATATCCGGCTACGAGGATGCTGCCGGCAGCCGAGAAAATCCAAAAGACCGGCCTGGGCCGTTCGCCTCCTCGCAGTACGCCGAAGATCGCCGTCGCAAGCGGGAGAAGCCCGATGTAGACAATGGCATGAGCGGATGTGACATGCTGAAGCGCTAAGGCTGTAAGCAGCGGGAAACCGATCACGACGCCGAGCGCTACTGTTATTAGTGAAATGATGTCGCTTTTGGCAGGGCGTTTCTCCTGAAAAATGAGGAGCAGAGCGCCTGCCAATATACCGGCTATCGCGGCGCGGCATACGGTGAGAAATACCGGGTCAAAGTCCGCTACAGCCAAGCGGGTCGCAGGAAGCGAGCCGCTGAAAATGAGCACGCCGATAAATCCGTTAATCCAGCCGTTTGCGGCTTTCTTCATTCCAATCACTCCAATATATATTTCTAAACCCATTTTCAAAGTTTATAATGACTATAAACTGAAATTGGCCTTATACAAATGGCCAGTTTTTATAAAAAGAAGAATGCCAGTTTGGAGGGAGCAAAAATGGATATCACGCCATTTTTAAATAGAGATCTGGATATTCCGCTTTATCAGCAGCTTTATCGGCATTTTAAGGAAAATATGCATCAGGGCCGTCTTCCTAAAGGACTGAAGCTTCCTTCAAAAAGGCTTTTGTCAAGTCAGCTTTCCATCAGTCAGACGACTGTGGAGCGGGCCTATGAACAGCTTGCCGCCGAAGGCTATATTGTCAGTAAGCCGAGAAGCGGATGGTTTGCCGATTATGACTCGGACGCCGTCTATGTGAAAAAGCCGGGCGCTTCGCCTGTTCAAACAAAGGCGAAGGAAGACTGCCAATGGATTGATTTTCACTACGGCACTGTGGATGCCGCTCATTTTCCCTTTTCGGCATGGCGCAAAAGCATGGTTGCAAGCTTAGATCAATACGGGCATGAGCTGTATCGGCCCGGGGATGATTTGGGCGAGCTTGAATTGAGAACGCTCATTTCGGAGTACTTATATCAGTCGCGCGGCGTGAATTGTCTTCCTGAACAAGTGATAGTCGGCGCCGGGAACCCTGCTCTTTTGCAAATGCTGTGCAAAATATTTGAAGTAAATCTATCCATCGGATATGAAGATCCGGGTTATCCGAGAGCGAGGGAGATTTTTAAAGTCAATCACATGAAGATCATTCCGATACCCGTCGATGATGAAGGAGTCTGTATCCGGAAGCTGAATGAAGAGCGGCCGCGTCTTGTATATGTCACGCCTTCTCATCAATTTACGTTAGGAACGATTATGCCGGTAAACAGAAGGATTCAGCTGCTGAAATGGGCGGAGGAACATCAATCGTTCATTATAGAAGATGATTATGACGGAGAATTCAGATACAACGGCCAGCCGATCCCATCATTGCAGGGGCTTGATCAGCATCACCGTGTCATTTATATGGGAACGTTTTCCCAATCTCTGCTTCCTTCGCTGCGCATCAGCTATATGATTCTTCCTTTGCCGCTTATCGAAAAAGGCAGGGAAATCGCTTCTTTATATAAACAGACCGTCTCCTGCCACAGTCAGCTGACGCTGGCTCAATTTATCAAAAGCGGAGAGTGGCAGAAACATATTAACAGAATGAGAAAGCTGTACCGGAAAAAAAGAGCGGTATTATTAGAGGCCGTGCGGCGCGAGCTGGGACAATACGTCAGGATTCGCGGAGAAAATTCCGGGCTGCGGATTTTACTTGACGTTCATCTGCCTTTCAGCGAAAAAGAGCTGATTGAAAAGGCGGAGGAACAAGGCGTCAAAATCTATCCCGTGTCTCTTACCTATCAAAAACAGGTCCCTGAAAAAACAGTTTCTCTCGGTTTCGCGGGGGTTTCTGAAACCGATATACAAGAAGGCATAAAAAAACTGAGAGCCGCCTGGGCGCTGTAAAAGGCAGCTCACAGTTTGAAATACTGAAGCTTGAGTCAGGGGTGCAGTCTCAGCAGCAAAACGATTTATAGGACGGGCAGGCGGAGCGCAGTATCAATATTTTGCAAATTGAGTCGGACTTGTTCATTTGTGTTCCACGGGTGATACCAGCCTTTTTCCATCATATAGCGTGAGATTTGCTCGTGCATGTCAAGGGCTTCTTCTAAGTGCCGGGTGAGGATCGCTTTCACTTCAGGCGTTCCGGCTTCCGTCGCCGCCATCGCATAGTTTCTGACACCGCTTTTTGCCGAATTCAATAAATCCATTGCGACAATTTGGTCTGTCAGTGCATTCATTCCCGTCAAGTATTCAATAATCGGATTCATTCGTCATTCATCTCCTCATTCATGCTGTGCATCAGATAAAATTGAGGCAAATTCCTGCAATTGCCTTGTTGATGTATCCGCATCCTGCTGCATGATTTCTTTCAGCTGCGGATCGGATACGAGCGCTTTCATGGTTTTGGACTTCGTCAGACAAAGTGACTTAAAAGAAGCCATTTCCTGAATTTCAAGTAATTCATGTAAGGCGCTGGTCATTTCTGTAGCCTCCGTTCTCTAAGGTTTGAGTACAACTTTTATGCAATCATCTGTTTTCGTGTCAAACATCTCATAGCCGTGCTTCGCTTCGCTGAGCGGAATGACATGGCTTACAACATCGCCCGGATCAATTTTGCCGGTTGACACCAGTTCAAACATATACGGCATATAGTGGATGACGGGAGCTTGTCCTGATCGGATATTGACGTTTCGCTGCATGATATCGCCAAGGGGAAACCCGTTGTATCTGCCGCCGTACACGCCCGTAATCTGGATCGTTCCGCCTTTTCGCACCGCTTGGGACGCGATGACCAATGCGCTCATCGCCCCGCCCTGAAGTTTTAATCCGCTGGCGAGGAACTCAAGGTCTGTCATTTTCCCGTCCATGCCGACGGCGTCAATGACAACGTCGGCGCCGCCTTTGGTGATTTCCTTCAGGTAGCTGCCCGTATTTTCGTGGTCTTCGAAGTTCACGATTTCCACTTTATTCGTCCGTTTCGCATGCTGGAGACGGTAGTTGACATAGTCTACGGCTATTACGCGTTTCGCTCCCTTTAACCAGCAGAATTTTTGAGCGAAAAGGCCCACGGGCCCGCAGCCGAGAACGATAACTGTATCGCCTTCTTTTACGCCGGCATTGTCAACGCTCCAAAAGCCGGTTGTCATCGCATCGGAAATAACACTCAGTTTCTCATCCGGTTCTTCACATGTTTCGGGGACTTTAAAATGAGTAAAGTTCGCAAAAGGGACGCGTAAATATTCGGCCTGGCCGCCCGGATAGCCGCCGGCATTTCCTGAATAGCCGAAATAAGCGCCTATATCGCCGTTCTCATTTGATTGATCACATTGGCTTTCCAGGTGATTTTTACAATAAACGCATTCTCCGCAGGCGATATTAAAAGGAATAATGACGCGGTCGCCTTTTTTGACTTTCGTCACGCCGGGACCGGTTTCTTCCACGATGCCCATCGGTTCATGCCCGATGATGTAGTCTTCCTGCAAGTTCGGGATGAGTCCGTGGATTAAATGTAAATCTGATCCGCAAATTGCCGTACTTGTGACTTTTATAATCATGTCATCGTGTTTTTCAATCTTCGGATCAGGCACGTCTTTGACAACGACGTTTTTCACTCCTTGATACGTTACGGCCTTCATGCTGTAATACCTCCAGTGTTAGTGTTCATCAGGTGTGCGGTCAAACATCCCTTTTCTGTTCGTTTCAACGGGAAACAGATTCATATTTCCGACCATGAGGGTATTTTTCGCAGAGAGCTGATCCAATTTATACTGTTCGCTCAGATCATGCGGGTGAAACCACTTTTTGCTGACCATCAAGTCTGTTATCTCCTGATGCATCGTGATTCCCTGCATGAGCTGTTTGCGCAGCAAAGCTCTTACATCAGGTGAAGCGGTTTCTGTTAAAGCGACGGCGGTATTTCTGACGCCTTCTTTGGCGCGTATGAGAAAATCCATTGCGAATGTCATATCCGCAAGTTCAGGGACATGTAATGAATTGATCGGATCTAAATGGTCATGATTCAATGATGCTTACCTTCCTTTCAATTGATGATCGAAGTCGGCCGGTTTTGAGGAACGGGGGCCTGAAACGTTGCCCGTTCATAAACCGCCTGCAGATCAGCAAGGTCTTGAGAGGCTTGCTGAACGTCTTTTTCCATTAACGTTTTCAGATCCTGATCAAACACAAGCCCTTGCATGAGCTTGGATTTCGCGACACAAAGCGTCTTGAAGTTAATGATTTCATGTAAGTCCAGCGACTCGTGAGCCGCTAATTCACGCTTATCCATAATCGTCTGAAACCTCCCTTGTAGAAATACGTAGTTAATTTCCCCTGAGAAAAGAGGTCTAGTCTTACAAATTTTGTTTATCAGAAAAAGCGGAGAGTCAAAAAAAGAGGAGGCACAATCGCTTCCTCTTGTTCACATGGAACGGCTGTTGGTGTCATGAACATTTTTCTGATGCGCGGGCGGTTTTGCCGCGCGGGAGACGAGACCGCTGAAACCCGGGAAAGGTCATAAAAAAGATATGAACAAAAAAGCAGCTTGCGAACAATCCCGCAGGCTGTTTTTTCTTTCACCCGTCATGCAGGAAAGAAGGGGAAGGTGAGAAGCAGGCACTTATGGTATGATGACAAATAGAATAAAACCTCGTGAGGCCGGTCGGCTAAAAGGAAGTGGACAGAGATTGTTTCGTACAAAACATCAAGAAGACTACGTCTCCCGTGACAGACGTTCATTGCATATGCTTGCGCTTCGGGTGCCCGGTCTGGCGTTTATTTTAATGGTATATGCCGCATCAGTCTCTTTGCAGTACATTTATGAAAGCTGGACGGTTTTTTTGCTGCTGTTATTCACGATATTGATCGTCATTTTTACCGTGCTGCACTGGCATTCCCATCGCTGGGTGAAGAAAAAAACGTTTCTTTATTTCATCATACAGGGATTTATCATATATACATCGGCTAACTTGATGACCGGGGGCTATATCGCGGTTGTCGTCGGTCTCTATGCCTTTTTAATCGGGCAGATTATCGGAATGGCGGATAAGGGAAAAACGCTGCTCATACTCTATCTTTTCATTTTAATGTCCATAACAGCCCTGCACCAGGAGCATCCGCATCATCTGCTGCGTTTCATCGTTATCGCCGCTCCCATCATGATCGTGATTATCACGTATGCGGCCACATTTTTCGCGCAAGTTGATGAAAAAATAAAAACACAGATGACGCTTGAAAAATTAGAGCTCGCTCACCGGCAAGTGAAACAGCTGACGCTTCAGAATGAAAGACAGCGGATGGCGAGAGACTTGCACGATACGCTTGCGCAGGGATTGGTCAGCTTGCATATGCAGCTTGAAGCGGTGCATGTTCATCTTTCAAAAGACAACACTGACAGAGCGAAAGACATCATCCGCCAGTCAATGGACAGAGTGAAAGGCACATTGGCTGATGCGCGCTCGGCCATTGACAACCTTCGCAGCACATCAGAAAAGATCGGGTTCTTAAAAGAAAGCATCACTGAACAAATCAACCATTTTACAGAAGCCTCCGGGCTGTCTTGTTTTTTAGATTACAGCGTGCATCATGTGCTTGACGTTCATACGGCGGAGAATTGCCATTACATGATCGGAGAAGGCCTGACAAACGCCGCCAAGCATGCAGAAGCAAAGAATGTCTGGGTATCCGTTCAAGAAGAAAAGGGACAGATCCGCATAACCGTCAAAGATGACGGGAAAGGTTTTGATGCCGGGACAAAAATGAGAAAAAGCGGACATTACGGGCTGCTTGGGATACAAGAACGCGTCAATATGATGAACGGCACTTTCCGTATAACAAGCGCCAGATCAGCGGGAACTCAAATTGAGATCATCATACCAATTCAAGGAGAGGCGGAACATGTATAAAGTGTTAATAGCAGATGACCATCTTGTCGTCAGAGAAGGTCTGAAGCTTTTGATAGAAACAAATGACCATTACACCATAACGGGAGAAGCGGAAAACGGGAAAACCGCCGTCCGCCTCGCAAAGGAATTAAAGCCAGATGTCATTCTCATGGATCTGTACATGCCGGAAATGAGCGGGCTGGAAGCCATTAAACAGATAAAAGAGCATTCTGATGTGCCGATCATTATTTTGACGACCTATAATGAAGATCATCTGATGATAGAAGGCATTGAATCAGGCGCGAACGGTTATCTGCTGAAAGATACAAGCTCAGAAACCTTATTTCATACGATGGATGCGGCGGTCAGGGGAGAAGTGCTTCTGCAGCCGGACATCTTGCGGCGTTTCCGGGAAATGAAAATGGAACGGGCAAATGCCAATGAAACACAGCTGACGGACAAGGAAATCATAGTTCTAGAAGCCGTTGCGCAAGGACATAAAAGCAAAGCGATCGCCTTCGATTTAGGAATCTCAGAGCGGACGGTAAAAGCGAGATTAACATCGATTTATAACAAATTAGGCGCTGATTCGCGGACGGAAGCCGTCACTATTGCCATGCAAAAAGGCATTCTGAAACTGAATATATAATGAAAAACTGCCCAAACGTACATGCCCCTATGTACGTTTTTTTTATGTGAATGTGAACTACAATTAGGCAGAAAGTAATGATTGGAGAGGAGTATTCGATGTCTGGTTTTTTATATAAATTAGGGGGATGGTCTGCCCGCAACCGATTAAAAATGATCAGTGCGTGGCTCGTGATACTGATCGCTTCGATTGTGATCGCCATCTCGTTAAAACCTGCTTTTTCTGAGGATATGTCAATTCCCGACACACCTTCTGAAAAGGCGATGGATATCATTCAAAAAGAATTTTCAAAGGGTCCCGATAAAGGAAGTATACGGGTTATTTTCGGAGCTGAAGACGGGAAGAAATTGACGTCAAAACCGGAAAAACAAGCGATTGAAGAGACATTAAAGAAGATCAAAACAGATCATTCAGTCGCTTCGATTGCAAGTCCTTTTGAGACAGGAACCATTTCTAAAGACGGATCAGTGGCATATGCCGATATTACGTACAAAAAAGCGGCGGATGACATTACGGATGCGTCTGTTTCACATATTAAACACAGTCTGTCCGCCGCAGGAGACAAGGGTCTGCAGACGGAGCTCAGCGGCGATGTGCCGGGGGCCGGTGTTGAAATCGGCGGTGTATCTGAAATTGTCGGCGTTGTGCTGGCATTCGTTGTTCTGGCCATTACGTTTGGTTCATTAGTCATCGCGGGGCTTCCGATTGTCACCGCCCTGATTGGGTTAGGTGTAAGCGTCGCACTGACGTTAATTGGGACACAGTTCTTTACGATAGCCTCGGTCAGTCTCTCATTATCCGGAATGATCGGACTGGCCGTCGGAATTGATTATGCGCTGTTCATCTTTACGAAGCATCGTCAGTTTTTGGGCGAAGGTGTACAAAAAAATGAATCGATCGCGAAAGCCGCGGGAACGGCAGGCAGCGCCGTCGTTTTTGCGGGACTGACCGTGATCGTCGCGCTTTGCGGATTGACTGTTGTCGGCATTCCGTTCATGTCTGCCATGGGATTGACTGCGGCACTCAGTGTGCTGATGGCTGTATTGGCATCAGTAACGCTGGTGCCTGCGGTGTTGTCAATCGCAGGAAAACGAATGATTCCGAAATCATACAAGAAGAAAGAAAAGAAAAGCGCCGACACGAATGCCTGGGGGCGCTTCGTTACAAAGAAGCCTATTCTGTTAAGCATTTTCAGCATCATTCTTTTAGCCGTCATCAGTCTGCCGGCCATGCATTTAGAGCTGGGGCTGCCTGATGCGGGAATGAAAGCGAAAGACAGCCCGGATCGCCGCGCCTATGATCTGTTGTCTAAAGGATTCGGAGAAGGCTTTAACGGCAAGCTGACAATTGTTGCCGATGCAAAAGGGGTCAAGGGGAACAAAAGTGAAGCATTTCAAGACGCCGTGAAAGAAATGAAGGACTTGCACAATGTGGCGAGCGTCACACCGGCCATGCCGAACGAAAAAGGGGACTATGCCATTATTACGGCAGTGCCTGAAACCGGACCGAATGATAAGGCAACGAAAGAGTTAGTGCAGGATATACGGAAACTGTCAGACAAAAACGGCATCCGCCTGCTCGTCACCGGGTCAACCGCGGTGAACATTGATATTTCAGACCGGTTAAACGATGCGATTCCGGAATTCGCCATTCTCATTGTCGGGTTTGCGTTTGTATTGCTGACCGTTGTTTTCCGCTCGCTTCTCGTGCCGCTTGCCGCCGTCGTCGGCTTTTTGCTGACGATGACCGCTACACTCGGCTTATCGGTATTCGTCCTGCAGGATGGGAATTTCACCGGCTTGCTCAGCATTCCGGAAAAAGGCCCGATTCTCGCCTTCCTGCCTATTTTAGCAATCGGTATTCTTTTCGGGCTGGCGATGGACTATCAAGTATTCCTAGTCAGCAGAATGAGAGAAGAATATGTCAAAACAAAAAATCCGGTACAAGCCATTCATGCCGGATTGAAACATAGCGGACCTGTCGTAACAGCGGCGGGACTGATCATGATTTTTGTCTTTGCGGGATTCATCTTTGCGGGAGAAGCTACGATCAAATCCATGGGCTTGGCAATGACCTTCGGTGTTCTTTTTGATGCGTTCATTGTAAGAATGACCATTATTCCGAGTGCCATGAAGCTGATGGGACATGCGGCCTGGTACTTGCCGAAGTGGCTGGATAAAATCATTCCGAACGTGGATATCGAAGGCCATAAGCTGACACAAGGCAAAACACCGGAGAAACCGGAAGAATAAAATGAAAAAGCAGATCGTTATGATCTGCTTTTTTTATGTGCTGACCGCATCCATGAAAAGAGAAAAAAGCTTTTTCATGTCTTCATGTTTTTTTGTCAGCATTTCAGGATGCCATTGCACGCCGACGACAAATAATTCACCCGTCCGTTCAATCGCTTCAATGGCCCCGTCTTTCGCATAAGCCGCCACTTTAAACAAAGGCGCCGTCTCTTTTATGATCTGGTGATGGAATGAATTCACCCGCGCTGAATCACCAAACAAGGAATGAAGACGTGTCCCTTTTTCAAAAGAAACATGATGGGTTTTTAACGGCGGATCTTTTTCTTGATCATGCTTAATGTCAGCAAACGAAGCGTGTGTCAGGTCTTGATATAAAGTTCCCCCGTAAGTGACGTTTAACATATGCATCCCCCGGCAGATGGCCAGAATCGGCTTTTCTAAAGCAACCGCCGTGAGAATCAGCTCCTTCTCGTAGGCGTCTCGATCAGGAAAGGTCTTTCTTAAAGCCTGTAAAGGTTCTTCGCCGTAAAACAGCGGGTCTATATCCTGACCGCCGGACAGAATGATCCCGTCAACATGAGAGACCTGTTCCTTTAAAAGCGCCGTCTCTTGAATCACCGGCAATATAAACGGCACACCGCCGGCCTCAGAAACAGACTGAATATAATCATTATTGACATATGCCCTATTATAACCCGGGAAAGGGCCGGATTGATCAGCCATAATGTTTCCCGTAATTCCGATGCGTTTGGCCATTCTTCGCCCCCCTGAACCATGCTCATAATTAATCTGAACGTAGGTTGTACAAATCAGTTTGAAATTATTCTTCATGATACGTGAGCTTTCCAAAACAAAACCCGTGACAATCACGGGTTTTTACATTCATTTCAATTTCTTGATTTCTTCCGTCAGCTCTTTGAATTTTTGATCAAGCTCACGATATTGTTTATCAGCCGGAGTCATGAAGCTGAGTTTTCCGAGGACTTCCTGCCGTTCGGTCTCAAGCTTTAATCGCAGTTCTTCAGCATCGTCTCTGACGGAGGGAGATTCTTTCCATTGTTTTCGGACGCTGCCGTTTGAGATATCAAGCCGGATGTCCGTCGTCTTTTCGACAAAGTAACGATCATGAGATACGATGATGAGCGTTCCGTCGTATCGGGCCAAAGTGTCTTCAAGCTGCTCGCGTGACGGCAGATCAAGGTGGTTTGTCGGCTCATCCAGAATCAGCACATCTTTCTCCTCTAAAATAAACGCCATCAGTTTGCATTTGACCCGCTCTCCCATGCTCATCTTGCCGATGGGTTCCGTCCATTGCGCTGCGGTAAATCCTAAATGCTTCATGAGGGATTGGACATTTCCCCTAGCTTCGAACGTTTCTTTGTAAAAAAGCTGTTCGGGGGTTTTATCAAGCGGAAGGTCGAATACTTCCTGCGTTAAATATCCGACGTTTGCAGACGGAGAAATCCATATGCCGCCCTGCGCTTTTTCCTGACCGAGGATGACCTTCAATAATGTTGTTTTCCCGCTGCCGTTCGGGCCTGTAATCGCGATCTTTTCACCGTGCATCACAGTGAAATTCACGTTTTTGAAAAGCGTTCGTCCGTCATATGACTTTGTGACATCCCTTACTTCTAAAAAACGCTTTCCCGCTTTTTTGCGGTGCTCAATGGAAAAACGGACTTCATACTCCGCTTCAACCGGTTCTGCTTTCGCTTTTTCAAGCTCTTTTTCAAGACGCTTCTGCTTTGATTTAATCTGGGCGTCCGTGCGTTTTGCTTTTACGCGATGGTATTCTTTAAAGCCTTCTATTTTCGTTGATTGGGCGTGGGCTTTTTTTGACCAGGCGCTCAGCTCGTTCATTTGAGCTTCAATCCTTTTGACCATATTCTGCTGATTCTCATATTCGCGCTGCTGTGTCAGCCTTCTCTGTTTGCGGACCTCCATATAGCTTGAATAATTCCCTTTATGTTCAATGAGTTTCTTTCCTTCGATGGCCCAGATTTTTGTCGCCGCTGCATCTATAAAAGCACGATCATGCGAAACAAAAATAATGGTGCCTTTGTAATTCTTGATCTGATTTAGCAGTATTTCCAAACTGTGCTGATCGAGGTGGTTCGTCGGCTCATCTAATAACAAAAGGCTGCTTGAGGAGGAGAAACCTTTGGCAAGACGGGCTTTCAATTTTTCTCCGCCGCTTAATTGCGAAAAGGCGCGTGCGGGTACGTTCCACTTTTCTAACAAGGCTGCCTCCGCAGGCTCCGGATGGCCGGAATCATAAGCTTCTGTTTCTTGTTCCACCATATATATGTTCACATCTTGCATCATCTGGATCTGTCCTTGTGACGGCGCTTTTTGATTGCAGATCAATTGCAGCAATAACGATTTGCCGGCGCCGTTTTTACCGATAACGCCGATGATGTCACCTTGCTGAACGCTCGCGCTGATTTGTTCAAAAAGGGGAACGCTGTTGATTTCATAACTGATGCCGCTTATTTTTAACATTTCTTTCATATGTCAATCCCTCGCTTTAAAGGGAGGACCAAAAAAATCCTCCCAATTGATTTGGAAGGATTAGCCGTACCTGTGCATGATCAAATAAGCTATTTTTACATAGCTTTCGTATCGTATAGAAAATGGGCAGACTAATCCTATTTTTTCTGATTTGAAATATTTGATTTCAAACGGTCAAAATAAGATTAGTTAATCATTGTCCACCCATCATCCCTTCGTATTTGTTACAAACAGTGTAGCACACACTTATCTGTAAAAGCAAAGGGTATAAGCCTTTTTATTCCAGTTTGGAGACTTCCCATTCTTCTTCTAAAACGGCATAATAATATTCGTCCCACCATTCATTATCATGGGGGATGCATTTTTTAAAAAAGCCTTCCCGTCTCATCCCGATCTTTTCCATCACCCGGTGCGAAGCCATGTTTTCCGGCTGACATGTCGCAATGATCCGGTGTAATTTCATCTTGTTAAACCCGAATGCCAGCACGGCGCGCGCCGCCTCTGAAGCATATCCTTTGCCCTGGTATTCCGGGTGAAACACCCAGCCGATTTCATACGTATGATCGCCAAAATACTGAAAAAAAGCAATGTGGCCAATGACCGTTTTCTCATCCTTCAATAAAACGGGAAACTTCCCGGCATGTTCACCGCTGTTTTCAGTAACGAATTTCCTGGCATCTTCTTCGGTAAAGACACCCTCTGGTATATATTTCATGACATTCGGATTTGAGGTGTACGCATAGACATCCTGCCAATCTTCCGGTTCAAATGTCCGGATTACGAGCCTGTCAGTTTTGATATTCATTTTTTATGTTCCTCCATCAAAAAAGGTTTCATTTACTACTTCGATTGAAAGATGTAAAAACCTTTAAGCGGGGAAGAGCCGAATAAAAAAAGCCTGCAGCTATACACTGCAGGCGGTTATTTTTCATTTCCGGCGGCGGGCAGGTTTGTAAACCCGAATTGCCCTCCGACAGCTTCTTTTACTTCATGAATAACGATAAATGATTTCGGATCAATTTTTTGAACATGTTTTTTGATTTTCAGCAATTCGTTCTTTTTAATGACAACATAGATAATGCGCTTGTCTTTGCTGCCGTAATACCCGTATCCGTAAAAAATCGTCGCCGCGTTGCCGTACTCGGAGGTGATGGCTTTGGCGATTTCTTCGTATTGGTCAGACATAATGGTGAGAGCTTTTTTATTATGGAAACCCTCAATGACAATATCGACGATTTTGGCGCACAGATATACGAATATAAACGTATACAGCATATGATTGATACCGATCGCTAAAACGGATGCGAAAATGATGACACAATCCATATAAAACATGCTTTTGGAGATGTTAAAGCCCTTTGTGTAATTTAATAAATACGCCAACAGCGTGGTCCCGCCGGTAGATCCGTCAGCGATAAAGATCAATGCCAGCCCCGCTCCCATCAGCAGAGCGCCGAATACAATCCCGAGCACCATATCGTGCACGCCGAACGGAATAAAGCTGACGATGCTGAGAAAAACAGAAGTCATTCCCGTACCAAGTATCGTGTATAAAATCGTTTTTTTCGTTAAAAATTTATAAGCCAGCCCGATAAAAATCAAATTTACAACCAGAGTCGTAATACTTGCAGGTATATGGAAAAGATAATATAACACGAGAGCGATTCCCACGGTGCTGCCGTCCCCTAAATGATTCGGGATGACGAAAAATTCCACGGACGCCGCAATAAGAAAGGCTCCGGCCATAATCATCAGTATATCCTTGCAAATGTTCTTCATGTGCAAACCTCCTCCGCAGTCAAAAATATATAAAAAACAAAAACGCCTCAAAAATTATCCAGCAGAACTAAATAATTTTTAAGACGAATCATTCACAATCTCGTTTGTTCATTCAGTAAAGAATGATCAGCTTCAATATCGAAGATTATATAGACACCTTCACATCTTGTCAATGTCGTGAAAATTGATTTTTCTGCAGTGTATATGAGGTTTAAATCAAGTTAAAACGAGGAATTATATCAGAAGAGTTTTCATTTCTGCTCTATCAATAAGAGAAATGTAATGAGAGACAACGAAGAAGGGATGATGACATTGGAACGAATTTTTATCAGTCCGGCCAAATACGTGCAGGGAAAAAACGCCATTAAAACGATCGGCGGACATCTGGAGGGCGTTGGTGAAAAAGCCGTCGTCATCGCGGACAAAACCGTATGGGATATCGCGGGCCACAAGGTGACGGCTGAATTAAAGAAAAGCAATATCTCTTCTGAAGAGGCGGTTTTCAACGGCGAAGCCTCCCAGGAAGAAATGAAAAGAATTGCCGGCATCGCAGAAAAAGCAGGCGCGACTATTGTCATCGGAGTCGGCGGCGGTAAAACGCTTGATACGGCCAAAGCCGTATCAGATGAAATAAACGGCTATACCGTTATCGTGCCGACGGCCGCTTCAACGGATGCTCCGACAAGCGGGCTGTCTGTCGTGTATTCTGAACAAGGCGCGTTCGAAAACTATCGTTTCTATCATAAGAATCCTGACCTGGTTCTGGTCGATACGAAAATCGTCGCGGAAGCTCCGCCGCGCTTTTTAGCATCAGGGATTGCCGATGCAATGGCGACGTGGATAGAGGCGCGCAGTGTCATCGCCAATGGCGGTAAAACGATGGCAGGCGGAATTCCGACAATCGCCGGAGAGGCTATCGCGGAAAAATGTGAAGCGGTATTATTCAAATACGGCCATCTCGCTTATGAGTCTGTGAAAGCGAAAGCCGTTACGCCCGCATTGGAAGCGGTGGTTGAAGCCAATACACTTCTGAGCGGACTGGGATTTGAAAGTGGCGGCTTAGCTGCGGCACATGCCATTCATAACGGATTTACCGCGCTTGAAGGTGAAATCCATCACTTGACCCACGGTGAAAAAGTGGCATTCGGCACGCTCGTTCAATTGGCGCTGGAAAAACGTTCGCTTGAGGAAATTGAGCGGTATATCGCGTTTTATATCAGCTTGGGGCTGCCTGTCACACTTGAAGACATCAAATTGAAAGACGCATCTAAAGAGGACATTATGAAAGTGGCAGAAGCCGCGACGATTGAAGAAGAAACAATTCATGCCGCTTTTGACGTGACGGCTGACGACGTGGCGGATGCCATTATAGCGGCTGATCAATACGCAAAAGCATTTAAAGAAAAACACGCGTAAAACCTTTTACCGCGTGACCCGGACCCAAGGGCTGTTACAGCCCTTGGTTTTTTTTGCGCCCTTTGAAAACTTTTAAAAATAAAGAAAAAATTATGATACAATATACAAATGTTTTGAGAGATTGACAAAGGAAAGGTGGGAACGATATGCTGCATAATCCGACCGGTAAGGAGCGGCTTGCGCTGGCTTTTCTTCTCGGAATGCTTGCGATACTGGGGCCGCTCAATATAGATATGTATCTGCCGAGTTTCCCTGAAATCGCTGAAGATTTAAGCGCCCGCGCATCGCTTGTCCAGCTCAGTTTAACCGCTTGTCTGATCGGACTGACAATCGGACAGGTTGTTGTCGGCCCGTTAAGTGACGCGAAGGGAAGAAGAAAACCGTTATTACTATGTATTTTTTTATTTGCTTTGTTTTCTCTGTTTTGCGCGCTTGCACCGAACATTACTACATTAGTGATTGCCCGTTTTCTTCAAGGATTCACCGCTTCGGCAGGACTCGTTTTATCCCGTGCAATCGTCAGAGATGTGTTTACGGGAAGAGAGCTTTCTAAATTTTTCTCGCTGCTGATGGTCATTACCGCCGTCGCGCCGATGGTGGCGCCGATGACGGGAGGCGCGATATTACTGCTTCCGTTTGCATCATGGCATACGATTTTTCTCTTTTTAACTTTTATCGGGTTTTTGCTTGTTCTCATCATTGCGCTCAAGCTGACAGAAACCCTGCCGCCGGAAAAACGGATTCCGAGCTCCATCGGAAATTCCGTGCGGACAATGGGAAGCCTGCTGAAGGATCGGTCATTTATCGGCTATGCGCTGACGGTCGGTTTTATTCACGGCGGGAGCTTTGCGTATGTCTCCGGAACGCCTTTCGTGTATCAGGATATTTACGGAGTCTCGCCTCAGGTATTCAGTGTTTTATTCGGCATAAACGGTCTGGCGATCATTACCGGAAGCTTTATCATCGGGCGTTTCGGCGGGATCATTCACGAAAAAAGCCTGTTGAGAATCGGCGTGATTACAGCGATGACGGCGACTGCCGTTCTGCTCGTCATGACGATCATTCACGGACCGCTGGCGGCACTGGTGATTTCAATTTTTATTTATATGATTACGATCGGCATGACGCTGACAAGCACCTTTACATTGGCGATGGAAAAGCAGGGACACCGCGCGGGAAGCGCAAGCGCACTGCTCGGCATGCTTCCGCTTCTTCTCGGTTCCATCGTGTCGCCGCTTGTGGGGATGAATGAAGCGACGGCCGTCCCGATGGGGGCAATTATGTTCACGACATCCGTTATCGGTTCCATCGCTTTTTTCGCCTTAACAACAAAACCGGAGAAAGCAAAAAAGGAGTGAAATGATTCACTCCTTTTTTTGATGCCCGTTATTCATATTTCTTCAGCACGATCGCCGAATTATGCCCGCCAAAGCCGAATGAGTTGGAAAGGCCGATCGTTAACGATTGCTGGCGGGGCCCGTCTGCTACATAGTCCAAATCACATGCCGAATCAGGGTTTTGCAGATTGATTGTCGGGGGGATGATGCCGTGTCTCAAGCTCTCTGTCAAAGCGATGGCTTCAACGCCGCCTGCCGCGCCAAGCATGTGGCCGAGCATTGATTTGTTGGCCGTAACCGGAATATCATACGCAAGCTCCCCGAATAATGTCTTGATGGCCAATGTTTCAGAAAGATCTCCGGCTTTTGTGCTTGTCGCATGGGCGCTTACGACATCAATGTCTTCCGCTGAAACATTCGCCTTTTTCAAAGCGTTTTTCATCGCCAGGTATGCGCCCGTTCCTTCCGGATGGGAGGCCACCATATGATAGGCGTCAGAGCTCGCACCGTAGCCGAGCACCTCACAAAGGATCGGGGCATTTCTGCCGATTGCACTATCCAATGATTCCAATACTAAGATGCCCGCGCCTTCACTCATGACAAATCCATCACGATCCGCGTCAAACGGACGGCTTGCAGCGGCGGGGTCTTCGTTTCTCGCTGACAGCGCGTGGGCATTGCCGAAGCTGGCTAATGACAAATTCGTAATCGCCGCTTCCGCTCCCCCGGCAAACATGATATCTGCGTCATCATTCCGGATGGCGTTGAATGCTTCCCCGATCGACGTATTGCCGATGGAACACGCGGTGACGGGAGAAAGTGAGGGGCCGAGCGCGCCTAATCTGATGCTGATTTGAGCGGCGGCCGCATTTGAGATCATCATGGGGACAAGGCTTGGGCTCACTTTTCGCGCTCCCCGTTCATTTAAAGTATGAACGTTATCAATCAAAGTCGTGATGCCGCCGATTCCAGAGCCGACGTACACGCCGAGGCGTTCACGGTCAATCTGATCGAGCTGAATCCCGGAGCTTTCAAGCGCCTGTTCCGCTGCAGCTAAAGCAAACTGGCTGAAACGGTCAAGCCGTCTCGCTTCTTTTCTGCCCCATCTTTCTTCTGCGTCAAAATCACGGACGGTACCGGCTATTTTCGTCTTGGAGCCGGAGACATCAAACGAATCGATGAAAGAGATTCCCGATTTTCCTTCCGTCAGGTGTTTCCAAAATGTATGCACATCATTGCCGAGAGGTGAAATCACTCCCATTCCGGTGATCACAACTCTTTTCATGGTCATTCCTCCTTCGGTATGTATTTATTGTAACTCGCAATTATCCTATTACAAGTTGTTGATTATCCTAGTATAATAAATACCAGGGTAAGAGAGGAGAGATTCGGTATGATACCAGAAGGAAGATTGCAGGCGCTCTCAGAGTTTTTAAAAACGCAGCGGGCCAAAATTTCTCCGCAGATGGCCGGGCTGCCGATGGGCACACGGAGAAGAACGCCCGGACTCCGAAGAGAAGAGGTCGCGCAATTGGCCGGCGTAAGCACCACGTGGTATACGTGGCTGGAGCAGGGCAGAGACATTAAAGTGTCCGCAGCCGTATTGGACGCCGTTTCCGATGCGCTGCAGCTGAACAAAGATGAGAGAAATTATTTATACGCGCTTGCCATTGAGGAGGGCGTAAAGCAGCCGTTTGCCGCGGAGGAAGAAGCGGTTATCAGCCCGTCGCTTTCAAAAATCCTGCAGGAGCTCCGTTATTGTCCCACCATTATCTCGGACAGGCGGTGTCATATCGTAGGGTGGAACCAGGCTGCGGCGCACGTGTTTTTAGATTTTGAACAAATTCCTCCTGAAAAGCGGAATCTCATAGAGCTATTGTTTTCCAGAAAAGAATTAAGAAGTTTAGCCGTAAACTGGGAGCACTTTGTGAAAGGATTCATCGCCATTTTCAGAACGTATTACGGCCAGTATGTAGCTGATACGTGGTATTCTCAGTTTATAGAAGAAATGGAGAAAACGTATTCGGAATTTCATACGCTGTGGAATGAGAGCGAAGTCAGCTCGGCACCCGAAGTATTAATTGAGTTCCGCCACGCGAAGGCGGGAAAAATGGTCTTTAACCTGACTTCATTTCAGGTTCAGGGCAACAGTGATCTGCGCTGCAGTGTGTATACACCGGTAGATCATACCGAAACGGAAGCAAAGCTGAAAAAGCTCTTCGAAAACAGATGAAGAACAGAACAAAACGGGAGGCGGCCGCCTCCCGTTTCAGTTTAAAATAAAAGCATGAGACCGGCGATGGCCGGTGTTAAAAAGATGGCTGATTTCAGAATGACTTTCGGCACGAGGTTGGTGAATTTCGCTCCGACATATGCGCCGCACATCGTTCCGATCAGCACTTTGACCAACAGCATATAATCGACAAATCCTTCCGTCACATAACCGAGTCCTCCGCCGACCGCAAGCGGGATAATGACAAGCATGGTGGTGCCGACCGACTGGCGGATGGATAAGCGCAAAAGAATCATTAAGCCGATTTGGATGAAAGGGGCAGAGCCGATCCCGAACGTTCCGGACAAGATTCCTGCGATGACACCGAGTACAACGGCTTTCACCCATATGTTCAGATTGCTTTGCCGTCCGGAATCTTCTTGTGTTTCTTTTACAATAAATAACCGGACTAAAATAAGCAGAGCAGATAAAAACAGCATGCCCGCCGTCAAGTAATGCAGCAAATCTGCGGGGATAAGGGAAGTAAGCCTTGCCCCGAAAAACGAACCGAATGCCGCAAAAACGCCGACGATGAGACCGATCTTCATCTGAATATTGCCTTCACGGTAGTGGCTGAATGCCCCCGATAAACTTGTGAAAGCCATTCCGGCAAGGGAGGTGCCTAAAGCCGTATGAATCGGTACGTGAAACAGTATAGTTAAAAGTGCAATGACAAAACCGGCTCCCCCCGCGCCGATAAACCCGAGAATAATCCCGAGAAGAAACATAACGAGTATAATAAGCACAATCTTCTCCTCCATTTAGATGCCTGATCACCATGTTCCGCTCCGCTGTACCAGGTTTTAATAATCGACCGTAGTCCGTCGACCGTCGTCTAATATCTTTATGTTACCTCAAATTTAAGGTATTGACAAGAAGACGAATTGCTTTTATACAGAGGGTTTACAGCTCTTTCACCATCACTTTTTCATCATTGAAGTCCAGCTCTCCATTGAATGAAAAGCCGAATCTTTGATAAAGCCGCAATGCGTGCACATTATCTTCAAACAGGCTTAAATAAATCCGTCTGCAATCATATATTCGAACGAGATGGCGGATAAGGGCATCAAGCAACAGCTTGCCCAATCCTCGTCCCTGATAACGTTCATCAATAAAAAAACGGTCAAGCCATACTCTGCCGTTTTCATTTTCCTCATCATATTCCGGAAACCATCCGTACATGGCAAAGCCGACCAATTCCCCGTTAACATAAAGACCGGCCGGCTGATAATGCCGGCAATCCTCAGCATCTTGTAAGCACTCTTCCGCGGTTTCAATAAATGAAATCTGGCTTTCCCTTACATGAAGCGCCAGTATATCAGCACGGTTTTCTTCCGTGACTGTTCTGATTTCAATCGTCATACTTGATACTCCTCTTCCGCTTTTTTTGAGACGGTAAAGCTTTCATTACGTAAGCCATTTGTGAATCAGCCTTCTCAATGATCATCATAAAGGATATGGTTACCGTATAGTCAAGGAGGCATTATGAGCGAAGACGTCAGAAAATACTTCACAACGGGTGAATTTGCAAAACTGTGCCACGTAAAAAAACAAACCCTGTTCCATTATGACGAGATCGGCCTGCTTTTTTCTGATTTTCCGGCAGGATTCGCTCCGTCATACACAGAAAACAAGGAGCAGAAACGGATCATGGGCACCGGTACTCTCAAGGTGCAATACTCGGACCCTCAGGGTTTCGTCAATTAACATAACGGGCGGTGAAAAAATGGAGCCAAAATGGCTTGAATGGGCAAAACAGCTTCAATCCGCGGCGCAAGCGGGGTTGGCTTATTCCAAAGACATATATGATATTGAGAGATTTGAAGAAATAAGAAAAATAAGCGTGGATATCATGGCGCATCATACCGGCATCGATAAAAGGGTCATCAAAGACGTATTCGCCGGTGACACGGGCTATCCCACTCCGAAAGTTGATATCAGAGCGGCAGTTTTTAAAGATCAGAGCATATTAATGGTAAGAGAGAAAAGCGACGGCAGATGGGCGCTGCCGGGCGGATGGGCTGATATCGGGATTTCTCCGGGCGAGACCGCTGTCAAAGAAGTAAAAGAGGAGTCAGGAATCGACGTAAAGCCCGTTAAACTGTTAGCTGTAATGGATAAGAAATGCCATTCCCATCCGCCGTCCGCCGCCCACGTTTACAAAGTTTTTATCAAATGCGAGATCATCGGCGGCCGGATCAGGGAGGGAACAGAAACAAGCGCCGCCGGCTTTTTTGCGGAAACGGAACTGCCGCCGCTATCTGAAGCCCGCAATACAGAAAGTCAGATTGAAAAGATGTTTGCGTATCTCAAACATCCGGACGAACCCGTTTATTTTGATTAAGGCAGCAAGCAGAAAGAAAAGGGGGCCCGAGTATAATGGAGGATTCAATTAAACAGCAGGCGCAGCGGCAATTTGCCAAAAACGCCGCGAAATATGTGACTAGTCCAGGACACGCCGCAGGAGAGGATTTGGCGTATCTCGTTTCAGCTTCCGGTGCCGAAAAGCATATGGACGTGCTGGATATCGCGACGGGAGGCGGACATACGGCTAACGCTCTCGCTCCTCTCGTACGCTCTGTTATCGCCTATGACCTCACGGAAGAAATGTTAGCAGCCGCTGAAGCATTTATAACCGGAAACGGATGGACGAACGTGTCATTCGAAAAAGGCGATGCTGAAAAGATGCCGTTTTCCGATGCTGCTTTCGATATCGTCACATGCAGAATCGCGGCGCATCATTTTCCCGATGTCAGAGCCTTTGTTCATGAAGCGTTTCGGATTGTCAAACCGGGCGGCAGACTGCTTCTCATTGATAATACCGCACCTGAAAAGGATGAATATGACCATTTTTATAATGACATTGAAAAGAAACGGGATCAGAGCCACTTTCGGGCGTGGAAAAAAACAGAATGGCTCCGTTTTCTGGAGACAGCCGGCTTCCGGATTGAATCCGCTGTCTGCTTTTTGAAACCATTTCAATTTACCGTCTGGTGTGAACGGGCAGGCCTGACTGAAGAGAAAGCCGCATTACTGGAAAAACAGATGCTGGATGCTCCTCATGATATACAGCGGTTTTTTTCTGTAGAAAAGGATCAATCAGGCCGTATTGCGGGCTTCACAGGTGAATCGGCCTGTTTCTGCGCGATCCGTCCCGTCTGAGACGAAAAAAACCGCTGTGCAGTTTTTCTGCCCGCGGTTTTTTCGTATTATCTGTACTTGATTTGGGAAATAATAGCGGAAGTGACATCTTCCGTTGAATGTTTTCCGCCGACATCAGGAGTCAGAATGCCGCTGTTTGTGACCGTTTCAATAGATTGTAAGAGGAGATGGCCCAGTTCCTCTTCTCCGAATGAATCGAGCATTAATTTCGCCGTCCATATTTGGCCTATAGGATTGGCAATTCCTTTTCCGACAATATCCGGGGCGGAGCCGTGAACAGGCTCAAACATGGAAGGATATTTGCCGTTTACATTGATGTTGGCTGCGGGAGCGATTCCGATGCTTCCCATAATCGCCGCACCGATATCTGTCAGCACATCTCCGAACAGATTCGAAGCGACAATGACATCAAAGCGTTCCGGCTGCGTGACAAAGAAGGCCGCCAGTGCATCGATGTGCTGGGAATCCGTCTCAATCCCGGCGTACTCACGGCTGACCTCTTTAAAGATGTCATCCCAGAACGGCATCGAGTGAACAATACCGTTTGATTTCGTCGCGCTTGTGACGTGTTTCCGCCGACTTTCCGCCAGTTCGAAAGCATACCGCATCACTCTTTCCGTACCCCGGCGGGAAAAGACCGCGTTTTGTATGGCGATTTCGTCCTCACCCTGATAGATTCTGCCGCCGACAGAGCTGTACTCGCCCTCACTGTTTTCGCGGACGACTATCAGATCAAAATCCTTCGGGTTAACGAGGGGGGAAGTGATTCCCGGCAGGAGCTTCGCCGGCCGCACATTAATCACCTGTTCAAATTCCCGGCGTATCTTGATGAGCAGCCCCCACAGCGAAACATGATCGGGGACGAGTTTTTGATTCCCCACCGCCCCCAAAAACAAAGCATCAAAGTGCTGTAACCTTTCTAATCCATCATCCGGCATCATAGTCCCGTGCTCCAAATAATACTCGCAGCTCCACGGAAAAGAAGTGAAATCAAAGGCAATGCCTCCATGTAATTCGGCAATCGCATTCAACACCCGCTCCGCTTGAGGGACTGTTTCTTTCCCCACACCGTCCCCCGGTATGCTGGCAATCTTGTATGTTTTCATGTTTCCGTCACCTCTGAATGAATTGTTTTCGGTTTACGGCAGACCGTCGACCGTCGTTCATTATAATTCCATATTACGCCACCTCCGATATGCTGACAAGCTCGGGAATGTTGCTTCCATAGATAAACTGTTATATGATCTTGGTAACAATAAGGCCTAAATTGTATGAAGAGGTAGGAAAGATGGATAATTTTAAATTAGATAAGCCAATCCCGTATTATCTGCAATTTTATTCCCAATTGAAAAAAATGATATTTGACGGGATTTTTAAACCGGGTGAACGGCTGAATGAGACTCAGCTGGCCAAGGATTTCGGAGTCAGCCGGTCGCCGGTCAGAGAAGCCATGCGGCTCCTTGAAAAGGACGGGCTTCTGACGGCAGACGATCGAAACGGCTTTGTCATTTATTCTTTGTCCGTTAAGGATGTTGAAGAGATTTATAAAATCAGAATGTCACTTGAATCACTGGCAGTCGAACTGGTAATTGATGAAGCGGCTGAGAGTGAAATTGACCTCATTGAAAAACAGCTGCGGGAGACGGAAGAAGCCATCAATAAAGGCGTCAAAGAGACTGAGATTATTTCCTTGAACGAGACGTTTCATCAGCTCCTTGTGGAATTCAGCCATAACAGCCGGCTGGCCATGCTGCTTGAGCATGTCAATGTGCTGATTCATTTTTGCAGAGTTCTTAATTTTAAAGGCGATGAACGTGCGGAGGTTATTCTGCATGAGCACCGAAAAATCTTTGAAGAAATAAAAAAGGGCGACAAAACAAAAGCCGTGCAATATATGACGGAGCATCTCAAGCATGATGAAGAACATCTGAAAGGCGTGCTGAGAGCGGAAGAAACAGACGAATCATCACGATAGACAAGGGGAAAAGCCTTGTCTTTTTTTTGCCGATGTCATCGAACCGTCATAAAGACCTGACGGATGTTCCTTGCATGATTTTTTCCGCGTCATTTATGATGGATATGGAAGAGACGCAAAAAAGGCAAAGGAGTTTGAAAAATGGCGAAACATATTCTGATGATCAATTTTCCTGCAGAAGGACACGTAAACCCGACATTGGGTATGACAAAGGCCTTCAGCGAACGGGGCGATCACGTTCATTATATCTCAACGGAAAAATACAAAAGCAGACTGGAAGGAGTAGGGGCGAAAGTTCATCTTCACAGCGATCTGCTCAGAATGACACCTATTGATCCCGGCAGTCCGTCCGGCATACTTGCATTTTTAAAGGTTCATATCAAAACGTCACTGGAGATTTTACATATTGTGCAGCGGCTGGCAGAGGACATTCAATTCGACGCCGTCTATTATGATAAATTCGGTGCGGGAGAGCTGGTGCGGGATTATCTCAACATTCCCGGCATCTCTTCTTCAGCGTCCTTCCTGTTCAATGAAGACCGTCTGAAAATACTGCCGCTCCACCCGGAATCGGGCGTGCCGTTTCAGCCGGACAGGGAATGTGAAGAGCTGTTGGCCGAGATGAAAGACAAATACGGTGTCGCCCCTGACAGCATGGTTCAATTTATGAACAACACAGGTGAATTGAACGTCGTCTATACAAGCAGATATTTTCAGCCTGAAAGTGAGACATTCGGAGATGAGTATTTATTTATCGGTCCGAGTTTTCCGAAGAGAAAAGGGCGCGTCGACTTCCCGATTGACGCATTAAAGAATGAAAAAGTCATTTATATCTCAATGGGAACGGTGCTCGGGGACACGGAAGCGTTTTTCAATCTGTGCATAGACGCGTTCTCAGATTTTGAAGGAAAAGTAGTCATTGCCGCCGGGGAAAAAGCCGATCTGTCGAAAATCAAACAGGCGCCGGAAAACTTTATCATCGCCCCGTACGTGCCGCAGCTTGAAGTGCTGGAGCAGGCCGACGTGTTTGTCACGCATGGCGGAATGAACAGTGTAAATGAAGGCATTCATTATCAAGTGCCGCTGGTCGTCATCCCGCACGATAAAGACCAGCCGATGGTTGCGCGCCGCCTGACTGAATTGGATGCAGGCTATACCGTGCAAAAAGATGAAGTAAGCGCTGAAAAGGTAAGGCTTGCAGCGGAAGAAGTGCTGCATAACGGAAAATACAAACAAGGCATTCAAGCCATTAATGAAAGCTTTAGAGAATGTACGGACATGAAGAATGTCCTTGCCCGGATCGACCGGTTTATTGAACAAAAACATGCTCAATAATACATGGAAAAAGCCTGTTTCCTCTGTCAAAGGGAAACAGGCTTTTTATAATGGCTTTTAGATGATGTGATGTTCTGCATTTGCAAGTTTCACAAGAGTCAAAAGAGATTCTGCCTCACGTGCGTCGAGTGTTTTTGCCAGACGGTCTTTTTCAAAGATCTGCTGGCCGAAGACATTCACTGACGCCTGGTCAACCGCCGTGTGCCAGTTCTTTTGTGAATGATTCTCAGAAAAAGAGAAAACGAACACGGTGAAGACCGCTATAAGCATCGCCATGACCCAAAATTTTTGCCGATTTCCTGCTGCTGACATAGGCCGCCTCCTAAACATTTTACTGGTATTAGATCATATATGAGCTGTTTTTAACAGAGTAAAGAAGTCATTATTTCATGTAGTCCAAATGAAACGGAGCACAGCCGAAAGCCCGCCGGTCAGGCCGATGAGCCAATTCATATTTTGTTCATATTTTATTAAAAGTTTATCCAAACCTGTCCTTTACAGTAGATCTAACACAAAATGCTGCTGAAAGGAGCCTTTAAAAAATGCATATTCATATGATCAACAAAAACCAGTTTGAGAGTGACTTGGAGGCGGCCGGCTTCAGCCGTCAGGCAGATGATATTATCGGCAAAATGAAAGAGTACGTAACGGAATACGCGGCTTCATCCGAACGGTTCCTGATTGAAATTCAAACCGTCATGAACGAATACAAAGCCGTCGTCTGTGCGATGTTTTCGACCATGGAAATTGCCGGTGCAAATAAAGACGAGAAGCATGTTGAATTCGAAGCCTGCACAGTATTGTGTGAATAAAAGACATTCATCAAACCTCCGCGGCTGCCTGAACGGCAGTATACTGACTGGTGTTCAGGAAAGGGGAAATATTGAAACTTCTAAAGCGGCCGTTCGTATAAAAGAGTAAATCAGCTTGTGTATGGAGGTTCGTGAAATGAACGATAAGAAAAAACAAGCGTTTGAACAGCTTTTCAGCACTTTAGACGAAAGACATGAAATAAACGGCGCTGTATTGGCAGCGGAAAACGGCCGCATCTTATACCAGGGTTCATTCGGCGCTGCAGAACTGAAAACAAAGAGGATGCTGAATGACCAATCGGTCTTTGAATTGGCCTCAGTATCGAAGCCGTTTACAGCTTTGGGCGTTATCATTTTAGAGCAGCAAGGGAAGCTGTGTTATGACGATATGATAGAGCGGTGGCTTCCTGATTTTCCTTATCCGGGCATTACCATTCGGCATTTACTCCATCATACGTCAGGATTGCCGGACTATATGGAGTTGTTCTTAACACATTGGGACCGGGACAGAATTGCCGTTAATCAAGATGTGATCAATATGCTCAAGCAGCATAAGCCGGATGCTTATTTCCCGCCGGGCAAGGAGTGGCTTTACAGTAATACGGGGTATGTGGTGTTAGCGGTTATTATAGAAATTGTATCAGGCATGAGTTTTGCTGAATTTATGAAACAAGCCGTATTTCATCCGCTTCGTATGCACGATACGCGGATTTATAACAGAAGGCTGAGTAAAGAAAACATTCCGAACTATGCATATGGCTATGTGTATGATGTTCATTCCGGAGAATATGTGCTGCCGGATGAACTTGAGGAAACTGATTATGTCGTCTTTCTTGACGGAATTCAAGGTGACGGAACCGTTAACTCCGCTATTAGAGATTTATATCTGTTTGATCAGGCTCTTTATACGGAAGAAATCATCGGCAAAGAGTCTAAAGATCAAGCGTTTACACCGGGCTATTGGAATGAAGAAGAGCAATTCGGATACGGATTTGGCTGGATGATTCAAAACAGCCCCCAAAAAGGGAAGGTTATCAGTCACGACGGAGGCTGGCCGGGCTATTCAACTCTGATGATCCGGTATATTGACCAGAATAAAACATTGATTTATCTCAGCAATATGGAACAATCGTATCAATTTGAACAAGCTGTGATTGCCGCGGCTGTAAACATCTTATTTGATCAGCCATACGTGATTCCGAAACGTCCGGCAGATCAGAAAAAAGCAGATATCGATCCTGCGATTTACAGCAGATTTACCGGCAATTACTCATTTCAGGATGACACACATGCATCGGTGGCGGTAAAAGAAAACCGATTGTATCTTACAATAGACGGGCAGACTCCATTCGAATTATTCCCAATGACGGAAACCCGTTATTTTGTCAGGGCGCTGCCGCTTGAAATTGAATTTGCAGGTGATAAAGCACAAACAGCCCCGCATTTCGTTTTATATCAGGACGGCACAGAAGAAACGGCTGTGCGGATAGACTGAGTGACATGCAAAACAAAACCGCCGTCCTGAGAAGACGGCGGTAATAGAAAAGTCAAACCCCTTTGATGACGCGAAATTTTCTTTTCGGCTCTGACATAAATATAGAAGAAAAAATCATAGCTCCGAGCATTGTGATGTATTCCATATAAAGCGAAACTTCTGCCAAAACCAACCCCGCAATCATTAAAACAGCGCCCAATACCACCGCAAAAACCTTCGTTTTCATGATGAGTTCCCCCTATTATCTGATAATTGAATTATACTGCATCTCCATTAATGTGTACATTTTGTGAACAATTTCACCTGATGAAAGGCAATAAAGAGAGATTTGAAGAATTAGGAGAAATGACAGGCCATCTTTTTGTTTTACTGAAGAAACGAAAGGGAAAGTGAAAAATCAAAAAGGCAAAGGAGTTCTTGAAATGAAAGCGAGACTATTTTTATTCAGCATGTTTCTCCTGATCCCCGTTCTGGCGCTTGCCGGATGCAACAGCCAATCTTCAGGAGGAAGCGAAAAAGCGAAAGACAAAGAAACGCACTCTCACGAAGACATGAATCACTCAGGTTCATCCGAGGTGCCGAAAGGTTTAAAGAAGGCCGAAAATCCGACTTATAAAGTCGGCAGTGACGTTATGATTTTAGCTTCTCATATGAAAGGCATGAAAAATGCGCAAGGAACCGTAAAAGGTGCTTATGATACAACGGTTTACAGTGTATCTTACACTCCGGAAACGGGAGGAAAGCGCGTCGAAGATCATAAATGGGTCATTCAGGAAGAGCTGAAGGGCGCCGGTAATAAAACGTTAAAACCGGGTGACAAGGCCGTGATCGAGGCATCCCATATGAAAGGCATGAAGGGCGCCGAAGCCGTTATTGATTCAGCCAAAAAGACAACCGTTTATATGGTCGACTATACACCGACTGACGGCGGCCAAAAAGTAACCAATCATAAATGGGTGACAGAAGACGAGCTTGCTGCCGCAAAATAAAAAGACCGCAAAAGCCGAAGGAACTCCTTTGGCTTTTTTGCGGTCTCACATTTATGCGGATTTTCTTTTCAAAGCGGGTCTCGTTAAAGAGAATACAGCTAACGCGACAGCGATAATGACAATCAAACCGCCGCACCAGGCTGTTGCTGTGACAGAACCGGTTTGTCCGATCACGCCGCCGCCGATGGCTGACCCGAGCGCGATGCCGATCTGCAAAGCGGACGTGTTGAAGCTTTGCTGAATATCGGAAGACTCAGGCGCAATTTTGATTAAATAGCTTTGCTGCGCCGGCGCAAGGCTCCAGCTGAGCAATCCCCAGATCACCATCGCAGGCAGGAAAATGATTAAAGAAACCGTTGTCAGCGGAAGAATAAACAGAATCAGAGCGAAAGAAACGGTCACAAGCATGATGCTTTTAAATGCTCCTAAACGGTCATACAGCCACCCTCCGAACGGGCCGCCGCATACCGCTGACAGACCGAACAAAAAGTAGCATACACTGACCCAAACGGAACTCAAATGAAGCGTTCTTTCCAAAAAAGGCGCAAAGTAGGCATAGAGTGTGTAATGCCCCGCCAATGTAAACAAGGTGACAAGATGTGCGCTGGCAATTTTGGCGGTCCCGATCGTCTTGATCTGCTCACGAAACGGAATCATTTTTTCAGCAGGTATTTTTTCAAAAAAGACGCTGATAATCAGCATGGAAACGAGAGATAATACGCCGATTCCCAAGAACAGAACGCGCCATCCGAAGGCATTGCTGATGATAATGCCGACAGGCACGCCTAAAGCGATTGCGGAGCTGAACCCCATGAAAATGATGCCGATCGCCCGCGCTCTGTATTCAGGCGCCACGATTTTAGGAGCAATCGTTAAAGAAAGGACGACAATCAGCCCTGTGCTCATGGAAGCGAGAACCCGTGACACCATAAGTACGGCGAAATTGGGACTGAAATAAGCCACCAGATTACTTAGGAAGAAAATAAACAGTGCGATTAAATAAAGCCGCTTTCGTTCAGCCTTTGCCGTCACCGCCAAAAGCAGCGGGCCGGATACCGCGTAACCGAGCGCAAACACGCTGATCAGCTGCCCCGCGCTGACGATGGATATATCTAAGTCGGAAGCGATTTGCGGAAGAATACCGCCCACAATTAATTCAACCAATCCGACTGCGATGGTAGATGCTGCAAGCAGAAATACTTTGAAATTCATGTACAGATACTCCTTTTTTTATTTTTTAGAAAATAAAAAATCCTGATTACAAAAAGTGTACGGGACAATTTTTGTAATCAGGATTTTACGGTTCCTGGTAGACACCCTCAAACCATATCATTGAGGTTATACAATGTATGCAATATTCGGTTGTGTCCGTTACTGCAAAAAATTCTACCATAATAGTGAGGGAGATTCCATAGAAAATTCGAGGAAATCCTTTCAATTTCAATATCGGCGGCTGTAACGTCATTGATGAAGCAGGGAAAAAAATTTATGATAACCGTAAGGAGTCTATACAGATCAAACATTATACAGCCGGAGGAAACCGATGAATAAGTACGAAAAAATCGCCAACGAAATGAGAAAGAGGATTAAAAGCAGTGTATATGACATAGATCAGCCGATCCCGGATGAAAAGACGCTCGCTGCGGAGTTCGGGTGCAGCCGGATGACGATGAAGCGGGCGCTTGATACACTTGCGGCTGAAGGAATGCTTTTCAGAAAAAGAGGGCACGGCACGTTTATCATTCAATCAGCCATGCAGGATGAGCACGTTCACGTAGTCAGCAACGAAATTCTCGGCCTGAGCAATTTGTTAAAAGGAAAAAATATCAAGAGCAAGGTCATCCGGTTTGAAGTGCAGTTTCCGTCTCAAGATGTCGCCGCACATTTGGCCATTGATGAAAAGACTCCCGTCTATTATGTAGTGAGGCTCAGAATTGTTGAAGGCGAACCGTACGTTCTTGAAAAAACGTACATGCCGGCGAGCCTTATACCCGGCATTAATGACGAGGTGCTCAACCATTCCATCTACGATCATATTACGCGGGAACTCCAGCTCAAAATCGCAGGCTCACACAGAAAAATCAGAGCGTGCAAGTCGGATGATATGGATCAGCAATATCTCGGCTGCCGGCCGGATGATCCGATACTTGAAGTCGAGCATGTAGGCTTTTTGGACAACGGCACTCCCTTTGAATATTCATTTTCCCGCCACCGTCATGACAAGTTTGTCGTGACCTCAGTCAATATAAAACGTTCATAAAAGCGCCGAAGAGTGAGAGAAAAACTCACTCTTTTTTTGTTGCCGCTGATTTACATCTTCGCTTCTTTTATGTTATATTACCCAATGATAGAATCATCCTACAAATTTCAGAGGTGTTTTGATGGAGATATCCAAAACAAGCAGACTGTCGCTCGTAGAACAAGTGGTGACGCAAATTGAATCGTTAATTCAATCGGATAAATGGCCGGTCGGGACGCGCATTCCCCCTGAGCTGGATTTAATGAAGCAATTTGATGTGAGCCGAAACACATTGCGTGAGGCCATTCGGGCGCTCGTACATGCCGGCCTGCTTCAGACAAGGCAGGGGAGCGGTACGTATGTCAGCTCATCCAGTGTTCTCGGCGCGGCATTTTACCGCCATATTAAAAAATCAAATTTGCTTGAAACATTAGAAGTCAGATACGCACTCGAAAGAGAAGCTGCACGATTGGCGGCGGAAAGGCGTAATGACGAAGACCTGAAAGCACTGAAGGTGTGCTTGGATGAATGTGAAGCGGCCTTGCAAAATGAAGATCGAAAACGGTATGCCGAGGCTGACATTAAACTGCACAAAACCATTGTACAGGCGGCCCATAACAACATGCTTTCTGATCTATACGAGCATATGACGGAGGCGCTTTGTGCGTCAGTCCATAACCTGTTGGAAATCACCCCTGCTATACGGATCCACACCCAGCTTGCCGCCGCGATTATCGGACAGAAACCGGATCAGGCCATGGAGGCCGTCAACCAATACATCACAGTATTTAAAGATACAATACACATGGAGGATGAACATGAAAATTAAAGACGAACATCAAATTCTGCAAGCAAGTCAGCGTAAAAAACTGATATTGCTGGTCATCGGAGTCATATTGATAGGGGCCAACCTCAGAGCGCCTCTGACATCGGTCGGGCCGCTCGTTTCCTCAATTCGGGACAGCCTCGGCATGACCAATGCGGCTGCCGGCACCATTACGACAGTGCCGCTTTTGGCCTTTGCATGTCTGTCGCCGTTTGTTCCTTTATTGTCCCGGCGCTTCGGGACCGAGATTGTGTTACTGTCATCATTAATTGTCCTGACAGCCGGAACTCTGCTGCGCTCCATCGCCGGAATCGGCACTCTCTTTTTCGGAACGATCCTGTTGGGATTGTCGATCGCCGTATGCAACGTCCTGCTGCCGAGTCTCATTAAACATAAGTTTCCCGGAAATTTAGGCATCATGACCGGCGTCTACTCGGTTTCTATGAATCTGTGCGGCGCGATTGCATCCGGCATCAGCGTGCCGATCGCCTCTTCAGCGGGGTTAGGCTGGAAAGGCGCGCTCGGCTGCTGGGCTATCCTTTCTTTCATTGCGTTTGTCATGTGGATTCCGCAAATGCGAGGACGCGAACTGCCCGTCCGCACGACTGGGACAAACGGAGAGAAGAAAAGCAGTCTGCTGCGGTCTCCGCTAGCTTGGAAGGTGACGATGTTCATGGGGCTGCAATCCCTTATTTTTTACACCGTCATCGCTTGGCTGCCGGAAATTCTTCAGCAGAATGGACTCAGCTCAAGTAAGGCGGGATGGATGCTTTCATTAATGCAATTCTCAGTCCTGCCGATTACTTTTATCGTGCCGATCGCTGCCGCTAAAATGAAAAATCAGCGCTCACTCGCCGGACTGACAGCTTTATTTTTCCTTATCGGCATTGCCGGCGTTCTTTTCGGAAGCCCGGCTCTCACTCCGCTATGGGTCATTTTGATCGGAATTGCGGGAGGATGTGCGTTCAGCTTGGCGATGATGTTCTTCAGCCTGCGGACCCGGCATGTTCATGAAGCCGCGGCGCTTTCCGGCATGGCTCAGTCATTCGGATACCTGCTTGCCGCGTTCGGGCCGCTCGTATTCGGTTTGCTGCATGACATCACGCACGGCTGGACGGTTCCGTTATTCATGCTGATCGCAGTCTCCGTACTGATCTTCATTTTCGGAGTCGGAGCGGGAAAAGCGGAACAGATCAAAACAGCATAAAAAAACAAAGGGCCCGCTTAAGGGTCCTTTGTTTTTTTATTTAAAAAGCTGTCTCAGGCCGTCACGCTGTCAGTTTTAAGCCGATGACACCGATGAGGATAAGCCCCAGAGACACCAATTGTGACAGATTGAATTTTTCTTTAAACCAAAGTATGCCCACGGCCGAAACGCCGATGCTTCCCATGCCGGTCCAAGCGGCATACGCGACACCTGTGGGAAGAACCTGCATCGCTCCGGAAAGGCAAAAGAATGAAAGCATAAAGCCTGTTACCATGACAATCAGCGGCCACTTTTTTTTAAAACCGTCAATATGTTTCATGGCAACGGCCGCTACAACTTCCTCCGCTCCGGCAATAAATAACAGCAGCCATGCCATTAATGTTCACCCCTTGTTTCAGTTTCTTTCGTAAATACCTTCATTCCTAAAATGCCGGACAACAGCAAAGCCAAAAAGAATATTTGCCCGATTGAAAACGATTCGCCTAAAATGACGCCCGTTACATATGTGCCGACGGTGCCTATTCCGACAAAAACGGTATATGCGGCAGCCATCGGAATTTTTTTATAAGAGCGGATCAGCATCAGAAAGCTGACGGCAATCAGAAGGAAAATACCAATCCAATCAAAGAGCGAATCCGCATGCTTCAGGGCGGACGCCCAAACTACTTCTAACAGTCCGGCTATCAATACAAGCAGCCAATACATGATACAGTCACCTCAGTTATGAATGAATGTCAGTCATTTTTACGGCGGTCAAAAATGATCGGTCTCCGCCAATCATTTCTGCAAGCTTCTTTTGAGAAAGCTGAATATTTCTTTTTTATATACTTCGAGATCGACATCCTGTTCACAGCCGATATAAAACCGTTCAGCCGCGTTCTCGACAACGTTGATAATTGTTCTGGCCGTCCATCTGACATGAATGCCGCTGTGGACCTCACCCTGTTCAATGGCCGTATTGATCACGCCTTCCAGCCAGGAATAATAAGGCTGATAAATGGCTTCCCATTTCTCCATCGAATGATCGATGGCAAGACCGGAATAACAGAGAACGATAATATCTTTATGAAGCCGGGTGATGTGAAATGTCTCATCTACCAAAATGTCCAGCAACGTCCAAAAATCTTCAGAACCGTCCGTTTTCCCTTTTATTCTGTCCAGCGTAGTGTCGAGCAGGTTTTCTGCAATCGCGGATATCAGTGCGTTTTTAGAAGAAAAATATAAGTAAAACGTACCTTGGGCCGTTCCGGCTTTTTTGACGATTTCTGAAATGGATGCTTTGTCTAATCCTTTTTCAGAAATGACTTCAATCGCGGCTTGCAGGATCTTTTCGTATTTTCCCGAGCTTTGTTTTGCCAATAGAGGGGTTCCTCCTTTTATGAATGACTGTCATTCATTTTATCGCATGTTCGCTTTTTTGTCATCCCTTAAAATAAAAATACCGGAAAGAAGACCATACTTCTTTCCGGTATTCGTCATTTATCACTGTCGATCATAGCCTTCGGCAGTCCCGTATATTTTGCCCAGTAATAAATACCGAGCGAACCGATGGCGATCAGAATCAGGTCAAGCGGATTGCTGATAATGCCCAATCCGTGGCCGAACGAGCCGAGATAGGAGAAAATCAGCATCATGACATAAAAGCCGACGATCCACCATGCTGATTTCAGCTGCTGCCGTATGCTGACATCATCTTTGGGAGCATATTTACTGAAACAGAGATAGATCAGAAACATGACAATTTGAGAACCGAGAAGCCAGGATACGGTGCGCCATCCGGACCAATATACAATATAAGAGGTAAAAATAAACGACAGCGGCCCGATGATGCTCATCCCTTTTAAATAAAACGGTCTGTTAATATTCTTCGCGTTGACTCTCAGCGCCGCAGAAGAAATCGGCGCAATCGCATAAGACAGAATCAATGCGACGGAGCATACGTTGACAAGAGCGTTCCAAGAAGGGAACGGAAGCGTCCAAAAAACAGCCAGACCGAACGAAAGCCAAAGGGAGGCACGCGGTGTCCCGGTTTCTTTATTGACTTTAGAAAAAATGCTGAATAATGTTCCGTTTCTGGCCCAGGCATAGACGAGACGTGAAGTCGTATTCATAAAGATATTTCCGTTACCGCCCGGTGATAAAATCGCATCTAAAATGACCAATGTCGCCAGCCACCCCAAACCGAGCAAAACGGCGATATCTTTGAACGGAAGGGAGAATTCAGTCCCGATAGCCGGCCATCCGTGCTTCAGGGTATCCGCCGGGATCGCCCCGATAAAAGTGAGCTGCAGCACGGTGTAAATAATAGTAGACACGATAATACAGACAATCAATGCGATCGGAATGTTCCGCTTGGGGTTCTGCACTTCACTCGCGACAGCCACAATCGGATGCAGCCCAAGATATGCAAACATGACGCCGCCTGTGGAAATCGCGGCCTGAATTCCGGTGAAACCAAAAGGCGAGAATCCGTGAACGGTCATATTGCCCGGGTGAAAATGAAAAATCAGTACCACAATTACCGTAATCGGTACGACATATTTAAAAATCGAAATAATGAAGTTTGCTTTCGCAAAGGTTTTGACACTCCAGTAATTGAGGAGGAAGAACAGGCAGAGCAGCGCAAATTGCAATATCCACCCGGCAATTGTCGGAGAATCGGAGCCTTTTACGGTCAAACCGGGAAACCAATACGCCACGTATTGGCGGACTGCCGTGACTTCTATAGAAATAAGGCTCGTGTATGCCACAATGGTGACAAAGGAAATTAAATATCCGACGAGGTGTCCGTGTGAATATACGGGATACCGGATAATTCCCCCGGTCCGCGGCAGCGCGGCGCCCAGTTCCGCATAAACCAAGCCGATCAATAAGATGATTCCCCCGCCGATCAGCCAGGAAAAAACGCCTGATGGGCCCGCTTTAGAGGCGACGTTACTGACGGCAAACAGCCATGCCGAACCGAATATGGCTCCCATGCCGATTAAAATAAGATCAAAAAGTGACATAGTTTTCTGGAAGTTTCCTTGCTTAGACATTCGCTGCCTCCTTAGAAAAGACATTGTTCTCTTTACATAATTCCCATTATCATTCAAACATACCCAGCGGCCGGCTGGAAAATTAGGACAACTTTCGAAACGAAGTATGTACAGCAATGTGCTCACATTATAATAACGGCCGTATGGCAAGATCTCCCGGCTTATATTCCCCGTTTTAATCACATTCAAACCTCATATTCAGAAAAACAAAAAACGCCCGAAACAGGCGTTTTTTGTTACAAGTTCATATCTTTCAGTCCGGGGCTGTGCTCATTCGGAAGTTCAGGAAGTTCCGGCACGGGGAAACCTTTAGGAGGCTCGGACACACTTAATTCGCCGCCGTTTCGGCTCGGCGTCGTTCCCTGCAGAATTTCTCCGATCCGTGTCGGATCCAGTCTGAAATTAAATTGGGTATTATGATAACCCATCTCAACGAATTTCCGGCATTCCGGGTATTTTTCAATATCATAATTCGGCACGGGAAATAATTTGCCCCAATCGACACCCAGTGTTTCCAACGCTTTTGTAAATGCATTTTGATGGGCGTTGTCACGGACGATCAGAAAACCGAGTGTTTCTCTGAACGTCTGATTTGAACTCATTTCATAAATGCGTGTCTTTTGCAGCACGCCGGTTGATTCCAGCACGACATTGTCCAATAAATCGGAAATCAGATTCCCGTGGTTGTATACCCAAGACCCGTTCCATGGATTGCCGCCGGCGTCTACAGGAAGAGAACTTTGCGCTCCGATGATAAAATGGTGCGGATTGGCGTGTTTAACTGCTTCGTCAAGCGGCGCCTGATCTGCCGCCTGATTTCCGGGGCCCTCAGCGCCGCTTTCGTCGAGCAGCGCATTAATCGTATGCTGGACAAGCTCAACGTGTGCGATCTCTTCTAAAAATACACCGCGAAGCAGGTCACGGAACTGTTTTTCTTTTCCTCTGAAATTAGAGCTTTGGAAAAAGTATTGCATCATCGTCCGCATTTCTCCGTAGTGCCCGCCTAAAATTTCCTGAAGCACCTTGGCCGCGGCCGGGTCCGGCTTGTCCGGTTTAATGATATTGATCAGCTCTTCTTTGTAATAATACATAAACAGCGCCCCCTGAAAGAAGTTTTCGGTTCTTCTGTTAGTGTCTTTGCAAAGTCAGTTTTTATGTATCGGCATCAAAAAAAGGACGGGAAGCGTGTCCGTCCTTTTGTGTTAAGCCTCAACCGCCCCGCGAAGTTTCGTGTTGACAAGCCCGTTCCATCCTTGATCCATCGTACTGTGAATCTCGGAGCTTTTCCGATTGACTTTATTGATGACGGCTTCCGGCTCTTTCCATCCGCCGTGAATGAGAGTGAATTCCGTATCTCCGCTTTCCGTTTCCTTTAAGACAAAAGAAACGATCCAGCCTTCCGTATCCCACGAAAAAGAAAGGCGGTACGGCGCTTCAATATCCAGCAGCTTGCACGGAGACGGACCGAACGGAGATTCCAGCTGAAACTCACTGTCTTCTTGAGGTGTGAAATCATTCGGCATAAACCAGAGAGACAGGCCGTCCGCAGTGGAGACCGTATCCCAGACAACTTGTATCGGCGCCTTGAAAACGGCGGTATGAATAATGTCCGGTAATGGCTGATTGCTGCTGTTGTTGTTTTTGTTATCTTTGTTTTGTTTATCAGACATGATGCGTAACCACTCTTTCGCTGTTTTTACTTTTGATCATACTACACGGGGCAGGACATTTGAAAACAAATCAAACTTATTTTATGCTTTTCCAAAGCCATTCAATTCATTTTAAGGAGACGTAGTGATGACAGATCAATTTAAAGCGTTAGTAGTCGATCAACGTGAAGACCGGTTTTCAGTCAGCGTACGGGAGCTGGCGGTTCAGGACCTTCCCGAGGGTGAAGTGCTGATTAAGGTTTGCTACTCAGGGGTGAATTATAAAGACAGCTTGGCTGCCATTCCTGACGGCAAGATCGTAACGTCGTACCCTTTCGTGCCGGGAATTGATTTAGCAGGAATCGTCGTTTCCTCAGATGACGCCCGTTTCAAAGAGGGGGATAAAGTCATTGCGACAAGCTACGGCATAGGTGTTTCCCGCTTTGGCGGTTATAGCGGGATGGCCCGCATTCCGGCAGATTGGATCGTGCCGCTGCCTGAAGGTCTGACACTTAAAGAAGCCATGACGATCGGAACCGCCGGCTTCACTGCCGCATTGTCCGTCCAGCGTCTTGAAGAAAACCATGCCGCTCCTGAAAAAGGGAAGGTGCTGGTGACAGGAGCGACAGGCGGCGTCGGAAGCTTTGCCGTCTCCATTCTTTCAACCTTAGGTTACGAGGTCGAGGCCAGTACGGGAAAAGAAGACGAAAGCGGCTATTTGAAGAGCCTCGGAGCAAAGACGGTCATTCACCGTGACGAAGTGTATAACGGCACGTTAAAACCGATGCAAAAACAAAAATGGGCAGCGGCCGTCGATCCGGTCGGAGGTGAGCCGCTTGCTTCAGTTCTCAGCCAGATTCAGTACGGCGGATCAGTTGCTGTGAGCGGACTGACAGCGGGAACGAAACTCCCGGCTACAGTCTTTCCGTTTATATTGCGCGGCGTCAGTCTCTTGGGAATCGATTCCGTATTCTGTCCGATGGAGACAAGAAAGAAAACATGGCAGCGTTTAGCTGATGACTTCAAGCCTGCAGATCTGGAGGCCTTTATTCAAAAGGAAATTACACTTGAAGAGCTGCCGGATACGCTTCCTGCTCTTTTAAAAGGAGAAGCGAGAGGAAGAACGATCGTTACAATAAACGAAGAATAAATCAAAAACCCCCAACTGCTGATTGGGGGTTTTCAATATATGATCAATTAATTATCAAAAAGAGATTAACTATTGATCGTATAGTGAAAATGAGTTGATTAAAAACATAAATTGGTTACATATAGGTAATATAAAGGTAAGTTATAAAATTTTCTGAAATATTCATTGACTGAAAGCGCTTTTAAAATTATGATAATAACATAAATGCCAATAATATCATTATAACTTTACTACAAAGTAACTATAAAATAACAATTTGACGAGAGGGGAGAGTGGATAATCACTATAAATGATAACGCTTTCGGATTATTTTCTTCTTATATAACTGTTTTGTACGGTCAGAACTTGTATGCAGACGTTATGGGTGCAAATATTGATAACTGAATATTCTGATATTATCTCTATGTAAAAACTAGGAGGATTTGAAGATGAATAAAAATAGCAGCCAGCATTCATTTTTGAGAACCATCATTTTAATATCGACGTTCGGGGGTCTACTTTTCGGCTACGATACAGGTGTAATTAATGGGGCGCTGCCGTTTATGGCGGAAGCTGACCAGCTTAATCTTACCGCTTTGACTGAAGGGATGGTGGCGAGCTCCCTGCTCTTGGGGGCTGCGATCGGAGCAGTTTTCGGAGGGAGATTGTCGGACTATAACGGCAGACGTAAAAATATCCTTATCCTTGCCGTTTTGTTCTTTGCAGCGACGCTTGGATGTACACTGGCGCCTAACGTATCTGTTATGGTCATCTCCCGTTTTCTGCTGGGGCTTGCCGTCGGGGGAGCATCCGTAACCGTTCCGGCGTATTTGGCTGAAATGTCGCCGGCGGAAAGCCGAGGGAGAATGGTTACCCAAAATGAATTGATGATTGTAACGGGCCAGCTGCTTGCCTTTATGTGTAATGCTATTATCGGCAATGTGCTTGGTGATACCTCTCACGCCTGGCGTTATATGCTCGTTATCGCGGCTCTTCCTGCGGTATTCTTGTTTTTCGGTATGCTGAAAGTTCCTGAAAGTCCGCGCTGGCTGGTTTCTAAAGGAAGAAAAGAAGATGCTCTGCACGTTCTCCGGCGAATAAGGAATGAAGAGAAAGCGAAGTCTGAGCTCGCTGAGATTGAATCTGCCTTTCATAAGGAAGCTGAGATGGAGCAGGCCGCCTTTAAGGATCTTGCCGTTCCGTGGGTGCGCCGCATTGTGTTTGTCGGGATCGGAATTGCGGTAGTGCAGCAGCTCACCGGCGTGAATTCAATTATGTATTATGGAACTCAAATTTTAAAAGATGCCGGTTTCGAGACAAAAGCCGCATTAATCGGCAATATCGCTAACGGTGTGATTTCGGTGCTCGCAACTTTTGTAGGAATATGGCTTCTCGGCAAAGTCGGCCGCCGCCCGATGCTGATGACGGGGCTGATCGGAACGACTGCGGTGCTGCTTTTGATCGGAGTTCTGTCTGTCGTGCTGAAAGGATCGCCCGCTCTTCCTTATGTGGTTCTTTCATTAACAGTCACTTTCCTTGCGTTTCAGCAGGGGGCTGTCTCTCCGGTGACCTGGCTGATGCTGTCGGAGATATTCCCGCTTCGATTGCGGGGACTTGGTATGGGGGTCACTGTCTTCTGCCTCTGGATCGTGAACTTCCTTGTGGGTTTCACTTTTCCGGTCCTGCTCGCAAACATCGGATTGTCTGCAACCTTCTTCATTTTTGTCTTGTTAGGGATAGCGTCCGTTATATTTGTGAAAAGGTTCCTTCCGGAAACGAAAGGTCTGTCACTCGAACAGCTTGAACAAAACTTCCGTGCTTATGAAAAAACAGATCGTAATAGCGCGGAAGCCAAGGTGAGCGGGTAATCTGAATAGACGCGGGGTTCCTAGGAATCCTGCTTTTTTATTTATTATATAGAAGGGAATAACAAGTGAGAAAAAAGTTTCGTAAAAGTGTTGACCTAATTTAAAGTGCGTGGTATATTATTAAACGTCGCTGATGAACAAAGCGAAAACGACAAATGAGAAAATGATCTTTTAAAAAAAGACTTTACAAATTCTCAAAAGCGTGTATAATGAATGAGGTCGAGAAAAAGACTTCGAAAAGAAATAAAAAAACACTTGACATCATAACTGATTGGTAGTATGATAGTTAAGTCGCCTGATAAGCGCCCGTAGCTCAATTGGATAGAGCGTTTGACTACGGATCAAAAGGTTAGGGGTTCGACTCCTCTCGGGCGCGCCAATTCAAACGCGGGTGTAGTTTAGTGGTAAAACCTCAGCCTTCCAAGCTGATGTCGTGAGTTCGATTCTCATCACCCGCTCCATTATAATGATCTTTGAAAACTAAACAAGACAAAACGTACCTGTTAATTCAAAGTTTTAAATAAATCGCACAGCGATGTGCGTAGTCAGTCAAACTACTTTATCGGAGAGTTTGATCCTGGCTCAGGACGAACGCTGGCGGCGTGCCTAATACATGCAAGTCGAGCGGACAGATGGGAGCTTGCTCCCTGATGTTAGCGGCGGACGGGTGAGTAACACGTGGGTAACCTGCCTGTAAGACTGGGATAACTCCGGGAAACCGGGGCTAATACCGGATGGTTGTTTGAACCGCATGGTTCAGACATAAAAGGTGGCTTCGGCTACCACTTACAGATGGACCCGCGGCGCATTAGCTAGTTGGTGAGGTAACGGCTCACCAAGGCGACGATGCGTAGCCGACCTGAGAGGGTGATCGGCCACACTGGGACTGAGACACGGCCCAGACTCCTACGGGAGGCAGCAGTAGGGAATCTTCCGCAATGGACGAAAGTCTGACGGAGCAACGCCGCGTGAGTGATGAAGGTTTTCGGATCGTAAAGCTCTGTTGTTAGGGAAGAACAAGTGCCGTTCAAATAGGGCGGCACCTTGACGGTACCTAACCAGAAAGCCACGGCTAACTACGTGCCAGCAGCCGCGGTAATACGTAGGTGGCAAGCGTTGTCCGGAATTATTGGGCGTAAAGGGCTCGCAGGCGGTTTCTTAAGTCTGATGTGAAAGCCCCCGGCTCAACCGGGGAGGGTCATTGGAAACTGGGGAACTTGAGTGCAGAAGAGGAGAGTGGAATTCCACGTGTAGCGGTGAAATGCGTAGAGATGTGGAGGAACACCAGTGGCGAAGGCGACTCTCTGGTCTGTAACTGACGCTGAGGAGCGAAAGCGTGGGGAGCGAACAGGATTAGATACCCTGGTAGTCCACGCCGTAAACGATGAGTGCTAAGTGTTAGGGGGTTTCCGCCCCTTAGTGCTGCAGCTAACGCATTAAGCACTCCGCCTGGGGAGTACGGTCGCAAGACTGAAACTCAAAGGAATTGACGGGGGCCCGCACAAGCGGTGGAGCATGTGGTTTAATTCGAAGCAACGCGAAGAACCTTACCAGGTCTTGACATCCTCTGACAATCCTAGAGATAGGACGTCCCCTTCGGGGGCAGAGTGACAGGTGGTGCATGGTTGTCGTCAGCTCGTGTCGTGAGATGTTGGGTTAAGTCCCGCAACGAGCGCAACCCTTGATCTTAGTTGCCAGCATTCAGTTGGGCACTCTAAGGTGACTGCCGGTGACAAACCGGAGGAAGGTGGGGATGACGTCAAATCATCATGCCCCTTATGACCTGGGCTACACACGTGCTACAATGGACAGAACAAAGGGCAGCGAAACCGCGAGGTTAAGCCAATCCCACAAATCTGTTCTCAGTTCGGATCGCAGTCTGCAACTCGACTGCGTGAAGCTGGAATCGCTAGTAATCGCGGATCAGCATGCCGCGGTGAATACGTTCCCGGGCCTTGTACACACCGCCCGTCACACCACGAGAGTTTGTAACACCCGAAGTCGGTGAGGTAACCTTTATGGAGCCAGCCGCCGAAGGTGGGACAGATGATTGGGGTGAAGTCGTAACAAGGTAGCCGTATCGGAAGGTGCGGCTGGATCACCTCCTTTCTAAGGATTTTAACGGAATATAAGACCTTGGGTCTTATAAACAGAACGTTCCCTGTCTTGTTTAGTTTTGAAGGATCATTCGATTCTTCGAGATGTTGTTCTTTGAAAACTAGATAACAGAAGTAATTCACATTCAATTAGTAATGCAAGATATCACGTAGTGATTCTTTTTAACGGTTAAGTTAGAAAGGGCGCACGGTGGATGCCTTGGCACTAGGAGCCGATGAAGGACGGGACGAACACCGATATGCTTCGGGGAGCTGTAAGCAAGCTTTGATCCGGAGATTTCCGAATGGGGAAACCCACCACTCGTAATGGAGTGGTATCCATATCTGAATACATAGGATATGAGAAGGCAGACCCGGGGAACTGAAACATCTAAGTACCCGGAGGAAGAGAAAGCAAATGCGATTCCCTGAGTAGCGGCGAGCGAAACGGGACCAGCCCAAACCAAGAGGCTTGCCTCTTGGGGTTGTAGGACACTCTGTACGGAGTTACAAAGGAACGAGGTAGATGAAGAGGTCTGGAAAGGCCCGCCATAGGAGGTAACAGCCCTGTAGTCAAAACTTCGTTCTCTCCTGAGTGGATCCTGAGTACGGCGGAACACGTGAAA
>NZ_CP152011.1:627500-915000 GCF_038603755.1 Bacillus sp. FSL R5-0593
TATGCTTACTGTTATCTAGTTTTGAGAGAACACTCTCAATGGTTTGGTGGCGATAGCGAAGAGGTCACACCCGTTCCCATGCCGAACACGGAAGTTAAGCTCTTCAGCGCCGATGGTAGTCGGGGGTTTCCCCCTGTGAGAGTAGGACGCCGCCAAGCTTTTCTAAAATTTTATCATCGCGGGGTGGAGCAGTTCGGTAGCTCGTCGGGCTCATAACCCGAAGGTCGCAGGTTCAAATCCTGCCCCCGCAACCAAAAATTAAATGGTCCGGTAGTTCAGTTGGTTAGAATGCCTGCCTGTCACGCAGGAGGTCGCGGGTTCGAGTCCCGTCCGGACCGCCATTTTTATTGTAAACGAAACGATCATGTTTTCGTTTTTTTTGTGTTTTCTTTTAAATGCTGGCAGCTTGGTATCTAACCAAGCTTTCTTTTATATCGTTAAAGTCTTGGATATTGAAACATAATCCGATACACTAGAAAGAGCTGTATTTCACAAGAGCGTCAGAAAGGGAGACGGGAGATATATGGATGAGTTTGATTTGATTCACAGTATTACGCCGCATTCGCATTATCATCCTTCCGTCGAGGTAGGGATCGGTGATGATGGTGCGGTTTATACAGCGTCACCCCACATGCAGCAAATTGTCTGCCTTGATACAATGGTGGAGAATGTCCATTTTAAATTAGAGTATTCCTCTCCTCATGATATCGGTTATAAGGCGCTTGCTGTTAACATTAGTGACGTGGCGGCGATGGGAGGCATTCCGAAGTTTTATTTGGTGTCTCTAGCGGTTCCTTCTTGCTGGCAGAAAGCTGACGTCCAGGCAATGTATGAAGGAATGGCGGAACTGGCGAAACTATATCAAATGGATTTGATCGGGGGAGATACCGTCTCCGCTTCCGGTCAAGCCGTAATTACCGTTACTGTCATCGGAGAAGTTGAGAAGGATTGCGCTTGTCTGCGAAGCTCGGCAAGACCCGGAGATGTTGTGTTTGTTACAGGGGATATCGGTTCGTCCGCAGCAGGACTGTCTCTTTTATTGGGAGAAACACTCCCTTCTGCTTTTCATACGACTGATTATTTTATCCAAAAACATAAACGGCCCGTTCCGAGAGTTCAGGTCGGCCGCTTCTGCTCTCAGCTTCAGCGCGCGGCTCTGAATGATATCAGTGACGGATTGGCCAGTGAGCTGCATGAAATAGCTGCGGCAAGTTCAGTTACGATAGAAATTAAAGAACAACTTCTGCCGGTGCATCCGGATTTGCCTGAGGCAGATTCTGAGTGGAAGAAATGGGTGTTATTCGGCGGTGAAGATTTTGAATTGGTTGGAACGGTTTCTCAGCAAGAGTGGACCTCTTTGCTTGATTACTGCACTCAATCGGGCATTCCGATTGCGAAGATAGGAGCGGTATCTGAACGGAAGGAAGCATGTGTTCTTTTGACAGCCAATGATCAGAGACAAATCGTCCTTGAGAAAAAAGGATACAATCATTTTAAATAAGACGGGTGACTCACTTTGAAGACATTACAATGGAGAACGAAAAACCCCGAAGAAACGAAAGCCGTAGCCAAGCTTGCCGCTTCTTTGGCAAAGCCGGGAGACATTTTGACACTGGAAGGCGACTTAGGTGCGGGAAAAACGACTTTTACAAAGGGTTTTGCCGAAGGACTGGGAATCACGAGAGTGGTAAACAGCCCGACTTTTACAATTATAAAAGAATACCATGACGGTTCGCTTCCTCTATATCATATGGATGTGTATCGTATGGAGGATGAAAGCGAAGACTTAGGGCTTGAAGAATATTTTGAGGGACAAGGCGTCTGTTTAATTGAATGGGCTCATTTAATTCAGGATCAGCTGCCTGCTGAACGGCTGCAGATCGTCATCACAAGAGCCGGTGATGAGGCAAGGGACATTACCTTTACGGCTTGCGGAACACGGTATGAAACGCTTTGTGAGGAGATAAATAAACATGACAATACTGGCAATTGATACGTCAAATTACACGTTGGGTGCCGCGCTCGTTCGTGACAAAACGGTGATGGCGGAGTATATTACATATTTAAAAAAGAATCATTCCGTGCGGGCCATGCCTGCTGTCAATTCATTGCTGAAGGATTGCGGCCTAACACCGCAGGACCTTACGAAAATAGCGGTGGCGAAAGGACCGGGTTCGTACACAGGTGTCAGAATCGGTGTGACGCTGGCAAAAACATTGGCATGGTCGCTGAAGCTTCCGGTTTCCGCTGTCTCGAGTCTGGAGGTGCTGGCGGCTAACGGACGGCACTTTCAAGGACTGATCTGCCCGTTATTTGATGCCCGGCGCGGACAGGTATATACGGGGCTTTATGAATATCAGGACGGCCGATTACAATCCGTTCTTCCAGATCAGAATGTCCTTTTGACTGATTGGCTCGGCATGCTGAAAGAAAAAGCGTCTCCGGTTTTATTTTTAGGGCACGATACAGCCATTCATGAAGAAACCATTCTGCATGAATTGACATCTCAAGCAGTGATTGGAACGGCTGCACAGCATAATCCGCGGCCGTCAGAGCTGGCGTTTTTAGGCTTGGAAAAAGAGGAAGCGGATGTCCACAGCCTTGTTCCGGATTATTTGCGTCTGGCAGAGGCTGAAGCGAAATGGATGGAATCTCAAAAATAGGGTGATAGGGATGAAAACGAAAACGGCGATTCGAAGCATGCGTCCGGAAGATATTGATCAAATTTATGAAATTGAAACAGCATCCTTTACTTCTCCGTGGACGAAGGATTCATTTTATCATGAGCTTTTGGAAAATCCGTATGCCCACTACCTTGTCATTGAAAAGGACGGCTGTCTGGCGGGGTATTGCGGAATCTGGATTATTATAGATGACGCGCAGATTACGAACATAGCCATTAAGCCGGAATATCGGGGCCAATCATTGGGAGAAGCGCTGTTTCGCTCTGCGATAGAATTGTGCAGAGAAAAAAAGGCAAGAAGGCTCTCTCTCGAAGTCAGGGTCTCAAATCATCCCGCCCAATCCTTATATAAAAAATTCGGTCTTCAGGCCGGAGGAATCAGAAAACAATACTATACAGATAACGGAGAAGATGCGTTATTAATGTGGGTGACATTACATGAGTGAAAAACAAGATATTTATGTATTAGGAATCGAAACAAGCTGTGATGAAACAGCGGCCTCAGTCGTAAAAAACGGGAATGAAATTATTTCAAACGTTGTCGCTTCTCAAATTGAAAGCCATAAACGTTTCGGCGGGGTCGTGCCTGAAATAGCGTCCAGACATCATGTGGAGCAGATTACCCTTGTGATTGAGGAAGCTCTTTCAAAAGCGGAGATGGGCTTTGATGATCTTGATGCGATTGCCGTAACGGAAGGACCCGGACTTGTCGGAGCCCTGTTAATCGGAGTCAATGCGGCAAAGGCGTTAAGCTTTGCCCATCAAATACCGCTAGTCGGCGTTCATCACATCGCGGGTCATATTTATGCAAACAGGCTGATAGGAGAGCTTCAATTCCCGGCGCTTGCTTTGGTTGTGTCAGGCGGACATACGGAATTGGTTTATATGAAAGAGCACGGTTCATTCGAGGTTATCGGTGAAACGCTGGATGATGCCGCAGGCGAAGCTTACGATAAAGTGGCAAGAACGATGGGGCTTCCTTATCCGGGAGGGCCGCAGATTGATAAGCTGGCAGCTGTGGGAACGGATTCCATTCCGCTTCCGCGTGCGTGGCTGGAAGAAGGGTCTTACAATTTCAGCTTCAGCGGCCTGAAGTCAGCCGTGATTAACACGCTTCATAACGCCTCGCAAAAAAATGAGGTGATTCCTCCGGAGGATCTTGCCGCAAGCTTTCAGCAGAGTGTCATTGATGTACTGACGGCAAAAACCTCTAAGGCCGCGAAAGAATACGGGGTTAAACAAGTGCTGCTGGCAGGGGGCGTAGCCGCTAACAAAGGGTTGAGAGCCGCACTGCAGCAGGAATTCAGCCATTCGGGAGATCCCGAGCTTGTCATCCCGCCGCTTTCTTTATGCACGGACAATGCAGCGATGATTGCGGCTGCCGGAACCGTTGCTTTTGAAAAGGGGATTCGGGGCTCATATGATATGAACGGACAGCCCGGTTTGGAATTAACATCCTTTGATCGTCTCACGTTGTAAAACGTGAGGCTTTTTTTTACTTATTAACAGATAATTCTAACATATCCACAGGATTGTGAATATATCCAAAAATCCAGGCTGGATAAGGGGCTGTAAGTTGTTAGTAAAGTGGATAAAGTCAGAAAATTTTGTGGATAGTGTGTATAAAACGTTTACCTACATGGCTGACAAGGAGGATAGCTGTGGATAAAAAAGCACCCCTTAAAGAGGTGCTTGACTTTTTCTATTCTTCTGAGGAGAGTTCCTCCCATTCTGCTAATAAGTTTTCGAGCTCTTGATTCAGAGCTTCATTCTCCGCATGAATGGTCTGTACCTTTTCATGATCCTGATACACGTCAGGATCGCACAGCAGCTCCTCATTGGCGCTGATTTTCTCTTCGGCGGATGAGACGGCAGCTTCAATTTCTTCAATGCGTCTCAGGCGCTGCCGTTCTTTCTTCTTCCATTCTTTTTCTTCCTCGTAAGTTCTTTTCGTATCCTGTTTGACCTTGCCGGCAGGCTGAGCCTGCTCTTTTTCCTGCCGCTTCATTTCTTCCAGTTCCAGCTGCTGGGCTTTTTTCTCGGTGTAATAGTCATAGTCACCCAAATATTCTTCTGCATGATCAGGTGACAGCTCCAGCACTCTTGTGGCGATCCTGTTAATAAAGTAGCGGTCATGCGATACAAATAACAGTGTTCCCGGGTAATCGATCAGGGCGTTTTCCAGCACCTCTTTACTGTCCAGGTCAAGGTGGTTTGTCGGTTCATCAAGGATGAGAAAGTTTGCTTTTTGCAGCATCAGCTTGGCAAGCGCGACTCTTGCTTTCTCACCGCCGCTTAGAGAACGGACAGGTTTCAGGACATCGTCTCCGCTGAACAGGAAGTTGCCGAGGCATGTCCTGATCTCTTTTTCCGGCATGTCCGGATATTCATCCCACAGCTCGTCCAGCACGCGTTTGGACGAGGTCAGTTCAGCCTGCTCCTGATCATAATAGCCGATTGTGACATTGGAACCGTACGTGATCGATCCGGATTCGGGGCTGAGCGTGTTCATAATGGTTTTCAGCAAGGTTGATTTGCCGATTCCGTTCGGTCCGACGAGGGCGGCGCTTTCGCCTCTTGTAATGCCGAAGGTCAGGTTTTTCAAGAGCGGCGGCTGGCCGTCATAGCTGATGGAAACATCCTGTACGCGCAGGACGTCGTTTCCGCTCTGTTTTGTAATGTCAAAACGGAAGGCGGCTGATTTTTCATCACCGAGCGGCTTTGCCATGACGTCCATCCGTTCAAGCTGTTTTCGTCTGCTTTGGGCTCTTTTCGTTGTAGAAGCTCTGGCCAGATTGCGGTCGACAAAATCTTGAAGCTTGGCGATTTCGTCCTGCTGTTTTTCATACAGCTTCAGGTCTTTCTCGTACTGCTCAGCTTTTTGTTCTAAATAGGCGCTGTAGTTGCCGAGATATTTTTTACTTTCTGTCCGTGAGACCTCATACACTTGGCTGACGACTTTATCAAGAAAGTATCTGTCGTGGGAGACGATCAGAATGGCGCCTGAATATCCCTGTAAATAATGCTCAAGCCATGTAAGCGTATCGATGTCGAGATGGTTCGTCGGTTCATCCAGAATAAGCAGATCAGGCTGGGTCAGCAGCAGTTTTCCGAGCGCAAGTCTTGTTTTCTGGCCGCCGCTCAGGCTTTGCACTTTCACGGAATCGTCAAATTTTCCGAAGCCGAGGCCGTGAAGGATAGATCGGACATCCGCTTCATATTGATAGCCGCCTTTATCCTTGAAATCCTGCTGAAGCCTGTCATAGGTTTTCATCAGCGTCTCAAGATCCGCGGGGGCGGCCGTGGCCATCTTTTCTTCAATAGAGCGCATCTCTTTTTCCATTGCTTTCAGGAAATCAAAAACGCTCAGCAGTTCTTCTTTTATGGTAAGCTGGGATTCCAAGCCTGTGTGCTGGGCAAGGTATCCCATCGTTAATTCTTTCGGTTTGATTAATTCACCCTTTTCATATGAAAGGTGACCTGCGATAATTTTAAGGAGAGTTGATTTGCCGGCTCCGTTTCTGCCTACTATGGCGATGCGATCCCGAGATCTGACTTCAAGCTTTATATTGTTTAAAATAGGATCAGCGCCAAAAGATTTGGATAGCTGATTAATTTGTAAGATCATCATATTATTTCACCTCTGTTATAATAAGTTAAGTGTAGCTTATCAACCTGCTGTCAGCAAACAATACATCAGAATTGGAACATTATAGGATAAGACATCAGGGAGAAAATAGTGTATGATCAGAAGTAAGGAGAGTTTAAATATGAATGGATTTTCTCATTTTAATGAAGAAGGCCGTGCCCGCATGGTGGATATAAGCGATAAATCTTCAACAGTCCGTACTGCCGCTGCGATATCCAGCGTACACATGAAGCATGACGTGTACAGCAGAATCAAAAACCGCGAGATCGGAAAAGGAGACGTGCTGGCTGTCGCACAGGTGGCCGGAATTATGGCCGCAAAGCAGACGTCAGCGATTATCCCGATGTGCCACCCGCTTTCTTTAAGCAGCGTCGACATTTCATTCGGCTGGGAGGAAAAGGATTCCGAAGCCGTTCTTCATATACAGGCTAGCGTAAAAACGAAAGGGAGTACAGGTGTGGAAATGGAAGCGCTAACTTCCGCTTCAGTCTGCGCTTTGACCGTGTATGACATGTGTAAGGCGCTGGATAAAGGAATGGTCATCGGCCCGACCTGCCTCATGGAAAAAACAGGAGGCAAAAACGGTGATTTTAAAAGAGATGCATCTGAGTATAAAGTGGAGGACCAATCATGAACAAGGATCAATCAAAAATTCCACAGGCGACGGCAAAACGGCTGCCGCTTTATTATCGCTTTTTAAAGAATTTACACGCGTCAGGAAAACAGCGCGTTTCATCAGCTGAACTGAGCGACGCGGTAAAAGTCGATTCGGCCACGATCCGCCGGGATTTTTCCTATTTCGGGGCGCTCGGCAAAAAAGGATACGGCTATAATGTGGATTACCTGCTGTCATTTTTCAGAAAAACACTGGATCAGGATGAAACGACGAACGTCATTTTGATCGGTGTCGGGAATTTAGGGACGGCGTTTCTTCACTATAATTTCACAAAAAATAATAACACAAAAATATCTATGGCTTTTGATGTGAATCAGAGTAAAATAGGAACTGAGGTAGGCGGTGTGCCTGTCTTTGATCTTAATGATTTAGAGCTTCACATTAAGGATGAACCCGTGGCGATTCTTACCGTTCCGGCGGTTGCCGCCCAGTCAATCACCGACCGGCTCGTGTCGCTCGGAATCAAGGGAATCCTTAACTTTACGCCGGCCCGTTTGAATGTGCCGGATCACATTCGAATTCATCATATAGATTTAGCTGTAGAGCTTCAATCATTGGTTTATTTCTTGAAGCATTATTCTGTTTTGGAAGAAATTGAATAGCGAAAGGAGGAGCTGCACATGATCGGTCCTGGAAGCCTGGCGGTTATCGGTGTGGTGGCGGTGATTATTTTCGGTCCGAAGAAGCTTCCCGAATTAGGAAAAGCGGCGGGGGACACGCTTCGTGAATTTAAGAACGCTACTAAGGGATTAGCCGGTGAAGAAGAGGAAAAAAAGAAAGAAGAACAGTAAGATAGGATGACGCGTATGAGAGTGAATCAAATGACGCTTGTGGAGCATATTGCCGAACTTCGGAAACGATTGCTGATTGTGGCGTTATCCTTTACGGTTTTCTTTATTGCCGGCTTTTTTCTGGCAAAACCTATCATTGTGTATCTTCAAAAAGCCGATGAAGTAAAAGAGCTCACCCTTAATGCTTTTAACCTGACGGATCCGCTGTTTATCTTTTTGCAGTTCGCGTTTATCATCGGCATCATTTTGACTTCGCCGATTATTCTCTATCAGATTTGGGCGTTTGTCAGCCCGGGCCTGTATGAGAAGGAGCGCAAAGTAACACTCAGCTATATTCCGATTTCGATCGTGCTGTTTGTCGGCGGTGTGTCGTTTTCTTATTATATTTTATTTCCGCTGGTCGTTGATTTTATGAAGCGGGTTTCGAATGACCTGGATGTCAATCAGGTGATCGGGATCACCGAGTACTTTCATTTTCTGCTGCAGCTGACGATTCCGTTCGGACTGCTGTTTCAGATGCCGGTGCTGATTATGTTTTTAACGAGACTCGGTGTTATCACGCCGATGTTTTTATCGAAGATCAGGAAGTACGCGTATTTTGTGCTGCTTGTGATCGCCGCGATGATTGCGCCGCCTGAGCTGCTGTCTCACTTGATGATTACCATTCCGCTTTGCATTTTATATGAGATCAGCATTCTTATCTCAAAAGCGGCGTATCGGAAAAGGCAGACCAGCAGTGAATCCGATCAGGACGTATCAGCATAAAAAAAGCCATTTCTCAATGATGAGAAATGGCTTTTCTTTTATTTTTGATTTTTCTTCACTTTAAATGAGAAAGCGAACATTTTAAACGAGATGCTGATATTATAAGCGGCGAAAACCATCAGCAGTATGGAATAAAAAGACCACATGCTTCCCGGAGAGCTTGCGGCCAAATACGTAAAGATACAGCCGACTGCGAAATAAATCAAGCCCCAAGTCATTGGGTTCCTCATACAAACAATCCTCCAATAATTAATTGCATTTGCTCACTATGCTGTTCAATATATTTTTGGGCGGGGCCGAGCTGCATGACCACGACAATGGTATTCATCATGACATGGGCGAATATCGGCACAATAATCCGTTTCGTCTGCACATACAAGAACGCAAAGGTAAAGCCCATGGCCGTATACAGCAGCAGATGCGTGAGGTCTTGATGCACAATGCCGAAAATGACGGAACTGATCAGTCCGGCGATAAAGAAATTCGTTTTTTCATATAATACACCGAAAATGATCTTCCGGAAAATGATTTCTTCAAGAATCGGCCCGACGATAGAAGAAACGATAATCATGAGCGGCATGGCTTTAATAATGTTAAGAATGGCTTCCGTGTTTTCGGAACCGCTGCCCACATGAAAGACATACTGCTCAATCATCCCGGCGATTCCCTGAGAAAATAAAGCGAGCCATATTCCCGCGACCGCCCAGAGAACGGACATGCCGGCGGATGCTTTCTTCCCGTTTCTTAATGTCTGCTTCGGCGCGGTTCTCAAGATCAAGAGAACGATAATCAGGCAGATAAAAAAGCTTACGACGGAATAAATCCCCTGAGCCATGGTGAGGTTTGCATTCGTAGGGTGTCCGCCCGCATAGCCGAATTTGTACATTAAAGGAATGCCGATCAATGCGGAAAGCTGCATGATAACATATGTCAAAATGATATACCAATACTGTTTTCTCAAATGATATGTACTCCTTTATCCTATAAAATCAACTTATTTGTTCTTATTGTAACACAAGTGAACTTGACGTGAAAAAAGGAGAAAATCAGTGTGAGAGAGAATCATGTAAGCGTGAAAATTTTTTATTCTTATGACTTGAAATTGGAAGTGAGATTCTTTATTATAATAACTGTGTTAGCACTCTTTAGAGCTGAGTGCTAAAATTACATATTCATACTATTGAGGAGGTTATTACATTGTTAAAGCCATTAGGTGATCGCGTTGTCATTGAACTCGTAGAATCTGAAGAAAAAACTGCCAGCGGAATCGTATTACCGGATTCTGCAAAAGAAAAGCCGCAAGAAGGCAAAATCGTGGCAGCCGGTTCAGGTCGCGTGTTGGAAAGCGGAGAGCGCGTTGCTTTAGAAGTAAAAGAGGGCGACCGCATTATCTTCTCAAAATACGCCGGTACTGAAGTGAAATACGAAGGTACTGAATACTTAATCTTACGTGAAAGCGACATTTTAGCTGTTATCGGCTAAGCAAATAAATATTTTTAAAAATTCGAGGAGGTTTCGTTAACATGGCAAAAGATATTAAGTTTAGTGAAGAAGCACGCCGCGCTATGCTTCGCGGTGTCGATGCGCTTGCTGACGCTGTAAAAGTAACTTTAGGGCCAAAAGGACGCAACGTGGTTCTGGAGAAAAAATTCGGTTCTCCGTTAATTACAAATGACGGTGTGACAATCGCAAAAGAAATTGAACTTGAAGATGCGTTTGAAAACATGGGTGCGAAGCTTGTAGCTGAAGTAGCCAGCAAAACAAACGACGTTGCCGGTGACGGTACGACGACTGCGACTGTACTTGCGCAGGCTATGATCCGCGAAGGCCTTAAAAACGTAACTGCGGGGGCTAACCCTGTCGGCGTGCGTAAAGGTATGGAACAAGCCGTGACTGTAGCAATCGAAAACTTAAAAGAAATTTCTAAGCCGATCGAAGGCAAAGAGTCTATCGCTCAGGTTGCTGCGATCTCTGCTGCTGATGAGGAAGTCGGAAGCCTTATCGCTGAAGCAATGGAGCGCGTAGGAAACGACGGGGTCATCACAATCGAAGAGTCTAAAGGATTCACAACTGAGCTTGAAGTTGTTGAAGGTATGCAATTCGACCGCGGATATGCGTCTCCTTACATGGTGACTGACTCTGATAAGATGGAAGCGGTTCTTGACAATCCTTACATCTTAATCACAGACAAAAAAATCACAAACATTCAAGAAATCCTTCCTGTGCTTGAGCAAGTTGTACAGCAAGGCAAACCATTGCTTCTGATCGCTGAAGATGTTGAAGGTGAAGCTCTTGCTACACTCGTTGTCAACAAACTTCGCGGCACATTCAACGCTGTTGCCGTTAAAGCTCCTGGCTTCGGTGACCGCCGTAAAGCAATGCTTGAAGACATCTCTGTTCTTACAGGCGGAGAAGTAATCACAGAAGACTTAGGCCTTGACCTGAAATCTACTGAAATCGGACAATTGGGACGCGCTTCTAAAGTTGTGGTAACGAAAGAAAACACAACAATCGTAGAAGGCGCCGGCGACACTGAAAAAATCGCTGCACGCGTCAACCAAATCCGCGCTCAAGTGGAAGAAACAACTTCTGAATTCGACAGAGAAAAATTACAAGAGCGTCTTGCGAAACTTGCCGGCGGCGTAGCTGTCATCAAAGTCGGCGCTGCGACTGAAACTGAGCTGAAAGAGCGTAAACTTCGCATCGAAGACGCCCTCAACTCAACTCGCGCAGCTGTTGAAGAAGGCATCGTATCCGGCGGCGGTACAGCGCTAGTCAACGTATACAACAAAGTCGCTGCAGTGGAAGCTGAAGGCGATGCGCAAACAGGTATCAACATCGTGCTTCGCGCGCTTGAAGAGCCGATCCGTCAAATCGCACACAATGCAGGTCTTGAAGGATCTGTCATCGTTGAGCGCCTGAAAAACGAAAAAATCGGCGTAGGCTTCAACGCTGCAACCGGCGAATGGGTAAACATGATCGAAAAAGGTATCGTTGACCCGACAAAAGTGACGCGTTCTGCTCTGCAAAACGCAGCTTCTGTAGCAGCAATGCTCCTGACAACTGAAGCCGTTGTCGCTGACAAACCGGAAGAAAACGCCGGCGGCGCAGGAATGCCTGACATGGGCGGCATGGGCGGTATGGGCGGAATGATGTAATTAAACGGCGAAAACCCTTGATATAACAAGGGTTTGACCGTTGACTTCATCTGGAAAGCGCCAAATCCCTTGATTAGGATTTGGCGCTTTTTTCTTGTTTGACTCTCTACTTATTCGATTAGAATACTCCCATTCGTTTTGTTAAAGAAGCCTAATATCTCTAAAAAATAAAGGTGAGTTGTTCTTTTAGTTCGCGATATTTACTTCGACTTACATTTATAGTCTTTGGACAGTCTTTAATTTTTAAATTGTAAGATTTCATATAGGTGTCTTGGATAACCTCTTCAATTTTGTCCAATGGGACAAGAAATGACTGGTGGCTTCTAAAAAAGTTGCTGTCTTTTAACATTTCCTCAAGAATGGTCAACCCTTGGTTACATTCAATAATCCTTCCATTTTCAAGGTTGATGCATGATTTTCTTCCGACTTTTTCAATATAAAGAATGGATTCTATATCTATGAGATGAATTTTACCATTTGAGCTAATACTGATCTTTTTTTTTCGCCTACTTTTATGATTGTTCACTAAACTTACTGTCGATTTTAGTCTCAAAAGGTTAACAGGTTTCACCATAAAATCCATTGGATAATACTTATATCCATCTAACGCATAATCCGGAAGATAACTCATGAAAATAATACTGGTGAAGGGGTAATGAATATTTATATACTCAGCCACATCGAATCCATTATTTTGAGGCATATTAACATCAATGATGACTAGATCTACTTCTTGCGTAGATTCTAGATGTGAGATTAGATCACTTATCTTGCTAGTTATTAGATCAAATCTCGCTTGACTGATCTCATTTGAAATCTTCTTAAAGAAATTTAGTATCTCTTGATCATCGTCAATAACACATATTCTGACGGTCAATGTTCATCACTCTTTTGATTTTGGGGTAATTCGGGTTCATAAGCAAACCAGAAACAACTGCTTGCTGTTGTAAGCGAATTGAAAAACAAAGCGGTTAAGCCAATTATATAACTGATGCATTTTAACATACTCCTTACTCCTTTAACCATTTATTTAAAATCTCTTATCAAGTGATAAGAGGATTTTATCCCATATATTAGTCAAAGTGATGCTTTGCAGGATAAGTGCCATCCATATGCCGTATTTATGATGGTCATCTCCCATAAGGCTGATTAATAGGAGACAAGAAAAAATGCCAATTGAACCAATTTTGAGCTTTTTCTTATGATCAGGAGTAAATAAATGTTTCTTTTTTTGAAGCTTTGGAGAATTTTTAAATGTGATAAAAAATGAAAAGACTAATAAAATTTTCAACACAGACTTAGTCCAGAAGGTGAAATGTGATTCAAACTCTATTGATATGTATGTTATAAACAAGATTTGCAGGGTGCTGAAGATTAAACATAAATTATAGTTTTTAAAATGGCTTCCCCCAGATATCATTCTAAATAATCCACCACTGGCTAAAACAATTAAAGCTTGTGCTAAATAACCGAAAAATTCTGCTAATATAATAACTATAAATACTTGATTGACAGTAGCAAGCATCCATTCTAAACCATAGCGTATGTTATCTTGCAGTCGGCGAAACTCAGGGTTAAAATGTATAATATGTTTTGATATTTTTTTCGCCAGTTTATGAGGTGTTAGATCAAACATAGTCTGCCTCCTTTGGTATCCTGACTTTGAAAATGATCATTCGATCAATGATTTCTGTAAAAATGAAACCATTATATTTCTCAACAACTGACTTTACAATATGAAGACCATAACCTCTACCTACTTTGTCTTTCGTGGAGAATCCTTCTTCAAAAATCCTCTCGATAACTTCTGAAAACCGTTCAATATCTCCAAAATTTGAAACATCAATTCTATAGTAATTCTCAGTTGCATTAATATGCACATATACTGCCCGTTTCGGGAGTTCATCTATTTCTTTAACAGCATCTAGTGCATTTGTAATTAGATTGCCTAATATTCTGTTTGTTTCAAATAATTTGCACGGAAAACCTCTTAAACTATCACTGATTTTGTATTGAATATGTATATTTTCTTTTAAACCTTTGTCTTTATAAGAAAGAAGTAATCCACTAATTGCCACTGAATGTAAAGGAAGAATATCACTTATTTGAGCAGAATCATTTAACACATCGCTGAGGTACTGATAACTTTCTTTGGAGTAACCTTTTTCAAGCATTTGCTTGATGGTAATAAGATGATGCATATGGTCATGGTTATGCCTTTGAATAAAGTGAATGTACTTACCCACCTCTTCATATTGTTCCTCTAAATAATCCTCTGCGTCCCGAAGGTTTTGAAGAAAGATACCTCTAATCATAAAAAAAATAAACATGGTCAATGTTATAAGTGCTACTCCCCAAAATAAATTAATGTATTCGTCAACTTTCTTATTTTTATATATAACGATGTAGTAGAGAAACAGTATGGAGAATGAAAGAATTGAAATTAATAATAATTGCTTACGTAATCTCTTAGTTTGTTTCTTTAGAATGATTAGACTTATCCTATATTTTCGAATCAGCCATAATATAAATGTAAGAATGATAAGGTGAGGCAAGGCGATGGCAAGAACTGGTGCCTCATTTAGATTTACACTGAAAAATGGTTGGATAGATTTTAATATTGAAAAACCAATGACTTCAGCTACAAGTAAACAAACTGAACCTAGTGAAATACAGATCATTGATAATGAGATTTTTAGTTTAAATAAGAATGACACTAAAAAACCAATTGCCCAAATTACTATGAATAAATATATTGGCGGAGGGAAAACGTTTTTTGCCAAAAATAAAACGATGCTTCCATAAAAACTTATAAGAAGTAGCGGCAGGAATTTTCTTTTACAGTCGAAATTCACTAGAGATGTTCCAATCGTAATGATTAAAAATGTTTCTAATAGACCTCCTATTAACTGGTTTATCAGATTCATTTCAACACTCCTACAATTTTTAAGTTATGCTTCAACCCAATTATACAAAAAAAGATAATATATGTAAATTTAAATTCGGATATTTTAATATATAGGGCAGAATTTTGTAGAAAATAGGCTGTTTATACATGAATTATGCCCAGATAAACCAAATTAATCCATAGTTCCTAAAAAAGTGTTAAGATAAAGCCAAGCTCCCAAAAAAAATTAAGAGGTGAATGAAAATGTCAATTATTGAAACGTGGAAAAACCCTGCTTTACGAATGAATAGTCAAGTAGTAAATCCAGCTGGTGATCTGATGGAAGAGCTATCAGACGATGAAATGGAAATGTTAGCGGGCGGGTGTGCTTGGTACGACATCAGTTGCAAGTTAGGTAATAAAGGTGCATGGTGCACTCTTACTGTGGAATGTCAAAGTAGCTGTAATTAGTAGAACTTAATTTAAGGCCGGTGTTTTTACCGGCCTATGAATATAAAGGTAAAGGTAAGGAGTGAAACAAGAGGTATGGACTTAGCACAGGAACATCAATCAAATTCCAATAAGTTGATTATTGGAAATGACGCCGCTCGAAAGCAGCAAATTGAATATTGGAGCAAATTCTTTTTCAATAACAAGGATTATATGGAAAGAAGTTTGAATGCTGTATCCAGAGTAAATACCGAGCAGGCGGTATCATTGAAGTTTACTGGTAAGGATCTGGAATCTGGTATAGTAAATTCCCACACCTGGTCTAAAGAATGGGATTTAATCTTAAATGGGGAACTTGAAGACTTGCCAGCCTCTTGGATTAAAAGGGAAAAAAAATTTAATACTTTCATCGAACAATTCATAAAACTGGCCTTTACTAAATTAAAAGATTTGCAGATATATAAACAACAATTGTTTTTACAAGATAGTTTTTTTTTAAATCTTCTAGATCATATAGGACATACAATTTATTCTTTGTGCAATAAGACCCTTGTACTTGAAATGAACGTATGCAGAGAGAAGGGGGTCCTGAAAGGATCCACTTCTGAAGAGCGCTATCACTTTTTTGAAAATGAAATATTGGCTGATCGTGATTTTTTATCATCAATAGCTAGCGAGTATAAGTGCCTTATTGCACTGCTAATAGGGACAGTGAATAACTTTGTTGATTTTATCAGAAATATTCTCAGGCATCTAGGTGAGGATTGGGGAATTTTAACTGAAGTTTTCGCTGATCTCGGAATGGTTAAGAAACTGCATCTTGGCAAGGGAGATACACATAACTGTGGAAAAAGTGTTTCAATATTAGAGTTTGAAAGTGGTCAAAAGCTAGTCTATAAGCCAAGATCTCTTGACGTTGATCAACAATATCAGGAGCTAGTATCCTGGTTGAACCAGCAGGAAAAAAGTACTCCTACTATCTATAATGTTAAGGTGATCAGTAAGGAAGATCATGGATGGTCTGAGTTTATACCTTATACAGCCTGCCAATCGGCCAAGGAGATCAAAGATTTTTATAGACGAATGGGTGCTCAGCTTGCCCTATTGTATGTGTTAAACGCAACAGATTTTCATTATGGAAATATTATCGCAATGGGTGAGCATCCAGTCTTTATCGATATGGAATCTTTGTTTCACCAAAATATATATGAAGATAACTATAAAGAGGATGCGCTTGGCAGGGCAGAGCACATGCTATCCAAATCAATTATGGCTTCCGGCATGTTGCCTAATTTGTTATATCAGCGGAATGATCAAGATAATTCAGGTATTGACTTAAGTGGACTAGGGGGGAAAGGAAACCAGCAGCTTCCTTTTCAAATTTCCCAAATTGCCGATAAGGGTACTGACCAGGCGTATTTGAAAAAAGGAATTGCTTTTTTAGAGGCAGGTCTTAATCTGCCAAGCTATGAAGGTGAGTTTGTGAATCTTCATGATTATGTACCAGAAATTATAGATGGTTTTAAAACTGTGTATAGGTTTATGGCAGAGAATAAAGAACAGCTTATTGCCCAAGTTGAAAAATTCGGAAGAGTCCCTGTTAGAACAATTTTAAGGCCGACCGCGATATACGGAGAATTCTTGCGTAGTTTAGTACATCCAGATTTGTTGAGAGATGAATTTGATCGGAAAGTGTTTCTGCACAGGCTGTGGCTTAAATGTTTGAATGTTCCGAAAATGGAGTCGGTTCTTATTGATGAGATGGAGGAGTTGCTTCGTTATGACGTTCCTTTATTCACGTCCAGACCTGGTGAGCGGCATTTATGGACTTCGAACGGAAGAGTGGTTACTGATTTCTTTTCCCGCCCTGCCTTTGACCTTGTTCTGGACAAAATTCGAAATCTTAGCGAATCGGACTTATACGGGCAGTTGCAAGTATTAAATATGGTAATGCTTGCCTCAAATGCGGATCATTATGCTGATGTTGAGCAAATTAGTCCATTTGAAAATAGGATATTGAAAGACAAGAAAGATTTTTTAGTACATGCAATGGATATAGGGGATTATCTATTAAAAACTAAGATAGAAGGCATAAATGGAATTGAGAAAGATATAACCTGGGTTAGTACGGTTCTGGAAGGTAGCAGAGAAGTAGCTTGGAATATTTCACCGGTTGGTCTTGATTTTTATAACGGTAATAGCGGAATAGCTCTTTTTTTGGCGTACCTTGCTCATTTTACAGGCGAAACACGATTTAAAGAGGCAGCAGCGCAGGCTTTGGTTCCCATTGTCAATGACATGAAGCAATATGGACAAAACCCGTCTTGGAGCTTAGGAGCTTATAGTGGTGTTGGAGGAAGCTTATTTACAGTTAATCTGATTGCTGGTCTTTGGAATGATAGTTCTCTTTATCAACAGGTGGAAGAGGCTTTGCCGGGGTATATTGAGATGGTTAATCAAGATACCATTTTTGATTATATTGGTGGCTCAACAGGTGCGCTCGATATTCTGCTGTGTATTTATCATCATACGGGAAATCTAGATGCTTTAAAAGGAGCTATTTTGTGCGGCGATCATTTAATAGCGCATAGTAAAGAAATGGAACATGGAGGGCTAGGCTGGCCTACTATGTTGAATGGCGTAGCACTGACTGGATATTCACACGGTAACAGTGGTATCGCAGCTGCGTTTTCCTCTCTTTATCAAGTAACGGAAAACAAAAAGTATCTTACATATATATCAAAAGCATTGGAATATGAAAGGACATTTTATGATGCAAAGGAAAAAAATTGGCGTACACCAGGAAGAGAAAAAATTTCATATGCTTGGTGTCATGGAGCACCAGGAGTTCTTCTTTCAAGACTTAGGTTAAAGGAAAATGGTTACCGCGATCATTTGCTTAATCAGGAGATTAAAGCTTCTCTTACGACCACCTTGGATAAGGGGTTTGGCAATAACCGATCCTATTGTCATGGTGACTTTGGACAGTTAGAAATTCTTCTTTACGCTGACAAAGTACTGCAAAATAATGATTTAAGTGTCAATATTCAGTCAGTAGGCTCGCAATTACTGGAAACAATTGATAAAAGAATGTGGAATTATGGGGTTTCTAGAGGAACTGAATCAAAGGGTTTGATGTGTGGTTTAGCTGGTATAGGGATGGGATTACTAAAGCAATATGACAGTGAAACCGTACCTAATATTCTTAATTTAGAAAACAGACTGCTCAAAAGGAGGTGAAGCTATGACAAAACAAGAAAAAGCAGCTATCTATCGTGATGTAAACAAGCATAGCGAGCTAGGGCTCGAGAGTCCTGTGGGGGAGGTCAACGAGGAAGAATTGAAAAACCTTGCAGGTGCTAAAAATGTGAATCAGGAAGAACCTCTTTCTTCATTCATACCCGGGCCCGGTACTTGTCTCACAGCAGCTATTTGCCCAACTACCGGGATGTGCAACATTTATTAATTGAAAGGAGGTGATATTATGTCAAATCGTGAAAAAGCAGAACTCTACCGTAATGCTAGTAAACGTACAGAGCTTGGATTCGTTAACCCAGTAGGTGAAGTGAGCGAGGATGAATTGCGAAATCTTGCAGGTGCAGCCGATGTTACTCCGCATACCACTCCTTCCTCACTGCCTTGCGGAGTATTTGTCACAGCAGCTTTTTGTCCTTCTACCAAATGTACATCAAGCTGCTAATCTTACCAATGATAAGTATGGGGAGGATTGGTAGGGAGCTCAATCCTTCTTCTTACATAACATTGAGACAGATCACAAAAAACAAAGAGCGGTTGGTCATGTTTATGCGCGACCAGCCGTTTCTTTATCTATTGTAATCGGCTTTTTAGAATTTATACATAAAGGAATGGAGAGATTTTCATGATTGAGGCTTTTAAACGTTCTGCTTACCTAAATGAACGAGAGACAGTTCGCAAAACTACAACACTAGATCATATAAAAGAATTGAGTGAATGGACTAATGCAATTCCACATGAGATGCTCGAGAAGCGGCTCGAAAAGGATCATTTGACCAGAGAGCAACTAATGTTGCACATAGAACAGAAGGATTCACCTTTTATAAAGAAGGAATTAAAGTGGATTGAGACTTTTGAAGAACTTATGGATACATATGAAACTTCCCCTTTAGATTACCTCAGTTTTCAGTCTTTAATTCACCCTTTTATCATATATGCTAAAAAACAAATTGAATGTCTTTTTAAAAAAGTCACCACCAATTTAATTAATATTGAAACGGTCACTCAATCGATTACAGATGCCCTTTATGCGCGACTTCATATCATGGTGATGAAGTGTGTAATTCTAGAAGTAAATATAGCCAGAAAGATAGAGGTCTTGGAAGGGGATACAAGTGAAGAGCGGTTTCAATATTTTATGCGTCAATTCAATGAGGACTCTGAAATGAGGATGGAGTTTTTTGAAAACTATCCAGTACTATCTCGGTTAATGACTGAGAGCACGAAAAACTATTTAATTATAACGGAAGAGCTTATAGAACGTTTTTTATGTGATTATGAAAAAATTAAAGATAATTTTGAAGGTGAATTTACTCGTCTTGAAAGGATAAAAATGGATTTAGGAGATACTCATCAAAATGGGAGAACTGTAGCAATATTAGAGTTCGAATCTGGCGAAAAACTTGTTTATAAGCCTCGGCAAATTTTGATATACAAATGTTTTGAATCATTACTGGACTGGTTGAATGATAGAGGATTGAAGCATAAGCTCAAAGCAGCTAAAAGTCTTGATTGTCAAACATATGGATGGCAGGAATTTGTTCCTTTTAAGGAATGTATTCTAAAAGAGGAAATACGTCGGTTTTATTATCGACAAGGGGTATATACAGCCTTGTTTTATGTATTGGGTTCCTCTGATTTCCATGCTGAAAATATTATAGCAAATAGTGAATACCCAGTTCCTATAGATCTTGAAACTCTCTTTAGTCAGAATCTTGAAATGACGAAAAAACTAAATTTTCAAAGTCATTTAGCTGTTGAATTAAACGATTCAGTCTTTTCTACTCTCATGCTTCCACTTCCGTCACTTGAACATTCAATTATTGATTTCGATCTGAGTGCGCTTGGGGCAATAGAAAACCAGGTATCAGAAAAGATAAAAAGCATAAGGATAGAAGGAGAGGGAACAGATGAAATTAGAATAACGCGCGGGCCTGCAAAATCAGGGCAGTATCATAATAGACCAGTGCTTGAAGGTGAAACACTTTCGCCTTCCGATTATATCACTGACCTTGAGGAGGGATTTACAGACCTGTACCGTCTGTTTCTTAAACATAAAAATGAGTTTATTAGCGATGATGGGCCTCTACAACCATTTGGCAAAGCCCATGTCCGTCAGGTCTTTCGTCCAACTCATGTGTACAGTGAATTTTTGCAAAACAGTTTACATCCTGATTATGTTCAAAACGGTCTTGATCGAGTGCAATTGTTTGATATTCTTTGGCAAATTTATAAACAATCTTCTAAGTTTGAAGAATTGGTTATCTATGAAACAAAGGATCTGCTAAGACATGATATTCCTTATTTTTATTTTAAGTTAAACAGTAGAGATCTCTATGATAGTAATGGAAATCTTATACCAAACTTCTTTACGGAAACAGGACTTGAGGCTGTTTTTAAAAAGGTCAGCCAACTCAATAGAATTGACCTTGAAAAGCAAAAACAATATATGAGATGGTCTCTTGTATCCATGTTAGGGGAAGTATGGAGATTCCCAGAAAAAGTGTTAACATTTCAAGAAAGGACGGAAGAATCTAGTAGTTCTTTTACTCAAGAAGCTCTTGAAATTGGCCGTCTATTAGTGGATAGAGCAATAACTGAGGAAAACATGGAAGTGAACTGGATAGGATTAAATTTGAATGATAAGGCAGGACTCAGTGTATCTGTAAAGGGCCCTGATTTGTACGATGGATTAATCGGATATGCAATGTTTTTGGCTTACTTATCCAAAGAAACAAACAATCAAGAATACGAAAAAATGAGTCGAGGTGCAATTCAAACTGTGATACGTAAAGTTGGTAACAAACCACTTAACGAATCTATTTCGGCTTTTAGCGGTGAAGGAGCACTTATTTACGGACTAGTTCATTTAGGGTTACTTTGGAATGATCAGGAATTAATTAAACAAGCAAAGGTTAGGTTACATTATGTTTGTGATATCGTAAGAAAAGAAAAAAGCCTTGATTTTTCAGGGGGACTTGCTGGTTTTATTGTACTTTGCCTAAATATCTTTAACGAAATTAGGGATTATGACTATTTGAATGTGGCTTTGCAAGCTGGAGATCAACTGATGATTAAGATGGGTGACACTGCCAGAAAACCAGGACTTGCACATGGAATAGCAGGATACGCTTGGGCGCTTGGTTTGCTTGGTGAAGTATCTCAGGAAGAGAAATACCAAATTGAGGCTCAAAAACTGCTTGTATATGAAAATACTTTTTATGATGGAAGCACGGGCAATTGGGAAGAAAGTGAATCCAAGAAAAAAAGTGAACGAAAAAGGGTCTATTGGTGTCATGGGGCGCCTGGCATTGCTCTTTCGCGGATAATGTTAAAAGACATTATAAATTCTAAAGACATTAAAGAGGATATTGACGTGGCCTTAAAGACGCTGATTTCAGAAGGAGGAATAGAAAGCCATTGTCTATGCCATGGGACAATGGGGAATGTCGACATTCTATTGACAGCTGCCAAAGAGTTGAATGAAGAATTGTTTATGATACAGGCATTAGAATTAACCAAAATTGCACTGGATCAGAAAAAGGTGCATGGTTGGGTTCATGGCTTGGATCCTCGTGCGGAAATGGATGGTTTTATGCTAGGGAGAACGGGAATCGGATATTGTCTGCTCAGATTGAAAAATCCGAGTATTCCTTCTGTACTTGCTTTGCAGTTACCAAAAGGAGAAAACTTATGAAGAAGAGGTCTCCTTTTAAAACACGTAGCCGCATTCCGTTTATAGAGCAAATGCAACAGACAGAATGTGCCCTTTGTTGTATGGCTATGATAGCGAGTTACTATAAAAATGATTTGTCCATGTACGAGCTTCGTGAGCGGCTGGGGAACGGTCGCGATGGTACAACCTTGTTGCATTTGAGGAATATGGCAAAACAATTAAAATTCGAAACTAAAACCTATAAAGCTGATACTAAACAATTAAGGAATCTCGTTTTGCCCGCTATACTTTACTGGGATAACAACCATTTCGTTATCCTTGAAAAAATCACCTCACATGCTTTAATTATCGTTGATCCTGGTTCTGGGAGAAAGAAGGTCAAGGAAAAGGATTTTACAGAAAAATATTCTGGATATGCGCTTACTTTGTATCCAGGTAATGGTTTTGAGCAACGGAAAAGAAAAAATATTTGGACATCTTTTTCTTTTTTAGTAACGAATCGGCCTAAAATCTTCAGCGCCATTCTGTTTCTTACGTTTCTTCTTCAACTGTTTACAGTGGCGATGCCTGTTTTAATTCAGTTTGTAATTGATCGCATTATTGTACCTGACTACAGGGAACTGCTTAATGCATTTTTGATAGGAATTTGTGGAATAATCTTGTTCCATTCCTTATTTTCTTTCATACGAGGTAAAATTCTCATTAACCTTCATAATGTATTAGATTACGATATACAGTCAAGATTTTTCAAACACCTACTCAAACTGCCATATCAATTCTTTTTATTGCGCTCCTTTGGAGATTTACTTTTTAGGGCAAACAGTATGAAGGTGATACGTGATCAGATTGTCAATCAGGTTGTTAAAGGTCTTTTAGATTCTGCTGTTATACTGGTGATCTTGCTGTATATGCTTATACAATCGCCATTATTGGCTGTTATTGTTTTCTTAATAGGCACTTCTAATGTATTGCTGATTGCGCTTAGCCAACGATACATTTCGGAAGCCAATCAGATGGAAATTAAAGGGCACACCGAAGTTCAGGGAGCCCAGACGGAAATGTTATATGGTATTTTCGGAGTTAAGACATCTGGTGTCGAGAAAATGATTTACGATAGATGGCTTTATCGTTTCAAAAATTTATTGTGTGCATATCGTAAAAAGGAAAATGTATTAAATTATGTAAATACAGCTAGCAGTACATTACAATTAATGGCTCCACTTATCATTTTGTGGGTTGGGGCACATCAAGTATTTACAGGAAGTATCACACTAGGAATGTTGGTTGCTTTCCATTCAATTTCAACCCAATTTTTTATGCTAAGCGGTAATATTGTTCAGACCATCAATTCTTTCATTTTGACTACTTCTTATTTAAAGAGAGTTGGGGATGTACTCGACGCTCCCACAGAATCAAGAGAAGACAAGATGAAGAAGACGCTAAATGGTGATATTCAATTGAAGAATGTCACTTTTGCTTATTCTAAATATAGTGAAAATGTAATAAATAATGTTTCCCTCAATATAAAAAAAGGGCAGAAAGTTGCTCTTGTAGGACAGTCAGGGGCAGGAAAGACGACAATAGCCAACATGATTATCGGGTTGTTTAGTCCGACTGATGGAGAAATCTATTATGATGGCATTAGTATTAATGAACTTGATCTGGGCCATCTTCGCCGTCAAATTGGTACAGTGCCGCAAAACGTAATGCTCTTTAATAGAAGCATTTATGATAATATTACTCTCCATAATCCTGAAGCGACGCCAGAGCAAGTAATTGAAGCTGCGAAGGCAGCTCAAATTCATGACGAGATTATGAATATGCCAATGCAGTATCATACGATGGTGTCGGAGATGGGGATGAACATATCGGGTGGACAACGGCAAAGAATTGCTCTTGCGAAGGCCCTTCTTGGGAAGCCATCAATTTTAGTTTTAGATGAAGCGACTAGTTCGTTAGATCACTTGAATGAGTCAAAAATTGACGCGTATCTGTCGGGTATAAATTGCACCAGAGTAGTAATTGCGCATAGGTTAACAACGGTGATGAATTGTGACTTAATTGTTGTTGTAGATAAAGGAAGAATCATTGAATCAGGTAGCCATCATGAATTGTTGCGAATTTCGAGTTTCTATAGCCAATTTTATAAAGAAATGATTTCTTGAAACGCTTCTTGATAAACAAGAAGCGTTTTCGGTTTGTAAAGTAGGCTTTACAAATAGTAAAATAAACGTTACAATTTAACTGAAATATCTAATTACGGAGGTTGATCACAATGAGTATTGAAGAAATTGCGAAATACGGAAATAGTATAGGAGGGGTAATTGTTCTCCTGTGTGTTGCAATTATTTGGGTAGTTTCGAAGCAGATGGGAAAGGATGAACGTTCAAACGCAATTTTCCTCAGAGTGTACTGCTTTATGTTTTATGTGCTGGCCGGACTTATTTTACTGAGTATTTTCTTTGAAATCGGTGAAGGTATCAGTGGTCAGGTGTACCAAGAGTTGACAGTTTTAATGTTTGCTCTAAGCACATTGTTTGGAACCATCTATCTGTTCATTTTGAAAAAAAAGTTCTGAATATGTTTTGTTTGTAAAACGATGGGTCAAAAATTCAGGCAAGGGACTGGTTAAATTTGGGTAGAAATCGATATATTGTAGAGACACATGGTTTAACGAAAACATATAGAGGAACAGATGTAGTTAAATCGTTGAATTTGAAACTTCGTGAGGGAGAAATTTATGGATTTCTTGGTCCCAATGGGGCAGGAAAAACGACGACAATTCGTATGTTGCTCGGACTCATCAATCCGTCAAAAGGGGAAACGAGAATATTTGGGAAGGAATTGAAAAATAATCGGCTTGAAATTTTACAAAGTGTCGGTTCACTTGTGGAATCGCCCTCCTATTATCCACATCTCACAGGCGAGGAAAATCTAGAGACTGTAAGAAGGATATTGAATATTCCTAAAAAAAATATAACTGATGTTCTCGAACTGGTTAGATTAACAAAAATGGCAGACAGGAAAGTCGGTGAATATTCATTAGGGATGAAGCAGCGCCTTGGAATAGCGGCTGCCCTGCTTGGAAATCCAAAGCTTGTAATTCTCGATGAGCCAACAAATGGACTTGATCCAGCTGGTATTCTTGAAATACGGAAACTGATCCTCAAACTGCCGTCTGAATATGGCATCACCGTTATGATCTCCTCACATTTGCTATCGGAGATAGAGCAGGTAGCCACTCAAGTAGGTATCATTGCCAATGGAGAGATGCTGTTTCAGGACGATATTGCAACCCTGCGTTCAAGGGCTGATACTAAGATTGTATTTTCGACAAGTGACTCGGATAAGGCGTTGAAAGTATTTTTAAAAGAAGGAGTAGAGGCAATCAAAACACAGCATGGTCTAATGATTGAAGAAAGAACGGATAAGGAAATTTCAGAACTTGCTAAAAAACTTGTTCATAATGAGATAGATATCTTTCGAATATCTGACGAAGCGAAGTCACTTGAAGATATTTTTCTTGAAATGACAAGAGGGGGAGAGACCTTGTGATCGCTAAATTGCTAAAATCAGAAATACTGAAAATTAGGAATCTGACATGGCTCATAGTCATCTTAGGCCCTCTTGGAGTAGTTGTGATGCAAGCAGCCAATTACACGATGCGATTTGATTATCTTATGTCTAAAAGCTCTGATAAATGGATGTTTCTATTAGAAAATATTCATTCTTACTGGCCCTCAGCACTCCTATTAGAGATTACAATTGTAAACTCTCTTTTGGCAGGTATAGAACACCATGGTGGGATGTGGAAGAAGATCTTTTCGCTTCCTGTTTCACATTGGAAAGTATATCAGTCTAAGGTAATTATAATTGTTACCATGTTGATAATATCGACAGTAATACTTGCAGGAGGGACCTTTCTGCTTGGAAAGTTGATCGGGTTTCACGAAACTTTTCCATTTGGGAGTACACTGAAAATGAGCTTTTATACATTTATTGCCGCTCTTCCTTTTGTATTTATGCAGTTTTGGCTGTCCATAAATTACCGGAACCAAGGGATTGCTTTAACAATTGGTATTGCAAGTGCCGTGTTTATCATGTATGCTCAGGGATTGCCTGATTGGATGCCATGGAAATGGCCAATGTTAATAGAGGGGATTGGAGAAAGTATCCTTTCAGTAATTAAAGGTTTGGTCTTCGGGCTGTTTTTATACTCAATTATTATGGTATCTCTGTCACGAAAGGATGTGGCTTAATTTGTTCTTTCAATTATTAGACACAGAGTGGCTGAAGTTAAAACATTCGAAGATCTGGTTTATTGTGCTAGCTAGTCCTGTTCTAGCTGCAATTATTGGTTTTTTTCCGGTTTTTAAAATTGGAACAAATGAATGGCTCACACTTTGCACTCAAATGATCCTAGCACACAGTGCGTTGTTTTTACCCTTATTGACGGGTGTTCTTGCTGCACTGATATGTAGTAACGAGCATGCCTATGGAGGGTGGAAGCAGTTGTTAGCACTTCCGGTAAAGCGTATTCAAGTATATGTGGCTAAATATGTAATAGTTATGTTCATGCTTTTGTGGACTCAGATCTTTTTCATTATCAGTGTTTGGTTTGTCGGAACAGTAAAAGGATTTAGTTCGCCGTTTCCTTGGAATGGTGTTATTATGAGCGCTCTTATGGGATGGGTGTCATGCTTTCCATTAGCTGCTCTTCAATTTTGGTTGGCAACATATTTTAGGAGTTTTGCGGGTCCTAGTACTGTCAATGTAATGTTAACATTGCCGGCCATTATCATTGCTAATTCAAAGTTTATGGGTCCGCTTTATCCATGGGCTCATCCAATGCTCAGCATGACACAGGCATTCTCGGCTGCCATAGGAGGGAATGCGGGCTTTTTAGAAAATGAACCTACTTTTTATGTAACGCTGATCGTAAGTTTCATTTTATTTTTCTTCGGCGGAGCTTTATATTTCCATAAGAAGCAATGGACATAGTTATGCAAACAATGGAGGATTGTTATGCAAAAAAATAAACAATCGAAAAAGTTGACGAATCGACTCCCTGAGTGGCGGGCACGTACTAAGTTGACGCAGCAGCAACTAGCGGAGAAAACTGGGGTTAGTAGACAAACGATTATCTCAATAGAAAAAATGAAATACACCCCTTCACTAGCACTCGCATTCGAAATTGCCCAAGCACTTAGTTGTTCGATAGATGACGTGTTCCAATATAATGAGGAAAATGAATAGAAAATTAGAAAGGAGAGAATATTTTTGATTATTGAAACGAAAGGTGTGACAAAGAGTTACAATCGCGTTGATGTCGTACATGAAGTTGATATGATGGTACCTGAAGGTGAAATATATGGGTTCCTTGGACCGAATGGTTCTGGAAAGACGACGATGATGCGGATGCTGCTTGGCTTGGTTCGACCGAATAGAGGGGTTATCCGTATGTTTGGAAAAAAGATGCCTGAAGATCGAATTTCCATATTAGCCAAAACAGGTGCCTTAATTGAGAAGCCTGCCTACTATGAACATCTGGATGGACGAGATAATTTAAGGGTATTAGCAGCACTGCGCGGTATCAATGATAATAAAACAATTGATCGGGCGCTAGAGAGGGTTAACCTCCATAGAGTCGGGAGAAAAAAAGTCAAATCATATTCGCTTGGCATGAAGCAGCGGCTTGGTATTGCAAGCGCCATGTTGCATAATCCTAGGATTCTTCTACTTGATGAACCAACGAATGGTTTAGATCCAGAAGGAATATTTGAGATTCGTGAACTAATTCGAAATTTGTCTGAAAAAGAAGGAGTTACTGTTCTTATATCTAGCCATCTGCTTGGAGAGATTGAGCATGCTGCTAGTCGGATAGGGATCATTTACAATGGAAATCTATTGTACCAAGGAAAAATGAATGAACTGCTTACACATCAAAAAATGGGTTCTTTTATTATCGAGTCAAACATGATCGAGCTAATCATCAATGCTCTGCAAGCATATGATATTCAAACTAGTTTAGACGGTGAAGGGAAGGTGCAAGTGCGGGGATCAGAAGCAGATAGAGATAGAATAAAAAAAATCTTGGTAGAGAAGGGATTAACCGATTTCCATATATATGATTCGATGAGGACTCTGGAAGAAGCCTACTTAGAATTAATCCGTTCACAAAAGGTGTCAGTATGAAAAACATCATTAAAGCTGAGTGGCGGAAAAAGAGATCGACTGTTTTTCTAATACCATTGTTAGTCGGATCATTACTGATTTTTGCAATCTGCGGTTCTATAATGCTTTCCTTGACAAAAAACGGACAATCAATTGATCGAGCATTTGAGGTGCTTTATGAGCTTTGTGTAACAAATTGGAACTATCTTGTCATTCTTGTTGTCATTACATTCTCATTGCTTGCTACTGAAATGGAGCATAGATTGGGTATGTGGCCGACTTTGCTTACTACGCCACATTCAAAGTGGAAACACTTTTTTGTGAAAGTAATTACTGCGGTTGGGTTTATACAGCTATTTGGACTATGTGTTTGTCTTTATTTAAGCGGTTTGGGCTTCTTATACGGAAAGTCTTTTTTTGAATATATAAAAATATCTTTGGAATTATTATATTTGCCCTTTCTTCTTGCAATCCCATTTGTAATCACCCAGACGCTTATATCGATTATAATAGTAAATCCTTATATCTCTGTAGGTATCGGCATGGCGGTTTTCCTTTTTCATGCTATGCTGCCTTATTGGTGGCTTCCTTGGGGAGCACTTGCTTACATGCAATCCAATACCAGAATAATAGAAGTTTTTCCGTTACTCATTTCGTTGTCATTGGGATATGGTGTATTATCCATTTTTGTTTTTTGCCGAAAAATGTTTTCTTCTGGGGGGGAGTGAATTGGTAGGTTTCCAACAGGTTTTTTTTGCGGAGTGGATTAAAATCAAAAAAAAGAAAAGTTTGCTTCTCATTATTATTTTGGTTGCACTTCCAGTTATATACGGATGGATTATTCATACAAAAGTCATGATTGAAACATATGGTTATGACGAAGGGAATTCCTGGAAGGTGCTAATCATGATGACTCAAATGTTTTATGGAACAGTTTTCTTTCCGATTATTATTTCTCTTGTAACGGGAACTCTAACTGGATATGAACAGCGAGCTAATAGTTGGGAGCATTTGCTGATGACTCCCGTAAAAGGGGTACTATTCTTTTTCAGCAAAATGGCTTGGGCTGGCATTATCATTCTGTCTACACAATTGCTTATGATAGGGTTACTGATCGTTCTTGGCTATACAGCAGGCTATACAGATAAGTTACCAATGGATATATTCTTATTCACAGTACTTTTTGGAACTGTGGGAGGAATAAGCCTTGGGACACTTTTATTTTATTTTTATTTACGAATGAAATCTATCAGACAGTCACTGTTGATCAGTATTTTTTTGAGTTTTCCTTCTTTTCTGGCATTTTCGAATAGTTCGGGATCCTGGATTCCTATGTTATATCCATGGGCTCTTCCTCTTTATGGAATGACGAATGTATACGCTGATTGGGGGAGGGTGGGTATATTTATCATTGTTTGCGTAACAATGACCATTGTTTTCTCACTTCTTAGTGTTAGGTTACTGAATCGAAAAGTTATAGACTTGAAAAATTGAAAAAAAATCTAAGATGATGAATAGCTTACTGAACCTCTAGGAAATTTTCACATCATGAAGAGATGAATAGTAGGCTTCGGGGGGAATATTCGCATTGAACCGAGTTTATATTTTAATGTTACTGCTTCTAGGATGTGTCTTAGTTATACCACATCATGCTTTAGCTGAGGACAATCGACTGAACACATACACGGTTTTTTTAAAGAGTCCCACTTATGAAAAAAACTGGATCAAAGCACTTGAGAGAAAGGGGATAAAACTTGAATACGACGTCGAAGAAATAGGTCTGTATGAGGTGAAAGCGGAACGTGAAAAATTTGAGGCTTTGATGGCTGATATAAATTATGTAGATAGTTACAATGAAGCTGTTTCAATAAAGCCGGCTGAGCTCACTAGGATTAGCAAAGAGAACTTTACGGACCAAGATGAAGATAATTCTTTGTGGGAATATCAGTGGGATATGAAAAAGGCAACAAATAATGGCAGAACATATGAAATTACTAAAGGGAGTAAGAAAACGGTTGTTGGCATAATTGACTCTGGCATTGATAAGAACCATCCCGATTTAAAAGATAATGTTCTTTCGGTCAGCAATTTTGTGCCGAAAGGAGGATTAAGAGGACAGGAACCATATGAAAATGGTGAGATTAATAACTCTACAGATTATCTGGGACATGGAACATTTGTAGCCGGACAAATAGCTGCTAATGGACAGATGAAAGGAATTGCACCGGAAACAGGGATCAGATCATATAGAGTATTTGGTGGAAAAAGCGCTGATACAGTTTGGATTATTAATGCTATCATTCAGGCTGCAAAGGATGACGTTGATGTTATCAATATCAGTCTAGGTACTTTCCTTGTTAATAGTAAAGGAAAAAATAATGGAAAACCAGTTACGGATGATTTGGCTGAAATCAAAGCTTTCAGAAAAGCGGTGGCTTTTGCTCATAGAAAGGGAAGTGCTGTAGTAGCTTCGATAGGTAATGAAGGACTTAATTTAAAGGATAAAAAAGCTGTATATGATTATTGGAAAAATAACATAAATCAAGAAGGGCGTTTTATGAATGCCAAAGTAATTTTAATTCCAGCTCAACTCCCAAATGTAGTGACTGTAGCCTCTGTTGGTCCAAATGGAAACAGATCGGTTTTTTCTAACTATGGTAAAAATATTGCTGATATTGCTGCTGATGGAGGGGATCATCGTATTTTGAATGAAGTTGGAGCCGAGAAGTATTATCAAGAAGGACTGTTTAGACAAGAATATATCCTAGGAGCGGCTCCGGGAAGCTCATACACTTTTTCGGTAGGGACTTCGATAGCAGCCCCGAAAATCTCTGGCGCTTTGGCTCTTTTAATCGACCAGCGCTATTTACATGAAAAACCAGATAAAGGAATTCGAATTTTACTTAAAAACGCTGATAAATACGATTCCAATGACTATATTGGTAAGGGCGTATTGAATATTTATAAGGCATTAATTGATTAGATGTTAACATTAGAAATGTAATAGGATATCATTAATAAGCTAATAAATCTGTAATTAGGTAACAATCAAACTTTTAATTATACAAGAGTTTGATTGTTACTTTGGTCCTTTGTATAGTATCCAAGATGAAATTACGCTCTACACTGCCTGTCGAAAAATAGGCTACACGTATAAGAGGAATAGTACTAGCCCGTGTTAAACTCACTTATACAATCTATTACATTATAGGTAATTTATATCAATTTTTTAAATCGCTCCACCTCACCCCGAATCCCAATCCCAGGCTCCCACGAATCAATCAAACGCATCGCCTTCTGATTCGATTCCATCGCTTTCTTATTTTCTCCTTTACGATACAACAGCTGTGCCATTCCGTAATAATAGTAGATGAGTTCAACCTGATTGGCGTTATGTTTGTCATAGAGCATTTGTTCAAAGGCTTTTTCCGCTTTTTTGAGCTGATCACACTTCACGTAAGCCATGCCGAGGTTGAAATAGGCTTCTATCGTTTTTTCGCCGCCGTATGCGGCGCTGGTTGTGTTTGCCGCTTCGTATAATGTGATGGCTTCTTCGTAGTGAGAGCGGGCGAAACTCAGGTCGCCGCGGACCAGAAGAACTCTGTGGCGGATAATGGGGGAGACGGGCTGATCTTTGATTCCGTCCAGCATTGCTGCCGCTTTTTTCGGTTCTCCGATTTTTAACAGCAGCCTCGATTGCAGGGCGGTTCCCCATACTTTCAAGTCGTCGTGATCCGGCGCGCCTGATTGTTCGAGTATCTTCAGGCCGGCTTCTATTTGCCTGAGAGCTCCGTCTGAATCGTTGACTTCCATCAGCGCCCAGCCTGCCGTGTCGATTCGAAAGTAAGCTTCCCGCGTGTGTTCGCCTGATTGACGGGCGGCATCGGCGGCTTTTAATCCGTATTCGATTCGCAGAGGCAGGTTGATTCTGCTTAGAAAATGGCTGATGCGGATGATGAGTTTGATCAGGATGTCATGTTGTCCGGTTTCGCCCGACCATTCGATGACCTTTAGGATGTTCGGCCATTCTTTTTTCATTTGCTCTAAATTCCGTCCCAGCAAGTAGCTCCAATAGACAGAATTGGGCTGTTCCCGCTTTATATGGGTTTCCGCATAATCAATATAATAATGCGCCCAGCGGCTGCGGGCTTCTTTTGCAAATTCGTGATTTTCGGATAAGTGCTGTTCTCCGTAAGCGACAACGGTTTGATGGGCAGCGTATTGAATTCTTCCTGCGCTTCGTTCCGGCTGTATTAAAGCATATGACCGCATTTGCTCAATCGCGTAATGAAACCGCCGGACGTCTAATCCGGCCGCTTGAGCCAAGCTTTTTTCATCAGGAGGCTTAGCGAAAAAGCAAAGCGTCTGCCATAGTTTTCGTGTGTCTTCATGACATCTTTCCCATGTGCGGCCAAAGAGAACCTCAAACAATTCCAATAATGAGTAGCCCGCTTGTTTAAGTTCTTGAATGAGCTGGGGAGCGGGGATGTCGTCGTCTGACATGTAAGCGATGCTCAGTGCCATGGCCTTCGGGTTGCCGGCGGCTGCCGAGATGAATTCATTCTTAAGGTCAGGCGATAGCTCCAGCAGCTGCTCCAGCTTTTCCCGTTTTTGCGGGAGGTTGCATGTTTGCAGACAGCGGTGCACTTCTTGATGGAAAAATTCAAGGGCATCTGTTTGTTCAAGGCCGCTCAGCTGGATGGCCGCCAGTTCCCCGAGGCCGTCCCGGTATGTCTGTTTTACGTTTTCCCGTGCCGTAAGGAGGACTTTTACGCCTTGCGGAAGGCCGATGATAAATTCGTGAATGTCACGTTCCGCTGTATCGATGCTGTCAACGATCAGCAATACCGGTTTTTCGTTTGAATGAGCGGCTAATGCATTGCGGACGACGAACCGTTTTTCGTTGATTGATTTGTCGATTTGTTCGGTGCGTCCGAGCTGATAGGCGATCGTGTTTAAAAAATCGCTGAAGCTCAATCCTTTCCAGTCAGCGCTGATCCAGATGATGCTGTTGAATGCTGGCCAGTCTGGTGAACTGCCGGCACAAAGGTAGGCTGCTTCAAGAGCGATCGTTGTTTTCCCCATGCCGGCCCAGCCTGTGATTAAACAGACCGGTGACGGAGACAGCATCCATTGCCGGATCGCCTCTATATCAAAGTCGCGGCCGATAAAGTTTCCCGTCCGGCGTGACGGTAAGTTATGCGTGACGGAGTTTCTTGTAAGCGCATTCGTTTCGTGGCTTGGTCTGTCATGAAACAGCCGCTTTACTGCTTTTTCAACATCGTCATCACTCGGCGCTCCGAATGATCCGTCTTTCCGGAGTATTTTTGCTTTTTTTAGACAAGACGCCGTCCAAACGGGCAATGCGGGTTTGATGACGGGAATGGTGGTGGTTTCCAGAAGATCGGTCAGCCATTCAGGATCCATGTCAGTCTTTTCGATAATGATCCAGATCATGCCGAACAGCTTTCCGTCGTCAATTCGTCCGGGAATGTAGTTTCCGCCCATCTGTCCGATCCAGCTTTTGATCGTGTTAGAGGAAACGCCTAATCGGAGTGCGATTTGATCTATATAAGACTGTCCTGTTTTTTCGTTCTTTTTCCTTCTGACTTTATAATCAGGATGAAGTTTCAGCGATTTGACGGCAGGTGCCAGCAGTTCTGCAAAATGTGTCCGGTTTTCAAGTTCAGCCATTAGCCTGCACCTCCTATTAGTACTATTTTATCAATTCAGTGTTTTTTGTATATGAAAAAATAAAAAGTACAGTGCGGCTGTCCTTTTATACAGCAGGAAAGGCTGTTGAACGTATGGAAAAGCAGATAAAATAGGGGCAGTAACAGAGAAAACAAAAATGTATGCACTTACATTTCAGAGCAGAGAAAGGATTTTGCCAAATGACTCACACAGTGCCTCAAAACATGAAAGCGGCGGTTATGCACAACACGAGAGAAATCAAAATCGAAACATTGCCCGTGCCTGACATCAATCATGATGAAGTGTTAATTAAGGTGATGGCTGTCGGAATTTGCGGATCTGATCTGCATTACTATACAAATGGCAGAATAGGCAATTATGTAGTGGAAAAACCATTTATCCTCGGTCATGAATGCGCGGGAGAAATTGCCGCCGTCGGATCGTCTGTCGATCAATTCAAGGTGGGAGACCGTGTCGCCGTCGAACCCGGTGTCACATGCGGACGCTGTGAGGCGTGTAAGGAAGGGCGTTATAACCTTTGCCCGGATGTACAGTTTTTGGCGACACCGCCGGTTGACGGCGCGTTTGTCCAATATATCAAAATGCGCCAGGACTTTGTTTTCTCGATTCCGGATTCACTATCCTATGAAGATGCGGCTTTGATTGAACCGTTTTCTGTCGGCATTCATGCGGCCGCGAGAACGAAGCTTCAGCCCGGTTCAACAGTTGCGATCATGGGAATGGGTCCTGTGGGGCTGATGGCCGTTGCGGCAGCGAAAGCATACGGGGCAGGCACAATCATTGTGACCGACTTGGAGCCGCTGCGGTTAGATGCCGCGAAAAAAATGGGAGCGACTCACATTATTAATATACGTGAACAGGATGCACTTGAAGAGATTAAAACGATCACGAATGATAGAGGCGTTGATGTTGCTTGGGAAACAGCGGGGAATCCGGCGGCATTGCAATCCGCACTGGCTTCCGTGCGCCGGGGCGGAAAATTGGCGATTGTCGGTTTGCCTTCACAGAACGAGATTCCGCTCAACGTGCCGTTTATTGCGGATAATGAGATTGATATTTACGGGATCTTCCGTTATGCCAATACGTATCCAAAGGGAATTGAATTTCTCGCTTCCGGCATAGTGGACACGAAGCATCTTGTAACGGACCAATATCCGCTGGAGAAGACGCAAGAGGCGATGGAACGGGCCTTTCAATACAAAAATGAATGCTTAAAAGTGATGGTGTATCCAAATCGCTGAATGAACGGGGAGGATCTTTGCATTCTCCCTCTTGCTTATCAAAAATGAAAACGGATTCTTGGGGTGGGAAATGATGATTGAAACAGAAAAAGCAGCGGCAGTAAAGACGAAATATCGCGGCCTGTCCTGGATGGAACGGATCGGCTACGGATTCGGCGATATGTCGTACAATATTATCTTTCAGTTTGTAAACGCATACTTATTATTCTACTATACAGACGTCGGCGGCATTAAGCCTGCGGTCATCGCAGCTTTGTTTCTGATCGTAAGGGTGCTGGACGCTGTTTTTGACCCGATTATGGGCGTGATTTTAGACAAGACGAATACAAGATGGGGAAAGGCAAGGCCGTATCTTTTGTGGGTGGCGTTTCCTTTTGCGCTATTTACGTTCTTATGCTTCACGACCCCTCATTTCGGCGAGACGGGGAATATGGTTTATGCGTACATCACTTATATTCTGCTTGGGATGTCCTTCAGCATGCAGACGATTCCGGTCAACAGCTTAACGGGGCGGATGACGAATTCCGTGGAGGAACGGACGGTTCTGACGACGACCCGGATGATTTTGGTTTATATCGGAATTCTGTTATCGATTTCCTGTGCGACACCGCTTGCGGACGCCATCGGCGGGAAAGATCAGGCGTTTGGATTTCAGATGACGGCGCTCATCTATGCGGCTGTCAGCATCGTTTTGAATCTATTTAGTTTCTTTACTGTACGGGAGCGGATTCAGCCTGAAAAAAGAAAAAAACAAGGAATGAAAAAGACGTTGTCCGTTTTGTTCCGAAACAAGCCTTTGCTCATTTTGGTTTCTGCATTTTTGGCGTTTGCGATTGGGTTTAACATTAAGCTCAGCACGATGGTGTACTATTTTACGTATAACGTCAGCCATAAGGAATTTGTGTTTTTAGGAACTGTATTATTTTTCGGCGCGGCGCTGATCAGCAATCTGTTTATTCCTTTCTTTTCTGAGAAGCGGGGCCGGAAGCAGGTTATGATCATCACGGCGGCGCTATCGCTGATTTCTTATGCGGGCCTTCAGTTTACATCGTATTCTTCGCTGCCGCTTATTTTCTTTTGGCTTTTCGTTTCGGGATTTTTCACAACGCCTTTAAATACGCTTGCTTGGGGAATGGTTGCCGATTGTGTCGATTATGCGGAATGGAAAACCGGAGTCCGGGCTGATGGCGTGGTGATTTCGAGTATGAGTTTCATCAATAAGCTCGGAGTTGCGTTAGCCGGGTCATTTTCGGCCGTTTATCTCGGAATCGCCGGATATGCCGCGAATACCGATCAGACGGCCTCGTCATTGAATGCGATTAAAAATATGAATGCGCTCATTCCGGGATTGTTCATTCTGCTGTCTATTATTCTTATTTCTTTTTATCCTTTAACTGAAAAAAAATATCAGCAGATGATGTCTGATCTGGAGCAAAGAGCTGCAAGATAAGTATACGTAAAATTTAAAATATTCTATGTATACGGTTGTATTTATGACAGAAAGCACTATACTGAAACTATAATCGAGAATTGATAAATGAGTGTGATAATGTGGGAAGCCAATCTGTTATTTGTATTGGAGAATTGTTAATTGATTTCTTTTGTACCGATGTGGATGTTGATTTGACGGAAGGGCGCAATTTCTTAAAAAGTGCCGGCGGCGCACCGGCGAATGTGTCGGCAGCGATTGCTAAGCTGGGCGGAGACGCGGCTTTCAGCGGAAAAACAGGCAAAGATCCGTTCGGGTATTTTCTGAAGCAGACATTGGACGCCGCACATGTCGATACCTCTATGCTCGTCATGGATGAGAAAGCGCCTACAACGCTTGCGTTTGTTTCATTAAAACAAAATGGGGAGCGCGACTTTGTGTTTAACAGAGGAGCGGACGCTTTGTTAACGCTGGATGATATTGATCTGGAAAAGGTAAACGATGCGAAAATCCTTCATTTCGGATCAGCGACGGCATTGTTATCTGATCCGTTTTGCTCAGCCTATTTACGGCTGATGTCGATTGCGAAAGACAATGGACAGTTTATTTCCTTCGATCCTAACTACCGTGAGGATTTATGGAAAGGAAGAGTTTCAGAGTTTATAAACACCGCAAAAAAAGCCGTTGCCGTAAGTGATTTTGTGAAAGTCAGTGACGAAGAGCTTGAGATCATCAGCGGTGCGAAGGATCATAAAGAAGGTGTTGCGGTTCTTCATGAGCTCGGGGCCGGTATTGTGGCGGTGACACTCGGGAAAAGCGGGACCCTTCTTTCAAATGGGAAGGATATTGACATCATTCCGAGCATTCCGGTGACATCAATAGACTCAACGGGAGCGGGAGATGCGTTTGTCGGCGCGGCGCTGTATCAACTGGCGCGCACGGATGAGATTCAGACGGCAGCCGAAGATTTTGCGAAGCTGCGTGATATTGTCTCATTTGCCAATAAGGTGGGGGCGCTCGTGTGCACCAAAATCGGTGCGATCGATGCTCTGCCGAGTTTAAAAGAGGTTGAAGTATCACTGTAAAGTATGGAGGATGTTTCTTGAAAGTCATCGGACTTCGGGAAGCATCCTCTTTATTTAGGTCTGAAACTCTTTACGATATACGGTATACTTTAGAAAGGCATCCAGTAAATTGAACCGATGTGAAGTACATACAATCACGTTTTTATCAGTTCTGAGTAAAACCAAGTTTCTGCTGCTGCCGTCATGTACAGTGTGACGGCCTATGATATTGAACCGCGGAGGAATGTTTTTCATGAAACATGTTTTTCTTATTGTGCAATGCGCGTTTTCTGTTTTTTGTTTTTTATGTCTCGCCGCTGTCAATTGGTATCAGGGGAGTGAGCTTGTTTCTGATTCGTTTGATTGGAATGATACGGCTAAATTCTCAAAGCTTTTGAATGGGACGGATACGATTACAAGTCCTGAACAGATTTCGCAGCTTGATTTCTTTGTGTATGCGGCGAAACATTATCCGTTAGTGAACGGGTTGATGATCGGGCTGTTTGTTTATTTTTTGTTCTCACTGTATCTGGTCATAAAGAATTTCCGCCGGCACAAATGGGCTGAATGAGACTATTTTCATATAAAAATACATAAATTAAAGAGAAAATGAAACTTTTTTTGAAAAAAATCAGTATATATAACTGTGAACTTGTTACTATTTAATTTTGGGAGGAAAATGAAAAATGAGTATTTTAGGAAGATTTAAAGACATCATGTCAAGCAATATCAATGCGCTGCTGGATAAAGCTGAAAACCCTGAAAAAATGGTTGATCAATATTTGCGGAATCTGAACAGTGATTTAGGAAAAGTGAAAGCGGAGACGGCTTCTGTCATGGCTGAGGAACAGCGGGCGAAAAGAGCGTTAACAGAATGCCAGGCTGATGCCGAAAAGATGGAAAATTATGCGATGAAAGCATTGCAGGCCGGCAATGAAGCTGATGCGCGGACATTTTTGGAAAGGAAAGCGGCTGTTGAATCAAGACTGACCGAGCTGCAGACGGCTTATCAGCTCGCTTCTTCCAACGCGTCTCAAATGCGCAAAATGCATGACAAGCTTGTCGCTGATATCGGAGAGCTTGAGTCGCGCCGAAATGCCATCAAAGCGAAGTGGTCTGTGGCAAAAACGCAGGAGAGAATGAACAAATTGGGGTCCTCTGTGTCAAATGCGGGCCAATCGCTGACAGCTTTCGGCAGAATGGAAGACAAGGTCAACCAAGCGCTTGATCATGCCAATGCGATGGCTGAGCTGAACGCGTCTCCGAAAGACGATATTGACGATCTGACGGCTAAATATGACAGCAATCAAAGCAGTGTCGATGATGAATTGGCGGCGCTTAAGCAGAAAATGCTTTTCAGTAAAGATCAATAGACAGCGGGCTGCAGCTTTGTCCGATATAAAGAGAAAGTGAGAGAAACAGAATGATCATTTCTTATAAATGCCCGAACTGCGGCGATGATATGGTCTTTGACAGTTCATCCGGCATGCTGACATGTCACAGCTGCGGGCGGCAGGATCAGATTGAAAGCCTGCCAAAGGAGTATATTACGACGAGATTTTCCGAAAATGAGGCGAATGAGTACCGGTGTGAGAATTGCGGTGCGGTATTAATGACTGAGGCGGAAACGACGGCCACGACGTGCGGGTTTTGCGGAGGAGCCGCCGTTCTCGCCGACCGATTGTCGGGAAATCTCGCGCCTTCGATGGTGATCCCTTTTACGATCAGCAAGGAAGAAGCCATGAGCGCTTTTAAAAAGTGGTGCCGAAACGGCCGTCTGACACCGAAAGGATTTATGACTGCCGATCGGGTGAAGAGCATAACCGGCATGTACGTGCCGTTTTGGATGTTTGACTTAAACAGCAAGGTTCAGGTCAATGCCGTTTGTACGAGAGTGCATCACTATGAAGATGGAGAATACCGGGTGACGGAGACCGAGTATTACAACGCGTACCGCGATATCAATCTTGATTATCTCAAAATTCCGGTCGACGCTTCAGAAAAAATGAATGATGAATTAATGGACAAATTGGAACCTTACTCATACAGTGAACTGAAGGAGTTTAATACGGCCTATTTAGCGGGATATATAGCGGAAAAGTACAATTATACCGATGACGATCTCTTTCCGCGGGCGAAGGATAAAATCAGCCATTATATTGATTCTTATATCAGATCCACCTTCTCCGGATATACGACGGCTGACATTACGGATGAACAGATTCAGACCGATAAAATCAGCAGCTTTTACGTACTGCTTCCGGTCTGGATGGTCAGCTACGACTATGAGCGGGCTGAACACATTTTTGCTATGAACGGGCAGACGGGCAAGGTTGTCGGCAAACCGCCGATCAGTGCCGGAAAAGTGGCCGCGTGGTTCGGCGGTATAACCGCCGGTGCGTTTTTAGCATTAAGACTCGTCTCACTTATGATAGGAGGCGGTTTTTGATGAAAGTATCGATAAAAAAAGCGTGTCTCTTCTGCTTCGTCCTTTTTCTGATGCTGTCTTTTGGTTTACATACATCGGCGTCTGCCGCGGAACAGAAGCAATATGTTTATGACAATGCTCATTTATTAACGAAGGATGAAACGAAGAAACTTGAGGAATTGGCCGGGAAGCTCGGGGCAAAGCGCCATACCGATTTTATCATTCTTACCGCAAACGGAACGGGCGGTAAGGACATCGAGCAGTACGCCGGTGATTTTTATGACAGTCATTTTAGCGGAAGCACGGCGATATTGACTATTGATATGAAGGATCGGGAAGTATTTCTCTCCGGATATAAAAAGGCGGAGACGTATTTGAATAACAGCCGGCTGAATACGATCAGAAATACGATCTCGTCAGATATTTCCGCAGGCCATTATGAAAAGGCGTTTCAGACCTACATCAAGATGGCTTATAAAGATATGGGGAAAAGCCCGGACGACAAGTCTGACAATCTGCTGCTCACATGGTGGTTTCAGCTCATTATTGCCGCAGCCGCGGCCGGAATCGCCGTCACTGTGATGGTGTACAATTCCGGCGGCAAGGTCACCGTCACCGGCAGCACGTATATGAATCACGATACGTCTGAAGTGCTGAGCCAGCACGACACATATATCCGAACCGACGTTACAAGGGAAAAAAAGCCTGATAAAGATAATGACAATGACGGCGGAGTCACGAGGGGCGGCACGAGTTACAGCGGAAGCAAGGGAAGTTTTTAATTATATGTAAAGGATTTGAGCATACATGGGTTTTTTCAGAAATCAGTTAGCAAATGTGGTGGAATGGGAAGAATTCAGAGACGACATGGTTTTCTATAAATGGAACAACCGTGAAATTAAAAAAGGCAGCCGTCTGATCATCCGGCCGGGACAGGATGCCATCTTTTTATATAACGGGAAGATTGAAGGGATTTTCCGTGATGACGGCGATTATGATATCGAATCAGAAATCATTCCGTTTCTATCTACACTAAAAGGGTTTAAGTTTGGCTTTAACAGCGGCATGCGGGCTGAAGTGCTGTTTGTGAATACGAAGGAGTTCACCGTGAAGTGGGGCACAAAAAACGCTATCAACATTCCGGCGGCAGGTATGCCGGGCGGTATGCCGATCCGCGCAAACGGCACATTTAACTTCAAGGTCATTGACTACATCGGATTGATTGATAAGGTTGCGGGTGTCAAAGACAGCTATTTAGTGGAGGACATTAAAATCCGGATTACGTCTATTCTCGATCAGCTTTTGATGAAATGGATCACCAGAGAAGGAAAAGACATGTTCAATCTGCAGTCGAATTCCTTTGAAATAGGAAAAGGGATTCAAGAAGATCTTGATATGCAGCTGATCGGAGACGGCATGTCGATTACGGGCTTCAATATTATGAGCTTTAATTATCCGCAGGAAGTTCAGGATATGATTACGAAAAACGCTTCTTACGGCATGGTGGGCGATGTGAACCGCTATCAGCAGATTTCCATGACGGACGGAATGTCATCCGGCAAAATGAGCGGAAGCGGCGCCGCCTCCGACATGGCGGGCATGATGATGGGAATGAATATGGCAAATCAAATGATGAACCAAATGAATCAAAATCAGCAGAACCAGCCGCAGCAAGATCAAAGTCAGCAGAATCAGGGGACGGCACCGGCAAACGGCTCGGAAGGAGCGGCTAAGCCGAAATTCTGTCCGAACTGCGGAACGAAAACGGAAGGCGCGAATTTTTGCCCGAATTGCGGACAGAAGCTTGCCTGACGATATACGAAAAAGAGGCCTTTTTTGGGCCTCTTTTTTTTGTCATGATTTCATTGTTTGAACGATGAGGGATGTCAGCGCTTTTGATCCCTCAGGTATGAGATGGACGCCGTCCGGTGTGAAGTATTCAGGGTGCTGCAATGCTTTTGCGTGCCAATCGACAAGCGTCACATTTTTGCGTGACTCGGCCTGCCGGCGCAATGATTCGTTTACTTTGCTTTCCCACTGCCGCGGCACACGCGTGTTGACAAGATAGATATCGGCTCTTGAAAAGGAGTCGATCAGTGATTCAATTTGGCTGTTTGTGAAATAGCCGTTCGTCCCTAACTCAATGATGACCGCTTTGTTCGGCTGATTAAATGACGCATATTCCGAAGTGAGCTGGAGTGCTTGAGAGACTTGTCTTCCTACCTTTCCGTCGATGGTGACATGAGGGAGGGACTGCCGCAGGTATGACGCAATGTCCAGCATCACCGAGTCACCGATGGCCAGCACGTCTTGCTGAGGCTGTGTTTGTTTTGAATCAGCCGTTTTTTGGGATGACCGTTCCTTTTTCTCTTCGGTTTTCTTCGTATTTGATTTGTCTGTTGGTTCTTTCTTGTTTGTGTCTGACGCGGTATCCGTTTTTTCGCCGCCGTGTTTTTTCTTGCTGTCATCTTCTTTTGCAGGCTGATCGTGATCGGCCGTTTTGTGCGAAGAGGCGGCGGTTTCTTGCTGATCATTTTGCGCGTACGTCCATTGCGGCTGTTTTTTCTCTTCGGCTATTCCTGACAGCCCGCCCGCAAATACGAGAATGGCGGCAAGAATGAGGCCGAGCGACATTCTGCTGATGACAGAGGACGTCTTCCATTCCAGAAAGCGGTTCAGAAACACGCGGCGTAAAAATGGCCGGAAGCCCGCAGTGCGGATCGGCTGTTCAATGAAATGGTAAGATAGCTCGGCAAGAATGAAAGTGGCGCCGATTCTGACGGCGCAGTGCCAATAAACCGGATTTCCGATTTCCTGCACGGGTGTGCTCAGTACGATAACCGGGTAATGCCAAAGATAGATTCCGTATGATCTCGTTCCGATCCAGCGAAGCGGCTTCCATGAAAGAACATGTCCCAAAAAGCTGCTCGGATGGCATAAACATGCGACAAGAACCGCTGCGGTGATACTGATCAAAAGCATGCCGCCCTTGTACAGGAAGGGTTCATATTCATCCGTGTAAAAGACGCAAAGCAGCAGCGCGGCAAAAGCGGCAAGCTCCGTCCCGTGAAGCAGGTGTTTCATTCTGCTCGGCAGCCGTTTGGAAGATAATCGTTTCATCGGCCACACTAAAGCTAAAGCGCAGCCGATCAGCAATTCAAATGAGCGGGTATCCGTCCCGTAATAAACGCGGCTCGGATCTCCGCCGGGCACATACATCATACTCATTACGACTGCCGAACATAACGCGAGGAACATGACCGCGGCCGCAAGCCGGGCCCGTGTTTTACATATGTACATTCCCGCAAGCAGCAGGAAGGGCCATATGATATAAAACTGTTCTTCAATCGCCAGCGACCAAAGGTTTTTTAATGGCGAAGGGGAGCCGAAGCTGTCGAAATAAGAAAGCTGATGAAAGATAAACCACCAATTGCTTATGTAAAAAAGTGAGGAGACCGCATCCCCGCGTACGGTATGCAGGAGCTCGCTGTTAAACAATACGACCCAAATGACCGTCGTGATAATCATGAGATAAGCCGCCGGCAGAAGCCGCCTGATCCGGCGCACCCAAAAATCACGCAAATCAAGGGTGATGGCATTGCCTTGGGCAGGCAATATAATAGATGTAATTAAATACCCCGATAAAACAAAAAAGATATCAACACCAATGAAACCGCCGTCGGCCCAGTTAAAATTCAGATGATATGCGATAACTGCGAGGACGGCAAAGGCGCGAAGTCCATCCAGTCCGGGAATATAGCGGTGATGCAGTGACTTGTCTGACATGGTATTCCTCCAATAATGTGTGCGGAAATTCTCGCTGTTTTGCGGATGGCTATGGCAGATTTCTGTACAGTCTTCCATTTGTTCCGTTAATTAGACGCATTCGGAAGGGGATTTTGTTTCAGAAAAAATGAATGAAATGCTGTGATTTTCTTAAACTTTTCAGCCCCCGTCCGGCGTCTGTTATATGAAAAGGGTCTCTTGTACATCTTGGCTGTTGCGGGACGAAAGAAAAAATCCATGATCTGCGGATATCATGGATTTTTTTCTTTCTTTATCTGATGTAGCGGTCTCCGACAAGCAGCTTGGAGATGACGGAGGTCGGTATTGTAAACTCTGTGACGCCCATATATCCGGGTGCCGCTTCATATTCGTCAAATGAGATGACAAGTTTGTGCTTATCTGTAATATAAAAATTCTGGTCGGCGCGGATGGCTTTAAAAGGCTCCGACATATCATTATCTTCGACCCAGTATATTTTATTCGGATCTTCTTTCATCTGTTTTTTCATTTGTTCTTTAATATTTTCGCTGATGACTTTAATATAACGGTCATCTTTAAATAAACTCTTTAACGTAAGCACGGCCTCATTCTTTTTATCAATCGTGATGTAACGGCTTTGCGTATAAGAGGAAGCTTGTGTTTTTTCGATATCACGGCGGATTGAGATCAAATCCGCTGTGTCAGTAACGGTTTCATAATCGCTGTAAATACTAAGGTGGCCTTTTTTGCTTTTTGAGGTCGCCTTCATAAATTCCTGATACAGCTCTTTGCTTTCTTTCATATAATGCCGGTTGATGCTGTCTTCGAGTTTATGATCGGAAAGGCCGGACAGAGCGGGCGTTTTCACATCAATGCTTGACTGGTTCTTTTCTTCCTTCATCTCCGTGAATGTGATGGCTTGGACGACTTTGCCGATGACGGGGATTTTAGACATGGCTTGTGCGGCATCCGGGTTGATATTGACAACGGCGGTAAATAAGACGGCCGCAGCGACTGCCGCGGATGTCGGCCACATCACGATTCGTTTTTTCTTCGGTTTCTGCTGAAGGGCTTTTTCGACAATGCTGTCCAGTTCCTTAGGAATGGGCACACTTTTATACTCTTCTCTTAATTGTTCTAATCTCTTTTCCATTAAGAAAGATCCTCCTTCGTCAGCTGAATGCGCATGAGCTTCAGCCCCCTGTAAAGGCGTGTTTTGACGGTGTTGATGTTTTCCCCCGTGATGTCCGCGATTTCTTCTAATTTCAGGTCTTCAAAGAAACGCAGAATGATAATGGTTTTATATTGATGCGGCAGGTCATCAAGCGCTTCGTGAAGGTCTGTGTCTTTGTAGTGATCTTCCTTTCCGCGGCTTAAAAACTCGATCGTTTCATCGTCCATCACTTTCAGTTTTTTCTGTTTGCGGAGAAAATCAATGGCCGTGCGCACTAAAATTTTATAAAACCAGCTTTTGATCACATCGGGGTTTTTGACGGATTCGACCGATGTCAGCGCTTTTTGAATTGATTCCTGAACAATATCTAACGCGTCATCCTTGTTCTTTACGTAACTGTACGCCAGCCGGTAAAAGTCTTCCTTGCGCTCAGTTATGCACGTCACAAGCGACGCTTTGGCTGTTTCGTTCTTCATTGCTTCAAAGGGCTCCTTTTTTAAAAATACGTTTCATAGGCTGCTGCCTAAGGATAGACGGGACAGGGTAAAAAATAGTTTGCGCAGAGGGGATCATTTTTAAAAGGAAAAGGAAGGAAAGACGATGAGATGAAAAAAAGAGCCGGAACGGCTCTTTTTCGGATGTGTTGATATTCAGCTGAACGGTTTAGTTCGGTTTGACTAAGATTTTCACTTGGTTTTTCTCTTTGATTAAAGCACCGAAGCCTTCTTCAATCAGATCGTCAAGCACGATTTTTTTCGTGACGAGCTTATCTGCTGAGAAGTACCCCTCTTTCATCAGTGCAAGAACGGAAGGGAAGATGTCACGGTATCCGATAATGCCTTTTACGGTCCGTTCTTTGATGACGATATCGTTCGGATGAATTTCCGCTCCTTTTTCCCAGATGCTGACGATAACCGTTTCACCGGCAATGTTTGTTGACTGGATCGCCTGGCGGAGAACGACAGGAACGCCTGTTACTTCATAAGAAACATCAACGCCGCCGTTTGTGCGTTTAGCGATTTCTTCAACGACATCGTCCGTTTTTGACGGATCAATGATGATAGCGCCGAGTTCTTTCGCTTTTTCCTGACGCTCCGGTGAAAGTTCAACCGCGTAAATATCTGTGGCGCCGGCCGCTTTCAGGGCTTCAATCACAAGCAGCCCGATCGGTCCGCAGCCAAAAACTGCCGCCTTGTCGCCCGCTTTTAATTTGCTTTGGCGGACGGCGTAAAGCGCTACCGCTGACGGCTCAACAAGCGCGCCCTGTTCGTAAGAAAGCTCTTCAGGAAGCTTAAACAGCAATTCTTCGTCAACGGATACATATTCAGAAAATCCGCCGCCGCCTCCGGCTAAGCCTAAGAATCCCATTTGTTCATCAAGGTTATAGGCTCCCTGATGTCCGTGTGTGGCAAAAATCGGTTCCACGACGACACGGTCGCCGACGCTGTAATTTTTGACGCCTTCGCCCACTTCAACGACTTCTCCTGAGAATTCGTGACCCATCGTGACGGGCGCCATTTCGTTTGTTAACGGATGAGGTTTGCCGACCGGAATAAAGATCGGGCCTCCCAAATATTCATGAAGGTCGCTTCCGCAAATCCCGCACCATTTGACTTTAATTTTGACTTTACCCGGTTCTGCTTTAGGTTCATCAATGTTTTCGATTCGAATGTCTTTTTGATTGTGCCATCTTGCCGCTTTCATTGATTATCACTCCTAGTCTGATTGAAACGAGTATAGGTACATGATCAATATGAACCACGGTTAAAAGGAATAAAGTGCCTGCTTCCTAAAGCCTGATTTTTCTCAAAATATATCATATTATGCAACTATCAATAGGCCTTATAAAAAGTCCATATTGAATGCAGAAATACTCTATGAATATTATAACGCTAATGAATTAAATTTTGTAGTATAATTTACCATGGAATTATATAGAACAGGAAATTGTGCCATCGTTATGTGCATGTCTCATCACGTTGTAATGAACATGTAAAGTGATTGAAATATTATAATCGTCTTCTTGGTGTATAATTTTGCCTAGAATAAAGAATCAGGAGGACGAAAGCTTGAAGAAGTTATTCTTAGCCTTATTGATTTTAGCAGGAAGCACGCTGGGAGCGATCAGTTACTCTTCTGATGCAAGTGCTAAAAAAGTGAACGGAAATATTACATGGTATAATGGAGTCGGTAAAAAAGGATCTTCCGGTAAAAAACTGGGACACTGGGATTGCGCGACAAAATTAGGATTTGACGTTCCGAGAAACGGAACGAAAATCAGAGCTTATGCGAAAGCAAAACCGAAAAAGGTTATCACCGTATACAAAAATGATGTAGGCCGTCTGCCGAATGCCGTATTGGATGTCAGCCCGAAAGCGTTCAAAGCGCTCGGATATCCATTAAGCAAAGGAAGAGTATCCGGACACTACAGCTATTAAAATAGACCATCTTAAAAAGCAAGGACACTGATTCTTGCTTTTTCTGATTGACGGAGAGATTGATAATGAAGAAGAAACGATGGATCTGGATGTTGCTGGCAGCCGTTTTGGCGGCGGCGGTCATCGCGTCCGTTTTACTGATTAAAGGAAAAAGCGACGGCGGCGGAAAAGCCGTTGTCTCCGGCGGCCATGACAAGCTGCTTGTTTCCATTACAGACAAAGATCTGATGACGAAATATTACGAGGACGGCCGCGTGCTGTATGAGGAAAAGCTTTCGGCATATCCGGCGTTTGCGCTGGATGACGCCCATCAGGTGCTCTATTTTGTCGGGAATAATGACCAAAATGAGATGCGTCTGTATAAGCTTGATCTGAAGACGAAAAAGAAGACGGTGCTTTATAAAGGAACGGCAAGCGCTGACAGTCTGTTTTTATCAAAGGATCTGACGCACATTTATTTCCGTCTCGGAAAAGCGGATGAAGATATTTTCCGTCTCGCATCTTTTGATTTGAAAACGAAACGTTATGAAAATCTGTATCCCGCCGCCGATGAGAAAGACGACAGTGTGAGCAGCTTCTTTTATAACCGCAGCCAAAACGATTTTGCGCTTCTGCATTATTCCGTAAAAGAGGATTATCAAAAAACGGATGAGGCAAATGAGAAGGGGATTGACCCTGAACCGACGAATATCCGGTTTGCGGCAGGAGCGGGCGAACACCTTCAGGATTTGACAAACCTTGAACAGTTTATCAGCGACGTGGCGGTGTCACCGGACGGAAAGAACCTTGTCTTTACATCTTATACCCAAAAAGGGACGGAACAAAAAGCGTCCATCCGTCTGATGAATGTCAAAACGAAAAAAGATGAAACGATTATCTCAAACGGGAAGGACTTCGCTCCGCTGATTGATGCCCAGCCTCAGTTTTCTAAAGACGGCAGCATCATTTATTTCATGGCGGAAGCAAAAGGCGCTAAGCGTCTGAAGGATGAAACGGGGCGGAATGCGAAGGTCCGGACCATTTATGCTTATCATTTGGATACGAAAAAATGCGAAAAAGTCTGGGAAAATGACAACGGCATTATCAACAGTTTTTCCGTCATCCAATCATGAAAAAAAACACTCAGCGCCCGCTGGGTGTTTTTTAATGAACAAAGCTGGCTGCGGCTGAGGCGAGCCATTTGAAAAAACGGAGAATCGGAACGGCAAAATGAAGCGTTTCGATGAATGACTGTGCGGCAAGGTTCATTTTCCGCCGTTTTGCCATTTCCTTCAGATCTTTCTGCTGCCGATCGTTTTTCATGTTCATTGCTCCTTTGCATCATAAAAGGAAATGATAACGCAAAGGCCTCTCATGAGACATGGAGGCCTTCTCTATGTTGAGACTCGTAAAAGGGAGGTCTAACTTGATGCCGTTTGGTTATTGTTTTGGAGATTTACCAACGAACGGACGCCGTCGATCATTTTACTGCCGCAAAGGGGGCAAGTCGGGGTATCACTGCCGGCAAAATTCTTTCTGCTCCAGCCGATACAGTCCTCTTTTGTGCATTCCCACGTACTGACATCTTCTTTAGGCAGCGGTTCCTGATTACGTTTGTTGTAGTAAGACATAAAGTCACTTCTTCCCTTATGAATTTTCGTGCACTCCTTCATTGTCTCATACTTTTCCCTAATCTCCTAATTCCTTTTTCTATCCAGATTTCCAATGAGGGTGCATCGTCTTCCTGTTATTACAGTATATGCAAATAAGTGTCTTCTTATTTTTTCTTTTTGGATAAATAAAAAATCCCCTTCTCTAAAAGGGGGGATATTTGTTTACTGCTTATCCGTGACGTCCATCGGTCTCATCATGTCGTAATCTTCGTGCTCTAAAATATGACAGTGCCATACGTAGCGTCCGCTGTAAGGAGCGAAGGTCGCCGCGATTCTGATGACCTCTCCCGAGTGCGCCTGCACGGTGTCTTTCCAGCCTTTTTCACTTGGAGGAGGCGGGACGGCGGGGCCTGTATACACAATGTCGCCGAATTTGTTATAACGCTCTAAGTCAAAAGGGCGCCGGTCAAGGATTTGGAAGGAAACAAGGTGCAGGTGTATCGGATGGGTTCCCCCCATCGGATTGATAATCGACCAGATTTCCGTTGTGCCGAGCTTCGGCGCTTCTGTCACAGGATCATGCCATCGCTTGTTATTCAGCGTCAAAACGGGCCGGCCGTATTTGTCTTGCGTATTTGTGAGTTTAAGCGTCCTGATATTGTGTATTCTCTTTGATGTCACATTAGGCATTGTTGAAAGATATTTAGGCTTCCGGCTTGTGTCTGCTTCCTTCAGCGGTTTTGTGACGCGGAATTGCATCACATTGGCGTCTGTATCCGGATCGGCGTCGCCCCCGCAGCCGGTGCCGTTCGTTAAAATGATATGTTCTCCGTCAAAGGCGGAGAAATCGATGAGCACATCATACCGCTCTGCCGGGGCTAAGCTGATAGATTGTGTTTTGACAGAGCGGGGAAGCAATCCGCCGTCAGAACCGATTTGAATAAACTTCCCGCCGTTATTGAGCGAGAGAGAAAATGTTCTCGTATTGGAGGCATTAAGGATGCGGAAACGATATGTCCGCGGTTCAACTTCCATATACGGCCACGCTTTACCATTGACGAGAATGGTATTTCCGCAAAAAAACGGGACGATGGAAGGGTCGGGCAGCGTTTCGGAAGGGTTAGCAGGTCCGCTCGGGTAAGACAAGGAACCGTCGTCATTTAATGTGCGGTCCAAAATCATAAGCGGTACGTCATACTCTCCGGAGGGAAGCTTCAGCTGCTTTTCTTTTCGCTCGCGAATGATATACATCCCGGCAAGCCCGGCGTACACATTGAGCCTCGTAATCGCCATGGCGTGATCGTGATACCATAACAGAGCCCCGCGCTGTTTGTTTGGATAATGGTATACCTCTCTCTCAAAATAAGGACCCGTTTCCTTAAAATCCTTTGTGAACCATGCTTCCGGGTAGCCGTCGCTGTTCGGCGGCGTTGCTCCTCCGTGTAAATGGACGACGGTTTTGACATCGGGTTCCTGATGGCCGCTTTCTGAATGGTGAATGGTATGATCCACGGGCAGAAAATGCTTATCCGGAAGGTCATTCATCCATTTAATATAGACGTTTTCATCTTGGTTCACGTCGATTGTCGGGCCCGGAAATAAACCGTTATACCCCCACAGCCGGGTCGGCGGGAGATCGCGGTGCAGCTTGTGAAAGCATTCCTTCATCGTGACTTCATAATACGTGCTGCCGTCTGATTTCTTCTGCGGCTGGAGTGTTTCGATAATCGGCAGTTCATCTGCAAATTTTTCTAGTGCCATTTTTCATCCTGTCCTTATCATTTATTGAAATCCTGTACTACAGTTAATGCTTCCTGGAACAGGTTGGTTAAAAAAACACCCGCCCTTTTTTGAGGGGGGTGTCTGCGGTTATTGCGCAATCTGGCTTTCGGAAGCGCTCTCTTTCGGTTTTTGTTTTTTGCGGAATACATATGAGGCAAGTACCAGCAGAGTAATAAATCCTGTCAGCAGAAATTCAGACCGCATTGAACTGATAAACAGCATAGATAACAAGATGGCGCAAATGGCGATGATCGTCAGGTAGGTTAAGTACGGATAAAACCACATTTTGATTTTAAGAGATTCAGGGTTTGTCCGTTCGATTTTCTTTCTCATTCTCAGATGTGAGACGGCGATGACGAGATAGACGAGCAGTGCGATCGCCCCTGATGAATTGACCAGGAACAAAAATACGGAGTCGGGAGAAAAGTAGTTCATAACAACGGCAATATAGGAGAAAAAGGTGCCGGCGATAATGGCTTGAACCGGTACGCCTCTTTTGCTCAGTTTCATAAAACGCCGCGGCGCTTCATTTCGCTCTGCCAGTGAATACAGCATCCGTGACGTCGTATAAAGCCCGGAGTTCAGGCAGGACAGAACGGCTGTCAGGACGATGAAATTCATGATTTGAGCGGCTGCGGGAACCCCGATATGGCTCAAAACGGCAACGAAGGGGCTTTCCAAAATATTGGCTGAATCCCACGGCAGCAGTGTGACCACAACCGCAATGGAACCGACGTAAAAAATAATGATCCGCCAAACGACTGAGCGGGTCGCCTTTGTGACGGATTCGACCGGATTTGACGTTTCTCCCGCTGCGATTGCGACGATTTCAGATCCCATGAAAGAAAAAATGACAACGACGATGCCGAGCAGAACGGAACTTGGACCTTTAGGGAAAAATCCGCCGCTGCCCGCCAGATTTTCCAGCCCGACCGGTTTGCTGCCGGGGACGATTCCGAAAATGAACGCAAATCCCGCGATTAAGAAGACAACGATCGTCGCTACCTTCACTAAGGAAAGCCAGTATTCAAATTCGCCGAACGATTTAACTGAATAAATATTCGTCAGTGTTAACAGCACGGTCAGAAGCAGACTCGTCAGCCATAACGGAATGCCCGGGAACCAGTACTGTATGATTCCGGCGCCTGCAATGGCTTCAATGGCAATGACGATGACCCAGAAAAACCAATACAGCCATCCGATCGTAAAACCGGCCCAAGGACCGATGGCGTCATGCGCGTACTGTGAAAACGAACCGCTTGTCGGGTTGACGGAGGACATTTCCCCCAGCATTCTCATAATAAAAATCACTAGTAATCCTGCTAAAGCGTAGGAGACAATCGCTCCGGGTCCGGTGGAATGAATGACGGATCCGCTTCCGACAAATAATCCGGCGCCGATCACGCCGGCAATTGAAATCATGGTCATATGCCGGGTTTTTAATCCCTTAGATAAAGAGTTAGGCTGATTCATTCTTTGCCTCCTTTTGGTTTGTTTATGCTGAATATTCCGACAAGTATTATTCTATCATAAATGCCACAGACAGTTGAAAATGATGTAAGAAAATATGACATTTTTTCTCGTCCGTACAGCAGAAGGTGCCGGAAGGAAAAGAAATAATTTTCTGTTATTTCTGTGTTTTAATGGTTTTGAAAATAATTCCATGAACATGGGTTGGCGAGAATCCTTGATACGATTGGGATGAGAGGGGTTTTGTGAATGAAAATAAGTTTCCTGAGTGCATAAATGTTCTATGCTTACTATTTTTCTGTGGAAAGTGAATCATGTTTCTATAGACCCACTGTGTCCTCGCTTTGTATGATAATGAAGGAAAAATTGAACGGGAAGGAGGATTTTCAGTGGAGAGATATCATGAATTGAAAAAAGGCGAAACCGGAGCGATTGTCAGTATTGGCGCATATGCGGCATTGTCGGCTGTGAAGCTTGTGATCGGTTATTTGTTTCACTCAGAAGCGCTTCAGGCCGACGGTTTAAATAATACGACTGATATCGCGGCATCTGCGGCTGTTTTCATCGGTTTGCGCATCTCTCAGAAACCTCCTGACGAAGATCATCCTTACGGCCATTTTCGGGCGGAGACCGTCGCGTCCCTCATCGCTTCCATTATTATGATGCTTGTCGGAATGCAAGTGCTGTTCAGCGCCGCGCAATCTATTTTTTCCGTTAAAGAGGAAACACCGGATATGATAGCCGCCTGGACGGCCGCGGGGAGCGCCGTGGTGATGCTGATGGTCTACCGCTATACGAAAGGGCTTGCGAAAAAGGTAAACAGCCAGGCGCTTTCAGCTGCGGCCGCTGATAATAAATCAGATGCGCTCGTCAGTATCGGCACGTTTATCGGAATTTTTGCTTCACAGTTCCATTTGGCTTGGGTGGATACGGTTACCGCGTTTATCATCGGGCTGATCATCTGCAAAACCGCGTGGGATATTTTTAAGGAATCCTCTCATTCGCTGACTGACGGTTTTGATGTCAAACATATTTCTGATTATAAAAAGACGATTGAACAGATTGCGGGCGTCAGCCGTTTAAAAGATATTAAAGCGAGATATCTGGGCAGCTCCGTTCATATTGATGTCGTCATTGAAGTGCCGTCTGATCTGAACATTAAAGAGAGTCATGAGATCGCAAATGAGGTAGAACGCAAGATGAAAGAGGAACATGCCATTGACCATTCACACGTTCATATGGAGCCTCTCCAGCTGAAATAAAGCTTCCTTTCTAAAGGGAGCTTTTTCCTTTTTTAGACTGGAAACAATTCGCTGGAAACGTTTTTTTATACTGTTTATATTTTGTGGTAAAGTTAGGTTACGATAATTGAAATTTGAGAGATGACTAGGAGGAGAAGAATGGCTTATAAAGAAGAGCTGCATCCGCTGCTGGAGAAAGCCGTTGAGCATATTGAAAACATCATCATAGGAAAACGGGATATCGCCATACTCAGTCTGGCCGCCATTCTCGCAAAAGGGCATGTGCTGCTGGAAGACGTGCCGGGAGTCGGAAAAACGATGATGGTCCGCGCTTTGGCCAAGCTGATCGGAGCTGACTTTAAGAGGATTCAGTTCACGCCGGATCTTCTGCCGTCAGATGTGACGGGTGTCTCTATTTATAATACGAAAACGATGGAATTTGAATACCGCCCGGGACCGATCATGGGGAATATCGTGCTGGCTGATGAAATTAACAGAACCTCTCCGAAAACGCAGTCTTCCCTGCTTGAGGCAATGGAGGAAGGGAATGTCACGATTGACGGAAAGACAATGCGGCTGGCTGAGCCGTTTTTCGTCATGGCCACACAAAATCCGGTTGAATATGAAGGAACGTATCCGCTTCCCGAAGCCCAGCTTGACCGGTTTTTATTTAAGCTGCGCATGGGCTATCCGACTGCCGAGGAAGAGCTTCAAGTTCTGTCTTTGCAGGAAGGGCGCAATCCGCTTGAAACAATCGAGCCCGTCATTTCTAAAGAACAGTTTATCAGCCTTCAGCAAAAATTGGAGCAGGTGCGGGTGGATGAGGGAATTAAAGCGTATATCGTCGGCATTACTCAGCATACCCGCCGGCATCCGTCCGTACATCTGGGCGTAAGTCCGCGCGGTTCAATCTCATTAATGAAAGCCGCGCAGGCGTACGCGCTGCTTCATGACCGCGATTACGTCATTCCTGATGACGTCCAGTATTTGGCTCCGTATACGCTGCCGCACAGAATGATCTTGACCGCCGAGGCGAAATTTAACGATGTGACCCCGGAAGCGGTTATAGAAGATATCATGCAAACGGAAAAAGTGCCCGTCCAAAGGATGTCGGTCCGCTAATGAGAAAGAAGATGCATTGGCTTCTATATGGCTGGAAGCTGCTTATGTTGGCCGTACTGACGGCGGCTGTCTTTTCTTATGCCATGTTTCAGGGCGGATTTGTGAGCTGGTTTTTATTTTATGCGTTTTTGCCGTTTACCGTTTACGCCGGGCTGGTCGCTGTGTACCCGCTGCGGGCGTTTCAGGTGGCGCGTGACGTGTCCTCCGCCCAGTTAACCTCAGGCGACAGGCTGTCTGTCACCATCAGGCTGACGAGGCGCCTGCCGTTTCCGCTGACATATATGGTCATTGAAGATGTGATGCCGGAAACGCTTGGCGAGAGGCGCAGTGCGAAACAGCTCGTGTTTCCGTGGTTTCAAAGGAAGCTGACGTTACAATATGAGCTGCCGCAGGTGCCGCGCGGAGAGCATCATTTACATACGATAAGAGTGCGGACGGGAGATGTTCTCGGGCTTTTGGACAAGACGGCGTCGTTTTCCGTAACGGATACGGTTCTGGTTTTCCCGGCGTACGGGTCTGTTCACTATAAGCCGCAGGTCTCATCCGGAGAAGAGGGTGCGGCTGCCGGCGCTCCGTTTCAGGTACACCGCTCCGCAATGGCTGCGAGCGTCAGAAATTATCAGCCGGGCGACCGGTTTTCCGCACTTGACTGGAAAACATCGGCGCGGCGAAATGAGCTGATGACGAAGGAATTTGACCCGCTGCAGAGTGTGAATATGATTCTCCTTTTGGACTGCAGGCCGTCCCCATCGTTTGAAGCCGCGGTATCAGCTGCGGCATCCCTGCTTTACACGGCGCTTGTGAAGGGCTCTCCCGCAGGATTTATTTCATTGGGGAGCGACCGGACCGTATTTCCCGTCCGGGAGGGAGACCGGCATTTCAGAAAGATGCTGCGTTACCTGGCATCAGCTTCAGAATCGGAAGAAGCCGATGCAGGCGGGCGTTTAGGAAAAGAGCTGGCGGATCCGCGCGTCCGCAAAGCTTCCATTGCCGTCGTGACGGGCAGTCTTACAGAAGACCTTCTCAAACAGGCTGAGCCCGGCCGTGCTGACATGACGGTGTTTTTGGCGAAAGAAACGAATGCCGCGCTTTCAGAGAAAGAACGGAAACTCGCTCTCATCTTCGCTCAAAAAAATATTAAGGTGCAAATGATCAGGGACAAACGGGTGTCCCATGTTGTTTAGAAAGAGAGGTGGCGCGCCATGCCGCATGACGAGAACCAGGGAAGCAGGCTGAGTCTGCTGCTGTTTTATTTTCTCGCTTTTTTATTGTTATGGGAATGGCTCAGGCCGCTGCACAATTTTACGGATACAAAACATACCGGTTTTTTCATCGTTTTTATCGGTTTGGCATTTCTGCTGTCATTCTTCCGGATGAGGTGGTACGTCACTGTGCCGTCCTGCATTCTGTTTACGTTGATCAGTATTCACATCCTGTTTTATAAAGGTTCGGTTTTTCAGCCGGAATGGCTTGTTTCTTTTTTGCGGGACGTGATGCAAAATGCCCGCCACATCGGGTCCGGAAGATGGAATGACATGAATCCGTCATTCCGCACATTGCTGTTTTTTGTGCTTTTATGGCTGCTCGTGTATTTGCTGCATTACTGGGTGATCTATCAGCGGAAAATATTATTCTTTTTTATCATGACGGTGGCGTATATCACCGTGCTTGATACGTTTACTCCTTATGATGCCGCGTACGCCGTCATCCGGATCGTCTTTATCGGCTTTTTGATGATGGGGCTTTTGTATATGGAGCGCATCCGGCTTACGGAACACATAGCGTTTAAAAAAAGATTGATACTCAAATGGTTTCTGCCGCTGATGCTGTTTATCTGCGCTTCCGTCGTGTTCGGTCTGGCGGCTCCGAAATCAGATCCGAACTGGCCGGATCCCGTGCCGTTTCTTAAAAAAATAACAAACCACAAAGAAGTGCCCGCCGCCGAAAGCAAAATCGGCTACGGCAATCATGATGAAACATTGGGCGGCCCTTTTCAGCAGGATGATACGCCGGTTTTCACATGGAAGGGAAAAGAACGGGCGTACTTCCGGGTGGAAACGAAGGATACATACACGGGGAAAGGCTGGGTGGAGACCGATCAGGGCATGTCCTATAAACTGAACGGCGGCAACGTGGAAGATATATGGTTTGACCGGAGTGTGCAGACGAGACGGTATACGGCACAGGTGTCCATTGATGAGAATTATCTCTATAATCACGTCATGTATCCGATCGGCGTCTCCAATATTAAACCGAAGCACTCGATTCAGCTTGAAATGAACGGAAACACCGAGCAAATTATGCCGGTCAGTGAACAAGTGGGCAACATCCGCAATATGGGACGGTACACGGTGACTTTTCAGGCGCCCGTCTTTAAGCTGAATGATCTCAGAAAAGTGAAAGTGAAACGATACCGTGAGCAGAATCAATTCAATGACCGTTATTTACAGGTCCCCGACAGCCTTCCGAAAAGAGTGAGACAGCTTGCGGACAGACTGACGCGGGATCATCATAATATGTTCGATAAAGCGAAGGCGATCGAGGATTATCTCGGATCTTCCGCATTTTCGTATAATACACAGGATGTCGCGGTTCCGGAGCACAATCAGGATTATGTCGATCAATTTCTGTTTGAAACGAAAAGAGGATATTGTGATAACTTTTCATCGGCAATGGCTGTGCTGCTCCGCTCTGCGGGAATCCCCGCCCGTTGGGTGAAGGGCTATACATCCGGCGAATATAAAGGGGCAGGCGACCATAACGGCCACATTTATGAAGTCACAAACAACAACGCCCATTCGTGGGTAGAAGTGTATTTTCCCGATCAGGGCTGGGTGACGTTTGAGCCGACAAAAGGCTTCACCAATCCGACGGAGTTTACGTCAGAGCAAAATCATACCGCGGCAAAAGACAGCGGAGGCTCAGCGGGAAATTCGGATGAACCGTCTGACAAGCAGCGTCAGGAAACAAAGCCAGAAAAAGAAGAAACACCGAAAAAACGGGATCACAGTGCGGCACCGCAGCCTGTGATCCGCAACAAAACCGCGGCACAGCTATGGCCGTATGCAGCCATCGTCATCGTGATTTCAGCCGCGGCGGCACTCGCCTGGGTGCTCCGGGCGCGCTGGATTCCGCACGTTACAGCAGCCAGATTGAAGCGGCGTACGGATGAAGACGTCTTTTTCGACGCATATGCCGCGCTGCTCCGCCAGCTGAAACGAAAAGGATTCAGCAGGGGAGACGGAGAAACACTGCGCGATTTTGCCGCGAGGATTGACGAGGCGTACCATACAAACGACATGTCCGAGCTGACGCTGCTCTATGAGCGGGCCTTATACCGCAGGGATAATGCAGCGGAGCTTTGGAATGAATCGGGACAGTTGTGGGAAAATATAATTAAAACAAGATAGTCTTGACCGCATATCGTCCTGTTGTTAGAATAAATGAATGTTAAATGGGAGCCCGGGAGCGTTAAAAAGCCGGGCTTCCGGACAAGTCTTGCGCGACAGAGGGCTGAACGTTTGTCCTCCGTTTTTTCTGTGTCAAAAACTTAGAGGAGATTAGGTGACAACCATGACGAAGTTAGTGAATGAAATGATTCTTGTTCTTGATTTCGGCAGTCAGTATAACCAGCTGATTACCCGCCGGATCCGTGAATTTGGCGTATATAGCGAGCTGCACCCCCATACGTTGACAGCTGAGGAAATCAAAGAAATGAATCCAAAAGGAATTATCCTTTCAGGCGGACCGAACAGTGTATATGATGAAGGATCTTTCCGCTGTGACGAAAAAATCTTTGAACTCGATATTCCTGTATTAGGCATCTGCTACGGCATGCAGCTGATGACTCATTATCTCGGAGGAAAAGTCGAGGCGGCAAGCCAGCGCGAATACGGAAAAGCCAACATTCAGATTCAAGGAACTCCTGACTTGTTCAAAGATCTTCCGGAAGAACAAGTTGTCTGGATGAGCCACGGCGATTTGGTTGTAGAAGTTCCAGAAGGCTTCACTGTTGACGCAACAAGCCATCACTGTCCGAATTCAGCGATGAGCAAAGCGGACAAGAATTGGTACGGCGTTCAGTTCCACCCGGAAGTGCGCCACTCTGAATACGGCAATGATCTTCTGAAAAACTTTGTATTCGGCGTTTGCGATTGTGAAGGCAAATGGTCAATGGAAAACTTTATCGAAATCGAAATGCAAAAAATCCGTGAAACAGTCGGAGACAAGCAGGTTCTTTGCGCGCTAAGCGGCGGTGTTGATTCCTCTGTTGTGGCTGCTTTAATTCATAAAGCGATCGGCGACCAGCTGACTTGTATTTTCGTCGATCACGGCCTGCTTCGTAAAGGCGAAGCGGAAGGCGTCATGAAAACGTTCAGCGAAGGCTTTAATATGAATGTCATTAAAGTTGATGCGAAAGACAGATTCTTAAACAAGCTGAAAGGTGTTTCTGATCCAGAGCAAAAACGCAAAATCATCGGCAACGAATTCATTTACGTATTTGATGATGAAGCGGACAAGCTTAAAGGCATCGATTATCTTGCGCAAGGAACGCTTTACACGGATATTATCGAGAGCGGTACTGCAACGGCGCAAACGATCAAATCGCATCACAATGTCGGCGGACTTCCTGAAGATATGCAGTTTGAACTGATCGAGCCGCTGAACACCCTTTTCAAAGACGAAGTGCGCGCGCTCGGCACAGAGCTCGGCCTTCCGGATGATATCGTATGGCGTCAGCCGTTCCCGGGCCCTGGACTTGGCATCCGCGTACTCGGCGAAGTAACGGAAGAAAAACTTGAGATCGTTCGTGAATCAGACGCGATTCTGCGTGAAGAAGTGGCGAACCACGGCCTTGAGCGCGACATCTGGCAGTACTTCACGGTTCTTCCTGACATCCGCAGCGTCGGCGTCATGGGAGATGCGAGAACGTATGATTACACAATCGGTATCCGTGCCGTAACATCAATTGACGGCATGACATCTGACTGGGCGCGTATCCCTTGGGATGTGCTTGAAGTGATTTCAACACGGATCGTCAACGAAGTGAAACACATCAACCGCGTCGTGTATGACATTACGAGCAAGCCGCCTGCAACGATTGAGTGGGAATAGTCAAAAGAAGCTTAGAATCCTTGGTTTATAAGGGTTCTAAGCTCTTTTTTCTTTTATAGCAACAATTGATCCAATATTATTAATTGAATCGTGAATTTTAAAGAAAAAGTATTCCACAATGGGATAATAATTAATGTTGTTTTAGAATAAAGTTTGTTCAAATTAAGCAAATTAAAGAAACCCTCTATTCAAATACAACCATTTCTCCGACATCTATAAATCCAAATCGCTTATAGATATTTTTTCCATCCTCTGAAGCCTGTAATACAACTGGTTTTTGTTTATCCTTTGTTTGCTTTAGAAGAAATTGAAACATTTCACTGCCAATTCCTTTACCTCTAAATGTTTCTTTTGTCATCACATCATAAATACCATAGCTATCTTTGGTTTCTATTAATAAACCGGTAGTTACAGGCATTTCATCTATGCATCCAATAAACATCTGAACTTCTGAACCTAATTTTACTTGTGAAAACGTATTAAAATAACTTTCTAGTGCATCTTTTTCTGGTGTACCCTCAAATAAGCTCGTGAATATGTCTATATATTTTAAAAGTTCTTCATCATTTTTCACAGCAGTAATCATAAGCTGATGGGAAATTCTTTGCCCAACATTAAGAGTATTTTCAAGTTTCATCATTACATTACGTTCCGCTTCTTTTAGATCATATTCTTGTATAAGTTTTGTCCAATCCTCAGTTAAATACTGAGCATCAATCCAAATACTAAAGGGATATTTTTTATATGAAAAATTATCGATTCCATGTCTGATCTTAACTGTATTTTTGATATTTGGAGATTTCGGTAATATTACATTGAATGTATCAGTGGGGATTTTTGTATTTGCTATGATGAAATCTTCTTCCTTTGTAAGCTCTCCGCTAACTGTATGGGTAAATGATTTTAATTTTTCTTCCAAATTGTTTATGACTAATTGTTGATTTGTAATCATGTTTTTGCACCTTTCAATTCGATTTAGTGCGCTTTTTTTATTATAAGGTCAACTAAAACACTAAATCACAGTATTTACCCCCTCCCATAATATTCAGAACACGGGGGAGCAATATTTTTAATGGTAACTTCTAAATCAAGGAACTACAAACCCCAAAAGGCTTGATATTCAATAAATTAATTCTTATAATGTTTAGAAAGCATTGAGTGGGAATAAATGAAGATAAAAAAACGTCTCTTTTAAAAAAGAGGCGTTTTTTTTCATCTTTTTGAAACCGTTTTGCCCTGATTCATATCTAACAGCATAGGAGGTGGATAAGGTGAAGGAAGAACGATTGATCAAAAAGGCGAAAAAAGGTGATGCCGCAGCCTTTGAAAAACTGATCACAGCTCATCAGGAGACTTTATATAAAACAGCTTATCTCTATTTGCATCACAAGGAAGATACGCTGGACGCTGTTCAGGAAACGGCTTACAAGGCTTTTCTTCATATCGCGCAGCTGAAGGAGCCGAAATATTTTAAAACGTGGCTGATCCGGATTTTGCTTCATACGATTTTTGCGATGAGGAAAAAGCACGGAGACGTCATCCCGTTTGAGCCGCAACATGATACACGCGCGGAGAATAAGAACATTGAAGAATACATAGATCTTCGGAATGCCTTGGAAACGCTTGACGAACATATACAGCTGACCATTCAGCTTTATTATTTTCAAGATTTCTCGATTGCTATGATCGCTGAACAGACCGGTATGGCGGAAGGCACTGTGAAAACGCATCTGCACAGGGCGAGAAAAGCATTGAAGCAGGAGCTGGAAAAGGAGGATAAACATATATGGAAAAGCATCAAATGAAGCAATTGTATCAGGACATTGACGTGCCGAAAGCTGAATTGAAAAACGTGATACACAGCGCTGCTGTCCGTGCCGGAAAAGAAGGCGCCGTCAGACGGAGATGGGGACGAAAAGTGATAAACGGCCTCGCGGTTGCTGCTGCTTTGTTTATTCTGTATCTGTCCTCAGGTTTATTCATGCCCTCCGTTAATACGGCTATGGGAAACATTCCTGTTGCCGGACAAATTTACAGTCTGTTTCAGGATAAGGCAGGTTCTGCGCTGTTTAAAAGCAATTTGGTGACAAAACTGAATGAGAAAGCGGAATCACGCGGGATTACGGTGACAGTGAAAAGTGTGTATTACGACAGCGGACAGCTCGTTTACAATTTTACCGTTGACAATTTGAAATCAGATGAGGAGAGCATCTCTTTTCAAGTTGATTATAAAGATCCACGGAATATGTTAGCAGAGGATTATGACAGCAGTGATATGAAAAAAATGAAAGACGGGCGGTACGCTGGGCAGCTTCGCCTGTTCACGGACGGCTCAAAGCTGAAAGACGGTGATAAGCTTCCGCTTGTCATTACACAAATCAAGGATATCCCCGGAAACTGGCGCTTTACACTTCCGATCAAAAAACAAAAGTCCGTTTCTCTTGAAGGAACGAAAGCTGTGAATGTAAATCACGGATTATACCGCTTTTTCGATATCCGGGCGGAGAACGGAACGATGGGATCGGCTCTCCTGTATTCTATCGACTTTCTAGATGCAGCTAAAAATGATGCCATCTCGATTGACGAAGCAACGGATGATGCAGGAAACCATTATGAAATGACGATGTCGAATATTGAACTTGGCGGCAGAAAGAATCTTCCCGGAGGCGGGAAAAGAATACGCGGCCAAACTCAATTCAGCAAACCGATAGACCCGAAAGCGAAAACACTTTTCATAACGGGTGATATAAAATCAGAATCAGAGCCTGGAGAAATTGTCCCTTTGAAAACAAAACTGCCCGTCAGCTATGAAACGAAACATCATCATGTCGGCATTACCATCAAAAAAATCAAACAGCAAGGCAGACGGGTAATTGTGGATTATCAATTCAGCGGAATTGATGTAAGCAAGGCGGATGAAGATCAGCTGATCAATGTCGGTGAGTCAATCGGTCTCGGCAATACGAAAAAAATGAAAACCTGGCCATCAGTTGATGAGTATGAAAAAGGCTATTATCTGAAAGGGAATAAGGCGAAAGTCATGAATCTTAAAACGGGTGAAATGGAATCCGTTTTTGAATTGGATGATTCATCCGATAAAGACTATTCGTTGCGCGATTTTTCATTCGATTCATACGCTTTGTACGTCAATCAAACGGCCATGAACATTTTAGCAGGTGACAGCAAGATCACATTCGCGGTGCCGGTTCGGCCTGCGGACGGAAAATGATGTCTGGAAGGCGGCTTTTGCCGTCTTCCATTTTTGGTCAATTAACGAATAAACCAAATTTTTTTAACGGGATTGTTCGTTTTTTTTATTGAGTTTTCAAAATTGAATTGATACAATAGACTCAGAAATCAAATATGCAGATATCGTATAATGGCGGGGATATGGCCCGCAAGTTTCTACCAAGCTACCGTAAATGGCTTGACTACGGATCAATCTCAATCGTTTGATATAAATAATCCATTCTTATTTATTCAGACTGAACGTATGTAGTCAAGCGTCCCAAATGTATTTGGGGCGTTTTTTATTTGGCGGATAACGGGCAGAATAAATGGGAGAGAATGAAGGAGGCAATTGGCTTGAAGCAATTTTTTCAGTTTGATGAGCTGGGGACAAGCTATCGTAATGAAATCATCGGCGGTTTAACGACCTTTTTGTCAATGGCGTACATTCTGTTCGTCAATCCGCTGACATTGTCTTTAAACGGTGTGAAAGGATTTCCCGAAGCATTAAAAATTGATCAGGGCGCGGTGTTCACCGCTACAGCCTTGGCATCTGCGGCCGGCTGTATTTTAATGGGGCTCATTGCAAAGTATCCGATCGCGATTGCGCCGGGTATGGGATTAAATGCGTTTTTTGCTTTCTCTGTCGTACTCGGCATGGGGATTTCATGGCAGGCTGCGCTTTCCGGCGTCTTAATTTCCGGAATTATCTTCGTGGCGCTTTCGCTGACGGGACTGCGGGAAAAAATCATTAATGCGATTCCGCCTGAGCTGAAATTGGCGGTCGGCGCGGGTATCGGTTTGTTTATCACATTTGTCGGTTTGCAGGGTTCGGGCATTATTGAAGCGAACTCATCGACTTTGGTGTCTATCGGCAATATTCACAGCGGCCCTGTGCTGCTGACGGTTTTCGGTGTTATTGTGACGGTCATTCTGATGGTGCTTCGCGTAAACGGCGGCGTATTTATCGGAATGCTTCTGACGGCGGTTGCCGGCATGGTCTGCGGACTGATTCCGGTTCCGACGCACATTGTCGGCAGCGTGCCGAGTCTTGCGCCGACTTTCGGACAGGCGTGGATGCATCTTCCGGATATCTTCTCCGTCCAAATGCTGATTGTCATTTTAACTTTCTTGTTCGTCGGGTTTTTCGATACGGCCGGAACGCTGGTGGCTGTAGCGACACAGGCCGGGCTGATGAAGGAAAACAAACTTCCGCGTGCGGGAAGAGCGCTTCTGGCAGATTCGACATCAATCGTTATCGGAGCCGTACTCGGTACGTCTACAACGACTTCTTATGTTGAATCCAGCTCAGGCGTTGCGGCGGGGGCGCGCTCCGGCTTCGCGGCTGTTGTGACGGGCATTCTCTTTTTGCTGGCGATGTTTTTCTCGCCGCTTCTGTCAGTTGTCACCACGAATGTGACGGCTCCGGCTTTAATTATTGTCGGCGCGCTGATGGTGGCGCCGCTCGGTAAGATCGCCTGGGATAAATTCGAGGTGGCTGTGCCGGCATTCTTAACGATGATTATGATGCCGCTGACGTACAGCATTGCGACGGGGATTGCGATCGGTTTTATATTCTACCCGATTACAATGATCTGCAAAGGAAAAGGAAAAAGCGTTCACCCGATTATGTACGGGCTGTTCGTCATCTTTATCCTGTATTTCATCTTCTTGAAATAACGGAAAACCGGCTGAGGACAGCCGGTTTTTTGTTTTTGTCCTATTCCGTAAAACCAATACATACTATAAAACGTCATGTGGGTGTCCGGGTGAAGAAAACCGCTTGACTGTTTAAGGACGCTTCGGTACCTTATATAAGTGTTTTATTTTCTTGTTTAACAAATTCCGCCGTATTTTTTTGATAGGAGTTGCTGACATGACGGAAGAAAGAAAAGAAACGTTGGAAGAAGAAAAACAGCATCAGGGGACTGATGAAGAACCGCTGTCGAGAATGTCCAGAAATGCGGGACGTTATCAAAAGCAAAAGAAAAAAGATAAGGAACGGCGCCCGGCTTCGGCTTTTACGGAAAAACTCGCTTCTGCATGGGCCGCGGTCAAACGTTATTGCCGTTTCGCGCTGCGCATTTTGACATCACCGGTGAAGGTCGTTGGGGAAGACGGCTTTTCCCGCTTTAAATATGCTCTTATTTCAATGCTTGTATTCAGTATCTTTTTCTCAATCGGAAATTGGTTTCAGCTGAGGGCAAGCCAGCAAAGGCCTCTCGGATACGGGGAGCGGCATCATACGTTTTTTGACGGCTTTACCGTCGTTCTCGTGTATACGCTCGTCTTTTTTGCCGCTGCGGCGGGCGCGGTCTGGCTTGTATCACGCTATATGATGAAACAGAAAATCACGATGCGGGATGCGGCCGCGGGGGTCGGATCGCTTTTGGTTCCGGCTGTCGCCTGCTCTATCGTGTGGATGATTTTCGCGATATTGAATCTGCCGGTCATCACCGTGGTGTTTACGGCGCTGACCTTGTTTCTGGCCGCCTCGGCGATGGTGCAGTTTGTGCAGATTCTATACAAATCGGCTGAAAAGCCTGCGGCTGACGTGATGTACTGTATTTCCGCGGCGGTTATCATCATGCTCGTTTTTACGGCTGTGACATGGCCGCTTATTTCAGAGTACTTTACTGCTTCGCTGATCCCTTTATAAGTCGAAATTTGTCTTTCACAATGTTTACAAATTTTTCTAATAAAGCGTGTTGTTTTGAGGACCCGGCCGAGATATGATGAGAGCAACAGCAATTCGAAAGCGGCACTACTCTTTATGATTCGGAAAGGGATGATGAAGATGGCCCCGTTGTTGCGAGAAGCCATTAATCGGAAAAAACAGCACCTGAGAACAAAGCTGATCCGCTCAGGGTTTTATCAAGACCATGTTCAGGAACTGTCCGGATACACGCTGAGTGAACTTGAGAAGGAATATGAAGCCGTCAAACGATTGAAAAAAGCCGAGCTTCACTGATAAGAGCTTGAAAGTCTGCCTTGCGGGGCGGGCTTTTTTTTCTTTTGAAAATGATGAAAAGAGGGTAAACTATCCTTAATTGAAAGATTGGCTTTTCAAAGTCAGAGGAGGGGGAATCAATGATGCAGACGATTTTATCCAACAGTATAGGTATGGTTCTCATTATTCTCATCATTAACATTATATATGTCTCTTTCTTTACGATCAGGATGATTCTGACATTAAAGGGACAGCGCTATTTCGCCGCAGGCATCAGTACGATTGAAATCCTTGTGTATGTGACCGGCCTGAGTCTTGTGCTCGGCAATCTGAATCAAATTCAAAACGTCATTGCCTATGCGCTCGGCTACGGCCTCGGCGTCATAGTGGGAATGAAAATTGAAGAAAAACTGGCGCTCGGCTACATAACAGTCAACGTCATTACGAAAGAGCTTGATCTGGACCTGCCGAAACAGCTCCGGGAAAAAGGATACGGGGTTACAAGCTGGGTTGCGGGCGGACTTGAAGGAGACCGGACCGCCATGCAGATTCTGACGCCGCGCAAATATGAGCTTCAGCTTTATGATACGATTAAAACGCTTGATGAAAAAGCGTTTATCATCGCTTTTGAGCCGAAAGCGATCCACGGCGGATTCTGGGTGAAAGCAGTGAAAAAGAGGAGAATTAAGGAATGACAAAGCCAAAAAAGAAACGGTTTGAAGTAACGGAAGATGAAACGATTGATACCATTCTCACTTTAATGAAGGAAGAGGGCTATATGCCCGTCCGGCGGATGGAAGAGCCGATCTTTACAGAAAAGAAAGAAAATGGATCAATTCAAGTCGTTCCTTGCGGGAAAAAAATCGTATTTGAAGGGAAATTGATCTAAACACGAACATTAAAAGAAAGAATTTTTATATCGTTCGATAATGTCGTTGACATTATCCAAGTCCGTTGTTAAGATAAACATGAAATCAAAACACGACCTCATATAATCTTGGGAATATGGCCCATAAGTTTCTACCCGGCTGCCGTAAACGGCCGGACTATGCAGGAAAGTGATAAACAGCTGACATGGATATCGCAGAAGCGAACGACTGACGATACGCGCGCCATGCCCGGTTTGTATTGCTTCCTCATAGTTGCAATATAAGCCGGGCTTTTTTTTCTGAAAAACAAAGCATGAGAAGGTGGGAACAGAATGCAGCCGCTAGCAGGAATCATCATGGGAAGCACCTCCGATTGGGAGACAATGAAACATGCATGCGACATACTTGACGAACTTCACATTCCTTATGAAAAACAGGTGGTATCCGCGCACCGGACGCCTGATTTGATGTTTGAATATGCAGAAAGCGCCAGAGACAGGGGCTTAAAAGTCATTATTGCCGGAGCCGGAGGAGCGGCGCATCTGCCGGGAATGACGGCGGCCAAAACGACGCTGCCGGTGATCGGCGTACCGGTTCAGACAAAATCGCTTAACGGGCTTGATTCTCTTCTGTCTATCGTACAGATGCCAGGCGGCGTGCCGGTCGCGACGACTGCGATCGGGAAAGCGGGCGCAGTGAACGCGGGTCTGTTAGCCGCGCAAATTTTGTCGGCATTTGACGACGACATTGCGGATAAACTAGAGGCGAGAAGAAATGCGACAAAACAAACGGTGCTGGAAAGCAGTGATCAGCTTGTCTGATAAAAAAACGATTTACCCCGGCGCCGTTATCGGCATTATCGGAGGCGGACAGCTCGGAAAAATGATGGCTGTCGCCGCAAAACAGATGGGCTATAAAGTCGCTGTCGTCGATCCCGTGAAAGACTCGCCATGCGGACAGATCGCCGATATTGAGATTACCGCCCAGTACAATGACCGTGAAGCGATTCAAAAATTGGCCGGAGTCAGTGACATCATTACGTACGAATTTGAAAATATCGATTACGAGGCGCTCAACTGGCTCAAAGAACATGCATATCTTCCCCAGGGAAGCGAGCTGCTGCTCATCACCCAAAACAGGGAAACGGAAAAAAAGGCGATCCAGTCAGCAGGCTGTCAAGTCGCGCCTTATCGGATCGTAAACAGCGGACGGGAGCTTGAGGAAGCCGTTCAGGCACTGGGGCTCCCGGCGGTGCTGAAAACATGCCGCGGCGGATATGACGGCAAAGGCCAATTTGTCATTAAGGAAGAAGGACAGACAGATGAAGCGGCTGCGCTGTTAGAAAACGGCACGTGCATACTTGAAAGCTGGGTATCGTTCCGGATGGAGCTTTCCGTTATCGTGACGAGATCGGTGCACGGTGAGATTTCAACCTTTCCGGCTGCTGAAAATATCCACAAAAATAATATTCTGTTCCAAAGCATCGTGCCCGCGAGAGCGGAGGAAACGGTTCAAAAGCGGGCAGAGGCGCTTGCCGTTCAGCTCGCGGAGAAATTGGAACTTGTCGGGCCCCTTGCGGTGGAAATGTTCGTCACGGAAGATGGAGACCTTTTGATTAATGAACTGGCGCCGCGTCCTCACAACTCCGGGCATTATACGCTCGACCTTTGTGAAACGAGCCAATTCGAACAGCACATCAGAGCGGTCTGCGGACTTCCTCTCGGCAGAACCGATCTTCTCAAACCGGGAATGATGGTGAATCTGCTCGGTGATGAAGTGAAGCTTGCGGAGGAGCATACGGAGCTTTTAAAGGAAGCCAAACTGTACCTGTACGGAAAACATGAGATTAAAAAAGGCCGCAAAATGGGGCATATGACATTTTTGCGGAAGCCTGATGAAACATGGATTCAGGACATCACGAACATATGGATGAAAAGAGACGGAGGACGAGCATAATGATCGAACGTTATTCAAGACCTGAAATGTCCGCGATCTGGACGGACGAAAACAGATACCAGGCATGGCTGGAAGTCGAGATTTTAGCCTGTGAAGCCTGGGCTGAGCTTGGCGTCATTCCGAAAGAAGACGTCAAAGTCATGCGCGAAAACGCGTCTTTCGACATCAACCGCATTTTGGAAATCGAGCAGGATACGCGCCATGACGTCGTTGCATTCACCCGCGCGGTTTCAGAATCATTAGGCGAAGAAAGAAAATGGGTTCACTACGGCCTGACGTCAACAGATGTCGTGGATACCGCTCTTTCCTATCTATTAAAACAGGCGAATGAGATCTTGCTCAAGGACATTGAGAGATTTGTTGACATTATAAAAGAAAAAGCGAAAGAACATAAATACACGGTCATGATGGGCCGCACGCATGGCGTACACGCGGAACCGACGACATTCGGCCTGAAACTCGCGCTTTGGCACGAAGAAATGAAACGCAACCTTGAACGTTTCAAGCAGGCAAAAGAAGGGATCGAAGTCGGGAAGCTTTCCGGCGCGGTCGGCACATATGCAAATATTGATCCGTTCGTAGAGCAGTATGTCTGTGAAAAACTCGGCCTGAAAGCGGCGCCGATTTCCACTCAGACATTACAGCGCGACCGTCATGCGGATTACATGGCGGCACTGGCTTTGATCGCGACGAGCATTGAAAAATTCGCAGTGGAAATCCGCGGTCTGCAAAAGAGTGAAACACGTGAAGTGGAAGAGTTTTTTGCAAAAGGACAAAAAGGCTCATCGGCTATGCCTCATAAACGGAATCCGATCGGGTCGGAAAATATGACGGGCATGGCGCGCGTGATCCGCGGGTACATGCTGACGGCATACGAAAATGTACCGTTATGGCATGAGCGTGATATTTCTCATTCATCAGCTGAGCGCATCATTCTTCCTGACGCGACAATCGCGCTGAATTACATGCTGAACCGATTCAGCAATATCGTCAAAAACTTAACGGTATTCCCGGAAAATATGAAACGCAACATGGACCGCACACTCGGTTTGATCTATTCTCAGCGCGTGCTGCTTGCTTTAATCGACACGGGTCTGCCTCGTGAAGAAGCATATGACACGGTTCAGCCGAAAGCGATGGAAGCGTGGGAAAAACAAGTGCCGTTCCGCCAGCTTGTCGAAGCGGAGGAAAAAATCACGTCCCGTCTCACACCGGAACAGATTGCCGATTGCTTTGACTACAATTATCATTTGAAAAACGTCGACTTGATCTTTGAGCGTTTAGGTTTATAGAAGAAGCCAGCCGGAGGCGGCTTCTTCAGCCGCCATAGATTGAATATTCCCAACATTCGGGTTAGGAGGCCTTCCGTGAATATTGTGAACAATAATCTTCTTTATGAAGGAAAAGCGAAACGGATTTATCAAACTGAAGACGAACAGATTCTCCGCGTGGTCTACAAGGATTCCGCAACAGCCTTTAACGGTGAGAAAAAAGCGGAGATCAGCGGAAAGGGCCGTCTGAACAATGAAATTTCAAGCCTGATTTTCAAACATCTGCACGCCGAAGGAATTGACAACCACTTTGTGGAGCGTGTTTCAGAATCAGAGCAGCTTATCAAAAAAGTGAGCATCATTCCGCTTGAAGTCGTGGTCAGAAACGTTGCCGCCGGAAGCATGTCGAAACGTCTCGGCATCCCGGAAGGAACTAAGCTTCCGCAGCCGATTATCGAATTTTACTATAAAGATGACGCACTGGGCGATCCGCTCATCACAGAAGATCATATCTGGCTTTTAAAAGCGGCGGCTCCTGAGCAGGTGGAAACGATCAAATCGATTACAAAACAGGTGAATCAAGAGCTGCAGCATATTTTTGAAGACTGCGGCGTCAGATTAATAGATTTTAAGCTGGAATTCGGCTTAGACGCAGAGGGACGGGTTCTTTTAGCGGATGAAATTTCTCCTGACACGTGCCGTCTGTGGGACAAAGACACAAACGAAAAGCTCGATAAAGATTTGTTCAGACGGAACCTGGGAAGCTTAACCGACGCATATGAAGAGATTTTCAAAAGACTGGGAGGCATTTCATAATGTATAAAGTGAAAGTTTATGTCAGCTTAAAAGAAAGTGTGCTCGATCCTCAAGGAAGCGCGGTGCAGCATGCATTGCACAGTATGACCTACAATGAAGTGCAGGATGTGCGCATCGGAAAATACATGGAGCTGACGATTGAAAAATCTGACCGCGATCTTGACGCGCTCGTGAAAGAAATGTGTGAAAAGCTTCTTGCCAATACAGTCATTGAAGACTACCGATATGAAGTTGAGGAGGTTGTCGCACAGTGAAATTTGCGGTGATTGTGTTACCCGGCTCCAACTGTGATATTGATATGTTCCACGCCGTAAAAGACGAACTCGGCGAAGAAGTCGAGTATGTCTGGCACGAGGAAACAAGCCTTGACGGATTTGACGGCGTGCTCATCCCCGGCGGGTTTTCATACGGCGACTACTTGAGATGCGGCGCCATCGCCAGATTCGCAAACATCATGCCGGCCGTGAAAAAAGCGGCTGCCGAAGGAAAACCGGTTCTCGGCGTCTGCAACGGATTCCAGATTCTGCAGGAGCTCGGACTTCTGCCCGGCGCGATGAGACGCAACAAAGATTTAAAGTTCATCTGCCGACCGGTTGAATTAATCGTGCAGAACGGCGGCACGTTATTCACATCTTCCTATGAAAAAGGACAATCGATTACGATTCCGGTTGCCCACGGCGAAGGCAATTTCTACTGTGATGACGAAACGCTTGAAAGATTAAAAGAAAACAATCAAATCGCCTTCACATACGGCGGCGATATTAACGGAAGCGTCAGCGGCATTGCCGGCGTCGTGAATGAGAAAGGCAACGTATTAGGCATGATGCCTCACCCTGAGCGCGCAGTCGATGAACTGCTCGGCAGCGCAGACGGTCTTACATTGTTCCGGTCTATCGTGAAAAATTGGAGGGAAACTCATGTCGCTACTGCTTGAACCAAGTAAAGAACAAATAAAAGAAGAGAAACTCTATCAGCAAATGGGTGTCAGTGATGACGAGTTCGCACTCATTGAATCTATTATCGGAAGATTGCCGAACTACACGGAAATCGGGATTTTTTCCGTCATGTGGTCAGAGCACTGCAGCTATAAAAACTCAAAACCGGTTTTACGTAAATTCCCGACTAGCGGCGAACGCGTGCTGCAGGGTCCCGGAGAAGGCGCGGGAATCGTTGACATCGGTGACAATCAGGCGGTCGTGTTCAAAATTGAATCTCATAACCATCCGTCAGCGATTGAGCCATACCAAGGTGCTGCGACGGGAGTGGGCGGCATCATCCGTGACGTTTTCTCAATGGGCGCCCGTCCGATAGCTGTATTAAACTCTCTTCGATTTGGTGAGCTCACTTCACCTCGTGTGAAGTACTTGTTTGAAGAAGTAGTGGCGGGAATCGCGGGATACGGAAACTGTATCGGAATTCCGACGGTCGGCGGAGAAGTGCAGTTTGACGCAAGCTATGAGGGCAATCCGCTTGTCAATGCAATGTGCGTCGGCTTAATTGATCATAAAGATATTAAAAAAGGCCAGGCGAAAGGTGTCGGCAACACGGTCATGTACGTCGGCGCTAAAACGGGCCGCGACGGCATACACGGCGCTACTTTCGCATCGGAAGAAATGTCAGATTCATCTGAAGAAAAACGTTCCGCGGTGCAGGTCGGCGATCCTTTCATGGAAAAACTTCTCTTGGAAGCATGCCTTGAAGTCATCCAATGCGACGCCTTAGTCGGCATTCAGGATATGGGGGCGGCCGGTCTGACAAGTTCGAGTGCTGAAATGGCAAGCAAAGCCGGCTCAGGCATTGAAATGAACCTTGATCTCATTCCACAGCGGGAAACAGGTATGACCGCTTACGAAATGATGCTTTCTGAGTCTCAGGAACGCATGCTTCTCGTCATTGAACGCGGACGTGAACAGGAAATTGTCGATATTTTTGATAAATATGATCTTGAAGCGGTTTCCGTAGGTCATGTTACGGATGATAAAATGCTCCGCCTCCGCCATAACGGAGAGGTTGTTTGCGAGCTTCCGGTCGACGCGCTGGCGGAAGAAGCACCTGTATACCACAAGCCGTCAGCAGAACCCGCGTACTACCGCGAGTTTCAGGAAACGGAAGTTCCCGCGCCTGAAGTAAAAGATGCGACAGAGACGCTTTTTGCCCTGCTGCAGCAGCCGACAATCGCCAGCAAAGAGTGGGTGTACGATCAATATGACTACATGGTGCGCACAAATACGGTGGTCGCTCCGGGCTCTGACGCGGGAGTGCTCAGAATCCGCGGCACGAAAAAAGCGCTGGCGATGACGACGGATTGTAACGCCCGTTATTTATATCTTGATCCAGAAGAAGGCGGAAAAATCGCCGTTGCCGAAGCGGCGCGCAACATCGTATGCTCCGGCGCCGAACCGCTTGCGGTCACGGATAATCTGAATTTCGGAAACCCGGAAAAACCTGAAATTTTCTGGCAGATCGAAAAAGCGGCCGACGGCATCAGCGAGGCGTGCAATGTTCTCAGCACACCCGTCATCGGCGGAAACGTATCACTTTATAATGAATCGAACGGAACGGCGATCTACCCGACGCCTGTTATCGGCATGGTCGGCTTAATTGAAGATACCGCTCATATTACGACACAGCATTTCAAACAAGCGGGGGATCTTGTATACGTGATCGGCGAAACAAAACCTGAGTTTGCCGGAAGCGAACTGCAAAAAATGACAGAAGGCCGCATTTACGGCAAAGCGCCGCAAATCGATCTTGATATAGAGCTGTCACGCCAAAAAGCATTGCTTGACGCGATTAAAAAAGGCTTCGTTCAATCAGCGCATGACGTATCAGAAGGCGGCTTAGGCGTAGCGATTGCAGAAAGCGTCATGACGACGGAAAACCTTGGCGCCAACGTGACTGTAGAAGGGGAAGCGGCATTATTATTCTCTGAATCTCAATCCCGCTTCGTCGTTTCGGTGAAAAAAGAACACCAAGCGGCGTTTGAAGCGGCTGCGGCCGATGCGGTTCATATCGGCGAGGTAACGGCTGACGGACTTCTGGCGATTCAAAACCAGGACGGACAACAATTGGTTCACGCGCAAACGAAAGAACTTGAGCGCGCGTGGAAAGGAGCTATTCCATGCTTGCTGAAATCAAAGGCCTGAATGAAGAATGCGGTGTGTTTGGCATCTGGGGACATGAAGAAGCTCCGCAGATCACGTATTACGGCCTGCACAGCCTCCAGCACAGGGGACAGGAAGGCGCGGGAATTGTCGCAACTGACGGTGAAAAACTGACGGCGCATAAAGGACAGGGGCTTATTACCGAGGTTTTTCAAAACGGCGAACTGAGCAAAGTGAAGGGAAAAGGCGCGATCGGGCACGTCCGTTATGCGACGGCTGGCGGAGGCGGATATGAAAATGTTCAGCCGCTCCTGTTCCGTTCGCAAAACAACGGCAGCCTCGCGCTCGCCCATAACGGCAACTTGGTCAACGCCACACAGTTGAAGCAGCAGCTTGAAAACCAAGGGAGCATCTTTCAGACTTCCTCCGATACGGAGGTGCTGGCTCATCTGATTAAACGCAGCGGACACTTTTCGCTGAAGGATCAAATCAAAAATTCGCTGTCCATGCTGAAAGGCGCTTATGCCTTTTTAATCATGACTGAAACAGAAATGATCGTAGCGCTTGACCCGAACGGACTCAGACCGCTGTCAATCGGCATGTTGGGTGATGCTTACGTCGTCGCTTCAGAAACGTGCGCATTCGATGTGGTCGGTGCGACATACCTTCGCGAGGTAGAGCCGGGCGAAATGCTGATCATCAATGATGAAGGCATGAAATCAGAGCGTTTCTCCATGAATATCAACCGTTCCATCTGCAGCATGGAGTACATTTATTTCTCAAGACCTGACAGCAATATCGACGGCATTAACGTGCACAGCGCCCGGAAAAACCTCGGAAAAATGCTTGCCCAGGAGTCCGCGGTTGAAGCGGATGTCGTCACAGGCGTGCCGGATTCCAGTATTTCTGCAGCCATCGGCTATGCCGAGGCAACGGGCATCCCGTACGAACTCGGTCTCATTAAAAATCGTTATGTCGGCAGAACGTTTATCCAGCCGTCACAGGCTCTCCGTGAGCAAGGTGTCAGAATGAAGCTGTCCGCCGTCCGCGGTGTTGTCGAAGGAAAACGGGTCGTCATGGTTGATGATTCCATCGTGCGCGGGACGACAAGCCGCCGGATTGTCACAATGCTCAGAGAAGCGGGAGCGACAGAGGTGCACGTCAAGATCAGTTCACCGCCGATCGCTCATCCGTGCTTCTACGGCATCGACACATCAACCCATGAGGAGCTGATCGCTTCCTCTCATTCTGTGGAAGAAATCCGCCAGATCATCGGTGCTGACACGCTTTCTTTCTTAAGTGTAGACGGATTGTTAAAAGGAGTCGGCCGAAAATTTGAAGACACCAATTGCGGACAATGCCTCGCTTGTTTTACGGGCAAATATCCGACGGAAATTTATCAGGATACAGTGCTTCCTCACGTAAAAGAAGCGGTGCTGACAAAATAAAATGTGAAAATGACATAAAGGCAGCGGGAATTCAGGCTGCCTTTCTCTTTCTGCCTTTTAAGGAGAAACGAATTGACAAGGAGTGATAGGGATGTCTGATGCTTATAAAAATGCCGGAGTTGACATCGAAGCCGGATACGAAGCCGTCAAACGAATGAAAAAACACGTGGAGCGCACGAAAAGGCTCGGCGTTATGGGAAGCCTGGGCGGTTTTGGCGGAATGTTTGATCTGTCAGAGCTTCCGTATCAAAAGCCTGTTTTAATTTCCGGAACAGACGGTGTCGGCACCAAATTGAAACTCGCATTTTCAATGGATAAGCATGACACGATCGGCGTCGATGCGGTCGCGATGTGTGTAAACGATGTGCTTGCCCAAGGAGCGGAGCCGCTGTTTTTCCTTGATTATTTGGCGGTCGGCAAGGCTGATCCGGTGAAAATTGAGCAGATCGTTCAGGGCGTGGCGGACGGATGCGAGCAGTCAGGATCAGCGCTTATCGGCGGTGAGACGGCGGAAATGCCGGGGCTGTATACGGCTGATGAATACGATATTGCGGGCTTTTCAGTCGGCGTCGCGGAAAAAGACGAAATCGTCACCGGTGAACATATTGAAGAGGGGCATCTCTTAATCGGACTTACTTCAAGCGGCCTTCACAGCAACGGATTTTCCCTAGTGAGAAAAGTGCTTCTTGATGACGGCGGACTTGATTTGGATACTGTCTATGAACCGTTTGCGCGTCCTCTCGGAGAAGAATTGCTGGAACCGACGAGAATATATGTGAAGCCGGTGCTCAAGGCGGTGAAAAGCGGTAAGGTGGACGGCATGGCGCATGTGACAGGCGGAGGATTCATCGAGAACATCCCGCGGATGCTGCCGGACGGATTGAGCGCGGAAATTGATCACGGATCATGGCCGATCCCGCCGATTTTTCCGTTTCTGCAGGAGCACGGCAAGCTGAAAGAAGAAGAAATGTTCAATGTCTTTAATATGGGCATCGGTTTTGTCCTTGCCGTTAAAGAAGAGGACTTGACAGACGTTATCGACACGCTTGAAGCTCAGGGCGAGAAGGCTTATTTGATCGGCCGGGTCAAGCGGGGCGAAGGCATTTCTTTCGGCGGTGCGGCTCTTTCATGAAAAAGTTTGCGGTATTTGCTTCAGGAAACGGATCGAACTTCGAGGCCATTGCCAAACGCATGAGAGAAGAGAAGTGGGATGCGGAGCTCTCGCTTCTCGTGACGGATAAGCCTCAGGCAAAGGCGGTGGAAAGGGCGGAGGCTTTACACATTCCGTCATTCGCCTTTGAACCGTCATCTTTTGAAAACAAAGCGGCCTTTGAACGGGCCGTTATTGAACAGCTGCGCCTGCACGGGGCGGAATTAATCGTTCTCGCCGGCTATATGAGACTGATTGGAGATACGCTGCTTGAAGCATACGGGGGCCGCATTATTAATATACATCCCTCGCTTCTTCCGGCATTCCCCGGGATTGACGCTGTCGGACAGGCGTATCGGGCCGGTGTGAAAGTGGCGGGCATTACCGTTCATTACGTCGACGAAGGCATGGACACCGGACCGATTATCGCGCAAAAAGCATTCGAAATACAGGAAAACGATACGCTTGAAAACATAGAGCATACAATACACGAGCTTGAGCACAAATGGTATCCGAGCGTTGTGAAACAGCTGCTGGGACTAAATAACAGAGGTGAAAAGGCATGACAATCAAACGCGCACTAATCAGTGTTTCTGATAAAACAAATCTCGTACCTTTCGTAAAGGAACTGACAGAGCTCGGCGTCGTAGTCATTTCGACCGGAGGAACAAAAAAACTTCTTCAGGAAAACGGTGTGGATGTCATCGGCATTTCAGAAGTGACCGGATTTCCTGAAATTATGGACGGACGGTTAAAAACGCTCCATCCTAATATTCACGGCGGACTGCTTGCCGTAAGAGACAATGAAGAGCATATGGCGCAGATCAATGAGCATGGCATTGCCCCCATTGACCTTGTGGTCGTCAACCTTTACCCGTTTAAAGAAACGATTTCGAAAGAAGACGTAACATACGATGAAGCGATAGAAAACATTGATATCGGCGGTCCCGGCATGCTGCGCGCCGCATCGAAAAACCATCAGGATGTGACGGTCATCACAGATCCGGCCGATTACAGCTCCGTGCTCAATGAGATTAAAGAACACGGCGGCGTTTCGCTTAAAAGAAAACGCGAGCTTGCGGCCAAAGTATTCCGCCATACCGCGGCATACGACGCATTAATCGCTGATTACTTAACACGCGAGGCCGGTGAGAAAGACCCTGAGCAATTCACCGTTACATTTGAGAAAAAACAATCGCTCCGCTATGGTGAAAACCCTCACCAAGAGGCTGTTTTCTATCAAAGCGCACTTCCCGTCTCCGGTTCCATCGCGGCGGCAAAACAGCTTCACGGCAAAGAGCTTTCTTACAACAATATTAAGGACGCAGATGCGGCCGTTCAAATCGTCCGGGAATTTACAGAACCCGCAGCTGTTGCCGTTAAACATATGAACCCGTGCGGAGTCGGTACGGGAGCTTCAATTGAGGAAGCATTCAATAAAGCGTATGAAGCTGATAAAACCTCCATTTTCGGCGGCATCATCGCGCTGAACCGTGAAGTTGATCAGGCAACGGCTGAAGCCCTTCACGGCATCTTTTTAGAAATCATTATCGCCCCTTCTTTCAGTGAAGAAGCGCTGAACGTACTGACGGCGAAGAAAAACCTTCGTCTGCTCACGCTTGAAGTGTCCGCATCAGGGAAGAAAGAAAAACAGCTGACATCCGTACAGGGCGGTCTTTTGATTCAAGATTTAGACGTCCATGGATTTGATGACGCCGACATCAGCATCCCGACAAAAAGAGAGCCGAGCGAGCAGGAATGGGAAGATTTGAAGCTGGCTTGGAAAGTCGTCAAACATGTGAAATCCAACGCGATCGTTCTTGCAAAAGACCATATGACGGTCGGTGTGGGAGCGGGACAGATGAATCGCGTCGGTTCAGCTAAAATCGCCATTGAGCAGGCCGGAGAAAAAGCAAAAGGCAGCGCGCTCGGATCAGACGCGTTTTTCCCGATGCCGGATACAGTCGAAGAAGCCGCAAAAGCGGGCGTCACGGCGATTATCCAGCCAGGCGGATCGGTCCGCGATGAAGATTCGATTAAAAAAGCGGATGAATACGGGATCGCCATGGTATTCACCGGCATCAGACATTTCAAACATTAAGAGGGGGAACGAAGCGTGAATGTATTGATTATCGGAAAAGGCGGCAGAGAGCATACATTGGCTTGGAAAGCGGCGCAAAGCCCGCTTGTTGACACGGTGTACGCCGCGCCCGGAAATGACGGTATGGCAGACTGCGCGACGCTGGTCAACATTGAAGAAAGCGATCATGCCGCACTCATTGCGTTTGCGAAAGAACATCATGTCGGGCTGACGATTATCGGCCCCGAAGTTCCTCTGATTGAAGGGATAGCGGACGAGTTTGAAAAAGCCGGACTGCTTGTTTTCGGACCGTCTGAAAAAGCGGCTATCATTGAAGGAAGCAAACAGTTTGCCAAGGATTTAATGAAAAAATACGGCATTCCGACGGCGGAGTATGAGACGTTTACTTCATTTGAAGAGGCGAAAGCATATGTGCAGCAAAAAGGTGCGCCGATTGTCATTAAAGCGGACGGGCTTGCCGCCGGAAAAGGTGTCACGGTCGCGATGACGGAAGAAGAAGCGATTGAATGCCTGCATGATTTTCTTGAGGATGAGAAATTCGGGGAGGCGAGCGCATCTGTGGTCATTGAAGAGTTCCTCGCCGGCGAAGAATTTTCTTTAATGGCGTTTGTAAAAGGGGAGACCGTCTATCCGATGGTAATCGCTCAAGATCATAAACGCGCCTTCGATGGGGATAAAGGGCCGAATACGGGCGGAATGGGAGCCTACTCACCAGTGCCGCACATTTCCGATGATATCGTCAGAAGCGCAGTCGAAACGATTGTGAAGCCGGCGGCAAAAGCAATGGTCAAAGAGGGGCGCTCCTTCACGGGCGTGCTGTACGCGGGGCTGATTCTGACGGAAAACGGATCAAAAGTCATTGAATTCAACGCGCGCTTCGGAGATCCGGAAACACAGGTTGTCGTGCCGAGAATGGAATCTGACCTCATTCAGGTGCTCTTAGATCTTCTGCATGAGAAGGATGTTGACCTAAGGTGGAAGGATACGGCCGCCGTCAGCGTTGTGCTGGCTTCCGAAGGCTATCCGGAAGGCTATGCGAAAGGCACTCCGATCGGCAGTTTGACGTCCGCTGAAGATGGGATCGCCGTTTTTCATGCCGGAACGAAAAAAGACGGCGGACAATTTGTTACAAACGGCGGCCGGGTCGCCAATGTCACGGCATTTGCTGAGACATTTGAAACGGCGAGAGATAAAGTGTACAGCGCCGTTTCAGGGCTGACAAAACCCGGACTGTTTTACAGAAGCGACATCGGCGCCCGTGCGCTGAAAGCATCGCAGCGATAAAGAGGAAACCCCCGCGTCATATAAGATGCGGGTTTTCTTCTGAAAAGACGACCTAGACTGTCGGCTTGCCGTGTGACACGCAGTCATCGATGAAGTCCTCCGGCGTATAGAAGGATTCTTCTCAGACTCGCGGGACAGGAGAAATTAAATAACAAGCCGAAACGGCTTGTTATTTTTCTTGCTGATGGCTGTCATCCTGATTCATTCCGGTTTGGAACATATATGTCACCGGACAGAAGCGGAGGATGCCGGATGCCGCTTTCATCGCGCCCATCATCATACAGAAGAGATGCATCTTGCACCAAGGTTTTCTCGTGTATTTCGCTGAAGCAGCAGACAAAATGGTGAGGCCGCAAGTGATGCGCATAACGGCATTTAATAAACTGATATTCGGTTTCATCATTTCAGCTCCCTTAGAAAAAGTTTTTCATCCATCTTCAATAATTTGTAACGTTTTAGCCGTGCGATAATTGTGCGGATGTGATACGATGGGTCTAATATAAGCGAAGGAGAGTATGTGAATGTCCGAACGTACCTTTAACTGGAAAAATAAAGACATCAGATCACAGGCGGATGTTGTAGACTCAAAGCTGCTTCCAACGCTACTTTTACGGGATGCTCTCGTATTAAATCCTTTTTTAAAACAATGGCTGAAAAAGAATGTCTGGATTTACGGAGATCGAATTGTATATGTTGGTCATGAGCTTCCTGATGCAGCAGAGCACATTCATACCATAAATTGTGAAGGAAAATACATTGTGCCAGGTTACATTGAACCGCATACACATCCTTTTCAAATATATAATCCCCAAACGCTCGCCGAATATGTGTCTCAATTCGGAACAACGACGTTTGTTAATGATAACTTGTTTTTTCTTTTGCACAGCGGTAAAAAGAAAGCGCTTACTATATTGGAGGAACTGAAAAAACAGCCGGTGCAATATTTCTGGTGGTCCAGATATGATCTGCAGACTGAAGTGCTGAATGAGGATCAGCTTCTTTCTTTTGATGTCCGAAAGCAATGGATTGAGCACCCGGATGTCATTCAAGGCGGAGAATTGACCGGATGGCCGCGCCTCATGGACGGCGATGACCTGATGCTTCATTGCATGCAGGCGACAAAGAAACTGCGCAAGCGGATAGAAGGGCATTTTCCCGGAGCCTCTGAAAAAACACTGACGAAGATGAAGCTGTTCGGAGCTGATTCCGACCACGAGGCGATGGATGGCGGCGAGGTGATGAGACGGCTTGAATTGGGCTACTATGTTTCGCTCAGACATTCATCCATCCGCCCTGATTTGAGAACGATTTTGCAGGATCTTCATCAAAAAGGCTTCCGGCATTATGATCATTTCTTCTACACGACGGATGGAGCGACGCCGCATTTTTATAAAGGCGGCATGACGAATGAATTAATCAAAATCGCTTTGGAGGAAGGAGTTCCGGCGATCGATGCCTACAATATGGCCTCCTTTAATATCGCGAAGTATTATCAGATGGACGACTATCTCGGTGTGGTCGGTCCGGGACGGCTTGCTTCATTGAACATTCTCGATGACCCGATGAATCCGGACCCGGTCACGGTGATCTCCAAAGGCATCCTGCTGAGGGAAGACGGCCGAAATATGAATGCGTTTACAGAAACGGATTGGAAAAAGGGCGGTCTTGTCCCTCTTGAGCTTTCATATGATATGACGATGGATGATTTACAGTTTTCAATGCCGATGGGTGTGACGATGCGCAACGCGGTCATTATGGAGCCGTATATGATTGCGATTGATAATTCTGTTGACCAGCTTTCTTTTGATCATGATGAATGCTATCTCACGCTTCTCGATAAGCATGGAAAATGGCGGGTCAATACAATGCTGAAAGGTTTTGCCGATCGGGTGCAGGGCTTTGTCAGTTCCTACACGACAACCGGAGATATTATCGCTGCCGGAAAAAATAAAGAAGATATCCTGCTCGCTTTCTCACGGATGAAAGAAATCGGCGGCGGAATCGTGCTTGCCGAAAACGGGAAGATTCTGCATGAGATTCCCCTCGCCTTAAACGGTTCTGCATCTGCGGAGAAGTATGAAGAAGTGCTTGAGAAAGAGCAAAAACTGAGGACGTTGCTGGAGGAGCGGGGCTACCGATTCTGCGATCCGATCTATACGCTGCTCTTTTTGCAGAGCACACACCTGCCTTATATCCGCATTACGCCGAGAGGAATATTCGACGTGATGAAAAAAACTGTACTCTTTCCATCGATAATGCGTTAAAATATAAAAGCAGGGAGCCGACATATGAAAAGATGGAAAACCGTTTGTATGCTTTGTTTTGCGTTTTTGCTGCTTGCCGCCTGCCGGCAGAACAATGCCGATCAGGTGCAGCCGAAAGAAGCGGAAGCTCCTTTAACGGGGCTGAAAACTGAGCAGAAGCTTGCAGAACGCCGTCCGATTGCAGTCGCAGTGAACAATCATCCGAAGGCGAGGCCCCAATCCGGGCTGTCAAAGGCGGATGTTGTCATCGAAGCGCTCGCGGAGGGCCGGATTACACGGTTTCTCGCGATTTTTCAAAGTGAGATGCCGGAAACGGTCGGGCCTGTGCGGAGCGCGAGGGAATATTTTGTCACGCTCAGCAGCGGGTTTAACAGCATATTTGTCCATCATGGCTGGAGTCCCGGCGCAAAAAAGCAGCTGGAGTCCGGAGCTTACGATTATATAAACGGTTTGGATTTTGACGGAAGCCTGTTTTGGAGAGCCGATTTCAGCAAGCCGCCCCACAATTCCTACACGTCGTATGACAATATCAGGAAGGCGGCGGAACAAAAAGGATACAAGCTGAACGGAAAAACAGAACCGCTCCCATTTCAGACATCAGATGCAAAACCAGGAAATGAAACCTACAATATTCGGATAGATTATGGAACACAAAACATTACAAATCTTGTCGAATACGATTATGATAAAAAAGCTGATGCTTATACAAGAAGCTCTGATGGTGTGAAAGCGACAGACCGGGAGACCGGAAAGCCTTTAGCCATGCGCAACATTTTTATTGTTGAAGCCGGCCATCGCATGACAGACAAAGATGGAAGGCGGGCCATCGATATTCAGTCAGGGGGGAAGGGCCTCCTGCTTCAGCACGGCGATGTTATAGAGTCAGACTGGGAATATAAAGACGGCCGTATTCTGCCCGTAAAAGGCGGTGAGATTCTTCCGTTTGTGCCAGGAAAGACATGGATTAATATCGTGCCTGATCTCGATGCAGCTTCCATTAGTAAAGGAGAAGGTGTTTGACGATGCAAATCGATAAATTACGCGGAAAAGAACTGGACCAGTTATTTTTATCTATTTTATCGCTGAAAGATCTGGAGGAATGCTATCGTTTCTTTGACGATCTTTGTACGATTAATGAAATCCAATCGCTGGCGCAGCGTTTGGAAGTGGCGAGAATGCTCCGCGAAGGGAATACGTATCACAAAATTGAAAGCGAAACGGGTGCTTCCACAGCGACGATTTCCCGGGTGAAGAGATGCTTAAATTACGGTAACGACGCCTATGAAATGGCGCTTGACCGCGTAAACAAAGGAGAATCCTCCTCAGCTACGTAAAAAACCGCTCTGCCGATGACGGCAGGCGGTTTTTTTTATGCGTGCTGATTCAAAAGGCCGGGAAGTTCCCTCAGGCTTCCGTCTTCCTCCCGGTATACGATGTGTTCAGCTGAAAAATGAATCGGTGAGCTGATGCCCGCCGCCGCGGCGAGGTGAAACAGCCCTTCACGCAACGAGAGCACGTAGTTGCAGACGCGGTGCTGTTTATCTTCGATACTGAGCGCGCGCTGAAGTTTTGGATCGGTTGTCGCCACTCCGACAGGACAATGATTGGTGTGGCATACTTGAGCGCGAATACAGCCGACCGAAAACATCATTCCCCGGGCAATATTGACAAAATCCGCGCCTAACGCGAGGGCAACGGCAATCTTATCCGGAGTGAGCAGCTTTCCGGATGCGAAAATTTTCAGCTTATCTCTTATCCCGTATGTCTTCAAAAGGCCGTCAACAAGGGGGAGGCCGGTCAGAATCGGCAGGCCGACGGAATCCGCCAGCTCATGGAAAGAAGCTCCCGTTCCCCCTTCACTGCCGTCAATCGTAATAAAGTCGGGAAGTTTGCCTGATGAACTCATACAGGAAATAAGGTCTTCAAGGTCTTTGCGGCTGCCCGGGACAATTTTGATGCCGACCGGTTTTTCACCGACAGTCCTTAATTTCTCAATGAAATCAAGCATGTCCGGAACATTTGAGAACTCGTTGAAGCGATTTGGGCTGTCAATGGATTGTCCGGGCTGCACATTTCTGATGGCGGCAATTTCTTCGGTCACCTTTGAACCGTCAATATGCCCGCCTCTTGCTTTCGCCCCTTGCGCAAGCTTTAATTCAAAGGCTTTAATCTGCTCGAGGCGGCTTTTTTTCTTAAATTCTTCCCATGAAAATTCTCCATCTTCAGTGCGCACGCCGAACAGCCCGGGGCCGATTTGGCAGATAATATCCGCGCCGCCTTTCAAGTGATACTCAGACAGGCCGCCTTCGCCTGTATTCATCCATGTGCCGCCGGCCTGGTGCAGCCCTTTTGACAGGGCGGTGATTGCCCGGTCGCCAAGTGAGCCGTAGCTCATCGCTGATTGTCCGATTAACCCTTTCACATAAAACGGCTTCTTGCATGTATCGCGGCCAATCACTTGAACATCGTCCGGATGCAGGTAATAAGGGTCCGCTTTTGCCTTTTCGCGGTGTTCGCTGCGTTTCAGCAGGTTGTCTTTGTCAATCTTGTATACCATCGTGTCGATCTTCGGCGTCTGATCTGCGCGCAGCTCCTCCCTTTGTTTCGGGAAGAGGGCGTTACGGATATAATAGCCCGGCTGATCGAAATCCCGTTCTGAGCCGAAGCCCATCATTCTGCTCTTATACTTTCCCGACATGACCGTCTGTTCATATTCTCTCCGGGAAAACGGCTGTTCTTCGTTATCATTGCTGAATAAATACTGCCGCAGCTCAGGTCCGATTTTTTCAAATATATAGCGCAGTTTTCCCGCTACGGGATAATTGCGCAGCACTGAATGTTCTTCCTGCTTTTCGTCTCTTATGTATATCCAGAGAAACAATGCGGCGGGAACCAAAATAATAAAAATCAATATACAAATCAGTACGATAATGGCTTGTTCCATTGAGATCAGACTCCTTGTCTTTTTTCTCTTTGACATTCCACATATTGTCTGTTTTCAAACATAGCCGTTTCCCGTCCGGCGGAGCGCAATCTTTTTTTGTGAATCAGGTGAATGACGTCTTTTTCCGTTTTTCCGGGCCAAACGAATTTGTTATAATGTTTAAATGGCAAGAAACGAATGGAGGAACGAAAACGCATGTACGATGTTAACGAGTGGAAGCATGTTTTTAAACTCGATCCGAATAAAGATTTACCGGATGAACAGCTGGAACAGCTTTGTGAATCAGGGACTGACGCCATTGTGATCGGAGGAAGCGACAATATCACCGAGGACAATGTGCTGAGACTGATGTCAAAGGTGCGGCGGTTTTTAGTGCCGTGCGTACTTGAGGTGTCGACGATTGATTCCATTGTGCCCGGGTTTGATCTTTATTTCATTCCGAGTGTGCTCAACAGCAAAAAGGCGGACTGGATTGTCGGCATGCATCATCAGGCGATGAAAGAATACGGAGAGCTCATGTCAATGGAGGAAATCGTGACGGAGGGCTACTGCATCGTCAACCCTGATTGTAAGGCGGCCGCTTTGACGGAGGCGGATACACATATAGAAACAGAAGATATTCTCGCCTATGCGCGGGTCGCGGAGCATTTGCTTCATCTCCCGATTTTTTATCTGGAATACAGCGGGATGCTGGCGGACATAGAAACGGTGGAGAAAACGAAGGCTGTGCTGGACAAGTCCGTCCTGTTTTACGGAGGCGGCATTAAGGACGCGGAAACGGCGGAACGGTTCGGCCGTCATGCCGATGTCATCGTTGTCGGAAATGCCGTATATGAAGATTTTGATCAGGCGCTTAAAACGGTGGCGGCTGTAAAGACAAAGTAGCCAAGCGGACGAAATTGATTTATGATAGAACATATGTTTGATAGGCGGTGAACGGATATGAATTACATTAGCAATCAATTATTAAGCGGATTAAATCCCGTTCAGCAGGAAGCGGTCAAGACGACGGACGGTCCGCTGCTTCTGATGGCGGGCGCGGGAAGCGGAAAAACACGTGTGCTGACGCACAGAATCGCATACTTAATGGCGGAAAAACACGTGGCGCCATGGAACATTCTGGCGATTACATTTACAAATAAAGCCGCCAGAGAAATGAAGGAGCGGGTAGAGAGCATTCTCGGACCCGGGGCGGATGAAATCTGGATATCCACCTTCCACAGCATGTGCGTGCGGATTCTGCGCAGGGACATTGACAGAATCGGCATCAACCGAAATTTCTCCATTCTTGATACGGCTGATCAGCTTTCCGTTATTAAAGGGATTCTGAAAGAGCGGAATATCGATCCGAAAAAGTTTGATCCGAGAAGTATTTTAGGGTCCATCAGCAGCGCAAAAAACGAGCTGATCGAACCTGAGGAATTCGCAAAAACGGCCGGCGGCTACTACGATCAGGTCACGAGTGACGTGTATACCGATTATCAGAAAAAACTGCTGAAAAACCAATCGCTTGATTTTGATGATTTAATCATGACGACGATTAAGCTTTTCGAGCGTGTGCCGGAAGTGCTTGAGTTTTATCAGCGCAAATTCCAGTACATTCACGTAGACGAGTATCAGGATACGAACAGGGCGCAATACCTGCTTGTGAAGCAGCTTGCGGCCCGTCTTGAAAATATCTGCGTCGTCGGTGACTCCGACCAGTCCATTTACAGATGGCGCGGGGCGGATATCGCGAATATCCTTTCCTTTGAAAAAGATTATCCGAGCGCAAACGTGATTCTGCTCGAGCAAAACTACCGCTCAACAAAGCGGATTCTGCAGGCGGCTAACGAAGTGATCAAAAACAACTCAAACCGCAAGCCGAAAAACCTGTGGACGGAAAATGACGAAGGCATCAAGCTTTCTTATTACAGCGGCGACAATGAATTCGGCGAAGGCCAATTCGTCGCGGGCAAAATTTACGAGCTGCACAGCTCGGGCCGGCGGAAGCTTTCCGATATCGCGATTTTATACCGGACAAACGCCCAGTCGCGCGTCATTGAGGAAACCCTTTTAAAATCCGGACTGAACTACAATATCGTCGGCGGAACCAAGTTCTACGACAGGAAAGAAATTAAAGACATTCTCGCATACCTGCGCCTTGTGTCAAACCCGGACGACGACATCAGTTTTACGCGGATCGTCAATGTGCCGAAGCGGGGCGTCGGCGCCACTTCGCTAGAAAAAATCGCTTCATATGCGGCGATGAACGGAATGTCAATGTTCCAGGCGATCAAACAGGTTGATTTCATCGGCGTCAGCGCGAAAGCGGCAAACGCGCTTGACGGCTTTGGCGCGATGATTGAAAATCTGACGAACATGCAGGATTACCTGTCCATTACGGAACTCACGGAAGAAATTCTCGAGAAAACGGAATACAGAGAAATGCTGAAGGCCGAAAAATCAATCGAAGCCCAAAGCCGTCTTGAAAATATCGACGAGTTTCTTTCCGTGACGAAAAACTTCGAACAAAAAAGCGAAGACAAGTCTCTCGTCGCGTTTCTGACTGATTTGGCGCTGATTGCGGATATTGACCAGCTCGACCAGAAGGAAGAGGAATCAGGCGGAAAGGATGCCGTCACTTTAATGACACTGCACGCCGCTAAGGGGCTTGAATTTCCTGTCGTGTTCTTAATGGGCATGGAAGAAGGCGTGTTCCCGCACAGCCGCTCCCTGATGGAAGAAGCCGAGATGGAAGAAGAACGCAGGCTCGCATATGTAGGCATTACGAGGGCGGAAGAAGAACTGTATTTAACGAATGCCAAAATGCGCACCTTATTCGGCCGCACCAATATGAATCCGGAATCCCGCTTTATCAGGGAAATACCTGGCGATTTATTGGAGAACCTAAATGAGAAGAAAACACCTCGCATGCAGCCGGGAAGAAAAGTGCAGCCAAAACGCGGGCCCGTATCCCGTCCCGTTTCCTATGCGAACAAAACAGGCGGCGACTCGCTCAGCTGGGCGGTCGGCGATAAAGCGGGCCATAAAAAATGGGGCACCGGAACGGTTGTCAGCGTAAAAGGAGAAGGCGAAAGCACCGAGCTTGATATCGCATTCCCGAGCCCAGTCGGCGTGAAGCGTCTGCTTGCCGCTTTTGCGCCGATTGAAAAGCAGTAACCTGAAGAGGAAAGGAAGAACATGATGGACAAAGAAACAGCGAAACACCGGGCAGAAGAATTGCGCCGCACCATCGATCAGTACAGTTATGAATATTACACCTTAGATGAACCGAGCGTGCCGGATTCCGAGTACGACAGACTGATGCAGGAGCTGATTGCCATAGAGGAAGAGCACCCGGAACTCAGAACGCCTGATTCGCCCACACAGCGGGTCGGGGGAGCGGTGCTTGAATCGTTTCAAAAGGTGCAGCACGGCACGCCGATGCTCAGTCTCGGCAACGCATTTAACGATGATGATCTCCGCGATTTTGACCGCCGCGTCCGTCAGGCTGTCGGTGACGGCGTCGCTTATAATGTGGAGCTGAAAATAGACGGTCTTGCTGTTTCTCTCCGTTATGAAGACGGCTATTTCGTCAGAGGCGCGACAAGAGGAGACGGAACGACGGGCGAAGATATCACGGAAAACTTAAAAACGATCCGCAACATTCCGCTGAAAATGAAACGGAATCTTTCCATAGAAGTGCGCGGAGAGGCGTACATGCCGAAACAGTCATTTGAAGCGCTCAATGAAGAAAGGCTGAAACATGAAGAGGAGCCGTTCGCAAATCCCCGGAACGCGGCTGCGGGCTCACTCAGACAGCTCGATCCGAAAATTGCAGCGAAACGAAATCTTGACATCTTCGTCTACAGTATAGCGGAGCTTGACGAGATGGGTGTGGAAACACAGAGTCAGGGCCTGAATTTTCTGGATGAGCTCGGTTTTAAAACAAACCAGGAACGGAAAAAATGCGCCACGATAGATGAAGTCATTGAAATGATCGAAGAGCTGCAGGCGAAGCGGGCCGATCTCCCGTATGAAATTGACGGAATCGTCATCAAAGTCGATTCGCTCGACCAGCAGGAAGAGCTCGGGTATACGGCAAAAAGCCCGCGCTGGGCGATTGCTTATAAATTCCCGGCGGAAGAGGTCGTGACAAAACTGCTCGATATCGAACTGAATGTCGGAAGAACGGGCGTCATTACGCCGACCGCCGTTCTGGAACCGGTAAAAGTCGCGGGAACGACGGTCTCAAGAGCATCCCTTCATAACGAAGATTTAATTAAAGAGAAGGATATCCGCATTCTCGATAAAGTGGTCGTCAAAAAAGCGGGCGACATCATCCCTGAGGTCGTCAATGTCTTAATCGAACAGCGGACCGGGGAAGAAAAAGAATTCAATATGCCGACCAGCTGCCCTGAGTGCGAAAGCGAACTTGTCCGCATTGAAGGAGAAGTCGCGCTGCGCTGCATCAATCCGGAATGTCCGGCGCAGATCAGAGAAGGCCTGATTCACTTTGTCTCACGCAACGCGATGAATATTGACGGACTCGGAGAACGTGTCATCACACAGCTTTTCCGTGAACATCTCGTCCGTAATGTCGCTGATTTGTATAAGCTGACGAAAGAGCAGGTCATCCGGCTTGAGCGGATGGGGGAAAAATCAACTGACAATCTGATCAGCTCCATCCAAAAGTCGAAAGAGAATTCGCTGGAGCGCCTGCTGTTCGGTCTCGGCATCCGTTTTATCGGCTCAAAAGCGGCCAAAACACTCGCCATGCATTTTGAAAGCCTGGAAAATCTGAAACAAGCTACGGAAGAAGAGCTGCTTGCGGTGGATGAAATCGGCGAAAAGATGGCCGATGCCGTTATCACCTATTTCCGCAAAGAAGAAATGCTTGAGCTATTGAATGAACTTGAGGAACTCGGTGTGAACACACTCTACAAAGGCCCGAAAAAAGTAAAAGCGGAGGACAGCGACTCTTATTTTGCCGGCAAAACCATCGTGTTAACCGGAAAGCTTGAAGAGCTGTCCAGAAATGAAGCCAAGGCGCAGATTGAAGCGCTCGGCGGAAAGCTGACGGGATCTGTCAGCAAAAAAACAGACTTGCTGATTGCCGGAGAAGCGGCCGGAAGCAAGCTGACAAAAGCGCAGGAATTAAATATTGAAGTATGGAATGAAGCACAGCTATTGGGAGAGCTAAAGAAATAAGAGGAGTGTTTTCTATTGAAAAAGATGTTGGCATTGGCGGCGACGGCAACGGCGGCAGTACTCATGCTGTCGGCCTGTTCGCCGAGTTTCGGGGGGAACAAAGAGGAAGAGATCACGCAGAAAACGGCAAAGTCTTCTGAAAAAGCGATCATACCGAAATATAATATCTCTGATTCCTACTATAAAATGGTGCTTCCGTTTAAGGCCGGAAAAGCGCGCGGCCTGACTGCGGACCGGCTGAACACGAGGCTGGACATCGATGAATTCGAGACGGGTCTGATGCGGCTCGCTCAAGACACGTTCCCGACGGATGACTATTTGTATCAGGAAGGCCAGTATTTAGATGAGGACACGGTACTCAGCTGGCTTGACCGCAAAAAAGAAGGCAGTGATCTGAAAAAGGCGAAAAAGGCAGATTCCAATTTTCAGAATCTCGGCTTAAATCCCGTGCTGCCAAGCTCGGGATCGGCAAAAGAGAAAAATGAAAACAGCCCGATTTACTTAGCGTCCATGCTTGAGCAGGATTACTTAGTAAGAAAAGATAAAAATTCCATCCAGCTTGGCGGTATCATGATCGGTCTCGCTCTCAACTCTGTATACTATTACCGTGAAAACACAGGTGATCCGCAGCAGGAAGTGGAGCTAAGTGACAAAACGATCCGCAGCCACGGTGAAGAAATCGCCCAGGAAGTCGTTAACCGCCTTCGGAAAATGGATAACCTGAAAAATGTGCCGATTACCGTCGCCCTTTATAAACAAGCGCCGAAAACATCAATCGTACCGGGGAATTACATTGCAAAAACAGAAGTCAAAGCCGGCTCATCCACCATTTCAAACTGGGATGATGTCAAAGAAAAGTACGTCTTCTATCCGGCGGATACAGACACGGCAAAGAAATACCCTGATGATTCTGAAGTATTTAAACGCTTCAAAAACGCCATCGACAGCTACTTCCCGAATTACACCGGAGTCGTCGGAACGGCAATGTACGAAAACGATGAAATGAGAAAAATGAAGATTGAAATCCCGATGCAATTTTACGGGAAAAGCGAAGTCATCGCCTTCACCCAATACTTAACAGGTGAGCTGATGGATTATTATTCAAAAGGCTCAGTTGATGTCGAAATTAACATTACCTCGTCTGACGGGCAGGAAGCGCTGATCGTCCGCAATGCGGGTGACAAAGAACCGACCGTCCATATTTACGATTAACCAAGATGCCCTTGTTCATTTCTGTATGAGCAAGGGTTTTTTTTATTGTGATATCGTTGGAGCGAGGAAATGAGGTATGTTAAGATATTTGTATAATCAGGAATTAACAGGAAAACACATTTCATTCTAAGCGGATGTTACTAATCTGCTGTGAAAGAAGAAGGGCAGGAATGTTGATGAATGACATTTGCTGAGTACACACACCGCCTACAAACGTTATGAAAAGGGTGAATCAGCATGCATAAAGATATTAAAGCGATTTTTGAGGAAGATAAGGTGCTCGCTGAAGCAGGTGAAATATACGGCTTTACCAAGTTTCAATTTATTGCGGACGCCGAGAACTACGTATATGAAATTGTGAAAGATAACGAACCTTATATTTTAAAAATTACGCATACGATCAGAAGAACACCGGAATATATTCTCGGAGAAATGGAATGGCTTCATCATCTGGCAAAGGGAGGGCTTTCAGCAGCAAAGCCGATTCCTTCATTAAATGGCAAAGATGTCGAAGAAGTGCCGGATGGAAAAGGCGGAGCGTTTTTAGTAAGAGTCTATGAAAAAGCGCCCGGACGCAAAGTGGAGGAATCAGACTGGAACGGAACTCTGTTTTACGAGCTTGGAAAGTACACGGGGAACATGCACCGGCTGACGAAAAGCTACCGTCTGAGCGATCCGACATATAAAAGGCAGGAATGGGATGAAGAGGAGCAGCTGAAGCTGAGAAAATACGTGCCCGCAGATCAGCATCTCGTATTTGAGCGGGCGGATGCTCTAATGGAAAAACTGCGCCGTTTGCCGAAGAACCCTGAAAACTATGGCCTTGTGCACGCCGATCTGCACCACGGCAATTTCAATTGGGACAACGGAAAAATCACTGCATTTGATTTTGATGATATCGGCTACAATTGGTTTGTGAATGATATCAGTATTCTGCTGTACAACATGTTGTGGTATCCGGTCATCCCGTATGAAGACAAGGCCGCGTTTACGGGTGAATTCATGACTCACTTTATGAAAGGCTATAGGGAAGAAAATGACCTTGACCCCGCATGGTTTGAACACATCCCGGATTTCCTCCGGCTGCGCCATATGCTGATCTACGGATTATTGCATCAGGCGTTTGACCTCAATTCACTCGGGGACGAGGAACTTGAGATGCTGAAAACCTTCAGGCGCGATATCGAAAATGAAACCCCGATTACGGAGTATAACTTTTCTGCATTCGTATAAATAGAAAAACGCCGGCTGAATCCAGCCCGGCGTTTTTTATAACGTATCACACTTCACTCCGACGACACCTTGAATTTCTTTAATATCATAATAGACGTCAGTAGTGTAGCGGTTTTTATGAACACTGACTTTCACTTCCATAATCGGAAATTCTTTTTCGCCCAGATCATCAATCCGGACGGAGTGAATGCGGAGCTGTTTGCTTTTCATTTCCTTTAAAATCTCGGTCATTTTGTCTTTATCTGAAAGAGACATTCTCACGCGGATATCTTTTTCCTTCAAGCGGTTGGGACCGATTTTTCTGATCAGCCACGGAAGAAATTCGACGCTGATCAGGATAAACAAGAGGCTTGCGAACGCCTCTTTATAAAAGCCGGCGCCTGTAGCCAGACCGAGCCCGGCTGCGCCCCAGATGATGGCCGATGTCGTCAGGCCGGATATGACGTCATTGCTTTTACGCAGGATCACGCCCGCGCCGATAAAACCGACGCCGGAAATGATTTGGGCGGGAAGGCGGAGCGGATCCATCATGATTCGGTAATATTTTGGGAAATGATATGCCGCATTAATGCTGACGATCGTCAGCATACAGGAGCTGACGGCGATGACGATACAGGTTTTCAGTCCGAGCGGTTTGTTTTTCAGCTCGCGTTCAAGACCGATGATCATGCCGATCAGCGTGGCAATGCCCAGCTTTAATAAAATGTCTGGTTCGATAGGCCAGCTCAATTTGCACAGCACCTCCGCAATTTTTCTTATAATAAATTGATATGATTTTCTCACAGTATTTATAGCAGGACAAGTGCGGAAGAAAAAAGCCGTCAGGGATAAAATCTGACGGCTTTTTGTCTATTTCTTGTTTTTCAAAAGAGCTTCCATCCGGCTGAACAGCTGATAAGAAGCATCGGCCGGTTTTTTGGTCAGCAGGCTGACGGCAATACCGGCAATCAGACTGAGGAAGAACCCCGGAATGATTTCGTATACGCCGGTTGAAGCGGCAAGCCCTGTCGTAATCCAGATTAAAACGGCCGCGGCCCCGGTAATCATCGCCGCAAGCGCTCCCCATTCATTCATCCGTTTCCAGTACAGACTGAGCAAGAGCGCCGGGCCGATAGCCGAACCGAAGCCTGCCCACGCATATCCGACCAGATCAAGAATGGTGCTGTTCGGATTCATGGAAAGCAAAATGGCGATAACGGCCACGATCAATACCGACAGGCGTCCGGTCATGACCAATTCTTTATCGCTCGCTTCCCGTCTGAAAAAGGCGCGGTATAAATCTTCCGTAATGGCGCTTGCCGTTACGAGAAGCTGTGAGGAAATGGAACTCATGATCGCCGCTAAAATCGCGGACAGCAAGAAGCCCGTAATCAGCGGATGGAACAAGATTTTAGAAAAAATAATGAAAATCGTTTCCGGATCTTTTACGGAGACTCCGAAGTGATGAGAATACGCAACCCCGATAATCCCGGTAAGCAATGAACCGACAACTGAAATAACCATCCAGCTCATCCCGATTCTGCGGGCGGGTTTTAAATCTTTCACTTCTTTAATCGCCATAAATCGTACGATGATATGAGGCTGGCCGTAATAGCCGAGTCCCCATGCCAAATAAGAAATAATGCTAATGACGCTCGCGCCTTTAAAGATATCCAATAGTTTCGGGTTAACGGCGTTGATCGAATCAATCGTCGTTGAAACGCTCCCGAGCTGGGTAAAAGCAACGATCGGCACAAGCACTAATGCCGCAAACATGATCGCTCCCTGTACAAAGTCAGTCAGACTGACAGCGAGGAAACCGCCAAACAGCGTGTAAAGCACAACAACACTGGCCGTTAAAAACAAACCGAATTTGTAGTCGGCGCCGAATGCCGATTCAAATAACCTGCCTCCGGATACCATCCCGGACGATGTGTACAGTGTGAAAAAGATCATAATAATCACGGCGGAAACAATTTTCAGCAATGATGACGAGTGGCGGAACCGTTTATCGAAAAAATCGGGAATCGTAATCGCATCATCCGCAACTTCCGTGTAAGCGCGCAGCCTCGGAGCAAGCAGCAGATAATTTGAATACGCGCCGATCGTCAAACCGAGCGCCAGCCATAAGGTCGATAACCCCGTTGCGAACATTGCGCCGGGAACTCCCATCAGCATCCATGCGCTCATATCGGCCGCACCTGCGGACAGCGCCGTTACGAACGGGCCGAGTCCTCTTCCGCCCAGCATGTAATCATTAATATTCGTTGTCTTCCTGAATGCGTACCAGCCGATTAACAGCATGGCAGCAAAGTAAATGCCAAGAGATATAATTAGTTCAATACTCACGTTTTTGGACCCTCTCTTCTTTCATGTAAATGTTGCATCACCTCTGTAGATTAGTAGTGCCGGAATATGCGCCGGCGATCCAGCCTTTAGTCGTCATTCCATGCGGATCGCATGATTTAGTGCTGGCTATGGTTACTAAACCTAACAAAGTATCCCCGATCAATCAACTCTCGAAACCTGGCCCGCTCAAGGAAAAAATCCCCGCCAACATAGAACAGCTTAGAGATGAAAACGCTACCAATAAATTATAAAAGTAAAAATTTTCTGACATATAATTCGTTTCTCTTTCTCCCCGATTTAGGATAAAATAGAGAGGGTTTCATCATGCCTCAGAAGGCGGCGTTTTGTTGCTTTAGAGGGCTCGTTTTTGATATGATCAGTATTATATGACGAAACGGAGAATTATGCGGAGGTGGATCTTATGTCACGAATTTCTATAGAAGAAGTAAAGCATGTCGCTCATTTGGCGAGACTCGCCATTACGGATGAAGAAGCTGAAATGTTCACAGAACAGCTTGACAGCATCATCTCGTTTGCCGAGGAGCTTAATGAAGTGGACACGGATAACGTGGAACCGACAACACACGTGCTGAAAATGAAAAACGTAATGAGAGAAGATGAAGCGGGTAAAGGCCTTCCGGTCGAGGATGTCATGAAAAATGCTCCCGATCATAAAGACGGCTATGTCCGTGTGCCATCTATTCTGGATTAAAGGAGGGAGACAGTATGTCATTATTTGATCACAAAATCACAGAACTGAAACAAATGATACATAAAAAAGAAATCAAGATTTCCGATCTTGTTGATGAATCTTACAAACGGATCGCATCCGTGGATGATAAGGTGCAGGCGTTTTTACAGCTTGATGAAGAAAGAGCCCGCGCTTACGCGAAAGAACTTGACGAAGCGGTTGACGGACGGTCTGAACACGGTCTTCTCTTCGGAATGCCGATCGGCGTCAAAGACAACATCGTGACCAAAGGGCTTCGCACAACATGCTCAAGCAAAATCCTCGAAAACTTCGATCCGATTTACGATGCGACGGTTGTGGAGCGCCTTCAAGCCGCTGAAGCCGTAACGATCGGAAAGCTGAATATGGACGAGTTCGCGATGGGTTCTTCTACTGAAAACTCCGCGTACAAAGCGACGAAAAACCCATGGAATCTCGATACGGTTCCCGGCGGATCAAGCGGCGGTTCCGCAGCTGCGGTTGCCGCGGGCGAAGTGCCGTTTTCACTCGGATCTGATACGGGCGGCTCCATCCGCCAGCCGGCTTCTTTCTGCGGCGTCGTCGGATTAAAGCCTACATACGGACGCGTGTCACGTTACGGTTTGGTCGCTTTTGCGTCTTCATTAGACCAGATCGGACCGATCACAAGAAACGTAGAAGATAACGCATTCCTGCTTCAGGCGATTTCAGGCCCGGACAAAATGGACTCTACGAGCGCCAATGTCGAAGTGCCGGACTTTCTTTCTTCATTAACTGGCGATATTAAAGGCTTAAAAATCGCCGTACCGAAAGAATATCTCGGAGAAGGCGTCGGCAAAGAAGCGAAAGAATCGGTTTTAGCCGCTTTAAAAGTGCTTGAAGACCTCGGAGCGACATGGGAAGAAGTATCTCTGCCGCACAGCAAATACGCGCTTGCGACGTATTATCTGCTGTCTTCTTCCGAAGCGTCTGCAAACCTTGCGCGCTTTGACGGCATCCGCTACGGCTACCGCTCAGACAATGCGGACAACCTGATCGACCTTTATAAACAGACACGCTCAGAAGGCTTCGGCAATGAAGTGAAGCGCCGCATCATGCTCGGCACCTTCGCGCTCAGCTCCGGCTACTATGACGCGTATTACAAAAAAGCGCAAAAAGTGCGCACGCTTATTAAGAAAGATTTTGAAGACGTATTTGAGAAATACGATGTCATCGTCGGACCGACAACGCCGACACCGGCATTCAAAATCGGCGAAAAAACCAGCGATCCGCTCACAATGTACGCCAACGATATTTTAACGATCCCTGTCAACCTCGCGGGTGTGCCGGGAATCAGCGTGCCGTGCGGATTTGCGGACGGACTGCCGCTCGGACTGCAAATCATCGGAAAACACTTTGATGAAGGCACTGTATACCGCGTCGCTCATGCTTTTGAGCAGGCAACAGATCATCATAAAGCGAAACCTGAACTGTAAGGGGTGAAATGAAGTGAACTTTGAAACGGTAATCGGACTTGAAGTCCATGTGGAATTAAAAACAAAATCTAAAATTTTCTCAAGCTCACCGACGCCATTCGGCGCGGAAGCGAATACCCAAACGAGCGTCATCGACCTTGGCTATCCCGGCGTGCTGCCCGTTTTGAACAAAGAAGCGGTCGAATTCGCGATGAAAGCCGCAATGGCTTTGAACTGCGAAATCGCAACGGATACGAAGTTTGACCGGAAAAACTATTTCTATCCCGACAACCCGAAGGCATATCAAATTTCTCAATTTGACAAGCCGATCGGCGAAAACGGCTGGATCGAAATCGAAGTCGGCGGAAAAACGAAAAAAATCGGCATTACCCGTCTTCACCTTGAAGAAGATGCGGGAAAACTGACGCATACGGGCGACGGCTATTCCCTCGTTGACTTCAACCGCCAGGGCACGCCGCTTGTCGAGATTGTATCTGAGCCGGATATCCGCACACCGGAGGAAGCTTACGCATATCTCGAAAAGCTGAAATCAATTATCCAATACACAGGCGTTTCCGACTGTAAAATGGAAGAAGGTTCACTGCGCTGTGACGCCAACATTTCCCTCCGTCCGATCGGCCAGGAGAAATTCGGCACAAAAACGGAGCTGAAAAACCTGAACTCCTTCGCGTTCGTGCAAAAAGGACTTGAGCATGAAGAAAAACGCCAGGAGCAGGTGCTTCTGTCAGGCGGAGTCATTCAGCAGGAGACGCGCCGTTACGATGAAGCGACGAAAAAAACCATTTTGATGCGTGTCAAAGAAGGTTCTGACGACTATCGTTATTTCCCTGAGCCTGACCTTGTCGAGCTCTACATTGATGACGAATGGAAAGAACGCGTAAGAGCAACCATTCCTGAGCTTCCGGACGAGCGCCGCAAGCGTTATATCGAAGAGCTCGGTCTGCCTGCTTATGACGCAATGGTTCTGACGCTGACGAAAGAAATGGCTGATTTCTTCGAAGAAACGGTCAATAAAGGCGCAGAAGCCAAGCAGGCATCAAACTGGCTGATGGGTGAAGTCTCAGCTTACCTGAACGCCGAACAAAAAGAGCTTGAGGATGTCGCACTGACTCCTGAAGGCCTTGCCGGCATGATTAAGCTGATTGAAAAAGGAACCATCTCGTCCAAAATCGCGAAGAAAGTCTTTAAAGAATTAATTGAAAAAGGCGGCGACGCAGAAAAAATCGTCAAAGAAAAAGGCCTCGTGCAGATTTCTGACGAAAGCGTGCTTCTGAAGCTGGTAACAGATGCGCTTGACAGCAACCCGCAGTCAATTGAAGACTTCAAAAACGGAAAAGACCGCGCGATCGGCTTCCTTGTCGGGCAGATTATGAAAGCCTCAAAAGGACAGGCCAACCCGCCGATGGTCAACAAAATCTTACTTGAAGAAATCAAAAAACGATAAAAAAAAGCAGCCGCCTTTAAGGGCGCTGCTGACACGGAGACCGGTAAGCGCCGGTCTCTTTTTTTTATAAGATGAAATAGGTTTCAATGGAAGCCCGCAGCGTTTCAATCTGCTCATTTCCGCTGCCTGCCAAGTTGGACAGCATTCCTTTAATAATCGGTTTTCGCGGCTCTACCTTTGCGCATTCCTCTTCAATGACTTCAAGCGATACGAGGACGTCCTCAGGCAGCCCCTGCTGTGCTTTTATCTTTTGAATATCCGCAAGCAGTCTTTCTCTGTCCGCCGCGGGCTGAGTGAAGATATCCTCAGGCAGCAGCGGATCGGGATTGTCTCTTATCAGTCCCGTAATCAGATCATCGATTCTGGCAATCAGAAAGGCCGCCACGTTTTCCGTCCGGAATGCCGTATGTTCATTAAAAATCAAGAAATGAATATAGGAGCTCACAATTCCTTGCGCCATAACGGACGCATCCGCTAAAAACGGTGTGACGGCATCTCCGTAAACGGAGAGCAACGCATCACGGTACAGCATGTTAAATTGAATATTGGCCTCATGAAAATACTGCTTGACCTTTTGATTTTCAGGAATGACCTTTTCGCTCAGCAAGAGAATGATAAAGTCCTTGTGTTCCATAAATTCCTGGAATTGATATGCGATTTGTTTTCGGAATACGTCCTTAGGCGGTTTATGCTGATGTTCTGTTTTGATTTTCTTTATTTCTTCCATAGACATGCCGATGTAATACTCACATGCTGACAGCAAAAGGTCTTCTTTTGATTTGAAATGGAGATAGAAGGCTCCTTTTGAAATTCCGCATTCGCCGGCGATTTCCTGAATGGTTGTTGAAGAAAACCCTTTTTTGGCAAATAAATGGATGCCTGTTTTTATGATTTTCTCTTTTTTTTCGTTCATGACGTGCTTCCCCTTAATCCTGAAAAATTTAGAAAAATTTACTGCCTTATTAGTTGACGATGTTGAGTTATACCGTTTAGTATTATATAGAATGACCAGTCAGTCAATAAAAATTAACGGAGGACATGATGAACCACATTATTAACTTTGTACTGAAGAACAAATTCGCAGTTTGGCTGATGACGATTATCGTTACTGTAGCAGGGCTGTATGCCGGTATGAATATGAAGCAGGAATCCATACCGGACGTCAACATGCCTTACCTTTCAGTAAATACGACTTATCCCGGAGCTGCTCCGAGTCAAGTTGCGGATGACGTGACAAAACCGATCGAGCAGGCGGTCCAGAATTTAGAAGGAGTGAGCGTCGTAACGTCCACATCCTCTGAAAACGTCTCATCGGTTATGATTGAATATGATTACAGCAAGGATATGGACAAGGCGAAAACCGAAGTCGCTGAAGCGCTGGACAGTGTCAGCCTTCCTGACGACGCGAAAAAACCTGACATTTCCCGTTACAGCCTCAACTCTTTCCCGATTTTGACGCTCAGTGTGACAAGCGGCAAAAGCTCGCTTGAAGATCTGACCAAAAATGTGGAAAACACTCTCGTTCCTAAGCTTGAAGGCATTCAGGGCGTTGCGTCCGTGCAAGTTTCCGGACAGCAGAAAGAGCAGGTGGAATTCTCTTTCAAAGACAAAAAAATGAAAGAGTACGGACTTGATGAAGATACCGTCAAGAAAGTGATCCAAGGCTCTGACGTCAATACGCCGCTTGGATTGTATACGTTCGGCAACAAAGAAAAATCAGTTGTCGTTAACGGAGATATTACGTCAATTAAAGATCTGAAAGATATGAGGATTCCGGTCACATCTTCTTCTGCCGCTCAAGGTCAAGCGGGCGGAGCCGGTGCGGCATCTGCGGCGGACGCTCAGGCTATGCAGCAGGCACAGCAAAGCGCGGCAGCAGGGGTGCCGACAGTCAAGCTTTCTGACATTGCCGACATTAAAGATGTGAAAAAAGCTGAATCCATTTCCCGCACGAACGGAAAGGACAGCATCGGAATTAATATCGTAAAAGCCAATGACGCCAACACGGTAGAAGTGGCCGATGCGATTAAAGATGAACTGAATCAATACAAAAAAGACCATAAAGGGTTCAAGTACAGCTCGACTCTTGATATGGCAGAGCCGATTACAGAGTCGGTGGATACGATGTTAAGCAAAGCGATTTTCGGCGCGATTTTTGCGGTCGTGATCATTCTCTTATTCTTAAGAGATATTAAATCAACGATGATTTCTATCGTTTCCATCCCGCTGTCACTGCTGATTGCGCTTCTTGTGCTGAATCAGCTTGATGTCACATTAAACATAATGACGCTCGGTGCGATGACGGTCGCCATCGGACGGGTAGTCGACGACTCGATTGTCGTGATCGAAAACATTTACCGCCGCATGAGGCTGAAAGATGAACCTTTACGCGGGAAGCAATTGGTGCGTGAAGCGACGAAAGAAATGTTTAAACCGATCATGTCATCAACGATCGTAACCATTGCCGTATTCCTGCCGCTTGCCATGGTCGGCGGACAGATCGGCGAACTGTTTATGCCGTTTGCATTAACAATCGTCTTCGCGCTTGCCGCATCACTGTTGATTTCGATCACACTGGTGCCGATGCTTGCGCACAGCTTATTCAAAAAATCGCTCACAGGCGCGCCTGTTAAAGCGAAAGAGCATAAGCCGGGCAGATTGGCCAATTTCTATAAAAAAGTGCTGCATTGGTCATTAAGACATAAATGGATTACATCTATCATCGCGGTTCTGATGCTTGTCGGCAGTTTGTTCCTCGTACCTCTGATCGGCGCGAGCTACCTGCCTGCGCAAGCGGACAAAACGATGCAGCTCACATACACGCCTGAACCGGGCGAAACGAAAAGCGAAGCTGAAAAAGCTGCGCAAAAAGCGGAAGACATGCTGCTTAAACGCAAACATGTCGATACCGTTCAGTATTCATTAGGCTCGCAAAGTCCGCTCGGCGGAAGCTCAAACGGCGCATTGTTCTACGTGAAATACGAGGATGACACGCCTGATTTTGACAAAGAAAAAGACAATGTCTTAAAAGAAATCAAAAAAACATCCAGCCGCGGCGAATGGAAATCACAAAATTTCAGTTCGTCAGGCAACAACAACGAATTAACGTACTATGTGTACGGAGATTCAGAGTCTGATATTAAAGGCACGGTCAAAGACATCGAAGGCATCATGAAAAAGCAGAAAGATCTGAAAGACGTCAACTCAGGCCTTTCCAGCACTTATGATGAGTACACGTTCGTCGCTGACCAGGAGAAACTCAGCAAGCAGGGCCTGACGGCTTCGCAAATCTCCCAAGCCCTGATGTCCCAAACGTCACAGTCTCCTTTGACAACGGTGAAAAAGGACGGCAAAGAGCTTGATGTGAACATCAAAACAGAAAAAGACCAGTATAAGAGTGTAAAAGAATTAGAGGATAAAACCATCACATCGCCTGCAGGCCAAGAAGTAAAAATCGGCGATGTGGCGAAAGTGAAAAACGGCACGACATCCGATACCATTTCCAAACGCGACGGCAAAGTGTACGCTGACGTAACGGCAACCGTCACTTCTGACAACGTCACGAAGGTGTCATCAGCCGTTCAAAAGAAAGTTGACAAACTGGATAAGCCGGACAATGTATCGATTGATACCGGCGGTGTATCAGCGGATATTGCTGATTCCTTTACGAAACTCGGCTTAGCAATGCTTGCCGCAATCGCCATCGTATACCTCGTTCTTGTGATCACGTTCGGCGGAGCATTAGCGCCGTTTGCGATTCTGTTCTCGCTTCCGTTTACAGTCATCGGCGCATTAGCCGGACTGTATGTATCCGGAGAGACGATCAGTCTGAATGCCATGATCGGTATGCTGATGCTGATCGGAATCGTCGTCACAAATGCGATTGTGTTAATTGACCGCGTCATCCATAAAGAAGCGGAAGGCTTATCGACGAGAGAAGCGCTCCTGGAAGCCGGCTCTACGAGATTGCGTCCGATTCTGATGACGGCGATCGCGACAATCGGCGCCCTGCTTCCATTGGCATTGGGCTTCGAAGGCGGAAGCCAGGTCATTTCTAAAGGACTCGGTGTCACCGTTATCGGCGGTTTAATCAGTTCGACTCTGCTTACCCTTCTGATTGTGCCGATCGTATATGAAGTATTAGCGAAATTCCGTAAGAAAAAACCTGGAACGGAAGAAGAGTAAGACAGCGGGCCTTGGCTCCTTAAACGGAGCCGGGCCCTTTTTTCTTCTGGCAATTCCTGTACATATTGTTGCGATTTTCTCAAGTCATAGTATAATTAAAGGTTGTTAGTGTTAATAATGGATCGGATACTCTTAAGTAGGATGATGAGATAATGAAACGTGCACGCATAATATACAATCCGACTTCAGGACGGGAGCTTTTTAAGAAAAATCTTGCCCAGGTCCTGCAAAAATTTGAACAAGCCGGTTATGAAACCTCCACCCATGCCACCACATGCGCGGGGGATGCCACCAACGCCGCAAAAGAAGCCGCTTTGCGGGAGTTTGACTTGATTATCGCAGCCGGCGGAGACGGAACGATTAATGAAGTCGTCAACGGCCTTGCGCCGTTAGACAAACGCCCGACACTCGGCATCATTCCGGTCGGCACGACAAATGACTTCGCCAGAGCGCTGGGCATTCCGAGAGAGAATATACTGAATGCCGCTGATACCGTCATTAACGGCGTAGCCCGCCCGATCGACATCGGACAGGTGAACGGTCAGTATTTTATCAACATCGCCGGCGGAGGCCGTCTGACGGAGCTGACGTATGATGTGCCGAGCAAACTGAAAACGATGCTCGGCCAGCTTGCTTATTATTTAAAGGGAATGGAAATGCTGCCTTCACTTCGACCGACAGAAGTCGAGATTGAATATGACGGCAAGCTGTTTCAAGGCGAAATTATGCTGTTTTTAGTGACGCTGACCAACTCGGTCGGCGGATTCGAGAAGCTGGCCCCTGATTCCAGCCTAAATGACGGCATGTTTGATTTAATTATTTTGAAAAAAGCCAATCTCGCGGAGTTTATCAGAGTCGCGAGCATGGCGCTCAGAGGCGATCATATTAACGATCAGCACATTATTTACACAAAAGCGAACCGTGTGAAAGTCAATGTATCAGAAAAGATGCAGCTGAACCTGGACGGCGAGTACGGCGGCATGCTGCCGGGCGAATTCGTGAACCTGTACCGGCATATTCACGTCATCATGCCGAAGGAGAAAGCGGAACAGCTGGATGATTAATACGCGGACAAAATCCTAAAACAGTATTCGTTTTAGGATTTTGTCATCTTTTCAGCGTGATCGGAAACCTTTGAAGGCTGACATTGAATTTGAAGGTTTGCCAGCACGCTGAAACAAGGCTATTGGTAAAACTAGAGGTGATTATAGATGAAAATGAAACCCCCGATAGAAAAAAATGAATACTATGATGTGACATTTGAGGATTTGACGCACGAAGGAGCGGGCGTCGCAAAGGTTCAGGGCTTCCCGATTTTCGTGCCGAACGCCCTGCCTGAGGAAAAAGCGCAAATCAAAGTGACACGCGTCAAAAAAGGCTTCGCTTTCGGCCGCTTAATCGAGCTGAAGGAAGAAAGCCCGCACAGAACGGATGCCCCATGCCCGATCTACAAACAATGCGGCGGCTGCCAGCTTCAGCACATGACCTATGAAGGCCAGCTCTTGTTTAAACAGAAACAAGTCAAAGACGTCTTAGAACGGATCGGCAAGCTGGACCTGTCCAATGTCACCGTGCACCCGACGCTCGGCATGGAAGACCCGTGGAACTACAGAAACAAAGCGCAGGTGCCGGTAGGAGAACGGGAAGGCGGACTCGTCGCCGGATTCTATCAGCAAAGAAGCCATGACATCATTGACATGAGCGCCTGCATGATCCAGCAATCCAAAAACGACGAAGCCGTTCAAGCCGTCAAAGACATTTGCGCCTCATACGGCGTCAAAGCCTACAACGAAGAACGCCACAAAGGCTGGCTCCGCCACATCATGGTCAGATACGGCGTCGTCACGGGCGAAATGATGATCGTCTTCATCACAAGAACAAGCGATTTTCCGCACAAAGCGAAGATCATCGAAGACATCACGGCGCAATTCCCGCACGTCAAATCCATCGTGCAAAACATCAACCCAAACAAAACAAACGTCATCTTTGGGGACGAAACAAACGTCATCTGGGGCGAAGAATACATCTACGACCTCATCGGAGACGTCAAATTCGCCATCTCCGCCAGATCGTTCTATCAGGTCAACCCGGAACAGACAAAAGTGCTCTACGACAGAGCGCTTGAGTACGCGGAGCTGCAAGGGGAAGAAACCGTCATCGACGCCTACTGCGGCATCGGCACGATTTCTCTCTTCTTAGCGAAGCAGGCGAAGAAAGTATACGGCGTCGAAATCGTGCCGGAAGCCATTGAGGATGCAAAACGCAACGCTGAGCTGAACGGCATCACGAACGCAGAATTCGCAGTCGGAGAAGCAGAAACCGTCATTCCGAAATGGTATGAAGAAGGCATTACAGCCGACACCCTCGTCGTCGACCCGCCAAGAAAAGGCTGCGACGAAGCCCTCCTGCGCACAATCATCGACATGAAACCGAAGCGGGTGGTGTACGTCTCCTGCAACCCAGGAACGCTTGCAAGAGACCTGCGGGTGCTTGAGAATGGCGGGTATCAGACGCACGAAGTGCAGCCTGTGGATATGTTCCCGCATACGAATCATGTGGAGTGTGTGGCTGTGCTGGAATTAAGAGAAGGCAACTAACCCTTAGGGATGGTTGCCTTTTTTTAATCCGCATTTTTTTTGCATTCAGGACGAACTCGTGACATGAGAGGAGTACCAGAAGATGTTTGGCTAACGCCTATAATATAGCTTTCTATACATCTCTTTATGTAATAAAGGGTACCTTTTTAGGAACCCTTTATTAATATTCACTCTAGAGGGGCAGCTTTTTTAATACACTTTCATATCTTGTTTTTTCTCCTTACTAATCATTACTTTTTCTAAATAACTCTTAAGAAATACATTATCTATCCTATCCGGAATGTAACCCAGACGTTTATTTAATATATTCTCTATGATATACATTTTCTTTGTGTAATATTGGTAACTATCCGTTACGATTTGAACATTTTCTGATTCATTTCCCTTTTCTGTTTCAAGTCGAGATTTATATAGCTGATCATACTTCTGTTTGCGTATTTTTCTTGAGAGCCGCAGTAAATGAAATAATTCAATTGTTGGCAGAGTCATTAGTTCTGGTGTAGACTTATCCAAATCTAATTCAGAAGTATGCTCACGATATTCTATGATTTCACGTTTTCCATCTCTCTGAACATTATGTATGTACATTAAGCAAAAACTACAGTAATACTGATTATCCTTTTGAATTGAAGTTGCACAATAAGGGCATGTTTCCATTACGTTCTCCTTTCTGAATATTCTAAGATAATATGTATTTCGGTTACAAACAAGAATTTTAAATAGTATTAGAGATTCTTAACAAAACCCTTTTTATGATAAAGGGTTTATTGATTACAGCATGTATAAGTTTCATGCAAAATCAATAAGTGATCCCTATGTATAGAAAATCCACCGAGCCTAAACCCAATAACAAAACGCGAAAATAATAAATTATATTGTTATAATCATGATAATTATTTATAAAAAGATAATAAAGTTGGATAAAAATGAGAAAATCCTGGCGGAAATGACGATATAGAGTTAGTGAACAACGGTATAGAATCTTACTTTTCGAGGTGAACAGAATGGGAGAAGAACAAGACATTATTACAGTAACCGATCTGCGCAAAAAATATGGATCATTTGAAGCAGTGAAAGGGGTATCCTTTTCTGTCAAACGCGGCGAGCTGTTTGCATTTCTGGGAACGAACGGTGCAGGGAAATCGACCACTATCGATATTCTCTGTACGCTGATTAAAAAGACATCCGGAAAAGTGGTAATAGACGGTTATACGCTTGGTGAGGGGAAAGAGAATAATCATATCCGCAAAAAGATTGGGGTTGTCTTTCAAGAGAGCATTTTGGATGAACGATTGACCGTTTATGAAAATATCATGAACCGCGGACAATATTATCATTTAAGCAAGGCACAAGTGCAAGAGAACTATCAGTTTGTAACAGACTATTTAAAATTGGATGATATTAAGGAGAAAAAATACAGCGATTTGTCAGGCGGACAAAGAAGAAGAGCGGATATTGCCCGTGCCATCATCCATAAACCGACTATATTATTTTTAGATGAGCCTACTACAGGTCTTGATCCGCAAACGAGAGTTTTTGTTTGGAATGCGATTAAAAGGCTGCAGGAAGAAACAAACATGACGATCTTTTTAACGACCCATTACATGGAGGAGGCCGCTGTGGCTGATAACGTTGTGGTCATCAAAGAAGGACGTCTGATCGCAGAGGGTACACCGAGTCAGCTGAAAGATCAATATGCGTTTGACAGTCTGCATATGATGTTTAAGCAAGGCGTTGATCCGACTGCATGGTTTGAAAATAAACAACTGGATTTTACGGTTAAAAACTCTATTTATTCCCTTCGTGTAGAATCCACTCTCCAAGCGTTTGACATTTTGAAAGGTCTTGAAGGAAAAATCGAATCTTTCGAGGTGATTAAAGGGAATATGGATGATGTGTTTATCCATATTATCGAAGAACAAGGAAGCAGTTTGCCAGTAAAGGGGAGCATTGCATAAATGAAGTCTTTATCCAGTTTAATCAGCAGAAATATAAAAATATACTTCCGTGATCGAACACTTTTGCTTCTTTCTTTGCTGTCAGTATTTATCGTCATTCTGTTATATGCCGTGTTCTTACAGCAGACACAGCTGGACGCCATTAAGGCCTTGGTCGGTTCGACAGATGATTCCAAAGCAATGGTGAACGAATGGATGGTGGCGGGATTGTTGTCCATTACAGCTGTGACAACGACTTTAGGCGCTTTCGGAATTATGGTGAAAGATAAAGAAAGCAAGAGAACGTATGACTTTTTAACAGCTCCTTTATCAAGGGCGACCATCCAATTGAGCTACGTCATTCATTCATTTGTCATCGGCTTGATCTTTTCATTCATCGCCTTTTTAGGCTGTGAAATTTTTCTCGTTTCAACAGGCAGCAAACTTTTAAGCGGAACAGATATACTTGAAGTATTGGGGATTATTATTCTTTCAGTTGCACTGTCAAGCTCCATTAATTTATTTTTAACGCTGTTTATTCACACACAAAATGCATTTTCGACGTTAAGTACGATTGTCGGAACAGCCATCGGTTTTTTATGCGGAGTATATGTGCCGATCGGCGGCGTACCGGTGTTTGTGCAGAAGATTATTATGTACTTCCCTATCAGCCACACCGCCGTTCTGTTCAGAAAAGCGTTTATGACAGACTCAGTTGATAAAGTATTTAAACATGCTTCTGCGGACCAAATACAGGAATATGAAAAGCATTACGGGATCGTCTACAAGTTAAACGGCCATTTTATCAGTACGGCAGCAAGCTTGTGGATCATTGTTATTACAGCCATCATATTTACCGTCATATCTATTTTCATATTTAAAAAACAAAATAAATGACTTCTTCAAACGATACATAACGATGTAACAGGCAGCATCCGTTTACTGGATGCTGCCTGTTTTGTTTATCATTATTCTTTTTGTGCTCAATTCTAAAGAGTTCTCGGATTTCTCTTGTGTTGAAGATATCTTTATTTACACTGTATCGGGCAGATATATCTTGTGAATAAATAAGTTGATGTTTTTCTGGTGTCGTGAAGTGAAAGAGGACCATGGTAGAGTCATCTAATACTTCTGCATAAAGATATACTTTTGCCCATTCACAAGGTATGATGTCATTTAATTTCTGACTAATAAGCTGGTACAAATCTTGCATTTTTTTAGTTTCCAATCTTTTTCACCCTCAATCGTCGAGAGATCCTAGTTATAAAAAATAGCCCAGCAGAGAAGCGCTGGGCCATTATTGATTTATAGACCGAAGTAGCTTATTACAAATTCTTTATCGTCCTCATCTTCAGGCAAAATCCCCAAGTTTTGATATTCCCATATTGCGATTCTTTCATATCCATCTAAATCTGATGCTAAAATATCATCATAATTATAATCTAATTGGAATTCTCCGCTACGATCCAATGTTAGTGTAAGGTTAGTCCAAACATCATCGTTATTATTTCTGTGTTCAGTTTTTAATTCTTCAAAAAGTTCTCTTAGTTCTCTTAACAACGTCTTGAAAATGTCCTTGCTTACGTTGTAATGGCTAGGTATATCTTGTGAATAAATAATTTGATTATTTTCGGGTGTTCTGAAGTGAAAAAGAACCATTGTGGAATCATCTAATACTTCTGCATAAAGATATATCTTTGTCCATTCACCAGGTATAATGTCATTTAGTTTTTCTCCAATAAGTTGATATAAATCTTGCATTCTCTTAGTTTCCATTAGGTTAACCCCCTCGCTGATTTTTAATAGAGACGCTTATTTCTTTTCTGCTCCCAATTTTGTAGGTTACATCGAAATATGATGGTCTAAGTGAATCTCCAGAATAGACTGGTTCTATTTGAACTGCTACTTTTTTAGGTGGTTTTTTGCTTAGGGCTTTTGCCCACTCTTGCTCCATCTCATACCATTTCCCGCCGCTCCTATTAATCTGAGAGTTCATCGGCACGATGTTGTCGAATTGGCCTGAGCCTTTGAATTGGGTGGCGATTAGGTGGCCTCCGTCGTCATCTGTCAGACGGTCTGGTTTACCTGCTTTTGACTGTGCATATTGGTTGCGTTTTGCTTCTCCCAGCTGCAAGTCTGCTTTGACACTTGTAATTCTACCATAGTTGTCAGTGGTGTACGTGTAGCCTTCCTTTGTTTTGTAGATGACATTCGGCTTCAATACTTTCTTTCTGGTCCATTTCGCAAAATGCTCGCCGTATTTGACTGTTACCGGCGGTACATGCGGTGCCGGTGTCCGTCTGCCGCTTGCGGAGGTTCCGTACGGTTTCGGCAGTAACACTTTGGCGAATGCTTGCAGTGCTTCTTTTAAACTTTTGTTGTAAGGCACTCCTTCGGCGGTACCACGCATGGAGTGGGCGATAGTGGAGAATAACCTCCAGTTATAGTTAGTACTTTGTCTGTGAGAGAACGCCCCTCCTTTTGTTTATCTATGGATATTTATAGTCTTTTAGGTTTTACACGCAAACAAAAAAGGCCTCTGAAAAAAAGAGAGCCTTCTTCTAGTCATCCTACTTTTTATCTTCTTCCAAGTAGTATGAATAACCATCTAATAAAATCTCTACATTATGAAAATGTAATTCTGAATTATGTTTTATTATGATTTTTTCTTTTATACATAGGAAACTGCTCCAATAAATTTAAATGAATAGTTTTTTGCGTTTATTTCTTTCTCCCTGCCGTCATATTCAAAATTATATAAAAGAACAGCAGCATTGATTTGATCAGGGAGTGTGGTACCTACTATGTCTTCGAAACGAGGTAAGATGACACTATCGTATGAACAGCCGTCAATTAGTGCAGGTAAATTGTTACGATTATTTTCATGTGCAACTTTTTCTATAAAATCTTCATCTAAATCATCGATATCTATATCAAAGTCAATTAAAAATTGGGAAGGAAGAAAATCACCCTCATCTTCATTGTAAACTAATTCAACATATTTACTTAATGATTCATTATCCTTTATACTTCCAATCCACAATGATACGTAATTTTGACGTTCCATATAAACCTCCTATTATTAAATCCTCAATCCTTTTGGCAGGGCTTCCACTCCACCTTTAAGTCTATAGTTTGCCCAATTATTCAATCTTTGGACAAATATATTATAGTTTAAAGATGAATCAATAATTCATGGAAATTTTTGGCGGTGTTATAGGTTGTTTGCCTAATGATAGATAATTGTCTTGAGAAAGGTTAGCCTCATTATAGAGTTTATTAATTGTATTTATAATCAATATATTCATATAGAAAACCTCTGTAAATTCTTTATTTTAGATTAGTTTATAAAAAATAGCTCAGCAGAAGGGCTGAGCCATTTTTTTTAATTGTAGACCGGGTAGCTAATTACAAATTCTTTATCATCCTCATCTTCAGGCAAAATACCAAGGTTTTTATATTCCCATATTGCGATTCTTTCATATCCATCTAAATCTGATGCTAAAATATCATCATAATTATAATCTAATTGGAATTCCCCGCTACGATCCAATGTTAGTGTAAGGTTCGTCAAAACATCATTGTTATTATTTCTGTGTTCAGTTCTTAATTCTTCAAAAAGTTCTCTTAGCTCTCTTAACAACGTCTTGAAGATATCCTTGCTTACGTTGTAGTGGCTAGGTATGTCTTGTGAATAAATAATTTGATTATTTTCTGGTGTTCTGAAGTGAAAAAGAACCATTGTGGAATCATCTAATACTTCTGCATAAAGACAAATTTTTGTCCATTCACAAGGTATGATGTCATTCAAATTCTGACTAATAAGCTGATACAAATCTGGCATTTTCCTAGTTTCCAATCTTTTCACCTTTAATCGTCGAGAAATCTTAGTTATAAAAATAGCCCAGCAGTGAAGGCTGAGCATTTTTGATTATTGTAAAATAGATTATTTTTCTTCCGAATTGAGATAGCGTTCCAAGAACTCCCTGTTTTTCTTACCAGTAGGAACCAAACCTAAATGTTTATATTCCCAAACTACTTGACGTTGAGTACCGTTTAGTTCTGAAGCAATAACATCATCATAATCATAGTCAATTGAAAACTTTCCGGTATGCTCTAGCTTGAGTGTAAGGTTAGTCCACACATCTGAGTTATTCGCTTTCCATTCATCTCTTAGTTCATCAAATAAATCTTGTAGTTTGATTAACAAGTCATCATAAATTTGTTCACTTACTTGATAATGTTCCGGAATGTCATGTGAATAAATGAACGCTTCACTATTTTTTGTATTAAAGAAAAAGTATACTTCTCTAGAGTCATCTAAAATCTCTGCGTATAGAGCAACTTTATTCCATTCTGCTGGAATCATTTCATTAATTAGTTCTGCTATTTTTTGATATAATTGGCCCATTTTTTCTGTCTCCATAATATCAACCTCCTGCTTGGTTTCTTATTGTCATATTTTTATATCTGCCATCACCAACTTTATACTTCACTTTAAATAAAGTTGGTCTCAATGAATCGCCTTGATAAACATTTTCTATTTGCACACTAACTGTTTCGGGAGGTTCTTCTTTAAGAGCTTTTGCCCATTCCTGCTCCATCTCATACCATTTCCCGCCGCTCCTATTAATCTGAGAGTTCATCGGCACGATGTTGTCGAACTGGCCTGAGCCTTTGAATTGGGTGGCGATTAGGTGGCCTCCGTCGTCATCTGTCAGACGGTCTGGTTTACCTGCTTTTGACTGTGCATATTGGTTGCGTTTTGCTTCTCCCAGCTGCAAGTCTGCTTTGACACTTGTAATTCTACCATAGTTGTCAGTGGTGTACGTGTAGCCTTCTTTTGTTTTGTAGATGACATTCGGCTTCAATACTTTCTTTCTGGTCCATTTCGCAAAATGCTCGCCGTATTTGACCGTTACCGGCGGTACATGCGGTGCCGGTGTCCGTCTGCCGCTTGCGGAGGTTCCGTACGGTTTCGGCAGGATGACCTTGGCGAATTTCTGAAGTCCTTCTTTAAGTGTGACCCCGTTGACTGCGTTGTAAGGAACGCCTGCCGGCACTAAGTCGTGACGCGGATGATACGGGAGAATATCAGCCAGGGTGAGATCTCCGATTTGATTTAACTTGGTTTTGACACGTTTTTTTGATACTTCGATGCCTGTGTTTACTTTTTGTTTGATGTGATCAACGGTTTGTTTTGAGACCGTTATCGCTTTTTGTGCTGTGGCGGATTTGCTTGCTGCTGTTTTGACTTTGGTTGTCACTTTGGCGGCTGTGCCTGTTTTTGAGACGGCGCCGACGCCTTTTGTGCCGACAACTGATGTCACAACGGTGCCCACTGCATATGACACCCATCTTGCTCTGGAGTAGGTGTCGCCATTCACCATGTCTTTTTGGTACGATTCTTCGATTGCCGCTGAAATGGCTTCATACGTTTTGATCGGGTGAGCCACCGCTCCTGTAATGGCTTCAACCGTTCCGCCCGGATCTGTGACCATATCCCACAGGCCTGTGACCGCGTCTTTTCCGGAATCATAAAGGCCGACGGCAACGCCTTTGAAACCGTCTGTAAGTTCACGCGTGTTTTCAATTTGAGTGAAGTAGCGCTGCTGTTCTTTTGTCAGGTTTTTATAGCCGATCGTTTTGGCCATTGAATAGAATTCATCGGCATTCGCATAATCGTAGTTTTTCAGTCTTTCTTTCAGTTTTTCAATCTCCCGCTCTTTCGCTTCTTCCTTTTTAATCGTCAAATAAGCATCCGAATGTCTTGCAATCTCGTCTTTTTTCTTATGGATGTCGCTTTCTCGGTACGCCTTGGCATTGTAGTGAAGCGGCGTGGCGCTTTTTCCTTTGCCTGTTGCGTTTTGAAGCTGCTGGAAATCTGCTTGGATAAAATGTTCATTTGCTTCGGTTTCTGCGTATTCTTTCGTTAGATCGTGATCAAGCTTGCCGAGCTTATGTATCGTTTCGCTTCTTTTTTTGTCAGCTGAAGAAAGCTTCAGATCTGTGCTTTCGGTTGAAAACAATTCGAGCGAGATAATTTCATCGATCTCATCCAGGATGGAGCGCATGTCCTTTTTCTGCCCTTCCATAATTGCCTTTGATTTACTGAGGGCGTGGGTGAGCTCGTGCTCCAGAAAAGATTCTTCTACATGAGATTCGGAAAGACCTGCGTCTTCGACTTTGCCGGAAAGGCTTGTGAGAAATGCGATTTTCATATCGATCAGATCAAGCCAGCTGTCTGTGACGCCGGCGTGGTCCTGGAAAAAGGCTTTGATATTGTCAGCGCCCCGGCCTGAAAAGTCGCTGTCACCGAGGTCAGCCATACCTTGAAACGCTTTTTTTAGATTGACCATCTGGCCGCGCAGTTCTTTGTATTCACTCGCACGCTGTTTGGCAGCGGCCAGCAGGCTGTTTGCTTCGAAAACTTTCATGACCATATCCTTTCTTTTGTTCGATATCAAAATTTTACCACGTAAGTCAGGATATACAGTGTAGGAAATAGGTAATAAGAATAAAATGAATCTTTTGGCTTGCGACTTCCTTCCTGTATGAAGGGAGGCTTTTTATGTTTTGTATAATAACCCTCACATTCGGCTTACTGTTTTAAGCGTGCCTGTTTTTTCTAATGTCTTACACTCGAAACAACCCAACCGCTGAGGTATAATAGAAGCAGAGTATTTATCATACAGATTCAATTCGTGAAAGAGAGTGGAACAAAATGGGCCGTAAGTGGAACAATATTAAAGAAAAGAAAGCATCGAAGGACGCAAATACGAGCCGGATTTACGCGAAGTTCGGCCGTGAGATTTATGTGGCGGCAAAACAAGGCGAGCCAGATCCGGAATCGAACCAGGCGTTAAAAGTGGTGCTTGAGCGCGCGAAGACGTACAGTGTGCCGAAAAATATTATTGAGCGTGCGATTGAAAAGGCGAAAGGCGGCGCGGAGGAGAACTTTGACGAGCTGCGTTACGAAGGTTTCGGGCCGAACGGTTCAATGATCATCGTTGATGCGTTAACGAATAATGTAAACCGCACGGCGCCTGAAGTGCGCGCCGCATTCGGGAAAAACGGCGGAAATATGGGTGTGAGCGGGTCTGTCGCTTACATGTTCGATGCGACTGCCGTTATCGGCGTTGAAGGCAAGACGGCGGATGAAGCGCTGGAATTGCTGATGGAAGCTGATGTGGACGTGCGCGATATTTTAGAAGAGGATGACAGTGTGATCGTGTATGCCGAGCCTGACCAATTCCATGCCGTGCAGGAGGCATTCAAAAATGCCGGCGTTGAAGAGTTCACGGTTGCGGAGCTGACGATGCTTGCGCAAAATGAAGTCGAGCTTCCGGAAGATGCGAAAGCTCAATTTGAAAAGCTGATCGATGTGCTGGAAGACCTCGAAGACGTACAGCAGGTTTATCACAATGTAGATTTAGGCGAATAAAGACAAAAAGGCCGGGGCGGCATAAGTTCCGGCCTTTTTATTTTGCTTAAGCGGTCGGCCTGTATCGTATTTTTCTCCGTAAGCAATTATTGATTATTTCGCCAAAACTGGGCGGATGCCCATACGTTTCCTTCCGGATGTCATAAACTGGACTGTAACCTATGTGAAGGAGCGATAAATCATGAATGAAAGAAGACCGATTTACGGCGGCGGCTATGGCGGCGGCTATGGCGGCTACGGAGGCTACCCGGGGTACGGTTTTGGCGGCTACGGCGGCTTCGGAGGATATCCGGGATACGGTTTCGGCGGAGGCTACGGCTACCCGGGATACGGTTTTGGCGGTTACGGCGGCTACGGCGGCTTCGGGGGATATCCGGGATACGGTTTTGGCGGCTATGGCGGAGGCTACGGCGGCTATCCGTTCCATCATCATCATCATCGGGAAAGCCAATATATCTGACCATTCGGGAAAAAGCACTCTTGGAACAGCAAGAGTGTTTTTTTGTGACCGTTTCTAAGCGCTGGCTTTTTTATTATCTTACAGGGCATAAATGCCGATACGGATTCATACCTATTAAGGTCATGGTTTAGGAAAGGAGGATCGTAATGAAAGAAAATCAGCCGTTTACACCGGTCAAATCCTATAAACCCTTCCACAGCCGGTTTGATCCCTGCCCGCCGATCGGGAGAAAATACTACAGAACGCCGCCGCATCTTTATATGCGGTTTCAGCCGTATCACTTGGAGCAGTTTTCTCCGATGGAGGCATTGAGAAAAGGGACCCTTTGGAAGGATCTTTACGATTTCTATGATAATCCTTATCGGGGGGGAATCGAATATGGCGAAAAAGATTGATGATGAATATTATCGGCTGCTGGAGCAAATTCAGGCGGCGGACTTTGTCTTGGTGGAGCTGACGCTTTATCTGGATACGCATCCCCATGACCGTCTCGCGCTTCAGCAGTTTCATGAATATTCCCGGTACTCAAGACAGCTTAGAAAGCGGTTTGAACCTGAGTACGGACCGCTTCTGCAATTCGGCGTGAGTCAGGTCGGCGCTCAATGGGACTGGGGCCGCGGTCCTTGGCCATGGCAAGTATAAGGAGGGATCTGTAAATGTGGGTATATGAAAAAAAGCTGCAGTATCCGGTTAAAGTCAGTACATGCAACCCGATGCTGGCTAAGTTTCTCATTGAACAATACGGCGGGGCGGACGGCGAATTGGCCGCAGCGCTCCGGTACTTAAACCAGCGCTACACGATTCCTGACAAGGTGATCGGCCTGCTGACGGATATCGGCACGGAGGAGTTTGCGCATTTAGAAATGATTGCGACGATGATTTATAAGCTGACAAAAGATGCGACCCCGGAGCAGCTGCGTGATGCAGGGCTCAGCGATCATTACGTCAACCATGACAGCGCGCTGTTTTATCACAATGCGGCCGGAGTTCCGTTCACAGCGTCTTACATACAGGCGAAGGGAGATCCGATCGCTGATTTATATGAAGATATTGCGGCTGAAGAAAAGGCGAGAGCGACGTATCAATGGATTATTGATATTTCCGATGATCCTGACCTGAATGATTCACTCCGTTTTCTGCGTGAGCGTGAAATCGTCCACTCTATGCGTTTCAGGGAAGCGGTTGAGATTTTAAAAGAAGAACGTGATAAGAAGAAAATTTTTTAAACGGCCCTCAAACATGACGGCTGTTTTTTTCCTTTCTGCGTTTGGTCTATAATGAAGGTGTCGAATATTCTGATTACAGGAGGCTTTTATGACACCATTTACGATCACGGAGGAGAAGGCGGGGGCATTCCGGGTCACCTCCGCCCGGAAAGATGATGCAAAAGAGGTCATGGATCTGCTCGTGCAAGCGGCAGAATGGCTTCGAGATAAAGGGTCGAACCAGTGGAGCGGCCTTCTGCAAGGGGAAGATACCCACAATATGCGGGAGGCGATCGCCCAAGGGTATGTTTTTTTATTCAGGCAGAATGAAGAGCTGGCCGGCGTCGTCATGCTGCTTCCCGAAGCAAGCGGGTGGGACAGACGTCTTTGGGGCGATGAGGGACATGAGGAGTCCGTATATCTCCACCGGCTGGCGATTAACAGGCGGTTTGCAGGGGCGGGGCTCGGCCGGACAATCATGACTTGGGCAGAGACGGGTGTGTCTTGTCCGGGAAAAACGAAAATCCGGCTCGATTGCGTGTCCGAAAACAAGGCGCTTCAGTCGTTTTACAGCGGAATGGGGTACGAATCAAAAGGACCCGCGCCGGGTTATCATTTGTTTGAAAAAAAGGTGAGCAAATAAAAAGCTACTCATGACGGAGGTGCAAAAGACATGGGTTTTTTTTTCTGATCTGTCTGGCCGCATTTTGTCTTAACTTTGCCGTATCGGCTGTGCTCCGCAAGAAATGGCCGAAAAAGATGTGGCCTGAGTGCCTTTTGGCGGTGCTGGGCCTGACTGCTTTCGGTACGGTTGTTTACAGCATTTTCGGTGTCGGCGGCTGGGAAGGAATGGGCTTGGGGCTTGCCGCGATGTTTGCGGGTTCCGGAGCGGCCGCCGGTTATGCCGCTGAGGTGTGCTTACGGGTCGTCAGATCGAATCAAAAACAGTAAGCAGAAGTGAAAAAACGCGGCCGCGGCTGCGTTTTTTTGTGTGTTGCCGGCCGCTGTATAGAAAACAGGCGAATGTCCATAATGGTAATGACTTTTAAGAAGAAGGTGCGAATATGGGACATTTACTTACAGTGGCTTGGGAGTTAGTATGCGGTTTGGGTATTTTATTTGTAATTTTAAAATTGCTTGGAAAAACTCAATTCTCGCAAATTACGCCGTTTGATTTTATTTCCGCGCTCATCCTCGGCGAACTGGTCGGAAATGCGGTGTATGATAAAGGCGTTAGGATTTTTGAAATCATTTTTGCCTCTCTGTTATGGGGGGGTTTAATTTATCTCATCGAACTGATTACGCAGAAAGTAAAAAGCTCCAGAAAGCTGTTGGAAGGCGAGCCGAGTATTATCATCCATAAAGGAAAACTGAAATATGGTGTGCTGAAAAAGAATAAGCTGGACATTAATCAATTGCAAAGCCTTCTCAGACAGGCGAATTGCTTTTCCATACAGGAAGCGGAGTACGCGATTTTAGAAACAAACGGGATGGTCAGCGTCCTGCCGAAATTTCAATATGACACGACGAAAAACGGCGACATGCAAATAAAGCCGAAGCAGGTCTCTTTGCCGGTCACGCTGATTATTGACGGCGAAGTGCTGTATGAAAATCTGAAAGAAGCCGGGCTGGAAGAAAAGCAGCTGAATCAGGAGCTGAAAAAGCTGAACATCAAAAAAACGGAGGACGTGCTGTATGCGGAATGGAAGCCCGATAAACCGCTGTTTGTCCTGCCGTATGAGGAGAAAAAATAAAAAGAGCATTGCCCTGGGGCAAATGCTCTTTATTATTTTTCGTGTACGCCTGTTTTAACGGCTCTGACATGATACATACCGACATCCGTCCCAAGCATATAATCAGGTTTCGGCTTGCCTTGGTTTGCTTTGTGGGCCGCGATGTGGTCTTCGCTTTTTTCCCATTGTTTCCAATGGTCTTCTGACTCCCAGCGGATTAACACGACGACTTCTTCATCACCGCGGCGGACTTTTTTTTCCAGGACCGTTACGTCTATCAAACCTTCCTGCTTTTCAATCACGCCTTCTGAACTGAAGCGTTCGATTACTTTGTCGGCATGTCCTTCTTTTACGGTCATTTTTCTGATTTGCACGAACATCTGGCAACTCTCCAATCCTTTTCACGCTTTATCCAACATTTTAAATGAAAATGATTCTCAAAGTCAATTAAGATGCCTGACGGATTACGATTTCAGGAGAAAGACATGACCATCCTCATCTTTAAATTGCACGAAGCTGCCCCATTCCATTTGTTTCGGTTCATCTAAAAAGGTGATGCCGTTCTTTTTCATCTGTTCGTATGCGGCAAAGACATCTTCACACTCAAATACGATAGAAGCCTTCATATGCTCGGCCCCTTTCATCATTGATTTCGGATAAATCACCAAATGAGTGGCGGCCCCTTTGGGCGCTACCTCAAGCCAGAAGGCGCCCGGGCCCATCGGATGCTCGGCGAGGGTTTCAAACCCCGCTTTTTCCGTCCAGAATGTTTTCGCTTTTTGCTGATCATCAGTGTATACGGCGACTGTTGCGATTTTTTTGATCATCATACTGACCTCCTGTTTCATTTCTTTTATAGTGTATCCTCCTGCCGAAAAAAGCAATCAACAGCTTTAATGTGCAGGTTTTTTTAATTTCTCTAGTGCGATCGGCGATTCCGATTTATAATTTAGACAAAAGTACATATTCTTGAAAGAGGAGACGGCAGTGAACAAAGACCAATTACTTCATGATTATATTATTACACATTCGGCAGAGCTGACGGAAAAATGGCTCAAGCTGAGACGGAAGCTGAGAGGGCGTTTTTATTCTGCGGATCAATTAAGTGAGGAAATGAAACGGCTGCTGATCGAGCAGCATACCTTTACAAACACGGTCATCGCAAGCGCTTTTTTGGAGGATCCGGCCGTTTTTCAGCATAACAAAGAAAAATGGGCCGCACAGGTAGCGAAAAGCAGAGTGGAGCAAGACGCGGAGGTTCATGAGGTCGTTGAGGCGATCGGCAATTCAAGAACCGTCTTTTGGGAGGCGGTCACCCGTTTTATGGATGAGCATCAGGACATCGTAACAAACGAGGATGCCCGCCGCTGGAATCACCTTGTCAACGGCTCGTTTGATCAGCTGATGACGGATTTTACTGAACAGTTTCAGAAATTAATGATCGCGAGGCTGTCATCTCAGCAGGAGCTTATTTCCGAATTGAGCTGTCCCGTTATTTTAATCGCGGATACGATCGGCACTCTGCCGCTCATCGGCGCGATTGATACGAGACGGGCACGCGTGATTTTGGAGTCGGTGCCGGAAAACTGTGTCGCCAAACGGATCACAAACCTTGTGATTGATCTGTCCGGTGTGCCCATTGTCGATACGATGGTGGCGCAGCAATTGTATATGCTGTCGAAAACGTTATTTCTCCTCGGCATCAGAACCGTGTTTTCCGGCATTCGGCCTGATGTGGCACAGACTTCTATCCAATTGGGGCTTGATTTTTCAGAGTATCAAACTTACGGCTCCCTGGAGCAGGCGCTCGCCAGCATGGGTGTCACATGTGTGATCGAGGAAGCAAAAGCATAGAAAAAAGGGTGCTCCGTCCAGAGGCGGGGCGCTTTTTTTGTCAGCGGAAAACAATGTAAATATGTCGGAACGTGAAGATTGCGTTCTTAAAAACAGCTATATGACGCCTTGGGAGTCGATTTCGGGATGACACGGTTTATATCAAAGCGAAGGAAGTGAAAGTTTTCGCAAAGAAAACATATCCAAAAATTGTGTAAATGTTATTGATTTCTGAATGAAAACATAATAGTATAATTATATATTTCTTATCAGAATAGTATGAATTAAAACACTCATTGTCAAAAGACGAACGGCCAGACATAAAGGGGGAGCATGATGACGTCCAAAGGAAACGTAGATCCGCATGTGATCGAAAAGATTATCAGCGCGCTGGAAACGCTCGATTTCGGGACAGTTCAGATTACGGTTCATAATTCCCAAGTGACACAAATTGATAAGGTGGAGAAATATCGATTTTCCCTGAAGAGCAAAGAAGTAAAACAATCTTAAAAAACAGCCAATGACAGGAGGCGGTACATATGAAGCATTCAACTGTTCCTTTCCGGGAGAGCCGGTATCTGCACCTGCCCGAAGTGCGCTTTCTGCATTGGTGCACGAAGCAATACGGCATTAACAAAGGCGTGCTCAATACAATTGACGGCTGGTTTTATGATGCGGGCGTCATTCCGATTCCCGTCAGGCGTCTTTATGTGCTGGCATTTCTCGATTTCGCGAAAACGCCGGGGCAGAAGGGGAATATCCGATTCGGGCACGGCGGATTGACGAAAAAACTGCATGATTTCATGGATATGCAGGAGTGCGCAGCAAAACGTCAGGCCTGACATCCTTAAAATCTTCTTAAAATCATGCAAATTTCTCCCATTTTATTTATAATAGACCTATCAAGATCATTTTTTTGGGAGGACTTTTGACATGCAAACTGCTGCTTATGAGAGCAAACAATCTATTATGCAGCGCATTATAACGGTATTTGTGTTTACACTGTTAGTTGCGACAATCGGCCTGTATACGGGTCAGTTCATTCCGCCGGCATTGATGCTGCCGCTGTCGATCTTAGAGGTTGTCATGATCATCGCCGCGTTTTGGCTGCGCCGAAAAAAAGCCGTCGGATATGTGTTTGTCTTTTCATTCGCTTTCATTTCCGGAATGACGCTGTTTCCGATTATCAGCCATTATGCGTCCGCAGCGGGGGCCTATGTCGTATTGGAGGCATTCGGTTCATCGTTTGTGATTTTTGCGGTGCTCGGCACGATCGGCGCTAAGACGAAAAAGGACTTGTCGTTTTTATGGTCCTTCTTGCTTGTCGCTGTTATCGCGCTTCTCGCAGTGGGGATCTTTAATATTTTCAGCCCGCTGAATTCCGCCGCCATGATGGCGTATTCCGTCATCGGAACGATTGTGTTTTCAATGTACATCTTATACGATCTGAACCAGATCAAGCACCGGGACATCACGGCTGACCTGATTCCTTTGATGGCATTGACGCTTTATATCGACTTTATTAACTTGTTTATCAACCTGCTACGGTTTTTCGGAATTTTAAACAGTGATGATTAACCGCGCGAAAAAGGCGCCCTGCTGAGAGGGGCGCCTTTTTATGTTCTGCCGCCGGAAAACAGCAGAAGCTTATCAAATAATACTTCAAGCATTTTTGTCAATTCCGCTTTTTGTTCAGCGGTGAAGCTTTCCATGACTCCTGAAATATTGGAGAAGTGGCCGGGAAGAAACAGCATCAGCTTTTCTTTTCCTTCCCTTGTGAGTTCGATGCTGATTTTTCGTCTGTCGCCGGTATGCCGGCTGCGGTTTACAAAGCCGTCCCGTGCGAGTCCGTCGATCAATCCGGTGATGGTCGCTTTGGTGACATTGGATTTTTTCGCCAGATCTGTCGGACTCAGGCTGTGGCCGGGTGCGTCAAACAGAAACATTAAAATTTTGAATTTCCCTTCGGACAATCCGTGACTTGAGAAATAATGCTCCATGACCTGATTCATTTTTTTAGACATATCAAATAACGTCAAAAATGTTTTCAATGATTCAGCATCCATATCGGCGTAAATCTCAGCGCGTTCGGCAATCTGCGAGTAATCCGGCAAATGTCTCAACTCCATTTTTGTAAGCCTCCGTACCATTTTAGTGATTCAAAGTATAAGCTTGCCGGATTCAAAAGGCAACCTATAAAGATTGACAGTTTTTCAGCCTATATAGTAAGGTGGCTAATAGTTAATGAATAATAAATAAATAGAGAAGGCGGTATCGTGATGAACCATGAAGTGAAAAAGATCATCATAGCGGGCGGAGGGATCGGCGGCCTGTCCGCAGCGATTTCTCTCGGCAGAGCCGGTTTTGAAGTGACCCTTTGCGAGGCGGCGTCCGGCATGCGAAAAAGCGGAGCGGGCATTCTCCAGCCTCAAAATGCGCTGCGGGTGCTGCGGGAAATCGGTGTGTATGATGAATGCTGCCAACACGGCTTTCAAACGGAATGGCTGAAGCAGCATGATGAAAACGGAACGCTGCAGTTTAAAGTGAGTGAGGCGTTTTTAGATGATTCATTGCCGGGGCGGAATAATATATTGCGGCAAACGTTAAACGATATCCTCAAAAAGCATGCTGAAGCGGCGGGGGTCAAGATTCTGCCCGGTAAAAAAGTCGTGTCTTACGAAGAAACGGCAGATGAAATAACGGTGCATTGTGCAGACGGAACCATGATGACGGCTGACATTCTCGCCGGCTTTGACGGCATCCGCTCCGCTGTCCGCAATCAAATGCTGCAAAGAGAAGTGAAAACAGAGTATCTCGGCATGGGAGCGCACAGATTTTACATTTCTTTTCCCGAGCCGGTTTTTCATGATTCGACACTGATGTATAAAAAAGGGCAGACGCAGGTCGGAGTCGTGCCGCTCTCTGAAAAAACAGGATACGTATTTATCATCCGGCCGTATGACGCTGACTTCAGGGATGACGAGGACACGCGTTTTGAACGGGTGAAAGACTTGCTGCGCGGAATTCCGGGAGTAAAGTTTGTGACAGAGAATATGTCAAAGGAATATCCCGTTTTGTTTCATAAGATTGAGCAGATGGCGGTCAAAGAACCGTGGCACAGAGGCCGCGTCGTTCTGGGCGGGGATGCCGTCCATGCAGGAGCGCCGACATTGGCACAGGGAGCGGCGATGGCGATTGAAGACGCGATTGTGCTTAGTGAAGAACTGCGAAAACACGAAAACCATGAAACTGCATGTCAAGTATACTTCGAAAGACGGGCGGAGCGGGCTTTACAGGTGCAGAATCTCTCATCTGAAATCGTCCGCCGCGAGATAAAGGGAACGCCCGGCGTCCAAGACATCATAAGGGAATGCTATCGATTGCTCAAAGAGCCTTATTAAATAAAGCAAGTCCAGAACATGGCGTCTGGACTTTTGTCAGTCTTGTTCAGATTTATTCCGTATCCGTTCAATCACCTCATGCAGCCCCTCAGGCTTGTGAAACTCCACCGGCGAACTGCCTTTTTCAAACGAGATCGTCTCCGCCTCAATGAGCGCGACATAGCGCCCGTTCACTTTTGCGAGATGGATGGATTCGCCGAAATCAGCCAGTAATCCTTTAATCTCTGTTTCTCCTACTTTCATTTTCAGCTCGGCTTCCGGCGTGTGTTCAATGATCTGCGCGGATGCCTCGATGACTTGATGGGTGTCGAGGCGCTCCTGAATTTCCCGCTTTTCACTCGCTTCCCAAATTTCAATGTCGTGCTCAAACTGCTGAAGCTCTTCGCTGTTTTCTTCAAGAGTTTCATACACGTGCTCCTGCACCATGTTCATGACTTGGTTTTTCATGATTTCCGGCATCGATTCGCCGTATTCGACAAATTTGAGAAAATCTTCGAAATAACGGGCGTGCGAGGCCTGGTGGATTTTCAGCTCATGCTCTTCCGTCATGCCTTCTTCCGGCATATACGGATATTGAATGCTTTTCATGTTTTTTGTCGTGATGGCCATTTCGACCTTTTTAATGAGAGACGAGGCGTCTGAGATGCGGGCGACCTTCGGCTCGAAATCGCATTTCATCATAAAGACGAATTTGTCTTCAAAATACTTGCGCGGAACGGCCGATGCCACGATAAAAACACCGCCGCGCACGGCGCTCGTGTCAAGGTAAGTGCGGACGAACTGCTCGCTTGCTTCGATAAATGCTTCCTTCGTATCCGCAAGTCTGGCGCGGTTGAAAAGGTTGTAATTCGGATTTGAATCAAGCTCATGGCCCGGCTCCATGATAAAATGGCCGATTTTTGTTGGGACCTGCTCGGATTGCGGATGCCGTTCGGCTTTCCGTTTGACGATTTTCTTCAATTCCCCGTCAAGAAAATCCTTCAGCTCGCTTTCTTCAAATTCTTCCGTGTCAAGCGTCTGGAAATGTTTGAACTGTTTGTTTGCCTGTTCGTCTTTTCCTTCCACTTGAATGACATAAAACGATAAAAACTTGATTTCAAAATCCATATGTGAACTCACCTTATTTCTGTATTTAACAAGCCTCTCCAGTATAGAAAAAACCGTTATCGATCGTCAATCCGATGATTGATCCGTGACGGCGGATAATCGGCCGGTGAAAAGGGCAATGTAGTTGGAAGGAACGCATCAATGTGTTAGAAAGGGTGTTATTCATGAAGGAAACAGGTCCGATTCCGCAGCCGAAGACATTCGGCCCGCTCGGCAATCTTCCTTTGCTTGATAAAGACAAGCCTACAATGTCGCTGATCAAACTGGCAAACGAGCAGGGGCCTATTTTTCAGCTGCATACCCCGGCGGGCGCCATTATCGTCGTGTCCGGCCATGAACTGGTGAAAGAGGTTTGTGATGAAGAACGGTTCGATAAAAGCATTGAAGGAGCTTTGGAGAAAGTCCGGGCGTTTTCCGGTGACGGGCTGTTTACAAGCTGGACGCATGAGCCTAACTGGCGAAAGGCGCATCATATTCTGATGCCGACCTTCAGCCAGCGCGCGATGAAAGATTATCATTCGATGATGACTGATATCGCGGTGCAGCTGATTCAAAAATGGGCTAGGCTCAACCCGGATGAGGCCGTTGATGTGCCTGCCGATATGACCCGGCTGACGCTTGATACGATCGGGCTTTGCGGCTTTAACTATCGGTTTAACAGCTATTACAGGGAAACGCCTCATCCGTTTATCAACAGCATGGTGCGCGCCCTTGATGAAGCGATGCACCAAATGCAGCGCCTTGATGTTCAGGATAAGCTTATGATCAGGACGAAGCGCCAATTTCATCATGACATTCAGGCGATGTTTTCGTTAGTAGACAGTATTATCGCAGAGCGCCGGTCAGGCGGCCGGGATGAAAAGGATCTGCTGGCCAGAATGCTGAATGTGGAAGACCCGGAAACGGGCGAAAAACTTGATGATGAAAATATCAGGTTTCAAATCATCACGTTTTTAATTGCCGGCCACGAAACGACCAGCGGCCTGCTTTCCTTTGCCATCTATTTTCTGCTGAAACATCCCCGTGTTTTGGAAAAAGCCTATGAAGAAGCCGATCGGGTATTGACCGATCCCGTTCCTTCATATAAACAAGTACTGGAGCTTAGTTATATCCGAATGATTTTGCAGGAGTCATTGCGCTTATGGCCGACCGCCCCTGCGTTCAGCCTTTATGCGAAAGAGGATACGGTGATCGGCGGGAAATATCCGATCACGCCGAAAGACAGAATTTCCGTCTTAATTCCCCAGCTTCACCGTGATAAAGACGCGTGGGGAGACAATGCGGAGGAATTTTATCCGGAGCGGTTTGAACATCCTGATCAAGTGCCTCACCATGCGTATAAGCCGTTCGGAAACGGTCAGAGGGCGTGTATCGGTATGCAGTTCGCCCTGCATGAAGCAACTCTTGTTCTGGGGATGATTCTGCAGCATTTTACCTTTATCGATCACACCGATTATGAGCTCGATATTAAACAGACACTGACGATCAAGCCCGGCGACTTTCATATCCGGGTGCGGCCGAGAAATAAAGAAGCCGTTGCGGCTGCTCTCCCGGCGGCTGAAAAAGCGGCGGAAGACGTCGAAAAAGAAAAACGGGAAACAAAAGGCGCATCCATTATCGGGCTTGATAACCGACCGCTTCTGATTCTGTACGGCTCAGATACGGGAACCGCAGAAGGCGTGGCGCGGGAGCTTGCCGATACTGCCGGGATGCACGGCGTCCGGACTGAAACGGCGCCTTTAAATGACCGGATCGGAAAACTGCCGAAAGAAGGAGCTCTCTTGATCATTACGTCCTCTTATAACGGAAAGCCTCCGAGCAACGCGGGACAATTCGTTCAATGGCTTGAAGAAGTCAAACCCGGGGAGCTGGAAGGCGTCCGGTATGCCGTCTTCGGCTGCGGTGATCATAACTGGGCGGCGACATATCAGGCTGTACCGAGGCTTATTGATGAGAAGCTTGCCGAAAAAGGGGCGGAACGCTTTTCCTCCCGAGGCGAGGGGGACGTCAGCGGCGATTTTGAAGGAAAGCTTGATGAATGGAAAAAAAGCATGTGGACGGACGCCATGAAGGCATTCGGTCTCAAGCTGAATGAAAATGCCGAAAAAGAGCGAAGTGCGCTGGGCCTTCAATTTGTCAGCGGGCTTGGCGGGTCTCCGTTGGCACAGACGTATGAAGCGGTTTACGCATCCGTTGCGGAAAACAGGGAACTTCAGGCGCCGGAAAGCGGCCGGAGCACAAGGCATATCGAAATCACTCTGCCGAAAGAGGCTGCCTATCATGAAGGGGATCATCTCGGCGTGCTGCCGGTAAACAGCAAAGAGCAGGTCAGCCGTGTTCTCCGCCGGTTCAATCTGAACGGGAATGATCAAGTGCTGCTGACGGCCAGCGGACAGAGCGCGGCTCATCTCCCGCTCGATCGGCCGGTCAGGCTGCATGATCTTCTGAGCAGCTGTGTCGAATTGCAGGAAGCGGCATCAAGGGCTCAAATCCGGGAAATGGCTGCTTATACGGTCTGCCCGCCGCACAAACGGGAATTGGAAGATTTTCTTGAGGAGGGCGTCTATCAGGAGCAAATCTTAACATCGCGCGTCTCGATGCTCGATCTCCTTGAAAAATATGAAGCGTGTGAACTTCCGTTTGAGCGATTTCTGGAGCTTTTGCGCCCGTTGAAGCCGCGGTATTATTCGATTTCAAGTTCGCCCCGGAAACATCCCGGGCAGGCTTCAATTACCGTCGGCGTCGTTCGCGGCCCCGCCCGGAGCGGTTTGGGGGAGTATCGCGGTGTCGCTTCGAATTATTTAGCGGACCGCGGCCCTGAAGATGGAATCGTGATGTTTGTCCGCACTCCGGAAACACGATTCCGGCTGCCGGAAGATCCGGAAAAACCGATTATTATGGTCGGTCCCGGCACAGGAGTCGCCCCGTTCCGCGGATTTCTGCAGGCCCGGGCGGCGTTAAAAAAAGAAGGAAAAGAGCTGGGGGAGGCTCATCTGTATTTCGGATGCAGAAACGATCATGATTTTATTTACCGTGACGAGCTTGAAGCTTATGAAAAAGACGGAATCGTGACGCTTCATACGGCTTTCTCCCGCAAAGAAGGCGTACCGAAAACGTATGTGCAGCACTTAATGGCGAAAGACGCCGGCGCTTTAATTTCCATCCTCGGCCGGGGAGGGCACCTCTACGTATGCGGTGACGGCAGCAAAATGGCGCCCGATGTAGAGGCAACGCTGCAAAAAGCGTATCAGTCGGTCCGCGAAACAGACGAACGGCAAGCGCAAGAATGGCTTTTGAACCTCCAGACAAAAGGCATTTACGCAAAAGATGTTTGGGCGGGGATTTGACCGATTTGATGAAAAGGACTGGATGACTCCAGTCCTTTTTCCTTCAAGAAAATGAATTGCTTTCCAATCGATATACATTCAGTTTGTCAGCAATCTGAAGGCTTTGTTGTGAGATCTTATAACAAGATAAGGATGTCTCACAGTGGTGGAAGGATATCAGCGCCAAGAGTCCCATCTGCTGTTTCCGAGACTAAATAGTTGCGTCTATTTTGGATAAAACCTCTTTACAAATATATGGAATTAGAATATACTCTGTTTCACAAAGTACTTTGTAAAAAGAGGAGCCTGTCTTATGTCAAATCAGAATTTTCGAGAATCAGAGATAGCTGAAAACTTATCTCATATCAAGGTCTTGACGAACTACAAGACTGAGTACTCAAGGCAAACCAGTCCATATTTCATTATTTGGGGCTGTATATGGATTATTGCGTACTCCGTTTCTTTATGTAAGGTACCTTCTGTAGTCCTTGCTTGTGTCTGGTTAATACTGGCAGTATTAGGGTGGATACTGACTTTGAAGACATATCTTAAGCAGAAACAATTTGATCCCATGCCCACTTTCTTAAAGAATCAATTAAAATATGCATGGATTGGATTCATATTAATGGTATGCATTTTTGTTTTCCTGATTTTAATGGGATTATTGCCGCGAACAGGAGAATTTCTATCGTTTTTGATTGTGTTAATGGTGTCTATTATGTACATATTCTTAGGCATCGTGTTAACAAAAGAGATTTTTATTATGGGATTTTGGCTGAGCATACTCGGTATGCTTACATTCTGTTTATTTCCTGAGGCAATGAATATTGTTTTTGCATTTATTGGCGGAGGCAGCCTATTACTTACAGGAATGATTTTGAAAAGAAAAGGGCAAGGAAATGAGTAATGTTAACAATATCAATGATTTAATACATGCCAAAGTACGGTTGGGAATTATGAGTTTACTGATGACTTATGATCAATGTGATTTTACTTTCCTGAAAAAGTCATTAGACATCACAGATGGGAATTTAGGTTCGCATCTGAAAAAGTTAGAAGATGCAGCTTATATAGAACTAACCAAGAAGTTCGTATCCAAAAAGCCGAAGACTATTGTTCAGATTACGAAAGAAGGGAAAGCAGCCTACAAGGAGTACATTAATACAATTGAATCCATATTTAAAATAAATAACAGTGGGGGAATGGTGTAAATGCTGCAAGTTGAACATATAAGTAAGCGCTATGGCACGACTCTGGCTTTGGACAATGTGGCTTTATCAATTCCGAAAGGAGTCTGCTATGGACTTGTTGGACCGAACGGATCCGGCAAATCTACCTTAATTAAGATCATCTCACGCATCATCCGGGAATATGACGGTAAGGTTGAATTTGTCGGTAATGAAAATGGCAGATTGGGTTATGTTCCACAGGATATCAGCCTTGAAGAAAAATTAACCGCAAAGACCAACATGGAATTTTTCGGAAAGGTGCATGGACTGAATGGCTTAAAACTAAAGCAAACAACAAAAAAACTGTTAGAAGATATCGGGTTGTCAGAAAGGACAAACGACGTTGTGGAGAACTTTTCCGGAGGAATGAAGCGCCGTTTAAATATCGGGTGTGCACTAATGCACGATCCAGACTTAATTATTCTAGATGAGCCGACGGTAGGCGTGGATCCGCAATCACGCCGCTACATTTTTAACATCGTAAATCGACTCAAAAAAGCCGGTAAAACCATTATTTATGTGAGCCATTACATGGAAGAGATTGAAACTCTTTGTGACTATGTAGCTTTTATCGACAGAGGGCAGATTATCGATGAAGGAGAAATAAATGAACTGCTTAAACGACATGAAGAATCATCTATTATGTTTAACTCCTCATTGTCTCATGAATTAATAAAGAGCCATGGTTTTGAGTTTTCAGTCGTTAATTCAGGGCTGATAATAAAAACCAAAAAACCTTTAGAAACCATGGAGCGCTTAATTAGCGTCAGTAAGGAAAACAATATTGTGCCTCATCAGTTGTTTTTATATAAGCCAAAATTAGAAGATGTATTCTTTAAACTTACCGGCACTGATTTGCGTGATGAAGAATAAAGGGGGAATTTATCATGTTACCGCTCGCTCAAATTGAAACGCTAAAACAGTTAAAGGATAAGTCTCTGTTTTTTTGGACGATTATATTACCTATTGTGTCCATCATATTGCTGATTGAGCTATTTACGACAGACAGTACAAACAAAACTTTAGTAGCTTCACAATCTGTAACCGGTATGAGCGTATTCTTTTCTACATTCATTATTATCTCCATCGTTATAAGTTTTGTAAAGGATCGGGAAAAAGGAATTGTATCAAGACTGGCAAGTACCCCTTTAAAGCCTTATAACTTCTTCTTAGGAAAAAGTATCCCTTTTTTAGTCATAACTTTTATGCAAATTCTTCTCCTGTCCGTTCTGGGAATATTTCTGTATGATATTGAAATTAATAATTTTCCGGCGTATATGTGGGTTGTTGTGTTGATATCTTTACTAGTTACATCCTGGGGAGTTGCCATTTCAGTCTTTGCAAAGACTGAAAATACCGGTTTGGTCATGACAAATGTGATTGCATTAGGTACCGCTGTTGTATGCGGTTTATGGACCCCTTATGATCAATTACCAAGCTATCTTCAAACTATTGGAATGCTCTTTCCGCAGTACTGGGCGCATCAAGGGTTAATTCAATCGGTCTCGACGATATCGGGAGGAGAAAGTCTAATATGGGTAACCCTTGTTGTACTGAGCTATACAATACTGGGATTTATAGTTTCTCTAATTGGATACCGGCATTACATTAAAATGGCAAGAAACTAGACCGCTGAAGAATGGGTCATTAAAACGCAGCTGGGACTAAAAGGAGAGCGGGAAATGATAAGTGAAAAACTAAAACTGTATGTCGAGGCTCTATTTAAAAAGTACGAAAGAAATTCGTTACTGAGCAGAAAAAAACGGAGCTAATTCCTTTATTGGAGGGTTTGATGAAACCAGTTCACAATTTTTTTCGCTAATGAGAAACAGAAATTTGCAAGACGCGTTAAGGACCAGTGTTGGAGAACAGTTTAAGCAGTCACAAATGCCAGCTCTGCTGCATGGTTGGATTATAAAAAACAAAAGGTAAACGTGAAGAAAGCATTTTTGTATATCTTTAGGGTCTAAGCGATAATTTGACAGGTAAAGGACTGGATGACTCCAGTCCTTTTTTTACATCAGCAAAAAAACCTTCAAGTTTTTCAGCCCCTTTGCATACAATAACTTCAGCCCGCCTGTTGGGCGGCTGTCTTTGATATTCATTTTTCGTTTTTAGAAGTTTGTGTTATTCTTATATTTGGTATCTCCTATTTTCAGACCGGGTCTGATACGGTACCTTTTAATGCCAGAAAAAAATGTGAAACGAAGAACGGATATCCTGCGTCTAATGGCTGGCGGGATAAGATGTTCAATGGGCATGACACGAATGATAAATATATCGTTTTTTTAAATGGTGTGTTTATGGGGCTGTGTGATGCTTTCGTTTTGCTCGGAAAGCAGGAATTGAAGCAAAAAGTAAGAATACAGATTTAAAGTGTTTAGGAAAGTAGAGGTTGCCATGAAGAAATTATTTTCTTACAGACTTAGTTTTTTTGTACTGGCTATTATTTTGTTTTGGGCCAAAACGTATTTAGCCTATCATGCTGAATTCAACCTTGGGGTGAAGGGTCCGACGCAGCAGTTTCTGCTTGTGATCAATCCGTTCTCAAGCGCCATTTTCTTTTTAGGACTGGCATTGTTTGCGAAAGGCCGCAAATCAGCGATTATCATGGTGATTATTGATTTCATCATGACGTTTATTTTGTATGCAAATATCCTATTCTATCGATTCTTCGATGATTTCTTGACATTCCCGAACTTAAAGCAATCCGGTAATGTGGGAAATATGGGAGACGGCATCTTCAGCATTATGTCCGGCCATGATATTTTATACTTTGTTGATATTATTATTTTAATCGCGCTTCTGGTGTGGAGACGTGAGCTGAAGGAATTCAAGCTGAAAAAACGGTATACGTCATTAATTATCGTGACGGGTATTGTTTTGTTCTTCGTGAACCTGGCGATTGCCGAAGAGGACCGCCCGGAGCTGCTGACAAGAACGTTTGACCGCAATTACATTGTAAAATACTTAGGCCTTTATAATTACACAATTTATGACGGCGTACAGACGGCGCAGACGGAATCACAGCGGGCATATGCCAGCAGCGATGACCTGACGAGCGTTGAAAACTACACATCGTCGCATTATGCGAAGCCGAACGCCGAGTATTTCGGCAAGGCCAAAGGCAAAAACATCATTAAGATTCACCTGGAGAGCTTCCAATCGTTTTTGATCAACTACAAACTTGACGGAAAAGAAGTCACGCCGTTCCTGAATAAACTCGCCCGCGGCGGAGAGGACATGACGTACTTTGATAACTTTTTCCACCAAACGGGCCAAGGTAAAACATCTGACGCCGAGCTGATGATGGATAACAGCCTGTTCGGACTGCCTGAAGGGTCAGCCTTCGTGACAAAAGGGGAAAACACGTATCAATCGCTTCCTGCCATCCTTGACCAAAGTGAGGGCTATACAAGCGCCGTTTTACACGGTGACTACAAATCATTCTGGAACCGTGACCAGATTTACAAACATATCGGCTACGATAAATTCTTTGACGCCAGCACATACGATATGTCTGATGACAACCTTGTCAATATGGGACTGAAGGATAAACCATTCTTCAAAGAATCCATTCCGAAGCTTCAATCGCTGAAACAGCCGTTCTACGCGCATTTGCTCACGCTGACGAACCATTATCCGTTTACGCTTGATGAAAAAGACGCAACGATCGAAAAAGCGAAAACGGGCGACGCGACTGTGGATGACTATTTCCAGACGGCGCGTTATCTCGACGAGGCGCTTGAACAGTTCTTTAAAGACCTGAAGTCATCCGGTTTATATGACAACTCGGTGATTATGCTTTACGGAGACCATTACGGAATCTCTGAAAACCATAACCGCGCGATGAAAGAAATTCTCGGCAAAGAAATTACGCCTTATCAAAACGCGCAGAATCAGCGTGTGCCGCTTATGCTTCGCATCCCCGGCAAAAAAGGCGGGGTGAACCATACGTACGGCGGTGAAATGGACGTTGTGCCGACGATCCTTCACTTGGAAGGCATCGATTCTAAGAAATATATTAATTTCGGCACCGATCTCTTCTCGAAAGACCATGATGATACGGTGACGTTCCGTAACGGAGATTACGTCACGCCGAAATATACTTCCATCTCCAATGTCGTATACGATACGAAGACAGGAAAAGAACTGAAAGGCAATCAGGAAACGAAAAACCTGAAAGCCAGAGTCACAGAGCAGCTGAAGCTGTCTGACAGCGTGATGTACAAAGACTTGCTCAGATTCCACAAATTGAGCGACTTTACGCCGGTTGATCCGTCTAAATATCATTACGGCAAAGAAAAGCTGAATCAGGATAATAAATAATAGAAAGAGCCTTACGGAATTTCCGTGAGGCTCTTTTTTTGTGTGTATCTTCACCAATCTGAAAAAAGAGAGAGCTTTTGGTCACAAAGGGCGCCAATCTCTCATATCTTACAGTAGATTTTGAAACCGGTGATAGAGAATCGGACAAATTATCGGGTTGGTTTCTCTTATACGGGCGGTTTCGAATCCAATATTCACAGAGAAGAGGGGTAGAGATGAAAGCAGTCATTCTCTGCGGCGGAAAAGGAACGAGAATGAGCGAAATCACCAATGAACGTCCCAAACCGCTCGCCATGATAGGCGGCAAACCGATTCTATGGCATATTATGAAACTCTATCAATACTATGGCGTGAACGAATTTATCCTGCTTCTTGGTTTCAAAGGAGAGATGATTAAGGAATATTTCTTAGATTATGACTGGAAGAATCACAGCATGACGCTGGACAGCTCTACCGGAGAAGTGCGGATATTGGGAAAATCCGAGCCGTGGAAAATCACTTTTTTAGACACGGGGGAACACACGCAGACAGCGGGGCGGCTTTTACAGGCGAAGGACATCATCGGTGATGAAACCTTTCTTATGACGTACGGGGACGGACTGGCCAACATCAACCTGTTTCATCTGATCAGCTATCATCAATCAAAAGGGGCTGCGGTGACCGTCACCGGTATAGAAAAGACCTCGCAATTCGGAACGCTGACGGTTGAAGACGGTATGGCGAAAAGCTTTTCTGAAAAAACCTCAAGTGACGGCATCATCAACGGCGGATTTTTCGTGCTCAGCCCGAAGGTATTTGATTATCTGCCGAAAGACAGGGATGTCATGTTTGAAGAAGAACCGCTGAAGGAGCTGGCGAAAGACGGCGAATTGGCGGTATACCGGCATTACGGTTTCTGGACGGCGATCGATACGTATAAAAACCTGCTGGAAATCAACAAGATGTGGGACCGGGGACAACATGTATGGAAGGTATGGTGATCAAGTTTGAGTTTCTGGAAAAATAAAAATGTGTTTGTGACGGGATGTACAGGTCTTTTAGGAAGCTGCTTGGTGAAGGAACTGATCGATCAGGGGGCCAATGTGACGGGACTTGTCCGTGACACTGTGCCCAAGTCGAACCTGTATCAGGGAGAACAAGTGAAGCAAATGAATATCGTGCAGGGCGCGCTTGAAGATCTGGATGTGATTGAGCGGGCGCTGGGCGAATATGAAATTGACACGGTCTTTCATTTAGCCGCTCAGGCGATCGTCGGCGTCGCAAACCGCAATCCGATTTCCACATTTGAAGCCAATATTCTCGGCACATGGAACATCCTTGAAGCGTGCCGCAGGCATCCGCTCATCAAGCGGGTGATCGTCGCGTCCAGTGATAAAGCGTACGGCGACCAGCCGACACTGCCATACGATGAAAACATGCCTCTTCAGGGCAAACATCCGTATGACGTATCAAAAAGCTGTGCCGATTTGTTAAGCCACACATATTTTAATACGTACGGACTTCCGGTCTGTATTACGCGCTGCGGCAACTTGTACGGCGGCGGAGATTTGAACTTCAACCGGATTATTCCGCAGACGATTCAGCTCGTGCTGAACGGTGAAGCGCCGGAAATCCGCAGCGACGGCACATTTATCCGTGATTATTTTTACATCGAGGATGCGGTCGAGGCATACCTTTTGCTGGCGGAAAAGATGGAGGAGCTCAATCTTGCGGGAGAAGCGTTCAACTTCAGCAATGAGATTCAGCTGACGGTGCTGGAGCTTGTAGAAAAAATTCTTAAGGCCATGGACAGTGACCTCAAGCCGAAAGTGCTCAACCAGGGAAGCCATGAAATCAAGCACCAATATTTATCGGCGGAAAAGGCGAGGAAGCTTCTGAATTGGACACCCGCGCATACCATTGATGAAGGATTGGAAAAAACGATCGAATGGTATAAAGCCTTTTTTCAAAAGTAACAGAAACAGAGGTGAGAGAAAGACGTGACAAGCGCATATTGCACAGTTTTATCAAAAGGAAGGCTGTATCAGGCTATCGCTTTGTTCGGCTCATTGAAAGCGGTTCAGGCGGACGCCCCCATTTTTACTTTGTGTATGGATCAAGACACCTATGACGTGCTTCAGGCAATGCGGCAGGATAATGTCACCTTGATTCAGGTGTCCGCACTGGAAAATGAGGAGCTCCTTGAACTGAAGCGGACGAGGGATCAGAGCGAATACTGCTGGACGGTGAAGCCGGTATTTCTCGAATTCGTGCTGGACGGACATCCGGAATTAGAGCGTGTCACGTACATTGATGCCGATTTGTTTTTCTTCGCTGATCCGCGCGCGATTTTTGACAATCAGCCGGATTGTTCGGTGCTTCTGTCACGGGGCGATATCGTCATTCCCTCATTTGAAAAACAGGAAATCGACATGCTGCAGCGTCTTTTAGGCCGGTATAATTCCGGTTTTCTCAGCTTCAAAACCGACAGTGCCGGCACAGATTGTCTCAGATGGTGGAAAGAACGCTGCCTGGAAGAATGCAAAAATGCGCCGGGCGAAGGAAAATTCGGAGATCAAGGCTACTTGGATTACATGTCCGGCCTGTTCCCGAATGTGTGTGACATCACCACGCCCGGCGTGAATATCGGCCATTGGAATTACGGCCGCCACACGTTTTCATGGAAGGACGGGCGTCTTGTGCTCGAAGACGGAAGTCCGCTGATTTTCTATCATTTCAGCGGATACCGGATCGTTACAGCCGGCGACATTCGGCAGATTCATGAGACGGACCGGACCGACCTGCCGTTTGTCCATCAGCTTTATCAGGACATTCTGAAGCGGGTGATCGGGACGGTCAGCGCCGTCTGCCCGGAGTTCAGCGGCTTTGCATCTGAGGATGATAACAAATAAATGATCATATACAGGAAGTGAACGAAAAGTGAAGGCAAGCGTCATTGTTCCCGCATATAATTCCAAGGAGCGGCTTTATAACAGCCTGCTGTCCCTGAATGAACAGGAATGCACAGAGCCGTTCGAAGTGATTGTGGCTGACAACGGTTCGGAAGACGGAACCTTATCCATGCTTGAATCATTCAGCGCGAATTTTCCGCTGATTTTTGTGAGAATTAAAGAAAACAGAGGGATCGCTTACGGACGGAATCAGGCGGTCCGCAATGCCAGAGGCGATATTTTGATCTTCCATGACAGCGACATGCTTGCCGAAAAGGATTTGGTGGCGAAGCATATCAAGGCTCATGAGAACCGGGACGATTTAGTCGTATGCGGTATGTTCTGGAAGCGGATTTACAGCTTTTATTATGACCGTTTTGAAAAAGAGCATAAAGAGAAACTCGCCGAACTGTATGAAGAGCTGCCGGGCGATAAAGAGCCGCTCCTTGATGAAAGTGACATCAGAGACGGAAGTTTTCTTGACCAATGCTTTGATTTAGATACCGACTTTATCCGTGTGCTGAAAAGCATTTTGGAAAAATACGGAGATGATTTGAAAGGCTACCGTCTGCCGTGGCGTTTTTTCATTACGAACAATTCGTCAGTCAAGAGACAGCACGTGGCAGATCTCGGGCTGTTTGATGAAGGCATTGTCAGATACGGCTTTGAAGATTATGATCTCGGCATCAGGCTTCATCAGTCGGGAATGAGATTTCAGCTGCGGCGCGATATCATGAGCGTCCATCAGGAGCATCCGAGCAACTGCGCTTCCGTTGATGATATCAGGGCGAATATCGCGTACATGTGCGACAAGTACAATGACATTCGTTCGCTTGACGTGCACCTCGCGTTTAACGGCCCGTTTGACGCGGAGTTAACCAACAGCATGATGGCAGACATCGAAGTGCTGCTTGATTATGAGAAATATGAAAGCCTGCTGCACATTTTTCTCGAGCTGCTGCACGCGGTTAAAGACCGCAACCTCGACCCGGACTGGAAGACGAAAAGCCCGCGGATCACGGCGAACAGCTTCAATCTGCCGGAGGTCGGAAAGCTTTTGGCAAAAGCGGAAAAAAAGCTGGGCGTCACGCACTTTGCAAGGGCGTTCAAAGCGCTGGCTGCTGATTTACTGCATGTGGATCTTAAATAAATTGGATGTGATATGGTGAGTAAATATCATTTTTCAACCATTGTTTCCAGAACGCATATCTTTAAACTGATGCCGATGATTCATTCTCTCCATGAGCATTGCCGGGATTTTCATCTGTATGTGCTGTGTGTCGACCAGAAAGCGTACGAACTGCTTCAGCAGGTGCCGTGGGAACATGTCACGGCGGTTCAGCTCCATGAAATGGAGGACCCGGAGCTGCTTGAAGCAAAGGGCGGACGGACGTTTCATGAATATTGCTGGACGCTGAAACCGGCATTTCTGTTCCATGTGATGACGGAGTATGATGGAGCCGAATATTTTGCCCACTTGGACACCGATCTCTTTTTCTTCTCAGATGCGGGCGAGTTGTTTGCGGAAAAGCCGGATGCTTCCCTTTTTCTGACGGATCACCGCAATTCAGAACGGTTTGCGTCTTATTACAAGCTGACGGGGCAGTACAACACCGGGTTTGTCGGCGCGCGGAATACCGGGGAAGCGTATCGGGCGGTCTGGCAGTGGAGACAGGATTGCATCTCCTATTGTACGGTGGAGATGAATGAAGAAAAAAAGACATACGGTGACCAAAGGTATGTTGAAAAGTGGCCCGCGCAGTTTGAAGACGTTCATGTCACGGAGTCGATCGGCGCGAATGCGGCGCTGTGGAATATTGAGCAATATGACGTCAGCCTGCGCGGCGGGGCTGTATATGTCAATGACACCCCGCTGATTTTTTATCATTTTTCAGGCTTTACGCTCGTCACGGAGAACGAATTCAATCTGTGCTGGTACTATCACATTGATGACGAGGCGACAGTCAATATGATTTACGTGCCGTACATCAAAAACGTAAAAAAATGGATTGATGAAATTCAAAAAGCGTTTCCTGATTTCAGAGACGGGTTTATTCCGAAGTATGCGGTTCCTGACACTCATTTTTATACGGTTGAAACATAAAATCCCTGCCTTTTCGGCAGGGATTGTTTTTATGAATGCCATTCTTTTAATGTTTTGTCGCTCGGCAGGACAAAGGCGAGCAGACCTAAAACGGGCAGAAAGGCGACGGCTGTCATGGTCGGCGTCAATCCCGCTGAATCAATAAGAGCTCCGAGCGCAACGGCTCCGATCGCGCCCATTCCGAAGGCGAGCCCGACCGTAAGCCCTGACATCGTTCCGATTTTGCCTGGAACAAGCTCCTGCGCGTAGACAACAGTCACGGAGAAGCTGGACATCAGAACAACACCGATCAGCGCCAGTACGCCATAGGCGATGACAGGCCCCGCAAACGGAAGGAAAATCGTCAAGGGAGCCGATGCTATCATCGAAACGAAGATGACGTTCCGCTTTCCGAAACGGTCTGCAAGCGGCCCGCCGAGAAACGTTCCGACAGCTCCGAAAAATAAAAAGACGAAGATGTAGCTCTGTGCCTGCTGAATGCTGACATGATAGGCATTCATCGCATAGAACGTATAAAAGTTGCCGATCGCGCTCACATACCAGGAGCGCGCGAAAATTAAGAAGATAATCATGATAAGGGCGAGAATAATCGGTTTTGTAATCACGGTCTGCACAGCGGAGGCCGGTGATTTTTTACTTACGGCGCGCAAATGAATAAGGCGGCCTTTATACCATTTGGCGATATAGATGAGAAACAGCACAGCGATTGCGGCGACAAGTGTAAACCAGACAGAGCCGAATTGACCGAGCGGAACGAGAATCAGCGCGGTAATCAAGGGCGCCATCGCCTGGCCGGTATTCCCTCCGACTTGGTAAATCGATTGCGCCAAGCCGCGCTTTTCGCCGGCGGCCATGTAGGCGACACGCGATCCTTCAGGATGAAAGACGGCGGAGCCAAGGCCGATAAAAAAGACACAGCATAAAATCGTCAGAAAAGACGGGGCGAACGCGAGACCTAAAATGCCGAGCATGCTTGCGGTGAGTCCGAGCGGCAAGGCATACGGCATCGGGCGTTTATCCGTATACCAGCCGATGACGGGCTGCATCACGGAAGACACCATATTCAGCGTAAAGGCGATAATTCCGAGCTGCGTAAATGTAAGATTCATGGAACGTTCCAATATCGGAAACATCGCCGGAATCACCGCTTGCAGTGAATCGTTCAGCAGATGACAGATCCCGATAATGAACAAAATAGAATACATGGTTGTTTCGGGACGATGGACAGGTTTTTCTTTAAGCGGGGCGGCAATTGCCAAAGTGATTCTCCTCCTTTTTATGTAAACGAAGCATACACCATATTATTCATAAGGTGAATGAATTATCAAGTGCAAAAAAGGCTCTTCTTTCTCAAACAGAAAAAAGAGCCTCCCTTTTTATTTATTTAACAAACTGTGTTTTCTCGAATACATCATATAAACGACGATCCCGGCGGCGATCCAGATGACAAAGGCGAGCCATGTCACGCCCGGCAGGCTGCTTGCGAGATACAGGCATAAGCATGCGCTGATGATCGGCACAAAAGGCACGAAAGGAACACGGAAGGAAGATTTGATCTCCGGATGTTTCTTTCTTAAAACGATGACGGCGATCGCAATGACCGTAAAGGCCGCCAAGGTTCCCATGTTGACGAGATGCGCCAAGGTTCCCAGATCAATAAAACCCGCGATCCCGGCGGCAGCGATCCCCGTCACCCATGTGTTTTGAAACGGTGTTTTAAAACGCGGGTGAACCTTGGAAAACATGCGGGGCAAAAGGCCGTCTCTGCTCATCGCAAATGTCAGGCGCACCTGAGCGTAAAGCAGAGCGAGCATGACCGTTGTAATCCCGATAATCGCGCCGACGGAAATAATGCCTGCTATCTTGTTCTGGCCGACAAATTGGAGCGCGAAAGATACCGGATCCCCGACATTCAGCTTAGTGTACGAAAGCATTCCCGTCAGGACGAGCGATACCGTAATGTAAAGGACGGTGCAGATGGCGAGCGCGCCGATGATTCCGACCGGCATTGATTTCTGCGGGTTTTTCACTTCTTCCGACGCGTTTGACACGGCATCAAATCCGAGATACGCGAAGAAAACGGTCGCGGCGCTCGTGATGACGCCTTTCATTCCGAACGGCATAAACGGCGACCAGTTTTCCGGTTTCACGTAGCCGAAACCGACGATGATAAACAGCAGAATGATCGCAATTTTCATCAATACAATGACATTGTTAAAGCGGGTGCTTTCTTTCACGCCCCTTGAAACAATCGCGGTAATGACCAAAATAATGATAACGGCCGGCAGGTTGAACACGGCACCCGTTTTGCTGCCGGGTGCGGCGGTCAGCGCCTCCGGAAGATGCAGCCCGAAGCCCGCAAGAAGCGACTGGAAATAGGATGACCAGCCGGTTGCGACGGCGGCGAGCGCGATGACATATTCAAGCATTAAGTCCCATCCGATTAAAAACGCGAGACACTCCCCGAGAGTGACATATGAATACGTATATACGCTGCCTGAAATCGGAATGGATGAAGAAAATTCCGCATAACAAAACGCGGCGAGCGCGCAGGCAAGGCCCGCGAGCACAAACGACAGAATCAAAGCCGGTCCTGCGCCTGTCGCGGCCACAGTCCCGGTAATCACAAAAATCCCCGTGCCGACAACACAGCCGATTCCGAGCAAAACCAAGTCAAAAGCGCTTAACGAGCGGGACAGGCTGGTCTGTTTGCTCTGGGCCTTTAAGTCGGCCAGCGGCTTTTTCCGAAATAGTAAAGACATATGGGTCCTCCTGAAAATTCATAATATTCTTATCATTATATACACTGACGTTTGTATTATATTGTCGAAATTTCTCGCAGTCAATTAAAGAATTTTCCACTTTAAAAGGACAAAGCTAAAAAGCGTCGATGCACGGAAGGAACGGGAATTTTATTGTGAAATAGTTCAATTTTCTCACCTTAAGACCGATACAAAAGATGACTCATCAACTAATTTCAAGTTTCGGTGAAAGGGAGATGTTTTACATGTTTCAATATGAAGAACTAAATAAGCAGTTTATCGGCGGCCGATGGAGGGATGGGAGCAGCCGGAACGTATTGGAAAACAGAAATCCTTATACTCAAAAAGTCATCACCTCATTCCAAAAAGCGACGTCTGATGACGTGGATGCGGCATATCGCGCCGCGGCTCTTGCGAAACAAGAATGGGACAAAGTAAACCCTTTTAAAAAGCGGGCCATTTTGGAAAAAGCCGTTTCTTTCATTGAAGAGCACGAAGAAGCGATTATTTACTTAATCATGGAGGAGCTTGGCGGAACACGGCTGAAGGCTGAGTTTGAAATCGGACTTGTCAAAAATATGATAAAAGAAGCCGCAACATTTCCGGTGCGGATGGAAGGGAAAATTCTCCCGTCCACGATTGACGGAAAAGAAAACAGGCTGTACAGAATACCCGCCGGAGTCGTGGGGGTGATCAGCCCGTTTAATTTCCCGTTTTTCCTTTCGATGAAATCTGTTGCGCCGGCACTCGGCGCGGGGAACGGCGTCGTGCTGAAGCCTCATGAAGAAACACCGATCTGCGGCGGAACGCTTATCGCGAAAATTTTTGAAGCGGCCGGCGTACCGGACGGGCTGCTGAATGTTATCGTGACGGATATCGGGGAGATCGGCGACAGCTTTGTTGAGCATCCCGTCCCGCGGATAATCTCATTTACAGGCTCAACCGGAGTGGGCAGCTATATCGGACAGCTTGCGGTCAAACACTTTAAAAAACCGCTGTTGGAGCTTGGCGGAAACAGCGCGCTGATCGTGCTTGAGGATGCTGATCTTGAATACGCCGTCAATGCGGCCGTATTCAGCCGGTTTACGCATCAAGGCCAGATCTGTATGTCGGCGAACCGCGTGCTCGTTCACACATCTGTATATGACAAATTTACAGAGCTTTACGAAGCGAAAGTGTCATCGCTGAAAGTCGGCGATCCGATGGACCCTGATACGGTTATCGGCCCTTTAATCAATGAGAGACAGGCGGATGGTCTGAGACGGTCTGTCGAAAAAGCGATAGAAGAGGGAGCGGTTCCGGTGCTGTCCGGTCGATTCAGCGGAACGGTCGCTGAGCCCGTCATTTTAAAAGATGTGAAACCTGAGATGAGCATCGCGAAGGAGGAACTGTTCGGACCGGCCGTCTGCATCATGCCGTTTGAAACGGAGGATGAAGCGGTAAGCATCGCAAACGCGACACCGTTCGGTTTAAGCGGAGCCGTGCATACGGCAAACGTTGAGCGCGGCGTTGAGTTTGCTAAGCGGATCGAAACCGGCATGATTCACGTCAACGATACGACCATTAATGATGAACCGAACGTCGCGTTCGGCGGCGAGAAGCAATCAGGTCTCGGCAGGCTGAACGGCGAATGGAGCCTTGAAGAATTCACCTCGCTGAAATGGATTTCGGTTCAGCATGAAAAACGGCAATTCCCATATTAAGAAGGAGTGAAAGAAATGAGTATACAGACGGAGCAGCAAACGCACAGCCTGCTTGACGCATTTGTCAAAGTTGCGCCTTTTTTAAACAGCCTGATCCAAGATGACATCACCATCGGAATTTATGATACAGAAAAATTAATCGTGAATATTCCGGCTAAAACGTTTTCTCTTAATGTAAAGCCGGGAGACCCGCTGCAAAAAGGGGATATCATTACAGACGCGATCCGCATGAATCAGAAGAAGACAAGCATGGTGCCGAAAGAGCTGTTCGGATTTCCGCTGATCGCCAGAGCGATTCCGCTTCACGATGAAAACGGAAAAGTCATCGGCGGCGTCGGTCTCGGCACGAGCCTTGAAAAATCAGCCAAGCTTCACGATGTCGCTGAGAGCCTGTCCGCCGTCGTGGAACAGACCGCTTCGGCCATCGCGGATATCTCAGAATCCATCAGCGGTTTCTCAGCACAGATGACCGGAATTTCCGCTCAGGCGAAACAAGTCAGTGAAAGCGCGGGAGAAATCGCCGACATTTCCGTCACTGTCAAGGGCATCTCGGATCAAAGCAATCTGCTCGGTTTGAATGCGGCCATTGAAGCCGCGAGAGCAGGAGAATCCGGCAAGGGCTTTTCCGTGGTGGCGGATGAGATCCGCAAGCTTGCCACTCATTCAAAAGACAACGTCGGCCAAATTGACCAGATTACGAAAAAAATCCACAGCCTGCTGAAAGGGCTGGAGGACTCAATTGAATCCATCAACCAGAATACAAACGGCCAAGCGGCGGCGGTTGAACAAATTTCTGCCACGATGCAGGAAATTTCGGGAAGCGCCCAGCATTTAGCGAAAATGGCTGAAAACGTACTCGGAGAGTCATAAAAAAAGGGAGCTTACGGGCTCCTTTTTTGTTTTTCCTTTATCAATCGGAAACTGCACTTACACGTTTGATCCGTCATGCTAAAGGGGTACACATACGAATACATCACCAATGATAAAGGAGAGTCTTGTATGTCTGATGCAAATCTGCACAACCCGCTGACGAAATATGATCATGATGAATTTCCAAAACAATATCAAGAACCGCCCGGTTTGCAGAAAGAGATGAAGCCTGTGCCGGACTGCGGTGAAACGAGCTATAAAGGAGCCGGCAAGCTGAAGGGAAGAAAAGCCCTCGTCACCGGCGGCGATTCAGGTATCGGCCGGGCCGCCGCGATTGCTTATGCCCGGGAAGGGGCGGATGTGGCGATTAACTATCTGCCTGAGGAACAGCCGGATGCCGAAGAAGTGAAAGCGTTAATTGAAAAAGAGGGAAGAAAAGCCGTTCTGCTGCCGGGAGATTTAAGCGATGAAGCGTTTTGCGGAGAATTGGCGGAAAAAGCGTATCAAGAGCTTGGCGGTCTTGACACGCTCGCTCTTGTCGCCGGCAAACAGCAGGCAGTGGATGATATCAGCGATCTTGCCACAGAACAAATCTATCAAACATTTGAAGTCAACGTATTCTCGCTGTATTGGCTCGTCAAAGCCGCGCTTCTGTATCTGCCGGAAGGCGCGTCTATTATCACGACAACGTCCGTAGAAGGTTATAATCCAAGCCCGATGCTGTTGGATTATGCCGCGACGAAACATGCCATTATCGGTTTTACCGTCGGCTTAGGAAAACAGCTGGCGAATAAAGGAATCAGAGTCAACTCGGTAGCGCCGGGGCCGATCTGGACGCCTCTGCAGATTTCGGGAGGACAGCCCGGTGAAAACATTCCGAAATTCGGCAAGGAAACACCGGCCGTTCCATTAAAGCGCGCCGGACAGCCGGCGGAGCTAGCAGGGATTTATGTCTTTTTGGCCTCAGAAGAATCGAGCTATGTGACATCCCAGATTTACAGTGTAAGCGGAGGAATTCCGACAGCGTAATCAATAAGGAGCTGCCCTTCATACGGGGCAGCTCTTTTTTTCGATGTTATGTGCCGAGCACGTTTTGATTATACAGGACACTCGGATGTGACGGATGATAGGAGGCGGCTTTGTCGTTATGAATCTTCGCTTTTTCTCTGTCGCCGAGCTGCCAGTGGCAGACGCAGAGCTGCAGATGGGGATACCAGGTGGAATATTCGAGCTGGGTAAAGCCTGCATCACTGCTTTTGGCGGATAGGGCGAGCTCATACCAAAACACACCCTGCCGGTATTGCCGTTTCTCCGCAAAATAGTCGCCGAGCCTGCAGCAGAACTCCGGCCGCGGACAATCGATCAGAAATGATTTTAAGAGAGACGTCATGGCGGCCTCTTCATGGCCGACCGCCCTGTAGCAATCGGATAGATATTGGCACGTTCTGATCTCGTCTTCGATCCAGCACTGTTTTGTGGAAAGAAAATGGTGATAATACGTGATGGCGCGCTGATACTGGCCGTGATCCTTTAATTCATTCGCGAAGTAAAACAAATCGCGCGGTGTCATCGTTTCACTGTTTTCCGCCATTTTCTCATAAATCTTCAAGTTGCGGTCTGAGGGAGGCGAGTGCTTTTTCTCGGATTTCCGGTGTGTGACGGCAATATCGGTTTCTATGATGTTTCCGTATACTTCAAGATACTCATGCACGGCTCCGATCCAGCGGAACCCTTTTTCACGCTTGACGAGTCGGTTGCGGCGGTATCTGAAGCTGACCTCTCCCCGTGCATCAAAGCCGACGTGATAATACATGGATACCGCGTCCACCTCTTTTGAAAGCGACGCCTTCAGTTCAATCAGCTTTTCACGGTCCTTTTCCGTCAATATATCGTCGGCGTCCAGCCACAGAATATAATCCATTTCCGCTTTCGAAAACACAAAGTTACGGGCGGCCGCAAAGTGATCGATCCATTCAAAATCATAAATCTTATCCGTATAACGGGCCGCGATTTCTTTCGTCCGGTCGGTCGAGCCCGTATCAGCAATCACAATTTCATCCGCAATGTCTTTGACGGAATCAAGACAGCCCGCAAGCACTTCCTCTTCATTTTTCACGATAACGCACAAACTGACGCTGATCATGTCATCACCTCTTCCCCTCCAGTGTATAAAAGGAGAGGCGGAAACATTCTTCGGACAAAATGATCTCTTCCAAGAAATTTGTCTGTCCTTTTACTAGTTTTATTCCAGCGCCTGATTTAAAATGAACACATGAACTTACGTGAGGATTGATAGGGACCATGAGCATCATAAAAGCGGAAAACCTTTATAAAACATACGGAGATAAGACATTATTCGACCATATCTCCTTTCATATTGAAGAGAATGAAAGAATCGGTTTAATCGGCCCGAACGGAACGGGGAAGTCTACGCTTCTGAAAACCATTGCCGGCCTTGAATCAACGGAGGAAGGCGAGATTACGGCCTCAGGAAACGTGCATATTGAGTTTTTGCATCAGGACCCTGATCTTCCGGCCGGACAAACCGTTCTTGAACATATTTATTCCGGCGGATCAGCCGTCATGAGAACGATGAGAGAATACGAAAAAGCGCTTCAGGCGCTGAATGAAGAACCGGAAAATGACCAGCGCCAGAAACAGCTGCTTGATGCGCAGGCCCGAATGGATGCGAATGATGCGTGGGAGGCGAATACGTTAGCCAAAACGGTTTTAACCAAACTTGGCGTCACCGATCTGATGAAGGATGTCAGCGAGCTGTCCGGCGGCCAGAGAAAGCGCGTCGCGATTGCGAAAAACGTCATCCAGCCGGCTGACCTGCTCATTTTGGATGAACCGACAAACCACTTGGACAATGAAACGATTGAATGGCTGGAAGGCTACTTATCGCAATATCCGGGCGCCGTTATGCTTGTCACGCACGACAGATATTTTCTGAACAGGGTGACGAACAGAATTTACGAGCTTGAGAGAGGCAGCCTTTATACGTATAAAGGAAACTATGAAGTATTCCTGGAAAAACGGGCCGAACGGGAAGCGCTGGCGGAGCAGAAAGAAACAAAACGTCAAAACCTCCTGCGCCGCGAATTGGCGTGGCTCAGAAGAGGGGCGAAAGCGCGCTCGACGAAACAAAAAGCGAGAGTGGACAGAGCGGAGGCGCTCAAAGAGCAAAAAGGGCCGGCAGTCTCCGGATCACTCGATTTCGCGATCGGCTCCCACCGTCTCGGAAAACAGGTGATCGAAGCCGATAACGTCACCATTACCTATAACGGCCAAGCGCTGATCAGCCGGTTTAATGAGCTTGTCATCCCGGGGGAACGAATCGGCATCATCGGGCCGAACGGAATCGGGAAAACGACACTTTTAAACAGCCTCGCCGGCAGAATTCAGCCTGACAGCGGCAATATCACCATCGGGCAGACGGTCCGGATCGGCTACTACACCCAGGACCACAGCGAAATGAACGGTGATATGAAAGTCATTGAATATATAAAAGAGACGGCTGAAATCGTCAAAACGGCGGAAGGCGATGTCATCACCGCGGAACAAATGCTTGAGCGTTTTCTGTTCCCGCGTCCGATGCAGCAGACGTATATCAGAAAGCTGTCGGGCGGGGAAAAGCGCCGTCTGTACTTGCTGAATGTACTGATGCAGGAACCGAATGTGCTGTTTTTAGATGAGCCGACCAATGATCTGGACACGGAAACATTAAGCGTGCTCGAAGATTATATCGAACAGTTCCCGGGCGTCGTCATCACCGTATCCCATGACCGCTATTTCCTTGACCGCGTCATTGACCGCCTGATCGTATTTGAAGGACAAGGCGTCATTTCCCGTTTCCAAGGTTCGTACAGTGAATACATGGAATACGCAAAAGCGAAGAAGACGGCGGTAAAACAGCCGGCCGAAGAGAAAAAGGCGGAGGAAGAGCCGAAGAAAAAGCGCAAAAAGCTTTCATATAAGGATCAGATCGAATGGGACGGCATCGAAGACAAAATCGCCGGCCTTGAAGAAAAGCATCAGCGTCTGGAAGCGGAAATCGCTGAAGCGGGAAGTGATTTCGGAAAGATTCAAGAACTGATGGCCGAACAGGCAAAAACGGCTGAAGAGCTTGAAGCGGCGATGGAGCGCTGGACCGAATTGTCACTGATGATTGAAGAACTTGAGAATTAAGAAAAGCCGGTACGGCCCCCGAGAAAGATGGCGGGTCATACCGGCTTTTTTTATCTTACACAGATGTCTCCCGGCGCTTTAAAGACAAACGTTTTGTCCAAGCAAAGTTTATCAGGCATAAAAAGTTAACGTTTACGTTAAGGTTCAAATGGTGTATAATAGAAACAGATACGACAAGAGGGGGATTCACCTTGGAATGGATGAAGATTGATCAAGTTGCCAAGCGAAGCGGATTGACAAAACGAACCATTCGTTTTTACGAGGAGATTGGTTTGATTCCTGCTCCTAAACGGACAGAAGGCGGCGTCCGGCTTTACTCTGAAGATGATATGGAGGAGCTCGAAAAAGTCACCAGCACAAAAGAAGTGCTCGGTTTTTCCCTTCAGGAGCTTCAGCAGTTTATGGAGATGAGCCGTCAGCTGGAATTAAACAAAGAGGGGTACTTGTTGTCACTGGATCCGAAGGAACGGAAAGAAAAGCTGGAAGAGATTCAGCACGCTTTGAACCACCAGCTTGAGATGATTGATGAGAAGATCAGCACATTTCAGTATTTTAAAACGCGCCTTAACGGAATGAAAGAAAAAGCTGACCGCGCCATTCAATCAATCGAATGATTTTGCTGTAAACGCTATGGATATAGCGTTTCTTTTAATGGATGAAACAGGAGGTCTGGTCAAATGGATACATCATCACAACAGAAAACAGGCTTATTCAGCCAGCCGAAAGCCGTTTGGGCGGTTGCGTTTGCCTGTGTTATTTCCTTTATGGGAATCGGTCTTGTCGATCCGATTCTTCCGGCGATTGCCGCACAATTACATGCTTCACCTAGTGAAGTATCTCTGTTATTTACAAGTTATTTACTCGTTACCGGTTTTATGATGTTTTTCTCCGGCGCGATTTCCAGCCGGATCGGCGCGAAATGGACGCTGCTTCTCGGACTTATTTTTATCATCGTGTTTGCCGCCCTCGGCGGAAGCTCAAGTTCAATCGCTCAGCTTGTCGGCTACCGCGGCGGCTGGGGGCTTGGGAATGCTCTCTTTATTTCAACCGCGCTTGCCGTCATTGTCGGGGTATCAGTCGGCGGCAGCGCCAAAGCCATTATTCTGTATGAGGCTGCGCTCGGTTTGGGGATTTCCGTCGGGCCGCTTGCCGGCGGAGAGCTTGGCAGCATCTCATGGCGCGCTCCGTTCTTCGGAGTATCTGTCCTTATGTTCATAGCGCTTTGCGCGATTTCACTCATGCTGCCGAAGCTGCCGAAACCGGCGAAACGCGTCGGTGTGTTTGATGCGATGAAGGCGCTCAAATATAAAGGCCTTTTGACAATGGCAGTATCTGCATTCTTATACAACTTTGGATTTTTTATTTTGCTTGCTTATTCTCCGTTCGTGCTGGATTTAGATGAACACGGCCTTGGATATGTCTTCTTCGGCTGGGGGTTATTGCTGGCAATTACGTCAGTCTTTACGGCGCCGCTCGTGCACAAAGCGCTGGGAACAGTGGGTTCGCTCGTCGTTCTCTTTATCGCCTTTGCGGTCATTCTCATCGTCATGGGGATCTGGACTGACCATCAGACGTTGATCATTACATGTATCGTTGTCGCCGGTGCTGTTCTCGGTATGGTGAATACAATCATGACAACCGCTGTGATGGGTTCTGCGCCGGTTGAACGTTCAATCGCGTCTTCAGCCTACAGCTCAGTCCGTTTTATCGGCGGTGCGCTCGCTCCGTGGATTGCGGGAATGCTGTCAGAACACTTCACCGCAAGCACTCCATATACAGTAGGCGGGATCGTCGTTTTTGTCGGCATGCTTGTCCTTCTCATGGGACGCAAACATCTCGCCGGAATAAAAGCCGGACATTAAGAAAAAAAGGAACTTCCGCACAGGCGGGAGTTCCTTTTTGTGTTTACAGCACTTTCGTCGTCCAAGATTCACAATTCCATGTTTCCGTCGCGATATCCATGTAGAACTCGGGTTCGTGGGAAATCAGCAGAATGGAGCCTTTGTATTCTTTCAGCGCGCGTTTCAGCTCTTCTTTCGCATCGACATCCAGGTGGTTTGTCGGTTCGTCAAGCACGAGCAGGTTTGTTTCTGAATTGATCAGCTTGCACAGTCTGACCTTCGCTTTTTCTCCTCCGCTGAGAACGGAGACGCGGCTTTCAATGTGTTTGGTCGTCAGGCCGCATTTGGCGAGGGCGGCGCGGATTTCGTACTGGGTAAAGGAAGGAAATTCGCTCCACACTTCTTCGATGCACGTATTGTTATTGGTTTCTTTCACTTCCTGCTCGAAATAGCCCGTGTATTGATGCTCGCCCCGTTCCACCGTGCCTTCCAGCGGCTGGATTTCACCGAGCAGGCTCTTTAACAGCGTCGTCTTCCCGATGCCGTTTGCGCCGTACAGGGCGACTTTCTGTCCGCGCTCCATTCTGAGATTGAGCGGGCGTGACAGCGGAGTATCGTAGCCGATGACTAAGTCCTTCGTTTCAAAAATGAGCTTGCCTGACGTTCTCGCAGGCTTGAAATGGAATTCCGGTTTCGGTTTTTCGGCCGCCAGTTCGATCATATCCATCTTATCAAGCTTTTTCTGGCGGGACATCGCCATATTTCTCGTGCTGACCCGCGCTTTGTTGCGGGCGACGAAATCTTTCAGCTCAGCCACTTCCTGCTGCTGTTTTTTATAGGCGGCTTCGAGCTGCTGCTTTTTCACTTCGTAGACTTCCATAAACTGATGGTAGTCGCCGACATAACGAGTCAGCTCCTGATTTTCCACATGATAAATCAAATTGATCACGCTGTTTAAAAACGGAATGTCGTGAGAAATTAAGATGAACGCATTTTCATATTCCTGCAAATAGCGTTTCAGCCATTCAATATGCTGCTCATCAAGGTAGTTGGTCGGTTCGTCCAACAGAAGAATTTCCGGTTTTTCTAAAAGCAGTTTGGCGAGCAGCACTTTCGTCCGCTGTCCGCCGCTTAAATCAGTGACGTCGCGGTCAAGTCCGACATCCTGCAGGCCGAGGCCGCGGGCGATTTCTTCAACTTTGCTGTCAATCACATAGAAATCATTGTTTGTCAGGGCATCTTGAATGACACCGACATCTTCAAGCAGCTGCTCAAGCTCATCAGGGTCCGCTTCGCCCATTTTGTTGTAAATCTCATTCATTTCCTCTTCCATCGCAAATAAGTAATGGAACGCATCTTTCAGCACGTCGCGGATCGTTTTTCCTTTTTCAAGCACGGTATGCTGATCGAGGTAGCCGACACGCACGTTTTTCGCCCATTCAACCTTACCCTCATCAGGCTCAAGTTTTCCGGTAATAATATTCATAAACGTTGATTTACCTTCGCCGTTTGCTCCGATTAAGCCGACGTGCTCCCCTTTTAAAAGACGGAACGATACATTGTTAAAAAGCGCACGGTCACCAAAGCCGTGGCTTAAATCTTTTACGGATAAAATACTCATCATTACACCTCTATCGTTATCAGACACGCTTTATTTATCATGTGTCTTTCTCATTTATGATTATAAAGGAGGAGACCGTTTGTTAAAAGGCTTGGAAGGAAAAAGAAAATTGCGTTTGGCGCTTGCATTTGAGATACTATGGAGTAGATTTTAAGAATTGAGGAGAACGACATGACCCAAACATGGCCATTTTTACAGCATACACAACCATTTATCGCCGAAAACTGGGAGGCGTCAGGTTTTCAGGAGCCGACCGTCATTCAGGAAAAAGCCGCTCAGGTGATTATGGAAGGGAAAGACGTCATCGCCGAATCCCCGACGGGAACGGGAAAAACATTGGCGTACACGCTTCCGGTTCTGGAGCGGATCAACCCGGAACAGAAACATCCGCAAGTGATCATTTTAGCACCGTCCCGCGAACTTGTGATGCAGATTTTTCAAGTGATTCAGGAGTGGATAAAAGGCTCTGATCTTCGCGCTTTGTCTTTGATCGGCGGAGCAAACGTGAAAAAGCAGGTGGAAAAGCTCAAAAATAAACCGCATATCATTGCGGGCACACCGGGCAGGGTGCTCGAATTGATTCAGGCGAAAAAGCTGAAAATGCATGAAGTCAAGACGATCGTTCTTGATGAAGCGGATCAGCTCGTGACACAGGAACACCGCGAAACGATGAAAAAAATCATTAAAACGACGCTGAAAGACCGACAGCTTTTAAGCTTTTCCGCTACGCTGCAGCCGGAAACAGAACAGGTGCTGAATACCATCGCACACGAACCGGCCGTTTTGAAAGTGGAGCGGAATACGGCGGAAAAAGCGCGCGTCACGCATCAATATCTCGTCTGCGATCAGCGGGATAAAGTGAAGCTATTGCAAAAGCTGTCACGGCTGAACGGCATGCAGGCGCTCGTGTTCGTCAGAGATATCGGAAATTTAAGCGTCTATGCGGAAAAACTCGCCTATCACCATGTGGATCTCGGCATCCTGCACGGAGAAGCGAAAAAAATGGAGCGGGCAAAGATATTATCAGCGTTTGAACGGGGAGAATTTCCGCTGCTTCTGGCGACTGACATTGCGGCGCGCGGACTCGATATCGATGATCTTCCGTACGTCATTCACGCGGACATCCCGAATGAAGACGGGTACATTCACAGATCAGGCCGGACGGGGCGGGCCGGTAAAGAAGGAACCGTACTCAGCCTTGTCACGCCGATGGAAGAATCCAAATTGAAAAAAATGGCCAAATCACTCGGAATTGAGCTGAAAGAGGCCGTTTATTCAGGCGGAAAATTATCTGAGAAATAAGAAACGGAGGGCGGAAAGCCCTTCGTTTTTTTTGTTGTAAAATAATAGAAAAGGTTCAGGCGGGGGCGGGAAGATGGTGTCAATAGACAGATTTCAAATATTGAAGGTACGTGAGCTGAAAATACTTGAACACTGGTTTAAGAACGATATTATCAGACGGAGAATGGATGCGATGCTGCCATTAGACGCGTGGTATGCACGATTGAGTAAAGATGAAGACGATACTGTCCTTATGGCATATAACGGGCAGCTTCCGGGAGGCATGGTCTCTATAGAGTTTGTGGAGGAGCGGGCGTATATCGGATTGATCGTCAATCCTTTGTACCAGCTTCAAGGGTACGGAAAACAGATCTTGCAAAAACTGCTGACTGAACCTGGGTTTACCAGCGTGCGGGAATGGGCGGCAAGCATCGAAAAAGACAATCAAATCAGTTTAGCCTGCTTTCAAGCAGCAGGATTCACTTTGGAAGATACGGATCCTGATGAAGACGGCTTTCTTACTTTGATTCTTCGCGGCTGATCCGAAAAAAAAAGAAAAGGAGGGGACAAAGCCCTCCTTTTTTCATCATCATGTTAACTTAGATCACTGACTTTGATGATCTGTTTGCCTTTGTTTTCTCCTTTAAACAGACCGAGGAATGCGTCAGGAATATTGCTGAATCCTTCCGTAATCGTTTCTTCATAATGAAGCTTTCCGTCCTTAAGCCATTCGGCCAATTGTTTCGCACCTTCGGAAAAGCGATCAGCATAATCACTGACGATGAATCCCTGCATCAGCGCTTTTGTTTTGATCAGCTTCGGCTGAACGCGGGGGCCCATGTCTTCTTCTTCACTTTCGGTATTGTACGATGAGATCGCTCCGCATACCGGAATGCGGGCGAATTCATTCAGCAGGTTTATCACCGCATCTGAAATCGGTCCGCCGACATTGTCAAAATAGACATCGACGCCGTCAGGACATGCCTGTTCCAGCGCTTTTTGAATATCATCCGCCGTTTTGTAATTAATGGCTTCATCAAATTGAAGCTCCTCTTTCAAATACGCGATTTTTTCATCAGATCCGGCGATGCCGACAACCCGCGCGCCTTTGATTTTGGCAATCTGTCCGACTGTTGAGCCGACGGCGCCCGCCGCGCCTGAAACGACGACGGTTTCGCCTTTTTTCGGACGGCCGATATCGAGCAGCCCGAAGTAAGCGGTCAGTCCGGTCATCCCTAAAATGCCGAGATACGCCTGGGCGGGTGCGATATCCGTATCCAACTTGCGGAGGGCGGACTCATTGACGGCTGAATATTCCTGCCATGCGAGATTTCCGATCACAACATCTCCTTTTTTCAGCTTATCGCCGTCTGTCAGAACCTCGGCAATCACTCCGCCTGTTATGGCTTCATCTAAAGCGAACGGCTCTACATATGATTTTGTATCCTGCATCCGTCCGCGCATGTACGGATCAACGGACACATAACTTGTTTTCACAAGCACTTCGCCGTCTTTCGGTTCGGGCACGGCAATCGTTTCAAAGCGGAAATCGTCATGGGCGGGAACGCCTTTGGGGCGTCTTGCCAATTGAATTTGCTGCTGATGATTCGGCATACTGAATCCTCCTTCAAGATAAGTGGTTGTTCCAAATGTAACACGAACCATTTCCCGATTACAAAATCAAACCGTCAGCGGCCATAAAAAAAGAAGGGCCAGGGCCCTTCTTTCCTTATATGCATATTTAATAGAATAACCGGTACACATCGGTGTTTTTCTCATGTTCCAAATATTCATAGGCATTCGTTTTTGAAGAATGAAGCATGTCAGCGGTAATCACGGGCTGAAGCGCGGTCAGGTAAGAACCCAGCTTATTTTCAATTTCTGTCGGCAGAACGGATTCGATATCACCGATATTGATAATCATAGAGAAAACGAAATCGATATTAATATGAAAAGTATCTTCAGCAAAGGCCGTAAGCTCTTTTATTCCATCCGGGCAGCGGGTTTGCCGGCGGAATACCTGCTTCACTAAATCACTGACAACCCAAGCGTTAAATCGCTGTTCCGGTGAAAAGTAATGGATAGGAACCACCTCCCTGCTTGATCGGCTCATGAAGATTTTTATTTTTCTGATAGAAGTAGCTTTCCCTACTGTAACATGTCCCGCCAGAAAATATCCACCGACAATCTGCCCGATTTTTCACGGAACTCTCCTTCTTTTGTTTGATCCTTGATTGAGCGGGTAAACATCCAATATACAAAACAAAAGGGAGGACTTATCAATGAAACCGGTAGTAAGAGAATATACAAATGATCAAAAACTGATGCAGGACGTAAAAGAGCTTCAGCAGCTGGGTGTCGCAAAAGAAGATGTATATGTGCTTTCTCATGATGACGACAGAACGGACCGCCTGGCCGATAATACTGATGTCAATACCATCGGAGCGAAAGAAACGGGCATTAAACACGCAGTCGGCAATATGTTTAATAAAAAAGGCGACGAGCTCCGCAACAAAATTCACGAAATCGGCTTTTCAGAAGAGGAAGCATCACAATTTGAAAAGCGCTTAGATGAAGGAAAAGTTCTTCTGTTTGTCACGGATAACGAAAAAGTGAAATCATGGGCGTAAGCTGAACAGATCCCAAGGGGTTTTCGGTCCCCTTGGGATTTTTTTGCGGTTTCCGCAATAAAACCGAAAGGCGCATTCTGTACATTTTCGGTGCTGTTTCTCAACTGATTTGATACAATTCAATTGTAATAAATTGGAACAAAGAAACAGGAGGAGCACAATTCATGAAAAAAATGTTATTTATGCTGGCGGTTTGTTTATGTATGATCCCTGCGGACGTCTATGCCGCTGATCTGGGACGGCAGACGTTAGGAACAAATGACGGCTGGGGAGCCGCTTCCGGCGGGACAATCGGCGGCGCGAAAGCCTCTTCATCGAATGTATACACCGTATCAAACAGACAGCAGCTCGTTTCTGCATTAGGGGGAAGCGCCAACAGCACACCGAAGATTATTTACATACAAGGCACAATCAATATGAATACGGACGACCGCAATAAAACGCTCGGCTTTAATGATTATAAAGATCCGGCATATGATCCGAACGCCTATCTGAAGGCGTACGACCCGGACAAATGGGGAAAAAAAGCGCCGTCAGGCACCCAGGAAGACGCCAGACAGCGATCGCAAAAAAACCAGAAGGCACGGGTCGTGGTTGACATTCCTTCAAATACGACGATCATCGGCTCGGGTTCAAATGCCAAAGTGACAGGCGGGAATTTTAATATTAAGAACGGCGTCGACAATGTCATCATCCGCAACATTGAATTTCAAGACGCTTACGACTATTTTCCGCAATGGGACCCGACGGACGGCAGCAGCGGCAACTGGAACTCGGAATATGACAATATCACCATTAACGGCGCGACGCACATCTGGATCGATCATTGCACCTTTAATGACGGATCGAATCCCGACAGCGGTTTTCCCTACTATTACGGGAGAAAATATCAGCACCATGACGGCCAGACGGATATAGCCAACGGGGCGAATTATATTACATTGTCCTATAATAAATATCATGACCATGACAAAGGCTCTGTCATCGGAAACAGCGACAGCAAGACGTCGGATGAAGGAAAACTGAAGGTGACCATTCACCATAACTATTACCAGAACATCGTCCAGCGCGCACCGCGGGTCCGGTACGGGCAGGTTCATATTTATAATAATTTTTACGCAGGCTCTAAAAGTGCCGCATACCCGTTCAGCTATGCGTGGGGCGCGGGCCACGCGTCAAAGATATATGCCCAGAATAATGTCTTTGAAGTGCCGGGACTGGCTGCTGATAAAGTCATCAGCGTCTTCAGCGGCGGAAAAGCACTTCATGAAGACGGCACTCTTTTAAACGGCTCCTCCATTAATGCGTCAGCCGCCAACGGATTAAGTCAGTCCGTCGGCTGGACACCGTCATTGCACGGTTCCATCGGCTCATCATCAAATGTAAAATCAGATGTTATATCTAAAGCCGGGTCGGGCATATTAAAATAATAAACAAGAAACACAAAGGAAAATATTCCTTTGTGTTTTTTAATTAACAAAAACGTTTATTAACTTAGTTAAGTAGTAAAATGGGATAGGGGATGGAAGACAACAAAATAGGAGGAGACCTGTAATGGCTTCAGAAAAAGACGCAAAAAAACAGCAGGCAGTAAAAATCATTCCTTTGCTTATTACTGTTGCTGTGGGATTAATCATTTGGTTTATTCCCGCGCCGTCCGGACTTGAACCTAAAGCATGGCATTTGTTCGCTATTTTTGTCGCAACAATTATCGGCTTTATCTCCAAGCCCTTGCCAATGGGCGCAATTGCAATTTTTGCATTGGCAGTCACCGCGTTAACGGGAACGCTATCTATTGAAAATACGTTAAGCGGATTTGGAAACAAGACAATCTGGCTGATTGTCATCGCCTTTTTTATTTCCCGGGGGTTCATCAAAACCGGGCTCGGCGCCAGGATTTCTTACGTATTCGTACAACGGTTCGGGAAGAAAACACTCGGCCTTTCTTATTCACTGCTTTTCAGTGATTTAATTTTATCACCTGCCATTCCGAGCAACACGGCACGGGCGGGCGGCATTATTTTTCCTATTATCAGATCATTATCCGAAACTTTCGGATCAACGCCGGCAGACGGAACAGAGCGGAAAATCGGCGCTTTCTTATTAAAAACCGGTTTTCAAGGAAACTTGATTACGTCTGCGATGTTTTTGACGGCAATGGCGGCGAACCCGCTGATCGCCAAGCTGGCCCACGATGTCGCAGGGGTGGACATCACATGGACAAGCTGGGCAATCGCAGCCATTGTACCGGGATTGGCGAGCTTAATCATTACGCCGCTCGTCATTTATAAGCTGTATCCGCCGGAAATTAAAGAAACACCGGATGCGGCTAAAATCGCAACGGAAAAATTGAAAGAAATGGGTCCGTTTAAAAAATCCGAACTCTCCATGGTCATTGTCTTTTTATTGGTGCTTGCGCTGTGGATTTTCGGAGGAAGCTTAAATATTGACGCAACGACGACGGCCCTGATCGGATTATCCGTTTTGCTTTTGTCACAGGTATTAACATGGGAGGACATCAAAAAGGAACAAGGTGCATGGGATACGCTGACTTGGTTCGCGGCGCTTGTGATGCTGGCGAATTTCCTGAATGAGCTCGGCATGGTGTCTTGGTTCAGCAATATGATGAAATCTTCTGTTTCCGGTTTTTCATGGATTGTGGCATTTATGATTCTGATTGTCGTGTATTATTACACGCATTACTTCTTTGCGAGCGCAACCGCGCATATCAGCGCCATGTATGCGGCATTTCTCGCCGTCATCGTGGCGGCAGGCGCTCCGCCGCTGTTGGCGGCGCTCAGCCTGGCGTTTTTCAGCAACCTTTTCGGTTCGACGACGCATTACGGCTCAGGAGCGGCTCCGGTCTTTTTCGGAGCGGGCTATATATCGCAAAGCAAATGGTGGTCCATCGGCTTTATCCTGTCAATCGTCCATATTGTGACATGGCTTGTGATCGGCGGATTATGGTGGAAAGTATTAGGGTTATGGTAGAAGAAAAAAGGCAGACTCAGGTCTGCCTTTTTTTTATTTCTGTAAGGAAGGGGAAGGGCCTGCACATGATGACTCCAGTGCGAATAGAATATGGCCGGGGTGATAATATGAGCAGCGGCCGTAATCAATACATGATATTGAAACAGAAACCTTACAAATATATGAGCAGACATATGAAACGCCGGTATGAACAATTACCATGTGAACATGAAAGACCGGAAACAGGGACGGAAAAACGGTTTCCGTCTTCAGATGAAAATCGATCTGCCTTGTGCGTACCCGGGCTGCGAGGTCCCGAAGGTAAAAGAGGACCCGCCGGCTCCCGCGGTCCGCAAGGGGAGGCGGGTCCGCCCGGTCCGCCGGGGCCTGAGGGGCCGCCGGGAGCGGTTCCCGCGGTAGCTTTTCAAAATACAGCAGACCAAATGATGATTCCGTTAGAAGGAACACCGATAAACGTGTTAAGCGCAGTGATAGCCGCGCCGACAGATCAATTGGTGAAAACGGATGCCGTCATACAAGTAAATGTGGAATTAGATCCGCTCGAGTCTCATTTCTCATTGGTCTTAGCTGTCGATCTGCAAAGAAATGGCGTATCGATACAAACACAGAGACAAGAGCGGAACCTCTTTTCTTCAGGCGGACAAATCATAGGAATTCCTTTTACGTACATCGACGAAATGAAGGCGGATGAAACAGCCGCGTACCAGCTCTATTTATCCGTCCTTTCTTCGAATTACGTAACACAAGTCGCTGCGGCAAACCGCTCCCTCATTGCGACGGGATTCCCCATTCAAGGATCGGATTAAGGTGATGAAAAGAAATCACCTTTTTTATTTAGATTGTCAAAACACAGCCCGTATTAATATGCTGTCTTAATAAGTAAGACGGTCAACAACGGGAAGGAGAGGGAAAAAGATTGAATGAATAATCCGATTATAAACGGAAGCTTTGAAACCGGCACATTAGCGGGGTGGAGTTCGGCAAATACCCAGATTAACAGTTTGTTTGCACACTCAGGGAGATATTCTGCGCAATTTATTGGAGCTCAGCCATATGCTTACCTCAGTCAAATCGTTCCAATTTCAGCCAAGTCAGTGACTCTATTCGTATCACTCGCAACGCTCGGAAATGAGCCAAGTCCCCAAGTCACTCTCCAGATCATATATGTCAGCGCAGCAGGTGAACAAATCAGTTCCATTCAAGAAAATATTACACCCGGAAATTTGCCGAACGTGCTCTTTCACACATGGTCTGAAATCTATAAAACAAGCACTGTGCCTTCTGGCGCGGCCTCTGCTGTCATTGTATTAAGTAAGGTTTCTTCCGGCACGGTTTTAATAGACGACGTTTCATTGGCGCAAACCGGGGGTGAACCTGGCGTAACAGGAATTACAGGTCCCACTGGAGTGACGGGCCCCACAGGAGTGACCGGAGCAAGAGGAGCGACCGGAGCAACCGGAGTAACTGGAGCTACCGGCTCGACTGGTGTAACAGGAGCAAGAGGAGCAACCGGAACCACGGGCTCAACCGGAGTGACTGGAGCAAGAGGAGCGACTGGTGTAACAGGAGCAAGAGGAGCAACCGGAACCACGGGCTCAACCGGAGTGACTGGAGTAAGAGGAACAACTGGCTTGACTGGTGCAACAGGCCCAACCGGAGTAACCGGATCAACCGGATCGACAGGCCCAACCGGCTTGACCGGTTCAACAGGAGTGACTGGGGCAACGGGGATAGCAGGCTCAACAGGCCCAACCGGCTTGACCGGTCCAACAGGAGCGACTGGTGTAACTGGTCCAACCGGAGTAAGCGGGTCAACAGGAATAACAGGCGCAACGGGATCAACAGGCCTCACCGGAGTAACGGGTCCAACTGGATCGACAGGAGCGACTGGGGTAACGGGTGTAACCGGGGGAACGGGAACAACCGGACCGACAGGCGCAACCGGCTCAACTGGTGCGACGGGATTAACTGGAGAAACAGGCGCAACCGGGGGAACAGGTCCAACGGGTGTAACAGGAGAAACCGGTGCGACGGGGATAACAGGAGCGACTGGGGTAACGGGTGTAACCGGATCAACCGGCCCAACGGGAGAGGCCGGTCCAACGGGATCAACAGGCTCAACCGGAATAACAGGAGCAACAGGAGAAACCGGAGTAACGGGATCAACAGGTGCAACTGGAGTGACTGGGGCAACCGGAGTAACTGGCTCGACCGGGGATACCGGAGCTACTGGCTCAACCGGAGTGACTGGAGCAACAGGAGAAACCGGTGCGACGGGAGTAACCGGCCCAGCAGGAGTAACGGGATCGACAGGATCGACTGGGGTCACGGGTGTAACCGGGAGAACGGGAACAACAGGAGCGACCGGAGTAACTGGCTCGACCGGGGATACCGGAGCTACTGGCTCAACCGGAGTGACTGGAGCAACAGGAGAAACCGGTGCGACGGGAGTAACCGGCCCAGCAGGAGTAACGGGATCGACAGGATCGACTGGGGTCACGGGTGTAACCGGGAGAACGGGAACAACAGGAGCGACCGGAATAACAGGCTCGACCGGTCCAACGGGGGAGACTGGACCAACGGGGGAGACTGGACCAACGGGAGTGACAGGTACAACCGGAATAACAGGGGAAACTGGGGCGACAGGTATAACTGGAGCAACCGGCCCAACCGGCCCAACAGGTGTAACTGGGGAAACAGGTCCAACGGGATCAACTGGTATAACTGGAATAACCGGCTCAACAGGCGCAACAGGTGGAACCGGAGTAACCGGAACGACTGGTGCAACGGGCTCAACAGGATCAACGGGGGTAACTGGAGCAACCGGCTCAACAGGAGTGACTGGTGTAACAGGTGCAACCGGAGTAAGCGGGTCAACAGGAATAACAGGCGCAACGGGATCAACAGGCCCCACCGGAGTAACGGGTCCAACTGGATCGACAGGAGCGACTGGGGTAACGGGTGTAACAGGGTCAACAGGAATAACCGGTGTAACTGGAGCAACAGGAGTAACCGGGGCAATGGGAGAAACTGGCCCAACAGGAGAAACTGGGGCAACGGGAGAAACCGGCGCAACCGGTGTAACGGGAGAAATCGGCCCAACAGGCTCAACCGGACCAACCGGAGAAACGGGTGCAACAGGATCGACAGGCCCAACCGGCGCAACAGGGCCAACAGGAGTAACCGGAACCACGGGCTCAACCGGAGCGACCGGCGCAACTGGTATAAATGGAGCAACGGGAACAACAGGAGCGACTGGGGTAACGGGTGTAACCGGATCAACCGGCCCAACGGGATCAACAGGCTTAACCGGAATAACAGGAGCAACAGGATCGACAGGAGAAACCGGAGTAACGGGATCAACAGGTGCAACAGGAGCGACCGGAATAACAGGCTCGACCGGTCCAACGGGGGAGACTGGACCAACGGGATCAACTGGTATAACTGGAATAACCGGCTCAACAGGCGCAACAGGTGGAACCGGAGTAACCGGAACGACTGGTGCAACGGGCTCAACAGGATCAACGGGGGTAACTGGAGCAACCGGCTCAACAGGCGCAACTGGTGTAACCGGTTCAACCGGCGCGACTGGCGCAACGGGATCAACTGGAGTAACAGGAGTAACAGGCCCAACCGGTGCAACGGGTGTGACTGGAGCAACGGGAGTAACTGGGGCGACCGGAGAAACCGGAGCAACAGGAATAACAGGCCCAACCGGATCGACCGGAGCAACGGGAGCAAGAGGAGTAACCGGAGTAACGGGAGTAACTGGCCCAACAGGAGTAACAGGTTCAACCGGCGCGACTGGCTCAACTGGCTCAACGGGAGAAACCGGCTCAACCGGAGTAACGGGTCCAACTGGTGTAACGGGCTCAACAGGTGTAACCGGTGCAACGGGAGAAACCGGCCCAACTGGGGCAACAGGAACAACCGGAGAAACAGGGGCGACAGGAGAAACCGGCCCAACTGGTGTAACTGGTTCAATCGGAGAAACCGGCCCAACAGGGGCAACGGGTGTAACTGGAGAAATCGGCCCAACCGGAGTAACTGGTTCAACCGGAGCAACAGGTGCAACGGGATCGACCGGCCCAACTGGCTCAACCGGTGCAACAGGATCGACAGGTCCAACCGGCGCAACAGGGCCAACAGGAGAAACCGGAACCACGGGCTCAACCGGAGCGACCGGCGCAACAGGCCCAACTGGGGTCACGGGCTCAACCGGAGAAACTGGTGCAACGGGAGTAACCGGTGCAACCGGTGCAACGGGAGTAACGGGATCAACAGGACCGACAGGAGAAACCGGTGCAACTGGAGTTACTGGTGCAACTGGAGTGACTGGAGAAACGGGGATAACAGGAGCAACAGGCTCAACCGGTGCAACCGGAGCGACTGGCGCAACCGGTACAACCGGAATAACAGGCCCAACGGGATCGACAGGCACAACCGGTTCAACCGGCCCAACAGGAGTAACAGGGCCAACCGGTCCAACGGGTGTGACTGGAGCGACGGGTGTGACTGGGGCGACAGGAGAAACCGGAGCAACAGGAATAACAGGCCCAACCGGAATCACGGGAACAACCGGAGAAACCGGGGCGACAGGAGAAACCGGAGCAACGGGATCGACAGGCCCAACCGGCCCAACCGGTGTAACGGGAGAAACCGGCGCAACCGGAGCAACGGGTCCAACTGGTGTAACGGGATCAACTGGAGTAACAGGTTCAACCGGAGAAACCGGCCCAACTGGTGTAACTGGATCGACAGGCCCAACCGGCTCAACGGGCTCAACGGGAGCAACCGGATCAACAGGTGCAACTGGAGTGACTGGGGCAACGGGATCACCTGGAGTAACAGGTGCAACGGGATCACCTGGAGCAACAGGCCCAACTGGTATAACCGGAGCAACGGGAACAACAGGAGCGACTGGTGTAACGGGAGTAACCGGATCGACCGGTCCAACGGGAGTGACTGGAGCAACAGGATCGACAGGAGAAACCGGAGTAACGGGATCAACAGGTGCAACTGGAGTGACTGGGGCAACCGGAGCAACTGGTCCAACTGGTGTAACGGGAATAACTGGTGTAACAGGACCAACTGGCTCAACCGGAGTAACTGGGGTCACGGGCTCAACCGGGATAACAGGTGCAACTGGAGTGACAGGAGCAATTGGTTCAACCGGACCGACTGGCTCAACGGGAGAAACCGGCCCAACAGGAGTAACAGGTGCAACCGGTTCAACAGGAGCGACAGGGGCAACTGGTATAACCGGAGCGACTGGCTCAACCGGTGTAACAGGGTCAACAGGAATAACCGGTGTAACTGGAGCAACAGGAGTAACCGGTGCAATGGGAGAAACTGGCCCAACGGGAGAGACCGGTCCAACCGGCCCAACAGGTGTAACAGGTTCGACCGGAGAAACCGGCCCAACTGGAGAAACCGGCGCGACTGGCTCAACGGGATCAACTGGAGTAACAGGAGCAACAGGTCCAACAGGGTCAACTGGTTCAACCGGAGAAACCGGCCCAACTGGAGAAACCGGTGCGACTGGCTCAACGGGATCAACTGGAGTAACAGGAGCAACAGGTCCAACAGGGTCAACTGGTTCAACCGGAGAAACTGGCTCGACCGGCCCAACCGGAGCAACGGGATCAACCGGCGCAACAGGGGCGACAGGAGCAACCGGCGCAACAGGGGCAACGGGGGTAACTGGAGAAATCGGCCCAACTGGAGAGACCGGCCCAACCGGTGTAACGGGAGTGACTGGGTCAACGGGGATAACCGGAGCGACTGGAGAAACCGGTCCAACTGGAGTGACTGGGGCAACTGGAGAAACTGGCTCGACAGGAGCAACAGGACCGACAGGAGCAACCGGAGTCACTGGAGTGACTGGTTCAACCGGAGAAACTGGCTCGACCGGGGATACCGGAGCTACTGGAGAAACCGGCCCAACAGGAGCAACGGGATCAACCGGCGCAACAGGGGCAACGGGGGTAACTGGAGAAATCGGCTCAACTGGAGAGACCGGTCCAACCGGAGAAACCGGCCCAACTGGAGAGACCGGTCCAACTGGAGTAACCGGAGAAACCGGCGCGACTGGCTCAACGGGCTCAACTGGAGTAACAGGAGCAACAGGTCCAACGGGATCAACTGGAGTAACAGGAGCAACAGGTCCAACAGGGTCAACTGGTTCAACCGGTGAAACCGGAACCACGGGCTCAACCGGAGTAACTGGGGCAACCGGAGCAACTGGTCCAACTGGAGCAACGGGAGCAACAGGTTCAACCGGAGAAACCGGAGCAACCGGCGCAACAGGAGAAACCGGAACCACGGGCTCAACCGGAGTAACTGGGGCAACGGGAGTAACGGGAGTAACGGGATCAACAGGACCGACTGGAGAAACCGGAGCAACTGGAGTGACTGGAGCAACGGGTATAACAGGTGCAACCGGAGCGACCGGAATAACGGGCGCAACAGGCGCAACTGGAGTAACAGGGCTAACTGGAATAACAGGCGCGACAGGCCCAACCGGCTTAACAGGAGAAACCGGTTCAACGGGATCGACAGGCCCAACCGGTTCAACGGGTGTGACTGGAGCCACCGGAGTAACGGGAGTAACAGGAGCAACTGGAGTGACTGGGGCAACAGGGGTAACAGGTTCAACCGGAGCAACTGGTCCAACTGGTGTAACGGGAATAACTGGTGTAACAGGACTAACCGGAGCCACAGGAGTGACGGGATCAACAGGAGCAACTGGAGTGACTGGGGCAACGGGGATAACCGGAGCGACTGGCGCAACAGGTGTAACAGGTTCAACCGGAGCAACTGGTCCAACTGGAGTAACGGGAATAACTGGTGTAACAGGACTAACTGGAGCAACCGGGCTCACCGGAGCCACCGGAGCGACCGGTTCAACTGGAGCGACCGGACCAACCGGTGCAACAGGGCCAACAGGCTCAACCGGATCGACCGGAGTAACCGGAATAACGGGCCCAACCGGATCGACAGGCATAACCGGCTTGACTGGAGCCACGGGAGTAACAGGAGCCACGGGAGTAACTGGAGTAACGGGAGCAACCGGGCTCACCGGCGCCACAGGATCGACCGGCGCAACAGGGCCAACCGGAGCAACTGGCCCAACCGGAGTAACAGGAGCAACCGGGTCAACAGGAGCCACAGGAGCAACGGGCCCAACCGGACCAACCGGCGCCACAGGCAGTACACCAACCTTGCTCTTCACAAGAACCAACGGGCCGCTCACTGTTTATCCGCCGTTAAATACAGAAGTTCCCGTTGCTACGCTGGCAGTCCCAGTTAATGCTTTGCAGAATGTAAAGCTGGATTATGCACTCAGTGTCGCGTTAACAACTGCAGCCAATTCAAACTTTGTTTTTGAAGTGAGATTATATAGGGGAGCAGTGCAAATTCATACAAGAACTCTGTCGCGAACCAGTACTCTCGCAGCTACGGATAGTTTTTCGATTGCTGATACAACAGTGGATACTGCGCCGACCGCAGGAACGAACACTTACCAGCTCAGGGTTATTTTCACAACTGCTAATAATTTAACGGCAGCAACTGCTCTCAATATCGATTTTAACAGCATAAGTTTCCCGACAACCTAATGACAACAGCAGACTGATATTTTAAAGATGAAAGACCTGACTTATGCAAAGTTAGGTCTTTTTTTCTGTAAATGCTGCATGATGCAGCCTTAAAGAACATTTAAAAATTTGCCCAATAGAAGTGGGATTTTGCCACACCTTTTTTTCTTGTGGAAATATTATGCAAATAGAGGTGGTGTAATGAGAAAAGGAGATACTTGGTATAACAGATACGACTCTTGGGATTACGACTGCCGGAATAGTAATGAGTGTTGCTGTCATTTTCAACATAAAAGAAGAAATCAAAGGCGCAGTTATCAAAATCGGGCACATTGCTGTGAAGGATTCTGTTGCGAAAACTCTTGCTGTCATGAAAGATGGTGTCCATGCTGTCATCCAAATCATTTTCATGTAAGAGGATTCACCGGAGCAACGGGGCTGACCGGAGCAACGGGGCTGACCGGAGCAACAGGGCTGACTGGAGCAACGGGGTTCACCGGAGCAACGGGCTCGACCGGGAATACCGGAGCGACTGGGGTAACCGGCGTCACTGGAGATCCCGGCGCGACTGGAGCAACCGGCGCCACGGGAGTAACGGGAGTAACGGGCTCGACCGGAGCAACCGGTGCGACTGGAATAACCGGTGCCACCGGGGTAACGGGAGCAACGGGAGTAACGGGCTCGACCGGAGTAACCGGTGCCACCGGGGTAACGGGAGCCACTGGAGTAACGGGATCAACTGGGATAACGGGAGCCACTGGAGTAACCGGCGCAACTGGAATAACGGGAGCCATCGGAGTAACGGGAACAACCGGAGTAACCGGAGCTACTGGATCGACCGGAATAACGGGAGCAACGGGAGTAACAGGCTCAACCGGAGTAACCGGCGCAGCTGGGATAACGGGAGCCACCGGGGCAACAGGAGTAACCGGAGCAACCGGGATAACGGGAGTAACCGGGCTCACCGGCGCCAACGGGGCAACAGGAGCAACCGGCGCCAACGGGGCAACAGGAGCAACCGGAGCCACCGGGGTAACGGGAGTAACGGGAGTAACCGGCGCAACTGGAGCAACAGGAGCCACGGGAGTAACCGGAGATACTGGAGCCACCGGAGTAACGGGCGCCACGGGAGTAACGGGAGCCACAGGGGTAACAGGTTCGACTGGAGCAACCGGAGCCACCGGGATAACGGGCGCCACGGGAGTAACGGGAGCAACCGGAGTAACCGGAGCAACAGGAGCCACCGGAGCAACAGGAGCCACCGGAGCAACAGGAGCCACCGGAGCAACAGGGCTCACCGGCTCGACTGGAGTAACGGGAGCGACCGGAGTAACAGGTGCAACTGGGGTAACGGGAACAACCGGAGTAACCGGGGTAACAGGAGTAACCGGGGTAACCGGAGCTACTGGAGCGACCGGAATAACGGGAGCAACGGGAGTAACAGGCTCAACCGGAGTAACTGGCGCCACCGGAATAACCGGAGCAACCGGAGTAACCGGAGCAACCGGAGCAACCGGGGTAACTGGAGTAACTGGAGTAACCGGAGCAACCGGGCTCACCGGCGCTACCGGAGTAACCGGAGCAACCGGGATAACGGGAGTAACCGGGCTCACCGGCGCCACCGGGGCAACAGGAGCAACCGGGGTAACAGGAGTAACGGGAGCAACCGGGGTAACGGGAGTAACCGGAGATACTGGAGCCACCGGAGTAACGGGAGCAACAGGAGTAACGGGAGTAACCGGAGCAGGCGCGATCATTCCCTATGCTTCAGGTCTTCCAGCTGCCGTGACGACCATTGCCGGCGGATTAATCGGAACGGTGAGCCTTGTCGGCTTCGGCAATTCTGTAACGGGCGTCAATATCGGAGGGGGAGGTGCAATTGATCTTACCGGGGCTGGAGGAACTCTGCTGAACTTTGCTTTTTCGGCTCCGAGAAGCGGAACCATTACATCAATTGCCGCCTATTTCAGTACAACCGCAGCATTGTCGCTTGTCGGCTCGACTGTTACGATAACCGCACAATTATACAGTTCCACAGTGCCGAACAATACGTTCACGCCGATCCCCGGAGCATCCGTCACTTTAGCTCCTCCCCTCACCGGCATATTGTCAATCGGCAGCATCAGCAACGGAATCACGACAGGGCTGAACATTGCGGTAACTCCTCAAACCCGGCTGTTAATGGTATTCTCCGCCACTGCGACAGGCCTTTCGCTTATTAATACAGTGGCGGGATATGCAAGCGCGGGAGTTACGATTTCTTAAGTGAGAACGGCCAGACTGGTGCGGATCATCTAAGCTTGGAGAAGATATCATTTTTTCTTCAAGCTTTTTTGTTTTTACGTCTTTCTATAAAGGCTGACGGGAATTTCCCGACAGCCGGCAGAAGTATTTACAAGCCTTCTGAAGTTAATCAGTATCTTAATGAAGACGTTTTTAGTGAGTTCGAATCATCCGTTGTGCCGGGAGTGTGAATCATCATCGAAACAGCGGTGCCCTCATCCGGGGTGCTGGTGATCGTCAATTCACTTCCGCAAAAATGCTTCAGCCGCCGATTGATATTTTTCAGGCCGACACTGCGATTAACATCAGAAGACAAAATATCTTTCTGTATGTCCGGCATGATGCCGGTTCCATTATCCTCCACTTTGATAAAATACGTGTTTTCGCCTTGTTTTTTCGCTGTCAGCTTTATCCGTCCGCCGCCTCTTTTCTTACTGATCCCGTGATGAACGGCGTTTTCCACCAATGGCTGTATCATTAAAGGCGGAAGGGGGAAGTCAATGTCCTGTTCAATATCAAAAAGGATATCAAGCCGTTTGCCGAAGCGTGTTTTTTCTATAGAAAGATATGACGTAATGATAGAAAGTTCGTTTTTGAATGAGCTGATGTCCGAAGTGTTTTGAAAATCAAAACTCATCCTTAAATAGTTTGTAAATGCAGCAGTCGTTTCCCGTGCTTTTTCAATATCCAAATGGCTGAGCGCGATGATCGTATTTAATACATTGTATAGAAAATGAGGCTTAATCTGCGACTGAAGAAATGCCATTTCTAAATTTGTGGCTTGGTGAGCCGTATGCTTCATCAAAATTAAATTTTTAATACGCGCGGTGAATTCAGAGTAATGATAAGGCTTCTGTAAGATGTCGTTTGCTCCGGCATGAAACGCCTTGTATTTGTCATGGCTGATAATGGCTGCCGTAACGATAAGAACCGGCAGATCGACCATGCTGAATCTTTCGCGGATGATTGTGCAGACTTCAAAACCCGTCATGTCGGGCATCATCAAGTCTAATATGACCAAGTCAAGCTTCGAGGAAGAGACAGCTTGAAGCGCCTCTTTTCCGCTTTTTACTGCGATTACGTTATAAGGAACACCTTCCAGCATATCAGTTAAAATTTTCAAACTCTCGATGTTATCGTCGACGATCAGAATCGTCGGAGCATCGATTTTTTCTGAGTGATAAGGCGTGACCATCGAAATATCCGACATTCTCTGCCCGGGATGTGATTCAGGAAGTTCGGTCTTTGCTTCCGGTAAAGAATCAATTTGAGCGGCGGGTAACGTAAAATGAAAGGCTGATCCTTGCGCCGCCGCTGACTCCGCCCAGATGTCCCCGTTTTGGAGCTTGACGAGCTGTTTCACAATACTTAAACCTAAACCCGTTCCATCTTCTTCCGTCCCTCCCGCTTGCTGAAAAGAATCAAAAATGGTTTCAAGATCAGCCTCAGGAATGCCGCTGCCGGTATCGGCCACCGTGATTTGAATCATTTTGTCATTCAGGCTTTCAGCAGAAAGAATAATGTTCCCCTCGGATGTGTACTTGATTGCGTTTTCAACAAGATTGGTTAAGATTTGACGGAATCGGTTTTCATCTGCAAGCACCAAAGGGAGGCCGTCCGGCACATGATTAAGAATGGCAAGTTTTTTATGTTTGGATAAAAGCCGGTAGAAGTTCATCTCACTGCATATGACGGCATGCACATCGACGGGAACCGGACGAATCTGCAGCATACCCTGCTTCATTTTTTCCAAATCAAGAATATCATTTACGAGATCGGAAAGTCTGTAGCCCATACGGATGATCAGCTGCATATTTTCTTTCTCTTCCTCTATCGTCTTCTTTTTTCTGCCGGCTACAAGGGTTTGGCATATATTAATAATGCTGTTCAGCGGCGTCTTGAATTCGTGTGAAGTTTTGGCGATAAATTCATCTTTCAGTTGGTCGATTTTGACTAATTTCCGTGAGAGGACTTCATTGTCCCGGAAAGCTCCGGCGAATTGCTGCGCCATCAGAAGAACCACCGCCAATAAAGCGATGACTGTCGGCAATGAATAGAGCGAATTAAAAGAAAAAGCCGTTTTGCCGCTGTAAGCTGAAATGGTCGTAAGAATCACAAAAGCGCTCATCGAGACGGATGCGAGTGTAAGGTACGTGCTTCCTTTTATTTTTCTTATGGCGGCAATCGTAAAAATATATGTAATATAAAACAGAGTCGTAACGGCAAGCACAGAATGTAAAATGTATGAGAGATGGTCAATGAAACGTCCGGACATAAAATCAGTGATCAAGATAATCCCGGATAAAGCGGTTAAAAAGGTGATCGTCGTTTTTGAAACAATTTCTCTGTATGCATAAAAGAGATAAAGAAAAACCGCCATGCTGACAAGCACGGTTGAGATGATACGCAAGGAATTCAGCAATGAAAATGAAATAGACGGAAAGAGGAGAAAGATAATTCTTTCTTTCCCGATCATAAGAATAATGGCAGAAAAAAGCAGACACATCACGGAAAAGAACAATAAATGTTTATCCTTTGTCCGTTGCAGAAAAAAGCCGAGAAAATATAAACCGGTAATGAAAAAAGCCGTAATCATAATGGAATCATTGAAAAAGGAAATTTGATTCTCGCGTATAATTTGTTCTTGAGTCCCAAACGTTATCGGTTTTGCGATCCCCCAGCCGGGAACTTTTCCGAAATTCGAAAAATGCAGGACAAGTTCATTGTCACCCTTGTGAAGCCTGAAAAAGCTGCTGTACGGTTTGTTCTGCGCCTTAAAATCAGCTTTTTCTGTAGGATTGCCGCTCTGTCCGATTAATTTCCCATTAAGATAAAGGCGGTTTGAACTGTAGATATAAGATGTGCTGATCCCCAAAACCTGATTGTCTTCATTTGATCGGATTGTCAGTTTGTACGTCCCGTAATCCACGTCGGCCGTTTTTCCGAACAGCTTCACATTGACGGGGACATCAACGAGTACGGGGTTTTTTCCTTTTGCTGAATGAAGCGCCTGCGGTGACAGCATCTGATTTGGATATAGAATCCATTTCCCGTTCAGCTGGACATTTCCATCCTTTTGAAAATCCCACTTTTCCAGATTAATCACGCCCTGTTCCGCTTGAGGGAGGGATGATCCTGAAAAATGATTCAGGACCATAAAAATCATAAAGAAAGCAGCGTAGCCGCAAATAATCGAAATCGAAATGAATTTTTCTTTCACATCATTACTCCTTTATCCCATTCAGGGGCATTCTATTATCTTATGTAATGTATAAATATTGTAATCACAAACGTTATAATACAACAAGAGAAAGAAAAAGAATCCAACTATATAGGGCGTTGGACATGGTATAATTGAAATTATTTTCAGATATATCTATATTGACGGGTGGGATGCGGTTTGAAAGCGTTAATTGTGGATGATGAGGAATTGGCATTGCTTCATTTTAATCGTATGCTTGAGCGGACAAACGCCTTTCAATCTATTATAACGTTTCAAGATCCGGCGGAAGTTCTGGAGCATTCGGAGCTTTCAGCAGCTGATGCGGTGTTTCTTGACATTGAAATGCCCGGGATAAACGGTATTGAGCTTGCTGAATCGATTCAGGAGGTCAATGAAAATATCCAAGTTATTTTTATCACCGCTTATAATGAATTCGCGATCAAAGCGTTTGAATTAAATGCTGTCGATTATCTTTTAAAACCGGTTGACAATGCCCGGCTGCTGACAACTGTTGAGCGGATCCGAATGAATAAAAAACTCAGGACGGCAGAAGAGAATACCGGGACGGATTATGTTATACAATGTTTTGGGAACCTGGACTTTTATCAATCGGTAAATGGTGTCAAAACATACATAACAGTCAAGTGGAGAACATCCAAAGCCCGTGAACTGTATGCATTTTTACTTCTTAATCAAGGGCGCACGGTCAGTAAAGACATGCTGATGGAGATGTTTTGGCCTGCTTATGATGTATCAAAAGCAAGCACCCAGCTCTACTCGACAATATATCAGATACGGAAATTAATCGGTCAGCTGCCTTTCAGCCAATCAATAGAAAATACTGATATAGGATACATTCTCCGGCTTTCCGGGGTAAAGGTTGATACAGTTGAATGGGAAAAAACATTAAAAGAGGCTCCTCCGCTCAGCGCAGCTGCACTAACCCGGCACATGGACATTGTCATGTCATATGAAAACCATTATCTCATGGAGAATGGCTATCTGTGGGCGGAGCCGGAAAAAGCGCGTCTGGCCCATCTGTGGCTCAGCAAAGCGTACGAACTGATTGGTTTTCTCATCCAAGAGAAGAACGATCATCAAGCGATGGACGTTTGCCTGCAGGTTGAGAAAATAGAGCCCGGTGACGATAAAATTATACAATACAAACTGCAGTTATTTAATAAACTGGGAAAGGTAGAAGAGGCGATAAAGGAATACGAACGCTATAAACAATTAAAAGATAAAATCAATTGACGATTGAATGACCGGACCGGCTGATGCCGGTCTTTTTTTGTGCGCTATTTCTGAAATGATCCCATGTACAGAATTTGTATAGGCCGATTTCATACAATGTAGTTTGGTTCGGATAAGGAGAATCCCATACTTACCAGCTTGTTCGAACGTAAGTCTATATAAAAGGGGAGGAATAAGACATTGGGAGTGAGGAACTTTTCGTTCAGCCCGAAAAAAAGCAAAAGGCTGAGGGCGGCATTGATTTCATGCTTCACGCTGTTTTTCATCTTCAGCCAAGTTGTCAGCTTTACTCCGATCGCAGCCGCTTCCGGATCACAACAAAGCGAGAGCGGGTTCTTTGATTCAGTTGCAGTCAAAGACGGCAGACAGCAGACTGTTGACGGGTCAAAAGGGAGTGAGCCCGCTTTAGCACCGGGAGATAAAGTGACACTGACATACGAATGGTCACTAAAAAACAAGGAAGATGCAAGTGACCGGAATATCACCTTAAAGATTCCGGAAAGTTTTACATTAGATAACGATGCCGAAGGTGAGCTGACATCAGCTGATCGGGTGATCGGTATATATAAAGCTGAAGCAGACAGCAGCACGCTGGAAGTGAAAGTGAACGATGCTGAAGCAGATGCCGGGGATGCCAAAGGCTCCATTACACTGTCGGCGAAGTTTACTCCCGACATAACAGATGAGACGAAAATGGCAAAAGCTCTTTTTCAACTGGATGCCGGCAAGACCCAACAGGTGTTAATACCTGTGAAGAAAGACGGAACAACGGATTCCGAAACAGAAAAAAACACCTCTTCAACACCTGCTGAACCTCAGGAAAAGACAGAGAAAAAATCAGCACCTGCGGACGGCGGTGATAAAGCAGAACAGAAAACGAAATCAAAACCTTCTGCTAAACGCAGTCAATCAAAAATGGCGGTTTCAAGCAAATCTGCCGCTAAAAGCCTTCAATCAGGCGGAAGCCGGATTACGCAAAATATTTTAACTGATGTGAAATTGACGGATGAAAAAGGAAAACCATATGACAAAAACAACCCTGCGAATACGAACTCTCCGGCAAATATCACCATTCAATGGGCGATTCCGAATGAGCTGGGGAAAACAATAAACGACGGTGATCAATATGAATTTGATCTGCCTAAAGAATTTATCATGCATAATGACATTACGAACCAGCCATTGACCGACGGCGATAGTACGTACGGAACTTTTTCCATTAATACGAGCGGCCATGTCATCATGACGTTTAACGGCGAGGTAAAAGAAGATACTAACGTCAAGGGGTCATTGTATGTAAACACCCAATTCAATCAGAAAGAAATAAAAGGATCAACCACACAAAAGATTAAGTTTCCGGTTAACTCTGATACGCCGGACGTAACGGTTTATTTTAAACCGAATGTCAATAAAACCATTGAGAAATCAGGGTCATTGGATAAAGGTATTAATCCCGGAAAGGTAACGTGGACGGTTGATCTTAATAAAAAGGAAGAAGAAGTTAAACATGCGAAATTGACTGAAAGCCTTCCGGACGAATTGATTTTCCGCTCTGTGAAAGTGTATGAACTTGATGTGAATATTGACGGCTCGGTGAGTCAGGGAAATGAGATAACTTCAGGTTATACCGTTGGCGAAAACGGTAATGTCACCTTCGCCGGGACGATCGATACAGCCTACCGGCTCATATATGACACGGAAATTAAAGATGAGGCAAAGCCGGGTAAAGGCGGAAACATCACGCTGACAAACAAGGCGGCATTCAGCGGAGACAATGCGGAGCCGATTTCTGCGGAAGCTTCCGTAACAGCGGGTTACGGAAAAATGATAGAAAAATCTTCGACAGGTTATAAAGGAGAATCCCAAACGTTCAGCTGGGCTGTTATGTACAACTACGGTGAGAAAAAGATTGATCAATCCAAAGCCGGCATCAAGGATACGTTCGGATCAGACGATCTGCATCTTGTTCCCGGTTCATTGAAAATCCTTCCGATTACATTCAGCCAGAACGGCAGCGAACAAGAGGGCGCCCCATTAAAAGAGGGTGAGGATTATACGCTGACTGATAACGGGAACGGCTTTGAAATAAAATTCAAGCAAACTGTCACAGGAGCATATAAGATCATTTATCAATCTCAAGTCAACGATGGGGTCATTATTGACAGTCCTGTCAAATACACCAATACAGCAATGACAGATACAGGGGAATCAAAGGAAACTCCGGGAACCGCCATTCAGCAGAATCTGATTAAAAATTATTCAAATGCAGACTATGAGAAGAAGACGGTTGATTGGACAATCACAGTTAATAAAAACGGTTACACAATGAAAGACTGGACGCTGGATGATCAATTCACCAGCGGAGGCCTGGCGCTCATTGACGATTCATTTCACATGCAAGACACGACTGATAACAAAACGCTGAAAGAAGGAACAGACTATACATTAACAAAAAAACCCGGAAATCAAGGCTTTACAATAGCATTGATCGGGGATTATGCAGAAACAAACAGTCAGTTTAAGATCACGTATAAGACAAAATTCAACGCTGACTTTTCAAACGAACCCATTAAGAATACGGCTGAGTCGACATGGACGGATAAAAACGGCGGCAAACGCACAAATAAGGAATCGAGCGGCTTCACACCGAACAATCAGACGTCCCATAATGGATTCAAAAACGGCTCATACAACGCCGTTTCAAAAGAAATCACATGGAAAGTCGGCATCAATTACAATGGCGAACCTTCAAAAAATCCTTATATAAAAGATACGATCACAGATGGTCAGCAATTTTTGCATGGATCGGTTGCTGTTAAAACGTATACCATCAGCAAAAACGGCTCCATCACTGAAGGAGAGGCGCTGGATTCTTCAAAATATGAAATAGAGGAGCCGTCAGACGGCAACAAAAATACGTTAACCGTACATCTCAAAACAGATGACGCTGTACCATACCTGATTGAATTTAAAACGTCATTAAAAGGCCAGGTCATTAAACAGAGTCAATACACAAACAAAGCGGAGTACTTTAATAATGACCATGCAGACCGAACGCTGACGGGTTCAGTTTCCATCGCAAACGGAGGAAACCTGATTTCTAAAGGCGGCAAACAGAACGGAAACGATATCGATTGGAACATCAATGTCAATACCAGCCAATCGACACTGGATGACGTAAAAGTCAAAGACACACCGGATGAGAATCAAATAATAGATGAAGATTCTTTTAAAGTATATCAAGCAAAATATAATGAGAACGGCGTTATGAAAGACAGCAGCGGAAACCTTATTCCGGGTGATGTGCAGCTTGAAAAAGATAAGGACTATAAAGTAGATATGAAAACTGACAATGCCACCGGTGAACAATCATTTGTCCTTACCTTTACAGGCGGCTATAAACAAATCGATCGCGCGTATGTTATACAATATCGTTCTCTCATTAATATTTCCGGCAGCAGCGGTCAGGTCAGCAACAAAGTGTCGATATCAGGGACAAATGTTGAGGAGCAGACCCAAGAGAACAACAGCTCAGTGTTTGTCGCCATTTCAAGCGGCGGCGGCTCAGGATCAGGAGAGAAGGGAAGCCTGACGATATCTAAAACAGGATCGGACGGAACATCTCTTTCAGGAGCCGGCTTTCAATTATGGTCTAAAGACGGCAAGCAGCTGCTGCGTACGGGCACAACAGACGATGTCGGTAAACTTACGTTTGGGAATATCCGTTACGGAACCTATGTACTGAAAGAAATAAAAGCTCCGGACGGCTACACCATCAGCGATGCTTATGTAAACGGGGTCTCCGTTACGATTGACGGCAAATCCTCCGCTGCAGGAGCACTCTATAAAGTCATAAATCAAAAAAATAAGGTGACGCTTATCAAAAAAGACGAAAACAACAAGCCTTTGGCCGGTGCTGTATTTAAGCTTGAGAAAAAATCAAGCGACGGCACCTATACTCTGATAAAAAATAATATTGAAAGCGATAAAAATGGGAAAGTTGAGATCAACGGTTTGCCCGCCGGATACTATCGGCTGATGGAGACGAAAGCCCCATCAGGGTTTATCGTAAACACAAAAGCCATTCACTTCTCAATCGCAAAGAACGAAAAGAATCAAGTACCTGATGTTGAATTGGGATCAATGGTGAATTATCAAGGAAAAGCCGCATTAACGAAGAAAGATGCAGACGGCGGGAATCTTGAAGGTGCAGTTTTCAAAATCGTCGACAGTGATGGAAAAACGGTTCAGAAAGATCTGGTTTCAGATAAGGACGGAAAAATAGAAACATCCGGCCTTGCACCCGGTCATTACGCCTTCATCGAAACGAAAGCGCCTGACGGCTATGTGTTAAATACGGAGAAAATAGAGTTTACCATCTCAGAAACAGCGGAAGGAAAGCCGGAGTCAACTGACGCAGGAACGGCCATCAACTATAAAGGCTCTGTCCGGCTGACGAAGGAAGATGCGGAAGGCCGAAACCTTGAAGGTGCAGTTTTCAAAATCGTCGACAGTGATGGAAAAACGGTTCAGAAAGATCTGGTTTCAGATAAGGACGGAAAAGTAGAAACATCCGGCCTTGCACCCGGTCATTACGCCTTCATCGAAACGAAAGCGCCCAACGGTTATGTGTTAAATACGGAGAAAGTGGAGTTTACCATCTCAGAATCGGCGGAAGGAAAGCCGGAGTCAACTGACGCAGGAACGGCCGTCAACTATAAAGGCTCTGTCCGGCTGACGAAGGTAGATGCGGAAGGCAAGAAGCTTGAAGGTGCAGTCTTCAAAATCGTCGACAGTGATGGAAAAACGGTTAAAGAAGATCTGGTTTCAGATAAGGACGGAAAAGTAGAAACGTCCGGCCTTGCACCGGGTCATTACGCCTTCATCGAAACGAAAGCACCCGACGGTTATGTGTTAAATACGGAGAAAAAAGAGTTTGCCATCTCAGAAACAGCGGAAGGAAAGCCGGAGTCAACTGACGCAGGAACGGCCGTCAACTATAAAGGCTCTGTCCAGCTGATCAAGAAGGATCAAGACGGAAACGTTTTAGACGGTGCAGTATTTAAAATCATTGACAGTGATGGAAAAACCGTAAGAGACGATCTGATGACAAAAGAAGGCGGCAAAATTGACGCCGGCGGTTTGGCGCCCGGAAACTATCAATTTGTTGAAACAAAAGCGCCGGATGGTTATCTGCTGTCAACGACCCCTGTGCCGTTTACGATTAAGGCTGAGAACAGCGGAAAACCGAATCAGGCTGCCCTGACTGCAGTTAACATCAAGAACAGCGTTGTTCTCACAAAATTGGATCAAGGTGACAAACGGAAAGTCCTGCAAGGTGCGAAGTTTAACCTGACAGATGCAAACGGCAAAGTACTGACAGAGGGTCTGACGACAGATGAGCACGGACAAATTATTGTACGGGGACTGAAAGCGGGCGAATATCAATTTATCGAAACAAAAGCGCCTGAACTTTACAGTTTGGATCAAACGCCAATATCATTCAAGATCACAAATACCGACATAAAACCAGTCGAAATCAGTGCGGAGAATACACTGACGCCTGGTGATGTCACACTGACAAAAGTGGATCATGACGATAAAAATAAGGTGCTGGAAGGTGCTGAATTCAAGATCACGGATTCTGCCGGACATCCGGTAAACACCGGCGGCAGCAAAGAACGGCCGGCGGTATGGAAGACGGATCAAAAGGGCCGGTTTACGGTGAAAGGATTAGCGCCCGGGCAGTATCGATTTATCGAAACAAAAGCGCCTGACGGCTATCAGCTGAACGAAAAACCAATTGAATTCACAATTGAAAAAGGACAGTTAAAAGCCGTTGAGGTCGTCGTTTCTAATAAGAAATTAAAAAATCCCGCACCTGGGAAAGACACACCGAATCATCAAACGAATCAAGGCGGGCATCATCCTGATACCAATGGTAAAACCAATCACTCGGATACAGGCAAAAACCTGCCGAAAACCGGTGATACGGACGGTATGATGCCGGTCACGGCCGGTATTCTGCTGCTATTAGCCGGCGGAGCCGCGGCTGTTGTATCAAGAAAGAAGAAAGCAAGGAATAGATAGACGTTATCGCACCTGATCATGTAAGAATCGATCAGGTGCTTTTTTAAAAAGAGAATCATTTCTCACCAAATATTCACCGCATGACGTACAAGAAAGGAATTTTCTTCATGGTTAAAAAAATGATCATTGCCGTTCTTATTTTGTCCGGGCTGCTTCTCATTTCCTCTCCTCTCATGAAAGGCTGTTTGATCGCGTACCTCAGTAAAAGCCAAATTGAATCGGAATTGACCGCAGAACAAGCGCGGAAAAATAACATGAAAAAAGCGGACTATGATTTTGAATCCATTCATCCGCCCGGTTTCAGGGAAACAGTCCAGTCAAGTTTTAATCGCAAACCAAAACCGATAATCGGACGGATAACCATCAGCAGCATCGATTTAGACCTTCCGATTTTAAAAGGCACAACCAATGAAAACCTGCTGATCGGCGCGGCAACTATGCGTCCGGATCAGAAAATGGGCGAGGGAAACTACCCGTTGGCAGGCCACCATCTGAAGCAGGAGAACCTATTGTTCGGCCCTCTTTTACACATAAAAAAAGGCGCGCAAATCGTGATGACCGACTTTAGAAAAGACTATATTTATTCTGTAACATCAAAAACCATGATTTCAGAAATAGAAGCAAACGCAATTCAGGAGACAAAAGATAAAGAGATTACATTAATCACATGCGACAAAGCGGTAAGAACCGAAGGACGCCTGGCCGTCAAAGGAAAATTGATTGATATTTCCGGTCATTCAAATGTATCTCGGCCATCATAGAGAAACACTTTTTCAACTGAATATACGTCCGCTGTTAAACATCCCGAGACTGGCTTCTGTCAGTCTTTTTTTGCGCAGCGATTATAAAAAGTTCATCCTTCTTATCTCTCTTGAGGGAAATTATACCAGACTGCACTTTTTGAAAGAAATGACAAGAGAAAAAGATCACGAAAATTCTCAAAAATGAGAAACAAAGATTTAAAAAGTGGTATGATTTTAGGAGGAAAGGACGGCTGGTGCTGTGTTGGAAGCGAAGCGGTTTTATGTCTCTCTGCAAATGAAAATCGCCGGATTAATTGCGGCTTTATTAATACTTGTCATCGGAACGCTCACAGTTATATTTGCCTTTCAGCAATTAAAGGAAGGCCAGAAGCAGGCTGAACAGCTGGCGGTGCAAACGGCAAAAACCATTTCATACATGCCTCCTGTAAAAGAGGCGTTCCGGCTTGCGGATCAAGAGGCTTTTACAAAGTTAGATGTCATTGAACAAATGAAAGAACAGGCAGGCGCGCACGCCGTCTACATCACTGATCAAAAAGGGCATGTTGCATTTCATTCGGCCCGAAGCAGTATTCCGAAAGAAAATCAAAATCTGCAAAATAAAACCGTCATGTTCGGCGGGTCACCGGTTTCCGACGGAATGAAGGCTGTCCGGGGGAGCGCCCCGGTTATTTTGGAGGAAAAAAATCATAACGAAGTCGTCGGAACGGTGACAGTCGAGTTTTTACAAGATGAGATAGAAAAAGATATGAAAGCGCATCTGCGGCATTTAGGCTATTTTGCATGTTTGGTGTTTCTTATCGGCATCGGGGGAGCGGCGGCGCTCGCAAAAAGCATCCGTAAAGATACACTCGGCCTTGAACCGCATGAAATTGCAGCGCTGTACAGGGAGCGCAATGCGATGCTCCTTGCGATTAAAGAAGGGATTATCGCCGTAAACAAAGAAGGCGCGGTAACCATGATGAATTTATCTGCGGCTGATATGCTGAATCTTCCGGAACCGATGATCGGAAGGCATATAAAAGAAATCATGCCGGGCGCAAATCTCATGCCGGTGTTGGCAGGGGGAGAATTACCGCCGAACGTGGAGGTGCGTGCCGGAGATAAAGTATTTATCTTAAACGTGAAAGAAATGAAGCAGACCGGACAAGTATACGGAGCGGTGATCAGCTTCCGGGAGAAAACAGAGCTCAAGAAACTGATTAACAAGCTGACTGAAATGAAAAAATACTCAGAGGATCTTCGGGCGCAAACGCATGAATTCTCGAATAAGCTTTACGCGATCCTCGGTCTGTTAGAGCTGGGAGAATATAATGAAGCCATTGAACTGATAAAAGAAGAGTACGCCATCCAGAATGAACAGCATGAAATCCTCTTTCAAAACATTCATTCACAGCGGGTTCAGGCCATACTATTAGGAAAAATGGGAAAGGCGTCTGAGAAGAAAGTGAAGCTTTCAATAGATGAAAACAGCTTTTTAGAATCGCTGCCGGAGCATGTGGGTTCATCCCAGCTCATTACGATCATCGGAAATCTTATTGATAACGCTTTCGAAGCCGTCGCCGAAAAAGAGAAAAAAGAGGTCGCCTTTTTTATGACCGATATCGGCAGGGATATCGTCATCGAAGTGGCGGACTCAGGAGACGGCGTGCCTCAGGAAAAAACAGAAACCATATTTGAAAAGGGCTACTCTTCAAAGGGGACGAGGAGAGGATACGGCTTAGCCAATCTGAAAGAAGCCGTCAGTGAATTGCAGGGATCGATAGAGATTTCGCAGCAAAAGAGCGGCGGTGCCGTATTTACGGTGTTTATACCGAAAGAAACGCCAAAGGGGGAATCGGTGTGATTAACATCGCGATTGCAGAGGACGACTTTCGAATAGCGCAAATTCACGAAAAATTTATCGAACCTCTTGATGGATTCAATGTCATCGGCAAAGCAATCAATGCCAAAGACACCATATCGCTGCTTGAGAAACGGCAGCCTGATCTGCTGCTTTTGGATATTTATATGCCGGATGAGCTGGGAACAGATCTGCTTCCCCTTATCCGCGGCCGTTTTCCTTCTGTTGATATCATCATTATTACGGCTTCTGCCGAAACAAGACTGCTGCAGGAAGCGCTCAGATCAGGCGTTTCCCACTATGTCATAAAGCCGGTGTCGGCACATAAATTTACAGAAGTGCTTTTGCAGTACCGTGAAAAAAGAGAATGGCTGCGCTCACAGCCGGAGCTGAGCCAGTCCGTTATCGACATGTTTTTCGGAAGCGGTCAGAAAGAACAAAAACAGCTCAATGATCTGCCGACCGGGATTAATTCGATTACACTTCAAAAAATCAAAAACGCGCTCAGGGCAGCCCAAAAAGGGATGACGGCCGAAGAACTGGGCGAAAAAATGGGCGCCTCCAGAACAACGGCGCGGCGCTACGCCGAGTTTCTCGTTTCTCAGGAAGAAGCGCTCGCTGAATTAGAGTACGGCATTATCGGCAGGCCGGAACGGAAATATTATTTAGCACATGAATAAGGGATGGGAGAAATGAAGCGGTTGGGAGTGCTTCTTGTCATGCTGGCGGCGCTGGTTTCTTTTGACGGACGGCAGATGACGGGCATCCGTTCAGCCGAAGGGCCGGTTGAAATTGTCGTCCCGGCAGCGCCTCAAGGGGGCTGGGACGTAACGGCAAAAGCTTTGCAATCGGTAATAGAGCGGAAGCAAATATTAGGCCGGCCCGTAAAGATCGTCTATAAACCCGGCGGAGGCGGAGACAGCGGCTGGAAATATGTAAACGAACGAAAAACGGATGTCATCAGTATGAATTCAAGCCTGCTGTTAAGCAATGAAATTTTGGGACAAAGCCGGCTGAAGGCAGCTGATTTTACGCCTTTGGCCATTATCGCAAAAGAGTGGCAGACCGTCGCTCTTCCGAAGGATTCAAAGATAAAAAGCGGAAAGCGGCTGCTCGGCGATATTAAAGCACATCCGGGCGGCATAAAAATCGGATTTGCGCCCGGCCTCGGAAATGATGACCAGCTCTCCTTTGCGAGAGCGGCGGAAATGGCCGGAATTTCTCCGTTTGATATCCGCTTTTTTCAATACGGGAGCAGCAATGAAGTCATTGAAGCTCTTATCAGCCACGAGATAGACGCCGCCTCAATGACCATTTCAGAAGCGAGAGACGCCTATCGGAAAGGGAAAATCACATTGGCGGCCGTTACGTCGGACAAAAGGCTCTCCGGCTACAGCGATGTGCCGACATGGAAAGAGCAGGGGGTGCCGTTTGTCTTTGCGCACTGGAGAGGCATCATGGGGCCGAAAGACATGACCGAAGGCGAGATCGCCTATTGGGATCAGGCTTTGAAACAGATTACCTCATCCGCGGAGTGGAAGCAAATGTTGAAAAAACGGGATTGGGAGAGCTTTTATAAAAACAGCAGCGGCGCAAAACGCTTTTTAGAAGAGCAGACCGAGTTTTATAAAGAGATGATGAGCAGCGAAAAATAAGCCTTCCGCATATTTGCGGGAGGCTTTTGATTTATAAATGAACAAAATGAACAAAAAGGTTATAAAAAATTAAAAATCTTTAAAATCCAAAATATTTACTTCAATATCCAATTCTCATAAGATAGCAAAAAGGCGGATAAAGGGGATCGGGCCTTTAAAATGTAAGCGTATTCATAATAAGGGGGACATACTGTGTTAGCAATCTTAGGCTTTCTTATGATGCTTGTTTTTATGGTGCTGATTATGACAAAACGGCTTTCAGTGTTAACGGCGCTCGTATTAACGCCGATCGTGTTTGCGCTGTTTGCCGGGTTTTCTTTTAACCGGGTCGGCGAGATGATGATTTCCGGGATTGAACAGGTGGCGCCGATTGCAGTCATGATTATGTTTGCGATTCTTTATTTCGGCATTATGATTGATACCGGTTTATTTGATCCGATGGTGTCGCGTATTTTAAAGCTGGTTAAAGGCGACCCGCTCAAAATTGTAGTCGGAACAGCCGTTTTGACCATGCTTGTCGCACTGGACGGAGACGGCTCGACGACGTATATGATTACGACAAGCGCAATGCTGCCTTTGTATATCATGCTCGGAATCCGTCCGATTATTTTAGCGGGAATCGCCGGTGTCGGCATGGGTATCATGAACACGATACCATGGGGCGGCGCGACGCCGCGTGCGGCGAGTGCGCTCGGCGTTGACCCGGCAGAGCTGACGGGGCCGATGCTGCCTGTCATTGCCAGCGGAATGGTGTGTATGATTGTGGTCGCTTATGTACTCGGAAGGGTGGAAAGGAAACGGCTCGGGGTGATCGAATTAAAGCAGCCGTCCCATACAAATGAAACGGCTGCGGCTGCGGAAGATGAATGGAGGCGGCCGAAACTGTGGTGGTTCAATTTACTGTTAACGCTTTCTTTAGTGGGATTTTTAGTGTCAGGAAAAGTGAATTTAACCGTGCTGTTCATCATTGCGTTTTGTATCGCGCTGATTGTCAACTATCCGAAGCTTAACGATCAAAGGGAGCGTATTTCAGCCCATTCGAGCAATGTGCTTGCGATCGGTTCGATGATTTTTGCCGCAGGCGTGTTTACCGGAATTTTAACGGGGACGAAGATGGTTGATGAGATGGCCATTTCCCTCGTATCGCTTATTCCGGAACAGATGGGGGGATTTATTCCGGCGATTGTTGCCTTAACGAGCGGTATTTTTACATTTCTGATGCCCAATGACGCCTATTTTTACGGCGTGCTGCCCATTTTATCCGAGACCGCCGTGGCGTACGGTGTAGATAAGGTGGAAATCGCCCGCGCTTCGATCATCGGCCAGCCGATTCATATGTTAAGCCCGCTCGTGCCGTCGACGCATTTATTAGTCGGGCTTGCCGGGGTCACCATTGATGAACACCAGAAATTTGCCATGAAATGGGCGGTTCTTGCCGTTATCGTCATGACGGCCTTTGCGCTCATCATCGGCGCGATCACGATTTTTTAACATAAAACACCCGGTTCGTCGCACACTAAAGGCATCAGAGGAGGTGCCATGATGAGTGATCCGTTTATGCCGCTTTTTTCAGTGAGAAGCGGAGCCGGTTTTAAAGCGGCGGACGGCGTTTACGGACTGACCGTGCAGATTGCGAATGTTTACTTTATCGAAAATCCCTCAGCTCCGCGGGAAATCATTCTGGTTGATGCGGGAATGCCTCAATCGGCGGAGATGATAACAGAAGAAATGAAACGCCGATTCAAAGAGGGGTATCAGCTGAAGGCGGTCATTTTGACACACGGTCATTTTGATCATGTCGGTGCGATTGAAGAGCTGCTTGAACTTTGGGATGTGCCGGTTTACATTCATGAAAAGGAGCTCCCGTACGTCACGGGGAAAGCGGATTATCCGCCTGCCAGGCCCGATGCGAAAAAAGGGCTTGTCGCAAAGCTGTCACCGCTGTTTCCGCGCCATACGATCCGCATTCCGTCCGTTCAGGCACTGCCTTCAGACGGTACCGTTCCGTTTCTTGAAGAATGGAAATGGGTGCATACGCCCGGCCACACACCCGGCCATATTTCATTATTCCGGGATAAAGACCGCGTTCTGCTTGCCGGTGATGCCGTGATCACTGTTGAACAGGAATCGCTTGCGGACGTTGTCATTCAAAAGCAAGAGCTTCACGGGCCGCCCGCTTATTTTACAGCGGATACGCAGACGGCGGCCGCATCCGTTCAGAAACTGGCCGAACTGGAGCCGGAAGCGCTTTTGACGGGTCACGGAATTCCGATGACGGGAAAAAACTACCGTGAGGATTTGCTTACACTGGCTGAAAAACTGCATTCCGTTTTGTAAAACACCTGCGAACATCACAGGTGTTTTTTCTTTGCAGTTTCCAGTATGATACAAAAAAACCATTGTGTTCACTCCTAAAAACGATACAATGGGAAACAGATGTAAATTGAAGGAGAGAGTTTTTTGAAACATACGGAAATACTTTGGGATGAGGCGAAGGATTTTATTGATGTCTGCTATCAGGAACTCGGAATGGAATCGCAAATCAACGCGCGTCTACACGCGATAAAAGATGAGATAGATCGGACGGGAAGTTACGTCCATACGGCGGAAGAGCTTGAACACGGGGCGAAAATGGCGTGGCGCAACAGCAACCGCTGTATCGGGCGTCTGTTCTGGCAATCGCTGAACGTCATTGACCGGCGCGGTGTGAACACGAAAGAAGAGGTGCGCGACGCATTATTTGAACATATCAAAATCGCCACGAACGGCGGAAAAATTAAACCGACGATTACGATTTTCCCTCCTGAGAAGAATGGGGAAAAACAAGTGGAGATCTGGAATCACCAGCTCATCCGCTATGCGGGATATGAGACTGAAAAAGGAAGAGTCGGTGATCCGGCATCATATGAGCTGACGGCTGTCTGCGAAAAACTCGGCTGGCGCGGGAAGCGGACCGATTTTGATATTCTGCCGCTGCTTTTCCGGATGAAAGGGGACGGGCAGCCGGTCTGGTATGACCTGCCTCAGACGCTCGTGAAAGAAGTGCCGATCACCCATCCGGATATTGAAGAGTTTGCCGATTTAAATCTCAGATGGTACGGGGTTCCGATTATCGCCGATATGAGGCTTGAAATCGGCGGGCTGTCGTACAACGCGGCGCCTTTTAACGGATGGTATATGGGAACCGAAATCGGCGCAAGGAACCTTGCTGACGAAAAACGGTATGATATGCTCAAAAAAGCCGCTGCGGTCATGGGGATTTCCGCCAGCCTGAATACCGACCTGTGGAAGGATCAGGTGCTGGTGGAACTGAATAAGGCAGTGCTCTATTCATACAAAAAACACGGTGTCAGCATTGTCGATCACCATACGGCGGCGAATCAATTTAAACGCTTTGAAGAACAGGAACAAGACGCGGGAAGAAAGCTGACGGGCGACTGGACCTGGCTGATTCCGCCGATCTCGCCGGCTTCCACCCACATTTTCCATAAATCATATGACAATACGATTGTGAAGCCGAATTATTATTATCAGGACAAGCCTTATCAGTAACTGATGGTAAAAGTGCGGTACCCTTTCAGACGGTGTGATTCTTCGATGGTTATGCCGGTGACATTTGAGAAGGGGCTGCCTTTTCTGACTGCTTCGGCAAATTGTTTTAACGACTCTTCAGGACCTTCGACAAGGATTTCCACCCGGCCGTCATCACGGTTTTTTACCCAGCCGGCTACCTTATGTCTGTCGGCTTCCATCTGGACGAAGTAGCGAAAACCTACGCCCTGAACCCGGCCGTCTGCAATCATATGATATTGAAGCATGGAAAAACCACCTTTTTCTTACTATGATAAAGGAAAGATATGAGATTTCGCAAAGGATGTGAACGAGGTGACGCAAGACTATTCTGTCTTATCTATCAATCTCGGAAAGCCCGCAATTCATGAATTTGCCGGCAGACAAATCAATTCCGGCATCATAAAGCGGCCCGCAGATTCTCCCGTCATGCTGTATAAAACCCATTTTGACGGGGACGGGCAAGCCGACTTGAAGCATCACGGAGGCCCCGATAAAGCGGTGTGCGTGTATCCCGCCGAGCATTATTCATATTGGGAAACAACGCTCGCGAGAAAACTTCCCGCCGCCGCGTTCGGGGAGAATGTAACGGTCAAAGGACTGGCCGAACAAGACGTGTGGATCGGAGACGTCTTTCAGCTGGGGGAAGCCGTCGTTCAAGTAAGCCAGCCGCGCCAGCCCTGCGTCAAACTCGCGCTCAAATATGGCATCAAAGATATGGTGCTCCGTGTACAGCAGACGGGATTTACCGGCTTTTATTTCAGGGTGCTTGAAGAAGGATATGTCGATCCGCGTCCCGTCCTCAAGCGTCTGTCGAGAGGAAAAGAAAGCATTTCCGTCTGGTATGCGAATGAAGTGAAATATCGTGATTCCGGCAATCTGTCAGCGATTGAAGAAATACTGCGGGAAGAAGCGCTGTCAGAAAGCTGGAGGGAGTCCTTCCTTAAAAAAAGAGACAGGCTCACTAATGTATAGAAAAAAGCCGTGCTGCACTGACAGCACGGCTGATTTACGTTATGCTTGTTTTTTTGTTTCCAGCAGATTGGCAAGGAAGTACTTTTTGAAGCTTTGAAGCTTTCTTCCTTCATAGTGGGTAATTCCTTTTTTCTTTAACTCTTCTACATACCAGCCTTTACTGCCATAATGCATGTCAGAAAACTCCTTTCTCCGTTCTCCCGCTGGGGAGGTTTCTTCAGCTTTTGCCAAACTTTTGGCATTGTAACATCTATAAAAAGACGCTGAAAAGGGATAATGCAAAAACTGAGACTTTCGATTCAGAGATGTAAAGCTTTCTTACATATATATGTAAAGGGCGGTCTTTTCATGCTTAATGGCCGGTTAATTTTAACAGCACCGTTCCGAGTGTCATGATTCCGAAAACGACGCCGAAATAAATCAGCATCCCCTTCTTTTTCTTCACTCCGTAAACGGTGAGAATGATGCTTTCAATAAAGAAAATAAACCCGAAGATAATAAACCACATGTTGAAAAATGGCTCCTTTCACAGACATATGTCCAGTGTAGCACAACTCTTATAACGGAGCATAAAAAAGCCGGGCACTGTATCAGTGTCCGGCAAGTTTGACGAGAAGCTGGGCCAAATGCTGTTTTTCATTGTCATCCGCAATGTCCCACAGTTCTTGTAAGAGTTTTTCTTCCGCATTGCGGGGCTCCTCGTGTTTGGAGAGATAGTCCCCGAGGATGGCGGCGCTTTTGATGATTTTGCTGTCATCCAGACCCAGTTTTTTTCCGGCGGAAATTTTCTGATGAAGGTACGCCTTAAATTCCTCGAAATCCTCTAAAATCTGCTGTTTCGTTACGCCGTGCATGGCGTGTATTTCGTTTTCGATTTTGATTTTTTCTTTATCTTTTTTCATGCGTCTCCCTCCTTCGGGTTAGTTGTTGTATACCTGTTTGGAAGGGAGATGAAACATTACAATGCAGTTAAAATAATCGGTTTATCTTTTGTGATCACGATGGTGTGTTCCACTTGGGCGACAAGGCTTTTATCCGGCGTTTTAAACGTCCAGCCGTCTCCCGCTTCAACAATCGTTTCCGCTTTCGTGGAAATAAACGGCTCAAGCGCGATCACGGTTCCGTTTTTAAACAGCGCGTTATCAAACGGATCGTAGTAATTCATGATGTGGTTCGGCGCTTCATGAAGGTTTCTGCCGATTCCGTGGCCCGTCAGCGTTTTAATAACGGTAAATCCGTTGGAGCGGGCTTCATGGTAGACGGCTCTGCCGATCTGGTTTTGGCGTTTGCCTGCTTTTGCCTGATCCAATCCTTTCTGAAATGCGGATGCTGCGCAGTTACAAAGCTTTTGCAGACGTTCATCGCCTTCTCCGAGTACAAATGAAATTCCCGTATCGGAATAAAAACCGCCGAACTCCGCCGAAATATCGATATTTACAAGATCTCCGGCTTTTAAGATTTTAGAGGCGCTCGGGATGCCGTGAGCGACTTCGTCATTTACGCTGATGCATGTCACGCCCGGGAAATCGTATTCCTTCTCCGGAGCGGAAGCGGCTCCGTGCTCGTCAAGCACAGCCTTTCCGATCAGGTCAAGATCTTTCGTGCTCATGCCGGGCTCGGCTTTTTTCTTCATTTCTTCACGCGCCAGCGCGACGATTCTGCCGATTTTTTTAAGGCCTTCTAATTCTTGATCGTTCGTTACAATCATTGTCATTCCCGCTTTCTATTTTTAATCATCTGATTCAAGCTTACCACAACTGGTTTATAAATAGAAAACCAACAAGCCTTATGTGAATAAATGAAGGAAAATTGGTATAGATCACTAGATAACTTATGTGGTATATTTAAGAAAAAAGAAGGGGGATGGGTAAAATGCTTCAATTTTTGCAAAAACTCGGAAAATCATTTATGCTTCCGATTGCCGTTCTGCCCGCCGTTGGTATTATTTTGGCCATCGGCAGAGAGGACTTATTAAATATTCCGTTCATTTACGCGGCGGGGACCGCGGTATTTGATCATCTGCCGCTGATTTTCGCGATCGGAATCGCGATCGGGATTTCCAAAGACAGCAACGGGGCCGCCGCTCTGTCGGGAGCCATTTCTTATATCATGCTGGACGCGGCTGTAAAATCAATCAATTCGACAAATAATATGGCCGTTTTCGGAGGGATTATCGCGGGGTTAATTGCGGGATACACGTATAATCGCTTTAAGGATACGAAGCTGCCCGAATATCTCGGGTTTTTCAGCGGGCGCCGGCTCGTTCCGATTGTAACGGCGCTGATTACCATTATTTTGGCGGGGATCTTCGGATTTGTGTGGCCGCCGATTCAGTCGGTGATTACGTCTTTCGGGGAATGGATGATCGGGCTTGGCGGAATCGGCGCCGGGATTTACGGGATTTTTAACCGGCTTTTGATTCCATTCGGTCTTCATCATGTGCTGAATAATATTTTTTGGTTCCAGTTTGGCGATTTTCACGGAAAAACGGGAGATCTGGCCCGCTTCTTTGCGAAGGATCCGACGGCGGGAACTTATATGACGGGATTCTTCCCGATTATGATGTTCGGGCTTCCGGCCGCATGTCTGGCAATGATTGCCGCGGCTAAGCCAAGTAAGCGCAAAGCGACGGCCGGAATGATGATCGGTCTCGCGCTGACGGCATTTATTACCGGAATTACAGAGCCGATTGAATTTGCATTTATGTTTTTATCACCGCTTTTGTACGGGGTTCATGCTATATTAACCGGGTTCTCTTTATTTATCGTGAATGTTCTCGGAATCAGGTCAGGTTTTTCATTCTCGGCGGGGGCGATCGATTATCTCCTCAGCTACGGCATTGCCGAAAAACCGCTTTTGCTGCTCGTTGTCGGGCTTTGTTATGCAGTGATCTATTTTGTCGTATTCTATATGCTCATCAAAACGTTAAACTTGAAAACGCCGGGACGGGAAGATGATGAGGAAGAGGAAGAAGTGCTTAGTGAAGATACGGCCGGTTCCGTCGAAGAACATGCCATGCTCAAGGGGCTCGGCGGCAGGCAAAACCTCGAAACGATTGATCACTGTGCGACCCGCCTCAGGCTGACCGTGCAGGATACGTCTCTCATTAATGAGGCGGCGCTTAAAAAAGCGGGAGCAAAAGGGGTTATCAAAACGGGGAATAAAACGGCACAGGTCATTATCGGGCCGAACGTCGAATTTGTCGCGGAAGAGCTGAGAGAAGCCGTCCGCCTTGACGACCAGAAGCAGACTTGAAAAATCCGGATCACCTATGTGATCCGGATTTTTTTTGAACATATATCAAGTTTCACATAATGTACAAAAAACAACGTTTTCTTCTATGTTAAGATTCATGTAGAACAAGTATGGAGATGATGTAAGGTGACATGGATTGCAGTTGTTTCAATTGTTGTCATAAGCCTGATTAAGATTGTGCTGACATGCCTTCCTACCGGAGCGGTGGAATGGATCCTCCGCAAGTTTGAAACCCATTCAAAGCTCAGTGACGCGTCCGCTGCCGTTTCCCTCGGCGGAAAACGTCTGGAAGGCGAAGACAAACGCCGGGTGATTGATGATTTTAACGAAGCCGTGTTTATCGAACGGCATTATATATACCCAGGGGATGAAGAGCGTTATCTTCATCCGCAAAACGGAGCCGATCCGCTTGTCATTAAGACGAGAAAAGGAAAAAAAGATGTGACGGTGTTTGTATACAGCTACGAAGACCATGTAGATGTCGTCAAACAGCAGAAAAAGAAAGTCGTCGCTTATTCAGTTCTTTCCGACAGCCTGCAAAAGCGCTCTATGGCCGCCGCCGGGAGCTGGACATAAAAAAGCCAGATCATTGATATGATCTGGCTTTTGTTTATTCTTTTTGATCGTCTGCTGAGGAATCTTCACGCTTCGTATAATCGAATTGTGAAGGGTCCACTTTCTTAAAGCCTTTCGGCTGATAGAAACGAAGCAGATCGCCGTTGATGATCTTATCAGACATTTCAAGCTCAGTCTTGACGAGAGAGTCTTCTTTTTTGTCGACTTCTGAATCATCTAAAAGTCTTCCGGTTTTCGTATCGTAATACTTGCCGGACACTTTCGTATAGTTCGGCGAGATGAAGTCTCCGTTACGGAACGGAATGACTTCTCTGTGCTCTTTCGATAAGATATCTGAACCTGACATGAGATAATCTTTCGTATCGACGCCGAGCAGATGAAGAACGGTCGGCGCGACATCGACTTCACCGGCAAATTTATGATTGCGGCCGCCTTTCACGCCGGGAGCGTGGATAAAGAGCGGCACCCGCTGAAGCTGGGCATTGTCGTATTCAGTGATCTCATCTTTGCCGAGCACTTTCGCCATCGCTTTATTATGGTTTTCGGAGATGCCGTAGTGGTCTCCGTACATCACGATAATCGACTTATCGTACAGGCCGTCTTTTTTCAGGTCATGAAAGAACTGTTCGATTGATTCATCCAGATAGTTCGCGGACTGGAAGTAGTTATTGACGACTGAATCGCCAAAGTCTCCCGCCGGGAAGTCCGTGTCTTCTTTATCCATTCCGAACGGGAAGTGGTTGGACAGCGTAATGAACTTCGTATAGAACGGCTGCGGCAGGCTCTTTAAGAGCGGCATGGATTCTTTGAAATACGGTTTGTCTTTCATGCCGTAGTTTTTCGTGTTTTCTTCGCTCATGTCATAATAAGCGGAATCGAAAAACTTATCGATGCCTTCCGCTTTGTACATTTCGTTACGGTTCCAGAAAGTCTGCGTATTTCCGTGGAAAGCGGCAGACGTGTACTTTTTGCCTTTTAAGATCGCAGGAACGGACTGCAGCGTGTTTTGCGCTTTATTGACGAAAACCGAACCTTGCGAAAGCGGGTACAGAGAGTTCTCCATCATAAATTCCGCATCAGATGTTTTACCTTGTCCCGTTTGGTGGAAAAAGTTATCAAAGTAGAATGTTTGATTATCGTGCGCCAGTTTGTTTAAAAACGGCGTCACTTCCTTGCCGTTAATTTTATAGTCAATGATAAAGGATTGCAGAGACTCTAATGAGACGTAGATGACGTTTTTTCCTTCGGCTTTTCCGAAGTAGACGTTGTTCGGCACGTCATAGTTGGCCTTCATATAGTTTTCCACATCCGTTACATCGCTTGAATCGGCAAGCGCGCGCTGGCTGTTTGATTTCACATTCTGCACGGCATCGTAAATCGTAAAGTTGTACGTGCCCAAGTATTTCACCAGATAGTTACGGTCAAATGAGCGTGTCAAAAGCTCAGGACGGTCGGATTCCGCGACGGCGAGGTTGATCAGGAACATAAGCACGGCGGAAGCCAAAACGATTCTGAATGATTTCTTCACCGGTTTTTCAGTCGGTTTTTTCATCTTAAGGGCCAAAATAATCAAAATGACGGTATCCAGGAAGTAGAAGGCGTCTGTCCATCTCATTAACGAGAACGCGCTGTCTCCGAGCTGGCCGCCGTTTGTCTTTGCCTGCATCATGACCGGGATGGTAATGAAATCATTAAAGAATCTATAATAGACGATGTTTGCAAAAAGCAAAAAAGACAATAAAAAATGAATCACAATAATGGCTGTCTGCTGTAATTTTTTCTTGAAAAGAAGCCCAAATCCAAGAAAGAACAAGCTGGAGCTCAGCGGATTCACAAAAAGCAATATTTTCTGGATCGTGTTGTCTATGCCGAGGTTAAAGTTTAAAATATAAGCGACATATGTTTTCACCCACAATAACACGACCGCTATCAAGAAGAAGGCAAGTCCTCTTTCTTTTATAAATGTTTTCATTGTTACACTCCTTTTTTCCGATCACGGTTTACACGGAACGATAGAAAAAACGAACGTAATCAATATACCATGAAACCAGCAAATAGAAAAGGTGGAAAAGGCTCATCGGAAAAAGGGCGAAAAACGCTGTCGCAACGGGGGTTGATCTGTTGAATGACAGCTTTAAAACATATAAATGGCACAAACTGGGCTTTGTGTTTCCGTTTAATCATACCCGGTTCTATTGAAAAAAGAGGTGAACAGTGATGGATATTGCCCATATCGTGGCTGAAGATAAAATCAAGCGCGCCATTAAGGATGGAGAGTTCGCCGGCATCAAAGGAATGGGAAAGCCCCTGCCGAAAGACGATGCCGCACATCTTCCGGAGTCGCTCAGAATGGGCTACCGCATATTAAAAAACGCCGGGATCGCCGAGGATGAGGGCGCGCTGAAGAAAGAGCTGATGACGCTCGATTATTTGATCGCCAAGTGCCGCAATGAACAGGAGCGGGATCACTTGCGGAACAAACGGACGGAAAAACAAGTCAGACTCGACAAACTGACGGAGGAGAAAGCCATGTTCTCAAAACCCGCATCTTCTCATTATAAGGAGAAAGTGTACAGACGGCTGGGCCGCCCGTAAGCCGGCTCTTTAGATTTTTTTCTGAAAAGGAATGTGCTCCATAAGGCGCGGGTAGGAAATGTGGAGCAGGCCGTTTACGCACTGCGCCTGTAACAGGTGGGGCTCAGCCGGTTCAGGAAGCTCAATCGTCTCATCGATTTCCCCGTAATACCGGTTTTGGCAGACGCCCATGTTCTTTGGAAAAAGGGGTGTGATGTTTCCTCTTATATGCAGCCGTGTTCTTGACAGCAGCCTCAGTGTCAATTCTTCTTCGTAAACGCCGGGCATTTCCACAATGACGAATGTGTGCTGTTCATCCTGATAAATATCATAAGTCAGGGTGTTTTTTTGTAAGGAGAAAAAATCTTCGGGAGATTTCCGTTTCAGGACATTGGTCCAAAAGTCGCTGGGCTTGTGCTCGTTCGTAATCTCAAGCCACTTTCTCATTTTTTCGATATCCACTTCGGCAGAACCTCCCTATATTTGATTTGCGATCGGCATTGACGGGTTGGCGATCTGATCCTGATCGCTCACGTCAGGGTCAAGATGGCCCGAATTCAAACATCCGGCGGCCGGCGAAAAATCCCCTAAAGAAAAGTTCGCGCCGACAAATTTGCTGTTGGCGGTGTGGCTGTTTTGTACGGTCTGACCGATATCGACGTTTCCGTTTTGCGTTGCTCCGTTTACTTTTATATTGACGACGTTAATTTGGTAAGGCATTCATAAAAACCCCTTTAATCTATAATGGGCGGCACCGGCGTAATATTTGCGGTATCTGCGGTTCCGATGGCTGTCTGGTCGTTGACATCAGGATCATTTAACAAGTTCTCCATCATCGATTCTATAGGTGACGTATCGCCGAATGAAGAGTTCAGTCCTTGTGATTTGTTATTTGTGGTGGGACTGTTGTATGCCGCTTCCCCAATCGTAATAGATCCGTTGCCAGAAATACTGTTAATCTTCAAATAGTACAGGTTGATAACAGTGGATGGCATCTCTTCACACCTCTTTAACTTAGTTGTACAGTACTGTATGCTTTTTGTGCTCCTGTTGTGAATTCCGCCCGGACATGTTCCCGATAAAACAAGAAGTCAAGGCCCGGTTCCGGCGGGGCTTTTTTTGTTTCAGGGTCTTTCGCAGTATATTTGTGATGAAAGCGCTATAAAAATAGATTGACGACATGTATATACATCATTACAATAGAGTCATAAACATGTATATACAAGTTTGTAAGACAAAATGAAAACGGTTACGGAGGGGTTGGCATGGGTGAGTTTAACCGGGCTGCGCGGCAGATCGCTGAAGCTGTCGGCGGAATCGAAAATATTGAGGCGGCGACTCATTGTGTGACGCGTTTGCGGTTTGCATTAATAGATGAAACCAAAGTAAACCAAAAAATGCTTGATGCAATAGACATTGTCAAAGGATCTTTTGCGGTAAACGGGCAGTTTCAAGTCGTGATCGGGCAGGGGACGGTCAACAAAGTATATGCGGAATTAGTGAAGGAAACGGGGATTGGCGAAGCGTCCAAGGATGACGTAAAGAAGGCGGCGGCGCAAAAAATGAATCCTTTACAGCGTGCCGTGAAAACGCTTGCGGACATCTTTATTCCGATCTTGCCGGCGATCGTCACGGCCGGGCTTTTAATGGGTCTGAACAATATATTAACGGCGGAAGGCATTTTCTACAGCGCCAAATCGATTGTCCAAGTGTATCCGCAATGGGCGGATCTCGCCAATATGATTAATCTGATCGCGGGGACGGCCTTCGCTTTTCTGCCGGCTTTAATCGGCTGGTCAGCAGTGAAGCGGTTCGGAGGAAGCCCGCTCTTGGGTATCGTGCTCGGGCTGATGCTGGTGCATCCTGATCTGTTAAACGCATGGGGCTACGGGGCCGCCGAGCAGAGCGGCGATATTCCGGTGTGGAACCTGTTCGGCCTTGAGGTGCAGAAAGTCGGATATCAAGGTCAGGTGCTCCCGATTCTGCTGGCGTCTTATTTACTTGCCAGGCTTGAGCTCTTTTTGACGAAACGGACGCCGGAGGGCATTCAGCTGTTGGTCGTCGCGCCGGTGACGCTTTTGGTCATCGGTTTTCTATCCTTTGTCATCATCGGTCCGATTACCTTTGCGATCGGTAACGCGCTGACGGCGGGATTGATTGCCGTTTTCGGCCAATTCTCCGCCATCGGAGGCCTGCTGTACGGAGGGCTGTATTCGGCGCTTGTAATCACGGGGATGCACCATACGTTTCTCGCGGTCGATCTTCAATTAATCGGATCAAAGCTCGGCGGCACATTTTTATGGCCGATGCTCGCATTGTCAAATATCGCTCAAGGATCGGCGGCTTTGGCCATGATGCTGATTACAAAAGATAAAAAACAGCGGGGGCTTTCACTGACGGCCGGCATTTCCGCATATTTGGGCATTACCGAACCGGCGATTTTCGGCGTGAATCTGCGTTACAAATTTCCGTTTGTGATCGCCATGATCAGTTCGGGAATCGCGGGGATGTTCATCTCCGTCAAAGGCGTTCTCGCAAGCTCGGTCGGAGTCGGCGGCGTGCCGGGGATCTTCTCCATTATGAGCCGGTACTGGGGTTCGTTTGCGATCGGAATGCTGATCGTGCTGATTCTCCCGTTTGCGGGAACATACGGGTATGCGTGGCTGAAACGGCAAAAATAAAAAACCTGCGGGGCGCCTTCTATCAGGCTGTCCCTTTTCCCTTTCAATTCAAAACATTACAGGCGGTGAAGAAAAATGAAAACAGACAGCACACCATGGTGGAAAAAGGCAGCGGTATATCAAATTTATCCGAAGAGCTTTAATGATACGACGGGAAACGGGATCGGTGATCTGAACGGTATTATCGAGAAGCTTGATTATTTGCAGAAGCTTTTGATTGATGTCATTTGGCTTACGCCGATTTACGATTCGCCGCAGAATGACAACGGTTATGACATTCGCGATTACTGCACCGTTTATGAAGAATACGGAACGATGGAGGATTTTGAACGCCTTCTCGATGAAGCGCACAAAAGAGGAATCAAGGTCGTTATGGATCTTGTCGTAAACCATACATCAGTCGAGCATCGGTGGTTCAAAGAAGCGGTCTCGTCACCCGACAGTCCGTATCGGGATTTTTACATTTGGAAAGACGGAAAGGAAGACGGCCGGGCGCCGAACAATTGGGAATCAAAATTCGGCGGTTCCGCTTGGAAGCTCGACCCGGCGTCAGGCCAGCACTATCTGCATTTATTTGATGTGTCGCAGGCCGATTTGAACTGGGAAAATGAAGAGATGAGAAAACAGGTTTACGACATGATGCATTTTTGGTTCCGAAAAGGAATCGACGGTTTCCGGCTGGATGTGATCAACCTCATTTCTAAAGACCAATCGTTTCCTGATGCCGAGGATGGGCGTGACGGGCGCCCTTATTATACGGACGGGCCGCGCGTGCACGAATTTCTCCATGAGATGAACCGGGAAGTGTTTTCGAAATATGACAGTATGACGGTCGGGGAAATGTCCTCGACAACGGCTGGCCACTGCATCCGGTACACAAACCCTGAGAATAAAGAACTCGATATGACTTTTAACTTTCACCATTTAAAAGTGGATTATCCGAATGGTGAAAAATGGGCGCTCGCTCCGTTTGATTTTCTGAAGCTGAAACGGATTTTAGCGTTTTGGCAGACGGAGATGCAAAAAGGCGGAGGCTGGAACGCATTATTCTGGTGCAACCATGACCAGCCGCGGGCCGTATCCAGATACGGAGACGACGGCGTATACCGGACGAAATCAGCCAAAATGCTGGCGGCGGCCATTCATATGATGCAGGGCACGCCTTACATTTATCAAGGTGAAGAGATCGGCATGGGCAATCCGAAATTCGATGACATCGGCTCATACCGCGATGTCGAATCATTGAATATTTACAAAAAGATGAAGGAAGAAGGTGTGCCCGAAAAAGACATTATCGCCATTTTAAAAGAGAAATCAAGAGACAATGCAAGAACCCCCATTCAGTGGAACAGCAGGCCGCACGGCGGTTTCACGACAGGCACGCCTTGGATTCCGGCGGCGGATGATTATCGGGACGTTAACGCGGAAGCGGCTTTGCGGGACCCGGATTCAATTTTCTATCATTATCAGAAGCTCATCAAGCTCAGAAAAGAATATGACATCGTGACTGAAGGAACGTTTGAGCTGCTTGCTGAAGACGATCCGGCGGTTCTGGCGTACGTCAGACACGGCAAGGATGAAAAACTGCTGTGCATCAACAACTTCTACGGGAAAGAAGCGGACTTTACGGTTCCGCTTAAAGACACGGACGGCTGGCGGTTTACGGTGCTGCTGACGAATGATGAACCGAGGGAAGGGCGGCCGGAACGATTGACGCTCCGTCCGTATGAATCGATCGTTTATCATCTGACAAAAGCGTGATACACTAATCTGGGTGGTCAAATGAAAGTGAATAAATACATCACAATCTATAAAGATATGGTGCGGCAGATCGAAAGCGGCCAGCGGAAGGCTGAAGACGTTCTTCCGTCTGAAAATGATTTGTGCGATCAATACGGCACATCACGAGAAACCGTCCGCAAAGCGCTCAATATGCTGGCGCAAAACGGCTACATCCAGAAAATCAAAGGCAAAGGCTCCGTCATATTAGACAGAGAAAAAATGCGTTTTCCCGTCTCAGGCCTGATCAGCTTCAAAGAGCTTTCGGAAACGCTCGGAAAAGAGACGAGAACGACGGTTCACCGTCTCGAGCTGATCCTGCCTCCCTCAGAAGCCGCAAAAGAGCTTGGTACAGAAGCGGATGAAAAGGTGTGGGAAGTCGTCAGATCAAGACGGATTGACGGAGAACATATTATTTTGGACAAGGATTACTTTGTAAAAAAACATGTGCCTCTATTGAAGAAGGCGATTTGTGAAGATTCGATCTATGAGTATCTCGAAGGAGAGCTCGGCCTGTCCATCAGCTACGCGCAAAAGGAAATTGTCGTGGAGCCGGCGGGGGAAGAGGACCGGAAGTATTTGGATCTCGGCGGATTCAGCCATATGGCGGTCGTGAAAAACCGCGTCTTTTTGGACGATACCAGCCTCTTTCAGTACACGGAAAGCCGGCACAGGCTCGATAAATTCCGTTTCGTCGACTTTGCGAGAAGAGAAAAATAAAAACGGACTGCCGCGGCAGCCCGTTTTTTTGTCAGTATCAAAATGAATACTATCCCACAAAAATGTGCGTACTGGTACTTTCAAAAATAATGGCTACAATAGTACATAACGATTGAAAAGGAGAGATCATGAATGTCAGATAAAAAACAGCAGATCATCGAAGCGTATCAATTCAGACACGCCACAAAGGAATTTGATCCTGAGAAAAAAATTTCAGAAAGCGATTTTGAATTCATTTTAGAAACGGGAAGATTATCCCCAAGCTCACTCGGTTTGGAGCCTTGGAAATTTGTCGTCGTTCAAAATCCGGAGCTTCGTGAAAAACTCCGCGAGTTCACATGGGGCGCGCAAAAGCAGCTGCCGACCGCAAGCCATTTCGTACTTCTGCTTGCCCGGACGGCAAAGGATATCCGTTTTGACGCCGACTATGTCAAAAACCACTTGCGGGAAGTCAAAAAAATGCCGGAAGATATGTATGAAGGCTATATCAGCAAAACGGAAGACTTTCAGAAAAATGATTTCAATCTGCTTGAATCAGATCGCGCGCTGTTTGACTGGGCATCCAAACAGACTTACATCGCCCTCGGCAATATGATGACAGCCGCTGCGCAGATCGGAATCGACTCCTGCCCTGTAGAAGGCTTCAACTACAAAGAAATTCACCGGATTCTTGAAGAAGAAGGGCTTCTGGAAAACGGAAGTTTCGACATCTCTGTTATGGCCGCATTCGGCTACCGTGTCAGAGAACCGCGCCCGAAAACAAGATCTGCCTCAAAAGACGTTGTAAAGTGGGTATAAGATAAAAAAGGCTGCCGGGCGTGTCCCGGCAGCTTTTAACGTTTATTTGGTTTTGCTAAAAAACAGGCGGTGATCCAGGACGTAACGGGAATGATGATGCCGATCCCGATTCCGGCACAAAGAATGGTAACGGCTTCCGCACTGAATACTTTTGAGTTCACTATTTTTTCAGCTGAGTATGATAAGTCTTTAAACCAGATAATTAAAGCCAAATAGCTGCCGAAAAAAGCAAAGAATAACGTATTCGTATTCGTTCCTAAAATATCTCTCCCGATGCTTAATCCGAATGTGTACAGATCTTTTCTGCTCATGGACGGATTATGACTGTAAATTTCCCGCATGGGTGAAGTAATGGAAATCGCGACATCGGTAATCGCCCCTATCGTGCCCATGATGATCATGGCTGCGGTAACCTTCACAAAATCCACCCCGACAAACAGTGTGAATATGCCGATATCACTCAATTCTTCTTCACCGAATCCCTGAATTGAAGTATGTTTTGTTACAGACATAATAAAAAACAGCAGCAGTACAATCGTCAGCATTGCAGAAATAAAGGCGGTTACGGTTTTGACGTTTCCTCCATTAATATAAAAAAGAGTAATGCTGCAAATCACGGCGGAAGAGAGCAATGTTAAAACAATCGGATTGATATGCGGGTCTGTCATGAAAATGATGGTGAGAAAGAGAACACCGAAATTTAAGAATAACGCAATAAAAGACCTCGCTCCTTTTTTTCCGCCGATGATGACCATCAATAGAAATAAAATCGCCGCGAGAATTACGATGACATTCATGAGCTTGCCTTCTTTCGTTTAATAAAAAAGATAGAAGCATACAGACTGGCGGGTATGGCTAATACGATTCCGATCCCTCCGGCCAATGCTCTGGCTATTTCCAAGGAAATGTTCATAGAAAGAGTGAATCCTATCGGGGAATCATTTTTCAAATACAACAGCATCATCGGAATAGAGCCGCTTATATAAGCAAAAAACAGAATATTGGTCATCGCCCCCATGATGTCTTTTCCGATCTCCATCCCTGAACGTCTGAGAGCTTGTAATGAGATACCGTTGTTTTCTTCATATAATCCGAAGACAGATGACGTCATGGTAATGGCTACATCCATGACCGCTCCCAGTGATCCGATAAATACCCCGGCCATAAACACCGTGTGATAAGGGCGGGTTAAATACTGCATTTCCTCATATCTGAGACCTTTCTCTCCGGTTGCCAGCATCACAAGATACGTAATCAGCAGGGAAACGAAAGTGCCTGCGAGCGTCGCGGCAATGGCGGCATATGTTTTCGCGTGAAAACCGCTGACAAGCAGCAATGAGATGACAGTAAAGATGAGAATACAGACACCGCAGATGAAAATTAACCCTATATTAGGATGCTTCCTGTACAAATCTAATGCAAACGACAGTAAAACGGCGTTAAACATCAGGCTGACGATCGAAAAGAAGCCTTGTTTTTTGCCGACGATAAGCAAGGTGAAAATGAAAACCCACGCGATCAGCAAAAGCTGTTTATCCCGTTTTTTATCTATAATGCTTCCCGATATATCCTTGTTTGATGGTTTCCCTTTATCAATAGAAACGAATACTTCATCGCCAATCGAATATTTCTGATCGTTCGCTCCGGATGATGAATACTGATTGGGCAAATGAATGAGCTGTCCTTTCTGACTGCCGTTTTCAAGTCTGGCAGTGATCGTCTGATTGAAAATCTTATCTTTGTTTTTATGCATGTCCTGTACGTCAGACTGATGTTCCAATGTTGTTTTCGTCACTTTGGCAATCGGCCGCTCATAAAAAGAAGCGTTGTGAGTGACGAAAATGAGCGAGCTGATAAAACAGAGCGCTGTTATCACGTAAAACAGCTTTTTCTTGTAAGACATGCGGTTTCGTTTGTGTCCTGTTATCTTCAAAAAAAGTCCTCCAAACAGGCGGCGCCGTATGAAAGAGAGGCCCTGCCGTGAAGTGTTAAACGATGCGGATGTATGTCTTTCGCGAATAACGTTCATATTTTATCACTCGGCCGTACGGCTGTCGACTCAGAGGGGGACCGAGAGAAAAAGCTCCCCTGAAATCAGATCAGGAGAGCTTTTGGATGAACCGCCCGATAAAAGCGGTCTTTTTATGCTTCGTTCACTTTTTTTGCTTTTCTTCTTTGATGCAGATACAGTGCCGTTCCGAGCGCGCTGATGAGAAACCCGGCAAGAAGGATGGAATACATCGTTGTGGCCGTATCAGGAAGCAGGCCGCCCGGCGATACTCCGTCCTGTGCAGGGCCGGATGACGGTTTTTGTCCGCTTGGCTGCTTTCCGGAGCCGTGGTCTCCGCTTGTCGGCGGCGCGCTCTTCGTGTTTGCGTTTAATATGGTGTATTCACTGAAATGATTTGTATAGCCCGTGACGAGATCGTGTGAAACCGAACCGTTGTCTGTTTTTGTATAGACGTTCTTTTTCCGGTCTACATGGTAAATGCCCGGCTGTTTCGCCTTTTTCGTATTCTCAATGCGCAGGGTGAGCTTTACCGGCGCTTTGAATGTTTTGATGTCTTTGTTTTTCTGCTTCATTGTAAAGTCGTATACATTTGAAAGCGCCCCGCTTACTTTTCCTTTCGGCGTCACGCCGAATCGTGTATCAGCTGAAGCAGCGTTTGCCATCGGCATTTTCATGCTGAACTTGTCATGCAGGATCGTAAGGGAAGAATCCGATGTTCTGTCCTTTAACAGGCCGATTTGTTTTTTGGTCACGCTGAGATCAATCGGCTTTTTGGCGCCGTCATTCTTATCGTAATACACGATCGGCGTGTTGGCGTTTTTGGCATAAACGGCAAATGCGCTGTCATCTTCAAGCGTCCACGAACCGTTTTTTTGTTTCGTCGGCAGATACACTTCCTGCGCGCGGCCGTCAACTTTCGGTTCCACCGCTTTTCCCGCTTTTTCAAGCTGCTCGGTGAAGACCTCATAGTCGACAAAGCCAAGGTCTTCTTTATGGGACGCTTCGTTAAAGACGGAATATCCGTCTCCGCCTTCACCGACAAAGTTACTGGTGGCGACTCTGTATGTCTTCTTATCAGAAATCGGCTTTACGCTGCCGTCATCCTGTACGGCCGCAGCTTGAAGAACGCGGTGTCCCGGCTTTTTATTCAGTGTAAACGTGTATGTTAAACCGGCAACTTGAGGGAAGGCGCCGCCTTGAGCCTCAATTCCGCTTAACCCTTGCTCCAAGGCTTGTTTGATCTGTTTTCCGGTTAAATCCGCGACGTAAAGCGTGTTGCCGAACGGCATCACATTCAGCACATCGCCGAGTGTGATGTCTCCTTTATCAATGCCCGCGCGGATGCCGCCCCCGTTTGTGATCGCGATTTGGGCGCCGGCCGCTTCCTTCGCTTTTTGCAGCATGCCGTCCGCGATGAAGTTTCCGAGATTGGTTTCTTTGGAGCGGACATGCTCGCGCTGGCCGTCAAGTGCGACCTTTGTTGAGCCGACTTTTTCATTTTTGACGGAGACGAGCTCTTTTTTAAACGGATCAAGCTCTTTTTTCAGATCCGGGTCTTCTTTCGTCTGCTCGTTCACTGGCAGCGCCTGAAGAGAGGATTGTTCCGGCAGGACGATGCCGTTTTTGTCAAATGCGACATCGACACGGCCTAAATATTCGCCATATTCTTTTGCCTGGGCGACGATGGTCGGCTCTTCGTTTTTGACAACTTCCATTTTATCTACAAGCGTATGCGTATGTCCGCCGACGATCAAGTCGATGCCTTTTACCTTTTTGGCAAGATCGAGATCACGCTGATGCCCGATATGGGTCAGGGCGATAATTTTATTGACATGTTCATTATTCTGTATTTCTTTTACTGTATCTTGTGCGGATTGGAAGGCATCATGAAAGACAATGCTTTTTCCCGGGCTTGATGTGACGGACGTATCTTCTGTCGTTAAGCCGAATACGGCGACTTTTTCTCCGTTTACATCAAGCAGAATGTATGGATAGATGCCTGCTTTTTTCTTTTTCCCTGCCGTAAATGTGTCTGCTTTTTTCATGAATGGTCTGAGTTTTGACTCTTTGGACACATCGACATTTGAGCTGACGAGCGGAAAGTCAGGCGCTTGAAAATTGTATTTTCCGGACGGGTCAGCCGCGCTACCGTTCCCGCTCAGGAAGCTGGCGAGAGCACCCGGTCCTTTATCAAACTCATGGTTTCCGAAGGTCATTGCGTCGTAGCCCATGCTGTTCATCAATTTTAAATCAGCCAGCCCCTGCCACTTTGTGAAATAGAGATCGCCTGAGAAAACGTCTCCCGCATCCAGCAAAATGCTGCGGTCGGTTTCGCTTCTGATTTCTTTGATTTTCGTCATCCGCCTCGCCGCGTTATCAAGGTGGGCGTGCGTGTCGTTTGTATGCATAACGGTGAGTTTCCATGCGTCATCTTTCGGCGGATCTGTGCCCGGTTCATCATCTTTGAATTGGAGCTTGTACTGTCCGTAGCCCGCGTTTTGTGATTCACCGATATAGGCGACGTCATCTGCGCGGTCGGCAAACGGCTTTGCGGCCAAGGAAGATTCAAATGTCAGGTTTGTCCCTTTGACCGGAAGGATGGACCAGTTATGATCAGCCTGCGGATTAATCGTTTTCTGCTGGATGATGTAATCCATTAAGACCTGCCTGTTCTCATCGGCAGAAGAGTATACGATTTTATCATTGCTTAAGTGAGGGAATCCTCCGCCGCCTGAAGCGCGGTAATTATTTGTGACGATCAGAAATTCCTGCTTGGCGCTGACGGGCTTTCCTTGATAAGAAAGGTTGACGATCCGGCTTGCATCGGGATGAATGACTGTTCCGTTTTCGTTGTATTTCGCCGGTTTTGTGACATCGACCTGATAGGTGACACCGTCAATGACATCAAAATTGTATGAGCGGTAGGCGTCATTTAAAAGCGCTTGGCTGCCGCCTTTTGCCTGATCGATCTGATTAAATTGCCCTGCGGACATTTCAAGCCAGTCTTTCACTTCGCTTCCGTTCAGCTTGACGATCTGAACCGTGTTGTCATACAGGTACAAATCGCCGATATTTTTGATGGCGAGGTCGCCAGCGGAAATGTTTGTATAGTAGTTTGAGCCGTTCCGCCCGCCGGCTTTAAACGGGGCGCCCGCCGAGAGGATAGGCAGATCTTTGTATTCCGTATCCTTCATCTTATTTTCGGCGTACCATTTTTGCGCATCCGTTACGATTTGAATGGACGGATCATCTTTGACTTGGGCGAAGAAACTGTTGATATCGGCTTTGGTCTGGCCGACGGGTTCTCTGATGTATTTCAATGTGCCTTCGTGCGCTTTTTTGACGGTATTGACGACGGTTTCGTTTTCCGACGTCACATTGCCGGCAATCGGCTCGATGCTGCCTTTTGCATCTTCCACATGCCACGCGCTGTCTGTTTTTTCAAGCCGGAGGTCGATGACGCCCGCATATTTGCCCCAGCTGCTTGACATGACAACGGGGATGCCGTTAATCGTGCCTTTATCGATGTCAAATTGATCAGCGCCTTTGTATTCGGCATCAGGGAAAAGCCCGTGCTGATGGCCGGATACGATCGCATCAATTCCGCTGACTTTCGTTGCCAGGTCAAAAACGGCGTTTTCCGCTCCGGAAGACTGCGCTTTTTTTTCGATGCCGCTGTGGGCGAGGGCGATGACGATATCGGCTCCTTCAGCTTTCATTTTCGGAACGGTTTTCTTTGCGGATTCCACAATGTCTTCGACCTGAACGCGGCCTTCGAGATTTTTCTTATCCCACGTCATGATTTGGGGAGGAACAAAGCCGATGTAGCCGACTTTTATCTGATGCTTGCCGCCGTTTTCATCCGTGACGGTTTTGTCTTTTATGACATAAGGCGTATAACGGTTTTCGCCGCTTAATGTTTTCACATTGGCGTTAACGATCGGATAATCAGCGCCTTTGATTGTCCCGTCCAGAAATTCAAGCCCGTAATTAAATTCATGATTGCCGAGTGTTCCTGCGTCATAATGCAGACTGTTCATCACTTCAATGATCGGATGGGTCTTTGCGCCTGAAATAATATCATTTTTCTCATATTTTACGGCGTATTCTCCGAGGGGATTCCCCTGAATCAGGTCTCCGTTATCGACAAGCAGCGTATTCGGGTTTTCGCGCCTGTGCTTCTCAATAAGCTGAGCCGTTCGGGCCAGCCCGAATTCCGTTGTCGGTTTGTCGCTGTAGTAATCGTAGTCCATCATGTTAGCGTGAACGTCAGTTGTGGCTAAAATGCTGAGATTCACACTGGAGGATTTGTTTTCTTCTGCTTTAATGGGTGATGTTGGGAGGATTAGACTAAGTATCATAACTAGTGGCAGCAGAATACGGAGTGTCATATTGACGCTGCATCGTCTTTTCTGTATTCTCACCTGTTCTCCACCTTTCAACAAATTTTGTCATGCAGTACCATTGTAAGAATATTTTGTGAAAGTTCATATAGATTTTATGATGATTCTTGTAAAAAGATGAAAAATGAGGATAATGACCTATGTGAAACGGATGAGCGGCAAACGCGTTACCTATGTTTGATGTTAGTGTGGCTGGGGTACATGGATTTATGTAGACTTCATCAAGCAGGAGGTAGTAACTATGGGTAAAAAAATTGCAGTTGTATTAACCGATTATTTTGAGGATGTCGAGTATACTGAACCTGCGAAAGCTTTTAAAGATGCGGGTCATGAATTAACCGTAATTGAACAGGAAAAAGGAAAAACAGTCAAAGGCAAACAAGGGGAAGCGGAAGTGAAAGTGGACGCGTCCATCGATGATGTGAATCCGAAAGACTTTGACGCATTGCTGATCCCGGGCGGATTCTCTCCTGACATGCTGCGTGCGGATGACCGTTTCGTCCAATTTGCCAAAGCGTTTATGGATGATAAAAAACCGGTGTTCGCCATCTGCCACGGACCTCAGCTTCTCATCAACGCGAAAGCATTGGACGGGCGCAAAGCGACAGGGTTTACATCAATCCGAATCGACATGGAAAACGCGGGCGCAAATGTGGTGGATGAAGAAGTCGTCGTCTGCCAGAACCAGCTGGTCACAAGCCGCACACCGGATGACATACCGGCATTCAACCGCGAATCATTAAAACTGCTTGCGTAATATAAAAGCGGAGCGCCGTATCAGGCGTTCCGCTTTTTTTGTGAAGATTCCCGGATAACCAGCTCAGGCGCCAGAATAATGCGTTGTTTTTTGTGCTGGGAACTGGTGATTTTATGATGCAGCAATTGAGCCGCTTCTTTTCCCGACTGCCGCGGAAAGGAAGAAACGGTTGTAAGCGGGGGATAAGAAATTTCAGCTTCCGGCACGTTATCAAAGCCGACAATGTCAATATCTTCGCCCGGAATGAGCCCGGCTTTTCTGATCCCTTGCATGACGCCGAACGCGACCAAATCACTGAAGCAGAAAATCGCGGTCGGGCGCTCAGACCGGCGGAGGAGCTCCGTCACGGCTTCACAGCCTGCTTCGCGGGTCGGCGCGCTGTCAATGACATAGTCATTTTTTACTTCCAGATCCGCTTCACGGAGCGCTTTTTTAAACCCTTTCATGCGCTTCGTCCATGTTGACGAGTGCTTCACGCCGCCCAGAAACGCAATCTCCTGATGGCCTTTCTCAATGAAATGACGCACTGCCTTATAGGTGCCTTCCTCATAATCGGCTCCGACAAAATCACAGTCGGCATCGGCAATCTCCCTGACGGCGAGCACGACCGGAATGTCAAGCTGCTCAAGGCGGGAAAGGGTTTCCTCAGCCGTACCTGAAACCGGGCACAAAATCAATCCGCCGACCCTGTGCTCCAGCATGGTTGAGATCAGCTGCTCCTGCTTGGCGACGGAATCAAATGTCGTGCCTAACAGCACCGTTAATCCGACTTCCTCAAGCGTATTCTGAACGCCGATCAGAAACTCTGAGAAAAACGTATTGGAAATGTCAGTAATAATCAATCCTACCGTTGTGGACGTCTGTGATCGTAAATTCGCGGCGACCCGATCATATACGTACCCCAGCTCCCGCATGGATTGCAGCACTTTCTCACGGGTCGCTTCGGAAATTCGCGGATTATTGCGGACGATTAATGAAGCGGTGGATGTTGAGACGCCGGCATGTTCAGCGACCTGCTGCAATGTCACCCGGCGTTTTTTTTGCTGTTTCATACGTCGCATTCCTCACTTGGTTTTTATTCGTTACATCCATTATAAGCGTTTTGGCGCATGAGAAGAAAGAGAGAGGGGGAGAAAATGATAAAGCGCCGGAAGACGGATTGTCCTTCGGCGCTTCTGTCACAATAGGTTATTCAAACATTTGCTCTTTAATATACTGAACAGGCATTTCACGGCCTGTCCAATATTCAAACGCCATGGCGCCCTGCCAAAGCATCATGCCGAGGCCGTTAATCGTGTTGCAGCCGGCCGCTTGAGCTTGTTCAAGCAATTTCGACGTAACGGGGTTGTAAACGACGTCTGTCACAATCAAATCAGGACGGAGCATGGATGTATCTTCAATGACGCTCAAGCCTTCAAGCGGTTTCATGCCGACACCCGTTCCGTTTGTGAAAATATCGCTTGAAGCGATTTCAGCACGCAGCGCATCTTGATCTTCGAGCGGGAAGACTTTCGCTTTGCAAGAAGATCCCTTCATTTCTTCATTGATGATGCGGACGTTTTCTTCCGCTTTTTCGAAAAACGCGTCATTGCGGGCGAAAATAGAGATTTCTCCGAGGCCTTCCAATGCGGATTGAATCGCTATCGGAGTGGCGGCCCCGCCGGAACCGACCAGCGTCATTTTTTTGCCTGTGATATCGATGCCGTGTTCTTTTAAGTTGCGGACGTATCCCATACCGTCAGTGGAGTGTCCGATCAGTCTTCCGTTTTCATTAACGACTGTATTCACCGCGCCGGTGAATTTCGCTGAATCCGCGAGTTCATCGAGGTAAGGGAGAATGTTCATCTTGTTCGGCATCGAGACATTGAAGCCTCTGACGTTTAAGGCGCGCATTCCCGTTACCACATCTTCCAGCTGTTCATTGCCGACTTCAAACGCGAGGTAAGCGTAGTTCAATCCTAATTTTTTAAACGCCAGGTTGTGCATCGTTGGAGATAAAGAGTGTCCGATCGGTGTTGCGAATAATCCGATAAGCTGAGTTTTTCCGTTAATCCGTCCTAAATCTTTCTTCATGATGTATTCCTCCGTTAGTCCATTCATTTGTTTTTCACCCCGCTTGAGGGCAAAAAACGCTGATTACATATGTTTATTTAAAATGCTGAGGACGCTGCGCAATTCTTCAACGGGAATCTGTCCGGGCGCTGATGCTTCTTTGCCCGCTCCGAACGTGCACGCTGAGCCGAAGACTTCGCCGGCCAGGCGGCTGATCAGACCCGTGCCCGCCATTGACATCGTGATGATCGGCCGGTCTGCGTATTGTGTTTTCATCGTGTGAGTGGCATCCAATAAGACGAAAACATCTTCAGTGCTTTGCGGCATCACCGCGATTTTCGGAATGTGCGCGCCGTACGCCTGCATGTTCCGCAGCCGGGAAATGATTTCTTCTTTTTTCGGTGTCTGATGAAAATCATGATTGGACATGACGACATATACGCCGTTGTCTTCAGCAGTTTTCACAATTGATTTGACTTCCGCTTCTCCCGTAAACAACTCAACGTCTGCAAGGTCAATGTGTTTTGTTTCGATGGCGGTTTTAAGCAATTCAATGTAAAAGCGGTCATCAATAACTTTATTTCCGCCTTCTTTATGAGTTCTGAATGTGAAAAGCAGTGGTGTTGCGCCTGCGGCTTTCCGCAGCTTTTCAAGCATGCCTTTTACGGCGTCCAGGCTGTCAACGTGCTCGTACACATCCGCCCGCCACTCAATGATATCCGGGCGAAGCCTGTTGACGGCTTCAATTTCTTCGAGCAGTTCTTTCTCTCCGGCCGCCATCAGCGGCACAATGATCTTCGGAAGCCCTTCGCCGATGACCGTGTTTCTGATCGTGATAGATTGCATGATAAATCCTCTCCCTTAAAAAATAGTCAGGCTTTCATCACTTGCTTAAAGCGGATTCCGATAAACAATGCGAGAAGGGCGCTGACGGCCGCAATTCCGATATCAAGCAGAAAAACAGGCGTCAGGCCGGCCGCTTTGGATATCGCTCCCGTTACAAGCGGAATGACAATAAAAGATAAGCTTGATGCTATATTAACAAAAGATGTGATTGTACCTTTATTTTTAGGGAATAAAACAGCCATAACCGTCATCGCCAATTGCAGAATGCCCGCAGTTGAAAGTCCGATGACAAAGGAGCTGATGACTGATACGGCCGGCTGATGAATGAAAATCAGAGCAAGCAGCGCGATTGCCGCGATCACAGGGTACAGCACCATTACCGTAATCGGCTGAATCACTCTGTTTAACAGCACAGCCAGCAATAACACGGACACAAGCGCACCGATGCTGTAATAGCTCAGCAATTTGACGGCCTGCACCTCAGGCATGCCCAAAACGGATTGCCCGAACTTAGGAAGCCATACTTGAACGAGCATAAACAGCGCCGTAGATGAAAAGCCTAACAGAATGATCGCAAGGCCTTCGCGCCATATCGACGGCTGTGATGTGAACGCGTCATCAGACGGAGAAGCTTCCGTCCGGCCGCCGCCTTCTTTTTGCTTATGATTCGGAAACGGAACTTTTAACAGGAAAAAGCCGTTCAGGAAGAAAATAATGCCCGGTACGAAAAACGTCCAGCCGTAAAACAAATGCCTGTCCGCAATAAACGCGATAAAAAACGGAAGCACCGTCGCGCCGATGGATACAAACGCTTTGATTAACACGGTTGCAGAGCTTGCGTTTTTCGGAAATCCTTCAATAAGCGCCGGATATGTCCCGGAATCCAAAAAGGAATTGGCGATCCCGGCGAAAATGGCGAAGATAAACGCGGCCGTATAGTTTGTCGAAAGCGGAATTCCGATTAGGAAAATCAGATACAGAAAGGCGCCCGATACGATAAACGGCCGTCTCCCGAATGTATCCGAAAGCTTCCCGGCAAACAGAAGCGAAATCAGCTTCCCGATCCCGATGGCGGAGACCAAATAGCTGACCCCGGCTGCGGATGTATGAAGCTGTTTTGATAATGCCTCCATATTGGAAGCGATAATAATATTGATCATGCCCAGCAGGAAATAATTAATATAAAGACCCGCTGCCATTTTGGTGTATATGTTTTTCATGATGACATCCCCTAATGCGGTTAATAAAGAATTAAATTAATTTTTAAATTAACAAAAGCACAGAACCATTCCCCTTTATTGAACCACTGCCTTTCTTTGAAAACTGGTTTGATAAAACGGTTGCAGATACAAACTTGACTAACGCTGATATAACAACGAGTATATCGTTCTACTAAATAAAAAAAGATAAGCGACCCGCTCATTTAGTATATCGTTCTACCAAGTTCACAGTTACTATACTCCTTCTTTTTATATGTGTCAAACCGATGAACTTTTATTTTTTACTTTTTTAAATCAAAAAAAGACCCGCCGTTTTTCGGCAGGTCTGACATGGGTTTATTTTCTGAGAGAGGCGAGCTCCTCGGCAATGGCCTGCATTTCACTCGGGCTGAATGATGCTTTTTTCATGACCATTTGATGAAGGTATGTAAGATCTTCTATTTTTTCATCACTGAAATCTTCCGCTCTGATGACGCCGACATTGAGCATGTTGAGCTTTTGCGAAATGTCTTCAATCATTTTGTTTAACGTTTCTGTTTGTTGGCTCGGCAAATTCATGCATCCTTTCATGACCGTTTTCGTACCCTTTATTCTAACAGAATTCATTTAGAATAAAAGCTTATTTCCACAGCAGCAGAAAAGTTGCTAAGATGATGATAAGGTTTTTGATCCTCAAAATGCGGGGAAAGAATAGGGAGGTTATCAATATGATACATGTTCTGTTTGTCTGTCTGGGAAATATTTGCCGGTCGCCTATGGCAGAGGCGGTATTTTCTGATATGGTGAAGAAAAACGGGCTGAACGGGCAGATTAACATTGATTCAGCGGGAATCGGCGCCTGGCATGCGGGAAATCCGCCGCATGAAGGGACAAAGGAGATCCTAAAGAAGAAAGGGATCAGCGCAAGCGGCATCACGGCGAGGCAGGTGCGTGAGTCTGATCTGACCGATTTTGATTACGTCATTGCGATGGATGCAGAAAATATCGGACATCTGCGCAGCATGGCCGGTTATAAAAAAGCGGCGCCGCGTATTGCAAGGCTGCTTGATTATGTACCGGAGTCGGACCTTGCGGACGTGCCCGATCCGTATTATACCGGGAATTTCAGCGAGGTGTACGCTTTGGTCGAGTCCGGGTGCCGTCATTTGCTGGAGACAATAAAGAAAGACCATCATTTATAAGGGGGATTGACCGATGAAGCAGACACGCATCATGGCAAAAGCGATTCTGATCGGCGCTGCCGCCGGGGGAGCACTGTCCTTATTACATAAGCCGACAAGAGAGGCATGTTTCCGGAACATGGACGCGTGCAGGCAGCGTGCGGCATTCTACCGAAAACATCCTGAAGTGCTGAAACAGCAGGCATCTGCAAAACTTGATCAAGTGAAGACCATCGCCAATACCGTATCGGATGATCTGAGTTTTTTAAACGGCCAGATCACTAAGCTGAAGCAGACGACACCGCAGGTCATTGACCTGTTAAAAGAAACGAAGGAGCATTTTTCGAAAAACGATCATTGAGGTGGGATGTCATGAGTTTTATAAAGGAGCTGTTTGCAAGGTTTTCTCTCCATGAAGGACAAAGTAAATCGGCGGAGCTGGCGTATTTTTTCCTGCTGTCATTGTTTCCGTTAATGATTTTCATGCTGACGCTCACCGCCTATCTTCCCATATCGGCAGAAGACGTGCTCGGGGCGGTCGATCAATACGCGCCCGACAGCGCCATGTCTATGGTGAAATCCATAACAGAGCAAACGCTGAACAAGCGCAGCGGCGGGCTTTTGTCATTCGGGATTATCGCCGTCATCTGGTCGGCTTCGAATGGTATGAACGCGATTGTCAGAGCATTTAACCATGCCTACGAAGTCGAGGAAAACCGCTCATTTATCATCATTCGCCTGACCTCAATTTTTTTAACCATCGCGATGGTGGTTACGATTTTAATCGCATTGCTTCTGCCGGTGTTCGGCAGAGAAATCGGAATGCTGGCCGCAGATTTCATCGGCGCCTCCGGCCTGTTTTTGCAGGTGTGGTCGGTTGTCCGCTGGGGTATCAGTCCGCTTATCCTTTTAATCGTGTTTACCGCGCTTTACATTTTCGCGCCGAATAAAAGGCTTTCCCTCCGTTTTGTGCTGCCGGGAGCCGTATTTGCGGCAGCCGGCTGGATTATCGTCAGTATGCTGTTCTCATTTTACGTCGGCACCTTTGCCAACTACAGCGCCACATACGGGAGCATCGGGGGAATTATCGTCCTTATGATCTGGTTTTACCTTACGGGAACACTGCTGATTTTAGGAGGCGAAATCAACGCGCTTTTACATAAACGTAAAAAGCTTCCTGATGAAAATCCGTACCGCGGGAGCAAGCTATAGAGGAACGGATGACGTTCAAGCTGAAAAACGGAGGGAATCGGCTATGACCAAGCATACGAAAAAAGGCGGAAGCCATAATAAACAAAACTCAAAAAACGGCCCGAAGAATAAAACAAGCGGAAGCGCTAACGGGCAGAACGGATACCACTAGAAAGAAGCCGCCTGACTTAGATCAGGCGGCTTTTTTATGAGGCTGGAAAAGAATGGGATTCGGATGCGGGATTGTGCTTTGTTTTCCCGAAGACGAGCGCAAGCCAAATACAGACCAGAATCACCGTAATAAAGTAAAACAAATTGGCGCTTTCAAACCGCTGCATATACCAGCCGCCCGCCACCGGGCCGATCATGCTGCCGAGGCTGAAGGAAATGCCGCAGAGCAGATTGCCCGCCGGCAGCAGATGGGACGGCAGCAGGTCGCTCATATAGCTGATGCCGAGGGAAAACATACTGCCGACCGCCATTCCCGCCGTAAAAAAGCAGCAGCCGATGACAGAAGGCGAGGGAAACAGTCCGGCCGTCAAAAAGCAAAGGGCACCCGTTAATAAGATGACGAGCAGGACACGTTTTCTCCCGAATCGATCGCTTAATAAACCGAGAGGGAACTGGAATACAATACTCCCGATGGCAAAAGCGGGCAATATCAGCGCGACGGCATCGACGGATATGCCTAAGCGCAGGGCGTACACGGGAAAGATTCCGTTCAGCGCCGTTTCTAAAAAACCGTACCCGAAAGCCGGGAGAAAAGCGACCCAGCCGAAAAGAAGGGCGCGGTAAAACCGTTTTGCGCTGTTATCCCCGGATGTTTCATCCGGACCTTGCGCCGGGTACTCGTTACGTAAGACAAATACAAACAGCCAGGCGGCAAGACTGATACAGCCGGATACGATAAACGGAAGGGACGGACTTGTTTTCACAAGAGGGACCATGAACGGGCCGACAGCGAATCCGAGCCCGAAGGACAGTCCGTACAGCGAAATGTTTCTTCCTCTGTTTCGGGGCGTTGACTTTGACGTCACCCACGTTTGGGTTGAAAAATGCAGCATATGATCCCCGATTCCGATAAGCAGCCGAAGAAAAAACCATAACCATATGGATTGAAGCCAAATAAAACTGAATAAGCTGATGATAACAAGAAATCCGCCCATGACCATCAGAGGTTTGAATCCGAGCTTGCGCAGCGGGGCCTCCATAAACGGCGACGCCAGAAGCACGCCGATATAAAGGCCGGTTGCGTGAAGTCCGTTTATAGCGGCTGATTCCCCGTTCGTTTCAAAAATGACGGAGATCACCGGCAGAAGCATGCCTTGGGAAAATCCGGAGATGGAAACAAGCAGAACCAAAATAAAGAAGTACAGTCGTGACATCGCGTATTTTCTCCTTCGTCAGTATCTTTCTTGATCGTACACGGATTTGTCGCGTCCGGCAACCTGAAAATGCCAATTCGGGCTGCCGCGGAAGTGTAATTGAGGGAGTTTTTGAGAAGGATATAAAAAGACTCATTCGAAAAAAGGAGCCAGGCAGATATGAATCGGATTTTTTTCTTTACGGCTGCGGCGGGAGTGCCGCTTTCAGTCATCGGCGGCCTGATGCACTGGCCGTCAGCGGTTTTGTTTATTATTTATTGCTTGACGATTATTGCGCTTGCAAGTTATATGGGGAGAGCGACTGAATCTCTTGCCATTATCGCGGGACCGCGGATCGGCGGTCTGCTGAATGCCACGTTCGGCAATGCGGTAGAGCTGATTATATCGCTTTTCGCCTTAAAAGAAGGGCTGACGGGCATCGTGCTTGCTTCACTGACCGGTTCGGTGCTCGGCAATCTTCTGCTCGTCGCGGGACTGTCGTTTTTTATCGGCGGTTTGAAATACAAGCGGCAGGAATTCAATATTCATGATGCCCGGCATAATTCTGGCCTGCTGATTTTTGCCATTATCGTTGCTTTTGTCATTCCCGAAGTGTTTTCCATGGATATGGGGGAAAAAAACAAGCTTGATTTGAGTGTCGGCATCAGCATCATCATGATCCTTTTGTACGTGGCAGCTCTTTATTTCAAGCTCGTCACCCACCGCGGTGTTTATCAGCCGAATCAGCCGGAGGCAAAGGAAGAAGAGGAGCAGCCTGAGTGGTCGGGGAAAAGAGCGACAGCCGTCTTATTTATTTCAACCATTATCGTCGCCTACATATCTGAAAACCTTGTCCATACGTTTCATGCGGTGGCTGAACAGTTCGGCTGGAGCGAGCTGTTTATCGGAGTGATTATCGTCGCAATCGTCGGAAATGCCGCAGAGCATGCGTCGGCGATTATTATGGCGTACAAAGACAAGATGGATGTCGCCGTTGAAATCGCGGTAGGCTCGACTTTGCAGATCGCCATGTTTGTGGCTCCGGTTCTTGTGATCTGTTCCATCTTTTTTCCGGTCAATATGCCGCTTGTATTCACATTGCCCGAGCTTGTCGCGATGATCTCATCCGTCCTTTTGATGACAATGATTTCAAATGACGGTGATTCGAACTGGTTTGAAGGGGCTACGCTCCTTGCCGCTTATGTCATTATGGCGATCGGTTTTTTCCTGCTTTAACCTGTAAAAAAATGCGGATAACAACGATTGCGGAGGAAAAGACTAAAGGAAAATGCTATAGAAAGAGTGATATGATGAGAAAGCTGTTTCATGCCACACTGATTCTGCTGTTATCCTTTAGTTTTTTCGCAACGCCGTCTGCCGCTGCAAAGAAACCGTTTAAAGTTCCCAACTCTGTCGTAAGCATTTCAAAGGAAAATACGTATCCGAATGCTTCACAGGACCAGCCGATGCTTCAGCCGAGCAAACTGGCAAAGGAATTGTTAGATACATCCGAGATCAACATCGAAAATCCGCATCTGATAAAGATGCTGAATGAATCCTCGGTTTCCGGTTCACCGCTTGCCATCGGATACCGGGCGACAATATTTCTCGGGAAATGGGCGCTCGGCTATCAATCGAACGAAACCGTCGCCAACTGGGAATATAAAAAAATCAATACGAACAGAGCGGATAACCGGGGCGGGCAGCAAACCGCGGTTATCTCATACGCCCAAGAACAGCAATACAAAATCAAAGGCGGGCTCACAGCGAAGGTGCCGAACGCAGAAGATGTAAAAAGCATGATGATGCAAAAAGCGATGAAGAAAACAAAACTGCCGCTCGCGTTTGAAACGGTTATCGGCGCAGGCACAAAACGCGACCAAACCTACAAAATTTCTCCGCAGCGGCTCGGCTACCTGCACGCCTACGCTCCGGCCGTTAATGAAAAAGGAAAAGTAACATACGGTGAAGTGTATTTGGTGCTGAAAGGCAGCAAGCGGAAACTTGTCGTCAAAAATGTGACTTCGCAAGGAATCGGGGCTTGGATTCCGGTGCAGGATCACGTCACATTCGGTTTTCAAATGACAGCGCAGCCGAGATAAATAAAAAAAGCTGATTCCGGTTCGGGAATCAGCTTTTTTGTGTGTGATACATTTCCTCGAGCAATTGCACATTGTTGTTGTACAGCTCCCGGGCAAGAACGCGTCTCACCGCAAGGCTCGCCGAGAAGTATTCTGTGTCTTGAACCATGCCTTTCACTGTAAATTCAATGCCTCTGGTTAATTTGTTCAGACTCATAATTCCATGCACTTGAAACGGCTCCGTCGCATTGAGAAATTCATCCCGCTTCAGTGAATCGCGAAGCTCATCATTGAGCATATCGCAGGCTTTTTCTAAGACGGCATATACCCGCTCGGGATCTTCCTTGTAACTGATCACGATGGACTCGGTAATCCGCATAAAATCAATGTTATAGTTTTGAAGCTGTCTGACCTCACCGTTAGATATGGTAAGCAGCTTGCCGGTCCACTCACGGATCTGGAGGGAACGGAGTCCGATTTCTTCGACTGTGCCGTTGAACAGATTGTTAATCGTCACATAATCACCTTTATGAAGCTGGCGTTCGTATATTAAAAAGACACCGGCCAATATGTCCTTGATTAACGACTGGGCGCCGAAACCGATGACGATACCGGCAACACCCGCCCCGGCTAAAATTCGGCCGAAATCATGAACGAATAAAGAAATGACGTAAAAGATAAAACCGATCGTCGCCGTATACTGGGTGATGGATCGGACGAGGCTTTCAATCGTCTTCCCTTTCCGTTCCTCCAAGAAATCCGTGCGTTTAAATAACACCTGGACAAAGCGGTTGATCAGAAAAACACCGGCGTAAAGCACGAGAGCGACGATGATGATCTCAACCACTTTGCTTTTCAAAATGTCCGTAATTGTCGTTTCCATCTTTTGTTAACCTCTGGCTTTTCGTAATGAAAAATCCGTGTCCTGATAATAACTGTTTTTGACAAGGACGTTCGGGCCGAGGCACCGGACGTTTGTGCAGCGGCAGTTCAGCTCTTTGCTCAGCTTCGTCTGTCTCCACTTGTCATATGCTTCGGGAAGGCTGTCTGTTTTAATATTGCCGAGCGGCGGTGTATCGCCGAAATCCGTGACAATGATATTTCCGTCAAAAATGTTGACATTCAGGCGGGAGCGGCCGTCAGGGTCGTTTCGCACCGTAACGTTTTTCGCTTCCCGCAGGCGGCGGAGGAGCTTCTGATCTTCTTCATCAGGGCTGCATGCGTAAAACGGGAGCGTACCGAACAGCATCCATGTCTCTTCATCGCGAATGTCGAGCAGATGATGAATGGCCTGTCTCATGTCCTTCAGGCTGAGTGATTCAAGCGCGCTGGCGAAATCACTCGGATACATCGGATGGACTTCGTGCCGCTGGCATTTCATTTCTTCCGTAATCTGCCGGTGAATATGTTCAATGTGCGGCAGTGTCCGTTTGTTCAGCATCGTTTCCGCTGAAACCATTACGCCTGCTTCGACAAGCGTGCGGCTGTTTTCAATCATTTTGTCAAAATAGCGCGCCCGCTGTTCAAATGTCGGTTTCTTCTCCATCATCGCAAATCCGATGTCGGCAAAGTCCTCGACCGTTCCCCAGTTGTGAGAAATGTGAAGGACGTCCAAATAAGGAATAATCCGTTCGTAGCGCCCGATATCAAGCGTCAGGTTTGAATTGATCTGTGTACGGACGCCGCGTTCATGGGCATATTTCAAAAGCGGGACGACGTATTCCTTTACCGATTTCAGCGAAAGCATCGGTTCGCCGCCCGTAATGCTGATAGAGCGTAACAGAGGAATTTCATCAAGCCGCCTTAATAGAAGGTCGATCGGCAGCGCATTCGGGTCTTTCGGCTGGAGCGTGTACCCGACGGCGCAGTGCTCGCATCTCATATTGCACAAAGTCGTCGTTGTGAATTCAACGTTCGTCAGTTTCATATCTCCATACTGGTCGACATCCATGTACGCTTCCCAAGGATCGTACTCCGGTGTGATCGGACGCAGTGTTGTGTTTTGTGTCATGACTATCTAACTCCTTTATAAATGGGGCATACTAACGTCTGCCAAGTGTTAATTTTAGACCTGATCTGCCAAGATCGCAAGTAGCGGAACCATTGAAAAACGGCAAAAAATACGCTACCATTATAAAAAATGAATGGAGTGGAAGTATGGGGAATGCAGTAAACAGCAAAGATCAGCAGCTCGATTACCTGAAGAACAGACTCGATATGTTTATGAATGTCATTGATTCATTAGACCCTGAATCAACGGACGTTGAAGATATAGACCGGCTCATCGGCATGCTTGATGATCTGGAAGCAAAATACGAACGCTTTAAAAAGGATTGGGAATAAACCCCGGCGGATGCCGGGGTTTTTCTTTTTCCATAATGCGGCTGTATAAAAGGGCAGGGCCTACTGCAAAATAAGGAAAAATGCAGAAGGAGTGCTGGTCATGAAATGGTTTTGTTCAATTTGCTGCATGGCCGTTTTACTTACGGGAGGCATCAACAGCGCAGAAGCCGTGCCGAATGAACGGATAAACTGGGGCTTTAAACGCAGCGTCAATCATCAGCCGCCGGATGCCGGCAGACAGCTGGACAATCTGGTCAAAAAATATGATGCCTTTTATTTGGGCAATACGAAAGAAAAGACCATCTATTTAACATTTGATAACGGGTATGAAAATGGGTACACCCCGAAAGTGCTTGATGTGTTAAAAAAACATCACGTCACGGGCACTTTTTTTGTCACGGGTCATTTTGTGAAAGAGCAGCCTGATTTGATTAAACGGATGTCAAAGGAAGGCCATATCATCGGCAATCATTCTTTTCATCATCCTGATCTGACGACAAAAACGGGCGATCAGATTCAAGACGAACTCGATTCCGTCACGGAAGCCGTGTACAACATTACCGGAAAGCGGGACAACCTGTATCTCCGTCCGCCGCGCGGCGTATTCAGCGAATATGTCCTCAAAGAAACGAAGCGCCTCGGCTACCAAACCGTTTTCTGGTCCGTCGCATTTGTCGACTGGAAGGTTAACGAGCAAAAAGGGAAACAATACGCCTATGATCACATGATAAAGCAGGCACATCCCGGCGCGATCTACCTTCTTCACACCGTTTCAAAGGACAATTCAGAAGCTCTGGACGATGCCATTACCGATTTGAAAAAAGAAGGCTACACGTTTAAAAGCATTGATGACCTGATGTTTGAGAAAGAAATGAAGCTGCCGCGCCTGTAGAAAACACCTCTCCTGGTAATGGAGAGGTGTTTTGTTATTTCAGGCATTTAATCAAAGCGGCCCAATCCAGATCCCCGAAGCCTTGTGCGATCCCGCTTTCAAAATGGCTCTTGGCCAGTTCGGCAAGAGGGAGTTTTGCGGAAACCTGTTCTGCGGCGGCGAGCGCCAGATTGGTATCCTTCAGCCCTAAAGACATTTTGAAACCGGCCGGCTCAAATTTCTCCTCAGCCATGATCGTGCCGTAATTTTGATAGACGGGAGAGCCAAAGAGCGCGCCGGCGATTTCTAAAAATTGTTTTTGTTCTAACCCGTACTTCTCCATCATTAAGAACGATTCAGATAACGCCTCAAGCATGGACACGAGCAAGAAATTGACGCTGATTTTCGCGGCGTTGGCCGTTTTTGTTTCTTCACCAGTGTCAAATACTTGCTGACTCAGGATGTTAAGCAGCGGTTCGGCCTTTTTCTTCGCTTCCGCCGGTCCGGCTGTGATGATGCGAAGCTCGGCCTTCTCGGCGGCATCGGGGCGGCCGAGGACGGGAGCGGCAATAAAGGACTGCCCTCTGCCCGAATGTGCGGCGGAAAGCTGTTCTGACAGCGCCGTACTGATCGTGCTCATTGAAATATGAATGCCGTTTTCAGATAACCCGGCAATAATGCCGCAAGCTCCGAAAGTCACGTCTGTTACGGCGTCATCGTCTGACAGCATGGACAGCACGATGTCCGCATGTTCAGCTGCCTGTCGGGGCGTTTCGGCATATTCTGCCCCTTTATCCAGCAGGTCAGCCGCTTTTTCTTTCGTCCGGTTATATACAGTCAGACTGTATCCGGCTTTCATGATATTTTCGGCGATGGGGCGGCCCATATTGCCGAGTCCGACGATGGCGATCTTCATTTGACAGTCCCTCCAATGAAAAGTTTTCCACCATTATACATGCAAAATGGTTAATCTGCTGTGTACAGGATTGCCACTTTCAGTTCAGGTTCTGAAGACCATCCGGAGTCTGAGGCGGCTTTCCCCTTATAAAATCCGGTAAATCGGGTTTTGATGATTGTTTTTGAACGGGGTTTTACAGTGAACGTTTTTGGTTTGAATGTGACGTCCTTTATGTTTTCTGATAAATCCGGGGTGACAGAAATGGTTTGTTCCCCTTTTCCGTAATGATTGATATAAAGTGTGCAGCTCATGCCCGCTCTTTTTCGCTCAACCAGATGACTGCATTCGCTGCGGTGCTTCACATATTCGACAGCCTCTTTTTCGGGCGCGAACTGTTTTAAGGAAAAAACGGCATATTCGGTGGCAGGACTGATACCGGAAGCGGCCCCCATACTGAGAAAGATCAGAAACAGCCCCGCCGCGGGAAGCGTCCGCCTGAACGCGGCGGCACACCAGATTAACGCCGCAAAGTAAAGCACGACCCCGGGAATGACGGAGATATGGGCTCCATCTTCCAGCCAAGAGGAAAAGCCGAGCGAATCAAAGATGTAATCAGACACCGTACGGCCGTTATACAGCGGGGCAATGGACATGACACTGAAAGCCAGGAGGACAGAAGAAATGATTTTGTGAGAAAGGATGGTAACGGCGCACACCTCTTTACGTTTTTTTCCAGACTATCATGTTTTCTCAAAAAAAAGAACAGCCGGCAGCCGTTCTTACTTGAAAATATTAAACCAGCCTTTACGGGCGAACCAAAACAGCATGGCGGCCACAAGAACGGCCATGACGCCCAAAACGATAAAATACCCGTATTTCCAGTGAAGCTCAGGCATGTTATCGAAATTCATGCCGTAAACCCCCGCGATGAACGTCAGCGGGATAAAAATGGTCGAGACGATGGTTAATGTCATCATAATGGCGTTCATCCGGTTTGAATTCAGCGTCACGTAGCTGTCCCGCAAATCTGACGTCATATCACGGTTTGACTCGATCAGCTCAGCCAGTTTTAACAGGTGGTCATAAATATCGCTGAAATACGCTTTCGTTTCACGGCTTTCTTTTACATGGTCAAGGCTCAAAATCCGGTACATTAAATCGCGCATCGGAATGATCGTCCGCCTCAGGTTCAAAAGATCAGTCCGCAATTCAAACACTTCATTCATTAAAGTGCCGTAAGATTTATGTGTTCTGCTGTCTTCAATTTCATTCAGCCGGTCTTCAATTTTGTACAGCACGGGGAAATATTCATCGACAAGCTGATCCATCATCATATAAGTGATGTGCCCGGGCCCTTTTTTGGCTAATCCCGGAGAAGCGAAAAACCGTTCTCTCACCTTTGAGACGCCGGGCGATTCGTGCAAATGGAAGCTGACGATGAAACGGTCGGACTGAAAAATGTCCACCTCTTCCATTTCCAGTGTGTCCGGGTTCAAGGCGTGGAGCACATAAAAACGGTAGCCGTCATAATGGTCGATTTTCGGCCGCTGCATATGCTGAAAGCAATCCTCGATCGCAAGCGGATGAAAGTGAAAATAATCACGCAGCAGCTCGGTTTCATGCATCTCAGCGCCGAAAAAATCAATCCAGTACCATGCGATGTCCGGTTGTTCTGTACGTGATAGGGGGATATTATCTAATATCTCATTATGTGTTGTGATTGCGGTTATATGTATCATAAACAACCCTCCGCCTGCCATTATATCATGCGGCGTTATGAAGAAAAGTATACGAATTGCCGCCCGGCCGCTTCATGATATACTTGGACAAAAAGGGGTGGAGCATATGTGGAAGGAAACGGTTTCGGTCACACCGCCGTATCATTTTGATAAAGTCCTTGAAAGGCTGTCGCTCGATCCGCTGAATGCGGTCGATCTTCATGCAAGATCAATCAAAGTGCCGCTCAGAACACGGGACGGCAAACTGTCCGTCATCACGGTTCAAGCGGAAGGCACCGTCGCAGACCCGGTCTTTCTCGTCAGCGGAGAAACGGACCGCGAGGAGATGATTGAACGGATCAAACACATTTTTCAGTGGGAGCAGCCGCTTCAGCCTGTGCTTGATCATTTCTCAAAAACAAATCTGTCGGCGCTTTTTGAGGAGCATGCGGGAACCCCGCTCGTCTTGGAATATGACGTCTACAACTGTCTCATGAAATGCATCATCCACCAGCAGCTCAACCTGTCCTTCGCTTTTACTTTAACGGAACGGTTCGTCCATGCCTTCGGTGAACAAAAAGACGGCGTCTGGTGCTATCCCGAGCCGAAAACGATCGCGGCGCTCGAGTATCAGGACTTGCGGGAGCTCCAGTTCAGCATGAGAAAAGCGGAATATGCGATTGACATTTCACGGATGATTGCAGAAGGAGCGCTCAATCTGGCGGAACTTACCCATTTGTCGGATGAAGACATTATGAAAAAGCTGATCACCATCAGAGGCATCGGCCCGTGGACCGTCCAAAACGTCCTCATGTTCGGCCTCGGCCGCCCGAATCTGTTTCCTTTGGCGGACATCGGCCTGCAAAACGCCGTCAAACGCCGCTTCGCCCTTGAGGATAAACCGTCAAAAGACGTGATGCTCCAGGTAAGCAGCGAATGGGCGCCGTATTTAAGCTATGCGTCCTTGTACTTGTGGAGAAGCATTGAATGAAAAAAGGAAACTTCCAGTGAAAAACATGAAGGAACTGCCGGCTGCATGTTATACTGAAAAGATGTGATATTTCAAATCAGCCGTTTTCCCAGGAGGAAGGCTTTATATAGAAACGGAGAGAAAAAAACGTGAATCAACATCAAAAAAAGGCGCCTGCCGAATTGAAAATCGGACAGACATTTCCGCTGACCATCAAACGTCTCGGCATTAACGGAGAGGGCGTCGGCTATTTTAAGAAAAAAGTTGTCTTCGTTCCCGGCGCTCTGCCCGGTGAAGAAGTCGTTGCCGAAGCGACAAATGTGCAGCCGAAATTTTCAGAAGCACGTGTCAAAAAAATTCGCAAGCCGTCTGAACACCGCGTCACGCCGCCATGCCCGGTCTATGACCAGTGCGGCGGCTGTCAGCTTCAGCATCTGGCATACACCCAGCAGCTTCGCGAAAAACGCGACATCGTCATTCAGTCTCTGGAACGTCATACGAGATTCAATGTCGAAGAAATGAACATTAAAGATACGATCGGAATGGACAACCCTTGGAATTACCGGAACAAAAGCCAGTTCCAAGTCGGACGCTCGCAAAGCGGCAGCATCATTGCCGGCTTATACGGACTGGATTCCCATAAAATCGTTCCGATTAAGGAATGCATTGTCCAGCATCCGGCGACAAACAAAACAACGGGTATCGTCCGCCGTATTTTGGAAAAACACAACGTATCCGTTTATAACGAACGGACGAAAAAAGGCGATGTCCGCACCATCGTGACGAGAGTCGGTTTTGAAACAGGCGAAGTGCAGGTCGTGCTTGTCACCGCGAAAGAGACACTGCCGAATAAAGACGAGATCGTCAAAGCCATTCAGAACCGTCTGCCGGAAGTGAAATCGATTATTCAAAACGTCAACGGCGCGCGCACATCCGTCATTTTCGGTGACAAAACAAAAGCGCTGGCCGGAAGCCATGCCATTCAAGAAGTGCTCGGCGACGTGTCATTTGAACTGAGCGCCCGCGCCTTCTTCCAGCTCAACCCTGAGCAGACGGTCAAGCTGTATGACGAAGTGAAACAAGCGGCTCAGCTGACAGGAAAAGAAAAAGTCGTAGACGCGTATTGCGGCGTCGGTACGATCGGCATGTGGGTCTCAAGCGGCGCAAAAGAGATCCGCGGCATGGACGTCATTAAAGAATCAATTGACGATGCGAAGAAAAACGCCAAAAAACACGGCATCAAAAACGCGGCATATGTCACAGGAACAGCCGAACACTGGCTCCCGAAATGGACGAAAGAAGGCTTCCGCCCTGACGTGGTCATCGTCGACCCGCCGAGAACGGGCTGTGACAGAACATTTTTAGATACCATCAAAAAAGTAAAACCGAAGCGCTTCGTCTACGTATCCTGCAATCCTTCCACACTGGCGAAAGACTTGCAGATGCTGTCGAAGGACTATCGCGTCGAATATATTCAGCCTGTTGATATGTTTCCGCAGACGGCTCATGTGGAAGCCGTGGCGAAGCTTGTATTAAAATCGTCTAACTAAAATAAACAATTCGTAATCAGACCTGGATTTCGGTAAATTAAACATTTCCGATTTCCGGGTTTTTTTATGTTTTGTGCCCTTGTCCTATCTGTCTTTTGTCTTTATTTAACTGATAAAAAGAGTTGAAAAAAACGTATGGAAAAGCAAGTGAAAAACAGCCAAGTAGGCTGCTTCACTTTCTTTTTTTCGTTTGGAAACGGCATTACAGACAAAATATGAAGATCTTGTTGTGAACCAGAAGCAATAACAAGTCGTTCATGTTACGTGAATACTTGTAATCTCAGTTAATATTTTGTAAACTTCTTTCTTAAAGAATAAAGTCCCCGACACTCATCGGCACTTCTACTATTGGCGATAGTTGTAATAAATGATAAAAAGGAGGTGAAACCGAATGAGAGATATTGGAACCTCAACCACTGAACGAAGGTTCTGAAGCAGAAGGTGTAAAAGGCAAGGTTGGCTTACTTACACTAATCACAACGGCAGTTGGAACATCTACTATTAGCAACAACTGTGGATAAAAGATCAAACACACTAAAAAAGCATGTTTGGTCGTTATACATGATATGAAAGCCTAAACAGGAAAAAAGGGCCCCGATTATTTTCCTTATTCCCAAAGAAGAAATAAATCCGAGGCGGAAACGCAAGTGATAACAACTATTACAGTAATACCTGCAATGGTTATATCCTTAATAAGCAATTATTGCGACAATCATGCTTCATCATATAATGATGTTAGATTGACACTTGGCTAAAAAGTATTGCAGAAAAGGAAATGGATAATGAAATGGATAAAGTAAACAAAAAACGACCGTTGTATAAAAGAAGTTGGTTTCTCACGGTTTTGGCATTTTTAGTTTCACAGCTTTATTTTAATTTTGCAGAATTAACGGGATGGGGTCCTAATTATAGAGAAATGAATGGATTCCCAGCAAACATAGCTGAACTGGATTTCTTTCAAACATATCTTTCATTCTATGATAATCCATGGTTTAATATTGTCACTGTTTTCTTGGGGGTTTTCACTGTTATACAAATCATCACAGGTATAACAAAGGATATTCGAAATGAAAGCAATAACTTCTGATGCCTTATTTAATGATGAAAGAAAATGAACACTTTTTTATTAATCTTATGAATGAGACTGCGACACTTAGTCAGCAGTCTATTTTATTGGTTCTGGATCAGGATTACCGAATCGTAACCTTATACAAACTTTTATAGGTGATTTCTGTGGCACCTTATAAATGTAATTATTTATTTTTTTATGCAGATATTTTGTTTATAAGTAATAACTTTAAAACTAAAACGTTATAAAGATATTGACATATGGCCAATTATTTTGCATTGGTAATAGGGAGAACTCATATGATATTCTATTTAGGTTGGAATCCTTTTATCCAAAAAGAGCAAAAGTAAGGCCGCTAAGAAAGATGAAGGTCAGCGCTACTATTAATAAACCACAATATAAATAAAAAATAGGTGTAGATAATCATCACACTTTTTTCTCTCTCAAACCCTTTTAAAGGTTAAGGAGTTGGCTGAGTTGATCAGAAATGAGCGATATGGGGTTAACTATAGCGATAGTTTATTACGTTAACTCAATTAAGGTGTTCTGCTTCAGTTTGCTTTTCACTTTTTCACGTGTAAAAAGTGAAATGTTCAAAATTTACTATCGTTTGATAAGAAGTGCTGACACATGCTATAAGTGTAAAAGAAGCATGGTCAGTTTTTAATTTTGGGATCAAGGTTTGACTGTATCCCATCATGAAAGGATTTGGATTTGTTATGACAGATAATTTCTGGCGTGAATTACCGCGGCCATTTTTTGTACTGGCACCAATGGAAGATGTGACGGATGTCGTTTTTCGCCATGTTGTGAGTGAAGCCGGCAGACCTGATGTGTTTTTCACAGAGTTTACAAACTCAGAAAGCTATTGTCACCCGGATGGGAAGGATAGTGTGCGCGGCCGTTTGACTTTCACGGAGGATGAACAGCCGATGGTTGCCCACATATGGGGAGATAAGCCTGAAAACTTTCGCCAAATGAGTATTGGGATGGCGGAATTAGGGTTTAAGGGCCTGGATATCAATATGGGCTGTCCTGTACCTAATGTGGCGGGGAATGGAAAGGGAAGCGGCCTGATTTGCCGTCCTGAAGTTGCAGCCGAATTAATACAGGCGGCGAAAGCAGGAGGTCTGCCGGTAAGTGTGAAGACCAGACTTGGCTACACGGATATAGACGAATGGCGCGGCTGGCTGACACACATACTGAAACAAGACATTGCGAATCTTTCCATTCATCTGCGTACAAGAGCGGAAATGAGTAAAGTAGATGCGCATTGGGAGCTCATCCCGGAAATCAAGAAACTTCGTGATGAGATAGCGCCGGATACCCTATTGACGATCAATGGGGATATTCCTGACCGTGAAACCGGCTTGAAACTCGCTGAACAATACGGTGTTGACGGGATTATGATTGGACGAGGCATTTTTACTAATCCATTCGCCTTTGAAAAGGAGCCGAGAGAGCATAGCAGTAAGGAATTGCTTGATCTTTTGAGATTGCACCTGGATCTTCATGATGAATATTCAAAAGCAGAAGCTCGAGCATATAAACCGCTCCCCCGCTTTTTCAAGATATATCTCCGCGGATTCCGTGGAGCAAGTGAATTAAGAAATCAATGCATGAATACAAAGTCAACAGATGAAGTGCGTGCATTGCTCGATGACTTTGAGAGAAAGTATCTTGATGGGATGGAGCAAGAGTGACATAAATACCTCTTCATCCGGCCCGGATTTCGGTTTGAATTCCGGGTCTTTTTGTGTGCAGTTTTTACCCAGACAGATCCATGGCCAGTTTCGTCATGCAGAAATAAACGAATCATGGTACATTGATAGGACATACATCATAAAGGGGAGAGAAAAATGAAACGACTGTGCATCATCCCCTGCGGCAAGAAAAAAATTTGGGATGTCCATTCAGATACAGGTCCGGTAAGGGCGGAAGACGTTTATCTCAGCCCGTTTCATCAGGCGTGCGAGCGATATGCGAAAGCATTTTTCGATGAGTGGGTAATTTTGTCGGCAAAGCACGGATTCCTTCGTCCGGATGATATGGTTCCCGGAAATTACGATGTCACTTTTGGAACCGGTCATCCGGAGATCATGGCAGCGGACGAGCTGCGCCGTCAATTTCATGAAAAAGGCTTTTCCGACATCGAAGAGCTTGTCATGCTTGGCGGGAAAAAATACCGAAGCGTCCTAAACGCCGTCATCGGAGAGCATCAGCATATCACCTGGCCTTTGTCATCGTATAAAGGCATTGGCTACATGCTTCAAGCGCTGAATCGGGCTGTTGAAGAAAAGCATGAACTGCAGCACGCGGATATGAAAAAAAGAGTGTAACCACTCAAACGCCGCGATAGACTGTATGCAGAAGAATGAAGCAGTTAAAAGATTTCCGAGGAAATAAATACGTCGATCATTGTCAAAGACAGGGTCATGCCCGGTCTTTTTTGTATGCCATAAAACGAGACAAAGGGAACAGATCGAGACAAAATGAGACACCTGTCTCAAACTGTCTCCATTGTAAAAATAAAAACATTCATTTTACGGGCTTCAAAGGCTGGCATGCTTCTTGCATTTATAAGTGTGAACCCTAAATAGAAGGAGGCGCACAAAATGGAATTGTTAAAACGAGAAGGCTTGTCATTAACTGAGGAGAAAGCGCTGTGGATGTACCAAAAGATGCTGGAAATCAGGGGCTTTGAAGACAAAGTGCATGAACTGTTCGCGCAAGGAGTGCTTCCCGGATTCGTCCATTTGTATGCCGGTGAAGAAGCGGTAGCTGCGGGGGTGTGCGCTCATTTAGATGATGGCGACAGCATTACAAGCACACACAGGGGACATGGCCATTGTATCGCCAAAGGCTGTGATCTGGACGGCATGATGGCGGAAATATTCGGAAAAGCGACCGGACTGTGTAAAGGCAAAGGCGGTTCTATGCACATTGCGGATCTTGATAAAGGCATGTTAGGCGCAAATGGAATCGTCGGGGGCGGATTCACGCTCGCATGCGGATCAGCGCTCACGGCTAAATATAAACAAACTAAAAATGTAAGCGTTTGCTTTTTTGGGGACGGAGCCAATAACCAAGGGACTTTCCATGAAGGGCTGAACTTAGCGGCAGTATGGAACCTTCCTGTCGTGTTCATCGCCGAAAACAACGGCTACGGCGAAGCCACGACATTTGAGTACGCGTCAGCCTGTGATTCAATCGCCGATCGGGCGGCTGCCTACAATATGCCGGGGGTCACGGTGGACGGAAAAGATATTTTAGCAGTTTATCAGGCAGCCGGGGAAGCGATAGAAAGAGCAAGAAACGGCGGAGGCCCGTCTTTGATTGAATGTATGACTTACAGAAACTACGGCCATTTCGAAGGGGATGCCCAAACTTATAAAACAAAGGATGAAAAGACTGAGCATCTTGAAGAAAAGGATGCCATTCAAGGCTTTAAAAACTATCTTCTAAAAGAAACAGATGCAAATAAACTGTCAGACATCGAACAGCGTGTCAGCGAATCGATTGAAAAAGCCGTCTCGTTCAGCGAAAAGAGTCCATATCCGAAAGAGTCAGAGCTGTTGACAGACGTCTACGTGTCATATGAAAAAGGGGGAATGTGAGATGGCGAGAGTCATAAGCATGTCGGACGCGCTCAATGAAGCAATGAAGCTTGCGATGAGAAAAGACGAAAATGTGCTTTTGATCGGTGAAGATGTCGCCGGGGGAGCGGCGGTCGATCACTTGCAAGATGATGAAGCATGGGGCGGTGTACTCGGGGTCACAAAGGGGCTCGTACAGGAATTCGGCAGAAGCAGGGTGCTGGACACACCAATTTCTGAGGCGGGCTACATGGGTGCGGCCATGGCTGCGGCATCCACGGGGCTGAGACCGATTGCGGAACTGATGTTTAACGATTTTATCGGAACGTGCTTTGACCAAGTGATCAACCAAGGGGCGAAATTCCGCTATATGTTCGGCGGTAAAGCGCAAGTGCCGATCACCGTCCGCACCACATACGGAGCCGGGTTCCGGGCAGCCGCTCAGCATTCGCAGGCGCTGTATGGCCTGTTCACCAGCATCCCGGGTCTGAAGACGGTTGTGCCGTCCAATCCGTATGACGCCAAAGGTTTGCTGCTTTCGGCAATAGAAGACAATGATCCGGTATTCTTTTTTGAAGATAAAACGTCCTACAACATGAAGGGCGAGGTGCCGGAAGATTATTATACAATTCCGCTCGGAAAGGCGGATATCAAACGCGAAGGCAATGATGTCACGCTCTTTGCAGTCGGCAAGCAGGTCAATACTGCGCTTGAAGCGGCTGCGCAGCTTTCTGAGAAAGGCATCGACGCCGAGGTGCTTGATCCCCGGAGTCTGTCTCCTTTAGATGAGGAAGCGATTTTCACATCGTTAGAAAAAACAAACCGGCTGATCATCATTGACGAAGCCAATCCGCGCTGCAGCATCGCCACGGATATTGCTGCGATTGTCGCCGATAAGGGCTTTGATTTGCTTGATGCGCCGATTAAACGGATTACAGCGCCGCATACACCAGTGCCGTTTTCGCCGGTGCTTGAAGATCAATATTTGCCGACACCAGACCAAATTGTCAGCGTCACGCTTGAATTGCTTGGCGAGCCGGCAATGAATTAAAGGAGGGATATAGAATGGCTGTAAAAGTAGTAATGCCGAAGCTGGGAATGGCGATGAAGAAAGGTGAAGTATCCGTCTGGAATAAAAAAGTCGGCGACCCGGTTGAAAAGGGAGAAAGCATCGCCAGCATCAACTCGGAAAAAATAGAAATGGAAATAGAAGCGCCTGAAAGCGGCACGCTTCTCCATATTAAAGTCAAAGAGGGAGAAGGAGTCCCGCCGGGAACGCCCATCTGTTATATCGGGGAAAACGGCGAAGAAGTGCGGGAGAAGGAGGCGCCGGCTCCTGAAAATGCAGGGAAACCGCAATCTGAACCTGAACATATTCCCGCTCCCAAAGCCGTGCAAAAGCGTAAACACCGCGTGAAAATATCTCCCGTTGCCCGAAAAATGGCGGAGAAAGCCGGGTTGAAAGTTGATACGCTGAACGGGACGGGGCCCGGAGGCAGAATCGTAAAAGCTGACGTCATCAAGGCCATGAAGACGGAATCTGAACCGCAGTCTTCGGTTCAGACGGCACAGCCGGAGGAAAAACCGGCTTCAGCGATGAGAAAAGTAATTGCAGACCGAATGCACAAAAGCCTGCAAAACAGCGCCCAGCTGACGCTGACGATGAAAGCGGACATTACGGAGCTTGTAAAATGGCAGCAGCAGCTCGCCGACAGCGTGAAAAAGCGGAGCGGTGTTAAACTGACGGTCACACATTTCGTATCCCGGGCCGCAGTGCTTGCGCTGAAACAGCATCCTGAGCTGAACAGCTCTTATCAAGAGGAGCGGATCATCACCTATCCATATGTCCACCTCGGGATGGCGGTTTCTCTTGAAAACGGTCTCGTCGTGCCGGTGATTCGGGATGCGGAAAAGCTTTCATTCCTTGAGCTTGCGGATCACATCAGCACATCGGCACGCCGGGCGCGGGAAGGCAATGCTTCCGGAGATGATCTGCACGGATCGACATTTTCTATTACAAATCTCGGGGGTTACGGAATTGAGCATTTCACCCCGATTCTTAATCCGCCTGAAGCCGGTATTCTCGGAGTGGGCGCAAGCTATGAAACGCCTGCGTTTAAAGGAGATGAGCTTGTCAAAAGCATCATGCTGCCGCTGAGCCTTACCTTTGATCACAGAGTATGTGACGGCGCACCGGCTGCGGACTTCCTGAAAACGGTCAAAGCGCTGCTTGAAGAGCCGGCCGGATTGATTTTATAGAGAGGGTGAAGAGATTGACACTAGCCATTATCGGCGGCGGGCCTGCCGGATATGCAGCTGCCGTGACTGCCGCGCGGAGGGGAGAAGAAGTCGTTCTGATCGACAAAGGGCCGCTCGGAGGCACTTGTCTCAATGAGGGGTGCATCCCGACAAAGTCGCTTTTGGAAAGCGCGAATGTGCTCGATAAAATCAGGCACGCAGATACATTCGGCATCGAACTGCCGCAAAACATTACACTCAATTGGGCCCGCATGCAGGGGCGCAAACGGCAAATCGTCAGCCAGCTCGTGCAGGGAATTCAATACTTAATGAAAGCAAATCAGATTAAAGTCATCAGCGGGACAGCTTCATTTCTCACAGAGCAGACATTGCTAGTTGAAGGAGAAGGAGGCGCAAAAGACATTCTGGAAGCGGATCGGATATTGATTGCATCCGGATCTGAACCGGCGGAGCTGCCGTTTGCCCCATTTGACGGCGATTGGGTGATCGACAGCAAAGACGCGCTTTCTTTACAGCAAATTCCTTCTTCTCTGCTTATTGTCGGGGGAGGTGTGATCGGCTGTGAATTTGCCTCTTTATTCAGCCGGTTTAAAACGAAAGTGACGGTGATTGAATCGGCTGACCGGCTGCTCCCGGCAGAAGACGGAGAAATCGCCGCCGTTTTCGAAGACTCTTTAAGAGACAGCGGGGCTGATATTCAGACGAAAGCCGCCCTTCAGCGGATTGACAAAGAAAGGAAAACCGCCGTGTGGACAAAAGACGGCAAAGAAATTGAGGCGCAGGCTGATCACATTTTGGTTGCAATCGGGAGAAAACCGCGTTTGCAAGGCCTGAATCTGGAGCAGGCCGGCATCCGGTATTCTCCGCGCGGTATTGAAGTCAATGACCATATGCAGACCAATGTGCCTCATATATACGCATGCGGCGATGCGGCCGGAGGAATGCAGCTCGCGCATGCCGCCATTCATGAAGGAATCACAGCCGCCGCGCATGCCTCGGGAAAGGACAGCAAAGTCAATATGCGGGCGGTGCCCCGCTGTATTTATACATCGCCGGAAATGGCCGCTGTCGGGCTGACGGAAACACAGGCGAGAGAGACATACGGAGATGTGAAAATCGGAGAATGCTCATTTTCTGCTAACGGAAAAGCGTTAATTAAACATCAGCATGGCGGCAAAATGAAAATCATTGCCGAACCGGAATTCGGAGAAATCGTCGGCGTGTCAATGATCGGGCCGGACGTGACGGAATTGATCGGTCAGGCGGTCATGATGATGAACGGTGAAATGACGGCGGATATGTCGGAGCACTTTATCGCGGCGCATCCGACTCTGTCAGAAACGCTTCAGGAAGCCCTGCTGAATGTCACCGGACTTGCGGTGCATTCCGTATAACCGGAATACCCTTTCTCAGATGAGAAGGGGTATTTTTCGTTGAAAGCGCTTTATTTTTCCCCTACAATATATGAAAAGATGGTCTGAACAGGGGGGAGCGAATACAATGAATGTCATTCGGAATGATTTTAAAACCTGGAAGCGTTTTGTGAAAGAAGGCGTTCTCGATGAATCCCGTATTCAGAAGCGGGTGGCCGCCTCATGGCACCGCTGCAAAAAAGCCGACGTCAACCCTTATCTCGAAAAGGGGCCGAATGTGATGCCGGCAGATCATTTAGAAAGACAGGCCGAAAAGCATGCGTTATTTTTAGCGGCCTCAACGCCGTATGCAGAAAGAATGAAAACGGCGATGCGGGAAATGGAAATGATGGTTCTCCTGATTGATTCTGACGGCGTTGTCCATTCAGTTGAAGGCCACCCGCGCACCATTCATGAAGCGAACCGCATCAATTTCTTAAAAGGCGCCCGCTGGACGGAAACGGCCGTCGGCACGAATGCGATCGGGACGGCTCTTTATACAAATGAGCCGGTCATGATACACGGCTCTGAACATTATTCGCTCGCTTCTCATCAATGGAGCTGTTCCGCCGCGCCGATCCGTTATGAAGACGGGCGGCTGGCGGGTGTCATTGATATTTCCTGCCCCGCCGCCCGCGCTCAGCCGTTTATGCTCGGAATTGCCTCCTCCATCGCTTATACGGCGGAACGGGAGCTTGCCCTAAAGATCAAAATGACAGAACTTGATATGATCAGCCAATTCGCCGGGCTGACCCGGTCACACGATCCGATCGTGCTTTGCAATGAAATGAGCCGGGTTATCGCCGCAAGCCGTCCCGTTCAGCATTTTACCGGACATATGCTGCGCGAGCTTGAGGAACAGGGCTATCACATCAAGCAGGCGAAGCGGGAGGAGAACGGCTACACATGCGTTTATTTATTCAAACGAGAAGAAAAGCCGTCTTTTATATTCCATGGTGCGGCAGGCAAAAGCCCGTCATCCCGACATATGCTTCAGCAGCTGGAGCTTGTCGCCCGAACGGACGCAACCGTTTGTCTTACGGGAGAAACCGGGACGGGAAAGGAGGTTGCCGCCCGGGCGATTCATAACAACAGCTCCAGGAAAAACGGCCCGTTTATCGCCGTCAATTGCGGAGCGGTCCCCGAAAAGCTGATTGAAAGCGAACTGTTCGGCTACTCGGAAGGCGCCTTCACCGGGGCCAAACGGAAAGGACATAACGGCGCTTTGCAAAAAGCCGATAAAGGCACGCTTTTCCTCGATGAAATCGGAGAAATATCACACTCCATGCAGGTCGCTCTGTTACGGGTGCTGCAGGAACGGAAAGTCACCCCGGTCGGCGGGACAAAAGAGATTCCCGTTGACATCAGAATCATCACTGCCACCCACACTGATCTGAGACAGCTTGTCCAATGCAAAAAGCTGAGAGAAGATTTATTTTACCGGCTTCACGTCTGTCCGATCCACCTCCCTCCATTAAGAGAACGCACCGAAGACATTCCAGGCCTCTTCCTTGAATTTCAGCGAAATCGCGGCTGGCGGGGGGAACTTCCTGATGACTTTTTAGACCTATTAAAGAGCCGGAAATGGCAGGGGAATATCAGGGAATTGTTTAATGTATTTGAACGTCTTTCCGTCATGTTCCCGGACGGACGGCTGTCAGAACACCCCATCGCAGCCCTGCTTGAAGCGTCAGGTCTTAAAGAGGCGGCCGAGTCTTATGAACAGGAAGAAGCGTCCCCTGTCTCCATCCGGGAGCACATTCAGAAAAACATCATCGTAAACGCGCTTGAATCAGCGAAGGGGAATGTCACGCTGGCCGCCAAAATGGCCGGAATCCCGCGGAGCACGTTTTACAAACGCCTCAAAAAATTCAAACTCACCACCGGACAATTGTAAGAAACAAGCATACTTCTCTTGGCTGCCGGACACGTTATGTGTGAGGCCTAAAGGAGGTTTGAGACGTGAATACACAGCGTGCGAAAGACATTTCAGAATCCGCCGCCATGGCGTATGTGACGTACGAAGGAGTTCCGATTTATATTCAGCATGTCAACGAAGACAAGGAAACAGCCAGAATTTTCCCGATCGGAAATCCGCAATTTGAGCAGGAAGTGCTGCTTTCTGATTTACAAGAGCATTTTTGAGAATGGGTCTGCTGATGACAGCAGGCCTTTTTCGTACCTGTGGGAACTTTCCCGCTTTTTGAGAAAAATAACTAAAAATGATTAAATGATCTAACTCCTCCAAACCCGGTACAGATCGGACCTTCTCATGATATAAATAAAATGTAAACGTTATCAGAGGAGGGCTTCACATGACAGACAAATCATTCTCAATCGTTATTGCAGGCGGCGGCAGCACATTTACCCCCGGAATTGTATTAATGCTTTTGAATCACCTGGAAGAGTTTCCGATCAGAAAGCTGAAACTTTATGACAATGATAAAGAAAGGCAGGAGCGGATTGCGGGTGCGTGTGAGGTATTTATAAAAGAAAAAGCGCCGGACATTGAATTTCTGGCGACTGATGACCCAGAGACGGCTTTTACGGATGTTGACTTCGTCATGGCGCATATCCGCGTCGGAAAATATGCGATGCGCGCGCTCGATGAACAAATCCCGCTGAAGTACGGCGTGGTCGGCCAGGAAACATGCGGGCCGGGCGGAATCGCATACGGCATGCGCTCTATCGGCGGTGTTTTGGAGATTCTTGATTATATGGAAACGTACTCGCCCGACGCATGGATGCTGAATTACTCCAATCCGGCGGCGATTGTGGCCGAAGCTACACGGCGCCTCAGACCGAATTCGAAAATATTGAACATCTGCGACATGCCGGTCGGAATTGAGGATCGTATGGCGAACATCCTCGGATTATCTTCACGAAAAGAAATGAACGTCCGTTACTACGGCTTGAACCACTTTGGCTGGTGGACGTCCATCACAGACCGGCATGGCAATGATTTAATGCCGAAGCTGAAAGAGCATGTCCGTGAATACGGCTACGTTCCGAAGACGGAGGCCGAACAGACTGAAGCAAGCTGGAATGACACATTCAAAAAAGCGCGCGACGTACAGGCGGCTGATCCGGATACGCTTCCGAACACATATCTGCAATATTACTTATTCCCGGATGATATGGTGAAAAAATCAAATCCGAACCATACGAGAGCCAACGAAGTCATGGAAGGGCGGGAAGCTTTCATTTTCAGCCAATGCGATATGATTACGCGCGAACAATCATCGGAGAACAGTGAAATTAAAATTGATGATCATGCTTCCTATATCGTCGACCTTGCCCGGGCCATCGCTTACAACACAGGGGAGAGGATGCTGTTAATCGTTGAAAATAACGGCGCGATCGCAAACTTTGATCCGTCAGCCATGGTTGAGATTCCTTGTCTCGTAGGCTCAAACGGACCGGAACCGCTCTCAGTCGGGAACATACCGCAATTTCAAAAAGGCCTGATGGAACAGCAGGTGTCTGTCGAAAAACTGACGGCTGAAGCGTGGGAAGAGCGGTCATTTCAAAAGCTGTGGCAGGCGCTGATCCTGTCAAAAACAGTGCCGAACGCCCGTGTGGCAAGACTGATTCTTGAAGATCTGATGGAGGCTAACAAGGACTACTGGCCTGAGCTTGATGTAAGTCCGTCTCCTATTTCCTGATGACAATCTTCCCCGTTTTCTTTATCTGTTATTCTATATAATAGAAAGAAAACGGGGGGATTTTTGGGATGAGTCTTGAAGAACTGGTTAACCAGCATTACGCGAAATTAAATGACAACGATTTTTATATTTTAAAATATATATTGAATCATAAGCATACGTGCTACCATCTCGGTATCAATGACATGGCGAAAGCCTGCAATGTCTCTCGGTCTTCCATCCTGCGGCTCGCCCAAAAACTGGGCTTCAGCGGCTACAGTGAATTCCGTGTTTTTCTGAAATGGGAGGATCAGCCTGAAGAGGGCGAGAATATGACGTTTGAAAAGCTGCTGGATGATATTGAAGCCAATGTAAAATACGTGAAGTCAAAAGATATGACGGAGATGTGCCGGCTGATAGATGAAGCAAAACGGATTTTCGTTTACGGATCGGGGACGGCTCAGAGGGTGTGCGCCCGTGAGCTGCAGCGGATGTTTGTATCCCGGCGGAAGTATCTGATTTTAATTCAGGACATCACAGAGTTTGATATCATGTGTGATGATTTTACGGTTGATGACGTATTCATCATTATTTCTTTATCAGGCGAAACACCCGAATTAATTCCGCAGGTAAGGACCCTGTCCGCAAAGGGAGTTCCGTTTATTTCAATCACCAATCTGAAAAACAACGTACTGGCGCAAACGACGCCGTATAATCTTTATGCGACCAGCAAGCCGGTGACGTTAAGCGATAAAACGGAAATCGTCGCATTTGCCCCGTTTTTTCTGGTGGGCGAAGCGTTATTCCGCGCATATGTTGATTATAAAGAGCTCGAAAATTTTGATAAATAGCGGGAGGTCACGTGAAATGATGCAAAAAGTCCAGCGCTTCGGCAGCGCGATGTTTGTGCCTGTTTTGTTATTTGCATTTTCCGGTATTATTGTCGGTCTGAGTACGCTGTTTAAAAATAAAACGCTGATGGGGCCGCTGGCTGATCCTGACGGGCTTTGGTATCAATGCTGGTATGTCATTGAACAAGGCGGCTGGACCGTCTTTAATCAAATGCCGCTCCTGTTTGCGATCGGCATACCTGTCGCCTTAGCGAAAAAAGCGCAGGCGCGGGCTTGTTTGGAAGCGCTTACAGTTTATCTGACATTCAATTACTTTATCAATGCGATTCTGACGGTTTGGGGCGGGGCTTTTCACGTCGATATGACTCAGGAAGCCGGCGGAGCGAGCGGGCTGACGATGATCGCCGGCATCAAAACGCTTGATACGAATATTATCGGCGCCATCTTTATTTCATCTATTGTCGTGTATTTGCACAATCGTTATTTTGATAAAAAACTGCCGGATTTTCTGGGGATTTTTCAAGGATCTTCCTACATCGTTATCATTTCTTTCTTCATTATGATACCGATTTCACTTGCGGTGGCATACGTATGGCCGATGGTTCAGTCCGGAATCGGCTCGCTGCAAAGTTTTCTCGTTTCTTCCGGGGCGATCGGCGTGTGGATTTACACATTCTTGGAGCGGATTTTAATTCCGACCGGCCTGCATCATTTTATTTACTCGCCGTTTGTTTACGGTCCGGCTGTGGCTGAAGGCGGTATCGTCACCTATTGGGCCCAGCATCTCGGGGAATACTCTCAAAGCGTCAAACCGCTGAAAGAATTGTTCCCGCAGGGGGGCTTCGCGCTTCACGGCAACTCGAAAATCTTCGGCATTCCGGGAATCGCGCTCGCTTTTTACGCCACGGCTTCAAAGGAAAAGAAAAAAATCGTCGCTGGCCTATTGATCCCGGTCACCTTGACGTCCATTGTCGCGGGAATTACAGAGCCGATTGAATTTACATTCCTTTTTATCTCGCCGTTTTTATTTGCGGTTCATGCTTTGCTTGCCGCTTCCATGGCAACCGTCATGTATATGGCCGGCGTCGTCGGAAATATGGGAGGCGGTTTGATCGAAGCTGCGACCTTGAACTGGATTCCGCTGGCGTCAAGCCACGGCTTGACGTATGTATACCAGATCATTATCGGATTGTGTTTTACCGCTGTTTACTTTTTCGTCTTCCGTTTCCTCATTCTCAAATTCAACATCGCCACACCGGGCAGAGAAAAAGAGGAAGGGCAGGAAACAAAGCTCTATTCAAAAAAGGAGTACAGAGAACGGAAGCAGGCTTCAAAAGAAACAGCGGCGGCAGACGAAACACAGCGGGATACAGCCGCTTTGTATATTGAAGCGCTGGGCGGAAAGGACAATATTACGGAGGTCACCAATTGCGCCACCCGTCTCCGCGTCACTGTCGCTGATGAATCAAAGGTCAAAAGTGACGCCGATTTCAGAGAGCTGGGAGCCCACGGCGTCGTCAGAAAAGGCAGGGCGCTTCAGGTCATTGTCGGATTAGGCGTTCCGCAAATGCGGGAGCGTGTCGAGAAAATATTGAACGGTTAAAATACTGCAGCAGCAGATTATGTGCAGAGCGCTTGTTAATCCGGCGCTCTTTTTATGTTTTGAAGAAATGTATGAATTTGTCATACCTTTGCCACCTGTACATGCAGGAGTGAAAATGAGGGGGTGCAAAAAACGAAATGACTTCTGCGGTATTTTAAATAGCAATTAACAAATAGGAGGCAAGGCAATGACAAACTATACGACTTTCTTAGGACTTTACAAACCCGATAAAACGGAGGGGATTGAGGTTGAAAGCATTGCTCAAAACTTTGAAGCGATTGACAGCAAAATCGGTGCTGCGCTTAGCAATGGCACGTCAACTTATGAAAATTTAAACGAAAGACTTAAAATGTATGAAAACAGATTTGAACATGTGACAGAGCGGAACGTTATGGATTTTGGAGCTAAAGGTGACGGCGTAACGGATGATACGCAGGCATTTCATGATGCCATGGCCGACGGAGGTTATGTCGTAACAGTTCCCGCGGGTGTATTCAGAACATCGGGATTGTTTGTTCCTTCAAATACAATGCTTGTCGGAGCAGGCAAGAAAAGAACGGTCATTAAATTATTAGACGAAACACCGGTCGGCCATTCTGTTCTGACCAACAGTGATTATACGAACGGTAATGAAAATATTTATGTCGGCCATCTCACTTTGGATTGGAACAAGGATACGCGTCCTTCCGGCTGGAAGATTCCGAAAGGTCCCACTTCAAGCTGTTTGCTTTTTGCGAATGTTGACTATTCTTTTGTCGAGCATGTGTTTGCGAAGAACGCCGGCCTGCACGGCTTTGATTCTACAAGCCCGAACTATAACAGACATGGAGAAAAAGATGATCCAACTTATTATCAGCCCAACGGCTGTAACTTTGTAACGTTTTCACATTGTGAAGCAACAGGGTCCGGGGATGATAACTTTACTTGTCATTTTGGATTCCACACTACTTTCAGCCACTGTGTTTCCTATCACCCGATGGGCAATGGGAATGGCACGTCAAATTCAAATTGCTTTGAGATCGATGACGGTTCTCAAGATGTATTTGTAGATAGCTGTGTTGCAATTGGCGGTGCACGCGGTTTTGAAATTAAGGCGCATGACTATGCACCGGCGGCTAAACGAGTTCAACTGGCTAATTGCCGTGCTTACGAAAATGCGATCGGTTTTTGCATTAGACATATTGGCCATCATTTATCGGCTGAGCCGACATCAAAAACTGCCCATGATGTCCAATTAGTAAATTGTCAGGCAACAAATCCTAAACAAAATTCTATATATAAAGGCGTCGGAGCGAGTGCGTTGGTTGTTTCGGGCTATGATTCAGTTAATATAGTGAATTTCCAAGCTATTTGTGAAGATCGTTCATACGATTACAGCAATGACACGATCATTATGATTTATTACAAAGGGCGGTATGTCAATCTGAAGAATATTACGATCCGCGGGTTCCGCTCCGCTGCTCATGATCTGTATGTTCTTGGCGGAGAAAATGCGGTAGGTAAGTGCATGATTGACGGCGTTTTTCTAGTTGACGGCGGCACGACGGGGCTTGCTTTTGGCGGAGGCGTTGATAATTGTACAGTGAGCAATGTATACGGGCATAGATTGGGAGCCGGCAGCGGAACGGTCGGACTCTATTCTTCGGGTCCGGATCTGAATATATCAAATATTGATTTTCAAGGATATGAAACAACATTTCATGTAGGCGGTAAAAAAACACCGTATGAGTTGTTTAAACATAAAGGATCTTCTGTTATGGCATCTAAAGATTCCCATGTTACAGGAACTAATGGCTTTGTCGTCGGTTCTGTCCGGGGACAGGCTGCAGGAGGTTCTCAATCTGGAGTAATCGGTTCATATAATACGATTAACCCAAATGCGAACTCAACTGTATGGGGCTGGGGTGCCGGCAGCACTCCGTCATCAGCCAACAGAAAGATTGAGCTTCACGCAAAAGAAGGAACAATTAAGGCTACGGGAGGCGTAACAGGTTCCTCGACATTCTCTGACTACGCCGAGTATTTTGAAAGCCTGAGAGGGGAAAAGATTCAGACGGGAACACTTGTCACACTTGAAGGTGATAAGATCAGACCGGCTGAAAAAGGTGACCTCATGCTTGGGGTCATTTCCGAGACCGCCGGAGTGATTCTTGGTGAGTCGAGTTTTCACTGGTCGGGACGATACGTAAAGAATGAATTTGGCGGCTATGTTTATGAAGAACAGAAAGATGCGAATGGCCATACGGTCATGGCGCCAAAGGAAAATCCGGACTTTCGGCCTGAAGAAGACTACGCTTCAAGAGAAGAGAGAGACGAGTGGAACATTGTCGGACTCATCGGCCAGGTATATGTCAGATGCGATGAGACTGTGAAACCGGGAGATTTTATTCACGCTCATAACGGGATTGCAACAAAATCTGATGCTTCAAACCAGCGCTGGCAGGTCATGAAAGTGATCAATGAGTTTGATGCTGATAAAGGATTCGGGGTCGCTCTCGTTTTCATTCGTTAAATGAAATGACAAAGCACAAATGACCATCCTGAATAGCGGACGCCTTTTTAAAGGCTCCGCTAATTCATTTTAAAATCAAGGCTCCGATTCAGAAGCTGGTAAAAAGAAAAGATAAGACAGCCTCCATATATCTGCACCGCCTCATTCCTTCAATTTTTATCCTCAATGATTTCCGTTTTTTTACACAAAGTACATAATAAAAGTGCGAGTCCAAGGGTTAATCCTTTATTCATTTAAGACAAACAAATAAAATAAATATACATACATATTGAACAAAGGATTTGGAGGCTTACACATGTCAAAGGCTTTATCATATGTAAAACCGTATTCTCTTTTGGCGGGAATCGCTCTGTTTTTCATGCTCATCGAGCTTGCGGTAGAGCTGATACAGCCCCTGCTGATCGGGAAAATCATTGACGAAGGAATTTTAAAGCAGGATCTCGGTACGGTTTGGCTGTGGGGCGGCGTGATGATCGGACTGACCGCTGTTTCATTCGCATCGGGCATTTTAAATTCATTCTACTCCGCCCACATCAGCCAGAGCTATGCGTATGATACGCGAAAAGGGCTTTTTCAAAAGATTCAATCCTTCTCCTATTCGACGTTTGCGCAATTCTCATCCACATCGTTTATTACCCGGCTGACAAACGATGTGACACAGGTTCAGAATATGCTTTTCATGAGTCTCCGGTTTATGCTCCGGGCGCCGTTAATGATTGCGGGGGGCATTATTCTCTCGCTGACCGTCAATGCGAAACTCGGGTTTTTTCTGCTGATCACGGTGCCGATTTTGCTTTTGTTTTTGCTGTGGGTGCTGAAAAGAGGCGGCGCGCTGTTTCGGTCTGTGCAAAAGCGGCTTGATCAGGTCAACACGATCATGCAGGAAAACCTGACGGCGATCAAACTGATTAAAGCGCTCCTCCGTGCAAACCACGAAGTGAAACGTTTTTTGAAATCGAATACGAAGCTGATGGAAAAAACGGTCTCCGCTTTTCGTCTCGTGGAAGCGGCGATGCCGATTTTAATGCTGCTGATGAACATTTGTATTTTGTTTATCTTATGGTTCGGCGCCAAAAGCATTGCTCAGGGCGGAGCGCAGGTCGGCGATGTCGTTTCCGTCATTAACTATGCGACGCGGATTACAGGCGCGCTGTCCGTCCTTCCTTTTCTTATCATGGTATTTTCCCGGGCGAAGGCTTCCGGAGAAAGAATCGGCGAGGTGCTGGAAACAGAAGGCGGCGAGGGAACGGGGCAGGACCCGGCACGGGCGCTTGCAGGCGGGATTGAGTTTCGCGAAGTGTCCTTCCGCTATCCGGGCATGGAAAAAGACGCGCTGCATCACGTGTCCTTTTCTGCCAGCCCGAAAGAAACGGTTGCCATTATGGGCGCGACAGGTTCAGGAAAATCAACGCTTTTTCAGCTGATTCCGCGCCTGTACACGGCTGATTCGGGCAGTATTTTCATAGACGGCAAACCGATCGGTGAATTCTCCGCTTGCGGGCTGCGCAGGGAAATCGGCTATGTTCCGCAGGAAGTGCTTCTGTTTTCGGGCACCATCCGTGAAAATATCGCCTGGGGGCGGGAGGATGCTTCACTAGATGAAGTAATGGAGGCGGCCAAAGACGCGCAAATCCATGACACGATTATGAAGCTGTCAAACGGATACGACACGGTGCTGGGACAGCGGGGCGTCAATTTGTCAGGCGGGCAGAAGCAGCGGATTTCCATCGCGCGCGCTTTTATCAGAAAGCCGTCCCTCCTGCTGTTAGATGACAGTACGAGCGCGCTTGATCTTCAAACGGAAGCGAAGCTTTTACAAGCGATCAGATCCTATGAATGCACGACACTGATTATTACGCAGAAAATAACGACTGCGATGAAGGCTGACACCATCTTATTGCTTGAAGACGGCGAACTGCTGGCCAAAGGCACGCACAAAGAGCTGATGGCACAGTCTCATCTGTACCGGCAGATTTATGAATCACAATTCGGAAAGGAGGGAGCTGACAATGCAAAAAGACATTCGTAAACCTTTCCGATATCCGAAAATACCGCTCAAATCAAATGAAGGCGGCAGAAAACGCGCGAAAGCAAAAGATACAAAAGGCACGCTGCGCAGAATCTGGTCTTATGTAGCCGAGAAAAAAGGGCTTTTAACCCTTGTGATCATCATGGTAGTCATAAGCGCCATATTCGGCCTGCTCGGACCGTTCGTCATCGGGAAAGCGATTGATCATTTTATCGTCGGACAGACGACAGACGGATTGGCGGGGGTGCTGTTCATCCTGTTTGGGATTTACCTCGTGCAATCATTGTCCTTATGGTTTCAAAACTATTGGATGATCAATATCTCGCAAAGCACCGTGTTTAAAATGCGGAGCGAGCTGTTTACCCATCTGCATGAGCTGCCGATTCCGTTTTTTGATAAACAGCGGCTCGGGGACTTAATGAGCCGGGTCACCAATGATATCGAAAATGTCAGCTCCACTTTAAATACATCCGTCATTCAAGTGCTGTCGAGCGTCATTACATTCGTCGGCACAATCGCCGTCATGCTGTACATGAGTCCGCTTTTAACATTGATCACGCTTTTGATTATTCCGATCATGCTTTTGAGCATTAAATGGATCACCAACCGGACGGGATTGCTTTTTAAGCAGCAGCAGAAAAACCTCGGCGAGCTGAACGGTTTTATTGAAGAGTCGATATCAGGGGCGAAGGTCATTAAAGCCTATTCGAGGGAAGACCGCGTCATGGAACAATTTTTAGAAAAAAACGCGGCGTTACAATCATCGGGGTTTTGGGCGCAGACAATTTCGGGATTCATTCCGAAAGTCATGAACTCTTTAAACAATTTAAGCTTTACGATTATAGCGGCGGTCGGCGGGCTGTTTGCGCTGAAGGGATGGATTTCAATCGGTTCCATCGTCGTATTCGCCGAATATTCGCGGCAGTTCACGCGCCCTTTAAATGATTTAGCCAATCAGTTCAATACGATGTTATCGGCCATCGCCGGGGCTGAACGGGTGTTTGACGTGCTTGATGAAAAAGAGGAGCGGGAAGATGAAGAGCATGCGCTGTACCAGCCGATCAAAACGGGAGAGATTGAATTCCGAGATGTCTCCTTCGGCTATCATGAAGACAGCCCGATCTTAAAACACCTGTCCTTCAGCGTTCCGAAAGGACAGTCCATCGCCTTCGTCGGACCGACCGGAGCGGGTAAAACAACCATTACGAGCCTGATCGCCCGTTTTTACGAGCCGAATAATGGAAAAATCCTCATTGACGGAACGGACATCAAAAAACTGACGAGATCCAGTCTGAGAAAAAACATGGGGTTTGTCCTGCAGGATTCCTTTCTCTTTCAGGGCACCATCAGGGAAAATATTCGCTACGGCCGTCTGGATGCTTCTGACAAAGAGGTGGAGGAAGCCGCAAAAGCCGCCAATGCCCACGGGTTCATCGAACGGCTCCCGAAAGGCTATGATACTGTTCTTACCCAAAACGGCGCGGGCATCAGCCAAGGACAAAAACAGCTCATTTCCATCGCGAGAGCTGTGCTGGCAGACCCGGTGCTGCTCATTTTGGATGAAGCGACGAGCAACATTGACACAGTGACCGAAGTGAAAATACAAGAAGCGCTCGGCCGTTTAATGGCGGGCAGAACAAGCGTCATCATCGCTCACAGGCTGAACACGATTCAAAAAGCTGATCAGATTCTTGTGCTGAAAGACGGCGAAATGGCTGAAAAAGGAACCCATGCCGAACTTCTCAGCCAGAACGGGTTTTACCGGGAATTATATGAAAGCCAGTTCCGGGAATCATAGATAGGGAAAAAGACCTCCGACAGAGTGCGGAGGTCTTTTTTTCGCGAAGGCAAATAGTACTTTTAAGTTATTTTCGTTAAATGTAACAAAATTACTTGACGTAAATAAGTTATGTATATATACTAGCTTACATAAAGTAAGTGATAATAATTTTCAAGGAGGATTTTATGAATAAATCATTCGAAACAGGAACACTGCTTTTAAGGGTTGTAACAGGTATTATCTTTTTTGTTCACGGTTTATCCAAGTTTCAAGGGTTGGAAGGAACTACGCAATTTTTCCAGAGCATCGGGATTCCGGCCTTTATGGTCTATGTCATCGCGACGATTGAGCTTGTCGGCGGGGTTCTGATCTTTTTCGGTTTGGCAACGCGCATTATCGGCGTTCTGTTTGCCGTCACATTAGTCGGCGCCATCTTCACGGCGAAGCTTTCCTCACCATTTATGGGCGGATCGGAATTTGATTTCATCTTACTGGTTGCGTCAATTCACTTAGCGCTTTCAGGAAGCCGTCTGCTTTCATTGGATCAGCTCCTTTTCAAATCAAAAAAGGGAGAAACTTTTTCAGCATAAGAAAGAAGGCGTTCAAATGACCGGCATTCATCAAGATACGGCAATCGGTTATGTCAAATTGACCATTAAAAATATGGAACGCTCGCTCGGCTTTTACCGGAATGTAATCGGCCTTCAAGTCATCTCGCAGACAGATCGTTCAGCAAGACTGTCAGCAGACGGAAAACGCGTCCTGCTGGTGCTTGAAGAAAATCCAAGCGCCGTCGTTCTGCCGGAGCGGTCTGTCACCGGCCTTTACCATTTCGCGATACTTCTGCCTGACCGGAAAGAACTCGGCATCGCATTGGCCAGGCTGATTGAAAACGGCATCGCGCTCGGTCAGGGGGATCACGCGGTCAGTGAGGCTCTTTACCTGTCTGATCCGGACGGCAACGGTATTGAAATATACGCCGATCGTCCCCGCAGCACGTGGCGCCGGGATGCAGAGGGCAATTATGTCATGCAAACGGCGCCCGTCGATGTGGACGGGCTTTTGGAAGAAGCCGGAGCTGAACGGAAAAGCCGTCTCCCAGAAGGAACCGTAATCGGTCACATCCATCTTCATGTGACGGATTTACAGGAAGCCAAAGCGTTTTACACCGATATCCTCGGTTTTGACATTGTCGGCAATTACGCGGGCATGTCCGCTCTGTTTGTTTCAGCGGGAGGGTATCACCATCACATCGGTCTGAATATATGGGCCGGAAAACATGCGCCGCCGAAACCGGAAAATGCAAGCGGGCTGGATTATTACACCATCGCGCTGCCGCATCAAAAAGAGCTGTCACGTGTGACAAAAGCGCTGACCGATGCCGGCTTTGAGATCGAAGAAAAAGAAGAGGGCGTATTCGTCAAAGACCCTGTATCAGGGGCGGATATCGCATTTACACTGTAAGAAACAACCCTTGCCGTCTAACCGGCAAGGTTTTTTATTTTTCTGAAGTTTTCTTGGGAAGGTTCGGGAAAGAAGAACGTCGATTTGCAATATACACACGGCTTTTGAGTGACTGAAGAGAGCGAACATCTCAGTGAGGCGCAAAAATGACGCGTGGAGCCGCCATCGCCGGCCCGAGCTCAGGGCATCCGCCGGATTGAAAAAGCTGTATGGGCAGGATTTGAATAGAAAAAGGCAAAAGCCGCATCCGGTCACAAGATGCGGCTTTTCATACACAATTTACAATTGTGTGAAAAATGCCCAAAATAAATTGTGCTTCCTGATTCTTCCTGATATGATAAGCCGAAAAAGGAGAACCTGAACAAATGAACTCAAATGCAGCACAGACGGAACAGCCGATGAAGCATAACGGAAACCGGATGACGGTCAAGGACTTTATCATTCTTGCCAAACCGGGGATTATCATCTCAAATTCACTCGCCGCATTGGGCGGATTTTGGATCGCATGGATTCAGTCAGAAAGGACGGGCGGAGAGCCCGGTATATTTGCCGCCATGGCGGTTGCCATGATCGGAACGGCGTTAGTCATGGCATCAAGCACTGTTTTTAATAACTTTTTTGACCGCGGCATGGACTCAAAGATGGCGCGAACCCGCACCCGCGCCAGCGTCACGGGGAGAATACCGCCGCCGGTCATGATCCTGTACGGCACATGTCTCGGCGCATGCGGATTCATCATGCTTGTTTCGCTTAATGTACTGACCGCCGTTCTTGGCCTGCTTGCCTTTTTGCTGTATGCCGTCGTTTATACGCTTTGGTTTAAAAGACAATCCGTCTGGAGCACATTTGTCGGCAGCTTTCCCGGGGCGGCTCCGCCTTTAATCGGTTATTGCGCGCTCACCGGGTACATTGATATGCCCGCGATTTTGTTATACGCGATTATGTTTTTGTGGCAGCCGCCGCATTTCTGGGCGATCGGAATCAGGCGAAAGGAAGAGTATCGTGCCGCCGGCATTCCGCTTTTGCCGATCATAAAAGGCAACCGCGCCACAAAAATAAAAATGCTGCGCTATATTGCCGTTCTGACTGCGGTTTCGCTGCTCGTTCCTCTTTATATAGACGTCAGCCCGTTTTATACCGCGTCCGCTCTCCTGCTCGGAGCCATCTGGCTGTACCGGAGCGTCAAAGGCTTTCAGGCGGCGGATGACACGCAATGGTCGAAGGGGATGTTTTTTTATTCGATTGTGTATTTCAGTCTGCTTTTTCTTATTTTAATGGCTGATTCATTTATCAATGCGGTTCTCAGAACGTAAACAGGCGGCTTGCAGATACAGAGCCGCCCCGTTTTGTTTATGCTTTTTTGATGAGAGCCAAAATATCTTCAAGCCAGGAAATATAATTCCGTTCCCGCTCAAGCGCTTTTGTCAGTACGAGATAATGGCCGAAATCAGGAGAAGAAAATGAATCCGCCTCCGCGGACGATGTCATCAGTTCTTGATAACTGTTTTCCAGATCGGACAATTTCTCCTTCCGCTTTACGAGCTGGTCGGTGAATAGCTCATCCGCTTCTTCCTGTGTCAACGCTGAGATGAAATAAGCCTTCAGCATAAATTCATCCTTCACCGTTTCCGGAATCGGGTCTTTTTTCGTCAGCCAGGCAGCAAGCTCCAGCTCTCCTTTGTCAGTCAGCGTGTACATTTTTTTCTCAAGCTTTGTTCCTTGAATCGCAGTGCGAAACGTAATAAATCCCTCAGCCGTCAGTTTTTTTAATTCCGGATAAATCTGGCTGTGCTTTGCGCTCCAAAACTGGCCGAGCTCTTCCTTAAAATAGCTCGATATATCATATCCGCTCAATTCGCCTTTTCGCAAAAGCCCTAAAATCGCGTACTTTAAAATTCTCATGTTGTCCTCCAAGCCATTCATTTGACAGCTAGTATACCATACGGCCGCTCAAAAACGCAGAAGTGCCGGATGCTTGTCATTGAATCCGCGGCGGCAAAATCAGCAAAAATATGCAGAAAGAGGTTATCGAAACGGCAGCAGAACGGAAAAAGCCTTTCTCGTGTCTTTGCCTCATTCATATGACATCATGATATAATCATTGTAAAAATTAAGAAATAATAGGAGGGACATATGAAGACGGTGATTGTGTATGCAAACCCGGATGAGAACAGTTTCAATGCGGCTCTCGTAAAATACGTCGTCATGGCTTTAAAGGACAGCGGCCAAAGCTATACGGTCATTGACTTATACGCCGACCAATTTGATCCCGTGCTGAAGTACGGCGGCGAAAAAAAGCGCTCTGACATGAACAGGGACGTTGAAACGAAGAAATACCGGAAACTGATGAGAGAAGCGGATCATCTCATTTTCATCTACCCGCTGTGGTGGGGAGGCGTTCCGGCGATTATGAAAGGCTTTTTTGACAGAGTGCTTGTCTCCGGAGAAGCCTACACATATGAAAACGGCCGCGTAAAAGGACTGCTCCGGGCAGAGACGGCACAGGTCTTTTATACGGCGGATTCCCCGGGCTGGTACTTAAAGTGGTTCCGGAAAAACTCGGACTGGATTACGCTGAAAAAAGGCATTCTGCAATTTTGCGGCATTCAAAAAGCCGAGCGGAACCTTTTTTCTGTCGTCAAAACGAGCACACCCGAGCTGCGGGAAAAATGGCTGCGCCAAGCATACGCTAAAGTCCGGCGCGCTTGTGAAAAAGGAGCGGCCGCATGCAGATAAAAGAAATTTTCGTGATTCGCTGCCTGTCCTGTTTAAGTGTGGTTCTGCTTCACGCAGTTTCAATGGTGCTGATGATTCAGGAAGAGTCCTTAGCCAGTGCCGCCCATACGGTTGATGCTTTTCGGACCCTGTTGATGTTCAGCACGCCGGCGTTTATCTTTATTTCGGAATTTCTGCTTGCCAGGTCATACCCGGGAGGCGTTCCCGCGGGTTTTTTAAAGAAAAGGGGCAAAGTCATTTTCGTGCCGTTTCTGTTTATTGCCGCGGTGGATGCCATTTTAATGAAAAGCGTGGCGGAAGAAGGAGCCGGATTCGTTTCAGTGATCGGTAAATTTTTAGAAAATGTGTTTTTAGGAAACTTCATCGGCTACTTCATTCTTGTGATCTTTCAATTTTACATTCTCCATATGCTGCTGCACCGCTGGCTGAACAACAAATCTCCCATGTGGGTGCTGTCTGTTTCGTTTATCATCAACGCCGTCTATCTGGCTTACTTTTCCATCTTTCATCCGCCGGCATCATCGGGGCTTGATTCTATTTTTCCGTTCTTTTGGGTTCCGTTTCCGGGCTGGGTGTTTTATTTCTGTCTGGCATTTTATTGCGGAAAGGAATATCCGCGTTTTTTATCGCTCGTCAATCAGTACCGTTATGCGGTTTACTTCAGTGCGGCCGTATCGGCAATATTGATTGTGGCCGTTTCATATATCAGCGGCGGCTCCATTTCCTCTAAGCGTCCGGATATTATGATTTACGCGGTCAGTATGATCTTTCTGTGTTTTCATCTGTTTTCAAAGCTCAAAAAAGTGCCCGCGATTGTGATGATGATCAGCAACTATTCGTTTTCAATCTATCTGCTGCACTCCTACTTTTTAATCAGCGGATATCTTCTGGAAGGCTATTTGCGGTCAATGCCTTTAGCGGCTGCCATCCTTCTTTTATTTTTGATCTGCACGCTAGGTCCCATTTTCGTATCGTGGGGGTGCAACCATTTCAGATACGGATACCTGTTTGTCGGGAAAGTGTATCAGCCGAAGCAGACCAAAAGAAATACGGCGGCGCATCAAGGCCGCACAGTCTGAAAAAAAGGCGGCGTTTCAGCCGCCTTTTTTGATACGGAAGTTGTACATAACCTGCAAACGAAACCCCCCGCGGCAAGCCGGAAGCGAATGCCAGGCAAGCAGTATCGGGCCGCCTATCTCTAATTTTAATAGCGCTTTCACTGTAAGGCTGAAGACCCCGCTGCGGCCGTTTTGACGGATGCATTTATGACAACATAACGCCATCGATTTTCTCCCTTGTGAAGACCGATATATTGTATACTTATAGGAAATACTTTCAAAAAAAGTGAAAAAGAGAAAAACTGTGAGCTTGGATGAACGACTAAAAAGGAGCGGGGACATTATGAATGACTGTGTCAAAACATTCGGAGAACTTCCGGCCGAACTTTATTCCTTTGCGGGAGGAAAAGGGAGCATTCTCTCTAAAATGTATCAAAGCGGGTATCCTGTGCCTGAAGGGTTTGTGATTTTGCCGCCTGCCTTTCAGGACGGACAGCTGCGCCATCAGGCGAGAGAGGCTATTGATCAATATGTGAATTCCATCCGCAGCCGCCATGCATCTGCGTTGTTTGCCGTACGCTCATCCGCGCTGAGCGAGGATTCAGCTCAGGCTTCCTTTGCCGGAGAATTCGATACGGTGTTGAATGTCAAAACAGATCAAGACATGTCCAGGGCGATTGATGAAGTCCGCCGATCGGCACAGTCAGAAAGGGTAAAAGCGTACAGCGCCGTTCAGGGAATGGAAGATGAGCATGAAATCGCAATCGTCATCCAGCTGATGATACCGTCTGAGATATCCGGAGTGCTGTTTACCGCAGATCCGATTACGGGGAGCAGGCGGGAGATGACAGGCAATTACGTCTACGGTCTCGGGGAGCAGCTCGTTTCCGGGGAAGCCGATGCCTATTCTTTTAAACTGGCACGGCCTAAGAAAAAATATGACGGCCCCGGGGAATTTCGCAAATATGCGTCAAAGCTCTATAAACTGGCGAAAAAGCTGGAAAAAGATCTTGGAGGGCCGCAGGATATTGAATGGGCCGCCGCGGGCGGGACATTGTATATTCTTCAATCCCGCCCGATTACGACCTTACAGGCCGGAAATCTGGAAACCTATGAATGGAATGATTCTTTCAGCGGTGATTTTTTATGGACAAACACAAATATAGGAGAAGCGATTCCCGATGTGATGACGCCGCTGACATGGTCGCTCCTCCGGAATCTGGATGAAGAGTCGGGCATCATTCCGGGTTATTATGTCTGGTCCGGCAATATTTGCGGAAGAGCCTATAACAATATGAGCCAGCCTCTTTCCGTGCTCGCCGCTTTCGGTCTGAATCCGAAAGGCGGAAAAATAGGAAAAATGATGAGCGATACATTGGGAGAAATCCCGGCGGAAATGAAGATACCTTTATATCCGTTCTCAAAGTATGAACTTTTGAAGATCATCCCGAAAAAACTGAAACCGTATCTGTCGAAAATGAAGCAAGCGAAAAAAAACATGGCCTCCTACTTGGACGAATCGCCCGACTGGTGCCGGAATATTGAGGAAAAGCTGAAACGTGCCGAAACGGAGCAGGCATTATTAGCGATATGGAATGATGAGGTCTATCCGTATTTATGCAACGCGTGGTTTGCGTTAATATCCGGCGGGCGTGATTCTGCGCAATCCTCTTCGTCGTTAACCTCTCAATTAACAAAACTCGCAGGGATAGAAGATGCGAATCTCCTGCTGTCCAATCTAAGGGGAAAAGGCGGACTGGCAAGCCTGGAGCCGATTATCGGCATTGATCAAGTCATGAAAGGCCGTATGAGCGAGGAAGAATATCTCAGGAACCAAGGCCACCGAGGCCCGCATGAATACGAACTTTCCATACCTCATCCGGGAGAAAACCGGGATTGGCTGACGAAGCAGATCAAAGAACACAAGGAGTCGGGTATTGATGCCGAACAACTGCTTTTGAAACAGCAGCGGGCGCATGAACAGGCCTTCCGAAGATTTGAAGAAAAGTTTCCTCATAAGGTCAAATGGCTCAAAGCCAAAATGGAAAAAGCGTCAGGATACGCGAATATGAGAGAAACAACCAGATCCGAATTTGTCAGGGTGTACCGGACAGCCAGAGCATTCGCGCTCAGAGCGGCGGAAATGACCGGCATGAAGGACGATATTTTCTTCTTGTATCTGCATGAAATAACCGATCTGCTCGCGGGGAAAGAGCCGGCGGTTGCGTCGATTCAAGCGAGAAAGCAAAACTATGAAACCTATAAAAAACTGCCGCCGTTCCCATCCGTTATTAACGGAAGATTCAATCCGTTTAAATGGGCTGAGGATCCTGACAGAAGAGCGGATTATTACGATGCTTTTATGCCTGCGGAAACTGATGATGCGCACACTTTAAAAGGTTTCGCGGGAGCGGCCGGGAGAGTGGAGGGCATTGTCCGTGTCCTTGATGTCCCGGAAGACGGGGATTCTTTTGCGGCGGGGGAAATTTTAGTGACGTCGACAACCAATGTAGGCTGGACCCCGCTTTTTCCAAGAGCGGCCGCTATCATAACGGACGTCGGCGCCCCTTTGTCCCACGCGGCGATCGTTGCCCGGGAACTGGGGATTCCTGCCGTTGTCGGGTGCGGAAATGCAACGTCAAAACTGAAAACGGGGGACAGGGTGGCCGTTGACGGCGGGCAAGGCATTGTCCAGCTGGAACCGCGGCAGACTCCGGTCACTTCTGAAGAGGAAAATGGTAAACTGATAGAATAAAAACATGGGAAAGGAGCCGCGTATGAATAAAGCAGTTATTAACGGGGAGCAAATCAGAAGTATGAGCGACCTGCACCAGACATTGAAAAAGGAACTTGCCCTTCCTGAATACTACGGTGAAAACCTTGACGCTTTATGGGATTGTCTGACCGGCTGGGTGGAATACCCCCTCGTTTTAGAATGGAGACAGTTTGAACAAAGCAAGCAGCTTACAGAAAATGGCGCCGAGAGTGTGCTTCAGGTCTTTCGTGAAGCGAAAGCGGAAGGCTGTGACATCACCATTATACTTTCATAATACGAGCAACGGGAGAGAGACAAAAATGGAAAAACAAACTCTCAGCTATCCGATTGGAGAATATCAGCCGGCTGAATCGATTTCGGCCGGACAGAAACAAGAATGGATCAATGCGCTCGAACACGCTCCGGCCAAACTGAAACAAGCTGTCAGAGCGATGTCGGACAGTCAGCTTGATACGCCGTACCGCGAAGGGGGATGGACTGTCCGCCAAGTGGTTCACCATCTGGCGGACAGCCACATGAACGGCTATACCCGGTTTAAATTGAGCTTAACGGAGAATGAACCGGAAATCCGTCCTTATGATGAAAAAGGCTGGGCCGATCTTCATGATTCCAAAACCGCCGCTTGCGGGAATGCGCTTGAGCTGTTAGCGATCCTGCACAGAAGATGGGCCGCTCTTTTGCGCTCCATGACGGAAGCCCAATTCAAACGGACATACTTCCATCCTGTATCTAAAGAGACGATTACGCTGGAACAAGCGCTAGGACTATATGTCTGGCACTCTGAACATCACATCGCCCATATTACTGAGCTTTCCCGGCGGATGGGCTGGCATCTGTCTTAGAGGATGCCGGCTTTCGGAAAAACGCCAAAACAGCCGCAGATACAATCGTGCATAATGAAATGACGGCGGCTGCCGTATAAAGATGGTGGTAGCCGCTGGCAATGCCCGCTTCAATCGCATCAGAAACCGCTTTTTTGACAGCGGGAACGGGGATTCGGCTTACCTGCTCCTGCAACGAAGAAAGTCCGCCGCCGATATCCGGCGTTTGCGCCTGACCAGCGGGAATGCCGCTTTTCGCTAAACGGTTTTTGATGTCATCTCCGATCCGGTCAAAGCCCGCTGTAATGAAGCCGGCATATAAAGCCGGAGCGAGGGTCAGCCCGACCTGCCTTACGAGTGACAGCGTGCCGAGCGCTGTTCCTTTGTTTTGGCCCGCCGTTTCTGATACAAGCACATTCAGCGGAGCCCCGAGCAGAAATCCGAAACCGATCCCCGCAATGACACTCGCTGTGACAAATTCCCATTTATCCGTCACCCATAACGGAAACAGGATGAAGCCTGCAAATGCGATGGCGCCTGATACAACCGCGGAAAAGACCGGACCTTTTTTATCCGTGATCGCCCCGCCGAGCCACGCTCCGATTCCTGACGCCAACGCGAGCGGCGTCATCCAATAACCCGCTTTCTCCGCCGATACGTGCAAATATTGCTCCGCATAAGAAGGAATAAAAATGACCGCAGCGAGCAGCCCTCCCGATAAAAATCCGATGACGAGCGTCCATTGAAACACTTTATTTTGCAGCAGCGAGTAGGCGAGAATCGGATCGCCCCCTCGGTTTTCAACCCGCTTTTCGACCTTAAGCTGCACCAGAAAGAGAAGTGCAGCTCCCAAAAGATAACCGTACACCTTTACGTTCATTATGCTTTCTGACAGCTTCGCCCCATCGAGATTCGTGATACCGATCATGCAAGATAAGATCGCAAGAGACAGCAGCATTGTGCCGGCGAGGTCAAGCCGTTTCGCCTCAGGCTCTTTCGTTTCAGCGATAAACAAACCGCCGCACACAACCAAAGCGGCGGCAATCGGCAGATTAATCAAGAACAGCCAATGCCACGATCCGGTTACATCAAGCAAAAAGCTCCCGATATTCGGTCCGAGGACGGCCGCCATACCGTTCATCGCCCCTAAAAGCCCGAGAGCTTTCCCCTGTTTCTCCTTCGGAAGCACGGCCAGCACATGCGAACTCCCGATAATAAAAATTCCGCCGCCGCCAAGCGCCTGAATGAGCCGTGCCGCCAAAAACATCGGGAAGCTCTGACTGAGTGCGACAAGCAAAGAGCCGAGTCCGAACAGCCCGACTTCCATCATAAACAGCTTTTTCCGCCCGTATCGGTCCGACAGCTTGCCGACAATCGGCACACTGACACTGAGTCCCAATGTGTAAAGGGTCACTCCCCACGATCCCCATGAAGGAGAAACATCAAAAGAGCTGTTAATCGTCGTCAGAGCAGCGGAAATAATTCCGTTGTCCAGCGCCGCCATGAACACACCGATCGTAAAGAGAGTGATGGCCCGGCTCTGGTTTTTTTCTGTTTGCAATGGCTCCGGCATACTGATCAATCCTCCTGTTTTTAATTCACTTCGAATATATTATTCACTTCAAGTGAATTAAATGTCAAACAAAAAAAGGCCGCCGATACCGGCAGGCCTTTTTCACCTCTATCCCTGTTTGGAAGAATCAAGCGCTCTTGCCAAAATGGCAAGCCCTTGATTGACCGTTTGTTTTTCTTCAGCGGTCAGCGTTTCCAATGAACGCTTCAATTTTACATGTCCTTTTTGATAAAGGCTGCGGAAAATATCTTTCGCGTTTTCCGTTAATTGAACGACGACTGAACGGCGGTCTTCTTCTGACGGAGCGCGTGTAATGAAACATGATTTTTCTAAACGGTCAAGCAGCCCCGTCGTATTTGAAAGGGAAGCGCCCATTTTCTCCGCTATGTCACTCACCTTAAGCGTCCCGTGGTTGTTCAGAAGCATCAGCACTTTCATTTGCGGCATGCTCATATCAAGCTTCATCCACTCCGATACATCGCCGAGCCCCGCCGATGTCATCACTTTCATGTACAGCACCCAAATATCCCGTTCCTCAGGAGAAAAAATATCGCCGCTTAATACTGTTGTATCATGCAGATTATAATCCATCGTCTCACTTCCTCATTTATACTCCTGCATATCATATTACTGATTTTAATCAGAGAAAGAAAGTTGCAGACGAGTTTTGTTTGAATGTGAGGTGGTAGTGTATAATATGTTGGAGATTATTGGGGGAATTATAATAAATAAGCTATTTTATGATGATTGGAGAGAACATTGCTGACTAAAAAGAATGCCTTATCGATATTAAAAGTATTATTTCCTATTGCAGTTTTGCTTTTAGTCATTTATCAGTCCAAAAAGGAATTGACAGACCTTTCTTTTAAACGAACGCTGTACATTATTAACGGGATTGAGCGTTACGATTTATTTATTCTCGTTCTGCTCGGCCTTCTTGCCGTCAGCGCAATGTCCTTTTATGACTTTGTGCTGAAACGGACGCTTCGCCTCAACATTCCGAATTGGAAAGTATTCAGGGTCTCTTTTATCGCCAATTCCTTTAACAATGTCCTTGGATTCGGCGGTCTGGCGGGCGTCGGGCTGCGGACGATGCTTTACAAAGAGCATACGAATGACGTAAAACGCCTTGTCGCAGGCATCGCCTGGCTTACGTCCTCAGCGCTGCTCGGGCTGTCCGTCTTCAGTATGTTGACCATCGCCCGGGTTCTGCCGGTTGGAGAGATTACAGGTGAGAAACCGTGGCTGTGGGCTGTTATCGCCGGAGTGGCGCTTATTGTGCCGGCAGCCTTAATCGCCGCTGGGATCAACAATAAAAAAGCTGGCGCAGAAGACGGTGAAGCAAAACCGAGGCATCCGGTTTTTTCTTACATCGGGGCATCGTTTGCTGAATGGTTTGCGGCGGCTGTCGTCATGTATTATTCCTTGTATGTCATGGGAATTCACGCGGATGTCCGCCATGTATTCGGTGTATTTGCCATTGCCGCTATCGGGGGAATCATCAGTCTTGTGCCGGGAGGATTCGGTTCGTTTGACCTTCTGTTTCTGCTCGGCATGCAGAATATGGGCTTTCCGCAGGAGGCGGTTGTGACATCCATCGTCATCTACCGGATTGTGTATTCATTTATTCCGTTTGTGTTCGGGCTGTTCTTTGCGGCTGGCGATTTAACGGAAAATACGCTTAAACGGCTGGAATCAAATCCGAAGATGGCGCCCGCCGTGGAAACGACGAACGTGCTTCTCGTATTCCAGCGCGCTATCTTAATCAGGGTGCTTTACGGATCGCTGTCGCTTTTGGTTTTCATGGCGGGAGTCGTCGTGCTGGCGTCCGTCGCCCTGCCGATTGACAGGGAGACGGTCATCCCGCATATTCCGCGCCCGGCGCTCCTTGCGTTTAACGCGTTATCGTTAAGCGCGGCTTTGATTCTTTTAATCCTGCCGATTGAATTATACAAACGGACGAAACGTTCTTATTCAATGGCGGTTGCCGCGCTGGTCGGCGGTTTTGTGTTCAGTTTCTTAAAAGGATTGAACATCAGCGCGATCTTTATTCTGCCTGTCGTCATCGTATTGCTTGTGCTGTTAAAGCGGCAGTTTATCAGAGAGCAGGCTTCGTATACGCTCGGCCAGATGATTTTTGCGGCCGCTCTGTTTATTATCGCTTTGTTTAACTACAATCTCATTGCCGGCTTTATCTGGGATAAAATGAATCGGCTCTTGCGCCACGATTATTTCGTTCATAACAATTCGCACATTACATATGCCACGATGACGGCCATTATTGTTGTGCCGCTGTTTTTCCTTTTGTTTACGTTCTTTTATCATAAAAGATCGAAGCCGATCGGAGAAGAGGCCGATCCTAAACGGCTGAAGTCCTTTTTGGCGGAAGAAGGCGGAAATGCGCTCAGCCATCTCGGTTTTCTCGGGGATAAGCGGTTTTATTTCTCAAGCGACGGCAAAGCGCTTTTATTGTTCAGCCAGATTTCCAGAAGGCTTGTCGTGCTCGGTGATCCGTCAGGACAGAGAGACTCTTTTCCGCTTGTGATTGAGGAATTTCTGAATGAAGCGCATAAGCAGGGGCTGAGTGTCATGTTTTATCAGATCGAACGTGAAGATCTGGCGCTGTACCATGACTTCGGCTATAACTTCTTCAAGCTTGGAGAAGAAGCGTTCGTGGATATGGAGGCCTTTACGCTCTCAGGTAAGAAAAAAGCGGGGCTGCGGGCGATTAACAACAAATTTGACCGCGAAGGCTACACATTTCATGTCGGGGAACCGCCGTTTTCCTCCGAGTTTATCGCCAAACTGAAAGACATTTCGGACGAATGGCTCGGACCGAAAAAAGAGAAAGGTTTTTCTCTCGGTTTCTTCGACCGGGATTATTTGGAACAGGCGCCGATTGCTTACGTGAAAGACGAGGAAGGGGAGATCATCGCTTTTGCCAACCTGATGCCGATGTATCAGGAAGGCGAGATATCCGTCGACTTGATGCGTTATCGGAAAAGCGCGCCGAACGGTATTATGGACGCGCTTTTCATCCGTCTGTTTCTCTGGGCGCAGGAAAAAGGCTATACCACCTTCAATATGGGCATGGCGCCTTTGTCAAACGTAGGTACGGCTTTTACATCTTTCTGGTCGGAAAGAGCCGCGGCCGTCATCTTCAACAACGTCCGGTATATGTACAGCTTCAGCGGGCTGCGGGCCTTTAAAGAAAAATACAAACCGGAGTGGCGCGGGAAATACTTGGCGTACCGCAAAAACAGATCGCTGTCCGTCACGATGATCCTCGTCACCCGCCTGATCGGAAAAACCAAAAAAAGACGCCGTTAAAAGGCGTCTTTTTTTGGTTTTGAATAATTAACTAAAAATTCTAATTTTACTCTGTTATACTGAATAACATGATCATAAGGTGAAAGGAAGGCTGATGAATGAAACAGGCAACCGTGTTTAAATATGAAGCGTTTTCCGATATTCCGGATTTGGGAAATCCCGCGGGAATCGTCTTTAACGGAGATGATTATTCAGATGAAGAGATGCAGATGATCGCCGAAATGGCAGGGTACAATGAAACCTCATTTCTCTGTAAAAGCGGGGAAGCCGATCTGCGCATCCGCTATTTTACACCCGGCCACGAAATGAATTTATGCGGACATGCTACCGTCGCCTCTCTTTACGCATTAATTGAAAAGGGAAGGCTTCAGGCTGATCAGGCATATCAAATTGAAACAAAAGCCGGCATTCTTCCCGCAAAAGCCGCTGAACGAAACGGCCGGGTATACATCACACTCGAACAGGCTCCCCCGCAATTTCTGCCGTTTACGGGCGACAAAGAAAAGCTTGCGGCCTCGCTCGGGATTACGGCTGAGGATTTTCACAGCGGGCTGCCGATTGTTTACGGATCAACGGGGATCTGGACACTGATTGTTCCGCTGAGATCACTTAAAGCATCACGGAATATGGTGCCGGACAACGCACAATTCCCCGCTATTTTGCGCGATCTTCCGAAAGCGAGCGTTCATCCGTTTTCTCTGGAAACCGTTCATCCGGAAAGTGATCTGCACGGACGCCATTTTTCTTCCCCTTTCTCCGGAACGACCGAAGATCCCGTCACGGGAACCGCTTCAGGCGTCATGGCAGCCTATATGCGGCAATACGGAGGCTCCGAAGCCGAATGCCTCACGATTGAACAAGGCCAGGAAATCGGGAAAGACGGAAAAGTGGAAATCAGGATCACGGAGGAAAACGGAGAGATGAACATCAAGATGACGGGAACGGCCGTGTATGCCGAAACAATCAATTTTCAGCTTCCGTAACGGTTTACAAAAGCCGGTCGTATCCGTTATATTATAAATGATAATCATTTTCATTTGGATAGGAAGGTGAATCGGCATGCCGAAAACCGAACAATTACAGCAAAACGAAAGTCTTGCACATACAATCAGAAACAGAAGATCCATCCGGTCGTTTAAACCGGAAACCGTACCTTCTGAAGTCATATTAGATATGCTTGAAACGGCCGTTTACGCACCGAACCACAGACTGACGGAGCCATGGCGTTTTATCTACGCAGCAAGCGAAGCGGGAAAAGCAAAGCTTGCGGACAGCTACGTCTCATTTTTCAAAAAGATAAAAGATGATTTCAACGAGGAAAAAGAGCGGAACATGAGAAAAAACCTCAGCGCCGTTCCGGGATTTTTGCTGGTCGTCTTAAAAGAAGATGAAAATGAATTTACGAGAAACGATGATTTCGCGGCGCTGAGCGGCATGATTCAAAACCTTCAGCTTCTCGCACATGAAAACGGCATCGGCATGGTCTGGAAAAGCGGCCGCATTATGTATGACAAACAGGTGCACCAAGACTTCGGCCTTGCTGACAATGAGCGCTTTGCCGCCATCATTCAAACGGGCTATCCTGATGAACAGCCTAAGGCGAAAGAACGGACGCCGGCAAAAAGCCTGTTTACCGAACTGTAAAAAAAATCCCCGTCTCTATACAGAGGCGGGGATTTCGTATTAGCGGGTTTTGCTTTTAGCTCTGTTGTCAGCGGCTTTCATCCGCGCCTGCGCTTCACGGTCAGCGGAATCAGCAAGCTCGCTTGAATATTCCTCATATGTGCCGTCTGTTTCGCGTTTCAAAGCATCCGGAACTTGAGGAAGTTTTTGTTTGTTTTTATCACGGTTTTTGTGAGTATGATTTCTGCCCATATCAATCGCCCCCTGAAAAAAGTGATATCAAACAAACATAGTATCTGTCCAATCCCGATCTTTATTCAGTTTATTTCCGTTTGGCTGCTCTTTCCGCTTTTTTGAATTCACCGGAATAAAGGACTTCCTGCATTTTTTTCAGATTGGCTCCCTGCTGATGTTTTTCGCGCTTCTTTTCCATAAAAGAAGACCCTCCTTCAAAACAGAATACCAATAGGATTGGCTTTTATTTCCGTTTTTATGCAGATAAGAGATCCTTTAAAGCCAAATCAAGTTCTTCATACGCAAATTGAAAACCGGATGTCAGCGCCTGCTTAGGCAGGGCGCGCTGGCCTTTTACGATCAGCAGGCTCATTTCTCCCAAGACCTTCTCCAGAAAAAGTTCCGGTACGGGAATCCAATGGGGGCGGTGCAGGACGCCTGCGATCGTTTTTCCGAATTGCTTCATTTCCACGGGGTTCGGCGATGTTACATTCATGGGACCGGACAAGTCATCATGCTCCGCCGCATAAGCGATAAGTTCCGCGGCATCATCGACATGAACCCATGACAGCCACTGCCGTCCAGAGCCGATGGTGCCGCCGGCTAACAGCTTATAAGGGAGAACCATGAGCGGCAGGGCGCCTTTTTCACCGAGCATCACCCCGAATCTGGCATATACCGTCCGGATGCCGAGCGCTTCAATTTTCTGGCCTTCACGTTCCCATATATGAGCCGTATGACTGAGAAAGTCTTCATTTGACGTATCGGACTGTTCGGTGAACGTTTTCTCTGTACTTGTGCCGTAAATGCCGACGGCGCTTGCCTGAATTAAAGCCCGGGGTTTTTTCGGCTGCTGCTTCATAATCCGTCTGACTTCTCTCGTCGCTTCTACCCGGCTTGAGATGATTTGTTCCTTCGTTGTGTCCGTCCAGCGGTCAAAGATGGATTTGCCGGCGAGGTTCACCCATACATCAATAGGGGGAAGCTCGCGCTCAGGCGCCGCGTTTTCGGCCAGCCATTGAACATATGTCACATTTTTTTGTTCGGTTTCTCTCTGTTTTCTTGATAAAATATAGACATGATGTCCCCGGCGGGTAAACACACCTGTCAGATGCCGGCCCAGAAAACCAGTGCCGCCTGTCATCGCGATATTCATATCCATCTCTCCTTACACGTTGATACATATACTGTACCTCATTTGCCAAAAAGAAAAACGCCTGAACATCGGGGCGGGAAAGGAGACCGGGATGCCGTTTATTACAAAAATATCGACCCAAAAGAAAAATACCGAGCGCTTCAACATCTTTCTTGATGAGAAATATGCATTCAGCGTCGACGCCGACGTGCTTGTGCGTTTTGACCTGAAAAAAGGGAAAGAACTGGACGAGCTTGACATTCTTGAAATCCAGTACGGCGATGACGTGAAAAAAGCCTTTAACCGCGCCGTAGAATTTTTATCATACCGGATGCGCTCTGAAAAAGAAGTCCGGGATCATCTGAAGAAAAAAGAAACACCGGACATCGTCATTTCTGAAGTCATCCATAAACTGTACGATTACCGCTACTTAAATGACAAAGAATTTGCCGAAGCCTATGCGAGCACCCACAAAAAAACAAACGGCAAAGGCCCTGACGTCCTGTTCCGCGAGCTGAAAGCGAAAGGAATAGACGACGATACCATCAAGGAGACGCTCAGTGCGTTTACATTTGATGAGCAGATACAAGAAGCGCTGAAACATATCGGCAAAATCCTCAAAAAAGACAAAAAGCTGTCCACAAAAGAGATCAGACAGCGGGCGCAGATGCAGCTTCAGCGAAAAGGTTTCCCTTTCGACGTCATCAATGCCGCTCTGGAGCAGACGGAGTATGAAAATGATGATGAAGCCGAGATGGAAGCTCTGAAGGCTCATGCGGAAAAAGCGATCAGGAAATACCGCTATGACGGCAGCTATGAAAGCGGAATGAAGGTTAAACAGTACTTATTCAGAAAAGGATTCTCGATTGACGATATTGATCAATTTTTGCAGGAAGAGGAGTAAACTGAAATGGACAAACGATACAGTCAAATGACGCCTCATGAACTACAGACAGAAATTGCGGGACTGACGGAAAAAGCGCGAAAAGCGGAACAGATGGGCATTGTAAATGAACTGGCCGTGCTTGAACGGAAAATTACGATGGCCAAAGCTTACATGCTGAACCCGGAAGACTTTCGGCCCGGCGGGGTGTATCAGATAGAAGGTTCTGATGACACTTTCCGCATTGATTACATCAACGGCGTATTCGCCTGGGGACACAGATCTTCCCCGTCTGACGGGGAAGAAGCACTGCCGATTTCCGTTTTAAAAGAAAAAAAATAACAAAAGAGGCCGGTTCCGGCCTCTTTTTCTTTTCGGGCACATTCGTTTCATACTTTCAGTAAAAAATGATTGAATTCATTTTTGATATCTTTTAAGATGGAATTCGTTGTTTTTTAAATAAAAAGGAGGCGATTTGCGTTGAATATCAAAATGAAACAGCCATCTGTGAAATTAATGATTTTTGTTTTAATGATTTGCACATTTTCCATCGGGTATACGGAATATGCTGTCATGGGTATTCTGACGTCGATTGCCGATGACTTTCATATACATGTATCTTCAGCGGGCATGCTTGTTACGGCGTACGCGGCAAGCGTCTGCCTGACGGGCCCGATCGTAACCATTATCGCGGTTAAGCTGCCGAGAAAGCCGGTGCTGCTAGGATTGATGGGCATCTTCGTCCTTGCCAACCTGATGAGCGTCTTTGCGCCAAACTTCGCCGTGCTGGCGATTTCCAGAATTTTATCCGCATCCATCCACGGAGCTTTTTTTGCGATCGCCATGGTGTTTGCGAGTGAAATGGTGCCGCCTGAAAAACGTTCCGCCGCCGCCGCTTCCATGAACGGCGGATTAACCGTGGCGCTGATGCTCGGTGTCCCGTTCGGCTCTTATTTAGGGGATGCCCTTAACTGGCGGGCCGTCTTTTTCATTATTTCCGTTTTAGGCATGATCGGGCTGATCGGACTGATGCTGGTCGTACCGAACCGAAAACCGAAAGTGATTCCGATGCTGATGAATGAATGGAGTGTCTTTAAGCATAAACAAGTGATTTTTTCCTTTGCGATCACCATTCTCGGCTACTCAGGCGTATTTATCGCTTACACGTTTATTGAGCCGATTTTAAGAGATTCAGCGGGGTTCGGCACAGTCGGCATTACAGGCGCATTATTTGCCTACGGTCTCGGCGGAGTGGCGGGGAATTTCTTCGCGGGGAAAGTGCCGCTCAAACTGCTGACACGCACGATGATCGGTGTGATGATCGGCTTGATCGGCGTCTTGGCGATTTTCCCTTATATCGCTGTTTTTCCCGCCGCCGCCGTTTCAGCGACATTTTTGTTCGGCGCATGTGCGTTCGGCACGCCGCCGCTTTTGCAGACCAAGGTTATTTCTTCCTCTGAAAACGGCACGACAATCGCCGCTGCGGTGAGCGTTTCTGCCTTTAACCTGGCAAACGCGCTCGGCGCCTGGATCGGCGGATTGATTCTCGGGGGAACGGGATCTTACTCATGGCTGTTTGCCGGCGGTGCGCTGATGACGGCTCTCGGCCTTGTGCTTTCCACGTTCGCTCATCTGTCTGAGAAGAAAGATATCTATGAATACCAAGTGCATAAAGGATAACAAAAAGCTTGCAGGGGATATTCCGCCTGCAAGCTTTTTTCAGTGTTTCAATGTAATGCTGATCACCGTATGTTTATCATTCTCAGCTAAGGAAATATTCCGGGTTTCCGGTACTCCGTCTTTTTCAAAAACGACGGCATAGGTTCCTTTCGCGCCGCTTTTCCATGCAATCTCGCCGTGGTGATCAGTCTTGCCTATTATCTCTCCGCGGTCTATATTCGGCTGATGATCTGACTCCGCCGCTTTCATCACGGTGACCGTCACACCGGCCGCCGGTGAGCCGTCTGCATCCTCAACATGGAGCGTAACAGGCAGTGCTTTTTTGGCGGCGGAATCATCCGCTTTGCCGCATCCGCATAAAACGGCCGCCGCGAGAAAGAAAACAAAAGCTTTATTGATTTGACCAATATTGAATGTTGTCGAATACACTGTTTGTCACCCTTGTTCCCAAATTGTAAGACGACCCGCCGTTTGTATGAATGGCAATGGCGGTCTGGCCGGTGTCGCTGTAATTGCGGTAAACGGGCGATCCGCTCTGGCAGCCGAACGTATCTGTCGTGTAAGTAAGTTTATATGTCTCGGCAGAACGTATCGGCTTGCTGTCCGACCACATGGAACCGGACACTTTGTCGCACGGATATCCTGTCACGGTTGAGGAAAGCCCGGCCGGACTGGAACTGTTGGTCGTCCGGTAGCCGTACCAGCCGACAGTATTCCCGGGCGACCCGTTTACTTTGATTGCGCCGTAGTCATAGTTTGTGTCACCGTTTTCTGTCCACCCTTTGACACTGTAGAATGTCTTTCCTGAATAAGAGCCGTACGGGTACGATGACCCGTTGCGGCCGGGAGCTGCCGTAATTTTCGATGCCCAGCCGTTTTTCTGGTCATACACGCAATGTCCCGCCGTAACGATCGTGTCGGCATTGACAAAAAAACCGGTGCATCCGTAGGTGCTTGTGCTGCCGCTGTATGTGACGGTCAGCTGTGCTGTCGCGCGATATGGAAATGATGTTGTAGGAGAAATTCTGATTCGTTCGTCTGTCCCAATAATACTGGAAGGCTTTAATGACTTGATGTCAGCTTTGCTGTTTTGTGCAAGCTGTCTTTTGGTGAGACCCGTTCCTTCATAAGCGGGGGATGTCTGTGTTGTTTGTACAGGCTGATTCAGATGTGCGTCAAACTCCTCACCGCTGTTTGATACAGATGTCTGCGGGCTGCCCGCTGCTTCAGCTGAAACAGCAAATAATGAAACTGACAGTAAGAATGCGGTAAGGCTCAGCAATCGTTTTGAAACTGTCTTCATTTTATAAAACCCCTCCTTTTTTGTCTACCGGCTTTCGGTTGAACATTTAACATATTATGGAATTTATTTAGCGTTATGACCGCAAAAGAATGTTTTTCTCCGCAAAAAAAAGACCGGGTCATTCCCGGTCTCTTACGGTGTGTGTTATCGTCTGCCTGAAGCTCTCATGCGTTCTTGCGGGTGCGAATTAATTGAACCGTCCGCCCGTTTAGAAGCGTAGTCATCCTTTGCCCGCGGTTCGCCTTCAAACTTATTATTGTTCTGATTAGGAAATCCTTTTGCCTTGTTCCGGACCATTTGTTTTCCCCCTCGGCCAATATCAAAAGGTTGCGCCTTCTGGACTGAAGACGTAAAGTTAGTATATGCCTGTGACAAGCTGCGTAAAAGTAGCAGGTTTTCCCAAGGAAAGGAGACAGAGACATGAATACATATATCGACAAACTGACGAATTTGCTGCTTGAGAAAAATGACATGCTCAGCTATTTGCAAGCGCGAACTTGGGTTGAGCTTTTATGGGGAGATTTCGAAGCGACTTACGCAAAAGCCGGCCGCCCGTATCAAGGAGAGCAAATGACGGAACGCGTCGTCAAGGAATGGATCGAATCATACGGCAGCAAGCTCCATATGTTCCAGAGCGTTCGGGAAGACGTTTCTCATTATTTGGATCAAAGCAGGGGTCTCCTGCATTAACATAGCAGTGCGCCCGCCGGATATCGTCCGGCGGTTTTTTTTATAAAAGAAATAGGAAAATCATGTTTGGCGACCGGCGGAATGTGGAAATGTGTAATAACTTATAAAATAGCGGGGAGGAACCACAATGAACATGAAAAAGGGGTTAACCGCATTTATTCCGGCCGCAGGACTTTGCTTATTTTTAGCCGCAGGCACCGTTTTTTTCGATCCGGCAGCGAATGCCGCAGCAGTTCACCAGACAAAAATAGACACCGCAGCAGATACATATATCGTGAAAGCAGGAGAACTTAACGTCCGCAAAGAACCAAATAAACAGGGGGCGATTATCGGCACGCTTCGTTCAGAGGATTCCGTAAAGGTTAAACGGCTTCAAGGAACAGATTGGGCTGAGATTGACTACAAAGGGCACAAAGCCTATATTTCCACGCATTTTCTGATGAAGCAGCCGGTGAAGGCGGTGACCGCGAAACAAACCGCCTTTTATACGCCGACTTTGGAAACCGGCAAAAAAGGGTCCGTTAAAGCGGGTGAAACCGTCAATGTGCTCGGCTGGGGGTTCAGCCATGACGGAGGATTTGACCGTAAATGGGCGTACGTCACATACGGCGGGAAAGCAGGTTATGTGAAAACGGCCGACTTAACTCAAAAATAAAGATTCAGGCAGGCGAATGAGCCTGCTTTTTTTCTGAAACCTTCCGCCTTTCCTTTCGTAAAAGATGAAAAGGAGAGTGAGGGATATGATAATGGTAATCGGCGGCCTTCTGATGGCTGCGGCCGGCATTTTAGTCACATTTTTTCCGCCGAAGTCGATCAACAGCCTGTACGGATATCGGACGAAGCGCTCTATGGCGGATGAGTCGCAGTGGAAAGAAGGCAATCGATTCAGTGCGCTCCTCATGATTTTGTTCGGCCTTATTTCGGCGGCAGCTGGATTTGCGGGCAGCCTGCTTATCCGGCTGACTCAGCCGTTCGCCCTGATCGTTCAGGCCGTATTGTTGATTGTGATCAGCGTACTGATCATCGTCTTAACAGAAAGAAGATTGAATCAAACGGGGAGGAGAATCGATGAATGACATTACGTTTCACATGATCGAAACAAACGGAGTGACGCTGCACACGGCTTCAGCCGGTCCGAAAGACGGTCCTTTGGCGGTGCTGCTGCACGGGTTTCCGGAATTCTGGTACGGCTGGAAGAGTCAGATCAAACCGCTGGCGGATGCCGGATACCATGTTGTCGTGCCTGATCAGCGCGGCTATAATCTCAGTGACAAACCGGAGGGCATTGAAAACTATACCATTGATACGCTCAGAGACGACATTATCGGGCTGATCACGCATTTTACAGATGACAAAGCCGTCGTCATCGGCCACGATTGGGGAGGAGCCGTGGCCTGGCATTTAGCATCCACGCGGCCGCAATACGTTGAAAAATTGATCACGGTCAATATCCCGCACCCGGCGGTTATGCGGAAGGTCACACCGTTCTACCCGCCGCAGTGGAAGAAAAGCTCTTATATCGCTTTCTTTCAGCTGCCGGAAAAGCCGGAACGGAGATTGTCTGAAGACAATTACCGCGTATTGGATCACGCGATCGGCTTATCCGAACGACCGGCGCTTTTTTCACGGGAAGATGTCGACAGCTACAAAGAAGCTTGGGGCAGAAAAGGAGCGCTCACGGCGATGCTGAACTGGTACCGGGCGATCAGAGCCGGCGGTTTAGGCCCTGCCGTTCCGCTTAAAATGCCCGTTCCGTACCGATTAATATGGGGCGTCAATGACCAAGCGCTGAGCAAAAAGCTCGCCAAGGAAACAAAACGGATGATTCCAAACGGCGACTTAATCTTCATAGATGATGCCTCACATTGGGTCATTCACGAAAAACCGCGCATCGTCAGCCATTTGATTCATGAATACCTTCAGCAATAAAGTCTGTCCCGCGTACAGACTTTTTCTTTTTTTTCTCATATCTGCCGAAAAACATGACAAAATATAAACCATATGCAGAAAAAATTTTCTTTCCCTGTAACAAAAAAAGGGTTTAAACGTCATTAAAAAAAGGAAAAGCCTTACTGAAGTTTTGCGGACAATTCCTTTAAGGCCGTCCTAAAAAAAAGAATAATACAAAGAAGGTGCCTTCATGAAACAAAGGTTAATCTCAATTATTATTCCGTCTTACAATGAAGGGAACAACGTCAAGCTCATCCATGAATCTTTAAAAAAAGAGTTTCAGACGATTCATTATGACTATGAAATTTTCTACATCAATGACGGAAGCGCGGATGACACCCTTCAGCAGATTAAAGAACTGGCCGCCAGAAACCATCGCGTCAAATACATATCTTTTTCCCGTAACTTCGGGAAAGAAGCGGCTATTTTGGCAGGATTTGAACACGTGCAGGGCGAAGCGGTAATCGTGATGGACGCCGATCTGCAGCATCCGACCCATCTGCTGAAAGACTTCATTCAAGGCTATGAAGAAGGGTATGACCAAGTCATCGCGCAGCGCAACCGAAAAGGGGACAGCCCCGTGCGTTCCGTGCTTTCTTCCCTGTATTATAAATTTATCAACAAAGCCGTCGAAGTGGACCTGCGTGACGGGGTCGGAGATTTCCGCCTGCTGAGCCGGCAGGCCGTTGATGCCCTTTTGAAGCTGAGTGAAGGGAACCGTTTCTCGAAAGGGCTGTTCTGCTGGATCGGGTTTGACCAGAAAATCGTATTTTATGAAAATGTCGAAAGGAAGAACGGCACGTCCAAATGGTCATTCAGCAATCTGTTCAACTACGGAATGGACGGTGTCGTCTCCTTCAACAACAAGCCCCTTAGGGTATGCTTTTTCACCGGTATTCTGATATTGCTTCTGTCGATGGTTTATATTGTAACGACCTTTGTTCATATTCTGACACACGGCGTGTCTGTACCCGGATACTTCACCATTATTTCCGCCGTGCTGTTTTTAGGGGGCATCCAGCTTTTGAGTCTCGGCATCATCGGAGAATACATCGGCCGGATTTACTATGAAACAAAAAAACGCCCGCACTATTTAATTAAAGAAGCGAATATAACGTACGGAGAACAAAATGAATCGAATTATACAAAAAAGCGCAAGTGGAACCATTAAACAGCCGCCGCTGTGCGCAGGGTCTGGGGACGTTGTATGAAAAAAAATAAATGGATCTTGCCGGCAGCCTGTGTGCTGGCTGCGGCAGCCGCTCATATTTTTTTCTTAAAAGAGTGGTCGGCAGGCCGCTATATGACGGGGTCTGGAGACGGGATCGCCCAAATGGCGGTCTTCAAAAAGCTGCTGTTTGATCAATATATGAACGGCAGGCTGTTTTACAGCTATTCGTTCGGACTGGGCGGGGGCGTGTACAGTCAGCTCGGCTATTATTTCTCTACTTCTTTTCTATTCCTGTTTATCTCCGCCGCTGTCCGCTTTTTGCAGCTTATTCAGCTGACGGGTGAGGCTGATGCGCTGTTTTGGGCGCAGGCCTCCGTTTTTATCAGCATTGCCAAGCAGAGTTTTATCATATTCACGGCGGCGTGTGTGTTCCGTTATTTCGTCAAACGGACGGTGCCTGCTTTTGCCGGCGCCGTGTTGTACGGGGTCTCGATTATTTACTTCCGGCATGAGGTATATTGGGACTTTTTCACTGACAGTATGGTGTGGCTGCCGTTGCTTGTGTTGGGCGCGGAAAAAATCATCCGGGAAAAAAAGCCGGCGTGGTTTATCTTCGCCTGTGCGCTGACATTGATCAACAACTTTTATTTTGCGTATATTAATCTGATTTTCATCGGCATTTATATCTTATTCAGGTGGGTGATCCCCCTTGAAGGCAATGAGGCGAAAAAGCTCACTCAATGCAGGATATTTATTCTGTCGGGCCTTCTCGGGTTCGGCATAAGCGCAGTTTCCTTTATTCCTGTCGTATACGGATACCTTCATAATCTGCGGCCGCCGTATTCAGAGCATATTGCATGGCTTGATTTTTCCGACAACATTTTATTTTCAAGCCGGATTATTATCCTGCCGGCGGCTTTTTTGCTTTTTCTATTTACATTTACTTTATACAAAAACCGCTTGTTCCGGCTGTTTGCGGGAATCAGTCTGCTGTATATTCTGTTTCACTTCAGTCCGTTCGCGGCAAGTGCCTTTAACGGTTTTTCAGCTCCGCAGAACAGGTTTGAATACGTCCTGTGCTTCACGATTGCCGGAACGGTTTCAGCCGGGCTTTCTAAGCTTTCAGACATCAGCATGAAGAGTATGCTGATGTCCGCCGTACTCGTCGTTCTGCTCTATTGGAGCCAGGTGAGGCGGTACAGTCTGGATATTTCTGATCACGCCAACCTGCCCGTCATCCTTCTTCTGGTGCTGAGCATAGCCGCTTTCTTTGCAGCAAAGACAAGACTGAAAGGCGCGGTGCCCGCCGTCTATGCCGTCATTTTGCTTACGGCTGTGCTTACGGCTAATACATATGAAAAATATGCTTTATCAGAAGGCGGGAAGATTTATACGGTATCGCATACCTTTATGACGGGTGCTGACTATAAAGGCAAAGAACAATCAGAGCTCATTCAGCGTCTGAAAGAAAAAGACCCTGATCCGTTTGCCCGTTTAGATTGGATGAACGGTGTTTTCAATAACACCCCGATCATATACGGATTCAACGGATTCAGCGTATACTCAAGCATACTGAACCGCAATCTGCTGTCCTTTTACTGGAACGACCTCCGGATTGACATGGGCAGAGAAAGCGTCAGCCGTTATGCCACATTAGGAAACAGGGCTAATTTATACAGCCTGCTTTACGGAAAATATTATATGACGGAAAAAACAAACGAGGCCGGCGTGCCGTACGGGTTCAAAAAAATCATGGAATCAACCCATTATGCGGTTTATCAAAATCAATATATGCTTCCGTTCGTACGGACAGCCGATCGCGTATATAACGAGGGCGGCCTGAAAAAAGCGCCCGCCCTTGCCAGGGAACGGGCAATGCTTGACGGGATCGTCACGGAATCAAGCACAACCAACACGAAAAAAGCGCCTGAGGCGAATAATATGATCCGCCATGCAGAGGTAGCGGCCGAACATGGCGATTATCATAACGGCATCCTGACGGTAAACGAAGACGGCGGCGGCCTGATCATTACGCCGCAAGCCGCTAAGATGGACGGCGGCGATTATTACGTCAGCTTTTATTTGAAGAATAAAGCGAAGGACCAGGGCTTTACATTAAAAGTGAACGATTACACGACAACGAGAAAATCGAATCAATCCATTTACAAAACAGGTATCAACGATCTTACTGTCAGAGTGCCGAAAACAAAAAACATCCAAATCCGTCTGCCGAAAGGATCTTATCAGCTTGACGGACTGGCGCTTTATGAAGAACGGTACGATACGCTGAAAAGCGCATACCGAAAAGCGGAAAAAGAACCGCGGGCCGATCTCAGCTGGCGCGGAAATACGCTTCATATCTCGTATGATAACAAAACCCGCGCGCCGTATATCATGCTTCCGATTCCATATGAAAAAGGCTGGGAGCTGAAGATAAACGGCAGAAAAGAGCAGATTGAAAAAGCGGATTATTCCTTTATCGGATTTAAAGCGCAAAAAGGAAAAAACGATATTCAATTAACGTATTACCCGCCGTTTTTTAAACCCGCGGCCGCTCTATCGGTGATCAGCCTCGTGTTTGCGGTTATATATGTGAGAAGACAAAAAAAGCCCGGCTCTTAAACAGAGCCGAGCTTTAATTTTTTCTGCAATTTTTCCTCGCTGAAAATCCAGCCCGTGTAAGAAGAGAGAAGCTCTAAATCATGACTGAGGTGGACGATGGCGACAAAAGGATAGTGGCCTTTGCTCCGGTAGCGTAAATCAATAAAACGCACCTCATAATGATCTTTAAAGGTATCGACCTCCCACCTGTAAACGGGGGAAAATGAAAGAAAGGCTGCAATATTTTCGTCCTGTTTTGCGGCCTTCATCACATCGGTTTCCGGAACGGGCACGCGGTTGAATGTATCCAATATCACGACATGGCCGTCAAGGCTTCTGCCGACATAAAAGGCATGCGCCGTCGTCACGGCGATACGCCACTGCCTGAATTTCATCGTCGGCGAAATAATGATGGTTTCAATCTCCTCTTCAATCATTTCGCGCAGCCTTCGCTTTATCCGCAGCTGCATCAAAAACCGGACGGCGTAATATCCTGCGAGGATGATATAAAGCATCAGAAATGTCACGCCCGGATGACCTCCGATATACCACATGGCAATCGCGGCCAAATGGCTGACGAAAATAAACGGATCAAAGGTATTGATTAAACCGAGAGCGATCCATTTTCTCGAAAACGGGCGGATGGCCTGCGTGCCGTACGCGTTAAAAATGTCAACAAACACATGCAAAACGACAGCGAGAAGCGTCCACAGCCACAAGTGCAAAAAGTTCGCTTCCGGATAAAACATAAACAAAATACCCGGAATCAGAACGGACCAAAATAAAACGGCGGGAATGGAGTGCGTGAACCCTCTATGATTTCGAATATAAACGGCATTATTTTTCAGCTTCAATATGGTATCAATATCAGGTGCCTGAGAGCCGGCAAGAGCGGCGATCATAACTGCCTGAGACATGGGGGTGTGCATGCCGACGGCAGGATCAAGAGTTGCGATTCCGCCAAGCGCGATACCCATGACAACGTGAGTGCCAGTATCCATTGTTGACCTCCTAGCAGGCGTTAACAATCAGTCGCCCGCATATTTCGCATTATAAGATATTCCCCATTTTCTGTTTGCCCAATCATGGCGTTTATCCGCCGTTCTCATATGTTTCCGCTTTTTCTTTATCACTATTTAATGTAACATATTATCGTAACGTGCCCTAAGTTTACACCAAAATACGGTGTCAAGAAAAGCGGAACCCGAAACATCTGAGGAGAAGATATGAACGCACTTGAAGAAAAAATGAAACAAAAAGATATAGACAAATTTCGCGAGGACTTAATTACATGGTTCGAAAGAGAACAGAGAATTCTGCCGTGGAGAGAAAATCAGGACCCGTATCGGGTGTGGGTGTCAGAGGTGATGCTGCAGCAGACGCGCGTAGAAACCGTTATCCCTTATTTCCGGCGGTTTGTTGAGCAATTTCCGACCGTTTCGGCGCTCGCTGAAGCCGATGAGGAAAAAGTGCTCAAAGCCTGGGAAGGGCTAGGTTATTACTCCCGTGTAAGAAATCTGCAAAGCGCCGTAAAAGAAGTGCATGAGCGGTACGGGGGAGTCGTCCCTGCCGAGGAAAAGGAATTTGGCGGACTGAAAGGCGTCGGCCCTTATACAAAAGGCGCCGTGCTCAGCATCGCATACAACAAACCGATTCCCGCCGTAGACGGCAATGTGATGCGTGTCATGTCGAGAATTCTTTCCATATGGGACGATATCGCAAAACCTAAAACCAGAACCATTTTCGAACAGGCGGTATCCGCTTTCATTTCTCATGAAAAACCATCTGAATTCAATCAGGGTTTAATGGAGCTCGGCGCGATCATCTGCACCCCGAAATCGCCGTCCTGCCTGCTTTGCCCCGTACAAAAGCACTGTTCGGCATTTGCGGAAGGGACAGAGCGGGAGCTGCCCGTTAAAAGCAAAAAGAAAAAGCCCGGAATAAAAACAATGGCAGCCGTTGTGCTGACAGACGATCAAGGCGATGTCTATATTCATAAACGGCCGCCAAAAGGCTTGCTCGCCAACTTGTGGGAGTTTCCGAATACCGAAACCCAGAAAGGAATCAAAACCGAAAGAGAGCAGCTTGAAGCCTATTTAGAAAAAGAGATGGGAACAACCGCTGAAATCGGGGAGCTGGAAGGCATCGTAGAACATGTTTTCACCCATCTCGTCTGGAATATTTCGGTCTTTTTCGGTAAAGTAAAACAAGTGTCGGATACAACGGAATTCATACGGGTCACAAAAGAGGAGCTCGAGGAATACGCATTTCCCGTTTCCCATCAAAAGATATGGAAAATGGCGGAAGAAAGCGGCCGCCTGTAAAAAACGTCAGTCATAGCTGACGCGAGTGCCGTGGCCGTAATCCGCTTCATTCCGTTTCAGTCCGCCGCGGGCTTCGATTTCCTGAATCAGTTCCCGGTATTTGGACTGGCCTTCTTCGTTTAAATACGGCATAATTTGCTGGAAGGCATGATGGAAATAGGCGAGCTCTGAATCTCTCCAATCTTTTTTGGGCATCATGGCCAATTCGCCCATATCACGTCCGACATACATATAAAAGACCCCTTTCAACACATATTGCTTTTATTGTTTGTTGAATGAAAAGAACTATACACAGCAAGGAGCTGAGGAAAAATGGAACAAAATAAATGCGCACTGATCACGGGAAGCAGCCGCGGCGTCGGGAAAGCAGCCGCCATCAGACTCGCGGAAAAAGGATACAACATCGTCATCAATTACGCCCGCAGTAAAAAAGCGGCATTAGAAACCGCCGAAGAAATTGAAAAACTCGGCGTTAAAACGCTCGTCATTAAAGCCAATGTCGGCCAGCCGGCAAAAATCAAAGACATGTTCCGCCAGATTGACGAAACATTCGGCAGACTGGACGTGTTCGTCAATAATGCGGCTTCAGGCGTGCTGAGACCGGTCATGGAACTCGAAGAAACACACTGGGACTGGACAATGAATATCAATGCGAAAGCATTGCTTTTCTGCGCCCAGGAAGCGGCAAAGATGATGGAGAAAAACGGAGGCGGCCACATCGTCAGCATCAGCTCGCTCGGCAGCATCCGCTATCTTGAAAACTATACGACGGTCGGAGTCTCAAAAGCCGCTTTAGAATCGTTAACCCGTTATCTGGCGGTTGAGCTGTCTCCGAAAAATATCATCGTAAACGCGGTGTCAGGCGGAGCGATTGATACGGACGCGCTGAAGCATTTCCCTAACAGAGATGAACTGCTGGAAGATGCCCGCCAAAATACGCCGGCCGGCAGAATGGTCGAAATTAAAGATATGATCGATACGGTGGAGTTTTTAGTTTCTTCAAAAGCGGACATGATCCGCGGCCAGACCATCATTATTGACGGCGGACGTTCTCTGCTCGTATAAGTTTTAAAAAAAGATGAATAGCCTTATCATCTCCTGCGCATTCTAAAGTGCGTGGAGGTGATAACAATGGCAAACTCAAAATACAGCAAAACAGACGTTCAGCAGGTGAAAAGACAAAACCAGCAATCAGCTTCCGGTCAGGGTCAATACGGCACTGAATTCGGCAGTGAAACTGATGCGCAGCAGGTTAGAAAGCAAAACCAATCTGCTGAACAAAACAAACAGCAAAACAGCTAATCACTGAAACGAAAAAGCACTTCATCTTCGGATGGAAGTGCTTTTTTCTGTTGCCAAAACGACAAAACTTGTGATTCCTCTACAGAATGAGTCAAAGGGTTTTCCGGCGTAAAATCGAAATGGTAAGGAGTATCAACCTAAAAGCCTAAGGAGGAACCCGATGTCAGAGTTTGAAAAGCTTGTAAGTGAACAGATGAAAATCATGGATCAGCTTCTCGAGCTGCAGTCAGAACTTGACCGCTGCCGGCAGGTGGAAGCGGAACTCATCAGTCTGGAAAGAGATGCAAAGCTGGACAATGTACAGGACGAAATTGCGACAAAGCGAAAAGACCTGGCCGGCATACAGGAGTTATTCCAAAGGCAGACAGAGCAAGTCATCCAGTCTTATCGCAGCACGGAAAAGCCGTCTTCCTATGTGCAGAAATGAATGTGCCATTCCGGAAGCGGAGTGGTTCTTTTATTTTCATTTTTTAATTCGTAACGTTATAATAGTGAAAAGACTTGTCGGAAAGCAATTGCGGCTGCATTGACTGCAGGGCTTTACAGAAAGTAGGGGAGAAATATGGGATATCCCAAGGAAGGAGAAACCATTCAAATTCACAGCTATAAGCATAACGGGCTGCTTCATCGAATTTGGAATGAAACGACGATTTTAAAAAGTACGGAATTGTGTATCATCGGAGCCAACGACCGGACAATGGTGACGGAATCCGACGGACGGACGTGGGTGACGAGAGAACCGGCGATCTGCTACTTTCATGCCCGTCAGTGGTTTAACGTCATCGGAATGCTGAGAGATGACGGAGTACACTATTATTGCAACATCAGCTCGCCGTTCGCTTATGACGGAGAGGCCATCAAATATATTGATTACGATTTGGATGTCAAGGTGTTTCCGGATATGACGTATAACATTCTTGACGAGGATGAATACGATGACCACCGCAAATCAATGAATTACCCTAAAGAGATCGACAGCATTCTGAAGGAGTATCTGAATACGCTGCTGCACTGGATTCATCAGCGGAAAGGACCGTTTGCTCCGGAATTTGTTGATATGTGGTATGAACGGTATCTGCGCTATACAAAATAAAGAATACAATAAAAAACCTGTTGGGGTGTCAACAGGTTTTTCACATGGGCTCACACGCCTTAAAGAGAGAGGGGGATAAAGTGTGGGCGTAATCAGACGCTATATGCAATTTGTAAAACCTTATAAAAAACAAATTTTTATCACAGTGTTAATCGGCATCATAAAATTCTCCATCCCGCTGGCTCTCCCGCTGCTGTTAAAATACGTGGTCGATGACATTATTCAAGGGAGCGGAACGGCAAGCGCTAAAACATCATCGCTATTCACGATCATGGGCATCATGTTTGTGCTGTTTTTAATTCTGCGTCCCCCGGTAGAGTACTATCGGCAATACTTCGCGCAATGGACGGGCAGCCGGGTGCTCTATGATATCAGGGGAGTATTGTTTGATCATATTCAAAAATTGAGCCTGAGGTTTTATGCCAACACGAGAACGGGCGAAGTCATTTCCCGGGTGATAAATGATGTCGAACAGACAAAAGACTTTGTCATAACCGGACTGATGAATATCTGGCTTGATATGATGACGGTGCTGATCGTCATCTGCATTATGTTTACACTCGATGTCAAGCTGACATTGATATCTGTCATTTTGTTTCCGTTATACGGAATTTCAGTGAAATACTTTTACGGCCGTCTCCGAAAACTGACACGTGAGCGTTCTCAGGCACTCGCCCAAGTTCAGGGACATTTGCACGAACGAGTTCAGGGGATGCCCGTCATCAGAAGTTTTGCCATTGAAGATTATGAACAAGCCAATTTTGATGAAAAAAACGGACATTTTCTGGACAGAGCGATCCGTCATACGAATTGGAACGCAAAAACGTTTGCAGTCGTGAATACCATTACGGATTTGGCGCCGCTGCTCGTTATCGCGTTTGCGGGTTATTTTGTCATAAACGGTCCGCTGACGGTAGGGACGATGGTTGCGTTCGTCGGCTATATTGACAGAATGTACAATCCGGTCAGAAGATTGATCAACTCATCGACGACCCTGACCCAGTCGATCGCTTCAATGGACCGCATATTTGAATTTATCGACGAGCCGTATGAACTGACTGATAAACCGAATGCAGTAAAAGCTGACGGCATTAAGGGCGAAGTTGAATTCCGAAATGTCTCGTTCCGTTATGAGGAAGGAAAAGAAACGATTTTGCAGGACGTTTCCTTAAAGGTGACAAAAGGGGAAACCGTCGCGCTCGTCGGGATGAGCGGCGGCGGTAAATCGACGCTTGTCAGCCTCATACCGCGTTTTTATGATGTATCCGGCGGCAGCCTGCTGATTGACGGCACAGATATTCGCGATTATGAAGCGAGAAGCCTCCGCAATCAAGTCGGAATGGTGCTTCAGGATACGTTTCTGTTCAGTGAGACGATTCGTGAAAATATCGCCATCGGTAAACCGGGAGCGTCTCTGGATGAGGTGGTTGCGGCTGCGAAAGCGGCAAATGCCCATGAATTTATTATGAATTTCCCCGAAGGCTATGAAACCAAAGTCGGCGAACGGGGCGTCAAATTGTCAGGCGGGCAGAAACAGCGGATTTCCATCGCGCGTGTATTCTTAAAAAATCCGCCGCTGTTAATCTTGGATGAAGCGACATCGGCTCTTGATCTGGAAAGTGAACACTACATTCAGGAAGCGATGGAAAAGCTTGCGAAAAACAGGACGACATTTATCGTCGCCCACAGGCTGTCCACGATTACGCACGCGGATAAAATTGTCGTCATGGAAAACGGCGCCGTCGTCGAAACCGGTACGCACGAGGAATTAATGGCCCAAGGCGGCCAGTACAGACACTTATTTACGATTCAGAATTTGAACTGATACAAAAACGTATGCCGTCCGAATGGGCGGCATACGTTTTTTTGAATGCAAAAAAACCCGGTTTTACGGAAGCACCGGGTTACTCATCATCGTCTGTTTCTAATTCGCTGTCTTTCGGGTGGTATGTCTGAAAACTCGTAATTAATGTATCGAGATGCTCCAGCTGCTCGCGGTATTCCGCAACCGCAGCCATAATGCTGAGCATATTGTAATCAAGCAGTTCATCCTCGCAGTTCTGCTGATTTTTCAAGAAAGACTTCGTCAAAAGCTGTTTATATCTTATGCTTTCTTCAGCGTCGTCATCATGCGGTTTGATCTTGCCGACCGTCCGCATCAGAATCCTTTCGTGCCAATGAAGCAGATAATCAATTTCTTCTGTCAGCGTCTCCTGAAATTCCTCCGGCATATGATAAATCTCGTTTTCATAGCGGTGCAGCTTTTTCAGCGTATCAAGCGCCCGATTCGCCGTAATAATCGCCTGTCTGAACAATACAAGCTTGCGCGACTTTACATACGTCGTTTTCTTAAAGTAGCTTCTCTCCTCTTTATAAAGAAGGTACGTATGATCAAGCTTCATCATCTTTTCCTTCAGCTTCTCAATATCCTCTTTCAATATCGAGTGTTCCGTGGACTGACGCATCGTCAGCCTGATCCATTTCATGATCTCATCGGTATATTCAACCGTATGATGAGTCAGCTTCGTTTCGTATTTCGGCGGAAGAAACACAAGGTTCACAATAAAAGAAGACAGCACGCCTAAAATAACGGTGCTTGTTCGTATCAGAGCGAACGTCAGGAAGCTGTTTCCCGGTGTTTCTAAAATTGCGATAACCGTCACGAGCGCAATCGAAATGGTGTGTTCAATTTTCAGTTTTAACATGATCGTGATGACAATCACTGCGGTCAATCCGATCATAATCGGACTCGGTCCGAAAATCAGTCCGAATGCCGTAGCGATGACAGCGCCGATGATATTTGCCTGAACCTGATCAATAATGATAAGAAAAGACCTGTAAATAGAGGGCTGTATGGCAAATATAGCTGCAATCCCGGCAAAGATCGGCGACGGAAGTCCGATCCATGATGCTAAGTAGAGCGCGAGCGTAATCGCAATCCCTGTTTTAAAAATGCGGGCACCAAGTTTCATTGGTTTGTGCGTGCATTCCTTTCTCTAATAAATTATGTGCCGAACGAACGGCTGACACTTACATTTCCCTGTCGGCTGATTTGCTAAACAATAAAGTAATATACAGGGATCATACCGATTATTCAAGGTCTTTTTTTGAAAAAACCATTATCTCACAAATCGGACAAAAAGAAAAAGCGGAAGCCCCGGGCTCCCGCTTGTTTCAGCAGTTATTTTTTCATATGTCTGAACGCATCTTCAACGGCTTGTAAAGTGGCGTCGATATCCTCTTCAGTATGTGCGGTTGTGATAAACCAAGCTTCATACTTCGATGGAGCGAGATTGATGCCGCGCTCAAGCATCAGCTTGAAGAACTTGGCGAATGCTTCTCCGTCCGTATTTTCCGCCTGCTCGTAATTGACGATCTTTTCATCAGTGAAGTAAACCGTGAGCGCGCCTTTTAAACGGTTGACGGTGATGGTAATGCCGTGTGTCTCCGCATGGGCGAGAATGCCGTGCTCAAGTCTGGCGCCGAGCTCATCAAGCCGCTCATAAACGCCTTCTTCCTTCAGCACTTCCAGACAGGCGATGCCTGATAGGATAGATGCCGGGTTTCCGGCCATCGTGCCGGCTTGATATGCCGGGCCGAGCGGAGCAACCTGCTCCATGATCTCTTTTTTGCCTCCGTAAGCGCCGATCGGCAGGCCGCCCCCGATAATTTTACCGAGCGCCGTTAAATCAGGCTTCACTTGAAGAAGATCCTGCGCGCCTCCGTACATAAAACGGAACGCCGTGATCACTTCATCATAAATGACGAGCGCGCCCGCTTTATGGGTCAATTCATTTACCTGTTCTAAAAATCCTTCTTCAGGTTCAACGATGCCGAAGTTGCCGACGATCGGCTCGACGAGAACCGCTGCAATTTCTGAACCCCATTTATCCAGCGCGGCTTTGTAGCTTTCAATGTCATTGAAAGGAACGGTAATCACCTCATTGGCGATGCTTTTCGGCACGCCGGCGGAATCAGGAGTGCCGAGCGTAGACGGGCCGGAACCCGCAGCGACAAGTACGAGATCAGAATGGCCGTGATAGCAGCCGGCGAATTTAATGATTTTTGTCCGGCCTGTATAAGCGCGTGCAACTCGGATCGTTGTCATTACCGCTTCAGTGCCTGAGTTTACGAATCGTACTTTATCAAGTGAAGGAATGGCCTCCTTCAGCATTTTGGCGAAAGTGACCTCATGTTTGGTCGGCGTCCCGTACAGCACGCCGTTTTCAGCCGCTGTTTTAATCGCTTCAGTAATATGCGGATGGGCATGTCCGGTAATAATCGGGCCGTAAGCCGCTAAATAATCGATATACTGATTCCCGTCTACATCCCAGAAATAAGCGCCGTTCGCTTTTTCCATCGCAACGGGTGAACCGCCGCCTACCGCTTTATAGGATCTGGACGGGCTGTTCACGCCTCCGACGATATGCTCTAACGCTTCCTTATGAAGTTCAACTGATTTTGTATACAAAAAATGACCCTCCTAATATCTCCTTACATCATGTTCTATTGTAGCATGCTTCATTGCGAGCACAACGGTTCATGCTTCCAGAAAAGAGCGGGGGGATAACGGTTGTAATCTTAACGTGAATTGGATACGCTTAATAAAAAACCCGGAGGTATAAGAAATGACGATTGAAATCGGACAAACAGCACCGGATATGAAATTAGTGAATGACAGCGGTGAAGAAGTAGCATTGACGGATTTTAAAGGGAAGTACGTCGTTCTCTATTTTTATCCGAAAGACATGACACCCGGATGCACGACGGAAGCATGTGATTTCCGTGATCAGCACGAAAGTTTCGCGGGACTTGATGCCGTTATCATCGGAGTAAGCCCTGACAGCCGTGATAAACATGAAAAATTTAAGCAAAAACACGATCTTCCTTTCCAGCTCCTCGTTGATGATGAGCACAAATTGGCGGAAGCTTTTGATGTGTGGAAGCTGAAGAAGAATTTTGGGAAAGAATATATGGGTATCGAGCGATCCACTTTTTTGTTAGACAAAGAAGGCCGTCTTGTGAAGGAGTGGAGAAAGGTAAAAGTGAAAGATCACGTTGCCGAGGCGCTTCGCGAATTGGAACAAATTGCGTCTAATTAATGGACAAATGCTGAACTCACGGGGTTTTCTTCAGATTACATTTGACAGGAGACCGGAAAAAGATGTACACTAATTATAAACATTATAAAGTAAGAATCTTTTTTAGAAGAGAGGTGCATGACGGATGGCTGCACATGAATTAAAAGAAGCCTTAGACACGTTGAAGGATACGGGAGTCCGGATTACTCCTCAACGTCATGCCATTCTGGAATATCTCGTGGATTCTATGGCACATCCGACAGCGGACGATATATATAAAGCCTTGGAAGGGAAATTCCCTAATATGAGTGTTGCGACAGTGTATAACAATTTGCGTGTATTCCGGGAAGCGGGGCTTGTAAAGGAACTGACGTACGGAGATGCGTCCAGCAGATTTGACTTTGTCACCTCTGACCATTATCACGCCATTTGTGAAAGCTGCGGAAAAATCGTAGACTTCCACTATCCCGGGCTTGACGAAGTGGAACAGCTTGCGGCTCACGTCACGGGGTTTAAGGTAAGCCACCACCGTTTGGAGATTTACGGCGTCTGCCAAGAATGTTCCAAAAAAGAAAACCACTAAACGAAGCTGACCGCTTTGATACGGTCAGCTTCGTTTATTTTACACTGTTTTTTCTGTTATAAGACTCATCGAACGCTTTGCCTTCCAATCCTTTATCCAATGTAAGCGGCTCTCTGCAATGCATGCACATATCCACTCTGCCCAGAATCTTCGTTTCTTTCTCGCAAGCGGGGCACATCACCCGGACCGCTTTTGTGGACAGCATGCCGATCCAAAAATAAACGGCGGTGCTGAGCCCGATCGACAGCAGGCCGAGAATCATAAACAAGCTGGCAAGCAAAACAGACTGCTTAAAGAACAGCCCGATGTACATAATGATAAACCCAACGAAAACCAAACTTAACGCAAACGTTCTGATCTTATTAATTTTGCTTGAGTATTTCGCCATGTCCATCCCCCTCCCGTTTAACTATAGCACAAAACAGATGGCATATTCTTCATGTTTTCGTAAGAAAAGGGAAGAATAAATATGGCACCTGAAAGGAAATTTGTTATAATAGTGCAATGTGTTTAGAAAAAAGGACTTTCATGTTTTATCATAGAAATGTAGAAACAATAGCTAGTGAAACAATCGCATTGGAGGAATCGTAATGGACAATCTTCTCCGTCCAATTTACCAAGAAAGAGCAAGTCATCCCGATACGCTGGCCGTCCTTATGATTGAGAGAAGGAGTAAAGCATCATCCATCACGGATAACTTTGATGCGGTCATGCTTGTCATTGTCAAACAGGCTGATGAACCTCTTTTTATAAAGCATTATGAATTCGAACAAAAAACCGCTTCTTTACATATTGTAACGGATGCTCTGCTTCAGGAATGGATTCTGCTTGGGACCAATAGAAGAGTCATAGATTGGATCATCAACGGCAAAGTACTGTTTGACCGCAATGAATATATATCTGAACTCAATGACCGGCTCAGCACTTTTCCTTTCGCCGAGCGGAAATTAAAGATCGGAATGGAATACGGCAAGCTGATCAGAAGATTTGTAGAAGGAAAAGCGTTTTTTGAAGCTGATCATTTTCTGGATGCATATTATGCGGTAGTGCATGCTCTTCACCACTTGGCCCGCATAGAAGTGATTGACCGGGGATTTTATCCCGAAACGACAGTCTGGAACCAGGTCCGTCACATTGAGCCGCAGGTATATAAGCTATACTCCGAACTTGTCGAGAGTCACGAAAGTTTGGAGAAAAGGCTCGAATTATTATTCTTAGCAAATGATTTTCTCATCCATTCAAAAGCTGAAATCGGTTCTGCCCACCTTTTTCAAGTGATGAAAGAAAAAGAAATGTGGCAGTTTGGAGAATTGCTTCAGCACCCTGAACTGCTGCACTTCACCCAAGATCTCGGTGTCATGCTTGATTATCTGACGGAAAAAGGCTTTGTTGAAGTATCTCAAATAGAGACCAAAGGGCAGGAAGTATATCATCGAGGATATTCTTTCAAAAAAAGTGTTGACGCTGAATCATAGGCATGGTATATTATTAAACGTCGCTGATGCGCTTCAACAAAAAGCTCACAGCGGCGGAGAAATAAAAACAAAAAAACATTTGACAGCAACTCGCTGAAATGTTATACTGAAAAAGTCGCCTCGAGATGAGGTTGAAATGATCTTTGAAAACTAAACAAGACAAAACGTACCTGTTAATTCAAAGTTTTAAATAAATCGCACAGTGATGTGCGTAGTCAGTCAAACTACTTTATCGGAGAGTTTGATCCTGGCTCAGGACGAACGCTGGCGGCGTGCCTAATACATGCAAGTCGAGCGGACAGATGGGAGCTTGCTCCCTGATGTTAGCGGCGGACGGGTGAGTAACACGTGGGTAACCTGCCTGTAAGACTGGGATAACTCCGGGAAACCGGGGCTAATACCGGATGGTTGTCTGAACCGCATGGTTCAGACATAAAAGGTGGCTTCGGCTACCACTTACAGATGGACCCGCGGCGCATTAGCTAGTTGGTGAGGTAACGGCTCACCAAGGCGACGATGCGTAGCCGACCTGAGAGGGTGATCGGCCACACTGGGACTGAGACACGGCCCAGACTCCTACGGGAGGCAGCAGTAGGGAATCTTCCGCAATGGACGAAAGTCTGACGGAGCAACGCCGCGTGAGTGATGAAGGTTTTCGGATCGTAAAGCTCTGTTGTTAGGGAAGAACAAGTGCCGTTCAAATAGGGCGGCACCTTGACGGTACCTAACCAGAAAGCCACGGCTAACTACGTGCCAGCAGCCGCGGTAATACGTAGGTGGCAAGCGTTGTCCGGAATTATTGGGCGTAAAGGGCTCGCAGGCGGTTTCTTAAGTCTGATGTGAAAGCCCCCGGCTCAACCGGGGAGGGTCATTGGAAACTGGGGAACTTGAGTGCAGAAGAGGAGAGTGGAATTCCACGTGTAGCGGTGAAATGCGTAGAGATGTGGAGGAACACCAGTGGCGAAGGCGACTCTCTGGTCTGTAACTGACGCTGAGGAGCGAAAGCGTGGGGAGCGAACAGGATTAGATACCCTGGTAGTCCACGCCGTAAACGATGAGTGCTAAGTGTTAGGGGGTTTCCGCCCCTTAGTGCTGCAGCTAACGCATTAAGCACTCCGCCTGGGGAGTACGGTCGCAAGACTGAAACTCAAAGGAATTGACGGGGGCCCGCACAAGCGGTGGAGCATGTGGTTTAATTCGAAGCAACGCGAAGAACCTTACCAGGTCTTGACATCCTCTGACAATCCTAGAGATAGGACGTCCCCTTCGGGGGCAGAGTGACAGGTGGTGCATGGTTGTCGTCAGCTCGTGTCGTGAGATGTTGGGTTAAGTCCCGCAACGAGCGCAACCCTTGATCTTAGTTGCCAGCATTCAGTTGGGCACTCTAAGGTGACTGCCGGTGACAAACCGGAGGAAGGTGGGGATGACGTCAAATCATCATGCCCCTTATGACCTGGGCTACACACGTGCTACAATGGACAGAACAAAGGGCAGCGAAACCGCGAGGTTAAGCCAATCCCACAAATCTGTTCTCAGTTCGGATCGCAGTCTGCAACTCGACTGCGTGAAGCTGGAATCGCTAGTAATCGCGGATCAGCATGCCGCGGTGAATACGTTCCCGGGCCTTGTACACACCGCCCGTCACACCACGAGAGTTTGTAACACCCGAAGTCGGTGAGGTAACCTTTATGGAGCCAGCCGCCGAAGGTGGGACAGATGATTGGGGTGAAGTCGTAACAAGGTAGCCGTATCGGAAGGTGCGGCTGGATCACCTCCTTTCTAAGGATTTTAACGGAATATAAGACCTTGGGTCTTATAAACAGAACGTTCCCTGTCTTGTTTAGTTTTGAAGGATCATTCCTTCAAAACATAGGAACACCTGCTAAATGCGCCACTTCCTGTGGCAACGCATGTGTTAGCATGTCCTATGCGTTGTTCTTTGAAAACTAGATAACAGAAGTAATTCACATTCAATTAGTAATGCAAGATATCACGTAGTGATTCTTTTTAACGGTTAAGTTAGAAAGGGCGCACGGTGGATGCCTTGGCACTAGGAGCCGATGAAGGACGGGACGAACACCGATATGCTTCGGGGAGCTGTAAGCAAGCTTTGATCCGGAGATTTCCGAATGGGGAAACCCACCACTCGTAATGGAGTGGTATCCATATCTGAATACATAGGATATGAGAAGGCAGACCCGGGGAACTGAAACATCTAAGTACCCGGAGGAAGAGAAAGCAAATGCGATTCCCTGAGTAGCGGCGAGCGAAACGGGATCAGCCCAAACCAAGAGGCTTGCCTCTTGGGGTTGTAGGACACTCTGTACGGAGTTACAAAGGAACGAGGTAGATGAAGAGGT
>NZ_CP152011.1:917500-3170000 GCF_038603755.1 Bacillus sp. FSL R5-0593
GATGATCAGGTTGATAGGTCTGAGGTGGAAGTGTGGCGACACATGGAGCTGACAGATACTAATCGATCGAGGACTTAACCAATTTGAATGTATGCTTACTGTTATCTAGTTTTGAGAGAATTTTTTAAAAAAACTCTTGCTTTTTCTGAAATACATAGTATAATAATACATGTCACTAAAACGTCTGGTGATGATGGCGAAGAGGTCACACCCGTTCCCATGCCGAACACGGAAGTTAAGCTCTTCAGCGCCGATGGTAGTCGGGGGTTTCCCCCTGTGAGAGTAGGACATCGCCAGGCAGACTTCATTCCGCAGTAGCTCAGTGGTAGAGCTATCGGCTGTTAACCGATCGGTCGTAGGTTCGAATCCTACCTGCGGAGCCATTTATGGAGAGCTGTCCGAGTGGCCGAAGGAGCACGATTGGAAATCGTGTAGGCGGTAACCCCGTCTCAAGGGTTCGAATCCCTTGCTCTCCGCCACTAATTATCAATACATAACAAACGAAAAAATACCAGGGCCCGTTGGTCAAGCGGTTAAGACACCGCCCTTTCACGGCGGTAACACGGGTTCGAATCCCGTACGGGTCACTTATATGATGGAGGATTAGCTCAGCTGGGAGAGCATCTGCCTTACAAGCAGAGGGTCGGCGGTTCGAGCCCGTCATCCTCCACCATTATCATCGCGGGGTGGAGCAGTTCGGTAGCTCGTCGGGCTCATAACCCGAAGGTCGCAGGTTCAAATCCTGCCCCCGCAACCAAAAAAATGGTCCGGTAGTTCAGTTGGTTAGAATGCCTGCCTGTCACGCAGGAGGTCGCGGGTTCGAGTCCCGTCCGGACCGCCATTTATAAAAAGGCTCGGTAGCTCAGTTGGTAGAGCAACGGACTGAAAATCCGTGTGTCGGCGGTTCGATTCCGTCCCGAGCCACCATTTGCCGGTCTAGCTCAATTGGTAGAGCAACTGACTTGTAATCAGTAGGTTGGGGGTTCAAGTCCTCTGGCCGGCACTCTAAATGATGGAGGGGTAGCGAAGTGGCTAAACGCGGCGGACTGTAAATCCGCTCCCTCAGGGTTCGGCAGTTCGAATCTGCCCCCCTCCACCATTTTATAAATAGGGGCATAGTTTAACGGTAGAACAGAGGTCTCCAAAACCTCCGGTGTGGGTTCGATTCCTACTGCCCCTGCCACTATATTATTTATTCATCTTCAGATTATGGCGGTTGTGGCGAAGTGGTTAACGCACCAGATTGTGGCTCTGGCACTCGTGGGTTCGATTCCCATCAATCGCCCCATATTATCATTGGGCTATAGCCAAGCGGTAAGGCAACGGACTTTGACTCCGTCATGCGTTGGTTCGAATCCAGCTAGCCCAGTTGCATTTTTTTAAAAACAACAGCATAAGATGTATTAAGTTCTTTTACATGTTGCGGAAGTAGTTCAGTGGTAGAACATCACCTTGCCAAGGTGGGGGTCGCGGGTTCGAATCCCGTCTTCCGCTCCAAATTACGGCGGCATAGCCAAGTGGTAAGGCAGAGGTCTGCAAAACCTTTATCCCCGGTTCGAATCCGGGTGTCGCCTTTCTATTGCCGGGGTGGTGGAATTGGCAGACACACAGGACTTAAAATCCTGCGGTAGGTGACTACCGTGCCGGTTCAAGTCCGGCCCTCGGCACCAATTTAACTTTGAACGAACTATGTTAAATTGGTCATCAGTTTTCACATTATAAAACATATATGAGAGTGATTTGCATATTGCAGATCACTTTTTTTATATAATAAAAACGTAATGACTATCAATATAAGTTTCTTGCTTGTATCGTATATACTGCATTACCATTTAAAAAACTTTGCTAAAACCGTTGACGTTTTATGAAATACATGTTATATTTATATACGTCGGTTGAACACGACGAATTACATGCCGGTGTGGCGGAATTGGCAGACGCGCACGACTCAAAATCGTGTTCCTTCTGGAGTGCCGGTTCGACCCCGGCCACCGGTATACAAAGGCTTCTACAATATGTAGAAGCCTTTTTTTTTGTGTGAAAATATCCTCCAAGGCTTGTGAAAACATGATACGCGTGCAGATTGTATAAATCCGCTTTTTTCAAAGATACTAACAAAAAGTTCTTTGAAAGAGGTGTTTTTTATGGAAGGGACTTGGGCTTGTCTTATCCCATTTATTCTGGTCATTCCTATTTCAATCATTACAAAGCAAGTGCAGTCCGGTCTGTTTGTCGGTTTGCTGGTCGGAAGCTATCTTTTGCATCCCAGCTTGCTTGGCGGGATTGAACATATGGTTCAATATGTAATCAGCAACATTGTCGTCACCAATAATATTAGAATCATTGTGTTTCTATATTCATTTGCCGGCCTTGTAGGGATTATAAAGCTGACCGGCGGGATAAAAGGATTCGTCCATTTGATCAGTAAAAAAGTTAAAACCAAAAAAGGTGCGATGCTGCTTGCATGGCTGTCGACATTTGGCACGTTCAGTGAACCGGACTTTCGCATCGTCACAATTGCACCGATCATGAAAGCTTTAAGCAAGCGTCTGGACCTGTCGAAACAGAAAATTGCGTATGCCATTGAGTTTACGGCAAACCCTGTCATTGCCTTGATTCCGATAGCAACGGCATTTGTCGGCTACATGGTTTCCATTATCGGACAGGCCCTTAAAACGTCAGGAATAGATCAGCCGGCTTACACGGTGTATGTGAAAAGTATTCCCTTCAATTTTTTCTCCATTGTGATTATAGTAGTCGGAATTTATTACTGCTTTTTTAAGAAACAAAAAGCGGACGAAAGCTTAGAAAAAACAGAAAAGAGCGGACAAACTTCTGCTCGCAAACATAACAAAAATACGGAACCGATTCCGCGGAACAGCGGTGTGTTGCTTTCAAAAGGCTCAGGTTCATTCAACATGGAAACAGGGACGATCTCAGATATTCACGATGGACATACGGGAATGTTCGAAAGTGATGAGCATGCTGACCAGCAGGAGGAGCTGGATTCGGCGCACCGTGCTTATATTAAGGAAACACCGATTCGGCCTTGGAATTTAATCATTCCGATCGGGCTGTTTTTGCTATTAACACTCTTTCTCAGTTGGTGGGACGGCCATTCAAAAGCACAAGGGTTTTTGAATGCTTTTATCAAAAGCGATATGCTTGGCGTCATGTTAACCGCATTATTGGCAGCGGTTATTGCAGCATTTGCTCTTTTTATGTTTCAGCGTTTTCATGCAGGCGAGCTTGTTACCCATTTTATTAAGGGCGGAAACGAATTGGTCAACGTTATTATTATGTTATCGCTGATTTGGGCCGTAACAGCAGTATCTGAAGATCTGGGATTCTCGAAATATGTTACATCTCATTTAACGTCATGGATCCCTCATATGTTTATTGCGCCGTCTCTTTTTATACTGGGGGCTGTTATATCCTATTTTATCGGGTCATCCTGGGGGACTTGGGGGCTATTAATGCCGCTCGGCGTAACGCTGGCGGTACAGTCACATACCAGCTTATTATTAGCGATCGGGGCCGTGTTTGCGAGCGGAACATTTGGAGCGTTTGCTTCTCCTCTCAGTGATAATACGGTGACAACCTGTACGGTGTTGGGGATCGATGTTGTGAAGTATGCCCGTTCGAAGCTTGTTCCGGCGCTTATCGCCGCGGGGATCTCCGTTGTGTTATACGGTGCGTTTTCATTTTTCAGATAACAAATACTTTTTAAAGGCGGTATCCGGAATGGGGGGTAACGCCTTTTTATGAGCTGTTATACTAGAGGAAAAAAGAGGTGATGACATTGAAGCAGATTATTGCAATGGGCGGCGGGGGCTTTTCCATGGAGCCGGATCATCTTGTGCTGGATCAGTATATTTTAGAGCAGTCGGCGCGGTCAAAGCCGAAAATTTGTTTTTTGCCGACGGCAAGCGGAGATTCGGAGAATTATATCGGCAGGTTTTATCAGGCTTTTCAAAAGCTGCGGTGTGAGCCGGATCACTTGTCGCTGTTTAAACCGCCGGGTTCTGATCTCAGATCCTTTCTCATGAAGAAAGATATTATATATGTCGGCGGCGGAAATACGCGCAATATGCTTGTCTTATGGAAAGAGTGGGGGCTTGACCTTATTCTTCGTGAGGCTTGGGAAAACGGCATCATGTTGGCGGGTCTCAGCGCCGGGGCGATTTGCTGGTATGAAGAAGGAGTGACGGATTCAGCTGGAGATTTGAGAGAGTTAAGAGCTTTAGGATTTTTGCGGGGAAGCTTTTGTCCGCACTATGACGGAGAAGCGGAGCGCCGGCCGGTGTATCACCGTCTGATTTCAGAAAAGAAACTCAGGGAGGGCTATGCCGCTGATGACGGCGCTGCGCTTCATTATAAAGACGGTCAGCTGTTCCGGGCTGTCTCCTCCCGGGAAACCGCAAAGGGTTATCGGGTTTTTAATACCGAAAAAGGCGTTCGGGAAACAGAGCTTATGACCTTACCGTTATCTGAATTTTGATAATATGCTTTTTTTTGTACACAACTTATGTTACGATGAGAGCGAAATCAATAGTTACTGGGGGTGCCCGTCTGAGCGGGCTGAGAGAGAAGCGGCGGCTTCTTAACCCTTTGGACCTGATCTGGTTCGTACCAGCGTGGGGAAGTAAAGGTTTTATTATTGTTGATGAAAACAATAATAGTTTCTTTCTGACTGCAAAACCGGGTTCTTCTTTGAACCCGGTTTTTTTGTGCTGGTGCTGAGCTTGGTTCTGTTATTCAAATGATAAAGGAGAGATTTGTATGCAAAATCAATCAGTACAGCAAGCGAACATTTCCATTATGTCGAGTTTTTCCGGCAGTAAAAAGGTTTATGCAGAAGGTTCTTCGCCCGATATACGAGTGCCGATGCGGGAAATCAGCCTGAGTGCGACTACGGGGGCATTCGGGGAAGAGGAGAATGCGCCGGTCCGTGTTTATGATACGAGCGGGCCGTATACAGACCCAGATGTACAGATTGATATTCATGAAGGGCTGGGGGCGCTCCGCACAAAGTGGATTACCGGGCGCGGAGATGTAGAAGAATATAACGGCCGGACCGTGAGACCTGAAGACAACGGCTATAAAAAAGAGGGCCGTACCGCCGAATACCCCGGCCTACAGCGGAAACCGCTTCGGGCCAAGCCGGGGAAAAATGTAACACAATTGCATTATGCGAGAAAAGGCATCATTACGCCGGAAATGGAGTTTATCGCAATACGTGAGCATGTGTCTCCCGAATTTGTCAGGGAAGAGGTGGCGAGCGGCCGGGCGATTATTCCTTCTAACGTCAACCACCCGGAAAGCGAGCCGATGATTATCGGCCGGAATTTTCATGTGAAAATTAATGCAAATATCGGCAACTCGGCTGTTACATCTTCTATCGAAGAAGAAGTCGAAAAAATGACGTGGGCGATTCGCTGGGGCGCCGATACGATGATGGACTTATCCACGGGAAAAGACATTCATACGACGCGTGAATGGATTATCCGCAACTGCCCCGTGCCTGTGGGGACGGTGCCGATTTATCAGGCGCTTGAAAAAGTAAATGGCATTGCCGAGGATTTAACGTGGGACATTTATCGTGACACATTGATTGAGCAGGCGGAGCAGGGCGTGGATTATTTCACCATCCATGCCGGCGTACTGCTTCGTTACGTCCCGTTAACGGCTAAACGCACGACGGGAATCGTATCCCGCGGCGGGGCAATCATGGCGCAATGGTGCCTGGCTCATCATCAGGAAAGCTTTCTGTACACGCATTTTGAAGACATTTGTGAAATTATGAAGGCCTATGATATCGCTTTTTCTCTTGGTGACGGGCTTCGCCCCGGTTCGATTGCGGATGCCAATGATGAAGCGCAGTTTGCGGAATTGGAGACTCTCGGAGAATTGACGGAGATTGCGTGGAAGCACGATGTGCAAGTGATGATCGAAGGACCGGGTCATGTGCCGATGCATAAAATTAAGGAAAACATGGACAAGCAGCTGGAAATTTGTAAAGAGGCGCCTTTTTACACGCTCGGACCATTAACGACGGATATCGCTCCGGGTTATGACCACATTACTTCAGCAATCGGCGCGGCGATGATCGGCTGGTACGGGACGGCGATGCTTTGCTATGTCACGCCGAAGGAGCATTTGGGGCTGCCGAATCGTGATGATGTAAGAGAAGGTGTCATCACGTACAAAATCGCGGCACATGCCGCAGACCTTGCTAAAGGGCATCCGGGTGCACAGATCCGTGACGATGCTCTGTCTAAGGCGCGGTTTGAATTCCGGTGGCGTGATCAATTTCATTTGTCGCTTGATCCTGAAAGAGCAATGGAATATCATGATGAAACGCTGCCGGCTGAAGGCGCAAAAACGGCTCACTTCTGTTCGATGTGCGGTCCGAAGTTCTGCAGTATGAGAATTTCTCAGGATATTCGTGATTATGCGAAGGAAAACGGACTTACTGAAGACGAGGCCGTCAACGAAGGGCTGAAAGAAAAAGCAAAAGAGTTTGCAGAGAAGGGAAGCCGCTTATATCAATAAAAGAAAAGATGAAGATGGAGTTTGCCCATCTTCATCTTTTTTAGAAAAACGGTGAACGGCGAAGCGGCGGAATGCTCTGTTCAAAGCGGAATATATTTTCCGGATCGTATTTCGTTTTGACTTGACGGAGGCGGTGAACATTTTCTCCGTAATACGTTTGCAGCCAGTTTCTGATTTCTCTATCAGGCCAATTCACGTAATCTCCCATCGTTTCTCTTGATAGGGACGTTCTCAGTCCTTCGATCCAGCGGACATTTTGTCTTTCTTCTTCAGCAGATGTCCAAGTTGTAATATATTCTTGGGCAATGATTGCGTTGCGATAGTAGAATGCCGTTTGGTCCGGAGCGATCCGTCCGGCCGCCCCGCCGAGAGATTGCTGCCACACACTGGCGTTTTCGTTCGGAGCGTGCTCTAAATAGCGCTTTAAAGTGGAAATCGCGCGTGTTGATAATGGTTTTTCAATAAAGGATCCTGACCGCTTCATCTTTTGCGGCTGATTGCCTCCCGAGCTGTTAAAAAAGGCTGCCGCTTTAATAAATGGCACTGTCTTGACCATTCCGCTTGCCGGTTTTCCCGCTTTCATTAACGGAGCCAGCAGTTCTTTCAGCTCATCTTTTGTCCCGGTAAATTGACCGAGCGCTTCTATGCGGTTTACTTCCTTAGGCCAAAACTGAATTGATGAGGTAAGCCGGTTGTCTATAAATGGAGCCCAGCGCTGCCATGTGTTAAATACTTCCTCAAAATCATCCCAGCCCCAAGTGACAGAAAAAACAGACACGCACGAGATCGGTACGGCTTTAAACATCATGGATGTGACAATGCCGAAGTTGCCTCCCCCTCCTCCCTGAGACGCCCAAAATAGATCAGAGTGCTTTGAACGGTTGACTGTGATCAAGTCAGCACCCGCTTTTTCGTCCGCTATGATCATTTCGAGCTGGAGGAGACGATCGCAAGTAAGTCCGGCTGTCCTTGTTAAATATCCGATTCCTCCCCCGAGCGTCAGCCCCGTGATTCCCACATTCGCAATGGTTCCCGCAGGAAGGGTCAATCCGTACCGCCAAAGTGTCCGGTAGACTTCCCCCAATTCGGCTCCCGCTTCAATCGAGACCAGCCGCTTATCCTCATTTACTCTTATTTTCTTCATTTCACTGAGATCAATGACTAGTCCGTCATTTAACAGGGAAAAATTTTCGTAGCTGTGTCTTCCGCCTCTGATACGGAAAGGCACATTGTTCTCACGCGCCCATCTCACCGCATTGAGGGCGTCATGTTTGTTTTGACAAAACACAATGATGTCTGGATATCTTTGCAGGCTTAAATTGATATTGGTTCTTGCAGCATTATAGTCCGGGTCATCTTTTTTGACGATGCGACCGGTCAATGTTGTCTTTTCCACACTCTCACTCACTTTCACTTGTACTCTGCTATGTTTTCTAGCATATGCGGAAAAATGAGAGAGTGTATGAGGAAAACCCCCGGAAGGAAACGATATTTTAAATTATAGTTGACAGGTAGGGATTGTATGAATTAACATAATCATTACATATTTCCAAACGATGGCTGATCGGATCACCGAAGGCTCTTATCTTTTAAACAGATAAGGGCCTTTTTTGCGTGAAAGTCATGAATGAAATGAAAAGCGGAGGGATAAAAGTGGCGTTAAAAAAGGTATCACATGTACGCAAAAAGAGCAAAAAACGAAAAAAGTACAGAAAATACACATTGAATTTCGAACTGCTTGTAGAGAAAAACAAACGGGAGATTATGAGAAATGAGGAACAGATGGAGCAGATTTATATAAAGATAGATGAAAAGCATGCGGGGGTTCGATAAAGATGAAGGAGAGAAAATGGAGGTTGAAAACAACGGTACTCGCGCTGTCGGTATCCATCATGTTATCAGGGTGCGCGTTAGGGAGCGCCGGGGAAGAACCGTCATCTGCGGCGGATAAAAAGGAAGAAACACGTATTGCCCATGTCAAGACAAAGGAATTTAAAGCTTCTCATCCGGCGGCCATTCCCGCTAAATCGAAAGCCAGAACTGACACTTTTGTTGCTGGGATTTCCGCGCCGGGCGGTGTGTTTCTGCCGTACTTTTACGAAAACGGCTGGGATGGAAATGCGACAGATCCTATTTTTGAACCGTTAGTCAAACTGGATAAAACGGGGAAGCCTGCCCCGGCTCTTGCGGAAAGCTGGAAAATTTCCAAGGATCAGCTTACCTACACGTTCCGTTTAAGAAAAAATCTTGTTTTCAGCGACGGTTCACCGCTGACCGCAAAGGATGCCGCATTCACTTTAACACTGCTGCATGATCCTGCGTACGCGGGCTATGAAGATATCACCACGGCCTATATTAAAGGCGGCAAGGCTTACAAAGAAGGAAAGGCAAAGACGATAGAGGGCATTCGCGTCCTTGATGACAGAACCATTCAAATCACGACTGAGAAAGTCAGTGCGAAGTCGCTGCTTCTTTTAGGCGGGCAGGTGCTGTCAGAATCCTACTACGGAAAGAATTATCAATTCGGCAAACTGGACTATTTAAAAGAGCTTTATGCCAAACCGCTCGGAGCGGGACCTTATCAATTTACAGAATATCTTCCGGGACAGGAAATACGCTATCAGGCTAATGAACACTATTATGCAGGAAAACCAAAAACCGAAAAGCTGATTTATAAAATTATCGATCCGTCAACTTCCCTTCAGCTGTTTGAAACGGGTGACCTTGATTACGCTTCTTTTTCACCTGATGATGATACGGTTCAGCATTTAAAAAGTCTCGGTTTTGCCAATATAAGCGTATCTGTCGTGAATGATTACGGGCTTGTGTACGTCAATCACAAGCGTCCGCCTTTTCGAGATAAGAAAGTGTGCCAGGCGCTTATTTACGGACTTGACCGTCAAAAAATCGTCGATGTCCGCTTTAAACGCTACGGAGAAGTCGCGAATGTGCCGGTGTCTCCGGTTTCGTGGGCTTATGATGACAAAGATGTCAATCGGTACGCGTTTAACCCTGAAAAAGCCAAAAAGCTTCTCGATGAAGCAGGCTGGAAAACGGGCAAAGACGGTGTACGTGAAAAAAACGGCAAAAAGCTTGAAATCAGCTATTACACGTCTAAAGCGGATGATGATTTCATCCCGATCGCGAAAGAAAATTACGCGGACATCGGAATCTCATTAAAGCCGGAAGTGATGGATTTTAATACAGAAGTAGCGAAAATAAATGACAAACAATATGACCTTGCCGCCGTTTCCACCTCGCAGATTCTTGATCCGAATGACACGGTGGAAAAGCTGGCTTCCGGCCATCCCAATAATGTAACGGGGTATTCCAATCCGAAAGCGGACCGGCTGATAGAGAAAGGAGCCGGCACGCTTGATATCAGCAAAAGAAAAGAGATTTATCACCAGCTGTACCGGGAGCTCGGGGAAAACCCGCCTTACATTCTGATTCATTACCGTCAGAGCGCAAGGGCGGTCAGCGGAAAAATAAAAGGGCTTGAGCCTGACAATTATTCTGGAATCAGTTCAAGTCTCTCAAATGTCTCAATTCAATAGAACGGTTGGGCAAAATACCCGGTGCATCCTGGGGATTTTGCCCTTTCAGCGGAAAGGAGGGGCTTTTTGTGAAACGGTATGCCGCAGAACGATTCATTCAAATGCTTGTGATCTTATTCGGTACGTCCTTTATTATTTTTTTCTTATTCGCCATGCTGCCGGGCGACTATATTGATTCCAATGTAAACCTGACTCCTGAAAGAGCGCAGGAGTTAAAAGCGCTTTACGGGCTGGATCAGCCGATTTGGCAGCGCTATGTGACATGGCTCGGAAATGTGCTCAGCGGAGATTTTGGGTTTTCTTTGAAATATCAGGAGAACGTCCTGTCACTGCTTCGGAAATATGTCTGGAATTCGTTTTTTGTCGCGTTTTTGGCGTTGCTTGTCACATGGTCAGCCGCGATGATAACGGGTGTCATATCCGCTGTCAGGAAATACTCATGGTTTGACGGGATCGTGACGTTTCTTGTTTTTGCTTCCATGGCGTTCCCGTCTTTTTTTATCAGCCTTCTGTTTATTAAGTGGTTTGGGGTGGATTTGAAAATATTGCCCGTCGGCGGGATGATTGATACCGGAAGCACGAGTACAGGTTTTTCGTACGTGCTTGAAGCCGCCAGACATATAATTCTTCCGGTCGTGATTTTATCTATGCTCGGCATCGGCTCGCTGACAAGGTATTTCCGCTCCGGCATGCTGGACGTGATCAGACAGGATTATATCAGAACGGCGAGAGCGAAGGGATTGAAAGAGCGCACCGTCATCTGGAAACATGCGTTGAAAAACGCGCTCATTCCGGCCATCACCCTGCTTGCTTTTGAACTGCCGGGACTGTTTTCCGGAGCCATCATTATTGAACAGATTTTCGGGTGGCCGGGTGTCGGGCGTATTCAGCTGGAATCTGTGCATTATCGTGATTATCCGGTTTTGATGGCGTTTACCTTGTTTTTGTCTTGTTTAACGATTGTGGGGAACTTCTTGGCGGATATCGCTTATGCCGCGGTTGATCCGCGGGTCAGGCTGAAATAGGGGGTGTTCGGAATGAAAAAACAAAAAGGGGCGCCGCCTTCTCTTTGGAAGCAGACGTACCGCCGTCTGCTGCAGCATAAGCTGACGGTCATCAGTCTTCTTTTCTTATGTTTTATGTTTTTATTGTGCTTTATCGGGCCGTCTTTTTCTCCGTACATAACAGATCGGACGGATATTTCAAATGCCAATCAGCAGCCGGGAATCCATCATTGGCTGGGAACTGACCAGTACGGGAGAGATGTGCTGACGAGGCTGATGCTGGCGGGGCAGATTTCTCTGACCGTGGGGCTTGCTTCAATGGTGCTGTCGCTTGTCATCGGTTCTTTACTCGGGGCTGCGGCCGGATTTTATCGGGGAGCCGCTGATATGATCATTATGCGCATCGCTGATATGCTCATGTCCATCCCGGGACTGCCGCTGCTTTTGATTTTGGCTGCGGTGATGTCGGAGTGGAAAGTGCCTTCTGAATACAGAATGTACCTGATTATGATGATGTTAAGCCTGATCGGATGGCCCGGTCTGGCGCGGCTTGTACGCGGACAGATTTTGTCGCTCAAGGAGCAGCCGTTTATGATGGCCGCGGAAGTTCTGGGGCTTAGTGATAAACGGAAAATCCTCTATCATTTGCTTCCCAATACATTGCCGTTATTACTGGTAGCGGCGACTTTGCATGTGGCGGGAGCGATGCTGAGTGAATCGGCGCTGAGTTTTCTCGGGCTTGGCGTTGCTCCGCCGACACCTTCTTGGGGAAACATGATGGAAGCGGCGAATCATTTTATGGATTTTACACTCCGTCCGTGGCTGTGGATTCCCCCGGGAACGGCCATTTTTCTGACCGTTGTGGCGATTCATCTGCTTGGAGACGGTTTAAGAGACGCTTTTGATCCTAAAGTAAAACGGCAGGTGAAAATGAAATGAAAAAACCGCTTTTAGAAGTGAGGCATTTGGAAACGGCTTTTTATACTGAGGAGGGGGCGGTAAAGGCCGTGGACGATGTCAGCTTTACGATACATGAGGAGGAAACGGTTTGTATTGTAGGGGAGTCCGGCTGCGGGAAAAGCATGGCGTCATTGTCCATTATGCAGCTTATTCCCGAGACGGGGAGAATCGAACGGGGAGCGGTGCATTTTTCCGGACGGAACCTGTTGGAATTGAAACCAAAAGACATGCAGAAAATCCGCGGCAGCGAAATCGGGATGATATTTCAGGAACCGATGACATCTTTGAATCCGGTGTTTACAATCGGTGAGCAGCTGGCCGAACCGATTCGCGAACATTTATTGCTGAGTAAGAAAGAAGCATGGCGGAGGGCCGTTGAACTGATCACGTTAGTGGAGATCCCGCATGCCGAGCAGGTTATGCACCAATATCCTCATGAACTGAGCGGCGGCATGCTGCAGCGCATCATGACGGCTGTCGCGCTAAGCTGCGAACCGAAACTGATCATTGCCGACGAGCCGACGACAGCGCTTGACGTAACCATTCAGGCGCAGATATTGGATTTATTGCGGGATATGAAAAAGCAATTTCGCACGTCTATTTTATTCATTACTCATGACCTTGGCGTGGTTGCTGAAATGGCTGATTATGTGATTGTCATGTATGCGGGAAAAATTGTGGAGGAAGGACCGGTTGCAAAGCTGTTTTCTGATCCGAAGCATCCGTATACGAAAGGGCTGCTCGCGGCCAAGCCGGTTATCGGTCAAAGAAGGGAGATGTTGTACACCATTCCGGGGCAAGTCCCCGAGCTTTGGGACCTGTCGGGATCGTCTTGTTATTTTGCGGAGCGATGTGAACACAGCACGGAAATATGCCGGAAATCGAGCCCGCATTTTACTGAATTCGGGAAGGGGCATCAGGCGGCGTGCTGGCTTTACAGAGAGGAGAAAGCAGATGAGTGATGTGTTGCTGGAGGTCAAGGGGCTGAAAAAATATTACGAGGAGCATGGGGGGATGAGAAGGACCCGCAAAAATCCCGTAAAAGCGGTCGACGGTGTCAGTTTTACGATAGGAAAGGGAGAAGTGTTCGGCTTAGCGGGAGAATCGGGCAGCGGAAAGTCATCAATCGGCAAGACCATTTTGAGGCTTCATGAAAAAACAGCGGGAGAGGTGTTTTTTCAGGGGCGTGATGTGTTTCGGATGAGCCGGCGCGAGCTCAAAACTTTCAGATCAGAAGCGCAGCTCATCTTTCAAGATCCGTTCAGTTCTTTAAATCCCCGGCGCCGGATCGGAGAAGCCATCGGTGAAGCGATGATCGAGCATCAATTGGCGGTGAAACGGAACGCGCGTGATAAAGCGGCGGAGGTTCTTGAAGCCTGCGGACTTTCCGCAAACTTTATCGACCGTTATCCGCATGAATTTTCCGGAGGGCAGCGGCAGCGGATCGTGATTGCAAGAGCGATGGCGCTCAAGCCGCAATTTATCATTATGGATGAACCCGTGGCGGCGTTAGATGTCTCCATCCAGGCGCAGATGATCAATTTGTTCAGCAGCCTTCAAAAACAGCACGGGCTGTCATATTTGTTCATTTCTCATGATTTAAGCGTGGTGGAGCACTTATGTACGAAGGTCGCCATTATGTATTTAGGGATGATTGTGGAATACGCGTCAAAGGAGGAGCTCTTTTCACGGCCGCTTCACCCTTATACGAAAGCGCTGTTATCAGCCGTGCCTGTTCCCGATCCCGGAGCGAAAAGGGAGCGGATAATTTTAAAGGGTGATATACCGAGCCCCTCTGATCCGCCTTCAGGCTGTAAATTCCGAACGAGATGCCCGGCAGCCAAGAAGATATGTGCTGAGAAAAGTCCGGCGCTGTCAGAAAAAGGGCTTCACCATTTTGCGGCATGCCACTTCGTATAATTGAGAAAAAAACGGTTTTATTGATAATAAACAGGAAAAACCTGCCGGGCAGACCGGCAGGTTTTTTAATGTTATTTTGGTGATGGCAGTCCGAGTCCTTCGGCAACGCGTCTGCCGTATTCAGGATCAGCTTTATAGAAGTGGCCGATCTGGCGCAGCTTAATTTCTTCTTTGTCCACAGGTTTCATCGCACTGACGATATTGGCGACAAGGCGCGCGCGCTCTTCTTCGCTCATCAGGCGGTACAGGTCGCCGGCTTGTGTGTAATGATCATGATGATTATAGCTTACACTGTCTGCGAAACCTGATACAGGATATGCCGCCTGTTTATCTTCAGGTGACTCTTTCGGGCCGCCGAAGCTGTTAGGCTCGTAATAGACGGAGCGGCCGCCGTTATCATCAAAACGCATTTGTCCGTCACGCTGATAGTTTTTCACTTCATTGCGGGAACGGTTGATCGGCAGCGCCTGATGGTTCGCGCCGACACGGTAGCGATGCGCGTCATGGTATGCGAACAACCGGCCTTGAAGCATTTTGTCAGGTGAGACGTCGACGCCGGGGACTAATGTGCCGGGAGAGAACGTCGCCTGTTCTACTTCCGCAAAGTAATTTTCCGGATTGCGGTTCAGAACCATGCGGCCGACTTCAATGAGCGGATAGTCTTTTTGAGACCATACTTTTGTGACGTCAAACGGATCAAAGCGATATGTGTTTGCGTCTTCTAACGGCATGATTTGAACATATAATTTCCATGCGGGGAAATCGCCGTTTTCAATCGCATTGAACAAATCTTCCGTATGGTAATCGGGATTTTCGCCCGCGATTTTTGCAGCTGTATTAACATCAAGGTTTTTCACGCCTTGCTCTGTTTTAAAGTGATATTTAATCCAGACGCCTTCGCCTTTATCATTTGTCCATTTAAATGTATGGCTTCCGAATCCGTGCATATGGCGAAGAGTCGCCGGAATGCCCCGGTCTGACATCAGAATGGTTACCTGGTGCAGGGATTCCGGCGACAGAGACCAGAAATCCCAAACGGCCGTTGGATTTTTCAGATGTGTTCTCGGATCTCTTTTTTGTGTATGGATAAAGTCAGGGAACTTGATGGCATCGCGGATGAAGAACACGGGTGTATTGTTTCCGACGATGTCGTAGTTTCCTTCTTCTGTATAAAACTTAACGGCAAATCCGCGCGGGTCGCGCACTGTGTCACTAGAGCCCAGTTCGCCCGCAACGGTTGAGAAACGGATGAAGAGCGGCGTGCGTTTACCGACTTCTGACAGAAATGCGGCTTTCGTATATTTTGTAACGTCATTTGTGACTTCAAAATAACCGTGTGCGCCCGCGCCTTTTGCGTGAACGACACGCTCGGGAACGCGTTCTCTGTTAAAGTGCGCCAATTTCTCAAGCAGATGGACGTCTTGTATTAAAGCAGGACCGCGATCGCCGGCCGTCATTGAGTTTTGGTTATCTCCGACAGGAGCGCCCCAGCTGGTTGTCAATTTATTTGAACTCATGTGATCACCTCTTTAGATTTATAAAAACATAATATCACCTATCATTAAAAAGTCAATATTATTTTATAATGATTATAAAATAATTATTTTTATTATCGAAAAAGGGTTTGGGTTTGAAAGACTACTTGACTGGCGGGAATAATGGGTTTAAGATGAGGAAAAATAGAAACCGCTGACTTGGACACAAGAGGCTCTTATTCTTCACTGGATAAGGGCCTTTTTTTATTGTCAGGCGGTAAGGGAGGCGGCGATTGTATGCTTTTCCGGCAGCATTTTAAACCTGTCGATATTCACGGTCATCTGCCGTACAGCCTTTATTTCGGCAAAAACGATAAGACATTTTCCGATTATAACCGGGAGCGGTCAGATAGAATGAATCTGACTTGGGATTTTCCTGATCCGCATGATGTTGAGGGCGATGACGGCGAAATCGCTTTGATGACAAGATGGGAGAATGAATTAGATAAGTACGGCATTGACGTGCTGAATTTTTTAACAGCAGAGAGCAATGACCGGATGGCGGCGTTTATTCAAGCCAATCCTGCGAGATTTACCGGATTTGCATATCATCCTTTGGAGCGGGAGGATGCGTATGAAGAGCTGAAAAGAGCGGTAGAAGAGCTCGGTCTGAAAGGATATAAACTGTTCGGGCCGCTGACAGACATTGATTTTCATGATCCGTCGCTGAAAAAGCTGTGGACGTATCTGGCTGACAAAAGGCTGCCTGTATTAATTCACTTCGGGCTTTTAGGAAGAGCGGGGGGCATTGTCAGCCATCGCAACATCAACCCGCTCTCCATCTACCGCGTCGCGAGAGAGTATGCTGATATTCCGTTCATCATTCCGCATTTCGGCGCCGGATATTATCAGGAACTGCTGCAGCTGTGCTGGAGCTGCCCGAATGTGTATATTGACACGTCCGGCTCAAATCAGTGGATGAGGTGGATGCCGTACCCGCTTGATTTGGAAATTCTGTTTCGGAAGACATCTGAATTAATCGGTGCTGAACGGATCATCTTCGGGACGGATTCGAACGGATTTCCGAGAGGATATGTATACAGATATCTTCAGGAGCAGGTGAGGACCTGCCGGGAAATCAATATGCGGGAAGAAGATATAGAGAACATTTTCGGCAACAACGCGCGGACATTATTGAAAATCGCCCGCCAAGAAAAGGAAGTAAATGCGTGATACAGCCGATGCGCTCTCTGGCAGGGGTATGCCGGAGGGCGTATTTTAATCCTTATAAAAAACAGTTGACAAGTCGGAATAATTTGAATTAACATGATATTCAAATTTAAAAACAAACGGGTTGCCGATCGGACCGCCGAAGGCTCCCATCTCTGCAAGCAATCGGAGATGGGGGCCTTTTTGTTTTTCGATCGCACGCGGCAGAAAGAGAGGGGAAGACAGATGGCTGTAACCATCAGCATACAAGAAAAAGCTTTTGAGCATGAAGGCCGGAAAACGCCGGTGCTGAATGATATTGAGCTGTCAATTGCATCGGGAGAATTTTTGACTGTCATCGGGCCGAGCGGATGCGGCAAAAGCACGCTTTTAAAATTGATTGCCGGTCTTGATACCGATTATAAAGGCTCTGTCACAATAAACGGCCGCAATGTGTCGGGACCGGGCATCCGGCAGGGATTTATCTTTCAGGAGCACCGGCTGTTTCCCTGGCTGACGGTAAAACAAAACATCGCTGCCGATCTCAATATGAACGACCCGGCCGTTCGGAAAAAAGTGGATGATCTGATTGAGGTTGTCAGGCTGCAGGGAGCGGAGAACGCTTATCCGCGCGAATTATCCGGCGGCATGTCGCAGCGGGTTGCCATCGCCAGAGCCCTTTTGCGCGAGCCGGAGGTGCTGCTTTTAGATGAACCGTTCGGGGCGCTTGACGCTTTTACGAGAAAACATTTGCAGGATGTGCTGCTTGATATATGGCGCGAGAAAAAAACGACGATGATTCTGGTCACGCATGATATTGATGAATCCGTCTATTTAGGCGATAAGCTGGCGATCCTCAGGGCAAAGCCCGGCCGGCTGCACAGCCTGATGCCGATTCAGCTTCCGCATCCGCGCAATCGGACCTCAGCGGATTTTCAGGCCGTCCGGCAGAAGGTGCTTTCTGAGTTTGAGAAAACGGAAGACCTCCGGTTTGCGGATGGGTCCGGGATATAGAAGGGACGAAGTGAAGTGAAAAAAATCATCATTCTTTTAGCCGCAGCAGTCATGATGTCAGCCGGATGCAGTGCAGACAGGACAGGGGGGAGCGGGAAAACGGTGAAAGAAATCCGGATCGGCATCCAGCAGAGTTTAAGCCCGCTTCTCATTGCCAAGGAAAAAGGCTGGTTTGAAGAGGCCTTCAAAAAAGACGGAATAAAAGTAAAATGGGTCGAATTCCAAAGCGGTCCTCCGCAATTTGAAGGTCTTGCCGCCGATAAGCTTGATTTTTCCCAGGTCGGCAATTCACCGGTCATTTCCGGTCAGGCGGCTGGAATTGATTTTAAAGAGATCGGGCTGTCTCAGGACGGGTTAAAGGCAAACGGCATTCTCGTAAACAAGGGCAGCGGGATTCAGAGCCTGAAAGAATTGAAAGGTAAAAAAATCGCTGTAGCCAAAGGCAGCAGCGGCTTTGATTTTCTCTATAAAGCTTTAGATAAAGCGGGGCTTTCCGCCGATGACGTCACCATCATCCAGCTTCAGCCTGATGAGGCGGTTTCCGCTTTTGAAAACAAATCAGTTGACGCATGGTCCATTTGGGAGCCGTATTTGTCGATTGAAACGCTGCAGCACGGGGCGGAAATATTGGCGAACGGAGAAAGCACAGATTTATATTCTCCCGGTTTCACGTTAGTCAGAACGGGATTTTCCAAAGAACACCCGGATGAGGTGGTCCGTTTTCTGAAAGTGTTCAATAAAGCAGTTGCATGGCAAAAGGAACACAAAGATGAAGCTGTCTCCTTATATGCGAAAATCAAACATCTTGATCTGAAAGTCGTCAGAAACGTGCTTAACAATACTGAGCCTCTCAATGAACCGATCAATGATGATATTGTCAAAGCCCAGCAGGAAACCGCTGATTTTCAATATCAAACAAAAGCGATTCATAAGAAAATTCATGTAAAAGACGTTGTCGACAATTCATTTATTAAAAAAGCGCTTGAAACGGGGGATGGCAAGTAATGAAAGCAGAAGCATCAACGGCTGCCGGCGCAATAAGCCAATCAGAAGAGAAAGCTCTGGCAAGATCCCGGAAGTATTCATACCAATGGATGAAAGGGGTTGTACTCCCGGCTGCGGTCATCGCAGTATGGCAGGTTATCGCAAGTCTGGGCATCGTCTCGGCCACGGTGCTCCCGTCACCTGTCGTCATCTTGCAGACGTTTCAGGAACTTCTTCTTTCAGGTGAACTTTGGGGTCATTTAGAGATCAGTTTATACAGGGCTGCTGCCGGATTTCTGCTTGGCGCGGGCCTCGGCCTTGTTTTCGGGCTGCTGGTCGGTTTCTCAAAGCGGACGGAAGCATATCTAGATCCGTCTCTTCAAATGCTCAGAACGGTTCCGCACTTGGCCGTGACTCCTCTGTTTATTTTGTGGTTCGGGTTTGATGAGACATCAAAAATTCTGCTGATCGCATTAGGGGCATTTTTCCCCGTGTACATTAATACGTTTCTCGGAATCCGCAGTGTGGACGCGAAGCTGTTTGACGTCGCGCGGGTGCTGGAATTTAACTGGTATCAGCAGATGACGAAATTAATTCTTCCGGCATCTCTGCCGAATATCCTGCTCGGCATCAGGCTCTCTCTAGGCATTGCGTGGCTCGGTCTCGTGGTGGCGGAACTGATGGGATCGAGCGAGGGCGTCGGTTATATGATTATGGATGCCAGACAATTTTCACAGACAAATAAGGTGTTTGTCGGCATTATCATTTTTGCGGCTGTCGGCAAGCTGACAGATGCATTGGTCAGAATGCTCGAACGGAAACTATTAAAATGGCGGAACAGTTATGAAGGGTAACCTATTAAAAAAGGAGAGATTCATATGGAGATTCTTTGGTTTATTCCGACGCATGGTGACGGCCGGTATTTAGGGACGCAAACGGGAGGGAGAACGGCGGATCATCTTTATTTTAAGCAAGTGGCACAGGCGGCGGACAGACTCGGGTATACGGGAGTTCTGCTGCCGACGGGGAGATCATGTGAAGACCCGTGGCTGACGGCTGCCGCTTTAGCGGGGGAAACGAGTGACTTAAAATTTTTAGTGGCGGTCCGTCCGGGACTGATGCAACCGTCTGTCGCCGCGAGAATGGCGTCGACAATGGATCGGCTGTCAGACGGCCGTTTGCTCGTAAATGTCGTAGCGGGCGGAGATCCTTATGAACTGGCGGGAGACGGCATGTTTATCAGCCACGATGAACGTTATAAGGCGACTGAAGAATTTTTAACCGTCTGGCGCGGACTCATGCGGGGCGAAACGGTGACATATGAAGGGGACCATATCAAAGTGGAAAACAGCAATCTGCTGTTTCCGCCAAAGCAGTCTCCGCATCCGCCATTATATTTCGGCGGTTCATCACAGGCGGGAATTGAAGCTGCGGCGAAACATACAGATGTCTATTTAACATGGGGAGAGCCGCCGGAGCAGGTAAAAGAAAAGATTGAAACCGTTAAAAAACAGGCTGCCAAGGAAGGAAGGACGATGCGTTTTGGCATCAGACTTCACGTGATTGTCCGGGAGACTGAGGAAGAGGCATGGGAAGCGGCTGATCGATTAATCAGCCACTTAGACGAAGAGACGATTGCGAAAGCGCAGGCTGCGCTTCGGCGCGCTGATTCTTCGGGACAAAAACGGATGGCCGATCTCCATAACGGTGACCGCTCGAAGCTTGAGATCAGCCCGAATCTCTGGGCCGGCATCGGACTGGTCAGAGGCGGAGCGGGCACGGCGCTTGTCGGTGATCCGCAGACTGTCGCTGCTCGAATTTTAGAGTATCAGGCACTCGGCATTGAGACGTTTATCTTTTCAGGCTACCCGCATCTGGAAGAAGCTTATTATCTGGCTGAACTCGTGTTTCCGCTTCTGCCGTTTCAGAATGAACGGACTAAAAAGCTTGAGCGCAGACTGGGTGAAGCAATGGGAAACGACCATTTTGCAAGAGGAAATAAAGCGACAGTCTGATGACGTCGCAAGGCGGATAATTGACGGCGGACGCTTTCTGCGGATTCATTTCCGGGGAAATGCCGGCAGTGAAGGCGGGTATTCACTCGCCTTTTTAAGCGCTTAGCTTGCATGATGTTCATATGGATGGTATGATACAAAACGTAATTATTACGATTTGTTAGGAGTGCTGAAATGGCAAAAAAATCAAAAGTGATCAAAGAGCTCAAGCGGCAGAAGCTTGTTGAACAATATGCGGACATCCGAAGAGAATTAAAGGCAAAAGGAGACTGGGAAGCGCTGGGCAAACTGCCGCGTGATTCTGCTCCGGCCAGGCTTCATAACCGCTGTACGGTGACGGGGCGGCCCCGCGGATATATGAGAAAATTTAAATTGTCCAGAATCGCATTCAGGGAGCTGGCGCATAAAGGCCGGATTCCCGGGGTGAAAAAAGCGAGCTGGTAATGTAAAAAACTCCGGATCTGTCATGAACCGGAGTTTTTGCCGTGCTTATGAAAAGTGAAAACATAAGCCAAATGCTGAATCATCATCAGAATGAAAATCAAAAGAATCGGAAAAAAGGGTAGATGCGGCTGAATCAGCGGATAAAACAAAAGCAGAACGGCTGCGGCCGGCAATGAGAAGTAAACGGCGATATACGAGGAACGGCAAGCTTTAGCCGTCATCATTCGTTCTCTTTCATCCTGTTCCTCAAATTCATCGGGCACAAGCCTGTGCTTTTTGCCGTTCCGTTTTTTCTTTTCGGCATAGATATACAATGCGGCACAAACGGTAAACAGCAGAAACGGCGTGATATTCAGCTCAAATGAACCGCTCCCCTCCGTTTGGAAAAACTGAGCGATCCGCGGCGCCGCTTCCATAAAGGAAATAAGTGTCCAGCAGGCCAATCCGTAGAGTGCAAGGTGAAAACACGCTTTTCTTTTCAAACTCATTTTTTCTCCTCCTCCAGCCAGAAAACTTCCTCCATCGGCAGGGAGAAAGCCCGGCAGATGTTAAGCGCCAATAAAAGTGAAGGCACATAATCTCCTTTTTCAATCGCTGCAATCGTCTGTCTGGTGGCTCCGGCTTCTTTTCCGAGCGTTTCCTGAGAATAGCCGAATCTGGCTCTCAGCTCTTTTACTTTATTTTTCATCATCAGGCGTACCTCAAGTTTTCTTCTTTTTTATATTGTATGAGACTCTTAACAAAATGTAAACCCAACTTAACATGTGGACAAAAAAAGAATTTTTTTCGACAAATTTTTTAACATTCCCTTGACGAAAAAAAAATAAACATGTAATATTAGAAACATCAAATCGGTACTGACAAAAAATAATTTTAATGCGGGTGTAGTTTAGTGGTAAAACCTCAGCCTTCCAAGCTGATGTCGTGAGTTCGATTCTCATCACCCGCTCCATACATACGTTATTAACGCAGTGTTTCGTTTCTCTGATAAACGAAGTATTGCGTTTTTTTATGTGAAAAAAGACACGAAGGCGTGTCTTTTTATGAAAGCCAAGAGACGGTATGCGTGCCTCCGTGAATTTGTTCAAACATTTTTGTTAAGGATGATAGCAGCTCATCCGCCGCGTCGGCATGAAATGAAGGCGGGAAAAAGATCAGCTGCAGCATTTTCTTTGTGCCGGGCGTGACAGGGCGTGTATTGATATGTCCGGTGAAGTCGCCGAAAACGCCGTCCGGGCCGGAGAAAGACAGTACGCTTTCTTTTTCTCCGATCGTAATTGAAATTGGTTGATCTATTTCTGCGGCATCATACGCCATGATAGGCAATGAATATTTCAAGGAGAAAAAAAGTATGGTATCATGGGCTGAATTCACACTTTCAATGAATCGTTCCCGGGAAATATCGCCGAGCATAAGCTCCATCGGCGTTTTTTGTCCTGAAAAGGCGGGGCTGAGCTGTTCCATTATACGCGCCCACTCTTTTACAAAAGGCTGCTCTTCTATACCCCCGTCAGCATAATCAAAGTAAAGAGATTCTTGAAATAAACGGAGGCGGCCTTTCAGCATTTGCGGAGCAGGCCCGACTTCGATCTGTTCATATAAGACGGCTGCCGCTTTGATCCCCGGCACCCGTTCAGCAATAAGTGGATCTAAATTGATGTTCAAGTGTGTTCACTCCATTTCGGGATGATAAAACTCTATTATACCTGTGCGGGAGCCTGATCACAAAGAAAGGAGGCTGTGCAAAAAATGAATATTCATAAACTGAAAGAGGAATTAATCGAATACGCCAAAAGCATCGGAGTCGACAAAATCGGGTTTACGACGGCTGATACGTTCGACAGTCTGCGGGACCGGCTGATTCTTCAGGAATCACTCGGCTATTTATCCGGGTTTGAAGAGCCGGATATTGAAAAACGGGTTACACCGTCTTTGCTTCTCCCGAAAGCCAAATCAATCGTCGCCATCGCCCTTGCTTATCCTTCCAAAATGAAAGATGCGCCGAGGAGCACGAGGGACGGGCGGCGCGGCATTTTTTGCAGAGCTTCCTGGGGGAAGGATTATCATGACGTGCTGAGGGAAAAGCTTGATCTGCTGGAGAATTTTCTCCAAAGCAAACATGAGGATATCCGCACAAAGTCAATGGTGGATACAGGGGAATTGTCCGACAGGGCCGTGGCTGAAAGGGCGGGAATCGGCTTCAGCGCCAAAAACTGCATGATCACCACGCCTGAATACGGCTCTTACGTCTATCTGGCTGAAATGATCACCAATCTGCCCTTTGAACCGGATGTGCCGATTGAAGATATGTGCGGTACGTGCACAAAATGTTTAGACGCGTGTCCGACCGGCGCGCTCGTCAATCCCGGACAGCTTAACGCCCAGCGCTGTATTTCGTTCCTGACCCAGACAAAGGGATTTTTGCCGGATGAGTTCCGCACGAAAATCGGAAACCGTCTGTATGGCTGTGACACGTGCCAGACGGTCTGTCCGATTAATAAGGGGAAAGATTTTCATCTTCATCCGCAGATGGAGCCTGATCCGGAAATCGCAAAGCCGCTGTTAAAGCCGCTTTTGACCATAAGCAACCGCGAATTCAAAGAAAAATTCGGACATGTATCGGGATCATGGCGCGGCAAGAAGCCGATACAGCGGAATGCGATTTTAGCTTTGGCTCATTTTAAAGATGCCTCGTCTCTTCCGGAATTAACGGCCTTGATGCACCAAGATCCGCGCCCCGTTATCAGGGGGACGGCCGCCTGGGCCATCGGGAAAATCGGTGATCCTGATTATGCGGGGGAATTAGAAAAAGCGCTTCAAAAGGAGCAGGATGAGGAAGCTATACGGGAAATTGAAAAGGGACTGGAGCTGTTATCGGTTTCTGATAAGACTAAAACCGGCCGGTCCTGACATATGTATAGAGAAAAAGCACTTGGCGTGAGTTCAAGTGTTTTTTCTTTATAAAACAGTATGGTGGGTGGAGCGCTTGAAGCATATTATTGAAGATTTAGCGGAGGCCCGGCTTCATTATTTAATCAACGGAACCGAGATGAGGCACAATGGGCAGCCCGGCGATCTTGAGGTCCTGACGAGAAAAAAAGAGCTGTTTGAAAAACGGAAAGTTGACATCGTGAAAGCGAAGGCAAAAGCCGTCATTGTCAAAAGCAGCCTTGAGGACGACGGCACGTTATGCGTCATGTACACGATTCATTTCGAATATTTGTGCAAGGAGCATGACGGACACCTTTACTTAGAAGAGCAGATTGAGGAACGGACTGCATTTCTCTATGATCAGCTTTTGATTAAAGACCGGGAAGTAAAGAAAAAACCGGCGGGATTTTCTGACGGAAACAGCGTAATTGAATATGAGCGGAGTGAACGGGAAGATTTCGGGCGGGCGTTTCAATACGACCGTCTGGCTGCCGTGCAGTACGCGGAGAAGTTTTGGAATAAACGAAATCCCGCTTATAAAAATTTCAGCGACAACTGCACCAATTTTATTTCCCAATGTTTACATGCCGGAAAAGCACCGATGCGGGGGCATCCGAACAGAGGCTCAGGCTGGTGGATGAAGGCAAGCTCGTGGAGCTACAGCTGGACGGTCGCGCATTCGATGAAGATGTATCTGGCCCAATCCAAGGCAGGGCTTCGCGCGGTGCAAGTATCAAGAGCTGAAGAACTGATGCCCGGAGATATCATTTGCTATGATTTTGAAGGGGACGGCCGTTTTAATCATACGGCGATCGTGGTCGCGAAAGATAAAAGCAATATGCCGCTTGTCAATGCCCAAACGTATGACAGCAGAATGAGATATTGGTCATATGAGGATTCAACGGCGTATACTCCTTCCATCAGATATGCGTTTTTTCATATTACGGATGATACGACAAAAGAGTAATTAATGATATAATGGTGGGCGGAATAAAAAACAGAGGTGAACATCGTGGCATTACATGTCGTTTTATATCAACCCGAAATCCCGGCCAATACGGGAAATATCGCACGTACTTGTGCGGCAACAGACACAACGCTTCATTTGATCCGCCCGCTCGGATTCTCAACCGATGATAAAATGCTGAAGCGCGCCGGACTCGATTATTGGGAGTTCGTCAACGTCGTATATCATGATTCATTGGAAGAGTTATTTGAGGCATATGAGAACGGAAAGTTTTTCTTCATTACAAAATTCGGCCAAAAGCCGCACACATCATTTGATTACTCAAATACGGAGGAAGACTTTTTCTTCGTATTCGGCAGAGAAACGAGCGGACTTCCGAAAGAATTGATCGAAAACAATATGGACCGCTGCCTGCGTCTGCCGATGACCGAGCATGTGAGATCATTAAACCTGTCCAACACGGCCGCGATTCTTGTATATGAAGCGCTGCGCCAGCAAAATTACAGAGATTTGACGTGAGAAAAAACGCCCGCATCCGGGCGTTTTTTTATTGAATAAAAAAGACGGACAGCAGCTGTTCACGGCATTTTTATAATTCCAGGCTTAACAACGTAACAGTGTTATGTTACAATACATTCATCGAAGGAGCTGGATTCATGGAGGAACAACTGATTTCTAAAAAAGAATTGCTGGAAGAAACATCAATTTCATACGGGCAGCTGTACCGCTGGAAACGGAAAAATTTAATCCCTGAAGAATGGTTTATCCGAAAATCAACATTTACAGGCCAGGAAACATTTTTTCCGAGAGCGGAAATATTAAAACGTATCTCAAAAATACAGAAAATGAAAGAAAATTTGTCTTTGGATGAAATGAGAGAAATGCTGTCTCCGCAAATGACTGATGTCAATATAACGTCTGCGGAACTGCTTCAAAAGGGACTGATTTCAAAAGCCGCGCTGCAAGTTTATGGCGAAGACGGTGTGACATTCACGTCCCGCGCGCTGCTGTCTTTATATGTGCTTGAAGGACTTTTGCAATCAGGCAATATCAGCCTTGAGGAAGGAAAATTGGCGGCAGGGGTGCTGAAAACGTATGAGGCTTCCGAACTGAAAGCGAATACGGAGCTTGTCATGCTCCGAAAGCTAGGCGTAACGACGTGCTTCATCGCAGACGCGGAACATATTTTATTTGAACCGACTGTCAAAGTGGTTGAACGGGTGGCGCTTGCTGCGGCATCGGAAGAATTAAAAACGAAATGGATGCAGGAGGACCATCAATGGAAGTAACAGATAAGTTAATCATCAACGGTTCAGGAAGTTCAAAAGGAGGCCGTTTTCATACAGTGGAGATCAACGGAAGCGGCACGGTGTCAGGTGATGTGGAGTGCGTGAGCTTTTTGTTTAACGGCAGCGGAAAAACAGACGGACATGTCAAGACGCAAACGCTGACGATCAGCGGTTCGGGGAAAATTGGCGGCAGTGCCGAAGCTGAATCCATCCGTATCAACGGAACGGGTGTCATTAAAGGTGATGTCAAAACGGAGCGGCTGAACGTCGTGGGATTTTCATCTTTCGGCGGCGGTGTGAAAGCTGATGATATTTTCATATCCGGGAAAGCCGCGATTGAAGGCGATTGCGAGACAGAGACGTTCCGTTCGGAAGGCAAATGCAAGATCGGCGGCCTGCTGAATGCCGATGAAGTCAGTATTAAGCTGGCGGCGGGAGAAAGCCATGTGAAAGAAATCGGATGCCGCCATTTGAAAGTGATGAGCAGAAAGAGCGTGCTAACGCGTTTTAAGCTGATGCCGGCCCCGGTGCTGACAGCGGAGCTGATTGAAGGTGACATCATTGAATTGGCGGACACGAACGCGAAGACAGTCCGCGGAAATCATGTGCGGATCGGCGCAGGCTGCACCATTGGGACTGTGGAATACAGCGGCGATTTTACATGTGATCCTTCCGCTTTGGTTAACAAAGTCGTGAAACGATAGGAGGAACTGCGATGGAAACGACAAAAAAATTGAGTCATTTAAAAATGTACGGAGCCGGACACGCCTCCGGCGGCTCCTACCAAAATGTAAGCATTAAAGGGGAAGGAACTGTCGGCGAAGGACTTCAAAGCGAACGCTGCCGGATATTCGGTACGGGACTTTTTCTAGGAGATGCCGAGATCAACAGGCTGAAAATTTTCGGAGAGCATGAAGTTGCAGGAGATTTATCAGCACGTTCAGCAAATGTGATGGGCACATTGAAAGTCGGCGGCTCCATGCGTTTCGCCACGATGAGGCTGAAAGGACTTGCTGAAATTGGCGGCGGGGCCGCGGGAGAGCAGTGTCATATAAAAGGCAGTCTCACCGTCGGCGGCGATTGCGAGACGGAGCTGCTTCATGTAACAGGATGTATCAATGTGGCAGGATTGTTAAACGCAGGGGACGTAAACATCCATTTGCGTTATGACCGAAGCCGCGTGAAAGAAATCGGCGGCACATCGATCACCGTCAGACGGAAACCCGGTTTTCTTAAACGGAAAGCCGGCACGCTTTCTGCTGAATTGATCGAAGGAGACGCAATTTATCTCGAATACACGGAAGCAGACATCGTCAGAGGGAAACATGTGGAAATCGGCCCGGGCTGCAAAATCGAAAAAATCGAGTATCAAACAAGCTGCAAATCTCATGAAAAATCAACTGTCCAAGAACATATTCAAATATGAAACATTGTTATGTTGTACAGGAAAGGGTGCTCTTCATAAAGAGCACCCTTTTGCCGTTATTTGTTTTCAGGTTTGCTGTCGTAACCCGCCGTAAAAATGGATACTAAAAAAGTGAGAATGACCCCAAGTAAAATGATCGTTTTCATCATTTCTCCTCCTCTTTGCTTTTCCATTTGATGTCCGAGTCTGGATGAAACTGTATTTCTTTCATTATGAACGGTGCACCGGACCCTTGTCAATGACGGCCTTGTAACGTCTTTATTTTTAAGAAACGAAAAGCATGTATTATCACGTCACCGCATAGATTGTAACAAAGTACCTTATTTCTAGTGCATTAACCATGATAGAGGAGGTTCTTATGGATATATTAAAGAAAATTGAAAAGTACAGAGAGGAAGAGCAGCGTCTCAAATGGGAAGGGACGTTCGCTGATTATTTGGAGATCATAAAAGAAAATCCATTGGTCGCGCAGTCTGCTCATTCTCGCGTTTTTAATATGATAAAAGACAGCGGAATCGAGGAGGATGACGGTAAAAAGACATACAGCTTTTTCTCGCGGGAGCTGTTCGGCCTTGAGGAATCTCTGGAACGGCTCGTGGAGGAATACTTTCACCCGGCTGCCAAGCGGCTCGATGTAAGAAAACGGATTTTACTATTGATGGGACCCGTCAGCGGCGGAAAGTCAACTCTTGTCACCATGCTGAAAAAAGGGCTTGAAGCCTACTCATTGACAGACAACGGCGCTGTTTACGCCATTAAAGGCTGCCCGATGCATGAAGATCCTCTCCATCTCATTCCCCATCATCTGCGCGACGACTTCTACAGAGAATACGGCATCAGAATTGAGGGCAGCCTTTCTCCGCTTAATGTCATGCGGCTTGAAGAAGAATACGGCGGCAGAATTGAGGATGTAAAGGTTGAACGTATATTCTTCTCTGAGGATAAACGTACCGGAATCGGAACCTTCAGCCCGTCTGACCCGAAATCACAGGATATCGCCGACTTGACGGGGAGTATTGATTTTTCAACAATTGCCGAATACGGCTCAGAATCAGATCCGCGCGCTTATCGGTTTGACGGTGAATTAAATAAAGCGAACCGCGGAATGATGGAGTTTCAGGAAATGCTGAAATGCGATGAAAAATTTCTGTGGCACCTTCTGTCACTCACGCAGGAAGGGAATTTCAAAGCCGGACGGTTTGCGCTCATCTCAGCCGACGAATTGGTTGTTGCGCATACGAACGAAACGGAGTACCGCTCGTTTATTGCCAATAAGAAAAATGAAGCCCTTCACTCCAGGATCATCGTGATGCCTGTTCCTTATAATTTAAAGGTGTCAGAGGAAGAACGGATTTATGAAAAAATGATTTCTGAAAGTGATGTTTCTGACGTACACATCGCCCCCCATACATTAAAAGTGGCCGCGATGTTTTCTATTTTGACCCGGCTGAAGGAACCGAACCGCTCTGATATTGATCTCGTCAAAAAAATGAGGCTCTATGACGGAGAAAGCGTTGAAGGTTACAATTCCGTTGATCTTGAGGATATGAAGAAGGAATTCCATGATGAAGGAATGAGCGGAATTGACCCGCGCTATGTCATCAACCGCATTTCCTCAACAATTATCAGAAAAAATATGGAATCGATCAATTCGCTTGACGTGCTGCGTTCCTTAAAAGAAGGACTTGACCAGCATCCGTCCATCTCCGCCGAGGACAAAGAGCGGTATATGAATTTTATTTCCGCCGCCAGGAAAGAGTACGATGACATCGCTAAAAAAGAAGTGCAGAAGGCATTCGTCTATTCATATGAAGAATCCGCGAAAACTCTCATGGACAATTATTTAGATAATGTGGAAGCGTACTGCAATAAAAATAAGCTCCGCGATCCGCTGACGGGTGAAGAAATGAATCCTGACGAAAAACTGATGAGATCCATTGAAGAGCAGATCGGCATTTCAGAAAACGCGAAAAAAGCGTTCCGCGAAGAAATCTTAATCCGCATATCCGCCTATGCAAGAAAAGGAAAACGCTTTGACTATAATTCGCACGAAAGACTCCGCGAAGCGATTCAGAAAAAGCTGTTCGCAGACTTAAAAGATGTGGTGAAAATTACGACCTCAACCAAAACGCCGGATGAGCAGCAGCTTAAAAAGGTCAATGAGGTAGTGGCAAGGTTAATAGATGAACACGGCTATAATTCGACTAGCGCTAATGAACTGCTGAAGTATGTCGGAAGCTTGTTAAACCGCTGATGTTTGATTTCATTGAGAGGCCCGTCTGTAAAAGGACGGGTTCTTTTGTCTGTTTTTCACAATTGTTTGTCAATTGGAGAGTCCGGCCGGCATAAGATAAAAATAAATCTTTTCGCCGGACTTGTTTCATAAACAGGACCAAGCCGGAATACACATGTAAAACGACCATAACGGTTAAGGAGGGGAATTCATGTCCCGTAATGACAGCGGAAATTTTTTGATTTCAGAGGAAGACTGGTCCCTCCATCGCAAAGGCTTTGACGACCAGCAGCGCCACCAAAAGAAAGTACAGGAAGCGATAAAAAACAACCTTCCGGACCTTGTTACTGAGGAAAGCATTATTATGTCCAACGGAAAAGATGTCGTGAAAATCCCGATTCGTTCGCTTGATGAATATAAAATCCGTTATAACTATGATAAAAATAAACATGTCGGCCAAGGCGACGGCGACAGCGAAGTCGGCGATGTCGTCGCAAGAGACGGCGCAGATAAAAAGCAGGGGGCCGGAAAAGGCCAGGGAGCCGGCGATCAGGCAGGCGAGGATTATTATGAAGCGGAAGTTTCATTGATGGATCTGGAAGAAGCGCTGTTTCAGGAATTAGAACTGCCGAATCTGCAGCAAAAGGAAAGGGACAATATCGTCCATACCGATATCGAGTTCAATGATATCCGGAAAACCGGGCTGACAGGGAATATCGATAAGAAAAGGACGATGCTGTCGGCCTATAAACGAAACGCCATGACAGGCAAGCCGTCGTTTTACCCTATTTATCCGGAAGATCTGAAATACAAAACATGGAATGATGTGACGAAGCCGGAATCGAAAGCTGTCGTTTTAGCGATGATGGATACAAGCGGTTCGATGGGCGTATGGGAAAAGTATATGGCGAGGAGCTTCTTTTTTTGGATGACACGATTTTTACGGACAAAGTATGAAACGGTTGATATCGAATTTATCGCCCACCATACGGAAGCGAAGGTTGTGTCCGAAGAAGATTTTTTCTCGAAAGGCGAGAGCGGGGGCACCATCTGTTCCTCCGTTTACCGGAAGTCTCTTGAATTAATTGATGAAAAATATGACCCCGCCCGCTACAACATCTATCCGTTTCATTTTTCAGACGGAGATAACCTGACTTCGGATAACGCCCGGTGCGTAAAGCTCGTCAATGACATCATGAAAAAATCGAACCTGTTCTGTTACGGTGAGGTCAATCAATATAACAGGCATTCCACCCTCATGTCCGCCTATAAAAATGTCAAAGATGATAAATTTAAATACTACATCCTGAAACAGAAATCAGACGTATTTCAAGCGCTGAAAAGCTTTTTTAAAAATGAGGAAGCCGGTGTAAGCAAAGCATCGTATGAAATATAAAGCCGAGTGAAGAATCGTGCGGCCGCGGTTCTTCACCCGGCTTTTTTAAATTAAAAATAAAGAGAAAAAACGGCATAAAAAAAATCCTTAAAAAATGAAACTTTTCTCTTTACAAACCTTCTTTCATTTATTAATATTTTATCTTGTGAACTATTATTAAGGGAATGAGGTGAAAATACGGTGATTGAATCAGAGCTCGCTTTGCTCAGTTTTGAACAACTGTTTGATACTTCCAGATCGATTTACAAAAAGCAGAAAATGATTCTGGAGACAGTTCTTGAACCTTTTGATATTACAGTGCTGCAGTATCTGCTGATGTTCAAAATACATAAGAGCAAAAGCACGCAGCTTTCAAGGCTGGCTTTGTCGCTTGATCTGAAACCGGCGTCTGTCACGAGAATGACCGATATTCTGTATAAGCGCCGCCTAATGGTTCGGAGCGACTATCACGACGACCGGCGTGTTGTTATGATTCAGTTAACCGAAGAGGGGGAAGAACTTCTAAAGAAAGCTGCTGTTCAATATGCCGAAAAAGCGGCGGTCTTATACCGGCAGCTCAATACCGCTGAACTGCAGTACCTGCGCAAGCTTGCGGAAAGTTTAACGAAGCTTGCAAACGGCTGTGCAGTGAAAAACGGAAAATAAAAAAATCCCCACATATTTTTATCATCATTCCACAAAATGATAGAGGAAGAAACGAAAGGAGAAAACAAAATGAACAGAGGACGTTTAATTCTGACCAACATTATCGGTTTGATTGTTGTTCTTGCAATTATAGGCGGAGGTGCTTACTACTATTATCAAAGCACACACTATGTAAAAACCGATGAAGCAAAAGTTGCCGGCGACATGGCTGCTATCACAGCTCCTGCTGCGGGTAAAGTAACTGACTGGAACCTTGATGAGGGGAAAGAAGTAAGCAAAAACGACGTTGTTGCAAAAATCAAAGGACAGCAAAATGCTGACGTAAAAGCCATCATGGATGGAACAATCGTGAAAAACGAAGTGAAAAACGGCCAAATGGTGCAAGCCGGTACGACAATTGCCCAGGAAATTGACATGAAACACCTTTACATCACTGCAAACATTAAAGAAACAGACATTAGAGACATTGAAGTAGGAAACAAAGTAGACGTAATTGTTGACGGCGACCCTAATACAACATTTGACGGAACAGTAGAAGAAATCGGTTATGCGACAAATTCAACATTTGATATGCTGCCTTCTTCAAACTCAAGCGGCAACTACACAAAAGTAACGCAAAAAGTTCCTGTTAAAATTTCACTCAGCAACCCATCTGACAAGGTGCTTCCTGGTATGAACGCATCTGTAAAAATCTCTGAATAATACAGATCAGTCATCAAACCATGAAGGGAGGTTGTCTTAGGTGGCTAAATCAGATAATCAAGTAAAAAGTCCTAAAACATTGCTTATTGTGCTTATGGCCGGGTTATTCCTGGCGATCTTGAACCAAACGCTTCTTAACGTGGCGATGCCGCACTTAATGACCGAGTTCGGTGTGAGTGCGACGACGATTCAGTGGCTTACGACCGGATACATGCTGGTCAACGGTGTTTTGATTCCGTTATCTGCGTTCTTAATTACCCGGTTCGGACAGAGAAGCCTCTTTCTCGTAGCCATGTTCTGTTTTACAGCGGGAACGTTAGTCTGCGGAATCGCGCCTAACTTCTCAACCATGCTGATCGGCCGGTTAATTCAGGCGGTCGGCGGCGGTATCCTGCAGCCGCTGGTCATGACAACCATTCTGCTTATCTTCCCGCCTGAAAGCAGGGGGAAAGGAATGGGGATTTTCGGTCTTGCGATGATGTTTGCTCCGGCGGTCGGACCGACTCTTTCCGGCTGGATCATCGAGCATTACACATGGCGCATTATGTTCTACGGCCTTGTTCCGATCGGGGCAATCGTTATTATCATAGCGTTCTTCCTCTTTAAGAACTTGGTGGAACCGCAAAAAATCAAACTCGACAGCTTGGGTGCGATTCTATCCATTGTCGGATTTGCCTCATTGCTTTACGGAGTCAGTGAAGCGGGCAGCGACGGCTGGGGAGATCCGATCGTGCTGTCTACCGTCATTGTCGGTGTCATCGCAATTGCCGCGTTTGTCATTCAGCAATTGCGCTCTGAAAAACCGATGCTCGACTTCCGGGTATTTAAATATGATATTTTCTCACTTTCCAGTGTGATTAACATCATTATTACCGTTGCGCTTTACACAGGAATGTTCCTGCTTCCGATTTACCTGCAAAACTTAGTCGGCTTTACGGCGCTGCAATCGGGCCTCTTGCTATTGCCGGGCGCGATTGTCATGCTGATCATGTCGCCGATTTCCGGTATTCTGTTTGACAAAATCGGTCCGAGACCGCTTGCGATTATCGGGCTGGTCATCACGGTCGCAACGACATTCCAGTACACAAAATTGACAATTGACACACCTTACACGCATATTATGCTTGTCTATGCCATCCGCGCATTCGGTATGTCACTGTTAATGATGCCTGTTATGACAGCCGGAATGAACCAGCTTCCGGCACGGTTGAACAGCCACGGCACGGCGATGAGCAACACGCTCCGCCAGATCAGCGGTTCAATCGGAACAAGTTTGATCACAACGATTTATACGAACCGTACGACAATGCACTATTCGCAGATTGCGGATAAAACGAGCACGGCTGATCCAAGCTTCATGCAGTCGTTCCAAAGCGCGGTTTCGAATTTAATGGTCAACATGAACATGTCGCTTGATGCGGCGAAACAAACCGTTTATTCATATCTCTACAAAACAGCTTCACTTAATTCCAACGTTATGGGGATTAATGACGCGTTTATGTGGGCGACGATCTTTGCGGTTATCGGCGTAGTCCTGAGCCTGTTCTTGCGTGACGTACGGAAAGACAAACAGCGGGCGAAGAAAAAAGAGGAGCTGTCATTGCTTCCGGCCCCTAAAGAAGTGAAGGAATCTTAATCATCTGAATGGGAGGTTTCCTGAATGAAAATTTACGTAGTGTACGATAGTGAAGGCGAACATACAAAACACCTTGCTGAAGCCATTGCCGAAGGAGCACGAGAAAACGCTGAGGCTGAAGTCCTGATCGACCATGTCGATCAAGCAGACATCCGCAAGCTGAAAGACATGGATGCCATTATCTGGGGATGCCCGGGACACTTTGGCACCATCAGTTCAGGCTTAAAAGCGTGGATCGACAGACTCGGCTATCTGTGGGCTGAAGGCGAGCTGATTGATAAAGTCGGCGCCGTATTCTGTACGACGGCGACAACACATGGCGGATTAGAAATGACAATGCACAATCTGATCACTCCTATGTTTCACCAAGGCATGATTGTTGTCGGACTTCCCGGCAACGTTCCTGAAAACGCGCTGTACGGCTCTTACTACGGTGCGGGCGTCACATGCCCGGTTGACAGCGATGTGCTGATGACGGAAGAAGGCCTTCAATTAGGCCGTGCGCTTGGCAGACGTGTCAGCCAAGTCACAGGTAATCTAACTGCCGGACGACAGTAAGGAGAGGGTTATATGGCCATTATTATAGCGGTTATTGCTGCTGTCATTGTGATTGCACTTCTTATCACATTCAATGTCCGCAGCACTTCTGCAGGACAGGATGTCAAAGAAGAAAAGAGAGAAGCGATCGGCACTACAGCCGAACAGCCGGAAAAGCATGATCCGGCCGAGGAGCGCTCAGCCGAGCATGCTCCCGTCGTTGTAAAATCTGAATCTCCCCGTGAGAAAAAGAATACAATGGGCGATGATGTGTACCGTCAGGCGCTTCAGAAGTTTAAGACTTCTGAGACGGATCAGGAACCAAACGATCCTGATAGCGGCGGCAAAATGCAGGATAGCAGCTATCGTGATGCGCTGCTCTCCTTAAAAAACAAAAAGAAGTAATTGAAAAGGCAAATCTGCGTAAGAGCGGATTTGTCTTTTTTTTTATTGAAGATATTGTAATACGTGATGATCTAGTGTACTATGTTACTCATACACTTGATCCGAATGGAGAGAGAAAGAATGACATCGTTTTTAGGTTTGCTGAAAAAAGATGCGAAAGTTTCATGGATTTGGCTCGCGGTGTGGCTTTGCGGCATGATTTGCTGGGCGTTTGCAGCCCACGTCATCGCTGCCCGTCAGAAAGAACCGCTCGTCATTTTCGGCTTTTTTACGGCAATGGGGTTTTTTCAATTTCTTGTAGCGCCGCTTTTTATGTACTATCACCTTCATAAAGAAGGAAAAAATCAGCTGTGGCTTTACAATCCGAATGGAGGATTTTATCTGCTGGCTTCCAAGCTGACGGCCTCACTGCTGTATCAGTTGATCGGGCAGCTGGCGCTGACCGGTTACGGCATTTGGATGTACCGGATGCTTTCTGCAAAAGGAGCGCTGGAACACACCATTCCCCTGGCCGGCACATTAACCGGACTGAATGCTTACCTGCTGATCAGTTCAGCGTATGTATCTGTGATCGTGGCCGTATTTTGGACTGTTTTTCACTCATTAAAACATGTTCCCGTCCTCCGGTGGGTGATCTGCATCGTGCTTGCGTTTGTCTGGACCTATATTGACGATAAAATCATTACGCCATTCACTTCATCTCAACATGATTTATGGCCGGTAAAAGTGTATGCGGATTTTGATTTTCACTATACAAAATTGACCGGCTGGACGGTGGAGCTGAAGGCCGTCCACATCTCGCTTTTCAGCTTCCTGGCAGTGATCGTGCTTGCGGCGCTCTGTCTCGCGCTGGCCTCTATGCTGCTGAATCGAAAGGTTGAGGTGTAATGATGGAGAATGAATTTCAGTCATCCAAGCCGATTTATCTGCAGATTGCCGATCGTGTATATTACCGGCTGATCCGAAGTGAGCTTTCACCGGGGGACAAACTGCCGTCCGTAAGGGAGATGGCCGTACAGATGAAAGTGAATCCGAATACGATACAAAGAACGTACAGTGAAATGGAAAGGCTGGGGATCGTGGAGACGAGAAGAGGACAGGGAACCTTTATAGCGGAAAGGTCCGATCTGATAGCGGAGCTGAAAGACAGGCTGACTAAAGACGTTTTCAAACGCTTTATTCAGGAAATGGCGGAGCTGGGGTTATCTCCTGAGGAAATGATCGACGGGATCAAACAATATGCGGAGGAAGCAAACGATCGATGAATCTTGATTTTGAACGCGTAACAAAAAAATACGGCCGCAGGCTCGCGGTCAGCGATGTATCATTTTCATTGTCTCCGGGTAAAATCTACGGAATTTTAGGGCCGAACGGAAGCGGTAAATCAACAACGCTTAAAATGCTTGCCGGGCTTGCGTTCCCGACCTCGGGCGCCGTCCGGATCGGAGACTGCGCAGTAAGCAGGAACATGCTGTTTCGTACGGCTTATTTAACCGAACATGATATGTTTTTCGCCCGGACGACCGTCGGTGATATGCTCACATTTTATCATTCGCAATTCCCGGATTTTCAGCTGGAAAAAGCACATAACCTATTAACGGAAATGAATCTTTCAGCGAAGCAGAAGATAAAAGAGCTGTCCAAAGGCAGCCGGGGCAGGCTGAAAATCGTTTTGGCCCTGTCGAGAAAAGCATCCGTCATTCTGCTGGATGAGCCGTTTTCAGGTCTTGATCCGGCGGTCAGAGAGTCGATTGTCAACAGTCTCGTATCTTATATTGATTTTGACAGCCAGATCGTCGTCATCGCCACGCATGAGATCGGCGAGATTGAGACGCTGTTAGACGAAGTGATGGTTTTCATAAAAGGGAAAATCGCTGAACGGCGCGAGGTCGAAGAAATTCGGGAACAGGAAGGAATGTCCGTGCTTCAATGGTACAGAAGCGTCATGCAGGCGCACGAAATAGAAGGGGGATTCTAATTGGAAACGGTTTTAGAACTGCAACAGGTAAAGAAAACGATAAAAGGACGAACGATTATTCATGATCTGAGCTTCTCCGTCCGGGCGGGCGAAGTGTTTGGATTTTTAGGGCCGAATGGAGCGGGGAAAACCACTACGATCAGAATGATGGTCGGATTAATGAAACTATCTCAGGGAGACATCGTAATCTGCGGGGAATCCATTACGAAAAACTATGCAAAAGCGGTCAGGCACGTCGGAGCCATCGTGGAAAACCCGGAGCTGTACAAATTCCTGAGCGGTTATAAAAATTTACAGCAGTACGCAAGGATGGTAAAAGGCGTTACGAAAGAAAAAATAGATGAGGTCATCGAGCTCGTCGGGTTGCAGGACAGAATACATGACAAAGTAAAAACCTACTCTCTCGGAATGAGACAGCGTCTCGGCCTCGCCCAAAGCCTGCTGCATAATCCTAAGGTGCTGATTCTGGATGAACCGACAAACGGCCTTGATCCCGCGGGCATCAGGGAAATCAGGGACCATCTGAAAAAGCTGACACGTGAAAAAGGAATGGCTGTCATCGTCTCAAGCCATCTGCTGTCAGAAATGGAGTTAATGTGCGACCGAATCGGCATTCTGCAAAAAGGGGAGCTTGTCGATATTCAAAAAGTAAGGGATGAAGGAAAAGAGGATAAAGATACATACTTCTTCCATATTGAACAAAGAGAAGAGGCTCTGGCCGTTCTGAGTCAGTTTGACTGTATGAAGAAGACAAACGGCATTGAGATCAGGCTGTCAAAACAGGAAGTGCCTGATGTGATATCACTGCTCGTCCGTGAAAACATCCGCTTATATGAAGTGAAAATCATGACAAAATCTTTGGAAGACCGTTTCTTGGAGATTACCGGCGGGACGAAAGAGGAGGTTCAATATGTTTAAGCTGATCTATAATGAATGGATAAAAATTTTCAGCCGCGTCGGCACGTGGGCTATGATTGTAATTTTAGGCGTTTCGATGATCGGTTTTGCGCTTCTGTCAAACCATTTCACCTCGAGCGAAGCCAATCCGAATTGGAAACAGGAGCTCCAGGCCGAAAACAAAGAAATGAAACAGCAGATGAAGGAAACCGGAAATCAGACTGTCATTGATAGTCTGAAACAGAATATCGCGATAAATGAATACCGTATGGATCATAATATTCCTGAGGATACAGGGTACACAGTGTGGTCATACGTAGCTGATTCTTCGATGATGACGGTTTTGACCGGGCTGTTTACGATTATCATTGCCGCAGGCATCGTGGCGAATGAGTTCAACTGGGGGACGATCAAGCTGCTGGCTATCCGTCCGCTCAGCCGTTTTCAGATTTTGCTTTCTAAATATATGACGGTGCTGCTGTTCGGACTGCTGATGCTTGTGATTTTATTTGCCGGCTCCGCTCTGCTGGGATTGGTCTTTTTCGGTACAGGGGGAGATACTGCGGCTGATGTTCATCTCGTATACAAAGACGGCCATGTTTTTGAGCAAAATATCATCGCTTTCCTCGCTAAAACATATGTCTATGAATCTGTCTCCGCTTTTATGCTTGCGACGATGGCGTTTATGCTGTCTGCGGTATTCCGGAACAGCTCATTAGCGGTCGGATTTTCTATTTTTCTATTGGTTATGGGGAACACGGCGACTGTATTTCTTGCCACGAAATTTGAATGGACCAAATATATTTTATTCGCCAATACGGATTTGTCGCAATATATGAACGGGACTCCTTTAGTAGAGGGGATGACGATGACATTTTCGGTTGTGATGCTTGTGATTTACTTCATCATTTTTCTGGCGCTCGCATTCGGCGTCTTCTTAAAACGCGATATTGCCACCTGATATAAAAAAGCTGTTTTGCCTTTGCAAAACAGCTTTTCGTTTTAGATGAAAAAAACCCTGCCGGCGTACACCGGCAGGGTTTTTAAACAATTTATGCTTTTGTTACGTTAGCAGCTTGTGGTCCGCGGTTTCCTTCAACGATTTCGAAAGAAACAGATTGGCCTTCTTCTAAAGTTTTGAAGCCTTCGCCTTGAATAGCAGAGAAGTGAACGAATACATCGTCTTGACCTTCTACTTCGATGAATCCGAATCCTTTTTCAGAGTTGAACCATTTTACTTTACCTTCTAACATGAAATTTCCTCCTAAAGCGACATAACGCTTAAATTCACTATTCTTGCTCTAAAACAAACTTCCAAGACGAAAACTCTTACAAAACTTTCTTCTTAAAGATAGTTCGAACAAAAATAATTACCTTTACTCTACCAGTAATTCGAAGAAAAAACAACTGCTAAATGTAACTTTTTTCGAAATAACATGTTTTAAGAGGGGAACGCTCTGATACGGAAATCTGATTTGAGACTAGAACAGCCCATTTTCAGCTGATAAAAACCGCTTTACGGTCTCTTAAGGAAGCAATTGACAACCTTTTTTTTAATCGGTATTGTATGTAATCATGAGCCCGAATACCATGGTGCCGCCTCTGTACATAAAAATAGATAGGGAGTAGGTCAACTTGAACCTGCGGCTTATAAACAGTCTGTTTCTTTTCATTTTGATCATGTCACTTACTTCATGTCATTATCCTGACGGGAACCGGACAATTACTATCGGAATCAATGAATCTGATCAATCGATCTGGGAGTTTGTCGCGAAAAAAGCCGGTGAGGAAGGATTGCAGCTTTCTTTGGTAACGTTTTCGGATTATGCCGAGGCCGATTTGGCGCTTGCCGGTGGGGATCTCGACGCCAATGCGTTTCAATCCGTTTCTTATTTTCAATCTTTGCCGCCTCATATGAAAAAGAAGCTGGCTCCTTTAGGAACGACATATGCGGCATCGCTGGGGGTGTATTCCAAGCAACATAAACGGCTGAAGGATATACCGGACGGAGCGGTCATTGCCGTGCCTGGTGAAGCGGCGGCCTTCGGCAGGGCGCTTTTTCTCATGCAGGAGGCCGGACTGATGACATTGAAAAAGGGATTCACCGGTACGGGTTCAACTGATATGATCAAGGACAACCCGAAGCATCTGACCTTAAAAACGGAAACAAAAAAGAACGCCTATCAGGCGGCGGAACATGCTGACGCAGCAGTTCTCAGTCAAAGCGAGGCGAAAAGAGCAGGATTTCATGCGGAGAAGGACGCGCTGATCCGATCGGCGCAAATGAAGGAAGCATATATTCATCTGATCGCCGTCAGAGCTGAGAATAAAGATGATGAACGGATGCAAAAACTCCTGTCTTTGTATCAATCAGATGATACCGCGGCGTTTATTGAAAAAGAATATGAGGGCAGCCTGATTCCTGTTTTCCTGAGGGGCGGTTTTCTCACTGAAAAGAAAGAATGATTTCCTCTTCGGGCGATCATTCTTTTTTTTCAGTGCTGCACACTTGATTGCGCCCTGATGTTTTCGCTTTGTACAGCATCCGGTCCGCGATCAGGGGCAATGTCTGAGGATCCGATGTATTTGTCGGATAATGCGCGATGCCGAGGGAAACGGTCACGGGAATTGTATCTCCGCTCGTCAGCAGAATCGGGTTCGCGTCAATCGTCTGCCTGATTTCTTCTGCGAGGTGAAGCCCTTTCGTATACGTGCAATTGGGCATAAGCACGGCAAATTCTTCCCCGCCGATGCGGGCTGACGGATCAGAACTGCTGAGTAAGAACCTCAGACGCGTCCCCAGTTCCTTCAGTACTTGATCCCCTTCATAATGGCCGTATTGATCATTGATTTGCTTAAAGTGATCAATATCCAAATAAATAAGCGAGAGCTGAGACGAGGGGGATTGAGACGCCCGATCGTACAGAACGCGCGAGACTTCCTCGAATTTTCTCTTATTAAAAATCCCCGTCAGAAAATCATAATTCGCTTGAAACTTGTATTGCTTGAACAAAAGGCGGGCATCGGCTTCGTGTTTAATGATATACAGCGACAGCATTCCGCCCAAGACGGAAATGAGCCAATAATAAACGAGAGCCCCGGCAGGCTGTTCGGGCATAAGAAACAGCAGCGTCAGGGTGAAAATAACATTTGAAAAAAGCAGCATAACGAACGCCATTTTGTGATCCGGCTTTTTTCCTCTGAGGACGGCTGCAGAAAGTATCGCAATAACCCCGACGGCGACGATGGAAAAAATGGCGCTGGCATTGAAATTGATCAGGATACGGCCTGCGACGATAATCGCAAAGGCGGCTGCCGTAGACACCCAGCCTCCGTAAAGAGCGGCGATGATAATGGGGATATTTCTGAGATCAATGATGGAATCGGAGTAAGAAAAGCCGAAAGCAATCAGAAAAACCCCTAAAAGCCCGCAGACCGTCCCCTTCAGTAATTGAAACATCAGACGGTCTTCTTTATACGAAAGCGACTCTTTAAAGAGAAGGGTGAAGAGATAATTAAATGTAATTAAAATCGTTAAATTAAGAAACAGTTCCTTCAGCATAACAATCACCCTTATATAAGTTACTAGAGAAAGGGTGGAAAGAAAAGAGAAAAGTCTATAGAAATACATATTTTGTCAATTCTTACTTGACCGATCGGAATTCATATAATATAGTGTTAAAGGATAAATGAGCAAGGGAGTGTTTACCTGTTTTGGAGAATTTATTTATAGTCTTACATGTTTTCATTATGCTTTTGCTTATAGCAGGTCTGTTTGTCATGCAAAAGAAACACGTTTCCTTTTCTAAACGTGTCTTTACCGCACTCGGATTAGGCATTGTATTCGGTTTTGCACTGCAATTGATTTACGGGCCGGCCTCACATGTCGTGACACAAACGGCCGATTGGTTTAATATTGCCGGCGGCGGTTATGTCAAATTGCTTCAGATGATCGTCATGCCGCTAGTCTTTATTTCTATTCTCGGCGCATTTACGAAGCTTAAACTGACCCATAACATTGGGAAAATCAGCGGACTGATCATCGGAATTTTGATTGCTACGACAGCAATTGCCGCGGCAGTCGGAATTGTTTCGGCGCTTTCCTTTGATCTGAAAGCCGTTCATATCGACCAGGGGAGCACTGAGTTATCAAGGGGTCAGGAGCTGCAGCAAAAATCTGAGGATATGACGGCCAAAACGCTGCCTCAGCAAATCGTTGAGCTTCTGCCGGGGAATCCGTTTCTTGATTTCACGGGGGCCAGACCGACTTCCACCATCGGAGTCGTTATTTTCGCCGCTTTCCTCGGCATCGCTTTTCTGGGCGTGAAACGGAAGCAGCCGGAGCACGCTGCGACTTTCAGCGGAATTGTCGATGCGGTATACGCGATTATTATGCGCGTTGTGACATTAATTTTAAGACTGACGCCTTACGGGGTATTGGCGATTATGACCAAGACGATCGCGACAAGCGACATCGACAGCATTGCGAAACTGGGGATGTTTGTGATCGCTTCATACGCCGCGCTTATCGCCATGTTTATCATTCACTTGCTGCTGATCACGTTCAGCGGTTTAAATCCGATCACATACGTGAAAAAAGCATTTCCGGTTATGGTGTTTGCGTTTACGTCCCGTTCAAGCGCAGGGGCTTTGCCGCTCAATATTAAAACACAAAAAAGTATGGGCGTACCGGAAGGCATTGCGAACTTCGCCGGTTCATTCGGCTTATCAATCGGTCAAAACGGCTGTGCCGGTATTTATCCGGCGATGCTCGCGATGATGATTGCGCCGACAGTAGGGCAAAACCCGTTTGAACCGGGATTTATCATTTCCGTCATCGCCATCGTGGCAATCAGTTCATTCGGTGTAGCAGGCGTGGGAGGCGGCGCGACATTTGCGGCTCTGCTCGTCCTATCCGCTTTGAACATGCCTGTCGCGCTTGCCGGACTGCTCATTTCAATTGAGCCGTTAATTGACATGGGGCGCACCGCCTTAAATGTCAGCGGCAGTATGACCGCAGGGCTGTTAACAAGTAAAATGACGAAGGAAACCGATACCGCGGTGTACAATGATTCCACAATCGTCATTGAAACTGAAGAAGCTTAATAAAAAAGCAGATAGCACTAAAACGAAAAATCCTTCATCGTTGAACGAATGAAGGATTTTTTTCGTTTCTAATGATTTCCGGGTTCAATTTCTTCCAGCATATTCATCACGGTGCTGTCATTTAAAACATTCACCGCGCTTTCTTCGAAGTGAATCGGCTCGGTATAGTGAGGCTTCGGCGAAGTTTCTTTACTGCGGCTGCGGTCTGCCTGTCCGTCCGTATGGGATGAGCCGGAGTGATTGCGGGAAGTCTGCTCATGCTGCTGTCCGCCGGATTCGCCGCCGAAAGCCTGTTTAATCAGGTCGGCAGGCTGCATGGAGCCGGTTTGTGAATGCCGGGCTTTGTCCGTGTGCTGCTGTCCGCCGGATTCGCCGCCGAACGCCTGTTTGATCAGCTCGGCAGGCTGCAATGAGCCGGTTTGTGAATGCCGGGCTTTGTCTGCGTGCTGCTGTCCGCCGGATTCCCCGCCGAACGCCTGTTGAATCAGGTCAGCAGGCTGCATGGAGTGTGTGCCATCTTTATGCTGCATTCTGCCTGAAACCATTCCGGAGATTTTCCGGCGGATTTCGGGTGATAAAGCTGCAATCAGAATCGATGATCCGATCAGCAGCGCTGTCGGGCTGATACCGCTTTTTTTTCTGAACAAGTTAAATCCCTCCTCATTCAATTGATTACGCTTACCTTTCCCTTTCCTTCTGATATTTATCCAAACCGCTCAGGATGCAAACGGCGTGCATAAATCCCGCCGAATAGAAAAACCTATACGTAAAGTGAGAAAGGAGGAATTCACATGATAAAAAAGCAAGCAGTTATCTCTGCCCTTCTTCTGCCGATGCTGATTACCGCAGGGTGCAGTATGGGGAACCAAGGAGAAGGAAAACGAAATGACAACCGCACCCAGAATGTAAATTACCGCAACACGCCTAACGACGGTGCGACAAATATGAATACAGTGAACCGTCATAACCAAAACACCGATCACAATGACAATCGTAACCTGAGAGTGGCTGATAAGGCCGCCGACAAGGTGACTGATTTAAAAGAGGTTAAAAATGCGACTGTGATCGTTGCCGGAAACAGCGCATATGTTGCCGTTGTTTTGACAAACGGGCAAAAAGGCGCCATCGCCAACCATTTGAAAAATAAGATTACCGATAAGGTGAAATCAGCCGATAAACATGTCCGGACTGTATATGTATCAGCGAACCCGGACTTCGTTGAACGCATGCAAGGCTACGGAAAACGAATCCAAAACGGACATCCTGTATCCGGTCTGTTTGATGAATTCGGCCAAATGGTGCAGCGTGTATTCCCAAACCCCAATAAATAACTGAATGGAAAAGCCGCATTTGCTGCGGCTTTTTTATTTTATCTGCCGTCACGACCCAGCGCTCCTGAGCATAAAGTAAAGAATGAGATGAAAATGAAAGGATCGGGGAGGGGAGCTTGTTTGCGTGACGGCATGGGGAAACGGGCGGCATTCACTCTGATCCTGTGCGGAGTCCTTGTCATATTGGCTGTCAGTTCAGCCGTTTCAGTAAGTATGATGTACGTCCTGTCAGGCCAAAACAGCCGCTCTGTTCCGACGAAGGAACAAGTGACTGAACACATGAATAAAGAAATTTACAAACATACAGCGATTTACTATACGGCGGATGAAAAGCCGCTCTTGGATCTGACCAAGCTTACGCTGGACCACGCAAAGCGTATCAATCAAATCATTGTCGGTTATAAAGGTGCAGCGCCGCTTGAACTCATTTTCTTTTCGGATGAAGATGAAATGGAGCAATATTCAGGATTGAAAAATGTAGTCGGTTTTTATTCAGAACAGGAGCAGATGATGGGGCTTTTGCCTGAAGAGAAAAAACAGCTTTTGAAAAAAGATGAGCTGGCCGTTTTCATGTATAAGCAATTGATTATACATGAATATACACACTATGCGTTTCATCAAAAAACGCGGCAATTGGGGACGGATACGTCTGTATTTCCGCTTTGGTTTCATGAGGGGCTGAGCGAGTGGGTCGCGCATTATGATGTAGTCATTGATCCGATTGCATTTTCCGTCGTGCCGTTTGATCAATTAACGACCGACCGAAAATGGCAGAAATCGCGTATGGAATATGAAACGGATGTCTATTTGCAAAGCTTCTATATGATAAAGGACTTAACCGAAACATTCGGAGAAGGCATTATCTTAACCATTATCAATAAAACCGCCGAAACACAGGATTTTGAAAAAGGCTTTGAAGCGGCTACGAAAGAAAGCCTGAAACGATTTGAACATGATTTCACAAAAGCATATGAAAAAAAGAAAACGGCGTTGGAGAGTCAGGTTTCCAACGCCGTTTTTTAATCAATGGAGGTTTTGCTGCTGCTGTCCCATTTGTCCTTTAATCGGAGGCATTTGCGGCTGTCCCTGAGCCGGTGCAAATGAATTCAGCATGGTCTGCATATCTTGTGCATTGAGCTGAGGAACCTGATAATAACCGTGTTTGTTTTGGTATAAGAAGATTTCATACGCCATTTCGACATATTGCTGAATTTGGGCGGAGAGCACTCTTCTAGTGACGGGATTGGTCATTTCAAGCGAGCTCATCGTCAAGAGAGAAGCTTGAGCTTTAATCAGGCCGAGCATATGGCCGCTGATCCCGAGATCTTTGACATCATTTAATGATTGATTCGGTTTTTTCGGCTGAGTCGGTTTTATACCGTAGACGGCCTGGTTCTGTTCCTTCATCATATATGTCGACGTTTCCTGAGAAGGCTTTTGGCCGGTCTTAAAGCATTCTGCCGTCAGATTATAGAGTCCGAGAATGAATTGATACTGGCGGTCAAGGATGTCGGCCAGCTGCTGATCCTGTATAAACTGTCTGAGCATCATAAATTGATCCAAAACGCCGACTGTTCCGGCCAGCACTTCATGCATATCGAAAAGCTCATGTCCTCCGTGATTCACTTGCGGTGAATCCGGGATCCCTTGATTTACTGGCGGCTGCTGCTGATTCTGCTGCTGTTCCACTGGTTGTTTTCCTCCTTCATGTCAAATCATCATTAAGATGTGAAAAAAGCCGATCCGTTATACATCAAGACCTGTTTCGTTACGTGGGGATTATTTACTATTTTGCGCCAGCGAAGACAATCTTTACAAAAAAGTGATGTGATTTTTAAGAAAATAAGCTAACGTATTTCTTAGAAGACAGGGGGGAAATGAATGAAGAAAAAAAGGGGTATGCGTCTTTCGTGCTGTTTGCTGACGGTTTGTTTTATGATGTTCAGCGTGAAAGATGCGGAAGCAATCGGACAAGCAGGATCACTGAATGAAGCTGAAACAGATAAGGCCTATAAAGAACAGCAGACAGAAGACTCCGGCCGTGTCCCGCTCAGAATCATCAGCATGAATGATCTGCACGGAAAAATTGATCAGCAATATGAGCTTGACCTTAACGGAGACGGTAAACCGGATGGCACGTTCGGGCGGATGGACTACGCCGCAGCGTACATTAAAAAGGCGAAAGCCGAGAAAGAACACGCCTTTGTCGTGCATGCGGGCGATATGATCGGGGGCAGCTCTCCCGTGTCAGCCCTTTTTCAGGATGAACCGACAGTAGAATTGATGGAAGACATCGGTTTTGATGTCGGAACTGTCGGCAATCACGAATTCGATGAAGGAACGAATGAGCTTAAACGGATCATCAATGGAGGAGATCATCCGGACGGTAAGGGGACAAGCGGTTATGACGGCCAAAATTTCCCGCTCGTCTGCGCCAACTGTAAACTGAAGTCAGGGGAGTCCTTTCTGCCGCCGTATGAAATTAAATACGTTTCCGGAATTCCGGTCGCATTTATCGGGGTTGTAACCAGATCGGCGGCAGGCATGGTCATCCCGGACGGAATTAAAAATATTACGTTTACGGATGAGGTAAAGGCCGTCAATGACGCCGCTGCTGACCTGAAGAAAAAAGGAATTAAAGCAATCGCCGTGCTCGCCCATATGTCTGCTGAACAAAATGGCTCAGCCATCACGGGAGAATCCGCAAAGCTTGCAAGCGGAACAGACTCAGAGATTGACGTGATTTTCGCCGCGCACAATCATAAAGTCGTAAACGGAGAAATCGACGGCAAGCTGATCGTGCAGGCATTTGAATACGGAAAAGCAATCGGAATCGCCGATCTTGAACTTGATAAAGAGTCGAAGGATATCGTGAAAAAATCAGCGGAAATCCAATATATCGATCAAAATAAAATCAAGCCTGACCCGGCTGCGGCAGGCATATTAAGCAAATATGAAGAGAAAGTGAAACCGATTATCAGCGAAGCGGTCGGGGAAGCGGCCCATGATATAACGGGCGGGTATTCAAATGACGGCGACACGGCGCTCGGAAATCTGATTGCCGACGGTATGAAAGCGAAGATGAAATCCGATTTTGCACTTATGAATGGAGGAGGCATCCGGGACGGTATAAAAAAAGGGACGATTACATGGGGAGACCTTTATAATGTACAGCCGTTCGGCAATGTGCTGACGAAGCTTGAAATCAAAGGAAAAGATTTGCGGGAGATCATTAACGCGCAAATTTCTCCGGTGTACGGTCCGGATTACAGCATCAGCGGATTTTCCTATACATGGAACCCGGAAACCGGACAAGCGGTTGAAATGAAAATGGCGGACGGGACAGACATACAGCCCGAAAAAGGATATACAGTAACAGTCAATCAATTTATGGCGACGGCAGCGGGGGCAAAATACGGTCCGATCGGGAAACTCGGCAAGAATCCGGTGACGGGGCCTGAGGATTTGGAAGCGACAGTAGACTATGTCAAAAGCTTTTCCGCACCGATTTCTTATCAAACCGACGGCCGCATCCGCACGGCATCAGCCGCCGAAACACCTGATGACACCGGCAATCAGCCGGGAAGCGGGGAAACACCGGGCGGCACCAGGCCTGATAAAGGAGAAAAACCTCAAGCGGAAAAACCCGCTAAAAAACCGGATGCAGCAGAACAGCCTGATCAAACCAAAAAACCTGAACGTCCTGTCGTAGAAGAAACAGCATCTGATACAGTGCAGTCAATTCCCGAATCCCGTCCGGCGTCTGCCGCAAATTCGGAACAAAGCACAAAACAGACTGAAAGCGGCACACAAAAAGGCCGCCCATTGCCTGATACTTCAGCGGGCAGCCATCAGACGGCATTGGCCGGCCTGGTGATCACGGGTGCCGGCGTATATTGGCTTTTCAGAAAGAAAAGGGGAACCCGCACACGATGAACAAACTGAAACATATTCCGCTTCTCGTCATCATCGCCGGTATCATCATCACATGTTACGGAAGCTGGAAGATCATTGATTCACATATGAAAACGAACCAATCGCTTGAAGAAGCAAAAAAAGCAACAGAACCTGTATTGGAAAAGAACGAAACAAAAAGCGCTGTGCTGACACAGCGCAAAAAAGAATTTCACCCCGAAACGGGTGAGGCAAGCGGCATTTTAGAAATCCCTGAAATCGACGCTGAGCTCCCGATCGTCGAAGGGACTGACGCAGATGATTTAGCAAAAGGCGTCGGACATTATAAGGACAGCTATTATCCGGGCGATCACGGCCAAATTGTGTTATCCGGCCACAGGGACACGGTGTTCCGCCGGACCGGCGAACTGAAAAAAGGAGACAGACTGAACGTGATTTTGTCTTACGGCACGTTTTCTTATAAAATCAGCCGTACAAAAATCGTCAGCCGGGATGATACATCTGTCATCACACTTCAGCACAAGCGGGAGGAACTGATCCTGACCACTTGCTATCCGTTTTCTTACATTGGAAATGCGCCGAAACGATATATTATATATGCCGACCCTGTTTAAGAAAAATACGTTTCGGTAAAATGAGCCAGATCAGCCGGCATCGGCGCCTCGGCAACGATTTCTTCTCCTGAGATCGGATGGACGACACTGACTTTTTTTGCGTGAAGCGCCTGCCTGTGAAACAGCGTCCTGCTTCCGCCGTACAGGTCATCGCCCGCCAACGGATGGCCGATGCTTGCCATATGCACCCTGATTTGATGTGTTCTCCCGGTTTCCAGTTCAAGCTCTGCCAATGTAAGCTGCGCACCGGGATGATAGCCTTTCACTTTGTAATGGGTGACGGCGGCTTGTCCGCCGGGTGATACGCGCCGTCTGACGGAATGTGACCTGTCGCGGCCGATCGGCGAGTCAACCGTGCCTTTTTTCGGCGTCACTTTTCCTTCCGCCGCGGCGATATAGGTGCGTTTTAATGTTTTGGTTTCGAGCTGACGGTCAAGGATTGCATGGGCCAGGCGGTGTTTCGCGAAAACGACCGCGCCTGACGTGTCACGGTCAAGACGGTGAACGTGGCGCACTTTCGCCTGCTCGCCGTTGATTTGAAAATGGTAAGCGATCAGGTTGCTGAGGGTGCCGGTCTGACCCTCTTCATTTGGATGAGTCGGCATTCCCGCCGGCTTATTTGCAATCAGCATATGATTGTCCTCAAATAAAATGTCCGGCTCTCCGTATTCCGGAGTCACCGAAGAACCCGTTTTTTCCTGAAGATCAATGAATAAGCGATCTCCGGTCTTCAGTATGATATTGTTTTTCGGGGATGTTCGATTCACCTGAATGCTTTCTTGGTTCATCCATTCCGTAATTACGGGTTTTGACGCCTGGAATTCAGATTTCAGGACTGAAAACAGCCATTGTCCGGCGTGCTTTTCCGTAATCAGAAGTTCCAGACCGCGGTCATTTTGTTTCATTTCATAAAGCTCCTTTTCAAGCGGAAAGCGGCTGTTTCAATAGGAAACACTTACCTTAGCTTTCGCGTTTTTTTCTATGCTATTCTTGATAAAGATTAAGGATATTCACATGGCAAGAAAGGTGATTGATGTGAGAATTGTGAACGCAGCGACTGACGGACAAGAAAGCGCGATACAAGAGCTTTCCTCTGAATTGTTTCAAAATGTCTTTCCTCTTTATTTCTCCGAACTGGAAATTCAGCGCTTTAAAAAAAGGGGCGTATTATCATTACAAAACCAACGTTACCAAGGAACTTTAAAAGAAGCGTTTCAAATTATGGCTTGTCTGCAAACGGTACATATCATGCTGTCAAAGCCGCACCCGGTATATGACGTCAAAGAGCGGGCGCTGTTTGATAAAAATTGCGCTTTGCTGAATGAATGCGGAATGAATTTTCCCTTTACCTATGATGATTTCGAGACAGGGGCCGGATCAGAAGCCTGCGGTCGCAGAAGGCTGATCTGACGGGTATAAAGAGCCTTTTGACAGGCTCTTTTTTGCTTCCTTGACATGATACCACAATTTCTTTCCTCTAACTCCCTTTATAATGAGACAAATCCCCGAGCATAATAAATGTCGAAAGGGGTGCTTTACAATGAGTTCAATCAAACAATCAATGACTACCCACGTGGCTACCGTTTCTCCCAATCAAACGATTCAGGAAGCGGCTGCGCTGATGCACCAGCATAATGTCGGAGCAATTCCCGTCGTTGACGGAGGCGAATTAAAAGGAATGCTGACAGACCGTGATATCGCATTGAGAACAACGGCTCAAGGCCGCGACGGCCAAACACCTGTTTCACACGTGATGTCTTCTGCAGTTGTATCCGGAAACCCGGAAATGAGTCTTGAAGAGGCGTCACATCTGATGGCCCAACACCAAATCCGCCGCCTTCCCATTGTCGATCAAAATCATCTGGTCGGGATCGTTGCGCTTGGAGACTTAGCGGTCGATCAGCGTTCAAATGAGTCTGCGGGAGCAGCTCTTTCCAATATTTCCAGTCAAAACACACAGTAACGGATGAAGAGAGCTTGCACTCATGCAGGCTCTTCTTTCCGTGAGAATGTTACATTTTGAACACGAAAGAAATTCACGGTATAGTGTATACATAGGTCAGTACGTTTAGCTAAAGGAGCTGTAACCATTGATAAAAGCATTAATCTTTGATTTTGACGGGTTAATTTTAGATACAGAAACCCATGAATATGAAGTGCTGCAGGAAATGTTTGAGGAACACGGTTCAACATTGCCTTTATCCGTCTGGGGAAAGGTGATCGGAACGGCCGCGGGGTTTAAGCCGTTCGCATATTTAGAGGAGCAGCTGGGAAGAAAGCTCGATCATGATGAACTGACGTCGATCAGGCGCGGGCGCTTCGAACAGCGGATGAAGACGGAAACGGCGCGCCCCGGGGTGGAGGCTTATTTAGCCGCGGCAAAAGAATTAGGATTGAAGGTGGGGCTCGCTTCCAGCTCAGATTTTAAATGGGTATCGGGCCACCTGAAGGAATTAGGCCTGTTTGATGAATTTGAAGTGATTCAGACGGCTGACGACGTAGAAGAAGTGAAGCCGAATCCGGAACTCTATCTGAAAGCTGCGGAACATTTAGGCGTTGAACCATCTGAATGTCTGGCCTTTGAGGATTCGGTCAACGGCTCAATCGCAGCCAAACGCGCCGGTATGAAATGTGTCATCGTGCCGAATAAGGTAACAAGCGCCCTGTTATTTGAAGAATACGATCACAGACTGGAATCGATGGCGGAAATGGAACTTGAATTACTCTTACAGCGATTGAACGATCAAAACGAACCGGCAGGGGGAAGCAGCATTGTCTGAGAAACTTGATCTGACCCGTTTTGAAAAGAAAATGGTCATACGGAATATGGAAGAGAAAGATATCAACAAAATTATTGAGCTGCAAAAGGATTGTTTTCCGGGGATGGAGCCGTGGGAGCCTGAGCATTTAATCAGCCATCTCGCGCACTTTCCGGAAGGTCAGTTTTGCGCCGAGTACGAAGGGGAAATTATCGGTTCATGCTCAAGCCTGATCATCAATTTCGATGAATATGATGACCGCCACACGTGGCAGGACATTACAGACGACGGTTATATCACGAACCACAACCCGGACGGATTGAATCTGTACGGGATTGAGGTAATGGTTCACCCGGAATACAGACGGATGAAAATCGGACACCGGCTGTATGAGGCGAGAAAAGACTTGGCGAGACGATTGAATCTGAAAAGCATCATTATCGGCGGGCGGATTCCGAATTATCATAAGTATGCGGAAGAAATGACGGCGAGAGCTTATGTCGAACAGGTGACGCGCCATCAGATTTATGATCCGGTGCTTTCTTTCCAGCTGATGAACGGATTTACGCTCATGCGGATCAATCCGAATTATCTCCCGGATGACACCGCGTCCATTAAATATGCGACATTAATGCAATGGAACAATGTCGATTACCTGCCGCAATCGAAGCGCTATTACAAATCGGCATTTCCGGTGCGCATCTGCGTCATTCAATATGAAATGAAAAAGATTTACTCCTTCGAGGAATTTGCCAATCAGGTTGAATATTATGTCGATGTGGCTTCCGATGCGAGATCTGATTTCGCAGTGTTCCCGGAGATTTTCACGACGCAGCTCATGTCTTTCCTCGAGGAGCGTTCTCCGAGTCTGGCCATTCAGAGGATTACCGAATATACCGAGGACTATATCAGCCTCTTTACAGATCTCGCGGTGAAATATAACGTCAACATCATCGGCGGCTCCCACTTCGTTGAAGAAGAGGGGAAAATTTATAACATCGCGTACTTATTCAGACGTGACGGCACGATTGAAAAACAATATAAGCTTCACATTACGCCGAATGAGCGGAAATGGTGGGGCATCAGCGCCGGAGACAGGGTGCGCGTATTTGATACGGACTGCGGAAAGATCGCCATTCAGATCTGTTACGATATCGAATTTCCGGAGCTTGCGAGAATTGCCGCGGATCAAGGGGCGAAAATTATCTTTACGCCGTTCTGCACTGAAGACCGCCAAGGCTACTTGCGCGTAAGGTACTGCTCTCAGGCGCGAGCGGTTGAAAACCAAATTTACACCGTCATCTCAGGTACGGTCGGAAACCTGCCGCAAACAGAAAATATGGATATTCAATACGCGCAGTCAGCTATTTTTGCTCCGTCTGATTTTGAATTTGCCAGAGACGGAATTGTCGGTGAAACGAATCCGAATATCGAAATGGTCGTGATCGGGGACGTGGACCTTGAAATCTTAAGAAGGCAGCGTGAAAACGGAACCGTGCGCCAGCTGAAAGACCGGCGCAAAGACATTTACCGGATTACGCACCTGAAATAAAAAAACGCCCGCTCCGCTTAAGGGGCGGGTTTTTTTATAAAAACACTTGCACCGGCCCCGGTTTCGGGATATGCTCTTGTAGCCCTTTCGCTTTCTGGGAGAAAGCGTTTTTTTAATTGCCGCCGCTTTATTGACTCGCCCATGCCGCGCCTTTATATTCTTATTAAGAGGAAAACTTCACCAAGAGAATCGGCGTCAGAAGCCGGGCAGCTTTCGATACAGTGCAATGATATTGAAAGGGAGATGAGCGGTGTGGAACATGTACAAAAAAATCAGTCACTCAAACAAAAGGATAAAGAGCTGATTTGGCACGCGATGAAAGGGGCGGAGCCGGATGACAGCATAATCGTCCAAAAAGGGGAAGGCGCCTGGGTTACGGACATTGACGGCAGACGGTATTTGGACGGCATGTCAGGCCTGTGGTGCGTCAATATCGGATACGGCAGAAAGGAACTTGCCGATGCGGCTTACAGCCAATTGAAGGAGCTTCCTTATTATCCGCTGACCCAAAGCCATCAACCCGCGATTGAGCTTGCGGAAAAATTGAATGAATGGCTCGGCGGCGATTATGTAATCTTCTTTTCCAACAGCGGATCGGAAGCAAATGAAACCGCGTTCAAAATTGCCCGCCAATACCACATTGAAAACGGCGATCACAGCCGCTTCAAATTCATCTCCCGGTACAGAGGCTATCACGGCAATACGATGGGGGCGCTCGCCGCTACCGGCCAGGCGCAGAGAAAGTATAAATATGAGCCGCTCTCACAAGGTTTTTTGCACGCGGCGCCGCCTGATCTCTATCGGAATCCCGGCGATGCCGTCACATTGGAAAGCGCGCATGAAATCGACCGGATCATGACGTGGGAGTTAAGCGAAACGATTGCCGGCGTTATTATGGAACCGATTATTACAGGCGGAGGGATACTGATGCCCCCGGACGGGTATATGGCAAAGGTAGAGGACATTTGCCGCCGCCACGGCGCGCTTCTGATCAGTGATGAAGTCATTTGCGGTTTCGGCCGCACGGGAGAGCCGTTCGGATTTCAGCATTACGGCGTTTCACCGGACATCGTCACAATGGCTAAAGGCATTACGAGCGCTTATCTGCCGCTGTCGGCAACGGCAGTAAAACGGGAGATTTTTGAGGCGTATTCGGGCGGTGAGCCGTACGGCCGCTTCCGGCACGTGAATACATTCGGAGGCAATCCGGCAGCCTGCGCCCTGGCCTTGAAAAACCTGCAATTGATGGAGGACGAAAATCTGATCGCCCGCTCCCGGGAGCTTGGAGAAAGGCTGCTCCGTGAGCTTGAGCCGCTCAGAGAACATCCGGCGGTCGGAGATGTACGGGGCAAGGGCCTTCTTGCCGGCATTGAGCTCGTCAAGGACAAAATCACGAAGGAACCCGCTGATGCCGCCCTTGTGCAGCACGTCATCACCGCGTGCAGAGAAAAAGGCCTGCTTGTCGGGAAAAATGGCGATACTGTAGCGGGATATAATAATGTCATTCAGCTGTCTCCGCCTTTTTGCCTGTCGGACGAGGAGCTCTCTTTCATCATTTCGACCGTCAAGGAAAGCGTGCTGAGCATTGATTTTTAATGTAAAGGAGTAAAACATGAGTTTTCACAACCAGCAGATTCTACCGGCAATCCGGAACATGAAGCAATTCGATGCATTTTTAGAAAGTCCGTTCTTATACGGCGTCATTTTAGATATCCACCTCGGTCAATTAAAAGGTGTCGTGAATGAAGCGAAAAAACACGGAAAACTTCTGATGGTTCACGTCGATTTAATCCACGGCATTAAGCATGATGAATACGGTGCGGAGTTCATTTGCCAGGATATCCGGCCCGCGGGCATCATTTCGACGAGATCATCAGTCATCGTCAAAGCGAAACAAAAGAAAATATACGCGATCCAGCGTCTGTTTCTCTTGGATACGAGCGCCATGGAGAAAAGCATGGAATTCGTCGGAAAGCATAAGCCTGACTTTATCGAGGTTCTCCCGGGCATCGTTCCGACTTTAATCAGAGAAATTAAAGAAATGACGGGGATTCCGATTTTTGCCGGCGGCTTCATCCGCACGGAGCAGGACGTTGAAAACGCCTTGCAGGCAGGAGCCACGGCCGTGACGACTTCAGACACCGACCTATGGGCTAAATATGAACATTCTATGACAAAAAAAGATTGACACCGCTTACACCCATTGTTACAATAGACCTAGGTTAATACTATGTGATGGAGACCCGGAGACCCACAACAGCTCTTTACGGAAGCAATAAAGCGTAAAGCGGTTTGTTGTGGGTTTTTTATTCTCTATAACTCTGTCAAACCTGCTATTATGTCATTTAGGAGGAATGATGATGACAGCATTTTGGGGAGAAGTAATCGGTACAATGCTGCTTGTTATTTTCGGCGGCGGCGTTTGTGCGGGAGTCAATTTAAAGAAATCGCTTTCATACCAATCCGGATGGATTGTTATTGTATTCGGCTGGGGATTGGGAGTAGCCATGGCGGCATATGCCGTCGGCAGCATCAGCGGCGCCCACTTGAATCCGGCTTTAACGATAGGCCTTGCGCTTGAAGGCAGCTTTCCTTGGAAAGAGGTCCCTGTTTATATTGCAGGACAGATGATCGGAGCAATGATCGGTGCGGTTGTTGTGTACCTTCATTATCTGCCGCATTGGAAGGCGACGGATGATCCGGCCGCTAAACTGGGCGTTTTCTCGACCGGCCCGAGTATTCCTCATACATTTGGGAATATGATAAGTGAAGTCATTGGTACGTTTGTGCTTGTGCTCGGCATTTTGGCAATCGGAGCGAATGAATTTACAAAAGGGCTGAACCCGCTGATTGTCGGATTCCTCATCGTTGCCATCGGGATTTCTCTTGGAGGGACGACCGGATATGCGATCAACCCTGCGCGGGATTTGGGGCCGAGAATCGCTCACGCCTTTTTGCCGATTCCGAAAAAAGGGCCGTCAAATTGGAAATATGCCTGGATTCCCGTAATCGGTCCGATCATGGGCGGTGCGTTCGGCGGCGTATTTTACAATGCCGCGTTTAAAGGAAATGTGACACCTAGCTTTTGGTTTGTAAGCGTTATAATGGTTGTAGTGCTTTTCATACTTTATCTTTATACCAAGAAATCTCAATCACAGAAAACATTATCAAATTCTGAATATATTTAAAAAGGAGAGCGGCATCATGGAGACCTATATTTTATCAATTGACCAAGGCACAACAAGTTCAAGAGCGATTCTTTTTAATAAAGAAGGAAAAATCGTGCATTCCGCTCAAAAGGAATTCACACAGCATTTCCCTCAGCCGGGCTGGGTGGAGCACAATGCGAACGAAATTTGGGGATCGGTGCTCGCCGTTATCGCGACTGTGATCTCCGAGTCCGGAATCAGCGCTGATCAAATTGCCGGCATCGGCATCACGAACCAAAGGGAAACGACGGTCGTATGGGATAAAGATACCGGAAAGCCGGTATACAATGCGATTGTATGGCAATCGAGACAAACATCCGGCATTTGCGAAGAGCTTCGTGAAAAAGGATATAATGATACATTCAGAGAAAAAACGGGACTTTTGATCGACCCTTATTTCTCAGGAACGAAAGTCAAATGGATTCTTGACAATGTAGAAGGCGCGCGGGAAAAAGCGGAAAACGGAAGTCTTCTGTTCGGAACGATTGATTCATGGCTCATCTGGAAAATGTCCGGAGGGGCGGCGCACGTAACGGATTATTCCAACGCTTCAAGAACGCTGATGTTTAATATACATGAATTAAAATGGGATGACGAGCTGCTTGATATTTTAGGCGTGCCGAAATCAATGCTGCCGGAAGTGAAACCGTCTTCTCATGTGTACGCGAAAACGGTTGATTATCATTTCTTCGGTAAAAACATTCCGATTGCGGGAGCGGCCGGAGACCAGCAGTCTGCGCTGTTCGGTCAGGCGTGCTTTGAAGAAGGCATGGGGAAAAACACATACGGCACAGGCTGCTTTATGCTGATGAATACCGGAGAAAAAGCCATCACTTCTGATCACGGCCTTCTGACGACAATTGCCTGGGGATTAGACGGAAAAGTCGAGTATGCACTGGAAGGAAGCATCTTTGTCGCAGGTTCTGCCATCCAATGGCTGAGAGACGGCATGCGGATGTTCCAAGATTCAAAAGAAAGCGAGACATACGCAGAGCGTGTGGATTCCGCTGACGGTGTTTATGTCGTGCCCGCTTTCGTCGGATTAGGCACACCGTACTGGGACAGTGACGTGCGCGGCTCAGTTTTCGGCCTGACACGCGGAACGACGAAGGAGCATTTTATCCGGGCTACGCTTGAATCTCTCGCTTATCAGGCGAAAGATGTGCTTGATGCCATGGAGGCTGATTCAGGCATCTCTTTAAAAACATTGCGTGTAGACGGCGGAGCGGTAAAAAATAACTTCCTCATGCAGTTCCAGAGCGACTTGCTTGATGTGCCGGTCGAACGTCCGGAAATTAATGAAACGACGGCGCTCGGTGCCGCGTATTTGGCCGGAATCGCTGTCGGCTACTGGAAGGACAGCACTGAAATCGCTGATCAATGGAACCTTGATAAGCAATTCAAACCGGAAATGGAAGATGAAAAACGCGATGAATTGTACGGCGGATGGAAAAAAGCAGTAAATGCAGCTATGGCTTTTAAATAAGATAAAAATGTGGTATACTGAAAACAAGTTAATAGGAACGGTCCTGAGATGAGGAGAGACCACAGCACCAAAGTGATAACTGCGCTTTGGCTGTTGTGGTCTCTTTTTCTATACCGTGACAACAAGGAGGAAACGTAATGATGAATCACCAATTTTCAAGTTTGGAACGGGATCATATGCTGGAAGACATGACTAAAAAAACATACGATCTGTTTATTATAGGGGGAGGTATTACGGGTGCCGGTACGGCGCTTGACGCTGCTTCAAGGGGAATGAAAGTCGCTTTGAGCGAAATGCAGGATTTCGCGGCCGGCACATCAAGCAGATCCACAAAGCTTGTCCACGGCGGTTTGCGTTATCTGAAGCAATTTGAAGTCAAAATGGTTGCAGAAGTCGGTAAGGAACGTGCCATCGTGTACGAAAACGGCCCGCACGTCACGACGCCGGAATGGATGCTGCTGCCGTTTCATAAAGGCGGCACGTTCGGTTCATTCTCTACTTCCATCGGCCTGCGTGTGTATGACTATTTAGCGGGAGTAAAAAAATCAGAGCGCAGAAGCATGCTGTCTGCTAAAGAAACGCTGCAAAAAGAGCCGCTCGTCAAAAAAGACGGCTTAAAAGGCGGAGGCTATTATGTAGAGTACCGGACGGACGATGCGAGACTGACGATTGAAGTCATGAAAGAAGCCGTTAAATTCGGTGCGGAGCCTGTCAACTATTCTAAAGTGAAAGAACTGCTTTATGAAAAAGGAAAAGTTGTCGGCGTTTTAATTGAAGATCTGCTGTCAGGCAAGGAATACAAAGTTTACGCCAAAAAAATCGTCAATGCGACAGGTCCGTGGGTCGACGAGCTGAGAGAAAAAGACCACAGCAAAAGCGGAAAACATCTTCAGCACACAAAAGGGGTCCATCTCGTATTCGACCAATCCGTATTCCCGCTTAAACAGGCGGTGTACTTTGATACGCCGGACGGCCGGATGGTGTTCGCCATTCCGCGTGAAGGAAAAACATACGTGGGTACGACCGATACGGTTTACAAACAAAAACTTGAGCACCCGCGGATGACGGTGCAGGATCGCGATTATGTCGTCAGCTCCATCAATTATATGTTCCCGGAACTGAACATTACGGCGGACGATATTGAATCAAGCTGGGCCGGCCTCAGACCGCTTATTCACGAAGAAGGGAAAGACCCGTCTGAGATCTCCCGTAAAGATGAAATCTGGACATCTCAATCAGGCCTGATTACGATCGCCGGAGGAAAACTGACGGGCTACCGTAAAATGGCTGAGCACATTGTCGATCTTGTCCGCGACCGCTTGAAAGAAGAGGGCGGCCAGGACTTCGGCGGCTGCAAGACGAAGACGATGCCGATTTCCGGCGGACATGTCGGCGGCTCTAAAAACTTCGAGTCATTTGTGGAAGCAAAGACAAAAGACGGCTTGAAAATCGGTTTATCACAGGAAACCGCTAAGCAGTTAGCCATCAGATACGGCTCTAACGTTGAAAATGTATTCAGCCGGATTGAAGGTCTGAAAGACGAAGCGGAAAAACGCCAGATTCCGGTTCACATTCTGGCGGAAGCGGCTTACAGCATCGAAGAAGAAATGGCTGCGACACCTGCCGATTTCTTCGTCCGCAGAACGGGAAGACTGTTCTTCGACATCAAATGGGTGCAAACGTATAAAACAGCCGTGATTGATTACATGAGCGACCGATTCCAATGGAATGACGAAACGAAAGAAAAACACACTGAGTGGTTAAATACGCTGCTGCACGACGCGGTTGTTCCGCTCGAACAATAATAACCGGAGGGCTGTGCCGAAAAGGCATGAGCCCTTCTTTTATCTTTTTACATAAAGCATTTGGTTAAGTTATCAAGTGACACGGGCAGCCGCTTCATATTAAAATATGGTCATAAGCTGAAATTATAGGAGGACGAACATGAGTTGGAGTAAGAGTTACGAACGCTGGAATCAGGCCGAACAATTAGATTCAGAATTGAAAAAATTATTGGCGGACGCAGAAGGAAACGAGCAGCTGCTGGAAGATTTTTTCTACAAAAATCTTGAGTTCGGAACAGGAGGCATGAGAGGAGAAATCGGGCCGGGTACGAACAGGATGAATATTTACACGGTCCGCAAAGCATCCGCCGGACTTGCGGCGTATATCGCGAAACAGGGGGAAGACGCGAAAAAAAGAGGGGTTGCGATCGCATACGACTCCCGTCATAAATCTCCTGAGTTTGCGATGGAAGCTGCAAAAACCCTTGCTTCCCAAGGCATTCAAACATACGTATTTGATGAGCTCCGCCCGACGCCTGAGCTGTCTTTTGCGGTGAGAAAGCTGAACGCTTATGCCGGTATCGTCGTGACGGCCAGCCATAACCCGCCTGAATATAACGGATATAAAGTGTATGGCGATGACGGCGCACAGCTGCCGCCGAAAGAAGCGGACATCGTCATTGCGGAAGTGAATGCCATAGAAAATGAATTAACGATTCAAGTTGAAGATGAACAGTCGCTGAAAGAAAAAGGTTTGATTAAAATAATCGGTGAAGAAATTGATAAACCATATACTGAAAAACTGACTTCCATCTCCGTACATCCCGAGCTTTCGGATGAAGTGGATGTCAGCGTCGTGTTCACTCCGCTGCACGGCACGGCAAATAAACCGGTGCGCCGCGGTCTCGAAGCACTCGGTTACAAAAACGTCACCGTCGTAAAGGAGCAAGAGCTGCCGGACCCGGATTTTTCAACCGTCAAATCGCCGAATCCGGAAGAGCACGCGGCATTCGAATATGCCATTAAGCTCGGAGAAGAACAAAATGCCGATATTCTCGTCGCTACGGACCCGGATGCCGACCGTCTCGGCATTGCGGTAAAAAACAGCGAAGGCAAGTACACAGTGCTGACGGGAAACCAGACAGGCGCGCTTTTATTGCATTACCTGCTTTCCGAGAAGAAAAAACAGGGCGCCCTTCCTGAAAACGGTGTCGTCATGAAAACGATTGTCACGAGCGAATTGGGCCGCGCCGTCGCTTCATCGTTCGGATTAGATACGGTTGACACACTGACAGGCTTCAAATTTATCGGTGAAAAGATCAAAGAATATGAAAAATCAGGCCAATACACGTTCCAGTTCGGGTATGAAGAAAGCTACGGCTACTTAATCGGCGATTTCGCGCGTGACAAAGACGCGATACAGGCTGCACTGTTAGCCGTCGAGGTATGCGCCTTTTATAAAAAGCAGGGCATGTCGCTTTATGACGCGCTGCTGTCCATTTTTAAAGAATACGGTTATTACCGTGAAGACTTGAAGTCATTGACGTTAAAAGGAAAACAGGGAGCAGAGCAGATTTCCGCTATCCTGACTTCCTTCCGAAACGATCCGCCGAAGCAGATGGCCGGAAAACAAATCACGCAGGCTGAAGACTATTCAACGGGAAAACGGACTGTATTTGCCGATCATCATGAAGAAGATATTGATCTGCCGAAGTCAAATGTCCTGAAATATTTCCTTGAAGACGGCTCTTGGTTCTGCCTTCGTCCATCGGGAACGGAGCCGAAAGTGAAGTTCTATTTCGCCGTGAAGGGAACTTCTTTACAAGACAGCGAACAGCGTCTTGCCGCATTATCTGAAGCTGTCATGAAAACGGTGGATGGCATAGTGGAAAAAACGAAATAAACAACAAACCGCCGGAAGCGACATCCGGCGGTTTTTTTATACGCCTCATCCGAAAGTATGAGGAAAATTCATGCTGAAAACAAAGGAATATACAGAAAAGAATTGATATAATATGGATAATTCTGATTGGCCGGAGTGAGGGAAATTGACGAAAACGACGGTAGAAACGTTAAAAACGTTAAAAGCGATTGCGGAAACCTTAAACCAAAGCCACGATTTAAAGGAAGCGCTTGATAAAGTGCTTCGCGAACTGCTCAGCCTGACCGGGCTGCAGACAGGGTGGATTTTTCTGATTGAGCCGGACGGATCTTATACGCTCGCCGCATCCGCTTATTTACCGCCGGCTCTCGGTCAGCGGGAAAATGCACTCATGTGCAGCGGGGAATGCTATTGTCTGACCAAATTCAGCAATGGCGGATTGACAAAGGCCGTAAACATAATGAATTGTAAACGGATTGAATTTGCGGAACAGACGACGAACTGCCGCGATACGGAGGGCATTACCCATCATGCGACCGTACCGCTTGAGGACGGCGGCCGGAAGTTCGGTTTATTAAACGTCGCCGCAAGCGAAAAGACATTTTTCAACGAAGAAGAACTGCATCTGCTTGAAGCGGTTGCATTTCAAATCGGAACGGCGATTCAGCGGATGAAATTGGCCGAATTTGAGCAGCAGAACGCCCTGTTGATGGAACGAAGCAGACTTGCGCAAGAGCTGCATGATTCCGTCAATCAGATGCTGTTTTCTGTCAGCTTAACGGCAAAAGCCGCAAAGAGCTTTACAGATGATGATCGGCTCCGGCAGATGATTACGTTTATTCAAGAGCTGTCTCAGGATGCGCTAACAGAAATGAGGGCGCTTATTTGGCAGCTGAAGCCGGAAAGTTTGACGAAAGGGCTGTATGCGTCGATCAAAAGCTATGCCGCTCTTATCGGCCTGGAAGCCGTTTGTGAAATGGAGGATGAGCTGGAGCTTACGGATGAACAGGAACACGCGCTTTGGCGGATCGCCCAGGAAGCCTTGAATAACTGTAAAAAGCATGCGGGAACGGACCGGGTTATCATTTCCGCCGTTAAAAAGCCGGATTGCGCGGAGCTTCATATTAGCGACCGTGGAGCGGGCTTCAGCGCAGATACGCATACGGGGCTGCCGTCGCTCGGCGTGACCGGCATGAAAGCGCGCGCCGAAGCAATCGGAGGCCGCTTTACATTGCAATCCGAGCTTGGCGCCGGAACGATTGTCTCCGTTCGGCTTCCGTTTCGGGACAGGAGGTCTGATTGATGAAAATTGTGATTGCTGATGATCATCACGTTGTCCGCAAAGGACTGCGCTATTTCTTCGCCACTCAGGAAGACATTGAAGTTGTCGGTGAGGCGTCCACCGGTGCTGAAGCGCTTCAGCAAGCTGAAAAGACGGAGCCGGACATCATTCTGATGGATTTATCAATGCCTGATATGGACGGCATAGAAGCGGCAAAAATTGCGGCTGAACGATTTCCGGACATCAGTATCGTCGTTTTGACGAGCTATTCTGATCAGGAGCATGTCATTCCCGCCCTTAAAGCCGGCGCAAAAGCGTATCAGCTGAAAGACGCCCAGCCCGATGATTTAGTGAAAACGCTCTGGGAAGTGTATTCCGGACGTTACCGGCTGTCGGCGGATATTGTGCCTCACGTGCTGACCCATATGGTTCAGGATGATCAGGATAAGGAAAAATATGATCAGCTCACCCCTCGTGAAAAAGATGTTCTTCAAGAAATAGCCAAAGGGAAAAGCAATAAGGAAATTGCGGCGGCACTGTTTATTTCAGAAAAAACAGTGAAAACCCACGTGTCCAACCTGCTGTCAAAGCTGAATCTTTCCGATCGGACGCAGGCGGCATTGTATGCGGTAAAATATAATGTTTTTGGAAAGGCGGTAAAATCATGAGCATATTAGTGATCAGCGGCACACCGAGAAAAAACGGGCGGACTAGAATTGCCGCTTCTTATATAAGAGATCGGTTTCATACCGATTTTATTGATTTGAGCGAAAGTGATCTGCCGCTTTATAACGGTGAAGAAGAACAGAACGAGCTGCCTTCAGTGCAAGAGTTAAGGCGGCAGGTGAAAAAGTCGGCGGCCGTCGTCTTATTATCTCCCGAGTATCACAGCGGCATGAGCGGCGCTTTAAAAAACGCCATTGATTTTTTAAGCAGCGATCACTGGGCATACAAACCGGTGGCAATCATGGCCGCGGCGGGCGGAGGAAAAGGAGGCATGAACGCGCTGGCGAATATGCGGACGGTCATGCGGGGCGTCTATGCAAATGTCATCCCGAAACAGCTGGTCTTAGACCCGATTCACATCGACATGGAGCGCCGGACCGTATCTGAGGATATGGCTGTCAGCCTGAAAGAGATGATCGAAGAGCTGAATATGTTCACAAACATAAGAAATCCCGGCGTCTGACGCCGGGATTGTTTTTATGTCAGCATGGCTAATTGATCTTCATAAGCGAGCTCTGTCGCATGATCAATATACCCGAGAAGAGAATACAGCTCTTTTTCAAGCACCGCATGATCATATTCGAAATGATACGCGTGCAGAAAGTGCTCAATACGCTTTGATAATAAATCATCTTTTGTACGAACCATCAATATTAACAAATTGTCCCATTGAGACCGGTGTGTGTAATACAAGGCTTTGTCATAATCGGCATGATCCATCTAACGCTTCTCCTTTCAATGAGAAGTTCTCCGTTAGTTTATGCCGCCGAAGACCGATGCAACGGGGGAAAAGTTGGTGGCCTTATCACAGCGGCATAGCAATATGAGGGAGACATAAAATAAAACCGCATATCCGTCTCTTCTTTGGACACGCTAAGATTGACAAAAAACGACTCAGGAGAACATAAAGATGAAATCCCTTCCATTTGTGCTTGCCCTCTTGTTTTGCGGCATTCTCATTGCCTCGATCGCTGAAAAAGGGCATACAGAACACCTTGATCCGTCAGTTGAAAAATGGGAGCAGCTCGCATGGAACCAGCTTGAACGTGAATACAAGGGGGCCGAGCTTACCGATTATTCGTACATGGGCCGTACAAAAGTGAACCGGGAACAGACGAAAGATGTGTTTCGCGTAACGGTGCAAACAGCAAAAGAAACGTTTTCATCCCGTGCTGAAGTGTATTTCCATCCCGTAACAAAACACGTGATCAGCATTAATATTTTCAGACTGTAAAAAAAGCTGCACAGCCTTATTGAGGCCGTACAGCTTGTCAGATATCAGAAGAAACGTTTTGCGCCGAGGTAACGCTGTTTCCAATAGGAATTGTTCATGCTGGAAATAACGACACCCGAATCGTTGGCATTAATAAACTGGCCGTTCCCGAGATAAATACCGACGTGGGAAGGTCCGGCTTTATAAGTTGAGAAAAAGACAAAGTCACCGACCGCCGGCTGGCTGACTGATGTCATCGTATTCCAGTAGCCTGCGGCTGAAAGTCTGGATACAGAAGTGACCTTATTGAGAACGTAATAAATGAAACCGCTGCAGTCAAAGCCTCTCGGCGTCGTCCCGCCCCATACATACGGTACGCCCAGCTGAGCTTTTGCGGCATCGATCATTACATTAATCTTCGCGCTTGTTGAACCTGTGCCGCCTGTGTTGCCGGACTGATTCGGAGTCGTGTTTGTCTGCTGCCCGGTAATCGTCAGCTTTTGTCCGATTTGAAGAACATCTGTTTTCAGATTGTTTTTCTCGCGGATCTGCTGGGCGGTCACATTGAACTTTTGGGCGATCACCCATAAAGAATCCCCGCTTTTCACGGTATATGTAGTGGTTTTCCCTGTATTTCCGGACTGGTTCGGAGTTGACGGTGAAGTCGAAGAGCCGGAAGATGACGTTTTGGTCAGCTTAAGCACTTGTCCGACCCGAAGCATGTCTGACGTCAGTTTGTTGATGCTTCTGATTTGCTGAACCGTCATATTGTATGCGTTTGCGATTTTCCAGAGTGAGTCTCCGCTTTTTACTGTATAGGAGGACGTTTGCGTCTGGTTTTTATTTTGGTTTGAATTGTCCTTTGACGGCGTGTTTCCCGAAGAAGACGTTCCTTTTGTTTTCAGGACTTGGTTTACGTAGATCGTATCCGTTTTTAAGTTGTTTAATACTTTGAGTTCCGCAATGGTCATATTGACGCTGTTTGCGATCTTCCATAGTGAATCGCCGAGTTTGACTTTATACGTCCCGGAAGATGATGACTGCTTTTTGCTGCTGTTTGAGCTGCTGCCCGGCGTGGTTTTTTTCTGATCGGTGCTTGAGGAAACTTTCCCCGTCACTTGCAGCTTCTGTCCCGCGCGGATTAAGTCGCTTGTCAGACCGTTCAATTTTTTCAGTTCCTGTACGGACATTTTAAAATCAGATGCGATCAGCCACAGCGAGTCGCCGCTTTTCACTGTATAAACGCTTTTAGTCGTGCCGCTGTTCTTTGAAGATGGATTTTTGCTGCCGGAATCTGATTTGCCGTTAGGAATGTTGAGCGTCTGCCCGATAGAAAGAACGGTGGATTTTAGATGATTGGCTGATGTAATGGCATCCACGCTCGTATTGTAGTTTTGGGCAAGCTTCCATAATGAATCTCCGCTTTTAACCTTAATCGTTTGTGCTTCTGCCGGTGTTACAGCTAACGCAGACCCGACGATCGCAGATGCAGTCAAACCGACCGCTACCTTTTTTCTCATAATGAATCTCCCTTTTCCTGCGATGATTTTACTATCCCCATTCGTTGCAGCCGCAAGGTGAGGATATCAGTAATGATAATCTTTATATCGGCACTTGTCTGCAATCGTTTATCATATTAATAGAAATAGTCCTTTTTTCTTATGCCGGCATAAAAAAAAGAAGGAATGCGGGCATTCCTTCAGCTTCTGAGCAGTCTCATAATCTCCTCTTTGTTTTTGACCAGATCCCTTAACGTATATTTGTCTAAAACGGCCAGGTAAGCTTGCAGGGCTTCATTCAGAAGGTTCTTTAAGTTGCAGGCGGGAGATATGATACAGAGATTTTTTTGGGAGTCAAAGCATTCTACGATGTTAAAGTCGTCTTCTGTATTTCGAACGACTTCTCCAATGTTTATGTCTTCCGGTGTCATTCCTAAACGGATTCCGCCTCCCCGGCCCCGGATCGTTTCGACATACCCGAGCTGGCCGAGGCGGTAAATGACTTTCATGAGGTGGTTTTTAGAGATGGAATAAGTATCTGCGATTTCTTTTATGTTGGAAAGTTCGTCGGAATGTCTGGAAGCCAAAAAAATCAAAACGCGTAAAGAATAATCGGTATAGTTCGTTAATTTCATAGAATGACCTCGAAAAAAGAGATTTTGCTTCTGTTACAGTCTATCATATATGAATCTAAAATGAAAAAAAAGGAATTTGCCCCCTTAACTCAAAAAAAAAAACGTGCGCTCCTTCTGAGCGCACGTTTTTTTTTTTTGAGTTAAGACATCGGCGGCTTACGATCGTCAGCCGATTGATGTTTTTCAATTTTGCGATCCAATTTTGCGAGATAACGGGAGGCGAAATCTTTTCCGCCAAGACCGAATGAAAGTCCGAAGGCAAGCGCGAAACCGCCCAGAATCAGAATAAACGCGGCATTTACGATCGTGTCGGCGACACCGAGCTGATCCAGCGCCATAAAGATTGAAAGAGTGATAATGGTATATTTCGCAAGCGGCGCCAGGAATCTGAATTCCTTTCCGCTCAGCATGCCGGCAAGCAGCCTGCTGACGAGCTGTCCGGCCAAAAGTCCGATTCCGAGAATAAATACAGCGGCCAGAACATTAGGCAGGTAAGCGATAATACCTGTTGCGATAACGACGAGAAATTCGAGATGAACAAGCTGCAGCGCCTCTGCCGTAAACAGCAGGACGATGATGATCTGAACAATCATGCCGACCGTCTGAGAAAGCGTCAGCTTCGGGGTACCCGCCTGTTCAAAGCCCATTTTACCGAGAAGAGAGTCGAAACCGGCCCGGTGCAGGAGCCCGGATACAATGCTGTTGACCCATTTTCCGATCCAGATGCCGGCGATGATCAGCACGATACCGATGATGATATTAGGGAGCATTGTGAAGACCGTGTGCAGCATGGCTGACGCCGGTTCAGAAATACCCGCCACATCAAGCCGGTCAAGCGCAGAAATGATCACCGGAATGAAAATCAGCACGTAGACAATCGTTCCGATGATTGCCGACAGGCTTGTATCCTTCAGGTATATAGAAAGCCCCATACGTGCGGCGAGCCTTTCCGTGCCGATACTCGCCAGAAAGTTTGTGACGATATCACGGACGAGACGGGCAACAAGCCAGCCGATTAAAACAATCAGTGCCGCGGCGAATAATTTCGGTATAAAGGACAAAACGCTTTGGATCATATTTGTAAACGGCCCTGATACTCCGCTGATTTGGAGAGCGGCCAAGACGCCGGGCAGGAACAAGAGCAAGACGAAGTAAAAAACGATTCGTGAAGCGGCCGTAACGGATCTGCTCATCTCCGCTTCTTCAGACACCATTGTCCATTTTCTGAGCCGGCCGTTTTCAGCGAGTTTCATGCCCGCTTTTTTGACGAGATAGCTGAAAAGCGAAGCGGCCGCCCAGCCCAACAGCAGAATCAGGCCGGCTTTTAAAATGCTCGGCACAGCCGCCGTTATCGCTGACAGCATGCTGACAAAAGGCGAAGCCACGGTTGTCAGATGCAGAATGTTAAAGAATAGAATAAAAACGATGATTAATGCGATAAAATAAATGACTTTACTGATGACTTTTTCTGAGGAATAGCGCGCCGGCTTTTTTTCGGCGAACAGCCTGTCGTCGATTTTTGTTTTTTGCAGGCCTTTGTATACGGCTTTTTCAATGATTTTGGCAATGCCCCAGCCGATAAGCAGGACGAGCAGTGCGATGATCAGATTCGGGAGTTTGCTGAGATACGTCGTAAGCATGTCTGCTGTATTCAAGTAGAATCGCTCCTTTTCTTTTTGGGGTATGGTGTGTGTTTTACCCACTTACATATAAAGCAAACGGGGCGGATGTGCCGAAAGTTTTCAGACGGAAACCGGTCTGTTATTTCATCTTTTGAGAGGAGGGGTCATACATTATAAATAAGTCCAAGTAGGGGGGATTCGGTTGAACGCGGAGGAGACAAAAGGTTTACAGCGGGCAATTGAGGAAATAACCGACATTGCGAAGGGTTTCGGCCTTGATTTCTACCCGATGAGATATGAAATTTGTCCGGCTGAGATTATTTATACATTCGGCGCGTACGGCATGCCGACGAGATTCAGCCATTGGAGTTTCGGCAAACAATTTCACAAGATGAAACTCCATTATGATCTCGGTTTGAGCAAAATTTATGAACTTGTCATTAATTCCAACCCTTGCTACGCTTTTTTGCTGGACAGCAATTCGCTGATCCAAAATAAATTAATTGTAGCCCATGTTCTTGCCCATTGTGATTTTTTCAAACATAACTGCCGCTTTCAAAATACGAACCGGGACATGGTTGAGAGTATGGCGGCTGCGGCGGAGCGGATTAAGCATTATGAAAGAATTCACGGGATAAAAGAGGTGGAGTCCTTTTTAGATGCCATTCTGGCGGTTCAGGAGCATATCGATCCGTCGCTCGTCAGGCCGAAGCTGCTGTGGAGCGTCGATGACGAAGAGGAGGACGAAGAAGAAACCGCGCCATCGCCTTACGATGATTTATGGGGAATGGATAAGCCGAAGCAGGTGAAAAAGAAAAAAGGGAAAAAACCGTTTCCGCCCCGGCCGGAAAAAGATATTCTGCTGTTTATCGAAGAACATTCGCGGGAGCTTGAACCGTGGCAGCGTGACATTTTAACCATGATGAGAGAAGAAATGCTGTATTTCTGGCCGCAGCTGGAAACGAAAATCATGAACGAAGGCTGGGCATCCTATTGGCATCAGCGGATTATCCGCGAGCTTGACCTGACTTCAGATGAAGCCATCGAATTTGCGAAACTGAACGCAGGCGTTGTCCAGCCGTCAAAAACGGGAATCAACCCGTATTATTTAGGGCTGAAAATTTTTGAAGACATCGAAGAGCGTTATGACAACCCGACAGATGAAATGAAAAAAACAGGAGTAAAGCCCGGTTCCGGACGCGAGAAAATGTTTGAGGTCAGGGAAATTGAATCGGATATATCATTTATCCGCAATTATTTGACGAAAGATCTCGTGATGCGTGAGGATTTGTATTTATTCCAAAAGCAGGGCAGGGACTATAAAGTGATCGACAAAGAATGGAAGGCCGTGCGCGACCAGCTCGTGAACATGCGGGTCAACGGGGGATTTCCTTATCTGACCGTCAATGACGGGGATTACCTGAAGAATAATGAGCTTTATATTAAACATTGGTATGAGGGAATTGAGCTTGATCTGAAATATTTGGAGAAAGTGCTGCCGTATCTGTACCAGCTGTGGGGCAGGAGCGTGCACATCGAATCTGTTCTTGAAGACAGAGAAGTGATGTTTTCGTATGACGGCAAAGGAGTGCACCGGAGATATCTGTAAAAGAAGAAAGGATGCGGGGAAACCCCCGCATCCTTTTTTATTTTCCGTGTTTCAGGATGTGAAAGATCTTTTTGGCCTGGTCCGTGTTGTTTAAAAGCCCCGTAAATGACTCTCTTCCCGGACCGTATGCGTAAACGGGAACTTCTTCGCCTGTATGATCGCCGGTTGTCCAGCCGCTGTTGGTTTTCGCATTAAAGAGCTTAATGATTGCTTTGTAGATGCTCTTGTCAGCATTCTGTTTTGCGGCAGTTTCGATCTGTTTGATTTCAGCTTTTGACCATTTCAGGTCTGTATAGCGCGCAAGCACGGAAGATACGGATTTGCCTGCTTTGATTTGGTCAGCCATAAATGCCGGGGTTTTTTTTGCGGCAAGAATCGGTTCAACATGCCAGTTTTTATCGTCATTCGCGCCGATCGTCAATCCGCCGGTGGTATGATCAGCCGTGGCAACGACAAGCGTATGTTTGTCCTTTTTGGCAAATGCGATCGCTGCTTTATACGCTTTTTCAAAATCCTTCATTTCGCTCATTGCGCCGACTATATCATTGTCATGTCCCGCCCAGTCAATTTGGCTGCCTTCGACCATTAAGAAAAACCCATTTTTATTCGTGTTCAGCCTGTCGATCGCCGCCGTTGTCATGTCTTCTAATGAAGGGACGGCGTTTGAGCGGTCGATTGCTTTGTCGAGTCCGCCATCGGCAAACAAGCCGAGAATCTTCTTGTTACGATCCTTTTTAAGCTCCTGTTTTGATGTCACGTAGCTGTATCCCGCTTTTTTGAAATCCTTTGTTACATTGCGGTCTTTACGGATAAAGTTTGACTTGCCGCCTCCGAGGAGCACATCGACTTTCTGTTTTCCGTTGATGCGGTCATCAAAGTAGCTGCTTGCGATGTCATCCATGTTCTTTCGGGATTTATTATGGGCTCCGAATGCCGCAGGGGTGGCGTGGGCAATCTCCGAAGTTGCGACAAGTCCGGTGGATTTCCCTCTTTGTTTCGCTTCTTCGAGGACGGATTTTACCCGCTTTCCTTTTTTATCGACTCCGATCGCCGCGTTATACGTTTTCACACCCGTGGCCATTGCCGTGCCTGCCGCCGCGGAATCGGTAATATTGGAATCAGGGTCGTCAGGGTAAGTCATCATCATACCGGTGAGATTGGGGTCGAATGCCGTCAGTTTCATACCATCCGAAGGCTTTCCTTTGTTAATGACCGAACGGTAGGCGTTCATATAGGGAGCGCCCATTCCGTCGCCGACCATGAAGATGACGTTTCTGATTTCGTTTTTGTCAGGCTGTTTTTTTGCCGCAGCCTGTTCGGAGTGCTGAAGCCCCGCGCCCGCAATCAGACCGGCTGTCAGCACGGATACGGCTGCCGCCGGCAGAAGTTTTGATCGAACCTGTTTAAATAGACTCATTCTCACTCGTCCTCCTTTAATCGTGTCTGCATGTCTAATGGTAGGGGGTGTTTGTAAAGAGCGCCTGTTCCTCCTGTAAATTTCAGGTGAAACATTGTTAGAAATGTAAATTCCGGTGTAATGTTATGTTTTCAAGAAAGAGTGAAAACCATTCACTTTTTTGAAAAAGACGAGGATTTTTTTAACAAGGGGTTATTTGGAAAATGAACTGCTTTGTTTTTCCAAAATACGAGGATCACAGGAAAAAAACATGACAAATTGACTTGTTTTTCGTCACGTTTGAAATCAAATTGAAATATTTAATACCCTTAAAAACTTTTTTCTAAAACGAATTAGTAAGAAATTTGTCACGGGAAGTCAAGTCTATTTCTAGTGGAAATTGAACCTTATAATAGGAAACAGATAAAAACTTTAAAAAAGAGACACATAAAATAGATAGAATCATTCAGGGAGGAAAATATGAAAAAGCAACTTGTTACAGCAACAACGGCAGTGGTTTTGGGGACGACTTTGTTTGCGGGCGCGGCATCTGCGCAAACGATTAAGGTAAAAAAAGGCGATACATTATGGGGACTTTCAAATCGGTATGGAACGTCAATTAATTCCATTAAATCTGAGAACAAATTAAAATCGGATATCATTTACATCGGTCAGACGCTTTCGATTAACGGTAAATCATCCTCAGGTTCAAATTCCGGCAGCAAGTCATCATCGTCTACATATAAAGTCGTAAAAGGCGACAGCCTTTGGAAAATTGCGAATAAATATAAAATGACGGTAAACCAATTAAAAAGTTTAAACGGTTTAAAAACGGACCTGATCCGCATCGGACAAGTTCTTAAAGTAAAGGGATCAACTTCCGGTTCAACGTCTTCAGGATCTTCGTCATCAAAGCAGCCTTCATCCAGCCATAATGCTGCACAGACGAGCCTGAATGTAAACAAGCTGATTTCTGATGCGCAATCTTTAATCGGCACGCCGTATGTATGGGGCGGAACAACGACTTCCGGCTTTGACTGCAGCGGATTTATCTGGTACCTATTAAACAAACAGACGAGTGTCGGCAGAACGAGCACTGCGGGATACTGGAGCTCAATGAAGAGCGTGTCCAGCCCGTCAAGAGGAGACTTCGTCTTCTTTACAACATATCAGGCCGGCCCTTCACACATGGGTGTGTACATCGGAAACAACAAGTTCATCCATGCCGGTTCTGACGGCGTCGCAACAAGTGATCTGAATAACAGCTACTGGAAACCTCGCTACCTTGGCGCGAAAAGATTCTAGCAGCGATAGAAACCCGTTCATCAGAACGGGTTTTTTATTTAGACGGGACAGAGCTCCATTTGTTTCACCTAAAATGAAAATGTGATAAAAAATCTAAAAAGGTTTTCTTTTTTTCATTTTCATAGAGGGCGATGGCGTACGCGCCCGCGCTCGGCATCTGGGCGAATTCGCACGGAATTTCAATCATGCTGCCTGCGGCGAGTTCGGCCCGTACCGCTGACAGCGGCAGAAATGAGACACCCAGCCCCTCTTTAATAAATCGTTTCGTAATATGCGTCTGTGTCACCTTCATCGTCCTGACGAAAGGAAACTGTATTCTGACCTGGCGGAGCAAATCATCCCAATAGTCAGGATGGTTATGGGTCAAAAGCAGATATTGTCCGAACAGGTCTTTTACTTCATCCGCCTTCCCTGTTCCGGGTTTTCGGCCGGGCGGCGCGACGAGGACAACGGGGTCATTGTACAGGGGGCGGCAAGTGAGGGAAGATGATTGCACCTTTAAGCAGCTCAGTCCGATATCGGCTGAGCCGTTTCTGATTTGAGAGGCGATTTCTTCCGATTCGAAAATGGTGACCGTCATTTCGGTTTCTTTATTGTCCTCTGTATAACGCTTCATGACAGACGGGAGAACGGTGTCGGCGATAAGCGGCGAAACAGCGAGTGTCAGCGTGTGCGAGTAGCCCTGGCGCACCCTGTGCAGCTCCGCCATGCTGTTTTCATAGTCTTCCAAAAGCCTCATGGCAAACGGCACGTATGCTTTTCCTTCTTCCGTCAATTGTATTTTCCGGCCGCTTCGCTGAAACAGCTTGCAGCTGATTTCTTTCTCTAATAATTTTATATGAACGGTGACGGTCGGCTGAGATAAAAAAAGCGTTTCCGCCGTTTTTCTGAAATTCTCATATTTTGCCGCGGTGACGAAGGTGTGAAGCCATTTAAAATCCATAGATGCACTCCTCTGATTAAAAGTTTTAATTAATTCCCTTAAAAATATTCATTATTTTTTAAATATTATATTTACTATAATAACAGAAAGAGGATAAGGGGGAATGAAATTGATTTATCGTGGATTGAAAGGGATTACTTGTGCAGAAACGGCGATCAGCCACATTGACGGAGAAAAGGGGCATTTAATATATCGCGGCTATGACGCGAAGGATATCGCGCTGCAATCCAGTTTTGAAGAAGCAGCGTATCTCATTTTGAACGGGGCGCTTCCTGATGAGCGGCAATTGCTTGCGTTTCAGGAAGAACTTGCAGCCGAGCGCGGGCTTCCGAAACATTTGATCGACTTACTGGAAACGCTTCCGGATGAAATGGACGACATGGCGGTGCTGAGAACGGCTGTTTCAGGTTTGGGCACAGATTCATTTACATATCCGCCCAAGCCGGAAGAAGCGATTAAACTGATTGCCGTCACACCGACGATTATTGCGTACAGATACCGCCGTAAACAAGGGCAGGAAGCGTTGTCACCTGAGGCGCGATACGGACACGTTGAAAACTATTTGTATATGCTGACAGGCAGGCAGCCGTCCGCAGCCCAAAAGAAAGCGCTTGAAACGTATATGATTCTGGCGATGGAGCACGGGATGAATGCATCGACTTTTTCAGCGAGAGTCACCGTTTCGACTGAATCGGACTTAGTGTCTGCCGTCACTGCCGCACTGGGTACGATGAAAGGGCCGCTGCACGGAGGCGCGCCTTCAGGCGTCACGAAAATGCTTGAAGACATCGGGGAAAAAGAAAATGCAGAAGCATATTTGGCAGCGAAGCTTATGAAGGGAGAACGCCTGATGGGCTTCGGACATAGGGTGTACAAAACAAAAGACCCGCGGGCGGAAGCGCTGCGCATAAAGGCTGAAGAAGTGGCGGGAAATGATCCGTCGCTTGACTTGGCGCTTTATGTGGAGAAGGAAGCCATCCGCCTGTTAGAGCAATATAAGCCCGGACGGAAGCTGTATACGAATGTGGAGTTTTACGCAGCGGCTGTGATGCAGGCCATTGATGTCGACAATGATTTATTTACGCCGACCTTTTCAGCAAGCAGAATGGCAGGCTGGTGCGCACACGTGCTTGAACAGTCCGCTGACAACATGATTTACAGGCCGTCTGCGAAATACACCGGCGCTTTTCCCGAAACGGCTCAGCAGCTTTAATCACCGGCATATTTGTCCGTTTAACTCCCCGCGCTGCGTGGTATCGTCTCAGTAATACCAATTGCAGGAGTGTGAGAATATGAATCCGATGGACAGACAGACGGAAGGACAAAAGCCGCAGGTGCAAAAGCGCCAGCCCGGCATTGAGTCAGACATGGAGCCGAAACCGCTCTTGGAGGACCCGGATGTAAAAGGATCGGGCAGATTAAAAGGAAAAGTCGCCGTCATCACGGGCGGAGACAGCGGCATCGGCGCAGCGGCTGCGATTGCTTACGCGAAGGAAGGGGCGGATCTTGCCATCCTGTACCTAGACGAACATGCCGATGCCGAGAGAACGAAAAAGCGTGCGGAAGAATACCAGGCCGAATGCCTGTTAATTCCGGGAGACGTCGGTGATGAGGCGCATTGTCAGAAGGCGGTCCGGCAAGTCTTAGATCACTACGGAAAAATAGATATTCTCGTTAATAATGCGGCTGAGCAGCATCCGCAAAACGGGATTCTTGATATTACAGCTGAACAGCTGGAGAAGACATTCCGTACAAACATGTTTTCTATGTTTCATATGACAAAAGCCGTGCTGCCCCACCTGCAAAGAGGGAGCGCCATCATTAATACAACGTCTATTACCGCTTATCAGGGAGACACATCATTGATCGACTATTCATGCACGAAAGGCGGCATCGTTTCCTTTACGCGTTCAATGGCGATGTCATTGGCCGATCAGGGGATCAGAGTAAATGCAGTGGCCCCTGGCCCGATCTGGACCGCCCTGATTCCGGCAACGTTTACTGAAGAAAAGGTGGAAAAGCATGGTCTGGACACTCCGATGGGAAGACCGGGACAGCCTGCGGAACACGCCGGAGCTTACGTGCTTCTGGCTTCAGATGAATCTTCCTATATGACGGGGCAAACCATTCACGTAAATGGCGGCAGATTTATTTCAACATAATACGCAAGTCTTATCCCGCGCTTTTAAAAAGGGCGGGATTTTTATTTGAACGTACATATGAATACGATTTTCAAAAAATGGAAGTCTCCAGCTGAATCACTAATGTTAATATTTAACAGTGGGGAATCCGCTGAGTTCTGTTTTATGAAAACTAAAAATAATATATAGAATTTTCAAAAAAGTTATTTTCATTTTTATATTTTTCGCTATAATATGACATAGGAGAAAGGAATGATGTGCTGAAACATTTCATGCGAAAAATAAGAATTTAGTCATTATTGCTATTGTTATCTGAATATTCTAACATATATTGGTTTACAAGGAGTGAAGCAGATGAAGGGGAGCGTATTCAGAAAGAAAAGCATTCAGGACCTGCTTGCCGCAACGAGCGGGGAAAAGTCGCTGAAAAGAGAGTTAGGGGCCTTTGATTTGACCCTTCTGGGGATAGGGGCCATCATCGGAACGGGGATTTTTGTATTAACCGGAACAGGCGCTGTCACGGCGGGGCCGGGGCTGACTGTTTCATTTGTCATCGCCGCTCTTGCGTGTTTATTTGCGGCTTTGTCATATGCCGAATTTGCTTCAAGCGTCCCGGTTTCGGGTTCCGTCTACACGTTTACTTATGCGACACTGGGTGAACTTCTCGCGTTTATCATCGGATGGGATTTAATCTTGGAATATATGCTCGCCGTCAGCGCGGTTTCGGTCGGCTGGTCCGGCTATTTTCAATCATTCTTGGCGGGCTTCGGCATTCATCTTCCGACCGCATTAACGGCCGCGCCGGGATCCATTAAAGGCACGGTCACATTCTTTAATCTCCCCGCATTTGTTATCGTGCTTGCGATTACATTCCTTCTCTATTTAGGCATTAAAGAATCGAAGCGGGTCAATAATATTATGGTCATTTTGAAGGTTCTGGTTGTTCTATTGTTTATCGCCGTTGCGGCCGTATATGTCAAACCTCACAACTGGCAGCCGTTTATACCGATGGGATTCGGCGGTGTTTTCAGTGCCGCGGCGCTCGTTTTCTTCTCTTTTATCGGTTTTGACGCCGTCTCTTCCGCCGCTGAAGAAACGAAAAATCCGGCGAAGGATCTGCCGAAAGGAATTATCTTTTCATTAATCGTCTGCACCGTGCTGTATGTGACCGTATCGGCGATTATGACGGGCGTCGTTCCGTTTGCCCGCTTTGAAGGCGTTGACCATCCCGTGTCTCTCGTCCTGCAGATGGCCGGACAGAATTGGGTGGCCGGGATTATTGATATCGGCGCAGTGTTGGGGATGACAACGGTGATGCTCGTCATGCTGTACGGCCAGACGAGGGTAATGTTTGCCATGTCCCGTGACGGTTTGGTGCCGGGGGCGCTTTCAAAAGTCCATCCGAAGCATAAAACGCCGCACGTGGTGACATGGGTGTTCGGCATCCTGTCGGCATTACTCGGCTCGCTCGTCCCGCTTGATGAACTGGCGAAGCTGGTGAACATCGGCACGCTTGCCGCATTTGTCCTGATTTCAGTGGCAGTTATCGTATTAAGAAAGAAACAGCCTGATCTGCCAAGGGCTTTTAAATGTCCGGGGGTTCCCTTTATTCCGATATTGTCCATTCTGTTCTGCGTGTTTTTGATTATTAACCTCGGCGCCACCACCATATTCCGTTTCTTTATCTGGCTGATCATCGGTCTGGTGATTTATTTCTTATATTCGAGAAAGCATTCGAAATTAAACGGGGATTTGTAAGGAGCGGCACCCGCCGCTCCTTTTTATTTTTCGGAATAATGAAACATATTGAAATGGGCTTAAGTTATCGCAGCGAATAAGGGATAATATAGGGCGGAAGGGAAGTGGAAAGTCGTGTCTGACCAAAAAAGGGTTCAATGGGCCTCAAAAATAGGATTTATTATGGCCGCTGCCGGTTCGGCGATCGGCCTGGGAGCCATTTGGAAGTTCCCTTACGTAGCGGGTACGAACGGGGGAGGCGCTTTTTTTCTTATATTCGTCCTCTTTACCGTGCTTTTAGGCTATCCGCTTTTGCTCGGTGAATTTATTTTCGGAAGACGGAGCCAGACAAATGCGATTGATGCCTACAAACAAGCCGCGCCGAAGTCGGTATGGCACCTTACGGGTTATGTGGGTGTGGCGGCCTGTTTTTTAGTTTTGTCTTTTTACAGTGTTGTCGGCGGGTGGATTTTGCTTTATGTGTTAAAAGCCGTTACCGGTTCTTTATCCGGGCTCACTCAGGAGCAGTACGGCACGGTGTTCGGGACGGTCATTGAAAATCCGATCCAGACTCTCATTGCGCAGCTTGTATTTATGATCATGACGGTGGCGGTCGTCGCAAAAGGCGTGCAGAAAGGGATTGAACGTGTCAGTGCGGTGCTGATGCCGATTTTATTCGTGCTGTTTCTATTGCTTGTGCTGCGATCAGTCACGCTCGATCATGCCGTTGAGGGGATTAGATTTTTATTGGTTCCGCACTTTGAAGATTTGACGCCGGAATCCATCCTATATGCTTTAGGACAGGCGTTTTTTACATTAACGCTCGGTGTTTCGGTCATGGTGACATACAGTTCGTACCTGCCGAAAACCCAAAATCTTCCGGGTTCGGCGGGTTCCATTGTTATGATGAATGTGCTCGTTACGCTGTTTGCGGGACTGGCCATTTTCCCGGCGGTTTTTTCGTTCGGCTTTAAACCGGATGAAGGGCCTACACTGCTGTTTACCGTGCTGCCGGCTGTGTTTGACCGGCTGCCGTTCGGCTCGCTGTTTTTTATCAGCTTTTTGGCGGTCTTTTTCTTCGCCGCGCTGACTTCGGCCTTTTCGATGGTGGAAATTATCGTGGCGACTGTCGGGAAAGGTGATGAAACGAAAAGAAAGAAGCTGTCGTGGACAAGCGGTCTGCTCATTTTCTTAGTCGGAATTCCGTCCTGTTTATCATACGGTGTTCTCGGTGATGTTCATTTGTTCGGAAAAACGTTTTTTGATCTTGCGGATTTCACCGTCAGCAATGTGCTGATTCCGCTCGGCGCTTTATTAATATCAATCTTCGTCCCGCTGAAAATACCGAAGCAGGAGCTGTTTGCCGAGATGAAAAGCGGTTCCGCCATCGGCTATCGTTTCTTTCAGCTGTGGTATTTCCTTCTGAAATATCTCGTGCCGCTGGCTATCATCGTCGTATTGCTGCATTTAATCGGCGTTCTTTCATTTTAAAAAAACAGGCCCCCGTAAAAGGGCCTGTTTTTATGTTTAAAAACCGAATTGCAGATTCGTATCAACCGCAACGATCGTATATACACAGACAATGACGAACAGATTGAGAATGACACCGAGCAGTCCCGGGCCCGTCCGTCCTTTTTTAATAAACAGCTCAATGATGCCGAACGGCACGGCGGCCATCGCAAACGGCAGCATCTGATAAGAATAGAAAGTCACATTGCTGATGATTGCCACGTTCAAAAGCAGCAGCGACAAAATCGCGGTACCGACTGATATCCAGCCGAAAACATTATGCTCTTTAAAAATTCTTACCAATTCCATAATTCCACCTCACCGATGTTTGCTGCTTTTACTGTTTTGTTTTTCAGCAGACGTTCGATTTCTTTTGTCGGCCCCGTCACGACAGAGCCGTATACGTTCATTCCGTGATGTTCAACATAGTCGATTCGGCTGCCAAGATTCATGTCTTTGCGTTTCGATATTGCATGCGCCCATTTTTTATGGCGGGACATAAATTCAAGGGCATTGATAAATTGTTCACGGTCTGTCTGTCCTTGCGTTTCGAAAGAGGACACCATCTTGGAATCTTTCCCGGGAAATCCTAACGGCTCAGCATAAGGACTGTCTTTCAGATTTTTCTCCGTTTCGACCGCGTTCCATAAAAACTTCACATCGTATTTTTTAAAAGTCGAATATACTTGAGAAGAAGGGTAGGCCCTGTCATAAGAAAGATAGACCTCCGCCACGCTTCCTTCAGGCAATTTTTTTAATGTCTGTCCGGCTTTTTCAATCGTGCGTTCCTTTAAGCCGGAAGGATGGGCGAAATAATGCTTTGCCTGTGCCGCGTCTAAATCATAGTAGTTAACGGCAGGCGATTTGACCGTATCTAAAAACATTTCAATCCGTTCTCCGCCGACGGATTTCGTTTTTGTGCCGATCTGCTTTTGCAGCGGAAATTCCGTATTCATTCCAAACAGCTTCACCTGGCTTTTCAGTCCGGAGGTATCGACGAGGACGTTCGGCATTGTGGTCGCCACCGTCACTGCCGCGGTCTCCATTAATTGATTGCCGGTGCTTTCTTTTCCTCCCAGACCGTAATAGAGGTAGCTTCCTAATGTGCAAAGCGGCAAAATCATCAAAGTGGAGATGACGGCGAGAACTGAAATCCGCAAATACGATTTGCGTTTTCCGTATGATAAAATGGCCTTCTGTTTTTCCGGGCTGATGCCGACGTCCCATTCCCGGTCGTCCTGCATTTCGCTTTCAATCAACTCCTGATAGACTTCCAGCTTTTCCAGCTCTTCTTCAAAGGCGGCCATTTCCCGGTCGCTCATTTCTCCATTTTTGTATTGGTAAAAACGCTTTTTAAATTCTTCATTCATCATTAACACCTCTATTATAAAGTGCTTTCAGCCGCTGTCTGGCACGAAATAAAACACTTTTAAAATTAGCCTCTGAAATATTCATAATATGGGATGCTTCTTTGTAATTCAGTTCTTTTAAATAATACAGTGTTAAGGCCTCCCGATAATTGTCGGGAAGTTCGGACATATACCCTGTCAGCACTTCCTTGATTTCAATCTGATGAGCCGGGCTTTGAACAGCCGTCTGAAAAAGGCTCCCAATTAAGTCATCGGAAATGGTCACTTCCTTTTTATGTTTTCTGACATAATCTATAAACGCATTTCTCGCCACTTGAAAAAGCCATGGCTTTACTTTGCTGTGGTCGTAGGAGTGAATGTGTATGTATGCCCTCATAAAGGTTTCCTGCAGCAAATCTTCAGCGAGATGCTTGTCTTTTGTCATGGAGAGCAGGAACCGGTAAACATCATTCATATACATTTGGTAAATTTCATCGATCGTCACTGCCTTTTCTCCCCTCTATGTTATACACGCATAAGAAAGGTTTAAAGTTGCACGTTCCATGCAAACGGCTTAAATTCATTTTCACCTCATCAAACACCATTTCTCTATAGTACCCAAAATCCGTCATAAAAGATAGAGATCGGCGGAGGAAAAATATAATTATTAGTACCAGGTAATAAAAAATATTGTTATAATAGAGAGAGAGAACACTTTTGATCATTACAACAAAGGAAGTGCGTTATGTATAAGTTTTGTGCAAATGCCATCAAATGCATTCTATCCCTGCGCGGAGGAGTGAAAGTGTACAATAAAGAGAATCTTCCGTCTGATAAAGGATTCGTTATCGCGTGCACGCATGCGGGCTGGGTGGACGTCCTCACGCTCGGTGTCGGGATATTGCCCCATCAGATTCATTATATGGCGAAAAAAGAGCTGTTTCAGAAAAAGTGGATCGGACGTTTTTTGAAGAAGATTCACGCATTCCCGGTTGACCGTGAAAATCCGGGCCCGAGCAGCATTAAAACGCCGATTAAGCTTCTGAAGGAAGGAAAGATTGTCGGGATTTTTCCGAGCGGTACGAGAACATCAGAAGACGTCCCGCTGAAAAGAGGGGCCGTGACCATCGCCCAAATGGGAAAAGCGCCGCTCGTTCCGGCCGCATATAAAGGGCCGTCTACGGGAAAAGCGCTGTTTAAAAAGGGAAAAATGCGGCTTATCATCGGCGAGCCGATTTTTTTGGAGGACTTTTCCGATCTTGCGCCGAAGGAGAGGCTTGCGGCCATGACAGAAGAGCTGAATGCCAGAATTAAAGAGCTTGAGAAAAAACTTGAACAACTGTAAATGAAAAAAAGCTTGCCGTCTGTATCAGACGCGCAAGCTTTTTTGTTATGCTTCTTTTTGTTCGGCGGTTTCCAGCAGTTCATCAAACGCCAGTTTTTTCACTTCGATATATGCGACGTGGTGGCCGTCAATTTCATTAATGATAAATTCACAGCCTTCTTCGATAATCGAGTCGTATTGTTCGACGTCGTATTTCTGGGTAAGGAACCAGCCGCCGATGGTGTCGACCTCGTCATTTTCCAAATGGATGCCGAGGAGTTCGTTCACTTGATCAATCAGGACCTTGCCGTCAAGCATGTAATGGCCGTCGCCGAGTTTACGGATTTCGTTGATTTCATCGATATCAAATTCATCACGAATTTCCCCGACGATTTCTTCAATAATGTCTTCAACGGTGACAAGCCCCGCGGTTCCGCCGTATTCATCCGACAGAATCGCCATATGAACCCGTTCCTTCTGCATTTTTACAAGCAGATCGTGAATCGGTGCCGACTCAATCACATGGATGATCGGATTAACAAAATCGGTAATCGGCGAGTCGACTGATACTTCGCCGCTGATGCAGGCGGTCAGCACTTCTTTAATGTTAATAACGCCGATAATATTATCTTTGTCACCCTCTTCGACAGGGTACCGGGTATATTTTTCAATCTGAATGATGTCCATCATTTCAGAAATTTTGATATCATGCGGCAGACTGACGATTTCCGTACGCGGAATCATGATTTCTTTTGCAAGTCTGTCGTCAAATTCAAAGATTTTGTTCACGTATTTAAATTCAGACTGGTTGATTTCACCGCTTTTATAGCTTTCCGATAAAATGATGCGCAGCTCTTCTTCAGAGTGGGCAAGCTCATTTTCAGATACCGTCTCCAGACCGAACGTCTTCGTTAAAAGACGGGCGGAGTTGTTCAGAAGCCAGATAAACGGGAACATGATGCGGTAAAACCAAATGAGCGGTTTCGAAAACAGCATTGAAACGGCTTCCGCTTTCTGGATGGCGACTGTTTTCGGCGCCAACTCTCCCACGACCACGTGTAAGAATGTAATGATCGCATAGGCGAGAATAAATGAAATAATATGCGATAATGAGCTTGGTACGTTTATCTTTGTGAAAAGCGGATGAAGCAAGCGTTCAATCGTTGATTCGCCTAAGACACCAAGACCGATGGAAGTCAATGTTATGCCGAGCTGGCACGCCGATAAATACTCATCTAAATGCGTGGTCACTTTTTTGACACCGATTGCGGCTTTATTTCCTTCTGCTATAAGCTGGTCAACCCGTGAGCCTCTGATTCTGATTATCGCAAACTCAGATGCTACGAAAAATGCCGTCAGCGCGATTAAAACCGCGACTAAAATCAAATTCACAATGTCCAATTAGAACCTTCACTTCTTTTGGGAAGATGAAGGTAACACCTCCTGTTAGTAAGATAATGGTTTAACTTAACAGCAGCATAAATGATTGAAGCACTGCAAGCTTTTCAGGAGCCAGCCTTTTTTTCAGCTGGGCACGCTCCTCTGGTTCAAGCTTTTCAAACCGATTCAAGATCACGGAGATGTTTTGATTCATGTGATCAATTTCCGATGCCAGATTTCCAATATCGTCAGGCAGGGCTGAAGAGGGAAACTGGTTCTCCAGTCGATCTTTTATATCAGACAGGGCCAATCGCTGCTTTTTACAAGCGACTATAAACTTTAACCGATTAAGTGCAAGTGTATCGTAGTAACGATAGTTCGAACAAGACCTGTCAGGCTTTAAAAGCCCGAGGTTTGTGTAGTAATCCACCGTGCGTTTCGTTACACCGGCAAGCTCTGCTAATTCACTGATGCGATAAGTCTCAGCCCCATCTAAATCCCTCCCCAACCATCACGTTATAGTTATGAGAATAGTTTAATATATGAAGGGGAGTTTGCACAAGTTTATTGTTTTCCGTCTTTCTCCTGAAACGGCGCGGCGGGCTGTCTGAAAAAGCGTTGACTGCGCCATGTAAATCTTTCATAATCATTGTAAATAGAAACGGAAGAAAAAGACAGAAGGGACAGATGACAGTGGCCGGTTTATCACGGGAAGTGACACAGAATCTGGAGAAAGGGTCATGGATACGCAAACTATTTGATGAAGGCACTCGGCTGAAAAAAGAGTTCGGCGCCGATAAGGTGTTTGACTTTTCAATAGGAAATCCGGTTGCGGAGCCGCCTGAAACATTTAAAAAGGCGCTTTGCGAAGCGGCTGAAACAGGGCGGCACGGATACATACAAAACCAGGGGCTTCCGGAGGCGAGAGAAAAGGTTGCGCGCTTTTTGTCAGAGCGGTTTCAGACAGAAATTTCCGCCAGGCATACAGTCATGACGGTCGGAGCCGGCGGGGCGCTGAATGTCGCGCTGAAAAGCATTTTAAACCCCGAGGAAGAAGTCATCCTTCTTTCGCCTTATTTTGCGGAATATAAAGCGTATGTTGAAAATTACCGCGGCAGACCCGTCATCTGCCCGCTGACTGACTCATTTGAGATTGATATTGAAGCGGTTAAAGGTGCGATCACCCCCCGTACGAAAGGACTGATCGTTAATACGCCGCATAATCCGACGGGGACTGTGCTCAGCCAGAAAAACCTTAACGAATTGGGCGCCTTATTAAAAGAAGCCGAAGAGCGGAACGGCCAAAGCATATTTATTTTATTTGATGAACCGTACAGCCAGCTGATCTACGGAGAAGAGCAGGCGAATCCGTTTCAGGCGTATCACCGCGTGATTTTAGTCAGTTCGTTCAGTAAAGATCTCGGCATTGCGGGGGAAAGGCTCGGGTATATCGCGGCAGACGCCCAAATGCCTGAGGGCGATCTTCTGACGGATGCGTTCGTTTTCTGCAACCGGACGCTCGGCTTTGTGAACGCTCCGGTCATGATGCAGCGTGCCGTGGCGAAAATGGATGATCTTTCGATTGACGCTGAACCTTACAGAAAGCGGAGAGACCTTATGGTGGACATCCTCACAGAAGCCGGTTTCGAATTTGAAATGCCGAAAGGAGGCTTTTTCGTCTTTCCGAAATCACCGATTGAAGACGAGGTGGCATTCTGCATGCATGCCGCACAGAAATACAAACTATTGATCGTACCCGGCAGCGGATTTGGAAAAAGCGGCTATTTCCGATTATCTTTCAGCGTGCCTTCAGAACAGATCAGACAGTCGCGCGATATTTTCAAAGCACTGTATCAAGATTTTTCTTCATAGCTTCCAATACATAAAGATGGGAGAACGGACAAATGTCGAGGAGAAATAATGGCACGTCAGACATCAGCATTACAGGAATCGGAGTCTTAACCGCGGTCGGACAAGGCAAGGAGGCGTTTCTCGATGCGCTCATGGAGGGGCGGCACGCCTTTGATGTGATGAAACGGCCCGGCCGGCAGAAAGGCAGTTCGTTTATCGGCGCGGAGCTTAGCGAATTAACGCCGCCGGACGCGCTGTCGAAGCGCTTGTACCGAAGGGCCGCATTATCGGGAAAGACGGCGCTTATCGCTTTATATGAAGCGTGGCATGACGCTCAATTAGACGGCGCTGACCACAGCCGCACCGGTCTGATCATCGGCGGCTCGAATATGACGCAGCGCGAATTGCTGCAGGCCTTTGAGAAAAACGGTGAAACGCCGCAATTTGTAAATCCGACATACGGGCTTTCTTTTATGGATAGTGATTTGTCGGGGCTTTGTACGGAGCAATTCGGGATAAAAGGGCCGGCCTTTACGGTCGGCGGCGCGTCGGCAAGCGGCCAGGCGGCGGTTATTCAGGCTGCTCAAGGAATCAAAGGCGGCCTGTTTGACCGGTGCATCGTGATCGGGGCGCTGGCCGATCTGTCGTACATGGAGTGTCATGCTCTCCGTTCTTTGGGAGCGATGGGCACTGATACATACGCTGAACGGCCTGAAGCCGCCTGCCGCCCGTTTGACCGGCATACGGACGGGTTTATATTCGGAGAGGCGTGCGGGGCGATTGTGCTGGAACGCGCTGAATCTGCCGAACAGAGGGGCGCACGATCGTGGGCCGGCTTAAAGGGCTGGGGGATGGCTTCTGATGCGAACCGCAACCCGAATCCTTCAGCAGAGGGCGAAATGACGGTGATCCGCCAGGCGCTGGAGCGGGCCGGTCTTTCAGCAAAAGAGATCGATTACATCAACCCGCACGGCACCGGTTCGCCGATCGGTGATAAGACTGAATGCCGGGCGCTTTCTGAAAGCGGCCTGTCGCACGCGCGGATTAATGCGACAAAATCGATTACCGGACACGGTCTGAGTGCGGCCGGAACGGTGGAAATCATTGCTGCTCTCTTGCAAATGCGGGAAAACAAACTTCATCCGATCCGAAACTTAACGGAGCCGATTGACGATTCATTTCAGTGGGTGACCGACGGGCCGAGCGCCCATACCGTACACCATGCGTTAAGCTTAAGCATGGGATTCGGGGGGATTAATACGGCGCTTTGTTTAGAAAATCATTTCCGAAGCAGATAACGGCAGCCTTCTTTTTGAAGGCTGTTTTTTATATCATAAAAATCTGAAAATGATGAAAGAATGGAGTTGTGATACAATAAACTATACAAATGACAATCATGCTTTGACTTAGGAGGTGGCAGGATGGGGCCCTCTGTGTAGTCAATCACCCATTTCGTTCCTCTCGCTTAAGAAAAAACGATGAAATCAGGAGGTGACGTCCTTATCCTTCAATTCGGGATAAGGTGAAATGGACGATATTGACAGTTTGATTTTAATCGGTGTGCTCATTACGTTAACGGCATTTTTCGTGGCGAGTGAATTTGCGATCGTCAGAGTGAGAAGATCCAGAATCGATCAGCTCATTTCAGAAGGGAACAGACGGGCGGTGCTCGCAAAGCGTATCATTACGGATCTTGATGAGTATTTATCCGCCTCGCAGCTTGGCATTACACTCACATCCATCGGGCTCGGCGTACTGGGAGAGCCTGCATTTGAGCGGATGCTTCATCCTGTGTTTCAGGGCATGGGGCTGCCGGATTCTGCTGAGCATGTGATTGCTTTTGCTGCGGCGTACGGGCTGATTACGTTTCTGCATGTCGTCGTCGGTGAGCTTGCGCCTAAAACGGTTGCGATTCAAAAAGCGGAAAAGCTGACGTTATGGATTGCCGGACCGCTTCGGTTATTTTACGTATTCATGTTCCCGTTTATTTGGGTGCTGAACGGCTCCGCGAGAATTCTGACCGGTTTGGCCGGATTAAAGCCGGCATCTGAGCATGAAGGCTCCCACTCTGAAGAAGAGCTGCGGATCCTGCTGTCAGAAAGTTTAAAAAACGGAGAAATCAATCCGTCTGAATATACATTTGTGAATAAAATTTTTGATTTTGATAATCGGATCGCCAAGGAAATCATGATCCCGAGAAAAGAAATCGCGGCTGTTTCCACTGATATGGACGTGCCGGAAATGCTTGATATGATGCTGAAAGACAAATATACGCGCTGGCCCGTAACGGACGGGGACAAAGACAATGTCATCGGCATGATCAATACGAAGCATCTCTTTTCAGATCTGCTGTTTATGACAGAAGATGAAAAAGCGGAAGTATCTATCACGTCTTACATCCGCCCGGTGATTGAAGTCATCGAGACGATCCCGATACACGACCTGCTGATAAAAATGCAGAGAGAACGGATTCATTTGGCGATATTGTCTGATGAATACGGCGGAACGTCCGGTCTTGTGACGACCGAAGACATCCTTGAAGAAATCGTCGGCGATATCAGAGACGAATTTGATGAAGATGAACAGCCGCAGATTCAAAAGCTGTCCGAACGCCATTATGTGCTGGACGGAAAGGTTCGGATTGATCAGGTGAATCATCTTCTCGGCGCAGGGATTGAAGAGGAAGTCGACACGATCGGCGGTCTTGTGCTGAAACGGAATATTGACATCTGTGCGGGTGAGTCGATACAAATCGGGGGATACACTGCCCTCATAGTAGAAATGGACGGCCGGTTTATTAAACAGCTTGAACTCAAAGAAGAACAGGGCCGCCCGGGCGGTCAGGGAACAATAAACCGCCAGCTTCCCGTGCCTGAAACGGTCATGCTTCATAACGCAACCTTGAGCGAAAAATAAGCTCAAGGTTTTTTAAATGGATATCATAACAAAGCCGCACCAGAACGCCAAAAGGCTTCCGGCTGCTGAAACAGCGATGTAGAGCAGGCTTTCCTTAATGCGGTTGTTCATCATCAGCTGCACGGCTTCAATACTGAACGTGGAAAAGGTCGTAAACGCACCGAAAAAGCCCGTCGCGATGATGATGCCGGCAGAAGGATTATCCAGGCCCAGGCCGGTGAACATGCCGAGGCCGAAGGAGCCGAGCAGGTTGACCGCAGCCATTCCAAGCGGCATCGGAAAACCTTTTGTTCTTTCTGAAATTGTTTTACCCAAAAGAGAACGTAATACCGCTCCGATACCCGCTGCGATTAGCATCAGGACAATCGTCATGGTGTATCATGCCCCCTTCCCGCTGCGTGAAGGGCAATCCGCCGTCCCAAAAAAATGCCGGCGTATGCAAGGGCAAGACCAGCGAATAAAGTCGCGGCAGCATAACAAAAAGCCGCTGCGGGAGACGATTGCAGCAGAAAAATGGTTTCTTTTGCGAAGGTTGACATCGTCGTGAAACCTCCGCAAAAACCGGTTCCTAAAAAGGCGGTCAAAAGAGGGCGTTTAGCCCGAATGATGAAATAACCCGTAATAAGACCGAGTAAAAGGCTTCCCGCCGCGTTTTCGAGGAAAGTGGCCGCCGGGAAAGAACCGCTGTGAATGTGCGCGCTCATTTCAAAGCGGAGCAATGCGCCAAGCGCGCCTCCGATAAAAATTGCGATGTATTGTTTCATATCAGCCATCCTTAGAAATAAAATCCGGAAAATCAGTTACAATGCCGTCTACTGCCATCATTTGCAGTTTTTCGGCCGTCTTTTGATTTCTGACCGTCCAGGCAAATACTTTCAGGCCGTGTCTGTGAGCGGTGGAAATCAAGAACCGATTCAGACGGGTATATTTAATATTGACATAATTTACGGCTGATTTGTAGGCGGCCAGCTGGCTTTTGGAAAACATCCCGAAGCTGGGTCTTGCAATTATTGCAGTCGGAACGGACGGATACATGTCGTGAAAGGTCTGAATTGACTTGAGGCTGAATGATTGAACGATAGGGCGGATGGAAAAGGAAAACCTGCTTAACAGCTGGCCGACTGCTTTTTCAAGACCGACTTGAGAAACGTGCCCTTTCAGTTCAATTAAAAAACCGATTTCAGAATGATAACGCTTCAAGACCTCTTCGAGCAGGGGAATCCGCTCCCCTTTAAACTCAGCCCCATACCAGCTGCCGGCGTCCAGAGACTGCAGCTTCTTCAGCGTAAAATCTTTTACAAAACCGGAGCCGTCCGTCGTCCGGTCGACTTTGTCATCATGGATGACGACAATCTGGCCGTCTTTTGTGAGCTGGACGTCAAGCTCAATGAAATCAGCGTTCATTTCGGCAGCGATATCAAATGCCGCAAATGTATTTTCGGGCGCGTAACCGGATGCGCCGCGATGAGCGATGGTATACAAGCTTGTCAGCTCCCCTCATGGGCATTTCTGTTATTATATCAGATTCGTATATGCTCAGCGATTCAAACTGGTGAATGTGCGAAACAGTATTTTATTGGAATAAAGATAGTGCTTTTTTCGGTTTACAATCCGCAGTGATGATTTATAATGGCAAAAAGGAGGCGAGATCATGGGAAAAGGGAGATTGAAAGTGGAAGAAAGAATTAAGGCCGAAACCGATGCTGAAATCCAAAAAGCGACTCTCCTGAAACAGACACAATCAAAGAAGAAATAGTGCCTGACCCTGTTGTATCTGGCTGAAAGATGAACGAATGTGTGAAAACCCCGGCTGTACTCTGATGCCGGGGTTTTTTAGGCTGCCTAAAGACATTAAAAAAAGCTGATGTCCGAATGTTTTAGTATAATAGATTTTCGACAAAACAAAGGAGCATATGCCATGATGACACAATTTCAGAGCTTTTTTACGCTTGACCATATTTCGCAGATCAGTATCAGCATCGGAATTTTAGCGGCTTTTCTCGTTTTGAGAAAACTGTTTGTCAAATACTTTTTTCAGCTCATTTACAAATTGGCAAACAAGCCGAAAACCGACATATTCAAACAGATTGCCGTAGCGTTTGACAAGCCGGCCAGATGGTTTTTCGTGGCGCTGGGTCTGTTTTTGGCGATTGAGTATTCGCCGTTTTTAGACGGGCAGATGGACATTGTCAAAAAATTGTACCGCTCTCTGATCGTTGCGCTGATCGCCTGGGGGCTTTGCAATCTGACATCGGCGTCTTCGTTTTTATTTCATAAAGTCAATCAGCGCTTTGAGCTTGATATGGATGACATTTTGGCGCCGTTTTTATCCAAGGTGCTGCGCTTTGTCATTCTCGCGCTCAGCGTCAGTGTGATCGCGCAGGAATTCAATTATGATGTAAACGGGTTCGTGGCCGGACTCGGACTTGGCGGATTGGCCTTCGCGCTCGCGGCTAAAGATACGATCAGCAATTTTTTCGGCGGCATTATCATCATTACGGAAAAGCCGTTTACGATCGGCGACTGGGTCGAGACGTCATCTGTGACGGGAGGCGTTGAAGATATCACTTTCCGAAGCACAAGGTTCCGCACGGCGCAGGGGGCGCTTGTTACCGTGCCCAATTCAACGCTGTCCATGGAAGCCATCACAAACTGGACGAGGATGACGAAGCGCCAGGTCACGTTTTCCGTTCGTGTTTCTTATGCGACGCCGATTGATCGTTTAGAGCGGTGCATCACAAGGCTCAGAGAAATGCTTCGTGAACATGAAGGCGTGCATGATGATACGATTATGGTTAACTTTGACGTGTTTGCGGACAGCTATTACAATCTGTTTTTCAACTTTTACACAAAGACCATCGTCTGGGCGGAAAGCTTGGACGTGCGGCAGGATATCAACCGCCGGATTATTGATATTTTTGCTGAGGAAGGCGTGGAATTCGCCTATCCGGGCCAGAATGTATTCGTAAAACAGAAAAGCCACGATGATCCGGTTCATGTGAAGGATCATTCCGGAGAAAAAGAACGGGCATAACAGGCGCCGTTCTTTTTTCATGATATGATAAAAAGAAAAGGCGGTGGAAGAGTGGAAGCGTTTATGACATTGATCAATCAGGCGGAACGTATCGTGGTGCTGACGGGAGCGGGAATGAGCACGGAATCCGGCATTCCTGATTTTCGTTCGGCGGGCGGTATATGGACCGAAGACACCTCCAGAATGGAAGCGATGAGCAGGGAATACTTTGAACGCCGTCCGCGTGAATTCTGGCCCAAATTCAAACAGCTCTTTCAGATGAAAATGAGCGGAAGCTATGAGCCGAATGCCGGCCATACGTATTTGGCGGATCTTGAAAAGCGGGGAAAGCAGGTAGACATTTTCACGCAGAATATTGACGGGCTGCATAAGAAAGCGGGAAGCAGCAGTGTCTATGAGCTTCACGGTTCAATTCAGACCGCCGCATGCCCCCGCTGCGGAGCGCGCTACGGGCTTTCTCATCTGCTGAAGGACGAAGTGCCGGAATGTACGGCGGAAATCGGTGATCATGCGGTATGCGGCACCGTATTAAAAACGGATGTCGTGCTGTTCGGCGATCTCGTTCAGCATTTTGAAACCCTTTATGAAAAGCTTGATAAAGCTGATCTTCTTCTTGTAATCGGCACTTCGCTTGAAGTGGCGCCGGCAAGGTTTGTCCCTGAGGATGCGGGACGGATTCCCGGTTTGAAGCAGGTGATCATTAACCTTGAGCCGACATATTGCGACCATTTATTTGATCTTGTCATCCATGAGAAGATCGGTGAATTTGCAAAACGGATCAGCGCCGCGACATAAAAAAAGCCGGATCATATACAGATCCGGCTTTTCTTATTCATGGACGGGAATCATTTGATCCGTCAGAACATCAAAGGAGTAGCCCTGGGCTTTCAGTTTTTGGATCAGGCTCGGCAAAGCGCGCACCGTCGCAGGCAGATCGTGCATTAAAATGACGTGCGGCCTGCTCGTATGAACGCTTTCCAAATATGCGAGCTGATTCAATACTTCCGGCACGTACCGTGCGTTTTTGTACTTCCAGTCTTCACTGTCTATCGTCCAGTCCCAGTACACGAATCCGCCTTTTTCGAGATTCTTAATCTGGGCATCCGTCAATGACGGTTTACTGCCGTAAGGCGTGCGGACAAGATCCGTTTTTACTCCGGTGATTGCCTCGAGTGTATCGCGTCCCTGCTGCATTTCGTTCAGCGGTGATGTCGGTGTTTGATAAAACAGGTGATTATCGTGCGTCACGCCGTGCAGGCCGAGCGCGATTCCTTCCTGCTTCGCTCTTTGCACGGAATGCTTATAGGCTTTCATCCGCGGTTCAAGCATAAAAAAAGTGGCCTTTGCGCCATTTGCCTTCAATACATTCAACAGCTGTTCAGTATATGGAGACGGCCCGTCGTCGAAGGTTAAATATACCGTTTTTTTCCCTGGGTCACGCTCTCTCTGCAAATGTTTCATTAAGACGTCGGGAGAATCATTTTTCAGCCGCAGGCTTTCTGCTTCATCCCGAAGCTGCCCGTTTGCGGTCACGGTGATCTGTTTGTTTTTTGCGGCGGAAGCGGAATATCCCATTATGACGATTACCAGAAGCAGTCCGCACAAAACTGCTAAACTCGTAAGTTTAAAAGCCAATGAAAACAGGGAAGGGGAAGCACCTTCTTTTGTGTTGCGCATAACAATCTCTCCAGTAGCATAAGTTTCTGCATAATGCCGATAACAGCGGAGGCTTGCGAAGTGCCATAAGTTAACAGCATATGTATGTCGAATCAAGTATACAGGAACAAAACTGGAAAAGACATAGAAAAGATGTCGAATAATAAGATTTTAAGAAAAAAATAAACTCCGCAGCCGGCTCGTTCAGTATGATAGAATAGTTGACAATAACAGCTGAGAATGCACATCACGGCAGATAACGATGAGGAGGGTTTACATGAAGACATTAGTAAACGGCCAGTTGATTGATCGTGAAGAAGCGGCAGTTGATATTGAGGACCGCGGATATCAATTCGGTGACGGTGTGTATGAGGTCATCAGAGTGTATAACGGTGCCTTATTCGGTCTGCGTGAGCATATTGTCCGTCTTTTCAGAAGCGCCGCAGAAATCGGCATCACCCTGCCGTTCTCCGCAGAGGACATAGAATGGGATCTGCAAAAGCTTGTACAGGAAAACAAACTCATTGACGGCGGGGTCTATATACAGACGACGAGAGGGAAGGCGCCGCGGAAGCACCAGTATGACGAAGGATTGGAACCGCAGACGACGGCATACACCTTTTCAGTGAAAAAACCGGAAAATGAACAAAAAGCCGGAGCGCAGGCCATAACGGCGGAAGACAAACGCTGGCTGAGGTGTGACATTAAGAGTCTGAATTTACTGTATAATGTGATGATTAAACAAAAAGCCTATGAAGCAGGCGCTTATGAAGCGGTGCTGATAAGGGACGGAGCGGTCACGGAAGGAACCTCTTCCAATGTATACGCCGTCATAAACGGCACTGTCCGGACGCATCCTGCAAATGAGCTGATTTTAAACGGCATTACGCGGATGAAACTGTTAGAGCTGATGAAAGAAAACGGGATTGAGGTGCGGGAGAAGGCTCTTACCGAAGACGAGCTCAGGGATGCGGATGAAATTTTCATCTCGTCAACGACGGCTGAATTAATCCCGATCGTAACCCTTGACGGAAAACCGGTCGGAAGCGGAGCGCCGGGACCTGTAGCCAAAACGATTCAGGACGCTTTTCAGTCGCACATTCAGCAGGAGCTCGGGGTTCAGTCATAAGCTGAAAAAAGGCCGGAACACATCCGGCCTTTTTACTTCAGTCAGATAAAAAGAGATTCGATATGCTGAACGAGCACACGGGAGATCTTCTCTTTTGAAAGACGCTCAGGTTCAAGCATGGCATGCAGCGCCAATCCGTCGGCGATGGCGTACATTTTCTCCGCTTCGATCTCTTTATCAAGATTCGGTTTCAGAAGCTTATTTTCATCCAGCCAGTCAATCAGACCGCGGATATATGCTAAGATCCCGTCCTGCTGGGGTTGAAACTCTTCTCCCTTATGTCTGGCATAAGCTGTGAAAGCGAACCATACCTCCATTTCAGCCATCGTTTCTTCGTCTGTCGGGATGATTTCAAGCATCAGACGCACCGCTTTTTCTTTCGGCGGCAGATCTTTCATGGCAACTTCGTTAATTCTGGCGGCCGCTTTTTCTTTTACGAGTGTCATCGCATACCCTAAAAGCTCATCCTGGGTGGTGAAATAGTGCCTCAGCGCGCCTAAAGAAAGACCCGCTTCCTGGGCGATGTTTCTCACTGTCGCTCCTTCCATTCCCCGCTCCAAAATCGTCCGCCAAGTGGCTTCGGCTATTTGTTTTCTTCTTTTTTCATGATCGATTATTTTAGGCATGGTTCCAGTGTAACAGGAAATATTTTTTCTTGCAATTTTGTAATACAGTTGTATTAAATAAAAAGCAGTGATACAATGCATTTTAGAAAACGATAAGGGGGAACCGGATTGAACGCGATTGCTTGGTTGATTGTCATTTGTGAGGCTGCTTTTTGGGCGGCTGTCATCTTCGGATTGGCGGCGCGCTATATATTCAGGCGGCAAAAGCTCGGAATGTTTTTTTTCGCTCTCATTCCTTTATTGGATGCCGTACTGTTTCTGGCGGCCGCAGCTGATTTATACAGAGGGGCGGCGGCGACTATAGCGCATGCGGTGGCGGCCATTTATATCGGAGTGTCTGTCGCCTTCGGGAAAAGCATGATTCAATGGGCGGATGAGCGGTTCCGCTATTATGTGGTCAAGGAAGGGGCAAGACCGGTCAAGCGGTACGGGCTGGATTATGCCAAACATTATGCAAAAGGATGGGGAAGACATGTATTAGCGTTTGTCATCGGCGGCGTTCTTTTAGCCGGAACGGTATTTCTCATTCAGGACGCTTCCCGCACCGAAGCTCTCAGCAAGCTGTTAAAGGGCTGGTCTGTCGTATTGTGCATCGATTTTTTAATCATGGCGAGTTTTTTTGTGATGCCGAAAAAAAGAAGAAACAGCCGGGAGCTGTAAAAAAAAGCAGCTTTTGATTAAGCTGCTTTTACAGAAAGAATTATTTTACGATCAGCACGGGAATATCGGATTTCGATGACAGTTTTTCACTGACGCTTCCGAATAAAAGTTTTTTCAGCCTGTTCTGGTCCCGGCTCCCCATGACGATCAAATCCGCCGATATACGGTCGGCATGCTCGATAATGGCATCAGCGGGATCACCTTCTAAAATGTCGATATCCCCGTCAATCTGGCTGTCGTTCATCAGCATTCTCGCTTCCGCAACGATTTCTTCCGTACGGTCTTCATAAATCATCGGATCAGGGGAGATTCTTTCCGCCTGGAGCGGGTCAGGAACGCTTGCAATCCCGCCGCCGATATACGTTGCCCCGGCTCCCGGCCTCGGGGGATCAACAATCGTCTGGGTATCTTTTGCATTGTGGGAATGTACGACCGTTAAATCCGCGTGAAATGTTTTTGAAAGGTCTATGGCTTTTTGGAGCGCTTTTTTACTATCATCACTTCCGTCAAAAGCTGCTATCAACCGGTCCGCATGAAACATCGGCCTCATCCTTTCAGTAAAAAAGGTTTGTTTTACAATACCCGAATGGCAGAAATGTAAAACCTGCATTGACAAAAAAAGGATTTGTTTATATGATGAAGGAACAATATAGGGAAAAAGGAGGTATGGATCATGTCAAAACTAAAGCTTGTCAACTCATCTTCAGCTGAATACCGGCGTGACTCCCATACAGCTTCCGTTTTCTGAACATTTGCTTAAAAACGGGGCAGTCGCGCATAAACGGCGGGTCTGTACCTTATTTATAATAATAAGAGGCATGGAGCTGAGGCTTCATGTCTTTTTTTATACAAAAAAATGAAAGAAAGACAGGTGTGATGCATGTGGCGGTATTAGCGAAAACAATGAAAAACAATCCGGAAAAGCTTGAGGGCGGCTGATTGATGAAAGGGGATGACGGTATTTGTTTACTGTATTAAAAAAGCTCGCATGGTTTTTTAAAGCCTATTGGCTGCGCTATACGACAGCGATTGTTCTGTTATTGATTGTGAATGTCATTGAAATGTTTCCGCCTAAACTTCTCGGTAACGCGATAGACGATATGAAGGCGGGCGTGTTTACAAAAAGCGGGATGCTGTTTTACATATGTGTTTTTCTCGCATTAACGGCAGCCGTCTATTTACTGTCTTATTTTTGGATGTATCAGCTTTTCGGCGGGGCGAATGTCATGGAGAAGATTCTCCGTTCAAAGCTGATGGGAAGGCTTCTTCAAATGTCACCGCCGTTTTACGAGAAATACAGAACGGGCGATTTAATGGCGCGGGGGACAAATGACTTGCAGGCCGTCAGTATGACGACGGGCTTTGGGGTCTTAACGCTCGTTGATTCGACGATGTATATGCTGACGATATTTTTGACAATGGGGCTTCTCATCAGCTGGAAGCTGACATTTGCCGCGATTATTCCGCTGCCGATAATGGCGGCTGCGGTCAGCCTGTACGGAAAAAAGATCCATGAGCGGTTTACGGAAGCGCAGGATGCTTTCGGATCATTAAATGACAAGGTGCTGGAGTCGGTATCCGGCGTCCGGGTCATCCGGGCTTTCGTACAGGAAAAAAATGATGTCAGCCGGTTCGGTGATATGACGGCGGATGTATATGAGAAAAACATGAAGGTGGCGTTTATCGATTCACTTTTTGAACCGACTGTAAAACTTCTCGTCGGCCTCAGCTATCTCATCGGTCTCGGCTACGGCGCTTATCTCGTTTTTCAAAACCGGCTGACGCTGGGAGAGCTGGTATCGTTTAACGTGTACCTCGGAATGATGATCTGGCCGATGTTTGCGATCGGAGAATTAATCAATATCATGCAGCGCGGAAATGCCTCCTTGGATCGTGTCAATGAGACGCTTTCCTATGAGCCAGACGTGACAGGACCCAAGCACCCCGCCGGCATCAAGGAGCCCGGGCGTCTTGTTTTTGAACAAGTGACTTTCACGTATCCGAGCGGAGCGGGACCGGCGGTTTCTGATGTATCTTTTTCCGTAGAAAAAGGGCAGACGCTCGGCATCGTCGGGAAGACGGGAAGCGGAAAGACGACGATCATTAAGCAGCTGTTGCGCGAATATCCGCCCGGTGCGGGAGCAATCACGTTTACAGGCGTTCCGATTCAGGAGATTCCGCTTGAGGAGCTCCGCGGGTGGATCGGCTATGTGCCGCAGGATCATATTTTATTTTCGAAGACTGTAAAAGAGAATCTGCTTTACGGCCGGCAGGATGCAAACGAAGAGGAAATCGGCAGCGCGCTGAAAGATGCGCATTTTGAAAACGATATCGGCATGCTTTCCGACGGGCTTGAGACGCTTGTCGGCGAGAAGGGCGTAGCGCTCTCTGGCGGACAAAAGCAGCGCATCTCAATTGCGAGAGCGCTTTTGACCGATCCTGACATTCTCATATTAGATGATTCGCTATCTGCCGTAGACGCGAAAACGGAAGCCGCCATCATTGACAGCATCCGTAAAAAACGCCGGCATAAAACAACGATTATCACCACCCACCGGCTCTCGGCAGTTGAACACGCAGATCTCATTCTCGTCATGGATGAAGGCCGGGTGTCTGAAAGAGGCACGCACCGGGAGCTATTGGCGCAGAACGGCTGGTATCGAAAACAATATGAGAGGCAGCAGCTGTCCTCTCTTGAAGAAGGGGGGACGGGCGCATGAAGACCGGGAGAAGATTATGGAATTACGCGCTTCAATATAAGAAGCTGCTGATATGGGCGGTCGTCCTGCTCATTATTGCGGTCGGCACTGAGCTGACCGGCCCGTTTATCGGAAAAAAAATGATTGACGACCACATTCTCGGCATTGAAAAAACATGGGTTAAAGCCTCTGCGGACGATCCGGGCGCCGTCAGGTTCCGGGGGCATGATTATGTCAGAGAAGACCGGCTCAAACCGGGGGCGGACAAAACCGGAGAGGCGCACATTTATCAAGTCGGTGCGGGCTACTATTTTGTTGACCGTCCCGTCAGTTTTGACGGAAACCGTTCGGTGTCTGACGGCCGGCTGACAATATCAAACGGTAAAGAAAGCAGGTCATATCCCGCCATTACGTTATCAAGACAGGAGATTTTTCAATTTTACCGTCCCGAAATAAAAGGATTGCTGACGCTGACCGCCATTTACGCGGGACTGCTCATGTTTTCCGTATGTTTTCATTACGGTCAGCATTATCTGCTGCAGATGGGAGCGAACCGGATCATACAGCGCATGAGGCAGGATGTATTTTCACACATTCAGAAAATGCCGATCCGCTACTTTGATAATCTGCCTGCCGGAAAAGTCGTGGCCCGCATTACGAATGACACAGAAGCGGTCAGGGATTTATATGTAACGGTGCTGTCGACATTTATCACAAGCGGCGTTTATATGCTCGGCATTTTTACGGCGCTGTTTATGCTTGACGTCAGGCTGGCCGCCGTTTGCCTGCTGATTATTCCGATTTTAATGATCTGGTCGGTTGTGTACCGCAAATACGCATCCGTCTTCAACCAAAAAATCCGTTCCATTAACAGTAACATCAATGCGAAAATGAACGAGTCCATTCAAGGAATGCCGATTATTCAGGCGTTCCGCCGCGAAAAGGAAACGATGAAGGAATTTGAAGAATTGAATGAAGCTCATTTTCGCTATAAGAACAAAATGCTGTCCTTAAATTCCCTCATGTCCCACAGTCTTGTCAATGTGTTGCGCAATCTGGCGTTTGTCGGGCTGATCTGGTATTTCGGAGGCGCGAGTCTGAGTGCGGCCGGAATTGTTTCGATCGGTGTTTTATATGCATTTGTTGATTATTTAAACCGTTTGTTCCAGCCGGTTACGGGGATTGTCAACCAATTTTCGAAGCTTGAATTGGCCCGTGTCTCTGCCGCCAGGGTATTCGAGCTTTTACAGGAGGAGGAAACGGAAGAAGAAGGCGCTCTCGCAGACAGAAAGGCGGAAGGGACAGTGGAATTCCGCGATGTTTCTTTTGGGTATCGAAAGGGAGAAGAGGTGCTGAAACAGATCAGCTTTACAGCTGAAAAAGGGGAGACGGTCGCCCTCGTCGGCCATACGGGGTCCGGCAAAAGCTCCATCCTGAATCTTCTGTTCCGTTTTTATGATGCCCAAAAAGGAGATATCCTGCTGGACGATAAAAGCATATACGGCATGTCGAGGCAGGAGCTGAGGTCGCATATGGGCATTGTGCTGCAAGACCCGTATCTTTTCTCGGGCACGATCGGCTCCAATGTGACACTCGATGATCAGCGTATTTCTTTGGAGCAGGCGGAAGAAGCGCTTCGCCAAGTCGGCGCCGCAAGTCTTCTGCAATCTTTGCCGAAGGGCATCAGAGAGCCCGTCACCGAAAAAGGCGGCACACTGTCCTCAGGCCAGCGTCAGCTGATTTCTTTTGCAAGAGCGCTTGTGTTCGATCCGGCCATTTTAATTTTGGATGAGGCGACGGCGCACATTGACACCGAAACAGAAGCAGTCATTCAAAAAGCGCTGCAAGTCGTTCAAGAAGGGCGCACGACATTTATTATCGCCCATCGGCTTTCCACGATCAGACACGCAGACCAGATTCTCGTGCTGGAAAAGGGCCGCATTATTGAAAAGGGAAGCCATGACGAATTAATGGCGCAAAAGGGGCAGTACCACCAAATGTATGAATTGCAGAAAGGAACGGCGAAGTCCGCGGTGTAATCGGAAAGGGTGAATCTAAAGATTCGCCCTTTTTTTCATTCAGTAAGCCAGTCCCACCCGTTTTCTGACAAACTGCGGGCTGATCAGCTCACGGTACAGAAAGTGCGCCGTGTCTCCAACGGTGATTTCAGCGCCGTCTTCAGGAAGGCGATCCTGTTCGAACCGGTAAACTCCGGCAGCGTCTCCGTCAGGAAGGTAGGTGGGACAGATGATCGTCCAGTCAAGATCCTCTGCCAGCAGCATTTCGTATACGCGGGCGTGTTCCTTTGCGGCTCTTGTTGATTTTCGTTTTGATTCTGCCGATTCAAAACGGTATTGATCAGGCATAAGCCGTGATTGAAGGATACCCGCGGTGCCGATCGTAATCAGACGATGAACATGATGCCGTTTCATGCTGTCTATTATATGGGTCATAGCGGCTGAAAGGGTATCGTCACCGTCCGTGCCGAGACAGCTCACGACTGTGTCCGCTGTGGAAATCAATCGGCTTACATCTTCCCGCCGCTTCGCATTCCCTGTTATGATTTGTTTTTCAGGAATGGGAAGGACTGTTCCGGCTGATCTGACAAGAGCGAATATCTCCATGTGTCCATGTTTCTGCGCTTCTTTTATAAAAGCCTGTCCGACTCTTCCCGTTGCTCCGAGTAAAGCGATGTTCATGTAAAAAACCTCCTCGCCGCTCATTATATCATTCAAAGCAGCGGGGAAAAGAATACCTGTGAATAAACGGGAAATGGTGGGCAACATATTCATTGACCAAAGAGACACTTACGAACTGAAACAGCTCCCAATTGACTGAGGCAATGAATGACATGTTTTCCCTCCTTTTTTCCTAGGGTATGTGGAATAGGAAAAAAGGGTGACGGCATAAAAGAAGACGCGGTATCCCGCGCCTTCTGTAAGCCATTTATTGAGTTATTGTACGCCTTGGCTGCCCATGTTCTGCTGTGCGAAAGATACTAAACGTTTCGTGATTTCTCCTCCGACAGAACCGTTTGCACGAGAAGTTGTTTCTCCGCCAAGGTTTACGCCGAACTCAGAAGCAATTTCGTATTTCATTTGGTCGATTGCTTGAGCAGCGCCGGGTACTACTAGTTGGTTTGAAGAGTTGTTGTTTGCCATTTGTATGATCTCCTTTATAAAGTAGTATGGTTGGGTTTGCTGGAATTGCACCAGCCGATGATTTTCGGAACGAAAACCATTGCCAGCTCGGCTTCACCCAATGCTGTTTGCCGCTTTGTACTACGTATTATGGTGAATCAAACGGCATCTCATTCGGAAAACGGTGTGGTAAATAGCGGAAGGAAAAAGAAAAGCCCAGCCTGGTGCGGCTGAGCTTTTAGCTTTCAGTCATATATGTGATAAAGCATTAATTCATGCAGCTCTTTTACAAGAGCCGGCTCTTCTTTTCCCGGATGTGTGTGTCCCCATTCAATGTCTCCGGACTTATGGTAAATCCCTTCGTAATGCGTACCCTGCCAGTAAAATGAAATCCGCCATCCGGGCAGTTTCTCTTTTTTGAATAACGGTTTCCAGCTGAAGTGCGAAATCATGACGTTCACGCTCCTTATGGGAAATGTTGATCTTGTTCATTGTAGCTCATCGTTCAATGCCTGTCCCGGGTAAACCTAAAAAAAGACAGCCTCACCGCCAAAGTTTTTCCGGGGCGGTGATGGACCGTTCTGATAAATACGACGCGTATTCAAAATTTCTCCGTTTTGTCAGGTAATCGACCGATCTCAGCTTCGGATGGGAAAAAATGCTGCGCCCGGGGCGGGAATTGGCTTCAAACATCCAAACTTTCCCTGAATGATCGACGCCGAGGTCAAAACCGATTTCGCCGATAAAGCCTTCAATGTGCTCATTTAACACGCGGCTGACCGCCAAGGCGGCTTTTGAAAGTTTCCGCATCATGCCGACTCTCTCTCTCGGATCGCCGTATAATTCAGCTAACGTCCTGACTTCTCCGCCGGTTGCGAGATGCGTCGTGATGCTGTTTTCACCGGAAATTTTTGCCGCAATGGCCGTCACTGTCCATTTCCCCTCGGCGTTTTTATTCGTGTGCACCCTGAAATCGACGGGGCGCCCATCCAGCCGGATCAGGTCAATGCCTTGCTGAATTAAAAATGCGGACGGGTCATTGTTTTCTTTAAATGATGTCATGAAGGATGCCGCATCTGAATACTCTGCCGTCACCACCGTTTTTTCCTCATTCGTGTGTTTGACAGATAAGCCGGCATCTGTTTTTTCCACCTTGTAAATCCCCGTGCCGAGTGCGCCGTCTGCAGGTTTGATATAGACGGTGTCAAACGTGCTGCATAACGTTTCTAACGCTTCTGCATTCGGGTGCAGGACAGATTTTGGCAGAAGTGAAGCGGTGAGACTGTTTTTTTCCAGAAGCTTATGAATGTCCCATTTATTAAAGAATTGCGGATTAAACCACGGAATCTGATAGTCATTCATCAGCCTTTGTTTTGTCTGCTGTAAAAGCGGAACTTCTTCCGTTTTTCGGCTCGGGAGCCTGTCATATACGACATTCGGAAGCGGGACGGCCGTCCGTTTCCAGCTGTTTTCTTTATAAATCAGCGCTTGGACGGTGCCTTCTTCCCAGTTGATCTGATGGGCCCCGAAAACGAAACAATATCCGTTCGCCTGTTCATGAAGAGAGAGCATCTTGGAAAAGAAGGCTGTACGGTCTCTTAACGGGCGGGACGGCGATGATGTGAACCCGGCTGTGAAAACGCCGATCAGCGGTCCGATGTGCACCGTCTGGCCGTGTATGAGAAAGTCAGCCCGGCTTTTATGCGGTATCAACAGCTCCTCAAACAAATCTTCAGAAAGGAGCGCGCTTTTTTCAAGTGATTGAGAAAAGGCTACACGGCATTTGACAACCTTGGTCCCGAAGGCAGCGGATAAAAGCCCTTCCCGTTTCATGGAGGAGGGGAGAAACAGCGTATTTTTGCTTTTTTTATCGATGCCGACAATCATCCCTTTATGATTCACGCGGTAATACTCCTTTCCGGCTTTCCTGTGACTGAAGTTCGCGGAAGCGTCTCAGCGGACTCGTATACAAATCCTCTTTCGCCTCCGGAGCCACGCTTAAAATAGCTTTCCGTCCCGGCTTTGAGTTGACATCCAAAAGCCAGATGCGTCCGTCTTTGGCATAACAAATATCGAGCCCCAGCTCAAACAGCGGCCCGAACCGTTCATCAAGGAAATAAGGGACGGATTGGGTGATCGAAAAGACATCATCTAATAAAACGGCCTGCTGCTTTCTCGGAATTTCCTCAAACCATGTGTCAAACTTAATCGGTTCGGATCCTCCGGGCAAATGAGATAAAAGACCGTTCTGATAACCCCTTCTGACCGCTTTTCCGACCGTTTCCCAAACGCCTGACTCAGTTTTACGCATGAAAATGCGGATGTCGCACGGATGCCGCTCTTTATCCTGGATATTTAAGTAGGATTGAAGCAAATAGCGGTGCTGCAGCACTTTTTTGCACCAAGACTTAAAAGACACGTGATTGGAAAATGATTTTGTTTGTTTGTTTTTTCCGATATAGTAAGTGGCCGTAATTGATTTTTTGCCTGTTTCAAGCAGGATGATGCCTCTGCCTCCCGCGCCGAAAGCGGGCTTAAGTATACATGCTTTTTCCTTGGCTAAGTATGATTGCACCTGTTCATAGCGGCTGACTTCGGCCGTTTCAGGAATATAGGGACTGATCAGATGATGCTTTTGGAGCGCATCCGTGATCGTCCATTTATCAGGAAGCCCCCGGCCGATAAATTCCGTTTTCGGATATTTTTTCAGCCATTCGACGATCGGTTTGGCTTTTTGCGCTTCAGCGGATTTTCCGTAAAAACAGCGGTCGTAAATATATTCGGGAATATCGATTTCCGTTTCGTTCCACTTTCCGCTTTGCGGGTGATAGACGAGCGCTTTCACGCGCAAAGAATCCGGAAATATATCAAACGGTGTAAAGCGGGCTAAGCGCACATTATATTGAGGCGCTCTTTCAGCCAATTCCCCGGCGTAATCTTCTTCGTGCCGGCGGGATACAGACATAAAACCGAGTGTTGTCATATTATTACTCCCCCTTTATTCAAAAAGCCGCTGATGGAACGGCCCTTCCATCCAATAAATATGCTAAGCGCATCATAAAAGATGATCTACTGTAAAGAGTACGAAACAGCATCTTGCCTTATTCCTCACAAACAACAATTCAGGTTCTTCATTTGCCCGCATGCCCGCCAGCCTCTATAATACGAATAGATATATCATCAAGAAAATAGAACATAAGATGGAGGCAGAAGAAAAGGAATGGGCATAGCAGGAACGTTTCTATTTATGATTGTGATCGGAGCCGCGATCGGCGCGGTGACGAATCATCTTGCCATTCAGATGTTATTTCGTCCGTACCGGCCGTATTACCTGTTCGGAAAACGGGTTCCGTTTACGCCGGGGCTGATCCCGAAAAGACGGGATGAATTGGCAAAACAAATGGGGCTCATGGTGACGAACCACCTTTTAACCCCGGAAGGAATAAAAAAGCGGCTTTTATCAGATACCGTTAAAAACCAGGCGCTTCTTTTCGCCGAACAATTCACGCAAAAAATGGCCGCTTCCGAGATGACGGTGCACGAAGCTTTGGCCGCCGCGGGCATCCGGAATCCGCAGGAAAAGACGGATGCCTGGATTGACCGTTTTACCGATGAAAAGCTTTCGGACCTGTACCGGAAATATGAGCACCACGCCATAAAAGACTGGCTTCCTGATGAGCTTCAGGAAAAGCTGGATGAAAAAGTCCCGCTGGCCGCAGATTATATTCTGAAGCGGAGCATTGATTATTTTGAGAGCGAAGAAGGGAAAGACAGGCTCGGAAATATGATTGACGACTTTTTGAATTCCCGGGGGATGCTCGGCGGCATGGTGCAGATGTTCCTCGGCAATTCAAGCTTGGCAGACCGTGTGCTGCCTGAGCTGTTAAAGTTTTTGCGCAATGAGGAAACGAAAAAGCTTCTGGCTGATCTGCTTTCTCAAGAATGGGGCAAGCTCAAATCTTATACACTTTATGAGGCCGATGAAAAGTGGAATGCGAAAGATCTGCTGTTCAGCATGAAAAAGCGGGCTTTGGCCGCACTTCAAACCGCGCCCTTTTTCGAATGCCGGCTCGGTGACATCATCTCCCGTTATGAAGGGGAGATTACGGGAACGTACGCGCCGAAGCTGCTTGATGCGGCGCTCGGCAGTATTGCCGCTCATTTGGAGGATGTGCTGAAACGGCTGCGTCTTGAGGAAGTGGTCAAAGAGCAGGTTGATCAGTTTCCCGTTGAACGGCTGGAGGAAATGGTGCTGTCGATTTCCAAGAGAGAATTTAAGATGATAACGTATTTAGGCGGTCTGCTCGGCGGGATAATCGGAGCAATTCAGGCTTTGTTTGTCATTCTTTTCTAAGGAAAACATACGCCGATGATGAAAGTCGCTCCGCAGTCTGTTATAGTGGAGTGGTATGTCCGAAAGGAAGAAAGGAGCGGTTACTATGGCAGTTCATTTTTATGATGCAGCATATGATCTTGAAAAAGCTTTGCGAAACAGTGATGAATACAGCCGTCTGAGAGGGCTTTATGATCAAGTAAACGCAGATGAATCCGCAAAACGCATGTTTGATAACTTCCGCAATGTACAGATGCAGCTGCAGCAGAAACAGATGTCAGGTGAAGAAATCACTCAGGAAGAGGTAGAGCAGGCACAAAAAACGGTTGCTCTCGTACAGCAGCATGAATTGATTTCTCAGCTGATGGAAGCGGAACAGCGCATGAGCATGCTGATCGGCGAGTTAAACAAAATCATTATGAAACCTCTTGAAGAGCTTTACGGCAGCCCGGAATAAGCTCCACACCCCTCCATCTATGAAATGGAGGGGTTTTTTTATTCAACAGAAAAATCAAGCGAACCTTTTACCGTTCCGTTAATGATGACAGACAGAGTGTGAATTCCCCGATAATGCTTGCGGGTGGTTAAATCTTTAAGGGAATGATGTTTGCTGAAGGTTTTTACGTCTCCGTTATCCATGGCGGACTCCGACATCTTAAACACCTTGCGGCTGCGGTGCCCCCTTTTCTTTACAAAATCAATCGCGTATTCAACCCTGACTTTTTGCCGGGCGGATGAGCGGATCTGAAAAGAAAAATGTATGCTGGTTCCGATAGCGGCCGTTTCCGAATTCAGTGTAAAACGTTCCAATGAAATCCGGGAGGCGTCTTCAAACCCGAAAACCGCAAGCGCCTGTTTGTCTCCTCTTTTTAACAGTGTCCTGCAGGCGTGCTTCAAAATCCAGTCCGTGTGCGGACAGCTTCCGAACCGCTCTGCTGCGATCTGTGCCAGAAGATCCGGATGTGTTTTGGAGATGTCATTCAGGTTATTCGCCACGCTTTTTCTGACATATAACGAGTCATCCTGCATCAAGCGGTCCAGAACAGGGAGAATCGGAGAAGGATCTTCAAGAAGAGCCGGAATGGAGATTCCCCATGGCAGGCGCGGTCTTGAGCCTTCGCTGGCAAGCCTTCTGACATGTTCGTCCGGATGCTCCGTCCAGGAAAGGAACTCTTTGAACATCCGCTCCCGGTCAAGCCTGATATACGGGCGGACCGCAAATTCGGAAGTGGAAAAACGAGTGAAATACTGAAGCGCCTTCATTGATTCGTCCCAGTGATCCGTTCCGTACTGTTGGACATAATCGGGAAAAATAATCCCGGCGAGCCCTGAGAAGCGGGGAGCTGTCTCATATAAGACGTCAAGCGCCCGTATGTAATCCTTCGGCAGTGTTTCATATAAAGAGTCTGTGATCCGGCGCATCCGCTGTTTTAACGTCAGTCCGGGCCAATCTTCCTGAAACATCAGCGCCCGGCACTTGCCCCGCTCAAAAGCCGGATACGCCGATTTGATTCTGTTCAGAAGTGCTTCTGCAAATTCTTCGTTATAAATATCTTTTAATAGAGACATGACAGTCACCGCTTTTTTTCTTTTATTATATGAGAATGTATGTTCCCTTGCAACTTTATCATACATTCAGCATAGATATTTCCTCTGATTTTTTTAGTTAAAAAAACCCTTGTTTTTTAACAATATAATTGAGATAATAACTCTGAAAGCGCCTACACTTACAGATGATCTAAGGATACGGTCGCCTATACTGCCTGGTATGTTAAGGGGTAGCAACAGAGAGTAAGTGAAACGAGCGCATCAACGGTCAAATAAGGGGTTCCTGATATATTTCGTAAATAGAAATACACATTGGGGAGAAGGCAGCAAATCGATCGTATCCCAACAAAACGACAGTTCAAAGTCTGCTTGAGGCAGGCTTTTTTGCTGCGGAGAAAAGGTTGTTCTAAACAAAGAGACAGGGTCATATCCTAATGACAAGTACAGTCATCAAGGAGGGGGACTTCTCTGTGTCAAAACAAATGCTGGCGTTAAATATAGACGGAGCGCTTCTTCGCTCCAACGGCAAACTTCATCAGACGACAAAGGATGCCATCGAATACGTCAAGAAAAAAGGAATTTACGTCACACTGGTCACAAACCGCCATTTTCGCTCTGCTCAAAAAGTGGCGAAAATATTAAAGCTGAATGCAAAATTGATTACCCACAGCGGCGCATACATTTCTGAAAAAATAGATGAGCCGTTTTTTGAAAAGAAAATATCAGAAGATCACACGTTTAATATTGTTCAGGTGCTGGAAAGCTATCCATGCAATATCCGGCTTCTTCACGAAAAATATTCGATCGGAAACAAGAAGAAAGTGAACTCCAATCTGGTCGGGAAAACGATGATTCATCCGTCCGACCCGATTTTTTATCCGGTGCAGTTTGTCGAATCATTAAGTGACCTGCTCCTGGATGAGCCGGTTTCAGCGCCCGTCATTGAAGTGCATGCCGAAGATGGCCTGCAGGCTGATATAACGGATACGATAATGAAAGCATTCCCGGCCGTCGATGTGATCCGCGTCAACGGAGAAAAACTGAACATCGTGCCTAAAGGGGTTTCAAAAGAAAGCGGACTTTCGATGGTCGCCGCTGATCTCGGGCTTTCAATGGAAGAGGTTGTGGCTATCGGCCATCAGGATGATGATCTGCCGATGATCGAGCTGGCCGGTCTCGGCGTTGCGATGGGGAATGCCTCAAATGAATTAAAAAGAAAAGCGGATTGGGTGACAAGGTCAAATGATGAACAGGGAGTCGCCTATATGATTAAGGAATATTTCCGCATGCAGCACCGCAAAGGCTTTCTCGATAAGTTCCATATGAAACGGCCGTAATCAAGAGCCGCAGACGCGAAACGCCGGTCTGCGGCTTTTTCGCGGATTGATTTTAGCCTGTTCTTTCTGTACACTAAAGAAAGTTTTGAATCTGAAAAATAAGGTGATCACATTGCAAATAAAAATAGACGGCATCACGGATGACAGGCTGCATCGTCCGCTGCAAAACATCGCAAATTTATTTTTTGAAGAGTGTGTTCTTGCATACGGCGAAACGGAGGAACCCTCTGATCTCGTCATCTCACTTGCCATTTCTCAAGATGCAGACAGCGTGTCGGTATCCGGAGAAATCAAAGGAACCGGCGAAAAGGAACATCATACGAAACCGCTTCTTGCCGGATGGAACGAAAAAGAAGTATTTAAACAGGTGAAAAACACGCTGTCATATGTCTACTTAAATCTTCTTCAATCGCATACGGGCATGACACAAAAATGGGGAATTTTAACCGGCATCAGGCCTACTAAACTTCTTCATAAAAAGCTGCAGAGCGGCCTGACAAAAGAAGAGGCGCATGCCGATCTGAAAAAAGATTATCTGATCCATGATGAAAAAATCAATCTGATGCAGGAGATTGTCGACCGCCAGCTCGCTGCGGTTCCCGATCTGTACCGGGTCAAAGATGAAGTCAGCATTTATATCGGCATTCCGTTCTGCCCGACGAAGTGCGCCTACTGCACGTTTCCGGCTTATGCCATTCAAGGACAGGCGGGAAGAGTCGGCTCCTTTTTATGGGGGCTTCACTATGAAATGCAGAAAATCGGAGAATGGCTGAAGCGGCATGATATCAAAGTGACGACCATTTATTTCGGCGGCGGCACGCCGACAAGCATTACCGCTGAGGAAATGGATCTTTTATATGAAGAAATGGTCCGCTCTTTTCCGGATGTCGCAAATATCAGGGAAATTACCGTTGAAGCGGGCCGTCCCGACACGATTACGGAGGAAAAGCTTGCCGTTTTAAATAAGTATAAGATTGACAGAATCAGCATCAACCCGCAATCTTATGAAAACGAAACGCTTAAGGCCATCGGCAGACACCATACAGTTGAAGAAACCATCGAAAAATACCATCTTTCCCGCAAACACGGCATGAATAATATCAACATGGACCTGATCATCGGCCTGCCGGGAGAAGGGACGGCTGAGTTCAGGCACAGTCTTGAGGAAACGGAAAAGCTGATGCCTGAATCTTTGACCGTTCATACGCTTTCTTTTAAACGGGCGTCAGAAATGACGAGAAACAAGCATAAGTATAAAGTTGCCGACAGACAGGAAGTGTCCCGCATGATGGATGACGCCGTCCGCTGGACAAAAGAGCACGGCTATACGCCGTACTACTTGTACCGGCAGAAAAACATTCTCGGAAACCTTGAAAATGTCGGCTACTCCTTCCCTGGTCAGGAAAGCATCTACAACATTATGATTATGGAAGAAGTGCAGACGATTATCGGTATCGGCTGCGGCGCGGCAAGCAAATTCATTCATCCGGAAACCGGAAAAATCACGCACTTCGCCAATCCGAAAGATCCGAAATCATATAATGACCGATTCGAGCATTATACAGAAGAGAAAATCAAATACTTAGATGAGATGTTCGTCAAATCTGCATTATAATATCAAAAACGGCACGGAATCAGCGTGCCGTTTTTTTATGTTTAACCGTCTGTAAAAACGGGAAAAGACCATCAGACTGTTATTCGTAAGAGGTGCATAATATGTATGATGTCATAGGAGCGGGAATCGGGCCGTTTAATTTAGGGCTTGCCGCATTGTTAGAGGATATACCCGGAACAGATGCTCTTTTTTTCGATAAAAAGAAAGAATTTGCGTGGCATCCCGGTCTATTAATTAAAGGGACGGATTTACAGGTGGCGTTTCTGGCGGACCTGGTCACGCTCGCCGATCCGAAAAGCCGCTACACGTTTTTAAACTTTCTCCATGAACATGACCGGCTGTACCGGTTTTATACGTTTAATGAATTTGATATTCCGAGACGGGAATTTAACGACTATTTGAGCTGGGCGGCTTCAGAAATCAAATCATGCCGTTTCGGCTCAGAGGTAATCGGCGTGAAAAATGCCGGCGGACATTATGACGTCAGCGTCAAGAACATTGAGGACGGAAGCATCAGTGTCTATCAAACGAAGCATTTCGTCATGGGGACGGGGTCTGAACCGCTTATTCCCGCAGAGATTGCTGCCGAAGCGCGTCAGGACACGATGGTCAGCACGGAATATTTGTTTCGGAAAGACGAGCTCGCCGGCGCCGAATCAATTACAGTGGTCGGCTCCGGACAGAGCGCCGCGGAGATCTTTTCTGACTTATTGCACGATGAAAAATACCGCCGCAGCCGGCTGCAATGGGTGACACGCTCCGCCGGATTCCGAGAATTAGAAACCGCCAAGCTCGGGCAGGAAATGTTTACACCTGATTATGTGGAATATTTTAACCGCCTGCCTTTTAAAGAACGGCTGAACACACTTCCTGAGCTGGACGGACTGCGCCACGGCATTGATTCTGACACACTTGCCGCCATTTACGATGCCCTGTATCACAGATCGATCAGCGGAGGTTCGCCTGACGTGTATATTCAGCCGATGGCGGAGCTTGAAAAAATTGAAAAGCAAAACGGGCGCTGCGTACTGAGCTTTCATCAATGGCAGATGGATGAAACCTTTACGGCCGATTCAGAAAAAGTGATATTGGCGACCGGTTTTAAACCTCATATTCCGGAATGGTTTACGGCAATTGCCCCCGATATCGAATGGGAGGATGAGAAACGCTTTAAAGTGACGGCAGATTCCCGTCTTGTCTTTAAGGACGACAGGCGGCATCATTTTTTCACATTAACGAATCTTGATCATGCTCACGGAACGGGCGCTACGAATTTGAAGCTGTCTGTTTACAGAAACCAAAAAATCATCAATACCATTCTGGGAAAAGAGCATTTCTCCATTAATAAAAAAACGGCTTTTCAGCAATTTCTTCCCGCTCAAAAAAACTGACCCCTTATGAAGAGGTCAGTTTTTTATGATTTCTGCGGCTTCTTTTCAGGCGTCTTCCATTTGAACACGCTGTTCAACAGGAGATATATCCGCTTCGATTCTTTCGTGAGCAAAGGGCCGAAGATGGCCAGTATCAAAACATATAAGGCGGCGAAAGGTTTAAGTGAAGCGGACAGGCCGCCGGCGATGCCGAGATTTGCGACGATAATGGAGAATTCGCCGCGTGACACAATGGTCAGTCCGATATTAGACGATGCTTTATGAGAAAGCCCCGCCCGGCGCCCGGCGATCATGCCGGCGATAAAGTTTCCGGCAATCGTCAGCAGAACGGCGCCAAGGGCAAGCCATACCGCATCTCCGAGTGAAAACGGATCAATGCTGAGACCGAAGCTGAAGAAAAACATGGCCCCGAAAAAGTCACGGAACGGCACGACAAGATGCTCAATCCTGTCAGAATGGGCCGTCTCCGAAAACACGAGTCCGAGCAAGAGCGCGCCGATCGCTTCAGCGACATGAATCGTTTCGGAAAAGCCGGCAATGAAAAAGAGCGCGGCGAAAATGACGATGACAAATACCTCGTTTGAACGGATATCAAGCAGCTTGTTCAGCAGAGGCGGCAATTTTCGGGCGGCAATGAAAAACAGCAGCATATATCCGAAAGCGATCACGATTGACATCAGCGCGCCTCCGACAGACGTCGCGTCTCCCAGAACAAGCCCGGAAACGACGGATAAGTAAACCGCCAGAAAGATATCCTCAAACATAATGATGCCGAGAATCAGCTCCGTTTCCGGATTAGCCGTGCGCTTTAAGTCGACAAGCACCTTTGCGACAATGGCGCTTGATGATATCGTGATGACGCCCGCCAATACAAGCACTTCCAAAAAGGAAAAGCCCGTGATAAAGCCATAGATCAGCCCTAAACTGAAATTAATCAGAATATAAATCGTTCCGCCGGCGGCGATTGAACGTCCGGATTTGACTAATTTTCCGACCGAGAATTCAAGCCCGAGGTAAAAGAGGAGGAACAGGACGCCCATCCGTCCGAAAAATTCAATCACTTCCCGGCTTTCGATAAACGTCAGGTCAATGATGCCCGCTTGGGGCGCGTGCGGCCCGACGAGCATTCCTAAAATGATCAGGAAGGGGATGATCGAGAATTTAATTTTATTGGCGATGACACTCGCAATGGCTACAAGAACTAACGCCGTACCGACTTCAAATACGAGATGGTCCATAAACAGATCACACTCCGTCTCTGGAGAGGAAGTCTTGGATCAGCTTTTTCAGATGCTTTCTTTCACCTGAGAGGACGAGTGTATCGTTTGCTTCAAGGAGCGAATCAGCGCCCGGGTTTAAAAGCTTTTTCTGGTTATGCTTAATGATGGCGATGACCGTCACGTCATAGTTCTGACGCACATCCAGTTCGCCAAGCGTCCGCCCTGCCGCTTTTGCCCCTTTTTCAACTTTAAACCATTCGATAATCAGATCGTTGAACGCCATTTCAATCGATTCAAGCGCCTGCGGTTTATACACCATCCCGCCGATAATCGCGGCAATCTGTCTTGCTTCCGCATCATCAAGTGAAATGCTTGCCAGAAGCTCATCAGGGTCGCGGTCATCAAATCTGTAAATTTCCCGCCTGCCGTCATCATGAATGATGATCGTCATTTTTTCATGATTTCTCGTTTCGATTTCGAATTTTTTCCCGATGCCGGGCAGATCGTTTTCTTTAATATTCATAAAAAATCCCTCCGGAATATACTGTTTTTACATCGTAAATACAGATTGGCAATGAGAAATTGTCTGATGCCGGAGGTAATTTGACTGGTATTGTATCGGAATGGCGCATGTCCTTTCCATTGTGGAATCAATGAATTGATCAAGAGGTTTGACAGATAACAGGGAGATCATCCGGGATAACGCACCGTATCCTTTTGACAGGCCTTGCGGAGCGGTTTTGGTTTGAACCGGCGTCTTTGCCGATTCCGTTTCCTGCGGGTAAACCGAAATTTGTACATGGCTGTCTGTTTCTGTCACCAATTGGGAAGGAAGAGCGACATCCGAAGGGGGGAACAGCACCATAAAAAAGCTCAGTAACAAGCTGAGTATCACATATTTCATTATCGGCGTTTTTCCCCCCTTTTGTTTTGTATATCAATTTCACTATATAAAAATGTATGTTCAGTTTCAAATGATATGCATTTTTCGGTATCTATTGACCTTGAAAAATAAAGGGATTTCGCTTCGGCGGAAGGAATATATCATTTGAACAAAATATGTAAGCGGATACAAGGAGGGTGTAAACATGCAGTATATTCGTTATGAAGAAAAGGGAAAGATCGCAGAGATTGTGCTGAACCGGCCTGACAGTTACAACGCGCTGAATGAACAAATGCTCCGGGAATTAGAAAATGCATGCGTGATGGCAGCCGACAGCGAAGCGCTTATCGTCCTCTTGCGGGGGGAAGGCCGGGGATTTTCTGCGGGCGGTGATATCCAGATGATGACGTCTGATCATGATTCAGGAGAATATGAACGGCTCATGAAAATGATCGAATCCATTACGTTGACGCTCTATGATATGAAAAAAATTGTGATAGCCGCCATCCACGGAGCCGCGGCGGGGCTCGGACTGAGTTTCGCGCTGTGCGCCGATGTGGTGCTCGCTGAAGAAAACGCCCGACTCGCGATGAATTTCATCGGCATCGGATTGGTCCCCGACGGAGGAGGCCATTATTTATTAATGAGACGCGTCGGTGAGATCGAAGCGAAAAAACTGATTTGGAGCGGTGAAAAATTGCCGGCTGAAAAAGCGGTGCGGCTCAAGCTTGCCGACGGGCTGTTCAGCGGCGGCCCTGCGGAGGGGGCACAACCGTATATCGACCGATTGCTGCATACGCCGCTGTCAGCGATGATTGAAACGAAGGCTATTTATCAGAGCCTCCATATCAGCCGGTTAAAAGATGTTTTGTCTCTTGAACGAAAGGCCCAGGAAAATATGAGAAAAACGGATGATCATAAAGAGGGCATCCGCGCCTTTTTAGAAAAACGGACGCCGCAATTTAACCGGTAAAATACAGAAGCCGGAAAGCTTCTGTTATCTGTGGAATAAAATCAGCTTTCCGGCTTCATTTACCAAGCGATGAGTACTGTTCTCAAGTTTTTTTTCCTTTAACAAAGCCTCTCCGGCGGCCTTCGCCTCCGCCTCATTATCCGCTTCGATCCGTTCATCCAGCAGCGTTTCTCCCGACGCATGGAATGCGGTCAATACATATTGTCCCATCATGTCACCCCCTTTATAGAATGATATTCTGATAAAGAATTTAAAATCCTCCATTAATTTTTACCCATTATTAGTATATAATGGGTCAAGGAAGGAGTTGGATTCGTGCTTACAATTGAAAACGTAACGAAAACATTCGGCAGCTTTACCGCTGTTGACAATTTGAACCTGCAAATACCTGAAAGGGAAATGTTCGGGCTTCTCGGCGCAAACGGCGCGGGAAAAACGACGACCTTTCGGATGATTTTAGGTCTTTTAAGCCTGACTGACGGGCATATCACCTGGAAAGGGCAGCCGGTCAATTATTCCATCAGTGAAAAAATCGGCTATCTCCCGGAAGAGCGGGGGCTGTATCCGAAAGTGAAGGTGAGTGACCAGCTTGTCTATTTGGCGAGATTAAAAGGAATGGGCAAAAAAGAGGCGGAAAAAGAGCTCATGACATGGCTCGAGCGGTTCGGCATTACAGATTACAAGAATAAGAAAGTCGAAGAGCTGTCTAAAGGAAACCAGCAGAAAATCCAGTTCATTTCGGCCGTCCTGCATAAGCCTGAACTGCTGATTCTCGATGAACCTTTCAGCGGTCTTGATCCGGTGAATGTCGAGCTGCTGAAAGAAGCGGTTATTTCTTTGAAAAACAGCGGCGTTTCCATCGTTTTTTCAAGCCACCGAATGGAGCATGTGGAAGAACTTTGTGAGAATTTGTGCATTCTCCAGAAGGGAAAACCCGTCGTTCAAGGCAATCTGAAAGACATTAAGCGGTCTTTCGGCAAAAAAAATGTCACCGTTCATTCAGATGATGACCTCAGCTTTTTAAAAACGCATGAAGGTGTCGTGAAATGGAAGGAAACAAATGACGGGATCAGACTGCAGGTCGCGAATGAACCGGTTTCTCAGGATATTTTCCGGGCGCTGCAAGGGAAAGGTTTTATACGGAAGTTCGAATTGGAAGAGCCGTCACTGCATGATATTTTTATAGAAAAGGTGGGGGCCGTATATGAATAAATTTTGGATTATGCTGTTTCATACATATAAAAACAAAATCGCGACAAAGTCATTCATTATTTCGACCGCCATTACCGTTTTATTAGTATTAGCGGTGACCAACCTGCAATCGATTATATCCGTGTTTCAATCGGATGACGGCAAGCAGCAAATTGCGGTGATTGATGAAACGGGCGGGCTGTACCCGGCGTTTGCAAAACAGCTTAAAGCGGCGGATACAGACAATGATCTGCAGGCAATGGAGACGAAGGAGTCCGAAAAAGATGCCGTAAAGCGTGTCAAAGACGGTGAATGGGACGGACTGTTTATCATCAGACAAGATCAAAAAGGAACGATAACAGGAGCATACAAGGCGCTGACCATTTCCGATGAATCAGCGTATAAACTGCTCAAGCAGGCTTTAACCCAGACAAAAACCGCTGTCGAAACCGCCAAGCTCGGCATTTCGGCAGAAAAAGTCAGCAGCCTCTACACTCCGCCGGAAGTCAGCAAAAGCGCGCTGGAAAAAGGGGCGAAATCTGAGGAAGAGCTCGGTCAGGTAATGGGGCTTGTATACATCATGCTGTTTGTCATCTACTTCTCAGTTATCATGTACGCAAGCATGATTGCGATGGAAGTGGCGACGGAAAAATCGTCCCGCGTCATGGAAATTTTAATTTCAAGCATGCCGCCGATTCAGCAGATGTTTGCCAAACTGTTCGGTATCGCGCTCGTGGGGATCACACAGTTTGCGGTGCTGATTGCGGCTGGTTATCTCTCACTGAAGCTGAACCCTCAAAATGATGCGTCGTCGCCGATCAGTGCATTTCTCAATTTTACGGATGTTCCCGTCTCGACGATAGTCTATGCTGTCATTTTCTATTTGCTCGGCTATTTTCTTTACGCGACGCTTGCCGCGTTTCTCGGCAGTGTTGTCAGCCGGATAGAGGACGTACAGCAGACGATTCAGCCGATGGTTTTTTTAGTCGTGGCAGGTTTTATGATCGCCATGTTCGGCATCGGCAATCCTGACGCCGGTTTTATTACCGTTACATCTTACATTCCGTTTTTCACGCCGATGATTATGTTTTTACGCGTCGGAATGCTCGATATCCCGTTTTGGCAGGCTGCGGCCGGAATCGCCCTGACACTGGTCACTATCGTGATCTTTGCGGCGGTCGGCGCGAAAATTTACAAAGGCGGCGTTTTGATTTACGGAAACGCCAGCGGATTCAAAGCGATCAAACAAGCGCTGCGCATCTCCAAAAAATAAGTGAAACAGCCCGGAACAGCCGGGCTGTTTTTTTATTTTGCAGAACGTGCATTCGTATAAAAACGGTGCTAAAATAAGGGTAATTCAATCTGCAGAAAGGGGAGGGCGAGATGGCTGATCTGACGTTTATTCATGCCGCTGACCTGCATCTGGACAGCCCGTTTTACGGTATTTCGAATCTGCCTGAACCGGTATATGCGCGTATTAAAGAAAGCACATTTCACAGCGTCCGCCGACTGACGGACGGGGCACTCCGGGAGCAGGCAGATTTCGTGCTGCTTTCGGGGGATCTGTTTGACGAAGCCAACAGAAGTTTAAAAGCCCAGCTGTTTTTGAGAAAACAGTTTACGAGATTACAGGAAGCGGATATCCAAGTGTTCGTCATATTCGGCAACCATGATCATTTGGGCGGTAAGTGGACGCCGATTGAATGGCCGGAAAATGTACATATCTTCACCTCGGATACACCGGAGGAAAAATCTTTCTTTAAAAACGGAGAGCTTGCGGCAAGCATATACGGATGCAGCTATCAGAAAAGAAGCGTAACGGTCAATCAGGCGGCCCGTTACCGGAAAGTGACCGGCGCGCCTTATCATATCGGCATGCTCCACGGCATGTTATCAGGAGCGGAAGGGCATGACCCGTACTGCCCGTTTACGAAAGAAGACCTTGAAAAAAGCGGCATGGATTACTGGGCGCTCGGACACATTCATAAACGGCAGGTTCTGTCCGCCCGGCATCCCGCCGCCATTTACCCCGGGAATATTCAAGCCCGGCATTTAAAAGAAACCGGGCCTAAGGGATATTATCTCGTCCGGGCGGCAAACGGTGAGATGTCTTGGGAATTCAAAGAAGCGCATGATGTGTTATGGGAGGAAATTGATCTTGATATCTCCGGAGCTGAACATATGACTTCACTTCTGAAAGCCGCATCGGATACATTCTCCGGCTTGCGCGCGGCGGGCCGCCCGGCATGTGTCAGGCTGGTGCTTCGCGGCGCGGCGCCCCGCTTTTGGACGGAGGCGCCCGCAGGCATCGCGGAGGAGCTTCTTTCCGCTTTACAGGAGGAAGAGGCCGAAGAGGAATGTTTCGTCTGGCCGCTTGCGCTTGAGGATCGGACGGATGAAACAGACACCGTGCCGCCCGATCCGTTTTTTAAAGGGCTCCTTCAGGACATAGAACAATGCGCGGACATGAGCGGTGTGTTTGAAGCCCTTGAGCGTCATCCCGTATACCGGCGTCAGATGGCTTCATTTACAGATGAAGAGATACTGGATATTAAGCGGCAGGCTCAAGCCGTTTTAAGACGCCAGATGAAGGAGCTTCAGCGATGAAAATAACGGCGATGCATATTTACCAATACGGAAAATTTTCAGACCGAAGTTTTCAGCTGTCAGATTCTCCCGTGCAAGTGATCTACGGGTTAAATGAAGCGGGCAAAACGACATTGATGTCCTTTATCAAAAGCGTACTGTTCGGTTTTCCGAAATCAAAAAAATACGAACCGAAAAACGGCGGGGTTTACGGCGGCACTGTGGAATTGAAGCATGGCGATCACGGCGCTGTCAAAATCGAACGGACAAAAGGCGCTGCCGAAAAAGTCAGAGTGTATACGGCTTCAGGCGAAATCAAGGACGGAGAATGGCTCAAACAGCTTCTTTCCGATACAGATCGGGCGCTGTACGAAGCGATCTATTCGTTCGATGTATTCGGACTGCAGGAGATTCAAGCTTTTAACCGGGACAAAATCGGCGAGTTTCTCCTGTATTCGAGCTTATTCGGGTCGGAAGCGGCGGCAAAGCTTGACGGGCGGCTGGCAAAAGAACTTGACAGGATGTATAAGCCGAACGGGCGGAACCCCCGCTTAAATCAGGAGTTGGATACATTAAAGCGGCTCAGCGCCCAGCTGAAACAGGCGGAAGCTGCGGAAGCGGGCTATCACAGCCTTCTGGAAGAGAAAAAAAGCGCCGGCGGCCGTTTGCAGGATGCCGAAGCACGATTGAAAGACATAACTGAAGAAATCAAAACAGTAAAATCGGCGATAGAAGCAAAGCCGCTCGCAGACAAAAAAACAGCCTTGGAAAGCGAACTTTCTTCTTATCCGGAAGCATTGAAGCAATTCCCGAAGGATGGAATGCATCAGCTTGAAAAATACGAATCGCATCTCCATCCGAAAGCGGCCCGTCTTGAGGGGCTTCGGGCAAAAGCGGCTGAACTCAGGCGGCAGGCTGATCTGCTCGCTCCAAATGAGGACTTGCTGCAAAAAGAGCGGCAGCTGCAGGAGCTTTCCGGCGAGCAGCATATGTACGAATCGCGCGGCGAACAGCTTGCCGCCATCCAATCACAGATCCGGCAGACATCTGCCCGCGTTTCGTCAGGATTGCAGCAGCTCGGAAGACATGAGGAGGACGGCATTCTTTCACTGAACACCGATTATGAATATGAATGGCGGCTGCAGGAAGCCGTGCAGAGCGCCGGACAGGCAAGAGAAAGAAAGACACAGCTTGATGCGATTTTCGAACAAGCGCGGCTGGAGCTGGAAGAAGCCGAACGAAAACATGCCGTGACGGCGGAAAACATTTTGGACCCCGCTGTCAGGAAAGAAAAAGAAGCCGCTTTACAATCATATAAGCAAACGGCTGATACAGAAGGAAACGAATGGCAGGCACATGTTCAGCATCTGGAAAAACAGCGCGCCAAACAAAAAAAGCTCTTTCTCGGTGCGGGCATTCTGTTCATTGCGATTTTCGCTATGTTAAAGGAATGGCTGCCCGCCGCCCTTTTTACCGGTGCTCTGCTGCTGTATATGCTGTCCGGCATGCAAAAACCGCTGCCGTCAGAAAGAGGAGGGCCCGGACACAAGAAAAAGAAGCCGGCGATCTCTAAAGAAACGGCTGATCTTCTGCAGGAAGAGCTTTGGCGTGACGGCCGGCACCGGCAGCAGCTGATTGCGGATCAAGCCGTGCTTGAACAGAAAGAAGCGGCATATGAAAGAGTCATCCGCCAATATGAAGAATGGGAGGCCGAAATGGCGCCGTCTGAAAAACAGGCGGAACTTTTTATGAATGAACTGGGGTTTTCAGGAAGTCCTTCCCATCTTCTTGACGCATATCATGTAATGAAAGATGTCAAAAAAGAAATCCTTAACAAGCATGAGCTGACCATTGAAGCGGGCAGGCTGCAAAAGCTGCAAAGAGCATTTGAGGACCGGGTCAAAAAGCTGAGTCCTTCAGACGGAAGGGAGCTGTCCGTAAAAGAAAGACTGCACGTTTTGCTGGCGCAGGCGGAACGGGCCCGTGAGGAAGCAAAACGAAAACAGGCGCTCGAAACGGATCTGCTGCATGCACAAGAGCAAATGCGTGAATTAAATGAAGAAGTTCATTACTACGAACAGCAGGTCAAACAGCTTTTCATGGCGGCAGGCGCAAAAAACCGCGAACACTTTTGTGAACTCGCCAGGCTGACTGAAAGCCGCCGGGAAACAGAGCGGCAGCTGCGCGAAATCAAAACGCACTTGTCCGGCATAGGCGGAAAACAGCTGGAGCCGTACATGAGCCGCACAGTGTCCGAACTTGAACATACAGTCGTTCAGAAGGAAACAGAGAAAAAAACGCTTGAGGAAAAAAGCGCCCAGCTCCGTGAGCAAACTGCTTTATTAACGGTGAAGCAAGAGCAGCTGGAGTCCTCGGGGCTTGTATCCGATTTAAAACAGCAGACAGAAATGCAGAAGGAGCGCGTGAAAAAAACCGCTAAAGAGTGGGCCGCATTACAGACGGTCAGACACATTATCAGGGAAAAAATGGAGCGGCATAAAAAAGTGACGCTTCCCCGTCTGTTAGAAACCGCCGGTGCATTATACGGGCCGCTTACGGACGGACGCTATCACAAATTGTATTTTTCCGAGGCTGATGATTCCATTATGGTCATGCGGAAAGACGGAACGGTGTTTTCTGCAGGCGAACTGTCACAGGCGGCATGCGAGCAGCTTTATGCGGCGATTCGTTTTGCCCTTGCGTCAGAGAGGGAATCTGCGGTATCACTGCCGTTTTTACTTGATGACAGTTTTGTCCATTTTGACAGGCAGCGGCTGCAGCGGCTGTTTGATGTGCTGAATCAGCTTTCAGAAGGCGGGCGGCAGATACTTTATTTCACCTGCCATGAGCATGTCAGCCGGTCTTTTCACAGCGGACAAGTCATGCGCCTCCTGTCATAAAAGAGTTTATTTTCAAAAAAGAGGTATGTGCTATACTGGTATTATGTAAGATATGGAGGGAGCTTTTAATAGAATGGCAAAAGGTATTATGCTGCACGAGGTCGGCGAGCAGGTCGATCAATACTTTCTGATTAAATCTTCGACTAAGGGAATCGCAAGCAACGGAAAACCATTCCTGACGTTAATGCTGCAGGACCAATCGGGAGATATCGAAGCGAAGCTGTGGGATGCCAAGCCGACTGATGAAGTAACGTACGCGGCGCAGACGATCGTGAAGGTGATCGGAGATGTCCATCACTATCGCGGACGAAACCAGCTTAAGCTGAGAAACATCCGGCCGGCCGGCGAGAACGAAAATGTCAGCATTGATGATTTTCTGGAAACGGCGCCGATTCCGAAAAATGAAATGATGGAAACCGTCACTCAATACATTTTTGAAATGAAAAATCCAAACATCCAGCGGATCACAAGACATCTGGTCAAAAAATATGCGGCTGAGTTTATGGATTACCCGGCGGCGGCTAAAAACCACCATGAGTTCGTTTCCGGGCTCGCGTATCATGTAGTGTCCATGCTGAACCTGGCAAAAGCGATAGCCGATCTGTATCCGTCTCTTGACCGGGATTTACTTTATGCCGGAGTCATTCTGCATGATCTCGGCAAAGTAAAAGAGCTTTCAGGCCCCGTCTCCACAACGTACACCGTGGAAGGGAATCTGCTCGGGCACATTTCGATCATGGTGACAGAGCTTTCAAAAGCAGCCGAAGAGCTTCAGATTGACGCTGAAGAAGTGCTGATTCTGAAGCATTTGATTTTAAGCCATCACGGAAAAGCGGAATGGGGAAGCCCGAAACCGCCGATGGTGAAAGAAGCGGAAATTCTGCACTACATTGACAATCTGGATGCAAAAATGATCATGATGGACAGAGCGCTGGAACGGGTGAAGCCGGGCGAATACACAGAGCGTGTATTTGCGCTTGAAAACCGTTCTTTCTACAAACCGACTTTCCATCAATAAGATAAAAAAGACCGATTCTCTATGATCGGTCTTTTTTACGTTCAGCTCTCATAACTTGTCTTTATCAAGCATAGCTTAGAATAAAGACTCTGGGTGAAAAAGGGAGGAAACCGACGTGCTATTTTTTCCTTGGTGGGTATACCTTTGCATTATCGGAATTATTTTCAGCGCTTATAAGCTTTTCACAACAGCTAAAGAAGAGGAAAAGCTTGACCAGTCGTTTATTGAAAAAGAAGGAAGGGTGTATATTGAACGGATGGAACAGGAACGCGAGCGCCGTATGGCGGCGCCCGCAAGTGAAAACGCGGATGCGGAAGAAAACTCCAATCATTCCATCGCATAAAAAAACTGTGCGGCTCGCCGAGAGCCCGCACAGTTTTTTTATTTAGATTCAGAAGAAGTTGAAGTGTTAAACGTGTCTTTTAAGTCTTTGTCTTCCACTTTTACGTCAGCTTTTTTCATGACTTTTTGAATTGCCGCCTGTACAGCTGAGTTGTCGTTTAATTTCTGTTTAAGAACTTCTTCTTTCAGTTCTTTTTTCATGTCATCATATTTGCCGCGTTCTTCTGTCTTTTTGATGATATGATAACCGAATTTTGTTTTGACCGGATCGCTGACTTGTCCGACTTTCAGGCCGAATGCAGCTTTGCTGAATGTTTCATCCATTGACTTTTTATCGAACCAGCCAAGGTCGCCGCCGCTGTCTTTTGATGTGTCAGTTGAGTATTCTTTCGCAAGCGTTTCAAACTTCTCGCCTTTTTTCAGCTTTTTCTCCACTTCGTCAGCTGTCTTTTTGTCAGCGACAAGGATGTGGCTCGCGCGGATTTTACCTTTTAAGCCGTCGTAATATTCTTTCGTATCGGAGTCAGTCACTTTGATGTTGTCTTTCGCCGCTTTTTGTGCAAGCAGTTCGTACTTCACCTGATCTTTCAGGTAATCTTCGCCGTACTGCTGTTTAAGGGAGCTGTACTGATCGCCGAGCTGCGTTTTGTACTCTTTCAGCTTGGTATCAATTTCTTTATCCGTTACTTTGTATTTTTTTGCTAATACTTTTTCTTGTACGAGCTGTGTCAGCACACTTGCGCCCGCGGTTTTTTTCATGTTCGTGTAGAGCTCGCCTTTTGTTACATTTCCGGCATCCGTCTTGGCAATCACGTCGTTGTCGCCGCTGCTGCAAGCGCTGAGAGCCAGGACGCTCGTTGCCGTAATAGCTGCTATCGCGATTTTCTTCATTCCATTAAACACTCCTAATCATCCAAATTAAATTGCATATGCGTATCATAACATATTGTGGCTTTCTGTAAAAAGATTTTAAATAAAGGGCATTCGTCTAGTCAAACTTTTTCCTGATACATACAAATATATTGATCATGAAAAGGAGGTAATGAACCATGGGCGGAGGATATTCAAACGGTTTCGCACTGCTCGTAGTACTGTTCATATTGCTTATCATCGTAGGTGCAGCTTACATTTGTTAAGCGAAACGGATCGCTTTTTCCAAAAGCGGTCCGTTTTCTTACCCGGGCGCCTAATCGTTTCAGAAGTAAATTGCATATGATGTAATTGGAAAAATAAAACGTTTTGTAGGAGGTGCTTTTGGAGATGGGTGAAGTATTTGCAGGCGGTTTTGCATTATTGGTTGTTCTGTTCATCTTATTGATCATCATCGGCGCTTCTTGGCTTTATTAAGAAAAAAATATGGCTGTCGGGGGTCAGACCTCCGTCAGCCATATTTTTTTGCCTGTTTACACAGTAAAGGAGATCTCGACGAATGAAGAGATCAGTAAAATTAAAATAGATACATTAATAAAACGGAATACCTTATCCTGCCGGTCTTCAGGAATCTCTCTGACAAGGCATAATGTATTTGTGAGCCTGTTTATGAAATAAAGAATAAACAGGGCAGCCACGATAAAATAGAATAAAATGATGGGAGATTCCCCCTCTCTCTGAACTGCTCCCATATTACATTACCAAATATTTATTAAAAAAGATAGAATGTAACCTGAAAAATCAGCGGGACATCAAGACTCCGGCACTTTTTTTACTAAAATATCAAAACCGTCGGATTCCTGGTCAATCAGACATGATTTGGGCGCTTTGACCAGATGGAGCGCAAACAGAAGATCAGGCAGGCAGTACCCCGCATGGATGCTCGAAATCATATAAAAGTAATGAGCGTGTCTCGGAAATGCCAGTCCGGCATAAAACAATAACGGCGTAATGAATAAAAACGGGCTGATCGTTGAAATCAGCATCGTCGTTTTCGGTATGCCTTTCCATGTCGGCATCCGCAAGAAGTACATTTTCATTTCCTTTTTTCTTTTTTTACAGATCATCGGCAGGACATGTATGACTTTATGTACAAATAAAGTAACAACGAGCAGCACACAAAAAGCAAACACGTGCCCGTCACTTAAACTGATATTCGGACGCAGCAGCCCGAATGCCAAGAAGTTGCATATAAAAAACAGGATCATAAAACCTACAGCAGTCAATAATAAACGAACCGCACCATAATCTTTGATCAGATTAATGGTTTTCCAGCAATTCATCAGAGTCATCCTTCCGTACAAAGATGGAATACAATCTCAAAATAATTTACTCTCTTCAGGAGAAAAAATCAATCCTTTTTTAAAGAAAAAAATAAACCTGGAAAGAGAAGAACAGAAGAGCTCGGTGAAACATGGAAATGTACGGTTTAACCTTTCTTCTCCATTCATTATCAGCTAAAATAAGATTAAAGATAGAAAGAAGTGAAACGGATGGATTCAATGGATCAGCGTATCGGGCGTTTAGAATATTACATACAATTGCTGGTGAAAACGGTGGATATGGATAAGTACCCTTTTTATGCGATGATGATTGAAAAAGGGCTGACCGAAGAAGAAGGAGAAGAGGTCGGGCGGATCTGCCGCGAATTGGAGGACGAGCTGGAGTCGCAAAAAGCGCAAGGCTTTGTGACGTTTGACAAGCTCCTTGCGCTTTTTGCGGGACAGCTGAACGAAAAATTAGATGTTCATGAAACGATTTTTGCTCTGTATGAGCAGGGGCTTTATACAGCGCTGATGGAAGAATTTATTGAGATTATGAAGCACTTTGATTAACTGTTGATCGGTTCCAGCTCTTCAGCCGTTTCATGGACAGCCGATTCGTCCGTTTTTTTCTTCAGCCTTCCGTCTTCACTATCAAAATCATTGTTTATGTTTGTCAATGATTTCTCGAATATCTCCATAAAATCTTCGCCGTAAATGTGGCGGATGACACAGGTTAATTCTTCAACCTCAGGAAACTTCCCGAATAAGTGGTAGATCGGCTGTGAGCCTTTAAACACAGCGTTTCTCGACGGATCAAACTCCTCAAGCAGGCTTTCGAATACATTTTCCCCTTCTTCTGTTAACTGAATGTACGTGTTCCGTTTATCATTCAGCCGCTTGGAAAATTTCAGATATCCCCGTTCTTCAAGCTTTTTTGAAAAGTTAAATGCAGTTGATACGTGCATAACGCCGAATTTGGCGATTTCTGAAATAGAAGCTCCTTTAAGCTGATAGGCAATCCATAATATATGATGCTCATTAATATTAAGGTCGTACGGCTTCAGCCAATTCTGCCAGTCTTTCTCGATAGATTTCCAGAGCGCTTTGGACAGCTGCGCCATTTTTTGGGTATAGATTAAAGCTTCTTTTAGATCGTAAGGCGGTTCAACACGATTCAATACAGATCACCTGCTTCACATTTTCTTTTCCTCTATTATGCCAATAAAATAAAGATTAATAAAGATGAAAATTTAAGAATTTTATAATAAATTCTTGATCCGTTGCTGGGAAAGGCTTTAAACCGCAAAAAAAAGTGCGGAACGCAATATGTCCGCACTTTTTTTTGGTTGTATAGGATATTAGTTTTGTAAGGTTTTCTCCAGCTGTCTGATTTTCTCTTCGATATCAGCGATTTCCTTTTGGAGATCCTGTTGGTGCGGCTTGATTTCCTCCTGCCACCTTTTAATGTTGGTCTGAAGCTCTCCGCCTACGTCTTTAATGACTTCTGCGCTTTCTTTCGCCGTTTGGACAAGCTGGTCCTTAAGCGCCATTCCGTCTTTTTTTAACCGTTTGATTGTGTCCTCAATTGAATTGCAATTCGCTTTGATTTTGCCCCGCAGCTCTTTTCCGGATGAAGGAGCCGAGAGTAACACCGCTGCGCCTCCGATCAATCCGCCTACGAAAAGGCCTGTTAAAAGGGAACGTCCGTCAGCCATTTGAAATCACCCCGTTTTTTTTCTCATAACTTTTATCATTTTTGTTCAGAAGAATAAACTTCTATACATAGCTTGCTTTATTTTAGCATATTTTTTAAGGGAAAAGGAGGGAGAAGGTTGTCTGTCTTTATGATTGTTTTATCTTGTATGGCTCTTGTCTTTGCGGCGGGCGCCGTTTATTACCTGAAACTGCTCGGCCAGGCCGCTTCTTATCCGCCGAAGCGGGTCGTCCGCCAAAAGGCCATCGTCTGCTCAGCAGGAACCGCCCTCGCATTGTTCCTTATTTTTTTCACAAAACTTCTCGTATAAAACATGCTGAAACACATTAAAAAACCTCTTCCGGCCGGAAGAGGTTTCGGTATGCGGTTATTTCACCGTTTCAATCATATTGGACCGTTTTAAGATCGTCTGCACAATCGGATGCATAATGATAATGGCGATCGTATTCAGCGCAGCCGCCGGAAGGACGACCGCGAGCACCAATGCGGTGAATCCGCCCGGCAGGCCGACAATCAGAAGGGCCAGCGCCAAAAAGAGCAAACCGGAGATGAAGGTGCCGGCTATCGTAATGACGGCGGCGGGCGCTGTTTTCACGCTCTTTTTCACCAAAAGCGCCAGCGCGAGAAACAGAAACGCCGTTACCGGTTTTTCAATGATATTCGGAAGCTGTCCGCCCGGAAAAGATGTCGTAAGTGCGGAAATGATTCCTGTTACAATCCCGATCATCAGCACGTTCTGCACACGGGGGAATAACAGAATACCCATAAACATCATCACAAGCATCATATCGGGTTTCATTCCGAATAATACCGGCGGCATAATGGAATGAAGCACCGCTCCGATTGCCGCAAACAGGGCCATAATGACTAATTCTTTTGTTTTCATACTAAGCTCTCCTCTGCTAAGCTTTTTCGCCATCCAATAATATGCTCGTCATTTATTGCGATGGCCGGAAAAATTGATATGCAAACAGTATATCAAAGGAACCGTTATGTTAGAAGAAATTTATTCGTTTTCCTGCTGGAACTTTCTCATAAACTGAGCCAGTTTTTCACAATCAGCCAGGCTGACGGCGTTGTAGATAGACGCCCTGCAGCCTCCGACTGAGCGGTGGCCTCCGAGTCCGGTCATTTTAGCCGCTTTCGCTTCTTCAACGAATTTTTTCGTGAGACTGCTGTCGCGGAGGGTGAACGTGACGTTCATGTGAGAACGGCTGTCTTTTGCGGCATGCCCCGCGTAAAACCCGCCGCTTGTGTCGATTGTGCCGTACAGGACGTCGGCCTTTTCCTGATTGCGCCGTTCAGCCGCTTCGACACCGCCGTTTTCAGCCAGCCATTCAAGGACGAGGCTCAGCATATAAATCGCAAATGTAGGCGGCGTATTATACAATGAATCGGCTTTTGTGTGAGTGGAGTATTTCAACATTTTAGGGACGTTGGCGTTTTCGTTTTCAAGCCATGATTTTTTCATGATGACGACCGTGACGCCGGACGGCCCGAGGTTTTTCTGGGCTCCGCCATAGATGACATCAAACGTTTTGACATCAATTTTTCTGCTCAGGATGTCGCTTGACATGTCGGCTACGAGCGGGATCGGTGAATTCGGGAACTCTTTCCACTGCGTTCCGAAAATCGTGTTGTTTGACGTAATATGCAGGTAGGCGCCGTCTTTGATTCCTGAGAGGTCCGCTTCCGGTATGTGGTTGTGGTTTGAATCTGCGCTTGTTGCCGTGACGTTTGTGTTTCCGAACAGTTTCGCCTCGGCGAGTGCTTTTTCAGACCATGCGCCCGTTACGATGAAGTGCGCCGTTTTTTCCGGCGTTAAAAAGTTCATCGGCAGCATGGAGAATTGAAGGCTTGCGCCGCCTTGAAGAAATAAAATATCATAATTGTCGGGAATATCCATCAGTTCTTTCAGAAGGCTTTTTGCTTTTTGGTGCACCGCATCATATTCCGTGCTCCGGTGGGACAGCTCCATGACGGACATGCCGGTATCCTTGAAGTTGACAAATTCTTTTTGTGCTTTTTGCAGCACATCCAGTGGAAGGGCTGCGGGTCCTGCATTGAAATTCGTTGTACGTTCCATGTTTACGATCTCTCCCTGTTTTCCGCTTTAGTGTAAGAAATAATACAATTATCCTATCACAATTTTTTGATTTTTTTGATATAAAAAAATATAATTTATGTTTTTTGTGTTTCCGGACGCAAAAAAACCTCATCTTTAAGATGAGGCAAGCCGTTTTCTGACGGTTGAAGCGATCTCCTGAAGATCGTCAGGCGTATAGTCTTCGGCGTGGGTCTTCCAGACAGCCCCGAAACCGTCGCCTTTTCCGTAACGCGGAATGATATGCATGTGAAAATGGAACACCGATTGGCCCGCTTTTTCACCGTTGTTATTGAGAATATTCAGCCCGATCGGCTCGAATTCATCGCGGATGGCGCGTGCGATTTTCGGCACCGCTTCAAAATATTCTTTAGAAAGCTCAGGCGTAAACTCGTACACGTTTTCGATATGTGTTTTCGGAATCACGAGCGTATGGCCTTTTGTGACCTGGCTGATATCAAGAAACGCCACGACGTGTTCATTTTCGTATACTTTTGAAGACGGAATGTCACCGGCAATGATTTTGCAGAAAATACAATCGTCCGCTTTGTGCATAGATGGGTTTCCTCCCTGAAAAGAAATATATGTATATTCTCATCGTACCACAAAAACGGCCAAAACAAAAAACAGGATGAACGGCTGCGCGTTCACCCTGATGCAGAAGTACGAGCTTTATCACAGAAAATTGAATATGCCTTTTGTAAGCACCTCATTTGTTTTTAAAATGAAGACTTATGGGTCTGCTTAATCATTCCTGGGACAAACACCTCATTTGATTATTTCATCATGAATGAAGAACATCATCAAAGCAGTGTGTGAAGAAATTGTAAGCACAGGACATGTTGATTTTCATCCAACTGTTCTAAGACGTCTTTTATAAACACCTCATTTTCAGTTGATTAAAGCTGTTTCCTTCTACATACATTATGATGTCCGCCAAAACGATAACTATGCACACTTTTCACGTGAGAAAAAAAGGGAATCGTTTCAAATCAGACTTTATTTTTGGTACTATGAAGAAAAACGAATCAGAAGGGGAGAAATTATGTCTCTGCTATCGGTAAAAGACTTAACCGGCGGTTATACGAGAAACCCGGTCTTAAAAAATGTTTCATTCACCCTTGAGCCGAACCAGATTGTCGGACTCATCGGATTAAACGGCGCGGGCAAAAGCACGACGATCCGGCATATTATCGGATTAATGGACCCGCATAAAGGCTCGATCGAGCTGAACGGCAAGACGTTTTCGGAGGATAAGGAAAGCTACCGCTCGCAATTTACGTACATCCCCGAAACGCCGGTGCTGTATGAAGAACTGACGCTCAAAGAGCATCTGGAGCTGACGGCCATGGCGTACGGCCTTTCCAAAGAAACGCTTGAAAAAAGGCTTCCTCCGCTTCTGAAAGAATTCAGAATGGAAAAAAGGCTGAAATGGTTTCCCGCTCACTTTTCTAAAGGGATGAAGCAGAAAGTCATGATCATGTGCGCGTTTCTCGCGGAGCCTTCGCTTTATATCATTGACGAGCCGTTTCTCGGCCTTGATCCGCTTGCGATCAATGCATTGCTGGAGCGGATGGACGCCGCGAAAAAAGCCGGATCAAGCGTGCTGATGTCAACGCATATCCTGGCTACGGCAGAGCGCTACTGTGACGCTTTCATTATTTTACATAACGGCGAAGTGCGGGCAAGCGGCACACTGGAAGAACTGAGAGAGCAGTTCGGCATGAAAGACGCAGCTCTTGATGACTTGTATATCGAACTGACGAAGGAAGACGCCGGCCATGAATAATATGTCTACGATTTGGCAGTCCCGGCTTGAAGAGCATATAAAGGAAACCAGAATGTATATGAAATATATGCTCAATGATCATCTCGTCATTGTGCTGATCTTTTTTATTGCCGGCGCGGCAAGCTGGTACAGCAAGTGGGTCAAAGACATCCCCGTTCATTTTCCGTCATTTTGGGTGATGGCGGTGCTCTTTTCATTTGTGCTGACCGGTTCATACGTCCGGACGCTGTTAAAGGAAGCGGACCTCGTGTTTCTGCTGCCGCTTGAACCGAAAATGGGGACATACTTTAAGCATTCATTTAAGTACAGCTATCTGTCACAGCTGTTTCCGCTTATTGCTCTGTCGCTTGTATGCATGCCTCTGTTTTTCGCTGTAAGTCCGGGGGCGTCGCTTGCGTCGTATGCCGCCGTATTTATTCAGATGCTGGCGGTAAAAGCGTGGAATCAGGCCATGGAGTGGCGGATGACGTTTATGAATGACAGAAGCATGAAAATGATGGATGCGGTCATACGCTTTATCTGCAATATGCTGCTTTTATACTTCGTCTTACAGTCGTTTTATGTGTACGCTGCCGCCGTCTACATTGTGATGGCCGGCCTTTATGTGTATTTCACATCGGCCGCAAAACATAAATCATTAAAATGGGAAGCCCATATTGAATATGAATTAAGAAGGAAGCAGCGGTTTTACAGAATCGCCAATCTGTTTACCGATGTGCCTCACCTGAAAAAACAGGCAAAACGGCGGGCGTATCTCGACTTTTTGCTCAGAATGATTCCGTTCGAACAGCGGAAAACGTTCTCCTATATGTATGCGCGGGCCTTTCTGCGTTCAAATGATTATCTCGGCATTCAGGTCAGGCTCACGATTATTTTTATCCTGATTATTATGCTCGTTTCCGCCAATCCGTGGATAACGGCGGCGTTAACCGTATTTACCGTCTTTATTACGGGAATACAGCTTCTGCCGCTGTTCGGGCATTTTCATCATCTTTCTCTGCAGGAGCTTTACCCGGTCAATCAGAAAGCGAAGCTGCAAAGTTTCTTTTCGCTGATGAAATCGGCATTAACCGTGCAGGCGCTGCTGTTCTGTGCAGCGTCAGCCTATGCCGCGGGAGTCAGCGGGGCGCTGTATGCGGCTGTTGCTTCAGCCGTTCTGATTTTTGTGATCATGCCTTCGTATATGGGCGGAAGATTGAAAAAGTACGGCAAGCTGTAATCAATCGGGTTTTTGAAACCTCAATGAAAGAAGGAGACACAGATGACCGACGATCAGCAGCTGATACAGGAAGCACTGCAATGGAAAGCGCGTTTTTTACGCAAAGATTCTATGCTTGAACGTTTTTCTAAAGGAATGCAGGCGAAAATAAATGAGCGGATTCCTGATAAAATTCATGCCGTCATCACAGAAAGCATTAAAAAAATGACCGAAGCAACAATGGCGGGTTCAAATCTGGTGAAAAGCAAGCGGGATACAAACGGTATGACGCTTGCTGAAAAAGATGCCCTCGCCAGACAAACCATCGCATCGTACCAAAAGGTCGCGGCAGCCGAAGGTATCGGTACGGGGGCCGGCGGAATTTTTTTAGGGATGGCTGATTTTCCTTTGCTGTTATCCATTAAAATGAAATGTCTGTTCGATCTTGCCTCTATTTACGGGTATGATGTGAAAGACAGGGATGAACGATTGTTTTTGCTGTTTATTTTTCAGCTGGCTTTCTCAAGCGGTGAACAGCGGAAACGCATATACTCAATGATTGAACAGTGGGATTCGAAAAAGCATGATGTCGATTGGAGAGTTTTTCAGCAGGAATACCGCGATTATCTGGACGTGGTGAAATTGTTTCAGCTTTTGCCGGTCGTCGGAGCCGCCGTGGGCGGAGCGGCCAATTATAAACTGCTGTCACAGCTCGGTGAGACGGCAAGGCACGTTTTTCATTTAAGAATCACAGCAGCCGGTACGTAATGTACCGGCTGTTTTTTATGCCCTATCGGGGGTAGCTCACCGCGGCGCCGATAAGCACTTTGGCGGCCGTCAGCATCGCTTTTTCATTAAAATCAAATTTCGGATGATGATGAGGATAAATGGTTTCCGCGTTTTCTAAAGCGGCGCCCGTAAAGAAAAATGCGCCTTTTGTATGCTGCAGATAATAAGAAAAATCTTCTCCGGCCATCTGCGGCTCTCCTTCAATGACCTTCGTGACGCCCTCTGTTTCCGCTGCGGCTGCCGCCGCGTGCGCTGCTTCCTCGGGATGATTGACGACGGCGGGATAACCGCGCTTGAAACGATATTCATAGGAAGCGGAGTGCATGGAACAGATTCCTTTTACGACGGCTTCTATTTCTGCTTCGAGCAGGCTGCGCACACTTTCGTCAAACGAGCGGACGGTGCCTGATATGACTGCCTGATCGGCAATCGCATTAAACGGATTTTCAGCGGTGAACGAGCCGGCTGAGATGACGGCCGGCTGCACCGGATTTACCCGCCGGCTGACGATATGCTGAAGAGCCGTGACGATTTGTGAGCCGATTAAAACGGCGTCCTTCGTATCGTGAGGAATCGCGCCGTGGCCGCCTTTGCCGATGACTTTTATCGTAAAGCCGTCAGCGGCGGCCATCACTGCGCCCGGGCGGCATAAGACCGTCCCGACGGGTTCAGTCGCCCAAAGGTGAGTGCCGAAAATGGCATCGACATGCTCGAGGCAGCCATCCTCAATCATTGCTTTTGCTCCGCCGGGAGATAATTCTTCGGCGTGCTGATGGATCATCACAAATGACCCTTTCAGTTTTTCCCGGTTGCGGTACAGCACTTTTCCGACCGCTAGCAAAGCCGCCGTATGGCCGTCGTGCCCGCAGGCGTGCATGACGCCGGGAATTTGTGAAGCATAGGGCACATCTTTTTCATCCTGTATCGGCAAAGCGTCAAAATCAGCTCTGAGTGCCACGACCGGTCCCGGTTCACTCCCTTCAATATAGGCTGTGACACCGTTGCCCCCGACATTCGTCCGGATGGGAACGCCGAGCTTTTCATAAAATGAGGCGATGAACGCCGGTGTTTTTTTCTCCTTAAACGATGGCTCGGGATTCATGTGAAGGTGACGCCTGATTTCAACCATTTCCTCATACAGCCCGTCAAGCTGAGCGTTTAAGCTTTTTTGAAGTCTCGTTAACGTCAAAAGCGATGCCCCCTCGTCTGCTTTTCCCATGATTGTATAGAAAATGTCAGAAGATTTCAATCCTTTTGCTACGGGAGAATGATGATGGCGGCGATCGTTGTGACGACTAGCCCGGCCGCAACCGGGATAAAGTTTTTCCTGGCAAGCTCAAACGGATCAACTTTACAAATAGCCGCAGCGGGGATCAGTGCCCAAGGGACCAATGTTCCGCCCCCGACCCAGATCGCTGAAATCTGGCCCAGCGCCGTTAAAACGGCCGGGTCCGTATGAAGCGCGGCGGAAAACAGCTTTGCCATCGAGCCTGCAAGAGATATACCGGAAAACCCTGACCCGTCGAGCCCGGTAATGGCACCGACTGCGGCCAGGGCGATGCCGGCGAATTCTCCGGACATCGGAAAAGAATGGGACAGGGCCAATCCGAGGTCATTGACGATCCCCGCAGATCCTTTCGGCAGCGGGGTGTTCAAAATACTTTTAAACCCCGCGTCACCGAGATAAAAGAAGGCCGCGATCGGAATGACGGGGCCGAATACTTTAAAGCCGAATTGAAAACCGCCGATAAAATACTCGGTGATCTTTTCTAAATGCCGCTCTTTATATACAATGAAATGAATGATCAGGAGAATGCCGATCGCGGTTCCTCCGACGAGTGCCGTCGCATCGTTTCCTTGCAAACGGTATACGATCATGCAGATAATATCGGCGAGAAAAACAAGCGGAATGAAAACCGCCAGGACCACCCTGAGGTTTTTCGGCAGATACATACTTGTGTCCAAAGAACCGGAGCTGTCCAAGGAGAGGGGGGCCTTCGTTTTTTTTCGATCCCGCATGATGAGGAAGAAGGCGGTGATTGTCGTCGTTAACCCCATGATCAAAACGAGCGGAATACTTGCCTGCATGACATCGCTCACGGGAATGCCCGCGGCATCGGCCGTTAATTTCGGGGCCGCCTGAATGACGTAATCCCCCGATAAAGCGAATCCGTGGCCGAACAGGTTCATCGCCATTGCCGCGGCGATCGGAGAAAGGCCCGCCCGGATCGCTGCGGGAAGCAGCACAGCGCCGATCAGCGCCACCCCTGGTGACGGCCAGAAAAAAAGAGAGATGGCAAACATCAGACAGCCGATAACCCAATACGCGACTGCCGGCCCCTTCATCAGCTTTGCAAACGGAGAAATCATCTCTTCATTAATACCGGTTTTGGTCAAAATGCCGCTCATCGCCACGATAAAACAAATGATAAAAATCGTCGGCAGCAATTCTCCGGCTGCATACGTGAAGCTGTGAAACAGACTGCTGACCGAAGCGGAGAATGAATGCGTCGTCCATAGCGCAATCACAAAAATGCCGGCGAGTGAAATAAAGGTTGTATCTTTCCTGAGGAGCATAAAAACGATAATGGCCGCGATAAAAGCAACATAAAGCAGATGTACCGAGTAGACGCCGATCCCCAATTGAACCACTCCGTTTATAAATAGGATTGCTACAGATTATTCATAGGCGGGCGGAAGGTGCAAAGAAGGATGCGTAAAATCGGGACATCAAAAAAGCCGGAGAATCTCCGGCGGTTTTCAGTCTATTGCGTAATAAGCGGTTACATAAGACGGGCGGGAGAAAATAGACGTCGTGTCGATGCCAGCAGATGTTCCGCGTTTTTTATGAGCTTCCTGATAAGAGTTTGACTGCTGCCAGCCCTGAAAGGCTTTTTCCTCTTCCCACAGGGTCAAAATGACATACGTATCGCCTTCGAGCGGTCTTAATACGCGGATGGCTTCAAAACCGGGTTCATTTTCCACTTTGCCGGCGCGGTTTTTAAACCGGTTTTCAAACAGCGGACGGCCTTCCTGGGTAACGGCGATGTTGTTGAGGACGGCGTAGCCCGGATTTTTGATTTCCCCGACGCTGTCGATGCTTTCATAGGAATGGGGCGCCTGAAAAACGGTTTCTCCATTTGTTTCATGAATTAAAACCGCATTATCCTCCCCTTGCATCAGCACCATATTCTCACTCGGGTGTTTCTTTGCAATCGTCTTTAAAAAATCGGCTGTCCCGTATGTAATATAAACCTTCATATCAGCCACCTCCTGCTTGCTAGTATATCAAAAGAGTGGTATAAGTTTCTATTGGCGACTCATTCTGACATAATTCGAAACAATATTTCCCATACTACAAGTTAAGAAAGGCGAGGTGACTTATGCTGAAAAAGAAAAAAAGATTCTTTATTCCGGCTGTAATTGCGGCGGCAACCGCTTTTCTCGCGTTAATCGGATACATTATCATTATATTTCTCGGCCATTATGTCATCGATGAAAAGAAATTAATACTGCACGCATCTTCAAAAATCGTCGATCAAAACGGTGATGAAATCGCGAGCCTCTATACGGAAAATCGCGAGCCGGTATCCATTCAGCAGGTTCCGGAAGATGTGAGAGATGCCTTTATCGCCGTTGAAGATAAACGGTTTTACGAACATCACGGCATTGATGTGAAGTCTGTCGGCCGGGCGGTGTTCCGGGATGTTTTAGCAGGCGGCAAGGTGGAGGGCGGCAGCACGATCACCCAGCAGCTGGCGAAAAACATTTTTCTGACTCATGATAAAACATTTTTGCGCAAGACGAAGGAAGTCATTATCGCCATCAATCTTGAGCGTGATTACAGCAAGGACAAGCTGCTTGAAATGTACCTGAACCAGCTTTATTTCGGCCATGGCGTTTACGGCATTCAAGCCGCGTCCCACTACTACTTTAATAAAGAAGTAAAAGATTTAACCGTTGCGGAAGGAGCCGTTCTGGCAGCGATTCCGAAGGCGCCATCTCTTTATTCGCCGATTCAGCATCCAGATAAAAATAAAGAACGCCGCGATACGATTCTTGCAATGATGAACGACCAAGGCTATATCAGCGCCAAGGAAGCCGTCAGAGCCCAGGGCCGGACATTGGGGCTTCATGTCAAGAAAACATCAGAAACGCCTTGGTTTGACAGTTATATTGATCTTGTCATCAAGGAGGCGGAAGACCGTTATTCGATGTCAGGTGAACAGCTGCTTCAAGGCGGTTATACGATCCGGACGTCACTTGATTCCAAGCTGCAGAAAACGGCATACACCCTCATGAAGGAAAGCGGCTATTTTCCGGGGACGGATCAGGCGGCAGAGGGAAGCGCCGTCTTTATTGATAATAAAACCGGAGGCGTGCGCGCGGCGGTCGGCGGACGCGACTACGTGACAAAAGGATACAACAGGGTTACGGCGAAGCGGCAGCCGGGCTCAACGTTTAAGCCGATTGCCGTATACGGGCCCGCCATGCAGGAAGACAAGTTCAAACCGTATTCGCTTCTCCAAGACAAACTGACGTCCTACGACGGGTATGAACCGAAAAATTATGACGGACAGTACAAGGGGGAAGTGACGATGCAGGATGCGATCACTTACAGCATAAATGCGCCCGCTGTCTGGACATTGAAGCAGATCGGCGTAGATACGGGAAAATCGTATCTTGAGAAAAACGGCATGAACATTTCTGACAACGGACTCGCGATTGCGCTTGGCGGTCTGTCAGAAGGCGTCACCCCGCTTCAGCTTGCCGGAGCTTATCATACCTTTGCGGCAAACGGAATGTATACGAAGCCATTTTTTATAGAGAACATCACGGACGAAGACGGAGAAACGTTATCCGGGCCTAAAAACGGCAAAACGCGCGTCTTCAGCGGACAGACGGCATGGAATATGACGAGAATGCTTCAGCAGGTCGTGAAAGAAGGAACCGCTTCACAAGGCAGCTATCAAGGTGACCTGGCGGGGAAAACCGGCACGACCACATTTCCCGGCGTCCCCGGCGCGACAAAGGACGCCTGGTTTGCGGGATACACTCCCGGACTGACGGGAGCCGTCTGGATGGGCTATGACAAAACGGATAAAACCCATTACCTGAAAGGCGGAAGCCAATACCCGGTCAGACTCTTTAAAGATATCGTCACAAAAGCGGGGGAAAACGGCCGGACATTCAAAAAGCCTGAAAATGTGAAGGAACTGGGCAGCCCGATTGAGCTGGAGGCGGTAAAGTCCCTGTCGGCCCGTTATACATTTAAGGCGATGGGACTGATTACGGTTCAATTAAAATGGGATATTCAAAAGGATGATCGGGTTGTTTACCGAATATATGAGAAGAAAGACGGAAAAGACAAACTTCTGGATTCGGTGAAAGGAAAAGGCAGCTTTGACATACCGTACGCCAATCTGTTTTCAGGGGCTTCATACAAAGTCGTTCCATATAATTCACAGACGGATCAAGAAGGAGAGGGAACGGAATACGTTCAGCCGAAGCTTTTTTCTTCATAATCGTGAATTCGGCGATTTTTTGAACATTAAGCCTCAATTCTATACGCTTTTGAAAAAACAAGGTATAGTGTAATGGGCGAAGAACACGAACGTATGGTTGCAGGAGGAAAGGTGGAAATTCAGATGAGTAAACGAGAAGCGTTTAATGATACGTTTTTAAAAGCGGCACGGGGAGAAAAAACAAATCACGTCCCTGTCTGGTACATGAGACAGGCGGGGAGGTCTCAGCCGGAATACCGCAAGCTGAAGGAAAAGTACGGCTTAGTCGAAATTACGCATCAGCCCGAGCTGTGCGCGTATGTGACGAGGCTCCCGGTCGAGCAGTACGGAGTGGACGCTGCCATTTTATATAAAGACATTATGACGCCGCTTCCTTATATCGGAGTGGATGTTGAAATAAAAAACGGAATCGGCCCGGTGATCGATCAGCCGGTGCGCTCTGCTGCGGATATTGAAAAGCTCGGCGAACTGAATCCCGAACAGGATGTTCCTTACGTGCTGGAAACGATCCGATTACTCGTAAACGAACAGCTGAATGTTCCGCTCATCGGTTTTTCGGGAGCGCCTTTTACGCTGGCCAGTTATATGATTGAAGGCGGGCCTTCTAAAAATTACAACAAAACAAAAGCGTTTATGCACAGTATGCCGCAAGCGTGGCAAATGCTGATGGACAAGCTCGCGGACATGATTATCGTTTATGCGAAAGCGCAGATTAACGCCGGCGCAAAAGCCATTCAGATTTTTGATTCATGGGTCGGCGCGCTGAACCGCGAAGATTACCGGCAGTTTATAAAACCGGTGATGGACAGAATATTCCGGGAGCTTTCAGCAGAACAAGTTCCGCTGATCATGTTCGGCGTAGGCGCAAGCCATCTGGCCGGGGATTGGCATGACCTTCCTCTTGATGTCGTCGGTCTTGATTGGAGACTCGGCATAGATGACGCCAGAAAACAAGGCATTACAAAAACGGTTCAGGGCAATCTTGATCCGTCGCTTCTTCTTGCGCCTTGGGAAGTCATCGAGAAAAAAGCGAAAGCGATACTTGATCAAGGCATGAAAACGGACGGGTTTATTTTCAATTTAGGGCACGGTGTATTCCCTGATGTCAATCCGGCAACGCTGAAAAAGCTGACGGCGTTTGTACATGAATATTCCGCGGCCAAAAAAACGGAACAATCTTCCTGAGCAGATCGTTGGTTATAAGAAGATTTTCCTGTCAAAATCAAGGTGGACAGACCATCAAAAGAGGTGTGTAACAAAATGAGCAGCAAAAAGAAAATGGGACTTCTTGTCATGGCTTACGGAACGCCTTACAAAGAAGAGGACATAGAACGTTATTATACGCATATCAGACGCGGAAGAAAGCCGGAGCCTCATATGCTTCAAGATTTAAAAGACAGATATGAAGCGATCGGAGGCATTTCGCCGCTTGCAAAAATTACGCAGGAGCAGGCGGAGAAGCTCGCACAGCGTTTAAATGAAATCCAGGATGACGTAACATTCAAAGTGTACATCGGATTAAAACATATTGAACCGTTTATTGAAGACGCGGTGGCGGACATGCATAAAGACGGCATTACAGAAGCTGTCAGCCTTGTGCTCGCCCCTCATTTTTCAACATTCAGCGTCCAGTCATACAACAAACGCGCGAAAGAAGAAGCGGAGAAGCTCGGCGGCTTGACCATCAAGTCTGTTGAAAGCTGGTATGATGAACCGAAATTCGTTGATTATTGGGTCAGCCAGGTGAAGAAAACGTATGAATCAATGCCGAAAGAAGAACGGGATGACGCGATGCTGATCGTCTCAGCGCACAGCCTTCCTGAAAAAATTAAAGAATACGGCGATCCGTATCCTGACCAGCTGGAGGAATCCGCAAAACTGATTGCCGAAGGCGCCGGAATTACCGATTACGCAGTCGGCTGGCAAAGTGAAGGGAATACCCCTGATCCGTGGCTCGGGCCGGATGTGCAGGATCTCACGCGCGATCTGTACCAAAAGCATCCTTATAAAGCATTTGTATACGTGCCCGCAGGCTTCGTTGCCGATCATTTAGAGGTGCTTTACGATAATGATTATGAATGCAAAGCTGTGACCGAAGAAGTCGGCGCAAGCTACTATCGTCCGGCTATGCCGAACGCACAGCCTGAATTTATCGACGCGCTTGCAGCGGTCGTGCTGAAAGAGCTGGACAAGTAGAATTAAACGGTAAAGAAGGCGATAAAAATGAGTGGCGATAAAAAACATCTGGTCATCATCGGCGGCGGCATAACGGGATTAGCCGCCGCCTTCTACATGGAAAAAGAAATCAAAGAAAAACAGCTGCCGCTTGAGGTCACCCTGATTGAAGCGGGCCCGAGAGCGGGCGGCAAAATTCAGACGGCGCATAAAGACGGCTACATCATTGAGCGGGGGCCGGATTCTTTTTTGGAAAGGAAAAAAAGCGCGCCGCAGCTCGTCAAAGATTTGGGGCTTGAGCATCTGCTCGTCAACAATGCGACCGGCCAGTCTTACGTGCTCGTCAACGAGACGCTCCATCCGATGCCGAAGGGCGCGGTGATGGGCATTCCGACCAAAATCGCTCCGTTCATCTCCACCGGTTTATTTTCTGTTCCCGGAAAGGCGCGGGCGGCGCTTGACTTTGTCCTGCCTGCGAGCAAACCGAAGGAAGATCAGTCTCTGGGTGAATTTTTCCGCAGACGCGTCGGTGACGAAGTCGTTGAGAATTTAATAGAACCGCTATTATCAGGGATTTATGCCGGAGATATTGATAAGCTGAGCCTCATGTCCACGTTTCCGCAATTCTATCAGACTGAGCAGAAGCACAGAAGCCTGATTCTCGGTATGAAAAAATCACGTCCGCAGCCTTCGGGACAGCAGCTGACGGCCAAAAAGCAGGGCCAGTTTTTAACGCTGACGACAGGGCTTCAAACGTTGGTGGAGGAGCTGGAAAAGCAGCTTACGCTGACAAAGGTGATGAAAGGAACGAAAGTCACCCATATCGGCCGCGAGGAGAAAGGATATTCCGTGACGCTTGATAACGGCAAAGTGCTCTATGCGGAAGGATGCATAGTAACAGCCCCGCATAAAGCCGCGGCGAAAATGCTTTCTGATCTGCCGGCGGTTTCATGTCTTAAAGACATGCATTCTACGTCCGTTGCCAACGTCGCCTTAGGTTTTCCTGAGGGAGCCGTCAAGATGGAGCATGAAGGTACGGGATTCGTTATCTCAAGAAACAGTGACTTCTCCATCACGGCCTGCACATGGACGAATAAAAAATGGCCGCACGCGGCGCCGGAGGGCAAAACGCTTCTCAGGGCGTACGTCGGAAAGGCCGGAGATGAATCCATCGTAGATCTTTCAGATAACGAGATCATTAAAATCGTAATGGAAGATTTGAAAAAAGTAATGAAAATAAATGGCGAACCGGAAATGACCTGTGTGACCCGCTGGAACGAAAGCATGCCGCAATACCATGTCGGCCATAAGGAGCGCATCAAAGAGTTCAGAGATGCGCTGAAAGCTTCCTATCCGGGCGTATACGCGACGGGCGCGTCTTTCGAAGGGGTGGGCATCCCCGACTGTATCGACCAGGGAAAAGCCGCCGTATACGATTCACTGGCTTATTTATTTGAAACGTACCAGCCTCCGTTATCGTAAAACGGAGGTTTTTTTGCATGTTCCCGTTCTGTAAAGGGAACACCAATAAAAGAGAAAACATTTGAATCTTCTTTGTGACTGTGATAAGTTATCTTATGTACAAAATGACTAAAACGTTCAAACGGTCAATTTAACGAGGTGGGAAACATGTCCGTCGATCGGAAAAAGCTCATTCTGGAAGCGGCAACGAAGTCTTTTACACAATTCGGCTACAAAGCAACGACAATGGATCTGGTGGCAAAGCTTGCAAATGTGGGGAAGGGAACCATCTACACGTTTTTCAAAAACAAAGAAGAACTGTTTGATGATATTTTCACCACTATTTTAAGAGAAATGAAGGAACACGCAGACGAAGCGATGAAACCGGAGCTTTCATTTCACGAAAATGTCCACCGGGCGCTTGTCGCGATCTTGGAATTCAGAAAAACACACCAGCTGACTATTAAAATTTTTCAGGAGAACGCCGAGATTGGTACAATAGCCGTTCAGGATGTCATTGCGAAAATGGAGCGGGCCATTCTGTCATACATTAAAGAAAAGATAGAAACAGCCATTGAAAACGGAAGCATTAAACCGTGTGATCCGGAACTGACCGCTTTTGTGATGCTCAAGCTCTACATCGCGCTGATATTTGACTGGGAAAAAAACCATCCGCCTCTTGAAAAAGAGACGATCGCCGAATTGCTGGAAATGTATGTTGGTCAAGGATTATCTAAATAATAGATGATCCTTCACTTTTTAGGTGCCGTGACCGTTTTGTCAAATGAGTCAGTTTGCGGAAGGAGGCAACAGGGTTGAATACAATAAAAAGCCAGTGGAAAGACATTGTAACGAACAAGAAACTGTTAATCCCCATCATTGCCATATTATTCGTTCCGCTGATTTACAGCGGAGTGTTTTTGAAGGCGTACTGGGATCCGTACGGCACGGTGGATCAGCTGCCGGTTGTCGTTGTCAACCAGGATAAAGGGGCGGACTACGAAGGGAAACATCTTCAGATCGGTGACGACCTTGTGAAAGAGTTAAAGAAAAATGATAATTTTGATTGGCATTTTTCAAGCGATCTTGATCAATCGTTAAAGGACTTATTAAATGCTAAATATTATTTATTGGTCGAGATTCCTGAAGATTTTTCTAAAAACGCCAGCACGGTAATGGATAAAAATCCGAAGAAGCTGGATCTGAAATATCATACGAATGCCGGATCAAACTATGTCGGTGCGACAATCGGGGAAAAGGCGATCGACAAACTGAAAGCCTCCGTGTCGAAAGAAGTGACAGAGCAATACGCAAAAGTCATTTTTGATAACTTTAAAGATATTGCCAAAGGGCTCGGCAAAGCCAGCAGCGGAGCCAAGAAAATAGACGACGGCACGAAAAACGCGAAAGACGGCAGCGCCAAGCTGAAGGAAAATTTAGCGAAGCTTACTGAAAGCACCGCCACCATCGGCGATAAAACACAGCAGCTTGCAGACGGCGCGGCGAAAGTGACAAGCGGAATTCAAACGCTTGACAGCTCTATCGCAAAACTTCAGAGCGCAAGCGCCGAAATTCAAGATAAATCAGGACAGATTGCTTCAGGAGGAGGCCAAGTGGCCAGCGGGCTGAAAACAAGCCTTGACGCACAAAAGCAGCTCCAGCAAAAGCTTCCGGATTTAACGAATGGATTAAGCGCGTTAAACAGCAAGGCGCAGGAAGTGTCGCAAAAAGCGGCGGCATTTGAAGATGCGATCAATTCAGTCAACCTGTCAGACATTGAAAACGCGGTTGGGCAGCTCGAACAGACTGAAAAGGACCTGCAGCAGTTTAAGAAGAAGCTTTCTGATCTGAAAAACAGCCTGGATGCCCGGGATGACGCGGTCAAAAAGGTGATTAAGGACAGTGATTTCTTAACGGATGAGCAAAAAGCGAAACTTGTTCAGCTTCTGAATGAGAAGCTTCCGAAGGCTGACCTTCCGGATTTAGACAATATCGTCAGCCAGCTTCCGTCCGGCGGAGATATTCAGCTTCCGGATATGTCAGTCATAAAAAGCGCGCTCAAAGATGTAAAAGCGAAGGCTGATCAGCTGAAAGCACTGCCTCAGTCCACATCGAAACTGTATAACGGCGCAGCGGCGGTACAAGACGCGATTAACCAGCTGACAGCGGGAACTGATAAATTATACAGCGGAGCGCAGACTGTTTTTGAAAGCCAAAACAAACTGACGGCCGGCATCGGCGAATACAACAGCAAGTTCGGACAGCTCAAATCAGGATCAGAAGCGTTAGTGTCAGGGAGCGGCCAAGTGTCAGGCGGCTTAACGAAACTGCTGGACGCGCAAAACAAAATCCATGACGGCTCGTCCAAAATTGAGCAGGGTCAAGCGTCTCTCGGCACCGGTTTAAGCAAGCTTTTAGACGGCACCGGACAATTGTCCAGCCAGCTGAAAGATGCGGCTGATCAAACCGGGGACATTAAGACAGATGACAAAACGTACAGCATGTTTGCCGATCCGGTAAAAACGGACGATAACGCGATTCATTCCGTGCCTAACTACGGTACCGGACTGACGCCTTATATTCTCTCTATGGGCTTGTATGTCGGCGGATTGATGCTGACGGTCGTATTCCCTCTGAGTGAAGCTTCAGGGCGTCCGAGAAACGGTTTTGAATGGTTCCTCAGCAAATTCAGTGTTATTCTTCTTGTCGGACTGATTCAATCCGTTATTGTTGCCACGGTTCTGTTAAAAGGAATCGGGCTTGATGTGGAAAGCACGTGGAGATTCTATCTCTTTACGATGATTACCAGCATCGCGTTCCTGTCCATGATTCAATTATTGGCGACAACGATGGGGAATCCGGGACGCTTTATCGCTGTCATCATTCTGGTGCTCCAGCTCGGGGCAAGCGGAGGAACCTTCCCGCTTGAACTCCTGCCGGGATTCTATCAAGTGATTCACGGGGCACTGCCGATGACTTACAGCATCAACGGGTTCCGCGCCGTCATTTCAAATGGCGATTACGGCTATATGTGGCAGCAGGCATCCATTCTGTTGGGCATCGCCGTTGTCATGATCGCGCTGACCATCGTGTATTTTACGGTGCAAAGCAAAAAAGAACACAAAACGGAAGAAGAAATAACAGCATAAGAAAAAGAGGCTCTGAGCAGATGCTCAGGGCCTCTTTTTTTTAGATTTCGATCGTCGTACTATTAAAATCCCCATCTCACCAACAGTCCGGTATACGTCAATCCGCCGCCGAACCCGAATAATACCAGCGTCTGGCCTTCCGACAGTTTTTTTGCTTTCACAGCTTCATCCAATGCGAGAATAATAGAAACCGATGAAGTGTTGCCGTAATATTCAACGCTTGTCAACGTCCGTTCAAGCGGGAAGGGCAGTTTTTCGCAGATGGATTCGATCATCCGCATGTTGGCGCTGTGAGGAACGAACCAATCCAGATCGTCTTTTGAAAAGCCGGCTTTTTCTAAAAGGGCATTGCATTCCTCAGGCACGGTTCTGGCCGCCCATTTATATACTTCGCGCCCGTTTTGCACCATGTTTCCTCCGCCTTTAAGAGGCTCGCCGTTTAATTCTGTGCTCAGTCCCGTGCGATACAGCACGTCCGCGCTTCCTCCCGCTGTTCCTTGCACGGCTGCCAAAAAGCCCGGCGCTGATTCATCGCGTTCCACCAATAGGGCGCCTGCAGCGTCTCCGAAAAGAACGCAGGTCGTCCGGTCAGTATAATCCGTTACCTTTGATAATGTTTCACCGGCAATGACAATCACTTTTTGATGGGAACCGGCGGTAATTAATGCGTCTGCGAGCTGAAGGCCGTAAGTGAGTCCGGCGCATGTGGCGTTAATATCAAGCGCCCCCGTGTGCGGCCAGCCGAAGTAAGCCTGCACGCGTGCCGCGGTGCTTGGAAACGCATAGTCCGCCGTCGTTGTGGCGACAAGGATCATATCGACATCATCAAGAGTTCCGCTGTATCGTTCTGCAAGGTTTTTCACCGCTTCCACACACAAATCCGATGTGAATTCATGTTCGCCGGCAATGCGTCTTTCCTTCATACCGGTGCGCTGGACGATCCATTCATCAGATGTATCGACGATGCGCTCCAAATCCGCGTTTGTTAATCGGCGTGCCGGAGCATATGTACCGATTGCTGTAATTTTAGATTTTGACATGAAAAATCACTCCTTTATATCAGATTATAACACCTGATATTATTACTTGGTACTAATTTTAATAAAAAAACCCAAGCAGCATCCGCTGTTTGGGGAGCATGAGATATCTATTTGTAAAACGGGCTTGTGTGAACGATTACCAATGACGGCAGCAGCGGCGGCATGAATGATGATGCTTCTTTTTATCTTTCTTCTTTTTTTCTTTCTTCTTTTTACAAGGGTCTTCTTTTTTCTTTTTACAGTGATCTTTTTCTTTTTTACAGCCCCAGAAGGCTGCACCAGACCAATCATCCTCAAACCAATCCTCAAACCAATCATTATGAAACCTTTTCCGCTTGTGCGGTTTACGGCTGATCATACATTTCCCTCCTATGCTCATGCTCCCTTCATTCTATGAAAAAAGAGAAGGAAAAGATTGGACGGGTTGTGGATCAAAAGAGTATATTTTAAGAAGAATAAAATTGATAGGAGGAATGACCTGTGGCAAATATGAAACATACGATGGAACTGATTAAAGAATTGGTGTCGATTCCGAGTCCGACGGGCAATACATACGAGGTTATCGCCTATACAGAAAGTCTTTTAAAAGAATGGGGCGTCTCCTCTTACAGAAACCGCAAAGGCGGTCTTTTTGTCACAATCCCCGGCCGTGATGACAAGAAACACAGATTGCTGACGGCGCATGTTGATACGCTCGGCGCGATGGTAAAGGAGATAAAGGCGGACGGCCGGCTGAAGATTGACTTGATCGGCGGCTTCCGATATCACTCGATTGAAGGGGAATATTGCGAGATCCAAACTTCTTCCGGCAAAACCTATACAGGCACCATCTTAATGCATCAGACTTCAGTGCACGTCTACAAGGACGCCGGCAAGGCAGAGCGGAATCAGGAGAATATGGAAGTCCGCCTTGATGAGCCTGTCCGGACGAAGGAAGAGACGTCCGATCTCGGTATCAGGGTCGGCGATTTCATCTCATTTGACCCGCGCGTGCAGGTTACGCCGAGCGGCTTTATTAAGTCCCGTCATCTTGATGACAAAGCGAGCGTGGCTCTGCTCTTGAATTTAATCCGCCGCATCACGGAAGAGAAAATCGAACTTCCGTATACGACGCATTTTCTGATTTCTAATAATGAAGAAATCGGCTACGGAGGCAATTCCAACATTCCTCCTGAGACCGTCGAATACTTGGCTGTTGATATGGGGGCGATCGGCGACGGCCAGTCTACGGATGAATATACCGTCTCCATTTGCGTGAAGGATGCGAGCGGCCCGTACCATTATCAGCTCAGGAAACATCTGGCCGGCCTTGCGGAGCGCTATGGCATTGATTATCAGCTTGATATTTATCCGTATTACGGTTCTGATGCCTCCGCAGCCATCCGTTCGGGCCATGACATCGTCCACGGGCTGATCGGCCCGGGAATTGATGCTTCACACGCTTTTGAACGCACACATGAATTATCGCTTCTTAATACGGCGAAGCTTTTGCACCGGTACGTTTTATCGCCGATGGCATAAAAAACCCTGCACGGAAATCATTCCGTGCAGGGTTTTCATTTTAACCTGAGATGGTTGTGTTTTGTTCTGTTTTGGCGAGGCTCATGACCTTCGCGCCTTTAACGGGATCATACTGGCCTTCCCATTTTGACATCACAACGGATGCCAGCGCGTTTCCGGTCAGATTGACGACCGTACGGGCCATGTCCATAATCCGGTCAACACCGGCGATGAATGCAAGGCCTTCTGCAGGAACGCCGATTGTGCCGAGTGTCGCAAGCAGGACGACGAAAGAAGTCCCGGGCACGGCAGCCATTCCTTTGGAAGTGACCATCAAGACAAGCACAAGGGTAATCTGCTGCCAAATGGTCAAGTCAATGTGGTATACCTGAGCGAGGAATAAAGCGGCGATTGATTGGTACAGCACAGATCCGTCTAAGTTAAAGGTATATCCGATCGGCACAACAAAGGAAACAATACCTTTCGGACAGCCGATTTTCTCCATCTTCTCCATGATGCGGGGGAGTACGGTTTCGGAGCTTGACGTACTGAACGCCAATAAAATTTCATCCTTCATATAGGCGAGGAATTTGAAAATGTTTAAACCGGCAAGCTTTCCGACGATTCCGAATACAACAATGAGAAAGAAAGCCAAAGCTACATATACTAAACCGACCAGTTTACCGAGTGAAAGCAGGGAACTGAGCCCAAATTTGGAAACGGTAACACCGATCAACGCAAAAACACCAAACGGCGCAACTTTCATGACGAGGTTCACAACATGGAACATCGCATGAGAAACACCTTCAAAGAAGGCCAAGACGGGCTTTCCTTTTTCACCGATTGCCGAGATGCCGAGTGCAAACAGCACCGTAAAGCAGATGATGGCAAGCAGATCTCCTTCGGCTAATGATTGGAAGAAGTTTGTCGGTACGATATGCAGGAATGTGTCCGCAACGGATTTCCCGCTTTGTTCTTTTTCTGTTTCAACATATTGACTGATATCTGTCTTTTGAGCTTCATGTATATTAACGCCTGCTCCCGGCTGAAACAGATTCGCCAAAGCCAGCCCGAGAATAATGGCAAAAGTGGTAATGATCTCAAAATACAAAATCGTTCTGAAGCCTAATTTTCCGACTTGTTTTCCGCTTCCCGCGCCGGCAACGCCGATGATTAAGCTGGAGACGACAATTGGAATCACTATCATTTTGATTAAGCGTAAAAACAAATCGCCGATAGGCTGTAAATATGTTGGAATGGCGGGATTGCCGTACCAGATGACACCGACTACAACCCCTAGTATGAGTCCGACGAAAATTTGCGTCGCTAGTCCAAAGCGTAATTTTTTCATAGATTACCTCCCGAAGAAAAAAGTGCAATAAGTATCTAAAAAGATAGCTATTAGAACAAATTATAATAGAAAAGAAAACAATCCGTCTATAGAAAAATATAGATTGAATATACTGAATCTTTTAAAACGTACAGATAATTGCTAATAATGGTGAATAACTCCCTATTCAGAAAGTATGATGACGGCCGAAAAAAACGGGCGCCGCACAACTTAGAATTGTGCGGCGCCCTATTGTCACATATCCTTAATTTTCAAGCAGTCATTGCAAAGATTAATGTGACACTCATACTGCTCAACAATCTCATTTCCGCATTCTTCGCATTTCTTACCGGGTAAATTTCTGAAAAAATCCGACATCTTTTCCAACATACCCATCCCTCTTTCATTGTTTTGTCTCTACATTGTATTATAACAGTTTAAGAAAATCAACGGCTGTTTTGGCACAATGTTTAAAACATGCAATTTGTACGAAAAATAGGTATATTGGAGGAAAGGATCTTTTTATCATAAACATTCGGAGGATTATATGAAAGTTACAGTTATTGGATGCTGCGGCGGGTTTCCGGCCGCAAACGAAGCAACTTCAGGCTATCTGTTTCAGTCCGGCGGCTATTCTCTGCTCGTCGATTGCGGAAGCGCCGTATTATCAAAGCTGTTTGCCTATGTTCCGGCAGAAGAGCTTGATGCCGTCATTTTGTCCCATTATCACCATGATCATATCGCTGATATCGGGCCGCTTCAATTTGCCAAACAGGTCGGCTCCTTTCTCGGAAAAGGGACGCATGCACTGCCGATTTACGGGCATGATGCTGATATAGAACAGTTTGAGCGCCTTACATATAAAACGCATACAAAAGGAGTGGCCTATCAGCCGGACCGCCCGCTTTCTCTAGGTCCGTTCACCATTACCTTTCTGAAAACGGTGCATCCGGTCACTTGTTATGCGATGCGGATTACTGACGGTTCAGCTTCTGTTGTGTATACGGCTGATTCAAGCTACCAGGACGCGTTTATCCCGTTTGCGGAAAATGCCGATCTGCTGATCTGCGAGTGCAATTTTTACGCAGACCAGGACGGCACGTCAGCCGGCCATATGAACAGTTTGGAAGCCGGACGGATCGCGAAGGAGGCCGGAGCGGGGGAGCTGATTCTCACGCATCTGCCTCATTTCGGCGAGCACCGGAAGCTGAAAGAAGAAGCGGAATCCGAGTTCGGGGGCGAAGTGACAATCGCCGCTTCCGGATTGAAGTGGGAGAAATAAAGGAGGAGCACCATGTTATTTATCGACAACCAAAACATAACCGACCCGAGGATCAACCTCGCGATCGAGGAATATTGCGTGAAGCATCTCGACCCTGAACAGACATACCTGCTGTTTTATGTCAATCAGCCGTCGATTATCATCGGGAAGAACCAAAACACAATAGAAGAAATCAATACGAAATACGTAGAAGATAACGGAATTATCGTCGTCCGCAGGCTGTCAGGAGGCGGTGCGGTTTACCATGACCTCGGGAATCTGAATTTCAGTTTTATCACTAAGGATGACGGCGACAGCTTTCACAATTTTAAAAAATTCACCGAACCCGTTATTCAGGCGCTGCGCCAGCTCGGTGTGGAAGCTGAATTAAGCGGCCGAAACGACATCGTCGCGGACGGCAGAAAAATTTCCGGCAACGCTCAATTTTCGACGAAAGGGCGTATTTTCAGCCACGGAACATTAATGCTGGATTCCGCCATTGATCATGTTGTGTCAGCCTTGAAAGTGAAAAAAGACAAAATCGAATCAAAAGGCATTAAGTCGATCAGAAGCCGTGTCGCCAACATCAGCGAGTTTCTTGATGACAAAATGACGGCGGATGAATTCAAAAAGCACCTGCTTCACCATATTTTTAATACAAATGATCTTTCCGAAGTGCCGGAATATAAACTGACCGATGAAGACTGGAAAGCGATCCGGAAGATTTCCGAAGAGCGCTATCAAAACTGGGACTGGAATTTCGGAAGGTCGCCCGCATTTAATCTTCAGCATTCGAAACGTTATCCGGTCGGATCGATTGATCTGCGTCTTGAAGTGAAAAAAGGAATCATTCAGGACTGCAAAATTTTCGGTGATTTCTTCGGTGCGAAAGATGTGAGTGAAGTCGAACAGGCGCTGACCGGAAAACAGTATGACCGAACCGCTATCAAGGAGGCGCTGGCCGGAATCGATCTGAAACAGTATTTCGGCAAAATAGAGCTGGAAGATTTCCTCGAGCTGATTTATTAGAACATTTGCCGAACGCATGATTTGAATCAGCGCCCGTTTTTGTGAAATGATAGAACCATAATGAATGGGGAGGGATCATGATGAAAGTATTTCTCATCGGAGCAAACGGACAGATCGGACAGCGGCTGACCGGGCTGTTTCAAAAAGACGGCACGCATACGCTGCGGGCGATGGTCCGGAAACAAGAGCAGAAAGAAGCGCTTCAAGCCGCGGGAACAGAAGCCGTTCTTGCAGATTTGGAAGGAAGCCCGGAAGACATCGCGAAAGCCGCTGAAGGCTGTGACGCGATTGTGTTTACCGCCGGATCAGGAGGAAGCACCGGATACGATAAGACGCTTTTGATTGATCTTGACGGAGCCGCGAAAGCGATAGAAGCGGCAAAGATAGCAGGCATCAAGCGGTTCATTATGGTAAGCGCCCTTCAGGCTCATAACCGCGGCAATTGGAATGAAGCGCTGAAGCCGTATTACGCCGCAAAGCATTATGCGGATAAAATTCTTGAAGCGAGCGGTCTGACGTATACGATTATCCGGCCGGGCGGGTTATTAAATGATCCCGGCACGGGAAATATCAAAGCCGCGGCCGATTGGGAAAGAGGCTCCATTTCAAGAGACGATGTCGCCAAGACCGTTATCGCATCCCTTGATGAACCGAATACGTATGAAAAAGCATTCGATCTGACGGCGGGCGGCACGCCGGTCAGTGAAGCGCTGAAACAATTATAGTTTCCGGTTTTACGGCACTCGGGGCTTTTTGCCCTTGAGTGTTTTTCTATATTTTTCTATAATAAAAGTGAACGTTTATTCCGGATAAATGAATGACTATTCATTCATTACAATTTTTAAAGGGGTGGGAAAATGAATCTGGTTTCCAAATTGGAAGAAACGGCATCGCAGAAACCGGAAAAACCAGCTTGTCTGTTTCAAGATCAGTACATGACGTATGAGGAGCTGGCAGGTAAAATCAAAGCATTTGCAAACGGCTTGGAGGACAGGGGACTGAAAAAAGGGGATCATCTCGCGCTGCTGCTCGGAAATACGCCTGATTTTGTTATTGCGTTTTTCGGCGCGTTAAAAGCGGGAATTGTCGTCATACCTGTTAATCCGGCATATACACCTTCAGAAATCGCATACATGCTGAAAAACGGCGATGTCAAAGCGATCGCCGGCATCGACCTTTTAATTCCCGTATTTGAAAGCCTGCACGGCTCGCTGCCGCTGCTGGAGCATATCATTATCAGCCAGACAGCAGAGAACGCTCCATCGACAGAAGACCCTCAATTGCGCTTAAAAATGATAACGTTTACAAAAATGCTTCGCCCGGCGGAGCGCAGCAGAACTTATCCGACATTGTCCAAAGATGATACTGCCGTCATTTTATACACCTCAGGGACGACCGGAAAACCGAAAGGCGCCATGCTCACCCATCAGAATCTTTTCTCCAATGCAAATGATGTCGCCGGATACTTAGGAATGAATGAGAAAGACAAAATTGTGGCGGCATTGCCGATGTTTCACGTTTTTTGTTTAACCGTTTGTATGAATGCGCCTCTGATGAGCGGAGCGTGTGTCTTAATCGAGCCGCAATTCAGCCCGGCTTCTGTGTTTAAACTGATTAAAAGCCGTCAGGCAACCATTTTTGCCGGCGTTCCGACGATGTATAACTATCTGTATCAATACGAGCACGGCAAGGCGGAGGATTTTGCGTCCGTCAGACTGTGCATTTCAGGCGGGGCCTCCATGCCGGTCGCTCTGTTGCAGACGTTTGAACAAACCTTTGACGTCACCATTCTGGAGGGGTACGGACTTTCTGAAGCGTCTCCGGTTACTTGTTTTAATCCGTTTGACCGGGGGAGAAAGCCCGGCTCGATCGGGACGAATATTTTACATGTCGAAAATAAAGTCGTCGATACGCTCGGACGCGAATTGCCCGACCATCAAGTGGGAGAATTGATCGTGAAAGGGCCGAATGTGATGAAAGGCTATTACAAGATGCCCGAGGAGACGGAGCACGCGCTGAAAGACGGCTGGCTGTACACGGGTGATTTGGCGAAGCGCGATGAAGACGGTTATTTTTATATCGTCGACAGAAAAAAAGATATGATTCTCGTCGGCGGATACAACGTCTATCCGCGCGAAGTAGAAGAAGTGCTCTACAGCCATGAGGGCATTAAAGAAGCCGTGGTCATCGGCGTTCCTGACGCCAAAACGGGGGAAGCGGTGCATGCTTATATAGTGCCGGGGGACGGTGAGCTGACAGAGCAGGCGGTTTTTGATTACTGTGAAACACATTTGGCAAAATATAAACGGCCGGCGGAAGTGGTTTTTCTTGATGAGATTCCGAAGAACGCGACCGGGAAGCTGCTGAGGCGGGCGGTCCGGGACATGCTTCCGAAATGACGGACGAAAAGCGAAGCCGGGGGCTTCGCTTTTACATGCTGATCCGGTCAGCTCTGCGATTCTTCCTTAATGATGCTTTGCACAAGCTTCGTATCATGCCGGGTCAGTTTGTAATACGTGTTTTTATACTTGTACATCATATAATTGCCGCTTTCGAGCCACATGCTGAATGAATCAAAACGGTCTTCATGGTATTTGACCGTTCCGTCGTAATCGGGAGATACGCTTTTGGTCAGTTTGACTTGTTTTCCTTGGTTCAAGATATCGAGCATATCTTTTACATTCTGCCTGTCTTTAATTTTGATTTCTTTTTTTCCGTGCTCAGACAGAATAATCAGATCTGCGTTGCTTGATGGAAACACATCGCCGGTCCGGCTGTATACATAGAAGAAAGCAATAACCAAAAGGGCGATTACTACAATAAACGCGATTATTTTTTTCATATTCATCACTCCGTCTTTTAGTCTTTCCCGCTTCCTGTTGTTCCATTCTTTTCTGTTGTGAAAAGATTAACATCCGTTTCGGAGGCTTGGTTCTATTTATTTGCATTTATGCTTACAATAGGAGTAAGTCATAAGGCTAAGGAGGGAGACTTCCATGCGCAAATGGATAGCGGCAGCGGGACTTGCCTATGTGCTGTACGGCCTTTTTTTCTATTGGTATTTCTTTATGACAGGCGACTCCGCCGTCCCGGAGGCCGTAAAGGGAACGAAAGCCGATCCGTCCTCGTTTATGGACTCGGGCCGCCTGGAAGCCGCTGAAAACTTTTCAAATGTAAAGGATTTTTTATTTTTCATCGGTGCGCCGTTAGATTGGTTTTTATTTTTTCTGCTGCTCATTACGGGGCTTGCCAAAAAAATAAAGCATTGGCTGGAAGCAGCGGTGCGCTTTCGGGTGCTGCAAATCGTAAGCTTCGTATTTGTGATTTCACTCATCGTAACGGCGGCTTCGCTTCCGCTTGAATGGATCGGATATCGGGTTTCGCTTGCGTATCATATTTCGACGCAGACAGCAGCAAGCTGGATAAGAGACCATGTCATTGATTTCTGGATCAGTTTTCCGCTGTTTGCCGTGTGTGTGCTTGTGTTTTACTGGCTGATCACAAAGCATACAAAAAAATGGTGGTTTTACGCTTGGTGTCTTACTGTGCCGTTTACCCTGTTTTTGTTTTTCCTGCAGCCGGTCGTGATTGATCCTTTATACAATGATTTCTATCCGCTGAAAGACAAGGAGCTGGAAAGCAAAATCTTGTCGCTTGCCGACAAGGCCGATATTCCGGCCAGCCATGTTTATGAAGTAAATATGTCGGAGAAAACGAATGCGCTGAATGCGTATGTGACGGGCATCGGTTCGAATAAGCGGATCGTTTTGTGGGATACGACGCTTAACAAACTGGAGGATCGGGAAATTTTGTTCATTATGGGGCATGAGATGGGGCATTATGTGATGAAGCACGTGTACATCGGACTGGCCGGGTATCTGCTGCTGTCATTAGCCGGGTTCTATATCATTGACAAGCTTTATAAGCGGCTGTCCAAATTCTTCGGCCGAATGCTTCATATAAAGGGGCCTGAAGATCTGGCCGCCCTCCCGCTGTTATTGCTGCTCATATCCGTTCTCAGTTTTGCTTCTGATCCGATTACGAATGCCGTCTCCAGGTATCAGGAAAACGCCGCCGACCGCTACGGCATCGAGCTGACCGGAAACCGGGAAGCGGCGATTGAGACGTTTCAGGACTTGGCCGATACGGGACTGAGCCGGGTCAACCCGCCGTTTCTCGTCAAAATTTTCAGAGGGAGCCACCCGTCGATCATGGAGCGGATTGAACATGCGGAGGAAGAAAAATAATAAAAAAACCGGCGGGGCCATGGCCGACGCCGGTTTTTTATGTTTTACTGAGCTGCCGCCTGTACGTTGATCAGCCCTTTTCCGTAGTAGAAAGCATCACCAAGTTTTGTAGTGGTGTTTTCTAAACTGCTGCGGACTTGAGTGTTTGTCCAGTTCGGGTGCTTAGAAAGAATCAAAGCAGCCGCTCCGGCAACGTGCGGAGATGCCATTGACGTACCATTGTACGCGCCGTATTTGTTTCCAGGAAGCGTGCTTTGGATAGAGACGCCTGGTGCCATGACATCAAGCTCAGAACCTACGCTTGAGAAAGATGCTCTTTGGTTGCTGCTGTTAACAGCGCCTACCGCAATGACAGAAGGGTATTTACCAGGGTAGCCCACTGTGCTTGAGCCGCCGGAAGTGCCTTCGTTACCGGCTGCCGCTACGACTACGACGCCGGAAGCAACGGCTTTGTCAACTGCCGCTTTTAACGCTGCAGAACCAGAAGGTCCGCCGAGGCTCATGTTAATAACGTCCATATTGTTTGCGATCGCCCACTCAATTCCGTTAATGATCCAGCTGTACTGGCCGGAACCGTCAGCGCCGAGAACTTTTACAGCGTAAAGAGATGCGCTTGGCGCAACGCCTAATACACCGACTGAGTTATTAAGAGCCGCAACTGTACCGGCAACGTGAGTTCCGTGAGAGTTGTAGTCTTGGAAAGGATTTGTTTCAGAAGGAACCATGCTGGCTCCGCCTGCTACTTTTAAATCAGGATGAGAAGAATCGATACCGCTGTCGATAACCGCTACTTTCACATTTGATCCAGTGAAGCCTTGAGAGTGCAGAGCAGGGGCTTTAATTTGTGATACGCCGTAAGGCACGGACTGCGCGTACGCTTTTGCAACGTGATCTTCTTCAACGTAAGCGACGCTAGGGTCTTTTTTCAGCTCTTTTACAGCTTTTTCATTTAATGTAGCTGAAGCTGCGTCTACATATTTGAATTGCTTTTGCACTTTCCCGCCTTTTTCAGAAATGACATCTTTTTTCTTAGCGGCGCTCATCGTGCTCATTGTCTGTTTAAATCCGACAATGTATTTCTTTTCCCCGTTTGATTTCCCTGCCGCCTGGGCAGGAGACGTGCTGCCGAACGCCATCGTAAAGATTAACGCTAAAGCAAACAGCAAACTGATCCATACCTTTTTGCCTCTCACTCTTTATCCTCTCCTTTTTTTCATTTGCAGAACAACCAATAGACAGATTATTCTGTGGATTAATTGTATAGCATGGAATAATATTTTAGTAGACCCAATTTTTTTCAATTTGTTTTATTTCTATTTAGGTATATCATCTCTCTTTCGTTTAATAGGAACCCGAAATATTTAAATTTTAATGGAAAAAACCGATGGAAGGACATGAGTATTTGTACACAGCCGCAATCGCTCTCTTGTTTGCTGGGTCGAACGGTTTGATTCCATTTTTGGAAGCTGCGGCAAAAACAGGATAAATGTCACCTTTTGTTGAATGCAGAAGTCTGATGGAAACGGAAGCGGAATGAAATAAAGCGGCCGGCATGAATCAGTCTTCGGCTTTCTTGACGGAGAAAAGCTGTGAAACCATTTTATAAAAATAATGATAATGAATATCATTGATACTTATATTGTCAATGATATAATTGCGGAAAAACGAAAGAGGGGGAACAGATGAAACAAATTTTCAGTATGCTGATGATCTTATCCGTTCTCTTCATAACGGCATGCTCAGAACAGGAACATGAAACCGCCGTCAGGCACGATCTGGGGACGGCGCATGTGGCTGCGCACCCGCATCGCATCGCCGTATTGAATGAAGGCTTTATTGATACCCTCCATGATCTCGGCATAAAGCCGGCGGCCGCGGCGGATAACCGGACAGAGCGAAAAGACGGCAGTCCGTCTGTCGGACCACCGTCACACCCTGATTTGAAAAAGATCACTTCGTTAAAGCCCGATCTCATCATTGCAGACTCAAGCCTTCACAGGGGGATATACCGAAAACTGACAAAGATCGCTCCGACAATCGCTTTAAAAAATGAAGCTGCGGATTATCAGGATGCGGTTGACGCTGCCCTTACTATTGAAAAGGCGGTCGGTAAAGATGGCATCATAGAGAAACAATTGTCGGCTCAGGAAGAAAAGCTGAATGACATCAAAAGAAAGCTGGATGCAGAAGGCGGCACGATTTTATTAATTGACGCTGCAAATGACAGCATTTCCGTAAAGGATGATCAGTTTTTTACGTCCCGGCTTTTGACGCTCGCAGGGTTTACCTATGCGGTCCAGACGGATTCCGGCGGGAAATCAGACTCTATCAAGATGACGCCCGGGCAGCTTTTGCATATCGATCCTGATTACATCGTACTGATGGACGGTGAGAAAGAACTCGAAAAAAATCACCTCTGGAAACAGCTGACAGCCGTAAAAAACGGACACGTTTACCGCGCGGACAGGGCGGTATGGACGGAGCGCCGGAGCATTGACGGGGCGGACGCCATATTACATGATCTTCAGAAAAAAATGCTCGCCAAAAAGGCCCAAAACTGAATTCGGGCCTTTTTGTTATGATTCTGACAGGTGGCTGCTTACATTGTAATCTTTGACGCGCCATTTATTTTCAATTCGTTCGATATTGCTTAGGCACGCATTGACAAGCTTTGCGTTTTGGATGTCGGTATCACCGTCAGAAATGGCCGACAAGAGGGCGTGAATGGCTGCGCCGTGAGCGACGATCAGTACTTTTTGCTCAGGAAACCGCTCCTGAACTTTCACTAAACCGGCAAGCATTCTGTCTGTCAGCTCTTCTGCTGTCTCCATGTTCGGGTAGTTTTTATCCGGGTAGCGCTTCGACCGTTCCGGTAAAGACATTCCTTCCGCATCACCGTAGCTCCGTTCTCTGAAATCTTCCATGACCACAATGGGAAGATTCAAAAACCCGTTAATAATGTCAGCTGTTTTTCTGGCCCGTTTCATCGGGCTTGAGACGATGACATCCCATTCGGACCCCTTTAAGTACTCTCCTGTTTCTTTCGCCTGACGCTCTCCCGTCGCATTTAACGGAATATCCGATTTGCCTTGAAGCTTCTTTTGGGCATTCCAATCAGTCTCTCCATGTCTTACTAAACAAACGGCAGTCATAAAGTCTCCACTCCGATCATTTTTTATCGATATCATCTATTATACTGCCGTTACGTTAACACTTCAAAGAGAAGCGCCAGTCCGACTCCGCCTCCGCTGCCGATCGCTGCTGCGGCGTAGCGGGCATCCGGGCGTCTTTTTGCTTCATAAAAAAGCCGGGTGACAAGCGCCGCCCCGGAAGCCCCGTACGGATGCCCGACCGCCAGAGCCCCGCCCCGGACATTTATTTTAGAATACGGCACTTGAAGCTGCTGTGAAAAGACGCATATTTTGACGGCAAACGCCTCGTTGATTTCGTATATATCAATATCATCCGGTGACAGGTTCCGTTCCTTTAAAAGCTTTTTGACGGCATAAACCGGGGCTGCTGACGGATAATGCGGATGGACGCCGCTTACCGCGCTTCCGATAAAACGCAATCCCGGCTTTAAACCGAGAGACCTCGCTTTTTGTTCTTCCATCACACAAACTGCCGCCGCCCCGTCAGAAATTCCGCAGCTGTTGGCGGCGGTGACAGAGCCTCCGGACTGAAAGACGGGTTTGGCGCGGGAGATGAGAGGCTCCATGTTCCGCTTTTTCAGCATGTTTTCGTCAGCGGCGAATCCGTGACAGGGAAGAATTTCCCGGCGGTACAAGCCGTCTTCGTGCGCTTTGACGCTCCGTTCATAGCTGAGAAGGGCATATTCGTCCTGCATCTTTCTCGTTACGCCGTAAGCCTGTGCCGTATACTCGGCTGCTATGCCCATATCAGGATCGCCGATGTGTTCAGGAGAAAAGCGCGCCCGGGATGAGAAAGGGGAACGGCTGCTGCTTTCCGCTCCTCCCGCGATGTACGTGTTCCCCGCGCCGGCTTTGACAAAGTGGCACGCGACCCTCACGGCGTCCAGTCCGGAGCCGCACTGCCTGTCGATGGTCGTACCGGACACGCTCAAAGGAAGCCCGGCGGCCAAGGCTGACAGCCGGGCGAGATTCCCGCCGCGTCCCGTCGCGTTTCCAATCAGGACTTCATCAATGTCTTCGGGCATGTTCCGGCTCAAATGGCGGATCAGCGGAGCTGCCAAATCTTCTGGGAGACAGTCTTTTAACAGGCCGTTTTCCCGGGCGAAAATCGTCCGTTTCGCATCCGTAATTACAGCTTCCATTCCATCATGTCCTTTGCCTGCTTTTGTACGGCGGCACGGGCGATCTTTCCGCCGGCTGTTTCCGGTATTTCTGAAAACAGCCACTTTTTCGGGATTTTATATGCCGCCAGCTGCTCGCGGCACTGTTTCTTCAGTTCCTTTACATTTGCATGTCCGTCGATCACCGCAACGGCGATGCTGCCCCAATAATCATCAGGAATGCCGATGACGGCCGCTTTTCTGACGCCCGGACAGCGGTTGAGCACACGTTCTATCTCTTCCGGGAATACATTCAGGCCGCCTGATACGATCATCCCGTTTTCACGTCCTTCGATATAAAGATAGCCTTCACGATCAATATATCCCATGTCATCAACCGTCATCCAGCCGGAATCATCAGGTTTTGCGCCGTTGATGTATCCGGAAAATTTCATCGGGCTGTTCACAAAAATCTTCCCCGTTTCGCCCGGCATGCAGCGTTCTCCGCCGGGCCGGCGGATTTCGATTGTAACATTTTCAAACGGGCGGCCCGCCGCGTCAGGCTTTCGGGCGCTGTCTTCAGGCGATAAGAACGCCACGAAACTCAGCTCAGACGTTCCGTAAAAATCGTACAACCGCAAATGGGGATAGCGCTCTGACAGCGCTTGTTTTGACGAAGCGGGCCAGTCTGCACCGGAAGAAATCACCTTGAGCGGTGTATCCGGAAACGCCTCTAGTGAGAGCAGGGCGTCCGTCATTGTCGGAACGGTATATAGAACGTCAGCTTGTCTGAGCCGGTCTTTCATTCCGGCCGGATTGAATTTTCTTTGAAGGATGACGGTTCCGCCGATAAACAAAGTGCTGACGGCGCCGTATAAAAAGTGTGACGAGCGAAGCGTGCCCGGTACCAGCACTTTGTCATCAGGGGAAATGCCGAATTCACGTTTCGTACAAGAAAAGCTCTCCAGCCACGAACGGTGAGAGCGGGTGAAGGCTTTCGGCTTACCGGTCGATCCCGAGGTGAATCCGGTATAAAAGGGCAGGCCGGCGTTTTTGATCAAAGCGCCTTCCGTTTTTTCCGCCTCGATCAAAGGCCTGCATTCATCCCACAGGATGACAGGCGTTTTGACGCCGTCCAGTCTGCCGCTCAGCCGGCGGTCACAGATGACGAGGCCGGTTTTGCTGATGTTCAGCTGGTCCGCGAGTTCCGCCGCTGCCGAGCGGGGATCTAACGGAACCGCCGTGCAGCCGGCATGCGCCGCCCCTGCGAAAAGTTGTAAAAAAGGGATGCCGTTCGGCAGTAATATTGCAATGTTTTCCGGCTTACCTAAAAGGCTGCCAAGCCAGTTTGCGGTTTGGTTAACCAGCCTGTTCCAAGTTTGATAGGTGATCTGTTCTGTTTCTGTCTGAATTGCGATCTGTTCCGGCGCTTGTCCGGCTGTATCTGAATATGATGATGTAATCATGATGAATAAAATCAGCTTCCTTTCGTCGGCAAAAGCCGGCTTGCTTGAAGAGTTTTTCTGATTCTTACGGCTGCGAATGAGGCTGCGGCCGCTTTAAGCAGATCTCCGGGCACATAGATGAGGCTGAGCTTTACGGCAGTTAAGATATCAATGTGCATCATAAAAGCCTGAACGGGAATGCCGATGACATACAAAAACAGCACGCCGAACAAGAACTGTCTGATAAACAAATGGGGGACAGCAGCTGAGCGAAGGCCTTGGATGCTGAGGCTCAGCAGTAATGCCGCCAGCGGATATGCGATGAGATATCCGGCGCTCGGCCCGAAAAAAACCCCGAACCCGCCTCTGCCGCCTGAAAGGAGAGGCGCTCCGCATGCCACAATCAGCAAAAAAAGCAATTGGCTTAAAAACGCCGCTTTCGGTTTTAGGATGCTTCCCGATAAGAGCACTCCGATCGTCTGGAGCGTAATCGGAACCGGCGTAAAGGATAAGAAAAGCGGCGGGAGCAGCCCCAAAAGTCCCATAATGGCGGTAAACACGGCAATATGCATCATTTCTGTCAATTTCATTATGTATTCCTCCAGCTTATCAAAATATGTTTATACAATAAAGCGAGTCTTTATATATGTCAACTCTATTATATTTTAAGTTAACATTAAAAAGACCGGCCCTTTATGAAAAAGGCCGATCGGTTTGTCTTTATTCTTCTGTAAGGATAACAAGTGAATCAACGGATGATGCAACGTGGGAAACGGCGCGGCTGACTTCTTGAAGGCCGCCGAGAAAGGCCTGCAAATCAACGTCGATTTTGCCTGTCTGGTCTTTGCTCGTTTTCATGCTTTGGACGATGTCATCAAACAGACGGTTGATCTGCGCCATTTTTTCTTTCGTTTCACTTACAAGTCCGTTTACATCTTTAATATGTTTGGACACGATGTTGATTTGTGTATTAGTATTGTTCACAAGCTCTGATACGGTGGAAACGGTTTTTTTCGTATCCTCTGAAAGCTTTCTTACCTCCGTCGCGACAACGGCGAACCCTTTGCCGTGCTCCCCGGCTCTCGCGGATTCTATTGAAGCGTTGAGTGACAGGAGATTCGTTTGCTCGGCGATCCCCGTCACGATGCCGAAGATTTTTTCGATCTGCTGGGCGATGTCATTCAGCTTGTCCATTTCTTCTTCAATCTGCAGAAGACTGGCGTCGATTTTATTCATCTGCTTCTGCTGGCTTTCAAGCTCTTTTTTCCCGCCGATTGATTTTTCTTCGACATGTACGGAAGTGACAGTGCCGGCTTTTGACGCCTCGGAAATGCCCTCGGATTTATCGACCAGCTCCTGCACGGCTCTGCTCGTTTCTGAAAACAAATCAGCGAGTGATCCGGATGTTTCCTGGATTTTTTGATGAAGACGGGCTTTCTTTTCCTCTTGTTCGTCACGCTGACAGTTATATTCGCTCTGGAATGCTTCAAGGACGAGCTGCTGTTCAAGATTCAATATTTTCGTCGTCGCTTTGATCGCTTTTAAAAGCTCATGCAAATCCGGAATGGTTGCTTCATATATGTTCATCATCGACAGAAGCAGATCCTGAAACGCTCCCATATACCATTTCGGTTCAAGGCCGATCCGCAAATGGATGGAAGCGATGCGCTGTCTTTTTTCAATGAATTCATCATCAATCGTGCCGGCAAACATCTCATGGATATGACGCCGTAATGTTTTTTTCAGGCGCTCGACCGTGCTGTGGTCGTTAATGATCGTCATTAATGATTTTTCGTGATCCAGGTTTCGGTAAAAGGAATCGACGATTGTTGAGATATGTTCTTTAATTAACGGCTGCAGCTCTTCAAGCACATGAAGTTCTTCGTTTCCCAGCCTGACCATTTTCAGCTGTTTTTGGACATCTGCATATTGATTTGAAAGCGCGATGCGTTTTTTTCCATCGGCTTCCGAAAAATAAGCTGTTTCTTTTTTGCGGTCTTTTTTAAATAACAATATAAGTTCCCCCAGATATTCTCTTTTTCTTTTTATCGGTATGGAAGGAACTTGAATGAAGGAATCTGATAAAAATATTTTAATGCAAAAAAATAAAACCATTCGTACAGAATGGTTTAGTTAATCTTGGCTGAGGCGCTTCAGCGGCTTGATGGCGGGACCTTCGACAACCCCGCCGTCGGGTGTGAACCGGGACCCGTGACAAGGACAGTCCCACGTCCGTTCGCCGTCATTCCATTCGACCTCACAGCCCAAATGGGTGCATGTCGTATCGACAAGATGCAGACAGCCTTTTTCATCTTTATAGGCGCCGGCCCGTTTGCCGTTTACCGTTACGATTTTTCCCTCCCCGGGCCGAAGAGTCTCAGGTGAAGCGTCCGGCCTCTCAAGTTTGCCCGAGATAAGGTGTTTGGCCACGTCGGCATTATAGGAAATCAGTTTTTTCAGTCCCGGATCTGCGTGGAAGCGTGACGGAATAAACAGGCCGTAAAACGGGTTCTTTTTGTTTTGAATATGATCAGCAAAAAGCTTCGCGGCGAGCGCTGAGCTTGTCATGCCCCATTTTTTAAAACCGGTCGCCGCCAAAATATGTTCTTCATCTCCTGAGATGGGACCGATGAACGGAATTTTGTCAATGGTGACAAGGTCTTGTGCAGACCAATGATATGGGATGCTTTCAACCCCGATTGTGTCTTCCGCAAATTGTTTCAGCGCTTCGTAATGCTCGGACATTTCTTTTCCCTGGCCTGTTTTGTGGCTTTCGCCGCCGACAAGAACCAGTTTTTCACCGTTCAAATCGGTGTATCGCAGTGATCTGGACGGCTTGTCTATGCTGAGATACATCCCGTCCGGATACGCTTGTTTCGGTTTTACCGCGAGTACGTAGGATCTGCTGGCATACATTCTGGCGGCGTAAAGCCCGCCTCCGTCATAAAAAGGAAAGTGGGAAGAGCAGACAATATAGCTGCACTTGATGCCGTGTCTGTTTTTCGTGACCACTTCCGGCTGCGGTTCTTTTTTTATGTCGATCGCAGCCGTCTGTTCAAAAATCCGCGCCCCGTTTTTAACGATCTCTTTAACGAGCGCCGCACCATATAAAAGCGGATGAAATTGCGCCTGATTCTTCATGGCGAGGCCGAGCCTGCAAGCAACGGGGACGGGAAGTTCTTTCACAAGCTCGTGTTCAATACCGAGCTTGGTATAAGCTTCCTGCTCACTGCGGATTTTTTTGACGCCTGATTCTGTATTGGTGTAAAGATATGCGTCTTGTTCAATCAGTCTGCAGTCAATCGAAAGGTCCTTGATGATCTGCTTCATGTCTTCCATGGCGCGGAGATGGGCTTCGAAATACAGCCTTGCGCTGGTCAGACCGATCTGCTGAATAAGATCGGCATAGATGAAATCATGCTGGGCGGTGATTTTTGCGGTCGTGCCCGCGGTCGTCCCGTTTAAAATCCGGTCTGCTTCAATGACAGCGACACGGAAACCTCTTTTCGTCAGTTCGTATGCCGTTGTCAGGCCCGTAATTCCTCCGCCGATAACCGCAATATCGCATTCCGTATCTTCAGTGAGAGCGGGGAAGGAAGGAATGTCAGCTGTTGCTTTCCAATAGGAAGCCGGTTCCTCGTTTGAAAAAGTAGTCAATTCAGATTTACCTCCTCTGTTGTATATTCTTAATTTTTCCAATAAGACTCTGTTCATACATGAAATTCGTATAAGATGCTCAAATTACTCATAATATAGTAATTAATGTAAAGGAGTGATCAAAATGGCTAACCAGAAGAAGAAAACCTTGCCGCCGCAGCATCAAAACCGGCAGCCGGGCTTTGAATATGTAATGGACCCGCGCCCCGTTTTTGACAAACCGAAAGCGGCGAAAAAACTTGAAGGGAAAACGGCGATCATCACGGGCGGAGACAGCGGAATCGGCCGCGCCGTATCCGTTTTATTCGCGAAGGAAGGCGCTAATGTGGTCATCGTTTACTTTGATGAGCATCAGGATGCCGAAGAGACGAAGCAATATGTAGAAAAAGAGGGGGCGAAGTGTCTGCTGATCGCAGGGGATGTCGGCGACGAAGCCTTTTGCAACGATGTCATCCGCCAGGCGGGCCAAGCCTTTCCTTCCATTGACATCCTGGTCAACAACGCAGGTGAGCAGCACGTGCAGCCGGGGATTGAGAAAATCACGAGCCACCAGCTCATCAGAACGTTTCAGACGAATATTTTTTCAATGTTTTACTTAACGAAAGCCGCGCTCCCTCACCTGAAAAAAGGAAGTTCAATCATTAATACGGCCTCCATTACCGCCTATAAAGGCCACAAAACATTGATTGACTATTCAGCGACAAAAGGGGCGATCGTCACGTTTACAAGATCTCTTTCCCAATCTCTTGTCACTCAGGGCATCAGGGTAAACGCAGTGGCTCCGGGGCCGATCTGGACGCCGCTGATCCCGGCGAGCTTCTCGGCGAAGGAAGTGGAAGTCTTCGGCTCAGACGTGCCGATGCAGCGCCCGGGAGAGCCTGTTGAAGTGGCGCCGAGCTATTTGTACTTAGCAAGCGATGATTCTTCCTATGTCACGGGACAGACGATTCATGTGAACGGCGGCACCATCGTAAACGGATAATGTAAAAAAAGCCAATCCATATGGATTGGCTTATTCACTCTGTTTGAGTGCGGCATATTCTTTTGAAAGCGTGAGGAACGCTTCTTTATTTTTATCATCAAGCGCCTTATTAATCTGCATGGTCAGCATGGCGATCCGGCGTTTATACAAGGATTCATCAAGCACCATTTGAATGTAAATATCGGCCATTGTCACATCGAATTCGTTTGCTTTTTGCGTGTTGCGGGACTTCATGAGCTCAGTGTACGACTTTTTCTCTTTCATAAAGAATCCCCCCAATGCCTTTTTTATAGTATATGGATAACGACCGGAAAAATCAATTAATTTTTATAATCTTTAGACAACTAATACTTGGAAATATATCGACATATCCTGCAAATTGACGAAAAAACGAAAATTAGCATTGTATAAATGAGGTGAAATGAAAAAGAAAAATAATATTTAAATAGTAATTTAAGACTAAATTACATCTTTAAAAGGTGATTTTTAGCTATATTCAAAAAAAACCTGTCGTTTTCCAATGACAGATGATAGATTATTAGTATAAATTTTCAAGAAAAGGATTGGAGGCTGCACATTATGTGCCAGAAAACACACGCACCCTTAGAAAGCTATGAAGTAAATCGTTCAACCATCGCTGTTTTGCCTGAGGAAATAGACGGTAAAATGGGGTCGAAGGTCATTGAAAAAGACTGCATTCTGTATGTCAGTATGAAGCCGATTCACATCATCGACAGAAGCTGCCGCTACTTTGGCTCCAGCTATGCCGGGAGAAAAGCGGGAACATATGAAGCGATTAAAATTTCTCACAAGCCGCCGATTATGGTGGACCCTTCAAATCACATCTTTTTATTCCCTACACTTTCTTCTGCAAGGCCTCAATGCGGCTGGATATCTCATGTGCACGTTAAAGATTTTCAACCGACGGCATTTGATGACACAGCGGTCACGTTCTCAAACGGCAAAACGATGGAGCTGGAAGTATCCTATCATTCTTTTGAAAATCAGGTTTACAGAACCGCCTATCTCAGAACCACTTTTCAGGACAGGATGGGCAGTCATATCCCGAAGCGGCAGGAATTCATGCTGTATCCGAAAGAAGAGCGGACAAGAATGATCTACGACTTTATTTTGCGGGAGCTGGGGGAGAGATATTAGAGAAAGCTGTGATGTGAAGGGGCGGGTCCTCTCCTTTGGGGAGGGCTTTTTTTGATTTACATGCCTGGCCAGAGTTGTATCGTGTCCGTCTGTTGGCTATGATGATGTAAAGAGTAATGATATTTCATTTTAGGAGAGATGGGCATGGATGTGTTTGCAAAATATGTATCAGGAATCGATAACCCGGATCACCGTCTCAAAGCAGAGGAAATTTTGTCGTGGACGGCTGGCCAATTTCCGAACTTAGAAGCGCAGATCAAGTGGAACAAACCGACATTTACCGATCACGGCACCTATATCATTATGTTTGCCGCGGCAAAAAATCATTTGAGCATTTTACCTGAAAAAGAGACGATGGAGCATTTTGCCGATGACATCGCTCAAGCCGGGTACAGCGCTTCTTCGCGCCTGTTCCGAATTCGATGGACTGATCCGGTGCACTATGATCTGCTTAAGAAGATCATCGAATTTAACATCAAGGAAAAAGCTGAAAATCCGGGGTTTTGGCGCTAGCGGACGTGATGTTGAAGGAGGCAGACATGGACGTTTTCAAAGACTGTTTATCAAGTATCGACAGCCCTGATCATCGTCTGCGAATGGAGGAAATCCTCTCGTGGACGGCTGGCCAATTTCCGAACTTAGAAGCGCAGATCAAGTGGAACACGCCAATGTTTACCGATCACGGCACCTATATTATCGGCTTTGCGGCAGCAAAGCATCATGTAAGTGTTTCCCCCGAAGAAGCGGGAATTGCGCATTTTGCCGACGACATTGCCTGTGCCGGCTACAGCGCCACTTCCCGTTTGTTCAGAATTCAATGGACTGAACCGGTGCATTATGAGCTGCTTGAACGCATGATTCAATTCAATATTCAGGATAAGGCGGACTGCTCAGCATTTTGGCGGAAATAATGAAAGAAATGTTAAAAAAACAACCCTGAGGAGGGCTGTTTTTTTATTGGAAACACATGATCAGCCCATTTTAATCAAGAAGCAATGGATGACGTACTATAAAAAATAAGGAGTACGAAGCAGTGAATGAATTTTATAAGGCGTTAACACATGTAAATAAAATTTTTTATGAACCAAATCACTTAACGATACATGATATTCAAGAAGAAGCTCAAAACTCAGAGTATGGGGCCGGTAGGTTTCAACTGCATTCAAAATCAGTTCGATTCAGAGTCGCAAAAATAACGCCTAACAAGATAGGACAGTTTGTTGCTTTTTGGGAAAAAGATGGAGATGGTAAAAACCAAGCCTTTTCATATGAAAAAGCTGCTGATTTATTGGTTATCAATACTTTTGCCAGTAATCATCATTTTGGACAATTTGTTTTTCCAAAAGAAGTTCTTGTAAAGCAAAATATCCTTAAAACAGCCGCTACAAAAGGAAAAATGGCAATTAGAGTTTACCCTGAATGGGAAAATCCCACTAGCAAACAAGCTATCGAAACACAAAAATGGCAGTTGGCATATTTTGTTGAGGCGAACGATGCAGATCGTTTTCCAGCACAAGACCTGTTAAAGCTATATTCTAACTAAAATTGGACAGCCCTGAGCCGGCTGACAGTATGTGAAGTTAACCGGTGCGTGAGTTGGAGAATAACGGGGAACCTCAACAAATGAGGTTCCTCTAATTGTTATATAGAAATCGACATTTTGAATGTAACAGAGTTTGTTTATTAAACGTCATCCGAAAAATAAGGGATTTGCGTATCCGGCAGACCCTCACGAAACGCACGATGCAAGAAATCGTGCGTTCAAAATTCTTTATTTGACGACAGACATGCTGACGCTGCTGCCTGACACTGTCAATTTGGCAAAATCCTGTGTATCAATCACAGGTGTGACTGCTTTATTGTCAATCGTGATGTTCGTAAAGGCTGTTGAGAAGTTTGATTTGATGTAAGGGCGCTGATCCTCTGATGTGACCGCGACGGTGGCGAGCGCTTTCCATTTTGAGACAGAGCCTACATTTGTTTGGGCGAGTTCTGAGATGATGCGGCCGGTGTATCCGTCATTATTCGTGCCCCAGTATGTGGCGCGGGTATTGCCGTTCAGATTTTTGTAGATGGTCAGCTGTACGGTGCTGCCGGGCCGGAAGCCTTTCGTATAGGTGAATTGGCTTTCTCCTTCCAGATACCGGACCTGGCCTTGTCCCTTTGAACCGACTTTCATGATCGGTTTCCATACATGATAGGTGTCACTGTACTGAAGTCCGATATCAGCCTCTGTGCCTCCGGTAAATCCTGAGTAAATATAGGCTGTCCCATTTGACACCTGAATTGAGCTTGGAAGCTGAATTTTCGTGACGAGTACAGAACCCGTGCTATTCAGGTAGGCCCTTCCGCCGATTCCTTTGCTGAGCTGGGACGCCGCTTCCGCCGTATTGGGGCTGATCACCCCCGGAATTTCCGCCGTACATGTGCCGAATAGAACGGCTGTAGTGAGCACACCCGCAAAAAGCCCTTTTTTCATCATCATTTCTCCTCCTATCATCATAGTCAGATAGCGCTATCAATTCATATTATAAAAGGTTTTGGGAAAAATTCCATAAAAGATATACAGTCGGACGTAAATTAAAACTAATTTCCTATTTATCTTGTAAATGGAGATTATTTGAACTATGATATGTTCAGCAATACCGCATAACTTAGGAGAGGGGATAGGATAGAGATGAAAAAGACGTCAGCTGTGCTTTTGTCTTTCGGTCTTGTGTTCGGATGTTCATACGGAGCGGGGCAGACGGCAGAAGCGAAAACAAAGGTAAAAACGTATCAAAACTGCAAGGCGCTGAACAAGGTGTATAAGGGCGGCGTGGCCAAATCGTCGAAAGTGAAAAACAAGGGCGGCAGAACAAAGTACAAGCCGTATGTATCAAAAGCGCTTTACAATGCAAATAAAAGACTTGACCGAGATAAAGACTATATCGCATGTGAGAAATAAAAAAACAAGCCTCTTTAAAGAGGCTTGTTTTTTTAAATGGATTCGGCGGTGACGGCGGTTCCGTATCCGATTAATTCGGATGTGTTCTGTCCTGCGGTCAGTTCGAACCTCAGGCCGACGATGGCGTTCGCTCCGAGCTGCTCCGCCTCTCTGATCAGCCGCTCTTTCACCGCTTTTTTGGAGTCTTCCAGCATTTCAGTATAGCTTTTCAATTCACCGCCGACGACAGATTTTAAGCCTGCAAGCAAGTCTTTGCCGATGTGACGGGACTGGACGATACTGCTTGTCACCAAGCCTTTCACTTCCGTAATCTGTTTTCCGGCGACAGTTTCGGTCGTTGTCATGATCATGCGTTTTTCCCCTTTCGTGTATCTTACCGCTATCTTACCATTTAAGCCGCCTTTTCGGCTGCGCTGATTTGTTTTTTTCTGACTGCGGCGCTGACTGCAAACATGACGGCAATGTTCAGAACCAGTGCGATGATGCCTGTATTCATATCTTTAACGATCTGCGGAAGAAACGGAAAGAGGGTTCCGATGGTTGATTCGGTCAGCGTAATGAAGGCCACCGTTCCGACCCCGGCCGTTATGCCGGCAAAAGCGCCGTGGCTTGTGATGAAACGCCGCTTCGGCAGGCTGAATAAGAGGGCGGGGAAAAGCTGGGTGACAAGGCTGTATCCCATTAAAAGCAAGGTGACGATGGTATTTCCGCCTTTCAGCGTAAAATATACGGATATCAGCGCGATGACGGGTACGGCGTATTTTGCGAGCCGTGAGACTTTGTCGTCAGTCGTGCCGGGCAGAATGGCTTTGTACACATTTTTGGCGAACAGCGTGCTTGAGGCCATTAATATCATTGAACCGGGTACAAGCGCCGTCAGAATGCCCGCCGATCCGATCAGTCCGACAAACCAGGGATCAAAGGTTTTCACAGACAGCTTTAATAAGGCGAGATCCGTGTCCGCCCCTTTTAAACCGGGCACCTGCAGAATCGCCGCAAATCCGGTAAAGATGACAAACAGCAGGACGAGCTGATAAAGAGGCATGATGATCGCGTTTTTCCGAAACACCCGCGGATGCTCCGCCGAATAGGAAGCGGCAAAGGTATGGGGCCACATATAAAAGCCGAGGGCGGTCAGCAAAACCGTTGAGCTGAACCAGGAAACGCTCTGTCCGGTTTCCGGCAGCGTGAGAAAACCGGGTTTTGCGGCGTCAATTTGTTTGAACATCTCCGTAAACCCGCCATAGTAATGAATGGGCAGATAAATGCCTAAATACAGGACGATGCCTAAAATCATGATATCTTTAACGACTGATATCCACGCTGAACCGTGGATTCCTGATATCATCACATAAATCGTGATGGAGACAGCGCCGATCCAGACAGCGGCTGAGGGCGGAATCTGTCCGTATGACGTTGCTGAAACAATTAATCCGAGCCCTTTCAGCTGCAGGACGAGATAGGGGATGAGGGATGCGATGCCGACGAGCGATACGAGAATGCCGAGGAGCGGGCTGTTGTATTTTGAAATAAAAAAATCTGATTGCGACATCAGTTTGTGTTGTTTGGCGTAATTCCACACGGCTGGCAGAAGCCAATATGACAAAATGTAGGCAAGGCAGCCGTACGCGATAATATAAAAGGCGGGGCCTCCTTTTCCGTAAGCCCATCCGCTTCCGCCGAGGAATGTAAAGGTCGTGTATATTTCTCCCGCCATTAATAAAAAGACAAACATCGTGCCGAAGCCGCGTCCGCCAACCGTCCATTGTTCAAGGTCCATATGTTTTCCTTTTCGGGCCCGGATTCCGAGATACACACAAAACAGGAGCACGGCGGCCATTACGGGAAATGCTGCGTTCATTCCGCCTCACCCGCCTTGTTTTCTTTGTCCAATTTGTAAACGGCGGCCATCAGAACGGAAGTCAGCACCGCCCAGATGACGACATACGCGAGAATGAAAGGCATTCCGAAAACATAAGGCGTCACCCGGTTGGCAAATGGAATGCCGGCGAGAATTCCGAAAAAGGGCAGGGCGGCGAGAACATGAATCAGTTTCATAACATTCCTCCTTTTCATTGAAAACAGCGTGTCCCGATTATAAAGAAAATCATGTCGAATGTATAGTGTGAATAGTCTGAAATTTATCGACTGAAAAGGAAAAGCAGTCCCGGCTGCTTTTTAAATGGTCGCAAGAGACAGGTAATATTCTAATAAGGCGGTTACCTGTTCCCGTATTCTCGGGTTGAAATAACGGTGTTTTTCTTCATAGCCGTTAATGGTGCATATATAAAGCGTAAATGCTTCGTCTCTTTCCGCTTCGTATATTTTAATTTTACGCTTTCTTAACTCTTTTCGAACATCACTCAAATCCTTTTGTGCTAATTTTAAAGAGCAGCCGATAAGCTGTTTATAGGGTTGTTTTAATTTAAACGGGCACGAATCAAGCGCTTCGAGGTCCCGGTTCAGGATGGCAGCCGCCATGGGCAGAAACAGCCCTTTTTCGATGAGATCGCGGGTGCCGCTCCGGATGTCAGGCATAAATACTCCTTCTTTCTTAAAAAAGAGAACGTTTGTTCTTATTTTATACTCGCTTACACGATATTTCAAGTCGGAAAATCTCGTAAACATTTTCGTTTTTTGGAGATAATGTGTAGAATAAGGATAGACAAACTCGTTAAGGAGTATAAACGTTGGAGCAATTTTTATCATATTTGACTGAGGAACAGCTGACGGAATGGTTCCAAAGCTATAGAGCTTTCGGCCCGGCGGCTGCGGCTGCACTGCCTTTTATTGAAGCGTTTCTTCCGTTTTTGCCGCTTGTTGTATTTGTGGTGGCGAATACGAATGCATTTGGGTTATGGGAAGGTTTTTTTCTGTCGTGGCTCGGATCTGCGGCAGGATCGATGCTGATGTTTTATGCCGTCCGCCGTTTCGGACAGAAAAGAGCTTTCGGTTTCATCCGCAGGCATCAGACCATAAGGCGGATGATGCTCTGGGTTGAGCGGCACGGTTTCGGTCCGCTGTTTATTTTACTTTGCTTCCCCTTTACGCCGTCCGCTGCGGTTCATATCGTTGCCGGCCTGTCACGGGTCGGGGCGCTGCAGTTTATATCAGCAGCCGCTATGGGGAAAATGGTCATGATTTTTATGATCAGCTTTATCGGATATGATCTACATGCACTCATGACACAGCCTTTCAGGATGGCGGGCGCCATAATGGTGATCGCGGTGCTGTGGTATGCCGGGAAGCATATCGAACGGCGTTTACAGATGAGAATCAGTCAGCATGAGAAAGACGGAGGGAGACAGGAATCTTGAAAAAACGATTTTGGTTTATAGCCGGCGTGCTTATCGTTGTTTTGGCCATACAATTAAAGAATGCCATTTTTATTGATTATAAAGTCGAAGGAATCAGCATGAATCCGACCTTTAAACAAGGAAATGAGCTGATGGTCAACAAGTTTTCCCATCGTTACAAAACGATCCGCCGTTTCGATATTGTCCTGTTCAAAGGCCCGCACCGCAAAGTGCTGATCAAACGTGTCATCGGGCTCCCCGACGAGTCAATCGCATACAGGGAGGATCAGCTGTATGTGAATGGAAAACGGGTGGCGGAACCGTTTTTAAAACCGTTAAAGTCATCATTGTCCGCCGGGAGCCATGTGACCGGTGATTATACGCTGAAGGAAACGACCGGGCGCAAAAGCATACCGAAGGGACAATACTTTGTTATTGGCGACAACCGCATATACAGCCTCGACAGCCGTCATTTCGGTCCGATTAAGGATAAAGACATTGTCGGAGTCATCAGTGAATCAGACGCCAGGTAAACGGCGTCTTTTTTTTCGGAAATGATTGTAAAAAAGCAGAGGAAAGACTATAATGAAAATTGTTACGTGCGAAACAAAAAGGAGTCGTTTTATTTTTTGGTGATTTTGTTACGTGTGTAACAAAAAATATGAAAGAGGGCTGATGAGATGAAAACACAGGCTGCCATTATCGGGGGAGGTCCGGTCGGGCTTATGCTTGCATCAGAACTGGCGCTGGCCGGAGTGAAAACGACTGTTATTGAACGATTGAAGAAGACGGTGCCATATTCCAAAGCGCTTATCATGCATCCGCGCACACTTGAGCTTTTTGCCATGAGAGGCATATTGGAACGCTTTTTGGAAAAAGGGACGAAGGTGTCTTCCGGCCATTTTTCCATGCTGGATACACGGCTGGATTTTTCTCGGCTGGATACGAAGCAGAATTATTCGTTAATGCTGCCTCAGGCAGAAACGGAGCGGATTTTGGAGGAGTATGCATCAAGTCTCGGCGCAGACATCATCCGCGGGGCGGAAGCGGTGGCTGTCACCCAGACGGATGACGGAGTGGAGACGGTGTTCCGGGACGAAAGCGGGATCCGCACTCTTCACAGTTTATATGCCGCGGGTACAGACGGAGCGGGGAGCATTGTCAGGAAACAGGCGGGCATCGCTTTTTCGGGCACTGATGCCGACTTAACAGGAACCCTCTGTGATGCCGCTTTGAAACATCCGCCCGAATCTTCCTTTTTGTCAACGTGCCGCCTGGAGGGATCGGTTGTGATTGTCCCTCTTACGGACGGACTTTTCCGCATCCTCATCGTTTCTCCGCACGCTCCGCAAAAGCGGAAGGAAGAGCCGGTCACTGAAAATGAGCTGAAAGAAGACCTGCGGCGGATATGCGGCACTGATTTCGGATTGAGTGATCCGGTATGGATGTCGCGGTTCGGCAATGCCGAGCGTCAGGCTGAGCAGTACCGCTCCGGCCGGGTTTTTGTGGCCGGGGATGCGGCGCACATTCATTTTCCCGCAGGCGGCCAAGGGCTGAACACGGGGCTTCAGGATGCCTTCAACCTCGGCTGGAAGCTGGCGGCGCAAATGAAGGGGAAAGCGGCGCCTCATCTTCTGGACAGCTATCATCAGGAAAGGCACAGCACAGGAAAAGAAGTGTTGCACAATATAAGAACCCAGATAAAGCTCATGGATTTTACCGAGTCGGGGATGGCATTAAGAGAAACGATGGCCGCTTTGCTGGATTTTCAGGAGTCCAACCGTTTATTGGCGGGAAAAGTATCCGCGCTTGATCTGCATTATGAACCGGATGCGGAGCTGCCGCCGCATATCCTGAACGGAAAACGCCTGCCGGATATCGAATTGACCCTTCATGACGGGCGGCCGGCCCGGCTGTATGATTTTCTTCATAAGGGCGCCTTTGTGCTTTTGTCATTAAGAGGGAGCCTTCCCGCCGGTATTGATACGGACAGCGTGGCAGCTGTCAGGGCGGAGTTTGCTGAAACACGTGCCGATTGGGATGACGTCCACACCGTTTTCATCCGGCCGGACGGCCACGCGGCATGGGCAGCCGGCGGCTCGGGACGTGAAGCGGAAGAAGCTGTTCTGGCCGGTTTGGAGAGATGGGGATTCATCTGATACCCTTTTATGCGCCTGTGTGATTGTTTCTTGTGTAACAAAACGTTATAGTAAAAGAAACAATCAATACGGAAGGGTGATTCAGCAGTTGGACAGAAGACAGCCAGACCATGCAAAACACATGATTCTTGAAGGGCTGACAGATATTTTTCACGAGCAGGAGAGGTGTCAGGAGGACATCAGGGCGTCGTTGGCCGGACGGATGGACGAACTCCGTGAAGAAAACGGAAAAAAATTACAGTTGACTTTGACGGAAATTCACATTTTGTCGTGTATCGGAGATCATGAACCGATCAATGTCACGTCAATAGCGGAAAAAATGAAGACGACAAAGCCGACCGTGTCGAGAAGCTGCGCGAAGTTTTTGGAAGCCGGCTTTCTGCGCAGGACCCGGCTGAGCGACAATAAAAAAGAAGTCTATTTCCGGCTGACTCCTGCCGGGAAAGAGCTGCATTCTCTTCATCATGAATATCATGAATTGATAAAAAAGCGGCTCTTGGCGTTTTTAGACCGCTATACAGATGAAGAACTGTTATTTGCTGAACGGCTGTTCCGTGATCTTTCAGCAAACTGGCGGTCTGTAAATGGCGGCGGAGAGCTGTTCAAATAAAAAACACGCATATGGATGCGTGTTTTTTTATTCGGATCATGTTCCTCTTTCTGCCCGGCCTCTTTCACCGTGTGCCCGTTTCAGCTGAGAAAGGTGGTGCAGCAGCCGATAGAAGGGCGGAAGCATGGCGATGACGAGAACGATCCGGATGACCTGAACCGCGACGACGAAAGTCGAGTCTTCGTGCAGGGTGATCGAAGTCGCCGCCATCTCGGCGATCCCGCCGGGAGAAAAGGCGAGAACAGATGTAATCATGGAGATGCCCGTTAATTTAGAAACCGCAATCGCGCTCAGAATCATGGCGGCAATTAATCCGACGGAAGAAATAAATCCGACGGTCAGCACTCTCGTCACGCCGGTGAACATGCTTTTGTACATTTTTGATCCGATTGTGGCGCCGAGAAAAATTTGTGACAGCTGGTTCGCTTCCGGCGGCCACCAGGCCAGCATGTCTTTGCCCGCTAAGGCGGACACGCCGATTTCCGCAGCAGCAACGCCGATCATGCTGCCGAGCAGCCAAGGGGCGGGGAATTTCAGCCGTTTTGCGCCTTTGCTTGCAAGCCAGGCAGCCAAAATAAATCCGGCCGTTAACAAGACGGGAGTAAGGCCCGGATGTGAAGCTCCTGCTGAAACGGCTCCGGCTGATGTCTGAGCTGCACCGTTTTGTTTGGTAAATAAGAAAATGACGAGAAACGGTATTGTCATGACGACCAAAAGGACGCGCGTCAGCTGAATAAGGCTTACAATCGCGGTGTTTGCGCCGACTTCCTGGGCGATACCCGGCATGGCAGATAAACCGCCCGGCGCCGTGCCTACAAAGCTTGTCATCATGTCCGTCCGGCTGAACCGAAAGAGCACATATCCGGAAACAAGCGCCATCACGATAGAAAAAATCAGCATGAAGCCTACCGGAAGCCAATGCTCCCGTAAAACCGACAGAACGGACAGGTTCAGTTTCTGGCCGAGTTCGATGCCGAGGATCATTTGTCCCGCGGCAAGCCATCTGCGGTGAATCCCTCTTCTGTCAGGCGCCATGAACAGCCAGCGGGGCCTCGTCATGGAGAGGATGCAGCCGGCGGCCAGCGTTCCGAGCATCCAGGCGATCGACATCCCTGTAAGCGAAAGAAGAAACCCCCCTGCCGCACTGATGAGAATAAACCAGATATCCGTAAGGAGATGTTTGTCTTTCTTCAATGAAAACCCTTCTTCCTGAAACATTCATATTAAATTGTTAAGCTCGTTAACCTTACTATTACTATAGTATAGATTTTGAGATAAATAAATAATGAATTATTTCTCATAATCCATTCATTTTTCTTATCGCAAACGCAAAAAAAGCTCCGGAGATGGGTGAGTGCACCCTACTCCGAAACCTCGCCCGCTTTTCCTTTCCACACAAAGGTCAATCCCAGACCGAGAAATAAAACCACACCTGCGAACAGAAACGGGAAGTGAATATTCATATCAAATAAAATACCGCCCAGAGCCGGGCCGAAAATGGTGCCCAAACTCGTGTATGTTGAGTTCATACCGGCAACAAACCCCTGCTGATTTCCTGCGATTTTCGATAGATAAGTAGTCAGTGCCGGGCGCAGTAAATCAAACGCAAGGAAAATGATGCAGGTGACAGCGAGCACGGGCAAAAATCCTGACATCACCGTAGAAACGAAAGCCAGCACAGCGCCGATGATCAGACAAAGCTGAATGACTTTTTTCTCCCCGAGGAAGTTGACAAGTCTGCCGAACGCGAGTACTTGAATGAGGACCGCCACGATGGAGCTGAACGTAATAATAATGGCGATATCCTTTGGCGTGAAGCCGAATTTATGGTTTGTAAATAAGCTGAATACCGTTTCGTACGCCGACAGTCCGAATGCCAAAACAAAAACGATGATAAAGGCAATCAAGTAGTTTGGATGAATCGACTTTTTCAAATCTTTTAAGAAAGTTGATTCTTTGACGCTTTCCATCTGCTTTGCGCGTTCTTCTTTAGTTAACGGCTCTTTCAGCATAAAGACAGAGGAAATCACTGCGATAAATGCAATTCCCGCCGCAAAGAAAAACGGCATACGAACGCCGTGATCGGCAATAAATCCTCCTATGCCGGGCCCGATGATAAACCCTGTGCTGATGGCGGCAGATACATAGCCCATCGCCTTCGATCTTTCCTGCACCGTCGTAATATCTGCGACATACGCTGTAACAGCGGGCATGATAAAAGCGGCACTGATGCCCCCCAGCACCCTTGCGAAATATAAAATGGAGACATGTGTGCCCAATCCGAAGGTCAGTTCGGATAATGCGAACAAAAACAGTCCGGCGAGAATCATGATTTTTCTGCCGAAGCGGTCAACCCATCTCCCCGCAATGGGGGATGCAATTAATTGCGCAACGGCGAAGGCAGCGACAAGGTATCCCATTGTGCTGCCCGTCAAGTGCATCACATTCATAAACAGCGGCATAACGGGAATGATCAATCCGATGCCTAAAAACGCAATAAATATATTGCTTAATAAGATGATGAGTACAGCCTTTTGTTCTCTGATCGGTTTTTGCATGTTGTTTCTCCTTTGTCAGCTGTCATTCTGTTTATCAGCGCTGATCGACCCGTGAATAAACACGGAGATGGCTTCTTTTTGCAATTCGATTCTTTGCTGAATGGTATCGTTTTTATATAACACATCTAAACCGTAGAAGACGGATAGCAGGATTTTTACTTTTGATTCGACATGATGAATGGACCAGCTGCCGTCTTGATTTCCCTCTTCTAAGATCTCCCTCATCACATCGTCATATTCAATATCAATTTTGTTGAGCCGCTTTACGACCTCCTCTGACGTAAACGCACTCGCATAAAACTCTTCACTGGCTCTCATAAGCGGGTAATTGATGCTCATCCGGCTGAGCAGCTCCGCAAAGCCCGCCAGCTTTTCGGCAGCATCTTTCAGATCAGCTTCCATTTCCCTCCACGTCTCGATCATCACGCGGTGATCCTCTTCCATGATATGAAGAAACAGAAACTCTTTTCCTTTAAAATGGTGATATAGATTGCCTTTACTGATTTCGGCCGCCTCTAAAATATCCCGAATCGATGTTTCTGAATATCCTTTTTTTGCAAATAAGTCACGCGAAGCGGATACGAGCCTGTTCTTCGTCTTTTCGCTCTTTCCGGCACCGCCTTTTGTATTTGTCACTTTACACAGATCCTTTCCGCCTCATTCATATCGTTGTCCCGCAAAGCGGGGCTCGGTTCGTTTAAAACCGACCAGTTGGTTTATTTTATTATAAAGGGTTTTTGCTGATTATACAATGAAGAAGGTATCCATTGTTTAGAGGGAGTATAAAACGGCTCGAAAAATAAACCCCATTCTCTCCTATTGAAAGAACGGGGTTTGTCTGCGGTCTGAAGACTCCCGGCGGGGGAGCGTGATCTGCCTGAACCGTTATTTGCCGGTATTTACCTCGGTGTAGCTTGTGTTCGGCGCGTTTGATACCGTTCCCCCTGTATGGTGGGAGGGAGAGTGGGCCATATCGTATAAAAACCAGACGGCATGACGCTGTTCGTCAAATGCCGTGCGGGCAAATAACCGCTTCGCTTCCGGATGCACCGCTCTATCGGATGCCTGCAAATAAAAATCATTCGTTTTCTGCTCATCATAAAACGCCGCCCTCAGTCCTTCTCTGTATGTGTGCGGACAATGCTCCGTCTGTTTCGGCGTCAACTGTTTTCCGGTAATTGACGTATACAGTGAAGAAAAAGCGTGCAGGTGGCGCACTTCTTCTTCTCTGATATGTTCGATTCGTCTTCTGATTTCTGCGGTCGGCGCTTTTTCGGCTAATATTGAGTAGCAAATCACAGCGCTGTATTCACCGTTTATGGATTTTACCAGATCCTTTATAAGCACAGAATCGTCACTGCAGATGGCTGTATAATGAAAAAAATTCTCGTGCATTGGACTCACCCCCGGATGTTTATAGGGTATTATACGGCGGCAGCCCGTGACATGTGCGGATGTCATTTTTATTCTTGATCCAGCGGCGATGTAATATGGTCGTCGTATGTGTCGACAAAAAGCCGGCCGTTGCTTCCGCGCACAGCGTATACAACGTCTTCCGGTTTGAGGTTTCTCTTGTCCAATTCTTCTCTCAGCCATTTTTCCGATACGTGGTTTTCTTCCAGATTTTTCATCACCAGCCGGCCGTCCATAATCAGCTCAACGGCAAAGTTCTTTTCATGTCCGGCAAAGATGCCGAGATCCTGTCTTGTAACGGGCGCAAATTCCGGTTTGACCTCCACTGACATGCTGCCGTTTGTTTCAATGATGGCAGTCTGAACCTGAGAAATGTCAAATACGTCATTTACACGCAGCTGCTGGTTCAAGTAGTCGATGGTATAACGCATCGTTTTCATATTATGCTCAAGTATTTTACCGTTTTGAATGATAATGGTCGGTTTGCCTGCAAAGAAACCCCTAAGGGCCCTGTTTTTCATAGAAAGATATGCGACAAGGTAAATGATTGCCACAAAAATAATGTAGGCAATGACATGATAATGAATCGGCAGCTTTGTATTAAATGACAGATTTGCCGTGATGGCGCCGAGCGAGATGGCCGCAATGAAATCAAAAAGCGTCATCTGTGAAATGGTTTGTTTACCGAGTATCCGGGCGCCGATAAACAGAATGCTGAACGACAGAGCCGTCCGTACAATTACTTCGGGATATTCTGACATCATCATTAGTCCTTTTTTCTTTATTTTGGTCAAAAACGATATGTTTTAAAACAGTCATCCCGTTTTTACCAGCAGATGAGATTGGTCATTTTCGTCAACTTTCGATAAAATGTAGAAAGATAAAAAGAGAGGGGTCTTCTAATTTGGGTGTTGAGTTTTTAGTAGGCAGATCGGGGAGTGGGAAAACGAGGCTGATTATCGACAGCATTCAAGATGAACTGCGCCGGGAGCCGTTCGGGAAACCGATCATTTTTCTAGTCCCGGATCAAATGACGTTTTTAATGGAATATGAGCTTGCTAAAACGCCGGATATCGGCGGCATGATACGCGCTCAAGTGTTCAGTTTTTCGCGTTTGGCGTGGCGCGTGCTTCAGCATACCGGGGGCATGAACCGCCCGTTTGTGACGACGACGGGTGTGCAGATGCTTTTAAGGAAACTGATTGAAGAACATAAGCACGAGTTTAAAGTGTATCAAAAAGCGAGTGACAAAACCGGGTTCACTGAGCAGGTGGAACGGATGCTGACAGAGTTTAAGCGGTACTGTATTGAGCCTGAAGACGTCCGCCGCATGGCGGAAAGCGGAACGGCATCAGAATATCGCGGAGAGCGGATGCTGTCTGAAAAACTTCATGATTTAGGCATTTTATATCAGCAGATGGAAAGAAGCCTCGCCGGACACTATTTGCATTCAGAGGATTATTTGACGCTGCTCGCTCAGCAGATTCCTTTGGCGGACGTTGTAAAAGGCGCCCGTGTTTACGTCGACGGATTCTATCAATTTACGCCGCAGGAATTAAGGGTGCTGGAGCAGCTGATCATGCATGCTGAACATGTCACATTCTCGCTGACGGCGGACAGCCCTTCGGCGGAACAGGCACCGGATGAGCTCGATCTGTTCAGAATGACGGGAAGCACATATTATAAGCTTTATCAGACGGCAAAGGAATTGAATGCCGATATTTCCTGCAAGGAACTGCATGGCACGAAGCGGCATCAGCATGCGCCGGAGCTTGCCTGTATAGAGTCGCAGTACGATGTGCGTCCCGCCGCGGCGTATACCGGCGGACAGGAAGCTTTTACCGTCATGCAGGCGCAAAACAGAAGAGCTGAGCTTGAAGGTATTGCCCGGGAAATTCAATCACTTGTCCGGGACGGAGGATACCGGTACAAAGATATGGCGATTCTCATCCGTCAGCCGGAAGATTATAAAGATTTGCTGAAGGAAGTGTTTGCCGATTACGGGCTTCCTTATTTTATTGACGGAAAAGCTTCTATGCAGCATCACCCGCTTATTGAATTCATCCGTTCAAGCCTCGATGTCGTGAAGGGGAACTGGAGATATGAAGCGGTGTTCCGCTGTGCGAAAACCGAACTGTTATTCCCGCTTGATCAGCCGGAGCAGAAAATAAGGGAGCAGGTTGATCAGCTTGAAAATTACTGTATCGCCTACGGCATTAAAGGGGAGCGCTGGACGAGCGGCGAGCGGTTTGTATACAGGCGCTTCGTATCGCTCGATGAGGATTTCGCGCAGACGGATCAGGAAATAGAGATGGAACACATGCTGAATGAGACGAGAGAGTGGATAGCCGCGCCCCTTGTCCGGCTTCAAAACCGGATGAAAAAAGCGAAAACGGTTCAAAGCATGGCGGAGGCTCTTTATCTCTTTTTGGAAGATACCGATGTTCCCCTGAAGCTGGACCGGAAAAGGCAGCGGGCCGAAGAGGCCGGAAACATGATCGAAGCGCAGCAGCACGGCCAGGCGTGGGATGCCGTTATCCAGCTTCTCGAGGAGTTTGCCGGCATGATGGGTGAAGATGAAATATCTTTGGCGCTGTTCCAGCAAATGCTTGAAACGGGAACGGAATCGCTTCATTTTTCTTTAATTCCTCCTGCGCTTGACCAAGTATTTGTAGGGAATATGGATCTCTCAAGAATGTACGGCACGTCCTGTACATTCGTCATCGGTGCCAATGACGGCGTTCTTCCGGCGCGTCCGGATGAAAACGGCGTGCTGTCTGATGATGACCGGGAGTGGCTGAAAGCAGTCGGAGTGGAGCTGTCTTCCGCGGGGCGTGAGCGGCTGCTTGATGAGCATTTTCTCATCTATATGGCGCTGTCGAGTCCGTCTGACCGTCTTTATGTGTCATACCCGATTGCCGATGCGGAAGGAAAAACGCTCCTGCCGTCAATCGTTGTAAACAGGCTTGGCGAGCTGTTTCCCGATCATCAGGAAAAGCTGTCAGCGGCTGATCCCGAGCAGGTAAGCGAAGAAGAGCAGCTTCAGTATCTCGTCAATAAACAGGTGGCTCAGACATATACGGCAAGTCAGCTCAGGCTGTGGACAAGAGAGTACGAGATCAGTGACGTATGGTGGAGCGCATACAATGTGCTGATGAAAGAGTCTGATCACCGGCGTGCGAAAAAGCTGTTTTCAAGCTTGTTTTTCCGCAATGAGGCGAAGCGTCTTGAACGGCCTGTTTCGCGCCAGCTTTACGGCGAGCATATTAAAGGAAGCGTCTCCCGGATGGAGGCGTTTAATGCCTGCCAGTTTTCTCATTTTGCATCTCACGGGCTTCAATTAAAAGAGCGGCAGTTTTTCAAGCTGGACGCGCCGGATATCGGCCAGCTGTTTCACTCCAGCCTGAAGCTGATTTCAGACCGGCTTCGTGAGCAGAAGCTGGAATGGCGCGATCTGACGAAAGATCAATGCCGGAATTTCTCCTATGAAGCGGTGGAACGGCTTGCGCCAAAGCTGCAAAAAGAGATTCTGCTCAGCTCAAACAGACACTTTTATGTGAAGGAAAAACTGCAGAAGATCGTCACGCGTGTTTCAGGCATATTAAGCGAGCATGCGAAGGCGAGCGGTTTCGTCCCGGTCGGTCTTGAACTCGGTTTCGGCGGAAGCGGGCCGCTGCCTCCGCTCACTTTCACGCTGAAAAACGGCTGTACGATGGAACTCGTCGGACGGATCGACCGCGTGGATAAAGCGGAAAGTTCAAAAGGCCTGCTGCTGAGAATCGTTGATTATAAATCAAGCGACAGGGGGCTTGATCTGGCTGAGGTGTATTACGGGCTCGCTCTGCAAATGCTCACATATCTTGACTTATCGATTACACATTCCGCGGATTGGCTCGGCATGAAAGCGACACCGGCAGGCGTTTTGTATTTCCATATCCACGATCCGATGATTCAGGCCAGTCTGCCGATGGGGCTTGATGAAATCGAGCAGGAAATTTTCAAGAAATTTAAAATGAAAGGCCTTCTCCTCGGTGACCGGGAGGCGATCAGTCTGATGGACACGACCTTGGAGGAAGGGCGTTCAAATATCATCAATGCCGGTTTGAAAAAGGACGGGTCTTTAAGATCCGACTCAGCCGCGGTCAGCGAACAGGACTTTCATCTGCTGACAGACCATGTGCGGCGGACATTTGAACAGGCGGGCGAAGCAATAACGGACGGACTTGTGTCCATTACCCCGTATAAGCTGAAAGATAAGACGCCTTGTACGTACTGTGCGTTTCAATCGGTGTGCCAGTTTGATGAGTCGCTTAAGGAAAATGAATACCGCAGCCTGAAAGCGGAAAAAGACGGCACCATACTGGATTGGCTGAAGAAGGAGGCGGATGATGATGCAAATTCCTAAACCGAAAGACAGCATATGGACGGATGACCAATGGAGCGCCATCGTTTCTTCCGGCCGCGATATTCTGGTCGCTGCCGCAGCCGGATCAGGTAAAACGGCCGTGCTCGTGGAACGGATGATCAGAAAGATAACCGCGGAGGAAGATCCGGTTGATGTTGACCGGCTCCTTGTGGTGACCTTTACAAACGCCTCAGCAGCGGAGATGAAGCATCGGATCGCGGAAGCATTAGAAAAAGAGCTCGCCAAAAATCCGGGATCTCTGCATATCAGACGGCAGCTCTCTCTATTAAATCGGGCGAGCATTTCGACCCTTCACTCTTTCTGTCTGCAAGTGCTTAAAAAATATTATTATATGATTGATCTTGACCCCGGTTTTCGGATGGCTGACCAGACGGAAGGCGAATTGCTCGGAGACGAAGTGCTTGATGAGCTGTTTGAAGATGAATACGCAAAAGGGAATCAGGCGTTTTTTGAGCTTGCAGACAGATACACGACAGACAGGCATGATCTGGATCTTCAAGACCTTGTCAAACGGGTGTACGAGTATTCCCGGTCGCATCCTGACCCGGAAGCGTGGCTGCAAAGCTTTGTCCGCCTGTATGACGTGACGGAAGAAAGCAAAATGGAAGAGCTTCCGTTTTACCAATATGTGAGAGAAGATGCTGAAATGGCGCTCTTCGGGGCAAAACAAAAGCTTGAGAAGGCGCTTGAACTGACAAAAGCGCCCGGCGGGCCGGCCCCGCGCGCTGATAATTTTCTGGATGACCTTCAGCAGATAGAAGAGCTGATCAGCTGCCGGCATGACTTCGATGCGCTGTATGAACGGGTTCCCGCAGTCTCCTTTAAGCGGGCGAAGGCGGTAAAGGGCGATGAATTTGACAAAGCGCTTTTGGACGAAGCGACCGATTTGCGAAACGGCGCGAAGAAACTGATCGAAAAGGTAAAGACCGATTACTTTACAAGAAGTCCGCAAGATCACTTAAAGAGTTTAACAGATATGAAGCCTGTCATCGAAACGCTCGTTCAGCTCGTGATATCGTACGGAAAACGATTTGAAGCGGCGAAACAAGAAAAATCAATTATTGATTTCTCAGATTTGGAACATTACTGCCTGGCGATTTTAACTGCGGTTGATGAAGAAGGCCGGCGAGTGCCGAGCGAAGCGGCCGTTTATTATCAAGACCAGTTCCATGAAGTTCTGGTTGATGAATATCAAGATACGAATCTTGTGCAAGAGTCTATCCTGCAGCTTGTTAAAAGCGGGAATGAAGAGACGGGAAATCTGTTTATGGTAGGCGACGTTAAACAATCGATCTACCGTTTCAGACTTGCTGAGCCGCTGCTGTTTCTCGGGAAATATAAAAGGTTTACAGAAAGCGGGGAAGGCGCGGGGCAGAAAATTGACCTGAACCAAAATTTCCGCAGCCGCTCCGATATTTTGGACAGTACGAATTTCTTGTTTAAGCAGCTGATGGGCGGAAAAATCGGCGAAGTTGATTACGATGAACAGGCGGCATTGAAGCTCGGCGCATCGTATCCGCCGAATGACGCGGCAAAAACGGAACTGCTGCTCATTGACAGCGCTGATGGCGCAGACAGCTCCGAGGATGCCGAAGACTTTGAAACTGTGCATTGGGAAGCGAAAGCGATAGCCGGGGAGATCCGAAAGCTTGTCTCATCTCCGTTTAAGGTATATGACGGCAAAACAAAAACACACCGGAATATCCAGTACCGGGATATCGTAATTTTGCTGCGCTCCATGCCGTGGGCGCCGCAATTAATGGAAGAGCTGAAAAACCAGGGCATTCCGGTGTACGCCAATTTGACGTCGGGTTACTTTGAAGCCGTGGAGGTAGCTGCGGCGCTTTCAGTCTTGAAGGTGATTGATAATCCGTATCAGGATATTCCGCTTGCTTCCGTGCTGCGCTCGCCCATCGTCGGCTGTGACGAAAATGAACTTGCGCTGATACGCCTTGAAAAGAAAAAAGCGCCGTTTTATGAAGCGCTGAAAGCATATATAGCGAACGCTGACAGGCATGATGACCTGTATCAAAAACTGAGAACCTTTTATGACAGTCTGCAAAAGTGGCGGTCATTTTCGACGAATCATTCGGTGTCTGAGCTGATTTGGGAAGTATACCGCGATACCGGATATTTTGACTATGCAGGCGGCATGCCTGGCGGAAAGCAGCGCCAGGCCAATCTGCGCGTCTTGTATGACCGGGCGCGCTCGTACGAAGCGACGGCGTTCCGCGGGTTATTCCGCTTTTTGCGGTTTATTGAACGGATGCAGGAGCGCGGCGATGATCTGGGGACGGCCCGGGCGCTCAGCGAGCAGGAGGATGTCGTTCGGCTGATGACGATCCACAGCAGCAAAGGACTTGAATTCCCCGTCGTTTTCACCGCCGGACTCGGCAGAAGTTTTAATATGATGGATCTCAACAAATCATACCTGCTTGATAAAGAGCTCGGTTTCGGCACGAAGTATATTCATCCGGAACTCAGAATCAGCTATCCGACTCTTCCGCTTGTGGCGATGAAGAAAAAGATGCGCAGAGAGCTCTTATCCGAAGAATTGCGCGTATTGTATGTGGCGCTGACCAGAGCGAAGGAAAAGCTGTTTCTCGTCGGTTCCTGCAAAAACCGGGAAAAACAGCTGGCCAAATGGCAGGCGCAAGCAGACCGGGCCGATTGGCTTCTTTCTGAATTCGACCGCTATCAGGCGTCATCTTATTTGGACTTTATCGGGCCGGCGCTCATCCGCCACCGTGACATGGAGGCGCACAGGACGCCGGGACTTTCCTCATCTGAGGATATCGCGCGCGACCCGTCGCGTTTTCACATCCGGATGCTGCAGCAAAGTGAATTGCTGGAAGAGAATCCGAAAGAACGTGCTGAAGAAAAGAGCACACGTCTCAAAGCGATTCAGCAGGGCGAGCCGATTCCTGATTCGTTTTCATTTGATGATCAGGCGCGCCGTCTGCTTGAATGGGAATATCCGTACCGAGAGCTGACGGCTATCAGAACGAAGCAGTCAGTTTCTGAGCTGAAGAGAAAGCAAGAATACGAGGATGAATACAGCGGCCGCTCTCTCATCAAACCGTCAGGAGACACGCTTTTATACAGGCGTCCCGGTTTTATGATGAAAAAAGGGCTGACAGCCGCCGAAAAAGGGACGGCGATGCATACGGTGATGCAGCACATACCGCTGACGCACGTTCCGACTGCCGAAGAAGCGGAGCGGACGGTCCGGATGCTTTACGAAAAAGAGCTGCTGACAGAAGAACAGCAGGAAGCTATTGATATAGAAGAAATTGTCCAGTTTTTCGGAACTGAAATCGGGAAAGACCTTCTCGGGGCGCTGCGTATTGACCGGGAAGTGCCGTTCAGTATGGCGCTTCCGGCCGGCGAGGTGTACAAGGATGCCGAAACGGCCGGTGAACCGCTGCTCGTGCAGGGGATTATTGACTGCCTCTACGAAACTGCGGACGGTCTCTATTTGCTGGACTATAAAACAGATCGGATAGAGGGGAAATTCCGGAACGGATTTGAAGGCGCGGCTCCGATTCTGCAAAAAAGGTATGAAACACAAATCGAATTGTATACAAAAGCGGTTGAACAAATTACAAAAACGAAAGTGAAAGGGCGTGCGCTCTATTTCTTCGATGGAGGTCACGTTCTTACACTGTAACAAGATCCGAAGCTCCTTTTTGGAGCGGATCTTTTTTTCTATCAAAAAGTGAGGTGAATGCGGTATGCGCATTTTACATACAGCTGACTGGCACCTCGGCAAAACGCTGGAAGGCAGAAGCCGGCTGAGCGAGCAGGCCGAGGTATTGGAAGAGCTGAATACCATTGTCAAGGAAGAAAATATTGATGCGGTCATTATGGCGGGGGATGTATTTGATACGGTCAACCCGCCTGCGCTCGCTGAACAATTGTATTACGAAAGTCTTTCCGCGCTTTCTGACGGCGGAAAGCGCCCGGTTGTCGTCATTGCCGGAAACCATGACAATCCCGACAGGCTGGCGGCGGCTTCTCCGTTAACAAATGAGCGCGGCATTCATTTAATCGGCTATCCGCGGACAGAACCCGTGCATATTGAGGTGCCGTCGGCGGACGAGCTGTTAGCCGTAGCCGCGCTGGCATATCCGTCAGAGGCGAGATTAAACGAAGTGCTTTCTGATACGTTTGAGGAAAAGCTTCTTCGCGATCATTACGATGTCAAAATCAGAGAGGCGTTTGCTCACATGTGCGGACTGTGCCGGAACGATGCCGTGAAAATCGCGGCGAGCCACATTTATGTCGCGGGGGGAAACCAGACCGATTCAGAGCGTCCGATTGAAGTCGGGGGCGCTTACACAGTTGCCGCTGACAGCCTGCCGGCTGATGCGGCTTACGTGGCTCTCGGCCATCTCCACCGTCCGCAAACGATCAAGCGCGCCAAGACGGCTGCCCGTTATTCAGGCTCTCCGCTCGCATACAGCTTTTCGGAAGCCGGTTATGCCAAATCGGTGACGGTGGTAGAAGCGAAGCCCGGCGGAGAAGCGAAGTGGGAAGAGATTTTCCTGTCTTCCGGTAAACCGCTCGTCAAATGGAAAGCGCAGGGGCTGAGCGAGGTTCACGGCTGGCTCGATGAAGGGCGTGACCGGAATGCCTGGATCGATCTTGATATCCATTTGACGGATCAGCTTTCTCTCGAGGAAATTCATCGGCTGAGAAAGGCGCATCCCGGCTTTATCCATATCAGGCCGGTTTTTGAAGAAAAAGAGACCGAAAATGACCGGATTGAAGTGAAACACACATCAATTGAGGATCGATTTAAGAAGTTTTATGAAAAACAAACGGGCGGCGGCGTGCCGGATGAGGAGATGGTCAAGCTGTTTTTAGAGCTTGCGTCAGCAGATGATGAGGAGGATGCGACATGAAGCCGATTCTGTTAACGATAAAAGGGCTCCACAGCTTCAGGGAGGAACAGACCATTGATTTTGCCGGACTGTCAGGAGCCGGGGTGTTCGGGATTTTCGGGCCGACCGGAAGCGGAAAATCGTCGATCCTTGATGCCATGACACTCGCTTTATACGGAAAAGTGGAGCGCGCCGCAAATAATACGCACGGCATCCTGAATCATGCCGAAGATCAGCTCGCCGTCTCATTTACATTCGCGCTTCAATCCGGCCACCGGGTTTCCTACAAGGTCGAGCGCGTTTTTAAGAGAACGGATGAAACGAAAGTAAAAACCGCCCTCTGCCGCTTGATTGAAATCAAAGACGAACAAACGGTGCTGGCCGATAAAGCGAATGAAGTGAACAAAAAGGTGGAAGAGCTTCTTGGCCTGACCATTGACGACTTTACAAGAGCCGTCGTGCTGCCGCAAGGAAAGTTTGCCGAGTTTCTGTCGCTTAAAGGCGCGGAAAGAAGACATATGCTCCAGCGCCTGTTTAATCTGGAACAGTACGGGGACAGGCTTGTCAAAAAATTGCGGCGGCGGGCGCAGGAAGCGGCAGCGAAAAAAAATGAAATGCTGGCCGAACAATCCGGCCTCGGAGACGCAGGAGAAGATGCGCTGAAGCAGGCTGAACAGCAGTTTCACGAAGCGAACGAACGGCTTGAAGAAGCTGAGAAGAAACGGGTCCGGGCAAAAGAGCGCTTTGAGAATCACCAGGAAATTTGGAACCTGCAGACAGAAAGAGATGAATATGAGCGCCGGGAGAAAAAGCTTGAGGAAAGACGCCCGTACATCACGGATTTGACTGAGCGTCTTAAAGAGGCGGAAACAGCTCTCGCCCTTGAGCCGTACGCAGACCGTTACACAGAAGCCGTCCGCCGGAAGCAGCGCGCCGAACAGGAACACGAACTGGCCAAACGGAAATCAGAGGCGGAAACCGTTTCATTTACCCGGCAAAATGAAGCCTATGAAGCATGGCGGGCCCATAAGGCCGAACAGGAGCCGAAGCTTGTCAAGGAAGAAGAGCTGTATCAAAGACTTTCAGCCATTGAACAAAAACTGTTTGAAGCGAAAAAAGAAGCGGAAAAAACAAATGCGGAACACAGCAAAAAAGAGGAAGAATACGAAGCCGCCTCGAAACAGCTGGCCGGAGTGAAAGACCGCCTGACCCGCGGCCAAAACAGGCAGAATGAGCTGAAAGAAGAGCTGAAAGCAGTTCAAGTGACCGCCGATGAACGGAAAAAATGCCAGACCGCCGCACAGCTGGCGGCAGGCTTTCAGCAGATACAGGAACAAATCACGAAAGAACGGGCCAATCTGACAACGCAGCTGAAAAACGTGGAGAAGCTGAACGGAGAAAGCGAGTCGCTCACAGCGAAAGCGAAAACGGAAGAGGAAGATATTACGCACGCTTATCAAACGCTTCAAACCGTTTACCATATGGTCTGTGAAACGGAACGTTCACTGAAAGCCGCAGCCGAACGGGCTGACAAAACGCAAGCCGATCTCCGCAGGCGCTCAGAGGAAGCGAGAACGGCTGCATTAACAAAAGAATTATCGGAAAAACTAATCGAAGGAAAGCCTTGTCCTGTATGCGGCTCGACGCAGCATGACCGCCCGCGTTCCGCTCATGAAACATTCTCGCCTGATACGGCTGTACAGGAACAGCTGCAGCAGGTTGAAGCGCTGCTTTCTGAGGCGGCGGCTCTTTCTCAGGAAGTGCTGACAGCCAAGGTTGCATTAGAAGAACAGTCGGGGCGTTTTACCGAAGAATGTCCGTTTCTGCAAAGCGTCCGGGTTCCGGAGCTGGAAGCCGCTTCCTCCATCAGCGGACGCCCGCTTGATGAAGCGTTCAGCGCCGTCCGCTTGGAATGGAAACAAATGAAACAGGATATGCTGTCGGTAAAAGAGAAGGTCACAAGACTGATCAGCGCGCATCAGCAGACGGTGAAACAAGCTGAGCAGCTTGCCGAACGAATCCGCTACGAGGAAAAAGAAGCCGACCGTCTCAGACATTCATTAGAAGAGCTTGAATCGCTGTCAGAAAGCCGATTGAATCAGTACAATGAAGTCTGCGGTGATATTCCGCCAAACCGGATTGACGCCTGGCAGGCTTCGATAGATGAGAAGGACAGGCAGGCAGAAGAATGTGAGAAGCGCATTGAAACAAGCATCGCATTCCTCAAGGAACATGAAGAGGAGAAAGAACGCCTGCAGGAGATGAAGCATCGGCTTGAACGGGAACGGCTCGAGCTTCACTATGCGTCTGAGCGCCTGCAGCAGGTGATTGACGGGTATGAACAAGAGCTCGGAACAGCAGCCGAAGAAACATCAATTTCCGCAAAGCTTGAAGCGGTGCGGCAGGAATTACAGCTGTTACAATCCAAAGAACAGTCCCTATTCGACGCGCTGAAGCAGGCGCAGCAATCACTGAATGACGCAAAAGGCCGGGAATCCGGGAGTCTCATGTCACTCAGGGATGCTGAGACCTCCCTTGAGAAAGCGCAAAACGACTGGCGCGTGAGGTCAAAAGACACCGGGTTTGCCGACCCGGACCAAGTCAAAAAAAGTCTGCTTCCGCAAGGGCGTGCAGAGGAAATGAAAAAAGAAATAGATGAGTTCTTGGACACCTCAAAACAGCTATCGGCAAATATCAGCCGTGTTACTGATAAATTAGCCGAGCGCCGGATATCGGAGGAAGAATGGACAGCATCCGTTTCTCTGCTGAAGCAGGCAGAGGCTGAGTCAGGCGCCGCCATGGAGGAAAAAGGAGCGCAGGCAAAAGCCTTCGCGGTTATGCAAAAACAGCATAAGCGCTTTAAAGAGATTGAAGCCGAACTGAAAAGCTGGCAGACACAGATTGACAGGCTTGATAAGCTCCAGTCTGTATGTAAAGGCAATACATTCGTCGAATTTTTAGCGGAAGAACAGCTGGAAAGCGTGGCTCGAGACGCCTCTGCCCGTCTCGGAGCTTTGACAAGGCAGCGGTATGCCATATTAGTCGATTCAGAAGGCGGTTTCGTCATGCGTGATGACGCGAACGGAGGCGTCAAACGGCCCGTATCAAGCCTTTCCGGCGGAGAGACGTTTCTGACATCGCTGTCGCTTGCGCTTGCCTTGTCCGCCCAGATTCAGTTGCGGGGGCAATACCCGCTGCAATTCTTTTTCTTAGATGAAGGATTCGGGACTCTTGACCAAGGGCTCTTAGACACCGTTGTCACAGCGCTCGAAAAGCTGCAATCGGACAACTTATCCGTCGGAGTGATCAGCCATGTGCAGGAGCTGAGAGCGCGTCTGCCGAAAAAATTAATCGTTCATCCGTCCGAACCGGGCGGGAAAGGCACCCGGGTCACATTGGAGATCATGTAGAAAGGAGAAGGAATCATGGCCGATTCTGCCGAGGGCACATGTGAATTATGCGGCCGCCATCATGTGCGGCTGACGGAGCACCACTTAACGCCTAAGGAAGAAGGCGGGACATTCCTTCCGACCGCAATGCTCTGCATCCCTTGTCATAAACAGGTTCACGCGCTCTATACGAATCAGGAGCTTGCGGCAAGGCTCGCGGGAATAGAAGAGCTGCGGCGTGACCCGAAACTCGCGCGGTTTGTGAAATGGATCAGAAAACAGCCGCCGGAAAAGCTTGTAAAAACAAAAAAAGCAAATGAACGAAAATAACGCTGAACCAAAAGCAGCCCTCTTCTGAAAGAGCGCTGCTTTTTAGGCGTTTCCGACCACATTTTGATCGCTGACATCGGGGTCTATATAGTTTGTCGCATTGACAACGTTGTTTAATAACAGGAAATCTCCGGTATTGCCTGCTCCCGAACCGAGCGCAGATTTAGAAGAGCTTTTTGGAGAAAGGTAAAAGGAATCACCAAAGTTTACGACTCCGCCCGATATGGAATTGATAGCTATAGGTCCGGTAATTGCTGGCATAAACGACACCCTTTATAGAAGTCTCACCGTCATTATATGTCAGGGCTGCTGTGATTGTGAGCTTGGCGTGAAGATCTGCCTAATATGTTTCAGCCGCGAATCTCCCAGAACGATCGACGTCGATCCGATTTGAACCACGGACGCTGACGATACCCCTTGAACTTTCACATTCCTTACCCGAATTGAAGGGTTTTCATGGCAGAATGCGCTTTGGACTCCCGTTTCCGGTAACGGCATGACGGCTGGCTGCCGAAAAATCTGGTATTCTTTTTTGTTAAATGAGCCTTCATCATCTCTGTATACAGCAAGACTACGCTGATCGGCCAATACTTTGATCCGCATATTGATTTCATTTGTATCGCCTGCTTGAAAGACACTCGCAATCCCGACTGAATTGATTTTGGCGTTCCGGAGGCGTGAAATGCGCTTTAACATTATTCCGGCGCCAGCGGCACATAAGGCCCGATAATAAGAGATTCCGGAGGCGTGTCAAAGATGGAAGACAGATAGACGGAATCGGTGTCGCCGATTAATAATAAGGAAGAACTGGATACACCGGTAGACCGGATGTCGCCGACTTCAATATTCCGGTTAATCACTGTAAAAATCATGACGGATCATCACCTTTCATTTCACCAGGTATGTGCTTAATAAAGTGCTCGACGGCCCTGACAATATCACGCTTCACATGTTCGGCAATCTGCTCGGCATATTGCGCGGGCGCCGTATTTTCTTCTTTCGGGACATGGGACAGATAATACTGAATCCGGCTGTCCATCTGCTTTCTGATATCTTCAATAATATGATATTTGTTCGCTTCGTCCAGCCTGCTCTCATACTGAGTTTCGAGCTGTTCTAAAAGCGCGGGGATTTCTTCATTCAGGTACATATCGACGTTTTGGCGGATTTGCTGCATTTGCTGGCCCGCCTGTTCCTGCTGCATCATTCCGACCTGCGGAGATGTCTGGCCGACTTCGAAGTTTTGCACGGCATTCGGATCAGTCGGATTCAATCCGATATTCAGCGTTCCTTCCAGCCGTTCAATTTTCAGCTGATCAAATTTATACTCGAGCCGATCGATTCTTGTAGAAGGCTGCTGCTTCAGCGTTGAAATTTCATTTTGGAATTCTTTCAGCTGCCGTTCGAGCTCCTGAATCTGCTGCGCCTGCTGCTGGACGAAAGAATTTAAATTCTGCAGGTAGGATGAAACGGATTGATCATACATGACATTCACCTCGCGTCTCGTTTCCTTCATTAAAACTACCGGCTTGGCGGCTGGAGCGGTACAAATGATGAGGTGCCGGGACCTCCCCCTGTTGTTACAGTCTGCTGCCCCGCGGTGACAGGCGGCGCCGGCTCAACATAACTCCCTGTGTTGTACAGATTGGAAAGAGATTTAATTGAACCGGCGCTTCCGATTTGCAGTATGGAGGAATTGCTGACAGATTCTACACGCATGTAATTGATATGGATCGACTGATTGACGTAAAAATTCATACGGCGCCTCCTTTATGCGTTTCCTGCCATCGGCTGATCGATTACATCATTATCGTACACATTCGTTGAATTCCTGTAATTCGTCAGTGTGAGATTGTCTCCGGTATTGAAGCTGCCCGCTCCGGCAAATGTCTTAACCTCTGCTTTTGGAGAAATGGTGATGCAGTCGCCTATATGAACGACTCCGCTCGTACCGACGGCATTAATTTTAAACGCTCCGACAATTGCGGGCATACGAGCACATCCTTTTCGTGAAGATTTTCATGACTACACTCCAAGAGCTGATCTGGGCTGCCTGCCTAAAATAGCTTATGACAAATGCACATTTTTGTGAGCGGAAAAAACTTTAGACGTAAAAACACCGGCGCTTTACGCATGCCGGGTCTTATACATAAATGATACAGATTTATATACATATCACGTTTATGAGAAAGCCTCTTTTTTTCCTGCGGTGCGGCCGTGCTCAATCTGTGCGGCCGGGTTCAGCCCGCTGTCTTTCGTTTGTTGGATGAGCCCGCCCCGGCACCCGTTTAAAAGGCTGTCCAGCTCCTGGCTGCACCTGATGGTCTCCGTCGCATTGATTCCTAATTTTTGCGCTGTCTCGAATAAAGTTAATCTTTTTTCTTCAATTTTGTTCATCGTGTGATCTCCAATTCTCGATTATTTTGGAAAACATAGGATGATAATAGTATAACCCATTTTGGCCAAGAAGGTTTTATTTCGTCAATATGACTAAAAAAGTGACAATTTTTGATACTCTTTTACACTTATTTTCAGCCTGTTTAAAAGAGGAATTTCCCGCCCGGAGGAAGAATACATAAAGGAATGCCAGATTTAAAAATGATGGGGGATTAACATGAAATTTGCGACAGGGGAACTGAACAGCCGAAAATTTGTCGGTCTGATCATTGATGATGACAAAATCTTAGATCTGCAAAAGGCTGAAAAAAAATTGTTTGAACTTGAGACGATTCCGGGTTCGCTGATCGAGTGCATTCAAAAAGGAGATAAGTTTGTCGCGCATGCCGGACAGCTTGCGGAATGGGCGAAAAAACCGAATGACGAGTCGGGTTCATTTATGTATGCGCTGTCTGACGTAAAGCTTTGCGCGCCTATTCCGAGACCTTCAAAGAACGTGATCTGCATCGGGAAAAATTATCGTGATCATGCTGTTGAAATGGGGAGTGAGGCTGATATACCGGAGCATCCCATGGTTTTTACGAAAGCCCCCGCTGCCGTTACAGGTCACGGAGAAACAGTGAACAGCCACTTGGACGTAACGGAGCAGCTTGATTATGAAGGGGAGCTTGCGGTCATCATATCAAAAAGCGGATCGCACATCTCCAAAGAACATGCGCTTGATCATATATTCGGCTATACAATTGTAAATGATATAACAGCGCGCGATCTGCAGAAGAAACATAAACAGTTTTTTATCGGCAAAAGCCTCGATACGACATGCCCGATGGGCCCGGTCATTGTACATAAGTCGGCCGTCAGTGATCCGCAAAGCCTGAAAGTTGAAACGCGGGTGAACGGAGAATTGCGCCAATCAGGATCAACGGGGGACATGATTTTTCCGATAGCTGAATTAATCGAGACGCTGTCAAAAGGGATGACGCTTGAAGCCGGTGACATTATAGCGACGGGGACGCCGTCCGGTGTCGGAAAAGGGTTTAAGCCGCCGAAATTTTTAAAGCTGGGGGACCGCATTGACATTACAATTGAACCGATCGGCACGCTGTCGAACCAAATCGGATAATTGTGTGTCCATCGCACGATTGATAATGCTCCGAGCGGCTTGTTGTGGTACCATAAGTGAGGCAGATTGATCTGATAGGGGGAATTGAACATAATGACACATTGGCATATTACTTCATGGGTCGTTGCGCTTATCCTGGTGTTTGTCAGCTACGGGCTGTACGGTTCCGGAAAAGCGAAGGGCGCAAAAATTACGCATATGATTCTGCGCTTATTCTACATTATTATTATTCTGACCGGAGCTGAGCTTTTTGTCCGTTTTGCGAATTGGAACGGAGAGTACGCCGGAAAAATGCTGCTCGGCATCATTACCATCGGACTGATGGAAATGCTCGTCATCCGCAAGAAAAAAGGCAAATCAACCGGCGGACTGTGGATCGGTTTTATTATCGTGCTCGTCCTGACGGTGCTGCTCGGCCTACACTTGCCGATCGGCTTTCACGTATTTTAATCAATCGCTTGAAAAACCCGGATGCATCCGGGTTTTTTTAGTTGCGCATACATTCTGCGCAACTGTGCCGCTGAATGAGAAATGCCGTGGCAGGGGGATGTTGATGAGGCGAAGGAGATTTGCAGGATGCCAAAAGCGTCAATCACTCTTGTTACCGCAAAAGCTGCGGCTGTGAAGGGTAAAAGCAAACGCCGGGCGTCAATCAGCGTGAAAAACAAAGCTGAATACATCAGGCGGCACCTATTTAAAAGGTGCCGCCTGTTTGTTACGCGGTGCCGTCTTGTCTTGCCGCTGAATACATAATGGAGCGCCGCCCGTCAGATGCCGTCCATTCAAATCTGTCGTGTTTACCCGAGCTGCCGCGGTGATGCTGCAGGGCGCATTGTGCGTCATCCGCCGAGAAGTGATAAAACGAAACGCCTTCACCGGAAAACAGCGCCTGATTGTAGGAAAATACGCAATCATATACAGACAGGCCGAACCCGTGAAGATGGCTGAGAAACAGCAGAAACGTTTCATCGTCCAGCGAATCGAGCAAGGTTAACAGCGGCCGTTTGACCGCCTTTTCATAACGGATTTCTTCCCCGCCGAGCAGGGGGATGGTGTCTGCGCCGATTTCGGCCGCACCGCCGCAAATCCGTGCCGGCTGCCATCTGCCGCCGCGTTTCATCAATACGTCTGCGTTTCCTAGACTGTCTGCCAGCAGGATATCGCCTTCATCGTTTTCGACGAGGCAGATGCCGTCCTCTATCATCAGGGTGCCGCGCCCCCATTTGTTTTTTTCTGAGAAAAGCTGTTTTCGTTTCATAACCGTGCCGGTCTCCTTTGTTTGTTTCTTCTCTTCCGTTCTTTCCAAATCGGGCTTGTCTCATACAACTCTTAGTGGGACAAATCAACTATCTGCGTTTCTTTGCATAAACTGGGTAAAGTGCTGATAGAAACGAATTTGATACCGACAGAAACGGGATTGGAGCTGATATCACATGTGTGGAATTGCGGGTTGGGTCGATTTTCAAAAGCAGCTCGTCCAAGAGAAACATATTATGAACAATATGATAGACACTCTTTCAAAACGAGGGCCTGATGATTCAAACGTCTGGGGAGAGCCCCATGTTTTATTCGGACATAAAAGACTTTCGGTCGTTGACATTGAAGGCGGCCGCCAGCCGATGGCCTGCACGCATCAAGAGGAAACGTACACCATCATTTATAATGGCGAGCTGTATAACACGGAGGAATTGCGGAAGGAGCTTCAGGCGAGGGGCCACCGTTTTGAGAGGACCTCTGATACAGAAGTGCTGCTGCACAGCTATATTGAGTGGCGGGAGGAGTGCGTGGACCGCTTGAACGGTATTTTCGCTTTTGCCATCTGGGATGAGAAGCGCAAGCGGCTGTTCGGGGCAAGAGACCGGCTCGGCGTCAAACCGTTTTTTTATAAAGAACACGGCTCTTCCTTTCTGTTTGGGTCGGAATTGAAAGCCATCCTTGCTCATCCTGATGTGAAAGCCCGCACAGACAGCGGCGGACTTGCGGAAGTATTCGGACTCGGGCCGTCCAGAACTCCGGGCTGCGGAGTGTTTAAAGGAATTCACGAGGTGCGTCCCGCCCATGCGTTCACTTTCTCAAAGGACGGTTTGTCCATATGGCGTTATTGGAATGTAAAGAGCGAAAAGCATACAGACAGCTTCGATGAAACCGCGGCTCACATTCGGTACTTATTTCAGGATGCAGTGACACGCCAGCTCGTATCTGACGTGCCGGTTTGCACGTTTTTATCAGGGGGGCTTGATTCGAGCGCGATAACCGCGATAGCCGCCGCTCATTTTGAGAAACAAGGCAGAGATCCCCTTCATACTTATTCCATTGATTATGAGGAGAACAGCAAATTTTTTAAAGCGAGCGCCTTTCAGCCGAATGATGACGGCCCGTGGATCGATAAAATGACAAATGCATTCGGCACACAGCATCATAAGTGCGTGATTACGCAGGATCAGCTGGTTGAACATCTGGAGGAATCCGTTCTCGTCAGAGATCTGCCGGGCATGGCTGATGTTGATTCCTCGCTATTATGGTTCTGCCGGGAAATTAAAAAAGATTTTGTCGTGAGCCTTTCCGGAGAATGCGCGGACGAAATTTTCGGCGGATATCCGTGGTTTCACACCGCGGCAGAAGAAGACGGATTTCCTTGGATGAGGTCGACTGAGGAAAGGATCACGCTCTTGGATGAAAAGTGGCAAAAACGGCTGAATCTTAGAGAATACGTGAATGCGAGATATGAAGAAACCATTGCGGAAACGCCGCTGTTAGACGGTGAGACGGGAACAGATAAAGCGAGACGGCAGCTGTTTTACTTAAATATGCTTTGGTTTATGACAAATCTGCTCGACCGCAAAGACCGCATGAGCATGGGCGCAAGTCTTGAAGTACGGGTGCCGTTCGCCGACCACAGACTTGTGGAATACGTTTGGAATATTCCTTGGGAAATGAAAATGCATGGCAGCCGGGAAAAAGGCATCTTGCGGAAAGCGCTTGAAGGACTGCTTCCTGAAGATATTTTGTACCGCAAAAAAAGCCCTTATCCGAAAACGCATCACCCGAAATACACGCAGGGGGTCACAGAATGGCTGAAAACGATTTTACAACAGAAAGATTCCGTGCTTCACACCCTGCTTGACAGAAAGAAGCTGGAAATGCTGCTGGAGACAGAAGGTTCATCTTTTCAGGTTCCGTGGTTCGGCCAGCTGATGAAAGGCCCGCAGCTGATCGCCCATCTTGCCCAGATCCATACATGGTTTGAGGCGTATCGTATCGATATAGAAGAATAACAGTGCCGCGACCGGTTTCCGCTGAAGGATATCGGTCTTTTTATTGTGAAACATATGGTACACTAAAAAACAGAGGAGTGATACCATGACCGAATACGAAACATGCGCCCAGCTTGCCGAGGCGCACTTTCCTTTATATAAACGGACTTTCTCATCCCTGCCGCCAAAAAACAGGCGGGCCGCATGGGCGGTGCTTGCTTTGTTTCACGAAGCTGACCGGCTTGATGTGCAGGAACTTGGAGGATTTGAACAGGCGGCACAAGACTTTCTGAACGGGTCCCGCGCCGACGGCTTTTTGTGGGAGGCGCTCACCGATGCGCGGCAGCAATTTGCGCTTGAAGAAGAGCCGTTACGTGAGTTTATCGCCGGCCAAATCTCTGACAGAGAAAAAGTAACGTATCAAGAGTTTGATGACCTGCTGATGTACGCGGGCCAAACAGGCGGAGCCCTCGGCCTGCTTCTGCTGCCGGTTTGCGCGCGCCGGAACCAAGAGAAACTCCGCCATGCAGCCGTTTCATTAGGAGCAGCCATTCAGCTGACCCGGGTGCTTCTGGAGGTCCATACGGACGAGCGGGCGAAAAAGCGTCTCCCGCGCCAGGTGATGAAGCAATTCGGCTATACGGAAGAAGAGCTGGAGAGCCATACCGTCAACAAAGCTTTTATGAATGTATGGGAGTACATCGCATTCGAGGCCGAGGCGTATTTCGAGGAGGCGTCTGAAGAGCTGGAGCTGTTTCCGTTATACTCAAGGCCCGCCGTTACCGGTTTAGCGGCACATTACCGGTCAGAGCTCGGTGACATGAGACAACAGCTTTCACAAGCATAAAAAAACGCCCGGCTTCATAACGAAGCTTCGGGCGTTTATGCAATCCCTTTTTGAATCCAAATCCGCGACCGCCATCTTCTGTACATAAGGATGCCTCTGACCCATTCATCCGCGATAAATGAAATCCAGATGCCCATAAGCCCTAATCCGAAATGGATGCCGAACAGATAAGCGAGCGGCAGTCCGATACCCCACATGGAAATCATTGCCATGTAGACGGGGAATTTTGCATCTCCGGCAGCCCGCAGCGAGTTGATGATAATGACATTGAATGAACGGCCGGGCTCAAGAATGATCGTCATGGCGATCAGCATGCTCGCCGTCGCAATAATGTCAGGGCTGCTTGTGAAAATTCCGATCAGCTGCTTTGAAAACAAGGTCATGATCACGGATGTCAAAGCGGCAATGCCAAGCGCCCAGTACAGACTTTTCATGCAGCGGTCATAAGCGTCGTCAAACCGTTTGGCGCCGATATATCTGCCGATCAAAATCTGTGTGCCCTGGCTGATCGCCGTTCCGAACAGCAGGATAAACATGGTGATGTTTTGTGTATAAACCTTTGTCGTAAGCGCCTGAGCGCCCATAATGGCGATAAAATAAGTGACAACCATTTGCGAAATGTTGTAAGACAGCTGTTCGCCGGCAGACGGAATCCCGATTTTCAGGAGTTTCCGCAAGTGCTCTTTATGGACGTGAAAAATCTTTTGCCATGTCAGACCGAGTCCGATGCGTTTTTTGACGATCACAATCATCGCGACCAGTCCGATGATCCGCGCGAAGGACGTTGACATCGCAACACCGGCGACGCCTAACACCGGAAGGCCGAGCGGCCCGAAAATGACAAGAAAGTTTCCGGCAATATTTAAAATATTCATCCCGATCGTAACGAACATCGTATCCTTCGTATGACCGTAGCTTTTTAAAATGGCGCTGAACGTCATAATCAAAGCCTGAATGAAGGACAGCCCGCCGACCACCTGCAAAAAGACTTTAGCATCCGGCATTAATTCATTGGAAAGACCCATCACATGAAGCAGCGGAACGGCCGCAAAAAATATGGCGGCGCTGATGGCGAGACTGATGACAAAGTTCGCTCCTATTGATACATAAGCGACTTCCTGCGCCTCTTTTTTCTGTTTAGATCCTAAAAACTGTGAAATCACAATTGTCGTACCCGTTGCGATAAAGCTGAACATCACGATAATTAAATTTAAAATCTGATTGCTGACACCCACGGCCGCCACACTGTTGTCAGAGTATTGGCTAAGCATAAGAGTGTCGGCGTTTCCCATAAACATATATAATGAAACCTCAATAAATATCGGCCAAGTCAGCGCGTATAATGAGAGTTTGTGATCAGAGGATTGTTTGAACGCAGCCCGTTTTAAAATCGCTTGTTTCATTTCTTTTAACCCCTTTCCTGACAAAATCAACGTTTAAAAGTGTACCTCCATTTTCTTATAATAAAAAGGGAGAGAAACGAAACTTCTTGCAAAAATCCGACTTAAAAAGGAGGGCCGAAAATATGTCCTTTCTCGAGTTCACAGTTCCTCCGTTCCCGGTCTTTATCGCTGCGGGAGAAGGAGTGTTCAAAAAAGGCGAAACCCATGTGAGACGGGTCTTCCCGGTGTTTGATCTGCTGTATGTGAAAGAAGGCGTCCTCTACATTACAGAAGACGAAAACGCCTTTTCCGTTGAAGCCGGAGAATATATTCTGCTTTCTCCCGGCCTTGAACATTACGGGACAAAAGGCAGTGAAGAAACGACATCCTATTCGTGGCTTCATTTTGAGGGAGCGGCTTATGAGATGGCGGAAACAACCGGGAACAATTGGTCGGAGCTGAGGCGAAAAAAAGGGAGCTTTGAAGAGCCGTCCCGCTACCGGCTGTCCCTGCCGCAAAAAGGGAAGGTGAGACGCCCGCAGTTTATGGCCGGGCAATTCAGTGTGCTGACAGATGACAGCGCCGAGAACTCCGATCTGCCGCTCAGAAAGCAGATTCTGTTTGAAGAGCTGCTGCTCCATCTTCAGAAAGAAGCGTTCCAAATCCCGTCCGCAAAGGAAAGAGTCGCATGGGAGGCCGCCCGGTACCTGCAGGAGCACTATCAGGAGAAAACAACCATCAAAGCGCTCTCTTCGGCTCTTCATTACAACCAAGACTACGTGACCCGCTGCATGCAGCAGGTGCTCGGCGTCACGCCCGGCCAGTATACGAACAAAGTCAGAATGACGGAGGCGAAACGTCTTTTGTCCGCAACCAATGACAAAATGGGGGCGATCGCGGACGCCATCGGTATGGAGGACCCAACCTATTTTTCCAAACTGTTTAAACAGATTGAAGGCATTTCGCCGCTTGAATACCGCAAATTCGTAAGCCGGAAAACGGACTGACCTAAAACCAGAGAACAAAAGAGGGATCAGTAAGCCATGAAAATGACAATTTACGATGTGGCCGAAAAAGCGGGCGTCTCCAGCTATATCGGATTATGATAGATTCGAAGTAAAAAAGCAAAGGCCCGGGAGGCCTTTGCTTTTTTATGATTCGTATGAGAAAAAAATGTAGTCAGTCGGCACGCCTTTATAGCCCATTTGGTGAAGCATCGCGGTGATATTGCCGCGATGGTATGTGCCGTGATTCACAACATGCCGGATCACATCGGCATATGTCGTCTGAAGCGTCCCCAGGCGCGGATGAGAAATAGAGATCGGACCTTCCGGGTTCTCCATTTCTTTTAAAAATTCGCTGAATTCTTTGTCCAGTTCAGTCATTCTATGTTCAATCGCCTCAAAATCTCCGTCAAGCTTTTCAAATTGATCAAACTGCGAGACGATTTGTTCGAAAGTTTCTCCGTAAAGCACGTGAAGCCAAATGTAATCAGCCCGGTATATATGCACAAGCACGGCGTTCACAGTCGGAAAAACACTTTTCAGTTTCTGCTGTAAGCTGACCGCGGGCAGCGTCTTCAGATGCTGAATAACTTGCTCATTTGCCCATCTGTGGTAGTGATACAGCTTTAAAATGTCTGACATTCCAATTCCCCCTCTTCCTTCCGGTACATTCAACATGGCCTGGCCGAATTCCTTTTATCGAAACAAAAGCGCCGCAAAATAAAAAGCAGCACCCCACATCACCAATGCCGAGCATTTATTCAGGATGCCGCCCGCCGTTTCGTTTAATAAAAGATCACGTCACAATGGCTCCGAGCGCTTCTGCGAATGTAACGGCATGCGCCGGAGAGATGCGGCATCCTTTCAGCTTCTCAAGTGAGACATGCAGATGATCAAATGTGCACGTGCTGATATCCATATTAAAAAGAGACGTGCCGATAAAATTTGAGCCGTTCAAATCACAGGCGTCAAGATCTGTGTATTCAAGAACGGCATCATTCCACTCGCTTTCTGTAAGAGCGCACGTGTCAAACCGGACATGCTTCATATTGGAATAGCTGAAGGAGCTGTAATTTGCGAGGCAGTCTTCAAACCGTACATGACGCATGGCGGAATCCGCCAGATTCAAGCCGAGAAGTTTTGAATGCTGAAACGCTGTTCTATGGATGATGCTTCCGCTGAAATCAGCGTTTGAGACATCACATTTGTCAAACAGGACATCCGTACATTCCATATGTCTGAAAGAGACATCCGTAAAAACGGTGTTTCTGAAAATGACTTTTTCGGCGCGCAGGCCGTCCAGTTTGCTGTTTACGACGGCGTTCTCTATGACGACTTCTTTTATGAGGTCGTCCTGAAGCGCTTCTGTGAAAGAAAGCACCGGCAATTCTTTCGGGATTTTCGGTTTTTGGATCGTATTCATCTCATACTTCCTTTTCTGAATTAATAGCTGAAAACGGCAATTGACAGATATCGTTTTCTGCCTGCCATCCTTGCTGTTGCGTAATGTACAAAGGGTATTAAAAAAGCGGGAGGGCGTCAATAGTACCGCATATAAAAGCAGGCGTGACATTCAAGGTAATGCCCTTAGAGACATGTCCCCAAGGGCATTTGTCTGTTTCAGGCGAGTTCTTTATACATGATCACATGCGGGCCGATGCCGGGTATGTCAAAGGGGCTGCCCGTGCTTTTCCAGCCGAGCTTTTCGTAATATCCCTTTACGTGACATCTGGCGTTGCACCAGACAAGCGCCGCCCCCATATCTGCCAGTTTCCGTTCTGCATAGGCGATTAACGTGCTTCCCGCTTTTTGCGTCCGGTATTCCTCAAGCGTCGCCATGCCGCGCAGCTGATAGGCGGGCGATGCCTGTAAAGCCTGCTGGTTCTGCGGGTAGAAAGAAGCGATGCTGATCAATGTCCCGTCGTAAAAACCTCCGAGATGAAAGGCTCCTTTGACGCTGTCCTGATCATATTTACAATCCTCAATCGTCTGATGGGGGCGCAGCACGCTGTGTCTGATCGCGTATGTGTCTTCTGCGGTGATGGGTTTTACTTCAACCATGAAAAAATCCTCCTTTGCTTGATTCTTTTTCTGTATCGTACCATGAAAAAGCCGCCTGTCATATCAGGCGGCCTCTTTCGCGTCAATGCAAATATACATCAGCCCGCTTTTCATCCTTTTGCTTAATATAAGCTGCAAGCTCTGACGTCAAATCAGAACGGAGAAACGGGGTGATTAAATAAATGCCGTTAAACAGTTCGCACGCCGTGTCGAGAAGCGACTTGGCGATGGCGAGGCCTTCGGCTTTCTGCTTCCGCTTGTCTTCGCCGGCGAGCGCCATTTTTTCGCGGATGCTGTCTGACAGCTTAATGCCCGGGATTTCATGATGGATGAACTCTGCGTTGCGGCTGCTCGTTAACGGCATGATTCCGATATACACCGGTGTTTTGAGATGCTTCGTTTCATGATGAATGTCAATGAGCTGCTGCTCCGAGTAGACAGGCTGGGACACGAAGTAGTCAGCTCCGCACTCTATTTTTTTCTCCAGCCGTTTTACTGCTTTATCAAGGTGGCGGACATTCGGATTAAATGCTCCGGCTACGGAAAAGTTCGTTTTCTTGCCGAGCGGTTTCCCAGATAAAGAAATGCCCTCGTTGAATTGTTTAATCAGCCTGATCAAGTCAAAGGACGTTAAATCATAGACGGAGGTAGCCCCCGGAAAGTCGCCGATTTTTGAAGGATCACCCGTGATGGCTAAAATGTCGGTGAGCCCGAGCGTATCCAGCCCCATTAAATGTGACTGAAGGCCGATGATGTTGCGGTCTCTGCATGTAATGTGAACGAGAGAACGGATATCAAGACGCTCTTTCAGCAATGAACCGCAGGCTGCATTGCTGATCCGCGGTGTCGCCAATGAATTGTCGGCGAGCGTCAGCGCTTCTATGCCGGTTTCTTTTAATTCAGATGCCGCTTGCAGAAATTTGTCAAAATTCAATTTTTTCGGCGGATCAAGCTCTACGATAATTGACCGTTTTTGAGCGGCGATTTCGTTTAAACCCGGCTCGGTCCGTTCGTTGCGGACTGAGATGACTTCTTCTTCCCGTCTGATTTTCACTTCTTTCTCAGTGACGGGGGAAAGGCCGCGAACCGCTTTAGCCATGGCTCTGATATGGTTTGGCGTCGTACCGCAGCAGCCGCCGATAATGCGCGCGCCCTGAGTGCGGAACTGTACGGCGCTCTCCCGGAAATAGGCATCGTCCGTATCATAAACAAGCCGGCCTTCTTCTAATGACGGAAGGCTGCTGTTCGGATAGACCGATAAATAAGCGTCACTGAAAATCGGCACTTCGGTGAGCGCTTCAATCATGTGGTACGGGCCGAGCCGGCAATTGATTCCCGTTATGTCAGCGCCGAGATCGGCAATTGACCTGAGGGCTTCCCGAAGCGGCGTTCCGTCCTGCAGCACGCCCTGTTCGTGCATGGATACGTTCAGCATAATCGGAAGTTCCGTTTCTTTTCTCGCGATCTTCAGCACTTCGCGCGCCTCTTCTAAATCATAGTATGTTTCCAGAAGCAGACCGTCCGGCTCTTCGTGCAGCAATAAATAAAGCTGCTCCCGAAAGCTGCGTTTAATCTCCTCCAGGCTGTAGGCGTTTTTGTTAAAGGTGCGGATGCCGCCCATCGTTCCCAATACATAAGCGCCGTCTGAGGAAGCGCGCGCGATTCTGACCGCCTCCTGATTGATTTTTTTCGTTTCATCCTCAAGTCCGTATCTTGAGAGCTTAATAAAATTCGCGCCGTACGTATTTGTCTGGATGATGTCTGCCCCGGCTTCCACGTAAGCCTTATGTATCCGCTTGATTTCTTCGGGCTTTGATACGTTCAGTTCTTCAAAACATCTGTCAATGCCGTAGGAATAGAGGAGAGTGCCCATCGCGCCGTCTCCGATTAAAATCCGTTCTTTTAAGTCTTGTAATAGTCCCATTGTTTGCCTCCTTCGTCACATTCAGCAAGGAAAAAAGAGAAATAAAAAAAGTCTTCTTAAGAAGAAGACTTTGTAATCATTTGTCTCTCTTCTTATCTTCCAAGCTGTTTTTAGCTTGCTGGATTTAGCACCTTGGTCATGGTTTGGGTAAACCACTACACCGGTTGCTGAAGCGTCGTCGGGCCAGTCCCTCGGCTTCTCTTGATAAGAACGTTCATGTAATTGTCATGGGTTTCCAAAACTTAACTGTGAAAATCCCTTTCTCCAAATTTACCGAAAATAGAGACAATAATCAATAGGAATCACATAATTTATCTAAAATTAATAAATTGAACGTCAATCGGCAGGTCTGCTCCGCGGACGGCTGCAATAATCTGCTGCAGATCATCTTTATTTTTTCCGGTGACGCGCACTTGGTCGTCCTGAATCTGCGACTTGACCTTCAAGCCGGAGTTTTTAATCACCGCGTTGATTTTTTTGGCGTTGTCTTTATCAATGCCCTGTACAAGCTTCGCGCGCTGGCGCACCGTGCCCCCCGATGCATTTTCGATTTTGCCGTATTCAATGTTTTTCGTCGGCACGTCCCGTTTGATCAGCTTGCCGCTCAGCACATCTTTGAGCTGATTCAGTTTAAACTCGTCATCAGAAATCAGGACAAGCTCTTCCTTTTCTAAAGTTACATCGCTTTTCGATCCTTTAAAGTCATAGCGCGTGCCGATTTCTTTCAGCGTCATCTGAATCGCATTCTGCACTTCGGGAAATTCAACTTTGGATACAATATCAAAAGAACTTTCTTTTGCCATGAGAAAACCTCCTATAACATTTCACTTATGAGTTGATTATAGTAGAATAAAGAGAAATGTCCAACAGCATAAAGCATGAATTTATGCATGTTGGAAAAAATGAGAAAAACATCAGCCTCATACGGGCGAATCAGGAAGGACGATAACATGAGACCAGGGCAGCAGCTCACGCTTAGTATAGATCACCAAACCGATTTCGGTTATTTTTTAACCGACGGCGAGGATACGGTTCTTTTACATAACAGTGAAATCACAGAGGATATCGAAGACAGAGATGAAGTGGACGTATTTATTTACGTCGATCATCAGGAAAGACTCGCGGCGACGATGAAAAAGCCGCTCATCAGCTTTTATGACTACGGATGGGTGGAAGTGACGGACGCTGTGGAGGATATGGGCGTATTCGTCGACGTCGGTCTGTCAAAAGACGCGCTCGTCGCAACGGAGCACCTGCCTCCGTACAAATCCGTCTGGCCGCAAAAAGGAGACAGACTGTATTGCATGCTGAAGGTGACAAGCCGCGGGCGCATGTTTGCCAAGCCGGCGCCCGAGGATATCATCAGTGAATTATTTACGGATGCAGAGGAAGACGTCATGAATAAAGACCTGACGGGTACGGTGTACAGACTGATTGCATCAGGCTCTTTTCTGATTACCGATGAAGGCATCCGCGCGTTTATTCACCCTTCAGAAAGAAAAGAAGAGCCGAGACTCGGCAGCCGCGTGACAGGGCGTGTCATCGAGGTGAAGGAAGACGGCTCCGTCAACATGTCCCTGCTGCCGAGAAAGCAGGATGCGCTTTCGGTTGACGCGGAAGAAATTCTGACCTATCTGAGATCAAGAAACGGCGCGATGCCTTACGGAGACAAAAGCCATCCTGACGATATCCGCGAACGGTTTCATTTAAGCAAAGCCGCCTTTAAGCGGGCGCTCGGGCATCTGATGAAAAACGGCAAGGTCTATCAGGAAGACGGCTGGACATACGAAAAACAATAAATTTTCTGCAAAAACATCGGTGAACCAAAACCGATGTTTTTTATTTTCTCAAAAGCTCCTATGACCCTCATTTGTTTAACACCATGCCGAACATACATATTTTATTGAAATAAAATATTCTGACATCCGAACCGATATATAACTATAGAAAAAAATAAAAGGAGAGTTTCAATGAGAAAAATGGCGATATTTGCGGCTGTACTGCTGATTGCGCTCAGCACGGCGGGATGTGCTGGCAGATCTGAGGAAACAGCGGCCGAAAAAACGAAAACAATCGGTATCATGCTGACAGACAACGGCCTCGGCGACCAATCATTTAATGATTCAGGCTTTCAAGGTTTGATGAAAGCAAGAGACGAGCTCGGCATCACATTTGACTATCGGGAAATAAAAGATACCGGTACATACGAAAAAGGACTGACCCAGCTTGTCCGGGAAGGCAATGATCTTGTGGTGGGGCTCGGTTACAGCATGCAGGCGGATTTAGAAAAGGTCGCCAAAAAATATCCGAAGCAGCGGTTTGTGCTGATTGATTCCGTATCAGACCTGGATAATGTCACCTCCGTCACGTTTAAAGAAGATGAAGGAAGCTGCTTAGCCGGAGCGCTGGCGGCTATGACGAGCAAAACCGGCACGATCGGATTTATCGGCGGTTCAGATGCCGACGTCATTAAACGGTTTAAGAAAGGCTATCTGAAAGGCGCGGAATCAGTCAAACCGAAAATCCGCGTGCTGTCGGACATCAGCGGTACGTTTGACGATGATAAGCTCGGGAAGCGCATCGCCCAAAACATGATCCGAAAAAAAGCCGATGTCCTGTTTACGGCGGCCGGCTTCACGGGTGTCGGCGCACTGAAAGAAGCGGAGGCGCAAAAAGTATACGCCATCGGTGTTGACAGCGATCAATATTACACCGCCGAGCACGCCGTTATCTCTTCTTTAGTGAAAAACGTCGACCATGTCATCTATGAATTGGCGAAAGATTTAAAAGACAACAAGGAGATCAAAAGCGGTGAGATCGTTTACGGACTGAAGGAAAACGGCATGGACTTAGCCAAGATCAGAGTTGTCAAAAACGCAGGCGGGCTGACGAAAAAGATCACGGATATGAAAAACAGTCTGATTGAAAAAGGAGGCGATCTGAAGTGACATTACGGACAAGGCTGCTCGTTAACGCAGCTGTTACGATGATTTGCTTCGCCGCCGTCATCGGCTTTACCATCGTAAACATGATGAAGATTCAGGCTTCAAATGAAGATGAAGTGGACGCGCTGTTAAACGTCCAGGAAGCAAAAGCTGACCTTAATACGTTAAAAGAAAGCATCACCGGCTATTCCAATACGCTCGCAGACGCCCAGAAAGAAGATGTGCGAAGCTATATGAAAAGCAGCTCGGACAAACTGGCGGCGCTCAAAAAAACGATGACGGACGGTGCAGACAAAGCCGCTTATGACAAACTCGCCAAAAAATACAAATCATGGCAGGCGGAGGCGGACGCTGCTCTTGATTCGAAAAGCCCGGCTGAAGCGACAAGGACGGCGGCCCGCATCAACGGTCTTCTGAATGATATTTATATGCTGAATCTGAAAAGCCGGGATCACTATGAAGACATGCAGAAGCAGACGGCTGACCAGATTCAGTTTATCGTTTACAGCGCAGCCGTGCTGACCATCGTGATACTTGCCGTCACCGTCATATCTTCCATCAGGCTGACGAAGAGAATTGCAGGGCCGATCCGCCGCATGGCTGAAAATGCCCGTCGTATTGCAGGAGGAAACCTTGCTGTTGAAATGCTTGATTATAAAGGGAAGGACGAACTGAAAGAGCTGAATGACTCATTCGGAATGATGGCTGAACAGCTCCGCACCTTAATTCAGGCGATCGGAGAGGTCGGCCGTGAAGTCGAGACTTTCGCGGAAGGTTTGACGAAGGAAAACCAGACGCTGAAGGACATGACCGAGCAGGTGTCCGTGTCGACGGAAGAAATGGCGAAAGGCTCCCAAACCATTTCAGAAGATCTGCAGCATGCGGTGCAATTCATTGAACAAATGGATGAACATTCAAAGGCGAACGCCGAACGTTCAAAACAAACGACGAGAAGCAGCGAAGAGACGATTGCGGCGGTGGCTGCGGGGCGCGGTGCTTTAGCCGAGACCAAGCAAGCCATTGATAAAAGCAATGAGACATCAAAAGAGATTTCCGAAGCCGCCGATCTCTTCATAGAGCATGCGGCAGGCATCAGTATGATGGCGCAGACCGTTTCTGACATTGCGGGCCAGACCAATCTGCTGTCATTAAACGCCGCAATCGAGGCGGCCAGAGCAGGCGAGGCCGGAAAAGGATTTGCCGTCGTTGCCGAGGAGATACGGAAGCTCGCAGACGGATCAGCCAAAGCGACCGCGCAGATTTTCGATATGGTAAAGCAAATTGAAGACGGCATCACGTCTATTACCGGAGCTGTCACGACCGGCGTCGCTTTAGCGGACAGACAGCAGGAGCTGATGGAGAAAACGTCAGAATCATTCGTCCATATTGAACAAAAAGCCGCCCATATTAAAGCGGAGCTTACTCAATTGGACGGACGGATCATCGAATCGAAACAGCTTGGTGAGCAAGTGCTGCATCATGCCGAAAGCATCAGCGCCGTCGTTCAGGAAACGGCTGCGGGAAGCGAAGAGATTTCTGCCTCCGCGCTTGAGCAGCTGTCTTCTTTTCATAAAATGGCGGAAAGCGTAAATAATCTGGTGAGCCTGACAGAGCGGTTAAACGATCAGGTCCGCCGGTTTACTTTGTAACGGGCTTATGCCCGCCCCCTGATTTTTGCAGCCTGACATGAGTAACTTCTGAATGAAACACAAATACTGAATATACTTGTGTTTATATTTATTCTTTTTCGTGAAAGGTGAAAAAAGATGGGAGGAATCGGGATGAATGAACAAATTCCGCATGATAAGGGTCTTGATAATAGTCTGGCTTTATTACGCGATGGTTATGTATTTGTGAAAAACCGAGCGGAGAATTATCGCTCGGATGTGTTTCGCGCCCGTTTATTAGGGAAGACATTCATTTGTATGAGCGGAGCGGAAGCCGCAAAGCTTTTTTATGACACAGAACGATTTCAGCGGGAGCATGCCCTCCCCAAACGGGTGCAGAAAACGTTATTCGGAACAGGGGCAATCCAGTCAATGGACGGTGAACGGCATAAGCACAGGAAGCTTCTATTTATGTCGCTGTTGACGCCGCCCCGGCAAAAACGGCTTGCGGAAGCGGTGGCAAAACAGTGGAAAGCATCTGCGGAAAAGTGGGAGGGTTCAAACCGAATTGTCCTTTTTGATGAAGCGAAGAAAGTGCTGTGCCGGGCTGCCTGTGAGTGGGCCGGCGTCCCGCTGAAAGACTCAGAAGTGAAAGAGCGGGCGGAGGATTTCACCGATATGGTAGACGCATTCGGCGCTGTCGGACCGCGTCATTGGAAAGGCAGAAGGGCGAGGCTGAAAACGGAGAAATGGATAGAGGAGGTCATTGAGGATGTGCGGTCCGGCAAGCTGCAAACACCGGAGGGCTCAGCCTTGTATGAAATGGCTTTTCATACAGAACTTGACGGGAACAGACTTGATTCTCACATGGCTGCTGTTGAGCTTATTAATGTTCTGCGCCCGATTGCCGCCATTTCTTACTTCATTACGTTTTCAGCTCTTGCATTGCATGATTACCCTGAATATCGGGGCAAACTGAGATCGAGAGATGATCAGGAGGCCGAAAGATTTGCACATGAAGTTCGGCGGTATTACCCGTTTGCCCCGTTTTTAGGAGCCGTTGTGAAAAAAGATTTCGTATGGAAGAACTGTGAGTTTAAAAAGGGTGCATCCGTCATGCTTGACCTATATGGGACAAACCATGATTCCCGGCTTTGGGAGAATCCCAATGAATTTCGCCCGGAACGTTTTCAGGGGCGGGAGGAAAATAAATTTGATTTCATTCCCCAGGGCGGAGGTGATCCGGCTAACGGCCACCGCTGTCCGGGTGAGGGAATGACCGTGGAAGTCATGAAAACTTCACTTGCGTTTCTTGCCAATGAAATAGAGTACGATGTTCCGTCCCAAGATTTGAGCTTCAGCCTGTCCAGAATGCCGGCATTGCCTGAAAGCGGATTCGTGATAAGTGATGTTAGACGCATATAGAACAAAAAACAGCCCTCTATCTTCATACACAAGAGGGCTGTTTTGCTTTTACAGATGGTCCGGTTTTTTGGAATTCTGGTTTTTTCCCGCCTGCCGGTTTTTTTCGGCAAGCCGGTTCTTTTTCTGATTTACGGCGTTATTGTCCAACGGTTTTTTGTCATCATCTTTCATGCGGCAAAGCCTCCCTTCTGTCCGTTAGGATGCCCGCCCGCATTGAAATTATGGCTTCAGGAAAAAAATCGCGAGCGTGCCCGGCCCGGAGTGCGCGCCGATCGCAGAGCCGATTGAATGAAGAATGATCTCTTTCGGATGGAACGCTTCTTCAATCATTTCCTTCATCCGAAGCGCCGTCTCCTCGTTATCTGCATAGCTGATCCCCACGGTTTGATCCGCCCAATCGCCGCCTTCTTCCTTCATCATGTCTATAATCCGTTTAAACAGTTTCTTTTGTCCGCGTAATTTTTCGAGCGGCACGAGCCTGCCGTCATCCACATGCAGAATCGGTTTAATGTTCAAAAGCCCCCCGACAAAAGCGGACGTTTTTGAAATTCTGCCGCCCCGCGCGAGATAAGCGACATCATCGACCGTAAATATATGTTTCATCCGTGCGCAAAAGCTCTTTACAGACGTTTCGATTTCTTGTATTGTATTCCCGTTAACACAGAGTGTTTGCGCGTGCATCACTGCGAGTCCGCAGCCCAATGAAGCGCATTTGGAATCTACAATCCGTAAATCAAAATCGGGAAATTCCTCTTTTACTTCATTGGCGATCATTACGGCCGTCTGATAGGTGCCGGAAAGACCTGAGGAAAAGGCGATGTATATCGCCGGTTCTCCCAGTTCCGCGTATTGTAAAAATACTTTTTTTATCGTATCCGGTGATGCCTGTGATGTTTTCGGAACTTTCCCGTCCCGCATCGCTTGAAATATATGATCCGCCTGAATGGTGACCGCGTCCTCATATTCGTTTCCGTCAAGTGTTACGTGCAGCGGAATGAACCCGATCCGATTTTCTTCAATATAAGATTTCGGCAGATCAGAGGCGCTGTCAGCAATAAGGTGAACTGTCATCATAATTCCCTTCTTTCCGAATGGTGAGAGTGATGCCAACTATATCATATAAATGTGGCAAAATAGTGTTCAAAACTTTATTTTAAGGGAAAAGCTAATAATGAAAATGAGCGGAGGAGCAAGCCATGGTACTAGAACAAGCAAAAAAATTAGCAATCGTCGTCATCGGCGCGTTTCTGTATGCGGCGGGACTGAATTTATTCCTGATACCGGCGAATGTATATGCCAGCGGTTTTACCGGTGTCGCCCAGCTGCTGTCAAGCGTCGTTGATCAATACGCCCCCTTTTATATTTCGACAGGAGTTCTCATGTTCCTCTTAAATATTCCCATCGGTGTGTTAGGGTGGCTGAAAGTCGGCAGATCATTCACCGTATACAGCATATTAAGCGTAGCGATGACGTCCGTCTTTATGGGAATTCTCCCTGAAATGAGACTGTCACACGATATTCTTCTGAATACCGTATTCGGAGGAGTCATCTCAGCTATCGGCATCGGTTTAACGCTGAAATTCGGCGCTTCGACAGGCGGCCTTGATATCGTGTCGATGGTGCTGGCCAAATGGAAGGATAAGCCGGTCGGCACATATTTCTTCATTTTGAACGGGATTATCATTTTGACGGCAGGATTATTGCAAGGATGGGAGAAAGCATTATATACCCTTGTCGCTCTGTATGTCACAACAAGGGTGATTGACGCCATTCACACCCGCCACATGAAACTGACCGCCATGATCGTTACAAAAAAAGCCGATGAAATCAAAGAAGCGATTTACGGGAAAATGGTCCGCGGCATTACGACGGTGCCGGCAAAAGGCGCTTACACAAACGAACAGAAAGAAATGATGATCATCGTCATCACGCGGTACGAATTGTATGACCTTGAGAAAATCGTGAAAGAAGTCGACCCGAAAGCCTTCACAAACATCGTGCAAACGACGGGGATCTTTGGTTTCTTCAGAAAAGACTGATAGGAGCGGATAGAATGAAGTGGCTGTTTGGCCTGTTATTACCGGTCATTTTACTGATCGGATGCAGCAGTCAATCCGGGCAGAAGGAGCCCGCTGAGGAGGTATCCGGAGAGATGAATGAACAGCAAGCGGAATTAGCCGTAAACCCTGTGCAGACGGATCAGCAGATCGAATTTCAAATGTCTTTAAAAAATAAGAGCGGCAGCCCGATCGATTTCACATTCAGCTCAGGGCAGAAATTCGAATTGACCGTACATGACCAACATCACAAAGAACTGTACCGCTATTCAAAAGACAAAATGTTTACTCAGGCGTTTCAGACCGTGACCTTAATGCCGAATGAAACGTATGACTTTTCAGATGTGTGGAAGAACGTGCCCGGTCCGGGAACATACACGGTGACGGTGACGTTTTTAGGGAAGCCCGATCAGATCGGAAAAAGACTGAAAACGGTAAAAACATTTGAAGTGAAATAAAAAAGCGGCGCCCTCGTCTAAACGGGGCGCCTTTTTTTATTGCAATTTCTCCAGCTGATCCTGAAATTGGTGCAGCTGCTGACGTTCTGCATCCGTCGAATTGGCGTACGCGGAAGACACGGCGTTTTTGGCGCGTGAGACAGCTTTTTCCTGATCGCCGTCCTCGAAACCGTTAGCAATCATGACGGCCTGCTGGACAAATGACTTGGCTTGAGAAAACAGTTCGTTTCTCATTAAAAGTCAACCTGCCTTTCAGCCGAATCTTTTGCTGCGTCATGCTGTGCTTCCTCTAATGTAGACCGATATGGAAATCTTGCATCATGAAGACTGACAGAGTCCTTGCCTTGCTGAATAAACCGTTTTGATTTGTTTCGTTTACCCATTGCAATGTCCCCCTTCCATATTTAGACGAGATGAGTCGTCTGTTTTAGTATGGGCGGAAGGCTTTGTGTTATGAGCGGCAAAACCTCACAGGGAGAAATAGGATTTTAAAAATTCGGCGATTCCGTCCGCTTCATTTGATCCCGTGACGCGGTCGGCGGCCTGTTTGACTTCATCCGTGCCGTTTCCCATCGCTACGCCGCACCCGGCAAACCGGAGCATTTCAAGATCGTTGTCTTCGTCGCCGAACGCGATGATCCGTTCTCTCGGCACTTGGTAATAGTCGCTGATTTTCTTCAGGCCGACCGCTTTATTCATCCCGTGTTTAATGATTTCAATCACATGCCACGGAGCCGCCCATCTTCTGTGGTCAATGACCTCGGCGTGCACATCGGATAAATGCGCGCGTATATCCGCGACGTCCTCTTCCTTTGCATGAATCAATACGGACGTTACATCCTCCTTGACCGTTTCACGCAGATCGCCGAATGTGACATTCGCCGTATTCATATGAAACGCCTCAATTAAATGCTCATCATGATAATGGAAGTACACATCATCAATGACCTCAGCGAGCACATTATGTATTTGATAGGTCTCTGTAAGTTCGGCAAGCTGTCTGACCACATCGACCGATAAAGACGTGTGGTAGCGTCCCCATGATTCGTCTTTCGGGTGGTGGACAAACGCCCCGTTAAAATTGACAATCGGCGTTGTCAGCCCAAGCTCGTCATAATACATCGAACTGGAACGGAACGGGCGCCCGGTTGAGATGCAGACATGATGGCCCGCTTCTTTCAGCTTCTGAATCGTCCGTGCCGTTTCAGGGGAAATGGTTTTATCGTCTTTTAATAAAGTTCCATCCAGATCTAAGGCGATGAGATAAGGTTTTGTCTCCATAAATAACTCCTTTTGTCATATAATTTGCTGTTTTTCACTTATGTACAGTGTAGCTTTTTACCATCTTTATTGTCTACATGTTACACTTATGATTATGGTTATCCTAAGGAGGGAGTCAACGTGATTCTTATTGATCATCAAACCGTATCAGGCATTCCGTTTTTACATATTGTAAAAGAAGAAAATCGGGACCGTCCCGCTCCCCTTGTTTTCTTTATTCACGGTTTTACAAGCGCGAAGGAGCATAATCTTCATTTCGCTTACCTGCTTGCTGAAAAGGGCTTCAGGGCGGTGCTGCCGGAAGCTCTTTACCACGGTGAACGCGCTGAACAGCTGTCAGCAGAAGAGCTCGCCGTCCATTTTTGGGACATTGTATTAAATGAAATCGAGGAGCTTGACGTGCTGAAAAAGGATTTTGAAGCGCGCGGTCTGATTGAAGACGGGCGGATCGGTCTTGCGGGTACGTCAATGGGCGGAATTACGACATTCGGCGCGATGGCCGCGTATGATTGGGTCAAAGCCGGCGTCAGCCTGATGGGAAGCCCGAACTATACAGCGTTTTTTCAGCAGCAGATTGACCACATTCAAAAGCAGGACATCGACATTGACGTCACAAAAGAACAGGTCGATGAACTGTTTGCGCGGCTCAAACCGTTCGATCTCAGTCTGGAACCGGAAAAACTCCGCAGCCGCCCGCTGCTGTTCTGGCACGGCGTTCAAGACAAAGTCGTTCCGTATGCACCGACCCGCGGCTTTTATGAAACGATTAAACCTCATTACAGCAGCCGGCCTGATCATCTTCAGTTTCTGAAAGACGAACGGGCTGATCATAAAGTCCCGAGATACGCCGTTTTAGAAACCGTCGCCTGGTTCGATAAGCATTTATAAAGCACAAAGGTGTTAACAAAACCCGCTTTTACGTTATACTGAGGAAAAAGGAGTGATGGAACGTGGAAGAAGCATTAAAAGAAAACATCATGGGCGCCTTGGAGCAGGTTGTTGACCCTGAGCTCGGCGTCGATATCGTCAATCTCGGCCTTGTATACGACGTTGATATGGATGACGACGGCCTGACGCATGTTACGATGACACTGACATCAATGGGGTGCCCGCTCGCTCCGATCATCGTCGACGAGGTGAAAAAAGCGCTCGCCGACATTCCGGATGTAAAAGAGACGGAGGTCCACATCGTCTGGAATCCGCCTTGGACAAGAGACAAAATGTCACGCTACGCAAAAATCGCATTAGGGATTCAGTAATAAGAAAATGCACCTCGGATTTTAGGTACATCCTAAAGTTTGGAGGTGCTTTTCTTTTGTCTGCATTTACAAGGAAAAAATCAACGCGGATAAGCGACAGTGAGGGTTTGTTTTGGATCGCAAACAAACCTTTAAATATAAAATTTCATATGAGATTTATCTTTTTTGTAATAGGACAGTCAGTCTTGGAGTGTACCTGTGTGGAATTCAAATTTATGTCCATCGGGATCAGTAAAATAAATTGACTTATGATCTTGCTTATCCCTAGGACGCCCATTTAATATATTTACATTTAGATTTTTTAACCTTTGATGTATTGCATCAAAATCTTTTGGGTCAATTGTAAAGGCCATATGCGTATAAGATTTATGTATTTCATTTCTTGGTATATCCGCCTCTAAGTTAAGTGCAAGCCAAAGCCCGTTCAGATCAAAATATGCTGTTTTTTGCCCTTTAACCAGGAGTTGTGCATGAAATACTTTTTCATAAAATACTATGGATTTTTCCAAATTTGAAACAGAAAAAAGAAGATGATTGATTCCTTTTATGTTTATTTTTCCCACCTCGTTTAACATGTTTGTTTTAAACAATCCCTTTGGTAATACATCTGCATATATATCGATTATATACTGACTAAAAAATCATTTTAAGGATTTCTGTGGATTTTTATGCCCGGTGTTTTCCGGCTGACCGTTTCGAGCTGTACTAAACATGATTCTTCTGTCGGGCGCCGTTCTGTCTGCTTTGCCGCTAGAGACCGGCGTGCGGAAAGAAGGGCAAGTCACTAAAAAAACCCGAGTTTCCCACCATTCGGGGTTTTTTGCGGTATCGGGTTAAAAAGGAAAAAAACGGACGTGAGGCATGATATAATAGACCGGCTGCATGCGAGGGAGGAATCCATGAAGAAAAAATTACTTCTCATTATCCTTAGCATACTTGTTTATACGGCGCTGTTCGCTGTTTCCGCTTTTCACAAAGAGCCGGAGCGGCAGGCAGGGACAATGACGGATGTCAGCCGTCTCATGCCCGTGAAAATTAAGCAGACGGTCAAAGGAAAAGAGAAAGAAACATTGGTCGAAACGATTAAGGAAGCAAAGAGAAAGCATTTGAAGATCTCAATCGCAGGCGCCCAACACTCAATGGGCGGCCAGACGTATTATGAAGACGGTATCGTTCTCGACATGACGGGCTACAACAAAATACTCGGTCTCGACCGAAAGAAAAAAATCATCAGGGTGCAGGCGGGAGCGACGTGGAATGATATTCAGCGCTATGTCAATCCGTACGGGCTCGCGGTAAAAGTTATGCAGTCGCAAAACATTTTTACGATCGGCGGCTCACTGAGCGCCAACGCCCACGGCCGGGATATCCGGTACGGTTCGCTGATTGATACGGTCAAATCGTTTCATCTTTTAAAGGCGGACGGCAAAGTCATCACCGTTACTCCGAAAGATGACCTGTTTTCAGCCGTCATCGGCGGCTACGGCCTGTTCGGCGTCATCCTTGACGCGGATATTGAGCTGACGGATGATGAGCTTTATGAAATGAAAACGAAACGCATGAACGCTGATACATACAGTCAATATTTTACGCAGCATGTTCGGCGCAACCCCGCCGTGCGCATGCATCTCGCGCGGATCGCAACAGGGGATAAAGGCTTTTTGCACGATATGTATGTGACTGATTACACACTCTCAGACAATCAGAAAGAATTAAAGCGGCACAATGAACTGAAAGAAGATGAGCATCCGGCGCTGACGAAATTCGCGCTCGGCCTCTCCCGCCGGTATGACTGGGGAAGAAATTGGTTCTGGTCAACCCAGCAGTCTTATTTTCTCAGCCAAAACGGCGTGAAAGTCTCCAGGAACAATGTCATGCGGTCAGAATCGAAATTTTTGGAATATGAAAGCACGGACAACACCGACGTGCTACAAGAATACTTCGTGCCCGTCGGCGAATTTGCGCCGTACATTCATGATTTACGCAAGACGCTGTCACATGAAGATCTCAATCTCGTAAATATTACGATCCGCTACGTGCAAAAAAATGAAAAAGCCGATCTGTCATACGCAAAGGAAGACATGTTTTCACTCGTTCTTTTAATCAATGAAGGGTTTTCAACAGACAGCCAGGCGAGTGCTGCGCGGATTGTCAGAAAAATGACGGATACGGCATTGCGCCACCGCGGCAGTTATTATCTCCCGTATATGCTGTATCAAACGAAAGAGCAGATGCGCGAGGCATATCCGAAAAGCGATATGTTCTTTCAGAAAAAACACAAATATGATCCGGATGACTTGTTTATGAATTATTTTTATCAGAGGTACAAATCATGAAACACAACCATTTAAAATGGCTGATCCTGTCTCAGAGCAGTGTCTTTTTTGCCGGCAGCCTGATCTTTCCGTTTTATATTTTATTTATTAAAAACATCGGTTCCAGCTACACGCAATTCGGTCTCTCATACGGCTTGTTCGGCCTGAGCGGCGCATTGATTCATCCGCTGCTCGGCCGGCTGTCGGCAAGACTGGATTCCCGCTGGTTCCTTATGGCAAATTCGTGGGGGATGGCGGTGCTTCTTCTGACGCTCCCGCACATTACCAGCGTGCACCAGGTTTATGTTGTGCAGGTGCTTCTGGGCCTGTTCGGCGCGATGCAAAAACACGGCGAGAAAATCATGATCGCCGATTACACCGACGGCGGGGAGCGGGGGAAAAAAGTCGGCAGCTATCATTTCTGGACGGCTGTATTTTCAGCTGCCGCCATTATTCTCGGCGGGTTTCTCGCTGATTTCTTTACGGTTTATATTATTTTTTACGCCAGCTCCGTGCTGTTTTTTATAAGCGGGCTGATGATGCTGAAAAAAACAGGCTGATCCGATCAGCCTGTTTTTCTTATGCCCCCCTCGATCGAGAGGGGGTTTTTTGTCAGCGAAAACAGATGGAAAATGAATGAAAAAATATTAAATATACAATTGAATTAATTTTTATTCATGTTATAATGTTAAATAATTTCACAAAAACCAAGAAGGTGAACCCGTTGAAAATAGGTATTATAGGCGCGACTGGTTATGGAGGCGCCGAACTTGTCAGGATTCTTAACCATCACCCTTATGCAGGATATTGTATATTATATTCATCGAGCGACGAAGGAAAAGAATATGCCGCTTCATATCCGCATTTGAGGAGTATAGCGTCACAATCACTTCGGCCGCTTCATATAGAAACGATCCGAAACGAAATTGATGTCATGTTCATAGCCGCGCCGCCCGGCGTTTCCGGAGAGTGGTCGCCCAAGCTGGCGGAGGCGGGCATCCCGGTCATTGATCTATCCGGTGATCTGCGGATTCAAAACCCGGCCGTGTATGAAAAGTGGTATAAGCGGAAGGCCGCTCCGAAAGGAACGATTCAAAGCGCGGTTTACGGTTTAGCTGAACTGCAAAAAGAAGAGATTCAGACTGCAAAGCTGATTGCCAATCCGGGATGTTTTCCGACGGCTGTGCTGCTCGGGCTCGCCCCGCTGGCGAAGAATAAGCTTTTACAAGATTCATTTCTGATTGTTGATGCGAAAACGGGCGTATCCGGCGCCGGCCGAAAAGCATCCATGGGCACTCATTATTCTGAGCTGAATGATAATTTCAAAATTTATAAGGTTAATGAGCATCAGCATACTCCGGAAATTGAACAGCAATTAGCGGCTTGGCAGCCCGGCACAGGCCCGATCACGTTTTCCGCTCATTTGGCGCCGATGACAAGGGGCATTATGGCGACGATGTATACGGAGGCTCCCCCGGGTATGTCTGCTGCACAGGTAAGAGAATTGTATTCCGAATTCTACAAAGATTCATATTTTGTCAGAATCAGGCCGGAAGGTGAATTTCCGGCGACGAAAGAGGTATACGGCAGCAATTTTTGTGATATCAGTGTCACCGTGGATGAAAGAACAAACCGTGCCACCATCGTTTCTGTCATAGATAATCTGATGAAAGGCGCCGCAGGGCAGGCGGTTCAAAATTTAAATATCATGAATGGCTGGCAGGAAGAAACGGGACTTACGATGACGCCAGTCTATCCATAGAACGAAAGAGGGATTCAAAAATATGATTCAGCTGAGTGAGGAAATCACGAAAATAAAAGGCGGCGTATCCTCGCCGAAAGGGTTTGAGGCAAAGGGCGTGCATTGCGGTCTGCGCTATTCAAAAAAAGATCTCGGAGCGATTATCAGCGAAGCGCCTGCAGTCAGTGCAGCGGTATATACGCAGAGCCATTTTCAGGCAGCGCCGCTGAAAGTGACGCAAGCCAGCCTGAAAAAAGAGGGTGTGCTTCAGGCGGTTATCGTCAACAGCGCGATTGCCAACGCCTGTACGGGAGACCAAGGATTAAAGGACGCCTATGAAATGCGGGACGGCTTCGCGAGCCAGCTCGGCATTGAGCCGGAGCTTGTTGCGGTTTCGTCAACCGGGGTGATCGGCGAGCTTTTAGACATGAAAAAAATTCAAGCGGGCATTGAACAGCTCGGTCAAGCGCCGTCCGTGTCCGGAGCATTTGAAGAAGCCATTTTGACGACGGATACAGTGACGAAACAGACGTGTTATGAACTGGTGATCGGCGGAGACATCATCACGATCGGCGGAGCGGCGAAAGGCTCCGGCATGATCCACCCCAACATGGCGACAATGCTCGGCTTTGTCACAACGGACGCGGCCGTGGAAGAACAGGCGCTCAAAAACGCGCTCAGAGAGATTACGGATGTTTCATTTAACCAAATCACCGTTGACGGAGAAACATCGACGAATGACATGGTGCTTGTGATGGCAAACGGCTGCGCGGGGAATGATTGCCTGACGGAGCAGCACCCTGACTGGCCGGCTTTTAAAAAGGGATTAAAGCTTGTATGCGAAGACCTTGCCAAAGATATAGCCAGAGACGGTGAAGGAGCGACGAAATTAATTGAAGCCAGAGTCGAAGGCGCGAAAAATAACCTTGAGGCGAATATTATCGCCAAAAAAATCGTCGGCTCAAGCCTTGTGAAGACCGCCGTTTACGGCACAGACGCCAACTGGGGGCGCATCATCGGCGCAATCGGGCACAGTGCGGCAAGCGTAACAGCCGAACAAGTGGAAGTTTTCCTCGGCGGCCAGTGTCTGTTTAAACACAACGAACCTCAGCCGTTTTCGGAAACTGATGCCAAGGAGTACTTATCAGGTGATGAAATTACGATTGCAGTCCGCCTGCAGGAAGGCTCCGGCAGCGGCCGGGCATGGGGCTGTGACTTAACCTATGATTATATTAAAATCAATGCGAGCTATCGCACATAACAAAGGGGAGCGGCATGAAGAAAACGATCGTTTTTAAGTGCGGCGGAAGCGTAATCCGCGAGTTATCCGCCGATTTTTTTCAAAATGTAAAAGAGCTTATGCAATCCGGCTGGAACATTGCCGTCGTCCATGGAGGCGGGCCGGACATTTCAAGAATGCTGAAAACATTGCAGATTGAAACGGAATTTGTCGATGGACAGCGGAAAACGACCAAACCGGTGCTGGAAACAGCGGAAATGGTCTTGTCAGGGACGATCAATAAATTTTTCGTAACCGAACTCGCGAAAAACGGGCTGAAAGCCGCGGGAATATCAGGAAAGGACGGCGGTCTCCTTCAAGCATCCTATCTTAATCAAGACAAATACGGAGAAGTCGGCGAAATACAAAAAACCGATCCGTCAATCATTCACGCATTAATGAAAGAAGGCATCATTCCCGTTATCGCTCCGCTTTCCATGACAAGTGATTTCGAAACGCTGAACGTCAACGCAGACGCCGCGGCATCGGCCGTCGCTTCAGCCTTACACGCCGACAAACTTTTATTTGTCACGGATGTCGAAGGAATTATGGACGGAGAGAGCAGGCTGGATACTTTGACGCCGCAAGAGACTCACGCCCTCATAGATGAAGGCGTGATTTCAGGAGGGATGATTCCGAAGGTAAACTCGGCATTATCGGCACTGAGTGAAGATGTCGAGGAAGTGATGATCGTAAACGGAAAAGGAGCGTTTTTTACCGATCAAGCCTTCCAAGGAACAAAAATTGTCAAAGAAAAGGAGAGCGTGTCATGAGCAGTCTATTTCAAACCTACAGCCGCTGGCCCATCGATATCAAAAAAGCGAAAGGGACAATTGCAGAGGATGAAAACGGAAAAACGTATCTCGATTTTATTCAGGGCATCGCCGTTTCCAATCTCGGCCATTGTCATGATGAGGTCACAGAAGCGGTGAAAGAACAGCTTGACAGCGTATGGCACGTTTCCAATCTGTTTGAAAATGATCTTCAGGAAAAAGCCGCGGCAAAGCTTGCCGAACATAGCGCGGGGGATCTCGTTTTCTTCTGCAACAGCGGGGCCGAAGCGAATGAAGGCGCCATTAAGCTTGCCCGTAAAGCAACGGGAAAGACAAAAATCGTAACGTTCCATCAATCCTTTCACGGACGGACCTATGCGGGGATGGCCGCCACCGGACAAGACAAAATCAAGACCGGTTTCGGACCGATGCTTCAAGGCTTTCACTATCTTCCGTTCAATGATCCGTCGGCATTCAGCACGCTTTCAAAAGAGGATGATATCGCCGCCGTCATGCTTGAGACGGTGCAGGGAGAAGGGGGAGTCAATCCCGCCGATCCGGAATTCATCGAAGCCTTACAGACATTTTGCAAAGACAAACAGGCGCTGCTTATCGCAGACGAGATTCAAACCGGAATCGGCCGGACGGGCAAGGCATTCGGCTATGAGCATTTCGGCATCTCTCCGGACATCATCACTGCTGCGAAAGGGCTTGGAAACGGTTTTCCCGTCGGAGCCGTGATCGGCAAAAAGAAGCTTGGCGACGCCTTTACGCCGGGTACGCATGGTACGACTTTCGGCGGCAATAAGCTTGCCATGGCAGCTGTGAAAGCAACCTTGGACATTGTGTTTCAGCCGGACTTTCTCCAGGCGGCGGCAGACAAAGGATCATTTTTAAAAGCGCAGCTGAACCGTGAACTGACAGGGCCTTTTGTAAAAGAAATCCGCGGAAAAGGGTTATTAATCGGCATTGAATGCGCAGGTCCCGTGTCCGGCATCATCGGAGATCTGCAGGAACGCGGGCTTCTCGTGCTTCCGGCCGGACCGAATGTCATCAGGCTGCTCCCGCCGCTTACGGTTTCTGAAGAAGAAATGCTGTCGGCCGTCAGTATGCTTAAGGCAGCGATCGAAGCGCATTCGGCAGTGAAACGGTAATTTTTTTTCGATATAAAAGTATAAAAATTCATATTTTTAATTAATTATTCATCAAGAGGTGGGCTTTAGATGAAAGGCTATTTAGTATTGGAAGACGGAACATCATTCGGCGGTGAACTTGAAAAAGAAGCCCGCTGTGTTGGCGAAGCGGTTTTTTTCACCGGAATGACGGGTTATCAGGAAGTGCTTACAGACCCGTCATATAAGGGTCAGATCGTCGTCTTTACGTATCCGCTGATCGGAAACTACGGAATTAATGAAAAAGACCTTGAAAGTAAGATTCCTCAAGTCAAGGCTGTTGCCGTCTATGAAGCGTGTGAACATTTTTCTCACCATGAAGCAGTCTCAAGCTTGAGAGAGTATTTAAATAAATGGAACATCCCGCTCTTAACCGAAGTGGACACACGGGCCGTCGTCAAAACCATCCGCTCCGGCGGCACGATGAACGCTGCCGTGTCAACAACAGGAGAAATTCCCACAGCATCCGGAACAGAAAACCCGGCGGAGCTGGCGCAGTCTGAAGACATCACGTCAATGGGGAACGGAGACCGGCATATTGCGCTCATTGATTTCGGTTATAAAAAATCAATCGCCTCGTCACTGGTAAAGCGCGGCTGTAAAGTAACGGTCATTCCGTATCAGCAGATGAACGCTGTTTATGACATTCAGCCTGACGGAATCGTGCTCTCAAACGGCCCGGGCGACCCGAAAGCGATTGCGCCGTACATGAACCGGATTACATCTTTACTCAGTGATTTCCCCGCACTCGGCATTTGCCTCGGGCATCAGCTGATTGCCTTGGCTTTCGGAGGAAATACGTATAAGCTGCCGTTCGGCCACAGGGGTGCCAACCATCCCGTCATTGACCGGAAAACGAAACGGGTGTTTATGACAAGCCAGAACCACAGCTATGTCGTCGATGAAGCATCAATTGACGAAAACGAGCTGTCCATCAGATTTCATCATGTCAATGATACATCAGTGGAAGGGCTCATTCATAAGCGCCTTCCCGTATTAAGCGTCCAGTTCCACCCTGAAGCTCATCCCGGACCGGCTGAGAGCGAGTGGATATTTGATGAATTTCTAGAGAAAGTGATACCAGCAAGGAGAGAAATCGCTCATGCCTAAAGATACAACCATTTCCAGCATATTAGTCATCGGCTCCGGCCCGATCATCATCGGCCAGGCGGCAGAATTTGATTATTCAGGAACGCAGGGCTGCATGGCTCTGAAAGAAGAAGGATACCGCGTTATTCTAGTCAATAACAACCCGGCAACGATTATGACGGATGAGGCGTTTGCCGATGAAATATATTTTGAACCGCTCACAACCGACAGCATCGAGGCCATTATTGAAAAAGAGAAACCGGACGGTCTGCTTGCCAATTTGGGCGGTCAGACGGCATTGAATTTAGCCGTTAAGCTTGAAGAAGCAGGCGTGCTGAAGAAGCATCACGTCAAGCTCTTAGGAACATCGGTGGAAACCATTCAAAAAGGCGAAGACCGGGAGCAGTTCCGCGCCCTGATGAAAGAGCTCGACCAGCCCGTTCCGGAAAGCGAAATCGTCGACAACGAAGAAGACGCCCTCCGCTTCGCTGAGTCTATCGGATTTCCGGTTATTCTGAGACCGGCGTACACGTTAGGCGGAAAGGGAGGCGGAATCGCGAAAACGAAAGAAGCGTTTCAGACGCTTATTAAACAGGCGCTGTTAGCAAGCCCGATCAGCCAATGCCTCGTCGAAAAAAGCATCGCCGGATTTAAAGAAATCGAATATGAGGTCATGCGTGACAGCAATCATACATGCATCACCGTCTGCAATATGGAAAACATCGATCCCGTCGGCGTGCATACAGGAGACTCCATCGTCGTCGCACCATCCCAGACGTTAACGGATGAAGAATATCAGATGCTGCGTTCAGCAAGCCTGGCGATTATTTCGGCGCTGGATGTGGTCGGCGGCTGCAACATTCAATTTGCGCTGGATCCGTTCAGCAAACAGTACTATGTCATTGAAGTGAACCCGCGTGTCAGCCGTTCATCGGCCCTCGCGTCAAAAGCGACCGGCTACCCGATTGCCAAAATGGCGGCGAAACTTGCCGTCGGCTATACGCTCGACGAACTGAAAAATCCGCTGACGGGCTCTACTTATGCAAGCTTTGAACCGGCGCTTGATTATGTCATTGTCAAATTCCCGCGCTGGCCGTTTGATAAATTTAAACATGCCGACCGCACGCTCGGAACGAAGATGAAAGCGACGGGAGAGGTCATGGCGATCGAAAGAAATATGGAAGCGGCCATTCAAAAAGCGGCGGCCTCCCTTGAGCTGAAAACGATCGGCACCCGCCTGCCTGAACTCGGCGGCTGTACGATCAATCAGCTGTGGGAATTAGCGGTAACGCCGGATGACCGGAGATTTTTCGTCGTCATGGAACTGTTAAGCCGCGGTGAAACGATAGAAGACATCCATGCCAAAACGAAAATTGACCCGTTTTTTCTCCATGTATTCCGAAATATCATCACATTGGAAAACAAGCTGATGGAAGAAGGGGATCATCTGTCAATGCCGCTTTTAAAGCAGGCGAAGGTAAAAGGCTTCACGGATGTCATGATCGCATCTCTCACGGGAAAAACGGAAGAAGACATCCGTGCTCTCAGAAAGAAATCAGGCATCGTCCCGTCGTTTAAAATCGTAGATACATGCGCCGCTGAATTTGATGCCAAGACGAATTATTTCTACTCCACCTACCTCGGGGAAAGCGACGGAGATATCAGCCGAAAAGAGAAAAAACGCGCCCTCATCATCGGCTCAGGCCCGATCCGCATCGGTCAGGGAGTGGAATTTGATTACAGTGCCGTCCACGGCGTTCTGACCCTGCAAAAGCTGGGGTATGAAACGATTATGATCAATAACAATCCGGAAACAGTAAGCACGGATTATGAAATCGCTGACCGGCTTTATTTTGAACCGCTGACGACAGAACATATTTTGAACGTGGCGGAACATGAAAACATTGATTTTGCCATCGTCCAGTTTGGGGGGCAGACCGCGATCAATGCCGCTGAACCGCTGGAAAAAGCGGGCATTCCGCTGCTCGGAACATCCTTTGAAACCCTTGATGCGCTGGAGGATCGGGATCTGTTTTATCAGCTGCTTGATGACCTTGACCTGAAACATGCCAAAGGCGAAACCGCTTATTCAAAAGAAGAAGCAACGGAAAAAGCAAGCCGAATCGGCTACCCCGTGCTGATCCGTCCGTCTTATGTCATCGGGGGGATGGGCATGATCATCGTTGATTCAGAAGCGCAAATGTCAGAACTGCTGGAAAATGAAGCGGGCATGCCGTATCCGATTTTGATCGATCAGTACATTACAGGAAAAGAATTGGAGATCGATCTGATTTCCGACGGACATGAAGTATTCGTGCCGACTTACACAGAGCACATTGAACGCGCCGGCGTCCATTCGGGCGACAGTTTTGCGATTCTTCCGGGTCCGTCTGTCACACCTGATATGCAGCGGAATATAAGAGAGGCCGCCGAAAAAATCGCGGTAAAACTGGCTTTTAAAGGCATCATGAACATTCAGTTTGTCATTGATGACAAAGGGGATATTCTCGTTCTTGAAGTGAATCCGCGGGCAAGCCGCACGGTTCCTGTCGTGTCTAAGGTGATGGGGGTGCCGATGATCCCGCTTGCCGCCAGATTGCTGGCCGGCGCTTCCCTTAAAGACATCAAGCCCGAGGTTCAAAATCAGCACGGAACGGCAGTGAAATTCCCGGTTTTTTCTTCGCACGCCATTCAGGATGTGGACGTAAAGCCCGGGCCGGAAATGAAGTCGACCGGAGAAGGCATGTGTGTCGCGTTTGACGCAGAAAGCGCCCTGAAAAAAATCTACGCGCACGTCTGGGAGAAAAAAGGCAGCATCTATCTGGAAGGCTGTGATGCGGAATTGGAACGTCAGGCTCAAGAGGCGGGATTTACGGTATGCAAAGATGCGTTCCCGGCATGGGCAGAGCGAAAGGATAAAGCGGTCCATATCAATTTCAATCACTCTGAAGAAGCGCGTAAACAACGGATTGAAGCCATGACGCACGGTGTGACGGTCTTTACTGAACCGGAAACCGTAAAGGCATTTTTAGCAAGCGGCTCCGGCAAACCTCAGCCTGTATCGCTCAAAGATCTTTATCAAAAGGAAGTGGCATCATGCACACAATAAAAGCGGAACACACATTAACCCATTTGTACGGCAAAGATTTTCTTTCCTTAAAAGATATCAGCCCGTCAGACATCAATGCGCTTCTGACAGAAGCTTCATTATTAAAACAACATCCGATACAGCCGATTTTCCAAGGGAAAACATTGGCGATGATTTTTGAAAAATCTTCAACCCGCACACGTGTGTCTTTTGAAGCGGGAATGGCCCAGCTCGGGGGAACGGGACTATTTCTTTCAAGCAGCGACCTGCAGCTTGGGCGGGGGGAGACAGTCGCGGATACGGCGAAGGTGCTGTCCGGCTTCGTTGATGCCATTATGATCCGCACCTTTGAGCATGAAAAAGTCGAAGAGCTTGCCGAGCATGCAGACATTCCCGTCATAAACGGGCTGACCGACCGGTATCACCCGTGTCAGGCACTCGCGGATCTGTTAACGATACAAGAAATAAAAGGAAAATTAAAAGGAGTAAAAGCCGCCTATATCGGTGACGGAAATAATGTAGCGCATTCACTAATGATCGGCTGCGCAAAAATGGGCTGTGACATTGCGATTGCTTCGCCGAAAGGCTATGAAGTAGAGGAAGAGGCGGTAAATGCCGCAAAAGAAGCGGCGGCTGTTTCCGGAGCGAAAATCACCCTTACCGAAAATCCGCAGGAAGCGGTGCGGGATGCAGACGTGATTTACTCCGACGTCTTCACGAGCATGGGGCAGGAGGAAGAGACGCAGCAGCGGCTGAATGTGTTTGCCCCGTATCAAGTCAACGCCTCACTCGTCAGTCTCGCCAAACCCGACTATACATTTTTGCATTGCCTGCCCGCGCATCGGGAAGAAGAGGTCACGTCCGAGATTATCGACGGTCCGAACTCTGCGGTATTTCAGCAGGCGGAAAACCGGCTTCACGCGCAAAAAGCGCTCCTGAAAGCTCTTCTTTACAAACAGGATGAACAAAAAAACCGCTGAATCTCATTCAGCGGTTTTTGATATTTCTCCGCATACAAGCGCATACTACATAAAAAAGAAAGAGGAGGAAATGACGTGGGACAGCAGCATCAATTCCGCCCGGGACAAAAAGCGCCGAATAACGGTGTGTACGTTGAAATCGGCGAAACGGGAAGCATGGTCAAAAACCCGCAAAAAATCAAGCTTACGGTTGGAGAAATGTTCCCTGAAACTTCAAACCACAACAGATTGTGGACGTATCAACGAAAACCGTGAACACAAAAAAACCTGCTGAATAGCAGGTTTTTTTATTTAATGCTGGTTTGCATCCTGTTTGACAGGCATGATCTCCGCAAGAACAAAGACTAGCACCGCAATAACCACGGCAATAACGGATGATTGCTTGAAATTGTACGCCGCGCTGTTCATGGAGGCGACCAGATAACAGGCCATATGTGTTAAAAGGAACGTCCAAATAAAACCGATAATAAACCGCACGTTTCCACCTCGTCCTTCATTTTATTCTACGTTGTATCATACCATACATAAAGCGCGGGCGGAAGGTCATTTTCTCATCAAAAAGCGCGCCTGAAACTGACATGTGCCCGCCTGTCCGGCCGTCTGATGGAAAATTCGGTTCCTGTGCTTGGGATAATAGCCAAAACATAGCAGCAAATAGGAGTTTATCCGATCCGTTTTCATTCTTCTTACATATGATAGCCAATAGAGAGATTAGGAGTAAAAGGAGGCGGGCAGGCATGGGGATTACGGAAAGATTTTTCCAATTCGGATCTGAGCTGAACGTCATCCATCTGCCGTATCGGCCGAATGGCTTCTGTATCTTTATTCTGGGGGACAGAACCCACTTTGTCAGCCGGGACTCAAGCTTTTGGCTCGAACATGAAGGGAGAAACCAGCTGTTACATGTGCTGCTTGACAGAGGGTACACCATTATTAACAGCAATTTATACGGGCGGCATTGGGGTTCGGAAAAAGCCGTCCTTTACGCCAGACAGCTGATGCATTATGTGCTGAAACAAGAAACCCTCAATCCGAAAATACACTTGCTCGCAGAAGGCATGGGTGCCCTTATCGCCGATCAATTGCTGCAGTCTTCAGCGGAGCATATCCGTTCAGCCGCAATGTTAGATCCTTGTCTTGACCTTCAAGCCCATTTTGAATCAGAGAAAGAAAATAAGTTCTTTTATAAGCAGTTTCTGAGGGAAACGGCACAGAGCTTCGGTGTTTCTGAAAAAGAGGCAAGCTCACTGAGCTATCAGACCATTACCGGCTGCCGCACCCGGGCGCCGGTACATATATGGCAAAGAACGACCGGAGCGCTGTACCCGTACACCCTGCATGCGAACGCGTATAAAGAAGCCCGGGAAAAGACCGGAAGCAAGACTGATATCACGTATCACCTGCTTGAGAACCCTGCGCGTATTTACAGAGCCATCTGCCGGTTTTTCCGCAGTCATGAAAAAGACCTGTAATGAATAGAATACAACAGCCATCTCTTTTCAGAGGGCTGTTTGGCTTGTGTGTGAATGAAAAACCGGAAAGGCGGCAGATGTGATGAAAACAGCGCTGATCATTGGAGCAGATGAATTTCTCGGCCTTTCATTGTGCGAACGGTTGATGGATGAGGGTGTGCACGTTGATGTCATTTTGGCAGAACCGGAGGACAAAACGAGGCAGCTGTATTTAGAAGAACGTTTAATGTGGCTCGCGAGAAACGGGCTTTTTCAAATAATAGATGAAATCGGTGAAAAGGAATACGATCGTATCTGCGTTCAATACGGGAGCGGGTGTCTGCCTGAAGAAAGGGCTGAGCCTTTATATTGGATTGTTTACAGTGAGGATCACGGAGACTGGGAGAAAAACGCTCAGCGGGATACAGCCAAAGCGATTATCCTTCCTCCCCTTTACGGTCCGTGGACGGAAGAAAAAGAAGATGGCGAAAGCAGGATCTTTTTAGAAGACGCGGTCTGCGGGCTGATGAATCAGCTTGAAGCTGACGGCACAGAAGACGAAAATCAGATTATTACCCTGGAAATAAAAGAAAAAACGCAAAAAACGGAAGCGGAAGAAAAAATTAAAGAATGGAAAAGACAATTTTCATCAATATTCGACATTTTTTAAGAAATACCTTCCATGTTATGTGCATTACCGCTACAATAAACGTATATCAATTATACATGTTATGAGTTTGAAAAGGGGTTGAACATGGCTTGATCACCAGGCTTGTCATGATCTTTTCTGTCCTCCTTTTATTGAGCGGATGCGCACAAACTCCGTTTAAAGGAAAAATTGAGAAGGTCGGAATGCTTTTTCCCGATACCATCAGTGACTTGGTATGGGGCACAAAAGGTTACAAAGGTTTATTAGCGATACAATCTGAATTTAACGTTGACGTTTATTATAAAGAAAATATCAGATCCGATGAAGATATTTTAAAAGCGATAGATGATTTTCATAAAAAAGGAGTCAATCTTTTATACGGGCACGGAAATGAATACGAGGAAATCTTCAATATGATCAGCAAGGATTATCCCGACATGGAATTCGTCGTCGCAAACGGAACGGCGAAAAGCGATAATGTCACAAGCGTTCATCTTATGGGAGAAGCAATGGGTTTTTTCGGGGGAATGACAGCCGCCCATATGTCAAAAACCAATGAGGTCGGCGTCATCGCCTCCTTTTTGTGGCAGCCTGAAGTAGACGGCTTTATCAAAGGGGCGAAATATGAAAAACCCGATATCACCGTCAATACTGAATTTACGGACCACTGGGATAACGGCAATGAAGCGCTGCATCTTTACGAGAAGTTAAAAGCGGAAGGCACGGATGTTGTATATCCGGCCGGAGACGGGTATAATGTTCCTGTCATTCAGCAAATCAAAAAAGACGGGCTTTACGCCATCGGCTATGTCGCCGAACAATCGAATCTCGGCAAAAACACGGTGCTGACAAGCACGGTGCAAAACGTAGATAAAGCCTATACATTAATTGCCGAGCAATATAATAAAGGTACGCTCAAGAGCGGAGATCACAACTTTGATTTCAGGGAAGGAGTCGTTGAAATGGGGACGTTCAGCCCTCTGGTGGACAAAGCATTTCAAGACAAAATCTCAGACCTTGTAAAAACGTATAACCGAACAAATGAACTGCCGTCAAATGAATAGAGGTGGATACACATGCAGCATGAAAAGTCTCTTGAATTTATGCAGATCGCGATGAAATACCTGCCGGAAGCAAAGGCGGAGCTTGAGAAATCCGGCATAGATCTGTCTATGGAAATGATTCAGCCGTTTATGGACCTGTTTACATCGGTCATGGCAGAAGCGTATGAGCTTGGCAGATCTGATGCCGGGGAGCTGAATAAATAAAGAGAGCCACTTTTCATGAAGTGGCTTTTCACATGATTTTTTTCTTTATAGCGGACACCATCGGCGCGAAGTCTTTAAATACGGGCTTTAATTGATCCAGAGAGTTCATGATGGACCCCAGCTGATTCATCACGTGGTTGTAATCGATCTCTTCTTCGTTTTCAGCCTGAGGCTGCTCCGGGTTTTCTTCCGGTTCTTTATCCCGGTCTCTGGAATCGCCGAACATCATTTTGGAGAAAATATCCATAGTGAAGCCTCCTTTCGTCTTCCTTTTATTCTATGAGGAGCAGCGTCCGATAGTTTAGACGAATATATTGCCAACAGAAAAAAAATAGGGTAGAATTAGTACCTGATACTAATAATTGATCATAACTAATTAGTTTTAAATTCATTATAAAAAAGGAGTCTTTTCCAATGAAAGCTGGAATTCTTGGCGTCGGCCGTTACATCCCGGAAAAAGTGCTGACAAATCATGATCTTGAACAAATGGTAGATACATCGGACGAGTGGATTCGTACGAGAACAGGTATAGAAGAAAGAAGAATCGCCGCGGAAGATATGTATTCATCCGGCATGGCCGCTGAGGCTGCGCAAAAAGCGCTTGATCAGGCCGGCATTTCCGCTGAGGAGCTTGATATGATCCTAGTGGCGACGGTTACTCCTGACCAGTCTTTCCCCACCGTTTCCTGTATGATACAAGAGAAGCTCGGGGCCAAAAAAGCGTGCGCGATGGATATCAGCGCCGCATGTGCGGGTTTTATGTACGGTATCGTAACCGCCAAACAATTCATTGAATCGCAAACATACAAACATGTCCTCGTGGTCGGCGTGGAAAAGCTCTCAAGCATTACCGACTGGGACGACCGCAATACGGCTGTGCTGTTCGGAGACGGAGCCGGAGCGGCGGTCATCGGACCGGTCAGCGACGACAGAGGCATACTGTCATTTGAGCTCGGAGCAGACGGTACAGGCGGTCAGCACTTGTACTTAGATGAAAAAGGGCATACAATCATGCATGGAAGAGAAGTATTCAAATTCGCCGTCCGGCAAATGGGTGAATCGAGTGTAAATGTCATTGAAAAAGCCGGCCTCTCCAAAGAGGACGTAGACTTTTTGATTCCGCATCAGGCAAACATCCGCATCATGGAAGCGGCACGGGAACGTTTGGAGCTTCCGGTTGAAAAGATGTCTAAAACAGTCCATAAATATGGAAACACATCCGCAGCATCCATTCCGATTTCATTAGTAGAGGAACTGGAAGCAGGCAAAATTAAAGACGGCGACGTCATCGTCATGGTCGGTTTCGGCGGAGGATTGACATGGGGCGCCATAGCAATACGCTGGGGACGATAAAAAAAGGTGAGGTGCACACAAGATGAGTAAAAAAAGAGTAGTCGTTACAGGGCTTGGAGCCCTGTCTCCGCTTGGAAACGACGCCGAAACAAGCTGGAAAAATGCAATCGGCGGCGTATCCGGAATCGGACCGATCACACGTGTGGAATCGGACGAGTATCCGGCGAAAGTAGCTGCTGAACTGAAAGATTTCAATATTGAAAATCACATGGATAAAAAAGAAGCGCGAAAAATGGACCGCTTCACGCAATATGCTGTCGTAGCCGCGAAAATGGCCGTTCAAGATGCCGGTCTGAATATCACAGACGAGATCGCGCCGAGAGTCGGCGTTTGGGTCGGGTCCGGAATCGGCGGTCTTGAAACGCTTGAATCCCAATTCGAAATCTTCCTGACTAAAGGGCCGAGAAGGGTCAGCCCGTTCTTTGTTCCGATGATGATTCCGGATATGGCGACAGGCCAAATCTCAATCGCTCTCGGAGCAAAAGGAGTCAACTCCTGTACGGTGACGGCATGTGCGACGGGAACGAACTCTATCGGTGACGCGTTTAAAGTCATTCAGCGCGGCGATGCCGATGCGATGATTACGGGCGGAACGGAAGCACCGCTGACAAGAATGTCATTTGCGGGCTTCAGCGCAAATAAAGCCCTTTCTACAAATCCTGATCCGAAAACGGCAAGCCGCCCGTTTGATAAAAACCGTGACGGCTTTGTCATGGGAGAAGGCGCGGGGATCATCGTGCTTGAAGAGCTTGAGCATGCCCTTGCCCGCGGTGCGAAAATCTACGGGGAAATTGTCGGCTACGGCTCAACGGGTGATGCCTACCACATTACCGCACCTGCCCAAGACGGGGAAGGCGGTGCAAGAGCGATGCAGGAAGCAATCAAAGATGCGGGCATCAAGCCTGAAGAAATTGATTACATCAACGCTCACGGCACAAGCACGTACTACAATGATAAATACGAGACAAAAGCCATTAAGACCGTTTTCGGTGATCATGCGTACAAGCTTGCCGTCAGTTCGACAAAATCAATGACGGGTCATTTGTTAGGCGCTGCCGGAGGAATTGAAGCAATCTTCTCCGTCATGGCCATTAAAGACGGCATTATCCCGCCGACGATTAACATCGAAACACCTGATGAAGAGTGTGATTTAGATTATGTACCGGACAAAGCGCGCGAGCAGGATGTCAACATCGTTCTCAGCAACTCGCTCGGCTTCGGCGGACATAATGCCACTTTGATCTTTAAAAAATATCAATAATACAGTTTTTGACCGGCTGCCTGAAAAAGGTGGCCGGTTTTTTTGTGTGTGCATATGATAACAACAAGAGGAGGCGAACCGTATGAGCGTCAAGCAGACATATCAATGGATGGAAAAGGCGGCATCCGTAAATGATCTGGCTCCGCATCTTTTGCCGCTTTTTTCAGGGGCCGATAAGAAAGAGTGGAAGCCGATACTCGGGATGCTGCAAAACCACGGCATGTTCCGCCATTTGAAGGACGGCGTTAGGACCAGTAAACGGCTGAAAGAAAAAGGATGCTACAGCCATATTCAAAAGGAGGAAGCCTATTTAAAGGAGAAGTGGAACGGGCCGGACGTGCCGATCGTAGTTTTGCCCGTCGATGAACGAAACCGGAAAATCCGTCAGGAATTCGGATCAAAATCCGGTCTGGCCTTTCGGGACAAAATGTTCCTCTTTCTATCGTCGGATAGTTCCAATTCAGCTGTATCCGCCCTTATGACACATGAATATAATCACGTCTGCCGGTTAGAACATGTGACAAAGGACGAAAAAGACGAGACATTTCTTGATACAATCATGATGGAGGGGCTGGCAGAATATGCTGTATATGAGCGGTTCGGCTCAAGTCTTACGGCGGAATGGACGTCCTACTATACGCCCGAGCAGCTTGATTTTCTGTTTGAAAAAAGAGTCAAGCCGAACCTCCGCTTAACGAGAGACAGCAGAATGTTTTCCCAGCTGTTATACGGAAAAGGGTACTTCCCCTCAATGCTCGGCTATGCCGTCGGATTCAATATAGTAAAAAAATATTTAACCGGCCATCAAAAAACAGTAAAAGAAGCATTGGCCATCCCTTCAAAAACCTTTCTGGAGGCAACGCTTTAATAGATTAAAAGAATGGAAATTATTTAAGGATATTACATTTATCCTAAAAAATTCTTGCTTTTGTAATAATGATGTAATAATATACAACTATAAAATTTTTCGACTATTCTATATTTTGTGATAGCGAAACGTATGTTTCCCTCTGCTTCAGCGGAATGAGAAAGGGGCGTATCATGAGCACACTATTAGAAGTGAATAATTTAAAGACCTATTTTTTCAGAAAGAAACAGCCGATCCCCGCAGTCGACGGGGTTGATTTTCACATTAACAAAGGCGAAACCGTCGCTCTTGTAGGAGAATCCGGCTCGGGCAAAAGCATCACCTCGCTTTCTATTATGGGACTTGTCCAAGGCTCGGGCGGAAAAATTATGGACGGCTCGATTAAGCTTGAAGGCAGGGACCTGGCCTCCTTCACCGAAAACGAATATTGCAAAATCCGCGGAAATGACGTCTCTATGATCTTTCAGGAGCCCATGACTTCCCTGAATCCGGTGCTGACCATCGGCGAACAAATTACCGAAGTGCTTGAATACCATAAAAAAATGAATAAAAGAGAAGCGTCCAAAAAAGCCGTTGAGCTTCTGGAACTCGTCGGATTCTCCAGAGCGGAACAAGTAATGAAAGAATATCCGCACCGTCTTTCCGGAGGGATGAGACAGAGGGTGATGATCGCCATTGCGCTCAGCTGCAATCCGAAGCTTCTGATCGCTGATGAGCCGACGACGGCGCTTGATGTGACGATACAAGCCCAAGTATTGGAGCTGATGAAAGACCTCTGCAAAAAATTCGATACTTCCATTCTGCTGATCACTCACGATTTAGGTGTGGTTTCCGAAGCCGCCGACAGGGTGATCGTGATGTACTGCGGACAAGTCGTAGAGAGCGCGAGTGTGGAGGACTTATTTTTAAACCCTCTTCATCCGTATACCGAAGGGCTGTTAAACTCCATACCGGTGATAGATGGAGAGATTGATACATTAAAAGCGATCAAAGGCAGTGTCCCGACACCGGATAATCTTCCGGAAGGCTGCCGATTTGCCCCGAGGTGTTCAAAAGCGATGGACAAATGCAAAACAGGGCAGCCGGAGCTGATAACGCATGAAAGCGGCCGTTCTGTAAGATGTTTTTTATATGAGGAAGAGGGTGCCCAATCAAAATGACAGCTGCAGGCCAAGAAACGATTTTAGAGCTGAAAGACGTAAAAAAATATTTCCCGATCCGCTCCGGTTTTTTTCAAAGGAAAGTCGGTGATATAAAGGCTGTTGACGGTGTTTCTTTTTCACTGAAGCGCGGGGAGACGCTCGGCATCGTCGGTGAATCAGGATGCGGCAAATCCACGGCGGGAAGGACGATGATCCGTTTATACAAGCCGACAGACGGCCGGATTCTATTTAAGGGTCAGGATATCTCCGGCTTATCTGAAGAAAAGCTGAGAAAAAGCGTCCGCAAAAACATCCAGATGGTCTTCCAAGACCCCTTCGCATCCCTTAACCCGAGGAAAACGCTGCGTTCCATTATTAAAGAACCGTTCCAGACTCACCATATGTACAGCATGAGCGAGCGGAACGAGCGAGTGGAGGAGCTGCTGGCGAAAGTCGGCCTTCATCCGAGCTTTGCAAACCGCTATCCGCACGAATTTTCCGGGGGACAGCGCCAGCGGATCGGGATTGCGCGGGCTCTGACGTTGAATCCCGAGCTGATTATTGCGGATGAACCCGTTTCCGCACTCGATGTCTCCATTCAGGCCCAAGTCATCAATCTGATGGAAGAACTGCAGGATGAATTCAACCTGACCTATTTGTTTATTTCTCATGATTTGAGTGTTGTCCGCCATATCAGCGACAGAGTCGGCGTCATGTATCTGGGAAAAATGATGGAGCTGACCGATAAACACGAGCTGTACGGCAATCCGCTTCACCCTTATACGCAAGCGCTTTTGTCTTCAGTGCCCGTCACGAGAAAAAAAGACGCCGTCAAGCGGGACCGAATCATCCTGAAAGGAGAACTGCCAAGCCCGGCAAACCCGCCGAAAGGCTGCGTGTTCCACACGCGGTGCCCGATGGCCAAACCGATCTGCAAGGAACAAATCCCGGCATTTGAAGAAGCCGCTCCTGGCCATTACGTTGCCTGCCATTTATATGCCTGAAATGACAAGCATCGAGAGGGGGTATGCCGGATTACATAACCAGTTTGCTGCATATATATCACAAAGGGGGAATTGATATGAAATTACGTAAAAGCGCACTGATGATGCTAAGTGTTTTTATGGCGCTCGCCATCTTCCTGTCAGCCTGCTCCGGCTCAAAATCCACAAGCACCGAATCCAAACCGGCAGGAAAACCGCAAAAAGGCGGAGATTTGGTTGTCGGGTCAACCGGGGAACCCACACTTTTTAATCCACTTTATTCTACCGATGTTGCAAGTTCTGATATTGAAGGAATGCTTTACAGCACATTATTGGAAACTGATGAGAAATTAAACGTCAAGCCGTCGCTGGCTGAAAAAGTAACAGAAGCTGACGGGGGATTAACGTATGATGTAAAACTGAAAAAAGGCGTTAAATTCCATGATGGAAAAGAGCTGACGGCCGATGATGTTGTTTTCACCTACAGCATCCCTCTTAACAAAGATTACAACGGTGAGCGTGGCTCGGGTTTTGAGTCCCTTAAATCCGTAACGAAAAAAGGAAAATATGAAATTCAGTTTAAAATGAAGAAAAAAGATGCCTATTTCTATAATGTCGTTCTCGACAGTTACGGCATTTTGCCTAAACATATATTGGGTAAGGTCCCGGTTGCTGATCTGGGAGAGAATGAATTTAACCGTAAAAATCCAATCGGCTCCGGTCCGTTTAAGTTTGTTGAGTGGAAAAAGGGCGAGTATGTCAAACTGGAAGCAAATGATGATTACTTTGGCGGCAGACCTTACCTTGATACAGTGACAGTAAAAACAATACCTGATTCTAACGCTGCCGTGGCTCAGTTAAAAGCGGGAGATATTGATTTCTTCGTTGTGCCGGGCACAGATTTTGATACGGTTAAAACGTTTGGAAATGTGAAGGTCAAATCTGACCTTGGCTTAAACTACAGCTATATCGGCTGGAATGAGAAAAAAGAGATCTTTAAGGACAAAAAAGTGCGTCAGGCATTGACTTACGCTCTTGACAGGCAGGCAATGGTGGATCAAGTGCTGAACGGAGACGGTAAGGTAGCGGATGTTCCTGAGAGTCCGCTGTCATGGAATTATCCGAAGTCTAAAGTGCCGACATTTGATTATAATCCGAAAAAAGCAAAGCAGCTGCTAAAAGAAGCCGGATGGGAAGACCATGACGGTGACGGCTACCTTGATAAAGACGGAAAAAAATTCTCATTTGAAATTAAAACGAATCAAGGCAATAAAATTCGTGAAGATTTAGCTGTTGTCGTTCAGCAGCAATTAAAAGAAGTGGGAATCGAGGCTAAACCGCGAATTGTTGAATTCAGTGCGTTAATCGAACAGACAAGTGCCCCTAATTGGGATTATGACGCTCTTCTTCTCGGATGGAGTCTTGCAACGTTCCCGGATCAGTTCTCTATCTTCCATTCAAGCCAATCGAAAAACGGGCTGAATAATATCTGGTATAAAAACCCGAAAGTCGACAAGCTGCTTGAAGAAGCGAAGACAATTACAGACAGAAAAGAATACCAAAAGAAGTATGAAGAGATATACAAATTGATTGCTGAAGATCAGCCGTACAGCTTCTTATTCTATTACAATTACCACAGAGCGATGCCGAATAATTTACAAGGCTATGTATTCCACCCTAAAAATGACTTGTACAATATTGAAAAATGGTGGCTGGATCAAAAATAGCAAAAGCCCTGGAGAGGGAAGGAGGTTCCTTTCCTCTCTTATCCTATTTAAAAAGGGGACAAGAACATGGTTACATATATTTTACGGCGAACATTAATGTCCTTGCCGATTCTCTTAGGCATTACAATTTTGTCGTTTGCCATCATGAAAGCAGCGCCGGGAGACCCGATGTCACTTATGATGGACCCTACAATCAGTCAAGCGGACAGGGCAAAATTCATTGAAAAATACGGGCTGAATGATCCGGAACCTGTTCAATATGTGAAATGGCTGGGGAATATGCTGCAAGGGGATTTCGGGACTTCTATCGTCAAGAAAGGCACTCCAGTTTCTGAACTTATCTTATCCCGCTTACCGAATACGATTGTGCTTATGCTTTTCTCAACCCTTGTCGCTCTTCTTATTTCTATTCCATTTGGTGTTCTGTCAGCGAAGCGTCCTTATTCAAAATTGGATTACGGGATAACTGTTACTTCATTTTTAGGGCTTGCCATTCCGAATTTTTGGTTCGGTTTGATTTTAATCATGGTTTTATCTGTAAATCTGGGGTGGTTTCCCACTGGCGGAGTAAGCACTTTGAATGCTGACTTTAACATATTTGACCGATTGCATCACTTGATTCTGCCTGCTTTTGTGCTCGCCACGGCAGACATGGCAGGGATAACGAGATACACAAGATCCAGTATGCTTGATGTGTTAAAACAGGATTATATACGAACGGCGCGTGCGAAAGGATTCCGAGATAATAAAGTGATTTTTAAACACGGTTTGAGAAACGGACTTCTTCCTGTCATCACTATTTTTGGTCTGATGATACCGTCATTTATCGGGGGAGCGGTAGTGGTAGAACAGATTTTTACTTGGCCGGGTCTCGGCAAATTGTTTATTGATTCAGCCTTTTCGCGGGATTATCCGGTTATCATGGCCATGACGGTCATTTCAGCTGTTTTGGTTGTGGTGGGGAATTTAATTGCGGACATCTTATATGCGCTGGTTGATCCCCGCATTGAATATTAACAAAGAGAGGTGAGAGGTCAAATGTTACAGCCAAATACCGGCACACCCCCCAGCGAAGTAAAATTAAAGGAAAATATTCAATCCAAACCGGAAACAATGACGAAGATTTTTTTCGAAAAGTTCTTTCAAAATAAACTAGCTGTAATCGGAGCCGTTATATTAACCATCATCATCTTGTCAGCCTTATTCGCTTCGGTAATCGCTCCTTACTCTCCGGAGAGTCAATCTCTTATCAATCGTTTGAAGCCGCCGAGCTTAAAACATCTAATGGGAACTGATAAATTCGGAAGAGACATCTTTACGAGGGTTCTGTACGGGGCGCGCGTCTCCTTGCTTGTCGGATTCGCTTCTGTGATCGGCGCGATTACAATCGGGACAGTTGTCGGAGCCGTTGCCGGATATTTTAAAGGGATTGTCGATGCCGTTCTCATGAGAACCGTTGATATCGTATTATCCATACCTGATATATTTTTGCTTATTACACTTGTTACGATTTTCCAGCCCGGAATGGATAAATTAATTTTAATTTTCTCCCTTACAGGCTGGACAACAACGGCACGTCTTGTCCGAGGGGAGTTTTTATCGCTTCGTTCCAGAGAGTTTGTATTAGCTGCAAAGACGATCGGTACAAAAAATCATCACATCATCTTTTCTCATATATTGCCGAATGCGCTCGGACCGATTATTGTTTCAGCCACATTAAAGGTAGGAACGGTTATTTTGGCGGAATCTACATTAAGTTATCTCGGTTTCGGGATTCAGCCGCCGATCGCAAGCTGGGGCAATATGCTTCAGGATGCACAGAACTTTACGCTTATGATTCAGGCTTGGTGGTACCCGTTATTCCCAGGGTTGTTGATTCTTCTTACCGTATTGTGCTTTAACTTTGTCGGAGACGGGCTGCGTGATGCGCTTGATCCGAAAAATGTGAAATGATCTCCCGGACGGAACGGGAGATTTTTTTGTTGCGATGCAGTCGGAAATCCAGCTCCGTATTGCGGAAATCTCATATCGAAATGGAATAATTTATCTATCCCTTGCCTATACTGTGGACAACAGTTTTTATAAAGTGAGGGGTCGAATATGTTATTTCTTCATGATGTATGGGTCAATTGGTTTGAAGGGGAAGAAAACGGCTACAATGTATGCCATTTTCATGAATGGCGGAAGGAAGACACGGTTGAACTTTTGGATCAGACGCCGCTGCTCAGAGTGCCGTCGGTATTATTTCATTACATAGAAAACGACTTATCAGAGCTTCCGAAAGAGCTGCTTGACCAAGTCCACCAAAAGTCATACGTGCGAAAAAATCATGAGCGGACAAAGCTGGAGTATTGTTTTGTCGTGACAGACGGGATCGGCATCATTGCCGTGGATACGATCGGGTATACCATTCCGGTCAGAAAGAGCCGCCTGATTCCGAGACAGGAGCAGCTTGTTTATGAAATGGTAAAGGATGTAGAACCGGAATCGTTTCAATTTGAGCCGGCGCAATTGGAGTCTTCAAAGGAATATCACATTTTGTCATTGGCGCCGGAGCACGTCAGAGGGCTGACGAGAAAAGAGCGGCAGATCAAGCAGCTGATGTTTATGGCGCTCGACCAGCTGAAAGGGCTGAAAAACCGTGCGGAAATTGTGTATTGGTACACGGAGTGGAATCCGCATATGTACGAGCAGATCAAACGGATGAGTTTTGAAGAGATCTGGGACATGCTTTACAATGAAACAATTGAAGGCTGGTCGGATAAACATCTTGCGTTCTGTGAAAATTTGATTAAAGGGCAGCCGTTTTTCGAAAAGCTTTGGGAAATGGAGCAGGAATCAAAAGTGAACTAAAAAAGAGGCGGGGATTCTCCCGCCTCTTTTCTTTATCTTCTTTTCCGTCCGAGACCCATGGCGTTTTCCATTTTCTTCACCATTTTGCCGGCCGTTTTGTTTGCGCGCGCCGCCCCTTCGTCGAGAATGCGGTCAAGCTCGTCGCTCTCAATTAATTCACGGTAGCGCTCTTGGATCGGTGTCAATGCGCCGATAACGACTTCGGCTAAATCGCTTTTGAATTCACCGTACCCTTTGCCTTCATATTTAGCTTCTAATTCTTCAATTGATGTGTTTCCTAAAATAGAATAGATCGTCAAAAGATTAGAAACGCCCGGTTTGTTTTCTTTATCATACTTTACAATGCCTTCAGAATCAGTCACGGCGCTCTTGATTTTCTTCTCGAGCTGCTTCGGTTCATCAAGCAGCGTGATGAATGCCTTTTGGTTCGGATCTGATTTGCTCATTTTTTTGAGCGGATCAGCCAGTGACATGATGCGCGCGCCTGATTCAGGAATTTTCACCTCAGGAATCGTGAAGATGTCATTGTATTTTTTATTAAAGCGTTCCGCCAGGTTGCGGGTCAGTTCAAGATGCTGTTTTTGGTCTTCCCCGACCGGAACAAGGTCCGTTCCGTACAGTAAAATATCGCCGGCCATCAGCGGCGGATAGGTTAACAGTCCTGACACGACGGCTTCTTTGCCCTTTGACTTATCTTTAAATTGCGTCATCCGCTCAAGCTCGCCGATATATGCGACGCATTGGAGCATCCACCCCGCCTGGGCATGAGCGGGAACCTCCGACTGGATAAAGAGGGTCGCTTTCTCGGGATCAAGTCCGACGGCCAGGTAAAGAGCCGCGAGATTGCGGATGTTCTTCCGCAGCTCAAGCCGATCCTGCGGTACCGTAATCGCATGCTGATCGACAATACAGAAGTAGCCGTTGTAGTCATGCTGCAAATCGACAAATTGTTTCATTGCGCCGATGTAGTTGCCGAGGGTAACGGAACCGCTCGGCTGAATGCCTGAAAAAATCGTTTTCTTCATATTTCTTACCTCATTTCTTAAAACATAATAAAAAAAGCCCATTCTTCCCGTAGAAAAAAGGGACGAATGAACCGTGGTGCCACCCTGATTATTCCATTACAATGGAATCGCTCGAGACGTTGGTAACGGAGGCTGCTCCGGCTGGGCCTACTAACGTTCGGTCAGCTGCTCAGAAGTCCATTCCACATCGCCCGTTACCTGCTCCCAGCACCGCAGACTCTCTTCAAACGGATGAAAATGTGTACTACTCTTCATCATCGCAATCACAACAAATGTATTTGATTGATCTATTATAAATCAATTATAGCCAAATGTCATCAGAGGAATACAAGCTTATTTCCAGTTTGCTTAAGGGCTGGAAATCCTCAAAAAGAACTGAAAATGCTTAAATGATAACGTATATCAACATTTCGTATAACGAATATTATATGTAAAAAGCAATATGAACTGGAAATTGCAATAAAAAAATTTAGTTAGGTCATGCTTTAAACTATAGAAGTGTATCACCTTTTTGACAGAAAAACTGACCAAATTTAAATATTTTAAATTGAGAAAATAGTATTGCAATAAATTATTCATTTCATTATAATGAACTTGTTCACTCTATTGTTACAGCTTCTTTACATAAAATAATCAGAAAAGACGGAACACAATTAAAGTTTAGAAAAATATTAAGTTATTTTGTCTGATATTTCTGAGTATTTAGTAGTAAAGGCTGAAAAATTTGATTAGGGGGTTAGTGCATGAAAAAGCGTTGGTCTATTGTAGGTTTGATGCTTATCTTCTCGCTTGTATTAAGTGCGTGCGGCGGATTCAGCGGCGGATCAGGCGGCGGTAAAAAAGACACAAAAGGACAGACTTCACTTAATATCAATATTAAAACCGAGCCGTTCTCACTGCATCCTGGTTTAGCGAATGATTCCGTGTCAGGAGGCGTAATCCGCCAGACTTTTGAAGGATTGACACGCGTAAACTCCAAAGGTGAGCCTGAAGAAGGAATGGCATCTAAAATTGAAACAAGCAAAGACGGAAAGACCTATACATTTACGATTCGTGACGGTGCGAAATGGTCTAACGGCGACCCTGTGACGGCGCAGGATTTTGAATATGCGTGGAAATGGGCGCTTGACCCGAACAACGAATCACAATACGCTTATCAGCTCTACTACATCAAAGGCGCTGAAGCTGCCAATACAGGAAAAGGCAAGATTGATGATGTAGGCGTAAAAGCCGTAAATGACAAAACATTAAAGGTTGAACTGAATAACCCGACACCTTATTTCACGCAATTAACTTCATTCTATACGTATATGCCGATCAACAAGAAAATCGCGGAAAAACATAAAAACTGGAACACAAACGCGGGCGAAAATTATGTGTCAAACGGCCCGTTCAAAATGACGGCCTGGAAACACAGCGGTTCCATCACGCTCGAAAAGAACGATCAATATTGGGATAAAGACGCTGTGAAATTGAAGAAAATCAACATGGTGATGATTAACAATAACAACACCGAACTGAAAAAATTCCAGGCCGGTGAGCTTGACTGGGCAGGAATGCCGCTCGGACAGCTTCCGACTGAATCTCTGCCGACATTGAAAAAAGACGGATCTCTTCACGTTGAACCGATCGCAGGCGTGTATTGGTACAAATTCAACACAGAAGCGAAACCGCTGAACAATGTTAACATCCGTAAAGCCCTTGCTTATGCGATCGACCGCTCGTCCATCGTGAAAAATGTAACGCAGGGCGAACAGATCCCGGCCATGGCTGCGGTGCCGCCGTCAATGAAGGGATTCAAGGATAACACAAAAGGTTATTTCAAAGACAATGACGTCAAATCAGCTAAAGAATTCTTAAATAAAGGACTGAAGGAATTAGGCGTCAAGAATGCCTCTGACCTTCCGGCGATCAAACTGTCCTACAATACGGATGACGCGCATGCGAAAATTGCGCAGGCCGTACAGGAAATGTGGAAAAAGAACTTGGGCGTCAAAGTTGAGCTTGATAACTCCGAATGGAATGTTTACATCGACAAGCTGCACAGCCAGAACTACCAAATCGGGCGTATGGGCTGGCTCGGCGATTTCAACGATCCGATCAACTTCCTAGAATTGTTCCGTGATAAAGAAGGCGGAAACAATGATACCGGATGGGAAGATCCTGAGTTTAAAAAGCTGCTGAACCAATCTCAGCTTGAAACGGATCCGGATAAACGTATCGAAGAGCTGAAAAAAGCAGAAAAGATCTTTATTGACGCAATGCCGGTCGCGCCAGTTTATTTCTATACGGATCCTTGGGTGCAGGATAAAAACCTCAAAAATGTGATCTTGACAGGAACAGGCGAAGTTTACTTCAGAAATGCTTCTTTTGAATAAAAGACGGTTCTGAAAACAAAAGACCCAAGGTATATGGGGAGGATGTCCCCATATACCTTTCTTACTGATTAAGTATAAAATTGTAAAAAACATGGAGGTGTTCACCTTGCTGAAATATATCGGTAAACGATTCATTTACATGATCATCACGCTGTTTGTGATTGTGACCGCCACATTCTTCTTAATGCAGGCAGCGCCGGGCGGACCATTTTCCGGCGAAAGAAAGCTGCCGCCTGAAATTGAGGCAAACTTAAACGAACACTATGGCCTGGACAAGCCTCTTTTCGTTCAATATGTCAGCTACTTAAAATCTGTGGCGATGTGGGACTTCGGACCTTCTTTTAAATATAAAGGCCAAAGTGTTAATGATTTAATCAATTCAGGCTTCCCCGTCTCATTCACTCTCGGTGCAGAAGCTATTCTCCTCGCTTTAGCGTTCGGTGTGCTTTTCGGGGTGCTTGCTGCCCTGTACCATAATAAATGGCAGGATTATACCATTGCGATTTTAACGATCTTTGGGATCTCAGTTCCGAGCTTTATATTGGCGACGATTTTGCAATATATTTTCTCAATTAAATTAGAACTGTTCCCGGTCGCAGGGTGGGAATCCTGGGCATACACCTTTCTGCCCTCTATTGCGCTCGCTTCCATGCCGATGGCGTTCATTGCCAGACTCTCCCGTTCAAGCATGATTGAAGTGTTAAACAGCGATTACATACGGACTGCAAAAGCTAAAGGACTTTCCCGTCCGTCAGTCACCGTGCGCCATGCGCTGCGAAACGCGCTTTTGCCGGTCGTGACATATATGGGGCCGATGGCGGCATCCATTTTAACGGGGAGTTTCATCATTGAATCCATTTTCGGAATTCCCGGTTTAGGCGCGCATTTTGTAAACAGCATTACAAACCGTGATTATACGGTCATTATGGGAGTTACCGTGTTCTTCAGCGTGCTCCTGCTTTTATGCGTATTAATTGTTGACGTGCTGTACGGATTAATCGATCCGAGAATCAAGCTTTCCAAAGCAAAGAAAGGAGCCTAGACCATGCAGAACATTCCTGAAAATATGTTTGAACCAGCTTCAGCTAATGCCGGCGATGCCGAAAAAATAAATAAAAAAAGCCTTTCCCTCTGGAAAGACGCCATGCTCCGCTTCCGCAGCAATAAGCTTGCGATGGTCGGGTTCGTTCTGATCGTTCTTATTATTCTGATGGCGATTTTTGCGCCTGTCTTTTCAAGGTATGATTATGCCACTACCAATCTATTAAATGCGGATAAAGCGCCCTCGAAAGATCATTGGTTCGGCACGGATGACCTTGGAAGGGATATATTCGTCCGGACATGGGTGGGCGCGCGGATTTCTATCTTTATCGGTGTCGCAGCTGCCGTGCTTGATTTATTAATCGGCGTAATCTGGGGCAGCATTTCCGGATTCCGCGGCGGACGCACAGATGAAGTGATGATGCGCATCGCCGACATTCTGTGGGCTGTTCCTTCATTATTAATGGTTATTTTGCTGATGGTTGTCCTGCCGAAAGGATTGCTGACCATTATCGTCGCCATGACGATCACGGGCTGGATCAATATGGCGAGGATCGTCCGCGGACAGGTGCTGCAATTAAAGAATCAGGAGTATGTGCTTGCTTCACAGACACTCGGCGCCAAAACCGGCCGGCTTTTGTTTAAGCATATCGTTCCGAACGCGATGGGCTCTATTCTCGTAACGATGACACTGACGGTTCCGACGGCGATTTTTACAGAAGCGTTTTTAAGTTATTTGGGCCTCGGCGTACCTGCGCCGCTTGCGAGCTGGGGAACGATGGCCTCAGACGGATTGCCTGCATTAACCTATTACCCTTGGCGTCTGTTCTTCCCTGCCGGCTTTATCTGCCTGGCGATGTTCGGCTTTAACGTTGTCGGCGACGGGTTAAGAGACGCGCTGGATCCTAAGTTACGCAAATAAGGAGTGATATGAGTGACACGTTTGCTAGAAGTAAAAGACTTAGCCATTTCATTTAAAACATACGGCGGAGAGGTACAGGCAATCCGCGGCGTGAATTTCCATTTGAATAAAGGAGAGACGCTTGCGATCGTGGGGGAGTCAGGTTCCGGAAAAAGTGTGACCTCCCAAGCGATTATGAAGCTGATCCCGATGCCGCCGGGCTACTTTAAAAGAGGACAGATTCTTTTTGACGGACGCGATATCGTGCCGATGTCTGAAAAAGAAATGCAGGCCATCAGGGGAAAGGACATCGGAATGATTTTCCAAGATCCGATGACCTCTCTGAACCCGACGATGAGAGTCGGCAAACAAATTACGGAAGTGCTTTTCAAACATGAAAAAATCTCAAGTGAAGCCGCGAAAAAGCGCGCCATAGAGCTGCTTGATCTCGTCGGGATTCCGATGCCCGAAAAACGGATCGGCCAATTCCCCCATGAATTTTCAGGCGGGATGAGACAGCGTGTCGTCATCGCGATGGCGCTTGCGGCAAATCCGAAACTGTTAATTGCCGATGAACCGACAACAGCGCTTGATGTGACGATTCAGGCACAGATCCTTGAGCTGATGAAAGATCTGCAAAAGAAAATTGATACGTCTATCATTTTTATCACGCATGATCTCGGCGTTGTCGCCAATGTCGCCGACCGGGTCGCTGTCATGTACGCGGGTCAGGTCGTCGAATCGGGCACGGTGGATGAAATCTTTTATGATCCGCGCCATCCGTATACGTGGGGGCTGCTTGCCTCAATGCCCAGCCTGGACAGCACCGATCAGGAAAAACTGACGGCCATCCCGGGCACGCCGCCTGATCTGACGAACCCTCCGAAAGGGGATGCATTTGCGCTCCGCAGCTCATATGCGATGAAAATTGACTTTGAACAGGAACCGCCGATGTATAAAGTGTCTGATACGCATTTTGTGAAATCGTGGCTTCTGCATCCTGATGCGCCTAAGGTCGAGCCGCCTGAAGCGGTGAAGGCTAAAATCCGTCAGCTTCCGAATACGTATCAGCATCCTGTTTTAATGAAGGAAGGTGAAAAAAATGACTGAGAAGCTTCTCGAAATCAAACACTTAAAACAGCATTTTTTCACGCAAAAAGGAACGGTAAAAGCCGTAGATGATTTGTCATTTGATATTTATAAAGGCGAAACGCTCGGCCTTGTCGGAGAATCGGGCTGCGGTAAATCAACGACGGGCCGCAGTATTATCCGGCTGTATGAGGCAACCGGCGGGGAAGTTCTCTTTAACGGGGAAAATGTGCACGGGAAAAAATCCCGCAAGAAGCTGCTGGAGTTTAACCGGAAAATGCAGATGATTTTCCAGGACCCGTACGCATCTTTAAATCCGAGAATGACAGTCGCCGACATTATTGCCGAGGGAATAGATATTCACCGCCTGGCAAAAACGAAAAAAGAGCGGATGCAGCGGGTTCACGAACTGCTGGAAACGGTCGGTTTAAATAAAGAGCACGCCAACCGCTACCCGCATGAATTTTCGGGCGGACAGCGCCAGCGTATCGGAATCGCCAGAGCGCTGGCGGTTGATCCGGAGTTTATCATCGCGGACGAACCGATTTCGGCGCTTGATGTCTCCATTCAGGCGCAAGTCGTCAATTTAATGAAAGAATTGCAGAAAGAAAAAGGGCTCACTTACCTGTTTATCGCCCATGATTTATCAATGGTCAAATACATCAGCGACCGCATCGGCGTCATGTATTTCGGAAAATTGGTGGAGCTTGCGCCGGCGGATGAGCTTTACGAAAACCCGCTTCACCCATACACGAAATCATTGCTGTCCGCTATCCCGCTCCCTGATCCGGACTATGAAAGAAATCGTACGCGAAAGAAATACGATCCGTCCATTCATCAGCTGCAAGACGGAGAAAAGATGGAATTCAGAGAAGTGAAACCGGGACACTTTGTTATGTGCACTGAAGATGAATTTAAAACCTACCTATAAACGTATCATCCTCCAAGACTCAGTCTTGGAGGATTTTTTTGCGCACATTCAAGTTTATTAAGCTTGCTCCCGTTTTTCTATAATGGAAAAAAAGGGGGAGATCAGTATGAAAACCATTTTGTGCGCCATTTGTGCGGGACTGTTTATCAGTGCAGGTGCTTATCCGGCCCACGCCGCTGCGAAAGAGGAGCAGCCGCTTGTAAAAATAGCGCTGGCCGAAAAAGAACTGCCGAAATCAAATGCACGGTTCGCTTATCCGTCAGGGCTGCATTTTTCACATCCTGATAAGGTGCGGGGCATTTACGTCACAGGGCATTCAGCGGGAGGAAGCAAATTCGGGGAGCTGACAGACTTTGTGGACAAAACGGAGCTCAATACAATGGTGATTGATGTCAAGGATGACAACGGAAACCTCACCTTTAAGCCGGACGGCCATTCTGAGTATGCCAAAATCGCCAAGCCGTACATCAAAGACCCAAAAAAGATGATGAAAAAGCTGGAGGAAAAAAAGATCTATCCGATCGCGCGTATTGTCGTATTTAAAGACAGCGAACTCGCGAACAAAAAGCCGGAGTGGTCCTTTAAAGAAAAAAACGGAAGTGTCTGGAAAAACGGCCGCGGCGAATCGTTCGTCAATCCGTTTATGAAAGAAGTATGGGATTACAATGTAAAGATTGCAAAACAAGCCGTAAAGATGGGTTTTCAAGAAATTCAATTTGATTATGTCCGTTTTCCTGAAGGATTTGAAAAACGTGATGACGAACTGACATACGGACACGGCGATTACGGAAAAACAGCAGACAGCAATGTGCAAAAACGCGTTCACGCCGTCACCGATTTTGTCGGTTATGCGAAGAAAAAACTCAAGCCGTACGGCGCGGATGTGTCGGTTGATATTTTCGGCTATTCAGCCACGCTGCCGGAAGCGCCTGGGATCGGCCAGAATTTCAGCAAAATTTCAGAACAGGTCGATGTCATTTCATCCATGATTTATCCGAGCCATTGGACAAGCTATTTCGGCATTGATAAACCGGATCTTGAGCCTTACAAAGTCGTCAAAGAATACGCGAAGGTGGAACATAAAAAACTGTCTAAGCTGAAACACCCGCCTGTATCGCGTCCGTGGCTTCAGGACTTCACGGCATCATATCTCGGCAGCGGAAATTATCAAAAGTACGGAAAACGCCAGGTGGAAGACCAGGTTAAAGCGCTGCATGATGAAGGAATTGACGAATTTTTATTGTGGGACGCGGCAAACCGCTATACCAAAAACGTCGATTACACACCATTTTAAAAAAATTGAAACCATGTTAAAGGATCACACGTCTTAATAGATGTAAGATTGTTTAAACAATCGGAAATGGGGTATATCTAAAAGTGTGAAGACAACGAACCCATAAGGAGCAAATGAATGAACTGGTACGAAAAGCTGAGTGAATATTTTCCGATTGAAGAAATGAAATCAAAAGCGCATATGGAAGCTCTGTTAAAGGAGCAAAGCGATGTTTATCATAAAGAAGAGGGGCAGTACCACGTGCTGATGTATGCGGAATTTGACTCTTTCATCTTTATTGATTACCTGTTTGTGTCAAAGAAATCCAGAGGACAAGGCCTCGGAAGCAAGCTGATCGGCAGGCTGAAAAAGAAAAACAAGCCGATTCTGCTTGAGGTGGAGCCTGTTGACGAGGATGACACGGATACACAGAAACGCTTGCGTTTTTATCAAAGAGAGCATTTCAAGCACGCGCAGTCAATCGGGTATCGGCGCCGGTCATTGGCTACGAATGAAGTGAACAAAATGGAGATTCTGTACTGGTCACCTAAGACGGAATCAGAAGAAGAAATGTTTGAAGCGATGAAACAGACATATGAAAACATTCACACTTATAAAGATGAAAAATGGTACGGAGAATCATACGAAAAAACGGATGAAGTTCTCAAAGTCATTGATGAGAAAAAACGAAAAAACATTTTCGATCAGCTGAGCTAATTGAGAATGGGGAAACATCCGCCAGCCGTAAATTTGCCGGATTGACACATTTTTTTCTCAGGAGACTGTTCACACTTACTTTTTTATAGTATAATACCTATAAAGATTCCTTTTTTAAAGTTATTTCAATTTGAGAATACAACATGTTCATCCTACTAATTAGAGGAGTGAAGATTAATGGTTACATTATACACATCACCTAGCTGTACGTCATGCAGAAAAGCAAGAGCTTGGCTTGAAGAGCACGAGATTCCGTTTGTAGAGAGAAACATTTTCTCCGAGCCGTTATCAATTGATGAGATCAAGCAGATTCTGCGTATGACTGAAGACGGTACGGATGAAATTATCTCTACCCGTTCTAAAGTATTCCAGAAACTGAACGTAAATGTTGAATCTATGCCGCTTCAAGACTTATATACTTTGATCAATGAGCATCCGGGACTGCTCCGCCGTCCGATTATCATTGATGAAAAACGTCTGCAAGTCGGCTATAACGAAGATGAAATCAGACGATTCCTGCCAAGAAAAGTGCGTTCTTTCCAATTAAGAGAAGCACAGCGTCTTGCCAACTGATATAAGCTTACGATAAGCATGGAAAAAGCCCAAAACCATCGCGGTTTGGGCTTTTTGTTATTTTTCAGTCTGCTGGTAAATCATACTGGCGAGGATAACAAATACGACGGTCAAAATCGGCAGCGTCATTTGTATAATGCCGTGTTCTGCCATGAAAAATGACAGCTTGCTGTCTCCGGCAATCATTTCACCGCCGGTAAATGCGAGAAGGCCGCTCCCGGCGTACATCAATAAAGGCATTTTGTCCATGGCGGCATGAACGAGCTTGCTGCCCCAAATGATAATCGGCACCGAGATGAAGAGACCGATCACTACAAGTGTCAGCTCACCGTGAGAAGCGCCGGCTACTGCGATGACATTGTCAAGCGACATAAAGATATCAGCCATAACGATTGTGCGGATGGCTTTCCAAAGAGAAGAACTGCTTTTCACATGCTGCGCATCTTTCTTCTCAATCAGAAGCTGATAGCCGAGATACAATAAAAATACCCCGCCTGCGCATTGTAAAAAAGGAACATTCAATAAATAGACCGCAGCGCTCGTCAGAACGATTCTCAAGACGACTGCGATAAACGTTCCGAAGATGATCGCTTGCTGTCTTTGTTTATGGGCCAGGTTCCGGCTGGCCATCGCGATGACGACGGCATTGTCACCGCCGAGAATAAGGTCAATCCCGATAATAAGCAGAAGGGACAGCAGGTAATCGTGCGGCATGGTAACACCTCGCTTATAGATCGATTGCTTGTACAGCTAATATATGAAGCAGTGCGCTATTTATGATGGGAACCGGGAGAAAGCCTGTTTTTCGGTGTGAAAATGCTTTTTTATTTCTTTTATAACTGTTTTATCATAAAATAGAAATATAAAGAATTTGCGCTGTCCTCTATAAGGTTAAGATGTGGACGGAATGGGTAAAGTGTAGTAAAGTACTATTCATCGGGAGCTTAGATGTCCCTTCAACATCTTATAAAGAAGGGAAGGTTGGCAAAATGGAAATAGAAAGAATTAATGAGCATACTGTAAAATTTTATATGTCTTATGGTGATATTGAAGATCGCGGTTTTGACAGAGAAGAAATCTGGTACAATCGCGAGCGCAGTGAAGAACTGTTCTGGGAAGTCATGGATGAAGTGCATGATGAAGAGGAATTCGCTGTCGAGGGTCCTCTTTGGATTCAGGTTCAGGCATTGGACAAAGGACTGGAAATAATCGTAACAAAAGCCCAGCTTTCCAAGGACGGACAAAAACTCGAACTGCCGATCCCGGAAGATAAAAAACAAGAGCCGGCAGATGAAAATCTCGATGCTTTACTTGATGATTTCCAGAAAGAAGAGCAGGCCGAGAGCCGGGAAGATAAGGAGCAAAAGCTTCAGTTCACTTTGCGGTTCGATGATTTTGAGGATCTCATCTCGCTATCAAAATTGAATCTTAACGGAATCAAAACGACCCTGTATTCGTTTGAAGACCGATATTATTTATATGCAGATTTTTATGAGCAAACTGATGAAGAGGTTGAAAATCAGCTAAGCATCCTGTTGGAGTACGCGCACGAATCATCAGTCAGCATTCACCGTCTTGAAGAATACGGAAAATTGGTGATCGCTGATCATGCGTTATATACAATAAAAAAACACTTTGCATCATAACAAACCGATTTCTCTCAGCAGAAATCGGTTTTTTTTGTTCTGAATGACAGGATGAACGGCTGAAAACCGTATAACGGCTCTCATCCGCAAACAGGATTATATCTTCTTCCTGCTGAATATAACAAGATTCAGGAAAGGAGAAGATGCAACATGTTCAGTGCTGTGACTGCCGACGGACGGCTCATTCAGCTGGCCGGAAGCTATTCAAAGGAAAAAGCGGCGGAGCTGAGAAAGAAACGCTGGTTCTGCCCCGTTTGCAAAAGTGAGCTTGATATCAAACTGGGGCGGGAGAAACTGCCGCACTTCGCTCATAAAAAAAGCAGGCTGTGTCCCGGGGAATCCGAACCTGAAAGCGAATACCATCTGGAGGGAAAAAGACAGCTTTTTCTCTGGCTGAAGACACAAGGGTGCAGCGTCAGCCTGGAACCGTATCTGACTTCCGCTGGACAGCGGCCTGACTTGACGGCGGAAAGCGGAGAAGAGAGGCTGGCTTTTGAATTTCAATGTGCGAATCTTTCGGCGGACTCTTTAAAGAGCCGGACGGCAGGCCTGAAAAACGCCGGGTACCGGCCGGTCTGGATCATCGGGGCAAAACGGTTAAAACGGATGGCCGCGCAATTTTTCCGGCTTTCTGCTTTTCACTGGCAGTTCTTTGAAGTCCATTCATTTTCCTCCTTACTGTTTTACTGCCCCGACGCCCGCTCCTTTTACAGGCTGCATTCCATCACTCCGTTTTACACCGGCTATTCTTATGCCGGCTTAACCACAATCCCTCTTCACAAAGCAAACCTGAAAGACATCTGTCATCCGGAAGGGCGGCACAGCGTCAGACTTCCCTCGTGGGGACGTGCCGTAGTCGGCTTCCGCAGCAAAAGCGGGCGGTTTTTATCTGAAGATGCCGGTCTTATCCGGCGTCTTTTTTACGAAAGACATCAGGTTGCATTTCCATTTCTCCCATCTGAAGTGTTTATTCCCGTTTCAGCGGGCTTTGTGTTTGCCAGTCCCGTTTTTGTGTGGCAGAGCCATTTATACTTGCGGCTTGCGGAACTTTCTAAAAAAGGCGCGCCGATCCGATTATCCGGCATGGTTCATGATTTGCGGCAAAAAATCAGGCGTAAGGAGATTCGGATGCGGTATGGTTCACAAGATAGCCTTATCAGAATGGCGGTAAAACAATATGCTGATTTCTTATGCTTGCAGGATTTTTTAAGGGAAATTGAGAATGAAGTATATATGCCCTCATCTCAACGGAAGCTCCCTCAAACGGCAGAAGAGCTGCGCCGGAGGGATCTGCTCTTTTTTGGGGAATGAGAATGCTTCATTTCGTTCACCCTAACGTCAAGGTGGTGGCGAATGTGAGGGGCGTACAAGCATTTTGTTTTCGTTTTTTCACTGTATTATTGGTATGCTCGGTCTTATATGCCGCATATGATTTGACAAAAGGCAGTGAAAAGCCGGAAGATAATCACAACACAAGTTTTTGGAGAAACAATCGTTTTTTCAATTGGCTTGAAGTAAAGAAAACGAGGGGGATCACCATGACTGAGGAAAATAAAGCAGCACAGCTGCCTGACAGAAGTGAAGTAAAGGCAGAGCATACATGGAGACTAGAGGATATTTTTCCTAGTGATGAGGCCTGGAATAAAGAATTTCAAGCAGTTAAAGAATTAATCCCGAATTTATCTTCTTTTAAAGGCACGCTTGCTCATTCGGCTGATAATTTATACGCGGCGCTTACGGCACAGGATGAAGTGACGAACCGCCTTGGGAAACTTTATGCATACGCGCATATGCGCTCAGACCAGGATACGGGAAATTCTTTCTACCAAGGGCTGAACGACAAAGCCGCAAGCCTGTATTCCCAGGCTGCCAGCGCGACTGCTTACATTGAACCGGAAATTCTGGCGATTCAGGAGGACAAGCTGCACCAGTTTATTCTGGAAAAAGAGGAGCTTAAACTTTACTCCCATGCAATTGAAGAAATTACAAAACAGCGTCCGCACGTGCTGAGCGAACAAGAAGAGGCCCTGCTTGCGGAAGCCTCAGAAGCGCTGTCGTCGCCTTCCAATACATTCAGTGTTTTAAATAACGCCGATATTACATTTCCGTCGATTAAAGATGAAAACGGCAAGGAAACTCAAATCACACACGGCAACTTTATTAATTTCCTGGAAAGCAGCAATCGTGAAGTCCGCAAAAACGCATTTGAAGCCGTATATAAAACATACGGACAGTATAAAAACACGATGGCGACTACACTCAGCGGCACTGTGAAAAAAGATAATTTTTACGCCCGTGTGAAAAAGTATAAATCAGCACGGGAAGCGGCTTTATCCAATAACAGCATCCCTGAAGAAGTTTACGATAACCTGATTAAAACGATCAATAAACATCTTCCGTTATTACACCGTTACATTGACCTGCGGAAAAAGGTTCTCGGCCTTGATGAAGTCCATATTTATGACCTGTACACACCGCTCGTAAAAGATTCGGGAATGAAGGTCACATATGAGGAAGCGAAAGATTATATGCTCAAAGGACTTGCTCCGCTGGGCGAGGAATACGCGTCTATTTTAAAAGAAGGACTTGAAAACCGCTGGGTCGATATATACGAAAATAAAGGAAAACGCAGCGGTGCTTATTCGTCCGGTACATACGGCACGAATCCGTACATCTTGATGAACTGGCATGACAATGTCAATAATCTGTTTACGCTCGTTCATGAGTTCGGCCATTCCGTGCACAGTTACTATACGAGAAAATATCAGCCGTATCCGTACGGTAACTACAGCATTTTTGTCGCTGAAGTCGCTTCAACGACTAATGAAGCGCTGCTCGGTGAATATATGCTGAACAGCTTAAAGGATGAAAAACAGCGTCTGTACCTGCTCAACCACATGCTTGAAGGATTCAGAGGCACAGTGTTCAGACAGACGATGTTCGCTGAATTTGAGCATCTGATTCATACGAAAGCGCAGGAAGGCGAGCCGCTAACGCCTGAACTGCTGAACGAACTTTATTATGATCTGAATAAAAAGTATTTCGGTGACAACATGGTGATTGATAAAGAAATCAGTCTGGAATGGTCAAGAATTCCGCATTTCTATTACAATTATTATGTGTATCAATATGCGACAGGCTACAGTGCGGCCCAAGCGCTGAGCAGCCAGATCTTAAAAGAAGGCAAGCCTGCGGTGGAGCGCTATACCGAATTCTTAAAAGCGGGAAGCTCGGAATATCCGATCGACATACTGAAAAAAGCGGGAGTTGATATGACATCGCCTGAACCGATCGAGGCGGCCTGCAAAATGTTTGAAGAGAAACTGAACGAAATGGAAGAGCTTCTTTCGAAAGTGAACCCTTCGTAACCAAAAAAGCCTGTGCATTAGATGCGCAGGCTTTTTCTAAAATCCCTTAAACGTTTTTCGGTGATTCAGCCGGTACAAGGCAAACAATATGGAAAGAAACAGCAGGGGAGATGTAATGTAAATCGGCAGCATGTGCATCATGGCCAGCAGGTTTAAAAAGAAGAAAAACACAATCATTCCGATGATCAATACGGTGCGGAGCATTGATTTCCCTCCTTGTTTTTCATTGATATATTCTATGAAAACAAGCAGTCAGTTATGTTTTGTGACAAAAATATGAACATTAATCTTATGGCTTGTCAAAACTCGACAAGATTTGATATGATAAGGATGTGAAATTGATCACAAACAAACATTACCCCTTTGTTTGACCGTGAAAAATTTCTCCCATCCCCTTTGTTGTCGTTAAGACATATGAAACCGCGCTTATCCCGGCGCGGTTTCTTTATTTGTACAAAAAAAAGCCGGCTCCGTAAGGAATCAGCTTTTTTAATGATCACAACAGGTGACATCCTCCTGAGTGCCGGCCAGAGATTTCCAAAACAGACCGTGCTTTGCTTCCACTCTGGCGACCTTTTTGGCGAATGCCAGTTTTTTCATTTCTTTTTCAACTTCTTCTAGACTCAAATCATAAACGAGTGCGATTTCTTTCGATGCGACAAACCGGAAATATTCAATGAAACATTCCAAAGGCGGCGTTTCAGAAGGCTTCGGTTTATCCCCGAGCATTTCGAATAAGATCTCTTCGTATACGTCATAAGAATAGTTGCCGGGAACCTTCAGCCCTTCATCATCATGCAGGCTGTTAAAGAACGTCAATGTCGGGTTGACGGTGACGTCCATTTCCGCCGCGATTTTCATATCGCACTGAAGCGCTTTTACCGCGCTTTGCGAATGGAGGTCGCGCTTGAATTCTTCAACATCCAATTTCGTCTTTTCGGCAATCTCTAAAAGAACGTCTTCATCCGTAATATTCTGCTTGGAAACAAACAGGCTTTCCTGCATGCTGCGGAGAAACAGAATGCCCGCTTTTCTTCCCTGCAGTTCGGCCGCTTTTAAAGCGAGTGCGGCAAGGTAGGGCGATGAAAGAGGCTGATCCTGCTCAAGCCAAAGGCTTCCGTCACAGGGCATCCCGGAACGGTTCGCAATTTTTTCCCAAGCTTCGGCAAGGAGGTGTTTTTTCCGCTTTTGCTTATTCAGCGATGTAATGCTCGCGGAAACTATGATCCGCAGCGTAAAAAAACGTCCGTATTTGATTTTTAATTTTTTTATGGCGGGCTCCAGCGACCAGCATTCAGGACATAAAGGGTCGACAAACATGTAAATTTCGAGCGGTTTTTTTGGATGTCCGTGGCAATGGGCGAAGTATTGCTCATGCTGATAATTCGTCAATATGATCGATCCTCCGCTTCTGACTGGTTTACCATATGCCTGGCCGTCAGTTCCAGACGCCCGTACAGAAATTCACGAATATCGCCCTCCAGCCCGACCTGATCCATCGCTTTGCTCATACAGCTTAGCCACGCATCAGCCCTCTCGTCCGTAATCGGAAAGGGGAGATGCCTTGCCCTGAGCATGGGGTGTCCGTGCTCTTCAGTATAAAGAGGAGGTCCGCCCAAATACTGGGTTAAAAATTGCTTTTGTTTTCTGGCCGTTTCAGTCAAATCACTTGGAAATATCGGCTTCAGCAAGGGATGAGACGAGACACGCTCATAAAAAGTATCAACAAGTTGCGATAGAAGTTCCTCTCCAATCGCTTCATATGGTGCGTTAAACGATTGTCCCATGTTGACTACTCCTTTATATGGCTAATAGGAATCATAATTCCCATTGCGAATTTATCTTTCAGTTTTACTATCTTCAGTTACTGTATATTTTAGCAATAACATTTTATTTCTACAAACAAAGTGCCTTTCTGTCAGGCGCTTGTATTTCATATCATATCACATCGCCTTCATTCATGTGTAAGATTTCACTCCGCAAAAAAACCAGAGGGCGAAGGAAGCCTCTCTGGTTTACGCGTAATACTGTTTGGTTATGTTTTTGACATATTGCTGTGTTTCCTTAAACGGCGGAATGCCTCCGTACCGATCTACGTTGCCGGGGCCTGCGTTGTAGGCGGCTAACGCCAGAGATACATTTCCGTCGTATTTCGTGAGCATCTGCTTTAAGTACTTTGTGCCGCCCTCAGCGTTCTGGACGGGATCAAGCGGGTTTGACACCCCGAGTGATTCTGCCGTGGAAGGCATAAGCTGCATCAGTCCCATTGCCCCCGCACCGCTGACCGCTTTCGGATTAAAGCCTGATTCCTGTTTAATAACCGCGCGGATCAGCTTTTCGTCCACTCCGTATTTTTCGGCTGCTTTCTGAATGGCGCTGTCTATTGAAAAGTTTCCGGTGCTGATATCAGAAGCCGCATCCGGAGACTTGATGCCCGGGGAAGCGGTCTGTGAAGCAGCCGCGGAGCCGGATGAAACGGGAATTCTCGGTGAATATGAAGCGTGAGCGGTCCGCACACCGTTTAAAATTCCCGATTCCGGCTGCTGCCGGACGGCTGTGTCCGTATACTGGCTGAGCAGCGCGCTGAAATTTGCAAGCGGGCTTTCTGAAGATTGTCCGCCTGAAGCCGTGCTTGTATGAGAGATTGATTGCAGCGCCATTGATTGCAGCTGGAGAAGGGCCGCCCAATTCGTTATATTCACTGTGTCATTCCACCTTTTTTTGTTTCTGTTCATAAAAACGCTGGATTTTATTTTTCGTGATTCGCTCTGGGATGCCGAATTGCTTGAGCAATTGTTCAAACGCCCGTTTTCCTTCATCCCAGTCAGCAGCCTCGAATTCCAATTCAAAGTCTTCTTTCTCTAAATATCGGCTGTGATCTAAAATGATTAAGCCTTTTTCTGATTCTTTTTCCGCGCGTGCGGTCGACAGCGTCCCGAAATAGCAAATGTGTTCTGAGTTGATTCCGAGACCTTCCAGCTGACGTTTGACGGGGCCATCCGGAATCTTGAAGACGTCAAGATCAGGTGCCGCAAGCTCTTGGTGGGTTTCCAGCAGACCGACCGCGGCAGGCTCTTTTAACGTCAGAACGAACGCGCCGTCTTTTTCTCGGATGCGGAGTGCTGATTTTTTTTGTTTCAGGGAAAAATCTTTCGTGTCGAAATAATGATTGACCTGCTGTTTAAAATCATGTTCTTTCATGCAGAGTGCTTCACTCAGCTTCAGAAATTCTGATTTTGTCAGCAGGTTTTTGAATTCAATTTCTATTTCTTGGGTCATGACAGTCTTCCTTTCAGGACGAAAAATTGTATAATTCCCATTATCTCTTTAGAGGTTACGTTTATCAATATCGACCTTGATATGATAAAATAAATGCTGTACTTTGTTAAAAAAGGAGAACATTATGCAAAAGAGAATTGAAATCCAAAATGCATCATTAACAGAAGACGCGCTCCGCTTGAAGTGCGGAGAGGACTTAAGCGGAGCGGAACGCAAAGCCTCAGGTCAAATGCTTGTTGATTCCGATCACTTTGCTTTTGTATACATACTTGAATCAGCTGACTCTTTTGAATATGTCATTATAAAAGAACATGTCTGGCCGGATCTGAAAGAAGCCTTAGACCAAAGAAAACCGGCGGTCCTTGAGGCCGGCGGAAAAACGGTTGAACTTTCAGGGCTGCATGAAGAACTCGATTATCTTCTTGAAAATATTAAAGATAATGCAAACTACGGAGATATGGAAGAAAAAGTGAAAAACGTATTTCTTTAGAACAGGTTCGGAATTGGGGGATGTACGATGGATGACAAACAATGGGAGCAATTTCTAGCGCCATACCGCCAGGCTGTTGAAGAATTAAAGGTGAAGCTGAAAGGCGTCAGAACCCTTTATGAGTATGAAGATGACCACTCACCGATTGAGTTTGTGACAGGCCGCGTGAAGCCGGTGGCGAGCATACTTGAAAAAGCGAGACGAAAAAGCATACCGCTTCATCAGATTGAAACGATGCAGGATATCGCGGGGCTGCGTATCATGTGCCAATTTGTCGATGATATCCAGATCGTCAAAAATATGCTGTTTGCCAGAAAAGATTTTACCGTTGTCGATAAGCGGGATTACATAGCAGAGCATAAGGAAAGCGGATATCGGTCTTACCACCTTGTCGTTTTATATCCTTTACAAACAACGTCCGGTGAAAAGCACGTTCTTGTGGAAATACAGATTCGGACGCTTGCCATGAACTTTTGGGCAACCATTGAGCATTCACTGAATTACAAATACAGCGGGAACATTCCCGAAAAAGTAAAGCTGAGGCTGCAGCGGGCCTCAGAAGCCGCATCCCGGCTCGATGAAGAAATGTCAGAAATCCGCGGAGAAATCCAGGAAGCCCAAGCCGCGTTCTCGCGAAAGAAAAAAGCGGGAGACCGCCAGTAGGAAAGGAGGGGAATGGCATGAAATTTGCCGTTTCTTCAAAAGGAGACGAGGTTTCAGATACATTGAAAAGCAAAATACAGGCGTATTTACTCGATTTTGATATGACCTTGGATGAAAAAGAGCCGGAAATCGTGATTTCCGTCGGCGGTGACGGAACGCTTCTTTACGCATTTCACAGGTACAGCGACCGTCTCGATAAAACGGCGTTTGTCGGAGTTCACACGGGGCATTTGGGTTTTTATGCCGATTGGGTTCCGCAGGAGATAGAAAAGCTCGTTCTGGCCATCGCCAAAACGCCGTATCATACCGTGGAGTATCCCCTTCTTGAGGTGATTGTCACTTATCATGATGAAGAGCGTGAGGAGCGGTATCTGGCTTTGAACGAATGTACGATCAAAAGCATAGAAGGCAGTCTCGTCGCTGACGTGGAAATTAAAGGCCAGCTGTTTGAAACGTTCAGGGGAGACGGTTTATGTCTGTCCACGCCTTCCGGAAGCACGGCTTATAATAAGGCGTTAGGCGGCGCGATCATCCACCCTTCCATCAGAGCGATTCAGCTTGCGGAAATGGCATCCATCAACAACAGAGTGTTCAGGACTGTCGGCTCGCCGCTTTTGCTTCCCGATCATCATAACTGTGTCATCAAACCGAGAAACGACGTCGACTTTCAAGTCACAATTGATCATTTAACCTTGCTGCATAAGGATGTCAAGTCCATTCTATGCCGTGTGGCAAATGAAAAAGTCAGATTTGCAAGATTCCGTCCTTTTCCGTTTTGGAAAAGGGTGCAGGACTCCTTTATCGGAAAAGGCGAATAGAAAGAGGAAACGGATTGGACAACTTTTTTATCCAAAAGAACATGACTGCCCGGGAAGCCGGCATGACGGTAAAAGAATATACGGCGCAGCTCGGCATTTCAAAGCGGCTTCTCGCTGACATTAAATTCGGCGGGGGAGACCTGCTTGTGAACGGAGAGCATGTAACCGTCCGCGCCGTGTTAGCGGAAGGAGACGTGCTTAAGATTGAATTTCCGAAGGAGCATGTGAGTGAAACGCTTTTGCCTGAGCCGGTTCCTATTGATATTCTTTATGAAGATGACCATGTGCTTGTGGTCAATAAACAGCCGTATGTCTCCTCAATTCCATCAAGAGAACACCCGTCGGAAAGCATCGCTAACGGAGTGATCAGCCACTACCGAAAAAGCGGCGTACAATCAACGGTTCATCTTGTCACCCGCCTTGACAGGGATACATCGGGGGCGATGCTGATCGCCAAACATCGGCTTTCCCATTCTCTTTTGTCGGCAGCGCAGAAAAAGGGGCTTGTCAGCAGGCGGTATCTCGCTGTCGTACACGGGATCATGCTGCAGAAGGAAGGAACGGTGGACGCGCCCATCGGAAGAAAACACGACAGTATTATTGAGCGGATGGTAACGCCGGAGGGACAACGAGCGGTGACGCATTTTCAAACGGAAAAAGCGGGACATGCGTTTACGCTTGCAGCCCTGCGGCTGGAAACGGGGCGGACGCATCAAATCCGGGTGCATATGAGCTACCTCGGCCACCCGTTAGTCGGTGATACACTGTACGGCGGAAAAAATGAGGGAATTGCCCGGCAGGCTCTTCACAGTGAGCGGCTTTCATTCGTACACCCCATGACCGGAAAAACGCTCGTTTTTCACGCTCCGGTGCCTGACGATATGAAAACATTAATTGAACACATGTAAAGCCCGAACCGTTTGCCGGTTTCGGGCTTTTTTTCATGCCTGCCTTCCGTGATCCTCGCGAAATCGTGAGGCATCATAGGGCATTGAGCTTTCCACAGAGACGGTTTCATGCTCCGGAAAGCGAAAGCCTGTCAGTTGATTGCCGAAGACGCATCCTGTATCAATGTTGATTGTACGGTTGACGATCCGTGGGCGTTTTACCGGGGTATGGCCGTAAACAATCCATGCCTTGCCTTCATAAGCGGCGGCCCAGTCTCTTCTGACGGGTCTGCCGTCGGGATGCGTTTCACCCGTGATATCGCCGTACAGAACAAATTCTTTTACCTTACGCGAGTATTTACCGATATCGTCAGCTTTTATGCCGGCGTGGGCGACAACGAGATCGCCATTATGTAAAATGTCATAAAGCGGCGCTGACTCATATAAGCGGATAAATTGTCTGGAGACTTCCGTTCTGTCGGCGGGAGACAGCTCTTTCAGTTCGGCTGCCGTCGTTTCCAGTCCGTGCATCACTTTTACGGGGTTTCCTTTTAAGTAACGGTACAGTTTGTTGCAATGATTTCCCGGGACATAACGGACGGCTCCTTTTTCATATGCTTTTGCCACAAAACGCATCACTTCTACGGATTTTGGGCCTCTGTCCGTTAAATCCCCTGCAAAGACAAGCGTCCTGCCTTCAGAGTGAACGGGCGTTCCGTCTTTCACTTCATATCCGAGCTTTTGCATTAACGCGATCATTTCGTCATAACATCCGTGTATATCGCTGATGATGTCGTAAGCCATTCGTGTCAGCCTCCTTATTAACGGTTTTTTATTTATTATGGGGCTAATTCCTATACCTAATTACGCTGTTTTTGCACAAATTAAAAAAAGAATTGAAGAAATAAAGCCTTATCACTTTTTTTTCGCGTTCAGCCTTGTTAGAATATGCGTTATGTTTTTAAAAAAAAGTAAGGTTTCGCCCGCTTAAAGCGGGCTTTTATAACCCTTGTTTTAAGGAGGTATTTACGAATGGAACACACATCAGTCGCATCTTTAGTCGTCGTTCTGATCGTCGCTTTTTTGACGCCGCTCCTTTTACATCGGTTTAAGCTCAGCATCCCCGTCGTCGTCGCGGAGATCATCATGGGGCTTATTATCGGAAAAAGCGGCCTGAATCTTGTCGTTCAGGGAGACACGTGGCTGGAGACGCTGTCTGTTCTCGGCTTTATCTTTTTAATGTTTTTAAGCGGCTTGGAAATTGATTTTTCTTCATTTGAGAAAGGGAAGAAAAAACAATTCCTTCCGAACGGCAAGGAAGCGCCCAACACGTTTTCTGCCGCACTGATTATCTTTTTCGGCATCTTTATTTTATCATTGCTGCTGTCCTATGCCTTTGTATTAGCCGGTTTTATTCAAAACGCATTTTTAATGACGCTTATTATTTCGACGATATCACTCGGTGTGGTGGTCCCGACTTTAAAGGAAGAACGGATTATGAACTCCAATATCGGCCAGATCATCCTGCTTGTCGCCGTTATCGCGGACTTGGCTACGATGATTCTGCTCGCTTTCTTCTCTTCTCTTTACGGAGAAGACAGCGGAAATATGTGGCTTCTGTTGATTCTCTTTGCCGCGGGGGTCGTGCTGTATTTCTTCGGCAGGATCTTTAAACACCGTTCATTTGTGCAGTCGATGTCTAAAGGCACCGTGCAGATCGGCACGAGAGCCATTTTCACACTGATTATCGTGCTTGTCGCTTTATCGGAATCTCTCGGGGCGGAAAATATTCTCGGCGCGTTTTTGGCAGGCGTTCTGGTATCGCTTCTGTCTCCGAATAAAGAAATGGTGGAACAGCTTGATTCCTTCGGCTACGGGTTTTTAATTCCGATCTTTTTCGTCATGGTCGGGGTGAAATTGGACATTTGGACGCTTTTCCAAGATCCGAAAACGTTAACGATGATTCCGCTGCTTCTGCTTGCGCTGTTTATCAGCAAAATGTTCCCGGTGTTTTATTTAAAGAAATGGTATGACAAAAGAACCGTGTTTGCTTCGGGCTTTTTGCTGACGTCCACGCTGTCGCTTGTTATCGCGGCGGCTACGATCGGAGAAAGGCTCCACATTATCAGCGCCAATATGTCCGGCGCGCTGACTTTAGTTGCGGTTATTGCCAGCATCATCACGCCGATCGGCTTTAAGAAATTATACAAACGGCAAAGTGCGCCGCAGGAAAAAAAGCGCATTACATTTATCGGCGCCAACCAGATGACGCTTCCGGTTACGCTGGAATTGCCCGATGAGGAATATGAAGTACGGGTCGTCCATGTGTATCAGGAAAATGCCGGGGAAACGCTTGCGGAATCCGTTTTTTCGGTTGACACGATTTCTGATTACGAGCCCGGAACGCTTGAGTCGCACGGTATTTTCAAAACGGATATTCTTGTCGTGGCGACGGGAAATGAAGATGTGAACGCTGAAATCGCCTTAATAGCGAAAGAGAAAGGGACTGAGCGTATCATCGCAAGCGTCGGCTCGGTTGAGCATGAAACAAAACTGAAAGAAGAGGGCATCAGTATTTTTTCTATCCTTCTGTCTACAAAGACGCTCTTGCGCGCATTAATTGAGGCGCCGGGCGTGATGAGCCTCCTGACGAATGAGGAGTCTTCGTTATATCAGATCAATCTGGAAAACCCGGCGTATAACGGCATCATTCTGCGAGAATTTCCGCTGATGGGCGATGTGATTTTCGTCCGGATTTTCAGAGGTGTGGACAGCATCGTTCCGCACGGAGACACGCGGCTGAAAACAGGAGACCGTCTCATCGTCACGGGCTCGCGCAACTACGTGTCGGAACTGAGAAAAATCCTTGAAGCTTGACCAAATTGCAATTCGTGATAATATAGAAGGCATAACAAATAAATCAATAATCGTATGACCACTAGGGGTGTCCTTCATAAGGGCTGAGATAAAAGTGAGACTTTTAGACCCTCATAACTTGAACAGGTTCAGACCTGCGTAGGGAAGTGGAGCGGTATTTTTTGGGGGTTCCTTTTATCCATTTAAATTCCAAACCACTTTTCCGATGCGGGAAGGTGGTTTTTTTTATTTTATCAGGGGGGAAGACATAATGACATTTTCTGAAGAATGCAGACAGGCGGCTGCCGAATGGTGGGACGGAAGTTTTGTTCATCCGTTTGTAACGGGAATCGGTGACGGAAGCCTGCCGATAGACCGTTTCAGCTATTACGTGCTGCAAGATTCCTACTATTTGACGCATTTTGCAAAAGTTCAGGCGTTCGGCGCCGCATATGCCGAAGACTTGTTTACGACGGGCAGGATGGCGGGCCACGCTCAAGGGACATATGAAGCGGAAATGGCGCTGCACCGCGAGTTTACGGAGCTTTTAGGGATTACGGAAGAAGAGCGTGCGGCATTTAAACCGGCACCGACCGCCTATTCTTATACGTCTCATATGTACAGATCGGTGATGAGCGGCAATTTTGGAGAAATATTAGCTGCGCTTCTGCCCTGTTATTGGCTATATTATGAAGTCGGCGAACACTTAAAGGAGTGCAAACCGGAGCATCCGATTTATGAAAAATGGATCGGTACATACGGCGGAGACTGGTTCAGACAGCAAGTCGAAGAACAGATCAGCCGTTTTGACGAGATTGCTGAAAACAGCACAGAGGACATCCGCGCGAAAATGAAAGAGAATTTTGTGATTTCAAGCTATTATGAATATCAATTTTGGGGAATGGCCTATCAAAAAGAAGGCTGGTCCGAGAAGGGCGGAAAAGAGGTGGAATCTTTTGGAGCTGCACGCGGTAACTGATAATCGCAAATCCGTTGCCGAGCTGGCCGAGGATATTCTTTCGATTCAGCGCGAAGTAAGCTTTATCCATATCCGTGAGCGGGATAAAACAGCGGGAGAAATCATGCAGCTTTTGTCCCTTTTGAAAAAGGGCGGTGCGGATAAGGACAAATTGATCATCAATGACAGGGCGGATATCGCGCTATTTGCCAATATACACCGTGTTCAGCTTCCGTCCCGCAGCTTTTCCGTAAAGCAGGTGCGAAGCAGATTTCCCCATCTTCATATCGGACGTTCGGTTCATTCGCTGAAAGAAGCCATCCAAGCTGAAAAGGAAGATGCGGATTATGTGGTGTTCGGCCATGTATTTGAAACCGAATGTAAACAAGGACTTGAAGCAAGAGGCATCAGCCTGCTTTCAGAGATCAAACGCACGCTTTCCATCCCCGTTATCGCAATCGGCGGAATGACACTGCAGACGATCGGACACACAAAGCAGGCGAAGCCGGACGGAATTGCCGTCATGTCAGGCATTTTCTCAGCTGAAAATCCTGAGGAGGCGGCAAAACGGTATGCACGCGCGGTAAGGGAGGCCGATTATGAAGAAGCACTATGATACGGCGGTGATCGGCGGCGGAATTATCGGGTGCGCCATTTCTTATGAGCTGGCGAAGACGCAGCAAAACGTTGTCTTGTTTGAAGCCGGAGAAGTCGGCCGAAAAACGACAAGCGCTGCCGCGGGAATGCTGGGCGCTCATGCGGAATGTGAAAACCGGGATGCGTTTTTTGATTTTGCCATGCACAGTCAAAGGCTGTATGAAGCGGCGGGGCAAGAGCTTGAGGAAGCTTGCGGCATTGACATCAGGCGCCATAACGGCGGAATGCTTAAACTGGCGTATACCGAAGAAGATATCGCCCGTCTGCGGAAGATGGATGATCTACCTTCCGTCACCTGGCTTTCAGCGGAAGATGCCCTTGAAAAAGAGCCTTACGCTTCAAAAGACATTCTAGGCGCAAGTTTTATAAAAGACGATGTCCATGTCGAACCGTACTATGTTTGCAAAGCGTATGCAAAAGGGGCGCGGCGCTATGGCGCTGACATATATGAGCATACACAAGTCACCTCCGTAAAACGAGTGAACGGAGAATATTGCATCACAACGTCCGGCGGGGATGTCTATGCTGACAAAGTCGCAGTTGCAAGCGGTGTATGGAGCGGCCGGTTTTTCAGCCAGCTCGGCTTGGGACAGCCTTTTTTTCCTGTAAAAGGAGAATGCCTTTCCGTGTGGAATGACGATACCCCGCTGACCAAAACCCTTTACCATGATCATTGTTATGTCGTCCCGAGAAAAAGCGGCCGGCTTGTCATCGGCGCCACGATGAAACAGGGCGACTGGAGCGATACGCCTGACATCGGAGGAATTGAGGCCGTCATTGCAAAAGCGAAAACCATGCTTCCCGCCATCGAACATATGAAAATAGACCGGTTTTGGGCGGGACTCAGGCCGGGAACAAGAGATGGAAAGCCGTTTATCGGGCGGCATCCTGAAGACAGCGGGATCATATTCGCCGCCGGCCATTTTCGGAACGGCATCCTGTTGGCGCCGGCAACTGCTGAAATGGTGCGGGATATGATCCTGGAAAGACAGATTAAACAGGAATGGGAAGAAGCGTTTCGAATTGATCGCAAGGAGGCTGTTCATATATGATCCTTCAGCTGAACGGAAAACAAATTGATTGGAATCAAAATGAGGGGACGGTTCAGGATTTGCTTGAATCGTACCAGCTTGATCAAAGAATCGTAGTTGTGGAGAGAAATAAAGAAATCATTGAAAAAAAGAATTATGAAAAGACGAGTTTGTGTGACCGCGATGTCATAGAAATTGTCCATTTTGTAGGAGGCGGATGAGGATGTTAACAATAGGCGGAAAACAGTTTCAGTCAAGATTGCTGTTAGGAACGGGAAAATATCCGAGTTTTGAGATTCAGAAAGAGGCGGTGGCCGTCTCGGAATCAGATATTTTAACCTTTGCGGTGCGGAGGATGAACATCTTTGAAGAGTCTCAGCCTAACTTTCTCGAACAGCTTGATTTGTCTAAATACACGCTTCTGCCGAATACGGCCGGCGCCGCAACGGCTGAAGAGGCGGTCCGAATCGCAAGGCTTGCCAAAGCTTCAGGGCTTTGTGACATGATAAAAGTAGAAGTCATCGGATGCAGCCGGTCACTTTTGCCTGATCCGGTTGAAACGCTGAAAGCATCAGAACAGCTGCTCGAAGAGGGATTTATCGTGCTTCCGTATACGTCAGATGATGTCGTGCTCGCAAGACGTCTTGAGGAGCTCGGGGTGCATGCCATTATGCCGGGCGCTTCGCCGATCGGTTCCGGTCAGGGAATTTTAAATCCGCTGAATCTTTCCTTTATCATTGAACAGGCGAAGGTGCCGGTCATTGTCGATGCCGGCGTCGGATCTTCAAAAGACGCCGCCTACGCGATGGAGCTCGGGGCAGACGGCGTGCTGTTAAATACCGCTGTGTCAGGCGCTGATGATCCGGTCAAGATGGCCCGGGCGATGAAGCTTGCCGTAGAAGCGGGCCGCCTTTCTTATGAAGCCGGGAGAATTCCGGTGAAAGATTACGGAACTGCAAGCAGTCCGCGAGACGGTCTTCCGGTATGACGGAGAGATATTCCAGACAGGAGCTGTTTCAGCCGATCGGTCCCTCCGGCCAAGAGAAGCTCCGGTCGTCTCATGCCGTGATTATCGGCGCGGGTGCGCTTGGGACGGCAAGTGCGGAGATGCTTGTCAGAGCAGGGGTCGGGAAGATAACGATCGCTGACAGAGATTATGTGGAGTGGAGTAATCTCCAGCGCCAGCAGCTTTATACCGAAGACGATGTCAGACAGGAAATGCCGAAAGCCGCGGCGGCTGAAAAACGGCTTCGATCTATAAATAGTGATGTAGAGGTCGAGGGATTTGTCATGGATGTCACTGCGGAAAACGCACCCGGATTGATTCGTGATGCCTCCCTCATCGTGGATGCCGCCGACAACTTTGAAACGAGGCTGATTGTGAATGATGCGGCTGTACAGAAAGGGATTCCCTTTCTGTACGGCGCCTGTGTCGGCAGCTACGGGCTCTCTTTTACCGTCATTCCCGGTGTCACGCCGTGCCTTCACTGTCTGCTTGAAACATTGCCTTTAGGCGGTATGACATGCGATACGGCGGGAATCATCAGCCCGGCTGTATTGCAGACGGCCGTTTTTCAGGCAGCAGATGCGCTGAAGCTGTTAACGGGCGGATCTATCGAGCATGTTCTCCGTTCCTTTGATTTATGGAAAAATGAACGGTCAGAAATAAACGTCGCCCGTCTTAAGTCGGCTGATTGCCCAAGCTGCGGCACAAACGATTTTCCGTTTTTATCCTATGAAAATCAGACAAAAGCGGCGGTTCTGTGCGGGCGGAACACGGTGCAGATCAGAACGGGGATCTCCGAGCAGGTTGATCTGCAAAAACTTGCGGGACAGCTCAGACGGACAGGGCTTGATGTTTCAGCCAACCCGTATTTAATTTCGTTTTGCACAGACAATTTCAAGATGGTACTGTTTCGTGACGGCAGAGCATTAATACACGGCACAAGTGATATCAGCAGAGCGAAATCCTTTTATCATAAATGGATCGGATAATGCGAAAGGAGAGAAAAACATCATGAGCATATGCAAAGCATTGACGATTGCCGGATCAGATTCAGGAGGCGGCGCCGGTATACAGGCGGATCTCAAAACCTTTCAGGAGCTCGGCGTTTTCGGGATGTCAGCCATTACAGCGGTAACCGCCCAGAACACTTTGGGTGTTCACGGCATTTATCCGCTCACCCGGGAAGCGCTGGGCAGCCAGATTGACGCGGTGGCGGAAGATTTGCGGCCTGACGCTGTAAAAACGGGAATGCTGTGGAGCGCGGAAATGATTGCGGAAATTGCGGAAAAAACGGATCAGTACGGGCTTGATCATGTCATCACCGACCCCGTCATGATTGCCAAAGGAGGTGCTTCCCTGCTGCGTGAGGAATCTCAGGCCGCGTTAAAAGAGCTGTTAATTCCGCGCAGCTATGCGGTGACGCCGAATGTTCCGGAAGCTGAGGTATTGACGGGAATGGAAATCCGCACGTTTGAGGACCGGAAAAAAGCGGCCGAACGCCTTTGCAAGCTTGGTGCAAAGCATGTCATCATAAAAGGCGGACACCAGCCTGAACAGGGGAGGATCGTTGATTTATTATTTGACGGTTCGTCTTTTACCCAAATCAGCCACGCTTATATTGACACCAAACACACCCACGGAACAGGCTGCACGTTCGCAGCCGCGCTGACGGCGGAAACGGCAAAGGGGAAAAACATTCAGACCGCGTTTGAGACAGCCGTCAATTTTGTGCGGGAAGCCGTGGAACATACGCTTGGCATTGGAGAGGGACACGGCCCGACCAATCATTTTGCCTTTAAAAGGAACAGTCTGCAGACGAGATAAAAAAGAGACCGCTTCAACATCCGCGGTCTTTTTCCCATGCTTTCAATCTGGACAAGGTTATGATATGATAAAAATTAAGATCAGGTACTAAAACTATGTCTTTAAGACGATTACAGGAGGCTTTATACATATGAATTTCTCACTTGAAGGCCGCAACATCGTTGTGATGGGCGTTGCCAATAAACGCAGTATCGCATGGGGAATCGCCCGTTCGCTGCATGAAGCCGGAGCGCGCCTCATTTTCACTTACGCGGGAGAGCGCTTGGAAAAATCAGTTCATGACCTTGCGGCTACATTAGAAAGAAATGATTCCATCATCCTTCCGTGTGATGTGACAAATGACGCTGAGATCGAAACTTGCTTTGCGAGCATTAAAGAGCAGGTCGGCGTGATTCACGGCATCGCGCACTGCATCGCGTTCGCAAACAAAGAAGAGCTTGTCGGCGAATATTTAAATACGAACCGCGAAGGATTCCTGCTTGCGCATAACATCAGTTCTTACTCTCTGACAGCGGTCGCAAAAGCGGCGCGTCCGATTATGACTGAAGGCGGAAGCATCGTTACACTCACTTACCTCGGCGGAGAGCGCGTCGTTTCAAACTATAACGTAATGGGTGTGGCAAAAGCGTCTCTTGATGCGAGCGTCAGATATTTAGCCGCTGACTTAGGAAAAGAAAACATCCGCGTCAACAGCATTTCAGCAGGACCGATCCGTACGCTGTCTGCAAAAGGAATCAGTGATTTCAACTCTATCCTGAAAGAAATTGAAGAGCGCGCGCCGCTGCGCCGCACGACAACACCTGAAGAAGTGGGCGACACGGCTGCATTCTTGTTCAGTGACCTGTCAAGAGGCATCACGGGCGAAAATCTTCACGTTGATTCAGGATTCCATATTACCGCACGTTAAATAACAAGCAGTCCCTTTCAGGGATTGCTTTTTTCTTTCTTCTGATTTTAATCATTCCGTCATATAAATAAAACATGACAGAATCGGAGGGATGAAGATGTCAAAACAAAACAGAAACGCGGAAAAAAAACCGCTCATGTATATTGTTCAGGCGGATTATTCAGACACGCAATCATCAATGCAGGACATATTAATCAAAAAAAGGAAAGCGCCTCAGCTGCCGGAAGAAGAGCCGATGCATGGAAAGCGGGAGGAAGAATGTCAAACTCAGCCTGAAGGAGCAGTGGCTGTCGAACCAGAAAAGCAAGTACCTGAACAGCACAGCCGCGCAGAAGAAGCCGTTCAAGAAGTTCCGGCGCAAGCGGAGCAGGACACTGCCAAGCCCGACGCCGCTAAAAAAGAGCCTGAAGCGGTTCACAATGCCGCCCCAGAGGAAAAGGTTCCGCCAAAGCGCGTGAAAAAGCCGATGAGCAGAATGTCCATTCTTGAAAAAATTGATTTCTTAACGAAGCTGCCGCATAATATGCCGCGGACCCTTTGTCTGATAGAAGCCAACGGGAAAACCTACAGAGGCGTAATCGTCGGCAGAAAAAATAATGCGATCTTCCTGCGGACGACAAGCAACGGAGCGCCGGCAGAACTCGCAATAGACGATATTACCTCGCTGCATCCGCTTGGATTTTAACCATACAAAAAGCTGCCTGAATTCTTTCATCCGGCAGCTTATTTTTATGCTTTTTGATTTAAGAATGTGTGCGGTTGATCAGTCTCGGGTTCAGGCAATTGATGGCGCAGAAGCTATGGAGATCGACTTCAACGCAATAGTTCGTTTTTTCTAAACGGAATACATCGCAGAGAGAGTCTTTATCTGTAAAATCAAGAATGTGCTTATGCTCGTCAAAAGCAATAAGCAGGCTTAATGTGGCACAGCCGTCACAGACCCTTTCAACTCTGAAAAAAACGGTATTAAAGCACGGACCGTTATCCAGCTCGCCGACGTTTCCGAATGCGGTGAACGGTTTCGATTTTGAGGTGAAGATGGCGAACGGCACTGTATCGCCTAATGTATAAGCCGGAGATAAAAGTTTAGAATAACAGCCTGTCGGGCAATCTTCTTCAACCGCATTTTGCAGGTCTTCAATATTTTCTACCGCTTCACGCACACAGTATGTTGTATGCTTGCTCATAATATCCCTCCTGACTTCACGTTTTAAATGGTACCGGTTTAAACGATATCGGAGAGTCAGCCGCCCGGAAGTCCGGGCGGGCTGATGATTGCATCTGTAATAGAAGGTTGGAAGGGGATTCTTCTTTAGGAAAGATGCGAATCAATGACTATCCGTGATGCTTTTTCTCTTTGTGCGGCGCAGGCCGGTTAACAAGCTCGGGTGAAAGGCACTGAATGGCGCTGAAGCAGCTCAGATCAACTTCAATGCAAAATTCTGTTTTTTCTAAACCGAAGAAATCAGGATCACAAGGATGGCAGACGCTGAGGGTGTCGCCGTGCACATCTACGGGGCGCAATACTGAAAGCGTTGCGCAGCAATCGCATAGTCTTTCTACACGAAAGAAAATGGACTCAAAGCACTGGCTGTCATCCGCAAATCCTCCGACGTTCCCGAATGTGGAGAACAATCCGCCTTTTTTATCAAATACGAGAAACGGAATGGTGTCTTTACCTGCAATCGTCGGGCTCAAAAGATTCGTATAGCATCCAGTCGGGCATTGTTCTTCAACAGCCTCTTGTTCTGCTAAAATCTTCTCGACTGCATCGCATACACAACTTTCATCTCGGCCATGGTGTTTTCCGCAGCTCATGGATTTCAGCTCCTTCTTTTAGGGTATTTGACTTTTGTCTTTAACAACATATGTACGCGAGCCTCACTTGGTGTGGGTGAACGTCTATATATTCATCATATGCGGAGAAAATAAGAAAAAGCAGAGCATTTTTAGCTCTGCTTTTTCTTTTTAGAGGACAAGGGTGATGACTAAGACAGCAATCAGTAAATTTGTCGCTGTTGAGATCAATACTGCGATATCGGCATCTACTGTTGTCACGTTTACGCCGCGGGAGTTTTCGATGAGCAGTTTTTGACGGTTGATTTGTTTGTTAGCTGTTAGCTGCAATAAGTCTTGTGCGACCAATTCAGCGATGACTCCGTCAGCGATTGAAGTGAGAGTGGCCGTTACGACTGCTGCATTAATCGCTGTCATGACTGAAGCGACTGCTTGAACGTCTGTTGACGTTACGTTGATATCACAAGAGTCTCTGATAATAATCGCTTCTTCAGAAACTTGTTTGTTGATATTCGCTTGAGCAAGGTCTTGGTCAAGGAAGGCATTATCTTCGCCGAATCCGTTTCCGTTACAGCAAACACTGCATCTTCTGCCTTCTTTTTCTTCTTTTTCTTCTCGCGGATGTTCGCATTCAGGATCAAGTGCAACCCAAGAGTATGGTCTGCTTTCCATATCTATTCCTCCTTTTCTTTTACTAATATTAAATGAGCCGGCCCCTTACTTTGACTCAGGCATCTATCCTGATAAAAATCACTATTTTTTAGTTATTGACCGGGATTTTGGCGTCTTTGCCGGAGCTGTTCGATTAATTGTTCTCTGCGGGTTTGCGGATTGGTCTGCTGATCTTGCGCTTTTTCCTGCTCTTTTTTCTGTTTCTGGCTTTCAAGAAAAGCTTCTGTTTTTGCCTGCATGTCTTTGACTAATGCGATCAGCATTTCTTTTTCTTCATCAGGTATTTCCCGCATTTTATCTTTTGTCACGCCGTGTTTTTTGAAGACATTGCTGACAAGCACCTTTAAAAGCGGATCCACTTCTGGTAGATTTTCGAGTTCTTTTTTTAATTTTTCGTTATCTGCCATTTGTTCTCACCTCTATTTAAATATTTGAAAAGAAAGGTTAAAGGATGTCTAGTTCAGCAAAAAGTATATTTAATAATTGAAACAAAATTTGTACAAAGGCCATAATATCGTCTGCAGTCAGTGTGATTTTAATATTGCGGCTGTTCAGGACTTGAATGACGGTCCTCTTTTTTATTTGGCAATCATCCAGGATCAGCAGTTCGGTTGCTATTTGGTCGGCTGTGTCTTCATCTGCGATCGCGAGCTGTGTCGCAAGGATAATCGCCGTAGTAACTGAGGCTTGTATAGAAAGAGCGGCCGTTATATGTGTTGTATCTATTGTGACATTTTCGCAATCAATCACTTCGATCGTCTGCTCGAATTCGTTGGATAATTGTTCGTATATTTGCGGTTGCAGTGTTTCGACTTTTTCTTCAAACGACATAACCTTCACTCCTTTCTCATTCATACTTTATATAATGCAAATGAAACGCCGAGCGGAATAAGAAAAACAACTAAACCGCACCTATTTTTTTACCGGACAAGGTGCGATTCATGAAGATCAGGGTTTTCGCATATGTATAAAGAGGTCAAGTTTTGAAAAGGAGTGAACAGGTGGTTATCAATTGGCTTTCATTTATTCTGTTATCGTTTGCCGTTTTCCGGCTGGCCAGGCTTTTCGTATTTGACACCATTATGGCGCCGCTTCGGAGCCTTTTTCACGAGGAAAAAACAGAAACCGCACCCGACGGCACGACAGAAACCTACATTGTCATAAAAGGGAAAGGCATCAGGGCATTTATCGGTGAACTTCTCAGCTGCTACTGGTGTACGGGCGTGTGGTGTGCCGCCTTTCTAATTGCGGCGCAGATTGTGATACCCGGGGCCGCACAATGGCTGATTTTGCTGTTAGCCATAGCCGGCGCGGCCGGAATCATTGAAGCTGCGGTTTCCCGTCTTCTGCAGGAATAAGGCGGTTCCACCAGCAACTTACCGTCACTTTCGGCATAAACTGGCATATATGACATAAGGAAAGGAAGGATCACCATGAATCAATCAAGCAAACCTTCCCAACATTCTCCATACAAATCAACTGTGCATCAGCCTTACGAAAAAAAAATTAAGAAAAAAGGCTGCGGCTGCGGCCAAAAGAAAAAACCGAAATAGCCGTTTTCTAAAAAACCGGAGCTTCCGGTTTTTTTGTTTTTTGCCGAACGCCGGCCTCTGTTCGGCATAGATCATAGGAGGAGGGGATGTTATGAATATATTTGAATCATTCATAAACGGTAAATACCGCCGGCACAATCAAAACCAGCGGGAGCATGACAAATATATCTTATCTATTGAAAAGCAGCTGTCTGAGTTTGATGAAGCGGGATCGCGCTTTGAGGAATGGATAGATGTGTTTGCCGCCGAAACAGAAGCAAAACTGAAGAAAAATGAGCATTCTCACTAAAATGAACGAAATCCGCACCGGCCCTATGCATTTATCCAAGCCAAACAAGTCGGCTCACATAGAGTATAGAGAGTAAAGGAGGTGCTTAGATATGGGATTCGGATATGGCGGATTCGGCGGCGGCTACGGCGGTTATGGCGGCTGCGGCGGATACGGCGGCGGCTATGTCGGAGGCGGATACGGCTCAACATTTGTTCTTGTTGTCGTATTGTTCATCCTTCTGATCATTGTCGGTGCATCCTTTTTTGGCTAAACCTTAGCAAGACCTTGGATAAGCGCGGGACCGATCAGTCCCGTGCTTCCCTGATGTATGAAGGAGTATAGAGACGGGGCACTCGGAATTTTTTCCTTGTCTTACGGGCACATGTTCCGCTCTTTATTCATACAATATCGTATTACTCCACAAAAGGAGGCACACCATGGATAATCAATTTTTCAAAAATATTGAGAAGAAAACAGGCGTCAGCATGAAGGATGTCATGAACCTTGCAGGATCATTGCAAAATGCCAATTTCAAAGATGAAAACACGGTGAGAGGCGTCATTCAGAAGGTGTCCCAGCTGGCTAACAAGCGTGTTCCGAAAGAATTGGAAGATAAAATCGTTCAATCTATTACAAGCGGTAAAGAGAAACTTGATTTTGGCACCATTTCTAAAATGCTGAACAATAAATAGGCGTCAGCCGGCCTTGCTAAAAAGGCCTTTTTATGTGAGAAGAACCCGGCAGTGATCTGCCGGGTTCTTTATATCCTGAGTGCGCTCCGTCTGTCCGTCCGAAGAAGGGGCTCGAGAAATCTTGAGCTGCGCGCTGTTTTTCCCCGCCTGTACGCGGGACAAGATACATATAAATGCTGCATGGCCCTTGTCATTGCGACATACAGAAGCCGTCTTTCTTCTTCGAGCGGAGCGGGATCGCCCTGTCTCGCCGTCTCAAGCGCGAAGTCATGGGGGATAGAGCCGTCAGCCGCGCCTAAAATATAGACCGTATTGAATTCAAGACCTTTAGAGCGGTGAATGGTCAGCAGTTCGACGCCGTTTTCATCGGTTTTCAGATTCTCAGCGGCGCGCATATGATCGACATGCGCAAGAAAATCGGGAATGGTTTTGAATTTTTTGGCGGCCACTTTGACATCCCTGAGATCATCAGAGCCTTTTTCCAGTTTGTTTCCCTCATTGCCCCGTTTTTTTAAATACTCGGAAAAACCCATTTTGCTTTCTGCAAAGGTGATGGCTTCAACCGGCTTCATTGTCCGGATGCTTGCGAAAAACGGAACGATCTGCTTGATCTTCCCTATTTGAAAAGGCTTCAGATCAGGCAGTTTCGTCAGTGCCTTAATCATCGTGCAATCTTCCGTGATTGACAGCGCCTTTAACGTTTGCAGGGCGGATTGCTTTAAAAATAAGGCGGGCAGCAGGTCTTTCACCGCATCCGGATCATCTTCATTCTGACTCGCATATAAGTAGGCGAGGATCTGGCGCACGATTCTGCGGCTGTAGAACGTCTGCACGCCCCTGTCGGCATGGTAAGGAATCGATGATTGGTGCAGTCTTTCATAAATGGCCCGTCCGGCGCTGTTTGTCCGGTAAAGCACGGCAAAATCGTCAGGGCTCGCCCCGTTTTGAATCTTCTCTTTCATATCCGAAACGATCATGGTCGCTTCTTCTTCTTCATCGTAAGGATAAAATATCACGGGATTGTGAACGCCGTCTTTGACGGCAGAAAGTGTTTTTTCATACCGTTTTTTATTTTTCTTTACGACGGCATGAGCGCTTGAGACGATCGGATGCGGCGATCGGTAATTTGCCGTTAAGTAAATGGTCTTTGCTCCCGGATAATCCTTTTGAAAATCAAGAATGAAAGACGGGCTGCTGCCGCGGAACGCATAAATGGATTGGTCGTCATCACCCACGCAGCACAGGTTATTCCCTGGGCTTGCGATCATTTGCATAATGTTGTACTGGACAGGATTGATATCTTGAAATTCATCAATCAAAATATGAGAAAATCTGTTTTGGTACTGCGCGAGAATATCAGGCCGGCTTTGAAACAGTTCATAACAGCCTTGGGCCATGTCATCAAAATCAAATTGCCGTTTTTCCCGCTTCTGCCGTTCGTAATGTTCGTAGAGCCTGTACACTTTTTTCTCCCAGTCGTCCGCAAGCGGAATGGTCTCATGGGGGAGATACGTGTTTTTCCAGCAGCCGATAAGCTGAAGCGCCTGGTCGACGGGAAACTCTTTTTCATCCAAATGTTCTTCATAGAGCGCCTTTTTCACATATTGCTCTTTTTGCCACTCCATTTTTAAAAGCTGGCTGCCGTTCCATTTTGAAGAATCATAGTGATAGAGTATTTTATAGAAAAAGCTGTGGAATGTTCCTGTCACGAGACGGGAGACTTTTCCGGCTGCCAGACCGTACTCATTTGCCATCCGCTCTTTCATTTCGGCGACGGCTTTTGTCGTAAAGGTCACAAGCAGCATATTCTCAGGTGAAATGCCGAGGTGTTCAATCATATGGGCGGCGCGTGCTGTCAGCACCCTTGTTTTTCCGCTTCCCGCTCCGGCAAGCACTAATAAAGGCCCGTCCGTTTCAGTAACTGCCTTCATCTGTTCACGGTTCAGGCCGATGCCGGGGAACAAAGATGTATCAGCCGCCTCGGATGTTGGTGAAAACGGTTCGGTCGCAGGCACTTTTTTCGGGCTTTTCCATTCTGAGACGATCGGTTTCGGATTCTCTGAAATCGCTTTTCCTTTCGGCAGGCGGAACATGCCGGCTTCCTTATACTCTTCTGTTTCTTTCTCCGCTAGTGGTTCCTTGGCCGCGCATGCTTTTTCACAGGCGGTGAAGTCTCCCTTTTGCCGGTGATAAAATGCCGGCTGCTCTAAAATCGAAAGCCGCATCAAGACGGGCTGGTCACAATGTGCGCAAAAAATATTCCCTTTTTGGGCTTCTTCAAAAAGGAATTGGTAATGTTCTCTTGAATATGTATGTAAATGTATCGTTCGGTTATTCAGTCGGGCGCATTTCAAAAAGGGGTCCTCCCATTAAAAGGTGTTCATCCATTTGATAGACAAAGAATATCATAACAAAAGAACCGCGTTTCAAAAAGTAAGATTAAGGGAAATAAAAAGCGAAGGGGAGGGGTACATATGATTTATGCAGGACGGATTCAAAACCAGCAGTATTCTCAATACGCAAACCGGGCAGCGGGTTATAAGCCTGATTACGCCGGCATTACGAAAGCGGCCGCCCTCGCCAATGACAGGGTGTACAGAGAGGTGGAGCGCCGCCAGGAAAACACCGCAGCCGCAGAAAAGAAAGTACATGAGGAAAAACGTAAGCGCTCTCTTTCCCGTCTGCCGCAAATCATGGGAAAAGGCCGGTTAATAAATCAATACGTGTGAAAAAGCCCGGATATATCCGGGTTTTTTTGAGTCGTATATATGAAAGATGCGGAAAGGAATGATTCAATTTGAGAAAGCTTTCATTATTAATTGCGGGGTTATTTCTTTTCGGCCTCTTTACTCCCGGAATGAAACCGGCAGACGCGGCGGAGGGCTCCGCAGCAAAAGGTGTCACTCTCACACAGCTGGCGCCGCATGTCTGGATGCATACAAGCATCGGTACGGCAGACGGAAGTCCCGTCCCTGCGAACGGATTGCTTCTTGAGACTTCCAAAGGAATCGTACTGATTGATACTCCGTGGAATGACAGTCTCACAGAGCAATTAATGACACAAATAAAAAAGCGGTTTCCCGGCAAAAGGATGACCGATGCCATTGTGACACACGCCCATGATGATCGTATCGGCGGTCTGAACACCCTGTACAAATACGGTGTAAAGGTGCACAGCACGAAGCTGACCGCCGACTTCGCCCGACAGCAGGGATATGACCGGCCGCTCGGAGATCTGAAAAACGTGACAAAGCTGCAGTTTGGCGATATGAAAATTGAAACGTTTTATCCGGGAAAAGGGCATACGGAAGACAATATGACCGTCTGGCTGCCTGAGGATAAGCTCTTATTCGGCGGTTGCTTAATCAAGGCTTTAGAAACAAAGGAAATCGTGCCTACTCCCGGCTTTTATCCGGATCAGTGGCCGCGCGCCGTCCGCAAAGTCATGAAAAGATATCAGGACATCAGCATTGTCGTTCCGGGGCATGGCAGTCCGGGGGATGACCGTCTGCTGCCGCATACGATAAGCCTTCTGAAAGAAACGTAATAAAGAAGACCGGCGCTCCCATTACGGAGTGCCGGCTTTTTTTATCTCTTCCTGATTTTCATAAAACTGAGGAAAGCAAGTGCAAGCGCCAAAACGGTATATCCCGCTATCGGCCAAATATGCTGATGAAAGGAAGAATAATCTCCGGATATGACTTCCTGGGCCAGCTCGATCGAGTGAATAAACGGTAAGGCATAAGCGATATGTTTGAATGTGTCACCGAGCAGGCTCACCTCCATCCAAGCCCCGCCCAGAAATTGCACGAGTGTAATATAAATCGTTCCGATACCTGAAATTTGTTTGTCCGTAAACACAGCCCCTAAACATAAACCGAAGAAAACGGACATCATCGCAATCGGCAGCAAGACAGCGATACCTGCGAGAAGATTCATCCACTCGGCGGATAAACCGGCAGCAGCAGCTGCGATAAAACAAATGACGATTTGTAAAATGGCTAACGGCAGCATCGGCATTGCATAACCGATAACATAATCGGCTGTTTTTAAAGGGGAAGCAAACAAACGGGTCAAAAGGGCGGTCTGTTTGTCTTTTGCGATCAGCAATGCAGAGAACATCGTAAGGAAAGCGAAACCGAAAACAATGAGTCCGGGTGCTAAATGCTGAATTTTAAAGGTATCAAGCGGCGCATTTTTTTCAATCGCCGTAAACAGAAACAATAGAATAACAGGCAGTGCGATTCCAAGGATAATAGACAGGGGGTCACGAAAAATTTCTTTGCGGTTGCGAATGGCGAAATCAAGCATAAAGACCCGCCTCCCCGTCACAAATCGCTAAAAAGGCATCTTCAAATGTAGCTGAATGAGTTTGCTTTTTCAGAGCCTCCGCCGTACCCAGTGCTTTTAAAGTCCCATTTTCTAAAATGCAAATACGATCTGCCAGGGCTTCAGCCTCTTCTAAATAGTGTGTCGTTAAAATAATCGTCATGTCACCCTTTAATGCCTCAAGATTTTTCCACAACTCGCGGCGTGAACGGACGTCAAGCCCTAATGTCGGCTCATCTAAGAAATAAATATCCGGCTTGGTGATCATTCCCATTGCGATGCTGAGGCGGCGCTGCATTCCTCCTGATAATGTTTTGGTTTTTGCTCTTTCTTTCTCTTTTAATTGAAACAATTCGAGCATCTCATCTGTTCTTTTTTTTGCTTCTTTTTTCGGAATTCCGTAGACTCCGGCTATAAACTCTAAGTTTTCCCGTACGGTTAGATGAGGAGCGATGGCTGTTTCCTGCGGGGACATATTCAATTTCGGTTTTATTTTATCCAAATCAGTCAAAATACTGTGTCCAAGCACTGATGCATCACCGTCATCCGGAGAAAGGAGTCCGCAAAGCATACTGATTAATGTCGTTTTTCCGGCTCCGTTCTCACCGAGTAAAGCGAAAAATTCCCCTTTCTCAACTGAGAACTCAAGACGGTCAACGGCGGCGGTTTCTTTATAATGTTTCGTTAATTGCTTCAGCTCAATCGCGTGCATTTACTCATCCTCGCTATCTTCATCGATTTGCTTAGCGTTTAAAATATCTTTTGCAAACTCGAAAAAGAGTTCTTGTTTAACAAGTGCGATACCTTGCTGGTCATCCCCGAGCATAAGCAGTGAATCCCCCGGATTTATATCGAAAACATCTCTTGCTTCTTTAGGAATGACAATCTGTCCTTTTGTGCCCACTTTAACAGTCCCGAATATGTGTTTTCCTTTTGGTGCCGTCATGTTTATCCCTCCGAAATATGAATTGTATTTTTTGTATGAATTGTAATACTTCGTATACTAAACATACATTAACTTTCCATAAAATGCAATAAAATTCATGTAATAGTATTATTTTCATAAAAAAAGCACTCCTGCCATATAACAGGAGTGCTTTTGATTTTATCGTTTGTGTTCCTTTATCATTTCCAGATGGGGGATGCCCGCATCGAGAAATTCTTCGCCGGATGTGACGCGGTATCCTTGTTTTTCGTAAAACGGAACGGCCTGCGTCTGCGCATGTAAGATAAAGCTGTCGGCGCCCTTGGCTGCCGCCGCTTTTTCAAGCGCCTGCATAATGATGGCTCCGACGCCTAAAGAACGATGGCTTTTCATCACGCAGATGCGCTCTAATTTTCCATGCCCGTTTTTCAAGCGCCATCTGCCGGCTCCGACCGGCTGGCCGCCGTCATATATGACTATATGCTCTGACGTGTCTTCGAATTGATCAATCTCTTCTTCTTCCGGAACGTGCTGTTCTTTAACAAAGACCTCTTTTCTGACGAAAAAAGAGTCGTTTAGCTGTTTTTCAGTTTTTGCGATGATGGATTCCAAGCAGTTATTCTCCTCCGCCTAATAAAAATGTTTCGTACACAGTCCATGAGCCGTTATCCAGCTGATAGAGCAAGTGAAAACGGTCGATGACTTCTTCGTGGGAAATGTCCAGCATTTTCAGCTGTCCGAGTACGTCGGAATGTTCATCTGACGACAGCTTCTGGCCGACCGTGACATGCGGAACGAAGCTGTATTCCGGCTCGCCGGATAATGCTCCTGAGTAGCATTTCTCACTCAGAGATTTTAATTCCTCCGTCGGCTCTGCTTTCATATATATCACATTATTCACAGGAGAAAACGAGCTGTATTTTGTGATTTTCAGAACGAGCGGATGCGACTCTTTCGCCGTCTGTCTCAGCTGTGATACGACCTGCTCGATTTCCTGTTCTGTCGCTTCAAACGGATCTCTTAGCGTCAGGTGCGGAGGAATGAGCGCGTAGCTCGGGTCGTAGCGTTTCCGGTACGAATTTGCGAGATCCTGTAATTTTTTTGATGGAAATAAAACAATACCGTATTTCATGAAAGTTCCCTCCTTAAATGAATGGTTACAGCATTTTTTTCAGCGCCGGCGTGATGAGCGGCTGCCAGTAGGTCCATTTATGATCCCCGTCGAAGGTTTCATACGTGTATTCAGACTGTTTGCTTTCCAGCAGCTGTTTGAGCTCTTCGTTCGGCGCGGTGAAATCAAGAACCTGGCCGTCTGTCGTGTGAACGCCGGTTTCTTTTTCTCCGATTTGATGATAAACGGAAATCTGTTTGAGATCCTCCGACTGCCGGACGGCATCCAGCACGTGCCCGTCAACATACGGAGACTGCATGATGACGTTTCCAAACATGTTCGGATAGTCAATCGCCGTCATAAGCGAAACGGTTCCGCCGAGGGAATCCCCGATCATGGTGCGGCCGTATCCGACTTGATAAGTCGGGTATTCTTTGTCGATAAAAGGAACGAGCTCATTTGCGATGAACCGCTTATATGAGGCGAATTTAGAGCCTTCTGGATGGTATGTGTTTCTTCGCTCCCGCACATTTTTATAAGGGACACCGATAATGATGCAGCGGTCAATTTCCCCTTTTGACATAAGCTCTTCCGCCTGCCGCCCGATTCTCCCTAATCTGAAATAATCATGGCCGTCCTGAGCGATGACCGTATGATATTTATACAGAGGGGAGAAGGTGGCGGGCAGGTAGACCAAAACGGTCATTTCCTCTTCAAGCTCATGGGAGAAAAGTTTTTTCTCATGAATGATTCCGTTTTTTGATGCCACTTCGCATTCCTCCAGGCCGCTTCTTGTCTTGATGGTTTTTTCCTATTGTACCATGAATTATTAGAAATTTCTTTCTTCAGATGCACTTCTTGCGAGAGTTCAGATAAATAAAAAGTTATTGAAATTCATTTTATAGTGCGTTAATATAGAACAATCAGAAAATACAAAACAATATTCTTATCACGAGAGGTGGAGGGACTGGCCCTTTGAAACCTCAGCAACCGGTTTGCTTTGCCGCGGGAAGGCAAAGTGCCAAGGTGCTAAATCCAGCAAGCGATTCACATGCTTGGAAGATAAGAGGAAGAGAAAAGCTCCTTCTTCTTATGAAGAGGGGGCTTTTTTATTTTTGAAAAAGGATGGTGCTTACTGATGACGCAGCATGTTGATACAAAATTAGCCCAAATCGGAAATAGAAGCGAAGAAGCAACGGGAACGGTCAGTCCGCCGATTTATCTGTCCACCGCTTACCGACATAGAGGAATTGGAGAATCTACAGGCTTTGATTATGTGCGTACGAAAAACCCGACACGCCAGCTCGTTGAAGACGCTATCGCCGTGTTGGAAAACGGTGCGAGAGGCTTTGCTTTCAGCTCGGGAATGGCAGCCATTCAAACGATTATGGCTTTATTTAAAAGCGGAGATGAATTGATTGTATCCTCCGATTTATACGGAGGCACATACCGTTTGTTTGAAAATGAATGGAGAAAATACGGGTTAAGCTTTATTTACGATGATTTCAGCGATGAAGACTGTTTACGCTCCAAATTAACGGAAAACACGAAAGCGGTATTTGTTGAAACGCCTACAAACCCGTTAATGCAGGAGGCGGACATTGAAAAAATCGCCCGGATTACGAAAGAAGCCGGCCTGCTCTTGATTGTCGATAATACGTTTTATACCCCGGTCATCCAGCGCCCGCTTGAACTGGGAGCCGATATCGTCATTCACAGTGCCACAAAATATTTAGGCGGGCACAATGATCTCCTTGCCGGTCTTATTGTCGTAAAGGATGAAGAGCTCGGCGACATCATGTTTAATCACCAAAATGCGATCGGGGCCGTTCTTCCGCCGTTTGATTCGTGGCTTTTAATGAGAGGGATGAAAACACTCGGGCTCAGAATGCGGCGTCATGAAGAAAACGCCCGTGAACTTGCAGAATTTTTAGAACAGGAAGAAGAAATCGCCGACGTGTTATATCCCGGAAAAGGCGGAATGCTGTCTTTCCGGCTGCAAAAAGAGGAATGGGTCAATCCATTTTTAAAGGCGCTGAAAACGATCTGTTTCGCAGAAAGTCTCGGCGGGGTGGAAAGCTTTATTACATACCCCGCGACACAGACGCACATGGACATTCCGGAAGATATCCGTATCGCAAACGGCGTCTGCAACCGCCTGCTGAGATTTTCAGTGGGAATTGAACATGCAGAAGATTTGAAGCGGGATGTAAAGCAGGCATTACAGCAAGTAAAAGAGGGGGCCGTGTCGTATGAGTAATCAAAATTGGACGCTGGAAACCCAGCTCGTGCACAATCCATTTAAAACTGACGGAGCTACAGGAGCCGTCAGCGTGCCGATTCAGCATGCTTCCACATTTCATCAGTCTTCCTTTGAAGAATTCGGAACATATGATTACAGCCGCTCCGGCACACCGACAAGAACAGCGCTTGAAGAAACGATCGCAGGTCTTGAAGGCGGAACGAGAGGCTTTGCTTTCAGCTCCGGAATGGCGGCGATTTCGACGGCGTTTCTGCTCTTATCCCAAGGCGACCATGTTCTCGTCACGGAGGATGTGTACGGCGGAACATTCCGCATGGTGACAGAAGTGCTGTCCCGTTTCGGAATCGAACACACTTTTGTCGATATGACGGACACAGAAGCGGTTGCCCGGGCCATCCGGCCGAATACGAAAGCCATCTATATGGAAACACCGTCAAACCCGACGCTCGGCATCACGGACATTAAAGCCGTCGTCGAGCTGGCAAAAGAACACGGCTGTCTGACATACCTTGACAACACTTTCATGACGCCTGCACTGCAGCGGCCGCTTGATTTCGGCGTAGATATCGTGCTTCACAGCGCGACGAAATTTTTAAGCGGCCACAGCGATGTGCTGTCAGGCCTTGCCGCCGTCAAGGATGAAGAGCTCGGCAATCAGCTGTATAAGCTGCAAAACTCGTTTGGAGCGGTGCTCGGCGTTCAGGACTGCTGGCTCGTATTGAGAGGCTTAAAAACATTGCAGGTCAGACTAGAAAAAGCGAGCAGGACAGCTGAGCGGCTGGCTGCCTATTTTGACGGACATCCCGCCATCAAAAACGTTTACTATCCCGGCCTTGCCGGACATCCGGGAGCCGATACCCATAAACGGCAAGCGAGCGGAGCGGGCGCCGTCCTGTCCTTTGAATTGGAAAGCAAAGAAGCCGTCAAAAAGCTGGTCGAAAACGTATCGCTTCCGGTATTTGCCGTCAGCCTTGGCGCCGTCGAATCCATTCTCTCATACCCTGCAGCCATGTCGCATGCCGCCATGCCGAAAGCAGAGAGGGAGAAACGCGGCATCACAGACGGCCTTCTGCGCCTGAGCGTCGGAGTCGAAAACGCCGAAGATTTAGAGCGGGACTTCGAACAGGCATTGAAAAAAATAACCCCTGCCCAAGTGAGATCATAAACGAAAAGGGCGCCGTCAATTTTGCGACGCGCCCTTTTTTTATTTTAGATAAAAAAAGTGTTGACGAATGAGAAATCAGGATATATAATTATAAATGTCAGAGAGACAACAACATACCCAGCAACACATACATATCATGATTCCGTAGCTCAGCTGGGAGAGCGCTACCTTGACAGGGTAGAGGTCGCTGGTTCGAGCCCAGTCGGAATCATAGCCAAAACCCTTGCGTAGCAAGGGTTTTTTACTTTGCTTATTTATTGATTTTGTCATCATTCATCGAGTTGGGGACGAATTGGGGACGAAATTATTTTTTTGAGCTGATTTTGAAGAGGAATTTCAAAATCAACTCTGTTTTTGTGCTAGGTTTCTAGGATCGAACTGGTTAAAGTGTTTTACTGTGCTATTTTCGAGTTTCTCGGTAACATGACCATAAATATCACTAGTTGTTCGAGCACTGGCATGTCCGGCTCTTCGTTGAATAGCACTGAGACTTTCGCCAGCTTCCATAAGGAGAGCCACCATAGTATGCCGCAAGTCATGAAGACGAACATCTTTTAGACCGTACTTCTTTTTTATTTTAGTCCATTTTGCGGTAGGGGTTGTATAGTAGTAAGGTTTTCCTTTACCACTGTGAAACACATATTGATGTTCTCCGCCTTCCCAGGCATCGCCAAGCAATAATTTTTCTTTTTTCCATATGCGATAATATTTAGCCAGCTCATTCATATAAAAATCAGGCATTTTGACGAATCGTTGAGAACTTTTTGACTTTGGGCTTTTGACATGAGGCTCTCCGTTAATTGTTTTAGAAATTGATCTATTTACGTATATTCCACCTTTGTCCCAATCTACATCCAAGTGCCATTCACAGGCAAGAGCTTCTCCTCTACGAAGCCCCCCGATCAGAGCTGCAAGATAATATAAGCGCCATTTAATATCTATTTCATACAACACTTTAATACATTCAGCTGCTTCGTCAGATTCAAGAAAGTTCATTTCTTTATTCTCAGCTTCTGGCGAACTCAATCCCTCAATAGGGTCGTCTTTTATCAATTTCCATTCCTCTGTGGCAGTTTTAAATAATGCTTGTAAGATTTTAAATATATCTTTGATTGTTTGATCACCTAATCCGCCAGGCTTTCCATCTTTTCTAGCCCCATCTTTAGATAAATCATCTATAAAATCAACAATATGAAGGCTTTTGATTTTGTCTATTTTTTTATGACCTAATGCTGGAAGAATGTGATTTTTTAAGTGATTTGAATATTTGACAGAGGTTGTAAAAGAGTAAGGCTTACCATTCTTATTAAAGAGTTTCTTTTCAATCCATTTTTCTGCAAATGAATCAAAAGTGGATTTTTCCGGAGCAATATACTCGCCGGCCTCTACTTCAATTCTGAAACGGTGCAGCTGGTCCTCAAGATACTCTTGTAATTTCCGTTTAGTCTTTAATAGCTTTGGATCTTCTATACGAATTGTTTTCTTTCTTCTATCCCTTTTACCTTTGGCATCGTAACCATTCTCAACAATTAATCTAAAAGAGTTTTTTCCACGGGGCTCTATACTGGCCATTTGGCTACCTCCTAACATTCAATTTACTTATTTGATGAAGATTTTTATGCCAGAGAATTGAAAACTGCTTTCTGTTGAATATTTCTAGCCGTTTAGCGGCCAAGGAATATGTCACATTAAATGTATCTCCTATTAATTTAATGGCCTCTGATTTAAGACGGGGCAGTTGCATTTTTATGAGCATGAACGTTGGTACACAGAAGTGATACATGAAACTGTTCGCCTGGTATTCCTGAAGCTGCCTGAACATTCTATTCATGTGAAATTGGTTTCCAGTATGTTTTAAGACATGGCATAGCTCATGAACAAAGTCTTGCCACTGTTCTTGTGGAGAGGCACGAGCATCAAGGACGACGCTATACTCACCGTTGATTTGAAACATGCAGCTTTCTCTTTGCTCATAATGCAGCCAGATACGAAATGCCGCGGCAATCCTTTCTAAATCAATGTCTTCAGGAGTTTCAATATTTAATCTGTGGTAGATTTTTTTGACTTCTTCTTCGAGGTACGATAGTTGGATTGACATTAAAAACACCACCATAAGGGGAATATATGTTCTGTTTTTGGTGTGAAAGAAAAGCCCATAGGGCCACTATAATTTTAAAAGCTGCTTTTTTTTCGCTGTAAACTCTTCTTCTGTCAAAAGACCTTCTTCTTTTAACTCAGCATATTTTCTAATTTCTGAAGCTATCATGTCAAAATCAGATAAATGCTGGTGAGTAGACTGGGCAGGGGACGGATCATTATTTTTTTGAGCAGTTTGTATTTCTTTTCTCACGTAGTTGACAAACTTATCATGATCCCCTTCTTGAATTCCCTTAATCAAGAATTCCTCTTTATGGGTTTTGAGATCTATCTGAAACCCTGTAAATGTTTCCTTTAAGATGGTGATGCTCGTAATTTCGTTATATGACCAGCTGATTATTCTATGGGCACCAGCTTTATCTGCAATATGATATAAGTTTTCTTTGGTAGCAATAAGTAAACCTTGAGTGCCGAATTTTTTGTCATTTAACACACCGAATATAGCTTCCATTATTACTTGGTTTTTCTTCCCCAATAATGGCTGGGCTGCATAATAAGTTTTCCTGAAAGCCCCTGAAGCTCTGCGTTTTTTTCCAAAGGCACTGTTATATACTTCCTCATTAGTGAACAAAAACGCCAAATTAATTTCCCCTTTATATGTAGTCACGGCTGAGTTTGTCTTTCTTTTTTTCTGATCCATTCCAGTTTGAATACTGAAGCAATCCAGAAGAGGACGATTGCTGAATCCCTTGATATAACTGGCTTCAACCTACTAATGAAAAATGCTTTCCCGTTCCAGTTCGGTTCTAATCCCGATCCAATCCCGATCTTATTAGTAAACAGAAATAACATAATAAATAAATATAAATAAAGGTTTCGGCAGTTGTTACTTTTTAGGCTTGCGGCCTTCGCGTTCTTCTTTCTCTTTAAGGTACTTAATAAAATCAATTGCTTGTTTTTGACTTTCTTCTGAGAAATCACGAGCTTGTCTAAAGGCGAGTTGTAAATCAGGATCATCAAAAAGGTCAGTATTAAAAGCATTAGGTTCTTTGCCGGTTAGGAGATAGTCAGTAGTTACACCATACAGCTTTGCAATTCTCACAAGCATCTCGCCATCCGGTTTCCTTAAGCCGTACTCCCAATTCGCATATGTAGACATTGTTTTAATGCCCAATTTTTTTGCGACAAAAGATTTGCTCCAACCTTTTTTTTCTCTTAATTCAGTTAGAATTTTCCCTGTTATATTATCCATTATTATACACCTTTTTTCATTTGGTGTGTAAATTTTAACACGGTTTACACACAACAGATAATAACTTACACAAAAAGAATAAAAATATATTGACTTACCCTTATTGTGTATATTATTATGAGTTTAACGAGTTACACAAAAAGAGTAAGGTGGTGAGTTAAATAATGTTAGAAAATTTACGGGCGACTAGAATTTCTCAAGGAAAGACCCAAACCTTTATGGCTAAAAAACTCGGATACAGATCTGTAAGTGGGTATGCGAATATAGAAATGGGTCGTACAAAACCAAGTCTTGAAAAAGCACATCAAATATCCAAGTTGTTGAATAAAGATGTAGATGAACTTTTTTTTGATCAAAAGTTACACGTAACGAGTAAAGAACACACTGCTTAGGAGGCCGAGTATGATACGCAATACATTAACTGTGCAGGAAACAGCTGATTACCTGGGTGTTCACCATGACACAATTTACACAATGGTTCGAGAAAAACAAATTCCTCACTTTCGTGTGCGAAATCGGATTTTCTTTACCAAACACAATATTGATGCATGGATCGAAGCACAAGAACAAGCAATCATGAAAGAGGCTCTATAGAGTAAATATTTGTTTTTATTGTGGCCACAAAGCGAAATTTAGAGCCATGAGGCCGGATATTCGAAAAATCATAAGCCAATACAATAAAACATCTTTTGACCCTAATTAAATTTTAACAGCAAACAGCTGAATATATCAGGAGGCAAACATATGGAGAACAATCCGTACAACTTGCGGAATTTACCGAAGATCATGCGCTGTGTTCGTAAAGCGGCCGGGTTTACACAATATCAGATCGGCAGTTTGATAGGCGGGAAGGATCAACGTTACGTTTCCGATGTTGAAAATGGTTTTAGTAAGCTGACCCCTGAATTATGCATCAGGTGGTTTGAGGCGTGCGAGGCATACGAACATATTGATCTGGTACATTACCTTTTCAAACTGCACCCGACAACGGCTGCTCCAATAGACCCAGCTCTTAATGAGAGCGCAAGCACAGCGGTAATCAACATGATTCACCAGCTTGAAGAAGCATTGCAGGCAACAAAGCATTTAGCGCGCTGGCTGGCAAATGATAGGCCAGGCCGACAGGCGGAAGAACTGCCCATGGCCGATATTAAACAGATTTTTGATCTGATCCCAGCAAACAAAACGCTGATATATTCGCTGGCCCGCAGTCATGGCCTGAACATGAAGGAACTGGCTGAAAGATGGACGCGGAAAGCGCTAATGAGTCAAGTTGCAATGGCAAAAACAGAGGAAAGGCAGGCGGTGCTGGTATGAAAATCAATCAGTTTCTTAAAGCAGATGCAGATTCAGCAAAAAGGAAAATCGAGTCGGCGGAAAGGCTCTCTATCATGCTTTCGGAGGCGTTACGGGATGGCGATTATGAAGAAGCTATCAGTCTTGCAGGGAGCATCAAGGTTCTTACAGAGGATATTAACCGGCTGGCGAATAAAGGACGCTTACACCAAACCGTTTTAAATATGGCAGCCCGCGGGATTCAACTGAGTGTTGCGAGTAGGTGTTCACGATGAATATTGAAAATCCAATGGTCCTGAACAACTGGCATGATAAAACGACAGAACCGGAAACAAAAAAGGACTTTTTCGGGGATGAAGTAACGTCAGCAGATAATTATGTAATCGACAGCGGCGAGGTAATTTTACAAGACAATCTTAAACGCTATTTGAAAGAGCAACTTGGATTTAGGTTTCATTCAGCGCAGTAAAAAAAGCCCACTTGGCAGAGTGGACTTCAAAAGGTCTTTTGGTAAAGATTAGTTCCTTTATTATACCAAATTACCTCATAAAAGACAAAGGAGGTTTTACACATGGCTAAACGAATAACAGCATCTTTCAGTGACCGAGCGGACGATCAGAAGCGTCTGGGACAAGTCGGCGGCTCGATCATGTTCAGTAAGGGCAAACCGGTATTTTCCTTTCCGTCAATGGATGCATACCGAGAATGGCAGCGGCTCGGCACGGAAGCTTATTTGAGAAAGGTGGCAGAAGCACAATGAACGGACTATCTCAGGTAGATTACTCAGATTACATGCCGGCGCCCCAGCAGGATACTAGCGTGACTACGGAAGCGATGGTAAGCCGACAGGCTCAAGAAGTACAGGCGGCGATGATCATCGCAAAGAAATTCCCACGGGACGTATTCGCGGCGTTTGACCGGATTAAAAAAGCATGCGAACGGAGGCTTTTAGCCGAGAATGCGGTGTATGAATATCCTCGCGGCGGGACAAAGGTTTCCGGTCCATCTATCCGGCTGGCGGAGGCCTTGGCACAGAACTGGGGGAACATTGATTACGGAATTATGGAGTTGGAACAAAAAGCTGGTGAATCATCTGTCATGGCTTACGCTTGGGATCTTGAAACGAATACCAGGCAAACCAAAATATTCACTGTGAAGCATGAGAGAAAGGCAAAAGGTACAGTTACAAAGCTTAATGACGCCAGGGATATTTATGAAATGGTTGCCAATCAAGGAGCCCGTCGACTACGTTCCTGCATACTTGGAGTGATTCCTGGCGATATCGTTGACGCTGCAGTTGATATGTGCCAGAAAACGTTAATAAACGGCCATAAAGAACCATTGGAAGATCGGCTCAGAAATGCTTTATCAACATTCAAAAAAGAATTCGGGATCACCAAAGAAATGATTGAAGAATACATCGGCAGTAACGTCGATGCCTTTACAGAACAAGACTTTTTAAAGATTGGCCGCATTTATACATCTTTACGTGATGGTATGGCCAAGAAAGAGGATTACTTCAATGTGAAGGCCACAGGCGCGACTAGGTCAAAGGCTGAGGAAGAATTCAAAAAGCAGAAAGAGCAAGCTGACAAGCCTGCTGATAGTAAAGAAAAGGCGGGTGATCCTGCTAATGCGGATACCGGCGCTGAACAAGGAGAATTATTACTCTAACGAGATTGATAGACACTACATGTCAAATTCTCAATATAAAAGTTTTTTGCAGTGCGAGGCTGCCACGATGGCAAAGCTGAACGGAGAATGGACGCCGCCCACATCGGAGGCGCTCCTCTTCGGCCAATACGTTCATGCCTGGCTTGAGGGTGAACAGGCTTTTGATGAATTCAAGATGAATACACCTTCGCTATTTACTCAAAAAGGTCAGCTGTACAAGCAGTATCAGTTAGCTGATCTGATGATTGAGGCGATTCAAAATGATGATCTCTGTATGTTTGTTCTTCAAGGAGAAAAGGAAGTCATTGTAACTGCTGAATTGTTCGGTGTTCCGTGGAAAGGAAAGCTGGACGTATACAACCCAGCTGGCGGCCGTTTCTCCGATCTGAAAACAGCGCGGTCATTGCGGGAGAAAGTTTGGGACCCGGAAATAGGATATTGCTCTTTTGTTGAGGCATACGGTTACATCGCTCAGATGGCGCTTTACGCAGAAATTGAAAAACGGATGACTGGGCGTAACGAATGGCTTGAACCCCTGATCGTTGGAGTGTCGAAAGAAGACCCACCTGATAAAGCTGTCATCAATATTGATGAAGGAAGGATGGAAGTAGAGCTTGAGGAGATTGAGCAGCGGATGGGCCGGATTTTGCAAGTGAAACACGGCGGGGAGAAGCCGGAGCGATGCGAAAAATGCAAGTATTGCCGGGCTACTAATCAACTAAACAGTATCATCCATTTTTCGGAGTTGGTGAGCTGATGGAAAGGGAGTTGATTAGGATTCCTATCCCGCATTGTTATCTTTGGCTGGTCAAAACGGTTCAGCGCGACATGAGAAAGGACTTGTATACCCGGTACACGACTGACTACTTAAAGACAAATGAGCCGTCTCTGAGATTAGTAGAAATAGATTTCAAGGCTCTGACAGCACTGTGTGAAAGGAAGTAGGTGAGCGGCATGGATATGCAAGGTTTGGGGTATGTGGTCCTGCCCCGGCTGCCATTTAAAGATTCACGAGACGAGACAATATACGATTATTTATTCAAACGGGCGGAGTACAGGGCAGATCAAGAACTAAAGCTCGGGCAGACAATCATTAAGCTTGTAGATTTAGCCAAGCGCTTCAACTGGTCTTCTGATCAGATCAAATACTCGTTAGATCGGATGGTAAAGCAAGAGTATTTGAAGCTGGATCGGCTGCCGCAAAAACGTGGTTTCATTGTGACGGTGTTGAATTATGCCGAGTACATACAGCTTGGAAATTACAACAAGAAGATAGACCCGGCTCCAATACCTTTAGGACAGCAGGAGGTTGACGAAAAAATGAAAAACGCATTTGAACTATTCGAAAACAAAACAGCCCGCACCATTGGCACGATGGAGGTTCAGCGGCTCGGGTATATGGTGGATGATTACGGCGAAGAGAAAGTCATGGAGGCAATGAAACAGGCTTTCAGAAGCAAGGGCAACAACGTCAATCTAAATTACATTGAAGCAATCCTCTCAAACCCATTCAGCCAGAGACGAAAGGAGAAACAGCAGTATGGAAGCTCGCAAAACGCAAGATATGGACGCGGCAATGAAGGCCATTCTAACCAAGCTCCGGGATCGGTCAGCAGCATCTTCAACGGGACAGGCCGCCTCAGAAGAAAAGGCTGAATACGAGTGCTCTGACTGCAAGGATAAGGGCATTATCGTTTACCGGATTCACCAAGACACCGAGCGTCAGCTGAGAAAAGAGCATAAGACAATGGAGAGCCTGGCCCCCGATCAAATGGTCAGGGAAGAGGATTATCTTGCGGGGAAAGTATGCTTGCCGGATAAGGCCCGGGAATGGAAAACCACATTTTCAAAGCAATGCGAGTGTGTAAAACGGAAAAAGATCGCCCGGCTTATGAAGGCCAGCGGCATCACGGAGGAATTCGAAAAGCTCCTTTTTGGAAACTTCATTAAGGACGGGAAGCCGGACATGATCAAGGACGCTTATGAGTGCGCGGTGGAATACTATAAGGATTTTCAGAGCATCAAGGGAAAACGTTCAAACAGTATCGCTTTGCTCGGGCAGCCGGGCAGCGGTAAAACGCACCTGTTAACGGCAATCATGAACAATCTAATCAAGAAAAAATCAATTTACTGCATGTATTTCCCGTATGTAGAGGGAATGGGCGATCTGCGAAATGACTTTGACCAGCTGGAAACAAAGCTCGACGCCATGCGGAAAGCTGAAGTCCTGTTCATTGATGATTTATTCAAGCCAGTGAAGGGGGAGCCGCGGGCGACGGATTGGCAAGTGGAACAAATTCAATCGGTTGTGAATTATCGGTACTTGAATCATAAGCCTCTGCTAATCTCTTCCGAGCTTGATACGGGCGAAATTTTGGATATTGACGAGGCGCTGGGCTCCCGGATTCATCAAATGTGCAGAGATTATACGGTGATCATTAAAGGCGACCGGATGCAATTAAATCATAGGTTAGGAGATTGGGAATGACGGAAAAAGCGAACTTCACAGCAACCGGCGGCATGTATCTGTTCGGGCCCGCCGAGCAAACGGCCGGCCAGGACCTTACCCCGGCGATCCGGGTGCTTGAGGAAAAAATCAAACAAATGGAGCTGATGTACAGTGCTTAAAGCGGTTATCCTGCTGCAGGCCATCATCCTTACAGCGCCGTACAAGGAAAAGCAGATTCAGCACTGGGAACAAATTGACGGGAGGTAATGACGGTTGGATTCCATTCAGTTTATAGTTTACGGCGAGCCTGTTGCACAGGGGAGGCCGAGGGGATCTGTTATAAATGGCAAGGTTAAAATGCGTGATCCTTTGAAATCAAAGAATTTTAAACAATATGTTGCACTGGTGGCGTCACAGTATCGGCCAAAACAAGTTATTACGGGACCTGTGGCAATGGATGTCAGAGTATTCAGACCAATGACGAAAGAAATTTCTAAATCCAAGACAAAAAGAGAAAATGCGGAAAAGGGTCTCCTGCGTCCCGTAACAAAGCCGGACGTTGACAACTATGTAAAGGGAGTTAAAGACGCCCTGAATCATCTGATTTACCGGGATGATAGCCAGGTAGTCGATCTGAAAGTTAGCAAGTTTTACAGTGAAGAACCCAGAGTGGAAGTCATTATAACGGAAATCCTGCCATAACGCTTTGCGGCAAAAGTTTGGTGCTTGAAAACTAAATCAATTCAGGAGGTTATCGCTATGCAAGAAAAAATCGATCCATACAAGCCTGGTCCAGTTAAGGAGTGGAAAATGACGCCGGAGCAGTTGGCAGCATACGTCGAAAAGCATCCGATCATTTACCGCGAGGAATTAAAACCATCTGCCGGCGTAACGATGCGGCTGCCGTCGTAAAACGAAAAAAGCACCGAAGCCTTGGCCCCGATGCTCTGATATGAACTGGTACTTCTATCATAGCACAGGGGGCGGCCAGAGTGAACAAGCCAACAGAAATAAAAAATCATGAAACAACTATTCAGCAAAGCATCGAGCCGGGGAAAGTCCGCATCATCGTTTTAGATGGCACCGAAGGGACTGCTCATCTAATGGACGCCCCGGAACACGGTAAAACAATCATTCAAACAGTAAAAGGCGGCCTGGCTCGTTGTGATTACGAGATCGGCCATAAATTCAAATAGCAGGGGTTTCCCCTGCGGGGGAGGAACGGGCATGAAAGAATTCAAAATCAATTTGTCAAAAGGTGAGGTTTTATATACCGGCTCTTACATTTGCACCCTTTCGAAAACGGCGGCCAGTGCACCGGAGCCAATTTCTTTAGAAGCAGCAGCCGAAAAGCTCGCGGAAGAGTTAATCATGCAGCAGGCTATGAATCGGGAGCATCAGCGGCAACAGGAAGTCACGGTCATTCAGTTTCGGCAGGCTCAAGAAGAGATTAAGCGGCTTAAATACGAGAATGACAATTTCAGAAGGTTGCTTGCTACATTCACCGATGAAGAGGACGACCCTTTCGGAGTGGTAAGGAAGGCCTTAAACGGTCAGTTTCCTGCTGCATGGGAGGGTGATGCGGAATGAGCGGATTATCACAAGAACAAATTAACAAAAATTTGTTCGACGAAGTCCAGCGGCTCAGAAAGAAATCTAGGCATGACGAGGAAGAAATTCGACGGCTAAAGGCGGAGAACAAAAAATTAAGATCGGAAATTGAAGAACTGGAACAGATAACAAGAGATTTCGAATCTGCAAATAGCGATTTGGAAGATAAAATCTGGGGATTGGAGAATGATGCGGAATGAAAGTGAAACATGTTGATCAAGGTGGTTTGAAAAGTAACTGGCGGGAATTTGTTGATTTTGTTAAGTCAAATGGTACTGGCGCTTTTTTCGAATATTTCTTTGTCTTTCATGAAGACGAATGTGACGAAGCCTATATATTTGAAAATTCCTTGGAACTAGACGAATGGTTAGAACAGGAATTTTCGGAGGGGAATTATTACGAGGCCGAGGATATTGAGAACTCAATGGATGAATGGATAGTATGGGGGCTTGTTCCTGCTTCATCTGTTGAAAAATATCCGTCGTTATACAAGAAAGCAAGGAAAACATCAATTGTTATAGATGGTGAGACATTTCACAGAAAAGCAGCGACGATAAGCGTTGAGCAGACAGTTTCAGTATCAGCTTCAGTCATTTAAGGGGGAACAAAAATGATGCCATTACAAGTAGAACTTCAGCGGAACGTGAAGGCTACGAAGGACGAAGCAATGACCGTCGAGCAGGCGGCCGAGCTTTTAAAGGTTCACCCGGACTACATCCCGACGCTGGTCGCTCGGTCTGACGATCTGAAAATGATCGGCGATACCATTATCGCTAAACGGGATAAAACAAATATCTGGCTGGTCGGGGCATGCGTGGGGCTTTTCTTCTTCGCTGTTGCTGTGCTGCCGAATTTGATCGGGGGTTAAGGGATGGTACGCTCACCTTTAATCTTATTCGGCGGCAAAGGACATACGCCGAACACAACATAATGTACATCGAGCCTTTCGGCGGCTCGGCCAGTTCAGTGAAAACTATATATTAAATAGGGGGATTCAATGGCGCTGAGAATAATTTTTATGCTAATGGGGTTAGGATTCTGGTTTTATTTTCAGTACGAATACAGGCCGGACATGAAAGCAAACATCACGTTAATAGGAGCAATCATTGCATTCACGGCAGCGGCTTATTTTAATGATATTGATAAATTTAGAGAGAAGCAGGAATGAATAGGCTGTTTTGCTTAAAAATGAAGATAAGGACGGAAAGAAATGAAAATTTGGAAAGGAAATTATAAAATAGTTTAGAAATATATGGTATGATAGGCTCGTTGAATTCTGGTTAAAGGAGATTTTGTTATGATGCGAACTACACCTAGCCTATTTGATGTAAACCGTTTTTGGAAAGGTTTTAATGAATATAAAAATTACAAAGTTGATAATAAACAACATGATTTTTTTAAACTGTTTCGTAACGAAATTCCTGTAGCATTTGAGAAGGTATTAAAAGAAAAGCAGTTCAAGAATCGAGATTATATAAGCATCAAAGCTTCCACAGGTACTGGGAGGATTTCTGATTCATTCTGGATTGCTTTTCTTGATAATCGATTGACTACCAAAGGAAAAAGAGTATCGACTCAAGTTGGTATTTATATTGTTTTATTGTTTTCAGAAAGCGGAGACAATTTTTATTTAAGTATAGCAACTGGCACTGAAAACTTTAACTTAACTGAAATTAGGGAGCAAGCTAAAGCAGGTAAACAATTCTTTGCTAGACAGATTCAATCAAATGAAAAGTTACTAGGATTTAATACGGATGAATTTTATTTGGGTACGTCCGACAGGCCAAAAAAGTATGCTGCCAGCGCCCTCATCAACAAGAAATTTAATCTATTTACGTTTGATGAAGAGCAATTGCTTAACGATTTATTCATATTAAATGACCTCTTCTATGATTATGTCTATGAACATTATTTAGAAGAAAATAATGGCGAAACTGAACAAGAGAATTTAATAAAGAAAAAAACGATTAGAAGAAAAGTAATAAATGTTGAAAAGTACAGGTTGCTTCGCAAAGAAAAAGAGATTGCTAATGAATTAACTGGAAAGGCAGCAGAAGAGTTTGTCTTTCATAAAGAAAAAGATTATTTAATCAAAGAAGGCAGAAATGAATTGGCTCAAAAAGTTGATTGGATCTCTAATAGGGAAGACGGTCATGGATATGATATAAAATCTTATTTTCCAGATGGCTCTGACAAGTTTATTGAGGTAAAAGGTACCAAGTTTAAAAACAATGCTTATCAGTTTTATTTATCTGAACGTGAAAGAGTTGTTGCTGAAGAAAAGGGAAAAGAATATGTTTTAACATTGGTTGAGAACGTGGGGAATCCTAAGCTAATAAAAATCATAAAAGAGGTTAGGGACCCGGTTCATAAAATGTGTTTAAAGCCGCTAAATTATAGTGGCAAACTGAAACCAGAGGGATGCCAAGACAATGACGAATGAAATATTAAAAGACCTAAAATCAATATCAATTACATTCATAAAATTTCTTTGTGTTTTAGCAGTACTTACGATTATAGCAATTATATCTTGGCATTTGAAAGCATATGAAGTTATTTATTACATAATAGTAATAGGTGCTTACCTAATTATTTGGTTTTTAATATATTGTTTTTTAATAAGGCCGCAAAAAGTAAAAAGAGATAATTTGTACCTTTGGTTAGATTCTCCGAATTTCACAGACAAAGAGTTTATTCATGATTTATCGGAGGTTCCTGTTAAGGACTTGTTAGAAAATTTAGAGACAATTTATAAAAAATTATTGATTTATGCAAAACTCGATATAATTAAACTAAAATTATTAAAGGCATACTTCAAGACAAAAAGCTCAGGAAATATTATTGAGGTGCTTTTTCGCTCTTTAGTGGCAATAATTTCAGGACCTTTGTTATTATTTGTGATAAACAATAGACAATTATTTGTATTCCTAAAGCCCAAAGACTTCGCTGAGATTAATCCAACGTTTCTAACCGTGGCAAACATTTTAACTATAGTCTTGTTTTTCTTAAGTGTTCTTATGTTTTTGATATCTGATTCAGTAACAAATAAAAAAAGAAACCTTATAATTGAGGAAATACTTGACGTATGTATTAGCGAATGTAGTAACAAAAAATAAGTCCAAGACGGAAAGCCTGCGGACACTGATCATTGCACAGAATCACTGTGCTCTGATTGGTGTCCGTTTTTTATTTGAGCGGAGGGATGACATGAAGCAAGAAAAGAAAAAGCCCAATAATAACACGCAGGAGCGCTCAGATCGTTTCTGGCAACAAATGATGAACACGAACATGCAAACACTTAAACGAGGCAAGGACGGCGCATTTAAGCGCAAATAAGGGGGAGGAATCAGAATGCAGGATTTAATCATTGAATACAAACGAGCATTAAGAGAAACAAGAAAAATGTACCGGCTCTACAAAGATACGGCTGAAGTCAGTCTGACGGCTGAACAGATTAACGACAAAAAGATTATCAGTAGCATGATCAGCGATATTGAATTCACTCTCGAATGGCTGCAGAACGGAAGACAGCCGGGCGCCCGCCGAGGTGCTGACAGAAGAGATGCATATCAAAGGACGATTCTTGCTGATCCGCGCTTAATTGATGCGCTCCCGGAAGAATACGCAATCGTTCAAGAGGCTGAGGGAGAGGTAAGTGATTGGGATAAGGAAAGAATCGCTGATGCCCTATCCGTGCTTACCGAAAGAGAAAAAGACATTTTCATGATGCATGCTGTGCAAAACATGTCATTCGAAGAGATAGCGCAGTTATTGGGGATTAAAAAAGGAACCGTGCAGAAGAACATCGAACGTTCCCGCCTGAAAATGAAAAATAGAGCAGATCACAGCCTATTCTGTTTAGCATGAATAGGTTGTTTATTTATTGAAATATAAGAAAAGTTTGTGAAAAACCCTTTAAAGACTACTATTGTTATAGGTATAATGGTATTGTTTATTGTTACAAATTAGGGGATTCAAAGAGGATGATATTATGTACAATCTTAAAGAACGCGATGCAATTAAACGGTTCTTAAATGAGGAAACCGTTAATACAAGCGAAGCAATTGAAATGTTGGGCTTCACTCGTCAATACCTAAACCAGTTAGTTAAAAGCGGGGAATTAGAGCCGATGAAAGAAATGCCCCGGGACAGGCTTTTTCTGAAAGAGGATATTTTGGATTTTCAAAAACATAGAAGGAAATGAGCGAATATGAAAAAATTAATCGATGGTTCAACAATCTTATTCTTTATTCTTTTTGTGATATTGTTCACTAATTTTGATTATGGTCATCTCAGCACTATCGATATTATTACTATGATTTTGGCATTGATCTGGTTGGTATTGACTATAATTAATGTAACTCTAAAATGGAGAAACCTTCGAAATGGCTAAGTTTATTTTTGAGAGTATAGACGAGCTGAGAGATTTTATGGATAAAGAAGTCATAACGACATCTGAAGCTATTGAAATAATCGGATGCAGCCGGCAGAACCTCAAGCAGCTGGTGGATTACAAGACATTGATTCCAATTAAAACTACAAACAGAGATCGCCTATTTTTGAGAAAAGATATTGAAGGTTACAAAAAGAAACGTTGAGTGCACCCTGTCAAAAGGGTGTTTTTTCGTCTTACGGTTGCCACCTATTTATGAAAGATACTTTCGTTCGACAAATTTTGCAAAATGTTAATCATATCAATTCATTCCCGATATTAAAAATGGGAGTGATTTGTAAAATGAATAAGAATAAAAAGAAAGATAATAAAAAGAAGAATAAAAAGGACTTAGAAGAACTGGAGAATGTTATTTATACTTATCCCAAGAAGGAGTTACTCTCTTTCTTTTTTGAAAAAACTCGAATTGGTCATAAGAAGGAAGAATATCAAAAATTCCAATCCCTAATTTATGCTTTGGATATTGAATGTTTAGAGTTTGCAATATCGAGATTTTCTCATATAGATGTTATCCATGATCATTCAAAATATGTTCCAGCCTTTATCCCTTTATTTGCAGCATATCTCACCATGTTCTTTAATTTTTATGAAAAACATTGGGGAGCTTTAGCTTTTGCTGCTGGTACAATTGCTGCTATTGTTTGGATAATTGCAGTAGAAAGAAAACATAGAAATCAAGCAATTTCTATTATGAAAATATTTGAACAAGTCAAAGAGAGAAAAGTGAAAGACAGATCTAAAGACTGAAAGGAGAAAATATGAATAAGGATAAATTAAGGTATGCCATATTAAAGGAAATTTCAAAAGGAAACACGCCTTTGGCAGAAAACGATTTTGGTGTTACCGAAGAACAATTTGATAATGCTGTGAACTTCTTAAAACGAGAAGGCTATATAATTGGGGTTCATTATTCAAGTAATAGACCTCATCTATATAAATTAGGACCCGAACTGACGGAGAAAGGCGAAAACTATTTAGAAGAGAATGGAACATGGTCTAAGACATATAGGACAATAAAAGAGGTTAGAGATTGGATAAAATAACGAAAGTTTCTTGAGGATACTTTTTCTTTTTCAGGTTTTTGTTCGACAAATTCTGCGAATGATTCCTTTCTCCTACTCCTTAACCGATAATAAGGAGGGGGTGATAATATAATGGCTGAAAATAAAGAATTTGAAAAAATGGTTTATTGCAGAAGATGTGAGAACAAGACATATCACAAGATTATTAAGGAATATAGTATTGAGCAAGATGAAGTAGAGGAGAGTTACGGTCATTATTGGTGGGAAAGGTATATTATTGCAACTTGCATGGGTTGTAGAACACCATGTTTTATAAATGAATATGATGATGTTTCAATGCATTTTACCATACGTAATGATCTAGGCGAAGTTGAAGAAATTAATTTAGAGGATATTAAAGTATACCCACCTGAACCAATATATAATAAAGCCAATCAATATAAGAAAGTTAAATTTAATTACCTACCTCAATTACTTGAAACATTATATAAGCAAGTCATAGTAAATTATGACTTGAAGCAATACCTTCTTGCAGCTGCTGGGCTTAGAATGATTATAGAAGGTATTTGCAATGATCTTTCAATAACTGAGGGGTATGTAATTGATGAAAAAACAAATTCAAAAAAGTTAAATAATCAGGGACAAGAAGTTAGAAGTAAAAGTCTAGATGGTAAAATTAATGGACTTGAAGAGAAAGGGTTGTTAACAAAAAGACAAATACAAATTCTTCATATAATAAGGAAATTAGGGAATCAAACGGTTCATAAGTTAAATAACCCAAAACGTAAAATTATAAAAGACGGATTAGAAATTATTGAAATTACATTTAAAAATCTTTATGAATCACAGAAATATGATATTGTCTTTAAAGATGTTACACATAACTAGAAAAAAGACACGATGAACTCTATTCAATATAAATCATATCAAATGCAAAAGCATCCTGAGGGGTGCTTTTTTATGTTCTCTGTAAACCGATTCCGGTAAATCTCAGAAAAACTATTGGCGGTTAACGGTCTGAGTGCGGCGTCGGTTTAGAGGGAATATATTTTCCAAAACAAACACGAATCAGAAGGGGGCGGCGGTGAATGTAGATGGCTGAAAAGCACATTCAGGCGTATAAGGATTACGTCAAAGGCATGAAATACAAGGACCTTGCCGAAAAATACGGGGTGTCAGTGAACACCATCAAATCGTGGAAGCAGCGGCATGGTTGGGAAAGAAAAAAGGGTGCACCCCCTGAAAAAAGTGTGCACACAAAAATAGGCGGGCAACCCGGCAACAAAAATGCATTAGGAAATAGCGGCGGGGCGGCTCCGGCAAGAAATCAAAACGCGGTTTCGCATGGATTCTTCTCAAAGTATCTGCCGGAAGAAACGCTTGAAATCATGGAAGAGATTCAGGAGCGTTCCCCTGCTGATATGATATGGGATCAGATTCAGATACAATATGCGGCTATTATTCGGGCGCAGCGCATTATGTTTGTGCAGGATAAAAATGACACTACGAAAATTGTCTCAAAAATAAAAGGTGACCTCAGCATAAATGAGGACGGCAGTCTTTCAAAAGCTCACTTTGTGGAAGAGTTGCAGCACGATATACAATTCGCATGGGATAAGCAGGCGGCATTCCTTAACGCTCAATCTCGGGCAATGGGGGAGCTCCGGAGCTTGATCAAGCAATTTGACCAGCTGGCGCATGAGCAAGATGAGCGGCGCCTTAAATTGGAACAAATGCGCTTGAATATCGAGAAGACCAAGAAGGCTATTAACGGCGGCGACGAAAACACCAAAGAAAATGAGATTGCTACAATGTTGAGAAAAATGGTGGATGCCGATGGAACTGAATAAAAAGCAAAAGGAAGTTTGGGACAGCTTCATAAAAGAGCAGCCCAAAATTTTAATTTGTAGCGGCGCAAAGAGGGCAGGAAAAACATTCGTGCTCCTTTTGGCGTTTCTTGCTCACGTCAGCAAGTATCAAAACATGGGTTTGAATTTTGTTATTGGCGGGGCGAACCTGGGAACTATCAGGCGGAACGTTCTGAATGATTTAGAACAGATTCTCGGCAAGGAATTGAAACTCAATAAGTCCAGCGCCGTTGAGATATTCGGTAATCAGGTATATTGCTTTGATGGAGCAAACGCAAATTCATGGAAAAAGGCGCGGGGGTTCACGTCAGCCGGCGCGTTTCTGAATGAGGCGACCGCCCTGCATGATTCATTTGTAAAAGAAGTCATTTCCCGGTGCTCTTACAAAGGCGCTGTGGTCATGATGGATACAAACCCCGAAAACCCGATGCACACCGTCAAAACCGATTATATCGACAAAGACGGGCAAAAGTTGAAGAGCGGCCGGCTGAACATCCGGTCATTTCATTTCTCGCTGTTCGATAACAATTTTCTCGATCCGGAATATGTGGAGAGTATCGTGGCATCGACGCCCAGCGGCATGTTTACCGATCGAGATATAAAGGGTTATTGGGTGGCGTCTGAAGGAGTCATTTACCGGGACTTCAATAAGGACATTCACTATATCAGTTCTGAGGAATTGGAGAACAGGCGCGTCAACTTCAAGAAGTATTTCGCTGGCGTTGACTGGGGATATGAGCACCCGGGTTCTATTGTCGTAATCGGGCAAGATGACCAAGGGTGTTTTTATTTGCTCGAAGAACATGCCAAGCAGCATGAGGAAATTGACTACTGGGTGAAAGTAGCGAAAGGCGTAAAGGAGCGGTACGGCAATATTAATTTTTACTGCGATTCTGCGCGGCCAGAGCATGTGCAGCGCTTCAGGCGGGAGAAGTTGCGAGCCCTGAACGCTGATAAGGCGATCGTATCCGGTATTGAAGAAGTAGCCCGTCTGTTTAAGCGGAATGAATTATTCATCGTGAAAGACAAGGTTGAGCGCTTCAAAAAAGAAATTTTCATGTATGTATGGAATCCCAAGACCGGCGACCCTGTGAAGGAATGGGACGACGTACTGGATGCTCTCCGGTACGCTCTATATACCCACAACAAGCCGAAACACAGAAAGGGGGAGTGACCAATGAAGGAATATATAAATCTAATTCGCCAGAGTGGAATCAACGGTGACATTATCAAGATGATGATTAATGAACACGTCCCTGTTCGTGAAAAATTGATGAAGCTATATGCAAGATATAAGGCTGATCCGGCAGGCGTTCCCATATTAACACGGTCCATCATTGATTATGGCAGCGCGGGAACTGATAAGGTGCAGCGTATTGATGACAAGGTAAACAATAAGCTGAACAACTCATTTGACTCTGAAATCATTGATACTAAGACAGGCTATATGTTTGGACATCCCATTTCTTATGAAACTGAAGATAAGCAATTGAAAGACCAAGTGAGTACCTTCAATACGAGAAATAACATTGAGGACGCCGATTCCGAACTCGGGAAAATGGCTTCCATCTGTGGTTACGGCGCCCGCCTGCTGTTTGTTAATGAAGACGGAAACGAATGCCTGCGAAATGTTGATCCGTGGGAATGCATTATTCTCGCTTTAGACGATATAACAGAGCCCACATATGCTTTGCGGTATTATTCAGTGTTTGAGTGGGTGAGCGGCAAAAAAGTCGAGTCATATCGGGCTGATTTCTACGATGAAACGTTCATTTATTCGTTTAAGTCGTCTGATAAAGCGAAGTACGATCTTATTGAGACGAAGCCGCATCTTTTCAATGGATGCCCGTTGTTTGGTGTTCCGAACAATAAAGAAATGAAAGGCGACACTGAAAAAGTCATTTCTTTAATTGATGCATACGACAGAACTTTGTCTGACGCATCGAACGAAATCGAACAGTTCCGGCTTGCATACTTGATTGTCAAAGGTGCTTCACTCGATGATGAGGATATGGAAAAGCTAAAAAAGAATGGTGTGTTTGAAGTCTTCGACGATAACGGAGACGTGAAATTTTTAACCAAGGAAATAAACGACGCCATGATCGAAAATCACTTGAACCGTTTGGAAGAAAATATTTTACGTTTTGCGAAGACAGTCAATTTTTCTGACGGCTCTTTCGGGGGCACTATTACAGGCGTTGCCATGCGGTATAAGCTTATGGCGTTGGAACACAAGGCAATTACCATGGAACGCAAAATGACAGCGGCATTCCGTTATCAGTATAAGATACTCTGTTCGGCATGGTCCAAAAGGATACTGGCCGGTAAAGACGCGTATCTGAAACTATGGTTTCAATTCAAGCGGAATCTTCCTGCGAACATTCTCGAAGAGGCTCAAGCATCCGCGGAACTCAAAGGGCTGGTAAGCGAAGAAACGCGGCTTGCTCTACTATCGTTCATTGATGATGTGCGTTTTGAGATTGAAAGAATGAGAGCGGAAGCAGATGCTTACACCATTGATGATAATCAGGATGAAGACGAGGAACAGGAGGCGAATGAGGATGAGGAAGCTTTTCAAAAGGACGAAAGAAAAAAACAACAGTCTGAATGAAGAGTTTAGAATTAATTCTTTGTTGAGAATGCTGGAAAACGAAAACCTGCTGCTTGAATCTGAAGAAATATATGCTGAAGTGAAAAAGTCTCTGTTTCTAAACAGGAAGAAGGATAACGTTTCTGACTAATTGAGCAGCAAGCTACTCTTTTGAATGGCTTTTTTTTATGCCTTTTTTTCGCGTTGTAGGCGTTAAAGAGCAACCGAAATACTTTTGAACTTGTTAGGGGCTTCGGCAACTGATAAGGGCAAGGAGGACACACAGAAATGAAACGATTAAACACGGATAAGTCAGTCAGTCCGTCAATGAATTTCATGAAAAAAGAAAGGCTACCACTGCGCATTAACCTTCAGCATTTTTCCGAACCTGGGGGAGCGGCTGATCCAACACCGGGAGCCCATCCAGCAGGTGGAACCGGTACCGATCCGGCACCGCAGCCGAGCGGCGGAGAACTCTCGCTGGATGCAGTACGGGCTTTCCTAGAAACAAATGACGAGGGAAAGAAGCTGCTTCAATCAACATCTGATGCAAGGGTGACAGAGGCGATCAAGACGTATGAGAAAAATACGTTGCCGAAGAAACTTGAGGAAGAGATTTCAAAGCGGTTTCCTCCTGAAACAGAGGAACAAAAGCAATTACGTGAGTTGCAGGAAAAATTCCAGAACCTTGAGCAAGAGAAAACGCGGGAGTCGTTGAGAAATACGGCCCTTTCAATTGCAACGGAAAAGGGTTTGCCTACTAATCTTGTTGACTTTTTTATCGGTCAGGACGATACGACCACAGAACAAAATTTGAATACCTTGGCCGAAGCCTTCAAGACTTTTGAACAAAGCATCGTAAACGATCATTTCAAAAAGAACGGCAGCACGCCGACACCATCAGGCGGAGCATCAGCCCCATTAACAGAAGAAGACATTAAAAAGATGAGTCCCGAGGAAGTCAATCAAAACTGGGATCGCATCCAAGCTCTTTACAAGAATCAATAGGAGGATAAAAACACATGGCATTAGACAATTTTATTCCGGTATTATGGAGTGCAAGACTGCTGAGCAATTTACAAAGAACATTGGTTTATGGTCAAACGGGAGTCATTAACAGAGATTACGAGGGAGAAATCACTGCTGCTGGTGACTCTGTGACAATCAACAATATGGGGCGCGTTAGTGTGGGCGACTACACTAAAAATCAAGACATGGATAACGCGCAAACACTTGATTCTACAAGCCGCAAGCTTCTCATTGACCAATCAAAATATTTCAACTTTCAGATTGATGATGTTGATAAAATTCAACAAAATCCAAAGTTGATGGATGCGGCTATGCAAGAGGCAGCATACGCTCTGAAAAATACTGCTGATTCATATATTGCTTCTCATTATGTGGATGCAGCTCATACGATCGGCAGCGATACAAAAGTTGTTTCACCAACAAAAAACGACGCATACGAATATCTGGTTGATCTTTCAGTGAAATTGGATGAAGCAGACGTGCCGGAACAGGGGCGATGGGTAGTTGTAACACCTTGGTATGAAGGATTAATGCTAAAAGATGATCGCTTCGTGAAAGCTGGAAACATGTCTTCAGAACAACGCCTTTTAAATGGTGTTATCGGACAAGCTGCCGGATTCACGGTATTAAAATCAAACAATGCTCCACTTTCTAAACCAGAGGGCGGCACAGAAAATCATAAGATTATCGCCGGTCACGGAATGGCTTGGTCTTATGCAGACCAAGCAACCCAAGTCGAGGCTTATCGCCCTGAGAAACGTTTTGCTGATGCAGTAAAAGGGCTTCACTTGTACGGCGCCAAAGTAACAAGACCGGAAGCGCTCGCGGTATTAAGCGCAGCCCGTCCACAATAGGAGGGGCTTTTTTATGTGGATTCAAAATACTGATACCGGTTCAACTTGGTTTGTTGAGGATGAACACGGTAATAAGCTTTTGAAAGAGGACAGATACAAAAAAGTACAGTCGCCCATTAAAAAAGCTGAAAAAAACAGCAAAAAGGCAGCGGACAAAACAACAGATGAAGAGAATCAAGAATCTGCTGACGCTGGTGAAAAAGCATCTGACGAATAGGAGGGATAGCGGTGGATAAAGAACAAACTGAAAAAGAGCTTTTGAAGCCGTTAACCCGTAAGATGCAGGAGTTTTTACGGAAGCTGAAGCGGCTTTTTCGTGGTACTTCCGAAAAAATACTTTCCAAGTTGACTGCCCTGTTTGTCAAGCTTGATAAAGGGCGCGAAATCAGCCTTGCTGACGCGAATCGGAGTAATGATCTTTCTCAGATTAAGAAGGATATAGCATCATTGATTACTGCCCTTTCTGCAAAGGTTAAAACGGCTGTTCTTGATTTTCTGAATGAAACCTACGAGTCATCGTATAACTGGCTAATGCTTGGTATCCTATCGGCCGTCGGCTTTAAATTGTCCCGTTCATCGAAAGGAAAATTGCCTGTCACATGGGCGGCGCCCGCATCAATCTCGCAGACTATCACAAGCAAAAATATGCTCAAAGCTATCGAAACCGACCGTAAAAAGACAGTTCAGAAGATCACTCATACGATTGAACGCGGCTTTATTGAGCGGAAACGCTTTGTTCAGGTAGCGAAGGAGCTGCAAGCTGATGTGGGTATCAGTTATAGCCGTGCGCAGCGCATTGCCAGAACAGAAATGCATCGAGTGCGGGAGAAAGCGACACTGGACGCAGCTACGAAAGCTGATTCCAATGGTATTGCCATGAAAAAGATATGGCACAACATGGGTGACGAGCGGGTTCGTGAGGGAAGAAACGCGGATCATGTTCATTTAGAAGGCCAGGCCAGGTTTGTAAATGAGCTGTTTGATCTCGGTCAAGATAAAAACGGCAAGTCTGTGAGGGCGCCGGCACCGGGACAAAGCGGAGATCCCTCAAATGATATAAATTGCAGGTGCTTCGCGACATATGAACCCGTGCTTTGAAAGGACTGAGAGAAATGGACCTGTCAGAATTAAAAATACGGTTGGGAATCCCCGAGGATGACGCCTCGCAGGATGCAAAGCTACAAATTGACCTTGAAGACGCAATTTCTTTCGTTAAGGAGGAGTGTAATAACTCTTTTGTCGGACCAGACGGGGTTGAATCATTACCAGGTCCTGTAAAGAAAGGAATTGCCCTCATGATTGAAATAGACCGGGATAGCCCGAAAGGCGTCCAGGCTGAATCAATTGGCGGAATGAGCAAGACATACACGGCGGATGACGTAAGGTATAAATCCGCGTTTGACCTTTTCCGGCCATACAAAAAAATTCGTTTTAAACCATTGAGGTGAGCAGATGGGGCGCCGAAATATCCGGGTGCGGGATACAAACCGTATACCGGAATTACTGAGGAACCTTGAGCCAAAAGGGAAAATGAAAGTCGGTGTTCTGGACGGCGACCGCCAAATGATCGCGGCTGTTCATGAATTCGGCTGCCGTATTGCTGTAACTGATCGCATGCGGAAATATCTTGCTGCCAAAGGTCTTTATCTCAAGAAGGATACACAATTTATTAATATCCCTGAACGGTCATTCTTACGGGCTGGCTGGGATGAAAATGAAGCTGAGATTGTACAAAAGGTAGAGGAACTGGTCAATAGAGCCATAGAGAACGGCGATTCTATTAATGACATCATGAACGCGGTCGGATTACTGGCAAAGGGCCGGCTGCAGACTTATGCAAGAGACTTGCGGAGTCCTGCCAATCATCCTTTTACAACGGAGGAAAAAGGCTCTTCAAATCCGTTAGTAGATACCGGGGAAATGATCGGTTCTATGGATTACGAGGTTGAAAGCTAATGAAAAATCACTTTCAGTTCGGTGATCTGATTGAGAAATACAGCGTTGATTTTACATTGTTGCTCCCGGCGTCTGCGGGGTTTTATGACGATCTCGGAAAATGGGTAGAGGGCAAGCCGGTGGAATCGGAAGAAAAAGGCGCTATTGTCCCATTGCAGGGGCAATTAATTTATCAATCCGGCGGACGGCTTACACAGATGGACAGGCAACTGTACTTCCAGAGGAAAATCCCTTTCAAAGCTCAAGTGTTTTTTGATGGAGTAACCTTTTTGGTGGAAGCAATGACGCCATACGGGACATACGCCGATTTCAATTCCTATATCTTAAAGGCGGTGAGCAATTCAGATGGATTACAACAGCATAATCAGAACGGTTCTCAGAATGATTAAAGAGAAAACCGGCCATGTCGTTATCGAAGCAAACGGGACAGGTAAACAGCCTGAATACCCTTTTTGCACGTATACCGTTACTTCTCCGTATTTGCCGCAACACAGGGGTGTTGAGGAACAAGGAGTGTTAACGGAAGACATTGAGCTGGTTTTTTCTTTTACATGGATTTCAAACAGTCACATTGAAGTCATTTCTCTTGCTCAAGAAACAGCTTCTTACTTCAAAACTGCTGACGCGCGCCAGACGCTTCATGACAACGGCATGGCGTGGGTGAGAAACGACGGTTTCGGGAATCGGGATACATTTATCACGATAGACACAGAACGCCGTCACGGCTTTGATATGCGTCTTAGAACGCGAGCGGCTTATGGAGAGACACAAGCGGAGTTTTTTGATTCCGCACAAATAGAAACCATAGGAGGTTAAACACATGCCACTTAGTGATGTAACGGTCAAAATTGACCTGGTGAAGCCGTCGAATCTTAAAGGGTTAGGAACACCCCTAATTCTTGCGAAGGTTGCCGGACACAACACTTATAAAGAATACGGCTCAATAGAAGCTGTCAAAGCGGATTATCCAGAAGGAACACCCGCATATAAAAAGGCTGCTGCTATTTATGCACAGGGCGACAATGCTCCATCAAAAGTAGCCATCGGTACTTACGGAGGTAACCCGGAGAACGGGGAGAGCGACGGAGCGGGAGCGGCTGCCACATTTACGATTCGGAATGCTTTTGACGAGTATTTTGATAATGATTGGCACTTCCTCATTCTTGCTGATGCGACGGCAGACGAGAAGCTGGAAGCAGCAAAGGCGATGGAAGAAAAATCATACAAATTCCTCGTTCTGCAAGTAACAGATCGGGAAGAAGTCACTTCCTATACCGGGAAGGACCGGACAATCGTTTTTTATCACCCGATAACAAGCGAGCATCCAGACGCCGGACTGGTTGGTGCCGTAGGCTCCCTGACAGTGGGTTCAGTTACTTGGAAGTTCAAAAACATTGTGGGAGTCACCCCGCAAGACCTGAAGGCGGACGAGCTGCAAAAGCTCCACAAAGAGGGAGCTATCGCTTATGTGACCAAAGCAGGCCACAGCGAGACGTCAGAGGGAATTACTGCATCAGGTGAGTACATTGACGTCCTGCACGGCAAGGACTGGGTGAAATTAAATATTGAAACATCCATTCAATCGGCATTCTCAAATAACGGTAAAATCCCGTTCTCGAATGCCGGTTTTTCATTGTTGAGCGTTCAGGTTACGAATGTACTTCAAAAAGCCTTTTCAAATGGGATTGTCGCTTCTGATGAAGACGGCTTGCCCGTTTACACCATCAGCACAAAAAAACGCTCTGAAGTATCAGACGAGAACAGAAAAAATCGCGTGTATGACGGCCTTTCTTTCACGTTCGAATTAGCCGGCGCGGTTCATTCCGCCTCCATTACAGGCGAAATTTCAATCTAAAGGGGGAGAATAGTCAATGGCTGCTTATGTTTATGATGCGAACGAGGTCAACACGAATATCGACGGAAAAATTGTTACTGGTTATTCAGAGGGTACCATGGTTTCGTGTGCAAAAGACGAAGAAAAGTTTTCAACAAAAGTCAGCGCTAAAGGTGATGTGAGTGTTGCAACAAAAAACAATCCGCTAGGTACAATTACGCTTACTCTGTCCATGGGTTCGCCGTTTGTGCCTTATTTAAATGGATTGGCGAACACGTCCAAAAAATTTCCCATCTGGGTAACTGGCGGACAAGAGAAAATCGGCGGCACTGAAGCTATGGTAAAAAAGCCTGCTGATGCTGAATTCAGTGACGAAATCGGAGATCGTGAATTTGAAATTCAAGTTTTCGATTATACAGTTTTAGAGCAGTAAGGTTTTAATCATGTCGAAAAGAAAAAAATCAAATGCAAAAAAGCAGTTCACTCGGGCTGCTTTTCAATATATGCAAACCAAACAATCGGAGGGAAAACCTATGTCAAAATTCGGTAAACAAAAGAAAGTAACAATCCAAGGAACTGAGTACACTCTTCAACACCCAGGAACGCGTCGTTCAATTGAATTTAACGATGAGGCTATCAATATCAATACAGGAATGTTTTCGTCTGCGAAACTGTATGAACTGTACATGAAAGAAGTAGTTGTTGAACCAAAAGTAAGCTATGGCTATTTTGATGAAAAACCTGGTTTCCTTGAGCTGATGAAAGAGGTTCAGACCTTTCTTAGCGCCGAAAATGAAGCCGAAACAGTTCTACAAAAAGAAGGCGAGTGACAACTGGCCTATGTATCGGCTTGTGATGTCTGAGAAGTTTTCTTTCACAGAGGTTTCAGCTATGGACCTTGATACGTTACTCGAAGCCAATGCGGCTTTGGACATTCACCTGGCCGAAGAAAACAAACGAAACAAAAAGAAATAAGGGGGGTTAAACGTTGACAGATGCTTTGCGGAGCACGCATATTGATGTGGAATTAAACGTTGACACCTCCCCTCTTGAACGAGCAAACCGCCAGATTGATAGACTTGTTGATCATACAGATAATGCGGCCGGCCATTTTTCTCAAATGCGAACGCAAATGTCCAATATGCACAGGGAGCAGCGAAGATTCAGGAACATGAGTATGATTCTGGACAGTTCTTCTTTACAATCTGCTGCGCGGACAATTGAGAATCTCGGCCCCGCATTTGACCTTATGACGTCTCATGTGGAAAGTCTAAACCGGACCATTCAACAAACGAACAGATTAGTGCAAAATATACCGTCACGCGTGAGCATCGACGTTGACCAATCATCATTGAACAATGCAAATGATCAAGTTGATAGGCTGCGAAACAATTTGCATAATGTGGATATGCGCCGGGTTAACGGAGGATCATCACAAAGCATGGAGGCCATGCCTGCACCTGATTACAGGGGTATGCGTTATTATGGGCGGGAAATGGACTTTTTGCGCGGCTCAACACGCGGACTTGAAGCAGATACTATTCAAATGGTCAATGAAATGCGCCGGGCTTGGTATGAGGAAAGATACGGAATGAACGGTTTCCGTAACGAGCTTATACGGGCAAGATACGGCTTCTTTCAGTTAGGCCAAGAAATGGACAACTGGACCGGGACAAATGAACAGTTTATGGATGAAGTGTACAGGCTAGGCCGTGAGCATAAAGCGGTTACTGACAACATGATCAAGAATAATAAGATGATGCGCATGAGCATGTTGCAATCCATCGGAACGATTATGGCAATGTCAACACAATCGGAAAAGATCGCTGCCAATTATGACAGGATGGCAAACCCGTTATACCAAGTCAACAAAGCGGGGCTTGCCGTCTCAAATACCCTTGAAAACATGGCGAAGCAGGGAACTGCGGCACACTTGGCCTTGAAGATGCTCGGGCCTACCGCAAATATGAAACAGCTTCAAGATATGACGGGTATGATAACACAGGGGTATATGCGTTTTCAGATGGTAGCGCTTGGCGCGGCTTTCACAAACTTTTTCTTATTTCAAGGGTTGCACAAGGCGGCCACACAGACCGTTCCCGGTTATTCAAAGGCTTGGGAACAAATGTGCAGCACTCTTTTAAAAGCCATTCAGCCAGCCCTTGAAGTATTCGGAACCGTTGCGATGTCAATTTATAAAGGCGTTACCGCGATCGGAAAAATGATTATTCAGTTCAACAAAGCTCATCCGGTGCTGGCGAAAATGATCCAAGGATTTTTATTGCTCATCCCTGTTTTAACCCTGCTTTTATCGCCATTGGCAATAGGAGTGGGGTTACTTAATGGGTTTCTGGGGGCTTTGAGCAGCTTTTGGATGTTCATTGGCCCGGTAGTAACGGGGCTTGCTGCCATGTCCGGAACAGTCTATGTAGTTGCCGGCTCAATTGTCTTGCTTGTAACAGGCATTTATATGCTTTACAAGAATTTTGACAAGCTTCAAGAGCGATTCAAACCGGCGACGGATGCCATGAAGCGCTTTGCGGATACCGGAAAAACTGCGGTAGTCAGTGCCTTCCATACCATGATTAAAGAGGTGCAGGGGCTTAAACCTGCATTTATGAAAGGATTTGAGGATTCACAAAAGGTTGCTGTATCCGCAATTCATAAGATGCAAGCCGAATCCTTAAAATTATGGGATCGGTTGGGCGAGTCACACCCTCATTTAGTCGCAGGGATTGAGGCTGCATACAAAACGGCAGTTGATACTGTTTCCTCATTTGTTCAGAATGCAGGAAAACGAGTAACCGACTTTTTCGGAAAGGGATTAACCGAAGGGTTGAACAGTTTTATTAAAGGCTTCATGAATCAACTCAAGATTGGTTTATCAAGTTTTCAAGGGATTGTGTCAATAATTGCGCCTATAATTGCGTCGATTGGCCTTTCTTTCTTCGGAGTATCCGGACCGATAGGAATAGCAATTGGGGCGATCCTCAGTTTTGTAGGGTATTTGTATCGTTTGAAAGATGCAAACCAAGCGGTCAGCAGTGCAATTCATTCGGCGTGGGCGGCTGTTCAGTCTGTGCTGACAACGGTATTCACGGCCATTCAGCCGATTATCACGACAGTACAGCAGGTTTTCAGTCAACTGGTAGCACAACTGACACCGCAATTTCAGCAATTAGCTGGTCAAATGCAACAGACGTTCATTCAGCTTGCGGGACATCTTGTTCTTTTAGCCGCAGCCGTTTCACAAACACTTTCAACGATCGGCCCACAATTGATTCCATTGATCCAGCAGCTATTAACTGCATGGATGCAGGTATCAGGGCAATTAATGACGAGTGTATTACAGATTGTCAGTTCAATTTTGCCGTTACTTGTTCAAGGGTTTCAGACTGTTTTTCCGGTCATTCTCAGCGTGATAAATGCGGTCTTACCTATCATCATTCAATTAGTCAGCAGTTTTTCAGGGGTTATCGTTACGATAATCCAGACTGTTCTGCCTATCCTGGTTCAGACAATTCAGATGGTCTTTCCTTTGATTATGAATATCATCCAGCAGGCTCTGCCGATTGTGGTTCAACTAATTCAATTACTCGGATCAACGATCGGACAAATTGCCATGCAAATTCTGCCGTTGATTTTAACGGCGGTGCAACAGGTGTTTCCGATCATAGGGCAGGTCATTCTGGCGGTCCTCCCGGTTGTCGCCCAGCTTCTTACTTTAGCAGCAAATATTATTTTGCAGCTTGCGCAGGCGGCTTTACCAATTTTAATTCAGGTGGTCCAGCAGGTCTTCCCGCAAATTGTGCAGATCATTCAGATGGTGCTGCCTATTGTAGTTTCTCTACTGCAAGCCTTGGCAAACATCATTACTACGGTTGTAATTCCGGCGATCCATTTCATCCTAAATATCGTGACTGCTGTTTTTCCGGTTGTGCTCTCGATAATTCAAGTTGCACTAAAAAATATCATTGCGATCATACAGGGTGCAATCGGCATTATTATGGGAATAGTGAAGGTTTTCAAAGGCTTATTCACTGGGAATTTCCGCATGATGTGGGACGGAGTGAAGCAAATCTTCTCTAGTGCAGTCGGAATGGTGAAAAAGCTTGTAAGCAATATGGGTGCAGCAATCACTGACAGATGGCTTTATATAAAAAATAAAGTCGCGTTATTGGCATATGATCTGCGAAAGAAAGTCATGGATCGTTTCAACGATTTAGTTGACGGGGCCAAGAAATTACCGGGCAGAATCGGTGATGGAATTAAGAACATGGCTCACAAGGCTGTATCTGGTGTGACTAGCTTAGCGAACAAACTTTCCGGCGCACTCGGAAAAGGCGTAAATGGTGTAATCGGCGGAGTAAACTGGGTACTCGATAAGATCGGTTTGAAAGATAAGCATATCCCAAAATGGGAAGTACCTAAATATGCACACGGAACCGGAGGACACCCAGGAGGTCCGGCGATACTGGGAGACGGTAAAGGGGCAAACGCTGGCCCTGAAATGTATCGGACACCTTCAGGACAAGTAGGGCTCAGCCCTGCAACAGATACACTGATGAACCTTCCAAAAGGCACTGCGGTCTTATCTGCAAAACAGACAAGGGCTGCATTAGCGGGAGTTCCAGCATACGCGAAAGGCACAGAAGGAAATATATTCACAAATGCATGGAATGGTGTGAAATCCGTTGCTGGCAAAGTGAAAGATGTTGCTGTTGATGTTTTTGATTACATCGGGCACCCCTCTAAGCTTTTAACAAAAGTGTTAGAAAAAATGGGTGTCTCTGCACCTTCTATGGCTGGCTCGTTCGGTGATCTCGCAAAAGGGGCTTTTAACTTTGTCAAAAATAAGGCTGTAGGTTTTGTCAAAGGCAAAATGTCCAGTTACTCTGCCAGCTTTTCAGGCGGCGGTTCGAAAGCCGTTAAAAAGTGGGTAGCTCAGGCGCTGTCAATTAAGCATTTAGGCCCTGAATACGCAGGGGCACTCGAAACAATCGCAATGAAAGAATCAGGCGGAAACCCCAATGTTGTTAACAATTGGGATTCCAATGCGAAAGCCGGCCACCCGTCACAGGGGTTAATGCAGTTCATCCCAAGCACCTTTAACGCCCATAAAGAACCAGGACACGGAAATATTAAAAATCCGGTTGATCAAATTCTAGCGTCTATTAACTATCTGAACAGCAGATACGGCGGCATCATGAAACATCCCGGCCTGGTGTCAATGTCGCACGGCGGGCCGTACAGAGGATATGCAACAGGCGGCGTAATCAATAGCCCGCAGGTTGCGGCACTCGGGGAAAACGGTTGGCGGGAATATGTCATCACGACTGAACCGCGTTACCGTAATCAATCACTGGGAATGTATGCTGCGCTCGGCAAAGAGCTTGGGGCTGAAACTGGATATACACCAGAAAAAGCAGCAAGCAGCAGCGGTGGAACGTCTGTAAATATTACATTCAGCCCGTCTATCAATGTGAAAGTTGAGGGCGGAAGTGCAAAAGTTGAAACTGATATTTCAAAGGCTATCACCCAATCACTGGAAGACTCTTACGACAGCCTGGCGGCTCTTTTTCAAGCGGAGGGGGTTTATTAATTGGCGAAGCTTGGGAAGGTCAATCTTGTTAACGAAAAAGAATCAGACGGGGCGGATGTGGAAGTCACATCTTATCCCGTTGAAAAAGGCGTGCCGATTACCGACCATGTGCAGAGAAAACCGGAAACCACAAGTGTTTCCGGTTATTTACTTGGGAAGACGGCAAATAGCGACTATGAATATTTAAAAAAGCAAGCATATGCCGGCAATCTCCTAACCTATACCGGGCGAAAGGTCGCAAAAGACGTGATCATTACGAAAATCGACCGCGATACAGGGGAATTTTCAAACGGGTTTGCGATAACAATCTCTTTACAAGAAATCCGCATTGCAAAAAGCCCGTGGGTTAAGAAGAAAGTGAAAACAGCCGGAAAAAAGAAAAAGGCCAATAAGAAAAAAACCACAAAAAAATCCAGCAAGATTTATCACAAGGTGAAAAAGGGTGATACGTATTGGGGCTGCGCCCGCAAATACGGAACTACTGTCAGCGCATTGAGGCGGCTCAATCCATGGCCTGACAGAAGAATACCTATCGGGGTAAAGATGCGGATTAAATAGGGAGGGTACGGGAAATGGCTACGAGGGACTATATTCCTTTTGATAAAGAGGATATTCCGCAGCAGTTCGAATTTGATTTAGCGGATGACACGTTTATTCTGCGTATAAATTACAATCAATCCGATGATAGTTTTTCACTGGATTTATACGAGCAAGATATGACGCCTATCGTTCTGGGCGAGAAGCTTATACTCAATGTTCCTTTGTGGGATGACATTGTAAATGAAAATCTGCCGGCTCCCGCCCTTATCCCTTTAGATGAATCAAATTCAGAAACACGGGTTACATATAAGAATTTCATGGAAACCGTGTTTCTTTATATTGATGATGTAGCTGACGGATCGGAGGGGGATGACATTGGCGACGACGAATAAAAAACTGTTTGGCCGGGTCGTCAAGATAACCATTGATAACGGCAGTTCGCAGATAACATTTGATTACAAGGATTTAGAAATTCATTTTGAAGTGCCCTTCGATGATGATTTCAAACCCAATGAAACAAAAGTTGAGATTTACAATCTTAGCAAAGATTCAATCAACAAGATAAAAAAAGGCAGCACGATAACGGTTCAGGCCGGTTATCGAGACGACTACGGCGTTTTAACGATTGGCAAAGTGACAAAGGTTCTGAATAACTGGAGCGGGTTGGACAAGGTGACGTCGATCTATTCAAAAGACGGCGACGATTATACCCATATGAAAGTGACAACTGCCAATGCTGATCCTGCTGAGAAATATTATGTCAAAAAAAGATATAAGCTTGCAAAACCAGTTGTTACTGTTAGGAAAGACAAAAACGGCCGAACGTACAAGACTGTCAGGAATTACGGGACGCGGGAAGAGGTTAGGTATCGCAAACGATACATGAAGATTACTTTTAAAGCCGGAACCACATCGAGGCAAATTGTAGATAAACTGCTGCGCGTTCTCGGAATTAAAGTGAAAAACATTATCCTGCCGAAAAATAAGGTGTACAAAAAGGGTTACCGGGTGACTGGCTTAATAGAAAATAATTTAGAAGAAGTCATACATGATGCCGGAGCCGTTATGTACTATCGACGAGGGAAACCGGTTATTCGCCCACTTAATCAGGGCGATGATGAGCGTTTCAAATTAGAAGAGGCCACCGGGCTAATTGAGACACCTGAGCAGGTTGAGGAAGATAATTTCAAAGGTTATAAGGCGAAGTGTCTTCTTCAGCACCGTATTGCTGTTGCTTCAATTATTGAAATCAACAGCAAAACAGCAAAAGGAAAATATCGAGTGAAAGAAGGCACCCATTCGTTTGATGGAAGAGACTTTTTCACAGAATGCAAGGTGATGTAATGAGTAAAGCGACGAGGTTTTTCGATGCTTTTGAGAAAAGGATCAAACTATCTATCCATACACTGGCCCCGGCTCGGGTTGTGAAATACAATGCGGAAAAGCATACTGCTGATCTGCAATTGTTGTTTCTTATGAATGATGGTGAATACCTTCATGAATACCCGTTGATCGAACATGCACCAGTTTTAAAGCATGTTGAGCCTGATATAAAGGTTGGTTCCTCGGTCTTTGTTTCATTCGCTGAAAGATCCCTTGATAACTTGGATGGAAACAAAACGTTTGATCCTGATTCTCGACGAACGCACAGTATCAATGATCCGGTGGTCATAGGAGTGTGGGAAGGATGAAAACGCTCAAGCTTGTAGACGGTGATCTATGTTTTGAAAACGGCACTCTTCAGATGGTCGAGGGGAACGAGGAAATTGCTCAATCAGTCGAATTAACATTAAAAACACGGTTAGGGGAATTTACTCTGGATGAACATTTCGGCTTGGATCGGAGTAACATTCTCGGGAAAGGCTTTGACCAAGAAGAGGCGCAATACGACATTATTAATGCTGTAACACAAGATGAGCGAATTGCTAGCGTTGAATCAGTTGAGTTTTCTCATGATAAAGAGACACGAAATCTATCTGTCCACTTGAAAATGAAGAAAGAGGATGATCAAACAATCGAGCTTGGGGGTGTTGATCTTGCTTAATGAAACAGGATTCCAACGGCAGACCTATTCGGAGCTTCTTGACGGCATGGAGGACAAAGCGAAGGAGCTGTTTGGCGAAGATATAAACACGTCAAGCAAAACGCCATTAGGCATTATCCTACGTATTTTTGCTTGGTTTTTAGCGGGAATTTGGGACATTGCAGAGCGGGTTTATAATAGCGGCTTTGTCAGTAAGTCGGAGGGTGTTCAGTTGGACAGGTTGGGAAGTAATTTCGGTATAAGCCGGGAGCCGGCGGCTGAGGCGGTCACAACTCTGTTTTTTACCGGGGAACCCGGATTCGTCATAGAAGAACAAACCCAATATACAACGGCATCCGGTATTTATTTTGAACTAATCGAAGATGTTGTAATCGGGGATGATGGAACGGGCACAGGGGCGGCTGTATCGCTGTCTAAAGGGATTATTAACAATGTCGCGGCCAATACCATTACTGAACAGGCTGAGACGTTAGAGGGAGTTTATTCAGTGAATAATCCGGAAGCAGCTGCAGGCGGCACTGACGAGGAATCTGATCCGGAATTTCGGGCGCGAATTAAAAAATCAGTTGAAGGCAGTTCTGCTTCTACGAATAGCGGCATCATTTCGGCATTGCTTGCCGTTTCGGGCGTTCGTTCAGCGAATATAGTGGCGAATAATACCATGCAAACGGATGCGGACGGCAATCCACCGAAAAGCATTCATGCCTATGTCCTCGGGGGAACAAAAGTAGACGTGGCGCAAGCTCTGTTTGACAGCGTGGCGGCCGGTATTGAAACAGTCGGAGAACAATCGGTTGTCATTACAGATGCAAGTGGTTTGGATCACGATGTCAAATTTGATTTTGCAAAAGAAGTGAAAATTTATGTGCAGCTTGATTTAAAAACAAACGCTTTATTCCCTGTTGACGGCGTGAGTCAGATCAAAAATAATCTCGTATATAAAATTGGCGGGATTGATGAAAATGGTTCATCTTTTACCGGCTCACAGATGGGTGACGACGTTATTCTGTCGCAACTTTTTAACGCTGTATATCAGGTGAATGGGGTTTCAGATGTGACTATACAAATCGGGAAGGATGCGGCTTCTCTCGGTCAGTCAAATATTACAATTGAACCGAGAGAAGTTGCGCAAGTTCACTTCTCTGAAATAGTGGTGAATCTGATATGATCAAAGATTTAATAGGAAAGCTAACTGATGCGTTCTTGAAAGACGAAAAGAGCAATATCGGGAAGCTTTTTTTAATTGTCGATGAACAATTGACAGCATTAAAAAATTCACTGACAACGGCGGAACAATGGCGGGATATTGACGCAGCGCGCGGGAAATCGCTGGACCTTCTCGGGGATAACGTTGCCCAGGATCGGGGCCGGTCCACTGATGAAATATACCGCGTGCTCATTCGTGGAAAGGTAGCCCGGAATGCCTCAGACGGGACAACAAACCGGATTATTGAAGCGCTGGCGAAAACATTGAACTGCAAGCCGAGTGAAATAAACATTGTAAGCAGCAAAGAGAACAATCAGGATGAACCAGCTGCAATCATTGTGAAAAAGGCGCCGATCGAAGCATTAAGTAAGGTGGGAATGAGCGAAACGCAATTTTCGAACATCGTTCAAAAAACGGTGGCTGCGGGGGTTCGAGTTGCCTATGTGGATTTAAACGGCACATTCTGTTTTTCATCATCAGCCAGCACCATAGAAACAAGCGAATATGGGTTTTCTTCTGATGGAAAAGACGGCGGGACCCTGGGGGGCATCTTCCGGCCAGAAGATGATTATCCGTTACCAATTTAAGGAGTGTGAAGCATATGTCTTTTACAAAAGAATTACCAGAATGGGGGAACCCCGGGCAGCGGCCGCCGCAAACGTCCATTGATCAAGGGTATAAGCCGATGGACCACCCACCGGCGGACTGGTTTAACTGGTATCAATATACGGCCTATCAGGCCCTGAAAGAGTTGCAAACGATCGGAGCAACGAAGGAAGATGTTTCTTCTGCTGTATCTGATGCCAAAGCTTATACTGACAAGCACGAAAAACGAATTGACAACCCACACAAGACAACCAAAGCACAAGTAGGGCTCGGTAACGTTGACAATGTACTGCAAGCTTCCAAAGCCGATTTTGACGCCCATACAAAGGATAATGACCGGCATATTACAGCCACAGAGCGCACTAACTGGAATGCGAAGGAAACGACAACAGGAGCCCAAAACAAAGCTGATGCGGCTGAAAAAAACGCTAAAGCATATACTGATGAACTGGCTGCCCGAAGAGATAATCCACATGAGGTTACAAAGGAGCAGATCGGGCTTAGTAACGTTGATAATGTGAAACAGGCCGACTATTATGCGTTTCGCCAACACGATAACAACGGCATTCGCCATATTTCTCAAGTGGAAAGGGATAAGTGGAATGGCGGGCAACTCTATCCCCTGACAACACAAGACGGGCAACGAATAAAAATAATGAAAGGGCAGAATCTTTTTGATTATCCGACAGGCTTTTATTTTGGTGCCGGCGTTGTAAACCATCCTGGTGATGATGATGCAGCTTGGTATTATTATGATATATCGGATGTGCCTGCTGACTTGGCTCCGCCACAAGGATTAAAAAAAATAGTTGCCACACGCTCTTATGATAACCGTACATGGATTTCAACAATTCACAAGGAAGGTGAGTTTACGGGTTGGCGGGAGCTTATTACTGACATTGATATTCCTTGGTTAGATGTGACATACAAAAACGGTGCCAAAACAGGGGATCGACCTGTTCAATATCGAAAAGTAGGAAATACGCTTCACTTAAATGGTCATGTTCTTACTGACAGGGAAATTGTCTTCGGCAGCATACCCACTTCCTGCGCTCCAAGCAAAGGTGTGGTGAAATTGGTTGCAACCAGCGGAACAACTGGGTACAGCAAGATAATTGTATACGCTTCAGGCGACATGAAAATTACTGGTATTATGGCAACAACCGAATCAAAGGTCAACGGTTACTATATCGACATAAATATTCCACTAACTTAAAGAAAGGAAGGTGATTTCATGAAACTGATATTCCCTTATGGAAGCGACAATATTTATATTGGTAAGCCGGCTGAATTATCACTCGATCCGGAAACCGGAGAGTATAAGATGTCTGATAACGCTACGGACATCCCACCATTAACGGCTGATGGTGCGGGAATGTGGCGGCCTAAATTTGATAAAGAAAAGAATACTTGGATCGAAACGGCTGATCAAGAATATAAAGACAGCTTGAAAAAAGAGATAGTTACCGATCCCGATCCAGTTAAAGATCAACTTTACAAGATCGGGCAACAACTTTCGGTCGAAGAGCTTGCAAGAAAGCAAGCTGAAGAAGGCCAGCAAGCTCTTGGGATGCAGCTTACAAATGAAATCATAGCACGAAAGCAGGCTGAAGCAGTAAATATTTCAATGGGTAAACAGCTTGCTGCCTTAAAGCTTAAAGTATTGGAATTGGAAGGAGGGGTGACCAGTGAATCTTAATTTCTGGGTTTATGCCTTGTTCTACAAGTGGGCGACAACAGCAATGGTAAAGCAGGCAATGGGTTTTAACGATTGTACCGTCGAAGACATGAAAGAGGGTGTGGCTGCGATGTATGTTACACCGGATCAGTTTCAAGAAGTAACAGGGCAGCCATACGAGGATCAAACAGAAGCCAATTAATAAGGCTTTTTTATTTTGCCTCGAAGGAGGTGAAGCGTATGAGATAGATAAAAGGGGGGCGTACTAATGTCACAAATGACGGAGGTACCGGAAGTGAATGCTTTACAAAAAGAAATTACAGAGGTTAAAGCCGGGCAAAAGACTCTTGAACAGCGGGTAAGTGTCCTTGAACGTTCTTCAGACAGGCATGATCAGCAAATCATTTCATTAAACGAAAAGCTGAACAAAATTGATGAAAATACGACTTGGATCAAACGGACCATCACAGGAGCCATAATAACGGCCGTCAGCACCGGCTTTATCGGCGGGGCTATCGCGATCATGTATAACTTGCTGCAAAAATAAGGAGGAAAATAACATATGAAAAAATTCGACAAAGGTACAGTCGTCCGGACTGTGCTTCTTTTTATTGCTCTGGTAAACCAAGTTTTAGTGATGTTTGGTAAAGATGTGCTACCGATTGCAGATGATCAAGTGAATGACCTTGCGGACGCGGTTTATTTAGGCGGCTCCATCGGGTTTACGATCATCATGTCACTGGTAGCATGGTTCAAAAACAACTATGTGACTGAAAAAGGCCATAAGCAAAAAGCCGTTTTAAAACAGCACGATTTAACCAAGTAAGAGCTGCCGTTCGGCGGCCTTTTTATATTTCAAAACAGAATAGGAGAGATTTTTATGTCAGCATTTAAAAACCAATATATTGATATTAATAAATGGACGCGGCCGGGAATTAAAAACAACGGCGTGAAGAAACTGGCCGTACATTACACGGCAAACCCCGGCGCGCCTGCTGCCAATCATTATAGATATTTTGGTCAAACGCTCCCCGCACAGAACAGAAATCTGTCTGAGAAGAAACAGACGTTTGCTTCTGCACATATCTTTGTCGATCGTACAGAGGCTATTTGTATCATTCCGTTGAATGAGGTGGCTTATCATGCGAATGATGTCCAACAGATTGTTAACGGGCAGCCTTACCGGGGTGTCTCGGCGCTGAAGCCGAATGCGAATTTCTTATCTATCGGCGTGGAGCTTTGTATTGAAAAGAACGGCACTTTCCATCCGGATACCATTGCCCGTGCAGAACAAGTCTGCGCTGAGCTATGCAAGAAGTTTAAACTTGATCCGATCAATGACATCGTGCGGCACTATGACATTACACACAAAATCTGTCCGGCCCCATGGGTAAGCAGATCCCAAGGGTTTACTGATTTCAAGAATGGAGTAAAAGCGCGATTAGGTGGGGTAGTAATTAACAAACCAACTAACAACAAATCGAAAACCAACACCGATTCGAATAAAGGCCGTTTTATCAAAAACACGGTGGTTTCAAGTGACGGCCTTGTTTTACGTACGCAACGGAGCGCCTCTTCTTCCATGGTGCTTAACCTGCCGAATGGTACGGTTGTAAAATATCAGCTTGGATCAACTGTCAACGGATGGGGATATGTTGAATACACCAATTCAAAAGGCCAGACATTCCACGGGTATGTGAATGTCTCCTATATCAAAAGCGATAACGAGCTGAAAAGCGGCGGCAAGAAGAAGGTAACAGCCTCAAAGCCTAAAAACACTCAGAAATCAAAATTCAGCCTGCCTGCGGGTACTTTTAAAGTCACAAGCCCATTGACCCGAGGAGAGGCCGTAAAACAGATTCAAACGGCGCTGGCGGCTCTTCATTACTACCCGGATAAGAGCGCAAAGAACTTTGGAATCGACGGCGCATATGGCTCGAAAACAGCAAATGCGGTCAAACGATTCCAGTCTATGTATGGCCTAACTGCTGATGGCATTTACGGGCCGAAAACAAAAGCAAAGCTTGAAGCACTATTAAAGTGAAAATAGAGTTCTGTCTCAGTTTAAGAGGGCGACCCTTTTTGATAAACAATTGATTTCCAAACGAATAAGGGCAGCGATTTTCTTATAATTCACTTATTTTCACCTAAACCCAACGTTGTGGACTCAAAATAAATGCTACCAGTTTTTGTATTAGTATTGTAATGAATCGCATAAATTAAAGAGAACACTTACTTATTTTTACTCGGGAAATACAATGACAAAAATACTATTTAATGTATTTTATGAAAAATATGTATTTTAAGTAAAATTTTAATGTTATAATTTGTTTGGGCCAAATAACACTTGTAGATGCATCTACTAATAGGAGAAAATGATGCTAAAGAAAAAAGTTCTTGCTGGTTGCTTAGCCTTTTCAATAATGCTTTCAGCTTCCCCACTAACCTCTTTTGCGGCAGAAAGAAGTTCTAATAAAGGTAATGAATTATTAACGTATGCCCAAGTTCAAAAAACTGAGTTGCAGACTATTGCTGAGTCTAAAAGCAAATCAGTTGGAAATACAAGCGGTGAATTTTCTACACAGGGATGGAAGAAAGATGCGCTTGTTCTTGCTCTTAGATACGGCGGTGATTTAGCAGGGGATTTACTAAGTCTGTTAAGCAAGAAAAATGCAAGTTATGTTAAAAAGTATTCCAAAGAGCTGGCTAATTTCCTTGACAAAGTTTCCAGTGACATTGAGAAAAAGTTGGTTGATTTTATGATTTTTGATTTGGAGCTGCCGCAATCAGCTGCTCGTACTATTGCATGGGCGATTATGCAAGTTATTGGATGACGATAAAGGAGTGACTCCATGAGTTTAGAAAAAGAAGTAGAGCTTCTCAAGTACCAAAATTATTTATTAAAAACAATTATAAATGGTGATGATTATCCATTTTTTATGTTTGCTTTAGATCACAACTTAAATGAGAAGCAAGTCGAAGCAACTGTAGAGATTTTAAGCATCTTTTCTAATCGTCTTAATGGCGAAAAAGAGTCTCTCAATTTAAGAAAAAACTCTGCGGGTAAGAAGTTTGATGCGTTTGGCATTGCGGTTGAAGAAGTCTTTAAAAACGACAAACCAACAAGAAAAGAATTTGAGAGTTATAAGGATAAAATCTTTTCTTCTGAAATTGAAACCAAATATTTATTAATGAGTCTTCAAAGACAGCATATTAAGCCAAATGTTTGTGAATTTTTACTGCAAGATAATTAATGAGAATTTTTGTCCCTCCGCAAATGTGGGGGGATTTTGCATTTAAACGATAAAAGTATCGGCCGTATGATGAATGAAAGTCCTTCTTATGACGAGAAGGGTTTTTGTTTTTTAAGTCCATGTATGGTCTGGCTGCTGACGGCATTTACGGGCCGAAAACAAAAGCGAAGCTTGAAGCTCTACTAAAATAAGAGAATCCCTTCTCGTTATGAGAAGGGACTTATCTTTTTATTCATCGTATAGTTTATTAACCAAATCGGTAAATGAATCAGATATATGACTCAAAGCTCCATCAGGGTCTTCATAAGCAATTTCATGATCCCAGAAAACCACGGAGGGATTTTCTTTATTCTGACGGTAATCGAAACAGATTTCATTACCGAAAGGATCACAGGCGAAAGGGACTATCCCTGAAAGCATTCTTCCATCCTGATAATCTTCTAAAACCTCTAAAATAAAACTGGAACTATCCTCAGTTAGACCATGTAATCGATTAAAAACCGCGCCTTTTGTATTTTCATAGTCAAAAATCTTTTTACTTGGGCGTGCTCCATTGTTGTTTAATATAGTTGAAATGTAGTCGTTTGGAAACTTAATATCTAAAGCCTTTTCGATTTTTTTAACAGTTGTTTCCCCGATAGGTTCTTCGGCGAATCTCCACTCTGTCATATTGACCAACTCCTATCTGTTCTTACTTCCTCCACCCCAAAGGTGCCGGCCTCCTGTATGGCCTGTTTGCCGATGCACCTTTTGGTCAACTAATTGCATTCTCCCTGAATCTTGGTGATGATGCCAAGTATATCCGTCTGGTGTTTCACCAGCTTTTATCATTTCGATTTGAAGGTCATTGAATTGATTTCTAAGTAAAGGATCTCTTTCAATTTCTTCTTTTAATTTTAAGGTTGCATCTTTAAATTGTAAATAATCGCTTTCCTTATAAAGTTTGGAATCAATCTTTGTATCAAATTTTGCTTTGAAAATTGGGAAACCGTCTTTATTATATGGAACTCCAGTTTTAGGGTGTTTTTGGTTTTTTAGATGGCCCATTTTTAAGTTAACTGTTTTGAGGTTTCCATATTCATCTCTGTAAGTATAAGGTGCGGCTTTAGTAAACAAATCATCCTTTGATTGAACTAATCTCTTTAAAAGCGGCGTATTTTTAACATTAATAGTATTCCCGGCGTCTTGTAAAATCCCTTCTAATGCAGGGGTATATCTATCGGCATAAGGCTTGACAGATGGATTGCCATTTTTAATCTTTTCGCTAGCCGCCTTCCCAACTTTAGCAAGATCTTTTGAGCCTGTTGAGACAGAGGACTTTCCGCCTTTCAATAACAGAAGACTTCCGCCCAAGTAAGTAACATAGTGCATCCGTGTATATGCATCCCCGTGAATCATCTTTTTATCCCAATCATCCTTCAATGTGTCAACCATACTTTGATAGACACCTAGATAATCATATTCCAGAACAGTATCCAGAACTTTTTGAGGATCTTTGTTTAAGTTGTCAATTGTCCAACCGATATTCCATCCGAGTTGAAGTGCTCCTTCACCGGTATCCTTGGCAAGATCGTATACACCAACAAGCAGACCTTTGGCGCCATCACCTATGATTTGCAATGCTTCTTTTCCGTTATCCATGAAAGCTTTACGCTGTTCCAGAAATGAAACAAATTCAAGCTGTTCAGGGGTGAGATTCTCATAGCCAACCTTTTTGGCGATTTCTAAGTATTCATCCGGGTCGGTTACGCCATCAGCCAGCTTTTTCTTCAGATCCTTGATTTCACGCTCTTTCGCTTCTTCCTTTTTAATCGTCAAATAAGCATCCGAATGTCTTGCGATATCGCCTTTTTTCTTATGGATGTCGCTTTCACGGTACGCTTTGGCGTTGTAGTGAAGCGGCGTGGCGCTTTTTCCTTTGCCCGTGGCGTTTTGGAGCTGCTGGAAATCTGCTTGGATAAAATGTTCATTTGCTTCGGTTTCTGCGTATTCTTTCGTTAGATCGTGATCAAGCTTGCCGAGTTTATGTATCGTTTCGCTTCTTTTTTTGTCAGCTGAAGACAGCTTCTGATCTGTGCTTTCGGTTGAAAACAATTCGAGCGAGATAATTTCATCGATCTCATCCAGGATGGAGCGCATGTCCTTTTTCTGCTCTTCCATAATCGCCTTTGATTTACTGAGGGCATGGGTGAGCTCGTGCTCCAGAAATGATTCCTCCACATGCGAATTGGAAAGTCCGGCATCTTCGACCTTGCCGGGAAGGCTTGTGAGAAATGCGATTTTCATATCGATCAGATCAAGCCAGCTGTCTGTGACGCCGGCGTGATCCTGGAAAAAGGCTTTGATATTATCGGCGCCCCGGCCTGAAAAGTCGCTGTCACCGAGGTCAGCCATACCTTGAAAGGCTTTTTTTAGATTGATCATCTGGCAACGCAGTTCTTTGTATTCACTCGCACGCTGTTTGGCAGCGGACAGTAGGCTGTTTGCTTCAAAAACTTTCATGATCTTTTCCTTTCTTTTAAATGCTTCAACAAAATATTACCATGGAAGAATAAAGAAAAAGATTAATGTGTGATCAAAAGAGGAAAAATGAATAATTAGACCTGCGCCTTTGTGCTTATTCATGTATGGTTAAATACTTGAGAAGTGAGCTTGAAGATGAAAAGCCAATTAAAAATATTTGTTTGTCCTACAGTTGCCACCTATGTATGAAAGACTGGTTTGAAATTTTTAACGGGAGGTCTATATATTGTGAAAAAAAGAGGAGGTTAGTCTTTATATATCTATATATTGAATATTAAACGAAGTTCGACGTGGGGATTTTATGTATTGAATACACAATCAGTGTACACACAATATGCATATAATGTTTATTTTTGGGTGGAAAATAGAACTTTATTATTGTTTATTGTTCCATAATGTTCTAATATATTTAAGTAAGATATACCATTTTGGAATGGTTTAAAGTGTTTTAAAATTAAAAGGAATTAAAAACTGGGGTTTAAAATGCTGACTCATGGGGATTATAATTACAAAATAAACATTAAAGGTTTTCACGGAACTTCGTTAAGAGTTGCGAATAAAATTATCAAAGATAAAGAATTCAAGTTAGGGGATCTAAGAGAAGATCATTGGCTTGGGCAAGGTTCTTATTTCTTTCGAGATGACTTTGATCAAGCAAAAACTTGGTCGGTTTTTAAACTCAAAGGAACAGAAGATGGAGCTGTTTTAGAAGCGACTATTGAAATCGACAATGAAAATTTTTTGAATTTGGACTCCCGGGGTGGGTATAATTTTTTTCGAGGTTTTTTTAAAGAATTCAAGAAACATTGTCATGAACAAAGAATAAATTTAACAAATAAAACTGCAACAGAGTTAAGATGTTTAGTCTGTGACCAGTTACCGGAAGAAGTTAAAGTTATTCAAAGAACGTTTAAAACAACCTCTGCTACTGATAGAGAACTCGTAGAAGTTGAATTAGGTCTTAATGGAGTGCAGCTTTGTATTCGCGACAAAGATATTCTTGACTTTGAAAAAATTAAAATCGTGGGTCTAATCCCTACTAAGGTTTTTAAAGGAAAGAGAAGTAAAGGACGTCGACGTCGTAGACCAATAACACTTCAAATAGAAGAGAGTGATATACATGAAATTTAAATTTGACAACGATAAGATTTTTGCTTCTGCTCAGAAATTGGGTATTGATGTTAGCAAAGATTCGCTAAACCCAGGAATTTTTGTGGAATCTGGTGGGGAGAGAAAAGAGTTGACTATGGATGACCTTTTTTCACCTAATCATTATCCGGAATACCAAGAACAATTTTTCTTTAACTTTCCCGTAACATTCAAAGACACAACTAGTGTACACATTAAAAACACTAAGAAGTCTTTCTCTAATAATGAAACTGTAAGGGCTGCGTAGTATGAGATCAATTTTACAATTTACTGACTATCATGTAACAGACATAGAATATAAATTTGACCCTTGGGGAGAGCCTGATGGAGAATATCTGTTACCGACATTTAGTTTTGGTTTAGATTTTGCTGACGAAGAAAAAAACAAAGCTTTGATTACTCTAGGAATAGAAATGGGTGATCCAGAACTCGAAAAAAATTTTTTCTTCGTAAAGTGTCTAATAAAAGGTGAATTCTGTATAGAAAGTGATGAAGAATTAACCGAACAAGAAAAGCTTGGTTTTTATAAAATTAATGGCGTTTCTATATTGTACCCATATTTGCGATCATTAATATCGGAAGTCTCAAGTAAAGGAAATGAAACACCTATTATTTTGCCAACTATGAATATTGCTGAGATGATTGCAGACCAAGAGGCTGCTGAATCAGAAAACTCATAAAGCTTACTTTTAAGTAAGCTTTTAATTATTTACGTTCCATTTCTCTTTTCTTTTATCCCACATTAACTTACGTTCCCTCATCAAACTTTTCACAGCAGCACGTATTGCTTGTTCATCTTTCCCGGTTTTCCTTTTCAATTGTTCCATGGAGGGATTTTTCCCGAAGCGGGTCATATTAAAAATAATCCGATACACTTTACGCTCAAAATCGGTCATTGCGATTCAACTCCTGCAAAGATGATATGCGAACCTAAGTTCTGTTGTCAATAAATCTGATTTGGGGACAGTTGGGGACGAATTGGGGACCAACTTGTTCATTTTTAGCCAAAACAGAAGATTTTTTATCAGAAAGACTGGTCAGCAAACCTTATAAAATAAGGTTTCAAAATAAAACGTCCGTTCGTATCAGAAGATAATCACTACCTTGACAGGGTAGAGGTCGCTGGTTCGAGCCCAGTCGGAATCATAGCCAAAACCCTTGCGTAGCAAGGGTTTTTTACTTTATATTGATAGAGCTCTAGAGGCTTACATTATTCCAGTAAGAAGGACAAGGAAATGGCATTGATAGCTATTATGCATTGAAAACCGAAAATTCGTCAGACGCTTCCTAATGAGTTCTCCGATAGTAACTGCGGATCGAAAACAAAGTGAAACTTGAAGCGTTATTAAGTAATAAAAAGGTCCCTTGAATTTCAAGGGACCTAAAGTTTCAATCATCACTCTTATACCTTTGGGGGATCTTGTCTCTCCAGTCGAGTATAAGTGAATTTTTCTGTCTCCATGGAGCTTCTATCGTTTTCATTTTCTGTATAAAGGTGTTCTATGACTGTTTGATCTTCTTTTATATATGCAATGGTTGTATTTAGTTGAATCTCATATTCTTCAGAAGAACTATCTAATACATCTTGAATCATTTTCAAGTATTCATCAGCTTCATCTACCGAAACAATGTCTTCAATGAAATCAGAAAAGTATTCTAACTCTGCGGGGAGAACTACTCGTAAGTATCCTAAATGGTCTCTTTTACATTCAAATGAATATTCCATAATTCCCTTGGTTTTTTATATAAAGGATATGCAGTAGCTATTGAGCCATCTTTATTAATATACATCTCTACATCTAATACAGCCGATATGGTTTAGCGACTTTTTGTTCATCAGAGAGATGGGAAAAATCCCATAAAATGAGATTAGAAGAATATAAATTAAGTCCATTATTATGGGATTTTTTATTACCGTCTTTTTCTGCAGTTTATACCACTTCAATTTATCTGTCATCAAAAATGCGGTCGAACGATTCAGTCCATGTTTGTTTTGAAGACATACGGCATTTACGGACTAAAAACGAAAGCGGAGCTAGAAGTGAAATTGAAATTATAAAAGAAGCCCTTCTTATAAGAGGGCTCTTTTTCTAACTATGTTGTTTAAGATGCTTTTTAATTTGTTCAGTGACTTGCTTAAGCCATTCTAATGGAGTTATATCATCTTCAGGAAAGTATATGCCATCCGCTGTTTCCTCTATAAATTCATTCTTGTCTTCTTCTGAATAATCACTATTTACAAACTCAGTTAGTGCTATTAAATCTCTTTCTTTTAGTTTTTGTGATGCTTCATTTAAATATTCATCAAGTGCATTTGCCGGAGATTCTATATCTTGGTGGAAATGTCCGCCGAGAAATCTAAATACAGGATCAGAAACTTTAATTTCAATCATTGCTTACCACCACCAAGAATCGTTATCTTCAAATAAAAGAGATGGTAAGTATATTATATATAACTTTCTGCTATATCAATATCATTTGTCATTTCTAGGCCAGGGTATTTTTCATCTAATTTTCTTAAACAATCAATAAGGTCTTTAGTTTGCAAACTTTCAGCTAAATCTTCAAATACCTCACTGACCCAATATAAATCTGCTTTATTACAATTTTCTAGATAGCTGATTGTATTTTCTTCGTTTTCTGAGAGCACTTCAATTATTTCATCCCAACTTTTTTGAATGCCATAGTCATCATTAAGATTAAGTTTTTTTCTTTTAATTAATATATCTTTCATTTTTTTCTCTAAATTCATATTGATTCTCTTAACTAAGAAGGGCTAATATTTTCATATTGCTTTTCCTATTGTTACATCTCCATCATGGAAAAATTCAATAACATAACCAGATTCGCTGAACATGAAGGTATCTGAACCTACAGCAGTTACATCATCAATTACGTTTAAGGCGTTGTCTAAGCTGGTTTTTACAGCTGGATAATCACCGTAAGCCCAAAGGAGAATAACAGTTTTATTATCTATTTTATTCTCAACTAACCATTCATCAATATCTTCAGCGTAATCAATAGATCTGTGATAAGTTACTTCATCCCATTTAATTCTTCCCCATGATGTGAAGGGGAAACTTTCGCCAAGTTGCTCATGATATTTACGTGTCTCAGAAATAGTGAGGACTTCTTTGTTATCTCCAAGAGCTTCTAGACATTCTTCGTATAAGGTCATATTAACACTTCCTATTTATTTAAATGTTTTAAAAGGGATTTATAAGTATCTTCGTTTCCGTTAAAAGGTATATAATATTTCTTTGCCTTATCTCCTTTTCCATTTCTATAATCCTCAACATTTATATGAGGACCCTTTTCGGGGTCATAATCTAATCTCCAAAGGACTTTATTATCTCCAGACATTCGGCCAGTAACTTTACCAAAGCCTGCGCTTTTAGATAAAGTACCTATAAAAGGTTTTGAATCTATTCCTAAATCACCAATTAGATTTAGCGCCTCATTTCTAGCTTGTTCATATGTGTCTACCTTTGGAAGCGCAACTTCTCTTGATTTTTTGGAAAGGCCTATTTTAACTGTCTTGTTTTTTGATGACTTACCATTGATTGATTTAAAGAGTACACTACCTTTAGTGGAATCGGCTATTCTTTTTAGGAGTGGTGTATTCTTCACGTTAATAGTATTCTCAGCATCTTGAAGGATTCCTTCTAATGCAGGAGTATACCGATTGACAGGAGATTTGTAAAACTGTTTTACAGACTTTCCGCCTTTCTTAATTGTGCCACCAGCTTTAGCAAGATCTTTCGAGCCTGTTGAGACAGAGGACTTTCCGCCTTTCAATAACAGAAGACTTCCGCCCAAGTAAGTAACATAGTGCATCCGTGTATATGCATCCCCGTGAATCATCTTTTTATCCCAATCATCCTTCAATGTGTCAACCATACTTTGATAGACACCTAGATAATCGTATTCCAGAACAGTATCTAGAACTTTTTGAGGATCTTTGTTTAAGTTGTCAATTGTCCAACCGATATTCCATCCGAGTTGAAGTGCTCCTTCACCGGTATCCTTGGCAAGATCGTATACACCAACAAGCAGACCTTTGGCGCCATCACCTATGATTTGCAATACTTCTTTTCCGTTATCTATGAAAGCTTTACGCTGTTCCAGAAATGAAACAAATTCAAGCTGTTCAGGGGTGAGATTCTCATAGCCAACCTTTTTGGCGATTTCTAAGTATTCATCCGGGTCGGTTACACCATCAGCCAGCTTTTTCTTCAGATCCTTGATTTCACGCTCTTTCGCTTCTTCCTTTTTAATCGTCAAATAAGCATCCGAATGTCTTGCGATATCGCCTTTTTTCTTATGGATGTCGCTTTCACGGTATGCTTTGGCGTTGTAGTGAAGCGGCGTGGCGCTTTTTCCTTTGCCCGTGGCGTTTTGGAGCTGCTGGAAATCTGCTTGGATAAAATGTTCATTTGCTTCGGTTTCTGCGTATTCTTTCGTTAGATCGTGATCAAGCTTGCCGAGTTTATGTATCGTTTCGCTTCTTTTTTTGTCAGCTGAAGAGAGCTTCTGATCTGTGCTTTCCGTTGAAAACAGATCAAGCGAGATGATGTCTTCGATCTCTCCGAGGATGGAGCGCATGTCCTTTTTCTGCTCTTCCATAATCGCCTTTGATTTACTGAGGGCGTGGGTGAGCTCATGCTCCAGAAATGATTCCTCCACATGCGAATTGGAAAGTCCGGCATCTTCGACCTTGCCGGGAAGGCTTGTGAGAAATGCGATTTTCATATCGATCAGATCAAGCCAGCTGTCTGTGACGCCGGCGTGGTCCTGGAAAAAGGCTTTGATATTGTCAGCGCCCCTGCCTGAAAAGTCGCTGTCACCGAGGTCAGCCATACCTTGAAACGCTTTTTTTAGATTGACCATCTGGCCGCGCAGTTCTTTGTATTCACCCGCACGCTGTTTGGCAGCGGCCAGCAGGGTGGTTGCTTCGAAAACTTTCATGACCATATCCTTTCATACGAAATACTTTAACAAGATATTACCATGTAGGAATGAAGAAACAGAACAATGTGTGATTAAGGAGAAGAAAATGAATAATTTGACCTGAGTCTTTGTCCTTAATCTTGTGTGGTTAAGAATTTGAGAAGAGAGGCTATGGGTGAGAAACCGGAGTGCAGGGAATTACTTGGCAGTGTTCGAATTAATTGAATTGGAAAGATTAAGCGGGTTAAAAAGGTTGGAACGTATTATTAGATAATGAATTATGGTGTGTGATAGATGAAGATGTAAGATGATGGTGAGGTATTAACCGGAATTGATAGATTAACGGAAAATAATGTATAATGTACCAGGCAGCTTTGAACTCATTGAAGGTGATGAACATGAAGAAATGGAAAGTTTTTATAAGGTGAAATAATTCTGAATTAAATGAAGAGATTAAATTTGTATAAGTCTTTTTGTTCTGTCTTTATTACTGACGCCCCTTTTACTTTGCTATAATGCAACTCTAAGGCTGCAGATCGCAAATGATCGAGTGCGGTGTATGAACGGGGGCAATGATTATGGTAAACAAAATATTACGCAAAATAAATGGAGCAACAATCTTCTTTGTATTGGTTTTAGCATTTGATTTAACTGTTTTCTTAATGTCTCATGATGGTTATTACTTAAGCTTTGTAGTGGAAACAAATTATATTTTCCCTGTACTGCTTACTTTAGTCGGTTTTTTTGTGTTAGCTCGTAGATATAAAATACGGCAATTATATGTAATTTGCTTAACAATTCCAGTAGTACTTATAGTTGCATTGTTGGCGGCAACTGGTGATTCATATGGGACCATTTCTTCGCCAGCTAAAAATGTAACAGTAACCATAGAATATAGAAACGCCACCTTAGGGGAAACGAATCACTTTTACGATTTTTATGTGCATGTTCCTAGTTTATACCCTGGTTTAATGAGAAAAGTGAATAAGGACACCGTATATATTATGACCCGAAATACCGAGGGTGAAGACGACCTTGATGTGTTAGGAGTAGGTAATGCCGAATGGAAAGATAACAAAATAATTTTCCATTCAGCATATGAAAAGGCGATTGAGGTTGATTTATAGTTTTAGTCTAAATTGACGCATTTCAATGAAACAGATCGGGGGATCGCAATGAAAATTTTAAAATTTAAATTTGACGATTGGTTCTTTGAGTTACATGCAGCATTTAAAGTTAATTTGGATATCCAAACAGATTATGATATCCAGAAGGATATGCTCATGATGAGTAAAGCGATACTCAAAACAACCGGCTATACAAAGTTCTTAACCCAAGATACATATATTAGATATGAAGAAAGCAACTCAGTTTATTGTCATTATTATTTTGAAGAAACTAAGTAAATATGCATCATAAGGAACTCTCGTCTTTTTTAGGAGGAAGGTATGTCAATTTTAACAATAATTGAAATCGTGTTAGTGGCAACTGTATTAGGTTTATTTGCATGGACTTTTAAAAAAGAGAAAAATACTGATGAAGATGTATTAAATTATGCTAGATATATGATTTATTTGCTTGTAGCTGAAGTTGCATTGTATGTCGTATTTCAAATTGTTTAAGTTTATTCTAGGCAAAGAGAGATGTGAATCATGATAGATGTCTTAACTAATATCTTAAAAAATGACAGACTGGATGAATACCCATTATTTAAAAAGTTTTGCTCTCTCAAAGAAAAAGGGTTACGTAAAGAATCCCTTAATGCATTATCTTCCTTTATCGATGAAGCCAAAACGTGGGATAATCATGCACAACAGAATTTTGCTTGTTGGCTATTTGCTTTATTAGAAACATCAGATGATATTCACCATATACTTGTTCACCCTTTAGAAACGGATCTTTTAAAGCCTCTGCTTGAAGCATGGATGAAGAGTAACCCCGAAGATCCAAGACCATACAGGTGGTATGGTGTGTTTTTAAATACTGAAAATCGTGTTGATTACTTGAATAATGCACTTAGACTAGGCGGCAGTAATGAACAATTATCTTTATTAACGTTAATCGATATTCATTTGAACGCCTTGTGGTATTCATTTCATCACATATCCGAAGATTTATATCTAGGCGATATTGAAGAAGATCAAGCACTTCTTACCAAGTCCCGGCAGTTGAACAACAAGATAGAATGTCAACAAACAAGAAAAAGCAATAACGAACAGCTTAACTATTATCAAGATTTGTTGAATGACTGGTTGTTGTTTAAAGAAAAACAATCAAAGGGATTTGTTGAATGGTGTGAAAATAAGGGCAGAATCTATCCTTGGGTCAAATCTTATTATTACGAAAAATAGCAATTGCAAGCATGTTTGTTTTTTAATCGTAAGGGGGGAGATAGATTTGATGGTAGTAAGATACCTAGCTGTCCTTATTTTGTCGGCCATATGTTCTACACTGGTATATGTGATCACCCTGCATCAAGCTGAATATGTTCCTTATCTTATAATTAGCGGGATCATGTTGACATGTTATTTAATTTTTGAATTGCCATTGCAGCTTATCTTAAACCGAAAACCTAGAATGTTCAATTTTAAATATCTCTTACTATACACAGTGTTTTCATTTATTGCATGGCTAATCATGTCGGTTCTCTTTGAACCTTATAACCCATTAGGGTCTATACTAGCGAGTTATGAGATATATTTATTCAGCGTATTATTTTCTCTGATCTTTTGGCTTTGGGACTCTATTCTTGTACAAAAAGTTGTGGTTAAGTAGCTGAGCTCTAAGTAAAAACACTTTCGGAAGGGTGAGTAACTTTGAAGTGAACGGATTTAGGATGGAGAGAAAAAAGCATTGTTGTGGAAGGCTGAGGTAAATGGGCATCAATCCTGGAAGACCTTCATCAGCAGCGATTTAAGTATGTTGAATGGAAGCGGCTTGTTTAAATTCTAAACATTTATATGTTAGTACATAAATTGTAAGATTTACTTATATCAACACGGCATGATAAAGAAAAGGGTTGTTTATGTTGAACTGGAAAAGAAATGAAAAATTTATGTTTGCAGGAACTTTAATTGCAATTTTCTTGATTTTAATATTTAGCGTTATATTTATTAAAGGAGCGAGCCATACTCCCGGTAAGGATGATGTTGCTGTTTTTGGGAAATTTGCAATCAGCAGACCGCCAGTCAACTATGATCTATATAATAAAGACAATTCCAAGACGGTTTTAGAAAACGTTACGGGTTACTATGAATCATCTGACTTCCAAGTTTATGTGCAAAATAATACTGATTTTGTTGTGATTAATAAAGGAACATTATATGAGAAAAGATCGCTGAAGAAAGCTTCGAAAAACGATAGGAGAATGTTAAGCAGAATAAATAAATTTGAGGAAGAATAAAGAATTTATTAATCAGAAAAAAACACAAAATGTGATGTATTGAAATTATTTCTCAGAGGAGAAGTTTATGGATTTACTTAATTGGACTTACATTATATCTACAATCATAGGAGCTGCTGGGTTCATAAGTTTATTGTGGTTCTCTTATCTTAATAACAAAAGTGAAAAATAAAGCAGAGCATTGGGTTAATTTGTATATTGATTATGATGATCAAAGCTAAAGAGTAAGGGGGATTAATGATGACTGAAGACTTTTATTGTGACGAAGTATTAAGCGGAAAAACAAAAGTAAATAAAGTTTTAGAAACCGAGAATGTTTTGGCGTATCATCATACAAGACCTTTTTGGCCGGTGCATATTGTTGCTATTCCTAAAAAACATATCTCTTCTTTAATCACTTTGGAAGAAGACGACAATGAACTTTTACTCGAGTTGCTGGGTGTGATTAAAAAGGTTGCGGCGAAGGTGACAAAAGAAAGTGGTTCTTGCAGGGTGCTTACAAACTTAGGAGATTATCAGGATTCAAAGCATCTGCATTGGCATATAGCTTCAGGAGATCCATTGAGATAAAAGAATCCTTTTAAAGTGAAAATTATAAAATTGACCTACAGGATTTATAAAATTCCAAAGAAACTCCAAGTAGCAGTTGATTCTAAATGGCCAAAAATTGGGGATATAAAGATGAAATTGTATAATGAATTTATAAATATAGCTAAAACTCTTAATAAAGAGTTAGACATTATTCCATTATTATATGGATCTTTAGGTCTTGAGAAGGTAACTGGGTTGAACTTTTCACCAGAAGACATTGATATCCTTATTCCTGTAATATTTTTAGAGGAAAAGTGGGAAAAGCTAAAAAAAAGTATGGAACTGCAAGGATATAAATTGGTTGATTTACATGAGCATGAATTTAGGAAAACGAATACTAAAATAGGCATTGCTTGCATTGAGGATTTAAAACCATTTGCAGACGTAGACTATAATAACCTAGGGGTTTTTGAAGATGACGGAGCCAAATATCATTTGCTGACTATTGATGATTACCTCAAGGTTTATAATAAGTCTTTATTAGATGGTATAGAAGAACAAAGAAGAGTAATAAAGATCAAAGTAAAATTAACATATTGAATAAACTAATACAGTATTAATTAAATATTTGTACATTATCATGGCGGCAAAATCATAAAACACTTTACTGCTCAACACCTCATCACTCCATTTTTGCATAATCTTCGTTTATTTCAGTTGTTATCCTTATACATGCTTAAAATATTCCAATCTAGAGAAAGTATATCTGTAGACGGTATGGGAATGCAGACATTTGGATTCAAAAAAGAAATATCGGCCGTATACTCAATAACCCCCTTACCATTAACTGTGAGGGGGTCTATTTTTATTTATCTTATTAATTTGGAAAATGCGTTGACTTACAATCCATATTCAAAAAGATCAATTGCTTTTAGATTCACCGTTCTTTTTGCTCCTGACAATCTTTTTGTCGACTAAATCACTTTGTTTCAGTTGAATTGGTTGTTAGAACATCATGTGATGCGCCTCCTTTAAAAAGCATACACACATATGAAAGGGCTGAAAATTACCCGTATGAATTGGGATACGGCGGTCCACATGGCTTTTCGCATGGAGCCAACATGCGGCAACTGGTCAACAGCTTTAGAAACTTCATCCTAACAGGGAAATGCGGCGAGCATTGGGAATATAAAGAAATATAGGCTTTACAGCTATGCAGGATGTATGAATATCCGTCAGCCGGCGAAGGAAAGACAATCTCCATGTGTCGTGACAGTTCGGATGCGGGTGAATGGAACTTCCCATTCATCCGCTGTTATGTCAGGGGACGAAAAGACTTTTTTTGAGGAGGAAGCGGAATGATTAAATTTACACGGCCATCGCCTATGAAGAAAACATGCACGATGCACCCGGAAAAGGAATCTGTCAGATCGGTTTCGTTTACTGATTTTAACGGCAATTCTGTAACAGTAACCCTTTGTCAAATGTGTCTGGCTGAATTAAAAATGAAAGCCGCGACTGAATACAGGAGCATGACAGAGGAGCGGGCTAAACTGAATCGTTTCAAGATTGGTGATCATGTGTATTTAGAGCATTTGGGAGTCGTCAGCGAGATAAAAAACATGGAAGGCGTTCAAGTGGCAAACAGGACAGACACAGACGGAGTCCGGAAGGCTACCCCTAAGGAAATCGCAGAATACAAAAAGCAGGAGAAGCAATAACAAGGAAATTCTATCAGCGGTATTACTTACGGGAGCGGCGGCCGTTGCGCCGCCTGCTTCCGCTGCATGGTCCAGATGGCAAAATGAATCCGGGTAGAGCGGCCGTGGCTCAAGCAAGAAATCAAACGCTGTATCACATGGGTTCTTCGCGAAATATCTGCCGGAAGAAACGCTATCCATTGAAGAGTCAGGGGTGTTTTAATTAAATTTTCAGCTGATTTCCTAACTGTCACGGAAAACATCACACAGGAATTATATTGACTTTCATCCTGTTTGTAATGTTAATTAGAAGATGTATACAAAATCATTATAATGAGGAGGTCTGGATGTGAAAAATAAAGCGAGAATACAATTTGGAATATGCATTGGACTCTTATGTTTAAGCTTTACCGGTTTCAATCCTTTATTTGGCTCAGCGCATGCTGAAGCGAAATCTATAGAGGACGCAAAAATGACAAGCTGTATAACGAATCAGAAATTTGTTCAGCTTGAGAAAAAATTTGATGCCAGGCTCGGCGTTTATGCGATTGATACAGGTTCAAACAAGACAATCGCCTATCGGCCGAATGAACGGTTTGCTTACGCATCAACCTATAAAGTTCTGGCTGCAGCTGCTGTTCTGAAGAAAAGCTCAAATGAAAAACTTAATGCCATCATCCGCTACAGCAAAGACGATTTGGTTACATATTCTCCAATCACAGAAAAACACATGGATACAGGCATGAGCCTGAAAGAAATCTCAGAAGCCGCTGTCCGTTACAGCGATAATACCGCCGGGAACCTATTGCTGCAGCAGCTTGGCGGTCCCAAAGGTTTTGAAAAATCATTGAAACAGATCGGGGATCATGTAACGAAAGCTGATCGATTCGAGACGGATCTAAACTCTGCGATTCCCGGGGATCGTCGTGACACAAGCACCGCAAAAGCACTGGCAACTGACCTTAAGACTTTCGCTTTGGGTAACACTCTCACGGCTGACAAGCGCACGATTTTAACAGATTGGATGCGGGGCAACGCTACCGGCGACGAACTGATTCGGGCAGGCGCTCCTGCAGGATGGGAAGTCGGCGATAAATCCGGAGCCGGAAGCTACGGCACACGAAACGACATTGCGATCGTTTGGCCGCCTGACAGAGCCCCAATTGTTTTGGCAATCCTGTCAAACCGGTTTACGGAAGATGCCAATTATAATAATGCTCTTATCGCTGAGGCTGCAAAAGTCGCTCTTAATGCTCTTAAATAAACATTGCCGTTCATTTTTATGGACGGTTTTTTATATGTTGAGAATGCGGTAGGCCGGTTTCGTTTTTCGATAAATGTTATAATGTAAAGCCATAAAAAGATGGGAAGAGGGGGAATTTCGATGCATTACATAACGGCATGCTTAAAAATCATCAGTGATAAAGACCTTAATGAAATAATGAAAGAGTTCAAAAAACTTGAGGAAGAAACGAACAAAGAAGAAGGCTGTATTCAGTTCCATGCTTATCCGCTTGAACCATCAGAACGCAAAATCATGCTTTGGGAGATTTGGGAAAACGAAGAAGCTGTTAAAGTCCATTTTACGAAAAAACATACAAAAGACGTTCAAAAACAAGAATTAACGGAAGTAGAATGGTTAATGAAAAGCAATGTGAATGAGTAAAAGGCTTTGTCTGTTGTTGGCTGACTTTGCCGGCAACCATCATCAGTTTCATTCATTAAAACCCTTGCTGCGCAAGGGTTTTTTACTTTAAAAAGTTCTTTATATGGCAGTCTTTTTATGGGTAAGGAACAGACTTGGAATGAAGATGGCCGCAAGGATGATGACGGATACTAAGAATCCGGCATGGTAGCCTTTTAAACTGTTCGGAATCGTCGGCTGCAATTCTTGTATGACAGTTGCGGTAACGGTTGCGATCACAGCTGACCCAAAGCTGGAACCGAGGTTTTCAATCATATGAATACCGACACCTGCTTCCGGAAGCTGTTTGCTGTCAAGACCTGTATAAGCGTCACTCATTAATGGGAGCATAATTCCTCCAAAACTGGTGCCGCGGATAAATAATACGACGGAAATCCAAATCATACTTGTGTTATCGGTGATAAAAATAAGCGGGATAGATCCGATCAGCGAAAGAACAAGACTGACCGTAACCACGTATTTCGCACCGATCTTATCAATCATTTTTCCGATCAGCGGACGAGTCACGAGCATTCCGACTCCTTGAGGGATTAAAGCGAGTGCTGCTCCGGCTGCCGTGAACTGACGAATGTTTTGAAAAAACAGCGGAAGTATTAACATCGGCCCCATGATGGCAACATTCGCTAAGAACAACCCGATCGAAGATGCCAAGAAGCTCTTGTTTGCAAACAAATTCATAGGCAGCACGGTTTGGTTTTTCTTGATCTGATTATATACAAGATAAATAGCTGCTGAAACAAGACCGATGCCTGTCCATAAAATGGTGTCGCTATTGTTAAATGATGCATGATCCGCCGCTTTTGTAATACCGTACATCAATGCCGCGCTCATTAATGACAAATTGATAATCCCGAAAATATCGAGTTTACGATCTTTGTTGAATGGTTCAAAGTCTGGAATGGTTTTCATCATAAGCGGTGCAGCAATCAAAACGATGAACACGTTGATGTAAAAAATCCAATGCCATGAAGCGCCTTGGACGATGAAACCCCCAATGACAGGTCCTAAGATCGGGCCGAAGATCATAGGGGTGCTGACGATTGCCATCACTTTTCCCAGGTTTTCCGGACCTGCCGTTTTAACCAAGAGTGTTGACATAAGCGGAGTGATAATGCCGGCGCTGAATCCTTGAAGCAAACGGAAGAAGATGAAGCTGGAAACGTCACGGCTCATTCCCGCAAAAACAGAAATGACACCAAAGGCGATGACTGAGCCGATGAAGATTTTCTTACCGTTATATTTATTCATAAGCCAGCCGGATACGGGTACTGCAATCGCAAGTGCTAACATATAGCCTGTAACGGACCACTGAATGATATCCAATGTTGTGTTGAAGTCTTTGGTCAGTTTGCCGATGGCGATGTTTACCATCGTAGAGTCAAGCATTGGAGCGATTGCTCCCAGTGCAATAGCCCAGGCGGCTGTGAGAACTTCTTTTGGAAGCCGAAGTACCTTTCTTTTATGTGTTGACATAGTATTCTCCTCTCAAAATTGCTGTCTTTGTTTCCTTGTCAACAAAATAATAGAGTGGTTTTGTTTCTTTGTCAACAATAAGAGGGATATAAAAAGGCAGCCCGTTTTCATGGAGCAGGGCTGCCTATGGTTTTATTCATATTTATTCCGATTTCAAGTCTGCACCAAGTTTCTTTATTTCTGAATCCAAATGCCTGCTGTATGTTTCCACGAAGTTCAGCATCGTGTCAAATTGTTCATCAGTTACTTGTTCAAACACGATTTTGTCCCGTTCTTGAAACTCTTTGTGCAATTCCTCGTGAATTTTATAAATGACTTTTCCTTGTTCGGTAAGCCTGAAATAGATTTCTTTCTTGTTAAGCGGCTTCTGATAGCTTTCGATAAGGCCTTTATTGATAAGCTTCTTCGTTAATTTACTTATGGCGCCTCTTGTCATATAAAGGGACTCCGCAAGTTTTGTCACATTGGCGTCTTCAATTTTTTCGATGAATTCGATGCAATGCACTTCAGAAGGTTTATGCCCCTTAAGGCTTTCTTCCATCTTCAGCCTATTCAGCCACACCATCTTGTTAAAAAAGTCCCTGAAATCCGTGAGGAGCTGTTCTTTTTTGTCCATGGCCCGTCCTCCTGCTCGGTGGTGCTTACACAATATTATAAAATGTTTGTTTCTTTTTCAACAATCGTAAAGTTATGATTTAGGAACTGAGAGATAGTGCGCAGAAATAAGAAGGAGGGGGAACAGAAGAAGTATTCTATTTAAAAAGCGGCTTTTTAACCGAAACGCGGGTTTTCGGGTATTTTTCTTTCCGTATTCGTTACTTGCTCTGTTTCATAACAGGCCAACACTACAGCCTTATAAAAAAGCAGGCTGCACAATGAGCCTGCTTGAGATTCGCATCAATCATTTTCCTGTTGCGGCATCATGAAAAGCGTCGATTGCGGTTGTGTATTTCAAGACGTTTTTAGACACTTTGGCGGTTGCGCCTAATGGATACGCGTCTGACAGAACGCTGGAGTGAGCTTCGGGTTCCCAGTAAAATACGCCGATTCCTTTGCCGTTCGGAACGGCTTTCACCAGTTTTATGGTGTCTTTTATGGTCCAGTAGGAATCTTTCGGATTATTTTCATCTCCGCCCAGTTCAACCACCATGACTTCCTTGTTGTAGCGTGAGGCGATGTCATTCAAATTAGATGATAAATGGCTGGTGAGCTCCCAGTACGGCTTGCCTTCCCAATAGGGATAGAACGAAACGCCGATGATGTCGGTTTTTCCTCCGTTTTTAAAGAATTGATCAAACCACCATCTGAATAGGCTGTTGTCCGTGCCGTGTGCCAAATGGCTGATGACCTTGGTGGCCGGGCTGACGGATTTCACGGCGTCATAGCCTTTGTTCAGTAAGCCGGTCAATTTGCTGAAATCGTTCGTGCTGCCGTCGGGCAGTAAAATTCCTGAATTCATTTCATTTCCTACTTGCACCCAATCAGGGGAGATGCCGTGATTTTTAAGTTCTTTCATGACATCGTACGTATGGTTATACACGGCTGCCTGCAGCTGGCTGTTTGAATAGCCGTTCCATTGGTTCGGCTTGATCTGGTGGCCTGGATCAGCGAACACATCACTGTAATGGAAGTCAACCATTACCTTCATTCCTAACGCTTTTGCCCTTTTTGCCGCCGCAAGTACGCCCGCTTTGTCACTATAGCCGAGCATGGTCCATGTTGTCCCGTCTTTCAGCCAATAATAGCTGCTTGGCGGATTCACAAACACTCTCAGTCTCACGGCATTTATTCCGTGATCTTTAAGAATCTGCAAGGCATCTTTCTGTTTTCCGCCGTCATCCAGCCAGCGCACACCTTCGTCCTCCATTTGTTTCAGCCATCCTATATCAGCGCCATAGGCAAACGGGGCATCCGCTTTTGCTTTAGGAAACTTCTCAAAGAATGTAAAAGCAGTGAAAATGAGAGAAAGACAGATTGCGTTTATAAATACACGTTTCAATCGGTTTTTGAACATCACAATACCTCCTGATAAAAAAGATTGTTGATTGATTTCACTCTGAATGTTTCAGCTGCCATTCTCCAATAACGTCGTGAAACGCTGAAACGCCTGAATTCCTTCGGGTGTCATTTTAAAAATGCCTGCATCGGTCAGCGCGCGTAAAAATACATTCGCGGTTTCTTTTTGTAAAACAGCGGCTGCATTCTCCGGTGTCACGTCTTTATCCGCTTTGATGTTTTCAGCCCACGGAAGATGAATATCTTTGATGTCATGAGGTTCATTCAGTAAATACTTTTTCACTTCTGCCAGCTCATCTTTCAGGCGGGGAGGTAAAACGGCGAGTCCCATCACTTCAATCAGACCGATATTTTCTTTTTTGATGTGATGGACATCTTGATGCGGGTGAAAAATGCCATCCGGATAATCTTCGGAGGTGCGGTTGTTTCTGAGAGCGAGATCGATTTCAAAATCCGTTCCCCTGCGTCTGGCAATCGGGGTGACGGTATTATGGGGTTCATTTGTCTTTGCGATGATGCTGACGGTTTCGTCTGAATATTCCCGCCACTTTTCAAAAACATAGGCAGCGGCATCTGTCAGCAAATCCGGATCTTTTGCGCGAAGGCGGATCACTGATACCGGCCACTTCACGGCTTCGGCCTGAACGTCTGGAAAATGACGCATATGAAAAGGGTAGAGGGAACCCGCTTTTGCCATCGGAAACTCATGGGCGCCGCCTTGATAATGATCGTGAGAAAGAATGGAGCCTCCTACGATCGGCAAGTCTGCGTTTGATCCCGCGAAATAATGCGGGAAGATTTCCGTAATGGCCAGAAGCCTTTTGAAGCTGTCACGGCTGATGTTCATCGGCTTGTGCACGCTTGATAGAAAGATGGCATGCTCGCTGTAATACGCATAAGGAGAATATTGAAACCCCCACTGTTCTCCCGCTAAGTCAAGCCTGATGATGCGGTGATTTGAACGGGCGGGGTGATGCGGTGTTCCGGCATACCCCTCGTTTTCCATACAGAGCAGACATGTCGGATACCGGTTTTCCGGACTGTTTTTTACCGCGGCGATGTCTTTAGGGTCTTTTTCCGGTTTTGATAAATTAATGGTGATGTCCAATTCCCCAAAAGGTGTTATTGAGCGGTACACGATGTTTTTTCGAATGGCCCGCGTCTTAATATAGTCGTTGTTTTGGCTCAGTCTATAAAAATAATCTGTTGCTTTTTTCGGGCAATCTGATAACAATTCGCTGAACGCGGCATTGATGAGAGAAGGGGCCGGTGTGATCACGTCCATGATCCTGCTTCCCAGCATGTCTCTTTCAGCCGGCGTATCGTTAATGATTGCCCGTTTTACCGCGTCTTTCACCATTTCGTCCAAATAGTGAAGCCTGTTTTGTTTCTTGATATGTTTCGGTTCTGCATAATCCGGCAGTCCGAGCAGATCGAGAAGTCTGTTTCTTGTATAAATCACATCTGTTTCATTTATGTCGCCTAAGACAGTGCTTTCTTTCAGAAACCCTGCCACTGATTCAAAAACTTCAATGACCGCCGCCTCCATTTCATTTGTCCTTGTATCCGTTTGGATGTTGCCGATGCCAATTCCATGCTGACGCAATGATTTCCGATATGTCCGTTTGTTTCGGATTCCAGCCCAGAATGTTCCGCGCTTTATCGCTGGAAGCGATGAGGGTGCTTGGATCACCGGGTCTTCTTGCGGCCGCTCTTACTTTTATGTCTCTTTCGGTCACTTGCCGGGCCGCTTCCGCCATTTCTGATACGGAAAACCCGCTGCTTGATCCTAAATTGAAAATGCCGCTGTCTCCGCCGTTTTGCAAATATTCCAGAGCGAGAATATGGGCATCGATTAAATCGGAAACATGGACATAATCGCGGATGCACGTGCCGTCTTTTGTATCATAGTCAGTGCCGAATATCAAAACCTCCTCGCGCTGACCGAGCGCGGTTTGTAAAAGGATAGGGATAAGGTGGGTTTCCGGATGATGATCTTCTCCGATGGAACCGTCCGTTTTCGCGCCGGCAACGTTAAAATACCGAAGCGAGACATATTTTATGCCGCAGGCAGTTTCACACCACTTCAGCATTTTTTCTGTCATGAGTTTTGATTCGCCGTATGCGCTTTCCGGCTTTTCCGGCATGTCTTCTGTGATGGGCACTTTTTCAGGTTCGCCATATACAGCGGCGGATGAAGAAAACACAATGTGTTTCACCCCGAATTCCTGCATGACCTCCAGCGTAATTTGCGTACCGTACACATTATTATTGAAATATGAAAGAGGGTCTTTCATTGATTCGCCGACAAGGGATTGAGCGGCAAAATGGAGAACGCCTGTTACGTTCTCCTTCGCAAACACAGAGCGAAGAAACGGTTTGTCACGGATATCTCCATGGTAAAAAACTGCTTTTTCATGAACAGCTTTCTGGTGGCCTGTCTGCAGATGATCCACAACTATCGTTTTAAATCCTTTGTTTAATAATTGATCAACCGCATGAGAACCGATATAGCCGGCTCCGCCGAGAACGAGAATCGCCATGATTTATTTTTCCCTCCATTCAGCCGCGCCATCGCTTATATCCGCGATGTAGAAAGAAGCTTCAAGACCTGTCCTGCTGCGGTAGTGAGATGAAACGGCCCGGATAAAGCCGGCGGTTTCTTCATTTTCCACAATGGCTATGGCGCAGCCGCCGAACCCCGCGCCCGTCATCCGCGCTCCGAGTGCTCCTTCTTTCCAGGCTGCTTCAGCGAGTGCGTCTAATTCGTCACCGGTCACTTCATAATCATCGCGTAACGAACGGTGGGACGCATTCATCAGCTCGCCGAACGTTTTCAAATCATTCGATTTGAGAGCCTCCGCGGCTGAGAGGGTCCGCTCGTTTTCATTGACCGCGTGCCGGGCTCTTTTACGCAAAGTTTCACAGGAGAGAAGGGATTCGAGTTCGTTGAATTCTTCTGCCGTCAATTCCGCAAGTGATGCGATATTCCGATATTGCCGCAGTTCCGAGAGAGCTGCGTCGCATTCGCTGCGGCGTTCATTATATTTTGAAGCGGCCAGCTCCCGGCGCTTGTTCGTATTCATAATGACGATTTTATATCCGTTAAAAGCAGCCGGAATCATTTCGTGCTCAAGCTTATCGCAGTTTAACAGAATGGCCATGTTCTTTTTGCCTTTTTGCACTGCGAATTGATCCATAATGCCTGAATTCACGCCGATAAATTCATTTTCGACTCTTTTTCCGATAAGCGCCAGTTCAGTATCGGAAACATCCAGGCTGAATAACTTTCTTAAAATGGAACCTGTTAACATTTCAATGGAAGCGGAGGAGCTTAAACCGGCTCCGTTTGGAATCGTACCGTGAAAAAGAATATCCATTCCGCTGTCTATTTGGCCGCCGGCTTTAAGAAGGTAATGGATCATCCCCTTCGGATAATTGGCCCAGCCGTCTTCTTTTTTGTATGCTGTGGCGGAAAGATCAAGGCAGACAATGCCGCTGTCAGGAAAGTTTTCTGAGTATAACCGGATCTGGTGATCTCCGCGTTTTGCGCATACGGCATAAGTTCCGATCGTGATCGCGCAGGGAAGAACGTGGCCGCCTATATAATCCGTATGTTCCCCGATCAGGTTGATTCGGCCGGGTGCGAAAAACAGTTCTCCGTTACTTCTCTTGAAAATGTCTTCGAATCTTGATTTTAAAAGTTTGGCATCCATGATAAACCCCCGATTCTATTTTGAGGTATGCTCCAGTATGAACTGAATGGCTTTTTGTGAATTTCTGGTGAGGCTGATATATTCTGCTCCTTTCGTTGCGATGAGTTTCACTTGCAGGCGGTCCGCATCTTCTTTAATGTCATCATAATAAGAGCCGACTTGCGGAGCTAAAATGATCATATCGAAGTCTTTCATGATGTCGTAATGGGATCCGTAGGCGCCTGCTGAGGCGGTAATCGGCACGTTGTATTCTTCGGCTCCTTCTGTCAGTGCGTTCGCAAGCATGGCGCTCGTTCCCGCTCCGGCGCACAGCACTAACACATTGGTGCCGTGTTCCAAGGCGGATGAGGATTCCTGAAGATTTGTGCTGATGACGGAGGCCGCGTCTTCTGAGGCGCCGGCCATGGCGGGCTGTAATGTTTGCGGCGCGGTTTCAGGCTCGGTGTGTTGGGCTTCTTTCGCCGCTAATACTTTGTCATAAGCTTTGCAGAATGGCAGGTATATCAGGAAATCGACAATGATTAATACAGCCGTCAGCACAAAAGCCGAGAGCCCCATGCCGGTTCCGAGAATCAAGCCGGCGGGCGCCGGGGTGGCCCACGGAAGAACATACATAAAACTGTTCATTCCGATGACATCCACGAAAAATTTAAACAGACAGACATTCACCATCGGCGTTACAACAAACGGAATGAAAAAATAAGGATTTAAAATGATCGGCGCAGCAAAGAGCAGAGGTTCGTTTACTGCGAAAGACACCGGAACCGCGGATGCTTTTCCGACTGCTTTCAATTGCTTGGATTTCGCGAAAAGAAGAAAGATAAACGGAACCACAAGGGTTGCGCCGGTTCCTCCCATTGTGCCGACGAAGTTCCCGAGTCCGACGGTCAGCACGTTGGACGCCTGCTCGCCGGCATTATGGAGCTGAAGGTTCGCCTCCACATTTGCGTAAATAATAGCTGCGATGGCCGGCTCCACAATAGAAGGCCCGTGAACGCCGACAAACCAGAACAGCGCCATCATTCCCCAAATGACACAAATCCCGAAATAACCGTCTGCGGCGGTAAAAAACGGCGATAAGAGAGAGGAGAGAGCCTCTGCAAAAGATACGTTCAGCATGTTCCTGATCAATAAATCAACGATCACCATGGCCAAAACGGAAAAAGCGAACGGAAAAACATCTTTAAATGTTTGTGAAATGGTACCCGGTACTTCTTTAGGCATTTTAATCGTAATATTTTTCAGCACGCAGAATCTGTAAACGTTCACTGTTATGAAAGCGGATACAAAAGCGGCTAAAAGACCTTTTGTGCCGAGGTATTCCGTGGAGAATCCGCCATCGATTTGAGTGACGCTTAAAATGAGAAACCCGACGACTGAAGCAAGCATCGCTGAAACGGGGTTGATCCCTTTGTTTTTCGGCATTTTTCGGTTCATTGATTCACTCAGGCATTTCGCACTTGTTGCCGCAACGATCAGACCGAGGGCGCCCATTGAATAGTTATAAACTTTCCAAAGCCATTCAGAAACACTTTTAGGCCAAGTGAAACCCAACACTTCCGGCACAGCGGCGGTGAGGATGAAAATGCTGGCGAATAAAATAACAGGCATGGCCGTTAAGAAGCCGTCGCGGATCGCGCCTAAATAAATGTTTCTTGAGATTTTTTCAAAAAACGGTTTTCCCTTTTCGATTTGCTTGATGATACCGTTCATTTTTCCACTCCTTATCGGCGGCTTCGGTAGAGTTCTATAAAATCCTGAATAAGATCACGGAGCAAAAGGGTTGTCATCAAGTGGTCCTGACCGTGAACGAAAATAAATCCTAATTCCATGTCCTTGCCGTCAGCTTCTTCAGCTAACATTTTCGTTTGCGCATTGTGGGCGAGGGTTAAATTTTCATCGGCGCTTTTCAATGCTGCTTCCGTGTTTTCGAAGTTTCCGGCACGGACTTCTTTCAGGACTTTCAATAAAGTGCTTCTGGCGTCGCCGGCATAGGCGACGATTTCAAAACCGAGCATCTGCAATTCTTCCTTTGTCATGAAAAAAACCTCCTAAAGACGGCACACATGATGAAAAGAGACTCTTTTCACCATGTATGATCGTTAAATGATTGTTTTTGTTTCACTTACAAGTTTGTACCAGTAGGCCGATTCTTTCGGATACCGTTTTTGGGTGTCAAAGTCGACGTAAAAAAGACCGTAACGTTTGTTGTAGCCGTTGGTCCATGAAAATAAATCCATTAAGGACCATAAGAAGTACCCCTTTACATTGACTCCGTCGGTAATCGCTTTACTGACGGCTTCTAAATAGACTTTTAAATAGTCGATTCTTGCCTTATCCATAATGATGCCGTCTTCAAACTCATCTTTATAGCCCATGCCGTTTTCGGTAATGTACATTTTGTTATATTGCGGATAGTCCCGTTTGATGCGCATCAGCATGTCATACATGCCTTCAGGATAAATAAGCCAGTCCCAATCAGTCCGCTTCAGGCCTTCTTTGTAAATTCTTTCGCCGATTCCTTTTACTTTATAGACCGAAGTGCCCTTATCGCCCGTTCCGTTATGGTGAATAACGGTTTCTCCGTCGTACGCTTTGACGAAATGGCATTGATAATGATTGATGCCGAGATAATCATTGCGCGTTGAAGCTTTTTTCATCACGTCAAAGTCATTGTCTGAAAACTCGTATGAAGCGCCGTTTGCCTCACAGATTTCATCCAGAGCCCGCATGGTTTCCTCAGAATAATAACCGAGGTAGGTGGCGTCGAGGAGAAATCTCACTGATAACGCGTCATCCAGAAAACAGGCATGGCGGTCTTCTGCTGTGTCGCTGGCGGGATATTTTGTTTCCAATGAGTGGACGACACCGATTTCTCCCGGATAGCCGCCGTCTTTAAAAAGATTGACGGTCATCGCATGCGCTACCATCATGTGATGGAGGCATTGAATGACTTTTGTGATATCACTTTTAACAGATGGCGGGAAAACCCCGAGTAAATACTGGTTGGTGGCTGTGGGATAAATTTCGTTAAACGTGCTCCAATATCGGATTTCGCTGAATTCTTTAAAGCAAAACTCCGCATAGCTGACGAACGCTTCTATTGCAGCGCGGTTGAGGAAATCTCCCTGGTCAAATAATCCTTTCGGTGTATCGAAATGATGCAGCGTGACAAAAGGGGTGACGTTGCGTTTATGGCACTCTGAGAAAATACGATGATAGTAATCAACACCTTCCTGATTGATTTTGCCCGTGCCGTCAGGGAAAATTCTCGTCCAGGCTATAGAAAGGCGGATGCCGTTTATTCCGAATTTTTCACATAGTTTAATATCTTCGGGAAACTGGCGGTAAAAATCACTTGCCGGATCAGGGCTGAATCTTCCCTGTTTTTCAAGAAATTCATCCCAGGCCACAGGCCCTTTGCCGCCTTCTTTTGTGGCGCCTTCCGCTTGATATGCCGCAGTCGCCCCGCCGAAAATAAAGTCATGAGGTAATTTGAGCATTACTGAATCCTCCTTCGCCAATGTGTGAATTGAAGTTTGTTAATGTTTGTAATTGTTATCTTTTGTTTAATAGTAAACGCATACATTTTTGTTGTCAATATCTTCATAAAGAAATAACATCTGTTTTCATAGGGTTTATATAAGTTTTTCATTGTTTTATATGTTGATTGTGTTGTTTGTTAGTGTTTGTTTTTGTTGACCGGATTGCCGCAGTATGTTAGATTGTGTGTAAAGTTGAGGAGATGATTGAAACATGTTAAAAAAAGAGCGACTTTTAAAAATCATCGATATCGTAAACTCGCGGGGGTTTATTACGGTGAGTGATATTATCGATGAATTGGAAGTTTCTGATATGACAGTGAGAAGAGATCTGGACGAGCTGGATAAGGCCGGAAAAATCGTACGTATTCACGGAGGCGCACAGAGCATATCTTATTCCATTGATCACGAATTATCGCATAATGAAAAACTGGGTGTTCAAATGGAGGAGAAGGGGAAGATCGCGGAACTCGCAGCTTCATATGTAAATGACGGCGATACCGTTTTTTTAGGGCCCGGCACGACGATTGAACTTTTAGCCAAACACCTGCTGCATAAGCGAATCAGGATTATCACAAACAACTATCCCGTATTTGATATTTTAAAACATGGTGACACTGCGGATACCATCCTGATTGGCGGCGATTTCCGAAAAAATACCGGTGCCTTCGTCGGGCCCATCGTGAACGGCAATCTGCAGAAATTCAATTTTACGAAAGCCTTCATCAGCGCCAACGGCATACATAATGATGAGATTTCTTCTTACAGCATTGAAGAAGGGGAAGCTCATCAAATCGCGCTGAATAATTCGCGGACGAAATTTTTGCTGGCGGATAATAAAAAATTCAACCGGGAAGATTTTTACGTATTCTATAACTTGCACGATATGGACTATCTGATTACGGATGATAAAGTGATGAAAGATGTTCAAATTCATTACGAGCAATATGTAGATGTCAAAATCGCAAAAAAATAAAAAAGGCGGGCGGTTCGATGAAAGGGGTTATTTTTGATTTCAACGGCACGATGTTTCAAGATTCGCATCTGCACGAAAAAGCATGGTTTTTCATGGTGAAAAAATACGCGCCGAAAACCATATCTGATGAAGACATTTTCGTTAACATTCACGGGAGAACAAACAGTGAAATCCTGACGTATTTTATTTCCGGCGATTTAACAAATGAAGAAATCAAGAAGCTGTCTTTTGAAAAAGAAGCCTACTACAGAGAACTATGCCTTGAAAACAAAGATGAGTTAAAGCTGACGAAGGGACTGACCGGCGTATTGAACCATCTGAAAAAATCAGAAACGCCGATGACCATTGCCACGGCTACGGTAAAGGAAAATGTCGAGTTTTACTTTGACGTCTTTCAGTTGGATCGGTGGTTTAATTTTGACAAAGTCACGTTTGATGACGGGAGCTTCCCCGGAAAACCGGCGCCGGATATTTTTCTCATCGCATCGGAAAAGTTAGGCCTCAGACCTGAAGATTGCTTAGTCATTGAAGATGCCTTTTCGGGGCTCACAGCGGCGAAAAAAGCAGGTGCAGGCAAGATTATGGCCATTGACCCGCTCGGAAAAAACCGCGCGCTATTTGAAGAAAAACAGCTGGCGGATGACGGGATACTGACAGATTTCACCTCGTTTTTTGAGGTGATTGCCGGACATTCTGTTTGAGAGATGCAGTTGGGAGGAACCACCAAATAAACAGCCCGCCAGTAATCGGGCAATTCTTCTTGTTACAATGACCACAGGTCTTGAGAAAGAATTTGATCTTTCAATGGAAGAGATTAAAGATTTTATCAGATGGTATGATCAAAAAAGTTCTGGAATAGGCTTATCTAGATATGTTATCGAGAAGCACTATAATAATATAGGCCCTTTTCAAAATAGAAGGGACCATATTGTTTTTGGGAACATTCTTACTTTTAATGTGAGTGAGTACACTTTAGATAAATAATTACCTGTTTTCCTTCTGCAGCCCTCTTTTTTAAAAAGAGGGCTTTTTTTATGAGGTGCTTATTCTTTTTCAGTTGCGCTTTTGTTTTTGTATAATGATTTTCTCATTGAAGGCGGCATTTTTTGGATCAGAAAGGTGTTCGCCTTAATTGAGATATTGGCTGAATTTATAGATTCGCAGAGATAAAGGAAGTCGTAAAAGATATGCCGTTTGCGGATTTCAGCCTGTCTTTTGAGAAGGATCATTCTTCAATGACGCTTATTTCCCCCGTACCGAAAAAAAGTGAAACACGTTCTCCTCGCTTTTCATAGGTTTTGATAAGTCCTTCCTGCCCTTTAAGTTTCCAGCCTTTTTCGGCTATTTCCAATTGGTATAAACCGCTCGGACCTTCTTCTTCTTTTGCGAAACGGTATGTATAGTTTGAAACGTATTTTCCTTTTTCATATTCCTTTGTTTTGCTGTGCATAGCAAATAATGGAACCGGGAAATCCGGGTGAGAAACAGATGCTTTATATCCTCCCAAAATAAATAAGCTAAATAACAATAATATAAAAAACCACAGAATATATTTCATAAAACCTCCTTATGTCAATTAGTCGGTGCATTTTAAAAAAAGATACACCGCATGATTGGGGTGTAAAAGCGGGTAAGAAGATAAGGAAAGGAGAGAGACGGATGGAACTTGATTTTGTGATTCGTCTGGCAGTTGCGGGTCTGCTCGGGGCTCTTATTGGATTGGAGAGAGAATTCAGGGCGAAGGAAGCCGGTTTGAGGACGCATTTTTTAGTGGCCGTCGGCAGCGCCTTGATGATGATCGTTTCCAAATACGGCTTTTTTGATTTGTTATCCAACAGCCATACGTCCTTTGATCCGAGCCGGGTGGCGGCTCAGGTCGTCAGCGGCGTCGGATTTTTAGGAGCCGGCACGATTATTTTACAGCGGCATGTCGTGCGGGGGCTTACGACGGCCGCGGGGATTTGGGCTACGTCGGGCATCGGGCTGACGATTGGGGCAGGTATGTATGTCATCGGCATCAGCGGCACGATTTTGGCGTTAATCGGGCTTGAACTGTTAAATTTTCTGTTTAAACCGGCGGCGCATTCTTTGTCTGTCAGTTTCAGGATTGAGGAGAAAGCCGTCATGCATGATATTTTAACTTCTCTTGAGGAAAAAGGAATTCTGATTACGTCCTATGAATTGAATAAGGCGGTGCTTGAAGTGAAGGGAAGGGTGAAAAGCAAAAGCGGGAAAGCGGCGGTAATGGAAAAAGTTCAAGCCCTCCCGTATATCCTGTCGGTCAAAGTTGAATAGCAGACAGGGGAAGCCTCCTGTCTGCGGTCATTTCTTTTCAAACATTAATACCAAGGATAGAACGGGATATACGGCCGCGGATAGTATGGATATGGTCTAGGATAATAATAAGGCGGCCGCGGATAGTATGGATATGGTCTGGGGAAATAATAAGGCGGCCGCGGATAATGATATGGCACCCGTTCGTGGCTCTCGGCTGTGTATTCATGATAGAAAGGATCGTACAAGAGGAAAACCTCCTTTTCAAATGTTTGGTTCCGTTTACCTTATTCCTGTATGCCCGGTATGGTGTACGTACAACGGGCAAAAAAAAGACGCCGGTTATCATCCGGCATCTTTTTTTACACTTTCACATCAATTGAATGTCCGGCAGTCGGGTGCTGGGACGGCAGCATTTTCACTGTTTCTTCTGCCGCAGCCTGTGCATGCTGCATGACCGTTTTTGTTAAAGCGATATTTACATTCTGCGCCAGAGATGCCTGATGCATTGCGATTGATAACGCAGGGATATCCATAGCTTCCACCTCCTTATCCCTTCATATCGGCGGCATGCTCCGATTATGAAGGGGACTGGCGGTTTCTTTTTACGGCCCATTCTAAAAATGCGGCAGCGCATACCCCGAGGGTATAGGCAAAAATGTCACTCCAGACAAATTGCCAGCCGAGGATCAGCCCGCCGAGCGTGCTGCTTCTGATTGCGTCAATCCAAGGCGCGTGATACAGCTGGCTGCATTCAATCAGACAGCAAAACGAGAGGCTCAAAAATGCGGCTGTTTCCGTCCGTATGTGCCGAAACAAAAGCCCGAATCCTGTAAAAATCATTGCCGCCCACAAGGCATCTCCTAAATAAGCGTTTATGATGCCGGGCAATAGGGCGGTGATGTATGCGGTTCTGGACAGCAAACCGAGGGCGATGATAAAAACGGTACATATTCCGTATGTCAATGGATGTCTATTCACTTCACACTGTTCCCCTTTTTTTGTACTCCCATGTATTGTAAGGAACGACGGAGAAGCTGTCTATGAAAAAAACGGTCCGGGAGGCCGCTTTTTTTGCGTTATCTGGCTTTTAGGTTGACATGGTCTGCTTTTTGGTCACTGCCGATGACGAAGCGGAGCTCATACTGCCCCGTATGGTAGACGTAATCTGTTTCGCCCGTTTTTGGCACTGTCAGGATTTTGTCAGCGCTGCCGATTTGTTTGCTTAAGACGTCAGGTGTGACGCTCCCGAGGTTTAAGCGCCGCTCGACCCCTGTTCCGAAATAGCGTATTTCCGAGATTTTTCCGTTTTTATGATAGGAAAATCCATAACCGGGGTTTCCCATGTTCCAGCTGTATAAATCAAATGGATTGCGGCTGTCTGCTTTTTGTTCCGGCTCGCCGATTTTATCGTAAACGTCCTGTCTTGTGCTTTGGTTGATTTTCAGGCCTTTCACATTTTGCGGCATTTCCCCTTTAAACGCCGATTGGTAAAGGCTGTTCACCAGTTCTTGTGCACGTTGGTTTTCCGTTTTTGAAGCGGCTGCGGCGTGGACGGGCTGTGTAACCGAAAATGCTTCTGCGCCGAATGCGCATCCCGTGAGCATCACTGCCGATAATCCCGTGGCGAGTGTTTTTTTCTTCAACATATGTGAACGCCTCCTTTTTACCGCTCATACCCGTATGTTTCCTGAGATAAACGAGATGTTTTAGTGAAAGGCCGGCTGGGAATCATAGAGGATGTATAGAGGGGTACAGAAAGGGGAAAAGAAAATGGCTGGGACAAAGAAAGTTACAATCAATGGGGTTGAAATGGAAGCGCCGGACGGCCAAACCGTTTTGCAGCTTTTGAACAATAGTTCAATTGACGTGCCGCACGTGTGTTATCACCCGAGTCTCGGGCCGATTGAAACGTGCGATACCTGTATCGTCAATGTTAACGGGGAACTGGTGCGTTCGTGTTCCGCGCAAATAAAGGACGGAGATGTCATCGATACGCTTTCGTCCGATGTAAAAAAAGCGCAGATTATCGGCATGGACAACATTTTGCACAACCATGAATTGTACTGCACGGTCTGTGATTACAACAATGGGAGCTGCGAAGTACATAATACCGTAAAGGAAATGAAAATCAATCATCAAAGCATTCCGTTCGATCAAAAACCGTATCCTAAAGATGAATCAAATCCGTTTTACCGATATGATCCCGACCAGTGCATTTTGTGCGGACGCTGCGTCGAAGCCTGTCAGGACGTACAGGTAACCGAAACCTTAAGCATTGATTGGGAGCGGAAACGCCCGCGGGTCATTTGGGATCAGGATGTGCCGATCAATGAATCATCATGTGTTTCCTGCGGACATTGTTCGACGGTATGTCCGTGTAATGCCATGATGGAAAAAGGCATGGAAGGCGAAGCGGGGTATTTAACAAGCATTAACCAAGAGACGCTTCGGCCGATGATTGACATCACAAAAGGCGTCGAAACCGGATACGGATCGATTTTGGCCATATCGGACATGGAATCGGCCATGCGGGATGAAAGAATCAAAAAAACGAAAACCGTATGCACATACTGCGGTGTCGGCTGCAGTTTTGATATATGGACGAAAGGAAGAGACATTTTAAAGGTCGAGCCTCAGGCCGAGGCCCCAGCAAATGGCATTTCGACGTGTGTGAAAGGGAAATTCGGCTGGGATTTCGTCAATAGTGAAAAGCGCCTTACCAAACCGCTTATCCGGGAAGGAGACTCGTTTCGGGAGGCGGAATGGGATGAAGCGCTGCAGCTGATCGCTGATAAATTTACCGATATAAAAGAACAATTCGGCCCTGACGCACTTGCCTTTATCACATCTTCCAAATGCACGAATGAAGAATCATACGTGATGCAGAAGCTTGCAAGAGCCGTCATCGGCACAAATAATGTCGACAACTGCTCACGCTACTGCCAGTCTCCCGCCACGGCCGGATTGTTCAGAACGGTCGGATACGGCGGTGATTCAGGGTCGATTACAGATATAGAAAAAGCTGAGCTCGTGCTGATAATCGGTTCAAATACGTCTGAGTCTCACCCCGTCCTGTCCACACGCATTAAACGTTCTCATAAACTGCACGGACAGAAGCTCGTCGTCGCTGACTTGCGAAAACATGAAATGGCCGAGCGCTCCGATGTGTTTTTCCAGCCGCGTGCCGGATCAGATATTGTCTGGCTGAATGCCGTATCGAAATATCTGCTTGATCACGATTTGGCGGATACTGCATTTCTGAAGGAGAGAGTGAACGGATTAGATGAATTCGTGAAAAGCCTTGAACCTTATACAATGGAATATGCGGAAAAACATACCGGTGTGGACAAGGATACCTTAATCAAAGTGGCCCGGATGATTCATGAAGCCGGCAGCGTGTGCGCACTGTGGGCGATGGGTGTCACCCAGCATATCGGAGGAAGTGATACGAGCACGGCCATTTCCAATATGCTTCTTGTGACCGGAAATTACGGCAAGCCCGGCGCAGGCTCATATCCGCTTCGGGGCCATAATAACGTGCAGGGAGCCAGTGATTTCGGCAGTATGCCTGACAGCTTCCCCGGCTATGAAAAAGTAACGGATGAAAAAGCCCGTAAAAAGTATGAACAGGGCTGGGGAACAGACCTGCCGAAAGAAATCGGAATGACAAATCATGAAATGATCGAAGGCATCCACTCAGGAAAACTGAAGTCCATGTACTTAAAAGGAGAAGAAATGGGGCTTGTCGACTCCAATATTAACCATGTTCATGCCGCATTTGAAAAGCTTGATTTCTTCGTTGTGCAGGATATCTTTCTTTCGCGTACGGCCGAGTTCGCCGATGTCGTGCTTCCGGCAAGCCCGAGCCTTGAAAAAGAAGGGACGTTTACGAATACGGAACGGAGGGTGCAGCGCCTTTACGAAGTGTTTGAACCGCTGGGCGATTCAAAGCCTGATTGGCAGATCATTACAGACATCGCCAGCCGTCTGGGCGCTGATTGGCACTATGAACATCCGGCAGACATTATGGAAGAAGCGGCGATGCTTTCGCCGCTCTACGCAGGCGTCACTTACGAACGTCTCGAAGGCTACAATTCACTGCAATGGCCGGTTGCAGCGGACGGAACCGATTCACCGCTTTTATTTACGGATAAGTTCCCGTTTTCAGACGGCAAAGCGATTCTATATCCCGTTCAGTGGACCGAGCCGAAAGAATTTGGTGAAGAATATGATATCCATGTGAATAACGGGCGGCTGCTCGAGCATTTTCACGAAGGGAATCTGACTTACCGGTCAAAAGGAATATCCGAAAAAACACCGGGTGTGTTCCTTGAGGTCTCGCCCGAACTCGCCGAAGAAAGAGGGCTGGAAGACGGAACGCTTGTCCGTCTGACATCACCGTACGGAAATGTGAAAGTCAAGTGCGTCATCACAGACAGGGTAAAAGGCAAACAAGTCTATCTCCCGATGAACGATTCAAAAGACGCCGCCATTAACCTTTTGACAAGCAGCTATGCCGATAAGGATACCGATACACCGGCTTATAAAGAAACATCAGCGAAGATGGAGATTTTGAAAAAAGAAGGCGTTAATCCGCTTCCGAAAATCAATTTCCGTTACGGAAACCCGCAGCCGCAGATCGGTGTCCGGGTTGATCGGAAATGGGCGCGTAAAGATTATGTATTTCCGGGAGACGCCGTAAAAAGGGGGAAACAGCAAAATGGCTAAAGCAATCAGCGGCATCCGAAAACAGACCGTCACAGAAGAAGACAAACGAAAAAAGGACTTAGAAGAGATCGAGACAGCTCTTTTACGAAATAAAGACGCGATTTTGGAATCTCTGCACATTCTTCAGCACATGAACGAGCGCGGCGTTTTGGCGCTTCTGCGCGGGCTCTTCGGCCAGGGAGACAAAGTGATGGATATCCTCGTGAAGAAGGCGAATACTCCGGAAACGGCCAATATGCTGAAAAATCTCCTGCTGTTAAGCGGCGTTCTCGGCATGCTCGATGTAAAACAGCTTGAGCCATTTATCGTTAAAATCAATGCGGGGGTCACAAAGGCCGTCGAGGAAAAAGACAGCGGCAGGAAGACCGGGTATTTTGATATCGTCCGCGCTTTAAAAGACCCGGAAATCAACAAGGCCGTCACTCTGCTGTTTTCTTTCCTGAAAGGCATGGGCGCTGATACGGACGATATGGAAAGAAATACGCAGCCTCCTGAAGACCAAAAGCAGCACCAGAAACCGCAGACGAATGAGTGAACATATCTCCCGAGCCTGGCCGAAGGCTCGGGTTTTTTGTGCGCCTCTGCTGTTTTCTTGGGAGAAATTTCACCTCCGGATTCATGACTTTTGTTGTGTTATGTTAATAGTTAAGGTTATGAATAGAAAAAAATTGAAAATATGTGCTAGGATAAAATTCAAGGTACGTCAACTATTCAAATATGAAACAATCAGGAGTGATGAAATATGAGTAAGCTGAGGAGCACGAGACAAGCCATCCAAAGAACCCTGATGAAAGGAAAAAACGGCCTGGACGTATACAACCCTTTTCCTTGGTACGAAAAAATGAGACGGGAAAGCCCTATACACTTTGATGAAGAAACGAAGGTTTGGAGTGTGTTTTTATACGATGATGTCAAAAAAGTCATCAGTGATAAAGAGACGTTCTCAAGCCTCATGACTGATGTGAAAAGCTCGATTGCAAAGTCCATGCTGAATATGGACCCGCCGAAGCATACCCAAATCAGATCCGCCGTCAATCGCGCTTTCACTCCCCGCGTCTTGAAGGAATGGGAGCCGCGAATTAAAGACATTACCGATCATCTCCTGAAACAGGCAAAGAACAAAGGGCGGATTGATATCGTTAAAGATCTCTCTTACCCTTTGCCGGTCATGGTGATTTCAGAATTATTGGGCGTTCCGTCCGAACGTATGGATCAGTTTAAAAAATGGTCGGACATTCTCGTCAGCATGCCGAAAGATGCGAGCCCTGAAGCGGCGGAGAAAAATCAGCAGGAACGTGACCAATGTGAGGCGGAGCTGGCGGCGTTTTTTGCGGAAATAATAGAAAGCAAACGAAAACAGCCCGGCCAAGACATTATTTCTATTTTGATAAAAGAGGAAGAAGAGGGAGAGAAGCTCACGGCAGAAGATCTGATCCCGTTTTGCAACCTGCTTTTAGTGGCGGGAAATGAAACAACGACTAATCTCATTTCAAATGCGGTTTACAGCATATTAGAGACGCCCGGCCTTTATGAAGAGCTGAGACAGGACCCTTCTCTCATCGCGCAAACGGTGGAAGAAACGCTGCGTTTTCGCGCTCCCGCTCCGTTTGTCAGAAGGACGGTCCGGCACGACACTGAACTGCGCGGACGCCGCTTGAAAAGCGGGGAAATCGTTCTCTGCTACGTTGCATCTGCCAACCGTGATGAAAACAAATTTGAGAAGGCGGGCGTATTTGATATTCATCGCCAATCGAATCCGCACCTTTCCTTCGGATTCGGCGTACACTTCTGCTTAGGCGCTCCGCTTGCCAGACTTGAAGCGGAAGTCGCGCTGAAAGGAATTGTAAAAGCCTTTTCACACCTTGAGCCTGTTCGGATTGAGCCGATCCGAAACAGTGTCATGTACGGGCTGGAGTCTTTAGAAGCGGAGATAAACGAAAATAAGGGAGAAGAAAAAAGATGAGAAAAACACATATCGCCATTATTAATGTGGCCGCTCACGGTCATGTCAATCCCACGCTGCCCGTAGCCGAGGAACTTGTCAATCGCGGGTATAAAGTGACATTCGCTACGACTGAGGAATTCGAAGCTTCCGTTGCCAAAACGGGCGCCATTCCCGTTTTATACCGCACAAGCATAAAGGCGGACCCGGAGACGATAAAAGAACGGGTAAACAAAAATGACGCGTTTGTGATGTTTCTGGAAGAAGCGGTTGAAGTGCTTCCGCAGCTGGAAGAGCTGTACAAAGACGACCTTCCTGACATCGTCCTGTTTGATTTTTTAGCTCTTGCCGGAAAATTGTTTGCGGATAATGGCGGCATCCCGGCCGTAAAGTTCTGCCCGAGCTATGCAATGAATGAGTATTTTCAATTAGGAAGAGACGAAGAAACACTGGAAGCGGCCAAACAGGCGATAGAAGAATACCAGGAGCAGATTGAAAATGAACAATTGAAACGGATGACAATGGAAGAATTTTTTATGCCTGAAAAACTGAATATTGTCTTTATGCCAAGGGCCTTTCAGCCGAAACAGGAAACCTTTGATGAACGATTCTGTTTTGTGGGTCCGTCTCTTGGAGAACGCACAAATACGGGAAGTCTGGAAATTGATGCAGCCGATGACCGTCCGCTTATGCTCATCTCACTGGGAACGGCGTTTAACGCCTGGCCTGAATTTTACCGGATGTGTATTGACGCGTTTCGGGACTCGGACTGGCGGGTTATTATGTCAGTCGGCACAACAATTGATCCGGAAAGTTTTTCGGATGTCCCCGATCACTTTATCATCCGCCAGCACGTTCCTCAGCTTGATGTGCTGGAGAAAGCAAAGCTGTTCGTATCTCACGGCGGGATGAACAGTACAATGGAGGCGATGAATGCGGGTGTCCCGCTCGTTGTCGTTCCGCAAATGCACGAACAAGAGGTTACCGCAAAGCGTGTGGATGAATTGGGGCTTGGCGTGCATCTGCCGCCGAAAGAAGTCACTGTGGCCCGTTTGCAAAAAGACGTTCAAAACGTATACGGCGATAAAAACATCCTCAGCCGCGTGAAAAGCATGCAGCAGAAAATAGAAGAAACCGGCGGCCCCAAACAGGCTGTTTGCGCCATTGAAGAATTTTTGAAAACGGCGGCCGTCGAAAATTGATTGAGAAACAGGCAGCGCACCGGAAGACGGCTGCCTGTTTTGTTATATGTTTTTCTTCATGCCGCATCTCCGGCATTCCCTCAAAAATTTTCCGCCCTTCACTGAGCTTTTAAACAGCGTGTAGTCGCAATTGTCACATCGGCCGCTGTGAGCATCAGGATACTCATTGAACTCATAAATGACCGAAGTATCGTATCCTTTTGTCTCGAACTCTTTTTTTGTTTCCATGATTGAAAATCCCTCCGCGAATCAAATCGTTCTGCCCGGTTAATGATACAGCAACTGCACGGGGGATTCAACGGGAGCATAGCTTGATTTTCCCGGCTGATTGCGTAACAATAATAGAAATAAATGACGGCCTGCCATAGGGCGCCCGGCATCTGAAGGGAAGAAGAAAACAGCGATGGGAAAAGGATTGAACGGGAAACGGATTGCCATCGGCGGTTCGCGGAAAACAGAAGAGATCACAAGATTAATAGAAAAGCAGGGCGGAACGGCGGTCGTCCGTTCCCTCCAAGGAACCGTATACCTGGCGGAGGATCAAATTGAACCCGACGTAAGAACATTTGCCGGGCAAAAAGCCGACTGGGTGATATTCACCACAGGCATCGGTACGGAAACGTTATTGTCGGTATCGGAAAAAATCGGTCTGAAAGAAGAATTTTTAGCGGCCGTTCATGAAGCGAAAATCGGCTGCAGAGGCTATAAAACATATGCGGCCTTAAAAAAGCTCGGCATCACGCCGCATGCCTCAGATGAAGACGGTACAACAAGAGGGCTGATCCGCTCCTTGGAACGATTTGACTTTAAAGATAAAAAAGTCATGATACAGCTTCATGGCGAAAAAGCGCCGGTCTTAACGGAGTTCCTTGAGAAAAACGGAGCGGAGGTATTCCCTGTTCTGCCGTATCAGCATATTCCGCCTGAAAGGGAGACGGTCGATAAACTGCTGGGAGAGCTGTTAAACGGAGAGGTCGATGCCGTATGTTTTACGACAGCCATTCAAGTGCGTTCTCTCTTTGATTATGCAAAAGAAAAAGGGTTCACAAAAGAAGTGCAGCAGGCATTCGAAAAACAAGTGCTTGCCGCCGCAGTCGGCAAAGTGACGGCTGAAGCGATCCGGGATGAAGGGGTAAAGAGGGTCCTTGCTCCGGACATTGAGCGGATGGGAGCGATGATTATTGAATTATCCCGTTACTATGAATCTCTGACCTTGTCATAAACCATCATTCAGCAGGGAAAAAAGCCTACGCTTCCCTGCTGAATTTTTTTAATTGCCAGTGTTCCGTGAAAAGGGAAGGATATGTCAAGGCGCTGAGGATGATACATGTAAGAAGAGCGGAGGCCATCGTTGTAAAAACGATCAGCAGCTGAAAGCGCACCGCCTGTATCGGATCAGCCCCCGCTAAAATCTGCCCCGTCATCATGCCGGGAAGCTGAACGAGACCCAATGTTTTCTGGCTTTCAAGCGTCGGGATCATACTGAGCTTCATACTGGACGTCAATATCTGCCGGACGGCCTGCTTAGGCGTTCCTCCGAGAGAGAGAATCAGCTGGATTTCTTCTTTCCGCAGATCCGCTTCCGAACTGAGCCTGCTTAAAAACAGGCTTGAGAGCACCATGGAGTTTCCGATGACCATGCCGCTTATCGGAATGACATATCTTGAAGTGAACGGAATGATGTGAAGGGTCAGTAAAAGTCCCTGCGTCACGGTTTCCGCGATCGCCAGTGTCAGAAAAACGCGCCAAAATGAGCCGATCCGCATTTTTTTCCGTTTGGAGACATTGTGCGAAGCGGCCGTGAGCATGAGAAGCACCATTAATATGATAAATATCGGGTGATCACCGCGAAAAATCAGCGACAGCACATAGCCGATGATAAGCAGCTGAATGACGGCCCTGACGGTTGCGACGATCATATCCTTTTCGACGCCGGCTTTAAAAGATTTAGACAGGAATAAAGCAATAATGACAAATATACTTGTCAATAATAGAGAAAGATCATTCATATCAGCACCCGCTCCCTTGTAAAAGCGCCCGGGCCTTTTCGTGTTTCGGTTCCTTAAAGAACGTTTTCGTTTCCGCGGTCTCTAAAAGCCGGCCCTCAGCCATAAACCATACCGTATCGGATAACCGTTCCGCTTGTTCAAGGTTATGGGTGATCCACAGGACCGTCAGCTGTTTTTGTCGATGGAGTTTCGTAATCAGTTTCTCAATGATGAGAACGGATGACGGGTCGAGCGCCGAGGTGATTTCATCCAGCAGCAGGATGGACGGCAGTCCGGCGAGAGTTCGCGCTAATGAGAGTTTCTGCCGCTGGCCTCCGGATAATTCTTTTGCATTCCGATCCAGAAGCCCGCGCGGTAGGTCTGTAAAATCTGCGAGCTCTTCAGGGGTATAGTGCTGCGCCCCGTGGAGTTTTTCTGCGAGCAGAAGGTTGTCCCGCACCGTGCCCTCGAGGACGGGAGCTGATTGAAATGCAAGGCCCGCGGTTTTTCTGAGCTCCCTGATATCCCAGCGCCTTATTTCTTTTCCGAATACAAGCACTTCCCCTTCATCAGGTGTATTCATCAGATTGCACAGTGTCAGCAATGTGCTTTTTCCCGCGCCGGAAGGGCCTATCAACGCCGTGATAGAACCTTTTTGAATATGTCCGGTTACACGGCTTAGGACATCAAAGGACGTATTGTTTTGTTCAAAGCGTTTGCCGGCTGACAGAAAAGATATTGCCGGAATTTCTTCTTTCATACAGGAAGACACCTTTCGTAAAAAAATCAGGAACCGGTGAGATTGGCTGACGTTTGCTCAGCCGTTTTCTGGTCTGTCTGCCGGGAAGCGAATGTATGCATGACCATTCCCGCAATAATAATGAACAGTCCGGCAAATGAAAGAAGTGACGGAAACGCCGCGGATAAAAAGACGATTTCGCCGATCAGTGCAAAAAGAACCTCTCCGGACTGCGTCGCTTCAACAGCAGCGAGCTTCTGCGGCTCATTCCTCACCATATCGGTGGCGCGGAAAAATAATACTGTTGCGATAACGCCAGAGCTGAGTGCGACGATAAAGGATTGGAATGTCTGTGCCATTGACGGAAGCCCGTCTCTATGCCAGCCGAAAGCGGCGATCAAAAGCCAAAACGGAAGGCTTGCGAGCGTCATGCCGAGCACCCGCTGAAACGTATCGAGTTTTCCGCCGTATTGTTCCAGCATTTTGCGGTTGCCGAGCGGATAGGCAAATGCGGCGATGACGACCGGCACCACGCTGAATAGTATCGTGCGGCCGGACAGAGAACCCGCATGCTGAAGCTGAATCAGACCGGCTCCGATCAGGATGATGACGGAAGTAACCAGCGAAATGAGCGGGATCTTTTGTCTGGCGGAAACCGGGCCCGCCGGTGAATTTTTTGTTTCGTAGAAAAACGGCGACAGAAGCACACCCGCGACAATTGTAATCTGCCACGTGCCGGCGATCAGCCAGCCCGGCCCATATGCCGCCGCAAACGTAATCGGGGCATAAAAAAGCACGAACCCGGTAAAACTCCACTTCAGCCAAAAAAACGGTTTTTTCCGGATTTCATGCCAGAGCGGCGCCCATTTTCCTTTCGCATAAACGATCAAAAATAAAAACGGAACCATAAAAAGAAAACGCAGGGAAGAGCTCCACATCCAGCTTCCGCCGGAAAGCTCCATCGCCCTGTTTAAAATAAATGTGACTGCAAAAAACAGAGATGCCAATATTCCGATCACGATGGCTTTCATTAAATCCCTCATTTTGACACATATTTTTTTATACTATACTATTCACCGACAGGCTTCGCAATGGAATATGAGAAAATAGCGTTTTAACAAATGATGAATGGGAAACAGACATATACGGAGGTGAAAACAATGCAGAAAGAGGATATTCAAGTGCTTTATTTTGAAGATGACGGCCGCATTCCGAATAACCCGAATCTTCCGCTTGTTATTTATAAAGCGGTATTTAATGAAGAAACGGTGCAGAAAGCAGAGTCCGTCCTCCGCCGGCACGATTGGTCGAACAGCTGGACGGGCGGAGTATTTCCGTATCACCATTTTCACAGCACCACGCACGAAGTTCTTGTCGCGGTAAAAGGAAACGCGGTTTTGAGGTTCGGCGGGGAACAAGGAGCGGATGCCGTTCTTCAAACGGGGGACGCAGCGGTCATTCCGGCCGGCACCGGACATAAAAAACTGTCGGGCAGTTCTGATTTTACCGTGATCGGGGCTTATCCGGGCGGCAGGCAGTACGATACAAAAACGGAGAAAAATGATAGAACTTCAGAAGAAATCAGCCGTGTCCCGCTCCCGGAATGCGACCCCTTTACGGGAAAAACGGGCCCGCTATTAAAATTGTGGGAAAAATGACAGGGGAAAAGCGGATGGTCTGTAAAAAAATAGCCTAAAAGAAACGTTATTACACCCCCGCCATATAAATAATTTCATAAACGAAACAATTCACGTTCAAATTTTGTTCAAAAAGTGTTATTATATAAGAGTAAATCAAATTGGGGTTTTTTATGTTTGCTATTTTCAGAGAGGAAAAAGAAATTTTGACTTATTCAATTGTTTTTGTTGATATAAAAATAATACTGGATATGGCAAAGTGAAAAACTGGGTAGTAAACATTTATTTTTGTAAATGATTGTGCATGAATTCACAATCTTGCTTTTTCATGCTTTTCTGCATGAAGGGGGAAAGGCTACCCTTTCCAAAAAAATCAGCATACTGCTTATAGTAAAGGAGAATCGGATATGCCAGAAACAATCGATCAAACAAATGCATCTGTCAGCCAAGGCCAACGCGATCTTATTGATCAGCTGCTAAAACCTGAAGTTCAAGAATCACTGACTGTTTTAGTGGATCAGCTTCCAAAACTGACTGAGTTAGTAAATATTTTAACGAAGTCTTATGATTTTGCACAGTCTGTAGCGACAGACGAAGTATTGAAGAGCGATACAGTGGGTGCGCTTACAGAAATTCTTGAGCCGGTGAAAGAAACAGCGAAAGAAGTTGCGGCTACTGCGATCGAAGCAAAAGACCGCGCGGATGCAAGCAATGAAACGATCGGACTTTTCGGCCTGCTGCGCATGCTGAAAGATCCTCAAGCTCAAAAGCTGTTCCGTTTTGCTAACAGCTATCTTGAAATCATGAACGAAAAACAAAAATAATCTCAGATTCAAATTGATATAAAGGACGGAGGATATACGATGTCAAAACATATTGTCATTTTAGGCGCTGGTTACGGCGGAGTTCTTTCTGCTTTAACCGTTCGCAAACATTACAGTAAAGATGAAGCACGCGTAACCGTTGTGAACAAATACCCGACTCACCAAATCATTACGGAACTGCACCGCCTTGCAGCGGGCAACGTGTCTGAACAGGCTGTTGCTATGCCGCTTGAAAAACTTCTGAAAGGAAAAGACGTCGACATTAAAATCGCAGAAGTCAATTCTTTCTCAGTTGATAAGAAAGAAGTTGCCCTTTCTGACGGTTCTAAGCTGACTTATGACGCGCTTGTTGTCGGACTTGGTTCTGTTACGGCTTATTTCGGCATTCCTGGACTCGAAGAAAACAGCATGGTGCTGAAATCTGCGGCTGATGCCAACAAAGTATACAAACACGTGGAAGACCGTGTGCGTGAATACGCTAAAACGAAAAACGAAGCTGATGCAACGATCCTTATCGGCGGCGGCGGCTTAACAGGCGTTGAGCTTGTCGGTGAGCTTGCTGACATCATGCCGAACCTTACGAAAAAATACGGCGTAGATCCGAAAGCAATCAAACTGAAATTAGTAGAAGCAGGTCCGAAAATTCTTCCTGTTCTTCCTGATGACCTTATCGAACGCGCGACAAAAAGTCTTGAAAAACGCGGCGTTGAGTTCTTAACAGGTCTTCCTGTTACAAATGTTGAAGGAAACGTTATTGATCTGAAAGACGGTTCAAAAGTCGTTGCCAACACATTTGTATGGACAGGCGGCGTACAAGGCAACCCGTTAGTCGGCGAATCCGGCCTTGAAGTGAACCGCGGCCGTGCGACGGTTAACGATTTCTTACAATCTACTTCTCATGAAGATGTATTCGTTGTCGGAGACAGCGCAGTATACTTTGCGCCGGACGGCCGTCCGTACCCGCCGACAGCGCAAATCGCTTGGCAGATGGGTGAACTTGTCGGTTACAACCTGTTCGCTTACTTAGAAGGAAAAACGCTTGAAACATTCAAGCCTGTAAACTCTGGTACGCTTGCAAGCCTCGGACGTAAAGACGCGGTTGCCATCATCGGAGCGAACTCTACTCCGCTGAAAGGTCTTCCGGCATCTTTAATGAAAGAAGCAAGTAACGTACGTTATTTAACACATATCAAAGGATTATTCAGCCTCGCTTACTAATCCTTAAGATCACACAGAAGACATTGCCGGACTTTCTCGGCAGTGTCTTTTTTTGTATGAAAATGTTACGGATGAAATTTTCTGAAAAATAAAATAAAAATGATTGATATGTGAGAAAGAGGAAGCTAAAATAAAAAAGAACCATTTTGTTAACGTTAACATTTTTAAGAGGGAGGATGAAAGTGTGAAAGCTTTTATGGGTGATGATTTTTTACTGGATAGTAAAACGGCCGTAAAGCTGTACAGGGAATACGCCGAAAACATGCCGATCATTGATTATCACTGTCACTTAAGCCCAAAGGAAATCTATGAAAATAAAACCTTCGCAACGATTACGGAGGCATGGCTTTACGGTGACCACTACAAGTGGCGGATCATGAGGGCCAACGGCATTGAAGAGCGCTGCATTACCGGAAACGCTTCAGATGAAGAGAAGTTTTTCGCCTGGGCAAAAACGGTGCCGATGGCGATAGGCAATCCGCTGTACAGCTGGACGCATTTAGAGCTGCAGCGCTGGTTCGGCATTTATGACGTATTGAATGAAAAAACGGCCGCGGCAATTTGGAAAAAAACGAATGAGCTCCTGCAGGGAGACGGGTTTGGCGCAAGGGATCTCATTCTGAAATCAAATGTCAAAGTCATTTGCACAACCGACGATCCTGCCGATGCGCTGACATACCACGAACTGTTGAAAGAAAGTGATTTTCCGGTTCAAGTGCTGCCCGGATTTCGGCCTGACAAAGGACTGGACATCAGCAGCCCGGGTTTTGCCGATTGGGTCCGTTCGCTGGAGAGCGCTTCCGGAATGGCTGTCACCACCTACCAATCGTATTTAGATGCGTTAGAATCCCGCGTCCGCTTTTTTCACAATGCCGGGGGAAGAGTGTCGGATCACGCATTAGATCAAATGGTCTATGCCGAGACGACCGAAGAGGAAGCGGCCCGGATTTTTGCAGCCGGATTAAGCGGAGAGCATGTGTCTTTTGAAGATGAAAAGAAATTCAGAACACGGACGCTGCAATATCTTTGCGGTCTTTACGCCGAACTGGACTGGGCGATGCAGTTCCATATTAACGCGTTAAGAAATACCAATACAAATAAGTTCAGCAGCCTCGGTCCTGATACGGGATATGACTCAATTAATGATGAACGTATCGCAAAACCGCTCGCCCGGCTGTTAGATTCCGCCGAAAAAAAGCGGCAATTGCCTAAAACGATTTTGTATTCTTTGAATCCGAATGACAACTATATTATCGCCAGCATGATCAACAGCTTTCAGGATGGGAAAACACCGGGGAAAATTCAATTCGGCACAGCCTGGTGGTTCAATGACACGAAAGATGGAATGCTCCAGCAAATGAAAGCGTTATCAAATACAGGCCTGTTCAGCCGTTTTATCGGGATGCTGACGGATTCAAGAAGTTTCCTGTCCTATCCCCGCCATGAATACTTCAGGCGGCTTGTCTGCACGCTGATCGGCGGCTGGGCGGAACAAGGCGAAGCGCCTTACGATATGGAGCTTTTAGGAAAGATTGTCGAGGGGATTTGTTACCGGAATGCTGAGGAATATTTCCGCTTTTAAAAAATGGAATGAAAGAGGTGGCCTATGAGTAATGTGCCTGTCGTGACAGCACCTGCCGCAAAAGTGAAGGAGCATAAGCTGAGTCTGAAAGAAAAAGTATCCTATGGTTTTGGAGATTTTGGGAACGGATTTATGTTTGATCTCGGGCAGATCTATTTGCTGAAGTTTTTCACAGATGTCGCAGGCATTCCGGCAGCGTTCGCCGGCAGTATTTTTTTGGTCAGCAAGCTGTTTGCGGCTGTGACTGATCCGATTGTCGGCTCGGCCATTGACTACAGAAAAAAGATCGGACCCCGGGGGAAATTCAGGCCGTACTTATTATTCGGAAGTATTATTCTTGCGGTCATGACCGTATTGATTTTTGTGTCACCGGACGTGAGCGTCACCTGGAAGCTTGTGTACGCCTATGCTTCTTACATGCTGTGGGGGGTCGCTTATTCTTTCGTCAATATTCCGTACGGCTCCCTCGGCGCGGCCATTACACAGGATGCGGAGGACAGAACGGCGCTTTCTGCATTCCGCCAGATCGGCTCCCTCGGCGCGCTGCTCATTACAAGTGTCATCGTCATCCCGATTCTCGTTCATTTTGATAACGTTCACATCGGCTACCCGGCAGTCATGGGAATGATGGCCGTAATCGGAATCGCGGGATTTATGATCTGCTACCGAAACTGCAAAGAAAGAATTATCGTCCGTGAAGCGCCGAAAGAAAAGCTGTCCGTCATGTCGGTTTTCAAATGCTTTATCGGCAACAAACCGCTTCTGACCGTCGTTTTCATGACGATTTTCTCAATATCGGCATATAACATTAAATCCGCTATGCTTGTTTACTTCGCCCAGTATAATCTCAACAATGCGGAGCTGATGTCCTACATGAGTTTTATCATCATCGGTTCTTCATTTTTAGGTGTTTTGTTTATGCCGAAACTCGTCAAACATTTCGGAAAAAAGCAAACGGTGATGATCGGTTTTGCCGTCAGCGCCGCGGCTGATGCGCTGAATTTCTGTCTGCCGTCAAACGTATATATCTTTACGGCGTTAGCGAGCATTGCTTTTATCGGGATCAGCATACCAAACGGCATTACGTGGGCGCTCGTGTCGGACATTATTGATTACGGGGAATGGAAGACGGGTGAACGGAAGGAGGCGACGACATATTCGCTTTTCAACTTCTCCAGAAAACTCGCCCAATCTTTATCAGGTTTTCTTTCAGGCATCGGGCTGAGCGTTATCGGCTATATCCCGAATGCATCTCAGACAAAAGGCACGCTGATCGGGATTAAAGGGCTTCTGCTGCTGTACCCGGCTTTCGCTTTAGCGTGCGCCATGCTGATTATCGGTTTAATGTATAAACTGACGGACCGGCAGCATGCCGAGCTCGTTCAGGACTTACATCATGCAAAACCTTAACTTTAGTGATTTTATGGACTGTCCGTTAATGGTACAATAGAAATAAATGACAGCATACAGAAAGAAAGGAAAAACGATGGTAACCATAAAAGATATCGCAAAACTCGCCAACGTATCCCACACAACCGTATCCCGGGCACTTAACGGCAGCCCCTACATTAAAGAGCATACAAAACAGAAAATATTAGAGCTCGCTTCACAGCTGAATTACACACCGAATGTAAATGCAAAAAGCCTTGCCATGCAAAAGTCCCATACGATCGGGCTGTTTTTTACAAGCATCACAAACGGAACCTCACACAGCTTTTTTTCCGATACCATCAAAGGTGTAAACCGCACAATCAGTGAGGAATACAATTTGTTCGTCCGCGCGATTGACGACCTGAAAAGCTTTGAAACCATTACGCCCATGAGATATGACGGAATCATTTTAATGAGCCAAAGCGACAGTGATAATTCATTTATTTATCATATCCGCGAGAAAAACATCCCGCTTGTCGTGCTGAACCGGGATATTGATGACCGGAGCATCACGAATATCCTGTCAAACGATAAAGAAGGCTCCAGACAGGCGGTCGACTGCCTGATCGCAAACGGACACAGAGATATCGCGATCATTGAGGGAAAGGAAGGATTCAGGTCAACTTCTCAGCGGAAAGAAGGCTATTTGACATCTTTAATTGATCATTCTATTCCGATTAAGCATGAATACAGTGTAAAAGGCCGCTATGATATGGAAAGCGGCAGTCAGGCGATGGAAAAACTCTTGGCGCTTCAATCACCGCCTACGGCTGTTTTTTGTTCAAACGATGATATGGCGATCGGGGCGATGAACGCCATTTTCGCCAAGGGCCTGAACGTTCCGGAAGATATATCCGTTATCGGGTTTGATGACATCGGCATTTCCCAATACATGACGCCGAGGCTTTCGACAGTAAAACGCCCGGTTGAAAACATCAGCATACTCGGCGCAGAGAAGATTTTGGCGCTAATCGCCGACCCGGATACGGCGGCGGAAAAAATATACGAAAACACCGAGGTGATGATAAGAGATTCCATTAAAAAACTCACATAACGGCCCGTCTGATTATCCGGGTTTTCACACGGAGAAATGTTAACGTGTGCATAAATACAGAAGGAGGCGGACAGCTTGCAGCAGCTGAATAAAAAGGTGTGCGGCGAATACATTCAATATCCTGAAAAAGTCCTTCAGTTCGGTGAAGGCAACTTTTTGCGGGCTTTCGCTGACTGGCAGATCGATCAATTGAATCAATTGACGGATTTTAACGGAAGCGTTGTCGCCGTACAGCCGAGAGGCTCTGAGAAAATAAAACGTTTAAACGAGCAGGACGGTTTATTTACGCTTTTTTTGCAGGGGATAAAGGACGGAAAACCGGCTGAAGAACACATGATCGTCAAATCCATCAGCCGCGGCATTGATCTTTTTTCTGACTATGATTCCTTTAAACGGCTGGCAGCACAAGAGGAGCTTCGTTTTATCATTTCCAATACGACGGAAGCGGGAATTACGTTTGAGAAAGGCGACCGGCTCGAGGATAGACCTCAAAAAACATTCCCCGGGAAATTAGCGGCGTTCCTTTATTTCCGCTATAAGGCATTTGCGGGTGACGCCGAGAAAGGGTGTATAGTGCTTCCATGTGAACTGGTCGAAGAAAACGGACGGAAACTGAAGGCGGCCGTGCTTCAATATGCCGGGCTGTGGGAGCTGGAACCTGATTTTACTCAATGGATTCATGACGCGAACATCTTCTGCAATACCCTCGTGGATCGGATTGTTCCCGGATTTCCTGTTGATACCGCGGAAGAACTTACCGATTTTCTCGGATACGAAGACCGTCTGCTTGTGGTTGGTGAGCATTATTATTTGTGGGTGATAGAAGGGCCGGAACAGCTTCAGAATGAGCTTCCTTTTGCTGAGGCCGGGCTGAACGCACTGATCACGTCTGACCTTACGTCTTACAGGACAAAAAAGGTGAGAATCTTAAACGGCGCTCACACGGCATTGGCGCCAGTGGCTTTACTATACGGACTGCAAACCGTCCGGGAAGCGGCTGAGCACGAGGTGACGGGCAGATTCATTGAAGAGCTGATCAATGAAGAAATCCTCCCTGTGCTGCAAATAGAGGGTGTCACCCAATACGCGGCAGACGTGTTACAGCGGTTTAAAAACCCTTATATCCACCATTATCTGCAAAGCATTACCCTTAACGCCGCCGCGAAATTCAAAACAAGAAACCTGCCGACGCTGAAGGCTTATATCGAACAGGAGGGCCGGCTACCTGAGAAGCTGGTATTTTCGTTCAGCGCCATGATCTATTCATACTGGAACGGACCGAACAAACCGGCAGACGGCGAGGAGGTTCTTAACCGTTTTCAAATGGCGCGGTCCCGTTGCAAAGATGATATGTTTCAAGCGGCATCTGCCATATTAGGAGAAGAGCGATTGTGGGGGAAGAATCTGAATCATCTTCCGGGGCTGACTGAACGAACGGCTTTTTTTCTGTCTGTTATTCATAAGCGGGGTATGAAGCATGCGTTACATGAATGCTGCGGAAAAAAGGGGGAAGTGAAATGAAAGAGGTCATAAAAATCCATAAAAACGATAACGTGCTTCTCGCCATGCGCCATTTTAACAAAGGGGAGCGGCTGCATACAGACGGACTGACGATTGAAGTGAAGGATCCTGTAAAGCGGGGGCATAAAATCGCGCTGCAAACCATTGAAGAAAACGGCAGCATCATTAAATACGGTTTTTCAATCGGGCGTGCGACAAGGCGGATTTCGGCCGGCGAGCATATTCATACCCATAATCTGCAAACGAATTTATCCGATGTGCAAGAATACACGTATTCACCGCGCTTCGAGGACAATCCTTTTACAAATGAGAACCGGACATTTAAAGGCTACAGAAGAGAAAACGGTGCATCCGGCGTCCGGAATGAACTGTGGATCGTGCCTACAGTCGGCTGCGTTAACGGCGTCGCTGAGAAAATCCTGCAGCGCTTCGTAAAAGAGGCGAAAGACATTGCGCCCTTTGACCATGTGCTGGTTTTAAAGCACCAATACGGATGCTCCCAGCTTGGCGATGATCATGAGAATACGAAACAAATGCTGTTAAACGCCATCCGCCATCCAAATGCGGGCGGTGTGCTGGTTTTAGGGCTCGGCTGTGAAAATAATGAGCTGGCGGCGATTAGGGAAACCCTTTCTGAAGTGAACGGAGATCGGGTGAAATTTCTCGAATCACAAGCTGTCACAGATGAAATTGAAGCGGGGACTGCGCTTCTTAAAGAGATACACCTTGCGGCAAAGGGAGATAAACGTGAGGAGATTCCGCTGTCAGAATTGAGCATCGGATTGAAATGCGGCGGGTCGGACGGTTTTTCCGGCATCACCGCAAACCCTTTATTAGGGAGATTTTCAGATTACTTGATTGCACAGGGAGGGAGCACGGTCTTAACGGAGGTGCCTGAGATGTTCGGCGCTGAGACGATTCTCATGCAGCGTGCGGCGAGTGAAGAAGTGTTTCATAAAACAGTCCGATTGATCAATGATTTCAAGCAATATTTTATGAAGCACGAGCAGCCGATTTATGAAAACCCGTCACCAGGGAATAAGGAAGGCGGCATTTCAACGCTCGAAGACAAGTCGCTCGGCTGCACCCAAAAAGCCGGTCTTGCACCGGTTTCTGATGTGCTGACATACGGTGAAACACTGAAAACAAAGGGATTGACACTGCTCAGTGCGCCCGGCAATGATTTAATCGCTTCTTCAGCGCTCGCAGCGGCGGGCTGTCACATCGTTTTGTTTACAACCGGAAGAGGCACGCCGTTCGGCACATTTGTCCCGACTGTGAAAGTATCAACAAATACCGATTTATTTCAATCAAAGCCTCATTGGATTGATTACGACGCGGGCAGATTGGCGGAAGAACAAACAACAGAAGATCACATTGTAAGAGATTTTATACAATACATTATTAAAGTTGCAAGCGGAGAATTCGTCAATAACGAAAAAAACGATTTTCGGGAGCTTGCAATCTTTAAGTCCGGTGTGACGTTATAAGGGAAAAGGCGATCTGACAACAGACCGCCTTTTCGCCGTTGACTTATCGTTTTGCCTCTTGATGAATTGTGAATATCTATAGTTATAATAAATGGAATGGTGCCTTACATAAAGGAGATTTTTATAATATATATCATTATTATGGAAGATTGATTTTCAGTCACATATTTCAGAGGGGGTCCTAATGAATAACATTTTATACATTGAAGATGATCAAGAAATTGGCCAATTTGTAAAGGATGACTTAGAAGATCGGGGCTATATGATGATCTGGCTCACTTCTTCGTATAATTACGAAACATATATAGAAAAGGCAGATCTGATCGTGCTTGATATTATGATGCCCGGTTTAGATGGATTTACAATCGGTCAAAGGATGAAAAAAACACATCCGCAGATCCCGCTCTTGCTTTTAACAGCCAGAACGGGTCTGGAAGATAAGCTGAAAGGCTTAGGATTTGCGGATGATTACGTGACAAAGCCCTTTCATCCCGATGAACTGGCTGCTCGAATCGAAGTATTATTAAGAAGATTTGACAAGACTGCCATTCATGAATTGAAGCTGAAACACTTAAGTGTTCACTTGAAAGAAAAAAGAATTTTAAATCATCAAAGTCATGAGGAAATATTTTTAACTGATAAGCAGTTAAGGATTTTTTTGCTTTTGCTTAGACATCCCAATCAAATATTAACAAAGGAACAAATTTATGAAAATATTTGGGAACAGCCTTATATCGAAGGGGATAAGACGTTGATGGTACATATCCGGCATTTACGGCAAAAAATCGAGATCAATCCAAATGAGCCGGAAATTCTTGAAACAATCAGGGGGATTGGATACAGGATCAAACAATGAAATTATCAACCAAATACCTTATTAATATCGTTGCCTCAACTTTGTTTTTTCCGATAGCCTTTTTAGGCGTGAATTTTCTATACTATGTCACATTAACATACTTGATTGATCACCAAGGGCAAGTACACTATGAACCAAACAAGTTGGAAAGTGATTGGAAGTCTGATGTGGAAGATTTTTCAGGGAAATCCAATCGGGAAATTACGTCTGCTTTCCCGCACATGAAGCAATATAAACACTCTGATATTGTATGGATAAATGATAAGGGAAAGGTGATGTTTTCGAACTCAGAACGGTTGGCCAAAAAAGGTGAGGTCATTCACGTTAGCGAATTGATTAAAATGATAGAACAAAACCAAAAGAAATATTTATTGCTGAGTGCTTATGTAAATGGGAGTGAAGATAGCGGATATGCATTTTTAGAAACTCCGCGCTCAATTATAGGATCTCAATGGGAGGTTATGAGGGCTAAGTATTCCTATATATGGTTTATCGTCTTGATTTTTGTCTGTTCACTTTTTGTCATTAATTCATGGATGTTTTTTGCGAAAATACAGAAAAGGTTAATTTCTTTGAGGAATCATATGAAAAAACAAGATAATGACGGCATACCGGAATTTGTAACAGTTAAACAGAAGGATGAACTGGGCCAAGTGGAATATTCATTCAACCAGATGGTTGAGGAACTAAGGAACAGCAGACAAAAAGAGCGCGAAGAAGGTGAAATCCGCAAAAACTTGATTGCTGATTTATCTCATGATTTAAGGACCCCTCTTACGGTTATAAGAGGGCATACATTTACGTTAAAGAATGAAGTAAACAGTGAAAATGGAAAGCATTCTTTAGGCATCATAAACGATAAAATAACGTTTATGGGCGAACTGATTGACAATTTGTCATCATTTTCTCTTCTTGCCGCAGGTAAATTGCCGCTTCATAAAAAGAGTTGTGACATATTAAAGATAATACGTTCTTCGTTAACAGCTTGGTATCCGATTTTTGAGAAAGAGCACTTTACAATAGATATTGATCTGAAGGAAAACATCGTATGGGAAATAGACGAGACTTGGCTGAAGAGAATTCTTGATAACATTTTTCAAAATGTTTTGCGCCATGCTCATTCAGGAAAATACGTTTCCGTACAGACAAAGCTAATTGAAAACAAACCCGTAATCATAATTGAGGATAGGGGCCCGGGAATGAATAATAAATCTGAAAGAAAAGGCGCCGGGATCGGCTTATCGATCATTAATATGATGCTTAAACAAATGGGGCTTGAACATAAAATAAAGAGCAATCAAAACGGAACGATTTTTATAATTTATCCAAACAGCAGTGAATACGTGAAGCCGTAGAGGCTTCACGTATTTTTTATGTTGAGAAATTTAAACGCAAATTAACCTTGATTATATCTTCTTTTTAACCTCGTAAGTTTATATTATAAACAGAACAAGACGGAAAGGGATGATGCGTTTATTAGGTCCCAACGGTGCAGGAAAAACGACATTGCTTAAAGTTCTTTTAGGGATATTTCCTCCAACTTCAGTCCCGGCAAGCGATTAATAGCGACATTTTTTCTGCTGCTATGAACTTAGTAACGTTTCAATTCTAGTAATGAAAATGTTAGGTCGCAATAGTCTTATCTTTTTCCCAGACTAATAGGCATATTTGAAAAAATAAAATGTAAATAGAGGATGATTTGACATGGAACAGGTTATTTTTGTGATTTCAATGCTCGCTTTAGGAGTGACACTGATGACATTTTTCGGAATGATTTTGAATGACGGATTAAGAGGAGTATTAAACTTCTCAAGAAAACCCGTAAAATTTATGGCTGGATCATTTCTGGTATACATTGTTATGTTTGCTGTTTATATTTTAATAAGTGTAGGGTAATATTGAACTTTTATATAGGTGCTCATTGGGGGGATTTCCCAAATAAAAAAGCGATCCTGTAAAGGACGCTTTTTTATATTAATTTGATTCCGCTGATTAAAATAATCGCCGCCATCACAAACTGCAGGGGGCGCGGTGAGAATTTCGGCGAAAAGAAGCTGCCGAGAAGCACACCCGGCACAGAGCCGATCAACAGATTCAATACAAGCAGGTAATCGACGCTTCCGAAGCTTGCGTTTAACAGACCGGCAGCAGTTACGAGCAGAAAGGCATGTGCGATATCCGTTCCCACCACTTCTGCCGTTTTCATTCTGAACAGGTATAACATGGCGATCGCAAATAATGAGCCGGATCCAATAGATGTCAGGCCGACGATGAAACCGAAAATGACGCCGATCAATATCATGAGTGTCCGCTTTTCTTCAAGCGTTTTTTGCTGCCAGCGGTTCGGCCGCAGTTTTTTATCGAAAAAAAGGCGGGCGATAATGGAAATGGCGACAAGGGTCAGTACGTAGCCGAGCGCCTGTTTGATAATCTGCTCCTGATGCTGGTGAAAAGCGGGAAACAAGTGAAGAACACCGATGGCGGCTGTTGCGCTGGGAATGCTTCCGAGCGCCAAGTAACCGACTAGTTTAAATTGAACGGTGCGCTGCTTCCAATGAGAAACGACACCGAACAGTTTGGTGATGGAGTTATATAAAAGGTCAGTGCCGACGGCGATTGAGGGGTTGATCCCCAAAACGATCAGTAAAGGAGTCAAGAGCGCTGCTCCTCCCACACCCGTCAATCCGACAAGCGTTCCGACAAAGAAACCCATAAACACAATGCTTACAGTCATCTGTGTGCCTCCTGAATAATCCTACTATTTTTATCAGATTATATATGATTAAGAGGCGGTAATCAATTAAATTTTCGGAAAATTTTATGCAGAACAAAAAATCCGCCAGCCTGCTGTTATGTCGCAGACCGGCGGATGGCCGGATTATGATTTTTGCTGATAAAACGGAAGTTCCGTGTGGCCCATTTCTCTGACATACACGAAAAGATTGCCTTTATGATGAATTTCATGCTCCATGGCAAGCTGAAGGAGAGCCGCGCCGGTCACTTTTCTGCCGAAAGAGGCGGTCAGGTCAATTTCGCGGTTCAGCTGCTCTTCTGTCAGCTGTGACAGGATGTTTGTCGTTTTTTCAGTACACGTTTCAGCCAGTTTGACGAGGTCTGTTTCTGCTTCTTCTTTCGGTTTGTTCTGGATGGCTGATGCGTTTCCGTCGTTAATGACGTTTGCAAACATAAGAAAAGAATAAACCATGTGTTTTACAAGTTCCTGAGCGGACATTGATGTCTCTGCCGGCTTGTAATCGTAATGTTCGCGGCTGATTTTTTCCGCCAGCTCAATCGTTACGTTTCGATGTGACAGAAAGTGGCTGACCAACTGATTTTGTGCTGTCATGTGAAAACCCCCATTTAATACAGAATAAAAAGCTGCAAGGATATGCTATATCAACGGCACGGAAGAAACAAGCAATAAGCTTGTGACGGAGATAAATCGTTGCGGATATCCGAAATTCGACAATTGCGGTCTTTTTGCGTTCTTCTTTTTCTAGCAAATATGATAAAATATGACATATCTCGGTCATTCCAAAAGGGGGGATTTATTGAGGATGAAGCAGACTATTCCGTCCTCTTTTGTCGGGCTCAAAATTAATGAATGGTATACCCATATCCGGCAGTTTCACGTTCTTGAGGCGGAGCGCGTCAAACGTGAAGTAGAGAGAGAGATCGAGGATATGGAAGAAGATCAGGATCTGCTGCTGTATTATTCATTAATGGAATTCAGACACCGTGTCATGCTGGATTACATCAAGCCCTTAAAGGAGGACCCTTCTCAGCCTGAGTTTTCAGAATTATTGGAAGACATTGAAGGCAACCAGTATAAACTGACAGGACTGCTTGATTACTACTTTAATTTTTTTCGAGGAATGTACGAATTTAAACAGAAAATGTTCCTAAACGCCATGATGTATTACAAACGGGCTGAAAAAAACCTTGCACTCGTTTCTGATGACATCGAGAAAGCTGAGTTTGCTTTTAAAATGGCCGAGATATTTTACAACCTGAAACAAACCTACGTCTCCATGAGTTATGCCGTTCAAGCCCTTGAAACGTACCAATCGTATGAGACGTACAACGTCCGCAGAATCCAATGTGAATTCGTTATTGCAGGGAATTATGATGACATGCAGTATCCAGAAAGAGCATTGCCCCACTTAGAACTTGCTTTAGATCTTGCAAAACAAGAAGGCAATCCCCGTCTTATCAGTTCAGCCTTATATAATCTCGGAAACTGTTACGAAAAAATGGGAGACCTCTCTAAAGCAGCCGAATATTTTGAGACATCCGTTTCCATTTGCAGGTCAGAAAAGTTCGATAATCTTCCGCATTCTATTTACTCATTAACACAGGTTCTTTATAAACAGAACACTACAGCCGAAGCAGAGAAGCAATACCGTCTCGGGCTCAGTATCGCCCGCGAATACAATGATGAATTGTTTGTGAATCTGTTCCAATTTTTACATGCGTTATACGGCAAGGAAATGGATAACGCATCCGTCAGGCACACGTTTGATTTTCTGGAAGAACACATGCTGTATCCGTATGTGGAAGAATTGGCGCATGATGCTGCCAAATTTTACATGAAACACGGACAGCCTGAAAAAGCGCTCACGTTTTATGAAAAAATGGTGCACGCCCAAAAACAAATCCAGAGAGGAGATTGTCTATATGAAATCTAAACTGTTGTCAGGATTGCTGCTTGTTGCTGTCGGATTCAGCTTTACACAGGTGATCGGCCATGAAAGCCATTTGGAAAACCAAGCGGACGGCACATTCCATATTGCCGCGCGCAACCAAACATAACATAAAGACCCTTCTTTGGAAGGGTCTTATTTTTTGCATGCGTATCCATTCCATTTTTATCCGAATACAGGGTCTATATGCTCAAGTTATCTGTCCTACGAATGCCACCTATTGATGAAAAAGGCATAAGGAGAGATGAAGAGTGGGGATTGAAGTGAAAAAACGGCTCGTATCGGCTGATAAATATGCGTTAAAATGTCCGAATCCGATGACGCCGGAGTATATTACCATTCATAACACGGCAAACGACGCATCCGCCGCTAATGAAATCAGCTATATGACGGGAAACAGCGAATCAACGAGCTATCATTTTGCGGTTGATGACAAAGAAGTGATCCAGGGAATCCCGTTGGACCGGAATGCCTGGCATTCGGGAGACGGCACGAACGGTACCGGAAACCGAAAGTCGATTGCTATAGAAATCTGTTACAGCAAGTCAGGCGGCGAACGGTACAGAGCCGCAGAAGAACTGGCGATTGCGTTCGCGGCGCAGCTTTTGAAAGAACGGGGCTGGGGGATTGACAGAATCAGAAAGCATCAGGACTGGAACGGAAAGTACTGCCCGCACCGCATTTTGTCTGAAGGCCGCTGGGATGAAGTGAAGGCGAAGATTGAAAAGAAATTAAGCGGGAGTATGCCGGCGAAAAAAGCCTCTATTGCTTCTTCCGCGTCTGAATACCATGTGAAAAAAGGCGACACCTTATCGGAAATCGCCGCATCGCACGGTGTCAGCGTAAAATCATTGCAAAGCATCAACCATATCACCGATCCGAATCACATTACAGTCGGACAAGTGATCAAGCTCGCTCAGACGGGTTCTTCTTCAAAAAGTCAGGCTGTGTCTTCCTATCCGCTTCCATCCGGTGTGATCAAAGTGACGAAACCGCTGACGAAAGGGACAAACGTAAAACAAGTGCAAAACGCTTTATCCGCTCTTTATTTTTATCCCGATAAAGGAGCAAAAAATCATGGGGCGGACGGCGTTTACGGTCCGAAAACGGCAAATGCCGTAAAACGTTTTCAATCCGTCAGCGGATTAACGGCAGACGGAATTTACGGCCCGAAAACGAAGGCGAAAATTGAAGAAAAACTGTAATCAATAAAACGGAAGCTCCCCGGGCTTCCGTTTCTTCTTACATACAAACTGCTGCAAGGGCCTTTTGAATATCATAAATGCTTTCATCTTTTTTAAACTGCTTTGAGACAGCGGGAAGTTCCGCGCCTGAAATCCAAATTTTCAGCTCTGAATCAAGGTCAAAGCGGCCGGCGGTTTCTACGCTGAATCTGGAAATGCTCTTGTACGGAATGGATTGAATCTCCGTTTTCTTCCCCGTGAGTCCCTGTTTATCAACAAGAATAAGACGCTTATCCGTAAAGACAATGATATCCCGGACGAGCTTAAATGCGGCGTTGACATTCTCACCTTCCAGCAGAATACGAGCCAGTTCTGCTTTTGCTTCAGCCGTCGATATTGTCGACGCATTGCCCAGCAATCCATTGATGAATCCCATGATATATCCCCCCTGATACGTATTCTATCAAATCATACTATAAAAAGGTTTCCATTCCTAGATGAGTAGAGTAAACTGGTGCTGACTGGAAAAGGAGAGCATGCTACACATGAAAGATAGATATGACAATTTCGCAGCCCTTTCTGCTGCTGAATCGGAATACAGAATTATTTATGAAGAAAAAGAGGGAAGTAAATGTATCGTCCTCGCTCCCCACGGCGGCAGGATTGAGCCGGGTGTCAGTGAGCTGGTGCGGGCATTTTCTGACCAAAGCTCAATTTATTTATTTGAAGGAACGAAGCGGTGCGATAACCGTTCTCTCCATTTGACAAGCACACGCTTTGACGAACCCCTGGCTTTAGAAAAAGTGACCGCCCATCATTACGGATTGGCTTTTCATGGGTATCATGATCTGAAAAAGCCGAATACACTCGTCGGGGGCGCGGATCTGGAAAAAGCAAGACTGATTTGTGATCTGCTGCGTGAAGCGGGATTTGATGCCGAGCTGACAGAGAAGAATGATCGGCTGGCAGGTGTAAATCCCGGCAACATTGTCAATCGGACAAAAAGGAAAATGGGGCTGCAATTGGAAGTGAGCACGGCGCAGAGACACGCGCTGTTCAGCAATTTTGGGTGCCGGGGAGAAAAATATACGCCAACCGATCTGTTTTTTCGGTATGTAGAAGCCGTGAAGGCCGGTTTTTATGAGTGAAGAAACGGACTCGCACCGCCTGCCCATTCTTTCATACACTAAGATTGTTTGAAAGAATGGGGGAATGAGTATGTTTTATCATATTAAAGAGCTTCAATACCGCGCAAAGCCGTCTTGTCCTGATCCGGCTTACGCGAAAAAGCTTCAAGAAGTGCTTGGAGGGCAGTACGGTGAGATCAGCGTCATGATGCAATATTTGTTTCAAGGCTTTAACTGCCGTGCCGATGAAAAATATAGAGATTTGCTGCATGATGTCGGAACGGAAGAGATCGGGCATGTGGAAATGCTTGCGACGATGATTTCAAGGCTCTTGGACGATGCGCCGGCTGATGTGCAGGAAAACGCCAAGTGACCCGGCCGTCGCGGCTGTTATGGGGGGAATGAATCCGCAGCACGCCATTGTTGCAGGTTTAGGCGCAATGGCGGCTGACGCTGAAGGATACCCTTGGAATGCGAAATACATTATTTCCAGCGGGAATTTACTTGCAGATTTTCGGGCAAATTTAAATGCGGAATCCCAGGGACGTCTTCAGGTGACCCGGCTGTATGCGATGACTGACGATCCGGGTGTCAGGGATATGCTGTCCTTTTTAATTGCAAGAGATACGTATCATCAAAATATGTGGTATGCGGCGATAAAAGAGCTGGAAGAAAGAGAACGGGACATTGTTGTACCTGTGACGTTTCCGCGTGAACTCGAAAAGCAGGAAGTGTCGTATGACCTGTTTAACTTTTCCAGAGGAGATGAGAGTTCACAAGGAAGATGGGCCCGCGGTGAAGCCTTTGACGGACGGGGCGAGTTCAGATATATTTCGGCCCCGGTCGCGTTCGCATCTGCGCCTCATCTTAAACCAGCGCCAATGTGGCTTCACAATACTCTTCCTCCGATGTCAAAATGCTGACACTCTGCCGGCGGAGAATCGCTAATTTTCAATAAAATACGGCGTTTTTTCTTCAGCGGCATGCAAGTGTGTCTGTCCGCTTTCATAATACACATTCGGCCGCTTGTCGGATAACAGACAAGCGAGCCGCTTCTGAAATTGAATACCTGCTTTACGCCGTTCAAACAGCTCGAGTCTTTTTTCCGCAAATGATGCCGTCACCCGGAAAGCGGCTGCGATTAAAATAACGGCATGGCTTCTCCGTTGGGGAAGCTCCATGTTTAACAGCATAAAGGTCGGCACACAGAAGTGGTACATAAAATGGTTGGCCTGAAATTCCTGCAGTTCCCTGAACAGCTTGTTCATATGAAAATGGTTGCCGGTATGCTTCAGCACATGGCACAGTTCGTGCGCAAAATCCTGCCATTGCTCTTCGGGTGACTTTCTTTGATTCAGGACGATGCTGTACATGCCGTCCCGCTTCAGCATCATACTGTGCGTATCTTCAAAATGAATCCAAATGTCAAGCTCCTTGGCAATCATCTGCATATCAATATGGAGAGGGGCGGTCATTCCCATGCGGCAATATAAGTTTTTGACGTATTCCTCAAGATGTGTTAAAAAATCGCCCAATTGAATACACCCTTTCGAACTTATGTTCTTTTTCAAGCGAGAAAGAAAAGCCCTGATCGGACTTTGAATCAATTCCCTTTTCTTTTAAAAATAAACATTCAGCTTTTATATCGGCTGAACGTTAAGCAATTTAAAGGAAAAGAGCGGATTATTTATGTTTCGGCCTGCGGTTTTTCTCTTTTTCTTTTAAATAATTAATGAATTCAATGGCCTGCTGCTTGCTTTCCGGGGAAAAGTCCTGCATGTCCCGATATGCGATCTGCAGGTCGGGATCGGCAAACATGTCTTCATCTGAAGGTTCTTTTCCGGTTAACAAATAATCAGTCGACACTTTGAAATAATCCGCAAGCTTTTGCAGCGTGTCGTAATCGGGTTCAGATCGGCCGTTTTCATAATGAGAATATCTGGCGCGCGAGACACCGATATGATTTGCGACTTCTTCCTGTGTTTTCTTTCCTCTGAGACTCTTTAATCTTCCGCCTATCATCCGAATGACCTCTCTTTTTTCAACACCCTAAGTTACTTATGATTATAGATACAAAATGTATCAAAATAAAGGGTTGATAAAAAAAGTATCAAAAAGGTCTTGATGATACGAAAAGTATCGTATATAATCAACATCATAAGGATACGAAATGTATCAAAATACGATAAGAAATTGATCAGGAGGGTGAGAGATGAAGCCGATAATCATCCGTTTCAGCAGCAATCCGGCTGACCAGAGATGTTTAGGAAAAGCAGGCGGTTCGATATCTTTTACCGCTTGCGGACTTCCGGTATTCCGATTTGATAACCGATTGCAGTATGAACGCTATATAGGTCTGAAGAAAAACGGAGACGTCCCTTATGAGTCGTAAAAGCTACCCGTTTTTCATCTATTCCGGATTATTGAATTCAGAACATTACGACAAAATAGGATCGGCCATTTGGCTGTTTTTATGGTTCATCAGCTCAACGACAAAGGAACACGTAAAAGACGGCGTAAAGTGGGGGATCGTCCTCGGTCATAAGCCCTTAAAAGCAAAAGAAATGGCCGACGTATTTGCCGTCAGCGAAAAAACCGTCAGACGGTGGCTTGAGGTTTTGGAACAGCATGAATATATCAAAACCGTCCGCGCCCCTTACGGACTCATCGTCTCCGTAAAGCACTCGAAAAGATTCACGCCGAAAAAGACATTGACCCGCCCAGAAGCAACTGACCGGACAATATCGGCGGATCACCGGGACAAAAATGTCCGGAGAGAAATAGATATAACAAAAAATCATACTGCTGAAGAAGCGATTAACGACATTGCCGCCCATTTTATCAGATTAAGGTCTGTACAGGAGGGGCGGAGCGTATACCCGTCGCCCCGGGATTATCAGGCCATCGCCCGTATTGTTTCCCTCGGTGCGTCAGCACAAGAAGCAATCAAATGGCTCGGCGAATGCTTTACCGCTTTTGAACAGCGGCGCACCTCTTCAGCTGAAACGATCAAGGCTTTCAGCTATTGCGCCAAGTATATGGAAGACCGCTTGAATGCACGAATTGCGGGAAGGACAATCACAACAAAAAAAGAGAGGAATACGATACATGACAAAACGAACGATCGAGCAGATACTGGCCGACCTGAAAAACGGAAAACGTCCATTACTGGCGGACAGACCGGAAGAATCAGACGAAAGCCGCTTTGACTGTCCGCTCTGTAAAGATCAGGGCGGTTATCTCAAAAACCAGCTGGGAATGGATGTGTGGGTTAAGTGCCGCTGCGCCGCCGAACGAAAAGCAGAGCGCATCCTCAGCGCAAGTGAGATTACAGGCGCCTTTCGGAAGCTGGACTTCAAAGGATTTATCACGCGGGGCAAGCCTCAGGCAGTCGTCGACGCATATGAGTGCGCCCTTGAATATGTTGAAAACTTCGACAAGATTAAAAACTGCCGGAAAAACAGCATTGCCCTTTTAGGGCGTCCGGGGTCGGGAAAAACCCATCTTTTGACCGCTCTCAGCAATTATGTCATGAGACAGATGCAGACACCCGTGCTGTATTTTCCTTTTGTGGAGGGCTTTACGGATTTAAAAAATGATTTTGATCTGCTTGATGCAAAGCTTGGCCGTATGAAACAGGCGGATGTGCTTTTTATTGACGATCTGTTCAAACCGCTGAACGGAAAACCCCGGGCGACCGATTGGCAGATTGAACAAATGTACGCCGTCGTGAATTACCGTTATTTAAATCATAAGCCGGTTCTTATCTCGAGCGAGCTGGCCTGTGACGGACTGGTGCAGGTTGATGAAGCCTTGGGCACAAGAATTTATGAGATGTGCAGCGATTATTTAGTCATCATTAATGGCAATTCATTTGACGTAAACCACAGATTAGAGGGGGCGAGATAATGTGTAAGCTGTGCGGGCCGAAGAAGGTCATTGTGACGGAAACGGGTTTCGGCGCTGTCTTTCACCCTTGCCCGAACTGCAAAACAGGCACTGATTTAACGCCGGTCATTAAACGTCTTGAGCGAATGGTTCAAGACGCAAAAGCGAGGCTTGATGCACGTGTATAAATATATTAAATGGCTTTTTTGCCTGCTGTTCAGGGCGAAACGGATAGAAAAGCAAATTGAAGCATGGCATGAGGCTGATGGAAAGTGAGGATAACCATTGCAAGAAAAACACAGCCCCGCTCCATGGCGGGCCGTACACAGCGGAGAAGAAAAACCCATTTACATTTATTCCGCTTACAGCGAAGCGGATAAAGAGAAGTTCCCTTATTCAAACGGAAGGCTCATCGCGGCCGTTTTCAACTTAAGTTCATACTCTCAGCAGATCAACGCGGCATTGATGGCAAAGGCCCCGGAACTTTTTGAGGCGGCCGAAACGGCTCTCCGCCTGCTCCGGGGAGAAAGTTCTGAAGAAAAAGAAGCGTTCATAAATGAGCTCGGAAGCCTCATACATGAAGTAAACATCCTGAAAAAAACGGAGGACGTAAAACATGAATCCTAAAAAACTGACTGACATTGAACATACAACATTACAAAGCCAGCTGGAAGAAGGCAAGGTGCGGGTCATCATTGTAGACGGACTGAAGAAGGAAGCATGGCTCGCCGAAGCGCCGGAGCACGGCAAAACGCTTGTCGAAACGCGAAAAGGAGATCTGGCCCGGGTTGAATATGAAATCGGCTTTAAATTGAATTAATCGAAAAAAACAGAATACGTCCAAGACGGAAAGCCTGCGGACACTGATCAATCGCGTATATGCTGCGCATTGGTTGGTGTCCTTTTTTTGTTCCGAAAAAGAGGAGGATCTGCATGGAAGACTTACTATTTGAATATAAACGCACGCTGAAAGAGACGAAAAAGTGGTACAAGCAGCTGGAGGAAGCCGATGAAACGGTGCTTACTTCAGAAGAACTGAAAGATAAAAAAATCATCAGAACGATCATTACAGATGTGGAATATGTCATCGAATGGCTTGAAAAAGGCCGGCAGCCCGGCATAAGAAGGGCGATAGACCGAAGAGACGCTTATCAGAGAATGCTGATTAAAGATCCTAGAATCATAGAAACCTATTCGCAGGCGCTGATGTTTGAACCTTCCGCAAATGTGACTGAAGAAGACAGAATCAGACTGCGGGACGCATTAGCCGTTTTAACGGATAGAGAAAAAGAAATGCTGCTGCTCCACAAAGCGGAATGCTTTTCATATGAACGGATCGCCGCCTTGCTGAACGTAAAGAAATCAACCGTACAGACGACGGTCAAACGGGCGCTTCTGAAAATTCAAAAACAGCAGGAACAAAGAAATCAATCGCCTGCTTCATAAGTTGTCATACGTTTGCCACCTAGAAGTGAACAGACGATCACAAAAAGCGGCCCGATTAGAAGCCGCTTTTTATTATAGACAATCATGTCGGAGGTGGCGGTGATGCCGTAGCATGAAAAACGCAAAAAGAAAACAGGCATTTACAATCTATCAGTCTCATAAAGGCCGCATCACAAATTGCGCCCTTGCCGGCAAATCAGGCGTATCCGCAAGAACGATCGGCAGATGGAAAAAAGAAGGGCGCTGGGACGAGGCGCTTCATAAGAATGCGGAAAGCGGCGAAAAAAACAACCCGGGCGAAGGTGATGAGTTAAACGAACGCCAGCGGCTGTTTTGTCTTTATTATGTGAAAAGCTTTAACGCCACCCAATCTGCGATAAAAGCCGGGTATTCACCGGAAAGCGCGCATGTGACGGGAAGCAGGCTGTTAAAAAACGAAAAAGTCGCCAAAGAAATCAGCCGCATGAAAAAGGAAATGGTCAATAAAGTGTTTGTCGAAGCGATGGACGTTCTTCAAGTCTATGTGAAAATCGCTTTCGCCGACATTACCGATTATGTAACCTTCGGAAAAAAAGAGGTTCAGGCCTTCGGAAAATCAGGGCCGCTCTTTGACGAAAATGATCAGCCGATTATGCAGGAAATCAGCTACGTTGACGTTAAAGATTCGCACCTTCTGGACGGAACCATCGTCACAGAAGCAAAACTCGGAAAAGAGGGCATTGCAATCAAGCTTGCCGACAAGATGAAGGCTCTTGAAAAGCTGTCCTTGTACTTTGACCTTTTCCCTGATCAATTTAAACAAAAAATCGAAAATGAAAAATTAAAGCTGGCACAGCAGAAGATGGAAAAAACAGAAGACAGCCAAAAGCCGATTGACATTGTCATTACGCGGAAAGAGGAACGGTCATGATTGAAAAAGCGGTCAACCCGCGCTTTGAAGATTATTTGTTCAATTGGAATGAAACGTACCAATTTCTCGTCGGAGGCTACGGCTCGTCAAAAAGCTATCATACCGCGCTGAAAATCATCCTGAAGCTGCTTCGTGAAAAGCGGACGGCGCTTGTCGTGCGGGAAGTTTTCGATACGCACAGAGATTCTACTTTTGCCTTGTTTGAAGATATTATCGGGGAGCTTGAGCTGGGACATGCCGTAAAGGCCGTGTCTTCACCGATGCAGCTGAGATTTTCAAACGGAAGCCGGATTATGTTTAAAGGGATGGACAACCCGGCCAAATTGAAATCCATTCATCATATTTCACTGATTTGGATTGAAGAATGCTCTGAAGTGAAGTATGAAGGCTTTAAGGAGCTGATCGGGCGTCTGCGCCATCCCGAGCTTTCGCTTCATATGATATGCACCACAAATCCCGTCGGCACCTCCAATTGGACGTACCGGCATTTTTTTCGTGATGACCAAAAAAAACGGTTCGTATTGGATGATCAGACGCTGTATGAAAAAGGCACCGTCGTTAAGGGAGATACGTATTACCACCATTCCACAGCGTGCGATAATCTGTTTTTGCCGAAAAGCTATATTAAGCAGCTGGACAGTTTACGGCATTACGATCCCGATTTATACCGGATCGCCCGCAAAGGACAGTTCGGCATCAATGGCATCCGCGTGTTTCCGCAGTTTCAGGTCATGGAGCACAACGAAGTAACGGAGCGGATTGCTTCCATCAGGCGCCCCCTGTTTCGGACCGGCATGGATTTCGGTTTTGAAGAGTCATACAATGCGGTCATCCGGCTTGCCGTCGATCCGGATCAAAAAGAGCTTTATATTTTCTGGGAGTATTACAAAAACAAAATGACCGATGATCAGACAGCTGAGGAGCTTCAGGAATTGGCGGATCAAAAAGAGCTGATCAAAGCGGATTCGGCTGAGCCGAAAAGCATCCAATATTTTCGCAGGCAGGGCTTTTGCATGGTTGCGGCCAAAAAGTTTCCGGGCTCAAGACTTCAATATACAAAAAAACTGAAACGGTTCAAACACATCTATTGCTCAGACAGCTGTCAACATACGATCCGCGAATTGCAGAACTTAACGTACGCAAAAAACAAAAACGGCGTTCTGTCGGAAGATGAGTTTTCAATTGATCCCCACACACTTTCAGCCATTTGGTATGCGCTGGATGACTATGACGCGGCGGATTTGAAAGATGCATCACAAAAACGGAGACGTCCGAATCGGGAAAGGAGGAGGTAGGCGTTGCCGAACTATCAAAACGTTAGAGCCACCGTCTTTAAATCAAAAATGGCCGCGCCGCAGGCAAGGCAGATGAACGAAGATCAATTTGCCGATCTGTACGGCGAAGACATCATTTCACCGCCCTATAATCTCATTGAACTGAAAACAATCGCCGAATACTCGACGATTCTTCAGCAGTGCATTGACGCGTATCGGGTCAATATTACGGGTTTTGGGTTTGATGTGGAATATACCTTTGATGTAAATAGCCCGGATTGCTCCCCGTCAAAAAAGGCTCGGGCCGAAAAAAACTGGATGAAGCTGGAGAGCTTTTACAAATGTCTTCATTTTGATGAATCGGCCGAGACGATCCTCGGATATGCGATAGAAGACCGTGAAAAAACGGGCAACGGTTTTCTCGAAGTGCTTCGGGACGGGGCGGGAAAACCGGCGGGGATTGAATATCTGGATGTGAAACATATGCGCGTGTGCGGTGTGACTGATCCTGTTGAAGTCACATTTTCATATGAAGAAAACGGCGCATCCAAAACGATTAAAAGGCAAAAACGGTTCCGTAAATATGTTCAGATGCTGAACGGTCGGAAAGTGTTTTTTAAGGAATACGGCGACCCCCGCATGATGGACATGAGAACCGGCGAATACGTAAAGACCCTGTCTGAAGAATACCGGGCAAATGAAGCCATTCACTTAAAAATCGGCAGCGGCACTTACGGAATTCCGCGCTGGGTCGGCAATATCGTCAATCTGTACGGCGCCCGGAAAGCGGAAGAACTGAATTTTATGTATTTCAAGCAGGGCCGTCACGTGCCGGCCGCCATTACGGTTGAAAACGGCATGCTGTCAGAAGCATCGTACAAAGAGCTCCAGGATTATATGAATGACCTGGAAGGGGTGGAAAACGCCCACAAGTTTCTGCTGATTGAGGCGGAAGGCATTGCGAAGGAAAAAGACCTTCACGGAGGCGAAGACATTACGCCCGTGTCTGTGGAAATTAAATCACTTGCGGAAATTCTGCAGGATGATGCGCTGTTTCTTGAATATGACGACAAAAGCAGAAATAAACTCCGTTCCGCTTTCCGTCTCCCGCCGCTTTATACGGGCGAGGCGCAGGAATACAACAAAGCCACCGCCGATACGGCACGGAAAATAACGGAGGAGCAGGTGTTTCAGCCGGAGCGGAAAACGCTGATTAATAAGCTCAACACGTTATTTTTGCCTGAACTGGGTCTCCACGATGTACAGCTCACATTAAAAGGGCCTGATTTTCGCGATCCGCTTGAAATTGCGAAGGTGCTTACGCCATTTATTTCCGCCGGCGCGGTCTCTCCTAATGACCTCCGTGATCTGGCCGGAAGAGTGCTCGGCAAGACGCTTGAGGAATGGCCTGAAGAGTACTACAGCCGGCCGGTGCTGAAAGGGAAAAAGGAGCAATCCTGAAAGGGGGTGAAAACATCTCGTGCCGAGAGAATTGAGAAATGCCGTCATCAGTTTTGTGAGCTATGTCGATAAGGCGGCGAACCAAACGGAATTCTTTTTTACAAAATCAGCCGGAGGCCTTCCGTCATTTGAAAAAAAGGTGCAGGTGTTTACAAAAAACGAATCGGATGAGCAGAAGCTTGTTTACGGCATCGTTTACGAGCCGGATGTCCCGGATGCCCATGGTGATTATATGACGGCTGAAGAGATTGAAAAGGCCGCCCACGGTTTTTTGGCGGACGCCCGCAACATCGATACAAATCATAATTTTGAAGGCGGGACCGGCGAGGTGGTAGAGTCGTACGTCGCTCCGGATGACTTTGAAATCGGGAATGCTGTGATCCGGAAAGGATCTTGGGTGCTTGTCACCAAAGCTTCCGATGAAGTATGGGATCAGATTAAAGCCGGTATCATTACGGGCTACAGCATGGCGGGAACCGCTGACGTTTACGAAGAGCCGGCAGAAAAGCAAGCCGGCTTATTCGGCGCGGTCAAGCAATTTCTCGACCGTGACCGCAAATCAAGAAACCGCAAGGGAGAGGACTTGAACAAGATGAGAAAAGAAGACGTAAGAGAATCGATTGAACACGCGCTGCACCCGCTTTTAAAGCGGCTTGACAGCTTGGACCAAAACACGGAAGACAAAGACGGGGCGGCTGCGCCGTCTGATGAAGAAAAGCTGAAAACGCTTGTTGAGGACATGCTCGCCCCGATTATTAAACGCATTGAAGCGCTTGAAAAAGTAAGAGGCGCATCAAAGCAGCCGGAAGAAGAGACGGGCGGCCAAGAGCCTGTTAAAAAATCCATTTGGAGCGGACTGCTTTAAGCCCAGTCAGAAGGAGGAACTGTAGAGTGAGAAATCAAGATATCATCAGAAAGGCGGAAATGTCACTTTCCGCTTTAAAAAGCGGCGGTTTAATGAACCCCGCACAAGCTTCAGCATTTATCCGCATGGTGCAGAACACGCCGACTATTTTCAGCGAATCGCGTGTGATTCAAATGGAAAATGACTCGCAGAAATTTGAAAAAATCGGTTTCGGCCAGCGGATTCTGCGTGCCGCTGAGGAAGGAAAAGCCTTAACTGACGATCAGCTGACCGTCCCGGCAACAAGTACGGTGCAGCTGAATACGAAAGAAGTCATTGCGGAAATTAATATCACCTATGACACGCTTGAAAACAATATAGAAAAAGACGGCCTGCAGCAGACGATCATGCAGATTTTGGCGGAGCGGGCGGCAGTCGATATTGAGGAGCTTGTCGTAAACGGCGATACATCTTCTTCTGATCCGTACTTGGCACAGCTTGACGGAATCCGTAAGCAGACTGTATCTCATGTCATTGACGGAAACGGGGAAGAGCTGTCCAGAGCCACATTTAAAAAAGGCTTAAAAGCCATTCCGGCAAAATATTTGCGCCTGCCTCAGGAATTCAGATTTTACACATCTCAAGGCATGGAGATTGAATGGAAAGACCGTGTGGCTGACCGTCAGACCAACCTGGGGGATCTTGCGGTGCAGGGCGGTTTGTCTTCAGCATTCGGCGTTCCGGTCAAAGGAGTGTCCAATCTGCAGCCGTACTCGGTCGGAGAAGGTGACTCCCAATACGATGCGTCTGACATCATTTTGACTCACCCAAAAAATATCATTCTCGGTTTTTCACGGAATATCCGAATCGAAGTAGATAAAGATATTCGCAGCCGCAAATTTATTATCGTACTGACGGCTAAACTTGACAGCAAATTTGAAGAAGAAGATGCAAGCGCCAAAATCGTAAACGTTAAAGAATAAGACGGGGGTGGCAGTTATGTTAATTCAGCCGTCTGACGTTGTTTCATATTCAGTTTATGATCAAGTCAAAAACAGGCCGGAGCCGCTTCTTATACAGGACATTCTGGAGGCGGAGGCGGAAGCGGCAAGAATGGCGGGGCATTCGTTCACTGACCCTATTTACTCACCGCTTCCCGAAAAGATTAAGCTTGCGTTATTAAAGCTTTCTCAATATTTTGCGCTGATCAACCAGAATGAAGCAGCCGCTTCCGCCTATCAATCTGAAAAGATAGGCGACTACTCGTATACGGTGGCAGGTGAAGGCGGAATCCGAAAACCGGCGGTGCGCCATCTTCTCTGTGAATATATCACGCCGGGTTATTCCCCGGTTTCTGCAAACGCAAAGGTGAGACCTTTATGAGCTACGAACGGCTGCTCACTGACAGATGCGATATTTATCATGAGACGGTGTCAGTTCCGAAGGCCGGACGCTTCGGGATTCCCGCCGAAAAGCTCCAGCCTGTCTTTTCTTATCCGGAAGTGCCCGACGCTGAAGACGTGCCGTGTCTGTTTGTTGAAAAACAGCAGCAGCTTATTCAGCTTGCGCCTGATCATAAGGTATATCAGCGGTTTCTCGTTCATTTTCCGAAAGAGGCCGCTGTGCGTGTCAATGACAAAATCATTTGGGAAGGACAGGCGTATATTCTGGAAATGCCGAAGAAAGCAAGACAGCACCATTGGGAGGTTATCGCTGTGAGAGATGACAGACTATGAGCATAAAAAACCTTGAGCAATGGAATCGGTCGCTGCAAAAGGCATCATCCGGAGAATTTACCCGTCAGGCAGGCGAATGGCTGGAACAGTCAGGAGAGGATTTTCTCGACATGGTACGGGAGGAGCTTATTCATTCGGGAGGAATTGATACAGAAAACCTGCTGTCTTCTTTCCGAAAAGGAGCGCAGGATCATGTATGGATCATTGAAAACGGGGGACTGACCCTTGAAATCGGCACCAATGTAGAGTATGCCTCATTCATAAATGACGGACATTGGACCGTCTCAGATGAAAATGTCAGATGGGTGCCCGGGTATTTTCAAGGCTCCCGGTTCATCTATGATCCGTCAGCTTCAACGGGAATGGCGCTCAAAAAACAGTGGATCAGCGGGAATGGGTTTTGGGACAAAGCCCTTCTTATGTATGAAACACTCTTCGCCGAATCGCTGGACAAGCGTTTCAATCAGTGGCTTAACACGTTGGGGGGAGATATCGGATGAATCGCGAAACCGGTTCAATCGCCGCTTTTTTGTATCAGCAGTGCGGCGTGCCCGTATATGAAAATGAACTGCCTGAACAATTTCAGGTGCCGTCACTATACATTCCGCCCCCATTTGTTTTTGACGAAAATGATACAGTCTCCACTTATAAGAAAACGTACAGTCTGAATGTGAAGCTGTTCCATGCCGACTCGGTGCAGGCGCTCTATGCAGCCGACCGGATCGCCGATGCGGTGAGAGAATCAAGACAGCTGATTCCGCTGCTTACGGAATCAGGGGAGGATACCGGTGATTTCGTCCGCATCAGCCGTATCGAAACAAGAGTCGGAGACAAAGGCGAGGCAGTGATCACAATCCGCTGGACGAGCCGCTACTACTATCAGAAACAAACATCTCCCGCACTGCGGGATGTGGACATTAACAGCGGGGTGAAAGAAAAGTGAAACAACATAAAAAGAAAAATGCCGCAGCGGCGGAACGAGCGGTTCTTTATGACACGGCGGATTTAACAAAGCACGCGAAGGAGCTTTTCGGCGTAAAACCTGAGATTCTCCAGGGGGCTTTATTCGGCGTGAAGCAAAAACAAATGACAAAAGCGCAAGCCAAGTCTTACATTGAAGCATTTTTAACCAAGGAGGTCATGCAATAATGAACGGCGGAACATTTACGCAAGGAAAAGAAAAAGAACGTGCCGGAATCTATTTTAACTTTAAAACAACCGCCCAGGAGCGGGTATCGATCGGTGAACGCGGGATTGTCGCCCTTCCCGTCGCATCCGGCTGGGGGGAAGCGAAAACATTCGTTTCCATTTCAAGCATTGAAGATTTGAATAAAAAAGTGGGGCTCAGTATTGAAGATCCGTCACTGATTCTGCTTCGTGAGGCGAAAAAGAAAGCAAAAACCGTTTTGATGTACCGTCTGACAGAGGGAATCAGAGCGAGTGCCGATCTTTCGCAAGGTGTTAAAGCAACCGCTTTGTACGGCGGTTCAAAAGGAAATGACATCATCATCCGCATCAGTGAAAACGTCCTTGATCAGACCGCTTTCGATGTGACCACTTACATGGATGAAGCGGAAGTTGACAAACAAACGGTGAAAAAAGCCGAAGAATTAAAAGCAAACGGCTATGTCACATTTACGGGAACGGGCGAACTGTCGGCTTCCATCCCGCTGACAGGCACTGAGGAAGAATCCGGGGAAACGTTAAACCCGCAGGCAGGCATCCGTCTCGCGGGCGGAACTGATAAAGCACCGGTCAACTCAGACTATACGGATTTTTTAGCTGCTGCTGAAACGGAGAATTTCGATGTCATCGCTCTTCCTGTCGCGGAAAACGATCAGCTGAAAGCGACATTTGCCGCATTCATTAAACGCCTTCGCGATGCGCAGGGACAGAAAGTGCAAGGGGTGACCGCCCATTACAGCGGCGATTATGAAGGCATTATCAATGTGACTGAAGGTGTGCTGCTGGAAGACGGAACCGAGATTAAAGCTGAAGATGCGACCGCCTGGGTGGCAGGCGCAAGTGCCAGCGCCGCATTTAATCAATCCTTAACATTCGTTGAATACGAAGGCGCCGTCGATGTGCTGCACCGCCTGACTCATGATGAAGTGATCGAACGTCTTTCCAAAGGTGAATTCCTTTTCTCTTATGATGCCCGTGATAAGTCAGTCAGCGTTGAAAAAGATATCAACTCATTGGTGACATTTACGGCAGAAAAAAACAAAAAGTTCGCGAAAAACAAAATCGTCCGTGTGCTTGATGCGGTGAATAACGATTTGACACGTGAACTGAAAGCCTTAATTAAATCGAAAAAAGGCACGGGCAGCGATCTTCCTGCGACAAATGACGGTCTTCAATTCGTTAAAACGATGATCATTCAATATTTGACTACGCTTCAGGATGCGGGCGGCATCGCCAACTTTGATTCAGACAAAGACATTACAATCGGGCTGAATGAAGACCGCGACGGCTTTTTAATTGATCTCGCCGTACAGCCTGTGGATGCGGCAGAAAAATTCTACTTTAACGTGGAGGTAAACTAAGATGGCATTAAAAGCGCAAAACACGATTTCAGGAAAAGAAGGCCGTTTATTTCTCGACGGAGAAGAGATGGCGCATATTAAAACGTTTGAAGCAAACGTGGAAAAAAACAAATCAGAAGTAAACATCATGGGCCGCCGCATGACGGGACATAAAACAACAGGCGCCAACGGAACGGGCACGGCAACATTCTATAAGGTCACATCCAAATTCGCCGTTCTTATGATGGATTACGTCAAAAAAGGCAGCGACCCGTATTTTACGCTGCAAGCCGTTCTTGATGACAAATCATCGGGCCGCGGAACAGAACGCGTCACTCTGTATGACGTCAACTTTGATTCTGCAAAAATCGCCGGACTGGACGTAGACTCAGAAGCACTCGAAGAAGAAGTGCCGTTTACTTTTGAAGATTTCGATGTGCCGGAAAAGCTTTCTGAAACGTTTTAATTAAGATCGGTATGAGTGAAACAGGCCTTTTTACAGGCCTGTTTTTTATAAAAAAAAGAGTAAGGGAGTTTTCATCATGAGCGAAAAAAACGAACAAGTATATGATCTGTCATTCTTTATGCCGGGTAAAACAGTCGAGGCTGAGGAGATTCGGGTTCCGCTTTCAAAGCGTTTTGTCGATAAAAAAGGAAACATCGTGCCTTTTATTTTTAAAGCCATTACGACTGAGCGCATTGATGAACTGGAGAAGGAAAGCACGACATATAAAAATGTGAAGGGCAGAGGCCGAGTAAAAGACTTAGACAGCCAGCGCTTTTATGCGCGGATCGCGGTTGAATCTACGATTTACCCTGATTTCCGGTCTAAGGAGCTCCGCGACGCTTACAAAACGGCAGATCCGGTCGAGGTGGCAAAACGCGTGCTTTCAGTCGGCGGTGAGTATGCAAATTGGCTGAATAAAGCGATTGAGATCAACGGTTTTGAAGATGAATTAGAAGATCTGGAGCAAGAAGCAAAAAACTGATAAAAGATGGGAATAAGGAAGCCGTGTATCTCTATTACGCGATGCATGAGCTTCATTATTCTCCATCAGAACTGAAAGAGTTATATGAAGCACCGAGACATTTTAAGGCGCTGTTGTACGGTTTAATCGGTTACAAGCTGGACATTCTTGAAAAACAAGCGAAGAAAGGGGGAGCGACATCATGGCAAAGCTGACCGCCCGTTTTGAATTGGAAGATCGGGTTTCAAAGAAAATAAGGAAAATCCAAAATGGCTTCAGAGCGCTTGAGAAATACAGGAAAATGACAAAACGCCAAAGTGAAATTGATATACGCAAAGAGAGTAAATCTGTTTTAAGAACAATTGACCGCATCCAGCGCTCTATGAAAAGAAAGCTGGGCGCACAAATGATCTCTATTTCAGCTGAAGACGGAGCCAGTGCCGTCATTCAAAAGGTGCAAACCCAATTAGCGGATCTGCCTGCGTCTTTAACCATTAAAATAGGAGCAAAAGACAGCGCGACAGCGGCATTTGAGAGATTGCGGGATCTGGCTGCCGGTTTTAAAGGATTTACCGTTTCACTGTATGCGTCAGACGAAGTGACCCCTGCCATGGAACGTATCAAACGCTATATGCAATCTGCGTTAAAGAACGGGTACTCTGTCACTATACGCGTCATAGATCACGTCATGAAAACAGTCGGCCGAATTTCAGCGGGCATTGATTCGCTGACGGGAAAAAACAATGTTATTCAATTATCGTTAAACGAAAAGGTGACAGCACAGCTGGCTGCAATGCAAAAGAATATGCCGGACGGCGGAAAAGCTTCTGCATCTGCTGCTCCTGCTTCGCCGAAAAACGATTTTTCAATGCTTGACTCCATTGCAGACACCTTCATGAAAAAAGTCAATGACATCGCATCCAAATTTTATCCGGAAACAATCATAGCGGAACTGGATAAATTCGCTGCAAGCTTTATGAAGAAAGCGGACGAAATCGCAAGCAAATTCAGCCCGGCAACGATTTTGGCAGAGCTGGACAAGTTCACAACATCATTCATGGGAAAAGTAGACGAAATCGCGAGCAAATTCAGCCCGGCAACGATTTTAACCGAACTGGATAAGTTCACAACGTCATTCATGGGAAAAGTGGACGAGATCGCAAGCAAATTCAGCCCGGAGACGATATTAGCCGAACTGGACAAGTTCACGACCTCATTCATGGGAAAAGTAGACGAAATCGCGAGCAAATTCAGTCCGGCAACGATTTTAACCGAACTGGACAAGTTCACAACATCATTCATGGGAAAAGTAGACGAAATCGCGAGCAAATTCAGCCCGGAGACGATTTTGGCAGAGCTGGATAAGTTCACAACGTCATTCATGGGAAAAGTGGATGAGATCGCAAGCAAATTCAGCCCGGCAACGATATTAGCCGAACTGGACAAGTTCACGACCTCATTCATGGGAAAAGTGGATGAGATCGCGAGCAAATTCAGCCCGGCAACGATATTAGCCGAACTGGACAAGTTCACAACATCATTCATGGGAAAAGTAGACGAGATCGCGAGCAAATTCAGCCCGGAGACGATTTTAGCAGAGCTGGATAAATTCGCTGATTCATTTATGAAAAAGGTAGACGGGGTTGTGAGTAAATTCAGTCCGGAGACCATATTGAAAGAACTGGATAAATTCACTGATTCATTTATGAAAAAGATAGATGACGTTGTCAGCAAATTCAGCCCGGAGACCATATTGAAAGAGCTGGATCATTTTACTGATTCGTTTATGAAGAAAGTCGACGACGTTGTCGGCAAATTCAGTCCTGATAAGCTAATCGACCGCGCCGAACAATTTGTAAATGACACGATTGACCGAATTTCTGAGAAATTCGATTTTCTCAATCCGGATATGATTTTGGAAAAAGTGGAGCAGTTTACATCCTCACTGTTCGGAGGCATTGATAAAAAGTTCGGCAAATTCAGTCCTGATGCGATCATCGAAAAAGCTGAGGCATTTGTTGATAAAATTGTCAGCAAGATTGCCAAGAAATTTGAGAAATTCAGCCCGGACAAAATCATCGAAAAAGCCGGGGAATTAATAGAAAAAATATTTTCAGGAATCGCTGAAAAATTAGGCAAACTCAATATCGGCGGACTATTAGGAGGCGGCACGAAAAAAGAAAAGAGTAAGGGCGGCCTTACTGCCGGCGGCTCCAACGGCCCGAAGCGTCCTGATCTGACAAAGGGTTCACAGCGCACGGTAACAGCGCCAAAATCTTCAGGAAAGTCAGCCAAAAAAACCGGCGGGGCTTTGGGGGGCTGCTGCTGCTGTACCGGAGTGACGAGGGGCAAAAGCAGTAAAGTCGAAGGGCGAAATAAATCCTCGAAAAGAGGTTCCTCCGTAAAGGAAAGCAAACAGGCATCCGTAAATACGCCGAAAACAAAAGGGGCAGGTAAAGGCATCGGTGGGCTTTTGAAAGGCTTAGGAGATTCAAAGGCGCTAAAAGGCGGTATGAAAGGGTTAAAAGGTGCCGCTAAAGGAATTCCCGGCATAGGTGAATTGTTATCACTTACTGATTTAGCCGGCATCAATAAAGATAATGCAGGAGAGAAGGTCGGCTCAGCAGGCGGCGGTCTTGCCGGAGCCGCGGCCGGAGCGGCAATCGGCAGCGTTGTTCCCGGAGTGGGCACATTAATCGGCGGCGCGGTAGGCGGCATCGCCGGCAGTTTAGGCGGTTCCAGCTTGGGAGAGGCCTTTGATTCAGGAGCTTTGAAAGACACGTGGAATGATATTTCCAAAGCGGCGCAAAGTGCTTGGACAACAATACAAGATACTTGGGGAAGCGTTTCATCCTGGTTCATGGAAAATGTATGGACGCCGGTTTCATCGGCTGTCGTCGGAGTGGCGACAAGCATCTGGTCAAATATCGTGAATGCGTGGACGACGATTCAAGGGATTTTCAGCACGGTGTCATCCTGGTTCATGGAAAATGTATGGACGCCGGTTTCATCGGCTGTCGTCGGAGTGGCAACCAGCATCTGGTCAAATATCGTGAATGCGTGGACGACGATTCAAGGTGTCTTCAGCACAGTATCCGGCTGGTTTATGAGCACGGTCTGGGGGCCCGTAAAATCGGCTGTCGTCGGAGTGGCGACGTCCATTTGGAGTAAAATCACAGGAGCTTGGGATAAAATTAAATCCGTTTTCAGTACGGTTTCCGGCTGGTTCATGGATACTGTCTGGAATCCGGTGAAAGACATGGTGAAAAATGTCGGTAAAGGAATATCAGATGCTTTCCAGACTGCTTTAGATACGGTAAAGAATATATGGAAAGGGTTAAGCGGCTGGTTTGAGAAACATATAAAAGAACCTCTTGTAAAAGTGGGAACGGCCATATCAGATGCTTTTTCTGCAGCATTCGACTGGGTGAAAAAGATTTGGGATAAAACCGGCGGCAAAATGATTTCAGGCATAATGAACTTTGTCACAGGAGGCGGCGGAGATAAAAAGAAAAAAACGGACAAAAACGCCACAGGCGGCTACATTACAAAGCCGACCATTTCCTGGATTGGTGAAGCCGGTAAAGAATTTGTCATTCCCGTTGACAACAATCGCGGACGCGGAAAGATGCTGCTTTCACAAGCTGCGTCTAAGCTCGGCATGCGTGTTGTCGATGATATGGGCGCGGCTTCGGCTCAGTCTTCTGCTGTTCCGGCGGGAGCGGGCGGTGTTTCTTCTTCTGCATCTGTATCGGCAGCAGCGTCTGTAGAGGCATCCGGACTTGGCGGGACGGCTTCATCACTCGGCAAACAGTTTACTGAAGGCTTTGACAGCGGAATCAGCAAAAAAGCGGTGGATATGGACGGCTGGAAGGAAAAAAACATCGGAACGCCGTTCAATGCCCTCATTTCGTCTTCATCCGGTTACGGAAAGCAAGTCGTTGCGGGCTATGCGAAAGGTCAGAATACTTCGCCGATGGGCACCGATTCATTTTTAAAAACAAAGGTGAAAACACCTTATCAATCGGCGGTTAATCAATCGTCATCATGGGGCGCCGCAACGGTGAAAGGATATTCGGCCGGACAGAATGCAAAAGATACGGGAACGTCGCAATACGTAAGCACACATATCAATAAACCGTTTGTGCAATCAAGAGATTCCGCGAACGGCTGGGGGTCAGGCCTGATCGGACACTTCGTATCAGGGATGACTGCAAAAGGAAGCGAAGTCAAACAGGCGGCCAAAGATATGGCCAAAAAAGTCGAGGACGCATTCAGAGAAGAGCTTGATATTCACTCTCCTTCCCGTGTCATGATGAGCCTCGGGCGCTTTGCTTCAGTCGGCGTCGTCAAAGGTCTCGGCTCAGTTGACGTAAAAAAATACGCCGAAAAACAGGCAGGCTCGCTTGCAGCAGCCTTTTCCGGCATGGGTGCAGCGGGAGGAAGCGTCAAAGAGTGGCTTTTGGCCGCAATGAAAGCAACCAATACGCCGATCAGCTGGCTTCCGGGATTAATGACGATCGCACAGCATGAGTCAGGCGGCAACCCTAATTCCATTAATCTATGGGACAGCAACGCCAAAGCCGGACACCCGTCACAGGGGCTTATGCAGACGATTCCGAGCACCTTTGAAGATCACAAAGCGCCGGGCATGAATGATATCAGAAATCCAATTCACAACGCCGCTGCCGCTATCGGCTATATTAAAAGCCGATACGGCTCGATCAGCAATGTCCCCGGGATTAAAAGTATGGCTCACGGAGGCCCTTACGTCGGTTATGCCAATGGGGGTCTGATTACCAAGGAGCAGATCGCCCGTGTCGGCGAAGGGAACAAACGGGAGTGGATCATCCCTGAAGAGCGGGGCATCCGCGGCCGTTATCTGCTGCAAAAAGCCGCTCAGGCGCTCGGCATGGAAGTGTCCGATCCGTCCCAGACGGAACCGGCGGCGCTTTCAGCCGGCACGGTTTCCGCAGCCGTTAAAGGCGGCGGACAAACCGTTCAAAAAACGGGAACAAAAGAAATTAAAATCGAATTCAGCGGCGATCAGCATTTCCATAACGGACAGGACGCCGACAGCCTCGCCGCCAAAATCAAACAGGCGCTGATTGATGAACTGCAAAAAGACATTTATACCGGAGCAAAGGGGGCCGTTGCTTTTGACTAAATCTGTTTACGAATTTTGGCTGTCTCAGGGGAAGGACAAGCTCCGGCTTCCCGTTCTCCCTGAAGCGATTGATATCGCAAACAGCGTGCAGAATGATTCCGTAAAAGTCACCGGACTTGGAGAGGTGACTTTTATCGAAGAACCGGGAGCGAAAGAAATTTCGTTCTCTTCTTTTTTTCCGAAACGGTACAGCCCGATTGCCGAATATCAAAGCATCCCTTCGCCGGAAAAAGCCATTTCAGCCATTGAAGCATGGATGAAAGCGAAAAAACCCGTTCAGTTTTTGATTACAGGAACAAAAATCAATGTCACATGCAGCATTGAAAGCTTTAATTACAGCGAAGGTGACAATGAAATCGGCGACCGGAATTTTGATATCGTACTAAAAGAATATAAAACCGCTTCGCCAAGAAAAATCAAACAAAAGAAAAAAACGAAAGCGAAGCGCCCGTCCAAAGCTTCACCCAAAACATATACCGTCAAAAAAGGGGATACGCTTTGGGACATCGCCGGCAAGTTTTACGGAAAACACACGGAGTGGCGGAAAATCTGGAACGCGAATAAAACCGCCATGATTAAGCGCAGCAAACGGAATATCCGGCAGCCGGGGCATTGGATCTTCCCGGGGCAGAAGCTGAAGATACCGCAATGAAACGGGTGAAAAGATGATTGAACTATTTGTCATAAAAGAAACGGAGTGGCTCGAGCTTGTCACAGAAAGCGTCACGCTGGAAGGACACAGATATCAGGCGCCCCGCTCCATCGAAGCAACGATTGTCGTAAAGCAGGGCAGCCAGACGTATTACGGCGTATCAGAAGGGGATACGGTTTTGTTCAAATGGAACGGAAAAGAGCTGTTCCGCGGCGTTGTTTTTGCAAGAACGCCCGATGAGCATACCGTCGCCTTCACCGCATACGATATGCTTCAATACCTTGTGAAAAACCAGGACGTTTACGTGTTTTCCAACAAGCGCGCCGATCAAATATTAAAAAGGATCGCCAGCGATTTTCAAATTCCCGTCACATCCATTGCCAACACAGGCCATACCATTAAATCACTCGTTTTTAAAAATGATACAAGCCTTTACGATATGATGCTAAAAGCGTTAAAGCAGACAAAAAGCCAGACGGGACGCAATTATCAGCTCTATTCAGAAAAAGGCAGGCTCGGCTTGCGTGAATGGCCGGAGCCGTCTGACATATGGGTGCTGGAAACAGGAGTTAATATCACAGGGTATCAATACAGCACCTCAATTGATGACACCGCAACCCGTGTCGTCATGCGGCTGCAAAAAGACAATAAAACGATAAAGGCTTCCGCGTCAGACAGCGCGGGCATGAAAACATTCGGCGTTTTGCAGTATACCGAAACGGTTTCTGACGACATTAACGAAGCCCAGCTGAAACAGCGCGCAAAAGTGAAGCAGGCTGAGAAAAAAGGCGTTAAGAAAGAGCTGAAAAATATACAGGCGATCGGTATTCCTGGGTTGGAAAGCGGATTGCCTGTCTATATCTCAATTCCGGAAATCGGGCTGAAGAAAACCTATTATGTAGATACGGACCGCCATGAATTCCAAGGAACAAAACATACCATGACGATTGACGTCACGGAGAAAAATTCACTTCCGGAGGGGACATCCTGATGAGATTAAGTGATGCCATTAAACATTTAGCCGTCGGAGCGGTTGACGCCGAAGCACCGGTGGAGCTGATGCCGGCCGAAGTGACCTCCGTTTCGCCGCTTGAGCTGAAACTGAAAGATCACGACAAACTTTTGATTCCGTCTGATGCACTCATTGTGCCGAAGCGGCTGAGATCCGGAGAAGATGATCAGCTCCAGGCGGGAGATCGGGTGATGACCGCCGCTTTAACAGGAGGGCAGTCTTTCTTTGTACTGGACAAAATTTAACCGGCGTTCGGACGGAAATGTAAGAGAATATCAGCCTATTAAAGCCGCTTCATCATCCGAAGAGGGCTTTTTTACATGATCAAATCTAAAAGGAGCGGGTGCAATGGCCCTGACACCGGAAATCGAATTTGAAGATTTGGAGGATGCGAGTGAGGCCATTGAAACTTCACAAACCTACCGAATTGATTTTGAAAACAACCGGATTACCAATGAACTGATAAACGGACTGGACGCAATCAGACAATTCGTCTATATCGCTCTTCACACAGAACGGTATTCATATTCGGTTTTCAGCCATGATATCGGAAATGAACTGCAGGAAGTGCTTTCAGATCAGAACACGACGGATGCTTATAAAAAAATGGAGATTCCAAGACTGATAGAAGAAGCCTTGCTGTATGATGACCGTATTTTGGCTGTTACCAATTTTGAGATTGAGAAAAAAGATGATGCCTTCACCGTCTCTTTTACCGTTGAAACTGATGAGGGCATGCTTGAGATAGAGGAGGTGCTGGGTGAGGATGTTTGAAGCTCAGACGTTTGACGACATTATGGACAGAATGCTGACGCGCATTACGGCAGATATTGATACGAGAGAAGGCAGCGTCATTTACAATGCGCTCGCGCCTGCGGCCGCTGAGCTCGCAAAGTCTTATATTTGGCTTGATACCGTGCTGGAGCTCGTGTTTTCCGATACGGCTCAGGGAGAATTTCTGGACAGGCGGGCTGCTGAAGCGGGAATTGAACGAACACCTGCCACAAAAGCGGTCAGAGCCGGAGAATTCACAGCGGGCATCACCATTCCGCCAGGCTCTCGTTTCTTCGTTGATAACCTGTATTTTCAATATACGGGGGATGGAACGCTTGAATGTGAAACAGCCGGTGAAGCGGGCAATGCCGGCATTTCAGGGCAGAACCTGCTGCCGCTTGATACGATACCCGGGCTTGAGAAAGCAGTCGTGCGCGATATATTAATTCCCGGCCGTGAGGAAGAAGATGACAACAGCTTAAGGGCGCGCTATTTTACCCGTGTCCGCCGGGAAGCAGTCAGCGCAAATAAACAGCACTATAAACAATGGGCCGAAGAGGTGGACGGCGTCGGCAGGGCGAAAATCTTCCCGCTTTGGAACGGAGACGGAACGGTGAAGGTTGTCATCACAAATGCGAATTTGGAACCGGCATCAGATATTCTGATCAAGAAAGTAAAGGATTATATTGATCCGGACGAAGGGCAGGGAGAAGGACAGGCGCCGATCGGAGCGGCAGTAACGGTGGAAAGCGCCGTATGGAAGGAAATCGAAATCTCCGCTTCCGTGCTGCCTGAGCTGAACAGCTCGATCGATGACGTGAAAGCGGAGATTGAAAAAGGCGTCCTGAATTTATTTAAGAAAATGGCCTTCGAAGAAAACACCGTCCGTTTATCACAAATTAACAACATCGTTTATAACTCGGCATCCGTCAGTGACTATGCCGATATCAAAATGAACGGTGCGGCGGAAAACCTCGTGCTCAGTGACGTGGAAATTCCTAAACTCAAAGAGGTGACAATCCTTGAGCAGACTCGATGAGATGACGGCGTACCTCCCGCCGTTTTTAACCCGATTAAAGGAAATGGCACAACTGCTTGAGGCGGAAGCTCCCGAGTTTGAGCGGCAGAATAACGATATTTTCGATTTGACAGATCAGCTCTTTATCACGACGGCGACGTGGGGGCTTGAACGCTGGGAAAAAATATTAAAAATACCGCGGGAATCAGGTGACACGGAGGATATGAGACGGCTCAGGCTGATTTCAAAGATGTCGAATATTCCGCCCATCACACATCAAGCGATCGAGCAGGCGCTAAACCGTTTTTTAAAACATCCGTCAGCTTACGTTCGGATGTTTCCGGGGCAGTATCGTTTTTATGCCGATATCGGGCTTGATGACCTGCAGCACATGAACGAGCTGATTGAAACGCTTGAAAAAATCAAACCCGCTCATTTGGCGTATACACTGAGAGCTGCATTAAACGAAACACTGGAAATCAAAGACCGTGTCATTCTCAACAATCGGAGATACCGAAAAGTCAGTGAACTGAAGGTCGGTTATTCCGTCACACTCAACAATAACGAGGTGGTCTTACCATGATATCAGCCGCTTACAGACAGCGTGCCGCAGCCGATCTGAAAAACAGGATCACAAAAGTGCTGTTAAACGGAAAAGAAACTCCGATTGCGGACATTTCCGTAAAAGAAGCCGCAGTCACCGTTCTCACACGCAGGGAAGAAGACGTCAAACACATTGAAACCGTGCAGATGCTTGACGAAACAGGAAGCGTCATTACAGAACGAAAAACAAATTTAGATCTCAGCAATAACAGAACGCTTGATTTAAGATTTACCTTTGAGGTGGTGTAACGATGGCTTACGAAGAAAAAACAGACTGGCTTCCGGACGATCCGATTAACGAAGATGACGTCAACCGCTGGGAAAAAGGCATAAATGACGCACACACGGATCTGGCGGCCCATAAAAACGACATGAACAACCCGCACAAAACGACAAAGGCGCAAATCGGCCTCGGAAACGTAGACAATGTCCAGCAGGCAGCAAAGAAAGATTTTGACCGGCACAATCAAGATCTGGACCGGCATGTGACGAAGGAAGAGCGCCAGAAGTGGAATAACGGGCAGTTAACAAAGCTGACGGATGATTCAGGGAAATATTTAATAAGTATACAAGATGGCTTGGATTTTCATCAAATTGTAGACCAGCTTAATCAATCTTTTTTCTTTTACACAAATAACACGGGAGTTCATACTCCTCCGCTTTCCACCAGAGGCTTATATATCGGATTCAAGTCTTATGGTGAGGCTCTGGCAATGGATTATGAAGGAGGCACATGGAGAAAAACCCTTAAAGCTTCCGGCTGGTCTGATTGGGTTCAGTTAGAAACTTCGGAAGGCGCCCAAAAAAAAGTCGATGCCCACACAAATCAGACTGATATCCATGTAACGAAAGCTGAAAAGGATACATGGAATGCAGGGCAGCTGTTTAAAATCACCGCTGATAACGGCACGCAAAAAATCAATTTAACTTCCGGCTCGTTTTATGACTCGTTAAAAGATGTTGGTTCTGTAACTTTTTACGGAACCAATGCAGTAACAGACAACCCGTCAAATACGAGTCTCCGAGGTATGCAGTTAGTGGGGCAGCCGGGAATAGGTAATGGTTATGCTGTAGACGTGAAGGGTAATGCATGGTGGTTTTATTATAACACTAATCAAACAGCAATCAATTGGTATCCAATTGAATCCATAGCTGGAGCGCAGTCAAAGGTCGATGCACATGCGATAGATTCATCAATTCATATAAGTCCTATCGAAAGAGACAAATGGAACGGCGGCCAGTTGGCGAAATTGACAAAGGATGATGGGAAACGGACACGCTTAGAAAGCGGATCAGACATACTGGCACTGAGCTCGGGGTTTTATTATGGAATGGGTGCTCAGCTGAAAAACAATCCGGTTGAAAATGATAATTCCTTGTTTAACTATGATGTGATTGAGAGTGAGTCAGGTAGAAAGTCGATTTTGGCTTGGAGAAGTTACGATAATAATGTATGGATCGCGACTGTTCATACAGACGGTGTTTTTAAGGGGTGGAAACGTCTATTTACTGAAGAAGAATTTAATAAAATGACCTGGTATGATTTAACACTAATTAATGGGCATAAGGCTGGCGCAAGAAATCCTCAGTATGCAGTGTGGGGCAACCAAGTATTCACACGTGGTGAAGTGGTTCCCCCAGATTTCGACAGCGTTTTTGCTGTACTTCCTTCTGAAGCTCATCCTTCAACACAGAAATCAATGGCTGCCCCACTCTTTGGAACAACCGGGATAACAAAATATTATGCCGAACCAACGGGAGAACTGAGAATTAACGGGAAATATGCCAAAATAGAGGGGAATATTACAGGGATTTCAATAGATAATAATTTCACTTTGTAATGGGGGATGAATATGCAAGTCTTTTTGTATGATGAGAATTTTTATTTTCAAAGGCCTGAAATCTTAGACAGTACATCAAGTATAATGCCGCAAAACTCAACAACCATAAAACCTCCGGACGGCTTATGGAGGCCGCAGTTTGATGAAGTAAATAAAATTTGGAACGAATCTGCTGATCAAGAATATAAGGAAAATCAAAAAAACAAGTATCAGGATGTGGTGGAGCCGGATCCCATTGTGGAACAGTTGAAAGAAATCGGACAGCAACTGGCAGATGAAAAACTAGCGAGAAAACAAGCAGAACAAGCTCAAAATGCTTTAGGTGTACAATTGTCTGCCGAAGTGGTAGCAAGGGAGAAAACAGAGATGTTGAATAAAGCTTTAGGTGAACAATTAGCGTCTTTAAAATTAGAATTATTAAACGTAAAAGGAGAATGAAAAAATGAAGAGACTTAACTTTTGGGTTTACGCTTTGTTTTATAAGTGGGCCACAATAGAAATGGTAAAACAGGCTATGGGCTATGATGACTGCTCTGCCGAAGATCTGGCTGAAGGTGTGGCCGCGAAGTATATCACGCCTGAGGAATTTCAAGAAATAACGGGTGAAACATACGAAAATTATAAAAATGCTGTGTCATAAGCCAAACGGCTTTTTTTATTTGTCATTTTTAATAAATGAGAAAAGGAGGACGGCCGATGAAAAAGCATTCATTTGAATTTCCCGCCGATCAACTTGGCAGACCCGGCGCCGTAAAAGCTTATCGCGGTAACAAAAACGATTATGTCACACCTGTTGCTGATTTGTCCGGAATGGCAGAGCTTCTTACCAATACGCCGCTAGAAGCGATAGAAGTATACAGCCAATTCGGACAAGACCGTTTAGGAGCCGTCTTAATAGACAGAGCACAGGGGTGGGCTTATTCGGACCGCAGCGGAACTCTTTTTATCGAAGAGAGCGAGGATAACAATTCGTGGACGGCTTCACATTCTGTCGCAGTCAAAGGCGGAGTGCTGACCGCTTCGGGGTGGGTCTTCCTGACAAAACGATATTACCGGTTCCGTTTTGAAAACGGAAATCAAAAGCAGTCCGAATTTGTTTTATACCAATCTGTCGGTACGGGCGGTGATATGGCGTTTTCATATACAGACGTGATTTTTCATGAAAATGCAGCAGAGGCGGGCGAGGGAAGCATCTTCTCGGCGGGCGCTTGGAAAAAACTTCTCGTCGAAATCACCGGCACGGCTGAGTCGGGCCATGTCGCGTTTTGGGGGAGATCCATCTCGGGAAAAAATGTGCCGATCAGAGGAATCAGGTCTGATGACGGGACATCAGCCGCCGGTACGTCAGGCACAGAAGAAGTGTGGTCATTTGATATTGCCGGCTTTAAGGAAATCGTCATGGAAATCGAGAGCATTTCCGGCGGGAGCCTTTCTGTCAAAGGCACGGCATTTTCTTAAGAATGAAGCTTCCGAAGGGAGGTGAGAACAATGTAAGAGGGGGGAGCGGAAGTGCTTCTGGATGAACAAGCGGTGCAAAAAGAATTCGCAGGCATCAAAGGTGAACAAAAGGTGCTTGAACAGCGGGTAGCCGCATTAGAGCGGGTATCAGACCGGCAGGATCAGCAAATCATGACGCTGAATGAAAAACTGAACAAAATTGACGAAAACACAACATGGATTAAGCGGACCATTACAGGAGCGATCGTGACAGCAATCTGCACGGGCGTCATTGGCGGAGCCATCGCCATCATGTACAATCTGCTGCAAAAGTAAGGGGGAAACCAATATGAAATTCGCGGACAAAGGCACGGTCGTCAGGACGGTGTTTCTTTTGCTTGCTTTATTGAATCAAACTTTGCTGATGTTCGGCAAATCGCCGCTGAATATTCAGGAGGACCAGGTCAGCCAGCTTGCAGATACGCTGTATGCCGCCGGGTCGGCCGTTTTTACAATCATAACGACTGCCGCCGCCTGGTTTAAAAACAATTACGTTACAGCAAAAGGGAAAAAACAGCAGGCTTTATTAAAAATAAACAATTTATCGAAATAGGAGAGATGAGAATATGGTAAAAATCACACAGGATTTTATCCCGGCAGGAAACAATAACCGCCCAGGCTATGCAATGACACCGATTTACATTACGGTGCACAATACAGCCAATACCGCAGTCGGAGCTAATGCCAAAAGTCACGCAAGCTATGTGAAAAATCCCGATACACCGACAAGCTGGCATTTCACAGTCGATGATACGGAAATTTATCAGCATCTTCCGCTGAACGAAAACGGCTGGCATGCCGGTGACGGAAACGGGGACGGCAACCGTAAATCCATCGGTATTGAAATTTGTGAAAACGCAGACGGCAACTTTTCACAGGCCGTGGCAAACGCCCAATGGCTCATCCGCACATTAATGACCTCGCACGGCATTCCGCTTGCAAACGTCGTTGCGCACAAGCATTGGTCAGGAAAGCTTTGTCCGAGAAGACTGTTGGATACATGGGATGAGTTTAAAGCGGGAATCGGTTCTGGGGAAAGACAGACGTATACCGTCCAAAAAGGAGATACGCTGTCAGCGATCGCGCGGAAATTCGGCGTCAGCGTGGCCGATCTGCAGAAATGGAATAACATCGCTGACCCGAACCTGATTAAAGTCGGACAAGTACTGATCGTCAGCCCGCCGGTTGAAGCACTGTATTCTCTTCCGGACGAGGTGATTCAGCTGACAGAGCCGTACACGTCCGGCGAAAAGGTATACCAGGTGCAAAACGCGCTCGCCGCGCTTTATTTCTATCCTGAAAAAGGAGCTGTCAATAACGGAATTGACGGTATCTACGGTCCGAAAACCGCAGATGCCGTGGCCCGCTTCCAATCTGTAAACGGACTGACGTCTGACGGCGTCTACGGTCCCGCTGTAAAAGCGAAAATTCTGATGCAGCTTTAACAAAAAAGCTGAGTCCCGTTCACATTGCGGGATTCAGCCTTTTTTCTTTTTTAACCGGTTCAATAGCCTGAGATTCCTCGCCCGCATCCTCAGCGAATAAGCGGAAAGCCCGAAGCGTCCGTAATCCACAAACTTTACGCGCTTGACAATTTTCTTCACATCATCACCTGTCGCATCTCTTTGTTGGTTTTATTATATGAAAGATATGGAAAAAAGGAATAAGGACAAGAGCCGTGTCTCCTGTCCTTAGTGTAATCAAGCTTTTTTTTGTTTATACTTGTCAATCAGCCGCTCGTTTTCTTTGAAAATTCTGGCGGTATGAGGGCTGACCTGGTAACTTGCGATACTTGTCATTGAACGTTTTTTAAACATTTTGAACGGTTTCGCTCTTTGTTCCGGCTGCCCGTTTTGAAATGCCTGCTCCATTTAACCGTCACCTTCCTCTTCTATTGGCAGCATTAAATCATAAATGCTCGTTAGCGATGTGAAAAGCAAATAATCGAATTCCGTCAACAGGTTTTCCGACGTGAGTTTGATCACGTAATGGCGGTTCTGGACTGTAAACGGAATAAGCACAAGCCTGCCTTTTTGATCATAGTAGACGTCTTTACGGTTAAGACGGGACTGAACGTCCGCCGCATCAGGCATATGCTCCGTCAAGCGGTCCTTATCCGCTTGTGCGGAATAGTCGCACAAGGAAGCCGTGACATTCATTTTTTCGGCATAAGCGGCCAGCAGTCTGCTGATGCCTTCCGCATAAGCTTCTGTACTTCCATAATATACATGGATCGGTTCATTTTTCAACAGATATTGATAGGTTTTCAGTTTTTCAAGATAGGAGTGAAGCATTTCGTTATTTTCTTCTAAAATTTCCCGCGTATCCGTCTCTAATTCATTGCCGGCGAGCTTTTTGATATACGCGCTCAAAAAGATAAACGCATCAATAAGGGCAAAGCAGACGGCAACAATCAAATATTGTCTCCATGCGGCAAAGAGCGATTCGGGATCATATGTCCAATAGACCATGGAGCCCAGTACAAATAGTAAATACCACGTTTTACGGATGGCAAACATTTTTTCTTTTACCTTTGCCTCATACCGCCAGGATGCGTACACATATAAAATGAGTGCGGCCGCCATCGTCCACACCATGATCTGAAAAAACAAAAGCATGAGCATCCCTCACAATTTGAAAAATGGTCTGCTATGTTCATTCTATGTCATGACATCATTTTCCTGTCACAAAAAAAACCGCTTCTGTAAAGAAGCGGATGTCATCAGAAAAACAGATCTAAGATGAAAAAGGCGATGGCGCCGAGTGTACCTGCAATCGGCAGGGTGATGACCCATGTAATGAGCATCCGTTTAGCCGTTCCCCAGTTTACGCCTTTTACGCGGTGGGAAGCGCCCACACCGAGAATGGAAGACGAAATGACGTGCGTCGTGCTGACAGGGAGATGAATAAACGTGGCCCCGAAAATAATGGCTGCGCCGGTTAAGTCGGCAGATACGCCGTTTACCGGACGGATTTTCATAATTTTTCCGCCGACGGTTTTAATGATTTTCCAGCCGCCGATGGATGTGCCGAGACCCATTGCCAGGGCACAAGAGAGCTGCACCCAAAAAGGAATGGCATCACTTTTATGTAAATTGGCCGTCATAAGCGCCATCGTAATGATACCCATCGCTTTTTGCGCGTCGTTCGTTCCGTGTGTATAGGACTGAATGGCAGCCGTCAAAATCTGCACTCTGCGGAAACGTTTATTTGTTTTCGCCAAATTGCTGTCTTTAAAAATCAGCTTCACGATCGAATATACGATAAAGCCGAGAACAAAGGCGATGATCGGTGATAAAATAAGTGCTTCGAGAATCTTAATGAACCCTTTATAATTAAGCGTTGCAAAACCTGACGCTGCAATGGCCGCTCCGGCGATCGCTCCGATAATCGCATGTGAAGAGCTGCTCGGAATGCCGAAATACCATGTGATCAAGTTCCAGGCGATTGCGGCGAGTAGAGCCGCCAGAATGACAACTGACCCGTTGTCTAATGTATAAGGATTCACAATGTCCTTTGTAATGGTTTTCGCCACACCGGTAAATGTCATCGCTCCGAGAAAGTTCATGATGGCGGCCATGACGATTGCGTGCCGCGGCTTCAGCGCTTTTGTCGAAACTGAGGTGGCGATTGCGTTTGCGGTATCGTGAAATCCGTTAATGAAGTCAAATACCAAAGCGCATATGACAATTAATATCGTTAAAAGTAATAGAGTATCCATTATAACCCCTCGTTACGCGTTTTTCATAATAATGGTTTCAAGGTTATTGGCAACGCTTTGACAAGAGTCGGCAATTTCCTCAAGCGTTTCGTAAATCTCGCGGTACTGAATCACTTTAATCGGATCGGTTTCTGTGCCGAACAGATTTTTTAATGATTTACGGTGCAGGTTATCACAGCTGTGCTCGTATTCCTTAATTTTAATGGCGTGAGGGTGAATGTCCTTCAATCGGTTTTCTGCAAGCAGCTCAATCGTGATTAAAATTTCCTTCGCGCACTCTCTGATGTATCCGCTGAACTTATCGATATGCTCATCGGAAGAAGTGATCGAGAAAATCTCCATCATTGCTGAAAAATGTTCGATTCCGTCAAGCACGTCATCGAGGCTGTTTGTCAGCTCAAGGATGTCTTCACGTTCAATGGGAGTGATAAAAGCTTTGTTCAGCTCTTTAATCATGACATGAACATGATTATCTCCTTTTGTTTCAAACTCTTTTAACGTATCGGCAAATTCCTTTAAAGTCGTCTGGTTCGTCACTTTAAAGTTGACAAAATATTCTGCGGTTTCGTCTATGTTTTTTGCGATTTCTGTTAAAAGGAGTGAGAACTTATCTTTTTTTCTTTTTATCATTAAAAACCCTCCATTGTTTGAATGAGACAATGCACACATCAAATTATTATATAGCCTTTTGTCGAAAAAAAACAGATAAAGTCGAAAAAAACGCCTCTTGATTTTTTCGTAAAAACGTGTCTCATCCTGTTTTTCTTATGTTACCCACTTCGCCAAAAAAACGTAACATACTTCGAATTCAGACATCTTGCTTAAAAAGTATAACAAAAGATGTGAATTTGCTGTCAACTTTTGCACGTGATTTTGCCAGAAAAAAAACGGCTCCCGTAAAAGGAACCGTTTTTGTCAGTTTTTTCTGCCGTTTTTCAGCCAAAAATAAAGCGGCAGCCCGGCGAGGCCGATCAAGAGGGACAGCACGCAGCTCAGTGTATCTGTAATGATCGTGCTGATCAGCACAAACAGTGAACCCGCGATGGCCAAAACAGGAATGATCGGATACAAAGGCACGCTGTAGGCGCGCGGTTTTCCGCCGCTTTTTTTTCTGAGGATAAACACGGCGAAAAAGGCCATGACGTAAAAAATATAAATCATGAAAATAGAGATTTCAGACAGCTTATCGGGATTGCTGGCGATCATAAAAATAATGGCCAGCGCGATCTGAAATGACACGGCAATCCACGGGGTGCGGAACGTCGGATGCACCCGCGAAATCTGCCCGGCAAACGGCAGCTGTTTCCGTTCCGCCATCGCAAACGAGACACGCGGAAAAGCGAGAATCTTTCCGTTTAAACAGCCGAAGATGCTGACGATGATTCCGACGCTGATCAATTTTCCTCCGATGTCGCCAAACAGCATTCCGGCAGCGGTGCCGGTCGCATTTTCACCGAGTTTGACGATGTCGGTCGCAGGAAGAATGTGCAGCAGCGCAAAGTTAATGAAAAGATAAATGGCGGTGACGACCAGCAGTCCGCCCGTCATCGCTCTCGGGAGCAGCTTTTCCGGATTTTTCATTTCGCCGCCGAGTGCCGCAAGCAGAATCCATCCGTCATAAGCAAACAAGGTGGCCAGTATGGCAGCGCCGAAATTCATGTCCGACATGCTGCTTGTGACGGCTGTGAAAATATGCTGATCGCCTTTCCAAAGGCCGAACACGATCATGCAGATAATCGGAATCAATTTGCCGACAGTCGTAATTCCCTGGACGATGCCGCCATATTTCGTTCCGATAATGTTAATGATGCTTAAAAACAAAACGGCTGAAATCCCGATCAATTTAGACCAGCCGGAATCCCAATTGAACAAGTGCGCCATCAAAGAGCCGAAATACAAGCCGATTGCTCCGATAATGGCGGGGCCGTAAATGATAATTTGAACCCATCCGCACAAAAAGCCCCAAAATTCGCCGTACACTTCTTCGAGATATGTATAAAGTCCGCCCGTTTTCGGAATTTGAGTGCCGATTTCCGCAACGGTCAAGCCGCCGGCAAGCGTCAAAATGCCTCCTAACAGCCACGCGATAAGCGCGGATTTCGCATCACCGGAGTAGGCAAGCACGGCGCCTGGTTTCATAAATACGCCGGAACCGATGATGGTGCCGATAACAAGTGAGAGGGCGATGGTAAGGCCGATCTCTTTTTTAAGTCCGTTCTCTTCAATCTGCATATCCTATCCCTCCAGATGTAAAATCGTCATGCTGAAAAAACTATTTTCCATATTGTAAACCCTAATTGCTGAAACACGAATAAAATAAATTTTCTGATTTTGTTGTTTTCCCTAAAAGATAAAGGTTTCTGCTTTTGAGAAGGAAAAAATACCGTTTCAAAAACGAACATTAATGGTTTTTTAATATAGAAGGTTCGTTATTTGGGGAGCGGCAGTCTGCAGACCGTCTGTGAAGCAGATGGGTTGACTTTGCGATCCGGATAACATAAATTGTATATATAAAATATCTCGAAATCGAGATAATTGACTGGAGGATAACATAATGAAAGTTAATGGAATACACCATGTATCAGCATTGACGGCTGATGCGCAGAAAAATTTAGATTTTTATCGGAACATCCTGGGACTGAAGCTTGTGAAAAAGTCCGTAAACCAGGATGAACCGACGATGTATCACTTATTTTACGGTGATGAAGCAGCCAATCCGGGATCGGAATTGACGTTTTTCGAAATTCCGCGGATTGCGCCGTTTCATGCGGGAACAAACAGTATTTCTTCAATCGGCCTGCGTGTCCCGGATGCACAAGCGCTGCAATATTGGAAAAAACGATTTGAAGAGCACCAGGTCTCTCACAGTGAGATCGTGAAAATAGCGGGCAGAGAGACACTCGCTTTTTGGGATCATGAAGGACAGCGGCTTGTGCTGACAGCTGACGAAAAAGGAAAAGACATCGGTGAAGCGGTGAAGCAAAGCGGCATACCGGAAGAATATTCTTTCCGCGGTCTTGGTCCCGTTGAATTGACCGTCCCGTATGCAGAACCGACGCTGCGTGTGTTAACCGATGTGCTGGGCTTCACTGAAATCGGGAAAGAAACGCATGAAGACCGGGGCACGGTTACGGTGCTCGAATCCGGAAACGGAGGCGCGCGTACAGAAGTCCATCTCATTGAAAGAAACGATCTTCCGCGCGAGCGTCCTGGAAAAGGCAGCGTGCACCATGTGGCCTTCCGCGTTCAGAATGAAGAGGAGCTTGCTTTATGGCACCGCATCATTACGAAAGAAGGTTTCAGCAACTCAGGCATTGTAGAGCGTTATTATTTCAAAGCGCTGTACTTCCGGGAGCCGAACGGAATTCTGTTTGAATTGTCAACGGACGGTCCGGGATTTATGGTTGATGAAAAACCTGAAGAGCTAGGCAAAACGGTTGCGCTCCCGCCTTATCTCGAACACCGCCGTTCTGAAATAGAAGCACGGCTGAAACCGATACAGTAAATCAGAAATCATGACAGATGCCTCCCGGCTTGACGGGGGCATCTTTTTTTGCTTTTTTACCCGTTTTGTCATTCTTTTTACCTATTTGTAAACGGCAAAATAATTGTCTTTGTTTATTAATAAATTTTTCACATTTGGTTGTTACACTTGTTCAAAGTTAAACAAAAGGAGTGAAAACACAGGTGAAAATGAAAAAACGCGAGATAGACGCAGTCTTAATTCTCATTTTACTCGCTTCCGCATTCTTGAATATGTACAACATCTGGAATGATGATACGGTGAATCCTTATTACACTGCAGCGGTAACGAGTATGCTTCAAAGCTTTCATAATTTCTTTTACGCTTCATTTGACGCAGCCGGTTTTATCACGGTAGATAAACCGCCTGTTACATACCAGATTCAAACGATCAGCGCGCTGATATTCGGTATGCACGGGTGGAGCGTTATCCTGCCTCAGGCATTGGCGGGTGTAGGTTCAGTTCTATTCATGTACTTATTAATAAAGCCGACGTTCGGAAAAACGGCGGCGCGCATCGCCTCATTTGTCATGGCGTGTACACCGATCGCAGTAGCGGTCGCGCGGACGAACAATGTCGATGCTTTACTGGTCTTTTTCCTCTTGTTCGCCACATGGCTTCTCTTTAAAGCGATCAGAAAAGGCAGACTGATCTGGCTTTTGGCGGCATTTTTTGTCGTCGGAGCAGGCTTTAACACAAAAATGCTTCAGGCTTATATGATTTTGCCGGCCTTCTTGCTGTTCTATATGATTGCGGCAAACACCACGATTAAGAAAAAAATCATTTCATTGGTAAGCGCGTTAGCCGTTTTAGCAGCCGTTTCATTGTCATGGCCGCTCATTGTTGACAATATTCCTGCCGGCAAAAGGCCATATGTCGGAAGCAGCCAGACAAACTCCGTATTGGAATTGGCTTTCGGATATAACGGGATTCAGCGGCTGACAGGGAAAAGTTCCGGCGGCGGCCAGGGCGGACCGGACGGAAACGCATCGAAAGAGATGTCTTCTTCCGGCGGTTCTTCACAAATGCAAAAACCGCCTGGCCAGTCTTCAAACAGCAGTTCAGCAAGCGGAGACAAATCACAAAACGGCAGTATGACGGCACCTCCATCTAACGGGAAAATGCCAAGCGGCGGTCAAGGAGGCCCTCCAAGCGGCGGAGATGGCGGCGGAGGCGGAGGAAAAAGCGGTACAGGCACCGGCTCGAAAATGCAATCAGGTTCAGGAAGGTTCGGAACGGGAACCCCTGGTCCGCTGCGCCTTTTCCAAACGGAATTATCTGATCAGATCAGCTGGCTCCTGCCGTTTGCGATTTTTGGAATGGCCGGTTTATTGATCGCCGGGGCGAGAGAAAGAAGACGATTATCAGCAGAACAGAAGGAAACGATCTTTTGGACAGCGTGGCTTGTGCCGATTGCCGGATTCTTCAGTGTGGCGGAATTTTTCCACCATTATTATCTCATTATGCTGGCGCCTCCGATCGCGGCACTTGTCGGTGCGGGATGGGTCGCCCTCGTTCATCTGTACCGCAAGCAGGCGGGATGGAAAACTTGGCTATTGCCGGCCGCTATTCTTGTGACAACCGGATTTGAGCTGTTTATCCTCAGAAACTACAATGATCAAATCGGAGCAGGCTGGAGCATCGGAGCAGGCGTTCTCGGCGCAGTGGCAGCAATCGCCCTGTTCGTATTCAAACAGCGCCAAAAACCGCTAAGTTATTATGTTTCACTTGCAGCCCTTCTCGTCTTGATGGTCATGCCGATTTATTGGGCGAGCACACCGCTTCTGTACGGAGGCAACAGCTCATTGCCTGAAACAGGCCCTCAGCTCGCTTCAACAAGCGGAAAAGGCATGGGAATGGATAACGCATCTGTCAATACAAAACTGATCAACTATTTAGAGAAACACAACGCCGGAGCGGACTATCTATTTGCAACAACCGATTCCAACACGGCTGCGCCTTACATTATTAAAACGAAAAAAGCGGTCATGGCGATCGGCGGATTCAGCGGGTCTGACCCGGCCATTACGCTGACTCAATTTAAAAAGCTCGTAAAAGAAGGGAAAGTAAAATACTTCTTAACATCCGGAATGGGCAAAGGCGGAAATAACGATATTGTGCAGTGGGTTGAGAAAAACGGAAAGAAAGTATCTTCAGATAAATGGCAATCAAGCACAGATCAGAAAACGAAAAATAGTGATCCAGCTGATAAAAAAAGCAGCAAGGCCACAGGTAAAAACAGCCGAATGAGCGGCGGGCCGGGCGGAATGAATCAGTCAGCTTCACTATACGAACTTCAATCTGATGAATAGGAGGAAAGAACATGAGCAGACATATTCAATATTCAATAGTCGTCCCGGTTTATAACGAGGAACTCGTCATTCAGACAACCTATCAGCGCCTGAAAGAAGTCATGGATCAAACAAAAGAGCATTATGAATTGATCTTTGTCAATGATGGAAGCAAAGACCGCAGTATTGAGATTTTAAGAGAGCAAAGTCTGATTGATCCGAGAGTGAAAATTATTGATTTTTCCAGAAACTTCGGACATCAGATCGCGATCACAGCGGGTATGGATTATGCAGAGGGGAATGCAATCGCCGTCATTGACGCCGATTTGCAGGACCCTCCTGAATTAATCCTTGATATGATTGAGCAGTGGAAAGAAGGCTACGATGTGGTGTACGCCGTCAGAACGAAACGAAAGGGAGAAACCTTTTTCAAGAAACAGACGGCCTCTATGTTTTACCGGCTGCTGCGGAGCGTGACTGATATTGATATTCCGCTCGACACCGGAGATTTCCGCCTGCTGGACAGAAAAGTCTGTGATGAGATGAAAAGATTAAAAGAAAAAAATCCTTTTGTCAGAGGACTCGTCAGCTGGGTCGGCTTTAAGCAGACTGCTGTAGAATATGAACGTGATGAGCGGCTTGCGGGGGAAACGAAATACCCGCTTAAAAAAATGCTGAAGCTTTCCATGGACGGGATCACAACGTTCTCTCATAAACCGCTCAAGGCGGCAAGCTATGCGGGAATGATCATGTCCGGAGCGGGTTTTCTCTATATGTTTATCGTTTTATACATGAAGCTGTTTACGAACAGCACCATTACGGGCTGGTCCTCTCTGATTGTGATACAGCTGTTATTCAGCGGCATCGTTCTATTAATGCTCGGAATGATCGGCGAATATATCGGAAGGATTTATGACGAAGCAAAAGACCGTCCGCTCTATATCGTGCAAAAAGCGTACGGCATGAAAAACGAAAAGATTTATCGGGACCAGCATATGTCTTAACCGAAACACCCTGTCCGGCCAGCGGACAGGGTGCTTTTATGTGAAATAAAAGCCGCGGGATGACAGAATGTCCCGCGGCTTTTTTCATTCATCTGCGGCCGGTCTGCGTGTGCAGAGAGCGCATGATCAGTCCGGTTCCCGAAAGGTTCAGTAAAATGCTTGCACCAAGCGTCATTCCCCAAGCAGCGTTTTGCTGAGGGAGCTGAATGCTCAGCTGCAGCAAGATCAGGCCTGTAACGACCAGCAAAAGTCCTGTTTGTTTCATGTGTATGTATCCTCCTTTGTACACTAAGTCATACGGCTGATCCAGGCCTGAAGTTTCAGCTGTATATAAAAAATCCAAGGCGGCTGCCTTGGATTTTTGTTAAGAAGATGTTTCTTCTTTTTGAGTCAGTTTCATTTTTTTCGTCATTTCCTTGCCGTTTCTGATAATCTTCACGTCAACGGTGCTGCCGACTTTCGTATTCTTGTAGAGAATATTGCGGAGTTCGCTGCCCGTGCCGGTTTCTTTCCCTTTTAAGCTGATAATGATGTCTTCTGCTTTTAATCCGGCTTTGGCAGCAGGTGAGCCCTGCGCCACTTCTCGAATATAAACGCCTTTATTCAGCTGTTTGCCGAAAAGCCCGAGTGTGCCTTCCTGATAGTTTTGCGGCACTTGTTCCAAGTCGATCATGCTCACGCCGATATAAGGGCGCTCCACCTGTCCTTTCGTGAGAAGCTCTTCGGCGATCGGTTTTACATCGTTGCTCGGGATAGCAAAGCCGATGCCTTCTACATCACTTTCGCTGATTTTCATGCTGTTGATGCCGATGATTTTGCCGTCTGTATTCAAGAGCGGTCCGCCGCTGTTTCCGGGATTGATGGCGGCATCGGTTTGGATGACGTTGATGCTCGACTCGCCGGCTGACGTAGAGATCGAGACGGTTCTGTTTAAGCCGCTCACGATGCCTTGTGTGACGGTGCGGGAAAGGTCTTTTCCGAGCGGATCACCGATGGCGATGACGGATTCACCCGTTCTGAGAGCGGATGAGCTGCCGAAACTTGCTGTTTTTGTCACGTGTTTATCACTGATTTCTAAAACGGCCAAGTCTGTCAGAGAGTCGCTGCCGACGAGTTTAGCTGTTACATCGGTGCCGTCATATAATGACACTTTAAGGGAAGAGGCGCCTTCGACCACGTGGTTATTCGTAATGATATACGCTTTGCCGTTTGCTTTCTTAAAAATAACGCCTGAACCCGATCCCGTTTCCGCATCATCACCCGATGCATTAGAGTTTGAATCTGAGCTTGATCCGAATCCGAATAAATCGGAACTGCTTTGCTGCTTCTGCAGATTGGTGATTCCGACGATCGCCGGTGAAATGTCTTCCACCATATTCGAAATGCTGCTTGAATTTGCCGATGAGCTGTTTGCCGATTTGCCGCTGTCTGATTCAGAAGATGTCTGCTTGGCGGTTACCGATGACGTTTCCTGAGCGGGAGCCGGATTGGAAGTATCTTGAGTCTGATGGTCTCCAAGCGGCGTAAATGTATAGATGCCGAGGGCGAGCCCTCCGCCGATCACTCCGCCGAGAAGCGGTCTGAACCAGCCGAAGCTTCGTTTTTTCTTGTCCTCGTCAGGCGCGGAATATCCGGCCGGCTGCAGGTTTTCTTTTACTAAAAGGACTTCCTGTTCTTTGTGGTCTGTCCGATTTTCATCACGATAGTTATCCATCATGTTCACTCCGTTTCTCTATTTCATCATAGCATGATTTGCCTATTATTACTGACTCCATCTTAAACAAAAAGTGTGGGATAATAATGAAAAGATTGTGGGAAATTGTGAAAAAGACGAAATCGGACGGCGGCGCTTTATATTGACAATTTCCATCGGATTTGAAATAATAATAAGATATTATGTTCAATCCTTCACATGAAAAGATATGAAAAATTCTGTCAAGCTAATGGGGGAAATCTGTTAGCTTTTTCACTTTGTCAAATAGTCAGAAAGGAGCTGTCAAATGAAAGAAAAACATCACTGGATCATTTCTCTGCTTGCTGTGCTGGCTGTCGGGCCGGGGCTGATGTCGAATACCGCTCTTTCGGCTGTCCAAAGCCTTGTCCGGCAGACGGTCGGCGGGGAAAACTTTGACTCTTTTCATCCGATTATTATCGGTAATATGGCATTTGCCTTATTCGTGCCGGCGGGGCCGTATTTAAGAAAAAGATTCGGCTCCCGGCCTGTCTATATGATTTCGATGGCCGCGGGTGTCATCGGAGCGCTCCTTGCTGCTGTGACAAATGATATTTATCCGCTCGCCGCGGGCCGTTTTTTACAGGGAGCTGCGGCGGGCACTATGCTGATGATTATGATTCCGATGCTGGTGCTTTCGTTTCCGATTGAGCGCCGGAATTACGCATTATTTGTGTTAATCGGCGGATTTTACGGGTCCGTCATTATGGGGACCGTTTTAGGCACGGCGGCGGCAAGCGCCGGCTATTGGCACTGGCTGTTCGGCATTTTTGGCCTGCTGTCTTTTTTCGGCCTCATTTTCAGTTATATGTGGCTGCGGGATGACGCTCATAAAAATGCTGAAAAATCTCCATTTGACGGCATGGGTTTTCTGTTAGCGGGTGTATCAGCCGTGCTGGCCGCCTATACATTTATTCATCTGCCGAAATGGGGCTTTTCATCATGGCAGATATTGGCGGGATTTGGAGGAAGCATTGTCATTCTTCTGATCTTGCTGACCATGCAGTACAGAAACGAACATGCGCTGATTTCGATTAAACTTATGCTCATTCCAAAGCCGATTCTGGGTGTTTTCATGATCGCTGCGGGCAGTATTTCCATAGCGGTCAGTCTTTCTGCATTTCACGGGGAGCTTCAGACCGCATATCATATGTCACAAACTCAACTGATATTCCTTTATGCGAGCCTTTTGGGAGGCGTGGCCATCGCCGCTGTCATCAGTGCATTAGCATATGATAAAGTCGGTCCGGGCATGCTCGGCATAACAGGCTCTGTTATACTGGTGTTCGTGAATTTCCAATGGATGACGGCGGATCATCATATACCGCTTATTCTATTTGCGGGGCTTTTCGTGATGCTGGCGGCCGGGACAGGGCTTATTGTGGCAGCCGGACTGATGGGAGCCGCGTTGGGCGGACCGCTTCCGGAACTGGTGAAACGCATGACGGCAGTTCAGTTTTTGAGGCTTTTCATTTATATGGGCGCACCTGTTTTAATAGGGTATTTTACGAAAAGAGATGCTTCCGGCACGCTTCGGGGCGCGCGCGGCACACAATCACCGCATGAGCTGCTGATGGGGACATACAGCGATTTGTTTCTTATTGCTTTCATCTTAAGCTTGCTTTTAGTGTGTTTATCATTTGTCATGAATGCGAGCGGCATGGGGCATAAGCTGGCGCATAAACCGCATGCCGTCCGTAAGCAGGCTGCTGAACAGCCTTCGCCGCAGGCTCCTGAACCGATCAGGCATCAGGTCATTCCCGATCATGAATACAGAAGTGCGGTCAGACAGTTTCAGCGTCATCATATAAGCAAAAACAGTATGTAACTATTTCTATCAGCAAACCCTTTTCCCGGTGAAAAGGGTTTGTTTTTTCCCATAATGGCAGAATGGTATATTGCATGTTTCATCCTTTTTTAATATAATTTGTTAGAATATTCATAATTTAATATCGAAATTTTAAGTAAAAAAGGAGGCATTACATGAAACTGTATCTATCTGTGGATATGGAAGGGATTTCCGGACTGCCTGATGAAACATTTGTCAATTCCCGCATGCACAATTATGAGCGCGGCAGGGTTCTGATGACCGAAGAAGCAAACTGGTGCATCGCAGAAGCGTTTAATAACGGATGCACGGAAGTGACCGTGAATGACAGCCACTCAAAGATGAATAATCTGCTCGCGGAAAAACTTCACCCTGAGGCAGAGCTGATTACGGGGGATGTCAAGCCGTTTTCCATGATGCAGGGGCTTGATGAATCGTATTCGGGCGTAATGTTTATCGGCTATCATGCGAGAGCGTCGATGCCGGGCGTTATGTCGCACAGCATGATATTCGGCGTCCGCCACTTTTACATAAATGATAAGCCGGTCGGTGAACTGGGGTTAAATGCCTATCTCGCCGGATTTTACGATGTCCCGGTCATCATGGCTGCCGGAGATGATTGCGCCGCAAAAGAAGCGGAGGAGCTGATCCCGAATGTGACGACTGCCGCCGTCAAACAAACCATTTCAAGAACCGCGGTCAAATGCCTGTCCCCTCAAAAAGCCGGACGGCTCCTGACGGAAAAAACAGCCTATGCGCTCAAAAATAAAGATAAGGTCAAACCGCTGACTCCGCCTGAAAGACCTGTATTAGGCATTGAATTTGCCAACTACGGACAGGCTGAATGGGCCCATTTAATGCCGGGCACAGAAATCATCCCGGGAACGACAATCGTTCAATTTCAGGCAAAAGACATGCCGGAAGCCTATCAGGCCATGCTCGTCATGACAGAACTCGCCATGAGAACAACATTCTGTTAAAGGGGTGAACGGCATTGCTGCGGTATTTTATCAAACGTTTTATCGCCATGATTATGACCGTCCTCGTCATCACCGCTCTGACATTTGTCATGATGAAAGTGATACCCGGCTCGCCTTTTAACGAAGAGCGGGGCACAAACGAAGCGGTCCAGCGAAATCTCGAATCCTACTACCATCTGAACGAACCTCTTATCACTCAATACGCCATCTATCTAAAATCCATTCTTACCTTTGATTTCGGTCCTTCAATTAAAAAACCGTCAGACAGTGTAAACGCTATGCTCGAACGCGGGTTTCCGGTCTCATTTGAGCTTGGGATAACGGCGATCATCATCGCTGTGATTTCCGGACTCGCGCTCGGCATAATGGCCGCTCTCAGGCGCGGCGGCTTTCTCGATTATGCGGCCATGAGCCTTGCGGTGCTCGGGATTTCCATTCCGAATTTTATTATGGCTACGCTGCTGATTCAGCAATTTGCGGTTCATCTGAAATGGTTTCCGGCAGCTACCTGGACGAGTCCCGTTCACATGGTCCTGCCGACTGTTGCGCTTGCCGTCGGTCCCATGGCCATTATCGCGAGGCTGACAAGATCAAGCATGGCCGAAGTGCTGACTCAGGATTACATCCGCACGGCAAAAGCAAAGGGGCTTTCTCCCGTCAAAATTGTGATCAAACACGCATTGAAAAATGCTCTTATGCCTGTTGTGACAGTACTCGGGACACTTGCCGCAAGTATTTTAACGGGCAGTTTCGTCATCGAGAAAATTTTTGCCATACCGGGAATGGGCAAATATTTCGTAGAAAGCATCAATCAGCGAGATTACCCGGTCATCATGGGAACGACCGTATTTTACAGTGTGATTCTGATCGTCCTGCTGTTTCTGGTTGATTTGGCATACGGCCTGTTAGACCCGCGCATAAAACTTCATAAGAAAGGGTGATCCTGATGAATCTCCCGCAAGAAACGGTAAAACACACAGAAGTGCCTGATGACTGGTTTCAGCCGGGCGCGGAAAGAAAGGGTGAAACCGAGTCGGTCAAGCGTCCGAGCCTGTCTTACAGTCAGGATGCGTGGCGGCGGCTTAAAAAGAACAAATTGGCGATGGCCGGCCTTGTGATATTATGCTGCCTGTTTCTATCGGCTGTGTTCGGTCCGCTGATATCACCGCACAGCGTGACAAGGCAGACGCTCGCCGAGCAGAATCTTCCGCCGTCTTTTTCACACTGGTTCGGAACCGATGAACTTGGCCGGGACGTGTTTACAAGAACGTGGTACGGAGCGAGGATCTCTTTATTTGTCGGTGTGATGGCGGCGCTGATCGACTTTTTGATCGGCGTCATCTACGGAGGCGTCGCCGGTTACAAAGGGGGCCGGACAGACAGCGCCATGATGAGAATCATCGAGGTTCTCTACGGATTGCCGTATCTGCTCGTTGTCATTTTGTTAATGGTGCTGATGGGGCCGGGGCTCAGTTCCATTATCGTCGCTCTGACCGTGACGGGATGGGTCGGCATGGCGCGGATTGTCAGAGGGCAGGTGCTGAGGATGAAGCATGATGAACACGTATTGGCTTCGAAAACGTTTGGAGCGAAAACATTTCGGATCATTAAGAAAAATCTGCTGCCGAATACGATGGGAGCCATTATTGTCCAAATGACGCTTACGGTGCCGGCGGCGATTTTTGCGGAATCATTTTTAAGTTTTCTCGGACTCGGCATTCAGGCGCCGTTTGCAAGCTGGGGAGTCATGGCAAACGACGGGCTGCCGGCGATTTTATCAGGCCATTGGTGGCGGCTGTTTTTCCCCGCTTTTTTCATTTCCTTGACGATGTACGCGTTTAACGTACTTGGAGACGGCTTGCAGGACGCGTTAGACCCGAAACTGAGGAGGTAGGAAAAATGGCGCAGCAAGTTCTTTCCGTTCAAAATCTGCATGTTACTTTTTCAACATACGGAGGCACTGTAAAAGCCGTCAGAGGCGTCAGCTTCGATTTATATAAAGGTGAAACGTTTGCGATCGTCGGTGAATCGGGCTGCGGAAAAAGCGTGACGTCACAAGCCGTGATGGGTCTTCTTCCGAAACATTCGGCAAAGATTGAATCCGGAAGCATACAATTTAAACAGAAAGACCTTTGCCAAATGTCGGATCGGGAAATGCGGGGAATCCGGGGGCGCGATATTTCTATGATCTTTCAGGACCCGATGACGGCGCTCAATCCGACTTTGACCATAGGGGATCAGCTCTCAGAAGCGCTGTTGGAACACCGCGCCATGACCAGAAAACAAGCTGAATCCGAAGTTCTCGCCATGCTGGATCTGGTCGGTATCCCGGACTCGAAATCCCGCCTGAAGCAGTACCCCCACCAATTAAGCGGGGGCATGCGGCAGCGGATCGTGATCGCGATGGCTCTGATCTGCGAGCCGGAAATTATGATCGCCGATGAACCGACAACGGCTCTTGATGTGACGATTCAAGCACAAATCCTTGAATTATTTAAGAAGATTCAAAGAAAAACAGGCGTGTCTATTATTCTGATCACGCACGATCTCGGCGTCGTCGCTCAGACCGCCGACAGAGTCGCCGTCATGTATGCGGGGAAAATCGCCGAAATCGGCACGAGGCATGATATTTTTTACCGTCCGGCTCATCCATACACAAAGGGGCTGCTTCGTTCAGTGCCGCGGCTGGATATGGAGGATAGTGAGCTGTCGCCGATTGACGGGACGCCGCCTGATTTATTCGATCCGCCGCCGGGCTGCCCGTTTGCCGCCCGCTGCCCGGACAGGATGATCGTCTGTGAAAAGGTATACCCGGCAACAACCGTGAAATCCAAAAGCCATATCGTCAACTGCTGGCTTCAGGATCACCGTGCAGAGCGGCTGAAGCAGCAGCTGACGGCAGCAGAGGAAAAAGGGGGATTGAAATGAAAAAGAGATGGGCAATCGGTGTGATTGCTGTTGTTTCGTTTGCTCTGATGGGCTGTACAGCCAATGAACAGGCGGGGACAGAACCCGGCAAAGCAAAAGAACAGGGGGGTGAAACGGTGCTGCGGCTCAATAACGAAAATGAGCCGACCTCACTTGATCCGCCGATCGGATTTAATAATGTTTCCTGGCAGCCGCTGAATAACATCATGGAAGGATTGACGAGGCTCGGAAAAGATAATAAGCCCGAACCGGCCATGGCGGAAAGCTGGAAGGTGTCCGCTGATAAGCTGACATATACCTTCAATATCCGGGATAACGCCGAATGGACAAATGGCGATCCCGTTACGGCGGAAGACTTCGTGTACGCCTGGAAACGGATGCTCGATCCGAAAACGGGCGCATCTTCCGCTTTTCTCGGCTATATGATCAAAGGCGGGGAAGAATTTAACAGCGGAAAAGGCAAACAAGAAGACGTGAAAGTCACGGCAAAAGATAAAAAAACGCTTGTCGTCACATTGGCGGCACCGCAGGATTATTTTCTGAGCGTCGTGTCCAATCCGGCGTATTTCCCGATTAATGAGAAGGTCGCCAAGGCTGATCCGAAATGGTTCACTGAAGCAAAAACCTTTGTCGGCAACGGGCCGTTCAAACTGACGGAATGGAAGCATGACGACAGCATGACGATGGTCAAAAACGAGACGTATTGGGATAAAAAGACAGTGAAACTGGATAAAGTCACATGGGCGATGGTCAGTGACCGGAATACCGACTATCAGATGTTCCAGTCGGGGGATTTGGATACCGCCTTTGTGCCGGCAGAGCTGAGCGAGCAGCTGATGGGAGGAAAAAATGTCCGCACGTGGGATCAGGCCGGACTCTATTTCTATCGTTTTAACGTGAAAATGGAGCCGTTTCAAAATGAAAAGATCAGAAAAGCGTTCGCGGCAGCGATTGATCAGAAAGAAATCACGGATTATGTGACCAAAAACAGTGAAAAGCCGGCACATGCCTTTGTATCCCCGGGATTTACTCAGCCTGACGGGAAAGATTTCCGCGAAGCGGGCGGCAGTTTATTAAATCCGGATGAATCAGAAGCCAAAAAACTGCTGGAAAAAGGCATGGCAGAAGAGCATTATGACAAGCTGCCCGCCGTTACATTGACATACAGCACAAAACCGGAGCATAAGAAAATAGCGGAAGCGATTCAGCAGAAGCTCAAAAGTGTGCTCGGTATAGACGTTAAGCTCGCCAATATGGAATGGAACGTCTTTTTAGAAGAGCAGAAAGGACTGAAGTTCCAGTTCTCTCAAAGCTCATTTTTACCGGATTACGCAGATCCGATCAGTTTTCTAGAGGCTTTCCAGACGGATAATTCCATGAACCGCACCGGCTGGGGCAGCGCGGCATACGACGGCTGCATCAAGCAGGCAAAACAGGAAGCCGATGCCAAAAAACGTTTTGCGCTCATGCATAAAGCGGAAAAACTGCTCATGAACGAGGCTCCGATCATTCCGATTTACTTTTACAATCAGGTGCATCTGCAGAACAGCGGCGTGAAGGGCATTGTCCGGCACCCCGTCGGTTACATTGATCTGAAGTGGGCGGAAAAGTCCTGATCTTACAGCGGAAACATATGCCGCTCTTTTGCCGATAAAGGAGCGGCGTGTTTCACTTTTCAATCCGGAAAGGAGATTGAAAAAGTCATGAACCATAAACCGAAAGCACTGCAAAAAGGCGACACGGTCGGTGTGATTGCGCCCGCAAGCCCGCCTGAGAGCGGGACGCTGCAAACCGCGCTGCTGTTTTTAGAGAATGAGCTTGGCCTTCAAGTGAAACTCGGCCGGGCGCTGAAGACCCGTCACGGCTATTTGGCGGGAGAAGACCGGGCGCGTCTCGATGATCTCCATGACATGTTTAGTGATCAGAATGTCAAAGCGGTGATATGCGCGTGCGGAGGATTCGGCACTGGCCGTATTGCCGCCGACATCGATTTCGGATTAATCCGCCGCAATCCGAAAATTTTCTGGGGATACAGTGATATCACGTTTTTACATACCGCCATTCATCAAAATACGGGGCTCGTCACATTTCACGGTCCGATGCTGAGCACAGATGTCGGGCTTGAAAATGCTGATCCCCTGACAAAAGCGTCGTATCATCAGCTTTTTACAGAAACGGAATTTACCTATACGGAGGACATTTCTCCCTTAGAGGTGCTGACAGGCGGAAGGGCCGAGGGAGAGCTTGCAGGCGGCAACTTGTCGCTCATTACGTCCACACTCGGCACGCCGTTTGAAATTGATACAAAAGACAAATTGCTGTTTATCGAGGATATTGATGAGGAGCCGTATCAAATCGACAGAATGCTGAATCAATTAAAGATGGCCGGAAAACTGTCAGACGCAGCCGGAATCCTGGTCTGTGATTTTCACCAATGCGAACCAAAGCATAAAGAAAAGTCGCTTACTTTAGAGCAAGTGCTGAACGATTACATTGTCAAATCAGGGAAGCCCGCGCTCAAAGGCTTTAAAATCGGCCATTGTTCACCGAGCTTCGCCGTTCCGATCGGCGCCCGCGCGGTTATGGATACGGCGGCCAAAGCGGTAACAATTGAATCGGGGGTTTCCGGAAGGGAGTGATCAGGCGTGAGGATTACAGATATTCAAACGGGACGGATGTCCGTGCCGCTGAAAAAGCCGTTTAAGACCGCTTTACGCACGGTTTACAATGCTGAATCGGTCATTGTGAAGCTCACTTTTGACAACGGTCTGACCGGCTGGGGGGAGGCGCCGCCGACGGTTGTCATTACAGGCGACAGCGCGGCCGGTATTGAAAGCGCCGTCCACGATGTGCTGAAGCCGGCTCTCTTGGGACGGAGCCTTTCCGGCACGGAAGCCGTTTTGTTTGATATCAGCCGGCTGTTGGAAAGAAATCAAAGCGCAAAAGCCGCGGTGGATATGGCTGTATATGACGGATGGGCGCAAATGCACGGACAGCCGCTTTACCGGCTTCTCGGCGGCTATCGGAATACACTGGAAACAGATTTTACCGTCAGCGTCAATTCTCCTGAGGAGATGGCGGGGGATGCAGACCGTTATGTGAACAAAGGATTTCATATTTTAAAGGTAAAAGTCGGCATAGGTGACATATCGGACGATGTTGCGCGGATTCAGGCGATCAGATCACGTGTCGGCGGAAACGTCAAACTGAGATTGGACGCGAATCAAGGCTGGACGCCGAAAGAAGCCGTGACTGCGATCCGAAAGATGGAAGACGCAGGCCTCGGCATTGAGCTGGTCGAGCAGCCTGTTCACAAAGACGATATCGCCGGGCTGAAGCAGGTCACAGATGCCGTAGACACGCCGATTATGGCGGATGAGAGCGTCTTTACCCCCCGTCAGGCATTTCACGTGCTGCAGACGAGAAGCGCCGATTTAATTAATATTAAGCTGATGAAAGCGGGCGGCATAAAGCAGGCGGAAACAATCAATGCGATGGCGGAAACGTGCGGCGTGGAATGCATGGTCGGCAGCATGATTGAGACCAAGCTCGGCATCACCGCCGCGGCTCATTTTGCCGCGGGCAAACGGAATGTGACGAGGTTTGATTTTGATGCGCCGCTTATGCTGAAAGATGATTTGATTCAAGGCGGCATCACATACACCGGCAGTCAGATTACGATTCCCGACGAACCGGGTCTCGGCATTACCGGTGTGTCGATACAAGAGGGGGCGAAAAGATGAGAGCAGCCGTTACAGCGGCGGCAGCCAACGTATGGACGTTGCCGTCATCTCCCCGTTCGTATGATGCGCCGATGCTTGAAAACCCGCCGCAGATCAGAAAATGGTTAGCGTCTATGGGATATGAAGAGCGGCTGCAATTATGCATAGACAATCTTGTCCAAACGCAAGCGCTTTTCGGGGAAGAGGTGATCATTCTCAAAGAGGAAGGGGAATGGGCTTTTGTCGCCGTTCCCGGCCAGCCTTCAAACAAGGATGTGCGCGGATATCCGGGGTGGATGAAAAAAAGCCAGATTTCAAAAGACGGCTTTCATACATCTTCCCCTGCCGTATGGATTACCAAACCGACAGCTATTTTATATCACACAAACGGCGAACCGGACTTGGAAGTAAGTTTCTTAACGCGTCTTCCGGCATCAGGACGTGAGAAAGACTTTTTCCGGGTGGTGACGCCGCTCGGAGAACGGTTCGTAAATGAAGCTGACGCAGACGAGTGCCGGCATACGGAAGGACGGGCGGCCGATGTCATCGAAACGGGCATGATGTTTCTCGGGCTTCCGTATTTATGGGGAGGACTGAGCGGTTTCGGGTTTGACTGTTCCGGGTTTATGTATTCGATATTTAAAGCAAATGGCTATACCCTTCCCCGTGATGCAAAGGACCAAGCAAAAGCCGGATGCGGCGCGGCGGTAAACGATATCCTGCCGGCTGACCTTTTGTTTTTCGCCTATGAAGAAGGAAAAGGCGCGATCCACCATGTCGGTTTGGCGCTGGGAGACGGCCGAATGCTGCACTCCCCGAAAACGGGAAAAACAATCGAAGTGCTGTCTTTGGAAGGAACCGTCTATGAAAAAGAATTATGCACCGTACGCCGCTGTATAAGCGAAAAGGGGGAATAGAAAATGACGGCATCTCCGCTCCTTGAAGTCAGCGGGCTGAAAATGCATTTTGACGCAGGAAGAAAGAAAGCCGTAAAAGCAGTCGACGGTGTCAGCTTTCACATTAAAAGAGGGGAAACATTCGGACTTGTCGGAGAATCGGGATGCGGTAAATCGACGCTCGGAAGGGTTATTCTCCGTCTGTATGACCCGACGGCCGGTTCGGTATCATATGAAGGGACGGATATACACCGTGCCGCGGCAGAACAGCGGTCGGTCTTCTTCCGCAAGCTGCAGATGATTTTCCAAGACCCTTACGCCTCGTTAAATCCGCGCCTGACCGTAAGGGAAATTATTATGGAGCCGATGGAAATCCACAATCTTTACAATACAAGAAAAGCCCGTCTGATGATGGCGGATGAACTGCTTGAAGCTGTCGGGCTCCATCCGGATTTCGGCAGCCGGTATCCCCACGAATTCAGCGGCGGACAGAGGCAGAGAATCGGGATTGCCAGAGCGCTCTCTCTGCATCCCGAATTTATCGTGGCGGATGAGCCGATTTCCGCGCTGGATGTGTCGGTACAGGCTCAGGTCGTCAACCTTTTAAAAAGGCTTCAGAAAGAGAAAGGGCTGACATTTTTATTTATCGCTCACGATTTATCAATGGTCAAGCATATCAGCGACCGGATCGGCGTGATGTATTTGGGCCGCATGATGGAAATTACAGAAAGCGCTGCGCTTTACCGGGAACCGCTTCACCCTTATACGAAGGCGCTTTTATCCTCAATCCCGATTCCTGATCCGCTTCTTGAGGACAAGCGTGAACGGATTATTCTGAAAGGGGAGCTGCCGAGCCCCCTTAACCCGCCGAGCGGCTGTGTATTCAGGACGCGGTGTCCTGAAGCGATGGAGCTCTGCGGTAAGATAACGCCTGAGCTTGAAGAAGTGAAGGCGGGGCGTTTTGTCGCCTGCCATTTATACAAAAAAGAAAGCTGACAATATAAAGTCAGCTTTCTTTTTTAATTAAACCTGATGCAGAAATGACACGCAGACCGGATACGGAACCGGAATGTCAGATTGAAGCAGAGTCAATTTGCCCGTTTCCGGGTCGCGTTCAAACAAAACCAGATTTCCCGTTTCTTCGTTTGACGCGACAAGGAATGTCTCGGAAGGGTCAAACGCGAAATCACGCGGCCAGTTGCCTTCTGTCGACACCCATTCAATAAGAGACAATTCGCCGGAATATTGGTTGATCTTATAGATGGCGATGCTGTCATGTCCGCGGTTGGCGGCATAAAGAAATCTGCCGTCTTTAGATATGCGGATCGCGCTGCCTTGCGATTTGTCCGTAAAGCCTTCAGGCAAAGCGGAAATGACCTGCAGCTCTCTGAATTCACCTAAGGTCGGGTTGTATTCAAGCGCGATGACTTCATTACTGATTTCCGTCATGACATAGGCGTATTTTTCCGCCGGATGGAAAACGATGTGGCGCGGCCCTGAACCCGGTGCGAAAGAGTGAGTTTTCACCTCTGTGAGCGAACCGTTTTTCATTTGGTAAGTATAAAGCGTATCCGTCCCTAAATCGACGGCTGCAATGTAGTTATGCTCAGGTGTATAGCCTGCGAAATGGGTATGCGGTTTCTCTTGTCTTTCATGAGGACCTGTTCCCGTATGAGCGGCTTCGGCAGCCGGCTCCCGCAGACTTCCGTCTTCATTGACGGGAAAGGCGTGCACTTTTCCGCTGTGGTAATTAGCGGTTAACACATATTCATGTTTATCATCAATGCTGACGTGGCATGGAGACGGGCCTTCAATCAGCTGGTGGTTCACAAAAGTTAATTCCCCGCTGTTCTGATGAATCTGATAGGCTGCGACGCCGCCTTTTCCGTCTGCCTTTTCAATGGAATACAGCATGCTGTTATCAGAATTCGGAGTGACGTATGTCGGGTTGCCGAGCTTTGCTGCCAGCTTCGGACGGCTGAGCCGTTTCGCTTCTGTATCAAGTTCAAAACAATAAATGCCTTCGCTTCCGCCTTTTGTATATGTTCCCGCGTATCCTATGTAATTAGCCATTCGGTTTCCCCCTTTAGAGTCTTGTCTTCTCTATATTAACGTATCTTGAAGGAAACTGCCTTGTAAATGTTTAAGATGTTCTGACAAGCGGCAAGGTGCAGCAGCGGAAGGAACCGCCTGATTTAATAATTTCGGAAAACTCGGTTTCAATGACTGTATAACCTCTTTTTCTGAGCTCGCGGTTCGTATGACGGTGCTGCGGCAGGCTGATAATTGTCTGATTGCCGAGTGACAGGATATTCGGACCGAGCGTGAATTGCTCTTCTTCAGGCACTTCTATCATCTCAAAACGTTCGGCGAGAAGATCAATTTCTTTCTGCCGCAAGCCATTTTTGCAGTATAGCGCCTCCGTTTCCGAGATCATATTAAATACACAGTCCAAATGTAAGAAATCCTCCTTGAGAGGGATCGGCACAACCGTCATCTCCGGCAGCGCCTCCCGCAGCTCCCGGACAGCCGCTTTATCCGTGCGCTTGCTCAGCCCGGCGTAAACGGTGCCGTCTGCGATCAAGATGTCGCCGCCTTCAATATTCGCTTTTTTCAGTCGCGTATAAGGGATTTTCTTATTGTCAAGCAAGTCTTGAAACACTTTTTCTTCTCCCTGCCGGACTGAAGCCGCCATGTTTGAAATAAACGCCGTCTCGCCTAATACAAATCCGATATCCCGGGTGAATACCTGCTCAGGCAATGCGGGATCGGCAGGCAGCAGGACGACTTCAATCTGATGAGATCTTAAAATGTCAATAAACTCACTATGCTGTTTGAGGGCAACGGATATGTTAATATTTTCTTGTTTGAAATGTTTCTGCGTTCCGTTAATAATATCCTTGATGGCCATGTGTTCCGGCCGGCATAAGATGACTGTCTGCAAAGCATCAAACTCACTGCGGCAAGCCGGTTTCCGCGTGGATTTGGGAATGGATACGTCCATGTGATATCCTCCTATCGGTATTCAATGTGCGTTTATTATTCCCGGATGTGATGAATAATAAAACATTTATGAGAGAATATCTAACCAACTTAATATTTAAAATTTTAGACAAAACGGTCAAAGTATTGTTTAATAGGGTACAGATGAATGAGTCAAAACGACCAGACACCAAAGGGGAGTTTAAATAATATGAAGTTGCCAGAATCAAGATTTTGCAAAGAAACAAGGGTTGTTAAAACAAGCAGGGTTTTTCCGCTTGATACGAATAATCACAATACGCTGTTTGGCGGAAAGCTGATGAGCTACATTGATGATATCGCTTCAATTTCCGCGGCACGCCACTGCCGGTGTGAAACAGTCACGGCCTCAATGGATTCTGTAGATTTTTTGCGCCCCATCGGCCAACAGGATTCCGTATGCCTTGAATCTTACGTCACATGGGTCGGCACATCGTCTATGGAGGTGTTTGTCAAAGTCATTAAAGAACATCTGATGACGGGCGAACGCGAGCTTGCGGCAACGTCGTTTCTGACCTTTGTCGCGCTTGATTCAAACGGGAAATCGGTACCCGTTCCGCGGATCGTGCCGGAAACTGAGGAAGAAATCATGCTTCACAATACGGCCTTTCAGCGCGCCGGAGAACGAAAAAACCGCTTAAAACACAGCAAGGCCCTGGCCGAGGCGCTCGGAACAAATAAACCTTGGTAATCGTCAAACCGCTTTTTTAAAAAGCGGTTTTTTTATGCTGAGAAAGGACTTTTCCTGCCGGATCCATAATCTATTACAGGGAAAGGAGACGTGGCGTGCATGATGAAACATAAGTCTTCCGGCACCATCCTGACAACCGGGCGTATCCGTCTGCGGACTATGCGGGATGACGATGAAGAAAATTTGTACGGGCTGTTTACCGACAGAGAGGTCATGAAATATTATCCTTCTCTTAAAAGCAGACGGGAAACGAAGGAATGGATTGTCTGGAACAAACGATTGGCCGCAGGATACGGCGTCAGTCTTTGGATCGCAGAGGATAAAGAGACGGGCGCATTTCTCGGTCAATGCGGAATCGTTCCGCAGACGGTAAACGGAAACACTTTGATGGAAATCGGCTATATGTTTGCCCGCCGCCGCTGGGGCTGCGGCTATGCGACAGAGGCGGCGAACGCCTGTCTGGACTACGGTTTTCATACGCAGCAATACGGACGCATAGCGGCGCTGATTGATCCGGAAAACGCTGCCTCCGTCCGTGTCGCGGAAAAAATCGGTATGGTGCCCGGTGAGACCGTTACCAAATGGGAGAGGCAGCTGACGGTTTTTGACATCACATCTGACGTTGAACGTTTCGGCGAAATGTAGTATGATACGAGCAGACATGTTTTCTAGGGTTCCGCATGTTCATACATGGCCTGGTCCGAGAGAAAACACATATGCGGACATATCCCGCATATGCACACGGAGGGAAAAAAGCCCGGGAGAGTCAATCTCATGTGAGACGACTATCCGGGCTTTTTTGTATTGTCCGGATACAGAAAGGGTGAAGAACATGAAATGGGGTTTAGTGGTCATAGCGGCCGTATTTGAAGTGGTATGGGTCACCGGCCTGAAACATGCTGATTCGGCACTGGCGTGGAGCGGCACGATTACGGGAATCATCATCAGTTTTTATCTATTAATCAAGGCGACAGACAGCCTGCCCGTAGGAACGGTATATGCGGTCTTTACCGGACTCGGGACAGCGGGCACCGTGCTCAGTGAAATCCTGCTTTTCAAAGAGCAGGCCGATCCGGTGAAAATCGTGCTGATCGGCGTTTTGCTGATCGGTGTCATCGGATTAAAGCTGGTCACACAGGATAAGCCTGAGACGAAGGAGGAGAAGGCGTAATGCATTGGATCAGCCTGATAGCCGCGGGTCTTTGTGAAATGCTCGGGGTCATTTTAATGAATCAATTTCAAAAAGAAAAGAAAGTCAAATGGATTCTTTTCATTATCGCCGGATTTGCGGCTTCTTTTTCCCTGCTTTCTTATGCGATGGAGACGATCGCGATGGGCACGGCCTATGCGATCTGGACCGGTATCGGCACGGCGGGCGGCGCATTAGCCGGCATTCTTTTCTACGGCGAGCAGAAGGATGCGAAGCGCATCTTTTTCATTGCGCTTATTTTATGCGCTGCCGTAGGGCTGAAAATTCTTTCGTAAATTGATTTTTATCAAATTTTCAGTATAATCTATAATAAGTTACGAATTATGAAGATACGAGGGATTAAAACAGATGAATTCATATATGACACAGCGGCTGAAAGAATACCGCCGCGGGAATGAGGAAAAAGGGCGCCTGCTTGTCAGCTGCCCCGATCAGCCGGGAATTGTATCGGCTGTGTCCGCGTTTTTGTTTGAACATGGCGCAAACATTATTGAATCAAATCAATACACGACTGACCCTGAAGGCGGACGGTTTTTTCTTAGGATCGAATTCGACTGCAAGGGCATTCGTGAGAAAAAAGAGGACTTACAGCAGGCGTTCGCCTCAATCGCCCAGACATTCGGCATGACATGGAGCCTGTCTCTGGCAAGTGAGCTGAAGCGGGTGGCGATCTTTGTATCGAAGGAGCTGCACTGCCTTCATGAACTGATTTGGGAATGGCAAAGCGGCAATATGATGGCCGAAATTGCGGTCGTCATCAGCAACCACGAAGAGGCCAAAGAAGTGGTCGAACCGCTGAATATTCCGTTCCATTACATGAAAGCTAACAAAGACATCCGCGCCGAAGTGGAGCGGCGCCAGCTTGAGCTGCTGGAGCGGTATAAGATTGATGTGATCGTTCTTGCCCGCTACATGCAGATTTTGACGTCTGATTTTGTATCTGCCCATCCGAATCGGATTATTAACATCCACCATTCATTTCTGCCGGCCTTTATCGGCGCTAATCCGTATAAACGGGCTTATGAGCGCGGAGTGAAATTAATCGGCGCGACCTCTCACTATGTGACGGACGATCTTGACGAAGGGCCTATTATTGAACAGGATATTGAACGCGTCGATCACAGAGATCACGCAGAGGATCTGAAGAATATCGGCAGAACGATTGAGCGGAGCGTGTTGGCAAGAGCCGTAAAATGGCATCTGGAAGACCGCGTCATCGTTCACGGAAACAAAACGATCGTATTTAATTAATGGCGGTCCGCCGGGGAGGCGGACTGTTTTTTATGGATGAAAATGTCTTGACAAGAACCTGTTTTCTTTGCATAATATAAAAAAATCATTGAGCGTTGAAGAGGATCAGTACGCAGAACTTTCTGTGACAGAGAGCAAAATGGCCCGCTGAAACATTTTGCCGCATGAAACCTGCCGAACCTGCCTTGGAGTCCTGAGGGGAAAACTCAGGCGCGATAACCTGGCGTTACAGGAAAGCGGGACGCGTGAAAAACGCGTTCAAACAAGGTGGTACCACGGAAAGCCCATTTCGTCCTTATTTTTCAGGACGGAATGGGCTTTTTTTATTGACGGGAGCCGGTTTGGATTGATTGCCACGGAGGAGAAACGATGAAAAAACAAAGAATTGTTGTGAAAATCGGGAGCAGCTCGCTCACCAACAGTAACGGAAGTATTGATGAAGCAAAAATCAAGGAACATACGGAAGCCATTTCTTTATTAAAAGAAAACGGGCATGAAGTGATCCTCATTACCTCAGGCGCGGTGGCAGCGGGTTTTTCCGCTCTCGGCTATCCGTCGCGACCCGTTACGATAAAAGGAAAGCAGGCAGCTGCCGCAGTCGGCCAGACGCTTTTAATGCAGCAATATATGGACCATTTAAAAAGATACGGTCTGACGCCGGCACAAATTTTATTAACAAGAAATGATTTCTCAAAAAGAGAGCGGTACAGAAATGCCTATGCCACTGTAATGGAACTGTTGGAGCGGGGCGTCGTGCCGATTATTAATGAAAATGATTCCACATCAGTCGAAGAGCTGACGTTCGGTGATAATGACATGCTGTCGGCGCTTGTAAGCGGTTTGATTCATGCAGACCAATTAATGATTCTCACAGACATTAACGGGCTGTACGATGCCAATCCGAATGAAAACCCGGACGCAAAGCGGTTCGACTATCTGAATGACATCACACCAGAATTGCTCGGATATGCCGGATCAGCAGGCTCAAAGGTCGGCACCGGAGGTATGAAGTCAAAACTTCTCGCCGCCCAGACCGCATTATCGCTCGGGGTGAAGGTATTTATCGGAACCGGCTCCGGACGGGAAAAACTGATGGTGATTTTAGACGGAAAAGGCGACGGCACTTATATCGGCGATAAAGACCTGTCCTCAGTGAATAATACACGGCAATGGATCATGTTTCATTCTCCGATATCAGGGGAAATCATCATTGATGGGGGAGCGGAGCAGGCGATGATCCATAACGGGTCAAGTCTCCTCCCGGCCGGCGTCGCCGATGTCTGCGGCAGTTTTCCGAAAGGGGCCGTAGTGGAAGTCAAAGGGCCCGGCGGCATGATCGGCAAAGGGCAGACGCAGTACTCATCCGATGAAATTTTAGAAGTCAAAGGGAAGCGGAGCGACCAGCTTTCAGGAACGAAGCAGGTGGAAGTGATTCACAGAGATGATTGGGTGAATTTATTTGACGAGGGGGAACACAAATGAGTGAAGTATTGCAAAAAGCAGCCTTGGCAAAAGAAGCGGCTGCCGAAATGGTCATGAAAACGACGGCTGAAAAAAACGAAGCGCTCCAATGTATTGCAGACGGACTCAGAAATGAACGCCGGCTGATTTTAACAGAGAATCAGAAAGATATTGAAGCGGGACGGAACAGAGGACTGACACCTGACATTATTGACAGGCTGACTCTTGATGAAAAACGCCTGCTCGATATCGCGGACGCCGTGGAACTGCTGATCGGTCTTGAAGATCCCGTCGGTGAATCGCTGGAGACCATTCAAAAAGAGAATGGATTATCCATTGAAAAAATCCGCGTGCCCCTTGGAGTAGTGGGCATGATCTATGAGGCCAGACCGAACGTTACCGTAGACGCGGCCACACTCTGCCTGAAAACCGGAAACGCGGTTGTGCTCAGAGGAAGTTCTTCCGCCATCCACAGCAACATAGCGCTTGTCAGTGTGATGAAACGCGCTCTGGGGCTGTCAAAGCTTCCGATTGATGCCGTTCAGCTCATAGAAGATACAAGCAAAGAAACCGCCAAACAGCTCTTTACATTAAATGACGGGCTGGATGTATTGATCCCGCGCGGCGGTAAAAATTTAATTGATCTTGTGGTCAGGGAATCAACCGTACCCGTTTTAGAAACCGGAGCGGGCAATTGCCACGTGTACATAGATGAGTCAGCAGATCCTCAAATGGCAAGCGAGGTCGTCATCAATGCCAAAACACAGCGTCCTTCGGTCTGCAACGCGATTGAATCTCTTTTGATTCATGAAAAATGGGCCGAAGAACACGGGCGAAAGCTGCTGAATCAGCTGACAGAAAAAGGGGTGGAGCTCCGAGGAGACCAGGTGATTTGCAGGCTGGAGCCTCAAGCGAAACAAGCAGAAGAAGCCGATTGGGGAGCGGAGTATCTGGCGCCGATTCTCAGTGTGAAAACGGTGCAGGACGTACAGGAGGCGGTCCGCCACATTCAGCAGTACGGCACAAACCATTCAGAAGCCATTCTGACGGAGAACGCCGATCATGCGGCTTACTTCCAGACCGCCGTTGACGCCGCCGCCGTGTATCATAATGCTTCAACCCGGTTTACGGACGGTTTTGAATTCGGATACGGAGCCGAAATCGGCATCAGCACGCAAAAGCTTCACGCGAGAGGGCCGATGGGGCTTCCGGCGTTAACATCTACAAAAATCATCATCAAAGGAAACGGACAAATCCGCGTATAATCTTTTAAGCTTATCCTTCAAAAAGGGTAGGCTTTTTTTATGCGGAAAGATTGACGGTCTCTATTATATTTTGTAAAATTAAATTGTACACAATATAATAGAGGTGAATTCACATGACAAAACCATTATTTACTGCAACCGTATCAGCCGCCGGCGGACGTGAAGGGAAAGTCACGTCTTCTGACGGAGTGCTGAATCTTGATGTTGCCATGCCGGGAACGCCAAGAGCAAAAAAGCTCGAACATGCTACAAACCCTGAACAGCTGTTTGCCGCAGGATATTCAGCCTGCTTTGACAGCGCTCTTCAGCTCGTAGCGAGAAAAGAGCGTCTGAGTATTGAAACAGAGGTCACTGCGCATGTCAGTGTGCTGAAAGATGAAGCAGACCAAGGATATAAACTAGGCGTTACGCTTGAGGTCAAAGGATCCGGCATTGATAAACAGGAGCTTGAAGTCCTTATCCAAAAAGCGCACGGTGTCTGTCCGTATTCAAAAGCGACAGCGGGAAATATTGAAGTGAAGCTTCTGGCAGCAGAATAAAAATAAGGATGCCCATTCGGGGCATCCTTATTTTTTGCCGTGCAGCGTATTCAAAACCTCATAAAGCGACTGCTTTAACTGCTTTAATTCCTCTTTTGACCGTCCCGTCTGTTCCAGCATGGCAATGGGGATATCCGCCGCTGTTTTCTGCAAGGCCCGTCCTTCATCTGTGAGCCTGATCGTCACGGATCGCTCGTCTTCAGCCGACCGCTTTCTCATGATGATTCCGTGCTGCTCCATCCGTTTCAGCATCGGTGTCAGCGTTCCGGAATCCAGGTACAAAAGCTCACCCATCCGTTTCACATTCAGTTCTTCGTGCTCCCATAATAAAAGCAGCGCCAAATATTGGGGATAAGTTACGTTGAGCTTATCAAGCAGCGGTTTGTACCGTTTCGTCATTTCCCTTGAGCTTGCGTACAGCAAAAAACAAAGCTGATTCTCCAGTTTCATATGTTCAAAATCTTTTTCTGCCATTCTTCTTTCACCAACTCTTTGTTTGTTAACGTTACCCCTATTGTAGCCGAAAAACGGCCCATTTCCTATTCCTCATGTTTAAAAATATGAGCAGGGGCAATATATACAGTAAGTACAATGAGGAGGCTGATAATAATGGCATTATTTACTGCAAAAGCGACCGCAGTCGGCGGACGAGCAGGACATATTAAATCCGAAGACGGGGTGCTGGATTTTGACATCATCATGCCGAATGCAAAAAAAGACGGAGAAACCGGCACAAACCCTGAACAGCTCTTTGCGGCAGGATATGCTGCCTGCTTCGGGGGAGCGCTTGAGCTCGCCGCCCAAAAACAAAAAATCGACATGACCTCTGAAATTGAAGGACAGGTCAGCCTTTTAAAAGATGAGAGTGACGGAGGTTACAAAATCGGCGTAACGCTCGTCATTGATACAAAAGATCTTGACAAAGAAACGGCGGAGAAGCTAGTGCACGCCGCTCACGAGTTCTGTCCGTATTCAAAAGCAACAAGAGGAAATGTAGACGTCAAACTTGAATTAAAATAATTCAACGAACGAATATCCCGGATTTTATATCCGGGATATTTTATTAACGAAAACATCAGTAATGATCTCTTCTCTCCCGGAATATGAATACGATATAGCACTTTTGCATAATGACACCAAGAGAAAAGAGGGAGAAATCGATGTCTCTTCCAAACATACCGAACATCACCCCCGACATTACACTCTCCAGATGTGAGACCCTGAACCTCCTTCTTTCATCCGTGGCTATGGAAGAAATCGGACTATCCCATATTCTGCAGGCGGAAGCGGAAAGGATTCAAATGTTTCTCGGCGCTTCCGGCGATCCCTCCTTGGAGGAATTGTCATCAATCAATAGAAGCACTGAACGGCTCCTGCGCACCGTCATGAAATCACAACTCCTTTTGCAGACGAAGCTTGAGGACATTATCTTCTTACAGGATTCTGAAGTCTGTATGGATCCGGACGACCCGAGCAATCCGAGTGATCCGGGCGATCCTGATGACCCGTGGAATCCGGACGACCCGAGCAATCCGAGTGATCCGGGCGATCCTGATGACCCGTGGAATCCGGACGACCCAAGTAATCCGAGTGATCCGGGCGATCCTGATGACCCGTGGAATCCAGACGATCCCAGTGATCCTGATGATCCGTGTGACGGCCTGTTTTACGGCCGCATTGGCTGCTGTGAGTGCGGGGATTGTGAGGACTGCGGTTGGAAGAAAAAAGGCGGGGAGCGTTCATAAAAAAAGAGACGGGTGAAGCATATGCCGTATTCAAGCATCTCAAAAGCGAAACAGGCATCTTTTGAAGCCATGCATTGTCTCACGATTGCGCTGTTACATATATTATCTGTGACCGTGGATAAAAGAAGGGGTTCAAATTACAAAGAAGAAATCAGGCTGTTCTCCGCTTTGTGCCGCTGGCAGATGGAAACAGGCGGCCGTCTGTTTTTAATGATCAGCTTGGAAGAAGAGCAGAAGCAGATGTATGAGCGGCACTTTCTTGAAATGAAGACAGTGACGGAACGAACGAAAAAATTCATTTCTGACAGCCCGCGCGAATTCCGGGCGCATCCGATTACGAAGCGGGCTGTCAGGCAGCTTCAGGAATGGAATACGGAAACTGCCGAACCTGCCGTCAGATGGGTGCGGCCTGTCATCATCACGATGAACGGCACTCCTGAACGGCCTTGGTTCAATCAACAACTCCAAAATCGGGAAAGGTGAGAAAATGAGCGGAAATGCTGAATGTAAACTGACTCTTTGCATGATTGTGAAAAACGAGGAGAGATACATCTCCCGTTGTTTATCAAGTGTACAAGACATCGTTGATGAGATCGTCATCGCAGACACCGGATCACAAGATAATACAAAAGATATATGCAAAAGCTTTCAGGCAAGAGTGTTTGATTTCGAATGGGAGAATGATTTCGCAAAGGCCAGAAATTACGCCCTGCAGCATGCCGAAGGAGATTGGATTTTAGTGCTTGACGCGGATGAAGAGCTCGATCAGGAGACGGCCCGTTTTTTAACTTCGCTGCTTCATGACGGATTACCGAGCCGGGGCCTTATGAAAATCATCAATTATACGGGGAAGCAGCTCGATGAAAACGAAGCGTTTGAAAGCATGCAGCCGAGACTGTTCCGCAATCATAAAGGCCTTCTGTATCAAGGCAGAATTCACGAGAATATCTCGGCTTCCAATGAGGAAGAAAACAATGCTTTTTTCACGCTCCCATGTGTGATTCATCACTACGGCTACTTAGAGCAGGAAGAAAAGATCAAGCAAAAACATAAACGGAATATCAGCATTTTAAATGAAGAGCTTTCAGAGGAAAATCCTGATCCGTGGCTTGTCTATCATTTGGCAAGTGAATGCTACAGAATCAAAGACTATGAAAAAGCATTACATCTTGTCAACGGCTCAATTTTTCAATTTTTAAGCGAAAAACGAATGCCTCCGTCTCTCCTGTATTATTTGAAATATACAATATTGCTTGAGCTCAAACGGTATGAAGAAGCCGAACAAGGGATTGAAAAAGTGCTCAAGCTATATCCTGATTACAGCAATCTTCATTATTATAAAGGCCTTGTATTATATCATTTGGAAAAGTACAGAGCGGCAATCAAAGCATTTGATAACGGAACGCAGGTTGAAGGAGAAAACGCTGATCACTTCATTTTAAAAGGTGCCGCCGATTTCAGAGCCTTTTATTATATGGCGAAATGCCATGCTGCATTAAACCATGATATGACGGCCATCGCTTACGCCAAAAAATCCGTGAAGTTCAATCCTCAATTTAAACCCGCGAAAGAACTTCTGTCTCAATTAAAAAAGGATCAGCGGACAAACGCCTGATCCTTTTTTGCATGTTCCATTAAGATAATCGAATAATGTTTAAAGCTGCACCGACGCTTCCTCCAAGCAATGTGGCCGCACCCAATAATCCGAACAGCTGAAGCTGGATGGTGCTGCCTGCTGGCAAAGTCACAATAAAGGAGTTATTAAAGTTTGCCAAAGACGCGACCGGGGCGATAATCGAACTTGCAGGAGGAGTGCCGTTGATTAAAATACGCGAACTTACAAGCAAGCCGGCCGTTAAATTAATATGGTAGGAAATATAGTAACGTCCCGCCGGAGCAACGGTAAATATGGTATTTGCGGCATTAGGCGTAATATCTGCCGAAAGGTTTTGTTCATTCGGTAAGGAAATGGTCGTGCCGCCGACAATAACTGCGACAACACCGCCGCCCGTATTGCTCGCATAGCCGGAAGTTGCTGTCAGACTTGTTCCGGTGCTTCCGGTCGGTCCGGTGCCGCCAGTAACGCCGGTGCTTCCGGTTGGTCCCGTGCCGCCAGTAGCGCCGGTGATTCCCGCCGCAGCTAAAAGTGTATAGTCAGCTGAGGCTCCAGGGGTTCCCGCCGGGCTGTTTACGTTTGCGACGTAAGAGCTTCCGTTATACAAGACAACCTGTCCGGTTGTGTAAGTGGGGGCAATCAGCGGATTAAAAGCAACAATCCCTTGAAGGCCCGCACCGGTGACCCCCGTAGGTCCGATCGATCCGGTTGGCCCCGTCGCTCCGGCCGGTCCGGTTGGCCCCGTCGCTCCGGCCGGTCCGATTGCTCCCGTAGATCCCGTCGGCCCCGTAGCACCAGTCGGTCCCGCCAGTGTAGGGATATTTGAGATACTGTCCAATTTTGAACCGAGAAGAAGCTCCTGTTTCATTAAGCTGTCAAGCGTATCCCGGACGCTCTCATTCAGGTTAAGAATATCCGCAAGACTTGACGGGGGCCCTGTTAATCCGGGAATCGCTCCGAGCGCGTATTGGATTTTTTCACCTTCCGCATTCAGAATATGTGCCATTCCCAGCTCTTCCATAGCAATTGACGAAAGAAGAAGGTTAATGGTATCGTCTCTGGAAAGTGTAACGACAGGGGTGATATTGGGCAAATTAGGCTGTGACACAATGTCCCTCCTTATGAGTTGGCTGAAAATCATTTTATTACGAACAAAGTTCCCCGAAATGAGCGTAAGCAGTACTGTATCAGTATATTCACGGATTCTGTCCAAGTTTCTGAATGGATTCCCTTTATAAACCAATTGAGCGGGTTATACCGCTGTTTTTGATTTCATCATATATGAAGGAAATACTTTAAATATAGAGAAAATACATCGCACAGCATTCGCAAATCGGTCAAAATGACAGCGGGACATGTGATCGTCTATAAAGCGATGGCTATATATCTTGTGCGTTTCCTGCAAAAACTCTCTTTTTCATTTCAAGTTTTCTGTATAAAAGGGCGAGAAGCATGGATGGGATCGTACAAACAATCATTCCGATAAAGGCATACCGGGGTTCAATTTCATATAAAAAACCTCCGAAAATAGTAAATACCGCAGTGCTCCAGCTGAGAGCAAGCGCTGAATATATGCCTTGGGCTTTCGGGATTTGCGCGGGTGAAATATTTTTAATTAAGTATTTCATAAATGCATAGTGTCCCATCGCGAATGAACAGGCATGCAGCGTCTGCGCAATACAGAAAATGATGACATGCGGAAATGCAAATACGAGTATCCAGCGTACGGTAGCACCAAGCGCCGCCAAGGCGAGCAAAGAGCCTGCCGTAAATTGATGAAAGTATCGGTCAGCGATTGCAAAGAAGATAATCTCCGCGATAACGGCGATGTTGATAATGATTCCGATGGCATAAGCGGGGGCATCGATTTCCTGCAAAAAGAGATAACCGTAATTGTAATAAGACGCGTGTGCCGCCTGCAGTAAGATAACGATTGCGAGCACCAGACCGAAATATTTGATGCGGAATAAAGCAAACATGCCCTCTTTTCTTGCGCGGTCTGTTTCCGGCCGTTTTGAAAGAACAGCTGGCGCATGCATAAAGCTGAGGCATGCGAATATCAGGGTGCCCAAAAGCAGTGCCCATAAAATCGCTTGATCTCCGAATATACTTGTAAAGACGGACAGGATGACGCCGGCTGAAACAAAACCCGCGGACCCCCACTGCCGGCTTGTCCCATAGGCCTTTAATTCGTTATGCTGTACAAGGACGCCGCAAGCGCTGTCTAAAGCAGGCATTAAAGCAGGATAAAACACATGCAGCACTAATGTGACAAGAAGCAGGCTTTGAAAAGAATCAGCGGGAATATAACATAAAAGTGCGAGAAACGTCCCGATTCTGGCGCCGTTTAATAAGGCTTTGCTGCTGAATTTTCCTGATAAATAAGGGAAGAAAAATAATGTGGAAATCCCTCTTGCCGCCAAGCCCAAGCTCATAATGAAACTGGCTTCGGGTACGGAAACCCCTTTTATATGCACCATCCATCCCGTCCAATAGGGCAGAAAAACACCCCATGTCATAAAAAAACTAAAAAAATGCAGACTCATCCAGCGATATGCTTTCATTCCCGTTCCTCCTTTAATTGGCATGTTATCATGTAAAGACATAAAGACAATATGAGATATCTCATATTTTTGGGGTGGACGATGGAAATTTATAAAGGCGAGAAAAAGCGGCATCAGTTAAAAAAACACTCAATCGCGCATTTATTCTCTTTCCCCGCTGAAGAGTTTATGGAAGTGCGCGAATATGAGCGGGACGAATGGATTATTCAAGAGGGCAGGAGGCCTGACTTCCTGTTTTACGTGATTGAAGGAAAAGCGAAAATATATGTAACCCACCAAAACGGGAAAGTTTCTTTAATTAATTTTATCAACAAAAATGATTACATCGGAGAGATGGAACTATTACATGAAGTGTATTACACAAAAGGAATTCAAGCCTCAGCGAAGACTGTTTGTTTTGCTCTGCCTATTAACCGCTGCCGCGCGCAATTGCTGCAGGATGCGAAATTCCTGCGTGAGTTGGCTAAGTTTTTAAGTGCTAAGGCGACGCTTATGGCTTCGAAATATTCACAAAGTCTGGCGTTCCCGCTTGAAAACCGGCTGGCCGATTTTATTTTGCAGACGGCTTATGAAGGGGTTTATAAAGAGAAGCACGTAACGGTCTGTGATTATTTGGGTGTATCTTACCGTCATCTCTTGCATGTGCTGACGCAATTCTGCCAAAAAGGGTATTTACAAAAAGAAGGGCGGTGCTATCAAATTAAGCAGCATGATTCACTAAGTGAACTTGCGAAGGCGCTGAAGAATAAATAGCACGCCCAGAAAAAACAGCCACCCGCGATTTGCGGATGGCTGTTTTTTTATACAAGCTGAGCTTGTTTTTTTCGTGCCTGTTTCGCGGCGTCGACCATATTTTTTAATGCCGCAACGGTTTCTTCCTGCTGTCTTGTTTTCAGTCCGCAGTCCGGGTTTACCCAGAAGCGGTCAGTCGGACACACTTCAAGCGCGTCATCAATAATTTGATAGATTTCTTCAGTTGCCGGCACACGCGGGCTGTGAATGTCGTATACACCGAGTCCGAGGCCTTTCACGTAAGGATGTTCTTTCAAGTATTCTAAAAATCCTCCGTGGCTTCTGCTGTGTTCGATTGTAATGACATCCGCGTCAAGATCATTGATCGTATCTACGATATCTTCAAAGTTGCTGTAACACATATGCGTATGAATCTGCGTCTCATTTTGCACAGAAGACGTCGTTAACCGGAATGCTTCTGCGGCCCAAGTTAAATATTCATCCCAATCCTGCGTTTTTAACGGCAGTCCTTCGCGGAGCGCGGGTTCATCCACTTGGATAATCTGAATACCGGCATCTTCAAGCGCTTTTACTTCTTTTCTGAGGGCAAGCCCGATCTGGAAGGCGATTTCTTTTCTTGAAATATCCACACGCGGGAATGACCAGTTTAAGATGGTGACAGGTCCCGTCAGCATGCCTTTCATGTGTTTTTCCGTCAGCGATTGGGCGTAGACCGTATCTTTTACCGTCATCGGTTCGATAAATTCGACATCTCCGAAAATGACAGGCGGACGTACGCAGCGTGAACCGTAAGACTGCACCCATGCATATTTCGTAAAGGCGAATCCGGCCAGTTTTTCACCGAAGTATTCGACCATGTCCGTCCGCTCAAATTCTCCGTGAACGAGCACGTCTAAGCCGATTTCTTCCTGAATGTCAACCCAGCGCTTCGTTTCCGCATTAATAAAGGCTTGGTACTGTTCATCCGTCCAATCTTTTTTGCGCCATTTTTGCCGTGCGCTCCGCACCTCGGCAGATTGAGGGAAGCTTCCGATTGTCGTCGTCGGCAGAAGAGGAAGACCGAGTGATTCATTCTGCAGCGCCAATCGTTCTTCAAAGCTTGCCGGACGGGAGAAATCTTTTTCCGTCAGCTGATTCAGCTCTTCTTTTTGAGCTGAGTTCGCTCCTGTTGCGAATGCTTTTAAAGCCTTAAGTGCCGCTTTTGATTCTTCGATCTGCTCACTGACGGCCGCTTTGCCGGACAGAAGCCCTTCTTTTAAGACGCCGAGTTCCGCCAGTTTTTCTTTAGCGTATGACAGGCCGTTCAGCAAATCCTTTTCAAGATGCTCGTCAGGGTGTTTCGCCACCGGCACGTGCAGAAGGCTGCTTGAAGGCTGAATCCATAACTCCTCAACATCAGCGTGGCTGAGGATATCCAGAGCCGCGTCCAGGCGTTCTTCAACATCGATTTTCCAAATGTTGCGGCCGTCGACCACACCGGCTGCCAGCACTTTATCTTTCGGGAAGCCGTGCTTTTTCAGCTGCTCAAGGTTTCTGCCTTTATCATGTACGAAGTCAAGCCCGATTCCCTGTACAGGATAAGAAACGAGTTCTTCATATGCATCAACCGAATCGAAGTATGTCTGCAGGAGGACATTCAGTCCTGAAAGCTCTTTTGTGATCGCTTCATAGAGTTCTTTTGCGGCACGGACGTCTTCAGAAGAAGCTGTCACAAGGGCCGGCTCATCGATCTGAACCCATTTTACGCCTTCAGCTTCAAGTTCTTTCAGCAGCTGCACATAAAGAGGAACAAGGCGTTTTTGAATCGCTTTCGCTTCTGATTCTTCGTATCCTTTCGCAAGTGTGACGAATGTGTACGGACCGACGATGACAGGTTTTGTTTCCGCTCCGAATTCTTCTTTGATCCGGCGGTAGTCGTCAAGCTGTTTGTTTCTCGTCAGACGGAATTCAATGCTTTCGTCATATTCAGGAACGATGTAATGGTAGTTGGTATTAAACCATTTCGTCATTTCACTGGAAACGGCGTCTTTTACACCGCGGGCAATCGCAAAGTATGTATCAACGGGATCCGTGATGCTGCGGAATCTTTTCGGAATCCAGTTAAAGCTGACGGCTGTATCAAGCACATGGTCATAATGGGTGAAATCAGAGACCGGCACGATATCGATATGTTGGTCAAGCTGTGTTTTGACAGCTGATAAGAATAAACCGTCAAGTTCTTTAAGAAACGTTTCTTTATCAGTGTTACCTTTCCAATAAGCCTCAAGCGCTTTTTTCCATTCTCTGTTCAAGCCGATTCTCGGAAAACCGAGGTTCGAAGTTTTGATTGTTGTCATTAAGTTTCCTCCTTTAAGTGAGATGTAACAAAAAAGCCTCTTTCTCATGAGAGAAAGAGGCTTTAACTTCAAAATGCAAGCCTCTCTTATCTCTCAGATCACGTCTGATGGAATTAGCACCGTGCCTTATGAGACAGTCGTCTCGGCGCAAAAATCACGCGCCCCATTTCACAATGGAATTACGGTCGGTTGCTGTTGGGGTCAAAAGGCCAATCCCTCGCCCAACTCTCGATAAGAGAAAATATTTAAATTTTTTTGAAAAGTTACATCATTTGTTGGTTATCTTATCAGCTTATTCAGACCACTGTCAATAGAAAATCTCACATTTTAAAAATTGGTGATATGACAAGCTGATCAATCATTATATGAGAAAAATATCAGAAAGACAGCAGCTGTGCCTGTTCGGCTCTTTCCATCAGTACTTCAGGCGCGTCTAAATACAGAAATCCGTTCCCGGCCAATGTTTTGGCGATGTCCAAAGGAAGGGTCCGCCGCACGAGCTGGGCGTAGACTTCAGCCTCAGAAAGCGTCCGCTGAAACGCGTCCTGTTCAAGCCCTTTTATTAAGGCAAGCGCTCCGCTCACATGCGGGGCGGCCATTGAAGTGCCCGTCAGCTTCCCGTATTTATGGTTGGGAAGGGTGGAGAGAATATTTTCTCCCGGAGCCACCAGGTCAATCTCTTTATTTGCGTTTGAAAATTCAGACGATTTACGGGCGATTGAGACTGATCCGACTGCGATCACTTCGTTGTAAGCGGCCGGATACGACAGTTCCTCTGTACGCTCGTCTCCGTCACCTTCGTTTCCTGCCGCGCAAACGACCAGAACACCGCTTTTTACCGCATTTTCGACGGCTTCTTTCAATTCAGGCACATCGCTTGGCCCGCCGAGTGACATGGAAATGATATCGGCCTTTTGTTCAACGGCGTAGTTGATGCCGTTAATGATCCATTCGTATTTGCCGCTGCCGTTTTGACCGCCGAGAACTTTAACGATTAAAAGGCTTGCTTCCGGCGCGACACCCGAAATTCCGCCGTTTGAATCATTGGCGGCAATCGTTCCGGAAACGTGTGTCCCGTGTCCGTTATAATCGGAAATCGCGTCTTCTTTGCCTCCGTCATCATCGGTGAAGTTTTTCCCGCCGACAATTCGGTCTTTCAAATCAGGATGATTGATGTCGCAGCCTGTGTCAAGCACCGCGATTTTAATATCCTTGCCTTTAAACCCTTTTGCCCACAACTCTGGCGCCTTAATCACTTTAATCCCCTCTGGAAGCTCGTTCACCTCCATGATCTGTTCATCCGTGACATAAGGAATCAAATGCATTTCACCATTCATAAAAAAGCCCTCCTTTTTTATGCTTGCGAGTGGATACAAGGGTGTTGCTACTATTTTATGGCAGAGCATGCCGGCCGGAAAGAGTCATTTGAAGCATTTTCATAAAAAAGGCGTAATCTATCGCACTAAAAAATTTCAAATAAATGGATAGTTTAACAGCTTTTATTTTCATTCATGATCCGCTGACGGTATAATTGGAAATGGGAAAGGAGAAGAGATATGAAGATAAGTGAAGCATTATACAACTATTTTTCAGAACAAGTGGATCAAATTGCGAAAGAGTGGATCGAAACGATGGAAGATTCGGATCCGAATTCGATTTATTCTTTGACAAATCCCGTCATCACAGAAGAACTGACGGAGCAGGATAAAGAATTTTACCGGCATATTAATAAAATGTATATCATGCCGAAAAAAGAATTTTTAGAAGAGTTCGAGCAGTGGGTGATTGAGCTTGCGAAAGACCAGAAGCATCTGGATACTCCCGTACAGTATGTGGTCCGTGAATTCATGAGAAACCGGAGACTATACATCAGTTATTATGATGCGTTTGCCGATAAACATGAATCTTCGTTTGCACAGGGAGAAAGGAAGAAATGGGAGAATTTAATTGTACAAGTATTTGATTTTACGATTTACACGTTTGTCGATCATGCCGAGCATAACTCAAAAATGCAGCTGAATGCGCAAAGAGAAATGATTTTGGAGTTAAGCTCGCCGGTTATCACGCTGAGCAAACGGACGGCGCTGCTGCCGCTTGTCGGCGATATTGACACGGAGCGCGCCAAATTCATTCTTGAAAATACGCTGAGCACATGTGCAAAACGGCTGATTGAACATCTGTTAATTGACCTGTCGGGTGTAGTGGTTGTCGATACGATGGTGGCGCATCAGATTTTTAAATTAGTTGAGGCGCTGAAATTGATCGGCGTCACGTCCACTTTATCCGGAATCAGGCCGGAAATCGCTCAAACCGCCGTACAGCTCGGCATTAATTTCTCAGATATTACGATCAAGTCCAATCTCGCTCAGGCTCTCAATTATCATCAATAACATACATAACAAAACAGGCTGCCGAATCACTCCGGCGGCCTGTTTTTATACAAACAACAATGAAATGAGCCAGCTTGCGCCGAATAACAGAAGCACGAGCAGGAAAAAGCACCAGTCGGCGCGGCGCACGGTAACAGTTCTGTAAAACGTGCGGTTTCGGCTCCCCGTAAAGCCTTTAGATTCCATCGCGATCGCCGTGCGTTCCGCCTTTCTGATTGCGCCTGCCAATAGCGGAATGGTGAAGCGCCTGAAGGCGGAGAGCTTTCCTTTCAGCCCGGAATCAGACCCCGCGCCCCTGATTCTGTGCGCCTGCCGGATGATCAGGATTTCATCTTTCAGAAGAGGGAGAAACCGGAACCCCGCGATAACGCCGTATGCAAGCTTGGGCGGCAGCTTACACTGCTGAATCAGACTGAGCATGAACAGAATCGGATCGGTTGTGAAAAGAAACATCATCGACAAAGCGGAAAAACATAAAATACGAAACGCGATAGAAATCCCGAGCGCCGCGTTATCACTGTTGACGGCAATCGGCCCGAGCTTAAACAGCAGGTTGCTTCCGGTTGTCGGGACGTTTCCGAATACGGCGGCTGTCCATAAAGAACCGAAGGCCAGAATGACAAACGGAATCGTGAACAGCAGCCATTTTTTCAGCGGCACACGCCCCGCCGAGAGGACGCCTCCCGCAATGATGATATAAAACAAAGCAGGGGTGTACGGATTATAAATAAACGACAGCATAATGACGCATAACAATACAGCCGCCGCCTTTATTGACGGGTTAACAGCCTCCAGCCGCAAGTTCATTTCTCCGCCTCCTGTCGTGTTTCATCCATTCATACCGCAGGGGCAAAGCCAAATGCGCCCGCTCCGCGATTCCGATATGATCAGAAAACAATGAGTCGGGCGTTCCCCGGAATACCAGTTTCGTGCCGCAGAGCACAAGGATCGTGTCGGCATAATCTGAGACGAGTTCCATATCGTGTGTCACCATCAAAACAGCCGTTCCTTCCTTTTGAATCTCACGGAGCATTTGCATACACTCCCGCGCCGTTTTGGCATCCTGTCCGAAAGTCGGTTCATCAAGCATCAAAACGTTCACATTGTGCATAAGCATCGTTGCGACGCTGAGCCGGCGTTTTTGTCCTTGGCTTAAAGAAAACGGATGCTGTGAGGCATGGCGTCTCAGGCCGAATCGGGTTAACAGCTGAAGAGCTTTCTCCTTTGCGGCTCTGCTGCTTTCAAAACCGAACATCAGCTCTTGAATGACGGAATCTGTGACAAACTGGTGTTCAGGATTTTGGAAAACATATCCTATCAGCCGCCGCAGCTCTTTTTCAGAATAGGAATCAATCGGTCTGCCGTCTATTTTGATGTCTCCGCCCAGCGGACGGATGAGCTTGGCCGCGGCAGACAGGAGCGTTGTTTTTCCTGTTCCGTTAGGGCCGGCAATCGCGGTGATTGAACCTTTTTTTACGGAAAAGCTCACATCTTGAAAAATGACGTCTGCCCCTCTTGAGAATGACAGCTCGTGAACGCTCAGCGCGTCTTCTGCCGAAAGCGCGGCGGGCCGGGGTTCGGGCAGAGATGGTACAGGTTCGTGAAACAGCTTTTCTTTACACAATGTAAAAGGAATGCTGACGTGCTCCTGCAATGAGATCACACGCGGAATCGGAATGCCGAGCTGCATCAGCTCTTCAATCTTTGTTTCAAAGATAACGTCCGTCTCTCCGTCCATCACCTTCTGACCCGTTTCGTCAAGGACAATCGTCCTGTCCATCCACGGCGCCCAATGATCAAGCTGATGTTCGATAACGAGAAGGCCGAAGCCTTTTTTTGCTTGAAGATCTTTGATCAGCCGCACTAATTCACGTGCGGAATATGGATCAAGCTGTGCCGTCGGTTCGTCCAAAATAATGAGTTCCGGTTCCATCGCAATGATACAGGCAAGCGCCACTTTTTGTTTTGAACCGCTTGACAGCGAAGCGATCGTTCGCGTTTTCAGATGAGTGATCTCTAATTTTGCCAAAACGTCATCGATGATTGCGTCCATATCTTCTTTTGTATATTGCAAATTTTCCAGGCCGAAGGCGATTTCATCTTCAACCGACAGCATGCAAAACTGCTGGTCCGGATCTTGAAACACGACGCCGATGGATCTGGCGGCGGGCTCTGTCAGATGTGAAAGAGGTGTTCCGTATAAAGAAACGGTTCCCGATTGAACCCCATCGCATGCTTCCGGGTACAGACCGTTTAAACAGAGAGCGAGCGAGCTTTTGCCGCATCCGCTCGGCCCGAGCAATAAAGCCCGCTCTCCTTTCCGGAGCTGAAAGGACACGTTTTGAAGAATCGGCTTTTCATCCTGATCATAAGAAAAGGTAAGACGGCCGGCCGATAGAAGGGGATCAGATGCCTGCATCTTGGTTCACCTGTTTCTTTTTCTTCTTGAATTGTTTTCCGAGCGCCATGCCGTTCAGCACTCCTGTGTAAGCCAGCGCATCACTGATTGCTTTGCCGAGAAGGCCGGCAAGAAGCGCACCTGAGACCAGACGGATGAGAAGCATGACGGCTAATAAACCCGGATTCAATACAGAGTATCCGGAAACGAACAAGTCATAAATGAAGCTTGTCACAGAAGACCCCATACCGGATAAAAGAAGCACGGGCAGGGTATACACCCGCCAGCGTGTCGCTAAAAAGACCGCTTCCGCACCGATTCCCTGTGCGATCCCGATCAGAATCACCATCGGTCCTGACGGATTTCCGAGTAAGCACTCCACAAACGCGGCGATGATTTCAGAAACGAGAGCCGCTCCCGGTTTTTGAATAATGTACGCGGCAATCACCGAGACGATAAACCAGATACCGTAAATCGGTTCATAGCTCATCCGGCCAAAAAATCCTGCCGCTATATTGCTTGCATGAGTTGATACTAAATAAATGACAGCAAATACAACACTGATGACGGACATGACGACAATTTCTCTCATTTTCCAATTTTTCATTGTGATCTCCTGCTTTCTTATCGGATAGTCGTATGTATGAAAGAAATGATTTTACAGGCGGTTCATATTCAGTTTCATATTGCGGTGTCCTCCCCCGTTTTTTAATGAAAAATAAAAAACTGCATATCCGAGGGAATATGCAGCAGCAGAACGAAAACGCATGGGGAAAAACCCTGCGCTCCGGTCAATCTGCACTTCCCCACGCTGGTATTATCCAGATCGGGTTATAAGGGATCAAACACGCCTGCCGCATGTTTTATCTCAGCCGATAACAGCACCCCTAGTGCGTTTCCTATACAGTTTTTTATGATGACATCATCATAGTTGATCATGTCTGATTTGTAAACAGCCTTTCTCCGAACAGAGTTTGGAATCGGACCGGATGATCATTCATAAAGATAAGAAGAGCCCTTTTGATCAAAAGGAAACGGAGGACATCTATGTTTGTTCATACAGTGCAGTCTGGCGACTCGTTATTTTCCATCAGCAGAAAGTACGGATACCCTGTTGACAGCATCAGAGGCGTCAACGGGCTTGAGGAAACGAATATCGTTCCGGGGCAGGCGCTTTTAATCCCTCTTAATGAATATACGGTTCAGCCGAATGATACGTATGCCGTTATCGCAGGTAAGGCTTATGTGCCGCAGATGCAGCTGATGCAGGCAAACCCGGATATTCCGCCGAACCGGCTGCGGGCGGGTATGAAAGTGAAGATCCCTGATATCTCTAACTATCTTGCGGGAACCCTGCAATTTTATGTCATTCGGACGCCTGAAGCGGATAGAGAGCTAATTAATGATTTTGCGCCGTATTCTTCGGCGATTTCTTTGTTTGAATATCATTTTGGCCCGAACGGAGACATCATTAACGATTTAAACGACAGAACCGCAATAGAAACCACATGGCAGAACAGAGTGCGCCCGCTTGCCGTCATTACGAATCTGACAGAAGGGGGATTCAGTCCGGAATTAGCCCATCAAGTGCTGCAAAATCCGACGGCAAGAACGAATCTCGTCAACAATATCGTCTCCTTAACCGTAAGAAAGGGATACGGCGGTGTAAATATCGATTTTGAACGGATCAGAGAAGCTGACAGGGACCTCTTCACAGGATTTCTCCGGCAGTTAAAAACCCGGCTTTCAGAGCATCAGCTCGCGTTAACGATATCGGTTCCGGCGAAAACAAGTGATGCAGTGCCGTGGCTGAGGGGATATGATTACGGCGGAATTGGAGCCGTCGTCGATTATATGTTCATTATGGCGTACGACTGGCACCACGCCGGCAGTGAGCCGGGACCTGTGGCGCCTTTGACAGAGGTCAGGCAAACGATCAATTTTGCCATCAGCAGGGTGCCGAGAAGAAAAGTGATTCTCGGTGTTCCGCTGTACGGGTATGATTGGGTGATTCCGTACCGTCCCGGAACGATCGGATCCGCCATCTCCAATCAGCGCGCCATGGAAACGGCCATGAAGCATCAATCAGTGATCCGTTATTCCCAGCAGGAGCGTTCCCCTTACTTCCGGTATACTGATGAAAATGGAAGAACGCATGAAGTGTGGTTTGAGGATGTGCGGAGCATGAGTGAAAAAATGGTTCTCGTTCGGGAGTTCGGACTGCAGGCGATCGGCGCGTGGCAATTAACGCTCGGTTTCAAACCGGGCCCATGGCTGCTTAGGAACTTTTTCACGATCCGAAAAATATAGCTGCATGTCCCGCTCCGCAAGTAATTTTTTTTCCTATGATAACGGATCTTCTTTTGGACAATCTAAAATTGAACAGGAGGTCTGTCATATGAAGAAAAGGGAAGAGCAGTATATCAACGAGGCTGAGTATGTACCGCATCCGACAAAAGAAGGGGAGTACGCGCTCATGCTGCATGAATCCTATCATTTCCTTTCAGAAGAGGATGAAAGCGATTTGCCGGAATAAGGGCTTTATGCCTTTATTCCTTTATTCCGTTTATTTTATAGGCATGTGCTGAAATCACAAATTTAAGGTTGACACATTCCTTTTTTTTCTGTAATCTCAGTGTGTCAATTCAAATAAGAACTTCGTTAGGTGAGGCTCCTGTATGGAGATACGCTGCTGCCCAAAAATGTCCAAAGACGCCAATGGGTCAACAGGAATCATCGACATAAGGTGATTCTTAACGCAGCTGGATGGCTGTCCTATGCCATACAGTGCTAAAGCTCTACGATTGGAGGCCCCGCACGTTTATTTGCCGTGCTTGTTTTCGCCTTCATATCAGAAGGTTTTTTTTATGCCTCAAAACGTACACGACTGAGCATGATAAGGAGGTGCGGAGTATGGATTCTCCCCATTCGAGTATGTCAGAAGAAGTACCCATATACAGCCAGATAACCAGTGACGACATGATGAGGAGACAAACCGCCGCACTTCCCTTGACGGACGGCGCGTCTCCGTAAAGGAGGTACGAGTCCCGATGGTCCAAAACATGACCTATGACGAACTCATATTACGCATTATCATTTTATTGCGGGACGGAAAAATAAAAGAATTCCGAAACATGATAGATGAGCTTCAGCCCTATGACATGGCATTTTTGTTTAAAGAAATGCCGGAAAAGCACCGGGCCCGCTATCTGTCATATATGACGGTTGATGACATCACCGACATGATCGGAGAGCTGGAGCGGGAATTTCAGCTTGCCGTTTTGCATAAAGTCGGTAAAACGAAAGCCACTCTCGCAATGAATAAAATGGATAACGACGATCTCGCCGCATTGCTGGAAGAGATGGATGAAGAACTGAAAGAACAGCTTTTATCCAGCATGGAGGCTGAGGAATCAAAGGCCGTACAGCTTTTGATGAACTACCCGCAAGAATCGGCGGGCCGGATGATGACGAACCGCTTCGTCTGGATTCCGCAGCATTATACAGTAAAAGATGCGGTCGTGAAGCTGAAAAGCTTTGCAGAAATCGCAGAATCAATAAATTATTTGTACGTGATTAATGACAGCAAGCAGCTTGTCGGAGTGCTCTCTTACAGAGATTTAATTCTTGGCGAGCCTGAGGATAAAGTGCAGGATCTCATGTTTACACGTGTCATCTCGGCCGGGGTGCTCCAAGACCAGGAAGAAGTCGCCCGGCTGATCCAGCGGTATGACTTTTTAGCCATTCCGATCGTGGAAGAAAATCATGTGCTTGTCGGTATTGTCACTGTCGATGATATTATTGACGTCGTGATTAAAGAAGCCGATGAAGATTACGAAAAATTCGCAGCCTCCGGTAAGGCGATTACATTTGATACGAAAGCGTACGTTGCGGCGTACCGCCGTTTGCCGTGGCTCATTCTGCTTTTGTTTATCGGATTGATTTCCGGAAGCATTCTGAATTATTTTGAAGATACATTGCAAAAAGTCGTCGCCCTCGCGTTTTTCATGCCGATGATCGCGGGAACGACGGGTAATACAGGCACACAGTCACTCGCCGTCGTCATCAGAGGACTGGCTAAAGAAGAAATGAATAAAAAAACCATCTTTAAACTGATTTTCCGTGAATTAAGAACCGGTATCTATATCGGCATCGTCTGTGCGATCGCGATTACGATTGTCGCAACCGTCTGGCAGAAAGACTTAACGCTCGGTTTTGTCGTCGGTTCATCGCTGCTTGCAACGTTGATTATCGGTACGATGGCCGGAACGATCGTCCCTATTATTCTTCATAAATTGAACATTGACCCGGCGATTGCATCAGGTCCGCTGATTACGACGCTGAACGATATTTTGTCCTTATTAATTTATTTCGGCATTGCAACTGCATTTCTTCATGCTTTATAAAAAAAGTCCGTCTCACAGGAGGCGGACTTTTTTGATCAGCGGTTTTTATACTTAAAATGAGCATTAAGCTGGCCTTCCAGCATTTTTTTGCGGAGCTGCGGGTCGTTTTTGAGAGCCTGTTCTTTTTTTCGCATGTCTTTTAAAATCTCAGCCGTCTGCACGCCGTCTTCCCGCTTGTTGGCAATATCCATCAGCCGCTCAACGTCCGCGAAGGAATACTTTCTCGTTCCCCGTGATGAACGCTGCGGGTAGATTAATTTCCGTTCTTCATAGTATCTGATCTGTCTGACTGACAATCCGGTTAATTCGCTTACAATGCCGATCGAGATTACTTTTTTATCTTTGTAAGATTGTTCGTCTGTCGTCATTTTTCCACCCCTGGATGTCTTTTACTCATATTATATAAGAAAAAAAGAGAAAAAACCTGACGCTTGTCAGGTTTTCTGACGCGGAATAGAAAATTTTAGAAAAAAAGCGGCAGAAAAATTGACAAGGTTAATGCATGGTCCTGTGCCCCGTTTTATGCTTACTATACAGACACAATGAGGAGGAAGGATAGGAATGGAGAAAGAAAAAGCGGTTTCGCTGGCAAAAGAAATCATTGAATTAGATATGAAACGCGATGAAATGCTGGAGGCGTTCATGCAGCTTGCCGGGGAACACGCTTTTCCGCTGCTCAGAGCCGTCCAGAACGGACTTTACCGAAAAACATCATAATCTACAGAAGTTTTACAATGGCTTTATACGTCTTTGATATAAAAGCGTTATTCTGATCATAGAATAACGGAAAACAAAGGAGGCCGCCATGAGTCGTTTGCTTCAAAATGCATTGGACAAAGAGAGAAACCATTATTCCAAAAAGCTTCTGCAGATCGGAGTCTATACGAAAGAAATACTCAATTCCATGACAATTACGGAGCTGAGAAAGGAATACGCGTATTTTTTTCGGAACATTCCCTATAAAGAACGGAACCCTTATACAAATTAAATGATGTATAAGGGTATTTTTTTATATAAAAAAGAAGGAATTCTGAAAAACGGCACGAATAGAATATAAAACAAAGATCGACTCTTATGAATTGTAAGGGTTTACATTATTTTTTTATAAAAATCTTAAATACGGGGTAGATATGATGAGATTATCATTTAACGAAGAAGAAGTGATGCGTTCGATGAATTTGTACAAAGTTTTTGCAAGGGCTTTCAAGAGTGTGTCTGAACACAGCATCCGCGACAGTAAAGAACACGGTTTTAATCCGACTGAATTTGCCGTTTTGGAGCTGCTCTATACGAGAGGACCGCAAAAGCTTCAGCAAATCGGGTCGCGTCTTTTGCTTGTCAGCGGGAATGTCACCTATGTCATCGACAAGCTTGAAAGAAACGGGTTTTTGGTCAGAGAACAAGACCCTAAGGACAAACGGTCTGTTTACGCCCATTTAACTGATAAAGGAAACGAGTATTTGGATAAAATTTATCCGATTCATTCATTGAGAATTGCGAGAGCGTTTTCAGGACTTATGCCTGAGGAACAGGAACAGCTGATAGCCTTACTGAAAAAAGCGGGAATTCACAGCCAGCATTTGCTTTTCCGTTAAAAGAAAGCGGATACAGACACTCTTCTTCACGAAGAGTGTTTTTTTTCTGTTCCGGACAGTAGAGCCGGAAGCGGTTTTTGCATAAGCTGATACAGGTCGGCATCATTATTTACCAATCATAATGTGACATGCCCCATGCCAAAATATGAGGGTGCTTTGAATATAAAGAAGGTGAACATGTGAGAAGCTGTCTGCTGTCTATATGGTACTTACTTGATCCGCTTTATTTCTTCTTTACCCGGCTGACGCTGATTGATAAACGGCAATCGAATGTATTCCGCGTCCGTTTGACTAGATATAAAGGAAAAGAAGTCATCCTGAGCGACGGAACCAGAATTAAAAAAAACGACGTGTTAGTTAAGATTCATCTTCATAATGTCAAACTCCTGAAAGAGCTGCAGCCTATTGAAAGCGCGGTCAGAAGGGGGATTATGCTATATCAGAAGGTATATCAATCCATGCCTCATTTAGCGGATTATATTAACCAGCATAAACGGAAAGACGAGATTAAGGGAGTCGTCGGCATTACAATGCTTCATAAAGGAGCTGCGAGACTCGGTTTTGATGTGATAAAACCGTCCAGCGGCTGCTACAGGCTGTTTAAGAAAGCGGCCCATATTCCGATTTTATACTTTACTGCAAAACAGCTCACCCTCAAAAACATTCCTTACTCCTGCTATTTATTTATTTCCAAAGAAAAATTGATGTGCACGTATCAGACTGAAAAGAGCTGACAAAAAGCGTCAGCTCTTTCTCTTGATTTGCTCAAGCACGATTGAAAGCGGGCCGTCCTGCGGATTCCGGTAAAAATCATAAAACGGATCTCCCTCTGTCCTGACGCGGTTCACTACTGTATCGATCGTATAATCATCAGGTGTTAAAGAGGAGTTGACTTCACTCCAATAAAGGGGAGCCGCAACCGTTCCCAATTCGTTGCCCCGGGTCGAATAGGGGGCGATAATGGTTTTCCCTTCGGCATGCTGCAAGTAATCTAGGTAGAGCCTGCCGTTTCGGTTTTTGATAAACCGCTCTGTCGTAAAAAGATCCGGCCGCGTCCTGACGCAATAATCGGCGATGAGCATTGTGAACGCACGGGTTTCTTCATAGGTGAATGCTTCCGGTGAAAGCGGGATGTAGAGCTGAATGCCTTTATTTCCGGAGAGCTTCGGGAATGACGTAATGCTGAATGAGTCAAACAGCTGTTTCAGCACATGCGCAGCCTCTACTGCCATAGGAAAATCATTCCTTGACGGAGGATCAAGATCAATGACGATTTCTGCGGGCCTTTCAGAATGCACTGTCTGAAACGGAACGTGAAATTCAAGCGCCAGCTGATTGGCCAGCCATAGAAGTGATGGTATGCTGCTGCATACGATGTGCTCGTGGCTCCCGTCAAACACGCTTGAGACAAAGTCCGGCGTGTAGTCCGGTTTGTTTTTTTGAAAAAAAGATTCGCCAGGCGCGCCGTGCGGATAACGGATCACCGTGACGGCCCGATCTTTAAGAAAGGGCATAAGAAAATCGCTCATTTTCACCATATAACTAAGGAAATCTGCTTTCGTTTTTTCACGTTTTTTAAAAACAATCTTATCCAGGCTTGTGAACTGCAGCTTCGGCGGCAGCGTTTTAGAGTGAAGGATAAGCTGCTGATACGTGCATTCCGTCCAATCCATTTCAAACTGAAAAGACACAAAAGATACTTCACGCAGCGTGTCCTGCAATATGGTTAAATACTGAACGGTCATGCAGATAGAAGGCTCAAGTGTATACTCGCCGCTGTTTTGTTTTTTTCCGTGGGTCTCCATAATGGTTCTGACGGCGTTTTTTTCTTCCGCCTGCATGCCGTGGGAAACGGAAGCGATCGGGACGGCGGTGCCGTCTTTTAAAACAGAGGCCGTTACATACCCGTTCTTCGGATTAAACCCGGTTAATAGCACATGTGCCGTTTTCATATGTTTATACTTTTGCCAGTCGGGAGAGCGTTTATTTTCCGCCCAGCCGCTGGAAGCCCTTTTTGCTACGATACCTTCTCCGTCATGGCGGACGACCTTGTCCCAAAGCGCATCAGAGTCAGTGTGTTCCGGAATGTATTGAATCGCTTCTTCCGCTAAGTGATGAGGGCAGGCGGGAAGATTTGCTTCTTTAAGCAGTTTGGAAAGGGCGCGTTTCCGTTTCACATACGGTAATGAGACGGTGCCGGCGCCTTCCAGAACGAGGAGATCAAATGCCAGAAAGCGGCACGGCCGTCTATCAGCGGTGCTTTCAATTGCTTCCGTCCGTTTTAAACGTCCGCGGATTTGAAGATGCTCAAAGTCCGCTCTGTACGGATTGATTAAATAGACAAGCTCTCCGTCAAGCGTAATGGGGAACCTGTCTTTCATGTGCTGAAAACACCGGGCCGCAAAAGCCGTGATTTCCGGAAATTGATTCGTCAGCGTCTGTCCGTTTCTGCTGGTTAATGTAACGCCGCTTTCGTCTATGCGGAGAAGACAGCGGAATCCGTCATACTTTACCTCATAGCGCCACTCACTGCCTTCAGGCGGTACAGAGGTCAAAATCGGCTGCATCGTCAGCACCATGATTAAGACGTTCCGGCTTTTTGTCTGGTCGTTTTCTGCTTTTTGCCTCCGCCGCCTGCTGACGTGGCGTCTTTTGTCCGCGCCGGTGCAGCCTGTTCGCGATCTGGCCGCTTCGTCCGGTCAATGCTTGCCTGAAGCGCGCTGACAAGATCAATGACATCTTCGCGCGGGCCGGCAGCAGCCGGTGTCACGCCGGCTTCTTCATGTTCGAGCTTATCGTTAATTTTAGCGAGAAGGGCTTTCCGGTATGTGTCTTCGTATTGTTCCGGGTCAAACTCGGTTGTCAGCTCATTAATTAACGTAATCGCCGTCTGCAGCTCTTTTTCATTAACGGCTGTCTGCTCGGGAACGCCCGGCACATGTCCGGCATTTCTGACTTCATCCGGATAATGAATGGATTCCATCACGATGCAGTTGTCATACACGCGAAGAATCGCAAGCTGCTGTTTAGAGCGGATCGTAATGGAGGCAATCCCGATTTTACCCGTCGTCCTCAGCGCTTCCCGCAGAAGTGTATAGGCTTTTGTGCCGTTATCTCCCGGCCCAACATAATATGACCGGTTAAAATAAATCGGATCAATTTCCTGCAGCTGGACAAAGTCAACAATCTCAACCGCTTTTTCTTCATGTTCCTGTTTTACGTCTTTCAAGTCTTCGTCTGTCATAATGACGTATTTCCCTTTTACATACTCATAGCCTTTCACGATTTCATCAGGCTCCAGACTTTTTTCACATCCGGTGCAGATTTTTTCGTATTTAATCGGCGCATGGTCTTCTTTATGAAGACTGCGGAATTTTATATCTTTATCTTCAGTGGCCGCAAAGAGCTTGACCGGGATATTGACGAGGCCGAAACTGATCGAACCCTTCCACATCGTGTGCATGAATAAAAACTCCTTTTTGTCTTTATTGTGGATAAACGGGTCCGTTCCATGTGTAGCAACTTATGGGTGTTGCGGCGCTTCATGGAGCGGCTGTTCCATTTCCTCAGGCGGAAATGGTCGGCTGAAAAGCAAATGAATTCTTTATTTACAATCAGTGAATCGGTAAGTTCTTTAAAGCGCTGAAGTCCCTGAAAATTATCAGTGGTAATCAAAAAGATTATACAAAATCATTCCCCGGGAAATGCCCACGCATTCCCATGTGGTGACTGAGAAAATTTCCAGCTCCCATATGAACTGAATCCGCGGTCAGCCGCCGCTTACTTTTCCGGAGATCTTAAGTGATGTAAACGCCGCCAGACAAGCAATCAGGAGACAGGCGGGACGTTGTATTGCGCATGTCATTCCCTCCCGCTATACCGATCTGAAACGACTCACATTTATAACGGGCATGTCTAAAAGATATTTCAGCCTCAAGGTTTTGTGTTAAAATCATTCTTAAGTTTCGGAATATAGACGTAAGCCGGGAGTGATAGATCATCGAAGATTTCATCATATCAATAATAGAGGCGTTTAAAAGCTTATCTTACGCCGGGATTTTTTTGGCGCTCAGTATAGAATTCATCCCGGCGGAAATTGTTCTTCCGCTAGCGGGCTATTGGGTCTCAAAAGGGGATATGACACTTGCCGGGACCGTGTTTGCCGGTTCGCTCGGCGGTGTTTCAGGTCCGCTTGTCTTATATGGAATCGGCAGGCTGGGCGGTCGGCCGTTTTTGCTGAAATATGGAAAGTATATATGGATAAAACCCGAATCCCTGCAGAAATCAGATGATTTCTTTCAGAAGCACGGAGGTTTGGTCGCGTTCAGCGGCCGTTTTATACCTGGGGTCAGGACGCTGATTTCTTTGCCGTGCGGCATTGCGAAGATGAATGTCTGGGTGTTCTCTCTATATACATATGCAGCGATGCTGCCGATTACATTTGCTTACGTATACCTCGGAATGAAACTCGGGGAAAGTTGGAAAAGCGTCGGTTCCATTCTCGATCAATATATGCTGCCGCTCGGTATATTCATTGTGTTGCTTCTCATTCTTTGGATGTTTTTAAAGAGAAGAAAACAGCGGGCCAAAACAGAAAAAATTTCTCAATTTGTTAAAAAAGTTAAGCGTTGACAAATGATGAAACAGGCTTTATCATGAGCGTATAAACAAATATTTCTTGAAATCCCAAAGGGGAGTAGCGTCCGGATATTCCGGAAACAAAGTCGTCAATTCATGGATCATATCCATCGGCTTTGTTGGCATGCCAATCATTCATGTCTAGCAAGACCTTTGCCTTATATCGGCAAAGGTCTTTTTTGCGTAAAAAACCGCCGGTATAAGCTCGGATGATAGAAAAAAGAAACGGAGGGAATGGATTGGACTTTGCATTATTATTGGAGTATGGATGGGTTCTTCTCGTTTTAATCGGGCTGGAAGGGATTTTAGCGGCGGATAACGCGCTGGTGATGGCTGTGATGGTGAAGCATCTTCCTGAAAAACAAAGGAAGAAGGCTTTATTTTACGGATTGGCGGGCGCATTTATTTTGCGTTTCGGGTCGCTGTTCGCCATTTCTTTTCTGGTGAATGTTTGGCAGGTCCAGGCCGTCGGCGCTTTATATCTGTTTTACATTGCGGTCAGCCATTTGCTGAAGCGGTATGTATTTAAAGATAACGCCGGTCAGAAAATGCAGAAAGAAAGCGGGTTTTGGCAGACTGTCTTGAAAGTGGAGCTCGCGGACATCGCTTTTGCCGTTGACTCCATTTTAGCGGCGGTCGCGCTTGCCGTAACGCTCCCGGGAACTCAGCTTCCTGCCATCGGCGGCTTGGACGGCGGTCAGTTTCTCGTTATTTTAGCAGGCGGCGTAATCGGTTTAATCATTATGCGTTTTGCGGCATCAATGTTCGTATCCTTACTGAAAACCAGGCCGGGCCTTGAAACGGCGGCATTTGTGATTGTCGGATGGGTAGGCGTGAAGCTCGCTCTTTATACATTGGCTCATGAGGAACTTGGTATAATTCCGGCAGATGTCATCCATTCGGCGGCCTGGAAAATCATTTTCTGGGCGGTTCTGGCTGCCATTGCGGTTTGCGGATGGTTTATGTCAGGAGCAAAACAAATAGAGTCTGGCGCGGAATCGGAAAAAAGAGAACACGCGTAAAATGATCAAAAAGGGAGTCTGGCTTTTTAAAAAGCAGGTTCCCTTTTTTGTTTGAAACGCTTACATTTAAGACATATGATAACAATTTTATAACAGCATTGTTACAAAAAACACAGAGAAAACCCCCTTAATTCTGCATGGGGGCACGAAATCATGTATAGTACGTCTTATTGGCTTGTCATAATTGAGACAAATGAAATCGATTTCTCTTTTTCTTCCTTTGCGAATCCCTACTAAATTAGCTATGATTATGAGTAGTTATAGGGAGGAACTGAGGTGAAACCAGTGCTTAGCCTTTTGTTTAAATTGGGAAAAAAGAAGCAAACGCTTGAAACATCTGTTGAAAAAATACAAAAAGGCGACAAAGATCTGCAGAACGATTTAATACAGCAATATAAGCCTTTTATCGCGAAGACGGTTTCATCCGTTTGTAAACGATATATAGATGAAAAAGACGACGAATTCAGCATCGGGCTGATCGCGTTTAACGAAGCCATTGAAAAATATTCGGCTGAAAAAGGTAATTCGCTGCTTGCATTTGCAGAGCTGATTATAAAAAGAAAAGTGATAGACTATATCAGAAAAGAAGCAAGAACCGCTCAGCATATCAATATGGATGTGCAGGAAGGCGACGACCAGGAATCTTCGCAGAGCCTTATCGAAGCGGAGCTTTCCATTGATGAATACCGCAAACAGATAGAACAGGAACAGCGCCGGGAAGAAATTCTTTTTTTTCAGAAGCAGCTGAAAGAATACGGCCTGTCTTTTAAAGAGCTGCTGGAACAATCGCCGAAGCATACAGATGCGAGGCAGAATGCGATTAAGGTAGCCTACACGCTTGTTGAAAATGAAGAGCTGGCGTCCATTTTGCACCAGAAAAAACAGCTTCCTGTCAAGCAGCTGGAGCAGCTCGTGTCGGTCAGCAGAAAAACGATCGAACGGAACCGAAAATATATCATCGCCATGAGTATTATTATTACCGGTGATTATATTTATTTAAAAGATTATCTTAAAGGGGTGTTGCACTCATGAGAAGAGGGATCATAGTAGAGAAAAATAAAAAATTCGTCACGTTGCTAACCCCTGACGGACAATTTTTAAAAACAAAAAATGATCACCGCACTTGTGAAATCGGAGAGGAAATTACGTTCGAAGGCGAAACGCGTATGGGAAGAAGGGCCAGCTTTTTTGATTTTCTGAAACTGCGCCCTTTTAAATTGGGAGTGTTTACGATGACTGCTATTATTTTGTTTATTTTAATTTTGCTCCCGGTTTTTTCTGATAACAAAGCTTACGCGTATATGACGCTTGACATTAATCCCAGCATTGAAATGGCTTTAAACAGCAAATATGAAGTCATTGAACTGACACCGCTGAACCATGACGCCAAACAGGTCATCAGTGACATCGGAGATTGGAAAAGCAGCGATTTTAAGGAAGTCATCAGTAATATTATTACCGATTGCAGCAAGCATGGATATGTAAAGGAATCAAAAGAGATTTTAATTTCCACGGTTTATGAAAATACAGATGACAATACATATAAAAAAGGCGTTAAAAAACAGCTGGCCGACATGACTGAAAAATATAAGGGCACCTACCAGGTCCAATCGCTTGAATCTGATATGGAAACAAGAGAAAAAGCAAAACAGGAAGGGATGTCAACAGGCAGCTACATAAGAAGAAACGAAAAGAAAACAGAAGAAAAACAGCCTGAAAAGCAAACCGACGGCAATGAAACAGATCAAAAAGATACCGAAACAGACGCTGATCAAAGCGAGCAGCCGGACACAGACAAGCCGGCGGCTGATGAAAAGACAGCTCCTGATGAAGAAAAGGCAGCAGAGAAGCCGGGAAACAATGAAACAACGCCCGGTACGGAAGAAGCGAAGCCGGACAGTCAGGACGGCAATCAGCAAACCGAAAAAAATGCAGCTTCCGGATCAGAGGAAAACACACAGAAGGAACAAGATGGGGAAACAGAGCAGCCCCCAACACAAAATCCTCAGGAAAACGGAAATGACAAAGAGCCTAAGCAAAAGTATTACAATCATTACTGGAATCATGATCGCAATGAACATTGGGAATCCTATCGGCATCATGAAGATTCATCAGACCGAAGGAATCCGAACGGCTACCGGCACGGAAAGGAGAATGCCGATAAATATCAAAATTCGCCGAGAAGTCCCGGCGAATAAGCTGCACTATTGATTTTTCCCGTTTAATTGTGATTGAGCCTGCTGTACAAGACGTTTTGTCATTTCCCCGCCTACAGAGCCGTTTGCGCGTGCTGCTGTATCAGAGCTAAGGTTCACGCCGAATTCTTGAGCCACTTCGTATTTAAATTGGTCAAGTGCCTGCTCAGCCCCTGGAACTAAGAGTTTATTTCTGCTCGCCATCTTTTTCATCTCCTTTTCTCTGGCAAGATGTGTTTTCGCGTTTTAGTTTCAAACGGAACGGTATTGATTATGCTGGCAATTGTTGTACAGCAAAAAAACCCCGGCGCAGACACCGGGGCGAAGAAGCGTTATGAATTATAATAAATGGCTGGTCATTTTATAGGCTGAAGCTTGAATATGGAAAGTCAAAACGGAGAGCACCGTGACGGCGATTATGGATCTGATATTGTTCCATTGTCCGCTTCCGAGTTCTTTAAAGCAGCTTTTGAGCTTGTCCGTCTGCTCTTCGACGAGCTCCTGCAGGCTCGTTTCCTTCATCGGCGGGTTTGCCTTATGATGAAGATAATCAATCACTTGGGCGCAGCTTTCATAGTAGCTGATCGGGCTGATGACGTCGTCTGATCTGTCTGTGATCGTGTTAAAAGCGATTTTTAATATGCCGCGTATATGTTCGAAGTCATAAATTGATTTTAAATCACGTACAATGAGAAGGATGACAGCTTGTTCAATTGTATATTTTTTGCCGAGTAAGGGGTGGCCGATTAAATCTTTAATATCGCGCTTCACCCAGTTTTGGACGGCGGTTGATTTTAAAGACGTCAGCTCGCACAGATTTCCCAGCTCGACAATCTCGTTAGTTGAAAGCCCGTATTCCTTTTTCTCTTTTTTTCGTTCGAATCTCGTCAGAAATTCAGGGATATGCAGACGGCTTTCCGCTTCATCCAAGGTCATATCCGCTGATTGCAATAAGATTTGGAGAGGGGTTGCGTCTCCTTGGCCTTTTAGCGCGTAAAGAAGCCGGACCATATCAGTTCGGGTCAGTTTAAACGTGTTCATGGTTCACCTCTGATTGATTACGTGTTACTTTCTAATATCAATGGGAATTACATTAACATCATACGTCGAAATTGTTGCATTTTCAAACAGATCATTTATAATTTAAGTAAATAAGTTCTTTTGATCTTAAAAAAGACGGAGGTAATTATGGCGAAAAGAATATTTCTGTTTATTTTAACGAACCTTTTGGTCATTACGACAATCGGAATTGTGCTTACGATTATTACAAGCGTTACCGGTGTCGGCTCGTATATACAAAATGGCCGCATTGATCTGATGGCATTGCTCGTGTTCAGTCTTGTCGTCGGTTTTGTCGGTTCTTTTATTTCTCTCGGAATGTCCAGATGGATGGCCAAAACGATGATGGGCGTCCGGGTGTTAAATCCGAAGAAACAGTCGCTCAGCTATGAAGAACAGCAATTGGTTGACCGTGTGCACAGATTGTCCCGTGCCGCAGGGATGACGAAAATGCCTGAAGTCGGCATTTATCATTCCCCGGAGGTCAATGCTTTTGCGACCGGACCTTCTAAGCGCCGTTCGCTTGTCGCGGTTTCTTCAGGTTTATTGCAGCAGATGGATGATGCTGCGGTGGAAGGGGTCCTTGCCCATGAAGTCGCACACATCACAAACGGTGATATGGTCACGATGACGCTGCTGCAGGGAATCGTCAATACGTTCGTCGTATTCCTTTCCCGAATCGCGGCATGGGTTGCAAGCCGCTTTGTCAAAGAAGACCTCGCGCCGGTCGTTCATTTTATCGCGATGATCGTGTTTCAGATTATCTTTTCCATTCTCGGCAGTCTTGTCGTCTTCGCCTACTCGCGTCACAGAGAGTTTCACGCTGACCGCGGCGGTGCAGACCTTGCCGGCAAGGATAAAATGATTCACGCCCTGCGTACGCTGAAGTCTTATACAGGACATGTGAATGAAGAGGACCAGACGGCGGTGCAGACGTTAAAAATTAACGGTAAAAAGCATTCGTCACTGTTCTCCACACACCCTGATCTCGATGAGCGCATCCGCAGGCTGGAAGCAAAATAATCAACAAAACCTCTGACAATCGTTTCAGAGGTTTTTTGTTTAAAGATCGGCAAATTACATAAGGTAATGAAAAATCTTTCTAAAAAGCCCTTTAAAAATACTCCCAATATCATTAGAATAATTACGTACTACATTTGAGAGGCAGAAGGAACTATCTTATGAAATTAACACTGAAGAAATTCATACAGATCTTGTCGCCTGCACAGCTGATTGCATTATATTATTTTCTTGCTGTGACGGTGGCATTTATTTTGCTAAGTCTGCCGGCCGCCCACAAACAAGGGGCCAGCTGGTCGTTTATAGACGCGCTGTTTACGGCTGTCAGCTCAGTCAGTGTCACCGGTTTAACGGTCGTCAACACGGCTGATACATTCAGCACGGCCGGGATTGTCATTTTGGCTTTCGTGCTTCAATTCGGCGGAATCGGCATCATGACGCTCGGAACATTCGTCTGGCTCATTATGGGCAAACGGATCGGTCTGCGGGAACGGAAGCTCATCATGGTGGATCAGAATCAATCGCAGTTTTCCGGTATCGTCAACCTGATGAAGCAAGTGCTGTTTTTGATTTTATTAATCGAGTTTTTAGGCGGCATCATCTTAGGAACATATTTTTTAACGTATTATGATTCGTTTGAACAGGCGTACTTGCACGGATTCTTTGCGAGCGTCAGCGCCACGACAAACGGCGGTTTTGATATTACGGGAAATTCACTCGTCCCGTTCAGACATGACTATTTCGTGCAGTTTATTACGATGCTCCTGATTATTTTCGGTGCGATCGGTTTTCCGGTGCTCGTAGAAGTAAAGGACTTTTTGTTTTCAAAACAGCGCAGATACTCATTCACGCTGTTTACGAAAATTACGACCGTTACGTTCGGAATGCTCGTTTTGTTCGGAGCCGTGGGCATTTACGCGCTTGAAGCAAGCCATGTCATGAAGGGGAAAAGCTGGCATGATGTTTTATTTTTATGTCTCTTTCAATCAACCGCTACGCGAAGCGGCGGGCTTGCGACAATTGATATCAGCCAGCTGTCGGCGCCGACATTATTTTTCATCTGCGCCCTCATGTTCATCGGCGCATCACCGAGCTCGGTCGGCGGCGGAATCCGTACGACGACGTTTGCGCTTAACCTTCTTGCACTGTTTCATTTTGCCCGGGGAAATAAAGCGGTCAAGGTCTTTAAACGCGAGCTTCACCAGGCTGATGTCATGAAGTCGCTGGTCGTTACGATGATGGCGATTCTGCTCGTGTTCGGATCGACGCTGATTCTGGCCGTGACCGAGAAAAATCAGACGCTCCTCGGACTGCTTTTTGAAGTGTGTTCCGCATTCGGAACGACCGGCCTGTCGCTTGGGATTACTCCGCATTTAAGCGACATCGGAAAATGCGTCATCATGATTGTCATGTTTATCGGCCGGATCGGCATTTTGACCTTCCTTTATCTGATCGGCCGAAAAGAAATCGAAGCAAATTATCACTATCCGAAGGAAAGAATGATTATCGGCTGACACCGCTTTTCAGAAAGCGGTGTTTTTTATTGCCGTAAAATGGATGAGTGGAAACAGTTTCTTTGGAGAATCTACTTGTAAAGAGGTGACGTCATTGTTTACCGTATTTTGGAAGTCGGTAGTTATGATAGCGGTCGGTACCTTTTTATTGCGGATTGCCGGACGGAAATCAATCAGCCAGCTGTCGGTGACCCAGACAGTCATCATGATTTCGATCGGCTCGATTATTATTCAGCCGTTTATTGAACATAATTTATGGGAAACTATTTTCGCGGCGGCGATTTTTATTGCGGTATTAATCCTGATGGAATATTTAGAAATCAAATCAAGCTTTTTTGAGTTTTTATTTTCAGGAAAAACCGTCGCCGTTGTCAGAAACGGAAAAATCATCCCGGAAAACTTAAAAAAAATGCGTTTTACCGAAGCTCAGCTGTCAATGAGGATCAGGCAGGAAGGCCTCGGAGACATTCAAGATTTTAAATATGTGCTGCTTGAGCCGAACGGACAGATCGGCTATGAACTCATTGATGAGGCCAACAACGTGACAGTGCGCGACTTGAAAAAAATGCTTGATGAATTCAAAACAGATTTGCTGACAGAAGGAGGAAATCAAATGAAACGCAAAGCAGCAAAGAATGAAGCTTTGACCAACAACAACACACCGACTGAGAGCATGGACAAAGATGCATACAAAACACAATATGACGGTGATCCCGGACTGAGAGGCGCAAACCGCAAATCAAAACACGGCAAACAAGGAGGCGAGTAACATGACGAAAAAAAACCGCCACAGCAAAGACATGCAAAACCATAAAAAGCCGATGGACCCTAAATTGCTTGAAGAAGAGTTTGCAAGCGAGCTCGGTGATTATAACGCCGGAAAATGGATTGAAACGCTTGAACAGACGAAGCCAAAGAAAAAAGAAGACGGCAAACAATAAAAAATACCTCTTAGGCGATAACGCTTAAGAGGTATTTTGCATTATTTCGAATAAGCACCGTTTCTTGTTCCTTTCACCGCTTCAAGCCAGCCGGTGATCCGCAGCTCAATAAACGGCTGTGCGGCCGTTTTCACCGCATTGCTGGAGAGAATGGACGTAAGAGCGGCCGTTAACATTAAGAGCATGACTAAATTCTGATAATCAGACAAGTGATCTTCAAGCCCGATCTGCCGCAGCGTTTTTATAATGAATCCATGCAGCAGATACACGTAAAATGTTCTCGTACCCCATTTCGTAAAGAAATAACGCTTTTGCGGAACGAGCGCCAAAAAGCTGAAAGTGGCGGCAAAGGCCAAAACATACCAGCCGATGCGCGACAGACCGCTCAACAGCGACACTGTGCCGAATGTAGAATAAGGCTCCGATCCGAACAGCCACGAGTAATCAAAATCAATACACCAGCATAAGAGGAAAACAATCCCCAGTACGCCCGCGGCAATCTGCCTGCCTCTTTTAGCCCGAAGCAAATCAAAGTGCCGTTTCTTTAAATAAAACCCGACGAGAAACATCGGAAGAAAAACAAACGTCCGTGAAAGACTCAGCGTGCTGCTGATAAAATCAAGATACCCGATCATGACGGCAAGCCCGCAGCTCGCCCCAAGCGCCCACATTTTCGGCAGCTTCGTAAAGGGGTAAAGCAGCAGATTCCAAAAGAATAAGCTGACTAAAAACCAGAGAGACCACTGCGGATCAATCGGATTGACGCTTGCCATGCTTTCATCCTGAATCAAATAGTAAAAAACTGAGTAAATGCCCTGAAAAATCAAGTACGGAATAATCAGCTTCACAGCCAGCTTCTTCACATAACCTTTCCGCTTAAAGTTTTTTGCGAAATAGCCGGAAACCAGGATAAAGGCCGGCATATGAAAAGTATAAATGAATTTGTAGAGATGGAGCATAAACTCATTTCCGTTAATAAATGACCGGAGGATATGGCCGAACACCACCAGAAAAATCAAGATAAACTTGGCGTTGTCAAAGTAACTGTCTCGCGATTTTGTCATAGCATCACCTTCTCTTCAAAAATCATCCACTGCATGATTATTTCCTGTTGGTGTTCATTTTAAAATAAAAAACAAAAAATTGAAGGAGGACAAAAGGGATTGTTAGGATGATGTAATGGGGAGGTAAGGATCGTAGAAAAAGACTTTAACTTGTCATATCATTGAAATTTTCTGAAATGTATAGGGCGAATGAAGGAAGATGAGGTATTTTGTAGAAATATTGAAGGATAGGTTTTTGAAGAAGGAGTGTACTGAATGGCTGAAACTCTGGATTTGCAAACAAACGAGTCGCTGAAAGAGCAGCTGAAGCGGATGAAAGAGGAAAATGACCGCCTGAAGAGTGATTTGAACCGGTATCACGTGATTATGAATAACACGCTTGATGCCATTTTTATATGCCGTAAGGAAATGAAAATCGTCCAGGCGAACGAGGCTGCGGCCCGGATGATGCAGATTGAGGCAGAGAGCCTCATTAACCGCTCCGTCCTGGATTTTTTATATTCCGTGCCTCAGGAAGAACTGAATAAGGCCGTGAAAAAGTTTTTAAAAAAAGGCCATCTGTGGAAAGAGGTGCCGATTAAGCTTGACAGCGGCGCGACGAAATACATTGAATTCCTCGCCAGAGACGGAATTGGGAAGGATTATTTTTTTGTGGTGATGAGGGATATCTCCTCTAAAAAAATATTAGAGCGCGAATTCTCCATGAACGAGCAGCTGTTTAAAGATTTGTTTGACAGGGCTGTCGACGGCATCGTGCTGTTTGATAAGGACGGCGGGTTTATTGATGCGAACCTCTCTTTTTGCAAAAGTTTTGAGATCGGCCAGAATGAATTGTCCCATCTATCGCTCCGCCATTTTACCGACGGAGAAAACAAAAAGCATCTGAAAGAAATCTGGGAAACCCTCCGCAGAAAAGGAAACGCCAAAGGAGAACTGCCCGTCAAGCTTCGGTCGGGCGAAGAGAAGCTGTTTGAATTTACGATTACGTCCAACTTAATCAGCGGGTTCTACATGTCCATTATGAGGGACATAACAGAGAAACGGTTGATGGAATTGAAACTTTTCAAAAGCGAAGAGCGATTCCGCGAAATTTTTGAAAACGCCATGGACGCGATTGTCATTTGGTCTGATGACGGAAAGATTGCCAAAGCAAACGAATCGGCGTGCCGCATTTTCGAACTGCCGATGGATAAGCTGGTGGAGACGAATTTATGTACGTTTATCGTTGATCCGCAGAAAAAATATAAGCAGATTAAGAAAAAATATGAAAAATACGGGGAAATCCGTGAAGAAATGCTGTTTCAGATGGCAAACGGCCAATTTAAAGAGCTGGAATTCACATCAAAACGAACCATACTTGAAGGTCAGCATTTAACCATTTTAAGAAATGTCAGCGATCGTAAGCGGATGGAAAAAGAATTGCGGGAAAGCGAGCTGAAATTCAGAAAAGTATTCAACGGCTCAATGGACGGCAAGGTCTTATTTGACAACCAATTCCGCATTATTGACGCGAATCCTCTCGCAAGCCGTATACTCGGTATGCCGGATGAGGAGCTGAGAGCGTACACCGTTCCGGATATTCTTTCTTTATTTGATATTGAAAACGCGGGTGTTCCCGCCAGAAAGATTGATTTAGAAGGAATGGATAATGAAATCCCCTTCCTGTTAAGCAGCAGCGACAGCCGCAAACTGGAATTCTCCTTCAAAAGAAATATCATTCAAAATATGAATCTGGCCATCTTTAAAGATGTCACAGAGGCCAAAGAGCTTGAAGAGAGGCTGCGGAAATCCGACACTCTTCATGTTGTAGGGGAGCTGGCGGCGGGCATCGCCCACGAAATCAGAAACCCGATGACGGCGCTGAAAGGGTTCATTCAGCTTCTTCAAGGAAGCATTGAAGGCGAATATTCTCTGTACTTTAACGTCATTACCTCAGAATTAAAACGCATCGAGTCTATCATCACTGAATTTTTAATTTTAGCGAAACCCCAGGCGATATTATATGAAGAAAAAGACGTGACGCAGATTATGAAAGACACGGCTGATCTTTTGAATGCCCAGGCCAATCTTGTCAATGTGCAGATCCATCTGAACCTGACCGGAAACATCCCGCCGATTTACTGTGAACCGAATCAATTAAAACAGGTGTTTATCAATATTTTAAAAAACGCCATTGAAGTCATGCCGGGCGGCGGCAATATCTACGTGACCATTCAGTCTTCTGATCAAGACCACATTTTGATTTCTATTCAAGATGAAGGAACAGGCATTTCCGAAGACAAATTAAAACGTCTGGGTGAACCATTTTACACGACAAAAGACAGGGGAACGGGCCTCGGTCTCATGGTCAGCTATAAAATCATCGAAGAACATCAGGGACGCATTCATGTGGAAAGTGAAGAAGGGAAGGGCACCGTTTTTCATTTGACGCTTCCGATCCGGCAGAATACCGAAGAAAGAAGGAGCGGGGAATGATCTGTTTTACAAGTGTGAGAGCGCCGTTTGGAACCGTCATCGTAACAGAGGAGGAGAGCTTTATTACCGGCCTGTTTCTCACCGGGGAAGATTTTGAGGAATGGCGGAAAGACGCGCCCGGCGTAAAGCCGTGCGAAACCGCTTTGCTGTCGGAGGCGAAACAGCAGCTGGCATCATATTTTTCAGGAGAAAAAAAGCAATTCTCTCTGCCTCTGAGACAAAAAGGCACACCCTTTCAAGAAAGGGTATGGAACGCGCTGACGATGATTCCTTACGGGGAATCCCGAAGCTACGGCGATATGGCTGAAGCGATCGGAAAACCGAAAGCGGTGCGCGCCATCGGACAAGCCAATAAACGAAACCGGCTGCCGATTTTGATCCCTTGCCATCGGGTAATCGGCAAAAACAGCGCCTTAACGGGATACGCGGGCACGAAGACGGATGTAAAAGCGGTGCTGCTGAACATCGAACAAATATCCTATAAAGAAAAATAAAGCGTATGGCACGTTCCGTTTTTTCACGTCCGACATATCATTTTATTAAGTGAAAAAAGTTGGTCTGGTGAAAAAGGAGGACGAAGCCTGATGAAAATGAGCCGTCCGCAAAAGATAGCCGGTTATGCAGAGCTGTTTTTTAAAATGCATCTCATTACAGCCGTCCAAAAAGATAAAGTGATTACATTGTGCAGACAAAAAAACCGCTGACATTGCCTGAGGCAATATCATCAGCGGTTTTTCAGTTCAGCTGGCAGTCAGCGAATAATTGTTCAATTTCTTCCGTGTAAGAGCCGGTCACAATTCCTTTCTCGGTTATAATGCCGGAAATCAGGCTGCCCGGTGTGATGTCAAAGGCCGGATTGAAGACCGGCACATCCTCGGGAGCGGTTCGTATGCCGGAGATCTGTCTGACTTCATCCGGATCTCTTTCTTCAATCGGAATCTGATCGCCGTTTTCAATCTGCAAGTCAAATGTCGAAAGCGGTGCGGCAACAAAAAACGGAATTTGAAAGGCGTTTGCCAAAATAGCGAGGCCGTACGTTCCGATTTTGTTGGCCGTATCACCGTTTTTTGCAATTCTGTCAGCGCCGACAATGACCGCAGAAATATGTTTTTCCTTCATTGTATGGGCGGCCATGCTGTCCGTAATGAGCGTGACATCAATTCCGCCCTGCATCAGCTCCCACGCCGTCAGCCGTGATCCTTGGAGAACGGGTCTTGTTTCACATGCGTAGATATGAAGGCCGAGATCTTTTTGTTTCGCTAAGTAAAAGGGAGCAAGCGCCGTACCGTACCGGCTTGTGGCAATCGAGCCCGCATTGCAGATGGTCATGATCTGGTCGCCTTTTTTAAAAAGGTGCAGCGCATTCTGGCCGATCATTCGGCATGTTTCTTCATCCTCAATCTGAATTTGAATGGCTTCATGAACGAGCGTTGTCTTCGCTTCATTGATTGAGATCGCATCCCTGATGGAATCCGTCAGTCTGTCAAGCGCCCACGCAAGGTTGACGGCAGTGGGCCTTGAACTGTTTAAATATGCTTTGACATCCGCGAACTGACGTCGGAAATCTGAAAGGTCGCGGGCTTCAAACGACTTGGCGGAGAGCGCGAGTCCGAACGCCGCGGTTATACCGATGGCCGGGGCGCCCCTTACTTTCAGCGTGACAATCGCGTCGAATACATCTTCCTTTGTTTTAAGTTCCGCATATTCAGTGACGTCGGGAAGCTTTTGCTGATTTAAAATGCGGATGTAGGTTTCTTTCCATTCTACAGAACGGGGGATGGCAAATTCATTGGTCATGCTGCATCATTCCTTTACACGGAGCTTAAATTGGTCCAGAACCTCGGTGATATGCTTCAGTTTTTTTCTGTTTTCGATATAATAGGCGCCGATGTCAAGCGCCAGCTTCTTCCGTTCGATTCGTTTGTCAAACGGAGTGATTTCATCTAAGTCAGCCACATGGGCGAGTCCGATCGTGCGCCGGATCAATTCGCATCCCGCAAAACCGACCGCTTCCTCAAACGCGTTTTTCAGTGTGTCTTCCAGCAGGTGTCTGCGGGAAGGCAAGCAGTCTTTCTCCCATGCTTCACTGAATGTTTTCACAAATGTATCCCATACGGCGGCAGTATGATCATATAACGGCTGTCTGTCGTCACCGTCGCGGCTGAGGGCGTTTAACAGCAGATTGGCGATAAATTGGCCGATGTCAAACCCGATCGGTCCGAAGAAAGCAAACTCGGGATCAATCACCTTTGTTTCATGTTCATCGGCGAAAATGCTTCCCGTGTGCAGATCGCCGTGAACCAATGTTTCCGCGGAATTCAGAAAGATGGCTTTCAATTCGTCAGCGCCTTCTTTCAGCCGGGAATTGTTCCAAACTTTTTCTGCGTATGGGCGCAGCTCCTTTTCAAAATCGTTTGTCTCATGGTCGAGAAACGGTTCTGTAAACACAAGCCTTTCCGTAATATTGCAAAGCTCAGGATTTGTAAACTGCTTTGCGAGCTGCTGCTTTACTTTCGCATCAAGCGCATAATCAGATGAGTAAAACAGCGTTTTCCCTAAAAATTCACCGATATGAACCGATAAGTTCGGATAATGCTGCCCTTCCAGCAGCCCTTTTCTTGAAATTCGCAAATGCGAGAGGTCTTCCATTACCGTGACGGCCATTTCAGTATCGGAATAGTAAACGGCCGGAACGAGGTGCGGCACGTGTTCGCCCTGGCGGATGAGGGCGCTGCTTTCGATTCTCGCCCGGTCAATGGTAAGCGGCCAGCTTTCACCGACGACTTTCGCGTAAGGGATTGCCTGTTTAATAATCAGTCCTTTTTTGTTTTCTTTATCGTAAACATGAAAGACGTAATTTAAATTGCCGTCGCCGATTTCACGGCATGTCAGAGTGCTTTTGCTTTGGAATAAGCCGAGCTTGACGGCTAACGCGGCGGCGGAGCTTTCTGTTAATTGTTCATAAAGACTTGCTTTAGTTGCTGACATGGATTTACCCTCCAATTATGTAGTGGCAGTAAGAGATCGTGACGGAGAATACGCCCGAAAAAAAGCCTCCTTCTCTGAAAGAGAAGGAGGCTGAAACAGTGCAGTCCGCCTCTTATCTCTCAGATAACATCTGATGGAATTAGCACCGTGCCTTATGAGACAATCGTCTCGGCGCAAAATGTACGCGCCCCATTTCACAATGGAATTACGGTCGGTTGCTGTTGGGGTCAAAAGGCCAATCCCTCGCCCAACTCTCGATAAGAGAAAAATATATTGATTTGTATCACAATTCGGATTAATCAGTTGATGAAAATATTAGCAGGCGCGGGATATTCTTGTCAACGTTTTTTTGAAAATTAATATAAATCACGCCGCAAGTCTTGGAAAACCGGAATGGTTCCGCGAACGGCCGCGCTTTCTGACACATCGATTTCCGCTCGGACTGCGCCTTCCGTCCGGTCTCCTTCGGCTAAAATCCGGCCCCACGGGTCAATAATCAGGCTGTGGCCGGCAAATTCATTATCGGGATTGGACCCCGTGCAGTTAGAGGCTGCGACAAAACATTGGTTTTCAATTGCTCTGGCGATAAGCAGGCTTCGCCAATGATCAAGGCGGGGCAGAGGCCATTCCGCAGAGATAAACAGGACATTCGCGCCCTGGGACGTATGCTTTCTGATCCATTCGGGGAAACGGATATCATAGCAGATAAGCCCGGCGCACTTGACACCGTCAAGCTCAAAGGAACCGTCGCTGTTTCCTGCTGACAAGTAAAGGTGTTCATCCATCAGCTGAAACAGATGGGCTTTCTGATACCGCTTCACGATCTGTCCGCTGTTATCGGCGATGTACATGGTGTTATAGACATTTTCGCCTTCTTTGACCGCAAAAGATCCGGCAACGAGGTGTACGTTGTATGTTTTTGCCGTTTCTTTAAGCCATTGTTCCGAAACTTTGCCGTTTTCATCCGCCAGCTGGTCTAGCCGTGTGAGATCATAGCCGGTCGTCCACAACTCAGGAAGCACGATTACATCCGCATGGCGGCTTTCTTGCTCAATCAAAGATTCTGCTTTTTTAAAGTTTTCTGAAGGATTTCCGTATGAAATATCAAATTGCAAACAGGAAACGGTCCATTTCATTTTTAAACACCTCAAGTTTCTCTTTACTTTTTTTATTTAACCATATATGATGATGGACTATCATTTCAAGACATTTTTAGAAGGTGAAAATATGAACTTTGAAATCTCAGATGTACTCAAACAGCTGCCGGAACAATTTTTCGCATCATTGGTGCAAAAAGTGAATCAAAAGCTGAAAGAAGGCAGAGACGTCATCAATTTAGGGCAGGGAAACCCTGATCAGCCGACGCCTCAGCATATCGTTGAAGAAATGAAGCGCGCCGTCGAAAGGCCGGAAAATCATAAATACTCATCATTCCGGGGCGCTTACAGCTTCAAAAAAGCAGCCGCTGCATTTTATGAAAGGGAGTACGGGGTCACGCTTGATCCGGAAACGGAAGTCGCCGTGCTGTTCGGAGGCAAGGCGGGACTTGTTGAGCTTCCGCAATGTCTATTAAACCCGGGAGATACCATTCTGGTGCCTGATCCCGGATATCCTGATTACTGGTCGGGCGTCGCCCTTGCGAAGGCGAAAATGGAAATGATGCCGCTGACGGAAGAAAGAGGGTTTCTCCCTGATTACAGTGTAATTCCTGAAAAGGTGCGGAGCGAGGCGAAGCTGCTGTATCTCAATTATCCGAATAATCCGACCGGCGCTGTGGCGACAGAGGCGTTTTTCGAGGAGACGGTCGGTTTTGCGGAGCAAAACGGCATTTGTGTCGTTCATGATTTCGCGTACGGAGCCGTCGGTTTTGACGGGCATAAACCGCTGAGCTTTTTGCAGACCGAAGGCGCAAAAGAGACGGGAATCGAAATCTATACCTTGTCCAAAACGTATAATATGGCGGGCTGGCGGGTCGGATTTGCCGTCGGAAACGCTTCTGTCATCGAAGCGATCAACCTTTATCAGGATCATATGTTTGTCAGCCTGTTTCCCGCGGCGCAGCAGGCGGCGGCAGCCGCACTTTTAGCGGATCAGGCATGCGTCGCGGCGCAAAATGACAGATATGAATCGAGACGCAATGCATGGATTAAAGCCTGCCGCGATATCGGCTGGGATGTAACGGCTCCGGCGGGCTCTTTTTTTGCATGGCTCCCTGTGCCTGACGGTTATACGTCACAGTCGTTTTCAGACCTGCTGCTCGAGAAAGCGGATGTCGCGGTCGCTGCCGGAAACGGGTTCGGAAAATGGGGGGAAGGCTATATAAGGGTCGGTCTTCTGACAAGTGAAGAAAGACTTAAAGAAGCTGCGGAACGGATCGGGAAACTGAATCTTTTCACCCGAAAAAGCATTGACATATCTGGATAACAATGCGATAATTCAAAATACTTTATAAAATCATTATTCTTATCAAGAGCAGGCAGAGGGACGAGCCCGATGAAGCCCGGCAACCGACTGATAAAGCACGGTGCTAATTCTTGCAGCAGGAGCTGAGAGATAAGATTCGGACATAACACGAAGCCTCTTTCTGCTCATACGGAAGAGGTTTTTTTATGTTTTGCGAAAGAAAGAGAGGCGTTCACGCATGAGCGAAGTATTGGCAACATATCTTCTGACAGACACAACGGACAGTGAAAAGCGGGCGGAACAGATTGCGGCGGGGCTGACGGTAGGCTCCTGGACTGACCTGCCCCTGGTGAAGCAGGAACAGCTCAGAAAACATAAAGGGCGGGTCGTAAAAGTTGAGGAGAAAGAAGGAACCTCAGAAAACGAAACACAATCCGTCATCACCATTGCCTATCCCGAGGCGAACTTTTCAAGAGATATTCCGGCCGTCCTGACGACGGTATTCGGAAAGCTGTCACTGGACGGAAAAATAAAATTGACTGATCTTGAATTTTCCGAAGGGTTTAAACGCTCCCTTCCCGGGCCGAAATTCGGTATATACGGCATCCGCAAACTGCTGGGCGAATTTGAAAGACCGCTTCTGATGAGCATATTTAAAGGCGTGATCGGACGGGATCTCGCCGACATTAAAGAACAGCTCAGACAGCAGGCGCTCGGCGGCGTGGATCTGATTAAAGATGACGAAATTTTCTTTGAAAATGAACTGGCTCCGTTTGAAACCCGCATTATCGAAGGAAAACAAGTCCTGAAGGAAACCCGGGAGGAGACGGGGCATAAAACGCTGTATGCCGTAAACCTTACGGGAAGGACCGCTGAATTGCGGGATAAAGCGAGGCGCGCGGCAGAACTCGGGGCGGACGCGCTTTTATTGAATGTGTTCGCTTACGGTTTAGATGTGATGCAGAGCCTTGCTGAAGACAGGGAAATCCCGCTTCCGATCCTGGCGCATCCGGCAGTCAGCGGCGCGTTCACATCATCTCCCGTTTACGGCTTGTCGCATGCGCTTTTGCTCGGCAAGCTGAACCGCTATTGCGGCGCTGATTTCAGTTTATTTCCGTCACCTTACGGATCCGTTGCTCTTCCGAAGGAGTCCGCGCTTGCAATCCATGATGAATGTGTAAAAGACGATGTCTTTCATCCGTCGTTTGCCGTCCCGTCAGCAGGCATTCACCCCGGTATGGTGCCATTGTTGATGCGCGATTTCGGCATCGATCACATCATCAATGCCGGCGGAGGCATTCACGGCCATCCGAAAGGAGCCGAGGGCGGGGGAAAAGCGTTCCGCGCCATCATTGATGCGGTGCTTGAAGCGCAGCCGATTGAAGAAAAAGCCGCGTCGTGCAAAGATCTTCAGCTCGCATTAGACAAATGGGGAAGGGTGGAAGCCGTATGACCCGCACACCGCTGATTATTTGTGATTTCGACGGAACGGTCACCATGAACGACAACATTGTCAGCATGATGAAACAATTCGCGCCTCCTGAGTGGCTTGAATTAAAAGACGGTGTTCTGTCTAAAAGCATATCAATCCAAGAAGGAGTCGGACGGATGTTCGGACTGCTGCCGAGCAGCTTAAAAGAAGAACTGACCGGCTTTATTCTGAAGGATGCGAAAATACGGGACGGCTTTTTGGATTTTGTCTCGTTTGTCCGGTCAAATGGCCTCCCGTTTTATATCGTAAGCGGGGGAATGGACTTTTTTGTGCATCCGCTTTTGGAAGGGATCGTAGAAAAGGAGCGGATTTTCTGCAATCATGCATCCTTTGACAATGAATATATTCATATAGACTGGCCGCATGCCTGTGACGGAGATTGCACCAATCAATGCGGCTGCTGCAAACCGTCAGTCATCCGAAAGCTATCCGATCAGCAGAAATTTCTCATTATGATCGGTGATTCGGTCACGGATGTTGAGGCTGCAAAGTTATCCGATATGTGCTTTGCGAGAGATTATCTAATGACTGAATGCAAAGAACTCGGCCTCCGGCATCTGCCTTTTCAAGATTTTCATGAGGTGAAAACAGGCATTGAAAACATCGGGGAGGTGCAGGCATGGCTGCAAAAGAAGAACGCTGGCGCGAACTTGCCGAGGTAAAGCGCGAGCTGGCTGAAAGAGACTGGTTCCCGGCAACGAGCGGGAATCTTTCCATCAAAGTATCCGACGCGCCGCTGACTTTCCTCGTTACGGCGAGCGGAAAAGACAAACGAAAAGAAACAGATGAAGATTTTCTCTTAATCGATGAGAACGGGAAGCCCGCTGAGACCGGCCATTCTTTAAAACCCTCAGCAGAAACGCTTCTCCATACTTACTTATACCAAAAGACAGACGCCGGCTGCTGTCTGCATGTCCATACCGTCAATAATAATGTCATCTCAGAGCTTTACGGGGATGAAAAACAAATCACTTTTCAGGGGCAGGAGATGATTAAGGCGCTCGGATTATGGGAGGAAAACGCGTCCGTGACCGTTCCGATCATTGACAATCCGGCGCACATCCCGGCATTGGCCGAAAACTTCGCGCACCATGCGGCCGCCGGCTCAGGCGCGGTGTTAATCCGCAATCACGGCATTACGGCATGGGGGCGGACCGCATTTGAAGCGAAAAGGGTGCTGGAAGCCTATGAATTTTTATTCAGCTGTCACCTCAAGCTTCTGTCACTTCGGCCGCAGCTGGTAAAATAAAAGGAGGAATAGAAAATGGCGACCATCAGAATTCATGACGAAAAAAATACGCTCATTGAACATCAGGAAGAAGTAGCGCGCTTCTTAGACGAACAAGAGGTGATCTATGAGCAGTGGAACATTGAAAAACTTCCGTCTGAGCTTTCGGAAAAATACGATCTAACCGAAGATGAAAAAGAACGGATTCTCGCGGCGTTTGACACGGAGATTCAGGACATTTCAGCCCGGCGCGGATATCAGTCTCAGGATGTCATTTCTTTATCAGACACCACGCCGAATCTTGATGAATTATTAAAAAATTTCCAAAGAGAACATCACCACACGGATGATGAAGTCCGCTTTATCGTCAGCGGACACGGCATCTTCGTCATTCAAGGCAAAGACGGCACATTTTTCGACGTCCGTTTAAATCCGGGAGATTTGATTTCAGTTCCGGAGAACATCCGCCACTACTTTACGCTTCAGGAAGACCGCCGGGTCGTCGCAATCCGAATCTTCGTGACGACTGAGGGCTGGGTGCCGATTTACGAAAATGAAAGTGTGCAAAACTGATAGACGCCCGAACCTCTCATGCACCCACCGGCATGAGAGGTTTTTTATTGTAATATAAAGTCAGCTTTGGCTGTTTTTTAATTCTTGAATATGCCGCATTCTGTTTATATCATTACCCGAATGGGTATTATTCTCTTATTCATGCTAAAGATTCCAATATGAAATGAAAAAATAAGTTATTTAGTAAAAAAATGTTTACAAATAAAGTATAATCTGTAATAATGCTCAATAACCCAATCAAACTTGTTTCCTATTCTTTTAGCGGTGAGGGGTGAAGTGAATGGGCAGTTATTCTGAACAAGAAAAATTGCTTCTATCTATTGATAAAAAAAGAAAAATGATGATAGATGCGGCTAACAGGCAAGGGTTTACAGGATATGACACGATCAGGCACAGCCAGGAACTGGACTGTCTGATGAACGCGTATCAGCAGCTGGTAAACCGTGATCGTACACATCACCAAGGAATACAGGGCCTTGTGAAGAAAATAGGCTTGTTCTCCCGCGGTGACGTCATGCCTGCATATGAAGCAAACAAATGATGGATGATAAAACAGATAACGAAGACTGAATGCGCTTCCTGATCAAGCGCCGCATCCGAAAGATGACCGCGTACAGTCAGCACATTTTTCCGCTGGCACGGCTCACGAAGCGCCTCGTACTATCTGCCGGCTATGATGCCGTTCCTCTGGTATATCCTCTTACACATACTCTTCTTTAAATAAAAAACACCCCGATCAGGGTGTTTTTTTCATCGAGAAGCGGCAGGGAGGGTAATGGTGACCTCTGTGCCCTTATCGACTTCGCTTTGAATGTCAATCGAACCGCCGTACATCAGCATGATTCGTTTACATACGACAAGGCCGAGGCCGGTGCCTTTTTCCTTTGACGTTACAAACGGAAGAAAAATGTGCTCAAGCATATCTTCAGAAATGCCCATTCCGTTGTCAGCCACCTTAATGACTGCTTTATGATCGCGGGCTTCTAAATAGATGGACAGCCGGCCGCCTTCCTGCATGGATTCCAGCGCGTTTTTCGCGACATTTAAAATCACCTGTTTAATATGGTCTTTCGTGCAGTTGACCTTGAGCGGCCGATTGACGAGAATCTCCACATTCACTTCCACATTGTATAGATTCCCTTCAGAATAAATAATCGGCATAATCTCATCAAGAATATCCTGCAGCGAGTTCACTTCCAACCGTTCAGCAGTGGGTTTTCCAAGCACTAAAAACTCACTGACAATCTGATTGATCCGTTTAATCTCCTGCTCAATAATTGAGAAATACAGCTGATCTTCCTCCGATTTGTATTTTTTCTGCAAAAGCTGAATGAAGCCGCTGATCCCTGTAAGCGGGTTGCGGATTTCATGGGCGGTGCTGGCGGCAAGCGTTCCGATCAGCTCCAATTTCTGCGCTTCATTTTGAGCGCGCTCCAGCTGGGTCTTGCGCTTAAGCAAATAATATTGAACGAGGATGAACAGAATATTCAGCAGCACGGCAATACTGGACATCGGCAGCAGCACGCTTTTGGTCAGCTCATTCAGCTCAACCGGTTTCGGATAAACATTGATATTCCAATTAATATCATCCAGATAGCCGCTGACCGGTTTCACACCTTCTGATTGATCAGCCCGTCCGCTGGCAAATATCACTTTATTCTGATTGGTTGCCTTGACATAAACGTCAGGGCTCAGCATATTGATCATATTTCTCAAATAATCGACTTGTATGGCGGCTACTAAATAATCCGTGACTTCCCGTTCTGCGTCTAACACCGGCACGCAGATCGTGAAGATGCGCTGGCCTGTAATTCTGCTGGAGTAGTCATTTGTGATGACCGTTTTTTTCGTCTTTTTCGCCTTCGTAAAATACGGTCTGTCGGCCAAATTCACCTTTGATTTCAGATCAGTCGTGCTTGCGATGACATCACCTTTGGAATTCAGCATATACAGTCCGCTGAATCTGGGTTCATCCTCAAAAGCCTGATCGAGAATGTCAATGATCTTTTCTTCATTGACAGGCTTATCGACAGCGATCGCAAGTGTTGTCATCCGGGCTTTTGTTTCACCGATTAAATAATTGAGCTTATTGCGGTGAAGGTTGAGCATCATACTGGCTTCCTGTATGTGTTTATCGGCTATTTTCTGCTTTTCTTTTTCATAAATGAAAAAGCTGATAATAAGTGCCGGGATGATCACCAATATGAGATAAAGCTTGATCTTTCCCCGGGCACCTTTAAATGTATTCACTCTGCATCGCTCCAACATTACACTTGAATAGAGGTATTATATCATTTTTATACTTCTTTAATAAGAAAAAATAACCAAAATGATAGAAAAACAAATTATTTTATTAAGGTCTGACAAAAAGAAGAGAAATTTTGGAAACATTTTTGTTGACATTTTTCATTTTGTTTATTAATGTTTCTCTGTAACGGTTTCTTTTGTAAAAGGATGATTGAATGTATGACGGATAAAACAGAAAACTCATTGAAATTATTTATTGTACTGTCACGTGCGTACCGATCTATTAACGACCATATGAATAAACATATTCATAAGCACGGCCTGAACCCGACGGAATTTGCGGTGCTTGAGCTGCTGTACCACAAAGGCAACCAGCCGCTTCAGCAGATCGGCGACAAAATTTTATTAGCGAGCGGAAGTATTACATACGTTGTTGACAAATTAGAGAAAAAAGAACTTCTCATCAGAAAAGCCTCGCCGACTGACAGAAGAGTGACTTTCGCACAGATTTCCGAAAAGGGAATCCGTCTTTTGGACGATATTTTCCCTGATCATGCTGACGAAATTAAAGAAATGATCAGTGTGTTGAGTGATGAAGAGATAGAAATGTGTACGGAAATGCTGAAGAGAGTGGGGTTAAACGCTAAACATTTTCATCAGAAATAAAAAAGGAAGCCATTTGAAAGGCTTCCTTTTTTATATTACTGATTTTGGTCAGTCGCGGCGTTTCTAGGCTGTATCAATACCTCGACGCGCCTGTTTTTGCTGCGCCCTTCGGCGGTTTTGTTCGACACGGCCGGTTTATACTCTCCGAAACCTTTGGCGCTGAATACTTTTGCGTCAAGTTTCGGGTTTTCCGTGAGAATAGCCATGAAGTTGACGGCCCGCATGACGCTTAAATGCCAGTTAGATTGATATTGTGAGTTTTTAATCGGTACATTGTCCGTATGTCCGCTGATAATAATGTTCCTTGGCGGATTCAGCACAAGGAGATTCGAGATTTCCTTGGCAAGCGGAATATCTTCCTGACGGATATCCGCCCGTCCGGAATCAAAAAAGATACTGTCTTTAATGGTAATTAAGAGTCCTTCTTTAGTCAGCTTTGTTTCCAGCTGAGTTTCAAGCTTTTTATTTTTTATAAATTGATTGACTTGCTTTTGCACGCCTTCAAGTTCTTCGCGGTCGGCTGCTTCTCTTTCTTTCTTTTTCTGTTCTTTATCTTTTTCCTTGTCTTTTTTTAACTGATCAACGCCGTCTTTTTCGTTTTCAGGAGGGGTGACGCTTGAATATTCAAGAACACCCGTGCCTCCGGTAAACACGGCGTTAAATGATTTAGACAGCATTTGGAATTTCGCCGCATCGACCGAGCTCATGGCGAACAATACAATGAACAGAGCCAAAAGAAGGGTGAGCAAATCCGCGTACGGGATCAGCCAAGACTCATCCACATGCTCGTCATCATGCTTCTTCTTCTTTTTTCTCGCCATTGTTTGCCTCTCCTTCTTGTTCAGCGACTTTTGCGCGTTCATTCGCAGGAAGATACATGAGAAGTTTTTGTTCGATCACTTTCGGGGCCTGTCCTTCAAGCACTGACAGAACGCCTTCGATCATGATTTCACGCAGTTTGACTTCCTGCTTTGATTTGCGTTTCAGTTTGTTGGCGAAGGGATGCCATAGTACATATCCTGTGAAAATCCCGAGAAGGGTGGCGACAAAAGCCGCACTGATGGCATGTCCGAGCGCCTCGGTATTGTTCATGTTGGAAAGAGCCGCGATAAGGCCGATGACCGCACCCAAAACGCCGAGTGTCGGCGCATATGTGCCGGCTTGTGTAAAGATGGCTGCGCCGGCCTGGTGTCTGTCTTCCATCGCTTCAACTTCCTCAGTCATAATATCTCTGATAAATTCTGCGCTTTGTCCGTCAACCGCCATACTCAGGCCGTTTTTCAAAAATGCGTCATCCACGTCTTCAATGCTTGCTTCCAATGCGAGCAGACCTTCACGTCTGGCGATTTGCGCCCATTGAGAGAACATAGGAATTAATTGCGCAATTGTCAGCTGTTTGTTTTCTTTAAACAGCACTTTAAAAAGGGCAGGCACTTTTTTGATTTCTTTTCCGGGGAATGCGATGGTCACCGCAGAAATCGTACCGAACAAAATAATCAGAATAGCTGCCGGGTTAGCGAGTGCGCTTAAGCTGACCCCTTTCAGCACCATGCCCACGCTTAAAGCAATCAAGGCGAGGATGATACCGATAATCGATGTTTTATCCATAGTTTTCACCAAATCCTTTATACTAGCTTTCTATGGTTAATATCGGTGGCAGTGCATGGAACTTTAGGGTGATTGAGAAATTGTTCCCGAATTCTTCACAGTTTCTCCCTTTCGGCATGGAGAAAGAAACAAAAAAGCGGCTCCCCGCGAGGAGGGAACCGCTTTTTTCTTATTGTGCCCGGACTTTGATGCCGTCCTCTTCCATTACGACATGGAAGGCTTTTATTTCGTTGTCATCCAATAAGAGATCTGTCATTTCGTCCTCGATCAATTCTTGGATGGTTCTTCTGAGCGGGCGTGCTCCGAAAGCTGGGTGGTAGCCGATTTCAGCGATTTTTTCTTTCGCTTCGTCCGTTACGCTCAGGCTGATGCCGCGCTCTTTTAATGTGTCTTCAAGCTCTGTGAGAAGCAGGCTGACGATTTTCACGAGATGTTCTTTTTTCAGGGATTGGAATTCAATGATGCTGTCAAACCGGTTTAAAAACTCCGGTTTGAAGAACGCGCTCAGTGAATCAATCAGCGTTTGTTCCTCTAGGACGCTCTCTTCAGATTGGAATCCGACTTTCACCTGTTTTTCGCCGGTTCCAGCGTTGCTTGTCATAATCAAAACGGTATCTTTGAAGCTGACCGTTCTGCCCTGGCTGTCTGTCAGACGGCCGTCCTCCATAATCTGCAGAAACATATGCTGGACATCAGGGTGGGCTTTTTCAATCTCATCGAGCAGCACGATGCTGTACGGATTGCGGCGCACTTTTTCCGTTAATTGACCGGCTTCATCGTGTCCGACATATCCCGGCGGTGAACCGATGATTTTTGATACGGCGTGTTTTTCCATGTATTCACTCATATCGAGACGGATAATGGAATCTTTTGTACCGAACAGTTCATCTGCGAGTGTCTTTGATAACTCGGTTTTTCCGACTCCGGTCGGTCCGACAAAGAGGAAGGAGCCGACAGGTCTGTTTTTGGATTTTAAGCCGGCGCGGCTTCGTCTGACCGCTTTCGCCACTTTTTTCACGGCTTTTTCCTGACCGATGACGCGCTGATGAAGATGCTCTTCAAGTTCCTTCATTTTGACTTGTTCATCAGCCTGGAGTTTTCCGACCGGAATGCCTGTTTTCTGTTCAATGATGGCTTGAATATGCTCCGCCCCGATTTCAGGTGAAGAGGCCGGTGTTTCATGCGCCAGCTGCTTTTCCAACGCCGCTTCTTCATCACGCAGTTTCGCGGCAAGCTCATAATTTTCTTCATGAAGCGCTTTTGTTTTCTCCGCGTCAATTGCTTTGAGTCTCTCAGCCGCATCTTCTTCATTTACGGTATCAAGCTCCAGGTTCGCCTTAGAGCCGGCTTCATCTAATAAGTCGATCGCTTTATCCGGCAGGTGGCGGTCCTGAATGTAACGGGATGAAAGCGTAACACAGGCGTTTATCGCTTCATTGCTGAATGTGACGCCGTGGTATTTCTCGTATTTATCTTTAATGCCTTCCAGAATGCTGATGGCTTGTTCTATTGTAGGCTCGTGAACCATGACAGGCTGGAAGCGTCTTTCAAGCGCCGCATCTTTTTCAATCTGGCGGTACTCTTTCAGCGTTGTCGCCCCGATGACCTGCAGCTCGCCTCTGGCAAGCGCCGGTTTCAGGATGTTCCCGGCATCCATTGATCCCTCGGCAGAGCCGGCGCCTACAAGAAGGTGAATCTCGTCAATGAACAAGATGACGTTTTTCCGTTCTTTTAATTCGTTCATTAATTGTTTCATTCTTTCTTCAAACTGGCCTCTGATCCCTGTATTGGCGACGAGAGAAGCGACGTCAAGCAGGTAAAGCTCTTTGTTTTTCAATTTGTTCGGCACATCGCCTTCAGCGATTTTAAGCGCGAGGCCTTCTGCAATAGCCGTTTTACCGACGCCCGGCTCACCGATCAGCACCGGATTGTTTTTATTCCGGCGGTTCAAAATTTCAATTACGCGCGCCACTTCATGATCGCGGCCGATCACAGGGTCAATCAGACCTGCTTTTGCGCCGTTTGTGACGTTTTGAGCGAGCTCGTCGAGCAGGCCTTTTTCAGAGCCGGCCTGCTGTTTATTTTGATTGGGAGCGAAACCTTGCTCAAACGGGAATCCGAATGATTGTGGCCCCATGCTCATAGACGGTTTTCGGGTTAATTCTGTATAACATGTTTCACATAAAACGAATTGTTTTTGAATGGAATTGACTTGCATGTTCAGGCGAATCGTCGCCTCGTTTTTCTGACAATGTTGACAACGCATTTGCCAAAACCTCCTCGAAAAATGTTTGATCATCTTTGACCAAACGGATTAGAAAATAAGGTCTTAACTTTGACCTTCTTTGATTAATAGTATACTCTGACCTTCTTTGACTTTCAAGTGTTTTGTTTCAAACCCTGAAAAATAAATGTTTACAGCATGATAAGTGATATTTGTGAGGTTTGATTATTTTTGACCAATATAGTCAGAAAGGAAATGAAATGTTTTGACCTTTCTTGATGAAGAGTATACGCCGGCCCTTTTTTTCTTTCAATATTTTTGCTTAGAGGAGAGAGGTGAATCTGTTTTCTCCGGGGAAGGACGATTTGTTCGTCTTTTCGGGCGACTTGTCTCATAAGCATATATAAAGGCCTGGACAAATCTGCGCTTAGCCGGAGGGTGAAATGGGACAAACAAAAGGTTCTGCAAGTCAGCTTGCATTTGTATACGTAGGCACGGTTGTAGGAGCCGGTTTTGCCACGGGACGGGAAATCGTTGAGTTTTTTCTGAAGTTTGGCTGGATCGGTCTGTTCGGTATCGTGGTAAGCGGTCTGATGTTTACATATTTAGGCGCCAAAATCATGATCATTTCCAAACGGATTCATGCAGCATCTTATCAGGAATTGAACACATATTTATTCGGCCAGTCCATCGGCCGCGCCGTGAACATGTTTATGATGTTTATATTGCTGGGAGTGACCTCTGTCATGCTGTCCGGAGCGGGAGCGCTGTTTCATGAACAGCTTGGCTGGTCCGCACAAGCGGGGATCCTTCTGACGATCGTACTGAGCTTTGCCGTCATGACAAGCGGCGTTAAAGGTGTGTTCGGCGTCAATATATTGGTTGTGCCGCTTTTAATTTCCTTCTCTTTTATCGTGACAGCAGATTCATTTGTATTTACAAGCACGAGAAACGCGGACGAATGGGTATGGCCTGACAAGTGGAATTGGCTTTTGTCCGCCGTCTCTTACGGCGCGTTAAATTTATCGCTCGCCCAAGCCGTGCTTGTGCCGCTTGCGAATGAAATGTCTTCAGAGAAGGTGATCAGAAGGGGGGCTTATTTTGGCGGCGTTCTGTTGACACTGGTGCTTGCCGCGAGCTTTTTATCATTATCGGTGCTGCCGGATGTGCTGGAGTTTGACATTCCGATGGCTCAAGTCGTCTATTCGTATTCGCGTTCGCTTCATATCATTTATTTGTTTATTATTTTCGGAGAAGTGTTTACGTCGGTCATCGGTAATTTATACGGATTGGAAAAACAATTAAACAGTTTTCTTCATATAAAAAGTACATATATTTACGGCGGCATTTTGGCGTTTGCTTTCATTATCAGCCAAATCGGCTACGGACAGCTGATTTCCACCGTTTATCCGGTGTTTGGGTATGTGAGCCTCGCTTTCATCGGCGCATTGATTTGCAAAAAAATCCCGAAAGAAAAATAAGGATATAAGGAAAATGTCTGTATTTTTTGGGAATTCCCCTTCTTTTTTCCTGACATTTCTGTATAATGAATTGGGAAATGATGGGGAGGAGTAAGAGATGAAAGCTCGACGTGTATTATTGGGATTTATTTTTATTTGTATCGGCATTGCGTTTTTTTTACAGAGGGCGGGAGTTATTCATATATCCGCAGGTTCGGCGTGGCCGTTTCTTTTCATTATAATGTCCGCAGGGTTTCACGCCGGATTTATTTTTGCGAAAAAAACGCCTGACCAGGCGGGACTGCTCGTTCCGGGCGGTATGTTTTTTGTGCTGGGCTGCCTGTTTTGTTTTGAAACGGCAACGGGATGGACGTATTCAGGCGTGACGTGGCCTGTTTATATATGGGCGCCTGCTCTCGGTCTGTTTGAGCTGTGGTATTTCGGCGGGAGGAAGTTAGGTGTATTGATTCCTGCTTTCATCCTGACAGCCGTGGGAGCACTATGCTTTGCCGGTATGCTGATGACGGGGCTGTGGCCGCTTTTGATCATCGCAGCCGCGCTTTTGTTTCACGCCGCTGCCTTTATGCAGCCGAAAAAAAGATCGGGCCTTCTTATTCCGGGCGGCATTTTGCTTGTGACGGGTTGCTTGTTATGGTTTGAAACGCTGACGGATTGGACTTACGCAAATGTGACATCGCCTGTCTACCTCTTTGCCGTTGCGTTCGGTCTGTTTGAAGCCTGGCTGTTCGGCAGAAAGCAGAGAGGGCTTTTGACTGCTGCGGCGGTTCTGTGCGCCGCGGGCATTTTCGGCATATTCACCAATGCAAATGAAGTCATCAGCGAACGCGGCTGGCCCGCTCTCATTCTTTTGCTGGGCGCCGCTTTTCACATTCCGATTTTCGGCCCGAAACCTGTCAAAAACGCGGGACTTCTCGTACCGGGCGGCATCTTATTGATTACGGGGATCTTGTTTGTCTTTGAAACGGCAACCAATTGGTCCTACTCCGGTGTGACATGGCCTGTTTACCTGCTTGCAACGGCATTCGGTTTATTTGAGCTGTGGCTGTTCGGCGGGAAACAGAAGGCGCTGCTCATCCCGGTTGCGGTGCTGACCTTGACAGCACTTTGCTTTATGATGACGAATCAGCCGATCATTCCGGTTTCTGTTTTCTGGCCTGCTTTATTTGTTCTGATCGGGATTGCGCTGATGGTATTTCCGGGGAAAAAACGCGGGGCTTAAACCCGATTTTGCAGCCTGACACAGGGTTCAGGCTGTTTTTTTATTGTCACGGGAAACAACATTATGGTATGATAGCAAAAGTGAAAAAAGAAGAAAATCCGTATTGATGCGGGAGAGGTTCTAGCTACACCCTCTATAAAAAACTAAGGACGAGCTGTATCCTTGGATACGGTTTTTTTATGTTTTTTAGGGCGCCTTCTCCGAAAAAGGCGCTTTTTTTATGGAATGATAGATAAGGGAGAGAAAGACATGATGAAAAAAGAAAAAGCAGTTGTGGTGTTCAGCGGAGGCCAAGACAGCACGACTTGTTTATTATGGGCTTTGCAAAACTTTGAAGAAGTGGAAACCGTTACATTCCATTATAATCAGCGTCACCAAGAAGAAATCGATGTGGCAAAATCGATTGCCGAAAAGCTCGGTGTCAAAAATCACTTGCTTGATATGTCTCTTTTAAATCAGCTTGCGCCGAATGCGCTGACAAGAGATGATATCGAAATTGAAGCGAAGGACGGGGAACTGCCGACAACCTTCGTGCCGGGACGCAACCTTGTATTTTTATCCTTTGCATCGATTCTTGCATATCAAATCGGCGCGCGCCACATTATCACCGGTGTTTGCGAGACTGATTTCAGCGGCTACCCGGACTGCCGTGACGAGTTTGTCAAATCCTGCAATGTCACCGTCAACTTGGCGATGGAAAAGCCGTTCGTCATTCATACGCCGCTTATGTGGCTGAACAAAGCGGAAACGTGGAAACTTGCGGATGAGCTCGGCGCGCTTGATTTTGTAAAGAATAACACACTGACTTGCTATAACGGCATCATTGCGGACGGATGCGGCGAATGCCCGGCATGCCTGCTCCGCAATAAAGGATATGATGAATATATGAAAATGAAAGGAGAGCGGAACTAATTGCTTTCTCAAATATACCCGCAGGTTCAGCATCCTTATTCGTTTGAGTTGAATAAGGACATGCACATCTCAGCCGCGCACTTTATTCCCCGCGAAAGCGCCGGAGCGTGCAGCAGAGTCCACGGGCACACGTATACAGTAAATATTACAGTTGCGGGGGATGAACTGGACGATTCAGGCTTTCTCGTGAATTTCAGCGTGCTGAAGAAATTGGTGCACGGCGCTTATGACCATACATTGCTGAATGACCATGACGAATTTTCTGAAGATGACAGATATTCACTGCCGACGACCGAGGTCGTGGCCAAAACGATTTACGATAAGGTGCAGTCCTACCTCGAAACACTGGAGAATCAGCCGGTCTGCGTGCAGATTTTTGTCAGGGAAACCCCGACAAGCTATTGCGTATACCGCCCGAAAAAAGGTGATAGGAATGGCTAAAGGAATTCCGGTATTAGAAATTTTCGGACCGACGATACAAGGGGAGGGCATGGTTATCGGCCAGAAAACCATGTTCGTCCGCACGGCGGGCTGCGACTACTCCTGCAGCTGGTGCGACTCCGCTTTTACATGGGACGGCTCTGCCAAAAAAGATATCCGCTGGATGACGGCGGAAGACATTTACCGCGAGCTGAGAGAAATCGGCGGAGACGCCTTTTCCCATGTCACCATCTCAGGAGGAAACCCGGCGCTGTTAAAGCAGCTTGACGCGCTGATTCTGCTGCTGAAAGAGAACGGGGTGCGCGCCGCTTTAGAAACGCAGGGAACGGTCTATCAGGATTGGTTCACAATGATTAACGACCTGACGATTTCACCGAAGCCGCCAAGTTCGGGGATGACAACCGATTTTGCAAAGCTCGATCACATTGTGTCTTCGCTTGATGCGGCAGAAAGGCTTAACGCGGTCAGCTTAAAGGTCGTCATTTTTAATGATGAAGATCTGCAATTCGCGAAAACCGTGCACAAGCGGTATCCGAATATCCCGTTTTATCTTCAGGTCGGAAACGATAACGTCCATACGACGGACGACCGGGCATTGATCGCACATCTGCTCGGAAAATACGAAACACTCGTTGATAAGGTTTCAGCCGATTCGGATCTGAATCTCGTCAGAGTCCTGCCTCAGCTGCATACATTGCTTTGGGGCAATAAACGGGGAGTTTAATAGAAAGGGAGATTTATATGACAAGAAAAGAATCAGAATTAGAAGGAGTTACGCTCCTGGGGAATCAAGGGACAAACTATTTATTTGAATATGCGCCGGAGGTTTTGGAATCATTTCCGAATAAACACGTGAACCGTGATTATTTCGTTAAATTCAACTGCCCGGAATTTACGTCGCTTTGCCCCAAAACGGGACAGCCGGATTTTGCAACCATCTACATCAGCTATATTCCGGACGAAAAAATGGTGGAAAGCAAATCGCTGAAGCTGTATCTTTTCAGCTTCCGTAACCACGGAGATTTCCACGAGGACTGCATGAACATCATCATGAATGATTTGATCGAATTAATGGACCCCCGCTACATCGAAGTATGGGGCAAATTCACGCCTAGAGGCGGAATCTCGATTGACCCGTATACAAACTACGGCAGACCGGGAACAAAATATGAAAAAATGGCCGAACATCGGATGATGAATCATGATATGTACCCGGAGACGATTGATAATCGGTAATTATTCCGTTGTGTGATACGGAGTGTGACCCGCACTAAGCTCAATAAAAGTGTGACCTGAGGTGCAACCTGAACTGTGACTTTTATGCAGTGGAAAATTGATAGTACAGAAGCAGATTAAGGCGTACAATTTGTACGTCTTTTCTTTTTTATCCGAAAGAAAAAATGCCTATCTAGAGATCATAGGCATTAAATATTATTATCAATATCTTCATTTATTTTTTGGCTAAGTTTCTGAACCTTCTCTTTAACATTTGAAACAGCTCTTTTTTGAATTTCATCAAAGTTTTCCTGAATATAGTCCGTGACACTTCTTATTAGAACTTCACTTTCAAAATTGAATATCTCATTTATTTCTGACTGTTCTTCATCTGTTAGGTGAGGGTATTGAAGTTGTTTAGCATTTACTTCAGCAGCTACATCAATCCTCACTTTAGTTGTTCTGGTTGTACAATTTCATATTCACCTTCTGCATACTCTTGCTCCGCATAATGGCTTCCCCATTGACAGAGCTCCTGCAAGATAGGTTTAAGAGATTCTCCAAGTTCAGTGGATGAATATTCAACCTTCGGCGGTACTTGATTATACATCTTTCTGCTCACAAGTCCACTGGCTTCAAGCTCTCTAAGTGTTTGAATCAGCATTTTCTGAGTTATATTTGGGATCATGCGCTTTAATTCACTCGTTCTCTTTGGTCCATTCATTAAAAAGTATAATACAAGTCCTTTCCATTTTCCGCCAATGACTTCCTTTGTCACTTCAAACCCACAGCTAAATTTTTTCATGTCTAAAGCTCTCCATTCCACATTTATTACTTTTTAGTTACTATATCACAAAAAAGTGGGTACTTCCGATAATGTGCTTACTGAAGGATACTATATCTTGTAAGTTGTTCTTCAAGTACTTAAAGGTACTAGACATAAAATAATATGAATTCTAAAGGAGTGTTAAGTATGGGTAAATTTGAAGGTAAAATAGCGCTTGTAACGGGTGGAACAAGTGGGATTGGTCTTGCTGCAGCACAAAAATTTGTAAACGAAGGTGCATATGTTTATATCACGGGACGCAGACAAAACGAACTTGATAAAGCTGTTAACCAAATTGGCAAGAACGTAACCGGTGTTCAAGGTGATATTTCTAAGCTTGAAGACTTAGACAAACTATATGACATGATAAAGCAGGAAAAAGGTAAGTTGGACATTCTTTTTGCTAATGCAGGCATCGGCAACTTCCTTCCATTAGGTGAAATTACTGAAGAGCAGGTTGATAGAACGTTCGACATTAACGTTAAAGGAACCATCTTTACTGTTCAAAAAGCGTTATCACTATTCCCGGACAAAGTAGGTTCTATTATTGTAACGGGCTCTACTGCTGGATCAATTGGCAACCCAGCGTTTAGTGTATATGGAGCTTCTAAAGCAGCATTAAGAGCACTGGTTCGCAACTGGATTCTTGACCTAAAAGGTACTGAAATCCGTGTAAATGTGGTGAGTCCAGGAGCTATTCTTACACCTGCATACGATGAGCTTTTTGGTGATGCACTTGAAGGAGCAATGGAAAATGCCAGAAATACTGTTCCGGCTGGAAAAGTTGGGACACCTGAAGAAGTAGCAAACGCTGTATCTTTCCTTGCTTCAGACGAAAGCAGTTACTTGACGGGTGTTGAATTGTTCGTAGATGGCGGGCTAGCACAGGTATAATTTCACTGCGCAGAGATTACAAATAGTCCCCAAAAAAGGTTAAAATCAATCGTTTGGTAAGGTGTGAAATTGGTGTGACTTCATGATTAATGCTAGAGCAAGTACTTATGGGACAAGACTTTGACCTGCCTTTTCTTCCACGAGGACTGCATGAACATCATCATGAATGATTTGATCGAATTAATGGACCCCCGTTACATTGAAGTATGGGACAAATTCACGCCTAGAGGCGGAATCTCCATTGACCCGTATACAAACTACGGCAGACCGGGAACAAAATATGAAAAATGGCCGAACAACGGATGATGAATCATGATATGTATCCGGAGACGATTGTCAACCGTTAATTTTCAGACGGGGTACGGTCTCGGAATATAACCTAAATACCCCCGGTTGTGATACGAAGTGTGAAACGGAGTGAGGTCACGGTAAAACCCGAACATTTAGCGTCAGTTTTAGACGGAAATGTGACCGAGTCACAGCGCAGTGTGACCCGTAATTAGAATAAAATAGAGTCGATAATGAACGTAAGTGTGACTGAAGTAACCTCGTCTTTTTAGGCGGGGTTATTTTTTTGTCCATTTTCCGAAGTGTATATTAACAATTAATAAATAACGGATGAAAAAAGTTTCATCGACCTTGTCGAAAAATCATTCAACACTTACCCATTATACAAAGGCAAACAGATTCTAAGCCGATAGATAACGACCAGAAAAAGGGGGCGGGGTTACCGCAAATTAATTCGAGCGGCCGTCGAGCTTTTTGTAAAAGGCGACCTGCCGATTAGAGATTTACGTACCCTAAGATAGGCAATACGGAGTGTTATATTACAGTCATTCAAAATGGAAATTTGTTTGCATTAAAGTGAAGAGTGCTCGATCCGAAGATTTCCAATGGTTAAATTCGGCCTAGCATATTCAAGCACATCCAGTCGCTTTTAAGGTATACGCAAACACAATGTGAAAATCGATACATAGGAGAAAACGGGCGGCAGTTCTTTGATGGTTATCGAAACTTTCCGTAGATTAAAAGCAGGTGTGTCAAAAGAGGGGTCCGCATAAATAGTAGAGGAGTGATCGGATAAGCTTCAGAAAGACCAGTCGGAGCAGATTTGCTATTTCAGAGATCGTCATTTTGAATTTGAGCCAGCCAGCTTGAAAAAAGATTTTGTAGCATATTGGAGATGAAAATCTAAAAATACAAGTTAAAACACGGGTAAATGGATAGAAGGTACTGGAGTCAATTAAAATCAGCAATCCCATTAAACTTGTATAAAAATAAGACTATTCAAAAGAAGATGTACATATTCGATAATCGGTTCATAAACGAGAAGGGAGACTATTCGGTGAGGTTAGCCAAGAAATTACATTTCAATTTAGACTGGACAGGGTCACAATTACCGGTTTTTTAGATCATGTCTTCTATATCTAGTGTGGGACTGTCATTTTTAATTTGTAGTCTTCGATAAAACTCAGAGATAAAAAAGGGGTAAAATTTCAAGTTACCCCTTAAACACTTAAGATGTTGTTATTCATTTCGTAATTAGGTCTGAAATATTTTCATTTATAAAGTCACTTAATGCGATTTGTTTTGAAACGTAGGTTAAGTTTGTTTGGGAGATTTCCTCAGAATATTTTAAAACTAATTCTTTTGTAAAGCTATACGCTGTAAAGATTATTTCATCAGTTATATGTTCTACGTCTATGTTACATAAATCTCTATCGCCATTGAACCGAGCTTTATCTAATACTACAGAAGCAAGCACTCTAGATATATGGAAATTGTAATGTGTTGATAGAGCAATATCTATATCGTCATTTGGTGCAAACACTTGCTTTATAAATTGTTCAACTCGTTTCATCAATTTTATTGATTGAAGGTAAGTTTCCATCGGTCTATTATCTGGGAAAAGTCTATTATAATCACTCTCCTTTTTAGTAAGAATTGTTGGGTTTGATCTTGCTTTTGATGGGTTTTTTTCAACAATTGATGTTATACATTGAGATAGATAATTTATAGAAATTATTTTTTTTATCGGCTTGTTTTGATTTCTATAATAATTTTTTCTTCTATCATAAAAGTAGCCGTTCGCTAAGAAGTAATCTTCGATGTCTCTTTGCACCTTATGAGTAGCTCTTAATAAGGCTGGAGGTACAGGGTTATGAGAGTTATTTGACTTGATAATAGTGTCCATTGTTTCTTTTTTATTTGTTATTATAATTTTTAATAATATCGAACGGGTATCATTTTTAGGAAGATCAACGCTGAAGGCGTTATAAAGAGTATGTGAAGTCTGTAAACCATTTACAATCTGGATATTTTCTAATTGTAGTGTTTTTCCAATCAATGTCCCATTTTCTGCAATAATAGTTATCCCGTTATTTAACCACCAAAAATCAAATTCATTTTTTTCCCTAAGAGTTTCTGCTATGTCGTTATTTACAGATGTATTGTTTTGAAAATCCCGAATGTTAGATTCAAACAGATATTTTCTTAAAGTATTATCTCCATCACATAGAAATTTATAATATTCTTTCACATTTACAGAAGCAATATAACCCCTTTGATCGGATTCTCTGTAATCTATAGCAATTGGGTTTTCATTTAGTTTTAATGCAAGCGAATAGTCTGGTTCTTTACGTAAAAGGTTTAATATGTATTCAGCATCAATAAGTTTATAATTAAAATTCATTTTGCCTAGATTTGATTGAAGTGTCTTTTCTCTTAAAATACTGATTTTATTTAGATATGAATGGTTCTTATACTTGGGGCCATATATCTTTTGTTTATCTCCTTTGCAAACATGATAAAAATTAATGTTCAATGTAGGATGCTTTATTGCTATTTTCTTAATTATATTATGTATTAAATAAATTTTTTCGATAAGATTTTCAGAAACAGCTTTTTTTATTGATTCTAAATCTTTGTCTAAATCAAATATAATGTTCGTTGCTACAATAAATTTATCAATCACAGATTCATTAATGGTGTTAGTATTTTTATATTGAAGAAAATGGAGGTCTAGTTTCATTTTACTTTGGATTTCAATCTCTTCTAGGTTATTGATTAATTCATCATTCAAATAAATATAGACTCCGTCAACCCCGTAATCCTTACTATCACCAACTAAACCAAGTAATGCTTCGTCAAATGCAATGTCTTGATTTTTAAATATTTGTTCGGTTGAGAACACCTCAAATGCTTTATCTTTTGTTTGAAATTGGTTGCCATTTTTATTTATATAATCATCTAAATGAACATTTAATAAAGTCAATTGGTTACTCAAAATTCTCACTCTTTTCAATTTTAATTAGTCGTTAATAACAATATCAAATTAATTACAGTATATCCATAAGTTTGTTTTTGTGAGGGTCGTTTGAATTGAACAATATCGAGTGAAATGTATTGGTTAGAAATATAAGTTGAGTGTATTCCACATGTAAGAGTATTGTGATTTAAAGTCGCTTCTATTTAAGAAAATAAGAGTAGATCAGAGTTATTATAATATACCCCTTGTTTGGTTTTGTGAGTATTATTAATGTTAAATATCTATAAAGGGGATATTGATATCGAAAAGGAGATTTTTTGGAGTTGAATTGATGTGATATCGAATTTGGGTAATGACATCGAAAGATAAGTATTGAAATTGACTAGCGGTTTTTCTAGAGTGGGTGAGTTGTAATCATTGTATAACAAAAACGATATTTAAATTAAGTTTCCACTTTTCCTTTTCCATGCATGATTTTCCTGCCAAAGAATAAATAGTACATGAAAGTTCAGTATTAAAAAGACGAGTAAACCCGGGGGGAGTGTACTCGCCGCTTCAATACGTGACGGGTGCTGGATGGCAGCTCGTCTGTTTCATTATAAAATAGGGAACATACGTTTGTAAAGGCCTGCGCAGTTTTTTCTCATTCGGAGCGGATCAATTGTAAAGGAATGGTCAGCATGATAGCATGTCCTGTAAAAAGAAGGAGTGTTCGTTATGGAGCCGTTAGAGTTAAACGGTGTAAGACTGAAAATGTATGATTGTAAAGAAAGTGCGGGTGAAAACGGCCGCATGATTTCATTTATATTGAAGGTGACCTCTGAAACGTATCATGATATTGCCGTCCTTTTGTATGAAAAAACATTTGACATCAAGGCGCCCGAGCGTGGGCTTGAATTCCGCGGTAAAATAACCAACTACTATACATCCGTCACTAATCTTTACAATAAAGATGAGACCGATGATTTTTTTGTAGAAATGACCGAGATCTGAATTCATTTGAAAAAGCTGCCGGGCGGCAGCTTTTGTGCGGGATATGTAAATGGTTCGGATTGTTCGGGGGGTTTAATAGGAGTCTCTGATGATTTTATAATTCTTATGGTTGACGACAGTGAGGGAATCTAATTCAAGGTCACGATAATTATCCATGATGGTTACATCAACGATGACGGAGTTTTCATTTACTTTTTCAACAATACCGGTTAATCCGTTTTTAAATTCAATGACGTTTCCAACCTTAGCAATTTTCACGAGCTTCCTCTCCTTTATCATAAATCCTGTTTGAAAATATTTTGCAGTATTTTCTTTAAGAAGTAAAGCGATATGGGTATCAGCCCGCTCAATCATTGTCCCGGCGGGGGAAAGATGGTATATTGATTTTCGGGAAAAAGCCGAGAAAAGGAGGCTGTGTTCGTTGCTGCCTGAGGAAATTTCAGAATGTATTAACCAAATGCGCACCGGTGAAATCAAAGAATTCAGGGTGCAGAAAGAACATTTTCTTGCATTTCGAGCAGTTTTATCGAAGCAGGAAGATTTTAAGCATTTCCGCGGTATTGCACAGCAGGGCGGAGATGTTGTATTTCAGTATTTAGAACAGCCAAGAAGCTGACGGCTCCTCGCACTTGAGGAGTCTTTTTTTTGTTTTTTGGTTTCTCATTTCATCTTGTTGTAACAGATGTAAACAAAATGTAAAATCCCTCCGATGGATACTTTTACTGCTATTTGGTTAATGTTGTGAAAATGACGGCTGTTTTCCTGCCAATAACAAGGCTGTTAACGAACTTCTTCCATCATAAAAGCTGATTGGGAGCACTGGAAAATCTTTAACCGTGAATTTGCGCACAGCTCTTGTTAAGGTAGTGAAGTATTTAAGGAGGAAATCGTATGACGACAAAATTTGCTGCCTTGGCTGTCTTTTTTCTATGTTTTATGCCTGCATCAAAAATTGAACATACAGAAGCTCTGTTTACTTTTGCGAAGAAGCCAAAGCAAGAACCCAGCACACTGGTTGCTGATTTAAATAAAAAAAGCTCGGTTCCGAAGCTTTCAAAAACGGATCATAAGCATTCTATCCGACCGATAAAGCTGTCATCTCACCAAGAGAAGAAGGCAAAACCGGAAGAGACGGCTTATCAGCCGCCGAAAAAAACGTATTCCCGCGCTGACAGACAACTTCTGTCACGTCTCGTTCACGCAGAAGCGAAAGGTGAATCTTATAAAGGGAAGGTTGCGGTAGCCAGCGTAGTGTTGAACCGCACTGAAAAAAACGGCTTCCCGGATACCATTCGGGGTGTGATCTATCAAAGGAATGCATTTGAACCGGTAGCAAACGGAAGCATTAATCAAAAGCCGGATAAGGATTCCATCGCCGCCGCAAATGAGGCGCTTGACCATCCGGGAAGAGAAACGGACGCGTTGTTTTTCTACAATCCGAAAACGGCATCTGACCACTGGATCCGTTCCCGAAAAATTATCGAACGGATCGGCAGACACGTATTTGCGATGTAAGCATAGCGGGATCAAAAATATCCCGGCTATGCTTTTTTCAATTTTGAGAAATCGAAAATATTTTCAGAACTTGTCTCATATGATGATGGAAGAACGAGAGACAAGGAGAGACACCATGAATCGATTTGTGAAAGGGATCATTCTTTTATCCATCGCCGCCTTTTTCGCGGAATGTCTGGAATTTGTCGTGAATATGATACTGGCGCGGGAGCTTGGCGAGCATGGGATGGGACTTTACATGAGCATTCTGCCCACCATTTTTTTAATTATCGTCATCGCCAGTCTGGAGCTTCCGATCTCCATTTCAAAATTCATCGCGGAATCCAATCAGAAGCTGCATGAAAGCATGCTCCGGCATGCCTTCAGAATGACCGCCGTTTTTACCGCGTTTTCAACCGCGGCCGCAAGCATCGCGCTGCCGTTCATTCCTGTATTCGATACGTATCACCCGTTTATTAAAGGGATTGTCATCGGGCTGATTCCAGTCGTCGCTTTTACATCCATCGCCAGAGGTTATTTTATGGGTGTGCAGCAAATGGGAAAAATCGCGGTTGCGAATGTCATGAAAAAAATCATTCAAGTGCTTTGTCTGTTTATCTTTTTTCAATGGTACTCTTTTGAAATTGATATGGCCGTGCTCATTTCATTATTTGTGCTGGTCGCAAGCGATGTCGTGGTGTTCGTTTACTTGTATACGCAGTTTATTTTGGCGAGGAGGGCGCTTTCCGGCCATCAGCACATTCATCTTCGCGGGAAAGACGTGCGGAAACGCCTCCTGGCCGTATCGATCCCGACAACGGGACTTCGTATATTTCATGCGGTGACGAACGCCATTGAACCCTTTTTAGTGAAAGGAGCGCTGCTGGCGTCCGGGGCAGCCGGGACAGCCGCGATTGATCAATACGGCATGCTTGCCGGTGTAGCGATGACAATCGGTTCGTTTCCCGCGTTTATCGCTCATTCGCTGATGGTCGTCATGATTCCCAGCATTTCAGAAGCGTATGCGCTGTCCCAATATGATATTGTGCTGAAACGGCTGAGACAAGCGATTTTTATTACATTCGGCTACGGCATTCCAGCAGTCTGGGTCATGTTTCAGTTCGCGGGACCGCTGACCCATTTGTTTTTTCAGTCTCCGGAAGCGCAGTATTATTTGCAGCTTTTGTGGCCGTTTTTTCTTTTTCATCTGTTTGTGATGCCGCTTCAGGCCTGTCTGATCGGTATCGGCCACGTGAAAACGGCGTTTTATCATAACGTATGGAGCAGCATTGTAGGGCTTTCGATGATGTATGTGCTCGGTTCTATGCCGGAATTGCAAATGCTCGGCATTATACTCGGCATGAATACCGGCATGATTCTTCTGACAAGTTTACATTACGCGACGATCTGCAAAGACCTCGGTGTCTCCGTGTTTTTGACGGGCGGCGGAAGAACAGCGCCCCGGATCGAAAGCTGAAAAGGCTGATACATTTCAATAAGGAAGGGCAAGCTATCCGAAACGCGTGAAAGGAAGATCATATGCATAAAAACCGCCTAATTGTATGTGCAGTCCTTTTGATAGCTGCCGCCGTCTGGATGCCTGAAGCAAAAGCCTCATCAGAAAAACAGGCAGTTCCCGCCGTGTTTCTGATGAAGACGATTGAAGGAGACGAGATATCGATTCCGAATAAAGGGCAGAAAACGATTTTGCATTTTTGGACATCGTGGTGTCCGCCGTGCAAAAAAGAACTGCCTCAGTTCCAAACGTATTATGAACAGCATCAGTCCGATGATGTAAGCCTTGTAACGGTAAATTTGATGAATGCCGAGCGAAACAAAAATACCGTTCAAAACTTTGTCAGTCAGCACCATCTCACTTTCCCGATTGTTCTTGACACGAAAGGCGAGCTTATGAAGGAATACGATGTCATGACGATTCCCACGTCATTTCTGCTGAATGAAAAAGGAGAAATCGAAAAAAAGATCGTCGGTCCGATGACCGCCTCACAATTAAAAGAATGGTCAGAGAAATAAAAAGGTGCTGGAGGAATTCCTCCAGCACCTTTTTTGCATATAATGAACAGCTGAAGAAACGCTAATGATAATTATTATCAAAAAGAAATTAAAACAATTATAATTGAAATCTTCCGCCGGCATGCTATAATAAAGAAAACACTGCGATAACACTGTGAAAATGCTGCCTGTCAGGCGGCTGTTTTGCTTTTATCGGGGAATTGAAGATGATTTGCGTTCTCAATTAGAGAGGAGAATTCATAATGAACGAACAAGTGATGACACAAACCCATTCACAACAGCACATACAAGAAGAGCGGGCCGGAAAAAAGTGGCTCCAGCATGCAGAACTCATTGCGGCGCTCGTATCCGGCGTCCTTATTCTTGCGGCCTGGTTTTTTACCGAAACAAAAGGCCTGTCCGTCACTTTGTATATCCTTGCCTTCCTGATCGGGGGATTTGCAAAAGCGAAAGAGGGAATTGAGGATACCATTGAGACGAAGGCGTTAAATGTGGAACTGCTGATGATTTTTGCGGCTGTCGGCTCCGCCCTGATCGGTTATTGGGCTGAAGGCGCTGTTCTTATCTTTATTTTTTCGTTAAGCGGCGCGCTTGAAACATATACGATGAATAAAAGCAGCCGTGATTTAACATCTTTAATGAAACTGGAACCGGAGGAAGCGACACTGCTTGCGGACGGACGGGAAAAGCGGGTGCCAGCTGCTGAACTTAAGATCGGTGACATGATCGTCATTAAGCCGGGCGAACGCGTAGCAGCAGACGGGATCATTGAGTCTGGCGTGACGAGCCTCGATGAATCGGCGCTTACGGGTGAAGCGATGCCGGCGGAAAAAACAGCCGGAGATTCTGTGTTTACAGGAACGGTAAACGGAAACGGCTCCTTAATGGTTCGTGTGACGAAAACAAATGAACAGTCTTTATTCAGAAAAATCATCCGGCTGGTGGAATCAGCCCAAAACAGCGTGTCACCGGCTCAGGCATTTATTGAGCGGTTCGAAAGTGTCTATGTCAAAGGCGTGCTGTTAGCCGTGGCTTTGCTTTTATTCATTCCTCATTTCGCTTTAGGCTGGAGCTGGAGTGAAACCTTTTACCGGGCGATGGTGTTTATGGTGGTCGCCTCCCCGTGCGCACTTGTCGCTTCTATTATGCCCGCTGCGCTTTCCCTTATCTCAAATGGGGCCCGCAACGGATTATTGGTTAAAGGAAGTGTGTTTTTAGAGCAGCTGGGAAGCGTACGGATGATCGCATTTGACAAAACCGGCACGGTCACTAAGGGACAGCCGGCAGTCGCGGCATTTCAAGCTGCGGAACATGTGAGTGAAGATGAGATCATGCAGGCGGTGTATGCGATGGAAAAGCAATCAAGCCACCCGCTTGCAAAAGCGATAGCTGAATTTGCCGAAAGCCGGGGCGCCGCGCCCGCAGGACATCTATCGATTGACGAGACGTCCGGATTCGGTGTTCAGGCTGAAATAGAAGGCGTCAAATGGATGGTCGGAAAAGCGGGGTTTGCAGGTGAAGATGCGGCAGATGCTTTTTTGCAAACATCGGGAAAAGAATTAAAGGATGAAGGTTTTACACTGGTCTTTGTTAAAAAAGATGACCGGATTGCGGGCTGCTTTGCCTTAAAGGATCAAATCCGCCCTGAAGCCAAAGCCGTGATGGCTGAGCTTGAATCACTGGGCATTAAAACAGCCATGCTCACCGGCGATCAGTCTGAAACTGCGGCTGCCATTGCAAAAGAGGCGGGCATGACGACGGTTGTTGCCGATTGTCTGCCGGACCAAAAGGCAAAAGAAGTGAAGAAGCTGAAAGAAACGTACGGCACAATCGCCATGGTGGGGGACGGCATTAATGACGCGCCCGCTCTGAAAACCGCTGACGTCGGTATTGCGATGGGCGGGGGAACGGACGTGGCCCTTGAAACGGCTGACTTAGTCCTTATGAAAAATGATCTTCACAAGCTTGTGAAAATGTGCAGACTCTCAAGGAAAATGAACCGGATTATTAAGCAGAATATTGTTTTCTCGCTCTCGGTCATCTGCCTTTTGATCTGCGCTAACTTTCTGCAGGTGATGGAACTGCCGTTTGGCGTGATCGGGCATGAGGGGAGCACGATTCTGGTCATTCTGAACGGACTGAGATTATTAAAATAAACATGACAGCCGCACATCGGGCGGCTGTTTTTTAAATGTTCGTTCACAGCATAAACGCCGGAAAACTGATAGAATGAATAAAGAGTCACTTTGGTAAGGAGGAAAAGCAAAAAATGAACAGATTAGAACGTGTTTCATCTTGGCTGAAAAAAGAAGGACATGATGCGGCGTTTATACATACAAAGGAAAACGTATTTTATTTAACTGATTTTTACACGGATCCGCATGAGCGGTTAATGGGATTGTTCCTGTTTCAGGAACAGGAGCCGTTTTTCGTTTGTCCGGGAATGGAAGCCGGACAAGCCCGCAACGCCGGGTGGGAGCATGATATTATCGGCTACGGCGATCACGAAGATCCGTGGGAGCTGATCAAAGCCGAGCTCACAAAACGAAATATGCGGCTTGATTCCATCGCGGTTGAAAAGGATTCGATCTCTCTTTCCCGCTCAGAACAGCTCAAACAAGCTTCAGGGGGCGCGGCATTTGTTTCGGCAGAAGAAACGCTCAACCAATTCCGTCTCGTGAAAGATGAGAAGGAAATCAGCATTCTCAGGGAAGCGGCAAAGCTCGCGGATTACGGAGTTGAAGTCGGTGTCGCGGCGCTCAAAGAGGGTGTGAGTGAAACCGAAGTACTCGCGCAGATTGAGTTTGAGCTGAAGAAAAAAGGCGTGCAGGGCATGTCATTTTCAACGATGGTGCTGTTCGGGGAAAAATCAGGCCAGCCCCATGGGAATCCGGGTGCAGACCGGTTGAAAAAAGGCGATTTTGTTCTGTTTGATCTGGGCGTTATTCTTGACGGCTACTGTTCAGACATTACGAGAACATTCGCATACCAATCAATCAGCCCGAAACAGGAAGAGATTTACGAAACGGTGCTTAAAGCTGAACAGGCGGCGCTTCAATTAAGCAAACCAGGCGTCAGAATCGGCGATCTCGATTTAAAAGCCCGCGGCATTATTGAAAAAGCCGGATACGGAGACTATTTCCCGCACCGCCTCGGCCACGGACTCGGGATTTCGGTTCACGAATATCCATCAATGAGCAGCGCGAACGACACACTCCTCAAAGAAGGCATGGTGTACACGATAGAACCGGGGATTTACGTGCCGGATGTCGGCGGCGTGCGCATTGAAGACGATGTGTTCGTCACAAAAGACGGCGCCGAAGCATTAACGCAGTATCCGAAAGAATTAACGATTCTGAAATAAAAAGCTTTGTGATAAAAAAGGACGGTTCTGGAACGCAGCGTCCTTTTTTATCACCTTTTAAATGAAAAAATCATCAAAATGCTGAAATGGTTTGATGTCATGCTTTTCATTCAGGGGCCGCATGGCAAGATAACTGCCGCCGACTATGGCGAGACACAAACCGATTAAGCAAAGAATCCCCATCGCTGTTCTTCTCCTTTCAAACGAATAGGCTGTTTCTGTTTCTAGCTTACTGTATGAAACGCATTCCAGATCAAGGGAAAAAAGAAAGGGGGACGCCATGGCTACGATCAGAGACATTGCCGGCGCTGCCGGGGTTTCCGTTACAACGGTTTCAAGAGTATTAAACGATCATCCTTATGTAAGTAAGGACAAAAGAGAAAGAGTGAAAAAAGCGATGCAATCGCTCGGATATACGCGCAACATTCATGCTGTGCATTTATCCAAAGGTTTCTCCGATATGATCGGCGTTGTGCTTCCGTCGGTGAATCTGCCGTATTTTGCGGACCTTGTTGCAGGTATTGCCGAGGCTGCCGAAGCGTCAGGCGTGCATCTTTCTTTATACCAGACAGATTATCAGCAGCAAAAAGAACGTTTTGCCTTATCACAGTTACAGGAGCGCCAAGTGGACGGCCTGATTATCTGCTCCAAAGCAATTCCTGATGAACATCTGCTTACCGTGAAAGAACCGCTCATCCTCTGCCAGTACACTGATGCGGCAGGGCTTTCCTCCATCAGTAATCCGCATCGGGAAGCATTTCGGCACGGTCTGGATTATCTGATAGAAAAGGGACACCGGAAAATAGCGATCAGCCTGGCCAGAAAAAAGGGAAAAAACAGTCAAGTCCGCATTGCCGCATACAAAGAGGCGCTCAAGAAGATCGGGCAGCCTTACAGGGAAGAGCTGGTTGTAGAAAAGGCGCTGACGCTGCTTGACGGGAAAGCCCTTTTTCATAGATGGAAGAGCTGGGATGACAGACCGACTGCGCTGTTTGCGGCGAATGATCAAGTATCCGCAGGTCTTTACCTTGAAGCCAAGGCAAACGGGACGCGCATCCCGGAAGAGCTTGCGATTTTGAGCATCGACAATCATGATATCAGCAAGATGTTAGGTATTTCCACAATAGATATACAAACAAAAGAAATGGGAAAGCAGGCTTTTCACATGCTTGAGAACCGGATCAGCGGCGGGCCTCCGGTAAGGAAAGTTCTTGATTACCGCCTTATTGAACGATCAACCGTCTAAAAAAAGAATTGACGCGCTTTCCGTTCGTTTTGTACGATATGAGGTATTGAATGACAAAGGAGCTGAGGATCATGAAGGGGTCCTTTACAGTTGAAAAGGTATTAAATAACAATGTGCTCATCGCAACACATGATAGATACAGTGAGGTCGTCTTAATCGGAAAAGGGATCGGCTTTGGAAAAAAACAAGCGGATGTCATTGAAGATAAAGGGTATGACAAGATGTTCATCTTAAAGGATGAAAAAGAACAAAAACAATTTAAAAAGCTCCTCGGTTATGTGGACGAGACACTTGTCGACATCTCCAATGACGTCATTTATCATATCAAGAAGCGGACAAGCCAACCGTTAAATGAGCATATCCATATTGCGCTGACTGACCATATCGCCTTTGCGGTAAAGCGGCTGCAGCAGGGTTTTGACATTAAAAACCCGTTTCTCATGGAAACCGAAACGCTTTATCCGGAAGAATTCCAAATTGCCCGTGAAGTCGTCGGCATGATTAATGAAAAGACGGGAATCTGCCTTCCGGAAGGGGAGATCGGCTTTATCGCTCTGCATATCCACTCCGCCCTGACGAATCGGCCCCTTTCAGAGGTCAATCAGCATTCACAGCTGATGTCCCGGCTCGTTCAGGTGATTGAGGAATCTTTCCAGATGAAAGTGAATAAAGAAAGCGTCCACTATTTGCGGCTGATCCGGCATATCAGATTTACCATAGACAGGATTAATCGGGAAGAGCAGACAAAAGAACCAGAAAAGTTAATGTTATTATTGAAAAATGAATACCCGCTATGCTACAATACTGCTTGGAAACTGATAAAAATCTTGCAGCAAATACTGAAAAAACCAGTTCATGAGGCGGAAGCGGTTTATCTCACGCTTCATTTGTACCGATTAACCAATAAAATTTCATAATTTCAGTTGAAACCTTAAAAACGTGTCACTGATTCGATCAGGCATGAGTGATTGAGGGTAAAAAACGGGAAGAACGGTCCCGTTATTTTGCACACCCTTTTTACTCATGCCTTTTTTGTTGTGTAAAAGGGCAAATGTAAACGGTTAAACTGAAGACTTGCGCCAGTGAATTCGTTGTCATGAATTTTCGCTGTAAGGTCACACTAGCTAACAGAGGAGGTACATCTTTTATGTTTAAAGCATTATTCGGCGTTCTCCAGAAAATCGGCCGTGCTCTTATGCTTCCGGTTGCGATTTTACCGGCTGCGGGGATCTTGCTTGCGTTAGGGAATGCCATGCAGAACAAAGATATGATTCAAGTCATGCATTTCTTAAGCAATGATAACGTTCAGCTTGTGGCGAATGTCATGGAAAGCGCCGGCCAAATCGTATTTGACAACCTGCCGCTTCTTTTTGCAGTAGGGGTTGCGATCGGTCTTGCCAACGGAGACGGTGTTGCCGGAATCGCGGCTATTATCGGATACTTGGTCATGAACGTATCCATGAGCGCCGTGCTTATGGCAAACGGCAGTATTCCGTCTGACAAAATTGAACGGGCAAAGTTTTTTGCGGAAAACCATCCGGCCTATATTAACATGCTGGGGATACCCACTTTGGCGACGGGCGTGTTCGGCGGTATTATCGTCGGGGTTCTGGCCGCGTTATTGTTTAACAAGTTTTATAAAATTGAACTTCCGCAGTACCTCGGATTCTTTGCGGGGAAGCGGTTCGTCCCGATTATCACATCAATTTCCGCATTAATTCTCGGTCTTATTATGTTAGTGATCTGGCCTCCGATCCAGCACGGTCTGAATTCCTTCTCCACGGGTCTTGTGGAAGCGAATCCAACCTTGGCGGCCTTTATTTTCGGGATGATTGAGCGGTCATTGATTCCGTTCGGTCTTCATCACATTTTCTACTCGCCGTTCTGGTATGAATTTTTCAGCTATAAAGATGCGGCCGGAGACATCATCCGCGGAGATCAGCGGATTTTCATGGCTCAGATCAAAGACGGCGTACAGCTGACGGCGGGAACATTTATGACGGGGAAATATCCGTTTATGATGTTCGGTCTTCCGGCGGCAGCGCTTGCAATCTATCATGAAGCGAAGCCTGAAAAGAAAAAACTTGTAGCCGGAATCATGGGTTCTGCCGCTCTGACAAGTTTCTTAACGGGAATTACCGAGCCGCTTGAATTCTCATTCTTGTTTGTGGCTCCAATCCTGTTTGCGATTCACTGCGTATTCGCGGGGCTTTCCTTTATGGTTATGCAGCTGCTGCATGTAAAAATCGGTATGACCTTCTCAGGCGGTCTGATTGACTACTTCCTGTTCGGAATTCTGCCTAACCGGACGGCTTGGTGGCTTGTCATTCCGGTCGGCTTAGGATTAGCCGTCATTTACTACTTCGGTTTCCGGTTTGCGATCAGAAAGTTCAATCTGAAAACGCCGGGCCGTGAAGAAGAGGCTGCGGATGAAGGTGCGGGCGCCTCAGGCGAAGCCGGCGACCTTCCTTATGAAATCCTGCAGGCAATGGGTGATCAGGAAAACATTAAGCACCTTGACGCTTGTATCACGAGACTTCGCGTTACGGTCAACGACCAGAAGAAAGTGGATAAGGCCCGTCTGAAACAGCTTGGCGCCTCAGGCGTTCTTGAAGTCGGAAACAACATTCAGGCCATTTTCGGCCCGCGTTCTGACGGTTTAAAAACACAGATGCAGGATATTATCGCCGGACGCACGCCGCGCCCTGAACCGAAAGTATCCGCGCAAGAAGAAGTCAGCCAGCAGGTTGAAGAGGTTATCGCAGATCCGCTCCGAAACGAGCAGGGTGAAGAAGTGTTCGCTTCTCCGATCACCGGCGAAATCCATCCGATTACCGATGTGCCTGATCAGGTGTTCTCAGGAAAAATGATGGGTGACGGTTTTGCGATTCTTCCTGAAGAAGGAATCGTCGTATCGCCTGTCCGCGGAAAAGTGCTGAATGTTTTCCCGACAAAACATGCGATCGGCCTTCAGTCTGACGGCGGAAGAGAGATCCTGATTCATTTCGGAATCGACACAGTCAGTCTGAAAGGCGAAGGATTCACTTCTTTTGTTTCTGAGGGTGACCGGGTTGAACCGGGGCAAAAGCTGCTTGAAGTTGATCTTGAAGCGGTTAAACCTCATGTTCCTTCATTAATGACACCGATTGTCTTTACAAATCTTGCCGAGGGTGAAGCGATTTCCCTTTCGGCCGAAGGTACCGTAAAACGGGAACAAAAAGATATTGTGAAAATCGGAAAATAAGCATATAAATACGCCGTGCTTGTCAGATGACAAGTACGGCTGTATGATATAATATTGTGTAGTAAAATAGCTTTAATTTAAAGGAGAATGATAATCATGGCACAAAAAACATTTAAAGTAACAGCAGATTCCGGAATCCACGCTCGTCCTGCGACAGTTCTTGTACAGACTGCAAGCAAATACGATGCTGACGTAAACTTAGAATATAACGGCAAAACAGTAAACCTTAAGTCAATCATGGGCGTTATGTCTCTAGGTATCGCTAAAGGCGCTGAAATCACAATTTCCGCTTCAGGCGCTGACGAAAACGATGCTCTTAACGCTTTAGAAGAAACAATGAAAAGCGAAGGACTCGGCGAGTAATGCAAGAATTAAAAGGAATAGGCGCTTCAGCCGGAATTGCGATTGCGAAAGCATACCGGCTTGAAGAGCCGGACTTAACGGTTGAAAAGAAAAACATTGCTGATGCTGCGGCTGAAGTAAGCCGTTTTGATGAAGCGATTGTACGTTCTAAAGAAGAGCTTGAAAAAATTAAAGAGCATGCTTTAAAAGAACTGGGACAAGACAAAGCTGACATTTTCTCCGCGCACCTTTTAGTTCTGAGTGATCCTGAGCTGTTGAACCCGGTAAAGGAGAAAATCAGCACAGATTCAGTCAATGCTGAATTCGCTTTGAAAGAAACAGCTTCCATGTTCGTTACTATGTTTGAATCAATGGATAACGAATACATGAAAGAGCGTGCGGCGGATATCCGTGACGTAACAAAACGTGTGACGGGGCACCTGCTGGGCGTGGAAATTCCGAACCCGAGCATGATCTCAGAAGAGGTTGTTATCGTGGCTGAAGATTTGACACCGTCTGATACGGCGCAATTAAACCGCCAGTTTGTAAAAGGTTTTACAACTGATATCGGCGGACGCACTTCACACTCCGCGATCATGGCCCGTTCGCTTGAAATTCCGGCTGTTGTCGGCACAAAAGCGGCTACAGGGACAATTGAAAACGGTGTTACGGTAATCGTAGACGGCATCGATGGTGATGTGATCATCGATCCTTCCAGTGAAACGTTAAAGAAATATGAAGAAAAGCACAGTGCTTACCTGGCGCAAAAAGCTGAGTGGGCGAAGCTCGTCAATGAACCGACTGTTTCTAAAGACGGCCATCATGTAGAGCTTGCCGCAAATATCGGCACACCTGACGATGTAAAAGGCGTTCTTGAAAACGGAGGAGAAGCTGTAGGGCTTTACCGTACGGAATTCCTTTACATGGGACGCGACCAGCTTCCGACGGAAGACGAGCAGTTTGACGCTTATAAAACGGTTCTTGAGCGTATGGAAGGAAAATCAGTTGTCGTGCGGACATTGGATATCGGCGGCGACAAAGAGCTTCCTTACCTGCAGCTCCCTAAAGAAATGAACCCGTTCTTAGGCTACAGAGCCATCCGCCTTTGCCTTGAAGAGCAAGAAATCTTCAGAACTCAGCTTCGTGCGCTGCTTCGTGCAAGTACATACGGAAACTTAAAAATCATGTTCCCGATGATTGCGACAGTAAACGAGTTTAAACAGGCGAAAGCGATTCTTCTCGAAGAAAAAGAAAAACTCGTCGAAGCCGGCGTAGCGGTTTCTGACGATATTGAAGTCGGTATGATGGTAGAGATTCCGTCTACAGCCGTGATCGCAGATCAGTTTGCCGCAGAAGTTGACTTCTTCAGTATCGGAACAAATGACTTGATCCAATACACGATGGCTGCTGACCGCATGAACGAGCGCGTAGCTTATCTGTATCAGCCATACAATCCGGCGATTCTCCGTCTGATCACCCTTGTTATTGAAGCCGCTCACAAAGAGGGCAAATGGGTCGGCATGTGCGGAGAAATGGCGGGAGACGAAATTGCGATTCCGATTCTTCTCGGCTTAGGCTTAGATGAGTTCTCGATGAGCGCTACATCCATCCTTCCGGCAAGAACGCAGATCAGCAAGCTTTCTAAAAAAGAAGCTGAATCATTCAAAGAAACAATCTTGTCTATGAGCACGACAGAAGAGGTTGTCGCATTCGTTAAAGAAACATTCAATAAGTAATACAAAAGCCAGACGGTGTAAGCCGTCTGGTTTTTTTCATATTCGGAAAAAAGGGGGGAACAATAACTTTCAACAGGAGGGATTATTATGACAAAATCATTTGCAGCGGGGGATACGGTCTATGTGATTTACCGCAATCCGCATGCGGCCAATGTTGCCCATATTAAAGAGGCGGAGATCGTCCATCATCCGTATCATGAGGGAGAACTGTCTCTGTTTTTATACGAAACCTATCATCCGCTGGCCGAAGATGACGCGGTCTTTTCGACATATGAGGAAGCGGAAGCGCTTTACAGCGAGCTTTTTGAAGAAGACCGGTATCATTGATCAAAGGAAATGTTTACAACGCATATTCACTCTCTTTTAAACGGAAAGTAACAACATGAGAATATGTAAAGGGAGTGTCTGTCTATGTTGAAGCCGTTTGTGCCCCAGCTTGTTTATATTGAACCGAGAGCGCTCGAATACCCGTTAGGAAAAGAGCTGAAGAATAAGTTTGAAAACATGGGGCTTGAGATCAGAGAAACGACATCGCATAATCAAGTCCGGAATATTCCGGGAAAAAATCATTTGCAGCAATACCGGAACGCGAAATCAACATTGGTAATCGGCGTCCGGAAAACACTGAAATTCGATTCTTCAAAGCCGTCCGCCGAATATGCCATTCCATTTGCGACGGGCTGTATGGGGCATTGCCACTATTGCTACCTGCAGACGACGATGGGGTCAAAGCCCTACATCCGGACATATGTCAATGTGGAAGAGATTCTGGATCAGGCTGATGAGTATATGAAAGAACGGGCGCCGGAATTTACAAGATTTGAAGCCTCTTGTACGTCTGATATCGTAGGAATCGATCATCTGACACATACATTAAAAAGAGCCATTGAACATTTCGGACAAAGCGAATTGGGACAGCTCAGATTCGTGACTAAATTTCACCACGTCGATCATTTGCTTGATGCAAAACATAACGGAAAGACTAGGTTCAGATTCAGCATCAATGCGGATTATGTCATTAAAAACTTTGAACCGGGAACTTCTCCGCTCGACAAACGGATAGAAGCCGCCGTCAAAGTCGCTAAAGCGGGCTATCCGCTCGGTTTCATCGTGGCGCCGATTTATATTCACGATGGCTGGGAGGAAGGCTATAAGGAACTGTTTGAGAAACTTGATGCGGCGCTTGATGAAGACGTTCGGCATGACATCACATTTGAACTGATCCAGCACCGTTTTACAAAACCGGCCAAGCGGGTGATTGAGAAGAACTATCCGAAAACAAAGCTTGAGCTTGATGAAGAAAAGCGCAGATACAAATGGGGACGCTACGGAATCGGCAAGTATATATACCAAAAAGACGAAGAGCATGCTTTAAGGGAAACACTGGAATCTTATATCGAAACCTATTTCCCGAAAGCGAAAATCGAATATTTTACGTAAGGCGGAGCTGTCGGTACGACGGCTCTTTTTTTGCTGCGCCAAATGACGGAAATTTTTGATATTTATTTCAAGGTTTATTCATTTTCTTGGCCGAAAGACCGATATAACTCTCAGGAGGGGATGGTTATGTTTAAAAAAATGCACATCAAAATTGCTGTGTTTGTATCGGCAATGCTTATCGTAACGGTTGTTTTTTTAACGGTTTCTTCATATTTGACATTAAAGCCGATGATGACGGAGGAAGCAAAACGTACGACAGAGAATGTCACCAATTCACTCGGTCAGAACATTGAGCTTCAGCTGAAAAATGATGAGACCGTATTAATGAGATTAGCAGGCGGTGAATTGTCCCGGTCTTTTTTATCAGATGGGAACAAAGAAACCGCGCGGCTTTTTAATGATGAGTTAAAACAGATCGGACAGAATGACAAATATGTCGCGCTTGCGTATGTCGGAACCGCAAACAAACAAATGTTTACATATCCAAAGGCCGACTTTGCCAAAGACTATGATCCGACAAATAGAACGTGGTATAAGATGGCGGCCGAAAAACCCGATAAGGTTGTCTGGACTGACCCTTACAAAGATGCAGTGACGGGAGACATGATCGTGACGGCGTCAAAAGCCATTCAAAACAGCGGAACCGTCGTCGGAGTGGTGAGCTTAGATCTGAAGCTGTCCTCCATTCAGAGCATGGTCAACGAGCAAAAGGTACCGTATAAAGGATTTGCGTTTTTGGCGGATGAAAACGGCTCTCTTCTGGCGCATCCGGAAAAACAGGGAAAAAATATTTCGGAAGATCAGACGTTAAAAGACCTCACTGCGGATAAAGAAGGCATCAAAGAGCTGCAGGGGAACATGGTCGTCTACCAAACGGTAAAAGAAACAGGGTGGAAAGTCGGAACGCAGTTTGAAAAAGATCAGCTGATGGGAGTAGCCGATAAAATGAACACGGTGAGCATTTTTATGTCACTGATTGCTCTTGTGATTACGATCGGCCTCAGTTATTTCCTCGCAAAAACGATAACCGGGCCGATTCAGCAGCTGATTGCCAAAACAAATTCAGTCTCAGCGGGAGATTTAACCGTCCGCGCTCAGACGAAATCAAAAGATGAAGTAGGCGAGTTAACAAAAGACTTTAACCAAATGGTTGAAAATATGAAAGAGATGGTCGAACAGGTTAAGGCCTCCTCAGAAAATGTGTCTGATACATCTGACCAGCTAACCGTCATTTCACAAGAAACAAATGAAACGAGCGGACAAATCGCAAAAGCGATAGAGGAAGTCGCCGCCGGAGCGACAGAGCAAGCGTCAGAGGTTGAGACGATCAATGAAAAATCAGAAAATCTCTCGGTCAAAATAAAAGGAATCGCAGATCGCGCAGGCAGCATAAAACAACTCTCAAAATCTTCAGAGGATGCCAGCTACAAAGGATTGGACGCGCTCGGGCAGCTGCTGATGAAGTCAAACGAAGCCAATTCAGAAACGAAAAAAGTAGAGGCAATGCTGAATGACCTGGAAGAACAAACGAAAAACATAGAAGAAGTCGTGACGGCAATATCCGCAATTTCAGACCAGACGAACCTCTTGGCGCTGAATGCGAGCATTGAAGCCGCAAGAGCGGGAGAAAGCGGCCGGGGCTTTGCCGTCGTCGCGGAAGAAGTCCGCAAGCTTGCTGAACAATCAGCTCTTTCTTCCGGCCATATCAGTGAGACGGTCCGTCTGATTCAATCTGAGACAAAAGAAGCGTCACACGCGATGATTGAGGCAAGCAGAATGAATGATGAACAAAACAGCGCCATTCATGAAACGGGTGAGGTCCTCAATCTGATTACGACGGAAATGCAGTCTCTCGTTCAAGGTATAGATCATATTTACAATGACATTCAAAAAATGAGTGAAGAACAAGCCGCGATTCAAGAAGCGATTCAAAGCATCTCTGCCATTTCTCAAGAATCTGCGGCAGCGGCGGAAGAAGTGAATGCTTCTACTGATGAACAGCTCGTTACGCTTGAAAAAGTGAAGCAATCGACTGATATGTTAAAGAGCTCAAGCGAAGAACTGATCAGCGCCATTTCTAAATTCACTTTGTAATGCGGTCTCTACCAGCCTATAATATGGTAATATAGACATGAAAGAGTGATATATGAATCGCATCAGGGGAGGAAAGCGCAGTGAACAAAACGGTCGGATTTATCGGTTTGGGCGTCATGGGAAACAGTATGGCAGCGCACATTTTAGAAGCGGGCTATCCTGTTTTAGTCTACACGCGGACGAAACAAAAAGCGGAAGAGATTCTGAATAAGGGAGCGGTCTGGCAGGAGACGGTCAAAGACCTTTCAGAGAAAGCTGACATTATTATTACTATGGTCGGCTATCCGAGTGATGTCGAGGACATCTATCTCGGCGAAAACGGCATTCTCCGGCACGCAAAAGAAGGGGCGTTTGTCATTGATATGACGACATCAAAACCGTCTCTGGCGAAAAAGATTGCGGAGCAGGCCAAAGAAAAGTCCATTCTTGCCTTGGATGCACCCGTTTCCGGCGGAGACATCGGCGCGAGGAACGGAACGCTTGCCATTATGGCCGGAGGAGAAAAAGAAGCGTTTGAAGCATGCCTGCCGCTTTTCTCCGTTATGGGGGAAAACATTCAGTATCAAGGTCCGGCCGGCAGCGGCCAGCATACGAAAATGTGCAATCAGATCGCGATTGCAGCGGGAATGGTCGGAGTGGCTGAAGCGATGGCTTACGCTGAAAAATCCGGTCTGAACCCGGAACAAGTGCTGAAAAGCATTACAACCGGAGCTGCCGGAAGCTGGTCATTGTCAAATCTTGCTCCCCGTATGCTGAAAGGTGATTTTGCGCCCGGATTCTACGTGAAACACTTTATTAAAGACATGGGAATCGCCCTTGAAGAAGCGGAGCTCATGGGAGAAGAAATGCCCGGATTAGCGCTTGCCAAATCATTATACGACAAGCTTTCCGCGCAAGGTGAAGAAAACAGCGGAACTCAAAGTATTTATAAGCTTTGGGTGAAATAAAAAAGATTGCCCGCAGGGGCAATCTTTTTTATTATTTATTTTCCGATAAATTGCTGTGTCCAGATGTTTCCTGATTCTACGTAACCGACACCGATTTGAGTGAACTCAGGATTCATGATGTTCTTTCTGTGGCCTTCACTGTTCATCCAAGCTTTAACGACAGCTTCAGGAGTCGGCTGTCCTTTGGCGATATTTTCACCGGCGGTTTTATAAGTGATTCCGAAAGACTTCATCATATCGAAAGGTGAGCCGTAAGTAGGGCTTTGGTGATCGAAATAGTTTTTGTCTTTCATATCTTGTGATTTTGCGTGAGCGGATTTGCTTAGTTTATCATCAATCTGCAGAGGTTTTAAACCTTGCTTTTGTCTCTCTGCGTTTGTCAATTCAACGACTTTCTTTTCGTACGCACTGACAGAAGAAGGAGTTTTCTCGCTGCTGTTGTTTGTGTTATCTGTCTGCTTTGCATTGTCAGCAGCCTGGTTTTGCTGGTTTTGATCGGCTTTCGGTTTTTCAGCAGCTGCCGGTGCCGTTTTTGCCGGTGTTCCTTTTTGAACGTCTTTAACTGTCATATCAGAATGCTTTGCGTGTTTTTGCAGCTGCTGTTTCAGTTCTTTCTCATTTTTAACGTTCAGCTTTTTCACGCTCGTTTTCATATGTAGTTTTTCAACAGCCTCTTGAAGAGTCAGATGCTGTACAGTGTTTCCTTTTTTCACGGTAACGACGTGCTGGCATGACAGCTCTTTGGCAGATGCCTGCTGAATGCCTCCGAATGTAATTAAACTGACTGCCGCGGCGGCAGATAAGAGAAATGCTTTTTTCATAGTTAATAGCCTCCCAGAGAAGTTTTTTTCTACATGAAAAATCTTATCACAGCTTTTTTGTCATAATGCAGGCAGCCATTTCCTTTGACAACAAACGTTTGTCATAATTGTAATTGAGCACAGAAAAATGGCTTTATATCAGGAAAAACGATCTGTATTTATTTTTTAAAATCCGTTACATCTCTTCAAATTATTTGAAGTGTTAGATATATTTTAAGATAATTTGATCTTGACAGTTTTTTTTACCCGTTTTCGCTGTAACAACTTTTACAAAAATGTTACAATTAAAATCTGTTTATGTAAATATATTCAATGATTTGAGAGGTGTAACAGAAAGTGGCTGAAGTCGCGCGCGAACCAAAGAAAAAAACGAAACGTTACAGAGCGCTGAGAATGAATCTCTATTTTTTAGTTGTTTTCCTTCTCTTTACGGCACTGATTTTTAAACTCGGCATCGTCCAGATTGTCGAAGGGGATAAACACCGCCAGGATGCGGAGAAGGCAAATGCAAAAACCGCCTATTATCCGACACCGCGGGGAAAGATGTATGACAAGCGGAACAGAGTGGCGGTTGATAACCAGGCTGTGCCTGAAATTGTATACGTTTCTACCTCAAAAACCTCGGCAAAGGACAAATTGAAAACGGCAAAAAATCTCGCCGCACTGATTCATATTGATACTGAATTTATGAAGGATCGAAATATCATTGATTACTGGCTTGCCGCACATCCAAAGAAGGCGGAAAAGCTTATGAAGGATTCAGAAAACAGCCTGAAATCCCAAGAAGTATACAAACGCCAGATTGAACGCGTCCCGAAGCAGGAGATTGACGCGATCAAACAAAATAAAAAAGAGCTGGAAATCGCGGCGATTTATACGCGTTTTTCAAGCGGCAACGCCTATCAGCCGCAAGTCGTCAAATCAATGGACCCGAATAAGCTGAACGGAAACGGAAACAGCGGTTCACTGCTTGACGAGCATGAAAACAACAAGCAAAAACCGAAAAGCGACCTGACATATGAAGAAGTTTCCGTCGTATCCGAGCACCTGAAAGAGCTCCCCGGCATTGACGTAATCAATGACTGGACGCGGAAATATCCGTACGACAAAACACTGTACTCTCTGTTCGGCGGTGTGACGACACCGGAACAGGGATTGTTGGGCGAACGGAAAGATTACTATGTCACAAGAGGCTATTCACTGAATGACCGAGTGGGAAAAAGCTACATTGAATATCAGTATGAAGACTATTTAAACGCGCATAAAGAAAAAGTTGAGTATGTGGAAAACAGCAAAGGTGAAGTCGTCAGCCAAAAGCCCGTCGATGAAGGCAGCAGAGGCTACGATCTGCAGCTCTCGCTCGATATGGAATTACAGTCGAAAGTCGAAAAAGTCATTGAAAAAGAGCTGAGAAGAAGCCGCGCCGCAGGCAACTTTATGGTTGACAGAGGATTTGCCGTCATGATGGATCCGAACAACGGGGATATTCTCTCAATGGCGGGGAAACGCATCGATCTCGAAACAAATAAAACACAGGATTTTGCGATCGGAGCATTTACGACCCAATATGAGATGGGCTCTTCTGTTAAAGGAGCGACTGTTCTCGCGGGTTACCAAAGCGGCCTCCCGCATTATAAAACGTTTGTCGATGCACCGCTTGTATTTAAAGGCAAAACGAGAAAACAATCGTGGACACAAATGGGAGCCATTACTGAGCTGACCGCGCTGCAAAGAAGTTCAAACGTATATATGTTTCATGTGGCCATGCATATCGCCGGCATTACCTACAGGCCGTACGGCACGCTGCCGGCCGGATTAGACGATATTAAGAAAATGCGCAACTACTACGCCCAATTCGGTTTGGGTGTGAAGACCGGGATTGATCTTCCGCAGGAATCAGCGGGCATGCAGTCAAATCCGCAAATGGTCGGGGGATTGCTGCTTGACTTTGCGATCGGACAGTTTGATACGTATACGCCGCTTCAAATGGCTCAATATATTTCAGCCATCGCAAACGGCGGGTATCGCGTCCAGCCGCGGATCGTCACAAGCATTCATGAACCGGACAGCAAAAACAAGATTGGAAAAGCGATTGAACAGCGAGATATTAAAATTTTGAACAAAGTAAATAACAGTCCGAGCGATTTTGATCAGGTTCATAAAGGAATGAAATTGGTCACAAGCTCACCTCAAGGAACGGCTTATTCAACATTCCAAGGTTCCGGCGCTGATGTTTCCGGAAAAACGGGAACCGCGGAGACGCACTATTACGGCACGAACAAAAACTGGTGGGGGAAGTACACGTATAACCTGACCTTTGTTGGCTATTATCCGTCAGAACATCCAAGAGTGGCATTCAGCGTCGTCGTTCCGTCTGTTCGAAATGATAAAGATCATGTAAGCAAAAACATTGCCAAGGGAGCAATTGACGCTTACAAAGAACTTGAAAAGAAATACAATAAAAAATAACAAATGAAAGGGCGGCCGAACATTTCGTGCGCCCTTTCTTTCATTCAGGAAAATTGACGTTCACAATAAGAATAGAAGGAGAATGCTCATTTTTTAGCGAATCAATCTAGTGGAATTTCTTTTTATATCAGTCCGTGTCCAGCCTGCAGTGCGAGTATAATGCAAAGGAGGGATTCTGTGGAACAGGATACTCAGCATGTCAAACAGTTTCAATCGAAAACCGATCTTCATGCCGTTTTGACGTCTAACGGGCGTATTATGTATATTTCTGCAAACTGCAAGTCGTACTTCAGTTATTCTCAGGAAGAGATGATCGGGTCATTTCTCAAAACGTTCCTGCATGAAGAAGATCAATTTTTGGTTGAAAGTTACTTCTATAATGAGCATCATTTGATGCCTTGCACCTTTCGTCTTATTAAAAAAGATCATACCATCGTATGGCTTGAAGCGGGTGTGGAAATTGTCACACCGCAAATGGAGGGGACGGATCGGGAAATCATCCTCAAAATCAAGGTGCTTGAGGAGAAGACGCCCCGCCGGCCTTATATGTATGAACAAAAGAAGCAAAAGGCAGAACAACAGTCGGAAGATGCGGCTGGAAACGGCGAATTCGAGCGTCTTGTCGAAATGCTGCCGAATCCTTTATATGTCAGCATCAACGGCACAATCGCCTACGCCAACAACGCGATGCTTGCCATGCTGGGAGCCGAAAGCAAAGACGAGGTAATCGGCAGGCGCTCTTATGAGTTTATTGAAGAAGAGTATCACGACATTGTGAAAAACCGAATTGTGCGGATGCAAAAAGGAATGGAAGTCGGAATGATCGAACAGACGTGGAGAAGGCTCGACGGCACGCCCGTTCATTTAGAAGTAAAGGCGGCACCGACGACATATAAAAATCAGCGGGCGGAATTGCTGCTTCTGATTGATATTTCTTCACGGAAAAAATTCCAAACGATTCTGCAAAAAAGCAGAGAGCGTTATCAGCTCCTCATTCAGAATTCAATTGATACGATCGCCGTGATTCACAATGATAAATGGGTATTCATGAATGAGTCGGGCATTTCGCTGTTTGAGGCTGAAACCTATGAAGATTTAATCGGGAAAAACGTCTATGATCAGCTTCATCCCTGCGATCATGACGGCGTGAAACAGCGGATCCAAAATATTATCAACCGAAAGACCGAGTCAGAAATCATTAAGCAGTCGTGGTTTACCTTTAAAAACCGGCTGATCTACACGGAAATGGTCTGCATTCCGACGACGTTTTTCGGAGAAACGGCCGTGCAGGTCATTCTGCGTGACATTTCTGAGCGGAAGCAGACGGAGGAATTAATGCTGAAATCAGAAAAGCTGTCTATTGCAGGGCAGCTGGCGGCGGGAATCGCTCACGAAATCCGCAATCCGCTGACGGCGATCAAAGGATTTTTACAGCTCATGAAGCCGACGATGGAGGAAAACGAACATTACTTTGAAATTGTGTTTTCTGAATTGAGCAGAATTGAATTAATTTTAAGTGAGCTTTTAATGCTTGCCAAACCTCAGCAAAACGCCGTGAAAGAGCGTGTAAACTTAAAGAAAATTATAAGTGAAGTGACCGCTCTTTTAGAGACGCAGGCAAATCTTAAAGGGATTTTTATCAAAACGGATTACGAAAATGACAGCATGTATATTAACGGTGATCAAAATCAGCTGAAACAGGTGTTTATCAATCTGATTAAAAATGCCGTTGAGTCGATGCCGGATGGGGGAACGGTTCACATCATCATGACAGAAGATGAGTATTCCGTTAATGTGACGGTGAAAGACGAGGGTGACGGGATACCGGAAAACGTGCTGAAACGAATAGGCGAACCGTTTTTGACAACGAAAGAAAAAGGAACCGGCCTGGGGCTGATGGTCACATTCAACCTTATTAAAAACCACCAGGGAGCTATCCAAGTAGACAGCAAACCGGATAGAGGCACGGCCTTTCATATTACATTCCCGAAACAATAAAAAACAACGGCGTTATGCCGTTGTTTAAATAGTCTGCATGGATTCTCTCGTTTTTAAAATAAATGCTTCCAGCCGGTCCAAGCCTTCTCTCAATGTATCCAGTGAATATGCGAATGACAGCCTCACATACCCTTCACCCAACTTTGAAAACGAGCTGCCGGGCACAAGAGCCACACCTGCATCCTCTAAAAGAGCCATACTAAAATCAAACGATGACATTCCGAATGACTTAATGGAAGGGAAGATATAAAATGCGCCTGACGGCTTTACGACGTCAAGCCCCATTGAAACAAGACGGTCATATACATAGTCAAGCCGCTTTTTATACTGTTCTCTCATAATAAGCGCATCATCAACACCGTTTGTCACCGCTTCAAGAGCCGCTTTCTGAGAGATTGAAGACGCGCATGTCACACTGTATTGGTGAACTTTTAAGATGTGCTTGGCAATTTCTTTCGGTGCGAAAATGAAACCGATTCTCCAGCCCGTCATGCTGTGTGATTTTGACAGGCCGTTGATGACGATCGTCTGGTCTCTCAAATAAGACGCGATCGAATAATGCGGTCTGTCATAGGTTAATTCGCTGTAAATCTCATCAGACAGGACAAAAACATTTCTGCCCTTCAGGACGGCTGCGATGTTTTGCAGCTCTTCCTCAGACAATGTCACTCCGGTCGGATTTGACGGATAAGGAAGAATGACGCATTTTGTTTTTGGTGTCAGCGATTCTTCAATGAGCCGCGCCGTCAGCTTAAATCCGTGTGTCGTCGTATCCACATGGACCGGAACGGCGCCCGACATGCGGATGATCGGTTCGTAGCCCGGATATATCGGTCCGGGGAGAATAACTTCATCGCCCGGAGATAAAATCGTCCGCAAAGACGCGTCAATCGCTTGGCTTGCCCCGGTTGTGACGATGATTTCAGTTTCAGCTTCATAATTCAAATCAGCTTTTTTCTTCATATAAAGCTGTACGGCCTGTCTCAGCTCAAGGCCGCCCGCATTCGGAGTATATGCCGTTGCGTTATCGTCGATTGCCTTTTTGGCAGCCGCTTTGACATGGTGCGGCGTGAAGAAATCCGGCTGACCGATCGTAAGCGAAATGACATTGTCGTGCTGAGCTACAAGATTTGAGAATTTGCGAATTCCTGAAATTTCAATTTCTTTTACATTCGGATTAAGCAAATGTTCCATAATTCATCACCTTATACTATATATTGAGTTTCTCCTATTTTACCACTAGCTGAGCATTTGTCATCTTTTTATTGAACTATCCCGAGTATATGTCCGATATGTGAAAACATACCTTCTTTCAGAAAAAAATAAGACAACCAGCTGAAATGATTGTCTTCATTGTATCATGATCTATCTATTGTGATATGTGGCGAATGTCATTAATACCCGTATTCAAAGCTGACGTCTTCCCGCCATAAGATGTATGGAGCGGGCTTGTCGGGACGCTCTTTCGCCTCTTTTTTCATTTGCAGGTAAGCCGTTTTGCTGATATCTTCTAACACCGTCATTTGATCTTGGTCGAATATGACTACTGTACCCATTTATTACACCCTTCTTCCTGAAAAATCCTTGACTATTTTACCACTCGATGTCAAAAAGTCAATGGGATATCAGAAAAAAGCATTTTTTTATAAAGAGTTCATGGCCAGTTGGACCGAATACATTCACTTTTTCCGTTTCCAGCCGATATATACAGTACAATACTGAATGCGGATAGCGAGGGATTGAATTGTCTTTACAACAATACGATATTTTATTGGATTCAGGCACAAACGAATTAGAAATCGTCAAATTTGAAGTAGGCGTCAATACATTTGGCATAAATGTGATGAAAGTCCGGGAAATCATTCAGCCGGTAGTTGTCACATCTGTGCCTCAGTCTCATAAAGACGTAGAAGGGATGATTAAGCTGAGAGGCGAAATTCTTCCCGTCATCAGTCTGTATACCTTTTTCGGCGTTGATGCCGAAGGAGCAAAAGACGATAAATATATCGTAACGGAATTCAACAAGCGGAAAATCGTCTTTCACGTCGGTTCCGTTTCACAAATCCACAGGGTGTCCTGGGAGGCGATTGAAAAGCCGACTTCCTTGAACCAGGGGATGGAGCGGCATTTAACGGGAATCATCAAACTGGAAGAGACGATGATCTTTCTGCCTGATTATGAAAAGATCATTTATGATATTGAATCGGCATCCGGAGTTGAGACTTATCATGTCCATCAGGAAGGATTTGATGAAAGACGGGCGGGTAAAAAACTGATCATCGTTGAAGATTCTCCGCTTCTGATGCGTCTTTTGACGGATGAGCTGACTGAGGCGGGGTACAGTGAAATCGTTACGTTTGAAAACGGAAAAGAAGCGTATGATTACGTCGTGGAACTGACGGATAACGGAGCAAACCTGTCAGACCATATTGACATGATTATCAGTGACATTGAGATGCCGAAAATGGACGGGCATCGTTTGACGAAGCTCCTTAAGGATAACCCGCAAAGCTCTGATGTGCCGATTATGATTTTCTCGTCCCTGATTACGGACGACCTGCGCCACCGGGGCGAAGTAGTCGGAGCGGATGAACAGATCAGCAAGCCTGAAATCAGCGAGCTCATTAAAAAAGTGGATACGTACGTGATTGAATAGAAAAAAGCCGATGCATGACGCATCGGCTTTTTTTGCGGCGGAATTAAAAATAACTCTCACCAAGTTTTTTAAATACGGGTTTATGATAAGCGGGCTGCTGCCTGTTGGCGGCAAGCGGTTTTTCCTTTAAGCCCACATATTTTTGCAATACGTTTTTCGCTTTTGTCAAAGACATTTGTGCTTTAGGATTGCGGTACGATTGATTTAACGTACCTAAATGCGGAAGATGCTGGAAGTCTTCTTTTGTTGGAGGCATGTGAAAATAGTAGTCTCCGATAGAGATAAGTACGTCTGACTGCTGTTGGCTAAACCTGGGATTATTTGAAAAGTGAAGCCCTATTTTTTTCCCTTTGCCTTCTTTCACAAGCTTTTGTAATGCCCGTTTTTTCAGCAGATAAAGGTATTTAGGGTTGGGGGCGGTTTTTGCATGGCGGTTCACAGTATAAACAGCTTTTGAAAGATTCTCGATGGTTGGCTGCAGCTCTTTCGAATAAGCGTGGTCGTCCATTATTTCTCTCCTTTGCATTGATCAAGTTCATATATAGATTATACTTTTTTAGCGTTGAAATGCAAATATTGATTATAAAAATACGCCTTTTTCTGATGAAAAGGGCGCATCTTTTTCCTTTATTAGACAGGTTTTGCATGTTTTTCAGAATCAGCCTTTAATGATTGTTGCACATCGATCTCTGCTGCCTCGGCGCTGTATTTCGGAAGAGCGATAAAATAGAACACAAATACCGCTAAAATCACGATTCCCATGCCGTAATAAAGGTAATCAATATTGGTAACGAATTTCGGAAATAACAGGGCGACCAGTCCGAGTGTAATCGATTGGGCAAACATCATAAAAGGGTCCTGCCAGCCGCTGACCCGGCCCATTATTTTCGGATGAACGATTTTCGGCATCCAGCCGCCGATGGCGATATTGACAGGGCCGATGCACATGCCGAGGACGAAAGCCGCCATATAATAAATCCACAGCTTATCCGTATAGCCGAGGACAAAAATGAGCAGTCCGGCTGCCAAAATAGGAATCGACATCAAATGATGCGGTTTGACTTTTTTTGCGATCATCGTTCCGATCACACTTCCTGCAAGCAGGCCGAAGCCGAGTGCGACGGTGAAGATGGAAGTATGTGATTCGTAATGATCAGGCGCAAGTCCGTATTTCATCGTAAACATCGGCAGTACGGCAAAGCCGCCGTTGACAAAACCAAAGATAAAAAAGCCGAAAATAAGGGAAGCAAGCAATTTGTTTTTAACAATATATACGATCCCTTCCTTAAAATCAGCGACCGAGTCTTTCAGAAACGAATCTCCCCATTTAAAAGGGCCGTTCGGCTGACGGGCTTCTTTCGGAATGCGGCACGCGCGGATCAGAAAGCCTGATACAATAAAGCTGACAAAATCAAGGATAATGGCTCCGTGAATACCGATCGTTTTATACATAAACGCGCCTATACCGACGCCGAAAACCATGAAGATGCTGAACAGGATCTGGTTAAGTCCCGCCGCTTTCGCGTAATGCTCCTTAGGCAGAATAGCTTGTACAAGGCTGGCTTCCGCCGGGAAAAAGAACTTGGTCACGGCGCTTCTGATGAACAAAATACAGAACACGAGAGGGATGCTCCCGGTGTATAATGCGGCAAACAATACGATCGTCAGTCCGGCTCTGATCCAGTCACAATTCTCTGCGACCTTTTTCCTGTCAAGCCGGTCAGCTGCGACACCGACAATCAGAAATACGAAAACTGTCGGCAGTGAATACATCAGCTCAGCCAAAGTCGTGTATGCCGGCTGGTTTGAAAAATGGTCCAGCAAGTAAAAAGCGAAAGCCATATTACCTACAGTCGTTCCCATTTGAGAAGCGAGTGCTGCGAAAAAGAGACGGACAAAATTGCGATTTTTAAATATATCCATAAACACGCTCCTTACCCTAAAGGTCCCACTGTAATATATTATCATCAGCTCGTTCCATTAACAAATAAGATCTTTCTATCTTATAATAGTCACCCTTGTTCCATTAGGAACGGCAGCGGCAAGTTCAGTGACGTCCTGATTATACATCCGGATGCATCCTTTTGATACCGCTTTGCCGATGGAGGAAGGATTATTTGTTCCGTGAATGCCGTAATGAATTTTAGAGAGGCTGAGCCAATAAGCGCCGAACGGGCCGCCGGGCTTAGGCTGGCGGTTCACGATGTAAAATTCTCCGGTCGGCGTGGTCGTCAATATTTTTCCGACTGCGATGGGATACGTACGGATGAGCCTGCCAAGGCGGTATAACTCCAGTTTCTTCGCTCCGATATACACGATGATGGAGTAGGGAATGGTGGATGGGTCGGGAAGATTCGGTATGATAATATGCTGTCCCGCGTATATGACCGATTGGATTGAGGGATTTGCCTGAAGGAGAGCAGCAGTGCTTATTCTGAAGTCTTGCGCAATGCTTGAGATGGTTTCTCCTTGTTTCACTTGATATGTCAGCAGTTTCATCACCCTCCTTTTTGCTCTTTTCCATATACATATTACGGAGGGGGTGTCTGTGCATCAGGATAAAAGTCTTATTTTTGCTCGGTTTTCAATGTGAACAGCGTGATTTCCGGTCTGGCTAAAAATCGATACGGCAGTCTTGTCGTACCGAGCCCGCGATTGACGTAAACGCCTGTGTCATGCAGCGTATACATGCCGTCGGTATACGTTTTTCCGTAAGGAGGCGTAATAAGAGGGCCGAAAAACGGGAGCTGGACCTGGCCGCCGTGAGTGTGTCCCGACAGCTGGAGGTTTACGGGATATCCGCCTATCTTGAGAGCGGCATCAGGCTCGTGGACGATTAAAATGGAAAACGCATCTTCGGAAAGGCGTGACAGGGTGCCTTCATAATCGGGTTTTCCGAGCATTACATCATCCAAAAACGCGAATTCAATCCGGCTTCCATCTGTCAGCTGCACCTGACGGTAGCCGTTTCGAAGCACTTGAAAATCAGCCGCTTCCATCAGAGCCTTGTACGTGTTCGTACCGTAGCCTCCGTGGTCATGGTTTCCGTAAACACAAAGTTTGCCGAAGGGAGCTTCAAGATTTTGCAGCACGGCGAGTGCATGCTGGTGATCATTAAATAAATGCGGCTTATCAATTAAATCTCCCGTAAAGATGAGCAGATCGGGTTTCAGCTGATTGATCTTTTCCGCTGCTTTATTCAAGTCACCGGATGTAAACACATCACTGAGATGCGTATCGCTGAATTGAACGATTTTAAAATTGTCAAAACCGCGGGGGATCAGGCGGCTGGTGATTGTATGCCGGGTGATCTCAATCATGCGCGGTTCAATATACCGGGCATAGCCGTAACCTCCGCAAGCCATTGCGAGAGCTGTACCCAAAATGCCGAATCCTCTTTTTAAAAATGTTCTTCTGGTCATTTTCTCCATATGTAAAACCAACCTTTGTCAGAGTTGTTCTATTATATCATCAGCTTGGCTGAAAAATCCCTTCTCAGCATGTAATGACGCGGAAAGACATCTGTGATAAAATTATGAATGATTATTCATTCAATAAAAAGGGGTGGGTTTGTTATGGATAAGAAAGCGGTAATCATTACAGGCGGTTCAAGCGGCATGGGAAAAGCAATGGCGAAAAAACAGGCTGAATTAGGATGGCACGTCATGGTGACAGGGAGGAACCATGAAGCACTTGAGGAAACAAAAAAAGAAATTGAGACCTTTGAGGGGCAGGTCGCCTGTTTTCAAATGGATGTCCGTTCTGATTCCGCCGCTTCAGACATGATTACAGAAGCGAAAAAAGTCTTTGGCCGGCTCGATGCGCTGATTAACAATGCGGCCGGCAACTTTATTTGCCCGGCAGAGAAGCTGACACCCAATGGATGGAAAGCTGTTATTGAGATTGTTTTAAACGGCACATTTTTCTGCAGCCAAGCAGCGGCAAGGCATTGGATCGAGCAGGAGCAGAAGGGCGTCATCTTAAATATGGCCGCTACATACGCATGGGGAGCGGGAGCGGGTGTCGTTCATTCCGCTGCAGCCAAAGCGGGGGTATTGTCACTGACAAGAACGCTGGCCGTTGAATGGGGGAGCAAATACGGCATCCGCACAAACGCGATAGCCCCAGGCCCGATTGAACGGACAGGGGGTGCGGAGAAGCTGTTTGAATCGGAAAAAGCGGTGTCCCGCACTATGAACAGTGTGCCGCTCGGCCGGCTGGGCACACCGGAAGAAATCGCCGCGTTGGCAGCGTTTTTGCTATCTGATGAAGCGTCCTATATAAACGGGGATTGTATCACAATGGACGGGGGTCAATGGCTGAATCCTTATCCGTTTTAATTTTTCATATATTGATTATTTTGCAAAACAAGCGAACGTTAAAGCCGCCGTTCGCTTGTTTTATTTTCTATTCAAAATTATGATATAATTTTGAAAGATTAAGGGGCGATTAATTGAAGAAATTATTAAAATGGTTCGTTGTACTATTTGTAAGCAGTTTCGTTATCATCTTTAATATTTGGTACTTTATTATTTGTGCTTTTACTCCGGAGTATTATCAAAATACCAATCTTACATCTGATGAAATAATCAGATTTGAAAAGCTATATCACATCGATTTTCCTGATGAAACGAAATTTATTAAAGCCAGGGAGTATTTGAGTGGGCTCGGAGGCGATACATCGGCTGTATTATATGTGTCTCTGCCAACTAAGCTGGCGGAAACAATTTTATCTGATTATACGTATATGCCAATACATCATACTGATCATGCCGGTTCAATGTATGGAGTTGACGTTTCCGAGAGTGTTGGCGGGTTAACAACTCTTACATTTGGCACTTTAGATAAAAAAGGAACTTTCTTTCAGTTGGAACATGAGGATGATTGGATATATAACAGAACTGATTGGAGCCATTATTTTTGGACAGCTGCCGGTTATAATGCTCTTATATTTATCCTTTTATTTGTGATTGTGAAACAAATGAATAACGTCCTTAATTAACCGGTCTGAAGAGTGATCTTAAAAATGTCCCCCTTTTATTTTAAGCTGCGGCCATACTGCCTCCTTTTCCCCTAATCTAAACATTTGTGGTGCTGATATAATTGTGTATAATCAGACAAAGATAGAGAAGCAGGTGATAACATGTTGGACCCACTTGATATACTGACGAATATTGATGATGTCATTCCGTATTACCAAGCGATTTTTAACGCTGAGGAACAAAGAGTCGTAGGCTACGAAGTGCTTGGGCGGATTTTGGCAGATGCGGAGATTGAGAGCCTCGGGCCGTTTTTCTTAGATTCCGGCATTCCGGAAGAATATAAGCTTGAGGTCGATGACAGAGTCATCAGGCAGGCGCTGGAGCGGTTTAAAGAAGCTGACCGTGATCTGTTGATTTTTATCAATCAGGATGCGAATGTATTGATGCTTGACCACGGCGAAAGCTTTCTTGAGCTTTTGAAAGAATACGAAGAGCAGGGCATTGAATTGAACCGTATTGTGCTTGAGATCACCGAGCACAATTTCGAAGGCGACATTGAACAGCTGTACCATATGCTTGCCTACTATCGTACATACGGCATTAAAATAGCGGTGGACAATATAGGTAAGGAGAGCAGCAACCTGGACAGAATCGCGCTCCTTTCACCGGACCTTCTGAAAATAGATTTGCAGGCGCTGAAGGTATCTCAGCCGTCACCATCATATGAGCATGTGCTGTACAGCATTTCATTGCTGGCGAGAAAAATCGGCGCCGCGCTGCTGTATGAAGATATAGAAGCTGATTTCCAGCTCCAGTACGCATGGAGAAACGGAGGCCGATTTTTTCAAGGCTATTATCTGCAGGCGCCGAGCGGGGATTTTATAGACCGGAGCCTGTTAAAAGCACGCTTGAAAACGGAGTTTCAGCGATTTATTACGAGAGAAAAAAAGAAGCTGGAAACGGTATATGAACACTCTGAGAATTTTTATAAGCGGGTCAATCAGGCAGTTTCCGAGCTGAAGAAAACCCATCAGGCGGACGATGAGTTTATTAAAAAACTGGCGGAAAACCTGACGGACTGCTGTTTCAGAATTTATATGTGTGATGAAGAAGGCTATCAGCTGACGGGAAATGTGTTCAAGCAGTCCGGCGAATGGCTTTATCAGCCTGAATACATGGAGAAAAACTGGAGCTGGCGTCCGTACTTTTTAGAAAATATCATGAAGATGCGGAATTCAAGAAAAGGCTTTTTCAGTGACCTGTACAGTGATATTGAGACAGGTGAGATGATCAGAACCTTTTCATACCCGATGGATGACAATATGTATTTATTTATCGATCTGCCTTACTCTTATTTATATGAACAGGACGGGTTACTTTAAAGCGGCTGCTGTATGCCGCTTTTTTTGTTCATTTGAAAAAAGTTTTAAAAAACGATTGACAATGATACTGATAATCATTATCATTTAGTTATAGAGAGAAGTTACTCTCTGTTCCCCAACCCCTCTATCAGATCAAGATCCGAAAAAACTTGGCGCTACCCCCGCCAAGTTTTTTTATGCTGTCTCCTCATAAAAGGGCTTCTCCTTACATACATCTGATAATGGCGGCTCAAAAAGCGAAAAATTATTTTTGAAAGGTGTATGACATTCCGAAAAAAGCTTCAAACTATTCGAAAACACGGTTTTCCCGTTTATTTCTTTTTGAAAATCCAGCGGGAAAATGCCATCCCGGTCTACTTTATGGTATGATGCTCTGTAGAACTTGTATTATAATAAATACTTGTTGATTTGAAGTTGTTTTTTGAAAGGAGTCTTTTTTTAGAATGTCACAATTAATGGGTATCATCACGCGGCTGCAAAGTCTGCAAGAAACAGCGGAAGCGGCTAACGAGCCGATGCAGCGTTATTTTGAAGTTAACGGCGAAAAAATTTGCAGTGTTAAATATTTCGAAAAAAATCAAACGTTTGAACTGACGGTTTTCCAAAAAGGTGAAAAACCTAACACATATCCGTTTGATAACATTGACATGATTTCTATTGAAATTTTTGAGCTCCTTCAGTAATTTGATTTGATTTTTCAGGCTGACCAAGCTTCCGGTCTTCCGCAAGCGGAGCTTTATTAAATTATGCAAAGGAACGTGCTTGTTCGTTTGGTTGTAGACTCTGGAAAGAGGAGTGTCCGTACATGGCTGATTCTTTTCTGTTTTATAATCTTTCTGAGGCACAGATGACCTTTCAAGACGTGACGGAGCGGCTGAAACGCTTTGTCAATAAAGACCCCCGTTCAGCATACGTGCTGTCTGTAGGGACTGATTCACAAGTTTACCGCGACTTCACAAAGTTTATTACGGCTATACACTTGCACCGTACAGGCAAGGGAGCTTGGGGCTGTTTGAAAAATCATGATCTTGCAAGACCGATACATAGCCTTCACGAAAAAATTTCGCTGGAAACCGCGTTCAGCCAGGAGATGGCTGCGCATATCCTCGACGGCCGTCTTATGGAACTGACAGATTTGCTCTTGCCTTTTGCGGACGAAGGGGCGGATCTTTCATTTGAAGTGCATCTGGATATCGGTCAAAAAGGGCTGACAAAAGAATTGATACAAGAAATGACCGGCCGCATTACCTCGATGGGCATTGAAGCGAAAATCAAGCCCGATTCCTGCACAGCATTCAGTTATGCCAATCGTTACACAAAATAATATTTCATACAGAATCCGCAAAATGTCGAATTATGCGGTTGACGATTTTTTTCTGTTTACTTATTCTAGCGGTAGAGCTGAAAGCAAATTTCACATTGCTTTCGGAGGTATTCAGTTAAAAATAGGGGGCCTGATTACGTATGAGTCTTATCGGTGAACGATTTACGGAAGAAGAACAGAAACTTCTGCTGAATATCCTGATCAATCAAGAATATGCCATTGAGCTTTTGACCAGCGAAATCAACGATATAGAAGCAGGGTCAAAAAGCGTCGATGGAACCACTTATAAAAAACTCGTAACGCTCTATGACCGTTTTCGGAACGAAAATTAATCAGCGGCCTATAAATTGATACTCGATTGCAAAGAGTATCTTTTTTATTGACGGAAACTTTTCGACAAAAAATGATAATGTTTATATTATTGCAATATAGGGAATACATGCTTTGATGAAAAATGTAAAGGGGTCGAAGTGACATGATTAGCTTACAATCAGATCAGCTTCTTGATGCAACAGTCGGACAATTTATGATCGAGGCGGATAAAGTGGCGCACGTTCAAGTCGGAAACAACCTTGAACATGCTCTATTAGTGCTGACGAAAACCGGCTATACCGCCATTCCCGTCCTCGACGCTTCGTACCGTCTGCACGGTTTGATCGGGACAAATATGATTATGAACAGCATTTTCGGACTTGAACGGATCGAGTTTGAGAAGCTGGACCAAATTACGGTTGAGGAAGTCATGCTGAAAGACATTCCCCGTCTCCACATCAATGATCCGATTATCAAAGGGTTCAGCATGGTCATTAACAACGGCTTTGTCTGCGTTGAAAATGATGAAGGCGTCTTTGAAGGCATTTTCACGAGAAGAGTCGTGTTAAAACAGTTGAGCAGTCATATCAGATCATTGAATAAGTAGGCTCGCACGATCAGCCTATTTGTTCTTTTGCATGCCGGAAAAAGAAAACGCATACATATGAGTGGCGCTTGCCTCGGCAGCCTTTATTTTATTAGAATGGTAGATAAGAAATACGAAAGGCATTGAAAAGGAGGACGACATGCAGCTTCAAGAGCTTCATATGCTCGTAGTTTTAGCTGAGGAATTAAACATGAGGAAGGCTGCCGAACGGTTATTCGTGTCACAGCCGGCTCTGTCCCAGCGATTGCAGACCATTGAAAAAGCCTGGGGAACAAAGATCTTTCTAAGATCTCAAAAAGGACTTACGGTAACGCCGGCAGGAGAAAAAATCATACAATTTGCAAATGACGTCACGGATCGGCAAGAAAGAATCAGAGAAAACATTGATGAACTTGAGGGTGAGATTCACGGCACATTAAAGCTTGCCGTCGCCTCCATTATCGGGCAGCACTGGCTTCCGAAAGTGTTAAAAACATATGTGGAGCGTTATCCGAATGCAAAGGTCTCTCTCATTACAGGGTGGAGCAGCGAAATGCTGAAAAGTCTGTATGAAGATCAGGTACATATCGGCATTATCCGGGGAAATCCTGAATGGAAAGGCCGGAAAGATTATTTAATGACCGATCATTTATATTTGGTTGATACGGAAATTTCCTGTATTGATGATATAGCCCATACCGATCGGCCGTTTATCCAATTCAAAAGTGACAGTACATATTTTCAGGAAATTCAGCATTGGTGGCATCAAAAATTCAAAACCTCGCCGAAACAGACCATCCTTGTCGATCAGATTGAAACGTGCAAGCAGATGGCGCTGCACGGGATCGGTTATGCCATTCTGCCGTCAGTCACCTTGGAAGAGGAAGACAAAGTAAATAAAATGCCCCTGCTTGATACAAAGGACCATCCGATCGGCCGTGACACATGGCTGCTCGGATATGAGCCGGCATTTGAATTAAAACAAGTGCAGGCTTTTGTTTCTGTCATTAAAGATATGCTGAAGCAGGAACGCCCATTTTAGAAAGACAGCAATCATGCTGTCTTTTTTTTATTTTTTATTGACAATGAAAATCATTATCATTTAAAGTGTTATATATGTTAATGAAAATCATTATCAATTACGAGGTGATCATATGCAGAAAGCATTAATGATATACGCAAGCATGTCGGGGAATACAGAGGATATTGCCGGCATTATAAAAGAAACACTGAGCGGGCATCAGATAGCAGTTGACTGTCTCGACATGGACGAAGCAGATGCGGATTCTCTCGAAGCGTATGATTATGTTTTTGTCGGCACGTACACATGGGGGGACGGTGATCTTCCTTACGAAGCGGAAGATTTTTACGAAGATATTCTGCACAGCCAGCTCAACGGACTGAAAACGGCCTGTTTCGGTTCAGGCGATCACGCCTACCCGAAGTTTTGCGAAGCGGTCACGCTGTTTTGCGATGCGTTTGAACAGGCCGGAGCCAATTTATATCCGGAAACGCTGAAAATTGAGCTGGCGCCCGAGACGGCTGAAGATCAAGAATGCTGCAAAGAATTTGTCCGCGGTTTTCTTGCATGGGCCGCTCACCACGGAGACCGGTGCCATGTTTCATAAAGGCGCGACGGCTGTCATGGCATCAGTATCTTCGGGATTTTTTGTCGCAGTGAAAGGCGAAGGTATTTTTCATTTTTCGGCGGAAGAAGGCTGGAAAAGACTGTTCCAAGTGAAAAGCAGAATTCATGTGCTGACTTACATAGGGCCCTACATATTCGCGGCTGGAGAAAAAGGCGCCGTCCTCAGATCAGCCGATCAGGGAAAGACTTGGACGGCGTCCCGGTTTCCGACCAGCGCCTCCGTATGGGCCGTTGCCGGGCGGAATAACGGGTTTGTCTGTGCCCACGGCACATACTGCCTCTACTTATCTGATGATTTCGGCGTCACTTGGCATGTGGCTAAGCCCTTTTCACAATTAAAGGAGCCGCCTGTCATCCGTTCGCTTTGTTTACACGGTCAGACGATTTATATCGGCACCCGGATTCATATGAATCATGGCGGCATTTGGGCGTATGATCTGAAGGAAGAACGCATCCGGCGTATAAGCCGCGAAAGGCAGCGCATGACGGCTTCAATGATGATGTATCAGAATGACTGGCTCATTGCAGTAAAGGGCGCGGCAAAGGGAGAACGGGGCGAGGTTGCCGTCCGAAACGTGCGGACGCAAGAGGAGTTTGCCATTACAGCCGGGCCCGCCGTACGGGAAAAATCATTTCTCGACGTTTCTGAGGATAACGGGATTATTTATGTCACATCGTCACAGGACGAAAACGGATTTTCGCGTATTTATCAAGCTGATCTCGCCGCCGGTGAATTAAAGTGGTTTGATACGATCCGCGGTCACGGATGGCGGGTGGCCAACCGGGAAGAAAACTTTTTTTGCGCGGGCCTTTACGAAAGTAAGTTTGTCAGACCGTATGAGGCGGTACGGCTCGCACATTAGTTTTTATGCATAAAGGAGAGACGAAGATGGGGAATGTATTGCTTGTTTACGCTACAATGTCAGGAAACACCGAGGCGATGGCGGATTTAATTGAAAAAGGGCTGATCGAAGCACAAGCATCCGTAGACAGATATGAAGCGATGGATCTTCATGCCGAACTTTTTAATGATTACGAGTATATTTTATTAGGCACATATACGTGGGGAGACGGGGATCTTCCTGATGAAATGCTCGATATTGCTGAAGATATGGAAAACCTGGAGTTTACGGGAAAAACATTTGCTTTGTTCGGTTCCGGAGATACGTCCTATGAGTTTTTTTGCGGGGCGGTTGACGAATTGGAAAAAGTAATCAAAACCCGCGGCGGGCGGGTGGTGCTGCCGTCGGTCAAAATTGAAAACAACCCTGAGGGCAGTGAGGAAGAAGAGCTCCGGGAATTCGGAAGACAGTTTGCCGCGCTGTGCAGCCAGCCGGCAGAATAAAGGCTTGTTCCTTTTTTTCTTGTCTTTGTATCCTTCCTTTGTTACAGTAATGAGGTAGAAAATCAGAGGAGGACAATACATATGAAAATGATGGATGCAAATGAAATTATTTCATTTATTCAAAATAGTACAAAATCAACGCCTGTAAAAGTGTATGTAAAAGGCGATCTTGAAGGAATCAGCTTTGGCGATTCCGCTAAAACATTCCTGAACGGCCAATCCGGCGTCGTTTTTGGCGAGTGGGCTGAAATTAAAAGCGCAATCGAAGAAAACAAAGACAAAATTGAGGATTACGTCATTGAAAATGACCGCCGCAACTCTGCGATCCCGATGCTTGATTTAAAAGATGTTAAAGCGAGAATCGAGCCCGGCGCTATTATCCGCGACCAAGTCGAAATCGGCGACAATGCCGTTATCATGATGGGTGCGTCTATTAATATCGGTTCAGTCATCGGCGAAGGTACGATGATTGATATGAACGTTGTTCTCGGCGGACGTGCGACTGTCGGCAAAAACTGCCACATCGGAGCGGGTTCTGTATTAGCGGGCGTTATTGAGCCGCCTAGCGCTAAGCCTGTAGTCGTGGAAGACGACGTTGTGATTGGCGCAAATGCGGTTGTGCTTGAAGGCGTAACAATCGGTAAAGGCGCGGTTGTCGCTGCCGGAGCCATCGTTGTAAATGACGTCGAGCCATATACCGTTGTAGCGGGAACACCTGCGAAAAAAATCAAAGATATTGATGAAAAAACAAAAGGCAAAACAGAAATCAAACAGGAATTACGCCAGCTGTAAGGAATGGTTTGATAGAATGGGCGTGGATGATAAAATCCACGCCTTATTCTTATCTCAAGGAGGAATACATATGGAAAAAGAGCGGCTCATTGCCATCCGAAGAGATCTGCACCGCATTCCGGAGATCGGCTTTCAGGAATATAAAACCCAACAGTACCTGCTGAATCTATTGAACCAATATCCGGAGGAAAGAATTGAAATCGAAACTTGGAGAACCGGCATCTTTGTCAAAGTCAACGGCACGGCTCCGGAAAAAATGCTCGCCTACAGAGCGGATATAGACGCTCTGTCGATTGAAGAGCAGACGGGGCTTCCGTTTGCATCTGAACACCCCGGTTTTATGCACGCATGCGGCCACGATATGCACATGACCATCGCGCTCGGCATTATTGATCATTTTGTCCATCATCCCGTCAAACATGATCTGCTCTTTTTATTCCAGCCGGCTGAAGAAGGACCGGGCGGAGCGGAACCGATGCTTGAAAGCGATGTGCTGAAAAAATGGACGCCGGATTTGATTACCGCTCTCCATATAGCACCTGAGCTTCCTGTAGGCACAATTTCCACCAAAAGCGGATTGCTGTTTGCCAATACGAGCGAACTCGTCATCGATCTTGAGGGGAAAGGCGGGCATGCGGCATATCCGCATACAGCAGACGACATGGTCGTCGCCGCGAGCACGCTTGTCACGCAGCTGCAAACGGTCATATCCAGAAATACGGATCCGCTTGACAGCGCTGTGATAACTGTCGGAACGATTACGGGGGGCACGGCGCAAAATATCATCGCAGAGCATGCTCATCTGGAGGGAACTATCCGGACGCTTTCCGAGGAATCAATGCGTATGGTGAAAAAGCGGATTGAAGAGCTTGTCAAAGGAATTGAAATCGGCTTCCGATGCAAAGGAAAAGTCACGTATCCGTCCATTTATCATCAAGTTTATAATACAAGCGGCCTGACCGAAGAATTTATGCAATTTGTCAGCGATCATCAGCTTGCTGAAGTGAGAACGGCGAAAGAAGCGATGACCGGAGAAGATTTCGGATATATGCTGAAAAAATATCCCGGCTTTATGTTCTGGCTGGGGGCCGATTCATCCCACGGGCTTCATCACGCCAAGCTGAACCCGGATGAAGATGCGATGGAAACCGCGGTAAATGTCATGGTCGGATATTTTTCGAAGTATGCCAATTAAATCCGAAAAGAAGAATAATCTAACAAAAATTGAGCATTCTACATAACGGAGGTGTTCAATATGACGAAAAAAATTGGAATTGAACAATCTTTATCGGATGTAGAACAGGCGTTAAAACAAAAGGGATATGACGTAGTGATGATGAAGACTCCTGAGGATGCGAAGAATTGTGACTGCTGTGTCGTAACCGGACTTGACAGCAATGTCCAAGGAATTGCCGATACGTCAACTCAGGCTCCCGTCATTACGGCTTCCGGAATGACCGCCGACGAAATCTGCAGCGAAGTGGAAAAAAAATTTCATTAAAAAGAAAAAACCGAAGCTTACGCTTCGGTTTTTCTATTCGGCGGAAGCGGCGTTTTTAAAACGGTCGAGCGCGATTTTCATTTCTCTCCGCAGTACGCGTTCAACCCGCCATTGCTCCATATTTTCTGTTTTGGCAATGATTCTGATCACCATTTCTGACGAGCTTAAATCCTGAACCCCGATGACGTCTGGCCCTTCCTTAATCTGCGGGAGCTCAGCGGCTGCTTTGTCACACGCGGTTTGCAGGATTTGAATGGTTTCATCAAGATTTTTTTCAAGCGGCACTTTAATATCGACAAGCGCCTGCATCGTTCCGCGGGAATGGTTGCTCACATTCGTAATGCCCCGGTTGGGAAGATAGTGAAGCGTGCCGTCAAAGCTCCGGATTTGCGTCGTACGGAGACCGACCTGCTCGACAATGCCGCTGTAGCCGGCAACCGTAATATAATCGCCGACGTCGATCTGTTTTTCCAAAAGGATAAAAAATCCGGTGACGATGTCACTGACAAGCCCCTGAGCCCCGAAGCCGACTGCGAGACCGACCACGCCGGCGCCGGCAATGAGAGCGCTCGGATTGTAGTGAAATAAATCCAAAATCATTACGATAAAAACGAAAATCAGGATGTATCCATATACATTAAGCGCGAGGCTTCGCAAAGTATAAGCGCGGCCTGTGGAGAGGTTGTTTTGTTGCTCGAATTTCTGAAACAGATGCTTGATCAGCTTTTTTCCTGCCGTCCGGAAAATAAAGTACGCTAAAATAATGAGAGCCAGCTTTATGATGAAAATCCCGGCAGATGTGAGAAGCCCGGCCCAGTCAAAGTGTTTTAAATCAATCATAGTGTGTCTTCCTTTCAAGTCTATTGCAGAAAAAGCTAAAAGTGATATACCCGTTTTTAAAATAAGATAAACCTTTTAATAGAAACCAGTTATTTCATTTATGATTTGTTCATATTGCCCGGTTTCAATATCATCATTTTTGTGAAGATATGAACTAAGGAATCGCCACACTCATTTTAACATGGTGATTCAGCCAAATCATATCCTTTGGAGGGAAAACAGGAGAACGTTGCCCGGCGGAACTGAAAGCCCCGGCAAAAAACCTTTTTCATAAGGAGGGAAATAAGATGAAATTACGTCAGCAAATGCCTGAATTGACAGGCGCTAAAGCATGGATTAACAGAGAAGTCACGAAGGAACAGCTGGTCGGCGGAAAGCCGGCACTGATTCACTTCTGGTCCGCCAGCTGCCGCATGTGTAAAGAAGCGATGCCTGAGATGAACGAATTTCGTGATAAATATAAAGATCAGCTGAATGTGGTGGCCGTTCACATGCCCCGTTCCGAAGACGATCTTGACCTTGAGAAAATCAAGAAAACAGCGGCTGAACACGATATCTCTCAGCCGATTTACGTCGACAGCGATTATACGCTGACTGAAGCATGTGAAAATGAATATGTGCCGGCTTATTACCTTTTCGATAAAACCGGACAGCTCCGCCATTTTCAAGCGGGAGGAGGCGGGATGAAAATGCTTGAAAAACGTGTCAGCCGAGTACTTTCAGAAACGGAGCAGGCTTCTGAGTAATCGGGACAATCTCCGTCGGACTATTGTCTCGGTTCTGCAAACCCTTTGCCGTTTAGGTAACAGGGTTTTTTTGTGCCTATTGGATAAAAAATTCCAATATGGCATGTGCGGCTTTAAAATAAGAGAAACAGCCGTAAACACGCTGTACCGCTTGTTTTATCGATATCATTATCTTTTACATATTATAGTCGAAAATTGTAGATATCACGCTAATTTTCATTAAACAAGTAATTTCAAGTTATATTTTGAAATGGTTGAATAAATTGGAACTTTGTCCAGAATCCCCTATATGATAAGGGATTTTTGTATATAAAGTACCATTTTCAGAAAATAAGCAATTTTTCATAGAGTAAATAAAATAGTAAAATGATAAAATAATAGTTGATAAAATTACTTTTGTAATCTAATATCTTAATAAAAGCGTTTAAATTTTTGACAGGGGGTTTTACACATGTTTAATGAAAGAGAAGCGCTGCGCTTACGTTTAGAACAATTGAACGAAGCAGAGGTAAAAGTCATTCGTGAATATCAAATAGAACGTGATAAAATATATGCAAAACTGAGAGAATTAGACAATACAGGCAGCCTGTCCGATACAAAAAAAGAGTTTCGTCCGGAGAAAAAAAGTGACTCTCTCCCGGTGCTTGCAGAGCTTGCAGCACAGGAAATGAGAAGCTATCAAAAGCCGCAGGCACAGCCTCAATCCTCCCAGCCGCAGATGCAGTCTATTACGTCTCTTCCTGCCGGCATTCCAGACGGTTCTACAAGAAGAAGAAGAGGGACGGCGAGACCGGGATCAAAAGCGGCAAAACTGCGCGAAGCAGCGATTAAAACATTGAAACGCCACAATGCAGCGATTAAAAGTTCCGAACTGCAAAAGGAAATTGAAAAGGAAAGCGGCCTTGAAATTCCTAATATGACAACATTTATGCAAAGCTTAATTAAAATGTATCCGGAAGTGAAAAAACCATACCGCGGCCAATATATTCTTGAGGGAGAAATTTCTCAGGAAACAGCAGAAACGGCAAATGATACGGCTGCTGAATAAAACAGTAAAAACTGCTTGCGTTACTCAAGCAGTTTTTTTGCGCTTTCCCGCTTATTCTGCGGAAGTGACGCCTCTTTTCCAGGCTTTTTTTCAAGCTTGACGACATATTTTTGGAAAGGCTTTTCGCCGTCAGCACGTTCTTTCAACGCATCCAGTTTTTCATCAAACGACTGATCGCGGGACTCTGATTGTACAAATTGTTTTTGCAGGGAGATGACTTGTTCGGTAACGGCTTTAAGCAAGTCTTCTGCCTGAACAGTCTCTTTGGAAACAGAAGGGATTTCCAGAGCTTGTTCCGCCGGTTCCGCCGTGCGGCTGTCAATATCAGCAAAATGGCCGGCAATCCAAGCATCACTTTCGTCCAGCTGCCGTTTATACGAAAGAATGGTTTCTTGAAATAACTTTTCTTTCGTTTTTTCTATTTCTACAAGCCGTTCTTTTGTTTCTAGTATTCGATCTCTCATATGATTAATTTCTATTTTAATATGTTTAAGCTGGTATTCTTTTTCTATCATTTGTGTTTGGAGCCGGGTATTTTCGTCTGCAGCGGCATGATAACGCTGTTTCATATCTTCGTGAGAAGTCCGTTCAGTTTGAATGGCGGTCTCAAGTGAGCGGATGCGGGTATGTAAGTTTTTATTTTCTTCTTCAAATTTTACATTTGTAAGATGCAGACGGTGCTTTTCTTCCATCTCATTTTTCCGCCGAAACGTTTCCTGCTGAAGCAGTTCTTGCAGAATGACGATTTTATCGAGCAGCCCGGCTCTGATTTCATGCAAAGAACGTTCCGTGTCACTTGTCTGTTTGTGTTTTTGAGCCATGGCTTCCAATTCGTCAGAAAGCTTGTGAAGCCGCTCTTTAATATTGGCGTTTTCTTCCTGAAGCTTATTATTTTTTTGATGGAAGTAGCTTGCTTCAAATTCTGAAATTAATTTTCTGCATCTGGAAAGTTCGGATTTCAAGTAAAGGTTCTCTTGAGAAGTGTCGTGGAAAAACGGACCGGATATTTTCATAAGAACCATCTCCCTCATGATGTTAACACTACAATATGGGAAAGGATCAACGGCTATTCCTCTTAATTAAACAGACAAGCACCGTAATATTGTATTTCGGCTGAGGCGTTTGCTATGCTTTTATATAGAATGGGAGAGAGATGACATGAAACGGGTGAATGTAATATTAGCAGGGGGAGCTTCCCGAAGATTCGGAGAACCGAAAGCTTTTGCAAAGTGGAAGGGCGGCATGTTTTATGAACAGGCGAAAAAAGCCTTCGGCGGCGGAGAAACGGTAATTATCAGCCGCCCTGAGCATATAAAAAAGTTCTTATCAAACAGAGAGCGGCATGTTTTGGCCGATGAGCCGCGGTTTCGGGAAATGGGCCCGCTTGCCGGCATATATACGGCAATGAAACAAACGGAAGGCGAAACATATACGGTCATATCCTGTGACACGCCGCTCGTGACAAGAAAAACGATGGCTGCGCTTGAAATGAAGCTGACGGGAAATCTGGACGCTGTCATACCGGTTTGTAAAAACAGAGAGCAGCCCCTCTTGGCGGTTTACCATAAACGGGTGCAGGATGTGCTTTTTGATCAGCTGACACAAAACAAACTGAAAATGACAGACACGCTGAAACGGCTGTCTGTCTGTTATGTGCAGGCTGAAGACATCGGCGCCGGTCCGGAGGAGTTCGCTAATATCAACACACAGGACGATTACACCAGACTTTTGGCGCATGTCGAGTCTTCAAATCAGGACTGATCGGGAAGAAACATGGTATGATGGAAATAAAAATGCAAGGGGACAACACAGATGGAAGAGCGCTATTCGCGGCAGACAAGATTTAAGCCGATAGGGGAAAAAGGGCAGCAGGCGCTGGCTGACAGCAGTGTCCTGATTGTCGGAGCCGGAGCTCTCGGAACAGCCGCGGCAGAGGGCCTGGCAAGAGCCGGAGCGGGCCGTATGGCGATTATTGACCGGGATTATGTGGAATGGAGCAATTTACAAAGACAGCAGCTGTATACAGAAGAAGACGCGAGACAGCGCCTGCCGAAAGCAATGGCGGCCAAGGCGCGTCTTTTGGCGGTAAACAGTGATATACATATCGATGCTTACGCGGCGGAAGGTACGGCGGAAACGCTCGAACCGCTGATCGAACAAGCGGATTGCATCGTGGATGCGACAGATAATTTTGAAACGAGAATGGTCATCAATGATCTGGCGCTGAAAACGAAAACACCTTGGATTTACGGGGCCTGTGTCAGCAGTCAGGGAATGTGCATGACGATTATTCCGGGGGTTACGCCGTGTTTATCCTGCCTGTTTGAGCAAATGCCCGTGGGCGGAGCGACATGTGATACAGCAGGTATCATACCTCCGGCGGTTCATATCGTCTCTGCTTATCAGCAGGCTGAGGCGCTGAAATTGCTGACAGGAAATCATGCGGCGGTAAATCGGCGCTTTTTCACGTTTGACGTGTGGAATAACACCAATATGAGCATAAATGTGGATCAGATCAAACGGGATCATTGCCCTTCCTGCGGCGCGGAGCCCGTATATCCGTATCTGCAGCCTGAAAACAGGCCGAAAGCAAGCGTGCTGTGCGGGAGAGACACCGTTCAAATCAGATCGGAAGCCTTAAAGAGGCTGGATAAAGAAGAGCTTGTCAAACGTCTGAAGCAGATCGGTAAAGTGGAAGTAAATGAATTTCTGCTGCACATGGCGTATGAGCGCTTCAGAATCGTTATTTTTCAGGACGGACGGGCTTTGATTCACGGTACAAACGATATAAAAGAAGCAAATTCAGTTCTGGCCAGGGTGATCGGACTGTAGGAAGGGGAGATATTGCTATGCTTGAAAAAAGAACGCCGATTCAGGTGGACGAAGCAGTCCGCCGGGTGAGCCGGTATAAAAAACAGGGGGATACCGAATGGGTGGCGCTTGAGGACAGTCTCCACCGCTATTTGGCGGAGGATGTTAAGGCGGATCATGATGTGCCGGCCTTTAACCGTTCCCCGTATGACGGGTTTGCCATCAGGGCGAGCGATTCAAAAACGGCTTCCCGTGACAATGCCGTCACCTTTGAAGTCATTGACCATATCGGAGCCGGCGCCGTATCGGAAAAAAAACTCGGCCCTTATGAAGCGGTCCGCATTATGACGGGGGCGCAGATTCCAAAAGGCGCGGATGCCGTAGTGATGCTTGAGCTGACAAAAACGTTTTCTGAAAACGGGACGAATTACATGTCAGTGAAACGCCCTTTCCATGCGGGCGATAATATTTCATATCAAGGAGAAGATACGAAAAAGGGCAGCTCGCTATTAAAAAAAGGGACGAAAATCACGCCGGGCGTAACCGCTCTTTTAGCAACCTTCGGCTATGCTTCCGTTCCCGTGGTCAGAAAGCCGGTTGTCGGCATTATCGCAACGGGGACCGAGCTTCTTCATGTCAGCGATCCGCTTGAGCCGGGGAAAATCCGCAACAGCAACGCTGCGATGGTGTATGCCCAGGTCATTGAAGCGGGCGCGGTGCCGCTGAACTTAGGGAAAATCTCCGATGATTTTGATGACAGCTATGATGCGGTGAAGGAAGCTATGAAAAAAGTTGATTTTCTGATCACGACCGGCGGCGTGTCAGTCGGCGATTTTGATTTTCTTCCAGACATTTATAATAAGCTCGGAGCGGAAGTTCTTTTTAACAAAGTGGCAATGCGCCCGGGAAGCGTGACAACTGTCGCCCGGGCCGATGACATGCTGCTGTTCGGCCTTTCAGGCAATCCGTCCGCATGTTATGTCGGATTCACCCTGTTTGTCAAACCGATGATTCAGACGTGGCTTCTGAATGAAAAACCTCATTCCGGATGGGCGGAAGCCGTGTTAACAAACGACTTTCCGAAACCGAATCCGTTTACGAGATTTGTGAGGGCATTTGTTTATCATAAGGACGGAAAGATGATGGCGTCACCGGTCGGTCTCGACAAATCAAGCTCAGTCACATCTCTAGCCGAAGCAAACGCGTTTATCCTTCTGCCGGGAGGAACGAGGGGATATGAAGCGGGCCGGACGGTTCACGTGCTCCTCATCCGTGATGAGAATGGAAGTGAATGGCCGTGGTCAATTCTTTCCCGATCGTCCAGATCGTAGGTTTTCAAAACAGCGGTAAAACAACGTTTATTGAACGTGTGCTGAAAGCGGCGCCGAAAGAGTGCGATATTGGATGTTTAAAACATCACGGACACGGCGGAGAACCGGAACCTTTTTCTGACGGAAAAGACTCGGAGCGTTTTTCAAAAGCCGGAGCCGCGGTTACGGCAGTAGAAGGGGACGGCGTCCTGCAGCTTACGGCGCGAAAAAAATGGGATCTGGCGGGTTTGATCAGTCTGTATGAATGTCTGGGAATTGACGGTCTTCTCATAGAGGGATTTAAACATGCGCCGCATCCGAAAATCATTATGATCAAAGACAGCGAAGATTGGCAAAAGCTGAAGCATTTGGAGCGCGTGATCGCGGTTGTCAGCAGAAATACGGAGCATATGCCGGCAGATGCAGGCATGCCCGTATTCCATGCGGACGATCCGGCTGCCATGATGTTTGTGCTTTCGCAGCTGAAAGGGGAATCTGCATAAATGGAACGTTTTCAAATTACAAGGGAACCTATCATTGCGGAAAATATCGTAAAAAAAGTTGAAAAGCGTGAAGCCGGCGCCATCACAACGTTTATCGGCACGGTCAGAGAGTGGACTGCCGGACGGCGGACGGTGCGTCTCGAATATGAAGCGTATGAACCGATGGCTGTTCAAATGCTTTCTCAAATCGGCGATGAAATCAGCGCGAAATGGGAAGGAGCCGAAGCTGCAATCACTCACCGTGTCGGCGTCCTTGATATCGGAGAAGCAGCGGTCGTAATCGCCGTGTCTTCACCGCACAGAAAGGCGGCATATGAGGCGAATGAATATGCAATTGAACGGATAAAACAGATTGTGCCGATATGGAAAAAAGAAATCTGGGAAGACGGCGAAGAATGGATAGGCGATCAGCTGGAAACAACGCCCTATCCGAACGGAAAACCGGATTTGCATAAAGGGGAATCGCGATGATTAAAGTATTATTGTTTGCCGGGCTTGCGGAGCAGGCGGGAACACCGGTCATTGAACTTGACGAAAAAGAGACGGCGGCGTCTGCTGTAAAAACACTGTTAAAGGAACGGTACGGACTTCAGACGATTGACAATGCCATGATCGCAATCAATGAAACATATGTAAAAGACAACAGCATCGTAACAGAAGGTGATACCATTGCCTTTATCCCTCCTGTAAGCGGAGGGTGAAAAAAGAGCCGGATGTGCATCATTGCCATCCGGCTTTTTTGTATATAGGCGCTGAATTCCAGAGAATATTTAAATGGGATTTAAAGGGATTTGCGATTGAGCTGGTTTTGACTGCATGAATAGGCTGAAGACAGTGCCTTCACAAGGCTTTGAGCATCCCGTCGCACGGATCTGACAATGCTTTTTTTTACATAATTATGGAACGTAAAGCTGAGAATTTGTGTTACAATTTAGCATAAATACGCAAACGGCAAAAAAATTGAAACTTCTCTCAGCCTAAAGCGTACGTATAAACAGAATAATACATAGGAGGCATCAGCAATATGGAACCAAACCTGGAAAAAAGCAATACGGCAGTAACGGAAAAGCCGTCAATTTTCGGCGTCATTACAAGTCCTGTTGTGCAGTTTAAAAGATTAAAAGAAAAGCCGGTCATCGGCATTCCTCTCCTGATTGTCATCATTCTTATCGCGGCCGGCAGTATTTTGCGCGGGCTTGGGATGAATTATGAAGAAGTGCTGAACAGCTCATCTCTTGACGGTTTGACGGATGATCAGATTGAAATGACCAAAACCTTCGCTAAATTCGGCTCGATGTTCGGAGGAATCTTCGGGGGCATTATCGCTCTGTTTATCGTTCCGCTCATTTACTGGCTGTGCGTTAAAATTTCAGGCGGCGTGACAACTTACAAAAAAATGCTCTCACTCAGTCTGTTTACGGCATTTATTACCAATATCGGCTTAGTTATTAACGGTCTTGTTACTTATTTTACCGGTGCGGGCTCATTGTATGCCGTAACATCTTTGGCGAGTGTCATACCGGCCGGAGACGGCGTCGCGGTCTTTTTAAGCGCGTTCGACATTTTCAGCATCTGGAGCTATATTCTGCTCGCTTTGGGACTTCGCTATACAGGCGGCATTTCGAAAAAAGCGGCCTGGACTTCCGCGATTGTCCTGTTTGTTATTATGCTTTTAGTTTCGGCAGTCGGAGGACTGTTAAGTTCAGTGACAGCAGGTGTATAACATGAAAAAAATTTGGATCGGAATCGGCATCGCCGTAATTGTTGCAGTATTCATCGGTATCAATATTTATAAGTCTGCCGCTCCCGCGGGCGGCAGCGCCGGGAAAAAAATCGAAACCGGAACCATGGAAAACAGAGAAATCTCCTCTACGGTTATGGTTCCGGGAACACTTAAATTCTCTAAAGAACAGTATGTTTTTTATGAAGCGGATAAAGGAACTCTTGATAAAGTGAAAGTAAAAGAAGGCGACAAAGTAAAAAAAGGGTCGTCGTTAGTCACGTATACAAATGAGCAGCTCAATCTTGATAAAGAACAAAATGAGTTGACAGAACAATCAAAACGGATGCAAATCGAACAAGTTGAAGAAAAACTCAGAGCATTAAACAGCAAGGAACAAGATCTGGCAAAACAAGTGGGAGAAGCGGAAGCCAAAAAACAAATTGAATCCGAACGGACTGATCTGCAGCTTCAGCAAAAAACGGCGGAAATCGAATTAAAGCAATCTGATTTGCAAAAGCAGTCTCTTGAAAATCAGGTGGCGAATCTCAATGTTAAGAGTGAGATGGACGGGACGGTAATCTCGGTAAATCAAGAAGCGGCTTCTAAAAAATCGGATATTCAAGAACCGGTTATACATATAGGAGACCCGGAACACCTGATCGTTGCCGGCAATTTGTCCGAATACGACACGCTGAAAGTGAAAAAGGGCCAAAGCGTTACAATTACCTCAGACGCCATTCCAGGTAAAACGTGGAAAGGGAGAGTGGCGGCTGTCGGCCTCGTTCCTGATCAAAAGTCAAGCGCTGCTTCGGGGGAAAGCACGGAACAAGCCGTCCAGTATCCGTTTCAGGTTAAGCTGATCGGAAACCTTCCGGAAGGCAAACCGGGATTTAAATTAATTATGAACATTGAAACCGACAAACGGAAAGCCGATACGCTGCCGTCCTCCGCAGTCAAAAAAGACGGAGATGAGCACTGGGTCTTTACGGTAAAAGACGGGAAGGCCAAACGCGTGAAAGTTAAAGTCGGCGATACCGCAAATCAGCTTACGGAGATAAAAGAGGGGCTTTCAAAGGATGATAAAGTCATTCTGAATCCGGCTGACGGTTTGACTGACGGAACGGATGTGAAAGCATAGATGATTCAGCTTTCAAAGGTGAAAAAAAGCTATCAGATCGGCAAGGAGACGTTTGATGTTCTTCGTTCAATTGACTTGACGATTGAAGAAGGAGAATATGTGTCAATTATGGGACCGTCGGGATCGGGAAAATCTACGATCATGAATATCATCGGCTGTCTGGACAGACCGACGTCCGGCAGTTACAGGCTTGCGGGCGAAGATGTTTCTTCATGCACTGAAAAAGAGCTTGCGGCGGTCCGGAACAAATCAATCGGATTTGTCTTTCAGCAGTTTCAGCTGCTGCCGCGATTGAATGCAAGAAAAAATGTCGAACTCCCCATGATCTACGCCGGTATCGGCAAAAAAGAGCGTGAGGAACGGGCTGAGCACGCGCTGGAAAAAGTCGGTTTGGCGGATCGGATGCGTCACATGCCGAATGAGCTGTCAGGCGGCCAGAAGCAGCGTGTCGCGATTGCAAGAGCCATTGTGAACGAACCGAAGCTCATTTTAGCTGATGAACCGACCGGCGCACTGGATACGAAAACAAGCATTTCCATTATGGAGCAGTTCACAGAGCTTAATGCAGAGGGCGTGACCGTGGTGCTCGTCACTCATGAGCCTGAAGTGGCGGACTGTACAAACAGAGTGATTTTCGTCCGTGACGGCATGATCGTTTCCCGCGATGCTGAGCAGAGGAGAGTGGGGGAATGAGCCTGTTAGAAAATCTCCGGATGGCCCTCAGTTCCGTAAGAGCTCACAAGCTGAGATCGATTCTGACAATGCTCGGAATCATTATCGGCGTCGGTTCAGTAATTGTTGTTGTGGCTGTCGGCCAGGGCGGAGAGCAAATGCTGAAGCAATCCATCAGCGGGCCGGGCAATACGATTGAATTGTTTTACATGCCCAGTGATGAAGAATTAACAGCCAATCCGAACGCCTTACAGGAAGCGAGTTTTACAGAAGAAGATATTAATGGATTAAAAGGAGTGGACGGCGTAAAGCAGGTTGTCGCTTCCGCGGTAAAATCCATGACGGCCCGTTACCATGAAGAAGACACGGATATTACGCTGAACGGCATTAACAGCGGCTACATGGACGTAAAAAAGCTGGACGTTCAAGATGGACGGACATTTACGGATAATGATTTTCTTTCCGGGAAAAGAGCAGGAATCATCTCGAAAAAAATGGCTGAAAAGCTGTTCGGGAAAACGTCTCCGCTCGGAAAAATCGTCTGGGCCGGCGGACAGCCCGTTGAAGTAATCGGCGTACTGAAAGAAGAGAGCGGCTTTTTATCGTTAGGACTCAGTGAAATGTATGTGCCGTTCAACATGCTGAAAACGTCTTTCGGTACTAACGACTACAGCAACGTTTCCGTTCAGACGGAGTCAGCTGATCAAATCAAATCAACAGGAAAAGAAGCGGCCCGTCTCTTAAATGACAATCACGGTACAAAAGAGGCCTATCAAGTCATGAATATGGAAGAAATCGCGGCGGGAATCGGCCAGGTCACGACCGTCATGACGACGATCATCGGTTCGATCGCCGGTATTTCTCTCGTTGTCGGCGGGATCGGGGTCATGAATATTATGCTCGTATCAGTGACGGAACGGACAAGAGAAATCGGCATCCGCAAATCGCTCGGTGCCACGAGAGGACAGATTCTGACACAATTCTTAATTGAATCTGTTGTGCTTACATTAATCGGCGGCTTAATCGGAATCTGTCTCGGCTACGGGGGAGCATCACTCGTTTCCCTTATCGCAGGCTGGCCGTCGCTCGTTTCCTGGCAGGTGGTTTGTATCGGTGTGCTGTTCAGTATGCTGATCGGTGTCATTTTCGGCATGCTGCCCGCCAACAAAGCATCACGCTTAGATCCGATTGAAGCATTAAGGTATGAATAACCGGCGCCCCATGCAGTCTGCATGGGGTTTTTTTGTGTTTTAATGATTGAATGAATATAATAGACTTTTTTCATTTATGATAAAAAGAAAATGTCATACAATTGTCCCCCTTTTTGTCGAATTTACAGTTTACAAACCCTATGTACATACGTTAATATGAACAAATGTGAAAGATTTTGATAGTTATTGAATGAATTTGAGTGATTTTAGTTGCTAGAAGTAAAAAAAGCGTTTACAATTATCTTGCAGCCGAAATGAATACGTTTCCAAAGGAGGCGGAATATGCTCACTCCTGAAAGGTATCAGCTTATTATTGATCAGATTGAAAAGCGTGATGTGGTGAAGATTCAAGAGCTGATAAGCATGACAAATGCTTCTGAATCAACGATCAGAAGAGATTTATCAACACTCGAAGAGCGCGGATTTTTAAAGCGCGTTCACGGCGGGGCGTCTAAACTTTCCAACAGCAGGCAAGAACCCGATATGCTTGAAAAATCCTCCAAAAACCTTCAGGGTAAACTGAAGATCGCAGAAGAAGCGGCATCTTTATTAGAAGAAGGTGACTGTATTTATCTTGATGCGGGAACAACTACATTGCACATGATTGATTTTATAGATCCATCTAAGGACATTGTGGTTGTCACAAACGGAGTTATGCATATCGACGCTTTAATAAGGAAAGGGATTCCCTTTTATCTTCTCGGAGGATATGTGAAGCATAGAACAGGTGCGATGATCGGCGGCGCCTCATTAACGGCGGTCAGCCAGTACCGTTTTGACAAAAGCTTCCTCGGGGTGAACGGCGTGCACATTGAAGCCGGCTTTACAACACCCGATCCGGATGAGGCTCTTCTGAAGACAAAGGCTGTGAGACAGGCGAAAAATGCGTATGTTTTAGCCGATCCTTCTAAATTCGGCGAGATTTCTTTCGCAGCGTTCGCGGCCTTGGGCGATGCCGCTATCATTACCACTGAAGCTGAAGAACTTGCATTCGATAATTACCAAGAAAAAACTGTCGTAAAGGTAGTGAAACCATGATTTACACTGTAACCCTCAATCCGTCTGTTGACTATATCGTTCACGTTGAAGATTTTGCAGTAGGCGGTTTAAACCGTTCCAGCTATGACACGAAGTATCCCGGCGGAAAAGGCATCAACGTTTCGAGATTACTGAAAAGACACCATGTGCCGTCAAAAGCATTGGGGTTTGTCGGCGGATTTACCGGAAATTATATCACGTCATTTTTGCAGCAGGAAGGTCTGGAAACGGCTTTTTCTGAGGTGGATGAAGACACGCGTATAAATGTAAAACTGAAAACGGGCGATGAAACGGAAATTAACGGACAGGGCCCGACGATTTCAGACGAAGTGTTCAATGCCTTTTTAGAACAGTTCTCCGCTCTGGAAGAGGGAGACATCGTCGTTTTAGCGGGAAGCATTCCTTCTTCCCTGCCGCATAACACGTATGAAAAAATTGCTGAGGCATGCAGAAAGCAGAATGCCCGGGTAGTGGTGGACATCTCCGGTGAAGCGCTGATGAAAGCGACAGAAATGAAACCGTTTTTGATGAAGCCGAATCATCATGAGCTTGGGGAAATGTTCAATACGGTCATTGATTCAGCCGAAGCTGCCGTTCCTTACGGTAAAAAATTGATTGAACAAGGCGCTGAACACGCGATTGTTTCGATGGCTGGCGACGGTGCGCTTTTATTTACGAAAGAGGCGGTTTTCCTCGCCAATGTTCCTAAAGGAAAGCTTGTCAATTCGGTAGGCGCGGGTGATTCCGTCGTCGCGGGATTCCTTGCGGGAATTTCAAAACAGCTGCCTTTGGAAGATGCGTTCCGTTTAGGAGTTGCTTCCGGAAGCGCGACGGCATTTTCTGAAGAACTCGGAACTGAAGAGTTTGTACAGCAGCTTCTTCCTGAAGTTAAAGTCACACGTCTATAGAGGAGGAAAGAAAAGTGAAGATAACTGAGCTGTTAACAAGAGATACAATTCATCTCAATATAGAAAGCAAAGAGAAAGAAAACGTTATCGATGAAATGGTGACAGTGCTTGACAAAGCCGGCAGATTAAATGACAGAGAGGCTTACAAAGCAGCCATTTTAAATCGTGAAAGCCAAAGCTCGACGGGAATCGGCGAAGGCATTGCCATTCCTCATGCGAAGACGGCGAGCGTCATTAACCCGGCCATCGCATTCGGCCGTTCAAAAGATGGTGTGGATTATGAATCATTAGACGGTCAGCCGGCACACCTGGTCTTTATGATTGCGGCAACCGAAGGAGCGAATAATACGCACCTTGAGGCATTATCAAGACTTTCAACGCTTCTCATGCGTGAGGAAATCCGCAAACAGCTTCTTGAAGCTGAATCAGAAGATGCGATCATTGACATCATCAATCAGCATGACAAAGATGACGATGAGGAAGAAGAAGAGCAGGAAGAACAGGCAGCGCCGTCAGGAAAAGGCAAAATCCTTGCCGTTACGGCATGTCCGACAGGTATCGCCCATACGTTTATGGCAGCTGACGCACTGAAGGAAAAAGCGAAAGAGCTCGGCGTTGACATTAAAGTCGAGACAAACGGCTCAAGCGGTATCAAACATAAGCTGACGGCTCAAGAAATTGAAGACGCGCCTGCGATTATCGTGGCGGCTGATAAACAGGTTGAAATGGAACGCTTTAAAGGCAAACATGTTCTTCAAGTGCCTGTAACGGCCGGTATCAGACGTCCTCAGGAACTGATTGAAAAAGCCGTTAACCAAGATGCGCCGATTTACGAGGGCAGCGGCGGAGGATCTTCCGCTTCAAATGAAGACGGCCCGAAACAGAAATCAGGCACAAGCATCGGAAGTACTTTCTATAAACACTTAATGAGCGGTGTCAGCAACATGCTGCCATTTGTCGTCGGCGGCGGAATTCTCGTTGCGATTTCATTCTTCTGGGGAATTCATTCAGCTGATCCGAAAGACCCGACATACAACACGTTTGCCGCAGCGCTGAACTTTATCGGCGGCGATAATGCGTTAAAACTGATCGTTGCCGTTCTTGCCGGATTCATTGCAATGAGTATTGCGGACCGTCCGGGATTTGCGCCGGGTATGGTCGGCGGATTTATGGCTACGCAGGCGAATGCCGGATTCTTGGGCGGACTGATTGCCGGATTCTTAGCCGGTTATGTCGTAGTCCTTTTGAAAAAGCTGTTTGTCTTTATTCCTCAGACTCTTGACGGATTAAAACCTGTATTGATTTATCCGCTGCTCGGTATTTTTATCACAGGAGTTCTGATGCAATTTGTCATAAACACACCTGTCGCAGCGTTCATGAATTTCTTAACAAATTGGCTTGAAAGCCTTGGAACCGGAAACCTTGTTTTAATGGGTATTATTTTAGGCGGTATGATGGCTATCGACATGGGCGGCCCGCTTAATAAAGCGGCGTTCACTTTCGGAATTGCGATGATCGATGCCGGAAACTATGCACCGCATGCGGCCATCATGGCGGGCGGAATGGCTCCGCCGCTTGGAATCGCACTGGCGACTACATTCTTTAAACACAAATTCTCTAAACGTGACCGTGAAGCCGGTATTACGTGCTACTTCATGGGAGCAGCTTTCGTTACAGAAGGCGCCATCCCGTTTGCAGCGGCTGATCCGCTTCGCGTCATCCCTGCAGCCGTTGTCGGTTCTGCGGTAGCGGGCGGGTTGACAGAGTTTTTCCGGGTAACGCTTCCTGCACCGCACGGAGGAATATTCGTTGCATTCATTACGAACCATCCGCTGCTGTACTTAATGAGCATCGTGATCGGAGCGATTGTAACGGCGGTTATCTTGGGAATCGTCAAAAAACCGGTTGCAGAGAAATAAGCAAAAAGCGTCCTTTACGGGCGCTTTTTTCAATCATGTACGCATAGAAGCGTTATGTATTTTATGATGAGTTATGATAAAGTAAAGATGGTACATGAACTGAAACAGTGATCGTCTAGGAGGAACCACGTTGACTGAAGAACAAAAACCTACTTCTGAAAAATCGGTAAAAAGAAAATCCAACACATATTGGGAATGGGGAAAGGCCATCATCATAGCAGTCGCACTTGCGCTGTTAATCCGCCATTTCCTGTTTGAACCGTACTTAGTGGAAGGATCATCAATGTACCCGACATTACATGACGGTGAAAGGCTGTTTGTCAACAAAAGCGTCAATTATATCGGAGAAATCGAGCGGGGGGACATCGTCATTATTAACGGCGATACATCGAAAGTCCATTATGTAAAGCGGCTCATCGGAAAACCTGGAGAAACGGTGGAAATGAAAAATGACACGCTTTATATAAACGGCAAAAAAATCGCAGAACCGTACCTCGCGAGCAATAAAAAAGAAGCGAAAAAACTGGGAGTCAACCTGACGGGAGATTTCGGCCCCGTAAAGGTTCCGAAAGGCAAATACTTCGTCATGGGCGACAATCGGCTGAACTCAATGGACAGCCGGAACGGACTCGGTTTAATTGCCGAAAACCGGATCGTCGGCACCTCGAAGTTTGTGTTCTTCCCGTTTCATGATATGCGTCAGACAAAATAAAAACGCCGCGCTGCCCGATTTGGACAGCAGGCGTTTTTTATTTGGCAAACGAGGCGGCGATGGCGATGAACATTACCGTGGCCAGCACTGATCCGACAATGGCCAGAACGCTGAAAAAAAGATTCACCTGCTGCTTCTCTTTGCCGCGTTTTTCAAGCATCCGTTCTGAAAAGAGATGCGAAAACGTATAAATGAGGGCGATTCCGACGTACAAGCCGATGTCACGTGCGGTAAAGCCTGTGACGGCCAGAAAAACCCCGGTAAAGAAAATCATAAGACAATATTCTGTGAGTGTTAAAAGCTTCAACTTGTTCCTCCGTGATGAATATGTATATATATCTATTGTATCACAGGGCTCCGGGTTTGACGCCTGCATCTTTTCAAACCCGTATATTCGCAGGGAAACATTTCTCTTCCCCTTTATTCATGGTATACTTTTAATGATGATAGACACGATGGAGGATTCTAAATGATTGCTGTAAATAATGTGAGCTTGCGTTTTGCGGATCGCAAGTTATTTGAAGATGTCAATATTAAATTTACGCCGGGCAACTGCTACGGATTAATAGGCGCAAACGGTGCCGGAAAATCAACATTTTTGAAAATTTTATCCGGTGAGCTGGAGCCGCAGACCGGCGATGTCCATATGAGCCCGGGCGAACGTCTTGCCATTCTGAAGCAGAACCACTTTGAATATGAAGACTTCGAAGTGCTGAAAGTCGTCATTATGGGACATAAACGTTTATACGAAGTCATGCAGGAAAAAGACGCGATTTATATGAAGCCTGATTTTTCAGATGAAGACGGCATCCGCGCCGCTGAGCTTGAAGGAGAGTTTGCAGAATTAAACGGATGGGAAGCTGAAAGTGAAGCCGCTATTTTGTTAAAGGGCCTGGGCATCTCTGAAGACCTGCATACGAAGAAAATGGCTGACTTAGGCGGTTCAGAAAAGGTGAAAGTGCTTTTGGCACAGGCGCTGTTCGGCAAGCCGGACGTTCTGCTGCTTGATGAACCGACCAACCACTTGGATCTGAAAGCGATTCAGTGGCTGGAAGAGTTTTTAATCAACTTTGAGAACACAGTCATCGTCGTATCCCATGACCGTCACTTTTTAAATAAAGTGTGCACGCACATCGCCGATCTTGATTTTAATAAAATTCAAGTGTACGTCGGCAACTATGATTTCTGGTATGAATCCAGCCAGCTTGCTTTAAAGCTTTCTCAGGAAGCCAACAAGAAAAAAGAAGAGCAGATTAAACAGCTTCAGGAGTTCGTGGCCAGATTCAGCGCCAACGCCTCTAAATCAAAGCAGGCGACATCAAGAAAGAAACTCCTTGATAAAATCACGCTTGATGATATCAAACCGTCATCACGCCGTTATCCTTATGTCAATTTCACGCCGGAACGTGAGATCGGAAATGACGTGCTGCGGGTTGAAGGCTTAACAAAAACGATTGACGGGGTTAAGGTGCTTGATAACGTCAGCTTTATTATGAACAGAGAAGATAAAATCGCTTTTACGGGCCGCAACGAACTTGCCGTTACGACATTGTTTAAAATCATTTCCGGGGAAATGGAAGCAGACAGCGGCACATTTAAATGGGGCGTGACCACTTCTCAGGCGTACTTCCCTAAAGACAACAGCGAATATTTTGACGGCAGCGATGCGAACCTTGTTGACTGGCTCCGCCAGTACTCGCCGCATGACCAAAGCGAAAGCTTTCTGCGCGGTTTCTTAGGACGCATGCTGTTCTCAGGAGAAGAAGTCAACAAAAAATCAAACGTTCTTTCCGGAGGAGAAAAAGTGCGCTGCATGCTTTCAAAAGCGATGCTTTCCGGCGCGAATATTTTAATTCTGGATGAACCGACAAACCACTTAGATTTGGAATCCATTACGGCGCTTAACAACGGCTTAATCAGCTTTAAAGGCGCTATGCTGTTTTCATCTCATGACCATCAGTTTGTACAGACAATTGCCAACCGCATCATTGAATTAACGCCTAAAGGCATTGTTGACAAACAAATGTCTTATGACGAATTTCTTGAAAACGCAGATGTGCAGAAAAAGCTTGAAGAGCTATACGCGTAATAAAGAAGCAGGGGAGACTCTGCTTTTTTATTTATGAAAAAAGTTTTCAATCTTCTGACTTCCCGTTACAATAAATGAATACATAACTTGAAAAGAGACGGAGGAATGCATCATGAAGTTTTTAGTTGTCGGAGCTGGAGGAGTGGGCGGATATATCGGCGCGCGTCTTGCAGAAAAGGGAAATGACGTGACGTTTCTCGTCCGCAAGAAACGGGCGGAACAATTACAAGAGACGGGATTGACCGTCAAAAGTGAAAAAGGTGATGTTTCAATCAAGCCGAAATTAATCATGGCGGGCGAAGAAGGAGCATTTGACGCGGTTATCATCGCTTCAAAAGCGTATTCTTTGCAGGACGTCATTCGGGATGTCAAACCGTTTGTCAAACCTTCGTCGGTCATTATTCCTTTTTTAAACGGATACAGGCACTATAACCAGCTGTTTGAAGCTTTTTCAAAACGGCAGGTGCTGGGCGGCCTCTGCTTTATTGAGAGCGCCCTTAACGACAAAGGGGGCATTCTTCATACGAGCGCTGCCCACCGCTTTGTTTTCGGTGAATGGAACGGGGAACGCACAGAACGTATGAACGAGCTGGAAAACGCATTTGGAGGTGTGAAAGCGGATGTCATCATCAGCCGGGATATTGAAAAGGACATTTGGAAAAAATATATGTTTATTGCCGCGCAGGCAGGAGTGACCACTCTGTTTCAACAGCCGGTCGGACCGATTTTAGAAACAGAAGGCGGCCGCAACACCGCAAAGCGCCTCTTTGCTGAAATCGGAGCCATTTTCAAGGCTGCCGGCATCCCGAAAGATCCTGGTCTGGAAGAAGAGAGTTATCGCACATTGACAAGCATGTCTTACTATATGAAATCGTCGATGCTGAGAGATATGGAAAAGGGCAGGGTGACGGAAGGTGATCATTTACACGGATTTTTGCTTGAGAAAGCGAAAGGCTTGTCAGTTGATACACCTGTTTTGGAAACCGTCTGCGCCAACTTGCAAATGTATGAAGCGAAATAAAAAAAGGAGGCCTGATCGCCTCCTTTTTTTATTAAAATGCCCAGTTTCCGTTTCTGAAGATCGGTTCTCTTTTGCCGTCCGCAGTAATGCCGTCGATATTCATATCTTCGGAACCGACCATAAAATCTACGTGTGTAATGCTTTCATTTAAGCCCTCTTTGACAAGCTCTTCCCGTGTCATTTGTTTACCGCCCTCAATATTAAAGGCATACGCACTGCCGATCGCCAAGTGGTTAGAGGCGTTTTCATCGTACAGTGTGTTGTAAAATAAAATATTTGATTGTGAAATCGGTGAATCGTACGGCACTAAGGCCACTTCACCGAGATAGTGTGAGCCTTCATCGGTTTCGACGATGCCTTTTAAAATCTCCTCGCCTTTTTCAGCTTTCACATCGACAATGCGGCCGTTTTCAAAGGTAAGAGTGAAGTTATCAATAATGTTGCCGCCGTAGCTCAGCGGTTTCGTGCTGGAAACCGTGCCGTTCACCCCGTCACGCTGCGGAAGGGTAAAAACCTCTTCTGTCGGCATGTTGGCCATGAATTCGTGCCCGCTTTCATTCACGCTTCCTGCGCCTGCCCATACATGTTTTTTCGGCAGTTCAATGGTTAAGTCTGTTCCTTCAGCCTGATAATGCAGGGCGCTGTAATGTTTTTTGTTTAAGTGTTCCACTTTTTCATGAAGGTTTTGATCATGTTTTTTCCATGCTTCCACAGGGTTTTCTTCATTTACGCGGGTCGTTTTGAAAATTTCTTCCCATAAAAGCTGAACGGCTGTTTCTTCCGGCTGATCCGGGAACACTTTTTTCGCCCAGCCTGTTGAAGCCGCTCCGATCACCGTCCAGCTGACCTTATCTGATTGAATATATTGTCTGTATGTATGCAATGCTTTTCCGGCGGCTTTTTGGAACGCTGCAATCCGTTTGCCGTCAGTGCCTTTTAACAGGTCGGGGTCGGATGAGACGACAGAAATAAACGCAGCCCCTTTTTTCGCGAGCTCTTCTTTTCCTTTTGCTTCCCATTCAGGATACTCTTCAAACGCTTCAAAAGGTGCCATCTCGTATTTTAATCTGGACAGTTCATCGTCCTGCCAATTTACGGTGACGTTTTTAGCGCCTTTTTCATAAGAATGTTTGGCAAGCAGTCTGACAAGTTCCCGGACATCAGTTGAGGCATTGATTACGACATGCTGTCCTTTTTGGACATTGACGCCGACTTCTACCGCCAACTGAGCATATGTATGTAACTTTTCAGTAAACGAACTCATCGTTCATTCCTCCTCATCGGTTTTTCTCATCATATCAAATATCGCCTCATAAAGGAAAGAAAGGAGCACAAACGAAAAAGACACAGCTTTTGCTGCGTCTTTACGGGTGATTCAGTTTTACGGCGCCGCCGGCCGGAGAATGGGGCATATTGGCCAGTGAAATGCTCATACCCCCCAAAATAATTCCGCTTAAAATGACGGCTACTGCTACGCGTCTTCCCACATCTCTAAGCATATGCTTCCTCCTTAATGTTTCTCCAGTTCTCACAATATGAGCCGGCCGGAGAAAAAAGAAGCACAATCTTATTATTTAATCGCTTTTTGCAGTTTGTCGATGACGTCTAATGAACGCCCCGTGCCGATAGCCACTGATTCAAGCGGATTCGCCGCCAAATGAACGGGAACGACGATTTCATCTGTCAGCCATTCTTTCATCCCGTTTAAAAGGGAGCCTCCGCCGGTTAACACGACGCCGCGGTCAACGATATCACCGCTGAGCTCCGGCGGACAATCTTCAAGTGTCGCTCTGATCGCTTCAAGAATATGCAGGAGCGACTCACGCATCGCGTGCTGAATTTCATTAGACTGCAGTCTGATTGTCTTCGGCAGACCGGTTACAAGGTCACGCCCGCGGATTTCCATCGTTTCCGGCACATGTTCGATCAATGCAAATCCGATTTCCATTTTCACTTGTTCTGCCGTACGTTCCCCGATCAGCAGGTTGTATTTTTTTCTGACGAACGAGGCGATATCTTCATCAAGCTGGTCGCCGCCGATTCTGATCGAATGGCAGGATACGACGCCCCCGAATGAGATGATGGCGACTTCAGTCGTACCGCCGCCGATATCTACGACGACGTTTGCGACCGGCTCGTCAACAGGGAGGTCGGCCCCGATTGCAGCGGCTACGGGTTCTTCAATCAAGTGAACGTTTTTCGCTCCGCAGTTTTTGACAGCGTCACTGATGGCGCGTCGTTCAACGGCTGTTGAGCCTGAAGGCGTGCAGACGACGACATTCGGTTTGCGGAAAGTCATTCCGATTTTTTTTCCGGCTTTTTTCATAATGTGTTTTAATAAGTCAGTTGTCATATCATAATCAGCAATGACACCGTCTTTCATCGGCCGAACGGCGACGATTTTCCCCGGCGTCTTTCCGATCATGCTTTTGGCATCCGTTCCGATGGCAAGCACCGCTTTCGTTGTTGTATCTACAGCGACAACGGAAGGCTCGTTTAAAATAATTCCTTTATTTTTACTGTAAACAAGTATATTAGCGGTTCCTAAGTCGATTCCGATCTCAGTTGATTGAAACATGTTTTCACCCAATCCCTATCCTGATTTAATTGATTCTACATTTAAAGTTTCTGAGAAAAACCACGATTTTTGGGGGTTTCCGCCGGGAATGAAATGTTTTTGTAAAAAAGGAGGGAAAGTCTGTATCCCATATTTCAAAAGGATTTTCTTCTGTAAAAAAACATTCAGTTCCGGATGCTGAGAAACTTTTGCTCCGTTCCTTTCGTCTACGTTTATGAAGGATTTTCCTTGGACATAAAGAAGAGACATTAAAGGAAGTAGGGGATTTCTATGAAATCAATTGGTGTAGTAAGAAAAGTAGACGAACTCGGGCGTATTGTCATGCCGATTGAATTGAGAAGAGCATTGGATATCGCTATTAAAGATAGTATTGAATTTTTCGTTGACGGAGACAAAATTGTCTTGAAAAAATACAAGCCGCACGGCATTTGCTTAATGACGGGGGAAATTACTCCCGAAAATCAGGAGTACGGCAACGGCAAAATTATTTTAAGTCCTGAAGGAGCGAAAATGCTGCTTGAGGAAATCGAGGAAGCGTTAAAAGATAGATCATAATCAGCAAAAAGGGCGGAGCATCATTCCGTCCTTTTATTATGAACTTGTGCAAAAACTCACGGGAAAAGTAAGCGAACCTGCTCAATTAATTGGGAATAGTTATCATTTTTTAGTCAATAATGCAGTCAACAATGTTACAATATATGTAGAAATGCTAGCGGCAGGTGGGACTATGGGAAAATATCAAGCGCGTATCATTTCCTTAATCTTGGCAATGATTTTTATTATGTTTTGGGATTATTTATTTTATATGATTGAACGGAATCCGATTAACTGGCCAGTTGACATCACCTTTACCGCCGTCACATTAATCAGCGTCTGGCTGCTGGCTTATTATGTGGATAATAAAAAGCAGCTGCTGACGGAGCTGAAGGACAGCGAGCAGAAAGCAAAGGCGCTTTCAGATGAGAAAAACCGGATCATGGACAATTTGCAGGAAATCGTTTTTCAGACGGATGCTCAAGGGAATATTACATATTTGAATCAGGCCTGGACGGCGATTACGGGCCACTCCATCAGCGAATGTATGGGCACGATGTATAATGATTATTTTATAAAAGAAAAACATATTATTGATTATATTATCTCCCAAATCAAGCAGCAGTCCCCGTCAGGAATGTTTACGGCCAAATATATTAAAAGAGACGGCTCGATCTTTTGGGGAGAAGTCCATTATAAGCTGTATTATGACCGCAGACAGAAATTTGTCGGAAGCCTGGGGACGATGTCTGATATCAGTGAACGGAAAAAAGCGGTCGACGAGCTTCTGGAAACGAACGAACGCCTTGCCATGCAATCTCAAAAGCTGGCCATTGCCGGGGAGCTTGCGGCAGGAATCGCCCATGAAGTAAGAAATCCTTTAACATCAGTCAGCGGCTTTCTCCAGCTGATGAAAGCCCAGTATCCGGAAAGAACGGATTATTTTGATATTATTTTTTCGGAGATTAAAAGGATTGACCTTGTGCTGGGGGAGCTCCTTCTGCTCGCCAAGCCGCAGACCGTGACGTTTACCGCTCATCATCTCAACCATATTTTACGGCAGGTGGCAACGCTTCTTGACACGAACGCGGTGCTGTCGAACACTGTGATTGAGAAGGATTTCAGGCAGACTGAGTCCTGTATGGTCAACGGTGACGAAAACCAGCTGAAACAGGTATTTATCAATATTATTAAAAATGCGATTGAAGCGATGCCTGACGGCGGGAATATTCATATTTATACAAAACGGGATGAAGAATACGCGGTGATCAGCATACAGGATGAAGGAAACGGCATGTCGAAAGAAAAGCTTGAAAACATCGGGAAACCGTTTTTCTCAACAAAAGATCAGGGAACGGGTCTCGGTCTTCCGATTTGTTTACGAATTCTGAAGGAGCATAATGGTAAACTTAACATTAAGAGCAAAAATGGAGAAGGCAGTACGTTTCAGGTGATTCTGCCGTTAGAAGCGGCTGCTGTCCAAAAGGAGGAAAAATAACTTGCTTCTTTTTGTATACGGTTTGTTACGGAAGCGTGAAGAAAATCATGAACTGCTGAAAGGCGCTCCGTGTGTGTGCGAGCAGGCTGCGATAAACGGCGTGCTGTACGAAACGGATAAAGGTCAGCCTGCGGCGTCTTTAGCAGAAACAGCTTTTGTGTACGGGGAATTGTATGAAACAGATCATCAGATGATCCGTAAGCTGGATGCGTATTATGCTGATTTTGATCGAAAAGAGGTTGCCGTGACGACGGATGCCGGGAATAAAACCGCCTTCGCATATGTCGTAAAGCCCGACCAGTGTGCCTCATTCAGCCGTATCAAGAGCGGAGACTGGAAAGAATACCGTTTTATGAAACGGGAGGATGACAGTCCGGTTTATTATTTCGCATACGGCTCCTGTATGGACAATGCCCGGTTTAAACAGGCGGGGGTCGACCACTTTTTTGCCGAGCCGGTCGGAGGGGCGGTTGTTGAAGGGTATTCGACGAGATTCACATTAAGGCGTCCTGACGGTTCCAGAGCCGATCTTGTTGAAGACGGGGGACGAACTGAAGGCGTGCTGTACAAGCTCCCGTTTGAAGCGGCAACCTATCTGTACAAAAGAGAAGGTGTTGATAACCACACATACCGTCCCGCGTTCATAGAAGTGTGTGCCGGCGGCCGTGTATACAGAGGCGTCCTGACATTTCTCGTTCTTGATAAAGCTGAGGAAATTGCGCCTCCGGGTCACTATCAGGAAGAAATCGAACGCGGAGCGGATTTGTATTTATCGCCGGCCTTTTCAGAAAAGCTTAAACGCTATATGAACTCATTGCCGAAAATGTGATACTATTCCTATTAGAGATATTGTTTAAAGGAGTACTGTTATGAGAAAAGAGTTTGCCGTTATCGGTCTCGGACGCTTCGGCGGAAGTATTTGCAAAGCATTAAGTGAAGAAGGCCTTGAGGTCATGGCGATGGATATTGATGAAGATAAAGTAAATGAATACGCCAAAATCGCATCACACGCGGTCATCGGCGATTCAACCGATGAATCAGTGCTGAAAAACTTAGGGCTGCGCAACTTTGACCACGTCATTGTGGCAATCGGCGAAAATATACAGGCGAGCATTTTAACGACGCTGATCTTAAAGGAACTCGGCGTGAACACGATCACGGTTAAAGCGCAGAACGATTATCATGAGAAAGTGCTTGCGAAAATCGGGGCCGACCACATCGTCCACCCTGAACGTGACATGGCAAAACGCATCGCCCACAACATCGTATCAAATAATGTGCTTGATTATTTGGAGCTGTCCGACGAACACAGCATTGTGGAGATCGTGGCCAACAGCAGGCTTGCGGGCAACACACTGCTTGATCTGGACATCCGGGCGAAGTACGGCATTAATATCGTGGCCATCAAGAGAGAAAAAGAAGTGATCGTATCTCCGCTGGCGACTGAAATGATCCAAAAAGAAGATATTCTCATCGTTATCGGCTCTCTTACGGACATTTCCCGATTTGAAAAAAGAGTGCTTCACACAAAGTGAAAAGCCGTCCGTAAAAGGACGGTCTTTTATTATGTCAGAATAGAAAGACATTTATCATGTAAGCGGTATATTCTGCAATTTTTATTGACTATGATCAGGCGATCCGATAGCATATTGTACCATATAAAGAAAAAGAGGAGGCCTCATTTTGAACAAAGAAACACTGGCTGAACGGCTGAATGTATCAGCCGGCAGACAAAAAGCCGATACCGTCATTAAAAACGGAAAAATCATGGATGTATTTAACCAGGAATGGATTTCTGCAGATATCGCCATTACGGGCGGAGTGATCGTCGGGCTGGGCGAATATGAAGGGGAAGAAGTCATTGATGCAGAAGGTCAAATGATCGTTCCGGGATTTATTGACGGACATGTTCATATCGAGTCCTCTATGGTTACTCCGATTGAATTTGCTAAAGCCGTCCTCCCACACGGAGTGACTACTGTCATTACTGATCCTCACGAAATTGCGAACGTTTCCGGAGCAAAAGGCATTTCTTTTATGATAGAGCAGGCGAAAAAGGCGCCGCTGAACATCCGTTTCATGCTTCCTTCCTGTGTTCCCGCCGCTAGCTTTGAACGCTCAGGAGCCGTATTAAAAGCCGAGGATTTAAAGCCTTTTTATCAGGAGAAAGAGGTGCTCGGGCTTGCGGAAGTAATGGATTATGTATCTGTTGCGGAAGGTGAAGAGGATATGCTTCAGAAACTGCTTGATGCCAAGCGTCACGGAAAACGGATCGACGGGCATTTAGCCGGACTGTCTTCAGATATCATCAATATATACAGAACCGCAATGGTGTCAAATGATCATGAAGTGACGACAAAAGAAGAAGCGCTGGACAGAATCAGACGGGGAATGTACGTCATGCTGCGCGAAGGATCGGTGGCAAAAAATACGCTCAATGTGCTGCCGGCGGTGAATGAAAAAAACGCGCGGCGCTTTTTCTTTTGCACGGATGATAAGCATGTAGATGATCTGCTTTCAGAAGGAAGTGTGAACCACCAAGTCAAAATGGCGATAAAGGCGGGACTTGATCCATTCCTTGCGTATCAACTCGCCAGTTTAAATGCGGCTGAGTGCTACGGTCTTGAAACAAAAGGGGCGGTAGCGCCGGGTTTTGACGCAGATCTGCTGTTCATTTCAGATGTACGGGAGGCTGCCGTCACGAAGACCATGGTCGCCGGCCGGACCGTTGCCGAGAACGGACGCACGGTTTATGAACAGTCTGCCGGTTCCTATTCGCCGGACCAGGCGCTGTTGGATACAGTGCGGCTGAAAGCGCCGCTGACTGAATCGGATTTTCATATACCGATTCAAGAGGGCAAGAAAATGAATGTAATCGAAATGATACCGAATCATTTGGAGACGAGAAAAAAAGAAGTGCCTGCACCGTCTGCTGACGCGTTTTGTCCTGATACAGAAAATGATTTATTAAAAATCGCCGTCACAGAGCGGCACAGCGGCGAAAAAATGATAGGACTCGGGATTGTACAAGGGTTCGGGTTAAAAGAAGGCGCCATCGCCACAACCATTTCTCACGATTCCCATAATATCATCGCCGTCGGTACAAACGATGCCGATTTGGCAAAAGCAATCAACAAGCTCCGTGACACCGGAGGAGGATTAACAGCCGTGAAAAACGGAGAATTGCTTCACTCCGTTCCGCTTCCGATCGCCGGGCTTTTGTCTGATAAGTCGGCGGAATGGGTCAATGACAGCTTGGGCGTGCTTCATGAAAAGCTTCCTCTGCTCGGATTCACCGGTGATTTCAATCCGTTTCTCACATTATCGTTTTTAGCGCTTCCGGTGATTCCGGATATTAAAATGACAGCAGCCGGTCTGTTTGATGTCAAAGCCTTTCAGCATATTCCGCTGCAATAAAAAAACTGCACTCATTACGAGTGCAGTTTTTTTTAGACCTCCATAATGATCGGAAGGATCATCGGGCGGCGTTTTGTTTTTTCGTATAGGAACGGAGCAAGTGTATCGGTAATTTCGTTTTTAATTTCGGACCACTGCGTTGTTTTCCGATCCATAACTTTCTCCAAATGGTTCGAAATCAGCTGCTGCGCGTCATTGATCAAATCACCGGATTCTCTCATGTATACAAAACCTCTTGAGATTAAATCAGGCCCCGCCGAAACCTTAAAGTCATCCATATTGATGCTGACAACAACGATAACAAGGCCTTCTTCTGAAAGAATGCGGCGGTCGCGGAGCACGATATTGCCGATATCACCGATTCCGCTTCCGTCAATGTAAACGGAGCCGGACGGAATTTTGCCTGCCACAGCGGCTTCTTCGCCTTTGAGGGCCAGCACTTCGCCATTATCCATGATAAAGCAGTTTTCTTCAGGTATGCCGCAATCAGTCGCGAGTTTGACGTGCATTTTCTGCATTCTGTACTCACCGTGAATCGGCATAAAGAACTTCGGTTTGATCAGGCGGAGCATTAATTTCTGCTCTTCCTGTCCGCCGTGTCCGGATGTATGAATGTCATTCAATGAACCGTGAATGACTTCTGCGCCCGCACGGTACAGCTGGTTGATGGTGCGGCTTACGCTGATTGTGTTTCCGGGAATCGGAGAGGAAGAAAAGACGACCGTATCTCCGGGATTAATGGAAATCTGCCGGTGCGTCCCGTTAGCGATGCGTGATAACGCCGCCATCGGTTCACCTTGGCTTCCCGTACATAAAATCGTTACCTTATTGGCAGGCATACGATTGATTTCGTTATGCTCAATAAACGTATTTTTAGGACAGGTAATGTAACCGAGATTTTGTCCGATTTCAATAGCCGATTCCATACTGCGTCCGAATACAGCAACTTTTCTGCCGTTTAAAACGGCTGCTTCAATCACCTGCTGAAGACGGTGTATATTCGAAGCGAATGTCGCAAATATAATTCTGCCGTCCACTTTTCGGAAAATATCGTGAATGCTTTCGCCTACGCGGCGTTCTGACATGGTGAAATCAGGAACCTCACTGTTTGTACTGTCAGAAAGCAGGCACAGAACGCCTTCTTTCCCGATTTCAGCCATCTTTGTCAAGTTTGCCGGTTCGCCTACCGGTGTGAAATCGAACTTAAAGTCCCCGGTATGTACGATATTGCCCGGCGGTGTTTTGACGACGATTCCGTATGAATCCGGAATGCTGTGTGTCGTTCTGAAGAAGGATACTGACGTCTTGCGGAACTTCACGATGTCGTCTTCACCGATGATGTTTAATTTGGTCTGTCTTAACAGCCCGTGCTCTTCAAGTTTATTCCGAAGTAAGCCGATCGCGAGTTTACCGCCGTAAACGGGAATATTTACTTGTCTGAGCAGGTACGGAATACCGCCGATATGGTCTTCGTGACCGTGGGTGATAAACAGACCTTTAATTTTATCTTCATTTTTTACTAAATACGTGTAATCGGGGATTACGTAATCAATGCCGAGAAGTTCATCTTCCGGGAACTTGATTCCCGCATCAATCAGTACAATTTCATCCTGAAACTGCACCCCGTACGTATTTTTCCCGATCTCGCCCAATCCGCCGAGGGCGAAAACGGCAGTCTGGTCATTTTTTACAAATTTCATTCCGCTCATAACTCCAATACTTTAAAATTTTCGCTCTGCTTCTCATATTCTAAAAAAGCACCGTCCACAGGCTGAACAAATTCAATGTTGTATTTCTGATCTTTCAGTTTCGTTCTGACGTCCCGTTCTGAAACGCCCTCAATGTAAAGTGAATCTGTTTTTTCCCGAACAGGTACTTCGTCAGCCTTCTCTTGATAAAATACCTTATAAATCATCCAAATCTCTCCTTAAATGCCGTATGTTAGACTCGCTTATTCTATTATATTCGAAAACGGATTATAAGGAAAGTCTCGAGCAAAAAAGGGACTTTCAAAAAACGAAAGATCCCTTCTACGCGATGACTTTTTTCCGGAGCATTCCGCCCCACTGTCTTCTGAGTTTCTTCCGTAATCGGCGCAGCATCGTATACCTCCTTTAAAGCCCTTTATAGCAGTAGTATGCGGAAAAAATGAATTTGTTTTCGTGGGTAAAACTGGAATTTCATCAAGGCGGTTTTCCGGAAGAAAAACTTTCTGTATGATGATATTGAAAAAGACACGACTGATAAACGGGAAAAAGGAGAAATTGACATGAATCCAAAACTGATCTTTTTTGATATTGACGGCACGATCTATGACCATGATAAACATATTCCCGATAGCGCAAGAAACGCCGTGAAGGCGCTTAAAGAGGCTGGCCATCACGTTTTTATCGCCAGCGGAAGGTCCCCGTTTATGGTAAAACCGATTCTGGAAGAGCTTGAGATTGAATCATTTATTTCATACAACGGCCAGTATGTCGTATTTGAAGGTGAGGTCATTTATAAAAATCCGCTTCCTGAAGATGCGGTTGCGCGTTTATTAAAGCAGGCGGCAGAAGGGGAGCACCCCGTCGTATTTATGGCGGAAGACACGATGAAAACGACCGTCCCCGGACATCCGCACGTCTCGGAAGGAATCGGCAGTCTGAAAGCGCCTTATCCCGAAGTTGATGAAACATTTTATAAAGGAAAAGAAATTTATCAGCTGCTTTTATTCTGCCGCGGACATGAAGAAAAAGCATATGCCGCTTTTCCGGAGTTTGATTACGTCCGCTGGCATGAATTGTCAACGGATGTGCTTCCGAAAGGCGGTTCAAAAGCGGAAGGCATTAAAAGAGTGCTTGAGCGGCTTCCGTACGGCGTAAGTGACACTTATGCATTCGGCGACGGACTAAATGATCTTGAGATGATCCGTTTTGTCGGCACCGGGGTGGCGATGGGAAATGCGGTTCCGGAATTAAAAGCTGCCGCCGATTTCGTCACAAAGCCGGTGGATGAGGAAGGAATCAGCTGGGCCGTCAAAGAACTGGGCCTTTTGAAATAAAGAAAACCGGCACTTTGGGAAGTGCCGGTTATTTTTAACGGTCAATGGCAATGGCGTTTTCAGGTTCTTTGAACGGATTTTCTTTATCAATATGGTCGTAAAACATCACGCCGTTCAGATGATCGATTTCGTGCTGAAACACGATGGCCGGAAAACCTTTGAGGCGGATGTCAATCTGTTCTCCTTCAAGCGTCACCGCCTTTACGCGGATGCGGGCGTAGCGCGGCACATAGCCGGGAATGGGTTCGTCTACCGACAGGCAGCCTTCTCCGCTCGTCAAGTAGCTTTTTTCCACTGAGTGGCTGACGATCTTAGGGTTAAAAAGAGCATAGCTGTATAAAGTGCCTTTCGCATCTTCTGCATGGACGGCGATCATCCGTTTTTTTACGTCTGTTTGGGGAGCGGCAAGACCGACGCCCGGACGAAGCTTGTATTTCTCGGCTAATTCAGGATTTTGGCTGTTTTTCACAAACTCAATCATATCAGCAAGATGCTGTTTTTCTTCGTCAGAAGCGGGAAGCTGTACCTCTTCAGCGATCTCTCTGAGCACGGGATGTCCGTCTCGTACAATATTTTCCATAGTAATCAAGAAACTTCACTCCTAAAGCTTAATATGTAAATTATAGCGAATTTCTTTATCGCGGCGCAATGAAACAATTGGCCGGCCATAGCAGGCCGGCCGATGTCATGGTGTATAATGTCAGCAGCCGCAGCCTAAATAAGCGGCACCGACGATGATTAATAAGATAAACAATACGACGATTAATGCGAATGTGCGGCCGTATCCGCCGCCGCAGCCGTAACCGTAACCGCCGCCATAACCATATCCGCCGCCGCAACAACCGCCGCCAAATCCGCCGCCAAATCCATATCCGTACATAAAAAAACCTCCTCTTTTAATTACGCTGACCCTCTGTCAGCAGGGCCGGCGTCTACTATAAACTATGTAAAAGCCAAAAAGATGTATGGTCATCCGCCCTGTTTTCTCAATTTTTTACGCAAGTATTCTTTGAAAGCACCGTAAGCGTCTTTACACGGTCATGCCAATTACAGCTCAGCTATTGTCAAAAAGCGTTCGGGCTTCTATAGTGGAAATTGTCAAGATTGGGGGATTTTAAGTGAATATGATTCAAAAAAAGGTATTAGCAGGAATCGGAGCGCTCGGCGCCGCAAGTATGCTTCTTGCCGGCTGCGGGGGAAAAGATCCGGTTGAATCGCTTCATGACTCGATGGAAAAAGCCGTTCAAGCGGAAAAACCGTTTCAAAAAGAGCAGAAAACATTAGAAAAATTGGAGAAAAAAGAGCATAAGCTATACGACAGCGCGGTTAAACTGAATATGGATGATTACCAGAAAATTGTCACACTGTCTGATCAGGCTCTGAGCAATGCAAATCAGCGAAAAAAACATCTGAAAGCAGAAAAAGACAGTATTGATGATTCAAAAAAAGCGTTTGAATCCGCAAAAAAAACTTCTCAAGAAATAAAGGATAAGAAAGTAAAAGAAAAAGCCGGGCATGCTGTCGCTTTAATGGAGAAAAGGTATGCATCTTATGATCTTTTGTACAAAAAGTACGAAAAAGCCATTTCACTTGATAAGGACCTTTATAAACTGATTAAAGATAAAAAGCTCACATTAGCGCAGCTGGAAGAGCAAATCAGCAAAGTAAACTCAGTTTACGAAAAGGTGCATAAACAAGCAGATGAGTTCAATCAATTTACTAAAGACTACAACAAAGAGAAAGAACTATTATTCCGCAAATAGTATAGTGAAGGCATATCGGCATGGGCTGATGAACTGATAACAACCGAGTTCAGCCGCCTGTAAAAAGGCGGCTGAAGAATTGGTATATACGTGTGTTTCCCATTGACAACAAGTAAATCATGGTATAGTATTTATTTAGGGAAATATTCACATAAAACCAATCGTTGTTTCGGCACGTTGGAATGTTTTTATTATATTGATATATATAAAACAGAATGAAAATGCGATTTTAATTATCAGAAAATTCTATCTATTTATATTTACGGCGATATGATATTTGTACATGCTTTTTGCTTTTAAACCTTTATCCGGCATAAAGGTTTTTTTATTTTTCTTAGTAATGCTTATTAAGTAAGGGTGCTGAGAGTAAACGACAATTTTAAAATTGAAGTGAAAAACGTTAATCAAAATCGGAACGAAAAGAAACGGCAGAAATACGGAACAGGAGGAAAACAAATGCTTGCTTACGTCTTTCCCGGACAGGGAGCGCAGTTTAAAGGAATGGGCAGAGACTTATTCGATGAATTCAGTGAGCTCATTAAAAAGGCAGATCATATTTTAGGATACTCCATAAAGGATTTATGCCTTTCAGATGAAAAAGAAAGGCTGACTGATACGAAGTATACACAGCCTGCAATTTATACAGTGAGCGCACTGCAATATTTAAAGGGTTTAAAAGAAGGTCATACACGCCCTGATGCTGTTGCAGGACATAGTCTGGGTGAATATACTGCGCTTTTTGCGGCCGGCGTTTTTAATTTTGAAACAGGTCTCCGGCTGGTTGCTAAAAGAGGCGAGTTAATGAGTGAGGCTTCCGAGGGCGGAATGGCTGCCGTGATCGGACTGGATGAGCATCACATAAAAAAAATACTTCAAAAGTATGAACTCGGCCAGATAGATATCGCCAATTACAATACATCTTCACAAATTGTGATAGCAGGGGCTGCAGAAGAGATAAAGCGGGCAGCCTCTTTTTTTGAAAAAGAAGGGGCGAAAGCTTATATCGTATTGCAAGTCGGCGGAGCTTTTCATTCTCGTTTCATGGAAAGTGCACAGCGTGAATTTGCGGAATTTATCGAGGAGTTTCATTTTTCTGAATTGAATTTCCCGGTCATTTCTAACTATACGGCAAGACCTTATAAACAAGAAGATATCAAACGGAATTTAATTGAACAAATAACAAACTCGGTAAAATGGACTGAAAGCATTAGGTATCTAATGGGACAAGGCGTCACTCTGTTTGAAGAGATCGGTCCTGGAAACATTCTGACTAAATTAATTCAAACCATACAAAGAGATGAGGAACCGCTTACTATCAGTGCGCCGGAAGACAGTCTCTTTTTTTCTGAAGGGAACAAGGACAATTCGGAAAGCGGGAAAGAGCATAGCCTCTTGGCCGAAAATATAGAGAGCGGTGCAGCTTCACCGGTGTCCCGATTGGGTGATCAATCTTTCAAAGAAGATTACGGTTTGACATACGCGTATTTGGCAGGTGCGATGCATAGGGGGATTTCTTCCGCTGAAATGCTGATCCGCCTCGGGAAGAAAGGAATGCTGGGGTTCTTTGGGACAGCGGGTTTACCTATAAGGGAAATTGAACAGGCCCTTATTTCTATTAAGAAGACACTCAAAAATGGCCAGCCCTACGGAATGAATCTGCGATTTGAGCCGGATCATCAAGATAGAGAAAAGGAATTGATAGATTTATATATCAAGCATGACGTACGAGTAATAGAAGCGTCTTCGTATTTTTCCGTCAGCGCACCATTAATTTATTACAAAGCGCATCAGTTGAAGATAGACAAAAGCGGCAGGGTCATACCTCATAATCGGATCATTGCCAAAGTTTCACGGCCGGAAGTTGCGGCCGCATTTCTGAGTCCGCCTCCTCCAAGTATCGTAAAGAGAATGTGTCAGCACGGTATGCTGACGGAAGAGCAGGCGGAGTGGCTCAGCCGTATTCCGGCAGCAGACGATATCATTATTGAAGCAGATTGCGGAAGTAATACTGAACAGGGCTCATTGACAGCGATGCTGCCGTTTTTTGTTAACCTGCGGGATGAAATGATGGAAACACACAAATACGCAAGGAAGATAAGGATCGGGGCTGCGGGAGGAATCGGGACTCCCGAGTCTGCCGCGTCTGCTTTTTTAATGGGCGCTGATTTTATTATGACGGGATCCATTAATCAATGTACAGTTGAAGCCGAAACAAGCGGTTTTGTTAAAGAAATGCTGAGTGAGACAGGAATATGCGATACTGCTTATGCGCCTTCGGAGACTCTGTTTGAGTTCGGAACAAAGGTGCAGGTGCTGAAAAAGGGCACGCTGTTTCCGGTCAGGGCAAATAAATTATTTCAAATCTACCTACAATATGAGTCTTTGAGTGAGATAGATGAAAAGACAAAGATTCAGCTCGAAAACGATTATTTTAACAAGACTGTTGATGAAATCTACGAAAGCTTAATAGAAAAACAGCCGAACCTGGCCCAAAAAGCTGAGCGCAATCAAAAATATAAGATGCTGTTACTATTTAAGTGGTATTTGCAGAGAGGATGTCTGCTTGCTTTGGAAGGGCAGGAAGAACAAAAGGTGAATTTCCAAGTTCATTGCGGCCCGTCTTTAGGCGCTTTTAATCATTGGGTAAAGGGCACGGATTTGGAATCATGGAGAAACAGACATGTCGATGACATTGGTGAAAAATTGATGAATGAGACCGAAAGTCTGCTAAGGCGCAGATTGAATACGTTATTTCTACACTAAAGAAGGAGCGGGTGGAGGCCAATGGTTCATTTGAATAAACAGAGTGCGGATATCGCGATAATCGGGGTTGCTTGCAGATTCCCCGATGCAGATCATTATCATGAATTCTGGGAAAACATAAATAGCGGCAAAGATTCCATCCGGGAAGTGCCGATTGAACGGTGGGATCCCGAACTTTATTATTCAGCTGATATCAGTATACCGAACAAAACAATCAGCAAGTGGGGAGGTTTTATTCATAAAGCTGACCATTTCGACCATAAGTTTTTTAATATCTCTCCCCGGGAAGCGAAAAACATGGATCCTGAGCAAAGAATCCTTTTAGAAGAAACTTGGCGGTGCATCGAAGATTCCGGGGTTTCTTTGCAGGATCTCCAGCGTAAAACCACTTCTGTTTTTGCGGGTATTATGAATTCTGACTACCGGCAGACAGGTCATGCTGAATCGGAAATCGACAGTTATGCCTGTTTAGGAAGTTTCGAAGCTATGCTTTCCAACCGGCTTTCATACACATTCGGTTTGACCGGAAAAAGCATGTCTGTAAATGCCGCTTGTGCATCATCGCTTGTTGCTTTACATGAAGCGGTTAAGTCATTGCGGACAAAAGAAAGCGATTATGCAATCGCATCGGGAGTAAACTTGAATTTCCAACCCGGAAAATATATTTCTTTTTCCAAAGCCAGAATGCTGAGTCCTGACGGCAAATGTAAAACCTTTGACGCAGCAGCGAACGGGTACGTTCCCGGAGAAGGGGCAGGCGTTGTATTGCTGCAGCGCCTTGGTGATGCAGTAAAAGCCGGTCACCATATATACGGGATCATAAAAGGGACAGCTGTTAATCATGGCGGTAAAACCCGTTCCATAACCGCTCCCAGAGCAGAAGCGCAGTGCCGGGTCATCTCAGAAGCTTTACACAACGCTGCTGTCGATGCTGCGACGGTTTCTTACGTAGAAGCACATGGCACAGGAACATCTCTGGGCGATCCGATAGAAATAGAAGCATTGACAAAAGCGTATCGGCAATATACTGAGGATACTCAATATTGCAGGATCGGAAGTGTGAAAACAAATATCGGTCATACAGAAGCAGCAGCGGGAATGGCCGGATTGATAAAAGTTCTAATGATGATGAAACACCGGAGGGTGCCGAAAAGCCTGAATGTACATACGGTAAACCCAATTATACAGTTTGAAAAAACACCGTTTAGGCCGGCGCTTGATTCAAGTGATTGGAAGGCGGCAGACGGGGCTCCGCTCAGGGCGGGAATCAGCTCCTTCGGTTTTGGGGGTGTCAACTCTCACGTCATCATCGAAGAATTTATACATACAAAAGACGAATCTGACAGAAAAGGAAGGATACCCTTCCTTTTTTCCGCTAAAAGTGAAGAAAGCATGAAACAAATGATACATCATTGGAGAACCTTTGCTGACGATTCAGAGGAATTTTGCAAAATATCAAATGAAGTGATCAGCAGCACCCTTTTAACAAGGACATCGTTTGATTACAGGGCTGGTTTATTGGCAGGCAGCAAGGAGGAATTTAAAAATCAGCTTAAAGAGGGATTAAGTTTTCGGAGGAAACAAGGTTCTGAATGGGCGCTTGCCATCGGTGACTTCAAATGGGAAAGTTATAAACAATTTGCCGTTTTGAAACGGGTGTTCCCTGATTTAGAAAAGAAAGTAAGGCCGGTGCTGAAGGGTATACCAACATTGCACAGTTCATTTAAAAGAAAATGGACGCCTGAGAAAATCCGCTTGTATTCTTTAGTTATCAATACGGAAATCATAAAAAGTATCCTGGCATCCGGTTTTAAGCCAAGCCTCATTACAGGCGCCGGAGACGGATATTACGTCGCTCTTGCAGCAGCGGATATCATCAAAATTGAAAAGGCCATTTCTGTCATCACAGGCGCTGAAAAACTTTCGCACATATCCTGTGAGCCGCCGTCCATTCCATTTGTCAATCCGTACACTTCAAAAACGTACCCGCCGGTTCGATTAAATGAAGAATATGTAAGGGTGCTGCTGAACGGTCTGAGCTTCCCGGCTGATTTTGCAGACCGCCTGTACGGGAAAACACGGCTGCTTCTTGAGCACCAATATACGTTTAAAGGGTTTTTAGAAGAGTGGGATAAAGCGGGAAAGACTCAGGAAATCGAGATTTTATCTTATATTGTGAATCGCACGGCGGATAAAAGAAATGCATTGCCGGCTGATGAGGAAGCGGCGATCATGGCTATCCTTGCCTCTATGAGAAGACTGTATAAGAGATGGGATTTAACAGATTATGATGGATTCTTTAATGATGATTATGTTCTGGAAATATTAAATTTACTGGATGAAGGAATCTTGTCTAAAGAACTTTTTCTGAGCATGTTATTGAAAAAGCAAGACGGAATTAAACAGGCTGTTGCTTGTATTAATGAGCAGCCGGCAGGTTTTTATGATAAAACTCGTTTTCCGTTGATGACAGAATACAATCAAATGGATGCCGTGTCTCAGGAGATAGCGGACCATATGCCGCTTCACACGGAAGAAAAGGGAACGGAGCCGGATGTGAATATTTCTGATTTTTCAGTTTTTCAATTCGGATCGCTACCTCCATCAGCAAAACTAAACAAAGCGGCTGCTTTTGAAGCGGACAAACCAGCCGATGAGGCTCTATATCATTCATTTATGCAAATGTGGCTTTCAGGAGAAGAGATTGAATGGGCGAAACTAGGTGATGATCATAAAAGAAAAGCCCCGCTTCCGCCTTATCCGTTTGAGCGCTCTCAATTTTCTTTAAACCCTCAGCCGGTAAAATCAGACGCGGCTTTTTCAGAAAAGAAGAATCAGGCACTTTATACGCCGGTATGGAAAGAAACCGCAATTGAGAATGAAGCGGGCAGCCGACAAGCTTGTACTATTTTGTTGTTCTCCGGGAATAAAGACTATTTTGAAGAGCTGAAAAAAAGAGAGAATACGTCCGCATATCTTATTATGCCCGGTGAGCGTTTAGAGCAGATAAGCGACAGTGTTTTCACGATCAACAGGCAGCGTCCCGAAGATTATCAAGGTGTCATTCGTCTGTTAAAGGAAAAAGGCGCAGCGCCCGATGCAATTTTGCATACGTGGTCTGAAAAACAGCCTGAACTGGAAGAAACACTCGAATCAGGAATTTATTCCGTGTTTTATCTGACTAAGGCTTTAATCAGCGAGAACCTTATAAATAAAGTAACGTTCATTTATACATTCAGCGCGAATCAAAAAGAAAAATTGCCGTATTTTGAAGGTATGAACGGTTTTTTAAATTCGGTAAAACAAGAATACCCGCAGCTGCATTGTAAGACGGTTTGCTTTGAACATGATTCTGCATCCGTTTCATTTTCAGAGAAGGCTGACATTCTTTATAAAGAAATAAATACAGCGCCTGATCGGCATCTTTATATCAAGTACAGAGGCTGCGTAAGATATGCACGGATGTTAGTGAAGCAGAGAGAAACAAACAGAAAGACCGTTCAATACCCTGAAAAAGATAAAGTGTATTTAATTACAGGGGGATTCGGGGGGATTGGCAGTAAAGTCGCTGAATATTGCGCGAAAACTGAAAGATCCACCATTATTCTATCGGGGCGATCTGCTTTAAACGGAGATAAGCAGAAACATTTAGAATACCTGAACAGCTTTAAAGCAAAGGTTTATTATATACAGGCGAATATATCCGATAAAGAAGCGGTAAAAAAAATGATTGACGGTATTACCGTTCAGCATGCAGGTCTTCATGGCATCATTCATTGTGCAGGAGTTATCAGAGACTCGCTGCTTTTTCGAAAAACAAAGCAGGAACTTTCAGAGGTGATTGCTCCGAAAGTTCATGGTGCATTGAATCTTGATCATGCAACGAAGTCGCTGGAATTAGATTTTTTCGCCGTTTTTTCTTCAGTCGTCTCTATTGCAGGGAACGAAGGCCAGTGTGATTATGCATATGCAAACGGCTTTTTAGATCATTTTGCCGAATATCGGGAACAGAAACGGCAAAATTCTCTGCGCAGCGGCCGCACGCTGACAATCAATTGGCCTTTATGGCAAGACATCGGAATGGGGGCGAACCTGTCAGGTCAAGGGCGGACGTCTCTTTTTCATGGTTCCGGGCTCGAAGAACTTCCTGCTGAAGACGGAACGCAATGGTTTTCGCGGATTGTAACTTCGGGTCAGCTGCATAATATTGCAGTCTGCGGTGATCATGAGCGCTTTGAACAATTTATGCGGCAGAGATTTTTGACGGACGAAACAGAGACAGGCAGTGCCATTCCTTTGGCTCAAGGCGATATTTTGGATCAGACAGTTTTGTTTTTAACCAATATCATCTCCTCTGAGGTCGGTGCAGAACGGGAAGAGATCGATCAAGATGTGCATCTGGCTGAATATGGAATGGATTCGGTTATGATTCATCAATGCAACACAAAGCTGGAGCAGTCACTGGGAGCAATTTCGAAAACGCTTTTATTTGAATTTCATACAATCAGAGATTTAGCGGATCATCTTATAAAGGAATATCCGGATCGGCTGGGGCGTTTATTTTCACGGGAGGAAAAAGGAAAACAGATTCAGAGCATTACCCCCGCCAGGCCGGAACAAAACATCACTGCACCTGCGGCGGAGGAAAAAGAACATCTTGACGGGATAGCGGTAATCGGTATCAGCGGCCGTTATCCCGGGGCTGAAAATATTGAAGAATTGTGGGAGCTTCTATCAAAAGAGAGAACCGCAATCACAGAAATTCCGAAAGAACGATGGAATTATGAGACCTACTATGATCCAGACCCCGCTAAAGCGCATGAGGGGAAAATTTATTGCAAATGGGGCGGATTTTTAAAGAATGCTGAATCATTTGATTCTTTGTTTTTCCAAATATCGCCGAGAGAAGCAGAAGCGATGGATCCTCAGGAACGAATATTTCTCGAAACCGTGTGGAAAGCATTTGAAGATTCGGGATATACCATTGAAGGGTTGAGAAAGCAGACCGAAAAACATGTCGGTGTATTTGCGGGAGTGACGACCAATTCTTACAAGCTGCTCGGCGAAAGAATACCGACGGACAAAAACGATGTACTTCCAAATTCGTTCCCATGGTCTCTCGCGAACAGAGTGTCTTACACATTTGACTTTACAGGTCCCAGTGTCCCTGTAGATACGGCTTGTTCTTCATCCTTAACGGCAATTCACATGGCTTGCCAAAGTTTAACAAAGGGTGAGTGCTCGGTTGCGGTTGCGGGAGGAGTAAATTTGTATCTTCATCCTTCTGACTATTTATACCGATGTCAGATGGGAATGCTTTCAAAATCGGGAAAATGCAGAAGTTTTGGAGAAGGCGGCGACGGTTTCGTGCCCGGGGAAGGTGTAGGGGCCGTTATTCTTAAACCGCTTAAAGATGCCATACGTGATAAAGATACTGTGTACGCAGTCATTAAAGGAACGGCAATTAATCATGGCGGAAAGACAAATGGCTATACGGTGCCTAATCCTGCCGCACAGGCGGATTTAATTCAAGGAGCTCTTAAAGCGGCCGGTTGGAGCGCCAGAAGTGTCAGCTTTATTGAAGCCCACGGCACGGGAACGCCGCTGGGTGACCCGATTGAAGTCCGAGGCCTAACCAAGGCGTTTAGAGCTTATACCGAAGATGTTTCATATTGCTCTCTCGGATCGATTAAATCTAACATCGGCCACCTGGAAGCGGCCGCGGGTATTGCCGGCCTGACAAAGATTATCTTACAAATGAAGTATAAAAAAATAGCCGCAACACTGCATGCTGAACGAGTGCATCCGGATCTTTATCTGGAAGAGACACCTTTTTGCCTTCAGCAGGAAACCGCCGACTGGATAAAACCCGCGAATGAAAAACATTCTGACAGCAAATATCCGCGGCGCGCGGGATTAAGTTCTTTCGGAGCGGGCGGGGCAAATGCTCATATCCTTGTGGAAGAGTATGAGTCTGCTGCTGACTGTCATACGAGGCGTGAGGAAAGTGAGGAACTTATCGTACTCTCAGCCAAGCATTCACTGAGTTTACGGGAATCAGCAAAACAGCTGGAGGAATATCTTCAAAAGGCCCGTCATAAGCAGGGCGAGTTTTTACAGCAAGCGGGAACAAACAAGCCGCTTCACCTTTCTGATATTGCGTATACCCTTCTTGAAGGGCGTGAAGCCATGCCGGAAAGGCTTGCTGTCATTTCAAATAATATCGATGATCTCATGTTGAAATTAAATCACTTTTATAATGGAATTGACGATCACGAAATATTTAGAGGGAAAAAACTGAATCATAAACGCGGACAGCGGCAATCGGATCTTCCGCTCAAATCCGGCAGCACCACATTAGCCGAAATGGCTGAATTCTGGGTATCAGGAGGCAATTTAAGCTGGGATGACTTCCGCACCGGCAGAAAACCGGCAAAAATTGCCCTGCCGACTTACCCTTTCTTAAAAAACAGACTGTGGGTGTCAAATAAGGCGCAAACAACATCAGCAGCCGGTACAGCTCCTTTATTTGATTTTTCAGCAGGTGAGTGCCGATTTTATAAAACGCTTTCAGATTCTGAATATTATGTAAAAGACCATGTTGTGCATGGGAATATGGTTCTGCCCGGAGCGGCAATCATCGAAGCGGCCAGAGAAGCGGGAGAGAGGCTGTACGGAAAATCAGTTATAAAACTGAGTCAGGTTGTATGGGCGGTTCCGATAACCGTTGAAAAAGAAAAGACGATAATGATAGATCTGCTGCCGAATCAAAAAGACGGCAGATTTGTGGTGAAAACCGATATGCAACCTGAAGCGGCAGTTCACTGCCAAGGAAACATTATCACATGCGGAGATCAAGATGCCTCTCATACAGAGCATTTTCAATTGGACAGCTGGTTAACCGGACAGAAAAGATTAATCAGCGGCGCTGAGTGTTATAGGACCTTCCGGCAGAGCGGTTTGGACTATGGAACCAGTTTTCAGGTAATAAAACAGCTGTTTATTCATGAAAATGCTGTTCTTGCACGAATATCACTTCCTGAGAGCATTCATAAAAAATCCGGCACGCTGCTGGAACCGTGTTTATTGGATGGCATTTTTCAATCCACAACAGGGTTTACGTCCGGTCAGGAAGACGATCACACCGCATATTTGCCTTTTGAATTAGGTGAGCTGGAGATTCTTCACGCACCTTCGGCAAACGGCTATGCTTACATTACAGCTGCCGATGAAAGACAACATGATGATGTCAAAAGGTTTCATATACTATTTATGGATGAAAACGGATCTGTAAGTCTTAAAATAAAAAACTTAGCGTTGAAGACATTAAGGGCTGCACCGCAGACTCAGGATGAGCGGCATTCAGTTAAGTATTACACTGATATGTGGAAGCGGGCCCCTCTGCTTCACCAGCCTGAAGCCAGCGGTTTAAACAGCTGCCTTGTGATTTCGCTCCGTCGGGATATATCAGAACCGCTGATCCGCCAGGCATATAAAGATATCGGCCTGAACATGATCTTTGTCCGCCATGGCGGCAGTTTTCAAGAAAAAGAAGCTGATTCCTTTGAATTGAACAGCGTCAAAATTGACGGCTATCAGAAATTGCTGGCGATTCTTAAAGAAAGACAAGTGACAATTGACCGCGTCATTTTAATCGGGATGAGCCCTGAAACGGGAATTGAGCAGAACATTCGTGAAAAGCTGGAAGAGGCTGTTTTGCCGGTTTTCAATGTAACGAAAGCTCTGTTAGCAACAATCCCAAGACATAAAATCCTGATATCACATGTATTTTTCACAAGGGAAAATCAAATCTTACCTTATCAAATGGCAATCAGCGGCTTTTTTAGGTCGCTTCATTTAGAACATCCTATGTTGTCCGGTAAAAATATTGAAATACACAGCGACGAAATTCAGTTACAGCTGAACGCCGGTCTGCCTGAATTAAAAAACCTTGTGAAAGAAACAATCATCAGCGATGAAACTTCAGAAATCAGATACAGAGATGGAATCAGGCAGGTAAAGCACTCTGCAGAAATTGAAAGTGCCGAGCCCCCCGAAAAGACGGAAGTAAAAGAAGGGGGAGTTTACCTCATTACAGGAGGAACAGGCGGTCTGGGACTGATTTTCGCCAGACATCTTGTGCGAAAAGGGAGAATAAAACTTGTCCTTATCGGCAGGTCAGAGCTTTCTGAGGAAGCCGTAAGCAATGTAAAAGAGCTCGAAAAAAACGGATCAGAGGTTTTTTATGTAAGAACCGATATTTCTGATAAGGAAAATGTCAATAAACTGATACAACTCGTCAAAAACAAATTAGGTCCTGTTAAAGGAATTATTCACAGCGCCGGTGTGATAAAAGATTCATTACTCATCAATAAGCGTGAAGAGGATCTCGATTCAGTTTTGGCCAGCAAGGTTTACGGAACAATATGGCTTGACCGGTATACAGACAGAGAACCTCTGGACTTTTTTGTTATGTTTTCATCTATCAGCGCAATAATCGGGAATGCCGGACAAACTGATTATGCTTATGCAAACCGGTTTATGGATTATTTTGCGGAAATGAGAGCGGCGGAAAATAAACCTGGAAAAACAGTCTCGATTAATTGGCCTTTATGGAAAGAAGGCGGTATGCAAATTGATATTCATTCAGAGAAGTTCCTTTATGACCGTTTCGGAATGCTGCCTCTGGGAAAACGGGAAGGCCTTGCAGCATTTGATCAAGCAATGACAGGGTGTGAACATCAAATAATGGTATTTAGCGGTAATGAATTAAAGCTGGAACGAATGATAACGATTGACAGCGGAAAAAGTGATCCGGCAATCGCCGACGAAAATCACGAACCGAAAGAGCTGTCAATAACTGAATCTTTAAAAAGCACTTTGACGCGCATCATCACCGGCGTATTAAAAATTGAAGAACGGGAATTTGATTTTGAACTGCCGATAAGTGAATACGGATTTGATTCAATTATGTTTACAATGCTGGGCAACGAATTAAACGAAACTTTAGGAATATCAATGATGCCGTCAGATTTTTTCGGTCTTACTGATTTTAATGAACTTCTTGAGTTTTTAAAGAGTGAGTATTCCGAGGAGCTTCATCTCTGCGGTTCTTTTTCTTCAGATGAATCTGCGGCGAAAGACCGGAGAGAAAATCTGATTGAGGGCATCGCAAAGATGATGTCAAGTATTTTGAAGATTGACAGAAAGGAAATAGAAGAAGAGACTTCATTCGGCGAGTACGGATTTGATTCGATTACGTTTACCAGACTCGGAAATGAAATCAATCAACAATATGGTACGGAATTATTGCCGTCCATTTTCTTTGAATGCAATTCACTGGCTGAAATAACTGATTATGTAATCGAGCAATACGGAGAAATTCTTTTTGCTGAGACAGAATCTTTTTCTGCAGCTGACGAAAAAACATTGTACAGCACGCCTCCGCCGGAAACCTATGAACATTCCCTTGAGCCTGAAAGCAAAAACAGGCAAGAGGAAAGACATATGAATGAACCGGTTGCAATAGTGGGAATAAGCGGCCGTTTCCCCCAAACAGATTCGCTGGAAGACTTTTGGGAAGGAATTGAAAAAGGGCGGGATATGATTACAGACATTCCTGAAGATCGTTGGGACTGGAAAGAGTTTGACGGCGATCCGATCAGGGACGTCAATAGAACAAAAATAAAAAAAGGCGGATTTATCAAAGGCGCGGACAGTTTTGATCCGTTGTTTTTCGGGATTTCTCCCGCCGAAGCAGAATTAATGGATCCCCAGCAAAGAATTTTTATGGAGACTGTATGGAAAACAATAGAAGATGCGGGCTATAAGCCGTCTGATTTGGCAGGGACGAAAACCGCGGTGTTTGCAGGGGTCGCCACAACGGATTATGCTGAACGTCTGAATGAAAATGGCGTCTCTGTTCAGGCGCAGACCGCAACCGGTTTAAATCATTGTATATTGGCAAATCGTATTTCTTACCAGCTGAACCTGACGGGTCCGAGCGAACCGATTGACACTGCCTGTTCAAGTTCGTTAGTTGCACTCCATCGTGCGGCTGAGGGGATTCAAAGAGGCGATTTTGAAATGGCGATTGCAGGCGGAGTGCATATTATGACAAGCCCTACTCTGTTTATAGCTTTTGATAAAGCAGGTATGCTTTCCAAAGACGGAAAGTGCAAAACGTTCGATAAAAGCGCTGACGGCTATGTAAGAAGTGAAGGGGCGGCTGCAGTATTGCTTAAGCCGCTCAGCAAAGCACAGGCAGACGGTGATCATATATATGGTTTGATTAAAGGGTCAGCTGTAAATCACGGCGGCCGCGCCAATTCTTTGACTGCTCCGAATCCGAACGCACAGGCGGACTTATTAACCGAAGCTTGGCGGAAGGCGGGGGTCAGCCCTGCCACTGCGGGATATATAGAAGCGCATGGCACAGGGACAAGTCTTGGCGATCCGATTGAAGTAAACAGCATCATAAAGGCATTTAAAACGTTATATCTAGAATGGGACATTCCTTTTGCGAAACAGAAATGCTGCGGAATCGGGTCTGTGAAAACAAACATCGGCCATCTCGAAACCGCTGCCGGAATAGCCGGAGTGATGAAAGTGTTACTGGCATTTAAATATCGCAAACTTCCGGGACTCGCCCATTTTTCAGAACTCAATCCATACATCAAACTGGAAAATACGCCATTTTATATCACAGAAACCGCTCAAAAGTGGAATCCGATAAAAGATAAAGAGAACAACGATCTGCCGAGGAGAGCGGGTGTCAGCTCATTCGGATTCGGCGGTGTGAACGCGCATATTGTTTTAGAGGAATATAGGGAACCTCAAAAAGAAGTGCCGGAAAACAACGGTAACACACATATTTTTGTTTTATCTGCGAAAAACAAAGATCAATTACTTGAGTATATCCGGCATATGGTTCAGTACTTGGATCGCGTGATTGCCGGTGAGATGACCGTTAATGCCAGTGACATGGAATTTACATTGCAAAACGGCCGGGAAGCAATGAACGAAAGAATTGCCGTATGTGCAGCGAGTCTGACTGAGCTGAGAGATAAATACGTCAGCTTTCTTGATGACAGCAGGGTGCAAAAAGGCGTATTTATAAGCGAAAACACTGAAGAGCCCACAGCTGTTTCTGAATATATGATTGAGGAGGCTCTTCATAGCGGAAAAGAGGAGCTGCTCGCACAATGGTGGGCCAATGGAGCCGAGTTTGAATGGAAGACAATCGGCAATAAGAAATTGAATAGAGTGCCGCTGCCAACTTATCCGTTTGCAAAAGAGAGTTATTGGTTCACCCCGAAAAAGAACAAAAGCGAGGTTAAGGTTAATAGCAAAAGTCTTCACCCATTAATCAGCGAGAATGTCTCAACATTAAAGAAACAAGCATTTAAAACTGTTATTTCCGGAACTGAATTTTTCGTCACTGATCATCTTGTTTCAGGAGACTATGTGCTGCCAGGAGCCGCTTCGCTTGAAATGGCTCTTGTTTGTGCGGAAATAAGCGGAGAAAGTGAAGTATATAAAATAAAAGACGTGATGTGGAACAGACCTATATTATATAAAGGAAAAACGCTGCACATTTATACCGACTTGGAAATGAAACAAGATAAGTTGAACGTAACGATATGTAAAGAGGGTCCGGATGGCGTGCAGCAAATCTGCACACAAAGTGAAACAGTATTCGGGGACATAAACAACAATGCTGAGTATGTCGATATTGATAAGTTCAAACGCAGCAGTAAGGCTGTCATAAGCCGGGAAGAGTGTTATCACCGCTTCAGTCGTATGGGCCTGACATATCATAGCAGTTTTCAAACGTTGAAAGCCGTATATCGCGGTGATATGGAGTTAATGGCAGAATTGGAGCTTCCGGCTCATTTAGCGAACGGGTTTTCACATTTTACACTTCATCCTTCATTAATTGACGGCGGTTTTCAAGCGGCGGCATTTTTGTTAAGAGATAATGAGAAAGACGGCTTATTTGTTCCATATTCACTTAGAGAGCTTCACATTAAGAGGGCGCTTACTGCCCGATGCCATGTCTCGGTGAGAGAAACCGGTTTTTATACGTATAACATTGATTTTATTAACGAGAGCGGCGAAATAGCCGTGAGCATGAAAGACTTTTCTGTCAGAAAAGTGACCGGGGGAGAATTAACCGCAGGACGTAAAAATGAAGATCAGGAAATTCTCTTCTTATTAGAACAATTGAAAAACGGTGAACTTTCTGCTGACCAAGTTTATCAGCTGCTGGAGGGAAAATAGTGCAGATCAAACAAATACTTTCCTTAATTGAAGAACAGCAAATGTCTCCTGATGCAGGACTGGAGCTAATTCGCACTTACAGAAAAGAACAAATGGAAAAAAAGGCGGAGCCGGAATCGCAAGCTCCGTCCCCAACCATTTTCTTTAAGAACGATTGGGTAAGAACAAATAACATTGATATGCCGAATCAGCAGGCACCGGGGAATATGCTGATTTTTGATCAGGATAACCGTCTTTTTCAGCATGCCGAGATGATGAATGGAGATCATAACCGTGTCATTCTCGTAACGCCCGATTCTGATTATAGAATTGAAGGGAATAGATGCACAATCAATCCTTCTGATGAAAATCATGTCGAAATGCTGCTGTCTGATTTGGCTGAAAACGGATTTACACCTGATGTCGTGCTTTATTTATGGAACGGAGAAATCAGAGAATTCACTGAAAAATCCGTTAATGAAACTCTTCGCAGAGGGATCAACTCGCTCTTTTTATTATCAAAAGCTTTAATGCGGAGAAACGAACCTGTTACGTTATTGCATATTTATTGGACAAGCGGTCTGAATCAGCCGTTTCATGAAGCTGTCGGAGGGTTCATGAAAACGGTAAACATGGAAAGCTCTAAGCTTAAAGCGAAAACCATACAGATACGCCATGAGGATTCTGACAAAAATCCTCCGGTTTCCGAGATGTGGGATGCTGCAATCAGTGAAATACAGCGCTTTCAAACGGATGAATGTGAGATTTTAATAGACTCATATACCCGTTATGTGAAAGGGCTGCAGCATATTGATATTCCTGAACACGATAACGGATCTGTAACGTATCAAAAAGGCGGCATATATATCATTACCGGAGGAGCGGGAAAACTCGGGCTGCTGTTTGCGGAACACATCGCTAAAGAAAACCAAGCCGTGATTATACTTACAGGCCGTTCTTTTTTAACCGCTGATCAAAAAGAACGGATCAGTAAGCTTAATGAGAGCGGCTCTATTGTTGAATATCAGCGGACGGACATCACAGATCGAACAGAGGCAGAGCGATTCATTTTCGGCGTTAAACAGCGGTACGGCAGCATAAACGGGATCATTCATGCTGCCGGCATCCTTCGTGACTCATTTCTTGTAAATAAAAGTCTCAGTGATTTTACGGACGTACTGAAATCGAAAGTTTACGGGACAATCTGGCTGGATGAGCTGACAAAAGACGAAGATCTTGATTTTTTTGTTCTCTTTTCTTCTTTTTCCGCTTACGGAAATGCCGGCCAAAGTGACTATGCGTACGCAAATCATTTTATGGACAGTTTTGCAGTGCTTCGATCTCAGCTCTCCCGAAACGGAAAAACCCTTTCAATCAATTGGCCGTTATTGAAAGATGGCGGGATGAGTCTCGACAGCAATGGAATCAACCAAATAAAAGAAAAATACGGAATGACTCCGATGCGAACTTCCTCTGTTTTGGAAGCGTTTCTGAAAATGCTGCGGTCTTCATTTACCAGCTTAATGCCTGCAGAAGGAAAGCGGGATAAAATGATAAAAGCGCTTTCGATTCAAAGAAATACAGCTGCAGCAGATCAAGATACACTCACGGCGGAACACGATGAAGAAGAGGAACATGCTGCGAAAGAAAAAGTAAATGACTATTTAATCAAGATCATCAGCGGTGTCTTGAAAATCCAAGCTCATAAAATAAATGCGAAAGACTCTTTTGAGAAATTCGGAATCAATTCACTTATGATCATGTCACTTATTTCAAAGCTTGAAGATACTTTCGGGGATCTTCCCAAAACAATCTTTTTTGAATATCAGAACATTGAAGAGCTTTCAAACTTCTTCCTAACATCTTTTAAAGAAAAAGTGCTTAAGGCCGCAGGGGCAGCTCCGGTAACAAGAGTGCCGAAGAAAAGAGAAAATCTGAGTAAAAAACAGCACCGGCAGCAGAGGGTTGCATCTGCACCGAGCAAGGTTCAGCCGGGTGAGGATATTGCCATTATCGGTGTGAGCGGAAGATATCCGAATTCGGATACTCTTGAGGAGTTCTGGGAAAACATTGCCGGAGGGAAAAACTGTATTATTGAAATCCCCGAGGAACGTTGGGATTTCAGATCGAATTACAGTCCTGACAAAATGGAGAAGGGAAAAATCAACAGTAAGTGGGGCGGTTTTATCAGCGGTGTTGATCAATTCGATCCGCTGTTTTTCCACATTTCTCATAAAGAAGCTGAGCTGATGGACCCTCAGGAGCGAATTTTTCTCGAAACCTCCTGGCATACGTTTGAAGATTCTGGATATACAAAAGAGAAGCTTGACGGTATGAAAGCCGGTGTGTTTGTCGGAGCCATGTACGGACAATATCAATTATTCGGCGCAGAAGAAACTGCGCGGGGCAATCCGATTGCGCTCAGTTCCTTCTTTTCATCTATTGCGAACAGGGTTTCATACTTTTTTAATCTCTCCGGTCCGAGCATTGCACTGGATACGATGTGTTCCTCATCGCTGACGGCCATTCACTTGGCATGTGAGAGCATTAAAAGAGGGGAAAGTGAAATTGCGCTTGCGGGCGGCGTTAATGTGTCCATACATCCCAGCAAATACCTTTGGCTGAGTCAAGGTAATTTTGTTTCCACCGAAGGATTGTGCAGAAGTTTCGGAGAGGGCGGAGACGGCTATGTCCCGGGAGAAGGTTCGGGCGCCGTTCTTTTGAAACCTTTGGAAAAAGCAATTGCTGATCAGGACCATATATACGGAGTAATTAAAGGAACATCTGTAAATCATGGCGGAAAAACCAATGGATTTACGGTTCCGAATCCGAATGCACAAGCTGAGCTGATTGCTGAAAATTTCAAGAAATCGGGCATCAGTCCGCGTTCCGTCAGCTACTTGGAAGCACACGGAACGGGTACCTCGCTCGGAGATCCGATTGAGATCGCAGGATTGACAAAAGCGTTTGAGAAATTTACGGACGATAAACAATTTTGTGCAATAGGCTCAGTGAAGTCTAACATCGGACATTTGGAGTCTGCTGCAGGAATAGCAGCCCTTACAAAAGTTCTTTTACAATTTAAGCATCAGAAATTGGCGCCATCCATTCACTCGGAACAGCTGAACCAAAATATCCGATTTGAAAAGACGCCTTTTTACGTTCAGCAGAAAGAAGAAGAGTGGCGGAAAGAATCAGGCGCCTCCAACAGGAGAGCAGCAATCAGTTCGTTCGGAGCGGGCGGAGCAAATGCCCATGTCATTGTGGAAGAATATCAAAACCATGCGGACACACAAACAATAAGCGGTCCGTTTGCCGCAGTTCTCTCTGCCAAAAATGAAGACAGGCTGAAAGAATACGCCCGGCGCCTTCTGCAATTCACAGAGCGGGAGACAAAGGTCTCGGCAGCTGATATCGCTTTTACATTGCAGACATGCAGGGAACCGATGGAAGACAGACTTGCTGTTGTAGCTTCCGATTTGCCGGAACTAAAGGAGAAACTGAGAACTTTCTGTACTGAAGGAACAATTGGGGAGGGCGTATACAAAGGGAATGTTACGAAAGATTTTGATAAAGTCTTTATCTTTCATGATCAAAAGATGAAAGATAAATTCCTCGAGGTGATGATGGAGACAAAGGACTTGAATCTTCTTGCAAAATTATGGTCTTTCGGGGCTGATATTCAATGGAGAGAGTTATATGAAGAATATACCCCGCAAAAGGTCAAGCTTCCTTTATATCCATTTGCTGAGGAGTCTTACTGGGTGCCTCGAAACCAAAGTGCAACATTTCCGGAAATATTGCCGCGGCAGTCTTCACTGCACCCGCTTCTGGATTCGAATGAATCTACTCTGGAACAGCAGTTTTTTAAAACGACATTAAGAGAAAAAGAGATTTGGTTAAAAGACCACATCGTAAAAAACAAGAGCATTCTCCCGGCAGCTGCTTTTCTTGAAATGGCATGCGCAGCGGGAACGCGGTCATATCGAAAGAAAAAGGTCACTCGTTTAAAAAACGTGATATTTGCCAGACCGGCCATGCTTTTGCAAGAGAGCCTGACCATTTACACTCACATTTCCGTAAAAGACGGCAGCATATTATTTAACATCTCACCTGATGAGGATGCTGCTGTAAGGACTGGATTTGTGACGGGGGAATTAGATTATGATCATCATTACAGTGATAATGATATAGAGAACATCGACAGACAAGAGATGATAAACAGAAGTGCTTTTGTCCGTGAACAAGATGAATGTTACGAGTATTTTCGGGAAAACGGGTTCCTGTATGGGCGCGCTTTTCAGCCGATTCAACGTTTATGGGTCGGAAAAACAGAAGCGGTTGCACACTTATTGCTGCCAAAAGAAGCCGCATATGCTCTTGAACATTATACATTGCATCCGTCTTTAATTGATGGGGCTCTGCAATCTTTGTTCGGCATTACGGACGGAAGAGAAGAGGCATCTGTTTATGTTCCTTTTTCAATAGGAGAGATTACGATTCGGAAAAAAGTTTCAGCAGAATGCTGGGCTCATGCGCGTAAAACAGGCCAAAAAGGTCAATCCGAGCTTATTTACGATATTCAGCTGCTTAATGAACAAGGAGAAAGACTTGCAGGTTTGAAGGATGTAACCATTCGTAAAAAAGAAACGTTTTCCGCGGAGGCACAGACTCGTGCAACAGCGGATTCCAATGGAAAGAACGAGAGAGTAAAAGAGCTCCTCAGACAATTAAAAGCGGGCGAACTGACTGCGGAGGAAGCAGATTATGCGCTGGAACGTATGCAGGATTAGTTTATCATTTTGCGGCAGTGCCATTTGTAAAGGGGATGAAGATTTTTATGAAAGAAGCCCGTCATATTAGAAAAAAAGTACTTTCTGACATAGAAAGCGGCATCATTTCTTTGGAAGAAGGAGTAAAGCGGATACAGCAGCTTGGTTCTCATTCCGCAGGGGGTAACGGACAGGCGATATATTATCAGACGGTCTGGCAGCGGACAGATCTCAGCATTCATGTAAAAGGCGGCCGGCGTGAGGGCAGCCTTTTATTATTTGATAAAAATGAAGATGTGAGTAAAGAACTTGCTGCATTGCATGATACAAGGGTTATCTTGGTTAAGCCGGGGAAAGAGTTTCGAAAAACCGGGGACGGTGTATTTGAAATCGACCCCCGCTCTGAAAGAGATTACATAAACCTGTTAGGATGGCTTATAGAAGAAGAGAAGTCAGATATACGGGAAGCGGTGCATTTATGGTCAGACATGCCGTTTGAAAAGACAGAGAGAGCGATTCGTGAACAATGCGACAGCGGAGTCTATTCTTTGTTTTTACTACAACAGGCGCTCTTCAAAAATAACTGCCGCAAACCGATCAAACTGTTATATGGATATTTTTCGCATCTTTCTGGAGAACAGCCTCTTTACGCGGCGGCAAGCGGATTTTTGCGGACATTGCAGCTGGAAAATCCGTTAATCTCAGCAAAAAGCATTGAGATGGAGCAGTCAATAGCAGCTGTTCACGCAGCTGATATCATACGCAATGAGCTGAGTGATTTCCAGCCTTCAGATGTAGAGATTCGTTATAAAGACATGCAGCGTTATGTCAAACAGCTCAAAACGTATGAACCCGAAAAAAATTCCCGAAGCGGAGATGTGCCGCTGAGAGAAAATGGAGTATATATTATCGCGGGCGGCGCGGGCGGATTAGGATTTACCTTTGCGGAATATTTGGCTTTTCAAACAAAATGCTGCCTTGTTTTAACGGGGAGATCTCCGCTTTCAGATCATATAAGAAAACAGCTGAGACGATTAGAGGATGCCGGTTCGTCAGCTGTTTATGTTCAGGCTGATATTACCAATAAGGAAGAAGCCGAATATGTAGTCAAAACAGCCAAAACTTCTTATGGAAAAGTAAACGGGGTCATTCAGGGCGCGGGAATCATCCGTGACTCTTTCCTTCTTAACAAGTCACGAGAGGAATTCGATCAGGTAATCAGACCGAAAGTATTGGGTACGATGTGGCTGAATGATGCTGTTGAGAAAGAAAATCCTGACTTTTTCATTTGCTTCTCCTCTACTTCCGCAGTGTTGGGAAATGTCGGGCAATCTGATTACGCGTTCGGAAACAGTTATATGGATCATTTCATGAATATGCGTTCTGCTCAGGATTCTGATACGATTTCTCTCTCTCTGAACTGGCCGCTGTGGAAAGAAGTCGGCATGCAAGTGGATGAGCGCACGGTAGAGACAATGAAAAAGGCGGGTTTTTATCCTTTAGAAAAAGAGGAAGGTAAAGAAGCGTTTGCAGTCGCATTGTCCTCCGGTTTTTCGCAATTTACTGTATTTTACGGAGATGAGCAAATTGACAATCATGTTCAGCAATTATATGAACGAAAAGACAATATTCAGGCAGATGAAGGAACAGGGAGAAATATCGAATCATTTGATTCAGAGAAACTGAAAGCTGAAACATCTGATTTCATCATAAAAGTGATTGCTGCAGAATTCAGGATGCCTGCGGACAAAATAGATGCAGAAGAGGCATTGGAAAAATACGGACTTGATTCCGTTATGATTATCAATATGACGAATGAGCTTGAAAAACATTTCGGCGCGCTCTCAAAAACGCTGTTATTCGAATATCAGACTGCGGCAGAATTGTCACAGTATTTCGTTGAGGAGCACAGGGATACTCTTCTTCATAAACTCCGGTTAGGAGAAAACGGGAGCAGCACCCCATCTCAGAAGAAAAAAGATCATGAACAGACAGCCGAAGTTAACGGGAAACAGAAAATCCAGATGAAAAATCAGTTGCAGCAGGAGAAGTATCATGACAATGATATCGCGATTATCGGTATCAGCGGACGTTACCCGATGGCAAATGATCTTGATACTCTGTGGGAAAACTTATTGAACGGTAAAGACTGTATAACTGAGATACCTGAGGATCGGTGGGATTCGGGGCTGCACTATCAGCCTGCGGCGGGCGACGAAGTAAAAAACCAAAGCAAATGGGGGGGATTTATTGACGATGTGTATCATTTTGATCCGTTGTTCTTTAATATTTCTCCTGCCGAAGCTGAATTAATTGATCCGCAGGAGAGACTGTTTTTAGAGACGGTTTGGCACACCATAGAAGATGCGGGGTACGCAAAGAAAACGCTTGAACGAAAAAACGTCGGTGTTTTTGCAGGGGTTATGTACGGCCACTATCAGCTGTACAGCGTTGGTCACGAAGCGGCCGTTTCTTCCTCATATGCATCAATCGCCAACCGGGTATCGTACTTCTTTAATTTCAGCGGACCAAGTATTGCTTTGGACACGATGTGTTCCTCATCATTAACGGCTGTTCATTTTGCCTGTGAAAGTTTAATCAGGAATGAATGTGAAATTGCAATTGCAGGAGGCGTCAATTTATCCATTCATCCTCATAAATATGAACTCCTGACTCAAGGCGGATTTTTATCCAGTGATGGCCGGTGCAGAAGCTTCGGTTCCGGAGGAGACGGCTATGTGCCGGGAGAAGGGACAGGTGCCGTGCTGCTGAAACCTGTAAAAAAGGCTATTGCGGACGGTGATCAGATTTATTCAGTTATTAAGGCAACAGCCATCAACCACGGTGCTAAGACGAATGGGTATACCGTGCCGAATCCCAAAGCTCAAAGTGAGGTCATTACGAGAGCCTTAAAAAAAGGATTTATTGATCCAAAAAGCATCAGCTATATAGAAGCTCACGGAACAGGCACCGCCTTAGGAGATCCGATTGAAATCACCGGTCTGACCAGAGCATTTTCAGATGCCGAACGCGATAAGAAAACATGCGCGATCGGATCGATTAAATCAAATATCGGACATCTTGAGGCTGCTGCAGGCATAGCGGGCATTACGAAAGTTATTCTTCAAATGAAACATAAAACGATTGTTCCGTCACTGACTCATTCTGCTGAATTGAATGAAAATATACCGTTTCAAAAAACACCTTTTTATGTACCGGACAGTGCCGAAAAATGGGAGTCATCCGTTCCCAGGCGTGCCGGAATCAGTTCTTTCGGGGCAGGAGGAGCTAATGCCCATGTTATTTTAGAAGAATTTGCGGATGAAGCTATCTCTCCTCTCGCGGCTGAAGAACCAGAACAGCTTTTATTTGTTTTTTCTGCAAAAAATGCCGACAGGCTGGCAGAATATGCAAAACGCGCAAAAGAACAAATAGCAGCCAGAGATTATTCATTAGAAACACTTAGAAATACAGCATTTACTTTACAAACCGGGAGAGAAGAAATGCCGCACAGATTGGCTGTTATCGCCTCCACAAGAGATGAATTGCTTAAAGGGCTGACAGACTATACTCTCGGAAATGCGAGGGATCATATTTTTACAAGCGGCAAAGACACAACAGAAGCTCAAAGGATGAACAAAGCTGAAATTGAAGAAGCAGCCGCAAACAGGGATCTTGTGAAGATTGCTGAATACTGGGTTGGCGGTAACGGAGTAGATTGGCTGTCACTTTATAAAGATGTCACTTTGAGACGGGTATCAGCACCCGGATATCCATTTGCCAAAGAGCTGTGCAGAATAGATGCGCAAAATATGGTTAGCCGCCGGATGAACGTTAATAACGATCTGCACCCTTACATTTCATGCAATATATCTGATTTTAAAGCACAGAAGTTTCTTATCAATGTAAGCGATACCGGTTTGTATATAAAAACAAAGTATCAAGACAAGGAAATGTTTCCGTTTCTCAGCCAGATTGAAATGGCGAGAGCTGCCGGAGCGATGGCTTCAGGGAATCCGATTATTAAATTAACAGAGCTCTCCTTTAGAGAACCGATGTTACAAAGCGGAAGCAATGAGCAGATCCGGATTGTATTAACCCCGGATAATCAGGGTGCATCGTATTCTATAGAAAAACAGAGCGACTCATCCATTTATTCCTTAGGGCGGCTCGAATTAGAAGGCGGGGCGTACGAAAACGGAAATGTTCATCTTGAGCCGATTCTGTCTCAGCGCGCAGACCGCATACCGTACGAAGCGTTTTATCAGCGGCTTGCCGAATTCGGATACAGCTGCAGTGACAGTCTGAAAGCGGTAGAGTACTGCGTCAGCAGGAACGGACAGGTGCTTTTAAAAATAAAAGCAAAGGCCGCGCCGAAAGGGTGCATAATCAAACCGGAAGTGATTGAGAGCGTATATCAAGCCGTCATATACCTTGCGGGGGAAAATGCCGGAGAGCTCCCGGAAAACATTAAGGAATGTACGATTTTTGATCATGAGACTGAACCCGTTTATGTATATGCAGAACAAACTGAAGAAAGCGATTCGGCTTATGATGTGTATGTATTAGACAATGCCGGCGGGATTTTGATGGAGCTGAGCGGGCTGGTTTTTGGCGAAAAGCCTAATAAAAATGTACGTTTTTATGAGCATAAGTGGGATCAAAAAAACCCTCTGATTGAAATCAAAGATAGGGAGCCAAAAACAATTCTGGTCTTTGCAAAAGATGAAGCATTAGCTGAAGCTCTGAAAAATCAATCAGACAGCCGTGTCATTCTCGTCACGCCGGATCAGCGGCAGACCGATCAAAATCTGCTGACATTCTGTGTAAAACCGGAAGTGACTTCAGATTACATTCGTTTATTCGAAGAATTGGAGAAAAAGGGGGTTGCTCCTGATGTCATCTTGCACACGGGAGAAACATTTTACGCGGGTGACCGCCTTCTCAGCGGCCTGGAATCAATTTTTTATTTATTAAAAGCCCTGAGCGCCCGCAGTGACGCCTCTCTTTATCTTCATTCTCTGCTTCTTGTTCACTCTTTTAAAGAAGGCGTGAATGATCCGTATACGGGCGCTCTTGCAGGCTGTTTAAAAACGGCAAATATGTTGGTGCCATCCGCAGAGAATGTGAAGTCAATCGGTTTTTCAGAACGTATATCAATTGAAAAAATGGCTGAATTTTGTCTTAACGAAATGGTTTCAGGCGCGGAACGGCAGGCTGAAGAAGTTAAATATATTAATGACAAGAGGTATGTTAAGACATTAAAAGACTATGTATTCAATCATACAGAGCACTCTCATCAGCTGAAACAGGAAGGGATTTACCTCATAACGGGCGGTTTGGGCGGTCTGGGCCTGATTTTCGCAAAATATTTGGCCTCTCAATATCAAGCAAAATTAGTATTGACGGGAAGGTCACCGTTAACAGCTGATAAACGCCATAACATTGACCGGCTGCAGGCGCTTGGAGGAGATGCGGTATATTATCAAGCTGATGCCGCAGATCAAAAGACGATGGGACGGGTCATAGAAGAAACGAAACGGACTTGGGGCTCCATTCAAGGCGTTATTCATTCAGCTGGTCATGCCGATGATCGGTTATTTACAGAGATGAATCTGGCTGATTTTTCAGATGGCATGACTGCTAAAATTGAAGGCACGGTATGTTTAGATGAATTAACGAAAGATGAGCCGCTTGATTTCTTTATCGTATTTTCTTCTATTTCTTCGGTCTTCGGAGATTTTGGACAGGTTAACTATGCGTTGGGCAATTATTTTCAAGATCAATATATAAATTGGAGATCCGAACAGAGCCGCCGGCAAGAGAGACAAGGCAAGAGCATTTCGATTAACTGGCCGTTGTGGCGTAAAGGCGGAATGCATTTAAACAAAGAAGCTGAAGAAGCATATCTTTCCGCATCCGGGTTTGATTATTTGGAAACGGAAGAAGGGATAGCGGCTTTTGAGACGATTTTGGCAAGTGACTGCCCGCAAATTTCGGTTGTTACCGGGGATGCCGAAACGACACCAGCAAGAAAAGATCTGCCGCATCAAAAAGTAAATACGCTTCCGGTTCGTCAAGAGGAAATTTCTTATACAGCACCGGCTTATACAGACAATGTCCTGGAAGAACTGAAGCAAATGGTATCGGAATTATTGAAAATTAACATTGAACAGCTGGATACGGCAGAGAATTTCGGCAATCTCGGCTTTGATTCTATCAGTTTGAAAACATTAGCTGTCCGACTGAATAAAAAATACAAACTAAAGCTGACACCTGCCGTTTTCTTTACTTACAGCCATATTAAGTCTCTTTCAGAATTTCTGAACAGTGAACTGCGTACTGTTGCAAAAGGGAATACAGATGCAGAAAAAAACATTTCTGAAAAAAGGAAAGTAGTGCACGCTGGGAAAACCACGGGGAAAACCGTGAAGCCGCCGCGAAGTTTTCCGTTTGAAAAAAAGACAACAAGACAGGCTGACCATCATCCGGAGAAGCAGCCAGTTGCCATTATCGGGATGAGTTGTGTTTTTCCGGGAGCAAAAAATGCAGATGAGTTTTGGCTCAATTTAATCAATGAAAAAGATTTGATCCAGGAAATTCCCCCGGATCGCTGGGATTGGAAAAAATACGCCGAAGGCAAAGGAAGCAACGAAGTATATTCGAAATGGGGCGGCTTTATCACAGATGCCGATAAATTCGATGAGGCGTTTTTCAATATTAATCCGCGGGAAGCAGAACTCATGGATCCTCAGCACAGAATTTATTTGCAGGAAACCTGGAAAGCGATAGAAGATGCGGGTTACAAAGCTTCAAAGCTGTCTGGCAAAAATATCGGGGTGTTTACGGGCATTCAATTTAATGATTACCGCCAGCTGCTGATGAGGCATTCGGACGGGGCGCACGCGTTTGCGGGAACCGGAAACAGCCAGGCGCTCATCAGCAATCGTGTATCCCACTATTTTAATTTCAGAGGTCCGAGTGAGTCCATTGATACAGCCTGCTCAAGCAGTCTTGTAGCAATCCACAGAGCTGTGCGCTCGATTCAAAATGGTGAAAGTGAGCTGGCGGTAGCAGGCGGGGTTTCGCTGCTTTTAGATCCAGTCACGCATATGTATACTGATAAACTCGGTATTTTGTCTAGGGACGGCCGGTGTAAGACGTTTGATAAACTTGCCGACGGTTATGTCCGCGGTGAAGGTGCAGCTGTTCTGTTATTGAAACCATTGCAAGCGGCAATGAATGACAGAGACAATATTTACGGAGTTCTGAGAGGAACCGGAGCAAATCACGGAGGAAGATCTGCTTCATTGACCGCTCCGAACCCGGAAGCTCAGGCAGAACTGTTAACGTCTGTTTACAAAAATGCCGATATTCCTGTTGATACGATATCTTACATTGAAGCACACGGAACCGGGACAGAACTGGGAGATCCGATTGAGATTGAAGGCTTGAAAAAAGCGTTTGGATCTTTTGAGCCGCATCCAGGAAAGAATCATGATCAATATTGCGGCATCGGTTCAGTAAAAACGAATATCGGTCATTTAGAGCCCGCCTCTGGAATGCCGGGGCTGATTAAAGTATTACTATCCATGAAGTATAAAACACTGCCTGCCACACTTCATGTCAAGGAACTGAACCCTTACATTCAATTAAGCGGAACACCGTTTCATATTGTCAATAAAACTATGAAGTGGGCCAGATTAATAGATCGAAAAGGAAATGAAATTCCGCGCCGTGCCGGAGTCAGTTCCTTTGGATTCGGCGGGGCAAATGCTCATGTCATCGTGGAAGAATTTGAATACGGACAAGATAAAGCAGTAACTGGCGAGCGGGAACAAATCATTGTTCTATCGGCCAAAACAAAGGAAAGACTGATGGTTAAAGCCAAAGAGTTAACAACGTTTTTACATGAAGAACTATCAGTTCAATTCAGTCAGCAAGAGGTGCAGGAACGTGATTTGCAAGAGGCGGTTCGGGAAGCGGCAGCGGGTATCCTGCGTTTAGATACCGCAGATATAGATGCAAAGACACCTCTTTCGGAATTCGGATTTGATCCGTTGGCTTATTCCGAATTAATCTCTTTTATAAACCAAATGTACGGCACAGAAATATCACTTGACATATTTCAGGAATTAAAGACACTGAGCGAGCTGTGCCGCTATATCAGCAGCATCCGGAATCGATCAGCTGATAAACCGTATAAGGGCAATTTTAGAGAGAAGTCCGGAATCAGTCTTGAAGAAATAGCATATACGCTGCAAACCGGAAGGGAACCATTTGAATGCCGCCTTGCGATCACTTGCTCGAATACAGGAGATCTTCTTGAAAAATTAAACGGTTACATCCAGGGGAGCAGGCTGCAAGGTGTTTATGAAGGAAATGTAACGGATTTTGATAGTCTGTACGCTCCTTTATTCGGCGGCCCCGAAGGTCATGCATATGTACAATCACTGATTCAGCAAAACAAGCCGGCCAAACTGGCTCAGTTGTGGACGATCGGTTGTGAAATCAGCTGGGAAGACTTGTATGAGGAGGAACTCAAACCGGTTAAACTGTCTCTTCCTCTCTATCCTTTCAGTAAGAACAGACATTGGATTCATTTAAATAAAGATGAAGCGCAGAAGGCTGAGGCTTTCTCGAACACTGAGCTTCACAACTCAAATAAAGATACAGCAGATGGAGAAATCATGTCGCTTCTTGAAAAAGCACAAACAGGTGAGATGAATACGAAAGAGACGTCAGAGCTGATAGAGGAGTTGCTTTTCCATGAATGAAAAAACGATGCAAATTGAGCAAATCGTGAAAAAGGTGAAAGAATGCAGCCTGACGCCTGAAGAAGGGCTGGAATTAATTAAGAGCTTGGGGACAACCCATCTATATGAAATGGTATGGGATAGACATGAATTTAAAGGCAGTAAAAAATTCCCGCATACGAAAGAGCCAATTTTATTTTTTTGCGAAGACGACAGCATGTATACCGTAATGAAGAGACAGCTTGAAGGTTATGAGGCGCCTTTCATTTACGTGACTTCCGGCGAGCGTTTCGAAGATTGCCGGAACGGTCGTTTTACAATGAACTTTGCAAAAGGTGAGGATTATGATGCGTTATGCGGGGTTCTGCGTTCTCAAAATATAAGACCCCGCCATATTATTCATTTTTTGGCTGCCGGGCTCTTCAAAAATACAGAAGATGCAATGAGAAAGCAGCTCAATAAAAGTCTGTATTCCTTGTTTCAAATGTTTCAGGCCTTCATGGCGAACAAACTTTGTCCGAAAGCAGAAATTTTGTATCTGTATGAAAATGCCGAGGGCGAGGTTCAGCCGATTTATAACGCGGTTGAAAGTTTTCTTAAGACCGTACAGGCCGAAAATCCGAATTTCACATGTAAGGCTGCAGAGCTGAAATCAATGTTTGACGAGCCGTTTACAAAGCAGCATATTGCAGATGTCATCTCTTTTGAATGGAACAATCAATGTAAGACGGACCACTTTACCTGTTATGAGCCGAGGCATTATTATAAAAGGCAGCTTCAAAGAGTAAAAAAAGAAGATGGGGAGAAACATAGTTTCAGTGTAAAAAAGAACGGTGTGTATTTAATTACGGGAGGAGCCGGCGGTCTCGGGTATCTGTTTGCTGAATATCTGGCGAAACAGGCAGAAGTCAAGCTGATATTAACCGGGCGTTCCCCGGCCTCCCGTGAAACGGCGCAAAAATTAAGTGCTCTTGAAAATCTCGGCGCTGAAGCCTTATATGTCCCGGCAGATATTTCAAAGGAAAAAGAGACGGACGCTTTGATTAAGCACATTAAGCAGACATTCGGAGAATTAAACGGAATTTTGCACAGTGCCGGACTTGTTAAGGATGCATTTATCATAAAAAAAACGAAAGAAAGCATAGAAGAAGTTATAGCGCCTAAAGTATTCGGAACCGTTTGGCTGGATAAAGCAGCTGAAGAAGAGCCTTTAGATTTCTTCGTTATGTTTTCATCCCTTTCGGCCGTTCTGCCTAATGCGGGTCAAAGCGACTACGCCTTCGCTAACGGATGTATGGACGGATTCACCCAGTATCGAAGCATTAAGGGACGTCCCGGGAAAACACTTTCTATTAATTGGCCGTTATGGGATGCGGGCAATATGACAGTCGGGCCGGGAGAGCTGCAGGCTTTAAGACATGCAGGGCTGGAACTTTTATCCGCCCAAGCAGGGCTTGCCGCTTTTCAGGACAGTATGAGCCGCTCTGCTTCTCAGCTGGCTGTTATCAGCGGAGACAAAGATAGAATAAGTGAATTACTCTCAACTGACCATAAAAAGATAGAGACTGTGCCTGAAAACAACAGTAACCTGCCGCAATTACATGAAAAAGATCTGAAAAAGCAAACGGTTCGTCTTTTGACAGAGATCGTCGGAGCGGAAACGGGAAGACCGGCGGACAGTATTTTACCCGAGGATACGTTTGACCGTTACGGAATTGATTCTCTAACGATTTTAGGTCTTAACTCCCGTCTGGAAAAGTATTTTGGAAGAGTGTCTAAGACTCTTTTCTTTGAATACAGCAGTGTTGAAGAGCTGTCAGAGTATTTTCTTGAACACTATCAGCATGAGTTGCAGAAGGCGTTTTTACCGGCAGCCGAACAGCGAATTGATCATTCGGCGCCGGCGAAACGGCAGAAGCTTTCCGTTTCCCGCATACCATCCGCACCTTCCGAGGAAGATATTGCAATTATCGGTATAGCCGGCCGCTACCCGATGGCGAAAGATGTGGAACAGTTTTGGGAAAATATTTCTTCCGGAAAAGATTGTATAACGGAAATACCGAAAGAGCGCTGGGATTTTCGGAAATATTATCACACAGGTGACAATGCCCGTCATGACAGCAAATGGGGAGGTTTTATAAAAGACGCTGATAAATTCGATCCGCTGTTCTTCTCAATTTCGCCTCGTGATGCCGAGTTAATTGATCCTCAGGAACGGTTATTTTTAGAGACAGCATGGCACACGTTTGAAGATGCGGGTTACACAAAGAAAAAGTTGAAACGGCATAAGACAGGTGTATTTGTCGGTGTCACCTACAGCCACTATCAGTTATTTGCAGCCGGTGCTTCAGATGATGAGGAACGTCAGGCGCTCTTGTCTTCTTATTCGTCTATCGCAAACCGGGTGTCATATTTCTTTGACCTGCACGGACCCAGCCTTGCAATTGATACAATGTGTTCTTCCTCACTTTCTGCTGTTCATTTTGCATGTGAAAGTATAAAAAGAGGAGAATCCACCCTCGCTATAGCCGGAGGAGTGAATTTATCCTTACACCCGGATAAATATACTTTGCTTTCACAAAACCATTTTGTTTCAAGTGATGGGCGCTGCAGAAGCTTTGGAGCGGGAGGAGACGGATATGTGCCGGGAGAAGGAGTCGGGGCCGTTCTTTTGAAATCGCTTTCTGCCGCGAAGGCTGACGGGGACAGGATTTACGGTGTGATTAAGGGAACATCTGTAAATCACGGCGGAAAAACAAACGGATACACTGTGCCAAATCCGGGCGAGCAGGCAAACGTCATCAGTGAAACTCTTGATAAGGCGGGGATTGATGCAGACAGCATAAGTTATATTGAAGCGCATGGCACCGGGACATCTTTGGGAGACCCGATTGAAATTTCAGGTTTAACCAAAGCTTTGCACAGCTCGAAAAGCGATTATCGTTGTGCAATTGGTTCGGTTAAGTCAAATATCGGACACCTAGAGGCTGCGGCGGGAATTGCTTCTATCACAAAAGTGCTGATGCAAATGAAGTATAAACAGCTTGCTCCTTCCCTTCATTCCGATAACTTAAATCCTAATATTGATTTTGAGGAAACACCGTTTTACGTGCAGTCTGAACTGACCGATTGGGAGACGCCGCAAAATCAAGCCAGAAGGTCAGGCATCAGTTCTTTCGGCGCTGGAGGATCTAATGCCCACATTATCATCGAAGAGTATAAGAATGAAGAAAAGATGGAAACGGTAAAGAGCAACAAGACGCAAATTATTCTGCTTTCTGCCAAAAATGAAGAACGGCTCAGACTCTTGATTGATGCATATATAAATGAACTGGGGCCAAAAACGTCACTAGCTGATGCCGCGTACACCTCGCAGACCGGGAGAAACGCTATGGAAGAGCGGCTCGCTGTTGAGGTTAGCAGCATTGACGATCTTCGCAATAAGCTGACGATGTATTTGCGGTCAGATCATAAGTTAAACGGTTTATATAGGGGAAAGGCCCGCCGAGACGCTGGTCAAAAGGATGCCCTGTCAGCCGCCCGCTTTAAAAGTGCAAGAGAAATGGCCATTCACTGGGTGAACGGAGGAGACGTTCAATGGGAAGAGATGTACACTGCGGAATTACCGAAGCTTGTCTCTCTTCCTGCATATCCTTTTGAACGGAACAGATATTGGGTGCCTGCCGCAAAAGCTGCACAGAAACAGAAAAAAACAGGCGTACCGCAGAGTCTGCCACACGCACCGACTCACTTACCATTTGATGTATATAAAAAATCGTGGAAAAAACAAAAGGCTGCGCCCTCCGCTTTTACGAAAGGACAGGTGATGATCCTGGCTAATAGTGAAAGTGAGCGGCTTGCATTCGAATTGTTTGATTCAGATCCTCTGATTGAATCCGCTGTCATTTGCGCAGATAACTGGGATCATTCGGATGGGGAAGCCAAAAAAACGGCTCTAGCGGTCATAGAAGAAAATCCGGAAATCATCGGCATGATTGACCTGTCAGATTTGCGGAGTGATCAAAACGGGGCACGCACCGGCACAATCGGGAAGCTGACACTGCTGCAGGAAATCATAAAGACACGTAAACAGCTTTTCGTTTTACATGTGACCAGAGGGCTGCAGACATTTCTGAATGACAAGCCGTCGTTAGCCGGAGCCGAAACAGCCGGACTATATAAAATGCTGAGTGCGGAGTATCAAAAGATAAAATCAAAAACAATAGATGTAGACGGTCATGTCGGGACTGCGGCGGAATTGAGACAGGTAATCACAGATGAAGCTTACGCTGACGGGCTGTATAGTGAAATCTGCTACCGGAACGGTGAACGTTATATTCCATACGTCGAGAAATTACATGCAGCGGAAATAAACCGGAAACTATCCGGTCTGCCAGTATGCCGTACGGATCAAACCCTGATTATTACAGGGGGAACAAGAGGGATCGGAGCAGAACTTGCCAGACATTATGCCGGCAAGGGAGTCAAAAAACTTGTGTTGATGGGAGTAACCGACCTTCCGGAATCTGATAAAATAGCCGGCATGTTAAAAGACACCGATGAAAAGTCATCTCTTTATTCGAAATTACAACTGCTGCATGAGTTGGATCAAAAGGGAGTTCAGGTGGAAGTGTATTCCGGGCCGCTCACGGAAAAAGAAACATTACAACGCTTCTTTTCAAAGGTGAGACTGAAGTTCGGCAAAATCGGCGGGGTGATTCATTGCGCTGGTGCAGCCAATCATTCGAATCCGGCTTTTATTCATAAATCTGATCAAGAAATAAGAGAAGTATTTGAGCCAAAGGTACAGGGGATGCAGGTACTTCATGACATTTTTATTGATGACAAACTTGATTTCTTCATTTTGTTTTCATCTGTTGCGAGCGCCTTTCCTTTATTAGGCGCCGGAACAAGTGACTATGCCGCAGCGAACGCTTTTATGGATTACTTTGCGGCGTATCAGCATGCAGCCGGCAGAACGTATTATCAATCAATTAACTGGCCGAGCTGGAAGGACATTGGGATGGGCGAGGTGACCAGTCCATCATATCAGGCACTTGGTTTACTTTCACACTCAACAGAAACAGGTATTGCCATGCTGGATGAAATGATGACGATAAACGGATACCCCTGCCTTATGCCGGCAAAGACACATCCGGAGAAATTCAATCTGGAGCAGCTGCTTCAGACAAGAATTCAAGCTGCTATAAATAACCCGGATGCTAAAGAAAAAGAGATCTCTGGTCAGGGAGACAATGAAGCTATGATCAGGAAGTTAATGGAGATTTTTTCCGCGGAGCTGAAAATACCTTATGAGAATTTAGATCAGGATACGTCTTTTACGGATTACGGTGTTGATTCAATCTTACTGGTTCAGCTTGTCAAAAAAGCGGAAGCTGCATTTCAAATAAAAATTGAACCATCAGCTTTTCTGGAGTATCCGAGTTTTTCACAACTGGGTGTCTATTTCAACGAATTATTTGCAAGTGAGGGGATCAGTCCTCAAATTGATTCAGAAAACATTGAGGTTCGGAAAAAAGAGCAACATATAAATCAAAATGCTTCCGAAGTACGGGACAGCGGATCTCAAATACAACAAACCAGTCTGAACCAAATCGCTATTATCGGAATGGGCTGTGAGTTTCCGGATGCTCCGGACACAGAAACGTTCTGGACAAATTTGAAGAAAGGACAAAATAGTGTCCGCGAAGTCCCGGCGTCGCGATGGGATATTTCTTCATACTACTCTGACACCTATGAAAAGGGAAAAAGTATCAGTAAGTGGGGCGGATTTCTTCAAGATATTGAGTCTTTCGATCCCGCGTTTTTTAATATGAACAAAAGTGAGGCATCAGAGCTTGATCCGTTAATCAAAAAATGCCTTGAGGTCAGTGTCCAGACATTGAGAGACGGCGGCTATACAAAAGAAGAAGTATCAAACAAAGAAGTCGGCGTCTTCATCGGTTCGCGGACCGGGACGTTTATGTCCAAAATAGGTTCCCCTTCAAAAAATACGATCGTGGGTATAGGACAAAATTTCATAGGCGCGCATATCTCACACTTTTTTAATCTGAAAGGACCGAATCTGGTTGTAGACACGGCTTGTTCTTCTTCATTGGTCAGCGTCCATCTCGCTTGTCAAAGCCTGATGTTAAAAGAGTCAGATATGGCGATTGCGGGCGGAGTTGACATTTTGCTGGATCAAAAGCCTTACGTCATGCTGAGTGAGGCTCGGGCGCTTTCACCTGAAGGAAAATGTCATACATTTGATGAGAAGGCAGATGGATTTGTACCGGGAGAGGGATGCGGCGCAGTCCTTTTGAAAAGACTTGATGACGCCCTTGCCGAAGGTGACAGAATTTACGCGGTAATTGACTCATCCGCGGTTAATAATGACGGACAGACAATGGGAATGACAACACCTAATCCGAAAGCGCAAAGCGCAGTGATAAAAAAAGCCCTGAAAAAAGGCGGAATTGATGCAGATACTCTCAGTTATGTCGAGACGCATGGCACCGGTACGATGATAGGAGATCCTATTGAATTAAAAGCGCTGACAGAAGTGTTCCGGGAGGTTACGGAAGAAAGGCAATTTTGCGGAGTAGGCAGCGTAAAAACGAATTTCGGACATTTAATGAGCGCAGCGGGGATAGCGAGTATTATAAAGGTTGCCTTATCCATAAAAAATCAGATGCTCCCGCCGACATTACATTGTAAAACGCCAAATCCGCGTTTTAAATTTGATCAGTCGCCATTCTTTCCGAACACGTCTTTAAAAGAATGGCGTCCCAGAAAAGGGGTTTTGAGAGCCGGAATCAGTTCTTTTGGATTCGGGGGCACGAACGCACATATGATATTGAGCGACAGCCATCTCACATTAGGATATGGAGAGACAAAAAGACACCCGCTTTCTCCGATTATATTCAATAAGGAACAATGCTGGATCGACAATGGAGAAACTCCAGAAAAGGAAGAGTCAGAATTGCTGATTCCTTTACTTGATTTCAAAGAATTATAAAGAAAAGGAATGAGACAGGTGGCCAGTAATCAAAACTATCAGTTCACATTAACAATTAAACATACGGACTATATTGTCAGGGATCACCGGGTGCATGGCACCCGGATTATACCCGGTGTCACATTTTTAGATATGATATACCGTATGGCGCTGAGCAAAGGTTTGCCTATTGAAGAACTCGAATGTCAGAATATTTTGTATTTGGAACCTGTAGCAACATCGGATACCTTTGACAGAGAAATCCGCATCCGTTTTCAGGGATTGGAACAGGGATGGGGAATTCAGGCGAAGAGCAGAAAGGTAAAAGATGACCGCATTCTGGATGAAAGCTGGGATGAGAATATGACCTGCAGGCTCATGCAGAAATTCCCGGAAAGCATGAGTTCAATCAATATTGATGAAATTAAACATGCCTCCGCCCGTGAAGCTGATATGGAGATATGTTATGACTATTTAAAAAAGGTTGATATAGAGCATTTTGAATTTATGAAGAGTCTGGGGAAGGTTTATGCGTCTGATCATTCTGTACTTGCAGAGTTGACGCTCAGCCAAATTGCCAATCAATATACCGGCTATTTTCAATTGCATCCCACTTTTCTTGATGCGTCTACCATCATATCGATCCTTTATCAGGCATGTCCCGAATATTTTACACAAGGATCTCCGGCAAGCCGGATGAAGACGTATATTCCCATTCATATTGAATCTTTCCGTATGACGAAGCGCCTGGAAGACAGGTGTTATGTGTACATAGAGAAGCAAGACCAAAATCATGATTCAGGGGATGTCATCCAAGTAAGTTACGGTTTGTACGATGCATACGGGGAGATGATCGCTTATTTTACGCGGCTGTCTGTGAAACATATTCGCTCAAAAGATTTAATTGAAAATCTGAAGCAGACTCGTTTGGAAACTGAAGCGGCTTCTCAGCCAAAAGACAGCCTGATCAGAAAAGATTCAATCATAAATCGAAGCGAAAGCATTGAGACACACCTTAAAGAATTAATATCCGGGGTTTCAAATATAGATCTGCGTGACATAAGGACAGACATTGGTTTTTATGAACAGGGCCTGGATTCAGCTTCTTTGCTTGCCATTGTCAAAGAACTTGAAAACAAAACAGGGGAACAGCTGTATCCTACACTCCTGTTTGAGCAGAAAACGATCCGGGAACTCGCCGCGTATATTAAAGAAAATCAAAAAATGTCCAGTTATTTCTTAACGCGAAATCAATCAGCTGAAAAGCCTGACATGAAAGAAAGTATGAACGAAAATCTTTCCGCTCTTATAACAGAAGGAGACATTCAGCAGCTGATCGCAGATATCAAAGGGACTGCCCCTGAAACACTCTCTGTGGTAAAAGGTTTTTATGAACAAGGCCTCGATTCCGTAACACTTGTGCAAGCCGTAAAGGCATTGGAAGAGAAAACAGGCAGGGAACTGTACCCTACTTTATTGTTTGAGTATCCGACGATTCAAAAACTTGCAAACTATTTTGCAGAGAGCGGCGAAAAAACTTCCGTTGAAAAAGACCTCCCTCTTCATCATGGAGAGAATCATACGGCTCTGACCTATTTAACGCCGCATTGGAGACAAAAGGCTGCCGCTTGGGACCCGAATTGCGGAAATAAAAAGAAAAGAACATGCCTGCTGTTTCAATATGACAGAGAGCTTTTTCATTTTATGCGGGAAAATGCTGAAAATGGATTCGAAAATACACAGATCATTCTCGTTTTATCAGGGAATCGTTTCTCCTATCACGGAGACGGTGTTTATGAGATAGATCACAGGGAGGAAGCTCACTTTGACAGGCTTGCAGCTGATCTGAAAAAAAGGGGGCAAATGCCCGACACCGTGGTTTACGGGTGGCCGGAAGGGTCATTTGCCGGCCCGGAAAAAATAAGTGAACAGCTTTCTAAGGGGGCTTATCCGCTATTCTTTTTCAGCCGGGCATTGATGCGCAGCAAGACGGAAAAAAAGGTTGTATCGCTTTTCCTTTATCCGGCGGACCATAAAAATGATCAGCCGCTTTACGCTTCAGTCCATGGCGCAGGGCAGTCTATTGTGCTTGAGAACCCGAAACTGGCCCTTAAGACAATCGGGATATCAGTTTCAGACAAGTCATCGTTGACGGAACTTACAGCTGAAATCATCAGAGTCGAATCTACGGAAGCTCATCCGGGAGAAACCGATCTTTATTATGAAGGAAATGTGCGCTGGGTCCGTGCCTTACGGGAAGCGGAACCGGCTCCAAACTCAGATTTCTCCTTTAAAGAAAACGGAGTATACATGATTACAGGAGGGGCCGGCGGCTTAGGCCTTATATTTGCTGAACATATCGCAGCCCAAACGAAAGCCAATATTATTTTAGCGGGCCGTTCTGAACTTACGGAAGACAAAAAGAACAAAATCAGCCGAATGAAAGCAGGCGGTTCTTCGGTTCAATATATAAGAGGTGATTTTTCAGATAGCCGTGATGCAGAGCGAATCATAAAAACCATTAAAAGGCAATTCGGAGAAATCAACGGTGTGATACACAGTGCCGGTGTGACGCACGACGCTTTATTGATTCAAAAATCAAAAGATGAAATTCAGGAAGTAATCGCTCCGAAAATAAATGGGACGGTCTTATTGGACAGCTTGCTGCAAACCGAACCTTTGGACTTCTTTGTGATGTTTTCATCAAGCACCTCGATGTACGGGAATATCGGACAGACGGATTACGCATTGGCCAACCGGTTCATCGATCTTTTCGCTGAGTGGCGTGAAGGAATGAGGCGGAAAAAAGAACGCTCCGGCGTCTCAGTAGCCATCGGCTGGCCGCTATGGGAAGACGGCGGCATGAAAGTGGATAAACAAACTGAAAAATGGATGAAACAAAAAATCGGTATGGTTCCTCTTAGTAAAACCAATGGGATCAAAGCTTTTCAAGATTCACTCTCTCTGAACGCATCACAGCTGATCGTGTTTGAAGGTGACAAAGAAAAATTGGAATCTGCACTTCAAGATACCTTCATAGAGGATGAAAACTGCGAGATCCAAATAAATGAGAAAGCTGATACAAGGCATGAGGACATTGCCATTATCGGATTAAGCGGAAAGTATCCGATGGCTGAAGACTTACCTGAATTTTGGGAGAATTTAAAGAGCGGAAAAGATTGTATTACAGAAATCCCGCCTGACCGCTGGAATATGGATGATTTCTTCAGCGAAGACAGAGATATGAAAGGGAAGTCTTACAGCAAGTGGGGAGGTTTTATCAGCGGAGCCGATCAATTTGATCCGCTTTTCTTTCATATTTCCCCAAGGGAAGCAGAACTTATGGATCCCCAGGAAAGGCTCTTTTTAGAAACGGCCAAACATTGTTTTGAAGACTCAGGGTACCCGAGAAACATGCTGGAAAAGATGAAAGTCGGTGTATTTGTCGGTGCAATGTGGGGCCAATATCAACTATTTGAAGGAGAAGAAAATGGAGTGGCTTTCTCGCCGGCGTCCGTCTATTCTTCAATTGCCAATCGGGTGTCTTATTATTTTCATTTAAAAGGTCCGAGTTTGGCTCTGGATACAATGTGCTCTTCATCACTGACCTCTATTCATTACGCATGCCAAAGCATACATTGCGGAGAGAGCGATATGGCATTAGCCGGCGGAGTGAATTTGTCAATACATCCGAATAAATATAAGTTCCTCAGTATGGGACAGTTTCTATCAAGTGACGGCAGATGCCGGAGTTTTGGAAAAGACGGAAGCGGTTATGTTCCCGGTGAGGGAGTCGGAGCCGTATTGTTAAAACCATTGAAAAAAGCAATAGAAGATCAAGATCAAATATACGGTGTGATTAAGGGAAGCGCCGTTAACCATGGAGGAAAGACGAGCGGATATTCCATACCGAATCCGGATGCGCAGGCGGAGGTCATTTCAGAAGCGCTTCGTAAAGCTGACATTGATCCGAATACCGTCAATTATATTGAAGCACATGGAACAGGGACGTCATTAGGCGATCCGATTGAAATTCAAGGACTGAAAGATTCCTATCAATTGAACCATCCTTGCGCCATCGGTTCGGTGAAATCAAATATCGGACATTTAGAATCTGCGGCAGGAATCGCTGCGGTAACGAAAGTGCTTCTCCAAATGAAGAATAAGCAGCTTGTTCCTTCTCTGCATTCCGATATTGTTAATCCGTTTATAGATTTTGATCAGGTTCCTTTTCAAGTGCAGCGGAAAGCGGCTGAATGGAATATTCCGCAAAACAGCAATGCTGTTCATCCTTTGAGAGCCGGGGTAAGCGCTTTTGGGGCAGGAGGAACAAACGCGCATCTTATATTGGAAGCGTATGAGCCGCCAAAAGCTTTTGATCATCAAAGCGGCCGAGTGATCTTTGTTTTATCGGCTCAAGACAAACAACGGCTGATAAAATATGCAAAGGTTATGGCTGATTTTCTATCAGAAAATGAATCGAAGGATAACAATCATAAACTGCGTCTTCAGGATATTGCCTATACACTTCAGACGGGACGCGATCATATGGAAGAACGGCTGGCGATAGTGGCAGATTCCGGGCGGGTCATTGCTGAAGAGCTTTCAGCTTATATCAGGGGTGAAAAAAGCAACTTCAGTCATACCGGTAATACATTCGAATCAGAAGTTCACAATGAAATGCCTCACGTTTGTTCAGATTACGCCGAAGCAGCATCCAAATGGGTAAATGGAAGAAAGATAGATTGGGAGACTTTTGAGGTGAATCGGAATGCTCGCAGGATTTCTATTCCGGGACAACCGCTGATCAAACAGCGGTATTGGATAGCGGAAAAAGGGGAAGCACTTGTTTCAGCGGATGTGAGTAAGCCGACTCACCCTTTCTTGGGGAGTAACACGTCCGATTTTAATCAGTTCAGTTTCACGAAAAAAATCAGCCGTAATCATCCGTTCGCACTAAGTCTGTCTGAAGGAAACGTGTCCTTTTTCCCTTATGCATCTTTGGCTGAAATGGCTATCGTCAATGCAGCGGCGGCATTTGGACAACCAGTTCATACATTGACTGATTTATTGTGGACCGAAAGCATGAACGGAATAACTGATATACGGGAACTGATGATTACGCTGACGCCTGAGCGCGACTTTGCGCGGTTTGACATATATGCAAACACAAAAAATGAGAATAAAGTACGTCTTGCCAGGGGAAATGCGCATATTGCTAAGCCTGAAAGCGGTATGTTTCCTGAAGCGCTTTATATTGCTGAAGTCAAATCAAAAATGACTGAACATCCTGCTGAAGCGCCTTTTGTCATTGAATCAGCGAAAAACAGTGACGGAATGCTGTCGCTTCATTCATTGCCGGATGAGCTTTATGCAAAAAGAGAGAATTTTACGATCTCTCCTGAAGCGCTTGAGTCCGCGATTCAAGCCAGTGCGTTTTTTGTCAGCGGAGAAACCTTCCCGGAATTGATCGGAATGGGAGCGGCGGATGTCTATCACCCTCTCGCTCAAAATTTTTATGTCTATACTCAAAAAGAGAACCGGCAGAACAGCCGTGATGTAACGTGTCATATGACGTTTACAGATAAAAACGGAAGCATTCTGGCAGAGTGCAGAGATGTGAGATTCAGATATGGTCATGAAAAAGACACTGTTCAGACGGACGACGAACTCATTCGTCTCCTGCGTCAATTGGAAACCAATGATATTGATCAGAAGGCTGTATTGAAACAATTAATGGGGGAAGAATGATGAACGGAAAACGTGAACAACTCAGCGATATTCTTGATCTGATTCAAACAGGACAAATGTCGGCTGACGAAGGCTATGCCCGTGTGACATCCATTCAGAATCAAAAATCACGGGCATCGAACCATCCGCTTTTATATTACAAGCCGGAATGGACAGAATCGTTCATTCCGAGTAAGAAGAGCGTACCCTTGACGGGATTGCTCCTGATTTTTGCAGAAAATGAACGGCAAATACAAGAATTGAGCGGTTTGTTTAAGGACTGTACTCTCTTGTTTGTCATCCGCGGAAAAGAATTTGCTGTTTTACATGATGATGCGATTTGTATGAACCACGTGAAAAAAGACGATTATCTAAAGCTGTTCCGATACATTCATGATCATTATCAGCTGCCCGAAAAGATTCTTCACTTGTGGTCTGATTCTCAGGCTGACATGAGTAAGGGAGGTATACAGAAACAATTGGAAAACGGATTGTTTTCTCTTCTGTATATTACACAGGCGCTGATTGAACTAAAATGGAAAAAGATAATAAAGCTGACGCATATTTTTCAAACAGAGAATAAAGAACAACTGCCGCTGCATCATGCTCTCGGCGGATTGGTGAAAACCGTTCACCAGGAACACCCCAATTTTCACTATCAGATTATCAATATCACGCAATCAGAGGGTGAGGGAGCCGCTCTTCCAGCGATAGCGGATATATATCAGAGAGAGTGTGACGAAAAACGGGATATCCATTTTGAAGTGCGCTATGAAAACGGGAGACGTTTTACGAAAAGCTATAATAAAGCCGGCTCATTCGATTTAACCCAGCCGCTGAAACATCATGGGAACTATCTGATTACAGGAGGCCTGGGCGGTCTCGGTTATATTCTGGCAAAACATCTGTCGGAACAATGGAAAGCGAATCTCATATTGACAGGGCGCTCTGATTTAACTGAAGAGCAGGAGAAAAAGATCGAATATTTAAGAAGTTCAGGTTCAACAGTTGAATATATCCGATCTGATGTTTCAAAACAAAGTGATGCTGAACGGATGTTTGCTTTTGCAAAAGAGCAGTTCGGCACCTTACATGGAGTATTTCACAGTGCCGGCGTACTCCGTGACTCTTTTATCTTAAGAAAGACAAAAGAAGAAATTGATCAAGTCACAGGTTCGAAAGTTTATGGCACGCTGTGGCTGGCGGAAGAAATCAAAAAAATGAAAGTTGAATTACTTGTCTTGTTTTCATCCACATCGGCAGTCTTCGGCTCAGCCGGCCAATGTGACTATGCTTTCGCCAATGCCTGTTTGGATCAGTATGCAGCAGTTATGACCGCAAAAGAGTCTGCCGGAAGGGTAGTGTCAGTCAATTGGCCGCTATGGACTTCCGGCGGGATGAATATTGACGATGAAGGAATATCCTACATGAAACAGGAACTCGGTCTTGACCCGTTAGATGACGGTGACGGAATACAGGCTCTGGAGAACAGCTTGTGTCAATCATCTGAACAGCTGATTGCCCTGAAAGGCCGTAAAGAAAAGATTGAGGATGTGCTGAAGCGTGCCGGCACAATCAGCTTACATTCAGACCAGCAGGAAGATGCCGATTTGCAAAACGATGAATTAAGACAAAATATCATCAGTTATCTGAAAAATATAATGTCAGAGGAATTGAAATTACCGGCCTCACTCATAGATGAAAAACAATATCTGGAGAAATACGGCATTGATTCAGTGATGATCATGCGTCTGACCAAAAAGCTGGAGCAAAGTATCGGCAGATTGTCGAAAACATTATTTTTTGAATATCATTCAATATCGCAGTTAGCTGAATATTTCCTGAGTCATCACAGCGAACGAATGATGAAACTGCTGAAACCGGCCGGCACATCTGAACTTGTCTCATATCAAAAAAAGCCAAAAAGAAAACCAGTGGAAACAAAAGCGCCGGTACGCTCTGAAGGAGAAGATTCAAAAGAGCACATGGCGGCCGATTCCCTTTCTGCTGATATAGCCATTATCGGTGTCAGCGGCAGGTATCCGGGTGCGGAAAACATCAGGGAGTTCCAGAATGTGCTGATGAATGGACAGGATTGCGTAAGCGAAATTCCCGATGACCGGAAAGAAATGCTGGAGGGAAGCTGCTATAAGTGGGGAGGTTTTCTGAAAAATCCAGACCGGTTTGATCCTTTATTTTTCCGGATATCACCGAAAGAAGCGGCTTTTCTTGATCCTCAGGAACGTCTCTTTTTAGAGACAGTGTACAATACCATAGAGGATGCGGGTTATAAACCTTCAGATCTGACCCGCAAAAAGGTCGGAGTATTTGCAGGCGTCACATATGGAAGCTATCAATTTTTCGGCGTTGAAGAATCACTTAAAGGAAATGAACTGGCCGTCGGGTCTCCATTTTCTGCAATAGCAAACAGAATATCGTATTTCTTTAACTTTAAGGGGCCGAGTATGGCGGTTGATACAATGTGTTCATCCTCTCTTAACGCCATTCACTTAGCCTGTGAAAGTATACGAAGAGGAGAAAGCACACTTGCTGTTGCCGGCGGGGTCAATCTTACGCTTCATCCGAATAAATATACATTATTAAATCAAAGCCGCTTCTTTGCAAGTGATGGCCGATGCCGGACATTCGGCGAGGGCGGTGACGGTTATGTACCGGGAGAAGGAGTGGGATCCGTACTTTTAAAGCCGGCGGCGGAAGCGGTAAGGGACGGAGATCATATTTATGCGCTGATTAAAGCGACAGCAGTCAATCACGGAGGGAGAACAAACGGTTTTACGGTTCCTAATCCAAATGGTCAGTCTGAACTGATACAGGACGCGCTTCAGAAAGCTTGTATTGACCCTCGTACAATTAGTTATATTGAAGCTCACGGAACGGGAACTTCTCTTGGAGACCCGATTGAGATCACCGGGTTAACAAAAGCGTTTCGGGAATTTACGGAGCACACTCAATATTGTTCCATCGGTTCTGTCAAATCAAATATCGGCCATCTTGAGGCCGCAGCGGGAATTGCCGGTTTGACAAAGGTTCTTTTGCAAATGAAACTGAAAAAACTGTTTCCTTCCATACATGCGGAGACGTTGAATCCAAATATCGATTTTAAAGCATCTCCCTTTTATGTACAGCGGTCATTGCAAGATTGGAAGAAACCAAAACTGCAGGAAAACGGAAAAACAGTAACTGTTCCGAGAAGAGCGGGGATCAGCTCATTCGGAGCGGGAGGAACGAATGTTCATATCATTATAGAAGAATATGAAGAAACAAACGTCTCAACAGAACATGTTGAGAACGAACCGCATATTGTCCTGTTATCTGCCAAAGACAATGAACGTCTTCTTGAGTATGCCGAAAACATGAGAGATTTTATCCAGCGTTCACTAAGTCCTGAAGTAAAGGATAAGCAGCCTGATATGAAAGAAAAGGTGTATGAAGTACTCAAACCGTTTGTTTCGGAATTGCTTCATATCCATCCGGAAGAAATTAATATTGCTGATCACCTGAGTGAATTTGGCGTAGGGCCTTTGGAATTAAGCCGGATGGCGGATTTTATTAACGAAATGTTTCATATTGAACTCACGATGTATGAATTAACTGATTGCCCCTCCATTCAAGCGGTTACTGAATACGTATTGAAGGAATATGCCGGAGCGATAAGAAACCTGTTCCCGAATGAAGTGATGGAAGGCAGCCAATCGGAAAGCGTCGTTTTACGGGATCTGGCATACACTACACAATCGGGCAGAGAAGCGATGGAGGCCAGAGCGGCGATTATCGGTACCTCTCTTAAAGAAATGAAAGATAAATTATTTGAGTTTTGCCGCGGTGACAAGCAAGTTCCAGGCGTATATGTTCATCAGCAATCAGCAGATGCATTTGCTGAAAAAATGAAGGCGTTAACGGAAGGCACAGCAGGTGAATTGTTTGTAAAGACCATTATTGAGAACGGTGAAGCGGAAAAGCTGGCTCAATTATGGGTTTGGGGGGCGGATATCGACTGGAAATCCGTTCATCAACATTTAAAGCAGCCGGGTAAACGGATCTCAATTCCGACTTATCCGTTTGCAAAAGAACGTTATTGGGTTCCGTTCAGGACTGAGAAGACAGAGATCCCTCAGCATTCTTTTCAACATCACTTGCAAAAAAAATGGAGGGAAAATCCGTTTGTTAATCCATCCGAAACAAAAGAGTACGGACTGACAGTAGCATTTGTAAATCAAGACACAGAATCAATTGCCCGCACCATTTGTTCGGATATAGATCAGGAGAATCTGATTGTCATAAAACATCACTCTTCATTTATAAAACACTCTGATCAAATGTTTGAGTGTTCTTTATTAGATGAAAACCACGCATACGACGTTATCCGTGAGATCTTCTCGGGCGGTGAGCGGCAGGTCCAAAATATATTTGATTTCTCAGATATCGGAAACCAGAGTGACAATCAGAACGGCATCCCATATGGTAAATTCTTATTTATACAAGAAATAATTAAGCGGAGTAAAAAGGAAACACCATTATCCATTTTACAAATCACCAATGGCTTGCAGGTATTTAAAGCGGAAAAACCAAAGCTGACGGGTGCAGAATCAGCGGCTTTTCTGAAAGCCCTTTCTGCGGAATACGGCTTTGTTCATGTGAAAACAATAGATATAGACAGCATGAAAGAAACGCATGAGCTGAAACAAATCTTTGAGAATGAAAGGGCGCAATGTACCGGAGAGAATGAAGTATGCTACCGCAGCGGCGTCAGATATGTTCCGTATTTTGAAGAAGAAAGAATCCATACCGGCGCGCCTGTTTCATTTCCTGCGGATAAAGCCATCGTGATTACCGGCGGGACAGGGGGCATTGGCAGAGCAATAGCTGAAGATTTGGTGAAACGGGGAGTGAAAAAACTCGTGCTGACGGGTACGCGTCCATTACCTTTGCGAAGTGAATGGGATCATTTGCTGAAAGAGGGCAGACAGGACGAAAAGACAGTCAGCAATATAAAACTGTTTCAAAGTTTTGAAGAGAAAGGTGTCAACTATCTGTATTACAGCGGTTCTCTCACAAATGAAGAGAAGCTGCGTTCATTCTTTCACCAAGTAAGCCTTGAATTTAAAGATGTAAGCGGTGTCATACACTGTGCCGGACTGCACAGCGGCGGAAATCCGGCCTTTATTCATAAAAGAATGAGTGAATTTAAGACGGTGTACGGGCCGAAAGTCACTGGACTTCAGAATTTGGAGCGGATTTTTAATAATAGGCCGCTGGATTTCTTTATTCTATTTTCATCAATTGCAGCACAGTCACCCAAACTGTCGAAAGGAATGACTGATTACGCGTCTGCAAACGCATATATGGACTATTTCGCGGTTTATCATTTTCAAAAGGGGAGAACGTATTTCACGTCCATCAATTGGCCGAGCTGGAAAGAAGTCGGAATGGGTACTGTGACGAGTCCTTTATATGATGAATTGGGATTGGACTCTCTTTCCACACGGGAAGGACTGGCGATTTTGTATCATGCACTGGAGAAAAAATCGGCCAATATCATTCCTATCGTGAAAAAAGGAACAGTGTTTCATGCAGACAGTCTCCTGAACATCAATAAAACCGGCGGAGCTTCGGTTCCAGTCCGAAGACAGGAGACTCCCGACACTTTTGATCATTCAGAAGGGCTTGTCAGTGAACTTTCTGCCGTATTTGCCGAGGAATTGAGCATTCCCCTTGAAAAGCTTAACCCAAATACGGATTTTCAGGAATACGGTGTGGATTCTATACTTCTTGTCAGCATTATACATCGAATAGAAGCAATGATTCAGAAAAAAATTGACCCTACTGTGCTTCTTGAACACAACACGGTTCATGGTCTTGCGGAATATATCGGTAAGACGGCGCCGCCGTTGAAGAAACAAATCGAACAGACTGATTCTCAAAGCAGCAATCAGCAAGATATGCAAGATATGCAGTCTGTGACGAGCCGAAATACAGAACCGCAGACGGCTTCCTCTGCAAAGATAGCTGTTATCGGAATCGGATGTAAGTTCCCTGGAGCGGCTGATAAAGAGGAATTTTGGGACAATCTGAGAAAAGGGAAGAATCATATTAAAGAAGTACCTGATTCCCGGTGGAATATAGAAGAAAATTACTCTCCGGTCAAACAAAAGGGAAAAAGCATCAGCAAATGGGGAGGATTTATCAATGGAATCGGCAGCTTCGATCCGGAGTATTTCCGCATGGAAGAGGAGAAAGCCATCCAAACGGACCCGCTGATAAGACATTTCTTAGAAACGAGTGTACAGACTGTACGGGATGCCGGTTATGAAGAAACGGAATTATCGGGAAAAAAAGTCGGCGTATTTGTCGGTTCCAGAATGGGCGGTTACGGTCACAAACTGCCGAAAGAAAGCAGCAGCCACATCGTCGGGCTTAGTCAAAACTTTATTGCTTCACATGTGTCGCATTTCTTTAATTTTCACGGTCCAAGCATGGTTTCTGATACCGCTTGTTCTTCTTCATTAGTCAGCATTCATTTAGCCTGCCAAAGCATAAAAAACGGTGATTCAGAGATGGCGCTGGCAGGAGGAGCGGATCTGCTTTTGGATGAAATTCCTTACCTGATGTTAACAGAAGGAGGAGCTCTTTCGCCGGACGGTCAGTGTTTTACTTTTGATGAAAGGGCAAACGGTTTTGTACCCGGAGAGGGTTTTGGCGCTGTTCTGTTAAAACCGCTGGAGAAAGCGAAAGCTGACGGTGATCGGATATACGGTATCATTGAAGCATCAGCTATTAATAACGACGGTGCGACAATGGGAATTACGACCCCCAATCCTAAGCTTCAAGAGCAGGTTATTCAAGATGCATTTGAAAAAGCCGATATCACTCCCGGATCAGTCAGCTACGTCGAAACTCACGGCACAGGCACGATGATTGGAGATCCGATTGAGCTTCAGGCTCTGACAAAAGTATTCCGAAGAGACACAAACAAAACGCAATTTTGCGGAGTAGGAAGTGTGAAAACCAATATCGGACACTTATTAAGCGCTGCCGGAGCGGCAAGTTTCATTAAAGTGATTTTATCAATATGGCATAAGGAAATCCCGCCTACATTGAATTGTGAAACGCCAAATCCGCGCTTTGAATTTGAAAAGTCGCCTTTTTATCCGAATACAGAGCTGAGAAGCTGGAAGGATGGAAAACGGAGGGCGGGCATCAGCGCTTTCGGTTTTGGCGGAACAAACGCCCACCTTTTGGTAAGCGGCCTGGATGATTCATATCATTCCGTCAGAACTCCGCTGCCGCCTGCTGAGTTTGTCAGAAAAGAGTACTGGCCGGATTCAAATCGGAAAAAACAAATCAAACAGAATAAAAAACGGCTTCTTGAAATTATTGATGAAACAGAGTAGCACCTGCTCTGTTTCTTTACTTTGTAAAAGAAGAAAGGTTGTCGAGTTGCATGAGGTTCAGCGTATTAGTCAAACATGACGATTATATTGTTTCAGACCATGTCCTTCATCAAGTGCGTACGATACCCGGCGTAACGTATCTGGATTTAATAACACGATTTTTAGCTGAGAAAGGGATATCACCCCGAAGTTTTGAAATCAAACATGTTTTATTCCGTGAACCTGTTGCGACGTCAGTCCATTTTGATAAAAAAGTCACCTTCCAGTTTACGAAACAAGAAAACGGCTGGCTTGTTGAAACAACAAGCAGGAAATGGGTCGCTGAAAAGGCGGAAGGTGAAGCGTCAGTCAACTTGCAGGCGGAAATCATAAGAAAAAATGCGATAAAAGAAAAGACAATTTCAATCGAAGAATTAAAGAAAGGGGCCGTCCGGACTTCGGATGCTGAATCCGCCTATCGTAATTTGCGCAGGGGCGGCCTGATTCATAAAGATTTTATGAAATTGGAAGGTACAGTATATGAAGGTGAAAATTATATTCTGGGAGAGGTCAGTTTAAGCGGACTTTCAAAAGAATATACAGATGACTTTTACATGCATCCCGCATTTTTGGATGGGTCTCTCAGCTTGTTGGGAATCCTTACATCAGACTTGCCGGATGAAGGAACAAATGCGTTTATCCCTATATATATTGAGACATTCCGGGCACTGCATAAAACAACTGGGTCTTGTTTTGTGTATATTAATAAAACCAGTATAACGCAGCCGCCTTCTAAAGACATTTTATATGCGGACATAGAAGTATACAGGCCTGATGGAGAGCTTGCTTTTTATTATGAGCGATTCGGTGTGAAAAGAGTCAGAAATGAAAAATCAATACAAAGGCTGGAGCATTCCCAAAAAGCTAAAGAGGTCGGCAGCGTAGCGAACAATAAAGAAATGATCAGAAATAATTTGATCCAAGAGATAGCCGGCATGATTGAAAAACCTGCTGAAACAGTGAAGAATGATATTTCCTTTTATGAGATGGGCTTGGATTCTAAACAATTATTAGACTTATCCAAAAAATTAGAACTGATGTTAGGTTCAAAGCTGTACCCGACTTTATTATTTGATTACTCCACAATCGGTGAATTGACGGAATTTCTGCAGGAGAAATACGGAGCTAACATTACAGACTCTATCTCTGATACAGTTCAGCACCAAGACAGTCATAAAACATTAACAGATGAGCTGTCATCCATTATTGGAGAGGTTACAAACACACCGCCAAATAAAGCGGACAAACACCAATCTTTTTACGAACTGGGTCTTGACTCAAAACAGCTGCTGCATATATCGAAAATGCTCGAGGAAAGATTGGATACACAATTGTATCCGACATTGCTTTTTGATTATAACAATATTCATGATTTAGCGGCTTATTTAGAAGAAAAATATGATGTGCGTAATACGCCGGCCGCAGCTTTTAAAGAAAAAACGCAAACGAAAGAGCCGTCTGAAAAGCCGGTGCTTGAATCTTTATATTTACAAAAAGAATGGATAGAATCGCCATTAAAGTCCGGAGAAGTACCTAAGGAAAATACACTGATTTTCGATTTCGACAGTTCATTGAGTGATGAAATCCGAAAGTACATCGGCAGTGAAAATGTTATTTATGCGGAAGCCGCCGCTGAATATGAAATGGTAAATGAAAAGCATTATAAATTTAATCCGGAGCAGTCTGCTCATTACTCCAGACTGTTAGAAGATATGAAAAAGTCCGGAGCATTTCCGGCGTCAATCATTCATTACCTGTCAAAAAAAGCTTATACTGAGGCAGCGTTAGATCTGACTCACAGCTTTTATTCAATTCTTTATTTGAGTAAAGCTTTGATCCATCAAAAAGTAAAAGAAAACATCAACATTCTGTACGTACATGACAAGGGTCAATATACAAATCCGGTTTACGCCGCGATTGGAGGCTTTTTTAAAACGCTGAATGCGGAGCAGCCGAATATAAAGTGTAAAACGGTTGAGATTTCTTCAAGACAAACCATTGAAAAAGCACCTTTGCTTCTCAATGAATTAAGTGCCGGACATCATCAGGCTGTGAAATATGACGGCGATCAAAAAAGGCGGGTGACAGCATACAAAGACGCTTCGCTGCAAACAGGACAAAAGGCCGCAAAGTTTGCAAAAAACGGGGTGTATCTCATCATCGGAGGATTAAGCGGCATCGGCTGGATTATTTCAGCGTTTCTTTATGCAAATCACGGAGCCAGCGTTATCATTGCCGGGCGATCGAAAATGACAGCAGACATGGAAGAAAAATTAGACAGCATCCGATATGACGGGGCAAGCATTTCTTATATCCAGGCTGACATGTCAGATAAGCAGCAGGTCATCAAGTTAGCGGAAAAAATTCGTGCTGATTTTTCCGAAATCAACGGGGTCATTTACAGTGCAGGCGTGTTAAAAGACTCTCTCATTATGAATAAAACAGACGCGGAAGCTCAAGCGGTGCTGCAATCAAAGGTCAATGGTGTGATTCATTTGGATGAAGCGCTCAGAGATATGCCTTTAGACTTTTTTGTTTTGTTTTCTTCCATCTCCTCAGAAATCGGAAGTCTGGGTCAAGCCGATTACGCTTACGCCAATCGTTTTCTGGAGCATTTTGCCGAGTGGAGGGAATGTATGAGAAAGGCGGGGGGAAGATCAGGAAAAACCATCGCTGTAAATTGGCCTTTCTGGAAAGACGGAGGCATGTCAGTTGATCCCGGCATTCAAGATATTATGAAAAGGGAGTACGGACTTCACCCATTAGAAAATACTGCCGGAATCAAAGCTTTTGAACACTCGCTTCTCGGCCGAGGCCACCAGCTGATCGTGTTATACGGAGAAAAAGAAAAAATACAAAACGATTTCAAGCCGTTATCCGCCCGTTCAGCACCGCCTCTGGTAAGAGATTCAGCGATTGCAGCCGATTTTGATGCTTCGTCAGTCGTTACGGAAGAAGCCGAGAGTCCTTTCCGAATACTCGGCACGGCTTCCAATCGTCATCTCGACGATTATTTGCATTATTGGAGCAGACTGAAGAAAGGAGCCCTTCAGCACAATCAAAGCGATGCCGCAAAAAAACTCATCGCTTTTTACCAGACAGAAGAAACGGAAACCGTTCATTTTCTGGCAAACACAGAAAATGCCCGGCATATGGAAATATTGATGAGCGGTAAGGGTGAAACAATTTTACTGATTTGCGGTTTTGCTACCACTGCTTACATGTGGAAAGAACAAATGAAGGAGTGGGCAGATCAATTTAATGTAATTGTCATACACACACCGGGTTACGGGCTGAGTGAGGGGAGCGCCGATTTTACACTGAGCGGGCTGGCTCAGACTTTTATCGAAGTGCTGAACGAGATAGGGGTTGCTTGGCCGATCCACATTGCGGCAGCTTCTTGGGGAGGCATGATAGGGCAGAGGATAGCCTATGAATACCCTGAAAAAGTAAAAACGCTCATTCTTTCCGGAAGTTACACCGCATACGAAGAAGACCCTGAAAGCAGTGTCGAGGAAAAACTGAAAAATGATTTTATAGCTATAGGAAAGTCGCATGAATATGAAAGTTTATACAGTAATCAATTCTTAAATGCTTCTATTGAACGTTTTATGAAGATACATCAACAAGAAGGCTATTCTACGATCGGCTTTTTAAAAGACATTCATACAAGAACGCTTATCCTTACGGGTGAGAAGGAAAGCGTAGTTGATCAGAAAGAAACAAAAAGGCTGCGGAAACTGCTGAGCAATGCAGAATTAAAGAAAATTAAGGGAGCGGGGCATCTTCCGAACATCACACATCCGGAAGAATTTAATAAAGCGGTGTCAGAATTCATCAAGAAATCAGTAAGTAAGGGATGAAAACGATACATACAGTACAGGGGGAGAAAACAATGAAACAAACATTAAGCAATCCGGCATTTGATATGAAACAAATTAACGCTCTTAACGGCCATTATCAGACGATGATAGACAATGGAGATCTGCAATGTGCGAGTTATATGATGTCAAGAGGAGGTGAGGTTTTTGCAGCTGAGTCGTTAGGGGAATTTACCGGCGGACAAAAAGAAAAGCAAACATTTCAGCTTGATACAATCAGAGAAATCGGTTCTTTGACAAAAGTGTTTACCGCTGTAGCCGTCATGCAGCTCGTCGAAAAAGGTTTGCTCGATCTGAAAATGCCGGTCAAGCTCATTTTGCCAGCGTTTGATAAACCGGGTTTCGGAGAAATTAAAATTTTGCACCTTTTGACTCATACGGCGGGATTAAGTTTTGAGCTGGATATTCAAAAGGCTGAAGGCATTGACTTAACGAATGAGGAAGAATGGATAAACTATCTGGTTCGTACGCCTTTGGAGTACGGAGTGGATGAAGCATGGAACTATTCCAGAACCGGCTTTGTTATACTTGGCATCATTATTTCAAAAGTAACAGGCGTATCCTACGAACAGTATGTAACAAAGCATATTATTGAAGCGCTCGGATTAGAAAGAACGTATTTTTATGTGCCTGATGCTTTAAAAGAAGAAGTTTGTGTGATCAATGAGCACGAGTGCGTACAGCTGGAAAAAAGTCATCACCCGTATTTTCCGAATAAAGCGACAAGCGGTCTGTACTCTTCATTGCGAGATATTTGGAAGTTAGCTGAAATGTTTAGAAATAAAGGCAGATTGAAAGATAAGAAGCTGCTTGGAAGAAAAACAGTCGAAGCGATGCTGAGAAATCAAATAAAGCCCGGTCTTCCTTTTTACTTCTTCGGAGCGCCCAGAGAGGAAGGCGGCTTTGGTTTAGGCATTAATTTGTGGCCGGCCGGTGACCATTATTTCATGACAGAAGGCACCTTCTCACATCTTGGAATGGGGTGGTGCGGCATGTTTTCTGATCCAGCCGAAGATTTTACGTATGTATTTTTCACTCCGATTTCCGAGTTTCATCCTCATGCCGTGCTGACGCCGCTGAATATCGTGTGGGCGGGTATTGAATAATTAGACAAAAGCATCGTCCCGTCTGTTCGGCAGGCGGGACGATTGCTAACTGCCCGTTTTTATCCTGCGGCATCTTTTCAAAGCCCGCCCCTAAGTTAAATAACTTAATTTACACTTTGTAATTTTTTTTAATTATAGTACAGTAGAGCATTTTTATAATACAGTTTAAAGTCTTTTATAGTACAGTTTGGCGCAATATGATCTTAAGTTTTATAAGCGGTTTCAAAATGAGGTTATAAATGATTGACGGCTTTGTTTAATTACTGTAAACTATGGTTGTTGATCATATTGTACTAATAAAAAATCTTTTTTTATTAGTACAGTTTAAACGTCATTATCTTTGCTTAAGCGCTATGTGAATTTCTGAATGATTAATTTTAGAATTGCAGAGCATGATAAGACTGTTTTTAATACGGATGGCTAAACGGTATCCTAACCCTGTTAAATCAAAAGAAGAGGTGGTTTAAAAAATGGCTGCAAAGACAAAAACTTCAATTGTTGATAGCAAAAAACAATTTGATGCTATTCATAAGCAGTTTGAAACGTTCCAAATTTTAAATGCTGAAGGAGAAGTCGTAAATAAAGACGCAATGCCTGATCTTTCAGATGATCAGTTAAAGGAATTAATGAGAAGAATGGTGTATATCCGCATTTTAGACCAGCGTTCAATTTCTCTTTCCCGTCAAGGACGTTTAGGTTTCTATGCACCGACAGCGGGCCAGGAAGCTTCTCAAATTGCATCACACTTCGCGCTTGAACAGGACGATTTTATCCTTCCGGGTTATCGTGACGTTCCTCAGCTGATTTGGCACGGTCTTCCTTTACACCAGGCATTCCTGTTCTCAAGAGGCCATTTTAAAGGTAATCAGATGCCTGAGGGAGTAAATGCTTTATCACCTCAAATTATTATTGGTGCTCAAATTATCCAAACCGCAGGTGTAGCTTTAGGTCTTAAAAAGCGCGGTAAAAAAGCGGTAGCTATTACTTACACTGGTGACGGCGGAGCTTCTCAAGGTGACTTCTATGAAGGAATGAACTTTGCCGGAGCATTTAAAGCGCCAGCGATCTTCGTTGTTCAGAATAACCGCTATGCGATTTCAACTCCTGTAGAAAAGCAATCATCCGCACAGACAATTGCCCAAAAAGCAGTTGCCGTCGGTATTACAGGTGTTCAAGTAGACGGAATGGATGCACTTGCCGTTTACGCTGCAACCGCAGAAGCACGCCAGCGCGCAATTAACGGTGAAGGTCCGACTCTGATTGAAACTCTTACATTCCGTTACGGACCTCATACAATGTCCGGTGACGATCCGACTAAATATCGTACGAAAGAAATAGAAAATGAATGGGAGCAAAAAGACCCGCTCGTACGTTTCCGCAAGTTCTTGGAAAACAAAGGACTATGGTCTGAAGAAGAAGAGAACAAAGTGATTGAACAGGCCAAAGAAGAAATCAAACAAGCTATCAAAAAGGCTGACGGCGAATCAAAACCGAAAGTAACAGAGCTGATTGAGAATATGTTTGAAGAGCCGACGTTCAACTTGAAAGAACAACTTGAAATTTACAAAGCGAAGGAGTCGAAGTAAGCCATGGCGCAAATGACAATGATTCAAGCGATCACTGATGCGTTACGCACAGAACTGAAAAACAATGAAAACGTTCTGCTTTTCGGGGAAGATGTAGGCGTTGCCGGAGGCGTATTCCGTGCAACTGAAGGCCTTCAAAAAGAATTCGGTGAGGACCGCGTATTTGACACGCCGCTTGCTGAATCCGGTATCGGCGGTCTGGCTCTCGGTTTAGGCCTGCAAGATTACCGTCCTGTTATGGAAATCCAATTCTTCGGATTCGTATATGAAGTAATGGATTCAATCTCAGGACAAATGGCTCGTCTCCGCTACCGTTCCGGCGGACGCTGGACTTCTCCGGTGACAATCCGTTCTCCATTCGGCGGAGGGGTTCATACACCTGAACTTCACGCTGACAGTTTGGAAGGCCTTATCGCTCAGCAGCCGGGTATTAAAGTTGTTATCCCATCCACTCCTTACGATGCAAAAGGACTGTTGATTGCCTCTATCAGAGACAATGATCCGGTTGTTTTCTTAGAGCATATGAAACTTTACCGTTCTTTCCGTCAGGAAGTTCCTGAGGAGGAATACACAATTGAGCTAGGCAAAGCTGATGTGAAACGCGAAGGTACTGACCTTTCTATCATCACATACGGCGCGATGGTTCATGAGTCGCTTAAGGCTGCTGAAGAGCTTGAAAAAGAAGGCGTTTCTGCTGAAGTTATCGACCTTCGCACTGTAAGTCCGCTTGATATTGATACGATTATTGCTTCTGTTGAAAAAACAGGCCGCGTAATTGTCGTGCAAGAAGCTCAAAAACAAGCCGGCATCGCTGCCAACGTTGTAGCTGAAATCAATGACCGCGCGATTCTGAGCCTGGAAGCTCCGGTTCTGCGTGTTGCGGCGCCTGATACAGTATTTCCTTTCTCGCTTGCTGAGAGCGTATGGCTTCCAAACCATAAAGACGTTCTTGAAACTGCGAAAAAAGTTCTTGAATTTTAATCAGGCATCATAAAAGACGGTAAAGAGAGTCCTTTTCTCTTATATGAAGGAGTCTGTTTACTAGGTTCAATGCTTGCGAATGCATAACTAAAATTTGCTTAATCAACTAGGAGGTCGAAAACTGTGGCATTTGAATTTAAACTTCCGGATATCGGGGAAGGTATCCACGAAGGCGAAATCGTAAAATGGTTTGTTAAGCCGAACGACGAGGTAGAAGAAGACGATGTTCTGGCTGAAGTGCAAAATGATAAAGCAGTGGTAGAAATTCCTTCACCTGTTAAAGGAAAAGTATTAGAATTAAAAGTTGAAGAGGGAACAGTTGCAACTGTTGGACAAACGATTATTACGTTTGACGCACCTGGTTACGAAGATCTTCAATTTAAAGGAAGCCATGATTCAGGAGATGCGAAAACTGAAGCTCAAGTTCAGTCGTCTGCTGAAGCAGGGCAGGATATCTCTAAAGAAGAGACTCCTAAAGAGCCTGCAAAAGAAACCGGCGCAGGACAGCAGGACCAAGTGGAAGCTGATCCGAACAAACGCGTGATCGCGATGCCTTCCGTACGCAAATATGCCCGTGAAAAAGGCGTGGATATCCGTAAAGTAACAGGTTCAGGCAATAACGGACGTGTTGTAAAAGAAGATATCGACAGCTTTGCAAATGGAGGAGCGGCTCAAGAAGCGGCACCGCAAGAAACAGCTGCACCTCAGGAAACAGCTAAACCTGCAGCGGCTCAGGCTCCTGAAGGCGAATTCCCTGAAACACGCGAAAAAATGAGCGGTATCCGTAAAGCGATCGCGAAAGCAATGGTGAACTCTAAGCATACTGCACCGCACGTAACTCTTATGGATGAAGTTGACGTAACAAATCTTGTTGCTCACCGCAAACAGTTCAAACAAGTTGCTGCTGATCAAGGCATCAAGCTGACTTATCTGCCTTACGTCGTCAAAGCATTAACATCCGCTTTGAAAAAATTCCCTGTTTTAAACACATCTATTGATGATAAAACAGATGAAGTGATCCAAAAACATTACTTCAACATCGGAATTGCAGCGGATACCGAAAAAGGCCTGCTTGTGCCGGTAGTGAAAAATGCCGACCGTAAAGCCGTTTTCGAAATCTCTGATGAAATCAACAGCCTTGCAACAAAAGCGCGTGAAGGCAAGCTTGCACCTGCGGAAATGAAAGGCGCTTCTTGCACGATCACAAATATCGGTTCTGCCGGAGGCCAATGGTTCACACCGGTTATCAACCATCCAGAGGTTGCGATTCTCGGTATCGGCCGTATTGCTGAAAAAGCGATCGTCCGTGACGGTGAAATTGTAGCTGCTCCTGTCTTAGCTCTTTCTCTCAGCTTTGACCACCGTATGATTGACGGAGCAACTGCACAAAATGCGTTAAACCACATCAAGCGTTTACTGAACGATCCACAACTTATTTTAATGGAGGCGTAATGTTATGGTAGTAGGAGATTTCCCTATTGAAACAGATACTCTTGTGATTGGTGCGGGACCCGGCGGCTATGTAGCTGCCATCCGCGCTGCTCAGCTTGGACAAAAAGTAACAGTCGTTGAAAAAGCAACTCTTGGAGGCGTTTGTCTGAACGTCGGCTGTATTCCTTCAAAAGCGCTCATCAATGCAGGCCATCGTTACGAGAATGCAAAACATTCAGATGACATGGGAATCACTGCTGAGAACGTAACGGTTGACTTTACAAAAGTCCAAGAATGGAAAGCTTCTGTTGTAAATAAGCTTACCGGCGGTGTTGCAGGTCTTTTAAAAGGAAATAAAGTGGATGTTATAAAAGGGGAAGCTTATTTCGTAGACAGCAACTCTGTCCGTGTAATGGATGAGAACTCTGCGCAAACATACACATTTAAAAACGCAATCATTGCTACCGGTTCTCGCCCTATCGAATTGCCAAACTTCAAATATAGCGAACGCGTTCTGAACTCTACAGGCGCACTTGCGCTTAAAGAAATTCCGAAAAAGCTCGTTGTTATCGGCGGCGGATATATCGGTACTGAGCTTGGAACAGCGTATGCGAACTTCGGAACTGAATTGGTTATTTTAGAAGGCGGAGATGAAATTCTTCCTGGCTTCGAAAAACAAATGAGTTCTCTCGTTACCCGCAGACTGAAGAAAAAAGGCAACGTTGAAATCCATACAAGCGCCATGGCTAAAGGCGTTGAGGAAAGACCTGACGGCGTAACAGTTACATTCGAAGTAAAAGGCGAAGAAAAAACGGTTGATGCTGATTACGTATTAATCACTGTCGGACGCCGTCCGAACACTGATGAGCTCGGCCTTGAGCAAGTCGGTATCGAAATGACTGACCGCGGTGTCATTAAAACAGACAAGCAGTGCCGCACAAACGTACCGAACATTTACGCAATCGGTGACATCATTGACGGACCTCCATTGGCTCACAAAGCGTCTTACGAAGGTAAAATCGCTGCCGAAGCTATTTCAGGAGAGCCGGCTGAAATCGATTACCTCGGTATTCCGGCGGTTGTATTCTCTGAGCCTGAACTGGCTTCTGTCGGTTACACTGAAGCACAGGCGAAAGAAGAAGGCATTGAAGTCGTTGCAGCTAAGTTCCCGTTTGCAGCAAACGGACGTGCGCTGTCTCTTAACGAAACTGACGGCTTCATGAAGCTGATCACTCGTAAAGAAGACGGTCTTGTAATCGGTGCGCAAATTGCCGGCGCAAGCGCTTCTGACATGATTTCTGAATTGAGCCTGGCGATCGAAGGCGGAATGACTGCTGAAGATATCGCAATGACAATTCACGCTCACCCGACATTGGGCGAAATCACTATGGAAGCTGCCGAAGTAGCAATCGGAAGCCCGATCCATATCGTAAAATAATAATGTAACAAAGAAACAGCCCCCGTTTGTAAAAGCGGGGGCTGTTTTTATTGTGCAAGCACATGCTGCATAGGTTTGATGATATCCTCTTTTTTCTTTACGGATCCCTCAATCTTCATGACCACATGCCGATGATTGATCACCATCAGCGCAGGGAACGTGTTGATTTCCTCTTCCCATCCCTTTCTGTTGTCATAAACCTTCATTTGATCGACATGATGGGGATATTTCTTTTCTAAATCAAGAATCGCATCGTAATAAGGCACTTCTTTATCTATATGATTTTCATCGGAAAAAAACAAGATTTGAGTGTGATGAATGCTGTCGATCCGGTTTTTTGTGAATGGACTGACAGTAGAAACCGAACAGCTTGACAGAACGAACAGCATCAAAAAAAAGGGAATCACCGTACGGTAGCGCATCTATCTTACTCCTCTGTTTTATATAATATATGGGTTCATCCATTTATAAGCCTATATCAAGTGTATCACGAGAGGTGAAAAACCTAAGGCTTGTTACTGAATTGTTATATAATTGAAACCGTTTTTAATGAAGAAATAATACGTGTGACAACTTGCGCAGCCGATGTGTAAAAAAGGCACATTGTTTTTCGTGAGAGCGCTGTTTTTTCGTTATACTGGGAGCAAAACCATATCAGGAGGGATTGTCATGTATAAAGCCGCTGCAGCTGTCATATGTATGTGCTTACTCGCCGGCTGCCAATCAAATGAAAAGATGCAAACAAACAAACCCCATTCTCAAGCCGCGGCCAATCATGCCAAACGGGAAAACCACCATACAAAAGAGGAAAAACAGAAAAAACAGAAGGCGGAGCCCCGTTACTATATCAATCCGAATAGCTTTTCTGTGGAAAAAATGGATGAACAGAAAGAGAAAAAACCGATCGCATTGGTAACGATCGATGACGCGCCTGATCAGCATGCCGCTGAGATTGCGGACAAACTGCACGATCTCAATGCGTCAGCGATCTTTTTTGTAAACGGACATTTTTTGAAAAAAGATGAAAATAAGAAAGCGCTTAAGCATATTCATGAGTTAGGTTTTATGATCGGTAATCATACAATGACTCATCAAAACTTAAAAGATCTTTCCGAACAAAAACAACGTGAAGAAATCATTGGCGTCAATAAAGCGGTTGAAAAGGTAATAGGAGAGAAACCCGCATTTTTCAGGGCGCCTTTCGGAAGCAATACGGACTACAGTGACAGACTTATAAAAAAAGAAGGTATGGTGAAAATGAACTGGACCTTCGGGTATGATTGGGATCAGAAATATCAATCCAAAAAAGCGCTTACCGATATCACACTGAGCAGTCCTTATCTGCGGGACGGGGCCAACATATTGATGCATGACCGGAAATGGACGGCGGAAGCCATGCCGGACATTGTAAAAGGATTGCGTCATAAAGGATATACTGTGATTGATCCTCGAGCTATAAAAAGACCGTAAAAAATAAATGTGTTATACAATTTATCAGTTGACATATTAAATGTGACATAATAATATAATAACAACAAGTGAAAATTAAGCGTTTTCAAATTCTGAGAAATGGGGAATGACAGATGGGTACAATTGTTTGCCAAGACTGTAACGAAGCGATTCATTACTTTGAGGATGAGAAGGTCACGACGTTATACGGAACATGCTGCGGACAATGCCAGTGTCATCTTGAAGAAGAGTAAAAAGCGTAAAAAGGCCCGAAACGATTTCGTTTCGGGCTTCTTTATGTTTATTGGATGGCTTTTTGCTCTTTGATGACTCTGATCATTTCAAGCGTTGCATCTTCGGGACCCTGCACAGGAAGGCCGGCGTCCAAGTTTTTAAAAATGTAGCTGATATTTTCTTCAGTAATGATCTCGCCCGGAATAAAGATCGGAATTCCCGGCGGGTACACCATGACAAACTCTGCGATGATCCGTCCCGCGGATTCTTTTAACGGAATGACTTCCGTATTTGCGTAAAACGCGTCTCTTGGCGTCATCGCTAACAGAGGAATTTCAGGAAGCAGAACTTCGGTTTGCTGATGAGCATAGTCATTGTCGGAAGCCTGCTTTGAAATGTCTGTAAGCGCGCTTACAAGACGGTCGGCATCTCTCGCTCTGTCGCCGGGGGTGAAAATACATAAAATATTATACAAATCGGACAGCTCGACTTCGATATTATATGATTCGCGGAGCCATTTTTCAACGTCATGACCCGTCAGGCCGAGGTTTTTGACCGAAATGATTAATTTAGTCGGATCATAACTGAATGCAGCTTTAGACCCTGTGATTTCTTCGCCGACACAGCGGATGCCTTCAATTTGATTGAGGCGTTTCCGTGTCTGATCCGCCAGCAGAATCGTATCTTCAAGAAGGTCGCGGCCTTCTGTAGCGAGGCGTTTTCTTGCGACATCCAGTGAAGCGAGAAGCAGATAGGATGTTGACGTTGTCGTCAGCATGCTTAAAATCGACTGTACTCTTTCTTTGGAAACAAGACCTTCTCTCACATTTAAAATGGAGCTCTGCGTCAGGGAGCCTCCCAATTTGTGCACGCTTGTGGCTGCCATATCAGCGCCCGCCTGCATGGCGGACAGAGGAAGCTTATCATGAAAATGAATATGCACGCCGTGCGCTTCATCGACAAGCACAGGCACATCGAAAGAATGCGCGAGCTTTACAATGCTGCTCAAGTCAGCTGCCACACCGAAGTACGTCGGATTTATGACAAGCAGGCCTTTTGCGTCAGGGTGCTCCGTCAAAGCCCGCTCGGCGGACTCAAGCGTAATGCCGTGAGAAATTCCGAGCTCATCGTCAATTTCCGGGTGAATAAAAATCGGCACCGCTCCGGAAAATACAATGGCCGACATAATGGATTTATGAACGTTTCTCGGGATGATGATTTTATCTCCGGGTCCGCATACGGCCATGACCATCGTCATAATGGCGCCGCTCGTCCCTTGTACGGAAAAGAAGGTATGGTCTGCGCCGAATGCTTCCGCGGCCAGATCCTGGGCTTCTTTAATGATGCCCTTTGGCGCATGTAAATCATCCAGAGGTTCGATATTAATTAAATCTATGCTTAACGCGTTTTCTCCGATAAATTGTCTGAATTCCGGATCCATTCCCGCGCCTTTTTTATGGCCCGGAATGTGGAATTGGACAGGCTGTCTGTCCGCGTGCTTTTTCAGTCCGCTGTACAGGGGTGTTTCATGTTGCGGCAATTGTTTTCCCACCTTTATCATAATACCTACGGATTAGTTTGTATTACATTCAGTTTTATTACCCGTTTTTTAAACGTAAAACAAATGAATTATATTATGAACTTGAAAGAAAGTAAAGAACAATTTATGATCTATGGAAGATGCTTATTTTGAGCATGATTATAAAGGAGTGAAGACATTTGGAATATCAATATCCGATGAATGAGGACTGGACGACAGAGGAGGCCGTGGATGTCATTGCTTTTTTTCAGCAGGTGGAAAACGCCTATGAAAAAGGAGCTGACCGAGACAGACTTCTGAATGCGTACCGCCGCTTTAAAGAAATCGTTCCCGGGAAAGCGGAGGAAAAGAAAATCTGCAGCCAATTTGAAGCTGACAGCACCTATTCCCCGTATCGGACTGTGAAACAGGCGAAACAATCAGATCAAGCGATTATCAAAATGTAGACAAAGCGAGCCGGCAATCGGCCCGCTTTTTATGTTATGAGACTTTCTGAGTCAGTGTGTATAAAAAGGAAAGCTTCCTAAAAGCATCTTCAATGGTTTGCAGGAATTCATTGTTGTTCATGTTGATCACGTCTTCTTTTTGCAGCTGAATGCCGCACAAAAGCTCTGCTTTTTTCACTGTCTGCAGGCGTTCAAATAATGTTTTCAGCTGCTCCTGATCCATGTCGGACTGCTTGTACGCCCCTGGCTTCGTATGATCCGGCGACCATACAAAATGACCGGGAATCTGTTTTGTGATGTCCTCCTGCTTCGCTGCCAGCAATCTGCCGTATTCCTCTTTTATCGGAGATTCATAAATGATGGCAAACCATACAAACATATGAGTGTCCCATAAACCGATCTGAAAGTGAGGGAGTTTCTTATACCCGCGTTTGCTGTTGGCAAAGGCAACCCAGCTGTCAGCCGGCGGGTTGACAGATCTTCTCGCGTGCTTGGCGACATGCGGGAACATTTCATCGCCTGTCAATGCTGACAATGTCGGTGCGAAATGCTCTCCTAACAAGGTCAGCTTCGGACGGACTTGTTCTTTTAACACCTCCATGCGCGGATCTAAACCTTCTATTGTAAATGTATCGAAGTCTTCTTTTGTAAAACGCATCTGAGTCATCTTTTTCCTCCTTATCGTAAGTATTCATATTTTACCACAGCCGCCGCCGGCCGCAAAAACATTGAGAACGTTTGAACCGAGAGGATTGGTGGTAAAAAACGAATAGGTAAACACACAATTTTAAGAATGTTGTTACAGCCGAATATAAGTTTCCATACGATATAAGAAGTATCATTAATAAATTGGAAAAATGGGATGCTTTTTTAACAAATGATCTCTGGAAGGGGCGAAAGACAATGAGGCAAGTGGTGAAGGAAGGATTCAGGGAGGAAAAAAATAACCGTGTAGCTGTCTGGAGACTAGAGGTTGATTATGAATTGGCAACCCTGTATGAGGCCATGCAAAAAGAGAATGAAGATCAAATCGATCTCAGCAAAAGAAAACTGGAACGTCTCAGAAAAGAATGGATTCGGCTTAACGGATAAAGAATAGTAAAAACGAACCGCAGGAAATGGTTCGTTTTTACGTGAGAAGGCATTTTTTTCATTTTCCTTGCTTTTTCATCGCCTTTATCAGTATGCTATAGAATAAGCTATACATAGAAAAGAGGTACACGGTATGACAAATTGGACGGAAATTGATGATATCGCAAAACAATGGGTAAAAGAAGCCGGAACGAGAATCAGACAATCCATGCAGGAAAGCTTGACGATTGAAACAAAATCAAATCCGAATGATTTAGTCACAAATATTGATAAAGAGACGGAGCGCTTTTTCATTGACCGTATACAGGGAACTTTTCCCGGACACCGGATTCTCGGAGAAGAAGGGCAGGGGGATAAACTCCGCTCCCTTGACGGAATCGTCTGGATCATTGATCCGATTGACGGAACGATGAATTTTGTCCATCAAAAGCGGCATTTCGCGATCTCCATCGGCATCTTTGAAGACGGAAAAGGCAAAATCGGCTTAATTTATGATGTGATGCAGGACGAGCTGTATCACGCCTTCAGTGGAAAAGGGGCTTATCTGAACGACACGCCGCTTGCTCCTTTAAAAGAAGCTTCCATTGAAGAAGCCATTATTGCAATCAATGCCACATGGGTGACGGAAAACAGAAGGATTGACCCGAGTATTTTGGCGCCGCTCGTAAAACGGGTCAGAGGAACGCGTTCCTACGGCTCGGCGGCACTTGAGCTCGCCAGTGTTGCGGCCGGCCGCATTGACGCATACATTACGATGAGGCTCGCGCCGTGGGATTACGCTGCCGGCTGCGTGCTGCTGAACGAAGTCGGGGGCATTTACACGACCACAGACGGCGAACCGTTTACGTTTTTAGACAACCACAGCGTGCTTGCGGGCAATCCGGCAATACATAAAATTATCTTTGACGACTATTTACATGCTGACAGGTAGAGATTTTGAAGAAGAAGATCTCGGGTTTCTGGAGCAGCTGGCGGCTGCACACCCGGTGTGGAAAAACGAAGAGTTCGGAACAAAAAATGCGGCGGAGTTTATGCTTGCATACTCCATGTACAATGGAACGTGGCTCGTATGGGAGATTGACGGCGCTCCTGCCGCCGTCAGTTTTCATTTGGAATGGGCGCCTTCAAACGGAAAACCGTGGCTCGGAACCGTGGCCGTCGCTCCGGAGGCAAAAGAGAAAGGAATCGGACGCGCGGTCATTGAAGAGATTGCGGGCCGGCTGAGAGGGGAGCATAAAGCGATGTTTTCAGCCGTTCCCCTGGACAGGCATGAATGGGTTTTGTTTTTAAGCCAATGCGGCTTTGAACAGCTTAAGCTTGAAAAAGACGATCGGGAAAAGACATATATGATCATGGTGAAGCCATTGTGAAATGTTTCGGATATAAAAAAGAGACCGGATTTCTCCGGTCTCTTTTCTTGTTTACAAGCCGACCGCACTCCAGGCCGCTTCTACGCTTGCAGCGTCTTGAGAGCCGTAAAGGTCCCGCGCTGATTGAATCAAAGCTGCTTTTGCATCTTTAAAGTTTGATGACGGAGTGAGATATACCGTTAGTGCGCGATAGTAAATCTGCTCCGCTTTTTTCACGCCGATTTTTGTAATCGTGTTGTAAGCGGCTTTGTTCGGAATTCCGCTGTTTGTATGCACGCCGCCGTAGTCGCCGGCATCAGTGTTCGGAAGGTTTTGGTAATTTTTGTAATGGTCGGGCTGTCCGTATTTTGTCGGAGTGGATAAACTGCGGAGAGCCGGCTGGCTGACCGTAATATCTTCACCGATATCCCAGTCCTCAGTATCATTGAAGTATCCGAATACATCAGAGAAGGATTCGTTTAAAGCGCCCGGCTGATTTTCATAGTTCAGGTTGGCTGTTTCCTGTGTAACACCGTGTGTCATTTCATGGGCCGTTACGTCCATTGAACCGGAAAGAGGCGAGAAGAATGAGCCGTCACCGTCACCGTAAATCATTTGGTCGCCGATCCAGGCCGCGTTATTGTATTTGCTGCCGTAATGAACGGAAGATACGATTTTGCCGCCTTTATTGTCGTAACTGTTGCGTTTAAACGTCTGATAGAAATAATCGTACACTTTGCCGAGATTGTAATGCGCATCAACGGCAGCGCGCTGAGAAGAAGTTGTGAACTGGTTGGTAGTGCTTGATACGAGCGTGCCCGGCAGGTTATACTGTCGGTTTTGCAGATCGTACGTAATAATTTGCGTTCCGGTAGGTTTAGAAAGATCGCGCATTACATATTTGCCGCTTTCAGAAGAAATATTTAATGAGACCGTTTTTCCTTTAAGAGTCGTACCTGTTCCGGTTGCAGCGGCATGCTCCACTTTGTTTTGCTTTTTCAGGACTTTCCCTGTCTCCGCATCAACGGTTACTTCCCAGTTAGCTGGTTCCGGTTCGATGTAGCGGATGGTTACATCATAGGCGAGGCGGTATTTACCGTCTTTTGTGGCCGCTGCTTTCAGCTCGGCTTTGTTTTTGTTTGCAACGTTGCCGTTAGAGACGGCTTCAGGTGATTTGCCGATTGCTTTAAAAGCATGATCCAGCGCCTGATTTGCAGATAATTTTTTGCTGTTTGCCGTTTTGGCAGAAGCATCGTTGTTTAATTCACCGTTAATCGCATAGACATTGTTGGATTTATCGACGTGAATAATGACTTGCGAGTCTTTCACAGGCACACCGTTAACGACAGGCACATAACGGAAGTGCTTGTAGCCGAGATCATCGGTCGTGTGGTCAATCAGCTTCAGTCTCTCAGAAGGGTTGCCTTTGAAGACTTTGCCGTTTTGTTTCAAGTATTGCTTGATTGCTTTGTCACTGACTGAAGGCAACTCAGACTGCACCAAAGAATACTTCGGCACAAAGTTCGTCAGGTTTTCTTTAAGCTGAGGATTCTCAGCGGCCTGAACACCCGGAAGACTGATAGTTAAACTCATAAAGGAAGCGGCGACAGCAACAGACAATTTCTTACCTAAACCCACAATAAATCCCCCTTTTTGAAAATAATGAAAACTTATATTGTTATAATAAACCAGCATTCTCTCATTCTGCAATATAAAACTAGACTCCGCTGATGAATTGATAGAATCGTCCCGGAAAGGCTTCCGGCGGCCAGCATCGGGGGATAAGCCGAGAGGCACGTGTTGAATCAGACATGAGTCGAATGATGCGATTTATTCTGAAAAAAATGACAAATGAAGTCGGGAAAAATGATAGGGGAAAAATGTTCCAATCTGTAAAACTTTTTTTATAGCCGTTTGTCTAAACAGGTGAGGCCTTAATAAACGAAAAGGATTGTTTCAGATGTCAGAGATTTTCAGTCATTTTATTCAGCATTTCGACAGGTATTTCATTTTAAGCAGACAGAGCGTGTTGATCATTCAGTGGTCAGCCGTCTGCCTTGCTGTTTTATATGCGCTGACTTTTCATCCGAAAATCAGCCGTGAGAGAGTTTGGTTTTATTCAGGAATTCTGCTCAGGGCCGTATTATTAGCGGGCATAACAGTTGAATTGGTTCATCAGGTGCAGAGTACTTACTTTAGCGCGCACTATTTGATATCGGAAGAAAGAGAGCTTCTTCCGATCGTTCATCTCTTAATGTATGGGTATGTGCTGCTCACCGCGTTTCACTATATGCTCATGCCGCGGGAGCAGAGGGGAAAGGGCATGTTTTATACGTTTGATCTCACTGTGGTGGCACTGCCTGTCATTCAGCTGATCTTCAGCTTTTTCACTTTCTGGAATATCAGTCCCGATGCGATGGCGGGGGAGGATATAGTTTCGATGCTATGTTTTATTACGGTTGTTTTACTTCTGCTGATTTCTATGAATGTTTTATTCTTTAAAATGTATTGGAAACCGAGACCTGTTTTTATCGGAGTGTTTTATGTTGGAGTCATCGGGCTGTTGGTGTGGGTGCTCGCTGCGCCCTCGGCAGGTGTAACAAAAGATTACGGCAGACTTCTCCCATTTACGGTGTATTTAACGATGGCCGGTTTTCTGATGACCCATCATTTATTTGATCGGTCAGACAGGATCAGACAGCGGACGAAAAGCTTTCTTGCGGCGGCAACGGCCGCTGGTTTTATTGTCTTTTTGAATCCGGTATACAATGCGGGCGATGCAGCTTTTGCGGTTTCAAAGCCGATAGCTGAAGATTCTGTTGATAATGTGGGTGAACATATCACTTCAGACCAAGCGGAACGGATCCTTACATCATTTTTTCCGGCTGAGAATCCGATTTATTTAACAGAAACCAATCAGGACCTCCATTACTTTTACCGTTTTAAAACGGAAGATTACGAAGCGGAAGTGGACGAGGTTTCCCAATTGATTACAAATTATCAATATTTCAAAAAACCGAAAGGCCGCACTTTTACAGAAGAGGAATACCGGAAAAAGTCGCTGGATTTCTTGTCGGCACACGGCCGAAAAATAAAAACACAAGGCATTCAGACAACAGTGAGAAAAGAAAACGGACAGTTTGTCGTGGAGATTGCGCCGAAAACACAAGGGACGAAACACGAAGATTCGGGCACAGTATTTTACTGGGAAAAAGACACCATTATGGGTTTTTCAGAAGACCCGTCTATTTATCAGCTTGAGTCACTGCCGCAGGTGCATATGACGGAAAAAGACATAGTGAAAGCATCAAAAGCCGCCTTTCGTACGCTTCAAATGCCTGATCAGACATTTGAAATCACAAATACGGATATAAACAGCCTGATCGGCAGCAGTTTGACCGTAACTGCGAATAACGGAACGGAGCTGATATTTGATGCAGTATCCGGACGTCTTATGAAAATCAGAGTCTCACCTGACAGCACCGTTTTAACAAAAACAGAACTTCAGAAGAAGCTTTTTTCATTGCTGGACGCGGATACTTCAAAGCTTAGACAAATTGATAAATCGGAAGGCAATCTCGTTTTTGAAAACTCTGAAGGCACATTCGTTTATATGCTCCGAAATGAAGAAGGCATGAAAGAGGCCTCATTCTACGGACAGGTAAGTGCCAAAACATTCCCGCATACATACAGAGACGGACAAACAGCATTCAAAAAAGTGGCGGCAGCTTATAACGGCATCATTTACAAAAAGCGGGTGAAGCCTGTCATAGCGGTGAAAGACGGCGTAACATATAACGCATGGCTCGTCATTATTCAGCCGTTCGGTTCAAATCGTCATGACGCATATGTAGTGAACGCGGATACTTACGAGGCGGTGAACCTTTATGAACAATAAAGAAAAAAAGGCTGTCTTCTTCGATTTATACGACCTATATAAGGAGGGGGAACTCGAAGGCGGCACGCTCCAGTGGATGAAAGAACATGAGCTTTTATTCGGAGCTGAGGCGGAAAACAGAGAAGGGCAGTATGAACATGGTTTGAATGCGCCGTCCGGCGATATCCGCCAGATTAAATACATGAAATGCCTGACGTATGGATTGTACGGATTCTTCATTGTGCTCTCAATCTGGATGACAGTGTGGTTTTACTTTTAAATGAAAAACAAGATGTCAATTGAACAGCTGTACCGTGAACATTATCAAGATATTATGTATTACCTTTACAGACGCACACAACATGCTGAGACCGCTAAAGACCTCGCTCAGGATACATTTATGAAAGCATTTAACGGGCTTGAGTCGTTTAAGGGCCATTCGTCTATCAGAACGTGGCTCTATGCAATTGCCCATCATACCTTCATCAATTGGTACAGACGTGATAGAAAATATCAATTTTCAGATATCACCCTGAATGAAGGGCTTCAGCAAACAACATATGAACTGCCGGAGCATTACGTCGCCCGGACAGACACTCAGAATGCGCTGACCGGGCAGATTCAGCGTCTGAAAAGCGATCAGCAGACTGTTTTAATTTTAAGGGAATTTCAAGAGCTGTCTTACGAAGAGATTGCTGATGTTTTGGACTGGAGTCTTTCGAAGGTGAAGAGCACCCTGTACAGGGCGAGAATGCAGCTGAAACAGCACTTGGCGGAAAAAAGGAAGGACGGACAGATATGACTTGCTGTTTAGTGAGAGATTTACTCCCTTTATATATTGAAGGCGATTGTGAAACAGAAACGGAGCGGTTTATTTCCCGCCATCTTGAATCATGCGGTAAGTGCGGGAGTTTATATCATATGATGAAGGAGCCGTTTGACCTCGGCAGCCCTGAGATGAAGGCGCCAGCCTGTTATGCAGAAGAAGAAAGGCGGTTTAAGGAACGGTATTACGGAAAGCTGCTGATAAAAGCAGCCTGTTTGTTCGGCGCTGTATTTCTTATCATGCTGGTCCTTAAACTGCTTATTTAAAAAAACGCCCGGCTGAATGACCGGGCGTTTTAATCCGTTTACTCAGCCGGATGAAAGGCTGTATAAATGCCTTCAAGCAATTCCTGGGGCAGTGAATTAAAGAATCCCGCACACAGCTTTGCTTCTTTTTTTCCTGCTCCTGCTTTTTCAGCAAGTTCCTGATCAAATGTATACACACCGTCTTCTTCAATCAGCGCAGATTGAAGGATATGAAGACTTTGGGAAAAAGCGGTGAACAGCTGATCAACGATAAGGGCCTCTTTTTCCGTAAAGCCGAGCTCCACCGCTTTTTCTTTATTAAATGTATATTCGCCGTCCGTTTTCTCAATACATTGGGAAAGTACGGTTAAAAATTCGGTTGAACTGTCCCACAGCTTTTGAATGATCTGGGCTTGTTCTTGATCTAATCCCAATTCAACCGCTTTTTCACCGTCAAAATAATAGACACCGTCTTTTTTGTAAATCGATTGGCTGATGATGTCAATGAGTTTTGCCGCGTCTTCCGGTGTTTTCTCTGCGGAAGCCTGCAGGACATGCGGTTCATTTGCCTGAATCGTTTTTGCGCCGGCAGAATCAAGCGGACTGAATGCAAGCAAGGCGGCTGAGGCGGTTGCGGCGGCAGTTACAGCGGTTTTCTTCAAAAAAGATGTTTTCATTTCGTTCTCTCCTTGTCATGTGTATTTGCTTACAGCCACAAGTATAAAAAGACAATGATGGAATTGAAATAGGAGGTATGGTATTTTCTGCATAACGATGCCGGACTATTTCAGACTGCATATTCTGAGGGAATCTGCTGATGTAACTAGAATGGGAGCTGTCATTTCCGGCTTCCTGACTAGGCGGCGGGGGAGATAAGCCTTACATCTCAGCCTGTTTTGAGGATGTAAAAAAGCCTGAATCTTTGATTCAGGCTTCATTAGATATTTTCTTTCCATGTTTACGGAATTTTGCAAAGGGTCATGCTTTTAATCAAGCAGTCCCTGTTCGCGCATTTTTTTCTTTACGGTGAAACCGCTTCCCATCATGGCGATAACGAGAACAATGCTTCCGATGATGCCCCATGCGCTTTTCTCAGCGATTGATACGCCGATCAGCATCATGCTGAAGACTGCTGCGAATGCAAATAATAATAAGAGCCAATTCAATTTTTTCATATTTCCATCCCCTTTAACGTCATACTTTCAGTTTACAGAAAAACGTAACGCTTTTAAAGAGGATGTGTGGTATAATATGAAAGTTATCTAATTTTTTTAGGAGATGAAAATGTGAAACTTCGAAACGATCTTCGCAACATCGCGATTATTGCCCACGTTGACCATGGGAAAACGACTTTGGTAGACCAATTGCTTCACCAAGCCGGAACATTCCGTGCCAACGAAAATATTGCCGAACGCGCAATGGATTCAAACGATCTTGAACGTGAACGCGGTATTACAATTCTTGCGAAAAATACTGCGATTAACTATAAAGATACACGCATTAATATTTTGGACACTCCGGGACACGCCGACTTCGGCGGAGAGGTAGAACGGATTATGAAAATGGTTGACGGCGTTCTGTTAGTCGTTGACGCATATGAAGGCTGCATGCCGCAAACCCGTTTCGTACTGAAAAAAGCCCTTGAGCAGAACTTAAATCCGGTTGTCGTCGTAAACAAAATCGACCGTGATTTCGCCCGCCCGGAAGAAGTCATTGATGAAGTGCTTGATTTGTTCATCGAGCTTGACGCAAACGAACAACAGCTTGAGTTCCCTGTCGTCTACGCTTCTGCGATTAACGGAACGGCAAGTCTGGATCCGAAAAAGCAGGACGAAAATATGGAATCACTGTATGAAACGATTCTTGAACATGTCCCTGCCCCGGTAGATAACGCCGAAGAGCCTCTTCAATTCCAAGTGGCGCTGCTTGATTACAATGATTATGTCGGCCGTATCGGTATCGGACGCGTTTTCCGCGGCACGATGAAAGTGGGTCAGCAGGTTTCATTGATGAAACTTGACGGAACGGTAAAATCATTCCGCGTAACGAAAATCTTCGGTTTCCAAGGATTGAAACGCGTGGAAATTGAAGAAGCGAGAGCGGGAGACCTCGTTGCCGTTTCGGGCATGGAAGACATCAATGTCGGTGAAACGGTTTGTCCGGCTGACCACCATGAGCCGCTGCCGGTTCTGCGCATTGATGAGCCTACGCTCCAAATGACATTTGTCGTAAACAACAGCCCGTTTGCAGGCCGTGAAGGCAAATATGTCACAGCCCGCAAAATTGAAGAGCGTCTGAACGCGCAGCTTCAAACAGACGTCAGTCTTCGTGTCGAACCGACTGCATCACCTGACGCATGGGTTGTTTCAGGACGCGGTGAGCTTCACCTGTCCATTTTAATTGAAAACATGCGCCGTGAAGGCTATGAGCTTCAAGTGTCTAAACCTGAAGTTATCATTAAGGAAATCGACGGCGTAAGCTGCGAGCCTGTTGAGCGCGTGCAGATTGACGTGCCTGAAGAGCATACCGGTTCTGTTATGGAATCAATGGGTGCGAGAAAAGGCGAAATGCTTGATATGATTAATAACGGAAACGGCCAGGTCCGCCTGATCTTTACCGTACCTTCACGCGGACTCATCGGCTATTCTACTGAGTTTCTGTCACTGACACGCGGTTTCGGTATCCTGAACCACACGTTTGACAGCTATCAGCCGATGCAAAAAGGCCAAGTCGGAGGCCGACGTCAGGGTGTGCTCGTTTCCATGGAAAACGGAAAAGCGACATCTTACGGAATTCAAGGTATTGAAGACCGCGGCGTCATCTTCGTTGAGCCCGGAACAGAAGTATATGAAGGCATGATTGTCGGCGAACATAACCGTGACAATGACCTTGTCGTCAATGTCAGCAAAATGAAACAGCAGACAAACGTCCGTTCCGCTACGAAGGATCAAACGACTACGATTAAGAAAGCGCGCATTATGTCGCTTGAAGAATCACTCGAGTACTTAAACGAAGATGAATACTGTGAAGTAACGCCGGAATCCATCCGTTTAAGAAAGAAAATCCTGAATAAAAACGAACGTGAAAAAGCGGCGAAAAAGAAAAAAACAGCAGGAATGTCTTAATCACTTGCAGAATTTGAAAAGGTAGAACCCGAACGGAAAAGGGGAGGGGGATCTTTTTGAATGAAGTAAGTGAACGGCTGTCGTTCTTTGCGGCCCTTTACCAAGTGGATGAGCATCCGCTGACGGGAATGTGGCTGTTATACGGAACGATCGTCGTGCTTTCGGTAATTGTATTTAAACTCGGCTTTGCCAAACGGCTGCCGGTGTTGAAGGCTGCGGCAGTTTATCTCTTTCTCGCGCTCGGCTGCACCGTGCTGACTTTTTTCGGTGTGTTTCTGCCGGTCGGAGAAGGGCTTGTTGTCGCCGCCTTGATTTTGATCGTTTACAAAATCCGTCTGCACCAGTCCAAAAAAAGCCAGTCAGCTAAACCGCAATAAAAAAATGACCTTGCCTTCCGGCGGGTCATTTTTTATTCGGTTTATTTTTTCAGTTTATCTTTTTTCGCTTTTTGTCCGGGATGAAAGGAAAAGTGTCCGGTATTCAGCCGCGCCTCCGTTTTGACTTTGATTCGGTCATGGCATTCCCGGCACATATATGTATGAATCGGACGATTGCGGAGGCGTTTGGCTGTCAGTGTTTCATCATCAATTTGTTCGATTTTGTCGCAAATGGAACATTTTACTCTCATTGATTTTCACCTCTTTCACTATGACAAGCATTATATCATGGATGCCCCTCCTGCCAAAGGGAAAGAAAGCAGCGCCCTTCCTATGGAGCGGGCGCTGCTTTTTACCGGCGGTTTTTCATATGATGATCCGATTGATCGTTCTGTTCGTTCTGCAGCTTGTTCTGGTCTCTTTGGTTCAGCTGATCATCATTCGATTGAGTCGGTGATTCTTTTTCATTGTCGGTCACATCATTCGGGACTTCCGGCATGACACGGCCGACGATGGCGGCAAGTTCGTCCAAAATGCCTGAAACGGGGCGGCCGGCCTTAATGTCGCTGCCCATGCCTCTCAGGCGGGAAACCGTATCAGGATCAGCCACGACAACGGCATTGGCGCCGTAAGGATCGTTTTTTAACGCCTGGGCAACCGTGTATTTAATGCTCTCCACTTTGCTTCTTTCTAAATTGTCATCCACATCGATACCGACAACGGAGTATCTTCCGAGTACAACCGCGGTGGCATCTGAAATGCCGGGGATTTTTTCGGTTACCTCAACGAGATGCTTAGCGATGTCTGTCCGGCCGGGATTTTCAGCTGTCTCAGGAGCCGTATTTTTCACATGGATCGGTTTTGCATCGCGCTGATCGGCTGATTCGTTCTGAATATTACGGCCGCGGCCGTCCTGTACAGCAGTGCAGCCGGTAAGGATAAACAAGGCTTGTATGATAATGAAAAGAATTCGCACGTCAGATTTCCTCCTTGAATGCTTTCATTTATTTTATTGTTGAATTAACCTTCTATCTTTATTCACCAAATCATATATTTTAGCAGGCATCCCCGTTTTTCGCGGAAAGAGAAGCACACGATGGGCTTTGATCCTTATTTCAGGAGGCTGAGACTTGAGTAAAATTTATGTGTTAGATACGAATGTACTTTTGCAGGATCCTAACGCCATTTTTTCCTTTGAAGAAAACGAAGTTGTCATCCCCGCCGTCGTGCTGGAAGAGGTCGATTCAAAAAAGCGGTATATGGACGAGGTCGGGAGAAATGCGAGGCACGTATCTAAGCTGATAGACGGGCTCAGGGAGAAAGGAAGGCTGCACGAGAAAGTTCCGCTTGAAAGCGGAGGAACGCTCAGAATTGAACTGAACCACCGGTCATTTCACCAGCTCCAAGAAATTTTTATCGAAAAAACGAATGATAACCGCATTTTGGCGGTGGCAAAAAATTTAAGCCTTGAGGAGGAAACGAAAGAAAACGGCCGCCTCGTCATCCTGGTCAGCAAAGATGTGCTTGTCAGGGTAAAGGCGGATGCCATCGGGCTTTTGGCGGAGGACTTTTTAAACGACAGAGTCGTTGACCATGATGAAATATATAGCGGGTACAAAGATATATTTATGAATAAAGAGCGGTTTGCCTCGTTTTATAAAGACAAACAAATTTCAGTCAAGGAGCTTCAGCAGCATCAGGTTTATCCGAATCAATTTGTGCTGATGAAAGATGAATTAGGAGGATCTTCGTCTGCGGTCGGCATGACAGATAAGAAAGGCGAGACCGTAAAAAGACTCGTTTTCGATGATGAGCATGTATGGGGTATCAGGCCGAAGAACGTCCAGCAGACAATGGCGCTTGAACTCCTGCTGAGGGAAGATATCCCGCTTGTCACCCTGATCGGAAAAGCGGGAACGGGAAAAACCTTGCTTGCTCTCGCGGCAGGGCTTCTGCAGACGGAGGATCTCGGTATTTATAAAAAACTGATCGTCGCGCGTCCCATCGTCCCGGTGGGAAAGGATATCGGATATTTGCCTGGCGAAAAAGAGGAAAAGCTCAAGCCGTGGATGCAGCCGATCTTTGATAATCTTGAATTTTTATTCAATGCGAAAAAGCCGGGTGAACTTGAAGCGATTTTGGCAGGAATCGGATCGATTCAGGTGGAGGCGCTGACATACATTCGGGGGAGAAGCATTCCGGATCAGTTTATTATTATTGATGAGGCTCAGAATTTGACGAGGCACGAGGTCAAAACGCTTTTGACTCGGGTGGGAGAGGGCAGCAAAATTGTCCTGATGGGCGATCCGGAGCAAATAGATCACCCATACTTAGACAGTTTAAACAACGGACTTGCTTATGTTGTAGAACGGTTTAAAGAACAAACCGTCTCCGGCAGCGTGAAGCTTGTGAAAGGTGAGAGATCCGGCCTTGCACAGCTTGCCGCCGATTTGTTATAAAACTTCGATTTCTGTGACGCCCGTTATCGGTTTTTCAAAGTCGCCGTCCACGTAAAAATGGACCGGGCCGCCGTCTTGAAGGGGTTTCCCCGCATCGCTGAAATGCGCGATTGCGTCCATCGCCTTTTCTAGCGGCACTTCGGTTCTTTCTGATTTTGAAATAAATGCGCACAGGACAGCGCTTTCTTTCGGCTCGGCATTTGCTAAAACAGCGCCGAGCTTCATGGCGAAGCTGCCGTTCATCAGTCTTTCTTTTTCATAACGTTTTTCGCTTTTTAAAGTCGGCGGCGAAATGCGCCCTTCTCTGATCACCCGTTCCGGATCAAGCGTATGCTCCTGGGTTTCTGCAGAGCCGTCCGGATGAACGGGCTGATTTTTTTCAAACGGAAACTTGCGGTCATCGAAAATCCAGACACTCGGATCAATTGTAATCGGATATATAACATTGCCTTTTACCTGAATAACGCTCATGGTGAAGCCCCCCTTTACTTAAAGTATAAAAGTTTTCGCATGAATTGTCACTTTGCGTCGCAAATTAGATGTATACAACGGCAGCGAAGTGAGGATGATCGACATGGTATGCCGGCATTACCAAGAGCTGGACGCATTAGTTCAGGAAGCGAAAAAAAGGACCGAAGAAGGCAAAGTGGCAGACTATATTCCGGCTCTGGCTGAATCTGAACAAGACAGCCTTTCGGTCACGATTTATCATGCGGAAAATACATGTCTGACGGCAGGAGACGCCGATCGGACATTTACGCTGCAGAGCATTTCGAAAGTGCTTTCTCTGGCGCTCGTACTGATGGATTACGGAAAGGAAAAGGTGTTCAGCTGCGTGGGTCAGGAGCCGACCGGCGACCCATTTAATTCCATGATTAAGCTTGAAACAGTAAATCCGGGCAAGCCTTTAAATCCGATGATTAATGCGGGAGCTCTCGTCGTTACGGGTTTCATTAAAGGGCATTCGCCGAAAGACCGCCTGGATTACCTGCTCGGATTCATCAGAAGACTTGCGAATAATCAGGACATTACATATTGCAGACATGTCGCGGAATCGGAATTCAGTTCATCCATGATTAATCGGGCCATGTGTTATTACATGAAGCAGTATGACATTTTTGAAGGCGATGTAGAAGAGGTCATGGATCTGTATACAAAACAGTGCGCGATTAAGATGAGCAGTCTGGACTTAGCCAAAATCGGCTGCGTATTCGCCCTTGACGGCAAGCATCCGGAAACCGGGGAGCAGGTCATTAAAAAAGATGTGGCGAGAATCTGCAAGACGTTTATGGTGACATGCGGCATGTACAATGCGAGCGGGGAATTCGCGATTAAGGTCGGCATTCCCGCTAAAAGCGGCGTTTCGGGAGGGATCATGGGCATTTCGCCGTACAACTTCGGAATCGGTATATTCGGCCCGGCGCTTGATGAAAAAGGCAACAGCATCGCGGGTGTGAAGCTTTTGGAAATCATGTCTGAGAAATACAGGCTGAGTATTTTTTGAAACATTTTTTATCATAACATCTGCTTAAATCCTCTTGCAATTTCATCTGATACCCTTTATGATAAATAGAAGAATTAGGTACTCGCCTGGGGAACGGAGGGATACTTTTGGCTTCAGAGATTATAGTTGACCATCAGCAGAAAGCATTCGAGCTGTTGAAGTTAGATGCTGAGAAGATTTTGAAGCTGATCCGAGTACAAATGGATAACTTAACGATGCCTCAATGTCCTCTTTATGAAGAGGTCTTGGATACTCAGATGTTCGGACTGTCGAGGGAAATCGATTTTGCTGTCCGCCTGGGATTAGTTGACGAAAACGACGGCAAAGAGCTGCTGGACAGACTTGAAAGAGAACTGTCTGCTTTGCATGACGCGTTTACAGGAAAATAAATGATCAAACTCAAACTATTCAACGGTTTGGGTTTTTTTATAACCGTAAACCGTTTTTTTGCATCTTCTTTTCGTAAGACGGTCTCTTAATCTGCATTTCATCCGAAAAACTATAAAGAAACTGCGTAAAATGTTTATGAATTATAGTAAAATATAATACGCAATAGGTATTAAACGTAAGCTTTAAGCAGGAAAGAGGATGTTATGTTTAAAAGAATGTTAAAATCTTACGATTATTCATTGATATGCGCTATCATTCTGCTGTGCAGTTTCGGATTGGTAATGGTATACAGCTCAAGCATGATTACCGCCGTTATGCGTTACGGCGTGAGCAGCGACTATTTCTTTAAACGGCAGCTGTTCGCCGTCATCGCGGGGTTTGTGCTGTTTATCATCGCGGCCGTTTTTCCGTACAAAGTGTTCGCCCATCAAAAGATTCAGAAATTCATACTGCTTGCGTCAGTGGCTGCGCTTTGCGCGCTGTTTGTTTTCGGACATGTTGCCGGAAACGCGCAAAGCTGGTTTAAAATCGGCGGAATGGCCATTCAGCCGGGGGAATTTGTCAAGCTGACCCTGATACTGTACCTTGCCGCGGTATACGCAAAGAAACAAAGCTATATCGATCAGCTTTTGACGGGGGTTGCGCCGCCGGTGATCGTCACCGTAGTCATTTGTGCGCTTATCGCCATTCAGCCTGACTTCGGAACGGCGATGATTATCGGCCTGATCGCGTTTTGCGTCATTATGTGTTCGGGATTCAGCGGAAGGACCCTGCTCAGGCTGGTTCTCATGGCGGGAATCGTATTGCTCCTTGTCAGCCCGATCATCTACCTGAAATGGGACGATATTTTGACACCCGGGCGTATGAGCCGGTTTGAAAGCCTTGAAAATCCATTTAAATACGCCAGCACATCAGGCCTGCAGATTATAAATTCGTATTATGCGATCGGCTCAGGCGGTTTTTTCGGTCTCGGTCTTGGAGAAGGCATTCAAAAATACGGTTATCTGCCTGAATCGCATACAGACTTTATTATGGCGGTTATTTCAGAGGAGCTCGGCATTTTCGGCGTCCTGTTTGTCATTGTGCTGCTGGCTTTTGTCGTGTTAAAAGGTTTTTATATTGCGAGAAAATGTGAAGATCCGTTCGGGAGCCTTTTGGCAATCGGGATATCCAGCATGATTGCGATTCAGACCTTTATCAATCTCGGCGGTGTCAGCGGCTTAATTCCGATCACAGGTGTTCCGCTGCCGTTTATCAGCTACGGGGGCTCATCAATGTTTTTGTTATTAACGAGCGCCGGTATATTGGTGAATGTCAGCATGCATGTCAAGTACTCAGAAAAGAAGAAAAAGAGGGAGCCCGTTCCGTCTAAGGGGGTAAAAAGACGGCAGACGGAAAAATCTGTGTATCTCTAAAAAACAAGTGTATACACAGGGCGGATATTCCTTTATTATAAACTACATATTTATTAGGCCAAGGGGGAGAAAAGTTTGTCACAACAATCCATCCAAAAAGTGTTAGTAGCAAACAGGGGAGAAATTGCGATCCGGATTTTCCGGGCGTGCACAGAATTGAACATCAGAACGGTAGCCGTTTATTCAAAAGAAGATTCGGGCTCCTATCATCGCTATAAAGCGGATGAAGCTTATCTTGTGGGAGAAGGCAAAAAACCGATTGATGCGTATCTTGATATTGAAGGGATTATTGAGATCGCAAAAAGAAACGGCGTAGATGCCATTCATCCGGGCTACGGATTTCTCTCTGAAAATATCCAATTTGCGAGACGCTGTGAAGAAGAGGGCATCGTATTTATCGGACCGACGTCAGCGCATTTGGATATGTTCGGAGATAAGGTAAAGGCGAGGGAGCAGGCAGAAAAAGCCGGCATCCCCGTTATTCCGGGGAGTGACGGACCGGCTGAAACATTAAAAGATGTCGAACAATTCGCAAAAGTCCACGGATTTCCGTTTATTATTAAAGCATCGCTCGGAGGCGGAGGCCGCGGAATGAGAATCGTCCGAAACGAAAGCGAATTGAAAGAATCGTTTGAGCGGGCCAAATCAGAAGCGAAAGCCGCATTCGGAAACGATGAAGTGTATGTTGAAAAACTGATCGAAAATCCTAAGCATATTGAAGTTCAGGTGATCGGAGATAAAGAAGGCAATGTCGTTCATCTGTATGAGCGGGACTGTTCCGTTCAGAGACGCCATCAAAAGGTCATTGAGGTGGCGCCTAGTGTATCTTTGCAGCCTGAATTAAGGGACGAAATCTGTGAAGCGGCTGTGGCGCTTGCGAAAAATGTCGGCTATATCAACGCAGGGACCGTGGAGTTTCTCGTAGCGGGCGGTGAATTTTACTTTATTGAAGTGAACCCGCGCGTGCAAGTGGAGCATACGATTACGGAAATGATAACGGGGGTTGATATCGTTCAGACGCAAATCCTCGTGGCGCAGGGCCACGGACTGCACAGCCGTGCCGTCAATATCCCTGAGCAGAAAGACATTTTTACAAACGGGTATGCGATACAATCACGTGTGACCACTGAAGATCCGCTGAATGACTTTATGCCTGACACGGGTAAAATTATGGCTTACCGCTCAGGCGGCGGCTTCGGCGTCCGCCTTGATACGGGAAACAGCTTCCAGGGCGCCGTCATCACGCCTTATTATGATTCACTGCTTGTCAAGCTGTCGACATGGGCGCTGACGTTTGAACAGGCATCAGCGAAAATGGTCCGCAACCTGCAGGAATTCAGGATCAGGGGCATTAAGACCAATATTCCGTTTCTTGAAAACGTGGCAAAGCATGAAAAATTCCTGACGGGCCAATATGACACATCGTTTATCGACACAACGCCTGAGCTGTTTGTTTTCCCAAAACAGAAGGACCGCGGAACAAAAATGCTTTCCTATATCGGCAATGTCACGGTGAACGGTTTTCCGGGAATCGGGAAAAAAGAAAAACCTGCATTTGATAAGCCTCAGACCGTTACGTTAGGTATCGGGGAAAAACCGGCAAGCGGTACGAAACAGATCCTTGAGGAAAGAGGCGCCGAGGGGCTTGCAGACTGGGTGAAAGAGCAAAAATCCGTGCTCCTGACCGATACAACGTTCAGGGATGCCCATCAGTCCCTGCTTGCAACCCGGATCAGATCCAATGATTTGAAAAAAATCGCGAATCCTACGGCTGCCCTGTGGCCTGAACTGTTCAGCCTTGAAATGTGGGGAGGCGCGACATTTGATGTAGCGTACCGTTTCTTAAAAGAAGACCCTTGGAAACGCCTTGAAGATCTTCGCAAGGAAGTGCCGAACACATTGTTCCAGATGCTGCTTCGTTCATCAAATGCCGTCGGTTATACAAACTATCCGGACAATGTCATCCAAAAATTTGTCCGGCAGTCAGCGGAGTCAGGTATTGACGTATTCCGGATCTTTGACAGCCTGAACTGGGTAAAAGGGATGACGCTGGCCATCGATGCCGTCCGTGAAACCGGAAAAGTGGCGGAGGCTGCGATTTGTTACACGGGAGATATTCTTGATAAGACCCGGACGAAATATGATTTGCAATATTATCTTTCTATGGCGAAAGAGCTTGAGGCGTCTGGTGCCCACATTCTCGGCATTAAAGACATGGCCGGTCTTTTGAAACCTCAAGCCGCATACGAACTTGTCTCAGCGCTGAAGGAAACGATTGATATTCCCGTTCATCTTCACACGCATGATACGAGCGGCAATGGCGTCTTTCTCTATGCCAAAGCTGTTGAAGCGGGTGTGGACATCGTGGATGTCGCCGTCAGCTCAATGGCGGGTCTGACTTCACAGCCGAGCGCAAGCGGATTTTATCATGCCCTTGAAGGAAACAGCCGCCGTCCTGAAATGGATGTCCGGCAGGTGGAAAGACTGTCGCAATACTGGGGATCCGTCCGTCAGTATTACAGTGAATTTGAAAGCGGGATGAAGTCTCCGCATACTGAGATTTATAATCATGAAATGCCGGGCGGCCAGTACAGTAATCTGCAGCAGCAGGCAAAAGGAGTCGGCCTGGGTGATCGCTGGAATGAGGTGAAAGACATGTACAGCGTCGTCAACCGCATGTTCGGCGACGTCGTGAAAGTAACACCTTCTTCCAAAGTCGTCGGAGACATGGCGCTTTACATGGTGCAAAACAATTTAACAGAACAAGATGTTTATGATAAAGGCGAAACGCTTGATTTTCCGGATTCAGTCGTTGAGCTCTTTAAAGGACAGATCGGCCAGCCGCACGGCGGATTTCCGGAAAAACTGCAAAAGCTCGTTCTGAAAGGACAGACGCCGATCACGGTAAGACCGGGTGAGCTGCTTGAACCGGTATCTTTTGAAGGTATTAAAGAAGAATGGAAAGAAACGCATCAGATGGAATTGAGTGATCAGGACGCAATCGCGTATGCTCTTTATCCGAAGGTGTTTACTGAATATGTTAAAACGGCGGAACGCTTCGGTGATATTTCCGTATTGGACACACCGACTTTCTTCTACGGCATGACACTCGGTGAAGAAATCGAAGTGGAAATTGAGCGCGGAAAAACGCTGATCGTGAAGCTTGTATCTATCGGTGAACCGCAGCCAGATGCGACACGTGTCGTTTATTTCGAATTGAACGGCCAGCCGCGCGAGGTGGTCATTAAAGATGAAAGCATTAAATCGTCCGTACAGGAAAAATTAAAAGCAGATCGGACAAACCCGAGCCACATTGCGGCATCCATGCCGGGAACCGTCATTAAATTGTTAACGGAAACCGGGGCAAAGGTGAATAAAGGCGATCATCTGATGATTAATGAAGCGATGAAAATGGAGACGACGGTACAGGCGCCGTTCTCCGGGACGATACAGCAGATTCATGTGAAAAACGGTGAACCGATTCAGACAGGCGATTTACTGATCGAAATTGAAAAAGCGTAAAAAATGAACCTAAAAAAACCTGATCCGCCCCCGTGTGCGATCAGGTTTTTTATGTGTAAAGGCCGAAGCTCTAATGCTTCGGCCTTTTCATGTGCCTCAGATGTTCCGCTGTTTTGATTCATAGCGGAAGCGGGCGATTAATAATAAGAAATAGCATAAGACGCCGAACAGGCCGGCAATAAAGAGCGAATGGGCAAGTGCAAAGCCGGTGGCCATTTCTGAATAAACAACCATGATTCCGGAGAGCGCCTGTAATACAACAAAGGCAACAGCCGCTATCCAGCCCCCAAGAATCTGTTTTTGGTCTTTGTAAGAGCGCACCGCATGTGCAAAAGCGACAAGAATCCATACGAACAGAAGCAGCGCTGCCGTTCTGTGGCCCATCTGCACCCATTCCTGAAAATGGGACGGAAGCCCGTGATTCAGCCTGCTGCAAAGCGGAACGTCAGGGCAGGCAAGGCTTGATTTCGTATGGCGTACATAAGCCCCCGTATAAACGACGATATACGTGTAAATCGAAAGGCCGATCATATGAAACTGCATTTTTCTGCCGATTCTGAGCGGCTTGACGAGCTTTTTGTCTGATTTATCAGCTTCGAATATGAGCAGCGTCAAAATCAGAACAGAAGCGAAAGAAATCAGCGATATGCCGAAATGAAGCGCCATAACGAGCGCATTTGATCCGAAAACAACCGCTAATGCGCCGAGAAGCGCCTGTAAAAATAAAAAGATAATGGACATAATGGCGAGAAAGGTTGTTTCACGGAAAACAGGCGTGACTTTTCTCCATGCCCAAAAAGCGAGACTCAGCACGAGAACGATTGAGACACCGCTTGCGAGTCTGTGGCTCCATTCAATGATAGAAGCGGCGTTAAGCTCCGGGAAAAACCGGCCGTGGCAAAGCGGCCACTGCCTTCCGCATCCGAGACCCGATCCTGTCTTTGTGACAAGAGCGCCGCCGATCAGCACGACGAGCATAACGAATGTCGTCAGCACGCCGAGCGCTTTCAAAGCTTTATTCATTTTACATTCACCTTCTTAACAAACTGGACAAAATGATATACGTACCAAGTGTAAGCGAATATGTGTTTTGTGGCAATTCTCAATTCTGTTTGTTCACAAAAATATAATAGAATCAGGACTTCTTAGATAATGGGGTTGATTATTCCAGATGGGTCTGATAGAAATAAAGTAACCGCTTTATTATGAAACCGGCGGATTTGGTAAAATTCATAAAAAGTTCACAAATAAATTCCTGTTTCTCGTTTAATATTTAAGAGGATGTTTTTTTACAGGTCATTATCTTGTATGATAGAGTTGCAGGTCTTAAAAAACCTGCTTTAGGTTTGTAAGGGAGGTTTACGTTATGGCTAATTCCAGAATTTTAAACGATACAGCTATAGACGGACAGATTGAAGAGACGACGGCATGGAAGGATTTCCTTTCGCTTATCAAAATAGGAATCGTCAATTCGAATTTAATTACGACTTTTACCGGCATGTGGCTTGCGTTACATATATCCGGTCTGAGTTTTTTAGGCAATTTAAACACCGTGCTTCTTACATTAATAGGATCTTCTTTGATCATCGCCGGTTCTTGTGCGGTTAACAACTATTACGACCGTGATATTGATCATTTAATGGAACGCACGAAAGTAAGACCGACGGTAACCGGAAAGATTCAGCCGAATCAAGCGCTGTGGTCAGGAATTTTACTCATTGCTTTAGGACTTATCATGCTTTTGATGACCACCGTGATGGCAGCAGTCATCGGTTTTATCGGCGTGTTTACGTACGTTGTTCTTTATACAATGTGGACCAAACGCCGTTATACGATTAATACGGTTGTCGGAAGTGTATCAGGCGCCGTGCCGCCGTTAATCGGCTGGACAGCGGTTGAAGGGCACATCGGTGTTGTCGCGTGGGTTTTATTCATGATTTTATTCATCTGGCAGATTCCGCACTTTTTAGCGCTTGCGATTAAAAAGACGGAAGATTACAGAGCAGCGAATATTCCGATGCTTCCGGTAGTGCACGGCTTTGAAGTGACGAAAAGACAGATTATCGTCTGGGTCGCATGCCTGCTGCCGCTTCCGTTTTTCCTCGGCAGTCTCGGTCTTCCGATCGTCATTCTCGGCACTTTGCTGAATGTCGGATGGCTTGTTCTCGGACTGATGGGATTCCGCATGAAAAACATCATGAAGTGGGCAACTCTTATGTTTGTCTATTCGCTTAATTACATGACCATTTATTTTGTAGCGATGGTGGTCTTTACGCTGTTTTAATTGAATAATGAGCTTGTTTGATCGCCAAAACAAACAATGACAACTAGTAAACGCCGCCTTGACCTTTTGTTTAATCAGGCGGCTTTGCTTTTATACATAGATGGAATTTTAAGTAAAAAATCTCATATTTTAAGAAATGAGGAAAAGAAGTATTTCGGCTGGAAGCAGATTTACTGCTTGTGCATCTCGTACTGATTCAAAAAAGGGGTTGGGTGAAATGTTAAAGCGTTGGCGTCTTTTATCATTATTAGCCTTAGTGCCGCTTTTATTGAGCGGCTGTGGAAAACCGTTTCTGTCCACACTCAAGCCTGCCGGCGAAGTGGCTGATAAACAATATGATCTGACGGTGCTCAGCACACTTATCATGGTTGTCGTCGTTGCGGTCGTAGCAGTTATTTTCTTTTACGTCATTGTGAGATTCAGACGGTCGCGTATAGGGGAAGACACGATACCGAAACAGGTGGAGGGGAACCGTTTTTTAGAAATCACCTGGACCGTTATTCCGATCCTGCTTCTGATTATTCTTGTCATTCCGGTTGTCATCGATACATTGGCGCTGGCGGATACGTCGCCGATGGATAAGAAAAACCGTAAAGCAGAGGATGCGCTCGTGATTAATGTAAGGGCGAATTTATACTGGTGGGAATTCGAGTATCCTGATTACGGGTTTGTGACAAGTCAGGAGCTGATCGTTCCCACAGATGAACGCGTCTATTTCAAGCTGAAGTCCTCAGATGTGAAACACTCTTTCTGGATTCCGTCAGCCGGGGGAAAAATCGATACGAATACGGATAATGACAATACTTTCTTTCTGACCTTCGATTCTAAACGCAGCAAAGAAGCGGGAGAATATTTCTTCGGGAAATGCGCAGAGCTGTGCGGACCTTCACATGCGCTGATGGATTTCAAAGTGAAACCGCTGCCGTCAAAAGAATTTAAACAATGGACGAAAGCGATGAAAAATTATAAGCATACAACAGACTCCGGTTTAGCCGCGCAAGGAGAAGAGCTGTTTAAGGAAAAAAACTGCCTGAGCTGTCATGCGGTTGAGCCCAATGATAAACGGGCTGAAGCGGCAAGAACGGCTCCGAACCTCGCTACCTTCGGTGAACGGGTCAAAGTGGCCGGCATTAAGGATGCGAATAAAGAGAATATAAAAGCCTGGCTGAAAAATCCGGACAGCATTAAACCGGGCAATAAAATGACAGGCACTTATCCGAAGCTCTCGGACGCTGAAACGGATGCGCTGTATGAATATTTAAAAGGGCTGAAAGCGGAGAACAAGTGAGGACAGGGAGATATCAGGGGGGAGGTCGTAAATGATGAATACGCTTACAGGACAGCAAAGAAAAAGCTCTTTGCTTTGGGATTATTTGACGACGGTTGACCATAAGAAAATCGCGATTTTATATATGATCGCCGGGGGATTTTTCTTCGTCGTCGGCGGACTTGAGGCCATGCTTATCAGGATTCAGCTCTTGAGGCCGGGGAACGATTTTATGGGTGCGCAGCAGTTTAATGAAATTATGACGATGCACGGCACGACAATGATCTTCCTGGCGGCGATGCCGCTGTTATTCGGGCTGATGAACGCGGTTGTGCCGCTTCAGATCGGGGCGCGTGACGTATCGTTCCCATTTCTGAATGCGCTCGGATTTTGGCTGTTTTTCTTCGGAGGCATCTTTTTGAATCTGAGCTGGTTTTTAGGAGGCGCTCCTGATGCAGGCTGGACGTCGTACGCGTCGCTTGCGCTGAATTCGAAAGGGCACGGCATAGACTTTTTCGTGCTCGGCCTGCAAATATCAGGCTTAGGTACGCTGATTGCGGGGATCAACTTTCTCGCCACGATTATTAATATGAGGGCGCCGGGTTTGACGTATATGAGACTGCCGCTGTTTACGTGGACGACATTTGTGGCGTCGGCACTCATTTTATTCGCATTTCCTCCGCTCACCGTCGGTTTGGCGCTGATGATGCTGGATCGTTTGTTCGGAACGAATTTCTTTAATCCTGAATTGGGCGGCAATACGATAATCTGGGAGCATCTGTTTTGGATTTTCGGGCATCCGGAAGTATACATTTTAATTCTTCCCGCCTTTGGGATTTTTTCAGAAATCATTCCCGTATTTGCGAGGAAACGTCTGTTCGGTTATTCATCTATGGTCTTTGCGATCGTGCTGATCGGCTTTCTCGGGTTCATGGTTTGGGTTCACCATATGTTTACGACGGGACTCGGACCGATCGCTAATGCGATATTTGCGGTTGCGACGATGGCGATCGCGGTGCCTACCGGCATTAAAATTTTCAACTGGCTTTTGACCATCTGGGGAGGAAACGTCAAATTCACTACGCCTATGCTGTATGCCGTCGCCTTTATTCCTTCTTTCGTACTCGGAGGAGTCACGGGTGTCATGCTGGCGGCCGCAGCGGCAGATTATCAGTTCCACGATACGTATTTTGTCGTAGCGCATTTCCACTATGTCATTATCGGCGGCGTTGTGTTCGGCATCCTGGCGGGCGTGCATTTCTGGTGGCCGAAAATGTTCGGGAAGGTGCTTCATGAAACGATGGGGAAAATTTCGTTCGTCTTATTTTTTATCGGGTTTCATCTTACCTTCTTCATTCAGCATTTCCTCGGTTTGATGGGAATGCCGCGGCGCGTTTACACATATCTGCCCGGCCAGGGGCTTGATACCGGCAACCTGATCAGTTCAATCGGCGCGTTTTTCATGGCGGGCGCGGCTGCTTTACTCGTCGTCAATATTATTTATACCTCAATAAAGGGGAAATACGTCGGGAACGACCCGTGGCTGGACGGTCGTACGCTTGAATGGGCGGTCTCTTCGCCGCCGCCGGAATATAATTTTAAACAGCTTCCGTTTGTCCGGGGACTTGACCCGCTGTGGATTGAAAAGCAGGCCGGAAATGAAGGGATGGCGCCTGCAGAGCCTGTAGAGGACATTCATATGCCGAACGGCTCCATCATGCCGTTTATTATATCTTTCGGGCTGTTTGTCGCAGCGTTCGGGTTTTTATACCACTCCGATTATTCATGGGGGCTTCCGGTTATCTTCATAGGGCTCGGCATCACATTCTTTACCATGATGCTTCGCTCTGTGGTCGATGATTACGGCTATCATATTCACAAAGAAGATCTGCCGAATGATGATAAAGGGGTGAAGGCGTAATGCAGCTGCAGGAAAAAATGACGGCTGAAACCTTTCCGGCTTCTCCTGAAAAAGCAACGCTGGAGGGGAAAAATAAGTTTTTGGGATTTTGGCTGTTTCTCGGCGGGGAAACGGTTCTGTTCGCCTCGCTATTTGCAACATTCCTTGCTTTACGGGAATCTAAAGCCGGAGGGCCGTCAACGGCTGAGATGTTTGAGCTGCCGATCGTATTTATCGCGACGATGCTTCTTTTAACGAGCAGCTTAACGAGTGTGTATGCGATGTATCATATGAAAAATTTCTCCTTTAAAAAAATGCAGGTGTGGCTTTTGGTTACCGTTTTATTGGGAGCAGGATTTTTAGGGGTAGAAATCTATGAATTTATGCATTACACTCACGAATTCGGCTTTACCATTACAAGCTCTGCGCTCGGCTCAGCGTTTTACACGCTCGTTGGCACACACGGAGCACACGTGGCGTTCGGGCTGTTGTGGATCAGCGCGCTGATGATCCGGAATGCAAAAAGAGGGCTCAGCCTTTATAATGCGCCGAAATATTACGTGGCCAGCTTATATTGGCATTTTATCGATGTCGTGTGGGTCTTTATCTTTACCGTTGTATATTTGATGGGGATGGTGGGATAACGATGGACGATAACAAAAACAGAGGGACTGTCAGTACGGATCTCGAATATCGAAAAAAGAAAAATGCCGAGGAGATGAAATATCAGGTCATATCCTTCGGCTTGATGATCGGTCTTACGCTTGTCGCGTTTTTGACGGTGGCTGCAGACGGCATTGCCGGATGGTTTACGATGCCGTTTCTGATCCTGCTTGCGGTCATCCAGGTCATCTTTCAGCTGTTTTACTTTATGCATATGAGCCAGAAGGGGCATGAAGCGCCGTCATTATTTCTGTATTCGGGAATATTTGTCGCGTTTATCACCGTGCTTGCATTTGTCACGATTATTTGGTGGTAATCGGGACGGCGGGGAGTGAGAGATTTGATTAATTTGGAAATGTTCGGGTTTCGCGCAATGTGGAGCCCGTATCTGTTTTGTATAACTGCCGTGATAACAGGTGTTTACTTTTACTGGTGCAGCCGGCATAAAGGACGTGTGTCCGCTAAGGAGAAGGTGCTGTTTGTGCTTTCCGCGCTATTTTTTTACGCGGCTGCGGGAAGTCCGGTTGATTTATTGGGCCATGTGATGTTCAGCGCCCATATGACGCAGATGGCGGTTCTGTTTTTAGTCGTACCGCCGCTGTTGATTTCCGGAATTCCCGGCTGGGCATGGAAAAAACTGATCTTCCGTCCTGTCGTAAAGCCGCTGTTTTCGTTCTTTTCAATGCCGCTTATCGCATTAGTGCTGTTTAACGGTATTTTTTCACTGTATCACATCCCGTTTATATTTGATTTCGTCAAAACGGATTCGCTGTATCACACGCTGATGAACGGACTCATCTTTGTAACGGCGTTTTTTATGTGGTGGCCGCTTGTGCATAAGGTGGACGGTCTGCCCCGTCTCAGCGGTTTAATGAAGCTGGGGTACATTATGGCAGACGGGATTTTGTTAACGCCGGCCTGCGCGCTCATTATGTTCAGCGGGGCGCCCATGTATGCCACGTATACAGATCCGGCGGCTTGGGCCGAAGCAATGAAGCTTTGCGTTCCTTTAGATTTGCTGGAGGAGATCCCTTTATCCGGGCCGGAGATGTTTAACACGCTTCCTCCTCTGGAAGATCAGCAGCTTGGGGCAGTACTGATGAAAATCATTCAAGAAGCGGTCTACGGAACATATTTGGCTGTCATCTTTTTTCAGTGGGTCAGAACGGAACGGGAAAAAGATACGCTGTCAGAGCCGCCGTATATCGAGCATACCGTCTCATGAAAAAAAGTACAGCAGAATATGCTGTACTTTTTTATTACATTTGCACTGTTTTTAATGACTCTTCCAATTCAAGCAGTAAAGCTTTGCTTTCAGCGACGACATATTCCGGAAATTCTTCAGCGCTGCCGTATTCTACGCCGTGCGGATAATAATGCTTTCCTAAAAGAGGGGCCTTCAGCTGAATTACGGCCCGGCTGCCGCCGACATCGCCCTCTTTTGCCGTTCCTTGAATCCGCAGATAAAATGTCCCCTCAGGTACTGAAAACTTTTTGTCGTAAGTCACTCTTTCATAATCCCATTGTCCAGCCAGAATGAGCCCTTTACCTTCCATCAGATCATTCAAGCGGCTGAGCTCCGCTGTTACCCCTTCAAGACCGCTGTTTTCAAACTTCAAACCTTCCCCCTCCTTTTAAAAATGCCCTTTCCTGACAATCATAGTATGAAAGCGTTACACTTTCAATGATTCATACGGTGAAAGTATGCAAAAAGAAAAATTTGACGACAATAGTAGCAGAAAAAAGGAGGAATTCCGCAATGACAAAGATCAATAAGCTCATGACGTCAGACTTGCAATATTGTACAGTATTAGATAATGTATATGAAGCTGCGGTGAAGATGAAAGACGCAGATGTCGGCGCCATTCCGATAGTGGATGAAGACGGCGCCACACTTGTCGGGATCGTGACAGACAGAGATCTCGTATTACGGGGAATTGCTTCAAAAAAGCCGAACTCTCAAAAAATAACCGACGCAATGACAGAGCGGGTTATCAGTGCAGAAGAAGACGCCTCTGTGGAGGAGGTGCTACATTTGATGGCTGAACATCAGCTCAGAAGAATTCCCGTCACAAAGGATAAAAAACTGGTCGGCATTGTTACGCTCGGCGATCTTTCGTTGGCCGAGCAATCAAATGAGCAAGCAGGCCGAGTGCTGTCTGACATTTCTGAAGACGGCGGTCCGGAGGGGTTTATCCATTAAACATAAATCACGGACGATGCAAATAGGCTGTACTGTATAAGAGTAAACAAAAACAGAACGGTTTGAACATATGGGGGTGAGAGGTTGAAAAATATCGCAAGGGCTCTCGTTATCCTTTTGCTTATTTACGGAGCGTATGTTCTGTTTATACAATATGGATCGGCTCCTCAGAAAAAGACGGATCAGGAGGAGCCTCAGGTTTCCAATGAAGAAGAGAGCGGAAAACGGCTAAAAATGCCGTCATCCGGACTGCTTTCTCTCATGGGGAAATCTGCCGCCGATGTGAAAAAGAAACTTGGGGAACCGTCCCGGAAAGATCCTTCTGCCTACGATTACGAGTGGTGGGTGTACAACCAGGGGAAAGACCAATACGTACAAGTCGGTATTTTGAATGATAAAGCCGTGACTTTATACGCTTCGGGAAGCGGCATCAACGCAAAACCGTTTAAGATCGGCGAATCGACTGGCGAAGTTTTTAAAACGACGCAGGTTTCTCCTTTTGTCAATGTGACTGACAAGGGAAACACGTATCGGTTCGAATTTTCTGAAGAAGATATCAATACCCGTCCCACCGTTAAGATAGGCGGAATGTATGTTCAGCTGTACATGGACAAATTTGACGGGAATCTGTCAAGCATCAGGGCATTTGATGCGGAAACACTTGTGAAACAAAGGCCGTATGAGGTCATGTACAGAGGAAAGCTGACAGAACCCGAGCCTGTTTCTGATAAAAAATGGAACGATATTGAACGAGCGAGTGAACAGCAGATTCTCGATATTACAAATGTCATCCGCGTAAAACACGGACTTGCAAGGCTGAAATGGGACGAAGGCGCCGCAAAAGTGGCATTCGGTCACAGCAAGGACATGAAGGATAACAAGTATTTCTCTCACGTCTCAAAGAAATACGGGACTCTGAAGGACCGCTTGGAAAAAGGCGATGTGAAATACCGGGAGGCCGGTGAAAATATTGCCTACAACTATGTGGACGGTCCTGCAGCCGTGGAGGGCTGGCTGAACAGCGAAGGCCACAGAAAGGCGCTGTTAAGCCCGGATTATACGCACCTCGGTGTCGGCGTTGATCAGAAGTATTATACGCAAAACTTCATTAAGCCTTGGCAGTAAAAAACCGCAGAGGGGCGCGTCCCCCGCGGTTTTTTTATGTTTTTTCGCGAGCGGCGCTCCTGCTGAAAAAAATATACCTGCTTTTTTTCGCAATTTAGGCGAACATTAAGGCGCATGAACCGATACATTATAGCAGGCAAAACTTTTCGGAGGGGGTGAGAATTGTGGCGAATCAGCAATCACGGCAATCAATCGATGATTTTAAACAATTCGTAAAAAAGCATCCCAAACTGATCCAAAATGTTCGCAAGGAACAAAGAAGCTGGCAGGAAGTCTATGAAAACTGGGTTCTTCTGGGCGAGGATGATCCGATATGGGACCCTTTTAAAGACGAGGCCGTTCAGCCTTCTTCCGACGCGGAAACCAAACAGGAACCAGCTGAAAAAAACGATTTCGTTTCAAAAATGGTCACTGCCGTCAAAAAGATGGATATCAACCAAATGAATGAGCAGATCAATAAAATGAGCCAATCCATTTCATCATTGCAAAGCCTTTTAAGCCAATTTTCGGGGAGCAGCACGAAGCAGCCCCGGCAAGGCTCCGGACAACATCCTTTTTCGTTCAGAAAGGATTAAAGAAGGGGATCGTGTATGCGAAAAGAGGTTCAGGAATTCATATCCGCAGATGAGGAACGGAAACGGTTTATACGGCAGCGCCCCGTCTGGTACCGCAGACTTGCGAGAAAACCGGACGATCTCAATTCCTTTCAGCTTGACATGATGAATTTTTATGAAAAGACGATACCTCATCGGGTAAGCCAATTCTCAAACGGGATTCAAATGGCGCAGATGATGATGCAGATGGTTCACGCCATGCGTTCACAGGATTAAAAAGCGTTTAAACGCCGCATTTTCCAATTGGGTGGTTTCATGGTAAACTAGCAACTGGAGGTGCGTATTTATGTATGCAACAATTGAGTCCGTCAAGCTTCAAAGTGAAGCGGAGCAGCTTGCCGGCATGATTCTGCAGTCTGAGACGGCTGAAAATTACCGCGATTGTTACAAGCGTCTCCGTGAAGATGAAGAGGCAGGGCGGATCATTCGTTCTTTTATGAGCGTTAAAGAGCAGTATGAGGATGTGCAGCGTTTTGGCAAATACCATCCTGATTATAGAGAGATTTCCCGCAAAATGAGAGAAATGAAGCGGGAACTGGATTTAAACGATAAGGTGGCCGAATTTAAAAAAGCGGAGACTGAGCTTCAGTCGCTGCTTGACGAGATCAGCATTGAACTCGGAACGGCCGTCTCGGAGCATGTAAAAGTTCCGACGGGGAATCCTTATTTTGACGGCCTGTCATCCTGCGGCGGCGGGTGCGGTTCCGGCGGCGGCTGCGGATGCAAAGTTTCCTGACGAGACGGCCGTCTCGTCTTTTACATAAAATGAACAGAAAGTCAGGCGGGTGATCATGATGGAAAATAAGCGCCAAGGCATAATCGTATATCTGCATTCCTTAAAACACAGCAAAATGCTGAGAAAATTCGGCAACGTTCATTATGTTTCCAAGCGGCTGAAATACGTTGTGCTGTATTGCGATATGGACCTAATCGAAAAAACAATGGAAAAGATTTCTTCTTATTCTTATGTGAAGAAGGTAGAGCCTTCTTATAAACCTTTTTTAAAGCTGGAATTTGAATCAAAGCTTGATAAGGCGAAAGAGTACGATTACAAAGTCGGTATATAAAAAAATCCCCGCAGATACCTGCGGGGTCCTTCTATTCCTTAACAAGTTAAGGAGAAGGAAAAGGGAGAGGAGAAACCGGAGGAAGAACTTATGGGGAAACGTAAGTCTTCTCCGCGGTTGGCAACAACATCATTCATTGATGCTGTTACACGTAGTCTTGACAGGAATGTGAATATGTATACACGTTTTTCACGTTCATTGTTTGAAAGAATGCTTTATGATAAGATAGGGATTGTTTTGATACATAACGGCTCAGCCGATGAGAAACATCAAAGTTTTCAGAAAAAGTGGTGTGAATAATGAGAGTAATTTCCGGTTCAAGAAAAGGACGAGCCTTAAAGGCTGTGCCGGGCACATCAACAAGGCCGACGACGGATAAAGTAAAAGAGTCTATTTTTAATATGATCGGCCCGTATTTTGACGGAGGAACGGGGCTGGATTTGTTTGCGGGGAGCGGCGGTCTCGGGATTGAAGCGCTGTCGCGCGGATTTGACCGCTGTATCTTTGTGGATCGTGATTTCAAAGCCATCCAAACGGTAAAAGCGAATATCAAAGCGCTTGATCTGCTGTCTTCAGCGGAAGTATACCGCAATGATGCAGAACGGGCCCTCTATGCCGCGGCGAAACGGGAAAAAGGTTTTGACGGAATTTTCTTAGATCCTCCGTATAAGGAACAAAAGCTGAAAGCGCTTATCGAAATGATTGATGAGCAGAACATGCTGAATGAAGACGGTTTTGTCGTAGCCGAGCATGATAAAGCCGTTGCGCTTCCTGAAGCCGTCGGCGCGCTTTCTGTAACAAGAAGGGAAATTTACGGGCTTACAGGAGTGACGATATACCGAAATAGGGGGTAATGATGTGGCAAGTATAGCTGTATGTCCCGGAAGTTTTGATCCCGTTACCTACGGACATCTGGACATTATCAGACGGGGGGCAAACGTGTTTGAGCAGGTGTACGTATGCGTGCTCAATAATTCTTCTAAGCAGCCGCTGTTTACAGTTGAGGAACGATGTGAGCTGTTAAGAGAAGTGACAAAAGACATACCGAATGTTACGGTCGAGACGTCACAGGGACTGTTAATCGACTATGCGAAAAAAAAGCGGGCGAAGGCGATTATCAGGGGGCTCAGAGCCGTTTCTGACTTCGAATATGAGATGCAGGGGACTTCCGTCAACCGCGTGCTCGACGAATCAATAGAAACTTTTTTTATGATGACGAACAATCAGTACTCTTTTTTAAGTTCAAGCATCGTAAAAGAAGTCGCAAAATATAACGGGCCTGTTTCAGAGTTTGTTCCTCCGGAAGTTGAACAGGCGCTGATGCAGAAATTTAAAGGATGAGAAGCGCTGATTGGCGTCTCATCCTTTTTTTGTCCGTGCTGACAGCCTGTAACAATAAATCAATGCGTATACGGCGAGAGCTGTCAGCGTGATGGCGGGCCCGGTTTCAACAAGTGTATTCCAGCCGCTGACGGCAGCAGATCCCGCTTCCTGATCGCGGAAAGGGAGGAATACGGACTGGTAAGGTTCGTCCAATGCAAGGTAAAGCGGCTTCCACAGTAAGAGAATAAAGAGTGCGGCATAAATGCCCTGAAGGATACGCGCCGCGAAAAACGGTTTAAAGCGGATATCTGTTTCCGATAAAATGCCGGCTACCTGGGCCTGTACGGAAAGGCCGCTGAACCCGAGAATAAAACTCACAATCATGGCTTTCGGCAGCAAGGCGGCATCAGCTTCACTGACCAGCTTGCTCCCAAGTGTAATTTCAAACATTCCGCTGATAAGAGGGATGTCCAGATTTGCCGGAAGATGAAAAAGCGAAAGCAGCGCGTTTGTAAATACAGAAAGCACATCCATGACTTGTACGATTGATAATAACCGGCTGAAAACCGAAAACAATATAATAAAACCGCCCACCATCAGCAAGGTTTGTACAGAAGAGGTGACGGCGTCGCCCAAAATTTTTCCGAGCGGCCTCTTTTCCGAAAGCCGCGCCTTGTGGAGGGCCAGAAATGCTTCCTTCAGAGAAGGGAGAGCGATCGTCTTTTTACCGGTATACGCCGCTTCTTCTTTCCGTCCGTATGAACGCATCGTCAGGCCGACGGCGATGTTTCCGAGATAGTGAGCCGATGCCAGCAGAATGCCGAGAGACGCGTTATGAAAAAAGCCGACTGCCACAGCAGCGAATATAAATAACGGATTGGATGAATTGGTAAAAGAGACGAGGCGTTCAGCCTCTACTCTGGAGATTTGTTTATCCTGGCGCAGCCGTGCAGTCAGCTTCGCGCCGGCCGGATTGCCTGAAGCCATGCCCATAGCCAGTACAAATCCGCCGACCCCCGGCACTCTGAAAATGGGACGCATAAAGGGTTCGAGTAAAAGGCCGACAAATTTGACAATGCCGAATCCGATTAAAAGCTCAGATAGAATAAAAAACGGAAGCAATGAAGGAAAAACTACCTCCCACCACATGGAAAGACCGGTTTTGGAGGCTTCGAATGAGGCCTGAGGGTGTGAAATAACCGTAGCCGTCAAAAAAATGAAAAACAATGAAATCAAAAATGTATGAAACTTAGACAAATTCATTCTTACCTCCCCGATGCTAAAATTGCACACTGACATTTATATCATGATAAAATATAGAACAGACCTTAAAGGCGGCCGGGCAAGTACCTATTTGTCATCCTGTACTAATATACGAGCATAGGGGTTCAATTTAGACCATAGAATTCATGTATAGGATGTCTATTAGGGGGTTCGTCGCGTTGGCCAAACCTACAATCGGGTTAGCGTTAGGTTCGGGAGGGGCAAGAGGCATCGCTCATCTCGGAGTGTTATCCAGTTTACATAAGCATCAGATTCCAATTGATATGATTGCCGGCAGCAGCATGGGAGCATTAGTCGGAAGCTTTTATGCGGCCGGGCATGACGTGGCCACGATGAAAAAAGTCGCCAAAGCATTTAAGCGGCGGCTGTACGCGGATTATACGATGCCGAGGCTCGGATTTTTAAAAGGGGACCGCATCAGGCAGCTCGTTCATGCCTATACGTACGGCAAGGCGATAGAAGAACTGCGGATCCCGCTCGGCATCGTGGCCTGCGACCTTCAGACCGGCGAAAAGCTTGTTTTTACGAAAGGTTCAGTATCCGAAGCCGTCCGCGCGAGCATCAGCATACCGGGCGTTTTCGTCCCGCAAAAAATGAACGGACGTATGTTAGTCGACGGCGCGGTGGTCGACAGAATCCCGGTTTCCGCCGTAAAAGATATGGGTGCTGATATCGTCATCGCCTCTGACGTATCCCGGGTGAAAAAAACGGAAAAGGCGGCACATATTTTTGATGTAATCATGCAAAGTATGGATATACTGCAAAATGAATTGGTCCGTCACCAGACCATTGCCGCAGACGTCATGATCCGCCCTTCTCTTGAATCATTCAGCTCAAGTTCTTTTGCCAACATTGATCATATGATCACAGCGGGCGAAGAAGCCGCAGACCGGATGATCGGCCGGATTAAACAAGAAATAGAGAACTGGGAGGGCTAACTCATATGAAAGCAAAACATTTTCGCTGGGTGTTTATCATCCTGATCTTATTAATCGCTGTTACATTTATTAAGCTTCCGTATTACATCACACAGCCGGGAGAAGCATCAGAGCTGAGACCGCTGATTAAGGTGGACGGAGGCTATCCTGAAAAAGGAAGCCTTTCCTTGATGACTGTCAAAGTAGGCCCCGCCAATCCGTATACATATCTTTGGGCGAAAGTGCATCCTTACGAAGAAATCGTCCCTGATGAAAGCATAAAAGAAGAGGGCGAATCGGACTCGGATTATATGAAGCGCCAGCTGCAAATGATGAAAAGCTCCCAAGAAAACGCGGTCATTGCCGCTTATCAAAAAGCCGGGAAACAGGTGAAATACTCATTTAACGGCATTTATGCCAGTTCAGTCGTCTCTGACATGCCGGCAAAAGGAAAAATAGAGGTCGGTGATAAAATCATCAGCGCGGACGGGAAAACATACGAATCCGCTGAAAAGCTGATTGATTATATCAGCAGCAAAAAAGCGGGGGAAAAAGTAACGTTTCACATTGAACGGGACACGAAAGAAAAGACCGTTGACATTGTGCTGAAATCATTCCCGGACGACCCGAAAAGAGCGGGAATCGGTGTCGCATTATATACGGACCGGAACGTGAAAGTGAAGCCGGATCTTCATTTCAGCATTGAAAACATCGGCGGGCCTTCTGCGGGTCTCATGATGTCTTTAGAAATTTACAACCAGCTGACAAAACCTGACGAAACAAAAGGCTATAATATAGCCGGAACGGGGACAATCGACGTGGACGGCAAAGTCGGACCGATCGGCGGAATCGATCAGAAAGTCGTCGCCGCAGACAAAGCGGGAAAAGATATTTTCTTTGCTCCGAATCAAAACGGAGCTGAAAATTCTGATTACAAAAATGCGGTAAAAACGGCGAAAGCAATCAAGTCCGATATGAAGATCGTCCCTGTCGACACCATGCAGGACGCACTTGACTATTTGGATCAGCTGAAAGTAAAAAGCACCTGATACAGACAGGTGCTTTTTTTTACGCATTCAAAAAACGCTTTTCGTCTTCATCATAGCGGATCGGCGCTTGTGAAAATTCCTGTTTCTCAAACAATGTGCGTTCAGGTTCGTTTATCGGCAGGCTGTAAACCCGTCCCGCCAGTATGTCCAGATCCAGAGCGGGATGAGAGAAAGAAGAGAGCTTGCTGACGAGAGGTGCGGTAAGCTCTTTTTTCTTTGCCGACAGGTACGCCTGTCCTTTTTTCGTCATTCCGAGAAGACGGATATAAGGAGCGCTTGAAGGCTTTAAGAGCCGATGCATGTCTTCTTTTTTCGTCCGTGTCAGAATGTGCGTGTTCATCCGCTGCAGCCTCGTCCACGTGTATCGTTTTGTTTTCAATCGTTCCATCATTTCGCGATAGGATCGGGCTTGTCTGATGGTGCGCAGAATTCTGTGCTCAAGGCCTTCTTCCACTTCATAGATTCGGCTCAATTCTTCAGCGGAAAGAGTGCTGAGGCTGTATTTTACATATGAAAAATAGTCTTCCGTGCTGTGCCATATGCCGTATGAATTTCTGTATGCCTCCAGCTCACGCGCAGACGCTTCCGGGAGAAAGCTCCTTGCGGCCGCCGTTCCTTTTTCTATCAGCGCTTTCCGGATGCTTGTTGCGCTGGCTATCCGGCTGTTATCTCCGGGAAGCTCGGCGTCATGATATTGGGAAGCGATTCTGGCTGTCGTATAAGGCTTCATAGCGGAACCGGAGGTGTGTATCGCTCTAACGTAGTGAAAACCGAGAATATTGTTCGGCTTGGACAAATCGAGCATGTCCCGCCCTTTGAATATGTGTGAAAAAGCTTTTGAGGCGGCGGCCGGATAGCTGAGACCCTTTTTCAGCTCCTCTTTCAGAATCAGGCTGCAGTCATCTTCCTTTCGGCTGAACGCTTCAGACGCTTCAAGAAAGGATTCGATCCGCCCGTTTTCGCTGCCGAAAAACAAGCTGCTGCATCCTAAATGATGAAGAAGCGAAACGCTGCCGCGCGCGAATAATTCCGCTTTTTGTACGGCATATATATAAGGGAGCTCAATGACGATATCCACGCCGTTTTCCAGCGCCATTTTTGTCCGGGCCCACTTTGAGACGGCGGCCGGTTCCCCGCGCTGCAAAAAAGGGCCGCTCATCACCGCCGCCGCGACGCTGCTGTCCGTTTTGATTTTTGCTTGTTCCGCATGATAGCGGTGTCCGTTATGAAAGGGATTATATTCAACAACCAGGCCGACTGCTTTCATATTTGTCCCGCCTTTCTTGCTATGTTTTGCTTCGTGTGGTACATTTGCAAATGAAGTGCATATTTTAGTCCGTTTCGTTTAGTGTATGCATAGCCTATCCGGCTGTCAACGATTGCATGACGGCGGCATTATGCTGTAAAGAAAAAATATTGACAAAAACATTCTGAAAAGCTATAATCATGTTTGTTGCTTTCCTGAGGTGATACAAATGAAATGGACGATTTATCAGCTTCATCAAATCGCGAAAAAGAGCTTTGAATTTGATGAAACAGTTGAGTTAAATGAGCTGACAAAATTGAATTCTGACATCCGCCGCATTTCTCCCGTCCGGGTGAAGGGCCGCGCGGAGATTGAATCCAAGCAAGTTTCGTTTGACTTTACGATTTCAGGCGAAATGGTTTTGCCGTGCTCAAGAACTTTAGTTGATGTGCCGTATCCATTTACAATCGCGACAAAAGAACTGTTTAGATTTCATAAGTCGGATGATATAGAAGATGAGGACGTTCATTTTGCTGAAGACGATACCGTCGACTTAACTCCGATCATAAAAGAAGAGATTCTTTTAGAAATTCCTATGCAAGTCTTTTGTGAAACTGAACAAAAAGAAGGAGCCGCTCCCCAAGTGGGGAAGGATTGGCAAGTGATTTCTGAGGAAGACAAGAAAAATCAAATCGACCCCAGACTTTCGGATCTGAAAAAGCTCTTAACACAAGATGATGAATCTTAACTCTTTAAGGAGGTGGGAATAATGGCTGTACCTTTTAGAAGAACTTCTAAAATGAAAAAAAGATTGCGCCGTACACATTTCAAACTAAATGTACCTGGTATGACAGAATGCCCGTCATGCGGAGAGATGAAATTGTCTCACCGTGTATGTAAAGCATGCGGATCATACAACGGCAAAGACATAAATGTTAAAAGCAATTAATGTATGAAGAAAAGCGCGGGAATCTCGGTTCCTGCGCTTTTCTTTTTTTTTTTTGCCCCTCCGGCCTGCTCCCGCCGAAAAAATTGTGAGCCCCAGTAGTCTATCTAATCTATCAGCGGCATATGTATGAGGTAAATGAGCAAATATGGAGGGAGATACGATTGACGATAACGAGACAAGACGCGTGGACGCAAGATGAAGATTTGCTGCTGGCCGAAGTGGTGCTCAGGCATATTCGGGAAGGCGGGACCCAGCTTTCCGCTTTTGAAGAAGTCGGCAGAGCGCTGACGAGAACGGCTGCCGCCTGCGGGTTCAGATGGAATTCTTATGTCAGAAAACAATATCAGTCAGGGATAGAACTGGCGAAAAAACAGCGGAAGGAATTAAGAAAGCAGATCGGGGTGCATTCCGCCAATCTGCCGGGAACCGTCAAACAGCCTCCGATCCGCAGGGCGGAAGGAGAAAAAGAGCTGTCCATTGATGATGTCATTTTGTTTCTGCAGCAATTTAAAGAGTCGCCAGCCGCAGCGGATATGCGTCATGAAAAAGAAAAACTCACAGAACAGCTGACCGCGCTGCAAAAAGAAGTCGAGGATCTGCGTGAGGAAAATGAAAGCTTGAGAAACAAGCTGGAGATGACGGAAGAAGATTATAAAGCGTTAATTGACATTATGGACAGAGCGAGAAGGATGGTCAATTCAAAAGAAGACGACAGAAAATCGGCGCAGAGCCTGTAAAATGAACCGGCCTGGGGGCGGCGCCCCGCCGGTTTTTTATTATGCCGTTTCTCCGGATGTCATTTCACCGTCCATATCGGGATGCCAGATATAAGGATTTTCTCCTTTATCACGCGCCATATCATATTTAACGGGCTCAAAATTCATCTTATCCCAGAAATCTGCTGATTTCATGCGTGAATTTGTCCTGATCGGCATTCTGAAGGATTTGGCAAAATCAACAAGCGCTTTTCCGTATCCGTTGTTTTGATAGCCCGGAAGAACCTCAAGCTTCCAAAGTTCCAAAAAGTCCTGACGGTGATCAAAATACGGATTCGCGCCTCCGTTTACCTGATATAAACTCATTCTCGCCACTAGTTTATCCCCGAAGTAAATCCCGTAAAAAGGCGAGGTGCTGTCATTTTCAATGATATTATCCTGAAGATCTTCAAGCATCGACAGCTCCTGCATCCCGTATTCCTTAAACCTTTTAAATTCTTCGAGTGTCTTAAAGTTGATGAGCAGTCGCTCTATTTTCAACACAAACTCCCCCTTTGTTGTGTTCTACCATTATTGTAAACGCTTTAATTGAAAATTCCAACTATAATATGCTTGCCAGTCTTTTTGCTCAAAACGAAATTGAAGTAATTTGCGGCGGCTTCTGCTATGATAATATGGAAAAATGCAGATATAGGGTGTGACAGTGTGAAAATCGGAATTATCGGAGGCGGAGCGGTAGGCCTTTTATGTGCTTACTACTTATCGTCCCGCCATCAGGTAACGGTCATTACGCGGCGGACGGAGCAGGCTGATGCGATTAACTCAGGCGGTATACGGCTTTTGAAAGACGGAATAGAATGTACGGCGGCATGCAGAGCGCAAACAGGCCTCACTTCCGGATTCGACCTCTTAATCGCAGCCGTTAAACAGCACCAGCTAAGTGCTGTGTTGCGGGATCTTGAGACGATAAAAGGGACGAATGTGCTGTTTTTGCAAAACGGCATGGGACACATACACGACATTAAAGATTGGCATACGGATCATTCGCTTTATGTCGGCACTGTTGAGCACGGAGCAAAAAAGATATCAGATCATGCCGTTGAACATACGGGAGCCGGAGCCGTAAGATGGAGTGTATTCAGCGCATCCCGGCCGGAAACGCTCAAAAGCATCTTTTCCGGCATGCACCGGGATTTTCCCGTATATGATGAAAACGACTGGTATCGGCTGTTAACGGGAAAACTGATCATAAATGTATGCATCAACCCGTTAACTGCATTGCTGCGCGTGAAAAACGGAGAGCTGGTAACAAATGACGCTTACAAAAAATATATGAGAAACGTGTTTGAAGAAGCGGAGACAATACTTGGCCTCGCTGATAGAGAAAAAGCGTGGAACAAGGTTTGCGAAGTTTGCAGACTGACGGAAAAAAATCATTCTTCCATGCTCGTCGATATCATGGCAGGCAGGCGGACAGAGGCCGATGCGATTATCGGCTACATTGTAAAAGAAGCGGAAAGCCGCGGATTGCCGGCCGTTCATCTCCCATTTTTACACCGCGGCATAAAAGCGTTAGAAAGAAACTGAAACAAAGTCTTTTGAGGTTTTCCGGTAACATGCTATACTCATTTCGGAAACCTAACTATTTATTGGAGAAAGGAAGTTCCAGACAGATGCAGCTAACTGAACTTTCCATCAAAAGTCAAAATAAGTTTGTGCAGCACTATATAGATGGAGAAAACATGTCTTCATTTTTTGATTATGATATTCATTCAGAGGACGTATGGCAAAAGCGGCTTCATGACCTGTCTTCGCGGCCGTTTGCCAGAGAAGAATTAGCGGATTATTTATCCTCCTATCACGAAAAATTTCACTCCGCCGCCATGCAGGCCTCCATCGAAAAACTGAGAGATCCAAAAAGCGCAGCGGTAGTAGGCGGCCAGCAGGCCGGTCTTTTAACGGGGCCTCTTTACACCATACATAAAATTATCTCCATTATCGTACTTGCCAGACAGCAGGAAGAGGCGTTGCAGATTCCTGTCGTTCCGATTTTCTGGGTGGCGGGTGAAGATCACGATCTGGAAGAAATCAATTTTGTGCATACGTCAACAGAGAATAAAGGTCCGGTGAAACAGAAACTGCCGCAGTCGTACTGGAAAAAAACATCGGCGGCTAAAACCGAGCTTGATCAGGAAAAATGCGCGGCTTGGATTGATGAAGTGTTCGCTGCTTTTGAGGAGACGGATCACACAAACACACTCCTTCAAAACGTGAAGCGATGTTTACGCTCATCAGAGACATTCACGGACTTTTTTGAACTGTTGATCGCCGACTTGTTTCAAGAAGAAGGCCTTATTCTGATGAATTCGGGAGATCCGGGGATTAAAAAGCTGGAAACGGGTATGTTTCAGCAGATTTTAAAACACAATCATGAGCTTGCCAAAGCCGTGTCAGACCAGCAGCGTCTTATGCGGGAAGCCGGTTATCACCCGATTATTGAATCGGACAAAGATCAGGCCAATCTGTTTTACGAACATGAGGGAGAGCGTTTCTTAATTGAAAAAGAAAACGGCGTTTTTGTCATTAAGGAGCTTGACCTGAAGTGGACGAACGACGAGCTTCATACCCATATGGAAGAAAAACCGGAATGTTTCAGCAATAACGTTGTGACAAGGCCGCTTATGCAGGAGTTTCTCATCCCGACTCTGGCGTTTATCGCGGGACCGGGGGAGATCAATTATTGGGGTGAGCTGAAGCGGGCTTTCTCATTAATGGGCTTTCGCATGACCCCGGTAATGCCGAGACTGAACATTACGATTCTTGAGCGCCATATTGAAAAGAAGCTTTCAGAACGAAATATCCCGCTTCAGGAAGCGATCGAACACGGCACCGGACACCTGAAAGACACTTATTTTGAAGAGCAGATTCCGGAAGAGTTTTCTTCTGTAATGGAACAGGCGAAGTCGCAGATTGAAGCTGTCCATAAACGCGCAAGGGACGAAGCGCTGAAGGTCGATTCAAGCCTTGAGCCGCTCTTACAGAAGAATGCCGCCTTCATTCAAGATCAGCTCTTGTTTTTAGAACGGACGGTAACGAAAAGAATTGAAGAAAAAGAAGGCTTTGTGCTGCGTGACTATGAAAGAATCCAAAACAGCATCAGACCGCTCGGCGCTCCGCAGGAACGGATTTGGAATGTGATGTATTATCTGAACCGCTACGGTCCAAAATTCTTCACAACCTTCAAACATCTGCCATTTTCTTTTCAAAACCAACATCAGATTGTCAAACTTTGAAATAAAGTTTTAAAGAACCCTGAATAGTTCAGGGTTTTTTTTTATGTGTAAACAGTGTAAAATGAGGTTGTGGAGAGAAGTGGCGGATAGTGGTGAGTTTAGGGGAGAAAGTGGGGGTCCTTATCATGTTTATGGGTGAATACCGGCATACTGTTGATGCAAAGGGCCGCATGATCGTACCCGCAAAATTCAGAGAAGGCCTCGGTGAGCAGTTTGTGCTGACAAGAGGACTTGACCAATGCCTTTTCGGCTATCCGATGAATGAATGGAAGCTGATTGAAGAAAAGCTGAAGGCTCTGCCGCTCACCAAAAAAGACGCCCGCGCATTTACCCGATTCTTTTTTTCCGGTGCGACCGAATGCGAACTGGACAAGCAGGGAAGGGTTAATATTGCGTCATCTCTTCTGAATTACGCAAAACTGGAAAAAGAATGTGTTGTCATCGGGGTTTCCAATCGAATTGAATTGTGGAGTAAGGTAATATGGGAACAATACACAGAAGAGCAAGAAGATTCATTCGCTGAAATTGCTGAAAACATGATTGGATTTGATATATAATGGATCTTCGTGCATCACAACAACAACTGACAATTCAATTCATTCCTGATAAAGGTGGGACCGACACAAATGTTTCAGCATAAGACAGTACTTCTTCGTGAAACCGTCGACGGTTTAAATATCAAACCGGACGGAACCTATGTGGACTGCACCCTTGGCGGCGCCGGGCACAGTACATATTTATTGCAGCAATTATCGGAAAAAGGACGCTTGATCGCCTTTGATCAAGATGATACGGCACTTGAAAACGCAAAGAAAACATTGTCCGAATACAAAGGACAGCTCATTCTGGTGAAAAGCAACTTTCGTTATTTAAAAGAGTGTTTACATGAACACGGCATTACGAGTGTCGACGGAGTTCTATTTGATTTAGGAGTATCCTCTCCGCAGCTTGATACACCGGAACGGGGATTCAGCTATCATCATGACGCACCGCTGGACATGAGGATGGACCAGTCGGCCGCCCTTACGGCGAAAGAAGTCGTAAATGAATGGCGGTATGAGGACCTTGTGAGGATTTTCTTTAAATACGGAGAAGAAAAATTCAGCAAGCAGATCGCCCGAAAAATTGAAGAGGCAAGAGAAAAATCGCCTATTCAAACAACCGGCCAACTGGTCGATCTAATAAAGGACGCGATACCGGCTCCGGCAAGAAGAAGCGGAGGTCATCCGGCCAAACGTGTATTCCAAGCCATTCGAATCGCCGTAAACGACGAGCTTCAAGTATTTGAAGAGGCCCTCTTGCAAGCGATAGAGGTGCTGAAGCCGGGCGGAAGGGTGTCTGTGATCACTTTTCACTCGCTGGAAGACAGAATGTGCAAGACGACATTCAAGGAAAAATCATCACTTCCCGAACTGCCTCCGGGTCTTCCTGTGATACCGGAAGAATTTGAACCGGAATTAAAACTGATTACAAGAAAGCCCATTACGGCATCAAAAGAGGAGCTTGAAGAAAATAACCGCGCCCGGTCAGCGAAGCTCCGCATTGCGGAGAAACGAATATAAAGGGCAGCAAATGACAACATTAAAGGAGGTCATCAGCCTATGAGCAACTTAGCTTACCAGCAGGAAAAACAACAACGGCCAGTGATAAGTCCCGAAAAAAAGGTGATTGTCAAAAAGAGGGCTTCCATTACACTCGGGGAAAAGGTGCTGCTCGTCCTGTTTGCCATTGCCGTTCTCTCCACATCAATGTTTATCGTATCAAAGGCATACGCGGCGTACCAATCCAATATTGAGGTGCAACAACTGGAGGAGAAAGTATCTGAGAAGAATAAGCAGATCGGTGATCTCGAAAAGACGGCTGCTGACTTAAGCCAGCCGCAGCGCCTGATGGATATCGCTAAAAAGCACGGTTTGAATCTGAAAGATAAAAAAGTGAAAAACATACAGGAATGATAACCCATGCCGAAAAAAAATAAGTTTATGAACAGAGGAGCAGCGATACTCAGTATTTGTTTCGCTCTCTTTTTCTTTGTCATTCTCGGGAGAATGGCGTACATTCAATTAACTGGTAAAGCAAACGGTGTAGAACTTGCAACAAAAGCGACCGAGCAGCACGAAAAAAAGCGGACGATAGAAGCGAGCCGCGGCTCTATTCTTGACCGGAACGGCAAAGTGCTTGCAGAGGACACGGCGACATATAAGCTCATTGCCGTGCTTGATAAAAAAATGACAAGTGATCCGAAGCATCCTCAGCATGTCAAAGACAAAGAGAAAACGGCGGAAAAACTGGCGACCGTTATCAATCTTGATAAAAGCGAGATTCTGGACATCTTAAACAGGGATGGCGCGAAGCAGGTGGAATTCGGTTCAGCCGGCCGCGATATCTCTTATGCGAAAAAACAAAAGATCGAAAAAATGAATCTTCCGGGTATTTCTTTCTTAAGAGATACGAAGCGCTACTATCCGAACGGCGTATTTTTGTCAAATGTTCTCGGGTATGCCGATGTGAATGAAAAAACAAACGAGATACAAGGCTCTTTAGGGCTTGAAAAAATACTGAACAACTATCTGACGGAACGCGACGGATCCGTCACTTACGAAAGTGATAAATCCGGCTGGAAACTTCCGAACAGCAAAGAAAAAATCACCGCACCTAAAAACGGTGACAATGTATATTTAACCATTGATCAGAAAATTCAAACCTTTTTAGAAGACAGCATGACGAAAGTAGCGGAAAAATATAAACCGAAAAAAATTATGGCGGCTGTCGTAGAACCGAAAACAGGCAAAGTGCTTGCGATGGGGCAGCGTCCGAGTTTTGACCCGAATATCAGAAACGTCACCAATTATTACAACGACTTAGTGTCGTACGCGTATGAACCGGGTTCAACGATGAAGATCTTTACGCTTGCCGCGGCGATTCAGGAAAATGTGTTTTCTGCAAACGAGAAATATAAATCAGGAACATATAAAGTGGGAGGCAAACCTGTTAAAGATTGGAACGATGGCGCCGGTTGGGGTATGACAAGCTTCCATGACGGCCTCATGAGGTCATCGAATGTTGCTTTCGCCAAACTGGCCAACGAAAAACTGGGGTTTGACCGGTTTAATGAGTACCTGCACAAATTCGGGCTCTATCAAAAAACAGGGATTGATCTGCCCGGTGAAGTATCAAGTAAAATTAACTACAAATATGATTTTGACAAAGCGTCTACGGCTTACGGCCAAGCATCGGCGATAACGCCGATCCAGCAGCTTCAGGCCGTCACGGCGATTGCCAATAACGGCAAAATGATGAAACCTTACGTCATTGATCATATTGTCGACCCCGATACGAAAAAAGTCGTCAAGCAGACAAAACCAGAGCAGGCAGGCACGCCGATTTCAGCCGATACGGCTAAAAAAGTCCGGAATCTGCTCGGAGAAGTCGTGACGTCAGACATCGGAACCGGAAAACCTTATAAAATTGAAGGATTTGACGTCGCGGGTAAAACGGGAACCGCACAAATTGCCGGGACGGGCGGATATTTAAGAGGAACGAGCAACTATGTGTTTTCATTCATGGGCATGGCGCCGAAAAATGATCCTAAGCTTGTCATCTATGTAGCCGTGCAGCAGCCGCAATTAAAAGCGGGGCAAAGCAGCTCTGATCCTGTCGCGGAAATCTTTAACCCGACGATGAAAAACAGCCTCCACTACATGAATATCGAACCGACGGAAAAAACAGATTCCGGTCAGGAAGAAACGAAAAGCCAAAAGATGCCTGACCTGACAGATAAGACGGTCAAGAGCGCTGAGAAGGAAGCGAAAAATGAACATCTCACACCGATTGTCATCGGCAGCGATGTTGCCGTAAAAGAGCAGTATCCGACAGCCGGAGAAGATGTGATCACCAATCAGAAAATCTTCTTAAAAACAGACGGAAAGATGACGATGCCGGATATGTCCGGATGGTCGAGACGGGAAGTGCTTCAATTCAGCAAAGTATCAGGCATTCACATCGATGTGAGCGGTGAAGGTTACGCTTCAAGCCAAAGTGTGAAAAAAGGCAAAGAACTGAAAGAAAATACCGTGATCAAGGTGAAATTTAAAAATCCTGATTAACGGGACAGAGAAGTCCGCGGATGCCCGCGGGCTTCTTTTTTATGCGCCGCCGTTCTATGTGTCCAAGCTGAGGCATAAATTGAAACAAGCCTAAATAAGGAGTGGACGGTCCCTTGCGCGTTTCAAATGTAACGGTTCGAAAACGTTTATTACTGGTTTTGCTTTTTGGCGTAATCATTTTTTTGATCATTGACAGCAGATTAGGCTATGTCCAATTTGTGATGGGAGAAAAGCTGACTTCACTGGCTAAGGATTCCTGGAGCCGGAATTTGCCGTTTGAGCCTGAGCGGGGAGAGATTCTTGACCGAAACGGCGTGAAGCTGGCTACTAATAAAAGCGCGCCGACCGTCTTTGTCGTACCGCGCCAGATCCAAAATCCCATCAAAACGGGCAAGCTTCTCGCGTCAGTTTTAAATATGTCGGAAGAGAAGGTCTACAAACACATTACTAAGAAAACCTCCATAGAAAAAATCTCACCCGAGGGGCGGAAAATTTCCAATAAAAAAGCGAAAGAAATCAAAGCGCTCGACTTAAAAGGGGTGTATGTGGCTGAAGACAGCATCCGCCATTATCCGTACGGAAGCTTTTTGTCCCATGTTCTCGGTTTTGCTGGTATTGATAACCAGGGTCTTCTCGGTTTGGAGGCTTATTATGATGATGACTTAAAAGGTGTAAAGGGATCCGTGAAATTTTATACGGATGCCAAGGGGAAGAAAATGCCTGATGAAGCGGATGATTACACCCCTCCGAAAGACGGACTTGATATGAAACTGACGATTGACGCCAAGGTTCAGACGATTATAGAAAGAGAGCTCGACAATGCAGCGGCGAAATATAACCCGGACGGAATGATTGCGGTCGCAATGAATCCGAAAAACGGGGAAGTGCTCGGCATGTCAAGCCGTCCTGATTTTGATCCGGCTGACTATCAATCGGTGGATCCGTCCGTTTACAACCGGAACCTGCCGGTATGGAGCACATATGAACCGGGTTCGACCTTTAAGATTATTACGCTTGCGGCGGCTCTTCAAGAGCAAAAAGTAAACTTGCAAAGAGACCACTTTTATGACAAAGGATTTGCCGAGGTCGACGGCGCCCGCCTCCGATGCTGGAAAAAGGGCGGCCACGGTTCGCAATCTTATCTTGAAGTCGTTCAAAATTCCTGCAACCCCGGGTTTGTACAGCTGGGGGAACGGCTCGGAAAACAAAAGCTGTTTCAATATATTAAGGACTTCGGTTTTGGAAAGAAAACAGGCATTGATCTGCAAGGGGAAGGAACGGGGATCTTATTCCCGCTTGACAGAGTCGGCCCGGTCGAACAGGCGACAACCGCTTTCGGACAAGGGGTTTCCGTCACGCCGATTCAGCAGGTGGCAGCCGTTTCCGCAGCAATAAACGGCGGAACGCTTTATACTCCGTTTATTGCCAAAGAGTGGGTTGATCCCGTTACGAAAAAAACCGTTAAGAAACAATCGCCGATTGCGAAAAGGCAAGTTATTTCCCAGGAAACGTCAAAGCAGATCAGATATGCTTTAGAAAGCGTCGTCGCTCAGGGAACGGGGCGGAATGCCTTTGTGGAAGGATATCGCGTCGGCGGAAAAACAGGTACCGCACAAAAGGTGAAAGACGGCAAATATCTCGAAAACAACCATATCGTCTCCTTTATCGGTTTTGCGCCGGCCGATGACCCGAGCCTTGTCGTGTATGTCGCGGTTGATAATCCGAAAGGCACGATTCAATTCGGGGGAACCGTCGCCGCGCCGATTGTCGGAAATATGATGAGAGACAGTCTGCCTGAGCTCGGCGTGAAACCGCGAAAAAATCAAATCGAGAAAAAATATCAATGGAACGACACAAAAACAATAGAGGTTCCGAATGTTGTAGGGATGTCTGTCTCTGATCTTGAGTCGCTGCTTGTCAATTTGAATATTGACTCCTCAGGAAAAGGAAGCAAAATTGTGAAACAATCACCTGCAGCCGGAACGAAAGTAAAAGAAGGCTCAAAGATCCGTGTTTACTTGAGTGAAGAATGAGTCTTTTTGAGGCAGCCGATTGTTTTCGGCTGCCTCTTATCATAAAGAGAAAAAAAGAAGATAACTTTTAAGATTAACTGGATGTATCCTTTTATTTACGCTAAAATATGAACTGTATGTTTAAAAGCCATTCTGACTTTTATAAACGGTTATCATGATAAAAGAATGAATAGAATTTCTGAGAGGTTTGATACAATGAAACTTACAAAGCTGCTTACATATTTAATGGCCGAACCTGTTCAAAATGACTTTCATGACCCTGACATAACTTCAATTGAGATGGACTCCAGGGAAGTGAGAAAAGGGAGTCTTTTTGTGTGTATAAAAGGGTATACGGTAGACGGACATGATTTTGCCCAAAAAGCCGCAGAAAACGGCGCAGCGGCCATCGTTGCCGAGAAAGAGCTTGACGTCGATGTTCCTGTCATTATTGTCCGCCGGTCACAGCGGGCGCTCAGCGTTCTTTCTGACGCGTTTTACGGGCAGCCGACAAAGCAGCTTCAGCTTATCGGCATCACCGGCACAAACGGCAAAACATCAACGACGCACATGGTTGATGAGATTTTCAAAAAAGCGGGAAGACAGACCGGTTTAATCGGAACGATGTACATTAAAATCGGGGATGAGACATTCCCGGTCAAAAATACAACGCCCGAAAGCGTCACACTGCAAAAAACGTTCAAGAAAATGAATGATGAGCATGTTGACACAGCTATTATGGAAGTGTCTTCTCACGCTCTGTCACTCGGCAGGGTTCACGGCTGCGATTATGATATCGCCGTATTCACGAACCTGACGCAGGACCATTTAGATTATCACAAGACGATGGAAGACTACAGACAGGCTAAAAGCCTCCTGTTTTCCCAGCTGGGCGGCTCCTTTAACCACGAAAAGCCGAAGCGGGCCGTTTTAAACGCAGATGACAAAGCCAGTGCTTATTTTGAAAAAGTGACGGCGGCGCACATCCTTACATACGGAATCGAGAATGATGCCGATGTCATGGCGAAACAAATCGAGATCTCTGCGCAAGGCACAAGCTTTGAACTCGTTACGCCAAAAGGAACAAAGCAGATCACAGTTTCACTCGTCGGCCGCTTCAACGTGTATAACGTACTGGCTGCAGCGGCGACAGCGATCGCAGCGGGTCTGCCGTTTGATACGATCACAAGCGCTCTTGAAGAGCTGCAAGGTGTCAGAGGCCGGTTTGAACTGGTGAATCACAATCAGCCGTTTCCTGTAGTTGTCGATTACGCGCACACGCCTGACAGTCTGGAAAACGTCCTGAATACATGTAAAGACATGACAGAGGGCAAGCTTTTCGTCGTCGTCGGCTGCGGCGGAGACCGGGACAAAACGAAACGCCCGAAAATGGCGGAAATTGCGGTGCGGATTGCCGACGAACCGATTTTCACTTCAGATAACCCGAGAAGCGAGGACCCGCTGGCCATATTAAGAGATATGGAAAGAGGGGTAGAAGGCACTTACTATCACAGTATCGCAAACCGCGAGCAGGCTATCTTTTTTGCCATTGCCAACGCGAAAAAGGGAGATGTGGTTCTGATTGCCGGGAAAGGGCATGAAACCTATCAGCAGATCGGCAATGAAACATTCGACTTTGATGACGCCGAAGTAGCGGGAAGAGCTATTGTTGAGCTGAATAAAAAGTAAAACAGGAAAGAGTGTTAGAATGAGGGAAATGAAAAGAATTACGGGGACACAATGTGAATATGATAAATACGTATGTCGTTTGAACGAAACGGGAGGAGAAAAGAGCAATGCTTGAGCAAGTGATTTTATTTACAATAATAATGGGATTTTTAATCAGTGTTCTGATATCTCCGATTCTTATCCCGTTTTTAAGACGTTTAAAATTCGGCCAAAGTATCAGGGAAGAGGGGCCGAAATCACATATGAAAAAATCAGGGACGCCGACGATGGGCGGGGTCATGATTATTGTATCCATCGCCATTACGGCGATTGTCATGACGCAGAAATTTTCGCATCTGAGCGCGGAAATGTTTCTTCTGCTGTTTGTCACGATCGGATACGGCCTGCTCGGCTTTCTGGATGACTATATTAAAGTAGTAATGAAACGGAATCTCGGATTGACGTCGAAGCAGAAATTGATCGGCCAGATCATTATTGCCATTGTATTTTACGGAGTATATCATTATTGCCATTTTTCAACCGGCATCAGGGTGCCGGGCACACATCTGTCAATCGATCTCGGCTGGGGATACTTTATCCTCGTTCTCTTTATGCTTGTCGGAGGTTCAAATGCCGTCAACCTGACAGACGGTCTGGACGGTCTCTTGTCCGGTACCGCGGCTATCGCATTCGGCGCTTTCGCCATCCTTGCGTGGAACCAGTCACAATATGACGTTGCGATTTTCTCGGTTGCCGTTGTCGGCGCCGTTCTCGGTTTTCTTGTATTCAACGCCCATCCCGCCAAGGTATTTATGGGGGATACCGGTTCGCTTGCGCTCGGAGGAGCGATCGTGACCGTTGCCATTCTGACGAAGCTTGAAATTCTGCTCGTCATTATCGGCGGAGTATTTGTTATTGAGACCTTATCTGTTATCTTACAAGTCATCAGCTTTAAAACGACAGGAAAACGAATCTTTAAGATGAGTCCGCTTCACCACCATTACGAATTGGTCGGATGGTCTGAATGGAGAGTTGTCGTCACATTCTGGACTGCGGGACTGCTGCTTGCCGTTTTAGGAATTTACATCGAGGTGTGGTTATAAGTGGAAAACGAACTTTTTTTGCAAAAACAAAACTTTCTGGTCCTCGGACTGGCGAAAAGCGGATATGCGGCTGCGTCGATTCTTCATGAAAAAGGCATTAACGTCGTCGTGAATGATCAAAAAGCCTTTGAAGAGAACGAACCTGCCCAAAGGCTTGCAGAAAGAGGAATTGAAGTCATCTGCGGTGAGCATCCGACGTCACTTTTTGATCAGCATCACATTACCATTCTGATCAAAAATCCCGGAATCCCGTATGAAAATATCATGGTGGAGGAAGCACAAAGAAGAGGCATCCCGGTCTGGACGGAAATCGAGCTTGCGTATTATATCACCAATGCAAAATTCATCGGCATTACAGGTTCAAACGGGAAAACAACAACGACGACCCTGATTTATGAAATGCTGAAAGCTGATTCGATAAAGACGCTGATCGCAGGGAATATCGGCACTGTCGCCAGTGAAGTGGCTTATCATGCTGACGGTGATGAATGGATCGTCACAGAGCTTTCTTCGTTCCAGCTGATGGGGACTCATGCATTCAGACCTGAAATCGGCCTGATTTTAAATGTGTTCGACGCTCATTTGGATTACCATCACAGCCGTGAAAACTATGAAAAAGCCAAGCAGAACGTGTATCTTCATCAGCTTGAGAGTGATACGGCCATCGTGAATCAGAGCGATGAAACAGTCGTGCGGCTTGCCGAAAGCGGAAAAGCCGGCACCGTTCCGTTTTCAGTTCACCAGGAACTGTCAAGCGGCGCATTCATTAAAGACGGAATGCTGATGTTCGGCGATGAAGCGATTCTGCCTGTTGATGACATCGTACTGCCGGGCGCGCACAATTTAGAAAATATTTTAGCCGCTGTAGCCGCGGCAAAAACGGCGGGCGCGTCTAATAAAGCGATTCAGAAGGTGCTGACAAGCTTTACCGGTGTCAAACACCGTCTGCAGTATGTAACTGCGATCCAGAATCGTAGATTTTATAATGACAGCAAAGCGACGAATATTTTGGCCACAAGCAAAGCGCTCTCCGCGTTCAAAGCACCGGTTATTCTGCTTGCAGGCGGACTGGACCGCGGCAACGGTTTTGACGACCTGAAACCGTATATGGACAATGTCAAAGCGGTCCTGACGTTCGGACAGACAGCGCCGAAGATAGAAAAACTGGGCAATGAGCTGGGAATACAACATGTCAAACGTGTCGATAATGTTGAACAAGCAGTATCTGCGGCGTTTGCGCTCTCAAATGAAGGAGACGTCATCCTCTTGTCACCCGCGTGTGCAAGCTGGGATCAGTTCAAAACATTTGAAGAACGCGGTGACATGTTTATAGATGCCGTGCATATGCTTAAGTAAGGGCTTGTCTCTGTTCATCGGCAGCCCTAAATGACTTATGCTTGGGGTGTCGATTGCTTTGACTACTAAAAAAACAGCGCCTGATTTGTTATTAGTTATCATTACGTTATTGCTTTTAACAATAGGATTAATTATGGTCTACAGTGCAAGTGCGGTATGGGCGGATTATAAATTTGACGACTCGTTTTTCTTCGCGAAACGGCAGCTGCTGTTTGCGGGGATCGGCGTCATTGCCATGTTTTTCATTATGAATGTGGATTATTGGACATGGCGCACATGGTCGAAGCTGCTTCTGATCATTTGTTTTTTTCTGCTTGTGCTTGTGCTGATTCCGGGAGTCGGAATGGTGCGGAACGGTTCAAGAAGCTGGATCGGAGTGGGAGCGTTCAGCATTCAGCCTTCGGAGTTTATGAAACTGGCGATGATTGCGTTTCTGGCTAAATTTCTTTCTGAAAAACAGAAGAATATTACGTCATTCAGACGCGGATTCGTTCCCGCGCTCGGAATCGTGTTTTCTGCATTTATTATTATTATGTGCCAGCCAGACCTGGGAACGGGGACGGTAATGGTGGGCACGTGCATCGTGATGATTTTTGTTTCCGGTGCGCGAATCGCTCATTTTGCGTTCCTCGGACTCATCGGTTTAAGCGGATTTGCGGCGCTAGTTCTGTCCGCTCCTTATCGGATTAAACGGATTACCTCTTACTTAAACCCGTGGGAGGATCCGCTTGGAAGCGGATTTCAGATCATTCAGTCGCTCTATGCCGTAGGTCCGGGCGGACTGTTCGGGATGGGGCTCGGCCAAAGCCGGCAAAAGTTTTTTTACCTGCCGGAGCCGCAAACCGATTTCATTTTTGCTATTTTATCTGAGGAACTCGGCTTTATCGGCGGTTCGCTCATATTGCTGCTGTTCACTATTTTATTATGGCGGGGCGTCAGGATTGCCCTCGGCGCGCCGGATTTATACGGAAGCTTTGTCGCCATCGGTATTATTTCTATGATAGCTATTCAAGTCATGATTAATATCGGCGTTGTGACGGGGCTGATCCCGGTAACAGGAATTACGCTGCCGTTTTTAAGCTACGGAGGCTCATCACTGACGCTGATGCTCGCAGCGGTCGGCGTGCTTTTAAATGTCAGCCGGTACTCGAGGTATTGATCTGTATCTTACCTCATCACTCATGATTTATTCGTTATCTATAAAAAAACAGACAACATCAATAACCCTGTCCTAAAAAACAGGGTTATCGCTATGTGATTAAGGGGGACATACGAATGCGTATTGCAGTAAGCGGAGGCGGAACCGGAGGACATATTTATCCGGCCCTGGCCTTTATTAAAGAAGTTCAGCGCCGGCATCCGGATGTGGAATTTTTGTATATCGGAACAGAGAACGGTCTTGAGAAAAAAATTGTTGAACGGGAAAATATTCCGTTCCGCGCCATTGAAATTACAGGTTTCAAACGAAAACTTTCTTTTGAAAATGTAAAAACCGTCATGCGCTTCTTAAAAGGCGTGAAGAAAAGCAAATCATATTTAAAAGAGTTTAAACCAGATGCCGTTATCGGTACAGGCGGCTATGTATGCGGTCCGGTCGTATACGCGGCGGCAAAAATGGGAATTCCGACGATCATTCATGAGCAAAACAGCCTGCCCGGCATCACAAATAAGTTTCTCTCGAAATATGTTAATAAGGTAGCAATTTGCTTTGAAGAGGCAAAATCGCATTTTCCTGCTGAAAAAGTTGTGTTTACGGGAAACCCGAGAGCCTCTGAAGTCGTCTCAATTAAGACAGGCCGCTCATTAACTGAGTTCGGGCTGAAAGACAATCAAAAAACGGTGCTCATTTTCGGCGGAAGCAGAGGCGCGGCTCCCATTAACCGTGCCGTTATAGATATGCAGGAAGAATTGAAAACGAGACCTTACCAAGTGCTTTATATTACCGGGGAAGTGCATTACGAGAAGGTAACGGCTGAGCTGAAAGGCGGAAAAGCCGCTGATAATATGGTGACAAAACCGTTTTTGCACCAAATGCCGGAGTACTTACAATCAATTGATGTCATTGTGGCCAGAGCCGGAGCGACGACGATTGCGGAAATCACCGCTCTCGGCATTCCGAGCGTGCTTATTCCGAGCCCGTATGTGACAGCCAATCACCAGGAAGTCAATGCGAAGGCGCTCAGCCAGCATGACGCTGCAATCGTACTGAAGGAAACCGAGCTCAGCGGAGAAAAACTGATCGCTGCGCTGGACAAAATCGTCATGAATGAAGAAACCTTAAAGGACATGAGTGAGCGGACAAAATCACTCGGTGTTCCGGATGCGGCAGCCAGACTGTACAGTATCATGGAAGACATAAAAAAATAGAGCAAATGGAATGCGGAGGTTTATGATGGAGAACGTAATTCAGGAATTAAGAGACCGCGAAGTCGGCAAAGTGCTGGAACAAGAACCGCTCGCGAACCATACAACGATGAAAATCGGCGGTCCGGCGGACATTTTAATCATCCCCAACCGTGTGGAAGCGGTCAAAGATATTATGGATATTGTGAAGATACATGATCTGCCATGGACGGTTATCGGCCGCGGTTCAAATCTGCTCGTGCTTGATGAAGGCATAAGAGGAGTTGTCATCAAGCTGGGAGCGGGTCTGGATCATTTGGAGATTGACGGTGATCAGGTGACGGTCGGAGGCGGCTATTCGGTCGTCCGGCTTGCGACTTCCATGAGTAAAAAAGGAATGTCCGGTCTCGAATTTGCAGCGGGCATTCCCGGATCAATCGGCGGAGCCGTCTATATGAATGCCGGGGCGCACGGATCTGATATGAGTGAGATTCTTGTGAAAGCCCGTATCTTATTTGAAGACGGCACAATCGAATGGCTGACGAACGAAGAGATGGGTTTCAGCTACAGAACGTCTGTTTTGCAGAAAAAACGCCCCGGCGTCTGTCTCGAGGCAGTTCTTCAGCTTGAGCAAAAGGAACGGGAAGCCATTACGGCGCAAATGCAGCAGAACAAAGATTACAGAAAAAACACTCAGCCGTATTCAAGCCCATGCGCCGGGAGCATATTCAGAAATCCGCTGCCGGATCATGCCGGAAACCTCGTTGAAAAAGCGGGATTAAAAGGACATCAGATCGGCGGAGCGAAAGTGTCCGAAATGCACGGGAATTTTATCGTCAATGCCGGCGGAGCGACTGCCAAGGACGTTCTTGACCTGATTGAATATGTGAAAAAGACAATCCGTGAGCAGTATGATGTTGACATGCATACAGAAGTTGAAATCATCGGAGGGAATCGTTAAAAGGTTCTCTGATTACATGAGCTCATGTGATATACTTTTAACAAATGTCAAACGGCATCACAGCATGCCGTTTGTTTTTCAATCAGACGAATGTCAAGCTGTTTCATTCTTAGTGAGGTGGACAGGCAGTGAACCCAAATCATGAAAGAGAAAAAATCGTAAATATTGAAGAGCGGATTCCGAAAATCAAAGAGCAGCGGAAACAAAAAGCAAACCGCCGGCTGATTTCATTCATTGTGCTCTTTTTTATGATGGTGCTGATCATCGTGTACTTGCAGATGCCGATCAGCAAAGTGTCTTCTGTCACCGTTTCCGGAAACGAAAACGTGTCTGTAAAAGAGATCAACGCGCTTTCTGATATACATAACGGACAAACCGAGTTCTGGAGTCTGAACAAGAAACAAACAGAAGAAAAGATTGAGCAGAATAAGCTGGTGAAAAAGGCGGAACTTTCAAAAGTATTTCCTAACAAAGTCAGCATTCACATTGAAGAATACAAGACGATCGCGTATCTGCAGCGACATGATGTATATTATGAAGTGCTCGAAAACGGCACTGTGCTGCCGAACGAAGTCACGCCGGATGACGCGGGCCCGATTTTGGTTGACTGGACAAACGCGAAAAAGCGGGTCAAAATGGCGGAGCAGCTTGATAAGCTTTCCGGTTCGCTAAAGCAGTCGATTTCTGAAATCTATTATACACCGGCAAAAATGGATCAGGACCGGATCAAGCTGTATATGAACGACGGGTATGTAGTTACCGCTTCTATTAAAACGTTTGCCGGCCGGATGAAGACCTATCCTTCTATCGTTTCCCAGCTGGACGGCGGGAAAAAGGGGATTATCCACTTAGAAGTCGCTACATATTTTGAAGAATTTAACAAAGGTAAATCCGGCAAGAAAAAAGAAAATGATTAATAGTTCTAAAGAACTAATTTAAAGGTGATTCAAAAGAATCTATTACAATCAGCAGGGCAGCCGATATAACCGATAGCGGAATCATTATGACTATGTTTGTTTTTGCCCGGGATATGGCTGCCGGACAAGCGGAAAATTCTCAATGCAATGGGCGTGTCTTCTGCAATGAGCATTGCATTTGGAATTTTCCTCCTGTTTCTTCTTTTTTCGGATGTTTCTGGAAATATCTATAGCTTTTCTGGAGGTTCATCTTAGTGTAGACTAATGGAAAGCGGGTATATTTGCATCTGGTTTGCACAGTATGGCACCGTGACAGGAAATCTTACGGTAAGGTGGGCCTTCTCTAAAAAAAATAAAAAAAATACGATATAAAAGAGGATATACATAGAATATAACGAATAGTTTCATTAAACATAAATTGTGAGAAATCAGATAAGAATTTGTTGATGCTGTTGTTTTTGTTACACACTTGTAAAGCCACATTCATTGTATTGTTGTTCCGCAAATAATAGAATAGAATTTGATCGAAATGTGAGGAGGTGCCATAGAATGAACAACAATGAACTTTACGTCAGTCTTGACATCGGTACGTCCAATACAAAAGTGATCGTCGGAGAAATGACAGATGATTCCCTTAACATTATCGGAGTGGGAAATGTACCGTCTGAAGGGTTGAAAAAAGGCTCAATCGTTGATATAGATGAAACCGTTCATTCTATAAGAAAAGCGTTTGACCAAGCTGAAAGAATGGTAGGTTTTCCGCTGAAAAAAGCCATTGTCGGCGTTAATGGAAATTATATTCATATTCAAGATACGAACGGCGTTGTCGCTGTTTCCAGTGAAAACAAAGAAATTCACGTTGAAGACGTCCGCAGGGTAATGGAAGCGGCACAGGTCGTGTCAGTTCCGCATGAGCAGCTGATCGTAGACGTCGTTCCGAAACAGTTTATCGTTGACGGAAGAGACGAAATTACCGATCCGAAAAAAATGCTCGGCGTGCGCCTGGAAGTAGAAGGCACGCTGATTACCGGCTCCAAAACGATCTTACATAACTTACTTCGCTGTGTGGAGAGAGCGGGCGTTGAAATTACTGATATTTGCCTGCAGCCGCTTGCGGCCGGTTCGGCGGCTTTGTCAAAAGACGAAAAAAACCTCGGAGTCGCCATGATTGATATCGGCGGCGGCTCGACGACGGTGGCGGTATTTGAACAGGGGCACCTGAAGGAGACAGCCGTCATTCCGCTCGGAGGCGAAAACATCACGAAAGATGTATCGATCGGATTGCGCACTTCCACCGAAGAGGCTGAAAGAGTAAAAAAACAATTCGGACATGCATTCTACGATGAGGCTTCAGAAGATGAAGTATTTGAAGTCACCGTCATAGGAACGAATCAAAAGCAATCTTTTACACAGCAGGAAATTGCTAATATTATTGAAGCAAGAGTGGAAGAGATTCTTGAGATTGCCGCAGCTGAAATTGAGCATATGGGAATTACAGATCTGCCCGGCGGCTTTGTGCTGACCGGCGGACAGGCCGCAATGCCCGGAGTGCTTTCATTGGCACAGGAAGTGCTGAGGCACAATGTAAGGGTCGCAAGCCCGAATTATATCGGTGTAAGAGACCCTCAGTATATGACGGGTGTCGGCTTGATACAATTTGCCTGCCGAAATGCCAGAATTCAGGGAAGAAAAATAGGCTTTCATATGCCGGAAGAAGCCGTGCAGGAAATCGCGGTCTCTCACGAAGAAGAACATCATCAGCGGCCAGAGGCGCAGCAGCGTCCAAAAGCAAAACAAAAAACACAAGCCGAACACAACAAACCGAGCAAAATGAAAAAACTATTAAGCATGTTTTGGGAATAGATTGATAGTCATTCGGCAGATTAGGAGGATTTAGCATGTTGGATTTCGAAACAAACATAGACGGCTTAGCATCAATTAAAGTAATCGGAGTAGGAGGCGGCGGTAATAACGCGGTCAACCGAATGATTGAAAATGAAGTGCAGGGTGTAGAGTACATTGCGGTAAACACGGACGCGCAAGCTCTTAACCTGTCAAAAGCGGAAGTGAAAATGCAGATCGGGGAAAAGCTGACCCGCGGTCTCGGAGCGGGAGCGAATCCGGAAGTCGGCAAAAAAGCCGCTGAAGAAAGTAAGGAACAAATCGAAGAAGCGCTAAAAGGTGCTGACATGGTGTTCGTTACAGCCGGAATGGGAGGCGGTACCGGAACGGGAGCCGCACCGGTTATCGCGCAAATCGCAAAGGACTTAGGCGCTTTGACTGTCGGTGTCGTAACAAGACCGTTTACATTTGAAGGAAGAAAACGTCAGCTGCAGGCTGCAGGCGGTATCACGGCAATGAAAGAAGCCGTTGACACACTGATCGTTATTCCGAATGACCGCATTCTTGAAATCGTCGATAAAAACACACCGATGCTTGAAGCATTCCGTGAAGCTGATAACGTGCTTCGCCAAGGGGTGCAAGGTATCTCTGACCTCATCGCGACGCCTGGTTTAATCAACTTGGACTTTGCCGATGTCAAAACCATCATGTCCAACAAAGGTTCAGCATTGATGGGTATCGGGATCGCTACGGGCGAAAGCCGCGCTGCTGAAGCCGCCAAAAAGGCGATCTCCAGTCCGTTACTGGAAGCGGCAATCGACGGAGCGCAAGGTGTTTTGATGAACATTACGGGAGGTACAAACCTGAGCCTCTACGAAGTGCAGGAAGCAGCCGACATCGTCGCTTCTGCATCTGACCCTGATGTCAACATGATTTTCGGTTCAGTTATCAATGAAAATCTGAAAGATGAAATCGTCGTCACCGTTATTGCGACCGGTTTTATCGAACAGGAAAAAGATGACTCAAAACCGCAGCGTCCGACTTTAAACCAAGGATTGAAGTCTCAAAGCCAAAACGCTGCGAAACGTGAGCCGAAACGAGAAGAAACACAGCATCAAAACACGGTGAACCGCCATACATCACAGCCGGCGGATGATGCCCTCGACATTCCTACATTTTTAAGAAACCGCAACAAACGCGGCTGATGTAAAAAAGGACAAGACCACATGGTTTTGTCCTTTTTCTTTTGTGCACAGTCTTCCTTCCTATCCCCATGATCTATACAGTGAAAAAAGAAACTTTATACCTATGACGAATTGATTGTTTTTTAATTTCATACGGCTTTCTACAGAATGTGACAATATCTGGATGGAAGATTGTCTACATTTAACGTACAGCATCGAAATGACAAACGATTCCAATTATGAAGGAGGGATACACATTTTATAGGCGTTACCAAATAAGGGGGGATACGATTGAAGAAAAAAACAAGAAACAGATGGACAGGCTCCGTTTTAAGCGCGATTGTCGTCAGTTCCCTGTTGTTTCCGGGTGCAGCCGGAGCGAACAGCACACCGGGGGCAGTTTCTTTCACCAAAGATCTTTCTTCCTCTAAGAGCATTCAGCATAAGATTTCCGATTCAGTCAAGAAGCGTTTTGAAAAAAATGATAAAGTCACGTTTCTTATCAAATTTAAAGAGAAAGCCAATACGAAAAAAGCGGTCAAAGAAGCAGAAAAAAACGCCAAGTCTCAATCGCTTTCCGCAGCAAAAACCGAATATCAAAAGCGGTCAGCCGTCGTTTCTTCTTTAAAACTGGCGGCTCATGATGCGCAGCAGAATCTGAAAACATATTTGGAAAAACAAAAAAAGAAAGGCAAGGCTGATCACATCCATTCCTATTATATTGTCAACGGAATGGCAGTCACTGCTTCGAAAGAGGTAATGGAAAAAGCCGCCTCATTTCCTGAAGTAGAAAAAGTTCTTCCGAATGAAAAACGTCAGCTTACTCAACGACAATCAAAAGCTCCTTTTCAAATGAAGAAAAAACAAAAAGAGATCAAAGCAAAGGAAGGCATCGAATGGAATATCAGCCAAATTGATGCGCCGCAGGCCTGGGCCTCAGGATACGACGGAACCGGCACGGTTGTCGCCTCCATTGATACGGGAGTTCAGTGGGATCATCCGGCGCTTAAAGAAAAATACCGGGGTTACGATCCTGAAAATCCCGCAGCGCCGAATCATGAAATGAACTGGTATGATGCCGTGTCCCATAAAGACGCTCCCTACGATGATCTTGAACACGGCACTCATGTAACAGGGACCATGACGGGTTCAGAACCTGACGGCTCAAATCAAATCGGTGTGGCTCCGGGGGCGAAATGGATCGCAGTAAAAGCATTTTCAGATGACGGAGGAACCGATGCCGATATTTTGGATGCCGGTGAATGGGTGCTCGCGCCTAAAGATAAAAACGGCACGCCCCATCCCGAGATGGCGCCGGATGTTGTTAATAATTCCTGGGCAGGCGGTTCGGGAATGGACGAGTGGTACCGCGATATGGTGAATGCGTGGAGAGCGGCAGGGATTTTTCCGGAATTCTCTGCGGGAAATGAAGACTTATTTACACCGGGAGGACCGGGGTCAATCGCAAATCCGGCCAATTATCCTGAAGCATTTGCGACAGGTGCGACTGACATCGACAAGAAACTCGCTGATTTCTCACTTCAAGGCCCCTCACCGTATCATGAAACAAAACCGGACATTTCGGCTCCGGGAGTGAATATCCGTTCTTCGATTCCTGGAGGAACATACGAAGGCGGCTGGGACGGAACTTCAATGGCCGGGCCGCATGTGGCGGCGACGGCGGCTTTGTTAAGGCAGGCGAACGCCTCTATTACGGTCGATGAAATGGAAGACGTTTTGACGCGCACCGCCGAAAAGCTGACAGATTCCGTTTTTCCGGAATCACCGAATAACGGTTACGGCCACGGTCTCGTTAACGCTTTTGATGCCGTTTCTGCCGTAACGGACGGAATCGGAAGCGTAGAAGGCAAGGTCTCTTCTGCGGGCGAAGATCACAATCCGCCCAGCTTTCACCATGAACCGGTCTCAGCGGCTTACAAAGGGGCAAACCTTCCGTTAACGGTTACAGCAGAAGACGATGTAAGCGTAACTGAAGTCATCCTTTCCTATCAGTTTGATGAAGGAGAGTGGAAAACGACAGCCGCCGTTCAAAAAAGCGGTGATGAAAAAAAGGGAACATACCAGGCGGAAATTCCGGATGTAACGGGAAGCAAGATAAGTTATAAATGGACCATAAAAGATTTCGGAGGCCATTCTGTAGAATCTGATACGTACCGGGCTGACGTGAAACCGAGCATTACGGCGGGATACAAAGAGGATTTTGAATCACAGCCGGCGGGCTGGTCCAGTTACGGGACACATGACCAATGGGAATGGGGTATCCCGGGTTCAGGGCCCGGCACCGCATTTTCCGGAGATAAAGTGTATGCGACGAATCTGTCCGGCCCTTATGCCGATTCAGCCAACATGAATTTGGTGATGCCTCCGATTCAAGTTCCGGAAACAGGACGGCTGTTTTTGCAATTTAAAAGCTGGCACAAGCTCGAAGAATTTTTTGATTACGGGTATGTGTTCGTTCTTCCGGAAGGAAAATCACATTGGGAGCAGGCGGCCGTTTACAATGGTGACTCCGCAGGATGGAACGATGAAGAGGCAGATTTATCTGCGTATAAAGGCCAAAACATAAAGCTCATGTTTAATATGCAGTCAGACGAAGTACTCAATGAAGACGGATGGTATATCGATGATGTCCGGCTTTCAAGCAGCCCTCTCGGCAAGGCGGCTAAAAAAAGTAAACACAATAGACAAACACCTCCCGGCCACCTGAAGAAAAAAGCAGTCAGTCCGAAACAGGCCAAACCGGCAGTGAAATCACCCGGAAAAAGAGTAAAACGTGAAACAAACCTCCTGCCTCTCAGAGCGCAAATCAGTGTCGCCGAGACGGGGAAATCCGTATATTCCGACCCTGCAAGCGGAAGCTACAGCCTGTCGCATAAGGCGGGAAGCTATACGCTGAAAGCCGAGGCTTACGGATTTAAGTCCGCTTCGAAACAAGTTTCTATTCAATCAGACAAAACCGCACAGGCAGACTTTACACTGGAGCAAATGCCGTCCGGCACGCTAAAAGGAACCATCACCAATCAGTCAACAGGCGAACCGGTAAAAGGGGCTGCGCTTTATGTGGCTGAGGATGCCGCAATTGAACCGGCGGTGACAAACGATAAAGGGGAATATTCGCTTAAGGCGTACGAAGGCTCCTACACAATCAAAGTAGCGGCAAAAGGCTTTTACAATAGCGAATTTTCCGTTGACATCAAAGGAGATGCTGAAAAAAACGTCAAGCTTAAGCCGTATATCGGTTATGAAGGGGAAATTGCCTATGATAACGGAACGGAAGAAGCCGCGCTGTCATATTTTAAAGCCGGCAGCAAATCTGCCGTTAAGATGACGCTCAAAGACGGAAAAGAACACGGTATGCTGACGGGAGGCCTTTTTAAATTTTGGGGCGCCGACTGGCCTGATCCGGGCGGTACCGAATTTCAAGCAGAAGTATATGATGCATCCGGCCCTGATGGAGCTCCGGGCAGCAAAATTGCCGGCCCGTTCCAAGCTGAAGCGCTTCGAAACGGCGAATGGACCAAAGTGGATCTCAGCTCAAAAGGAATCGCGGTCGGAAAGGATTTTTATCTTGTGTTCCGCCAGACGAAACCCGATCCTTATACACCTGCCCTGTCATCTGATGACGGCAGTCCGTACTCGAACAGAAACTGGCAATACCTCGACGGCCGCTGGTCTAAAACCGATAAATCAGACGGAAACTTTATGATCAGGGCTTTGGTCGACTACGAAGCTTCTGTGCCTGACATAACGTCGCCTGAAGACCGGTCATTTACAAACAAGAAGTCAATCACGGTGAAAGGAACGGCTTCACCAAAAACCGCTGTCCGTCTTACCAATAACGGTAAAACCGCCGCAGAAACGAAAGCAGATGCAGACGGCAATTTCCAGGCCGGCGTCACACTCACTGAAGATGCCAATCGGCTGACGGCGGCATCTGTGACAGACAGCGGGTCAACCGATGAGTCAAGCCCTGTCACGGTCATACTGGATGAGGATAAGCCGGATGTGACGATTGACAGTCCGGCAAACGGTGATAAAACAAATAAAGAAGCAGTGACCGTAAAAGGAAAAGTGCACGACGCCCATTTAAAATGGGTAAAGGTGAACGAAAAAAAAGCTGAAGTAAATAACGGTTCTTATCAAGCGAGAACCCTTCTGGAAAACGGCAGCAATGAGATCAAGGTCACGGCCTCAGATGAAGCGGGTAACAAAACAACGAAAAAGACGGTAATCGATGTCAATTACAATGCTCCCGTCATTTCCGGATTGGTTCCCGGAGCGGATAAGGAATTAAAAGCCGGAGAATCAGTGAAAATCGCTTTTTCAAGCGGAAAGAAATTAGACGCTTCCTTCGTTATCCGTCTGCCTCTGACAAACGCCCGGGCAGGGAGCCAAAACGCAACAGAGCTTCCGCTGAGAGAAATTTCTCCGGGACGATATGAGAGTTACTGGACGGCGACTTCTTCCATCAAAGCAAGCGGAGCAAAAATTGACGTTATCGCTAGAGATGACTACGGAAATGAAACGAGACAGACGGCTAAAGGAAAACTTTATATCAATGAGTAAAAACAGAGCGCTGCCAGATCACGGCAGCGCTTTTTTAGTTGAAGCGGACAATAGGAAATCAACCTTTTTGGCCCTCGACAAATAAAACGGTTATCCCTTAAAAATTGTACTTTACCCTCAACATTAATTGACAGACTTTCCCACAGAGCTTGCTTTATACTTATGAAACAAGAGAGAGAAACAGATAAGTAAGACAAAAGAGGAAAGGGGTCAGATGTGAAAATCTATCTGGATGTCATTTGGCTGTTGAACTTTTGTTTTGATTCTCTTTTGCTTTTATTGACCGCCTTTATTTTAAAACGCCAGGTAAAAAAAAGAAGAGTGGCCGCCGGCGGTTTCATCGGGTCAGCCATTGTGCTTCTGATGTTTACGCCTGTTTCTCCCTTTGTGGAGCATCCGGCGGGAAAAATGGCGTTTTCAGTAGTCATCGTGCTTGCGGCTTTTGGCTTTAAACGGTTCCGATACTTTTTTCAAAATTTGTTCGCCTTTTATTTCGCGACTTTTCTCGTCGGCGGGGGAATGATCGGCGTACATTCCCTGCTGCAGACAGAATCAATTGTGCAGCAAGGCGTAATGGTCACAAGCCAGACCGGATTCGGCGACCCGATCAGCTGGATGTTTGTAGTTATCGGATTTCCGGCCATATGGTTTTTTTCGAAAAAGAGAATTGAAGACATCGAGACGAAGTCCATTCAGTACGATGAACTTGTCATGGTGCAGGCGGAATTCAGCGGACAGACAATCCGCGCGAAAGGATTGGTGGATTCCGGGAATCAGCTGTATGATCCGCTGACGAAAACGCCGGTCATGATCCTTCACATTGACAAATTCGCTCCGATTCTCAGCGAAAAGGAAACGGCCCTCATCAAATCCGCCAGTCCGCTTGAAGTGATAGAGCAGCTTGATGATTCGTTCCGCCATGCGGATAAGCTGAGGCTGATTCCGTACAGGGGCGTCGGCCAGGACAATCAATTTTTACTCTGTTTAAAGCCGGATTACGTCACGATTTTAACAAAAGACGAAATGATCGCTTGTGAAAAATGCCTGATCGGCATCAGCACGAAACCATTATCCGCGGACGGTGAATTTGACGGAATCGTTCATCCGAAGATGCTGACAGGGAAGGCTGTAAAACATGTTTCCTGACGAAAAGTCTGTTATTCATCATACTCAAAACGCGTTGTATTTAGAAGGGGGAGGAAGATGAAAAAACTTAAGCTGCGTCTGACATATTTGTGGTATAAATGGCTGATGAAACTCGGACTGAAAAGCGATGAAGTGTATTACATAGGAGGAAGCGAGGCGCTGCCGCCGCCTTTGTCTAAAGAAGAGGAGCAGGTGCTCTTATTAAAGCTGCCGAGCGGGGATCAGGCGGCGCGGGCCATTCTGATTGAGAGAAACTTACGTCTTGTCGTTTACATTGCCCGCAAATTCGAAAATACCGGCATCAATATCGAGGACTTAATCAGCATCGGCACCATCGGTTTGATCAAAGCGGTAAACACTTTTAATCCGGAAAAGAAAATCAAACTCGCCACCTACGCGTCGCGATGTATCGAAAACGAAATTTTAATGTACTTGCGCCGAAACAATAAAATCCGTTCAGAGGTGTCCTTTGATGAACCGCTGAACATTGATTGGGACGGAAACGAACTGCTGCTTTCGGATGTGCTCGGCACAGATGATGATATTATTACAAAAGACATTGAAGCCAATGTGGATAAAAAACTTTTGAAAAAAGCGCTTGAGCAATTAAACGAAAGAGAAAAGCAGATTATGGAACTGCGTTTCGGGCTTGTCGGAGAAGAAGAAAAAACACAAAAAGATGTAGCCGACATGATGGGGATTTCACAATCTTATATCTCCCGGCTCGAAAAGCGGATTATCAAAAGACTGAGAAAAGAGTTTAACAAAATGGTGTAAATTTTTTTCCATCTGACAGCCCTTACTGCTGCAAGGATTGCCGCAGCCGGATGTTTATTTCTGTAAAATGGCGGTGCATATTTTTCCCACCCGAGGAGATACTTAACGTTGTACAGCAGCTCCTAGTGGGAGGGAAAAACGTGTCAAGAAATAAAGTCGAAATTTGCGGGGTGGATACCTCCAAATTACCGGTGCTCAAGAATGAAGAGATGAGAAAGCTGTTTAGGCAATTACAGGATGAGGGCGATGATTCAGCGAGGGAAAAGCTTGTAAACGGCAATCTGCGCCTTGTCTTAAGCGTCATTCAGAGGTTTAACAACAGAGGAGAGTATGTTGATGACTTATTTCAGGTCGGCTGCATCGGACTAATGAAATCCATTGATAATTTTGACCTAAGCCATAATGTTAAGTTTTCAACATACGCTGTACCGATGATCATCGGAGAAATCCGCAGATATTTGCGGGATAACAATCCGATCCGCGTCTCGAGGTCGCTTCGCGATATCGCATATAAAGCGCTTCAAGTAAGAGAGCGGTTAATCAGTGAGACAAGCAGGGAGCCGACAGCAGAGGAAATCGCCAAAGTTCTTGAAGTGCCCCATGAAGAAATTGTGTTTGCCCTTGACGCCATCCAGGATCCGGTTTCACTGTTTGAGCCGATTTATAATGACGGCGGCGATCCGATTTACGTGATGGACCAGATCAGCGATGAGCGCAATAAGGATACACAATGGATTGAGGAGCTGGCTCTGAAAGAAGGCATGAGAAGACTGAACGAACGGGAAAAAATGATTTTGCGAAAGCGCTTTTTCCAAGGGAAAACCCAAATGGAAGTCGCTGAAGAAATCGGCATATCCCAAGCTCAGGTCTCAAGGCTTGAAAAGGCAGCCATTAAACAAATGAATAAGAATATCCATCAATAACGGAAAAAGCCTTTAAACCTTGTTTAAAGGCTTTTTTCATGCGATGGTTTACGTTTGCAAAAAAGTGATGTATTCTAATGTGTAAAAGTTTTTGGAAAATTTAAATAAAGTAAACGGGGGAAACTGCAATGATTTTACAGCTGGACAGTGTGTCATTAAAAAGAAACGGGAAATGGATTTTGAAAGATATCAACTGGCGCGTCGAGAAAAACGAAAATTGGGTGCTGTACGGATTAAACGGAGCCGGAAAAACGGCTTTGCTGAATATGTTATGCTCTTATTACTTCCCCACTTCAGGAGAGATGCAGGTGCTCGGCCATCAATTCGGCAAAACAGAGCTCGGTGACAGGCTCAGGAGGAAAATCGGCCTTGTTTCAGCAGGTCTTCAGCACAAATTATATGCCGCGGACTCCGCTTTTGAAATCGCCCTCAGCGGCGCGTACGCTTCAATCGGGCTGTACGAAACTCCAAGTGAGCAGGTAAGGGAAAAAGCGATCGGTCTTCTGAAGGATTTGGGCGCCATCGGTTACGCCGACAGACGGTATGAAACGTTATCACAAGGGGAAAGACAAAGAGCGCTGATTGCGCGGGCGCTTATGGCTGATCCGGAACTGCTGATTTTGGACGAACCCGTGACGGGTCTTGATTTTATGGCAAGGGAGCAGCTGCTGGACACGATTACGTCGATCGCCGAAAAAGAAAATGCGCCGTCCATCCTTTATGTCACCCATCACGCTGAAGAAATTCTGCCGGTATTTGATCAGGCGCTGCTTTTAAAACAGGGCGAGGTGTTCGCCTCCGGGAAAATCAGGGATATGCTTTCTGACGAGCGGCTTACAGCGTTTTTCGATACGCCTGTCAATGTCTTATGGAACAATGGCCGCCCGTTTTTAACACGTGCAAAAGAGGCATCATCCGTAAAATAACATAAATTCACCCTGGGGGTGCTGCCATGCGGCTGAGAGAGACGTTGTCTCAACCCTTAACGGACCTGATCCGGATCATGCCGGCGGAGGGAAGCGGTGAAAAAAGCGGAGGAAGATCCGTTTTTCACCCGTTTCATTTCATGAATGAAACGGGTTTTTTGATACAGCCAAAGGGGAGATTTCCAATGCATCAGATTGATATGCTGTTACACCAGGCGGAAAAACGGCGGAATGACTTCATACATATTGCTGAAAGGTTGATAGCCTTTCCGACTCCGGCCCCGCCAGCAAGAAATACGGCAGAAGCCCAAAAGTGGGTGGCCGGCTTTTTAAAAGAAACGGGCTTCTCGGTCGATATGTGGGATGTGTATCCGGAAGATCCGAATGTAGTCGGTGTTTTAAAAGGGACAGATTCAAGCAGGCATCAAAGCCTGATTTTAAACGGACACATTGATGTGGCAGAAGCCGGGGGCGAAGACTGGCACTCTGACCCGTTTCAGCCGATCGTAAAAGACGGCATGCTGATCGGAAGGGGCGCCGCTGATATGAAAGGGGGTTTGGCGTGTGTTCTTTTCTCTCTGAAGCTGATCCATGATGCCGGCATTGAGCTTCCGGGCGACCTCATTGTACAGTCTGTAATCGGAGAAGAAGTCGGTGAGGCGGGGACGCTGGAATGCTGCAACCGCGGCTATCACGCGGATTTTGCGGTTGTTGCGGATACGAGCAGCCTGCATATTCAAGGGCAGGGCGGTGTCATCACCGGCTGGATAGAATTGAAAAGCAAACAAACATTTCATGACGGCATGAGGCGCAATATGATTCATGCGGGCGGAGGCACATTCGGAGCGAGCGCCATCGAAAAAATGGCAAAAATCATCACTGCCTTGGGAGAGCTGGAGCGCCACTGGGCGGTAACGAAAAGCTATCCCGGCTTTGCGCCCGGCACCAATACGATCAACCCCGCCGTCATTGAAGGCGGAAGACACGCAGCGTTTGTCGCCGATGAATGCCGGTTATGGATCACCGTCCACTTTTATCCGAACGAAACGCACGAACAAGCAGCCGCAGAAATCGAAGACTATATTAATCGTGTCGCTGACAGTGATCTGTGGCTCAAAGAAAACAGGCCGGTGTTCAAATGGGGCGGATCTTCGATGATTGAAGACAGAGGAGAGGTGTTCCCGGCGCTGGAAATCGACCCGGATCATCCGGCAGTTTCTGTCTTGGCTGCATCACACTCAGCCGTCAGAAAACAGGAGCCCGTCATTGATGTTTCCCAAACCGTAACTGACGGAGGGTGGCTTTATCATGCCGGGATTCCGAACGTCATATACGGTCCCGGCGATTTAAAAAACGCCCACTCCGTAAACGAGGAAGTGTCCGTTGATGAGCTTATGGACTATACGAAAATTATGCTGAGATTTATCCTCGGCTGGTGCAGCCGCAAAAAAGATTGCCCGATGTGACAAGGTTCAGCCCGGCCGTTCATATAATAGGAAAAAGAACGGGCAAAGGGCGTGATACGGATGATCAGCATATCTGAATTTCAAATAAAAGATGTGGTAAACGTGTCGAACGGAAAAAAACTCGGAAGCATCGGTGATATTGATATTAACGTGACAACGGGAAAAATTCAGGCGATTATTTTAGGCGGCAGCGGAAAAGTTCTCGGTTTTTTCGGAAAAGAAGAGGAAATGATCATTCCTTGGCGAAATATAGTTAAAATTGGGGAAGATGTCATCTTAGTGCGTGTAAACGAACCAAAGGGGGGAGCGTAATCCTCCCTTTACTTGTAAAAAGCCGGAAATCTCAATGTTTCCGGCACATTTATTTATCTCATTTTTCAATCAGCCGCTAAACGTATGCTTAAAATTGTGTTAAAATGAGTGGGAAATTACGCTTTTTTAATGTTTGTCGAAAGGTTGGATCTCCATGAATACATATCACCCGTTTAGTCTTACCACCCCCTCGGCACTCATGATAGAAGACTGGAACTGTGTGAATCAGCTTAACACAAAGGTCATCGCCGGATTCACGACGAAAAACGGCGGGGTCAGCAATCCTCCGTATGAGTCATTAAATACCGGATTGCACGTCCGAGACGAAGCTCATGATGTTGTGACAAACCGTGAAGTCATAGCGTCCTTATGCGGTACTGATCTGGATTCCTGGGTGTTCGCCGACCAGACACATGAAAACCGCGTCCGGCGCGTGACAGCCGGGGATAAAGGAAAAGGGGCGAGAGACTATTCTTCCGCATTCCGCGGGACGGACGGGCTCTACACGAAAGATGCGAATCTTTTTTTGGCCCTTTGTTTTGCGGACTGTGTGCCCTTGTATTTTTATGACCCGGTGAAATCCATTATCGGCGCTGCCCATGCCGGATGGAAGGGGACGGTCAAACAAATCGGACGCATCATGACGGAACGCTGGGTAAACGAAGAAGGCTCCCGTTTAACAGATATTCAGGCTGTCATCGGTCCGTCCATCAGCGCGGGAAGCTATACAGTCGACGACCGCGTCATCAATGAAGTGCGGGCGCTGCCTTTTACGGCTGAATCCGCCATATGCGAAACGGAAAAAGGCCAGTATCAGCTTGATTTAAAAGAGGTCAACCGTCTTCTTCTGATACATTGCGGCATTCCGGAAGAAAACATTTCAGTCAGCGGTTTATGCACCGAACGAGAGCATGAACTATTCTTTTCACACCGCCGCGACAAAGGGAAAACGGGACGCATGATGTCCTTTATCGGAATGAAGGAGGCGTAAGATCTTGCGTGTTGCTGATCAATTACGACATATAAACGAAAGAATAAACGAAGCATGTAACAGATCGGGCCGAAGCCCCGAAGATGTTACCGTCATCGCGGTTACAAAATACGTATCAGCTGAAAGGGCTCAAGAGGCCGTTGATGCCGGTATTACAAGTCTGGGAGAAAACCGGGATGCCGAGCTTATCCATAAGCAGGAAGTCATCAAAGGCAGCCCGGAGTGGCACTTTATCGGCAGTCTTCAGTCCAGAAAGGTGAAGGCCGTCGTTGACCGTGTATCTTATATTCATTCCTTAGACAGACTGTCATTGGCAAAAGAAATTGAAAAACGGGCGCAGCATGCGGTTCGCTGTTTTGTGCAGGTGAATACTTCGCTTGAGCCGTCTAAGCACGGTTTGAAAACAGAGGAGGTCATCCCCTTTATCAGAGAGCTTTCTGAGTTTAGATACATTTCTGTAGAGGGCCTGATGACGATGGCTCCCCTGACAGACGATACAGAAACGATCAGAGCCTGCTTCCGGCAATTGCGTGATCTGAGGGATCAGGTGCAAAAACTGAATCAGACAAACGCACCGTGCCGGGAACTGTCAATGGGCATGTCAAATGATTATGAAATCGCTGTTGAAGAGGGCGCAACTTTTATCAGAATCGGCTCTTCATTAGTCGGAAATGAACCGGGGGGTGTAAACAAATGAGCATGAAAAATAAACTGAAAAACTTTTTCTCAATGGATGAGGAGGAGTACGAGTACGAATACATTGAAACGGAGCAGGATCATCCGGAAGAGCATGAACAGCAGAAAGATAAACAGCCTGCTTACGCTCAGAAGCCGCAGGGCAAGCAGAACGTAGTAAGCTTGCAAAGTGTTCAGAAATCCTCTAAAGTGGTGTTGAGTGAACCGCGTGTATATGCGGAAGCGCAGGAAATCGCCGATCATTTAAAGAACAGGCGGGCGGTTGTCGTCAATCTGCAGCGCATCCAGCATGATCAGGCGAAAAGAATCGTCGACTTTTTAAGCGGTACCGTCTACGCCATCGGCGGCGACATTCAGAGAATCGGTTCAGATATTTTTCTGTGCACGCCTGATAATGTCGACGTTTCCGGCACGATTTCGGAGCTTATAAATGAAGACGAACATCAGAGGTGGTAAAGCAGGATGATTCTTTATCAAATTTTTTCCGTTCTGAGTTATTTAATTTACATCTACTCGTTTGCCCTGATCATCTATATCTTTATGTCATGGGTGCCGAGTACGAGAGAAACGGCGGTCGGACGGTTTCTCGCAGCGATTTGCGAACCGTATTTAGAGCCGTTCAGAAGGATCATTCCGCCCATTGCCATGCTGGATATATCCCCGATTGTAGCGATTATCGTGCTTCGGTTTGCCACGACGGGACTTTGGGGCCTATACCGCATGATCGCAATGTATACTTGAATGCGACAGTTTGATACGGGCTTGGCACCAGCCAAGCCTCTTTACATAGAAAGGAAAGAACATGAGCGATATTTACCAGCACTTCAGACAAGACGAGCGGCCTTTTATTGATCAGGTGCTTGAATGGAAACAGATTGTCCTGGACCAGTATCGGATGAAGCTGACTGATTTCTTAGATCCCAGAGAACAGGTCATTGTAAAAGCCGTTATCGGCGACGCCTGCGGTCTTGCGTTTTTCGGAGGATATGACAGAGCTGAGCGCAAACGCGCGATTTTATACCCTGAATATATGGAACCTGAACAGGATGATTTTGAGCTTCGGGCTTTTGACGTTCAATACGCTGAAAAATTCGTCAGCATTGACCACCGCTCTCTTCTCGGATCATTAATGGGGATCGGCTTAAAGCGGCAGAAATACGGCGATCTGATTTTCTCAGAGGAAGCCGTGCAGCTGATCGTCTCCGGTGAAATCGCCGATTTTGTCAGCACTCAGCTGACCAAGGCGGGCAAAGCGCCGGTAAAGCTTGAGAAAATCGAGCTTTCCGCTCTTCACATTCCCGCTTCAGATGTCGAAATAAGAGATGACACGGTTTCTTCATTGCGTCTCGACGCCGTCTGCGCTTCAATGAGCAGGCAATCCCGGCAGAAAGCGCAGGCGCTTGTGAAAAACGGGCTCGTTAAGGTGAATTGGAAAGCCATTGAAGATCCGTCTTATCAGGTTGCTGAAGGGGACATGCTCTCGATTCGCGGCTTCGGACGATGCAGTTTGGCAAAAGTTGACGGAAAAACGAAAAAAGACAAATGGAAAGTTACATTTGAACGGCAAAAATGAGTCGTTTTTTCAGTTTTTTTCTCCATCTGTGCCGTATTTGTTTTATAATGTGAACTAGATAACCGTACTGAAATGTAAAAATGGAGGTGGCAATATGCCATTAACGCCGAATGATATCCATAACAAAACGTTTACAAAAGGTTTTCGCGGATATGATGAAGATGAAGTAAATGAATTTTTAATGCAGGTCAGAAAAGATTACGAAATCGCACTCCGTAAAAAAACGGAGCTTGAGGCGAAAGTGAACGAGCTGGACGAAAAAATCGGCCACTTTGCCAATATCGAAGAAACGCTGAATAAATCAATTCTCGTAGCCCAGGAAGCCGCAGAAGACGTAAAGCGCAACTCGCAGAAAGAAGCGAAGCTGATCGTCCGTGAAGCAGAAAAAAATGCTGATCGCATCATCAATGAGTCGCTTTCCAAATCAAGAAAAATCGCAATGGAAATTGAAGAGCTGAAAAAACAGTCTAAAGTCTTCAGAACACGTTTCCAAATGCTGATTGAAGCTCAGCTCGATCTGCTGAAGAACGATGATTGGGATCATCTGCTGGAATACGAAGTCGACGCGGTATTTGAGGAAAAAGAATAATTTTCTGATTTTCTTGACATTCTCCGGCCCGTTCGAATATAATACGTTCATAAATTCAGATGAAAAGACGATTGAAAGGGACCGGCATGACTCAAAACAGGCTATAAAGCGACCCGGGGAAGGTGAAAGCCCGGGATGGCCGGAATCATGCAGATCAGCCCTTTAGTTTCCTTTCTGAACCGAGAGTAGGAAAGGACGTTCCATCACGTTACGATGTTCGAGAGGAAAAGACGGATGATCCGTTTTTTCTAAAAGGGTGGTACCGCGAGATAAGCTTTCTCGTCCCTTATGGGATGAGAGGGCTTTTTTTTATTTTCTGAAAAATGTTGTGGAGGAATGAAAATGGATTACAAAGATACGCTGTTAATGCCGAAAACAGATTTTCCGATGCGCGGAAATCTGCCGAATCGTGAGCCGGACATGCAAAAAGACTGGGAGGAGCAGGACATTTACCGTCTTGTTCAAGAACGGACGAAAGACCGCCCGAAATTCGTGCTGCATGACGGACCTCCTTATGCAAACGGAGACATCCACATGGGCCATGCCCTGAACAAAATCCTGAAAGACTTCATCGTCCGCTATAAATCAATGAGCGGCTACAACGCACCGTACGTGCCGGGCTGGGATACGCACGGACTGCCGATTGAAACGGCGCTGACGAAAAACAAAAAAGTAAACCGGAAAGAAATGTCCGTCGCTGATTTCCGCAAACTATGTGAAGAGTACGCTTGGAAGCAAATCGAGGGACAGCGTGAGCAATTCAAACGTCTTGGTGTCCGCGGTGACTGGGAAAACCCATACGTGACATTAAAACCGGAATACGAAGCGCAGCAAATCCGCGTATTTGGTGAAATGGCAAAACGAGGCTACATTTACAAAGGCCTTAAACCGGTTAACTGGTCACCTTCAAGTGAGTCTGCTCTGGCTGAAGCCGAGATCGAATATCAAGACAAACGTTCAGCATCTATTTACGTCGCTTTTGGTGTAAAAGACGGAAAAGGCGTTCTTGAAAACGGCGAGCGCATCATCATTTGGACAACAACGCCTTGGACAATTCCGGCGAACCTCGGAATTTCAGTGCACCCTGATCTTGAGTACAGCGTGATTGCAGTAGGTGAAGACCGCTTTGTCGTAGCAAGTGCCTTAGTCGAAAGTGTTGCATCAGCATGCGGATTTGATCAGTATGAAGTGACAAGAACGGTCAAAGGAAAAGACCTTGAGAACATTATCGCTGAACACCCGCTATATGGCAGAGACTCTCTCGTTATGCTTGGTGAACACGTAACAACTGATGCCGGAACAGGCTGTGTTCATACAGCGCCAGGACATGGGGAAGATGACTTTATCATTGGCCAAAAATACGGTTTAGATGTGCTTTGCCCGGTCGATGAAAAAGGTGTAATGACAAGCGAAGCTCCTGGGTTTGAAGGCATGTTCTATGATGATGCAAACAAAGCGATCACACAGCAGCTCGATGAAAAAGGCGCACTTGTGAAGCTTGAATTCATTACTCACTCTTATCCGCATGATTGGAGAACAAAAAAACCAACCATTTTCAGAGCGACAGCGCAATGGTTTGCGTCTATTAAAGATTTCAGATCAGACCTGCTGGATGCCATTAAAGAAACCAAATGGGTTCCTGAATGGGGTGAGCAGCGTTTGCACAACATGGTTCGGGACCGCGGAGACTGGTGTATTTCCAGACAGCGTGCGTGGGGTGTGCCGATTCCGGTATTTTACGCTGAAAACGGAGAACCGATTATTACAGATGAAACCATTGAACATGTTTCTGAATTGTTCAGACAGCACGGATCAAACATTTGGTTTGAAAAAGAAGCAAAGGATCTTCTTCCGGAAGGCTTTACGCATCCTGGCAGCCCGAACGGCACATTTACAAAAGAACAGGATATCATGGATGTTTGGTTTGATTCAGGCTCTTCACATCAAGCAGTGCTTGAAGAACGTGATGACCTCGTTCGCCCGGCTGATTTATACCTAGAGGGATCTGACCAATATCGCGGCTGGTTTAACTCTTCTCTTTCTACAGCAGTAGCCGTAACAGGAAAAGCGCCGTATAAAGGTGTGCTCAGCCATGGGTTCGCACTGGATGGAGAAGGACGCAAGATGAGTAAATCAATCGGTAACGTTGTTGTTCCGGCTAAAGTCATGAAACAGCTTGGTGCCGACATCTTAAGATTATGGGTATCGTCAGTGGATTATCAGGCGGACGTTCGCGTGTCTGACGCCATTCTGAAGCAGGTCGCGGAAGTATACCGGAAAGTCCGCAACACGTTCCGCTTCCTTCACGGCAACCTGTTCGATTTCAATCCAAGCGTCAATGCCGTGGATGTAAAAGATCTCCGCGAAGTGGATCAATATATGCTGATCAAGCTGAATAAGCTGATCGATAAGGTGAAAAAAGCGTACGATGAATATGAATTTGCGGTTGTTTATCACAGCATTCACAATTTCTGTACGATCGAGCTCAGCTCTTTCTATCTTGATTTTGCAAAAGATGTTGTGTACATCGAGCATGCGGATCATCCGGACCGCCGCAGCATGCAGACCGTCTTCTATGAAACGCTGCTGGCGTTAGTGAAGCTGACGGCGCCGATTCTCCCGCATACGGCGGATGAAATGTGGTCTCACTTATCATTTGTTGAAGAAGCGAGCGTGCAGCTGACAGATATGCCGGAAACCATTGCTGTTCCGGACAGTCAAGCGACAGAAGAAAAGTTCGACCGCTTCATGGAGCTTCGAAACGACGTGCTGAAAGCTTTGGAAACAGCCCGTAACGAAAAAATTATCGGAAGATCATTGGAAGCGAGCCTGACTTTGTATCCGAACAAAGAAAACCGCGACCTCTTGTCATCCATTAAAGAAAATATCGCGCAGCTGTTTATCGTCTCAGAACTGACAGTAAAAGACGAAAGTGAAGCGCCTGAAAACGCGCAAAGCTTCACAACAGGAAAAATGACCGTAGAAAAAGCGGAAGGCCAGATGTGTGAACGTTCCCGCGTAATTTCTAAAGATGTCGGAGCCAATCCGAAATATCCGACATTATCACTGCGCAATGCGGAAATCGTTGAAAAATATTATCAAAAATAATGAATGAGAAAGCGCCCGGTGACAGCCGGGCGCTTTTTTTACATGCCACTAATGTCATCGATTAGAACGACAGGAAAAATCTTATGGGCTTCAAATGGCGCCCTGGGGGCAACAATAAAGCTATAACATCAAGAGCAGGAGTTGTGATGAATGAATGATCAACTGACCGCAATCCACACGGAGCTTCTCATGATGAAAGAAGAACTTCAATCAAGATTATTCGAATATTCTTGCTTTCAAATGTCAGCATCTGTTGAACCTTCAATGAACGACCAAGAAGCAACTCTGATCTATCATATAAAAGAAGAACTTCAGGACGTTCTTCTTGCCCTGTCTAAGTTTGAAAACAATACGTACGGTTATTGTGAAAAAACAGGCGACCCCATTCCGATTGAAAAACTTGCGGTGCTGCCGACGGCCAGAACCGCTGATGATTTCTATTATCCCGCTCAATTTGAAAAGAAAACCCTTCCATATTGGGAACCCGGAGATTATGCATATGATCAGGCGCTGTATGAGTGACAGCGTCTGTTTGCATGCGCTTATGATCTGCCTTTACTCTGGCACCTTTTACTGATAAAATTCATAAAGGATAAAAGTAACTGTATACTGGAGGAACGTGTGTGCTTTATTATCTTATCGCTCTTTTTATTATTATTGCCGACCAATTGACCAAATGGCTTGTCGTCAGCCATATGGAATTGGGACAAAGCATACCTGTCATCGACCAGGTGCTTTATATCACATCTCATCGCAACACGGGAGCGGCGTGGGGGATTTTAGCCGGCCAAATGTGGTTTTTCTACGTCATTACCATCGCCGTGATTATCGGAATCGTTTATTACATACAGCGTTATGCAAAAGGGCAGATGTTACTCGGAAGTTCTCTCGGCTTAATGCTGGGCGGTGCGGCCGGAAACTTTATTGACCGGGCGGCGCGCCAGGAAGTGGTGGATTTTATTCATGTCATCATCGTGGATTATCACTATCCGATTTTTAATATCGCGGACTCCTCACTGTGCGTCGGTGTAATACTTTTATTTATTCATATGCTGTTTGACAGCGGGAAAAAGAAGGAGCAATAACATGAATCAATTTGAGATAACCGTTCAGCCTGAACAAAAGAGCGAACGGATTGATAAATTTTTGGCTTCAACGGGAGAAAACTGGTCACGCACTCAAGTGCAGCAATGGGTAAAAGAGGGACTGGTATCCGTTAACGGCAAATCCGTAAAAGCGAATTATAAAATGCAGCCCGGCGATCAGGTAAACGTCACCATTCCTGAACCGGAAGAATTGGACGTGCTTGCAGAACCGATGGATTTGGACATTTACTATGAGGATCAGGACGTCTTGGTTGTGAACAAACCGCGGGGCATGGTTGTACACCCGGCGCCCGGCCATGTGACAGGGACGCTTGTAAACGGACTGATGGCTCACTGCAACGACCTTTCCGGCATTAACGGCGTCATGCGTCCGGGAATCGTCCACCGGATTGATAAAGATACTTCCGGTCTGTTAATGGTCGCTAAAAACGATATGGCGCATGAATCACTCGTTAATCAGCTCGTCAATAAAACCGTGACCAGAAAGTACACAGCGGTTGTCCACGGGGTGATTTCACATGATGACGGAACGATTGACGCTCCGATCGGGAGAGATAAAAAAGACCGTCAAAGCATGACCGTAACAAGAGAAAGCAGCAAAAACGCCGTCACGCACTTCCACGTGCTTGAGCGTTTTCAAGAGTTCACGCTCGTAGAGTGCCGGCTTGAGACCGGAAGAACGCATCAGATCCGTGTTCATATGAAATATATCGGGTTTCCTTTGGCGGGCGACCCGAAGTACGGACCGAGAAAAACCATTGATTTCAATGGTCAGGCGCTTCATGCCGGAATATTAGGTTTTGATCATCCGCGGACGGGCGAATACATTGAGTTTGAAGCGCCCCTTCCTGAAGATATGAAAAAACTCATTGAAGATTTAAGAAATAGCCATTGACAGCGACTTTCTTTTCTGAAATAATAAAAACAAGCTGAATAGATTCTTTAACACAGTCCAGAGAGGCTGAGAAGGATAACGGATAGGACAGAAGAGATACGCATGTGTCTTCGTCCTGGAAAGGAACCCCTCTATGCTCTGGCAGGAGGGGTTTTTTCTTCTTATATACGAATGGAGAGGTGTCACGAGTGAATCAAAAAGCTGTTATTCTCGACGAACAGGCGATCAGGCGGGCGCTGACAAGGATAGCCCATGAAATGATCGAACGGAATAAAGGAATGAATGACTGCATTCTTGTAGGGATTAAAACAAGAGGCATTTATTTAGCGAAGCGGCTGGCCGAGCGGATCGAACAGATTGAAGGGAATCCGGTCACCGTCGGGGAAATCGATATCACCCTTTACCGTGACGACCTCACGAAAAAAACGAGCAATGAAGAGCCGCTTGTAAAAGGCGCGGACATTCCGGCCGATATTACAGACCAAAAGGTCATTGTGGTTGATGATGTGCTTTATACCGGCCGGACGGTGAGAGCGGCGATGGATGCCCTCGTTGATGTCGGACGGCCGTCATCGATACAGCTTGCCGTGCTTGTCGACAGAGGGCACCGGGAGCTGCCGATCAGAGCGGACTATATCGGGAAAAACATTCCGACCTCAAAAGCTGAAAAAGTGATGGTTCAGCTGAGCGAAGTTGATCAGACTGATATGGTCGCCATTTACGAAAATGAATAATCACCCTTTTTAAATGCATTCCAGAGAGTTTGCGAAGAGGATTTTAAAACACAAAGCCGGGCGGATCGACGCGGCCAGGTTTTGTATGCCTCTTTGCGCAAAAAGCAAAGAGGTTTTTTTATACCATTTGAAAGTCAACCGGGAGGAAAACGCCATGAGTAAGAAAAAAGTAAACCTGGGAGTCAGGGACGTCCCCAATCCATTGTCTTGGCTGTCATTCAGCCTGCAGCATTTATTCGCCATGTTCGGTTCAACCATACTCGTGCCGAAACTGGTCGGAATGAGCCCGGCAGTGGCGCTTGTCACGAGCGGAATCGGGACACTCGCCTATCTCTTGGTGACAAAAGGCCAGATTCCCGCTTATCTCGGCTCATCATTCGCCTTTATATCACCGATTATCTTGGTGAAGGCGACGGGAGGGCCGGGGGCTGCCATGGTCGGCGCTTTCCTGGCGGGAATTGTGTACGGCCTGATCGCATTGCTCATCAGGCAGCTTGGAACGGGGTGGCTGATGAAGCTGCTGCCCCCGGTCGTCGTTGGGCCGGTCATCATCGTCATCGGTCTCGGACTGGCAAGCACAGCCGTCAATATGGCAATGTATGCCGATCCGAATGCGAAGGAACTCGTCTACAGCTTGAAACATTTCAGTGTAGCCGGCGTCACTTTGGCCATCACCATTATCTGCGCCATCTTTTTACGGGGATTTTTAAGCCTGATTCCGGTATTGATCGGCATTATAGGCGGCTATCTGTTTGCGCTGACACAGGGCATCGTCAATTTTCAGCCGGTCATTGATGCAAAATGGTTCGCCGTTCCTGAATTTATCATCCCTTTCAAAGACTATACGCCGTCAGTGACATTGGGCATTGCGGCTGCGATGGTGCCGGTCGCTTTCGTGACGATGTCAGAACATATCGGCCATCAAATGGTGCTGAGTAAAGTCGTCGGACAGGATTTCATTAAAAAGCCGGGACTGCACCGCTCCATAATGGGGGACAGTGTTGCGACGATCATTGCTTCGTTAATCGGCGGCCCGCCCACGACAACATATGGCGAAAACATCGGTGTACTGGCAATTACGAGAGTTTTCAGCGTCTTTGTCATCGGCGGCGCGGGAGTGATTGCGCTGTGCTTCGGATTTATCGGAAAAGTTTCGGCGCTGATCAGCTCTGTTCCGTCCGCGGTTATGGGAGGCGTTTCCTTCCTGCTCTTCGGAATTATCGCCTCCAGCGGCTTAAGAATGCTGATTGACAACAACATTGATTATGAAAACAAGAGAAATTTGATTATCACATCCGTCATCCTCGTGATCGGCGTCGGAGGGGCTTTTATTCAAGTATCAAAAGGCGGATTCCAAATATCCGGCATGGCGCTTGCGGCAATCGTCGGAGTCATCCTGAACCTCATCCTGCCGCATGCAAATGAAGAAGACGCGATGGCATCAGAAAAACAAAATCATATGTAAAACCTTTTAAAGAAAGTCCAGAGAGGCTTGGAAGGGTTATAACGGGAAGAAGCTGTACGCTGCTTCTCTCTTTAACCGCACCCCGAGTCTATAGACCGGGGTGTTTTTTTACGGCCTTCAAGCGGAAACGGAGGAGAAAAACATGAATCATTTAACGGCGATGTCTGAACTGAGCACGGCTGAAATTACAGAACTGCTGCGTGAGGCAAAAGCAATAAAAGAGGGAACAGTCCGCCCTGATCTCGCGGGAAAATTTGTTGCGAATCTGTTTTTTGAACCGAGCACGAGAACGCGGTTCAGCTTTGAAGTGGCGGAAAAGAAACTCGGAATGAACGTGCTCAGCTTAGACGATACGAGCACAAGCGTTCAAAAAGGCGAGTCCTTATATGACACGGTCAAAACACTGGAATCAATCGGAGCGGACGCCTGCGTCATCAGGCACAGCACGGATGAATATTACAAAGATCTGACCGGCAGAGTCAATATTCCGATCTTAAACGCCGGCGACGGCTGCGGCCAGCACCCGACTCAGTCATTACTCGATTTAATGACGATTCAAGAGGAATTTGAGACCTTTCAGGGCCTGACGGTTTCCATTCATGGCGATATCAAACACAGCAGGGTGGCAAGGTCAAATGCCGAGGTGCTGACAAGGCTCGGCGCACGCGTGCTGTTTTCAGGGCCGCCGCAATGGCAGGATGAGAAAAACGCCTTCGGCACCTGTGTTCAGACGGATGAAGCCATACAAGCTTCAGATGTCGTCATGCTGCTCCGCATCCAAAATGAAAGGCATCAGACAGAAGCCGACCAAAAAGGCTACCTGGAAGCATACGGGCTGACCGCAAAGCGGGCGGAGAGCATGAAGCGGCATGCCATCATCATGCATCCCGCACCGGTGAACAGAGGAGTCGAAATTGACACAACATTAGTGGAATGCGGAAAATCAAGAATCTTTAAACAAATGGAAAATGGCGTGTATATCAGAATGGCAGTCTTAAAAAGAGCACTGCAAACCAATGTGAAAAGGGGAGAAGCGGCTTATGTCTTATCTCATTAAAAACGGCTGGATGTTAAATGAACAGGGAGAAAAAGTGGCACAGGATATCCGGGTAACGGGTGAATTCATTTCGGAAACCGGGCTTCTGACAGCGAAAGACGGAGAAACGGTGATCGACGCTGACGGACTGTTCGTTTCACCGGGACTCGTAGACCTTCATGTCCACTTCAGAGAACCGGGCGGCGAGAAAAAAGAAACCATTGAGACGGGCTCTAAAGCCGCGGCGCGGGGCGGCTTTACCACAGTCGCAGCCATGCCGAATACAAGGCCGGTGCCGGATACGAAAGAGCAGATGGAATGGCTGCAAAACCGGATCAAAGAAACCTCATCTGTCAGGGTTCTTCCTTACGCATCCATTACGATCAGACAAACCGGCGAAGAAATGACAGATTTTAAGGCGCTTCATGAAGCCGGAGCATTCGCCTTTACCGATGACGGCGTCGGCGTTCAGACGGCCGGAATGATGTATGAAGCCATGAAATGGGCGGCTTCAATGAATAAAGCGATTGTCGCTCATTGTGAGGATAACTCGCTTATTTACGGAGGGAGCGTGCATGAAGGATCTTTTTCAAAAGCGAACGGCCTGAACGGCATACCTTCCATTTGTGAAGCGGTACATATCGCCCGTGACGTCCTGCTGGCGGAAGCGGCGGGCTGCCATTACCACGTGTGTCATATCAGTACGAAAGAATCCGTCAGAGCCGTAAGAGACGCAAAAAAAGCCGGAATCCGCGTGACGGCGGAAGTGTCGCCGCACCACCTGCTTCTTTGTGAGGAAGATATCCCGGGACTTGATACCAATTTTAAAATGAATCCGCCGCTTCGCAGCAAAGAGGACAGAGAGGCGCTGATTGAAGGGCTTTTAGACGGTACGATTGATTTCATCGCCACTGACCATGCGCCGCATACAGAAGAAGAGAAAAACACGGATATGAAGCTTGCGCCTTTCGGGATCGTCGGTTTAGAAACAGCCTTTCCGCTTCTGTACACACATTTTGTGAAAAACGGGGCGTGGACGCTGAAGCAGCTGGTTGATTTCATGACGGTAAAACCTTGCGAGGCATTTGATCTTCCGTACGGAACGCTTGCACCGGGGGCGCCGGCTGACATCACCCTGATTGATCTGGAAAAAGAAGCAGCCATTGACAAAGATACATTTTTATCTAAAGGAAAAAATACGCCATTCAACAAGATGAAGTGCTTCGGCTGGCCTGTTGCAACGATGGCTGCCGGTAAGCTTGCATACGAAGAAGGGAGACTCGTCAAATGAAAAGAAGACTAGTGCTGGAAAATGGAGCGGTATTTGAGGGTGAAGCATTCGGGAGCCTGGAGCATACCGCGGGTGAAGTCGTATTCAACACGGGAATGACCGGTTATCAGGAAATTTTATCAGACCCTTCTTACTGCGGGCAGATCGTGACGCTGACGTATCCTCTGATCGGCAACTACGGAATTAACAGAGATGACTTTGAATCCATCACTCCTTTTGTAAAAGGGCTGATCGTAAAAGAACTGTGCGAGCTGCCTTCCAACTGGCGTTCGGCTTACACGCTTGACGAGTATTTGAAAATGAAAAATATCCCCGGCTTACAAGGGATTGACACGAGAAAGCTCACAAGAATGATCCGCACGGCCGGCGCATTAAAAGGAACGTTTGCTTCAAGTGAGGAGAATGTCGGAGAGGTTCTTGCAAGGCTGAAAGAAACGGAACTGCCGAGAAATCAAGTCGCTCAAGTATCTGCGAAAACGGCATATCCGAGTCCGGGCCGCGGCAAACGCATCGTACTCGTCGATTTCGGTATGAAGCACGGCATTTTAAGAGAGTTAAACAAAAGAAAATGCGATGTCATCGTTGTGCCGTACAATGTAACGGCGGAAGAAGTGCTTCAGCTCAAGCCGGACGGCATCATGCTTTCTAACGGACCCGGAGATCCGAAAGATGTGCCGGAAGCCATTGAAATGATAAAAGGAATACTCGGGAAGGTGCCGTTATTCGGAATCTGCCTCGGCCACCAATTATTTGCGCTGGCATCCGGAGCGGAAACGGAAAAAATGAAATTCGGACACAGGGGTTCCAATCATCCGGTTAAAGAGCTTGCGACAGGGAAAGTCGCTTTAACCGCCCAAAACCACGGATATACAGTTTCTTCAATAGATGAGACAGAGCTTGAAGTGACGCACATTGCGATCAATGATCAAACGATCGAAGGACTCAAGCATAAAACATTGCCGGCATTTACGGTTCAGTACCACCCTGAAGCTTCACCGGGGCCGGAAGACGCCAATCATTTATTTGACAGATTCATTGACTTGATCGAAACAACTGAGAAAGAAGGGGAAGCGGTATGCCAAAACGCGTAGATATTAAAAAGATTTTAGTGATCGGATCAGGCCCGATTATTATCGGACAGGCGGCGGAATTTGATTATGCGGGCACACAGGCGTGTCTCGCTTTGAAGGAAGAAGGCTATGAAGTCATTCTCGTCAACTCGAATCCGGCAACGATTATGACGGATACGGAAATGGCTGATCGGGTATACATAGAGCCGCTGACGCCGGAGTTTCTCACGCGTATTATCAGAAAAGAACGGCCGGACGCCATCCTGCCGACTCTGGGAGGACAGACCGGACTGAATCTTGCCGTCGAGCTGTCTGAACTCGGGGTTCTTGAGGAATGCGGAGTGGAAGTGCTCGGGACAAAGCTGTCCGCCATCCAGCAGGCGGAAGACCGCGACTTATTCCGTACGCTGATGAATGAGCTGAATGAACCGGTGCCGGAAAGTGAGATCATCCGCACTTTACAGGAAGCCGAGGAATTTGTCGGCCGGATCGGGTTTCCGGTTATCGTGCGCCCCGCTTACACATTAGGCGGAACGGGCGGCGGCATCTGCTCGAATGAAGCAGAACTGAAAGAGATCGTCGAAAACGGATTAAAACTCAGCCCCGTCCATCAGTGCCTTCTTGAAAAAAGCATTGCCGGTTACAAAGAGATCGAATATGAAGTCATGAGAGACAGCAGAGATCACGCGATCGTCGTCTGCAACATGGAAAATATCGATCCGGTCGGCATCCATACGGGCGACAGCATCGTCGTTGCCCCGAGCCAGACTTTGAGCGACCGGGAATACCAGCTTTTGCGCAATGTTTCATTAAAGCTGATCCGCGCGCTCGGCATTGAAGGCGGCTGTAATGTTCAGCTCGCGCTCGATCCCGACAGCTTCCAATATTACATTATCGAAGTGAATCCGCGGGTGAGCCGCTCATCTGCCCTCGCCTCAAAAGCGACGGGTTACCCGATCGCAAAGCTTGCGGCGAAAATCGCAGTCGGGCTTTCTCTTGATGAAATGATGAATCCCGTAACGGGAAAAACATATGCGGCTTTTGAGCCCGCGCTTGACTATGTCGTTTCTAAAATCCCGCGCTGGCCGTTCGACAAATTTGAGTCGGCAAACCGCAGGCTCGGGACGCAAATGAAAGCCACCGGAGAGGTCATGGCCATCGGACGCACCCTTGAAGAATCGCTGTTAAAGGCGGTCCGCTCATTGGAAGCTGATGTCTATCACCTGGAACTGAAGGATGCGGAAGAGATTTCTGACGGGCTTTTGGAAAAACGGATCAGAAAGGCCGGGGATGAACGCTTGTTTTATCTTGCTGAAGCGTTCAGAAGAGGCTATACAGTCGAGCAGCTTCATGAGTTTTCTGCAATTGACGTATTCTTTTTGCACAAGCTCTGTAAGCTGGTCGCTTTTGAAACAGAGCTGAAAGCGGAAAAAGGCAGCCTTACCGTCCTGCAGACAGCGAAGGAACTCGGTTTCTCCGACAAATATATCAGCCGGGAATGGAACATGCCGGAACAAGAGCTGTATCAAATGCGAAAAGAAGCAGACATCAAGCCTGTATATAAAATGGTGGATACATGCGCGGCGGAATTTGAATCAGAAACCCCGTACTTTTACAGCACATATGAGGAAGAAAATGAGTCTGAGGTTACTTCAAGAAAAAGCGTCGTCGTCCTCGGTTCCGGGCCGATCCGTATCGGACAGGGCGTCGAATTTGACTATGCGACCGTTCATTCTGTCTGGGCGATCAAGCAGGCAGGCTATGAAGCGATTATTATCAACAACAATCCTGAGACGGTGTCCACTGATTTCAGCATATCAGACAAACTGTATTTTGAACCGCTGACGGTAGAAGATGTCATGCACATCATCGATTTGGAACAGCCGGAAGGCGTTGTCGTCCAATTCGGCGGCCAGACGGCGATCAATCTTGCGGAAGAATTGAGCGCCCGCGGCGTCAAAATCCTCGGCACATCACTTGAAGATTTAGACCGTGCGGAAGACCGGGATAAGTTTGAGCAGGCGCTTGAGGCGCTGAATGTGCCGCAGCCGCTCGGAAAAACCGCCGTGTCGGTGAACGAAGCGGTCAAAATTGCCGCATCCATCGGCTATCCGGTACTTGTCCGCCCTTCGTATGTGCTCGGCGGCCGGGCGATGGAAATCGTCTATCACGAAGAAGAGCTGCTTCACTATATGAAAAATGCGGTCAAAATCAACCCGCAGCATCCGGTGTTAATCGACCGTTATCTGACGGGGAAAGAAATCGAAGTCGATGCCGTATCTGACGGCGAAACAGTCGTTATTCCGGGAATTATGGAGCATATCGAGCGGGCCGGCGTCCATTCAGGGGATTCAATCGCCGTCTATCCGCCTCAGTCTTTAAGCGAAGACATTAAGAAAAAAATCGAACAATACACTGTAGCCTTGGCAAAAGGCCTTAACATCATCGGGTTGCTGAACATCCAGTTCGTACTGTCGCAAGGTGAAGTGTATGTGCTTGAGGTAAATCCGCGGTCAAGCAGAACCGTGCCGTTCTTAAGCAAAATCACAAAGATTCCGATGGCGAATCTGGCGACAAAGGTCATTCTCGGCCAAAAGCTTGCTGATTTCGGCTATCAAGAGGGGCTGCAGCCTGAACAGCAGGGGGTATTCGTGAAAGCGCCTGTCTTCTCATTCGCGAAGCTGAGAAGAGTGGATATTACGTTAGGCCCTGAAATGAAGTCGACGGGAGAGGTCATGGGCAAAGATTCAACCCTGGAAAAAGCGCTCTATAAAGCGCTGATTGCTTCTGGCATTCAAATCCCGAACTACGGCTCAGTGCTGTTGACTGTTGCCGATAAAGATAAAGAAGAAGGACTGCTGATCGCGAAGCGGTTCCACGCCATCGGCTATAAAATCTTGGCGACGGAAGGAACGGCGGCTTATTTGAAAGACGCTCAGATTCCGGCTCAAGTCGTCGGAAAAATCGGCGAAGAAGGGAAAAATCTGCTCGATGTGATCAGAAACGGCGAAGCGCAATTTGTCATCAATACGCTGACAAAGGGCAAACAGCCGGCCAGAGACGGCTTCAGAATCCGCCGCGAATCCGTTGAGAACGGAGTCGCCTGCCTGACATCTTTAGATACGGCCGAAGCCATTTTGCGGGTACTGGAAAGCATGACATTCCGGGCGGATCATATGCCTGCATCCGAAACCAATCAAAAGGCGGCAGTCACGATATGAAGAAAGGGCATTTGACTGTTCAATCCAACTTAGAAATTGCCGACCGGATTTATAAGATGGTGCTGAAAGGAGAGCTTGTCCGGCACCTTACCGAGCCGGGTCAATTTCTTCATCTGAAGGTAAGTGACGCGGTCACGCCGCTATTAAGAAGACCGCTCAGCATTGCGGACGTCAATTTCGCCGCGAATGAAGTATCCGTTATCTACAGAGCTGACGGTGAGGGAACGCGTCTTTTGTCCGAGAAAAAAGAGGGCGGCAGGATAGACGTTCTCGGCCCTCTCGGCAACGGATTCCCCATCCGGCGGATTGAACCCGGCAAAACCGCGCTGTTAGTCGGAGGCGGAGTGGGGGTTCCGCCTTTGCAGGAACTGTCAAAGCGCCTGACGGAAAAAGGCGTAAACGTCATTCATGTGCTTGGATTTCAATCAGCAAAGGATGTTTTTTACGAACAGGAATGTCGTGCGTACGGAGACACCTATGTGGCGACGGCTGACGGCACATATGGAGAGAAAGGGTTTGTCACCGATGTCATCCGTGAAAAGCAACTCGAATTCGATGTCCTGCTAAGCTGCGGACCGACACCGATGCTGAAAGCTCTGAAGCAGCAGTACGGCCATAAAGAGGTTTATCTTTCGATGGAAGAGCGGATGGGCTGCGGCATCGGAGCCTGCTTCGCCTGCGTATGCCGCACGGGTGAAAGCGATACATCCTATGTAAAGGTCTGCCTTGACGGGCCGGTATTTAAAGCTGAGGAGGTGGCGCTGTAATGTTAGAGGTGAATCTGCCGGGTCTCCAATTGAAAAACCCGATCATCCCCGCTTCCGGATGTTTCGGTTTCGGGAAAGAATATGCCGGATTTTACGATTTATCATGCCTCGGAGGCATTATGATTAAAGCAACGACGAACGAAGCCCGCTTCGGAAATCCGACGCCGAGAGTGGCGGAGACAAGCGCGGGAATGCTGAATGCCATCGGTCTGCAAAATCCCGGCCTCGAGCATGTGCTCAATCATGAGCTGCCTTGGCTCGAACAATTTGACACGCCGATTATCGCAAATGTCGCCGGTTCTCAGGTGGACGACTATAAAGAAGTGGCCGAGCACATCAGCCAAGCGCCGAATGTGCATGCGCTTGAGCTTAACATTTCATGTCCGAATGTCAAAACGGGGGGGATTGCTTTTGGTACTGATCCCGTTATGGCGGCCGAACTGACAAAAGCGGTGAAAGAAGTTTCCGCAGTGCCTGTGTATGTGAAGCTTTCGCCTAATGTCGCAAACATAACCGAAATTGCCAAGGCGATTGAAGCGGCCGGTGCTGACGGTCTGACGATGATTAATACACTCATCGGGATGAGGCTCGATCTCAAGACGGGACGGCCGATCTTAGCAAATAAAACGGGCGGACTGTCAGGCCCGGCGATCAAACCGGTCGCCATCCGGATGGTATACGAAGTCAGCCAGGCCGTTCAAATCCCGATTATCGGGATGGGCGGCGTTCAGACCGCAGAGGATGCATTAGAATTTCTTCTTGCGGGAGCGAGTGCGGTTGCCGTCGGCACGGCAAACTTCGTCAATCCGTTCGTCTGCCCGGAAATCATAGAACAGCTCCCCCGTGTGCTGCGCCAGCACGGCTTTCAATCTGTAAGTGAATGCATCGGAAGGAGCTGGAAACATGAAAAACAACCTGCCCATCATCGCGCTTGATTTTGCATCAGGGGAAGAGACTTTAACGTTTTTAGACTTGTTTGAAAAGGAAAGACTTTTTGTCAAAACGGGGATGGAACTTTTTTATCAGGAAGGCCCCGCCATCATTCACCAATTAAAAGAACGGAACTGTGATATATTTTTAGATTTAAAGCTTCATGATATCCCGACTACGGTCAATAAAGCGATGAAGCGGCTGGCCGGCCTCGGCGTTGATCTCGTCAATGTGCATGCGGCAGGGGGCGCACGCATGATGCGCGCGGCCCTTGAGGGACTTGAAGAAGGCACGCCGGCAGGCAGCAAACGCCCGTCTTTAATCGCGGTGACTCAGCTGACCAGCACTTCAGAGCAGGTGGCGAAGGAAGAGCTTCTGCTGCATAAGCCGCTGTTAGAAACGGTTGTGCATTACGGCAAAATGGCGGAAGAGTGCGGGTTGGACGGAGTGGTATGTTCGGTACATGAAACAAAAGCCATTTATGAAGCGGTCCGGCCTTCATTTCTGACAGTCACACCGGGCATCCGCACGGCCAGTGACACAGCTGACGATCAAGTCCGGACGGCGACTCCGTCATTTGCGAAAGAAAACGGTTCGTCAGCCATCGTCGTGGGCCGCTCAATTACAAAAGCGGAAAACCCCGTTGAAGCATATGAAGCAATTAAACTGGAATGGGAGGGCGTTCGCCGATGAAACAGGCTATCGCAAAACATCTATTACACATTGAAGCTGTCTTTTTACGCCCGAATGAGCCGTTTACGTGGGCGAGCGGCATTTTATCACCGATCTATTGTGACAACCGTCTGACATTGTCGTATCCAAAAGTGAGAAATGATGTGGCGGACGGGCTTGGCAAACTGCTGAAAGAGCATTTTCCCGAGGCGGAGATGATCGCGGGCACTGCAACGGCGGGCATTCCGCATGCTGCGCTTCTCGCAGATCGTACAGGCGCGCCGATGTGCTACGTCAGAAGCAAACCGAAAGCGCACGGCAAAGGAAATCAAATAGAAGGCGCCATTAAGAAAGGACAAAAAACAGTCGTGATTGAAGACTTGATTTCTACCGGAGGCAGCGTGCTTGAAGCTGCGGCGGCCCTTCAAAGAGAGGGCGCGGAAGTCCTCGGCGTCATTTCCATTTTTACATACGGACTGCCGAAAGCAAAAGAAGCCTTTAAAAAAGCGGGTCTTCCTTATTACTCGTTAACGGATTATGACACGCTGATTGAAGTCGCGCTTGAAAACGGAACGATTCATTCAGATGACATTGAGAAACTGAAATCATGGAAACAGAATCCCGAGTCAGAAGATTGGTTTAAAAAATAATGACAATAAAAACAGGCCTCAGGGCCTGTTTTATTATTCCTATCAAAAAACTCGGGTTGACTTCTGTTAGAATTGTGCTAAAATTTAGTACAAATCTAAAAAGCTTATCAAGAGCGGCTGAGGGACTGGACCGATGACGCCCGGCAACCTGCGTGTCATGCAAGGTGCCGCATCCAGAAAAATGCACAGCATTTTGAAGATAAGGGCTATACCGGGTCACTGTCTTTCATTCCGCTGGATTGAAAGTTTTTTATATGAAAAAAAGATTGAGGGATAAGACAACCGGCAGAAAACAACAGCTGTTTGATTGTCTCCGGGAGGAGGAAAGGAAAAATGCTAACGTATGACACATGGGAAGAGCCGGCGATTACATTTCCGGAAGACGATTCCTATAAAGGCGCGCTGTCCGTTTTAAAATGGGCATACGGCCACTACGGAGACCAGCTTGTTTACGCGTGCAGCTTCGGGATTGAGGGCATCGTCCTGATCGATTTAATTTCTAAAGTAAAGAAAGACGCGGAAATCGTGTTTCTCGATACGGGTCTTCACTTTAAAGAAACATATGAAACGATCGAAAAAGTGAAAGAGCGTTACCCGGGACTGAACATTATCCTGAAAAAGCCAAGCCTTACTCTTGAAGAACAGGCCGAGGCTCACGGAGATAAACTGTGGGAAAGAGAACCGAACCAGTGCTGCTACATCAGAAAAATTCTGCCGTTAAGAGAAGCGCTCGCAGGGCATCCGGCATGGCTGTCCGGCCTTCGCCGGGATCAAGGGCCGAGCCGGGCGAATACGAATTTCCTGAATAAAGACGACAAGTTTCAATCGATTAAAGTATGCCCGCTGATCCATTGGACATGGAAAGACATCTGGAGATATACTTCCAAGCATGAGCTGGATTACAATATCCTTCATGATCAGGGGTATCCGAGCATCGGCTGTGAACCGTGCACTTCACCTGCGTTTACCGCGGAAGATTTGCGGAGCGGCAGATGGAACGGCATGGCGAAAACAGAATGCGGACTGCATGAATAAAGGAGCTGCACGATGGAATTAGCCGCTATTTTATTCTGCCTGTTTTTTGCCATGAATATCGGAGCCAGCGGAGCCGCGGCTTCAATGGGAGTCGCTTACGGGTCCGGCGCAGTTAAAAAGAAAACGTATGCGCTGATCATCTGCGCGGCCGGAGTCCTGTCAGGGGCGGTTATCGGCGGCGGAGAAGTCGTTAAGACGATCAGCGGCGGAATCATTCCCGAACAAACCATTACGCTCACCATTGTCTGCATTATTATCGGATCGGCGGCGCTATCATTATTCACGGCGAATGTGCTCGGCATTCCGCTGTCGACGAGTGAGGTCACTGTCGGGGCGATTGTCGGTGTCGGCGTCGCGTACAAAGTATTGTTTTTACAGCATCTTTTAGTCATCGTGAGTTTTTGGGTGCTCGTACCGTTCGTCGCGTTCTGTTTCACGTTTCTCGTCTCGAAGGTATTCAGTTCTCTGAATATTCGAGTCATTTCGAATCGGAAACAGAAGATTTTGGGGATTGTGCTGCTGATTGCGGGTTTTTGGGAAGCTTTTTCAGCCGGAATGAACAATGTCGCAAATGCGGTGGGCCCTTTGGTTGCTGCGGGCGTGCTCAGCGTGTCCAAAGGAACGCTGTACGGAGGCATCTTTGTCGCTCTCGGCGCTCTGCTTTTAGGACGTAAAGTGCTTGAAACCAACGGGAAAAAGATTACGAGATTTTCAGCCGGAGAAGGCATACTGCTTTCAGGAACCGGCGCGGGGCTTGTCATTATCAGTTCCGTCTTCGGTCTGCCGGTCCCATTGGCGCAAGTCACATCATCATCAATTATCGGTATCGGAATGGCCAAAAACGGGCCGAACGTTTTTCATAAAGAAGTCGTGAAAACGATGCTCAAAGTATGGGTCGTTTCGCCGTTTTTGTCACTGTCGATTTCGTATTTGCTTGTCTCCCTGCTGTTAAAAGGAGATTACTATTCCATCTTTATGATGGCCAGCGTGCTTTTGGCAGCTGGCGGAGCCGCCAGTCTGATGAAAGCCATCCGAAAAGAGAAACGCTCTGTCCATGAACAAGGCGGAGGCATTTAACTATTAATCTGAGTTTATTTATCTGTTAACTGGGAGGAATCATGTATTATGAGTTTAGCACCGCACGGAGGAACATTAATTAATCGGGTAAATGAGCAGTATGATCTTACATCCGTCCAAAAAGAAATTGAGCTTGATTTGATTTCGTTCGCTGATTTAGAGCTGATCGGGATCGGGGGGTACAGCCCGATTGAAGGATTTTTCACAGAAAAAGATTACGTGTCAGTCGTTGAAAATATGCGTCTGGCATCCGGGGTTGTCTGGTCCCTGCCGATCACGCTTCCGGTCGATTCAGAAAAAGCGGCTGAGCTTGCCGTCGGCGACACGGTGAAACTGACTTACGGCGGAGAAACATACGGTGTAGTCGACATCGAAGATATTTATACGCCGGATAAACAAAAAGAAGCCGTTCACGTATATAAAACCGATGATGCCGCGCATCCGGGCGTGAAAAAATTATTTTCACGCGGCGATACGTATGTCGGCGGGCCGATCACATTAGTTAAAAAAGCGTCAAAGCAGTTTCCCGAGTTTACATTTGAACCTGCCGATACAAGACGAAGCTTCGAAGAAAAGGGCTGGAAAACCATCGTCGGTTTCCAAACGAGAAATCCGGTCCACCGCGCCCACGAATATATCCAAAAAACCGCGCTTGAGACGGTTGACGGCCTGTTTTTGAACCCGCTCGTCGGTGAAACAAAGTCAGATGACATTCCGGCGGATGTCAGAATGGAAAGCTACCAGGTGCTGCTCGATCATTATTATCCGAAAGACCGCGTGTTCCTCGGCGTGTTTTTGGCGGCTATGCGGTATGCGGGGCCGAGAGAAGCCATTTTCCATGCGCTTGTCCGCAAAAACTACGGCTGCACGCATTTTATCGTCGGCCGCGATCATGCCGGCGTCGGTGATTACTACGGCACATATGAAGCGCAAGAGCTGTTTGATCAATTTACAGCGGATGAACTCGGGATTACACCGATGAAATTCGAGCACAGCTTCTTCTGCCAGAAATGCGGCAACATGGGAACGGCCAAAACATGCCCGCATGACAGAGAAGACCACGTCATTCTGTCAGGAACAAAGGTCAGAGAAATGTTGCGAAGCGGCGTCATGCCGCCGGCGGAATTCAGCCGTCCTGAAGTTGTCGAGGTGTTGATTAAAGGGCTGAAAACGAAAGAAGAAGCAGGCGTTTCTTAAGGAGGAAAATAGAGTGACAAATCGTGATATCGTGTGGCATGAAGCCTCAATAACGAAAGAAGAATACCAGCAGAAAAACAAGCATAAAAGCTCTATCCTCTGGCTGACGGGCTTAAGCGGTTCAGGGAAATCCACGATTGCAAACGCCGCAGCGCGCGAGCTGTTTGAACAAGGCTATCAAGTCATCGTGCTTGATGGTGATAACATCCGCCACGGCTTAAACAAGGACTTAGGTTTTTCTGATGATGACCGCAAGGAAAATATACGCCGCATCGGGGAAGTGGCGAAGCTTTTCGTTCAGCAGGGAACCATCGTCATCACGGCTTTTATTTCTCCGTTCCGTGAGGACAGAGATCAGGTGAGAGAGCTTGTGGCGGAGGGCGAATTTAATGAAATCTATGTTAAATGCGACCTCGATATATGTGAAAAGCGCGATCCGAAAGGTTTATATAAAAAAGCAAGAAATGGTGAAATTCCGTTCTTTACGGGGATCGACTCACCGTATGAAGAGCCGAAAGCGCCTGAGCTCGTACTTGATTCAGGCAAATGTGAACGCGAAGAATGCACCGGAAGACTGGTTGACTTTGTGAAAAACAGCTTAGCATAATAGGTCCAAAAAGGCCGCGCAATCAGCCGGATATCCCCCGCAATGGCGGGATATGGTAAAATAGCTGAAGTGCGGCCTCGCGGCTGTTCTGGGAAGATTTCAAAACGGATCGGGGAGACATGCTATGGGGAAAGTATTTATCGTTGGAGCCGGTCCGGGAGATCCGGACTTATTAACGGTGAAGGCAATGAAAGCCATACAGAAAGCGGACGTTATATTATATGACAGATTGGTAAGCAAAGAGATTTTACAATATGCCGGAGAAGAAGCGGATCTGATTTACTGCGGAAAGCTCCCGGATTTTCACATTATGAAACAGGATACGATCAACCGTTTCCTTGTGAAGTATGCGAAAAAGGGGAAAACCGTTGTAAGGCTCAAGGGAGGCGACCCGTTTGTTTTCGGCCGCGGAGGCGAAGAAGCGGAGGCTCTCGCGCAAAACGCCATTCCGTTTGAGATCGTTCCCGGCATTACATCAGGAATCGCGGCTGCTGCTTATGCCGGCATTCCCGTGACGCACAGAGAGGCGAGCTCCAATGTCGCATTCGTTACGGGGCATTATAAACAAGAAGACGACTTTGAAGAAAAATGGAAAGCGCTGGCGACGGGTATTGATACGCTGGTGATTTATATGGGAATTAAAAATATCCGGCAGATTGAAAGAATGCTGCTGGAAAACGGCAGAGACGCCGGCACCCCGGCAGCCTTTATTCATTGGGGAACGACGGACAGGCAAAAAACAGTCGTCTGCACCGTCGGCACGCTTTCAGACACAGTGATAAAAGAAGAAATCAAAAACCCGAGCTTAATTGTTATCGGCGATGTCGTCAATTATCACTGCAAACTGGACTGGTATGCATCTGATCAGAAAAATCTGGATTTGAGCGAGGCGTTGTAAATGAAGCAGGCGATTTTATACATCGGGCACGGAAGCAGGCTGAAAAAAGCGCAGACAGAGTCGGCGGCGTTTTTAAAAGGGTGTATGCCGCACGCTGACGCTCCCATTCAGGAAATCTGTTTTTTAGAACTGCAGGAACCGTCTATTGAAGCGGGATTTGAAGCATGTGTCAGACAAGGCGCCACTCATATTGCGGCCGTGCCTTTGCTGCTGTTGACCGCTGCCCACGCAAAACATGACATTCCGGCTGAAATCGCCCGTGCGGCGGCCCTGCATCCCGATATAAAAGTGACATATGGTGTTCCGATCGGAGTGGACGATGAAGTCGTAAAAGCGGTGCATCATCGCATTGAAGATACCGGAGTGCCCATTGAGCAGGCGAAAGTGGTGCTGATCGGAAGAGGAAGCACAGATCCGGCAGTTAAAAACGCAGTCAGTGAGATTGCCGGAAAACTTGAGGCGATTACACCTGTTAAAGAAGTCATCCCTTGTTTTTTAACAGCATGTGACCCGCACTATAAAGAAGTGTTTGCCGGCCTTGAAGAGGATGACGGAGCACCCGTTTTTATCGTTCCATATCTTCTGTTTACCGGGCTTTTAATGACTGAGATTGAACGGGAAGTTCAAAAGCTTCAAACGATCAATCAAAATGTTCATCTCGCTTCATACTTAGGTTTTCACCCGCATATTAAGCAGGCGTTTTTGAACCGTGTGTCAGAAGCTGTTCGAAACCCCGGCGGTCAGTTTGATTTTAAGGGGGGACAGTATGCTGCCTCTGCACATTAATTTAAGCGGAAAAAGAATTATCATCGCGGGCGGTGGCAATGTTGCCTTAAGAAGGCTCAAAACGGTGCTTCCGGAAGACGCGGATATTACTGTAATCAGTCCCGATGCCCTGCCTGAAATTAAACAGCTGGCGGATGAAGGACGTATCCGCTGGGTTTCCCGTAAAATTGAAATGAAGGATCTCGCGCCCGCTTTCTTCATCATTGCCGCGACAAATGACCGCAGCGTAAATCAGGAGATAGCCGCGAGCGCTTCTGAAACGCAGCTGGTCAATTGTGTAAGCGATGCTGAACAGGGCAGCGTGTATATGCCGAAGATCATCCGCAAAGGGCGCATTCAAGTATCCGTATCAACAAGCGGCGCAAGCCCGGCACATACGAAAAGACTGGCTGAGGACATAGAGCCTCTCATTACTGCTGATTTGGCTGAAGAAGTGGATCGATTATTTGAGAAAAGAAGAAGACCATAGAAAACACCTTGTCTGTCATCAGGCAGGGTGTTTTTTATACTGTCCTCACAGTCCCCGAATGTGAACAATTCAAAACGAAAGCGGGCAGTTTGAACGGTATATGCCGGCAAGCGGTCAGGATTGCGAAGTGATGCGGAATATGTATCTGATCCCCATGCCGCCTTGATTCCGCCCGCATGCAAAGGAAAGGTCAGAGACCCGCCCGGATGTGCTCAGGTGCGGCGAGGGAAGGTGACAGTATCCGCCGCCAAATCAGGTGTGACCGCTTTAATCAGAGACGGCCCCCGGCGGATCAGGCAGACATGACGGGAAACTGATCAGATACTGTATAGATCGGTTCTGACGGCTGGGAGAGTGTCATCTCCGTTTATACGTAATAAAAAACACCTCCAAGCTGAGTGCGGGTTTCAGCTTGGAGGTGCGTTTATTTTTTCAGCCGTATGACAAGGTCGGCATCAGGTGTGACAAATACGGTATGCTGGCTGTCATAGGTGACAAATCCGGGCTTTGCGCCGTTTGGCTTTTTCACGTGTCTGATTTTTGTATAATCAACGGGAACGGAGCCGGAATCTTTCGCTTTGGAAAAATAAGCGGCGATCGCAGCCGCCTCCAGTATGGATTGTTCATCTGGATCGCTGCTTTTAATCACAACGTGGGAACCCGGAATGTCTTTCGTGTGGAACCATAAATCATCCCTTGCGGCAGCTTTTGTCGTTAAGTATTCATTTTGTTTATTGTTTTTGCCGACAAGAATCGTCAATCCCCGTGAAGATTCATATTGCTCCAAAACAGGAACGTGCTGCTTCTGTTTTTTCTGTCCCCGCTGCTGTTTCGGTCGCAGATATTTGCCTTCCACAAGCTCTTCCCTTATTTCGTGAATATCCTTTGTGGAGGCGGAGGAGAGCTGCTGGATCAGCTGATCGAAATAAGCGATTTCCTCCTCGGCCAGACGGATCTGTTCTTTTACCACCTCGACGGAATTCTTCGCCTTTTGATACTTTGTAAAATACATCTGCGCGTTTTCTGACGGTGTTTTGTTCGGATTTAAAGGGATGGTCACCGTCTTACTTTCTTCATCATAATAATTGATGACTTCCGCTTCTTTGTCACCTTTTTTCAGCATATACAAATTTGCCGTCAGCAGTTCGCCGTATAGCTGGAATTCCTTCGCATTTTCTGAGTAGTCGAGCGTCTTTTCCAGCTTTTTTATCTTATTGGCGTTCTTTTTCCGTTCATTTGCGACAAACCGCTCGAGATCCTGAGCCTGCTGTTTGACGCGGTCGCGTTCCGCCTTGCCGAAATAAAACCGGTCCAACAGCTCACTCAGAGAGTGAAAGGTGCGCTCCTCTCCGTTTACATGTGTGAGAGACAGGAGATAAAAGTATTCCTTTCCGCCGGCTGTCGTAATGTTTGGTGTAAACCTGCAATCTTTCACGGCATGGAACATTTCAATCAGCGTCTTCGGCAGCGTTATTTTGTTAGCGAGACCCGCTCTGTGCACGGCTTCTTTTGCAAAAAGCGGAGAAACACCTGAGAAGTGTCTGACGATCTGCTGGTCAAGCCGTCCTTCCTGAAAACTGAGATAACGCAAAACGTCCTCTTCATCCGCGGCAAGCGGCGAAATTTTTTCCTGAGCGGGAGGAAGCTTGTAATCATATCCCGGCAGAACGGTCCGGTAGCTGTTCATCGACGGAGATAAATGCTTCAGTCCGTCGATGATGGCTCCTTCTCCGTCAGTCAGGATAATATTGCTGTGCCGCCCCATAATTTCAACATACAGCGTTCTGACGGTTTCGTCGCCGATTTCATTTCTGCTTTTTATGCGGAATATCATAATCCGGTCTAATCCGGCCTGTTCTATTTTCTCAATAAATCCGCCTTCTATATGCTTTCTGAGCAGCATACAAAACATCGGCGGCTCGCTCGGATTTTCATAGGCCTGGTTTGTCATGTGCACCCGTGAATAGCTCGGATGCGCCGATAATAATAATTTATGGTTTTTTCCGTTAGCGCGGATATGAAATATCACATCGTGTTTAAAAGGCTGATGGACTCTCGTGATCCGGCCTCCGGCGATCCGGCTGTTTAATTCATGTGTCATTCCGTATGTAAACATGCCATCAAAAGACATATAAAACACCCTTTCCTTCTTCCTGCATTCGATAATTATAGCATGAAAAGGGACGAGTCAGAATAAGCTTGTTTACAGAGTGACATCTCTAAAGCGAGGCAGGGGAGTGGACGAGAAGAATGAAGTTTCATGAAATGGGACAAACCGATTTGCTGAAAGCAACAAATACGTCCATTAAACAGGGGTTGACCGAAAAAGAGGTGAAAAAACGCCTTGAAAAGCACGGACCGAACGAGCTTCAGGAGGGCAAGAGGACACCGGCGATCGCCGTGTTTTTCGCCCAATTTAAAGATTTTATGGTGCTCGTGCTGCTGGCGGCAACCTTAATATCCGGGTTTTTAGGCGAATATGTAGATGCCGTAGCGATTATGGCGATTGTATTTGTCAATGGGGTTCTCGGTTTTTTTCAAGAGCGGCGTGCGGAAAAGTCTTTACATGCATTAAAAGAGCTGTCAACGCCGTATGTGTCAGCGTTGCGGGACGGGAGCTGGAAGAAGATTCAGTCCAAGGAGCTCGTTCCCGGCGATATTATGAAATTTTCAAGCGGAGACCGGATTGGCGCGGATGTGCGGATCGTTGAAGCAAAAAGCCTTGAAATTGAGGAATCGGCGCTGACCGGGGAATCAATTCCGGTGGTTAAACAAGCTGATAAACTGAGAAAGCCGGATGTTTCGTTAGGCGACATCAGCAATATGGCGTTTATGGGTACGATTGTAACGCGCGGCAGCGGTGTCGGCGTCGTCGTCGGTACAGGAATGAATACGGCAATGGGGAAAATCGCCGATATGCTGGAATCCGCCGGCAGCCTTTCAACACCGCTGCAGCGAAGACTTGAAGAGCTCGGCAAAATTTTAATTATCGTCGCGCTCCTTTTAACGGTATTGGTCGTTGCAGTCGGCGTCTTACAGGGACATGATCTTTACAGCATGTTTTTGGCCGGGGTGTCATTGGCCGTCGCCGCGATTCCGGAAGGGCTTCCCGCCATTGTTACGGTGGCATTATCAATCGGCGTCCAGCGCATGATCAAACAAAAATCAATTGTCAGAAAGCTCCCGGCGGTTGAAACATTGGGCTGCGCCTCTGTCATTTGTTCTGATAAAACCGGCACGCTGACACAAAACAAAATGACCGTCACCCATATGTGGTCAGGCGGCAAAATTTATAAAGTGTCAGGCATCGGCTATGAGCCGGAGGGCGTTTTCACCCGAGATGAGCGGGAAATCAAGCCGAAAGATGAGAAGATTCTTGAACAGATGTTGGTTTTCGGCGCGTTGTGCAACACATCCGAAATCGCACTGAAAGACGGCCGTTATGTACTCGACGGCGATCCGACAGAAGGAGCGCTGCTGACGGCTGCAAGAAAGGGCGGTTATTCAAACGATTGGCTCAACGGGCACTACCGCGTGGTTGCCGAGTTTCCGTTTGACTCCGTCCGCAAAATGATGACCGTCATTGTAGAGGATCAGGAAAAAAAGCAGTTCGTCATCACTAAAGGAGCGCCCGATGTGCTGATTGACCGCTCGTCACATCTGATGCACGGCGCAAGAAGTACGCCTTTTTCAGAAGAAAAGAAAGCAGAAACGGAAGCGGTTCTGAAAGAGCTGGCGTCGCAAGCTTTGCGTACGATCGCGATTGCTTATAAACCGCTTAAGCCCGGAGAAAAGCCGACAATGGAGCAGGCGGAAAAAAATCTGACGATGCTCGGCTTGTCAGGCATAATTGATCCGCCCCGTCCGGAGGTCAGACAGGCGATTAAAGAATGCCGTGAAGCCGGCATTAAAACGGTTATGATCACAGGGGATCACGTCGAAACGGCAAAGGCCATTGCAAAAGATTTGCGTCTTCTTCCGAAAAAGGGGCGTGTGATGGACGGCAAGACGCTGAATGAGCTTACGGAGAAAGAACTTATCGAAACGGTCGATGATGTCTACGTCTTCGCACGCGTGTCGCCTGAACATAAATTGAAAATCGTCAAAGCGTTCCAGGAAAACGGACACGTCGTCGCCATGACGGGAGACGGGGTTAATGACGCGCCGGCCATAAAGCAGGCAGATATCGGTGTTGCCATGGGCGTGACGGGAACGGATGTGGCAAAGGAAGCCTCTTCTCTCATTCTGGTAGATGATAACTTTGCTACGATTAAATCAGCCATAAAAGAGGGACGGAATATCTATGAAAATATAAGAAAATTCGTCCGGTATTTGCTCGCCTCCAACGTAGGTGAAATTTTAGTGATGCTGTTTGCGATGCTTCTCGCTCTGCCGCTGCCGCTCGTTCCGATTCAGATATTGTGGGTGAACTTAGTCACTGACGGGCTGCCGGCGATGGCCCTCGGTATGGATCAGCCGGAAGGAGACCTGATGAGGCGGAAGCCGCGGCATCCGAAAGAAGGAGTGTTTGCGAGAAAACTGGGCTGGAAAGTCGTATCAAGAGGGTTTTTAATCGGAGCTGCAACCATTTTAGCGTTTATCATCGTCTATCACCGCAATCCTGAAAATCTGCCCTACGCACAGACCGTTGCATTCGCGACTCTTGTCCTGGCTCAGCTTATACACGTGTTTGACTGCCGGAGCGAAACGTCTGTTTTCTCCCGGAATCCGTTTGAAAATATCTATCTGCTCGGGGCCATCATTTCTTCTATCTTCCTGATGGTCATCGTCATCTATTATCCGCCGCTGCAGCCGATTTTCAAAACAGTGCCGATTACGCCGGGCGATTGGATGCTGATTATCGGTATGTCGGGCATACCTACTTTTTTGCTGGCGGGTTCACTTTTGACAAGAAAAAAATAATTCCATATGATATAATCTTAGGGGTAATAGCATGTCTATTGCCCTTTTATTTTGATAACGGGAAAGAATTGGGTGTTTCATATGATACGGAGTATGACAGGCTTCGGCAGCGCAAGCAGCACAAAAGGCGATCTCTCGGCAACCGTTGAATTGAAATCCGTCAATTACCGGTTCAAAGAAGTGAACGCCCGCCTGCCACGGCCTTTGCTATATGTAGAGGATAAGCTGAAACAAACGATATTGCAGCATATACAGCGCGGAAGAGTAGAGCTGTTTCTCACTGTAAACAGTGACGCGCTCATAAAAAGAAGCCTGAACATCGATTGGGAGCTCCTTGATGAATATGTGAGCGCCGCACGCGTCATGAAAGAGCGCTACAGCCTGGCCGCAGAACCCGATGCAATGGAGTTCTTTAAAGTTGAACATATTGCGCAGATACACGAAGAACAGATGCGTGATGACAAGCTTGAAGAAGTCATCAGGGAAGCCGCTGAGCTGGCTGTAAAGGAACTTTGTGACATGAGAGAAAAAGAAGGACGGCTTTTGGCGGAAGACTGCTTTCTGCACATTGAGCGGCTTGAGACGCTGTCCGAACAGGTGAAAGAGCGCGCTTCGGCCGTTGTTATTCAATACCGCGAGCGTCTTTACGCCCGAATGAAGGAATGGACGGAGGATGCGCTCGACGAAAGCAGGCTGATCACGGAATGCGCCATTTTCGCCGATCGTTCTGATATAACGGAAGAAATTACCAGGTTGAAGAGCCATTTTGTTCAATTCCGTGATATATTAAAAGAAGGCGGGGCAGTCGGCCGCAAACTTGATTTCCTTGTTCAGGAGCTTAACCGAGAAGCGAATACGATCGGCTCAAAAGCCAATGATCATCAAATCACAAAGCTTGTCGTTGAAATGAAAAGTTCTATTGAAAAATTGAAGGAACAAGTGCAAAATATAGAATAGCGACTGTGCGTATTGTTTACAGACGGCCTCTTCAGGTTACACTAGAGACGTCTATTTTACAGGGGGAACGTAGAAGATGACGATTAAACTGATTAATATCGGATTTGGCAATATCATCTCCGCCAATCGGATGATTTCGATTGTCAGCCCGGAGTCTGCGCCAATAAAGCGAATGATCCAGGATGCAAGAGACCGCGGAATGCTAATAGACGCTACATACGGACGAAGAACCCGTGCAGTTGTCGTCATGGATAGTGATCACATTATCTTATCTGCCGTCCAGCCTGAGACAGTTGCACACAGACTTTCTGTGAAAGAAGAAATTATGGATGAAGGGCAGGGGTAATTGCCGCATGAAAGAAAGAGGGTTATTAATCGTTCTCTCAGGTCCCTCCGGAGTTGGAAAAGGAACGGTTCGGCAAGCAATATTTTCACAACAGGACACGAAATTTGAATACTCAATTTCAGTCACGACGAGAAACCCGAGAGAGGGCGAGGTCGATGGCGTCGATTATTTCTTTAAATCTAGAGATGAATTCGAACGCATGATTGAAAACAACAAACTGCTTGAGTGGGCAGAATATGTCGGCAACTATTACGGAACGCCCGTTGATTATGTCGAACAGACGCTTCAAGAAGGAAAAGACGTCTTCTTAGAGATTGAAGTGCAGGGCGCGCTCCAAGTGCGGAATGCATTTCCGGAAGGCCTGTTTATCTTCTTAGCGCCGCCGAGTCTTTCTGAGCTGAAAAACAGAATCGTGACAAGAGGGACTGAAACCGACGATTTAATCGAAAACAGAATGAATGCCGCAAAAGCTGAAATCGAAATGATGGACGCGTATGATTATGTCGTTGAAAACGACGATATCCAAACGGCTTGTGATAAGATTAACGCAATCGTTCTCGCCGAGCACTTAAAACGTGAACGCGTCGCTCCGAGATATAAGAAAATGCTGGAGGTAGAATAACTTATGTTAGATCCGTCAATTGACTCTTTAATGAATAAATTAGATTCTAAATATACGCTGGTGACCGTGTCTGCAAGACGCGCGCGTGAAATGCAGATCAAAAAAGACCAGCAGATTGAACATACCATTTCTCACAAATATGTAGGCAAAGCTTTAGAAGAAATTGACGCGGGCCTGCTTTCGTTTGAAAGAGAAGACAGCGAATAACAAGCACACGTAGCAACCTATCTCTACATAGGTTGTTATTTTTTTCCGTTTGGGATTTGTCCAATGCTTTCATAAAGGGGAGAAGACTTCATGAAAAACCGAAACATTTTGCTATGCGTAAGCGGAGGAATTGCCGTTTATAAAGCTTCCGCACTCACGAGCAAGCTGGTTCAGGCCGGCGCAAACGTCAAAGTGATTATGACTGAGTCCGCGCGTGAGTTTGTTTCTCCGCTGACATTTCAGGCGCTGAGCCGGAATGAAGTGTATACAGATACATTTAATGAACAAAATCCGAAGGTGATTTCTCATATTGATGCCGCTGACTGGGCGGATTTAATTATTGTCGCGCCCGCTACGGCAAATATCATCGGAAAGCTTGCCAACGGAATTGCTGACGATATGCTCACAACGACGGTGCTGGCGGCTGAGGCCCCGGTCTGGGTGGCGCCTGCGATGAATGTCCATATGTATGATCATCCGGCGGTGAAACGGAACATCTCTGTGCTTTATCAGGACGGGGTCCGCTTTATCGAGCCGAGTGAAGGCTATTTGGCATGCGGATATGTCGGCAAAGGAAGGCTGGAGGAGCCGGAGCTTATTGTTGAGCGTGTCAGAGAGCATTTTAAGGAGCTTGAAGACGATGCGCCGCTGAAAGGAAAACATATTGTCATTACGGCCGGTCCGACGCGCGAAGCCGTGGACCCTGTCCGCTTCTTCACAAATAAATCCACCGGCAAAATGGGCTACGCCGCTGCTGAAGCCGCCGTCCGTCTCGGGGCGCGGGTGACGCTGATTTCAGGCCCGGTGTCAATAGAGCCGCCAGTCGGGCTGTATCAGTTTCTTCCTGTGCAATCGGCAGCCGATATGAGAGAAGCCGTGCTTTCTGTGTTTGATTCATGCGACATGGTGATTAAGACGGCGGCCGTGGCCGATTTTACGCCGGCGGCTGTTTCTGATCACAAAATGAAGAAGAAAGACGGTTCGCTCGTGATCGAATTCAACCGTACGGCAGACATACTGAAAGAACTCGGCGAACGGAAAACACACCAGCTGCTGGTCGGTTTTGCGGCTGAAACGCAAGACGTCGAACGCTATGCGCGCAGAAAACTCGAACAGAAAAACCTTGATATGATCGTTGCGAATGATGTGAAAGCAGAAGGGGCCGGATTTGGCACGGATACGAATGTCGTCACCTTCTATTTCCGGGACGGAAGAAAACGGGAGCTTGCGCTTATGTCTAAACTTGACGTTTCCTTTGAAATGCTGAAGGAAATGACCGCTTTGAAAGCCGAGGACCGAAAACCCGTATGAATGTAGCAGAAGTTATTGTCGATGTCAGCTCCAAAAACATTGACAGACCCTTTGATTACAAAATTCCCGATCATTTAAAAGGGATGATCGAAGTCGGCATGCGGGTGATTGTCCCGTTTGGCCCGCGCAAGCTTCAAGGATTTGTGACCGGTTTGAAAGATTCGTCTGAATTAAACGGCGGCTCAATGAAGGAAGTCGAGAAGCTTCTTGATTTGACGCCCGTTCTGACTGAGGAACTGATGCAGCTGTCTTCATGGCTTTCTGACAAAACGCTGTCGTTTAAAATCACGGCGCTTCAGGCAATGCTGCCCGCCGCACTGAAGGCGAAGTACGAGAAAGAGCTGAAAGTCGTTGACGAAGAAGCGCTGACACCGGACATCAAACAGCTTTTCAGGAATCAAAAAAGTCTTCTGTACTCGGATATTACCGATGAAAGCATTCTTTCGTCACTTCAAAAATTCGTGCGCAAAGGAAGCATTGATGTCACATATAAAGTCGCCCAAAAAACGAATAAAAAAATGATCCGCATGATTGAAGCGGGGGCGGACAAAGAAGAACTCGCCCGGCACGCAGATTCATTGACAAAGCAGGCTTCTAAACAGCTCGCCGTGCTTACTTATTTTATCGGCGGGGGAGCAAAGATTTCCGCGGCCGAGCTTTGCAAAAAGACCGATTCCAGTTCCGCGACGCTGAAAACGCTTCTTAAAAAGGGGCTTCTTACGGAAAGCTTTGAGGAGGTTTACCGCGATCCTTATCAGGACAGAATGTTCAAAAAAACAGAGCCGCTCTCTCTTACAGAAGAGCAGCAGGCCGCTTTTGAGCCGATTAAACAAGCTGTAGCCGATCATGTCCATCACGTCTTTCTGCTTCACGGCGTCACAGGAAGCGGCAAAACGGAAATTTACCTGCAATCCATTGAAAAAGTGCTGGCAAAAGGACAAGAAGCCATCGTGCTCGTTCCGGAAATCTCGTTGACACCGCAAATGGTCAACCGTTTTAAAGGCCGCTTCGGCTCACAGGTTGCGGTCATGCACAGCGGATTATCCACAGGTGAAAAATACGATGAATGGCGGAAGATTCAGCGCAAGGAAGTCCGGCTTGTCGTCGGAGCCAGATCGGCCATCTTTGCCCCGTTTGAAAATCTCGGCATGATCATTATTGATGAAGAGCACGAATCTTCCTATAAGCAGGAGGAAATGCCGCGGTATCATGCAAAGGACGTAGCCATCCGCCGGGCCGAGCATCACAGCTGTCCGGTCGTCCTCGGGAGCGCCACGCCGACATTGGAATCATTTGCGCGGGCGAAAAAAGGCGTTTATGAGCTGCTTCCGTTAAAACATCGCGTAAATCGCCAGCTCATGCCTGACGTTTCTCTCGTTGATATGAGAGAAGAACTGAGAAACGGCAACAGATCAATGTTTTCAAGAGAACTGATGGAACAGCTGGAAGAGAAGCTTGCAAAAAAAGAGCAGGCCGTCCTTTTTCTGAATAAACGGGGTTATTCCTCGTTTGTGATGTGCCGGGACTGCGGTTATGTGCCGCAATGTCCGCATTGCGACATTTCGATGACTTATCACCGCTACGGACAAAGGCTGAAATGCCATTACTGCGGCCATGAGGAACCTGTCCCGGGAACATGCCCGGAATGCGGCAGCGAACATATCCGCTTTTTCGGCACGGGCACGCAGCGTGTGGAGGAGGAGCTTACGAAAGTGCTGCCTCAGGCGCGCGTGATCAGGATGGATGTGGACACCACTTCAAGAAAAGGCGCCCATGAAAAACTGTTGTCAGCGTTCGGTGAAGGAAAAGCGGATATCCTGCTCGGTACGCAGATGATCGCAAAAGGGCTTGATTTTCCGAACGTGACGCTCGTCGGAGTATTAAGCGCAGATACGACGCTTCACATCCCTGATTTCAGGGCCGCGGAGAAGACATTCCAGCTGCTGACGCAGGTAAGCGGCCGGGCCGGGCGGCATGAAAAGCCGGGAACGGTGGTCATTCAAACGTATACACCGTCTCATTACAGCATTCAGCTGACGAAAACGCATGACTATGAAACTTTTTTTCAGCAGGAAATGGCGCACAGACGGGCCCAGTCATACCCGCCTTATTATTACGTGGCGCTGGTGACCGTTTCTCATGAAGAAGCGGCAAAAGCCGCGGTCACCGCAGAAAAGATTACAAACTATTTAAGAGCGGGATGCGGGCCTGATACGAAAATTCTCGGGCCGGCGGCTTCCCCGATCGCCAGGATCAAAGATAGATATCGCTATCAATGCGTGATAAAATACAGACAGGAAAACGAGTTGCAGATTCAGTTGAAAAAGATACTGGAGCACTATAAACGCGACATTGCGCAAAAGCATGTCATGATTTCAATCGATATGAATCCGTACATGCTGATGTAACATTAGTTTTTGGAGGGCAAAATTTTGGCTGTGAAAAAAATCGTCACACATCCGGCGGAGGTTCTGGAAACACCAGCCGATGAAGTGACAGTGTTTGATAAAAAATTAAAAAAACTGCTTGACGATATGTACGATACGATGCTCGAAATGGATGGCGTCGGTCTCGCCGCGCCGCAAATCGGCATTTTAAAAAGAGCGGCCGTCGTGGACATCGGTGAAGAAAGCGGCCGGATCGACCTTGTAAATCCGGTTATTCTTGAAAAGAGCGGTGAACAGACCGGAGTCGAGGGCTGCTTAAGCTTTCCAGGGGTTTACGGCGATGTCACCCGCCCGGATTACGTAAAGGTAAAAGCCTATGACCGTAAAGGAAAACCGTTTATTTTAGAAGCGGAGGGTTTTTTGGCCAGAGCCGTTCAGCATGAAATGGATCATTTAGACGGCATTTTATTCACATCAAAAATTACGGCTTACTACACTGAAGAAGAACTGGCAGAAATGGAAGGATGATTGGATGACAAGGATCGTTTTTATGGGAACGCCCGATTTTTCAGTTCCCGTCCTGCGCATGCTTATTGAAGACGGGTATGAAGTGGTTGGTGTCGTTACGCAGCCTGACCGCCCGAAAGGCAGAAAAAAAATCATGACGCCCCCTCCTGTTAAGGCTGAAGCTGAACGTCACGGCATTCCCGTGCTTCAGCCCGAAAAAGTAAGGCTCGAAGAAGAAATAGAAAAAGTGCTCAGCCTGAAGCCGGACCTGATTGTTACGGCGGCATTCGGACAGATCCTGCCCAAGCAGCTGCTGGACGGCCCGAAATACGGCTGTATCAACGTACACGCGTCACTATTGCCTGAATTAAGAGGCGGAGCGCCGATACATTATTCGATTCTCCAAGGCAAGAAGAAAACGGGCGTGACAATCATGTATATGGTTGAAAAGCTTGATGCGGGCGATATGATTTCGAAAATCGAAGTGGAAATTGATGAAACGGATAACGTCGGCACGCTTCACGACAAATTAAGCATAGCGGGGGCAAAGCTTTTGTCAGAGACCGTCCCGAACGTCATTTCCGGAAATATTAAACCGATCAAACAGGACGAATCAAAAGCGACTTACGCGCCTAACATTAAGCGTGAGCAGGAGCGGATTGATTGGGCAAAGCCCGGAGAAGAGATTTACAACCAGATCAGAGGTTTAAACCCTTGGCCTGTCGCCTATACAACTTTGAACGGTCAAAATATGAAAGTATGGGCTTCTGAAAAAGTTGCGGCAAAAACTGAAGCTGCGCCCGGAACAGTCATCCGCACGGAGCAAAACGGCATTGTCGTCGCATCAGGAAACAGCACCGCCCTTTTAATCACAGAGCTGCAGCCGGCGGGAAAAAAACGGATGAAGGGCGAAGATTTTGTAAGAGGCAAAAATGTGCAGCCCGGTGACGTGTTAGGAGAAGCAAATGAAGAAAATTAATGTCCGGGAGCTCGCCCTTGAAGCGCTTGAGAAGCTTGAGCAAAATCAGGCATACAGCAACCTGCTTCTTACCTCGGTTATCAAAACGAACACGCTCAGCGATCAGGACAGAGGACTGCTGACAGAGCTTGTCTACGGAACGCTGCAAAATAAAATCGCCTTAGACTACATGCTGAAGCCTTTTATCCGCAAGCCGAATAAAGTGAAGCCATGGGTGATTCAGCTGCTTCGTCTGTCCGCGTATCAAATGGAGTATTTAGAAAAAATACCGGATCGCGCCGCCATTCATGAAGCGGTTGAGATCGCCAAAAAACGCGGGCATAAGGGCATTGCGTCCTTTGTCAACGGCATCCTCCGCTCCCTGCAGCGTGAAGGGGCGCCGTCATTCGCTGAAATTGAAGACCCGGTTCTCCGTCTTTCTACAGAGACAAGCCATCCCGAATGGCTCGTAAAAGAGTGGGTCGTGGCGTACGGCTTTGAGGCAGCTGAAAAGATCTGCCGGATTCATCTCATTCCGCCGAAGCAGACGCTCCGTGTCAATCACATAAAGAGCGACAGGGAAACGGTGCTGAATGAGATGGAGAATGCCGGTCTGGAAGCGGAAGCCGGAGACCTTTCTCCTGATGCGATTAAGCTTTTGAAAGGAAGCATCGCGAACACGGCATTTTTCCAAAACGGCCGGGTATCCATACAGGATGAAAGCTCAATGCTTGTCGCGCGGGCGCTGGACCCGAAGCCGGGCGAAACCGTTTTAGATGCATGCGCCGCACCGGGCGGAAAGTCGGCTCACATTGCGGAACTGATGGAGAACGAGGGGAGCCTCACATCACTTGATCTTCACCGCCATAAAGTAAAGCTGATTAAAGAGGGCGCAGAACGGCTCGGACTTACGATCATCGACGCGCAAACGATGGATGCGCGAAAAGCGGGAGAGGCCTTTGGCGCAGAACGGTTTGACCGTATTCTCGTTGATGCCCCTTGCTCAGGTTTCGGCGTCATCAGAAGAAAACCCGATATGAAATATACGAAGACGCCGGAGGACAGCAGACGGCTGTCAGAAATCCAGCTCGGCATTTTAAGGGAAATCGCCCCATTAGTAAAAAAAGGTGGCACACTCGTATACAGTACGTGTACAATGGACCGGACAGAAAATGAAGAAGTTATGCATGCGTTTATACAAGAACACCCTGAGTTTGAACCCGATTTGTCTCTTGAAAAGCGGCTGCCTGAAAAGGCGAGACCCTTTGTTCAGGATGGAAGCCTTCAAATTCTTCCGCATTATTTCGGAACAGACGGTTTCTTTATTAGCAGCATGAGAAAGAAGGGATAAAAAATGACACAATTAAAAAAGACAAGCGTACGGAAAGAGCTGCGGACTGAGCAGCCGTCCATTTACTCTTTTGAATTAGATGAAATCAAACAATGGCTGACCGAGAATGGCGAAAAGCCGTTCCGCGCAGCACAGATTTTTGAATGGCTTTATGAGAAGCGGGTTTCTTCATTTGATGAGATGACAAACCTCTCAAAAAGCCTGCGTGAAAAACTCGAGAGCAATTTTGTGCTGACAACGCTGAAAACGGCTGTAAAACAGACATCTCAAGACGGCACGATGAAATTTTTATTTGAGCTTCATGACGGTTATACGATCGAAACGGTTTTAATGAGACACGAGTATGGTAATTCTGTATGTGTAACGACACAGGTCGGCTGCCGGATCGGCTGCACATTTTGCGCGTCAACGCTCGGCGGACTGAAACGGAATCTTGAAGCGGGAGAAATCGTCGCTCAAGTCGTGAAAGTGCAAAAGGCGCTTGATGAAACGGATGAACGCGTCAGCTCAGTCGTCATCATGGGAATCGGAGAGCCGTTTGATAATTTCAATGAAATGCTCGCTTTCTTAAAAATCATTAACCACGATAAAGGGCTGAACATCGGAGCGCGTCATATCACAGTTTCCACCAGCGGAATCATTCCGAAGATTTACGATTTCGCCGATCAAAAAATGCAGATCAATTTCGCGATTTCTCTGCATGCTCCGAATACGGAAATCAGAAGCCGTCTGATGCCGATTAACAAAGCCTATAAGCTTCCTGACCTTATGGAGGCCGTCAAATATTACATCGAGAAAACAGGCAGACGGATCAGCTTTGAATACGGGCTGTTCGGCGGCGTAAATGATCAGGTCGAACATGCAGAAGAGCTTGCAGAACTGTTAAAAGACGTGAAATGCCATGTCAATTTAATTCCGGTAAACTATGTGCCTGAACGGGATTACGTCCGCACACCGAGAGATCAGATTTTCGCATTCGAAAAAACGTTAAAATCCCGCGGTGTAAATGTCACGATCAGAAGAGAGCAAGGCCATGACATTGACGCGGCCTGCGGTCAGCTTCGCGCGAAGGAGCGTCAAGACGAGACGAGGTGAAGAGGTTGATTACAGCCTTGAAAACAGATACAGGTAAAGTCCGCCGGCATAATGAAGATGCGGCGGGCATTTTCACAAAAGAAGACGCGGTGCTTGCGGTTGTCGCCGACGGCATGGGCGGTCATCTTGCCGGAGATGTAGCGAGCAGGATGGCGGTTGCGGCGATGGAAGAGCAGTGGAACCGGACCGAAACGGTTCCATCTCTGCCGTCTGCTTGCGAAGATTGGCTGAAAGACCGGATTCATGAGGCGAATGTCAAAGTACATGACCACGCTAAAGCGAATGAAGAATGCCGGGGAATGGGCACCACCGTTGTGTGCGCCTTATTCACCGGGAAGTTTGTCACTGTGGCTCATATCGGTGACAGCCGGTGCTACCTGCTTCAAGAGGGGGAATTCACTCAGCTGACTGAGGACCATTCGCTTGTGAATGAGCTGGTCAAGACGGGGGAAATTTCGAAAGAGGACGCCGAGCACCATCCGCGGAAAAATGTATTGACGAGAGCGCTGGGGACAGATGAAACCATCAGTCCCGACGCCCGTTCTTTTGAACTGTCTGACGGCGATCAGCTGCTTTTATGCTCTGACGGACTGTCAAATAAAATAGAAGATCACGAGATCAAACAAATGCTTCAAGCCGAATCTGATCCTCAGGAAAAAGTAGACCTTCTCATCAGCAAAGCGAATCAAAACGGCGGCGAAGATAACATCACGGCTGTGTTGATTGAGTTTTCCGCAGATGCAAAAGAGGGTGAAGACAAGTGCTAACCGGCAAGCGGATCAGCGGGCGTTATCATATCCTCCGGCCCATTGGCGGCGGCGGAATGGCAAACGTTTTTTTAGCTGAGGACATCATTCTCGAACGTGAAGTCGCAATTAAAATTCTGCGGTTTGACTTTGTGAATGACATTGATTTTATCAGGCGTTTCAGAAGAGAAGCACAGTCGGCATCAAGCCTCGATCATCCGAATATCGTCAGTATTTACGATATCGGGGAGGAAGGCGATATTTATTACATTGTCATGGAATATGTGGAAGGCATGACATTAAAGGAATACATAAACGCACACGGACCGCTTCATCCGAAAGAAGCGCTGTCCGTTATGGAGCAGATCGTCTCGGCCATCGCCCATGCCCATCAAAACCATATCGTGCACCGGGATATTAAACCGCACAATATATTGATAGATCATTTAGGGCATATCAAGGTGACGGATTTCGGCATCGCCACAGCGCTTACGTCTACGACAATCACACATACGAATTCTGTGCTGGGCTCGGTTCATTATTTGTCTCCGGAGCAGGCGAGAGGCGGTCTGGCAACGAAAAAATCAGATATTTACGCGCTCGGCATCGTGCTGTTTGAGCTTTTAACAGGTAAAATTCCTTTTGACGGAGAATCAGCCGTCAGCATAGCGCTAAAGCATCTGCAAACAGAAACGCCTTCCGCCAGAAAGTGGAACCCTTCCATTCCGCAGAGCGTCGAAAACATTATTTTAAAGGCAACCGCTAAAGACCCGTTTCACCGCTATGAAAGCGCCGAGGACATGGAAGCGGACATCAGAACGGCTTTTGACGCCGGCAGGCTGAATGAACAAAAATTTTCCGTGCAGGATGATGAGGAAATGACAAAAGCCATTCCCGTTATTACTGACGGCGCAAAAGCCGCGCCTCAGGCGGAAACGCCGGGGGAGACGGATGATAAGGAACAGCAGCCCGCCAAAAAGAAAAAACGGAAATGGCCGTGGGTTTTGCTGGCCGTCTGTTTCATTTTCATTATGGCAGCTGTTCTTGCGGTCACCGTGTTTCCGTCTTTATTTATGCCTAAAGATGTAAGCGTCCCCGATGTACGGGGCATGAAGTACGAAAAAGCGGAAGCCCTGCTTGAAAAGAACGGGCTCCGGGCGGATCCTGATATAACGGATATTGAAGATGAAAAAATAGAAGAGGAATTAATGGTCAAAACGGACCCAAAAGCGGGGTCTACCGTTAAAGAAGGCTCTTCTGTAAAACTGTACAAAAGCATCGGAAAACCGAAAACCCAGCTGATCGACGTGAAAGGAAGGCAGATCGGCGACGCAAAAAAATCGCTGAAGGAAAAAGGCTTCAAACATGTCAATGTCAAAGAAGAGAACGATGACAGCGAGGCCGGCACCGTAATTGATCAGAACCCGTCAGCCGGCACCGACATGGTCGCAAGCGACGATGAAGTCAATCTAACGGTCAGCCTCGGCCCGGCGGACGTTACGCTGAGGGACTTAAAGACTTACAGCAAAGAAGCGGCTTCAGGGTATCTTGAAGATAACGGCCTGCAGCTTGTTGAAAAACAAGCCCATTCAGATGACGTGCCGGAAGGACAAGTCATGAAGCAAGAGCCGGCAGCCGGCACTGCGGTTAAGCCGGGAAGTAATGTTGAAGTGACGTTCTCGCTCGGACCTGAAGAAAAACCGGCGAAAACGGTAAAAGAAAAAATCAGCATTCCTTACGAACCCGAACATGAAGGGGACGAGCTTGAAGTGCAAATCGCCATCGATGATAAGGACCACAGCATCTCTGATACGTATGACTCATTTAAAATAAAAGAGCCGACTGAAAAAACAATTGAACTGAAGATTGATCAGGGACAGAAGGGGTATTATCAAGTGATGGTCGATCATAAAGTCGTCAGCTACAAAACGATTGAATACCCGAAAGATAATGACTGACAAGGAGGGACCCTATGCCTGAGGGCAAAATTATAAAAGCGTTAAGCGGATTCTATTATGTCTTGGATGAATCACAGGACAAGATCACTCAATGCAGGGGCCGGGGCATTTTCAGAAAAAATAAAATAACGCCCCTGGTCGGCGATTATGCCGTTTATCAGGCTGAAAATGATAAAGAAGGCTACCTGCTGGAAATCAAAGAACGAACAAACGAGCTGATCAGGCCGCCGATTTCAAATGTCGATCAGGCCGTTCTCGTCTTTTCTGCCGTTCAGCCGGCGTTCAGCACGTCTTTATTGGACCGTTTTCTCGTCCTTGTGGAAGCCAACGGCATTCACCCGATCATCTGCATAACCAAAATGGACTTAGCTGCAGACGGGGAATCGAAAGAGGCGATACTTTCTTACGTGAAAGACTATCAGGCGATCGGTTATGACGTATATGTGACGTCATCAAAAGAAAACAGCGGCTTAACAGGCATTGTGAAACACTTCGAGAACAAAACAACGGTGTTTGCCGGTCAGTCCGGAGTCGGAAAATCTTCGCTTTTAAATGCGATCAGCCCGGAGCTTGAGCTGAAAACAAACGAGATTTCCACGCATTTGGGACGCGGAAAACATACGACGCGCCATGTGGAGCTCATTCATACATCAGGCGGTCTGGTTGCGGATACTCCGGGGTTCAGTTCGCTTGAATTTACCGGCATTGAGGAAGAAGAGCTGGGCAGCACGTTCCCTGAGATCAGAGAAATAAGCGCCTCTTGCAAATTCAGAGGCTGTCTGCATCTTAAAGAGCCGAAATGCGCGGTAAAGCAAGCGGTGGAAGAAGGAGAGATTCAGCCGTACCGCTATGAGCATTACAAAGAATTTATGCAGGAAATAAAAGAGAGAAAGCCGAGGTATTAATATGATTAAGGTTGCGCCATCAATTCTTTCCGCCGATTTTGCTTCACTGGGCGAGGAAATTAAAGACGTGGAAAAAGGAGGGGCGGACTATATCCATATTGATGTCATGGATGGCCATTTCGTCCCTAACATTACAATCGGGCCGCTTATCGTTGAAGCCGTCCGTCCGGTGACTGATCTGCCGCTGGATGTCCATCTTATGATTGAAAACCCGGACCGCTACATCCCGGCATTCGCAAAAGCCGGCGCGGACATCCTTTCCGTTCATGCTGAAGCGTGTCCGCATCTTCACCGGACCATTCAATTGATAAAAGAGCAAGGGGTAAAAGCGGGAGTTGTGCTCAATCCGCATACGCCCGTCCAAATGATTGAACATGTGATCGAGGAGCTTGACCTTGTGCTGTTAATGACGGTTAACCCCGGTTTTGGCGGACAGCGCTTCATTCATTCGGTTCTGCCGAAAATCCGTCAGGTCAAACAGCTGGCTGAGGAGAAAGGCCTGTCTGAGCTTTTAATCGAGGTGGACGGAGGCGTTAATAAAGAAACAGCCCCTTTATGCGCTGAAGCGGGCGCCAATCTGCTTGTTGCCGGGTCTGCCGTATATAATCAGCCGGATCGGAAAAAAGCCATCGCTGACATCCGAAACGCATCATAAACATGCTGAAAAAGAGCCCGGTGAAAGCCGCCGGCTCTTTTCGCGTCTAAGAGAGAGGATAACATATGAATACAATCAATATCGTTGCGGGAGGCCCGCGGGAGCTTATTCCCGATCTATCCGAATACACAGCCGGAGATACGACGTGGGTCGGAGTCGATAAAGGGACGGTTGCTCTTTTGGAGGCCGGAATCATTCCGCAGGAAGCTTTCGGTGATTTTGACAGCACTACGGAAGAGGAGCTCATGCAGATTCAAAAAGCAGCGCCGGCCCTCCATGTGTATCAGGCGGAAAAAGATTATACCGATCTTGAACTCGCCCTTGACTGGGCTTTACAAAAAGAACCGGAAACCATTCGGATATTCGGTGTGACGGGCGGAAGAGCCGATCACTTTTTAGGGAACATCCAGCTGCTGTATAAAGCCTTACATAAGAATACCGATGTCGTGCTGATCGACCGGCAGAATGACATTCAGATGTTCGGGCCCGGCCGTTATACAATTGAAGAAAAAGCGCGCAGACGCTATATTTCTTTCATTCCGTTTACGGAAGCGGCAGACGGCCTGACACTCGACGGTTTTAAATATCCCCTTGATAATTGTCATATTCCTGTGGGTTCCACACTATGTATTAGTAACGAACTCATTCATTCACGAGGTACTTTTTCGTTTGCAAAAGGCATATTAATAATGGTAAGGAGCGCGGATTAGAAAAGCGGCTTCTGCCATATGCGGAAAAAACCATGAATCCTAAAGTGATGAACGCAGCGGATACGGGACTTATAGGAGGGGACAAAATGAAATTTTATACCATTAAATTGCCGAAGTTTTTAGGAGGAATTGTCCGGGCGATGCTGGGCTCATTTAGAAAAGAGTAAGCCCAAGAAGCTGAAATTGCCCTCTTTGAACGCATAAAAAACGCCTGCCGCATAAAAGGGCAGGCGTTCATTTTTGCTTATACACGCTCAACTTTACCGGATTTTAAAGCCCGGGCAGATACATATACTTTTTTAGGTTTGCCGTCAACGAGGATGCGGACCTTTTGAAGGTTGGCGCCCCAAGTACGCTTAGAAGCGTTCATTGCGTGAGAACGGTTGTTTCCGGCTTTTGTTTTTTTACCTGTAATAAAACATTTACGTGCCATTTGTTTCCCTCCTAACTGCGCGAAACATCTTTTCAAACATAGTGTCTCAGATGCTTTCGTTATACAATACTTTAAATAATTTACCACAGCTAAAAACCGTTTGCAACTATTGTTTCCCTTACTTTCAAGAAAAATCACTTGACATGTAAAACCAATCACATTTCCGCGCTGAAGGCCGCTGTCTGTATCTTTTCTTTTCATAATGGGATACATATAGTAGAATAATGATAACTCTATGCATCTGAAGGAGGAACCTGTGTGTCCATTGAAATGAAGACAAAATACGGACAGATTGATATATCCAACGAAGTCATCGCAATGGTTGCCGGAGGCGCTGCCATTGACTGTTACGGAATAGTGGGGATGGCCTCAAAAAACCAGATTAAAGACGGTTTGTCTGAAATCCTCCGGAGAGAGAACTTCGCAAAAGGCGTACATGTCCGTCAGGAAGCCGAACAAATACATATCGACATGTACATTATTGTCAGCTACGGCACTAAAATATCCGAAGTAGCCCACAATGTTCAGACGAAGGTAAAATACACAGTAAATCAAACAATCGGACTTGCAGTTGATTCTGTAAATATTTATGTCCAAGGCGTACGAGTAACGAACCCGTAGTGAGGAGGATGAGTATTGTCTAGACGAAACTTAGATGGGAGAGCTTTTGCGGCAATGATTCTGGCGGGGGCTGAGACATTGTCTCAAAACGCATCCGCGGTGGATGCGCTGAACGTGTTTCCCGTGCCTGACGGCGACACCGGAACAAATATGAATTTATCGATGTCATCCGGTGCAAGAGAGGTAGAGCACATTGACTCACCCGACATCGGCAAAGTCGGCATCGCCTTGTCAAAAGGCCTGCTTATGGGAGCGAGAGGAAACTCAGGGGTGATCTTGTCCCAATTGTTCAGAGGTTTCACAAAGAGCATTGAAAACAAAAACCAAATAGACGCCCAAGAATTTGCCGCAGCACTCCAAGCGGGAGTGGATATGGCATATAAGGCGGTCATGAAACCGGTTGAAGGAACGATTTTAACCGTGGCCAAGGATGCGGCTAAAAAAGCGGTCGCCTCGGCCAAAGAAGAAACCGATATCATTGCTCTCATGGAGGCCGTTATTGAAGAAGCGGAAGCGTCGCTGAACCGCACGCCGGATCTGCTTCCTGTTTTAAAGGACGTCGGTGTCGTTGACAGCGGCGGAAAAGGTCTGCTTTGTGTATATGAAGGCTTTTTGGCTGCTTTAAAAGGAGAGGCCGTACCGAAAAAAGCGGTTCTTCCGGCACTCGATGATATGGTGAATGCCGAGCATCATAAAAGCGCGCAGAGCATGCTGAGTACAGAAGACATTGAATTCGGATTTTGTACGGAAGTGATGGTAAGGCTGGATCAAGATAAACGGACGTTCAAGGAAGAGACGTTCAGAAACGAACTGAGCCGTTTCGGCGATTCATTGCTGGTCGTGGCTGATGACACGCTGGCGAAAGTTCATATTCATGCCGAAGAACCAGGGAACGTACTCAATCTCGCACAGCGTTACGGCGATTTGATTAAAATTAAAATTGAAAACATGAGGGAACAGCATACTTCAATCATCAGCCAAGAACATGATGAAAAAAAGCCGGCCGGCGTTATGAAAGAAGCCCGCAAGCCTTTTGGCATCGTGACTGTGGCAATGGGAGAGGGCATTTCTGAATTGTTTACGAGCATCGGCGCTTCACACGTAATCGAAGGCGGCCAGACAATGAATCCGAGCACGGAAGATATTGTTGAAGCCGTTCAGTCTGTCAATGCGGAGACGGTTTTCATTCTTCCGAACAATTCCAATATTGTGATGGCTGCCAATCAGGCGGCGAGCGTGGCTGAAGAAAATGTCATTGTCATTCCGGCAAAAACGGTCCCTCAAGGCATGACCGCCCTGCTTGCGTTTAACCCTGACCAGCCGGCTGATGTAAATGAAGCCAATATGCTTGAGGCCATCCGGAATGTGAAAAGCGGACAGGTGACATATTCAGTCAGAGACACCCATATCGACGGCAAGGATATTAAAAAAGGTGATTTTATCGGCATTTTAAACAGTTCAATTATCGGCAGCGCCGAAGATCGGATAAGTGCGGCGAAATTGCTGCTGGATGAAATGATCGGGGATGAAGATGAAATCGTCACCATCCTGTACGGAGAGGACGCGCCGGAAGAAGAAGCTGAGAAACTCGCTGAGTATATTGCAAGCGTCTGTGAAGATATCGAGGTTGAAATCCATAACGGCAGACAGCCTCTGTATCCATATATATTTGCGGCAGAATAGAAGGGCTTATCAGGCCCTTCTATTCTTATGCCTTTATTTACCTGCGGCAGTGCGGCAGTGTGCCTGCTTGCCAATTGAGAAATGTTCAATTAGTCTAAAGAAAAGCGCTGAATGAAGTGATGTTAAGGAGGAGCAAACCAGCATGAAGTATAGAAGCGTTTTTGATATTATCGGCCCGGTAATGATCGGTCCGTCCAGTTCACATACCGCAGGCGCCGCCCGGATCGGCAGAGTGGCCAGAAGCTTATTCAGGCGGGAGCCCCGCCGGATCGTTGTGTCTTTTTACGGTTCATTTGCGGAAACGTATAAGGGTCACGGCACTGATGTCGCGATTATCGGCGGCCTGCTTGATTTTGATACATTTGATGAACGGATTAAAACAGCGATTCAAATTGCGGAAGAGAAGGGCATATATGTAGAGTTCCGTACAGAGGATGCCGTGCCCGTTCATCCGAATACGGCGCGTATCGTCATTTCTGATGATGAGGGAGAGCTTGCCCTTACCGGTATTTCCATCGGCGGCGGAAAAATAGAAATCACGGAGCTCAACGGCTTTGAGCTGCGTTTGTCCGGAAACCATCCGGCTATTTTAGTCGTTCACAATGATAAATTCGGCACGATTGCAGGCGTTGCCAATGTGCTTGCGAAATTCTCCATCAACGTCGGACATATGGAAGTGGCGCGTAAGGACGTCGGCCAGCTTGCGCTGATGACGATTGAGGTCGATCAGAATATTGAAGAAGAAGTGCTTGACGAGCTTTCAACACTTCCTAATATTATACAGGTTACTAAGATAGCTGACTAAAAAGTCAGGAGGAAAATGACATGTTTCGTAATGTAAAAGAATTAATAGAAATCACTCAAGAAAAACAAATTCCGATTTCGGAAGTGATGATCACCCAAGAGATGGAAGTGACGCAAAAAACGCGGGAAGAAATCTTTCAAGGAATGGAGCGCAATCTCTCCGTCATGGAAGCAGCTGTTGAAAAAGGGCTGAAGGGCGTCACGAGTCAGACCGGTTTAACAGGCGGAGATGCCGTGAAACTTCAGGCATACATCCAATCGGGAAGAAGCCTGTCGGGCAATCTGATTTTAGACGCCGTTTCTAAAGCTGTGGCGACAAATGAAGTCAATGCGGCGATGGGAACGATCTGCGCTACACCGACCGCCGGCTCTGCCGGGGTCGTGCCGGGAACGTTATTCGCCGTAAAGCATAAGCTGAATCCTACGACAGAACAAATGATCCGTTTTCTGTTTACAGCCGGCGCGTTCGGTTTTGTCGTAGCAAATAATGCGAGTATTTCAGGAGCGGCAGGAGGCTGTCAGGCGGAAGTCGGGTCAGCATCAGGCATGGCAGCGGCTGCGATTGTGGAAATGGCGGGCGGAACGCCTCAGCAATCAGCGGAAGCAATGGCGATTACACTGAAAAATATGCTCGGTCTCGTATGTGACCCGGTCGCCGGATTGGTAGAAGTGCCGTGTGTCAAACGAAACGCAATGGGAGCATCCAACGCAATGATCGCGGCGGATATGGCGCTGGCCGGGATTACAAGCCGCATTCCTTGCGATGAGGTGATTGACGCGATGTACAAAATCGGCCAGACAATGCCGACAGCACTGCGTGAAACGGGACAAGGCGGTTTAGCCGCGACACCGACGGGAAGAGAATTAGAGAAAAAAATTTTCGGAGGAGCGCTGAAATCAAGTGGCACACCATCAGCAAACTAGTATAGCGGAAATTAAGGGCATTGGGCCGGAAACAGAAAAAACATTGCACGAACTTGGTATCTATGACATTTCTGATCTTCTGAATTATTTCCCTTACCGTTATGACGACTATGAGCTGAGGGATTTAGAAGAAGTAAAACATGAAGAAAGAGTGACGGTAGAAGGGAAGGTTCATTCAGAACCTTCTCTTACCTATTACGGCAAAAAACGAAACAGGCTGACATTCAGGGTGCTTGTCGGCAATTATTTAATTACCGCGGTCTGCTTTAACCGTCCCTACTTAAAAAAGAAACTGACGTTAGGTTCTGTCGTCACGATATCCGGGAAATGGGATAAACACAGACAGACCGTTTCCGTGCAGGAATTAAAAAACGGTCCTCATCAAGAAGATAAAAGCATTGAGCCTGTTTATTCCGTTAAAGAAAACGTCACCGTAAAAATGATGAGACGGTTTATTAAGGAAGCGCTGCAGCATCATTTGGACAGTGCGGCCGATCCGCTTCCTGAAAAATTGAGAATCCGCTACAAGCTGCCTGATTACAAACATGCCCTGCAGACGATGCATCAGCCTGAAACGAGGGAATCGTTACAGCAGGCAAGACGCCGGTTTGTTTACGAGGAATTCTTATTATTTCAGCTGAAAATGCAGGCGTTCCGTAAAGCGGAAAGGGAACAGTCAAAAGGCATCAGCCATGTGTTTCCTGCTGAAAAGCTCGCCGCTTTCACAGACAGCCTGCCGTTTTCGCTCACAACCGCACAGACGCGTGTGCTTCGGGAAATAACCGCTGATATGACATCCCCTTACCGAATGAACCGTCTGCTGCAAGGTGATGTCGGTTCAGGGAAAACGGCCGTCGCCGCCATCGCTTTGTATGCTGCGATTTTGTCGGGGTATCAGGGGGCATTAATGGTGCCGACTGAAATTCTGGCCGAACAGCATGCAGATTCTCTCGTATCGTTGTTTGCAAATGAAGATGTAAATATCGCGCTTTTGACGAGTTCTGTCAAAGGAAAGCGGCGCAGGGAGCTTTTGGAGCGGCTTGCTCTCGGAGAGATTGATATTTTAGTAGGGACCCATGCTTTAATCCAGGATGAAGTGGAATTCAAAGCGCTGAGCTTTGTTATTACGGACGAGCAGCACCGGTTCGGGGTCGAACAGCGCAAAAAACTCAAGAATAAAGGTCAGGATCCGGATGTGCTGTTTATGACAGCCACCCCGATTCCGAGAACGCTGGCCATTACCGTCTTCGGAGAAATGGATGTTTCCGTGATAGATGAAATGCCCGCGGGGCGAAAACAAATCGAAACGTATTGGGTGAAACACGACATGCTGGAGCGGATTTTGGCTTTTATAGAAAAAGAGCTGAAGCAGGGAAGGCAAGCCTATATTATCTGCCCGCTCATTGAAGAGTCGGATAAACTGGATGTACAGAATGCGATTGACGTATATAACATGCTGTCTGACGTTTACCGCGGTAAATGGAATGTCGGCCTGATGCACGGGAAGCTCCATTCTGATGAAAAAGATCAGGTGATGAGAGAATTCAGCGCCAATCAATGTCAGGTACTTGTGTCAACAACCGTCGTAGAAGTCGGGGTGAACGTGCCGAATGCGACGATTATGGTCATCTATGACGCCGACCGTTTCGGGTTATCTCAGCTCCATCAGCTCCGCGGCCGGGTCGGGCGGGGAGACCACCAATCTTTCTGCATCTTGATGGCAGATCCGAAATCCGAAACCGGGAAGGAACGGATGAGAATCATGTCAGAGACAAACGACGGCTTCGAGCTGTCTGAAAAGGACCTTGAACTGCGCGGCCCCGGTGATTTCTTCGGAAAAAAACAGAGCGGTATGCCCGAGTTCAAGGTGGCGGATATGGTTCATGACTACAGAGCTTTGGAGACGGCCCGCCAGGATGCGGCCAATCTGGTGTCTTCAGAGGCGTTTTGGAAAGATGACGAATACCGCATGCTGCGCGGTCAATTACTTTCAAGCGGCGTCCTGGAAGGGGAGAAATTAAGCTGATTCTGCAAAATTCGGCGGCTTTCAAAAAACAATCATTGCATTCCAATCTATGAGATTATATACTACTATTAGTACCTAGTCTTAATTGTCCGGATGGTGTTTACAGATGAGAAGAAGCAAGAAAGAACGCCAAAAATTATTGCAGCAGACGATCAAATCGACACCCTTCATCACAGATGAAGAATTAGCGGGGAAATTCGGCGTCAGCATTCAGACGATCCGTTTAGACCGCTTAGAGCTCTCAATACCGGAGCTGAGGGAAAGAATTAAAAACGTGGCAGAACAAACGCTTGATGATGAAGTGAAATCACTGTCTTTAGACGAAGTGATCGGTGAAATTATTGATCTGGAGCTTGACGGCCAGGCCATTTCCATATTAGAAGTAAGACGCGAACATGTCTTCAGCCGCAATCAAATTGCGCGGGGGCATCATTTGTTTGCGCAGGCGAACTCACTCGCCGTAGCCGTCATTGATGATGAGCTGGCGCTGACCGCAAGCGCAAATATCCGCTTTACAAGACAGGTGAAAGAAGGCGAGCGCGTCGTTGCGAAAGCCAAAGTGACGGCAGTCGAAAAAGAAAAAGGCAGAACGGTAGTTGAAGTCAACAGCTATGTGGGAGAAGAAGTCGTGTTCTCCGGCAGCTTTGACATGTATCGTTCAAAACAATCATAAAGGTGGAGCATGCATGAGAATAGCTGTAGATGCAATGGGGGGCGACAACGCACCCAAAGCTGTTATTGACGGAGTAATGAAGAGTATTGAGGCATTTGACGATCTTCATATTACGCTGGTCGGTGACAAGACAACGATAGAATCACACTTGCCAACAACATCAGACCGCATCACTGTGTTGCACGCCGATGAAGTGATTGAACCGACGGATGAACCGGTCCGCGCCGTACGCAGAAAGAAAAACTCTTCTATGGTGCTGATGGCGCAGGAAGTGGCTGAAAACAGAGCGGACGCCTGCATCTCAGCGGGGAATACGGGCGCACTCATGACAGCGGGACTGTTTATCGTCGGCAGAATTAAAGGAATCGACCGGCCTGCGCTTGCGCCGACGCTTCCGACCGTTTCAGGCGACGGTTTCCTTCTTTTGGACGTGGGAGCCAATGTCGATGCCAAACCGGAGCATCTCGTCCAGTACGGAATTATGGGATCTGTATATGCCCGGCAGGTTCTCGGAATCAGCTCGCCCCGCGTCGGATTGTTAAATGTCGGCACGGAAGAAAAGAAAGGAAACGACCTGACAAAAAAGACGTTTGAATTATTAAAAGAAACAAACGTGAATTTTGTCGGAAACGTTGAGGCGAGAGACTTGCTCGAAGGCGCTGCTGACGTCATCGTCACAGACGGCTTTACGGGCAACGTCACGTTGAAAACATTGGAAGGTTCAGCGTTATCGATTTTCAAAATGCTGAAAGATACACTGACTTCAAGTTTTGTTTCTAAGCTCGCAGCGGGAGTGCTGAAGCCGAAGCTGATGGAAATGAAACTGAAAATGGACTATTCTGAGTACGGCGGGGCGAGTCTTTTCGGTTTGAAAGCGCCCGTCGTTAAAGCGCACGGCTCTTCTGACGCACGCGCTGTTTACCATGCGCTGCGCCAGGCGAGAGAAATGGTCAGCCAAAACGTGGCCGCATTTATAGAAGAAGAAGTAAAAGAAGAAAAAACAGATGAGTAGTCTGGAGGTTACCGCATCATGAGTAAGATTGCATTTTTATTTCCCGGACAGGGATCACAATATATCGGTATGGGAAAAGACCTGTACGAACGCGAAGAAGCGTCAAAACGTATTTTTGATGAAGCGGACGAAACGCTTGAAACAAAGCTGAGCTCGCTCATTTTTGAAGGTGACGCCGAAGAATTGACCCTTACATACAATGCGCAGCCTGCGCTGTTGACAACGAGCATCGCCGTATTGGAAAAGTTTAAAGAATCCGGCATCACCCCTGATTTCACCGCCGGCCACAGCCTCGGAGAATATTCGGCGCTTGTTGCGGCGGGAGCGATGACATTTAAAGATGCCGTTTACACGGTAAGAAAACGGGGAGAATTCATGAATGAAGCCGTGCCGGCCGGAGAAGGCGCCATGGCCGCTATTCTCGGAATGGATGCGGAGTCCTTGAAAAAGGTGACGGATCAAGTGACGGAAAACGGTCATCTCGTACAGCTTGCAAACTTGAACTGCCCCGGCCAGATCGTCATTTCCGGAACGGCAAAAGGCGTGGAGCTGGCTTCAGAAGAAGCGAAAAACAACGGAGCAAAACGGGCAATCCCATTAGAAGTAAGCGGACCGTTCCATTCTGAATTAATGAAGCCGGCAGCGCAAAAACTCGAGGAGGTGCTCAGCGCCTGTGAGTTAAAAAATGCGGCTGTTCCCGTGATTTCAAACGTTTCGGCTGACGTTATGACAGAAAAAGACGATATCAAGAAAAAACTGATCGAACAGCTGTATTCACCTGTTCGCTTTGAAGAAACCATTAACAAACTGATTGACGAAGGCGTCACGACGTTTGTTGAAATCGGGCCGGGAAAAGTGCTTTCAGGCCTTGTGAAAAAAGTGAACCGCCGCCTTAAAACAATCGCGGTTTCTGACCATGAAACCATCGAACTGGCGATTCAAACGCTGAAGGAGGAGAATCAGGATGCTTAATGAAAAAACAGCAGTGGTAACGGGAGCGTCCCGCGGAATCGGGCGGGCGATCGCGCTTGATCTTGCGAAAAACGGCTGTAACGTAGTAGTCAACTACTCCGGGAATGAAGCGAAAGCGAACGAAGTCGTAGATGAAATCAAATCTTTGGGCCGAAACGCGATCGCGGTAAAAGCCGATGTATCAAATTCCGAAGAAGTACAAAACATGATGAAAGAGGCTGTCGCTGCATTTTCTTCAATCGACATTCTCGTGAACAATGCGGGGATCACAAAAGACAATCTTCTGATGAGAATGAAAGAAAATGAATGGGATGATGTCATTAACATTAACCTGAAAGGTGTATTCAACTGCACGAAAGCCGTGACAAGACAGATGATGAAACAGCGCTCCGGCCGGATTATCAACGTATCATCAATCGTCGGCGTCAGCGGAAACCCCGGCCAGGCGAACTATGTGGCGGCAAAAGCCGGTGTAATCGGCTTAACGAAGTCATCAGCCAAAGAGCTTGCGAGCCGCAATATTACGGTTAATGCCATTGCTCCGGGCTTTATTTCTACAGATATGACGGACAAGCTTTCTAAAGAAGTCCAAGATGAAATGCTGAAGCAGATTCCGCTCGCGCGTTTCGGTGATCCTTCCGATATCAGCAGCGTTGTTACGTTCCTTGCTTCTGAAGGATCGCGTTATATGACGGGCCAAACCCTTCATATTGACGGCGGAATGGTGATGTAAAGATTTGTTTTTAAAATTTCATCCTAGTTTCTCTAGTTTTTTAAAAACGAATCCTCTATAATACTTGAGGGGAGGTGAATTGCTATGGCAGATACATTAGAGCGTGTAACGAAAATCATCGTAGACCGCCTTGGCGTTGATGAAGCTGACGTCAAACTTGAAGCTTCTTTCAAGGAAGACTTAGGTGCTGATTCCCTAGATGTAGTTGAGCTTGTTATGGAACTTGAAGACGAGTTTGATATGGAGATTTCTGACGAAGATGCTGAAAAGATTGCAACAGTCGGCGACGCTGTGAACTACATACAAAACCAGCAATAAGCTGATGCTAAAAGTCCCGCCTGACAGCGGGGCTTTAGCCCTTTAATCGTTCGGTTACCGGCGTCTGACGCTGTACGCGCTGCCGATTCCGTTTACGGCGGGGAGCGCGGTGAACCTGATGTGCCTATGGAGGTTACTATGTCAAAACACTCACATTTTAAAGATAAAAAAAAGTTCTATAAAAAAATAGAGCAATTTAAAGAGTTCCAAGAACGGATTTCGGTTCATTTTCAAAACGAGAAACTTTTGTATCAAGCATTTACACATTCATCTTATGTGAATGAGCATCGGAAAAAGCCGTATGAAGACAATGAAAGGCTTGAATTTTTAGGTGACGCTGTTTTGGAACTGACGATCTCCCAATTCTTATTTGCCAAATATCCGGCCATGAGTGAAGGAGATTTGACGAAGCTGAGAGCCGCTATCGTATGCGAGCCGTCACTCGTCTCACTTGCCCATGAATTGTCATTCGGCGATCTTGTTCTCTTGGGAAAAGGAGAAGAAATGACGGGCGGCAGAAAGCGTCCTGCGCTTTTAGCGGATGTGTTTGAAGCGTTTATCGGCGCACTGTATCTGGATCAGGGCCTTGAGCCGGTTCAGCAATTCCTGAAAGTGTACGTGTTCCCTAAAATAAACGATGGTGCTTTTTCTCATGTGATGGATTTCAAAAGCCAGCTTCAAGAATTTGTACAGCGGGACGGAAAAGGATCGCTTGAGTACAAAATTCTCAATGAAAAAGGGCCTGCCCACAACCGGGAATTCGAGGCGCTTGTCTCTCTTAAAGGTGAGGCGCTCGGTATCGGGAACGGACGTTCCAAAAAAGAAGCCGAGCAGCATGCGGCACAGGAAGCTCTTGCAAAAATGCAAAAACATCATACGAAACAATAAAATCCCCCTGTATCCCTAGGGGGATTTCAGTATGTCTGCGCCTGATATAAGCGGGTGATTATGATAATATTGAGATACTTATACGATAAGGAGGATCTGGGATGTTCCTCAAACGTTTAGACGTTATAGGATTTAAATCATTTGCAGAACGGATATCCGTTGACTTTGTAAAAGGCGTCACGGCCGTTGTCGGTCCGAACGGCAGCGGAAAGAGCAACATTACCGAAGCCATCCGCTGGGTGCTCGGCGAACAATCAGCCCGCTCGCTTCGGGGCGGAAAAATGGAAGATATCATTTTTGCGGGAAGTGATTCGCGCAAGCGGCTGAACCTTGCCGAAGTCACGTTAACGCTTGATAATGAAGATCATTTTCTCCCGATCGATTACCACGAAGTCAGCGTGACGAGACGGGTGTACCGTTCCGGAGAGAGTGAATTTCTCATCAACAATCAGCAGTGCCGTTTGAAAGACATCATTGACTTATTTATGGACTCCGGGCTCGGAAAAGAAGCATTCTCTATTATCAGCCAGGGGAAAGTCGAAGAGATTCTCAGCAGCAAAGCGGAAGACCGCCGCAGTATTTTTGAAGAAGCGGCCGGCGTGCTGAAATATAAAACAAGAAAGAAAAAAGCGGAAAACAAACTGTTTGAGACGCAGGATAACTTAAACAGGGTGGAAGATATTCTCCATGAGCTTGAAGATCAGGTCGAACCGCTGAAAATCCAGGCTTCAATCGCCAAAGACTACTTAGAAAAAAAGAAAGAGCTTGAGCATGTCGAAATTGCCCTTACCGCCTTTGACATCGAACAACTGCATGGCAGATGGTCGGGTTTAAAAGACAAGGTGCAGGCTGCTAAAGAAGAAGAATTGGCGGAATCATCGGCTCTATCCGCAAAAGAAGCGATGATAGAAGAGACGAGAGATAAAATCCACGCGCTTGATGAATCCGTCAACGAACTGCAGCAGGTTCTGCTCGTGACAAGTGAAGAGCTGGAAAAGCTGGAAGGCCGGAAAGAAGTGCTGAAAGAGCGCAAAAAAAACGCCGCGCAAAACCGGGAACAGCTTGAGGAATCCGTTACACAATACACGAACAAAGAAGCCGAACTGAAAGCGGACATTGAAAAACAGTCTGCCGTCTATGATAAGCTGCGTGCGGAAGTGAAGCGGTTAAACGCCCAAGTGAAAGAAAAGCAGCAGGCTCTCAGTCTGCATAATGAAAATGTAGATGAGAAAATCGAACAATTAAAAAGCGATTACTTTGAATTGTTAAACAGCCAGGCGTCGATTCGCAACGAGCTGCAGCTTTTAGATGACCAGATGTCCCAATCCGCGGTCCAGCAGGCGAGACTGACAGCAAACAATGAAAAATATCTTGAAGAACGTAACGATATTGCAGTCCGCAAAGCGGCGTGCGAAGAAGAATTGGCTGCCGTTGAAGAGGATATTCACAATCAGGTCGTCCGCTTTCGCGAAGTCCAGACAGCATATGAACAGAAAAAACGCCAATATGAAAAGAAAGAATCAGCGCTGTATCAGGCATATCAATTCGTCCAGCAGGCCAGATCCAAAAAAGATATGCTTGAAACGATGCAAGGCGATTTTTCAGGATTTTACCAAGGCGTAAAAGAAGTGCTGAAGCAGAAAGAGCAGCTCGGCGGCATCCGCGGCGCCGTTCTCGAACTGATTGCCACCGAACAAAAGTATGAAACGGCGATCGAGATTGCACTCGGCGCAGCGGCGCAGCACGTTGTCACAGACGATGAGCAGGCGGCGCGGAAAGCGATTCAATATTTAAAACAGAATTCATTCGGCCGCGCGACGTTCCTGCCGCTTACGGTTATGAAACCGCGCCAGCTCCAAACCCGTGATGAACAGACGGCTCAGAAGCATCCGTCTTTCCTCGGCACAGCGAGCGGGCTTGTCACATATGATGCCGCGTATCGGAATGTCATTCAAAACCTTCTCGGCACCGTGCTGATCACTGAAGATTTAAAAGGTGCGAATGAACTGGCCAAGCTTCTCGGGCACCGCTACCGCATCGTGACGCTTGAGGGCGATGTCGTCAATCCAGGCGGATCAATGACAGGCGGCGCGGTCAAAAAGAAAAACAATTCTCTGCTCGGCAGAAGCCGTGAGCTTGAGACGGTGACTGCGCGGCTTGCCGAAATGGAAGAAAAAACAGCTTTGCTCGAAAAAGAGGTCAAAACGCTGAAGCAGGCCATTCAAGAGCTTGAACATACGCTGAGCGGTCTCCGTGAAGACGGTGAAGCTTTCAGAACAAAGCAGCAGGATGTAAAAGGCAGGCTGTATGAACTCGAAGTCGCTGAAAAGAACATCAATACCCATCTGGAGCTTTACGATCAGGAGAAAGCATCACTGACCGAAAGCAGCCGGGAAAAAGAGACGCGCAAATCAGCTCTGGAAGAACAGCTGAGTGAGGCATCCGGCCAGCTGAAAGAGCTTGAGGAAGAGATGGAAAGGCTGACAAAACAAAAGCAGACCCTATCCTCAACAAAAGAAACGCTCTCTCATGAACTGACGGAATGTAAAGTGGCTGCTGCGAAAAAAGAACAGGCGTGTTCGAGTGAAGAAGACAACCTCAAACGGCTGAAAAAAGAGCTTGAAGAAACGCAGCTCGCTCTGAAAGAAACACGGGAAGATTTAAGCCTCCTGACCTCAGAGATGACGTCCAGCACAAGCGGTGAGGAGCAGCTTGAAAAAGCAGCCCATCACAAGCTTCACGATAAAACGAGAACGATCGAATTGATCGCCAGCCGGCGCGACCAGCGGGTGAAGCTCCAGCGGGCTCTTGATACGAACGAGCTTGAACTGAAAGAGATGAAGCGTCTGTATAAGCAAAAAACAGACATTCTGAAAGATGAAGAGGTAAAACTCGGCCGGATGGAAGTTGAGCTTGATAATCTCTTGCAGTATTTACGCGAGGAATACAGCTTATCCTTTGAAGGGGCAAAAGAACAATATCAGCTCGAACTCGAGCCTGAAGAGGCGAGAAAACGGGTCAAACTGATCAAGCTTTCAATTGAAGAGCTCGGAACGGTCAATCTCGGCAGCATCGATGAATTTGAAAGAGTAAACGAACGGTATCAGTTTTTAACAGAGCAGAAAAATGACCTGACGGAAGCGAAAAATACACTGTTTCAAGTCATTGAAGAAATGGATTCTGAAATGACGAAGCGATTCCATGAAACGTTTATCCAGATCCGTTCTCAATTCAACGACGTGTTCCGTTCTTTATTCGGAGGAGGACGGGCTGAACTGAAGCTGACTGATCCGAATGATCTTCTTAATTCCGGGGTGGACATTATCGCGCAGCCTCCGGGTAAAAAACTGCAAAACTTAAATCTTTTGTCAGGGGGAGAACGGGCGCTGACTGCCATTGCCCTTTTATTCTCCATTCTGAAAGTAAGGCCCGTGCCGTTCTGCGTCCTTGATGAAGTGGAAGCTGCGCTTGATGAAGCCAATGTATTCAGGTTTGCGCAATATTTAAAAAAATACAGCGGCGACAGCCAGTTTATCGTCATCACCCACAGAAAAGGCACCATGGAAGAAGCGGATGTCCTCTACGGTGTTACGATGCAGGAATCCGGCGTTTCCCGAATGGTTTCGGTCAAACTGGAAGAAACAAAAGAATTCGTTCAGTAACGAGGAAAGAGGTTGAAAGATGAGCTTTTTTAAAAAATTAAAAGAGAAAATCACGAAACAGACAGACTCCGTCTCTGAAAAATTTAAAGATGGTCTTGAAAAAACAAGAAATTCCTTCTCAAATAAAGTGAACGAACTCGTCTCCCGCTACCGGAAAGTCGACGAGGATTTCTTCGAAGAGCTTGAGGAAGTGCTGATTGGCGCTGACGTAGGTTTTACAACCGTCATGGAGCTGATTGATGAGCTCAAAAAAGAAGTGAAGCTGAAAAACATCCAGGATCCTCAGGAAGTGCAGTCCGTCATTTCTGAAAAGCTTGTCGACATTTATAACAGCGGCGACGAACAGATTTCTGAATTAAATATTCAGGACGGGCGCCTGAACGTTATTCTGCTTGTCGGGGTAAACGGCGTCGGAAAAACGACAACGATCGGAAAACTTGCCCATAAGCTGAAGAATGAAGGCAAATCCGTTGTGCTCGCTGCCGGAGACACCTTCAGAGCCGGGGCGATTGAACAGCTTGAAGTGTGGGGGGAGCGTACAGGCGTGCCTGTCATTAAACAGGCTGCCGGAAGCGACCCTGCTGCGGTTATTTATGATGCCGTACACGCGGCTAAAGCAAGAGGAGCGGATGTGCTGATTTGTGATACGGCCGGCCGCCTTCAGAATAAAGTAAACTTAATGAAAGAGCTTGAAAAAGTCAAACGCGTCATCGAACGCGAAGTGCCTGAGGCTCCGCATGAGGTTCTCCTTGCGCTGGACGCGACGACAGGCCAGAATGCGATGGCGCAGGCGAAAGAATTCTCCAAAGCGACGAATGTGACGGGTATCGCGTTAACGAAGCTTGACGGCACCGCTAAAGGCGGTATCGTCCTGGCGATCCGCAATGAGCTTCACATCCCCGTGAAACTGGTCGGCCTCGGAGAAAAGGTTGACGATCTCCAGCGGTTTGATGCAGAATCTTACGTATACGGTCTCTTTTCTGATTTAGTTGAAAAAGCCGAGGATTAATGAATAAAAAACGAGTATAAAATGGACGGTTTTATACTCGTTTTTTTATACGCATTGATAGATCGGAATGGAGGGGGCAATTGTTGGACAAATGGCTGAAAGCTGAATTGGAAAGTAAGATCGGCGCGATAAACCATATGTCGCTGTTGGATGAACAGGGAGGCACTTCAACCGTTCGGAAAATAGTGACCGGCCAAGACGCATTTCTGCTGAAAAGTTCTTTTCAACAGAAGTATCGGGAATGGTTAATGAGAGAAGCCTTCGTTTTACAAAAACTGACGGAAACTCGTCGTCTGCCTGTTCCTATTTATTATGGGATGATACAGGAACAGCATGCCAGCCATATCGTAATGTCATTTGAGGATGGAATCACACTGACTTCGGCTTTAAGAAAAGCAAAAGGGGATACTGAAAAGAAAAAGCTGATCAAAAGTTTCGGCCAGTTTCTGCAACGTCTGCATGAAACCGAAATGGTCTCTGGTTTACAGCCGGAAACAGACTGGCTCGATCTGCAAATCAAACGAGCCGGGGAATATGTCAAAAAAGGACAAGCTGAAGGAAGTGCAGAGCTTTTGAAGGAATTGGACAGGTGCAGGCCTGTTCCTGTTCAGCAGACAATGATTCACGGTGACTGCACGACTGATAATGTGCTGGTGAAAGACGGAGAGGTCTATCTGTTTATCGATGCTGCGGGAATATCGGCGGGAGATCCGCGATATGATGAATCATTAGCGATCAGTCATTTTGTCACAAATGAAGCATGCCTCAATGCTTTTTACGAAGGCTATTGCCGCTATCGTGTATCAAAACAAGAATTCGAGTATTTTAACGACGGTCTATATGAATTTTTTTGAAAAAACTTATTATGTAAAAAGAGCATCCTGCTTTGACAAGATAAAAACTTGACACACGCTCTGAAACCATGTAAACTAAGTTTTTGTAAAGGGATTTGACTTAACAAAGGGGAGAGCTCAAATGTCGCTCGAAAAAACGACGAGAATGAACTATTTATTTGACTTCTATCAGTCGTTGCTGACGTCAAAACAAAAGAGCTATATGTCGCTTTATTATCTGGACGATTTCTCCCTTGGTGAAATAGCCGAAGAATATGACGTTTCAAGGCAAGCCGTTTACGATAACATCAAACGGACTGAAGCGATGCTTGAACAATATGAAGAAAAACTGCTCCTTTTTAAAAAGTTTCAGGAGCGTAAAGAAATGTTTACAAAGCTGAAAGAGCTTGCTTCCGGGTTGCAGGAAGAGGAAAAAATGACGGCTCTGATTGAAGCGCTTGAGAAATTAGATTAGGAGGCGGCAAACAATGGCATTTGAAGGATTAGCCGACCGACTGCAAAAGACGATTTCAAAAATCCGCGGAAAAGGAAAAGTCAGCGAACAAGACGTAAAAGAGATGATGCGTGAAGTTCGTCTTGCGCTTCTTGAGGCTGACGTTAACTTTAAAGTCGTAAAGGATTTTGTGAAAAAAGTAAGTGAACGGGCTGTCGGACAGGACGTTATGCAGAGTCTGACACCCGGTCAGCAGGTTATTAAAGTCGTAAAAGAAGAGCTTACCGAGCTGATGGGCGGCGAAGAAAGCAAAATTGCCGTCGCCAAACGCCCCCCGACCGTTATTATGATGGTCGGGCTCCAAGGTGCCGGTAAAACGACAACCACGGGGAAGCTTGCCAACCTGCTGCGCAAAAAACATAACCGCAAACCGCTGCTCGTGGCTGCGGATATTTACCGCCCCGCCGCGATTAAACAGCTGGAAACCCTGGGGAAACAGCTTGATATGCCGGTCTTTTCGCTTGGCGATCAGGTCAGCCCGGTGGAAATTGCCAGACAGGCGATTGAAAAAGCGAAGGAAGAGCATCATGATTATGTGATTTTAGATACCGCCGGACGGCTGCACATCGATCATGAACTGATGGATGAGCTCTCCGGCGTAAAGGAAGTCGCAAATCCTGAGGAAATTTTCCTTGTCGTCGACTCAATGACCGGTCAGGATGCGGTAAACGTCGCCAAAAGCTTTAATGACCAGCTCGGTTTAACGGGTGTCATTTTAACAAAGCTTGACGGGGATACCCGCGGAGGTGCGGCGCTTTCTATCCGCGCGGTCACCGAAACGCCGATTAAATTCGCCGGAATGGGAGAAAAGCTCGATGCTCTTGAAGCGTTCCATCCTGAACGGATGGCATCCCGGATTCTCGGAATGGGTGACGTGCTGACCTTGATTGAAAAGGCTCAGGCGACCGTTGATGAAGACAAAGCCAAAGAGCTTGAGCAGAAAATGAGAACGATGAGCTTCACATTGGATGATTTTCTGGAGCAGCTCGGCCAGGTCCGAAACATGGGGCCTCTTGACGAACTGCTGCAAATGATGCCCGGCGCAGGCAAAATGAAAGGCTTAAAAAACATCCAAGTCGATGAAAAACAGCTGAATCATGTGGAAGCGATCATTAAATCAATGACTGTTCTTGAAAAAGAACAGCCGGATATCATTAACGCCAGCCGGCGGAAGCGGATTGCCAAAGGAAGCGGAACATCCGTTCAGGAAGTCAACCGTCTTTTAAAGCAGTTTGAGGAAATGAAAAAAATGATGAAGCAGATGACCAACATGACAAAAGGGAAGAAAAAAGGCTTTAAATTACCTTTTATGTAATCGGTTATACATGATAAAACCGTTGTTAAGAAAAAACACTTTACAAACACTTTTATCATTGTTAATATACTATCTTGTTGAAATATTTTCGGAGGTGCTAGTAAAATGGCAGTAAAAATTCGTTTAAAACGTATGGGAGCAAAAAAATCTCCTTTCTATCGTATTGTTGTAGCAGATTCTCGTTCACCGCGTGACGGCCGTTTCATCGAAACAGTCGGCACATACAATCCGGTTGCAAAGCCGGCTGAAGTGAAAATCAACGAAGAGCTTGCTCTTAAATGGCTTCAAACAGGAGCTAAACCTTCTGATACAGTCCGCAACTTGTTCTCAAGCCAAGGAATTATGGAAAAATTCCACAACGCTAAACAAGGCAAGTAATGACTGATCAGAACTTGGAAGATTTGATTGTCAGCATTGTGGCTCCGCTTGTCGACCATCCGGAAGACATAACGGTCACAAAGGAAGAGACTGATCAAAAGATTGCGCTGCGCTTATCTGTCAATAAGTCAGATACCGGTAAGATTATCGGAAAGCAAGGCCGGACTGCAAGAGCGATTCGAACCGTCGTTTTTGCAGCTGGCGCACAGTCTTCTAAGAAAGTTCAATTTGAAATATTTGACTGAAAAAGGGAGAGGGCCGGCACCTCCCCTTTTTTTACACGTAAAAAAGGCAAATGAACAGAAATATGTTGGAAGAGTGGGGAGTCTGGTCCTATGCAGATTATTCACAGGGTAACCGTTATGCAGGTTCTGACCGAGCAAAGCAAGGAAAAGCTTTTGGCCTCTTTTGCAGAAAAAAAGCAAACGCTTGAACGAGAATGCAGCCAGCTCTATTTTCAGCTTAGAAAACATGAAAAAGATCAGCAGAATCCCGATGTAGCGGAATCTTTTAAAAAAGCCATTGAGAAAAGACAAGACAAAATCAAAATGATCGATTTCCAAATAAGCCAGACAGAGTCGCTCCCGCTTGGAAGCGAAGTGAAGGAAAAGGAGATCGATGCGCTGCTTTCAATCAACGTCGGTGATAACTGGCATGAAAAAACAGCGGCAAATACCATCGTCATAAAAGACGGGGTAGTAATTGAAATCCGCCCGAGGTGATAATATGACAAACAGATGGTTTAATGTAGGCAAAATTGTAAATACCCACGGCATTAAAGGCGAAGTGCGGGTCATTTCTAAAACGGACTTTGCCGAAGAACGGTACAAGCCCGGCAATACGCTCTATTTGTTTGCGGAAGGGGCTGCGGAGCCAATCAAAGTAACGGTCAGCGCCCACAGGCTTCACAAGCAGTTTCACCTGCTGCAATTCAAAGAAATGCCGAGTCTCAATGAAGTCGAGCACCTGAGAAACATGGTGATCAAAGTCCCTGAAGAAGACTTGGGAGAGCTTGAAGAAGATGAATTTTATTTTCATGAAATCATCGGCTGCGAGGTTGTGTCAGAAGACGGGGAACTGATCGGCACAGTGAAGGAAATCTTGACGCCCGGGGCTAATGACGTATGGGTGGTTGCAAGAAAAGGCAAAAAAGATGCGCTCATTCCGTATATTGCTTCTGTGGTAAAGGATATTAATATAAATGAGAAGAAAATTAAGATTCATGTAATGGAAGGGTTAATAGACGAATGAAAATCGACTTTTTAACACTGTTTCCCGAAATGTTTCAAGGGGTGCTCGGCTCCTCCATTCTGCAAAAAGCACAGGAAAAAGAGGCTGTCCGTTTTGACGTCATCAATTTCCGGGCTTTTTCGGATAATAAACACCAAACGGTTGATGATTACCCGTACGGCGGGGGAGCCGGGATGGTGTTAAAGCCGCAGCCTGTATTTGATGCGGTTGAAAAGCTGACAGCCGGTACGGACGCCAAGCCGCGCATTATTCTCGTCTGCCCGCAAGGTGAGCGTTATACGCAGAAGAAAGCCGAGGAGCTGGCACAAGAGGAACATCTCATGTTTATTTGCGGACATTATGAAGGGTATGATGAACGGATCCGGGAACATCTTGTCACTGATGAAATCTCCATCGGGGATTTTGTGCTGACCGGGGGAGAGCTCCCTGCCATGATGATTGCCGACAGCGTTGTCAGGCTTTTGCCGGGCGTCCTCGGAAAAGAAGCATCCCACGTGGAGGATTCCTTCAGCACGGGGCTTTTAGAGCATCCGCACTATACGAGGCCTGCAGATTATAGAGGCTTAAAAGTGCCTGAGACCCTTCTGTCGGGCAACCATGCAAAAATACAAAAATGGCGCAATAAAGAATCAATCAGAAGAACCTTTTTAAGACGTCCCGATCTTCTTGAAAACTATCCTCTCACTGATGAGCAAAGAAAATGGATTTCCGAGTGGGAAAACGAATAGATTCTATTGCGCAGGCGATGAAGATATGATAAGATACTACTTGTGGCTTAAGGAGGCTTATCCTTCAGAAGCTTGAAAACGATGTTCCGCTGTGCCTTGCAGTTGTGGCCAAGAGCATCTGTTGGAAGGAGTTGAAAACGATGCAAAAACTAATTCAAGATATCACAAAAGAACAGCTTCGCACTGATCTTCCTGCGTTCCGTCCTGGTGACACTTTACGTGTACACGTAAAAGTTGTTGAGGGTAACCGTGAGCGTATCCAGATCTTCGAAGGTGTTGTGATCAAGCGTCGTGGTGGTGGAATCAGCGAAACGTTCACAGTTCGTAAGATTTCTTACGGTGTTGGCGTTGAACGTACATTCCCTGTACACACACCAAAAATCGCGAAAATCGAAGTTGTACGTTACGGTAAAGTACGTCGCGCTAAGCTTTACTACCTGCGTGAACTTCGCGGAAAAGCGGCTCGTATTAAAGAAATCAGACGATAATGATAACGAACGAAAAGAGCTTGTTACCCGTAACAGGCTCTTTTTTTATATGAAATTTGTAAAAGCAGAACAAGCAACGTAAAATACATAAGAGATCATCGGAACATCCGGTTCCGGTAAATAAGGCAGGTGTCGAAGTCACATGACCATTCAATGGTTCCCAGGCCATATGGCTAAAGCGAGACGGGAAGTAACAGAAAAACTGAAATTAATTGATATCGTATACGAATTGGTGGATGCGAGAATCCCGATGTCATCGAGAAATCCGATGATTGAGGAGATTTTAAAAAATAAGCCGCGCATTATGCTTTTAAATAAAGCCGATAAGGCGGATGCGGCTGTGACTGCCCAGTGGAAGGACCACTTTCAGGAACAGGGCATTCCCTCTCTTTCAATAAACTCCGTTAACGGGCAGGGACTGCATCAAATCGTGCCGTCCTCAAAAGAGCTGCTGAAAGATAAGTTCGATAAAATGAAAGCAAAAGGTGTTAGGCCAAGAGCAATCCGCGCATTAATCATCGGCATTCCGAATGTCGGCAAGTCTACGCTCATTAACCGGCTGGCCAAAAAAAACATTGCCAAGACGGGAGACAGGCCCGGCATTACCACTTCACAGCAGTGGGTAAAGGTAGGCAAGGAATTAGAGCTGCTCGATACACCGGGAATTTTATGGCCTAAATTTGAAGATGAGCTTGTCGGCTTGCGTCTGGCGATCACCGGGGCGATTAAAGATACGATTATCAACCTGCAGGATGTGGCCGTCTTCGGGCTGCGCTTTCTGGAAGAGCATTATCCCGACCGCTTGAAGGAGCGCTACGGACTTCAGGAAATCCCTGAGGATATCGCCGCTCTTTTCGACGCGATCGGTGAAAAACGCGGCTGTTTGATGGGCGGCGGAATGGTTGACTATGATAAAACAACGGAAGTCATCATTCGGGACATCCGGACGGAAAAATTCGGCAGGCTTTCATTTGAAACACCATCAGAATAAAGACGCGCAGCGATGCGGGTCTTTATTTTTTCCGCAGAATACCGATATACATAATGTAAGGGAGAAGAGAACGTGAATACATTAACCGTAAAAAGCGTAAAAGAACGCCTGCAAGAGGTCAGGGACGAAAGCGACCCCTTCCTTGCCCAATGTGAGAAAGACCCGAGAAAAAGCGTACAGACGCTTTTAGAGCAATGGCTGAAAAAGCACGCGAAGGAAAAAGCTCTTAAAGAGCAATGGCTGAACATGACGGCATACGAAAGACTGTCATCCAAAAAGGGCTTCCGCCTGATTGCGGGTGTTGACGAAGCCGGAAGAGGGCCGCTTGCCGGACCGGTTGTCGCCGGCGCCGTCATTTTGCCGGCAGAATGCGAGATTCTCGGTCTCACGGACTCGAAGAAATTGTCTGAAAAGAAGCTCGAGGAGTATTACAGCCGGATCACGGAAGAAGCGGCGGCTGTAGGAGTCGGCATTGTCCATGCGGACGTCATTGACCGGATCAACATTTATGAGGCCGCGAGACTGGCGATGGTAAAAGCCGTCAATGCTTTAACGGAAACACCTGATTATCTGCTTGTTGATGCCATGACCCTTCCGCTTGACATTCCGCAGTCATCAGTTATAAAAGGGGATGCCAAAAGCGTGTCAATTGCCGCCGGAGCCTGCATCGCAAAAGTAACGCGGGACCGTCTCATGGCTGAGTACGCCAAAACCTACCCCCTGTACGGCTTTGAAAAAAATAAAGGCTACGGAACGAAAGAACATCTTGAAGCTCTTCAGGCATACGGACCGACAACTATTCACCGAAAAACGTTCGCTCCCGTTCAATCTTATTGTTAGAAAAGAGGCTTAAGACATGAACATAAGCGGCGAAATCCAAGCGGCTTTCAGACAGCTGACGGCGGAAATCCCTCCGGACCGGCAAGACGGCGGTAAAGACAGCGGCGCTCAAAGGCTGCTGTTAGGGAAGGTTCTCCGTTTGCTGGACGATCAAAGCGCTCTTATCCAAATCGGCGGCCGGACGATGCAGGGAAAACTTGAAACCCCCCTTCGTCCGCAGGCGTATTACTGGTTTTCTTATGACAAACAGCCGGCGGAAAAAACGGGCCGGCTTCATGTAATTGACCAATTCGAAGGAAGCCCGAAAACCGTTCAGGAAGCGGCGGGAAGACTGTTAAACGCTCTTTCTGTCAAACCAGGCCCTGTGTCTCTGCAGATTGCCGAAACGTTTATGCAGCAGAAGCTGCCGATGACGGAAAACAGCCTCAAAGCTTGCATCCGCTGGGCTGAATCGTTTCCGGCCGCCGAATTGAAAAAAGCGGCGGAAACAATCGTATTTGCGCTGAAACGGGAACTGCCCGCACATCCGGAAGTCTTGTCAGCCATTCATGCTGTTAAATATCCGGTTCCGACCCGGCGTCTCCTCTCAGGACTGCTTCAGGCAATCAATCAGGCTCCGCAATCGGCAAAAGAGCTGTCTGTGCTCAAAGAGGCGGTTTCTGACGTGTTAAACGCGGAAACGGATCTTCATGCAGAACGTCTCCTGAAGAAGCTTGCCGAGGCTGCACGCATGCCGCTCTCAGAAACCGGGCTGATGGATGAAGGAGAACGGACGGAATCAAAACAATCACCATTTGTCCGAGAGACTCGTGAAAACGGAAAGGCAGTCTCAAGCCAGCCTTCTCCTCCGAGTGCACGCACACATCCGGAACTGCCTGAAAAAACGGCAAAACAGATTATAGAGAAATTAATGACATCGGCAGAAAAAACTGAAAACCGTCCCGTAAAAGTAACGGCGGAGATCATTAAGGCTTTCATTTCTCAAGAAAAAACATTTAAAACAGCACCTGTTCTTCAAAACGCACATCTGACAGAACAGGAGGCGGCTGTTTTTGAAAAAGCCGCTCAGCTCACCGAATTGAAATATGCAGAAAAACATGATGTATTAAGCCTTTTGCAGAAAATCAAAAAAGGACTGGGCACGCGTGATGAATTATCATTCATTACAGCGCTTGAAAAAGGCGTATCTCCGCAGCCGGAGAAACAAGCGCTGAAAACAGCCCTCCAAGCCGTCCGGACGCTTCAAGAGGCGCCCCAATCCGTTAAACAAGAGGCGGAACCGCTTATTCATAAATTAAACGGCCAGCTGTTTATTGAGCAGCATAATCCTTCTTTTACGCAGATGGTGCTGTCATTTCCGCTGGGAGCGTCCGCGTATGAGAATGACATCACAGTTCTCTTTAAAGGACGGAAGAAGCCGGACGGAAAACTCGACCCGTCACATTGCAGGCTCCTGTTTTTGCTGCATCTTGAAACACTGCAAGAAACCGTTGTGGACTGCATGATTCAGCAAAATGTAATGACCATTACGGTTGAGACTGATTTTGAGCTTCAGGCGGCCATCGACCCTCTCGTACCGGCTTTAAAAGAAGCTGTAAAAGAAACGGGCTTCAGCCTGTCAGGCGTCACGGCTAAAAAACGGCGCCCGAAAGACCAGAGCGCTCTTGTGGAAGAGTTTATAGAAAAAGACGGCGGAAGAAAAGTGGATGTGAAAATATGAAAGAGCAAACGCCGTTAAGAAGAGCTGTCGCCCTGCATTACGACCGGCAGAAAGACCAAGCCCCGAAGGTTGTCGCAACAGGCAGGGGGCACGTGGCGGAAAATATTATAAAAGAAGCTGAGAAGGCTGGGGTCCCCATTCAGGAAGACCGAACCCTTGTCGAATTAATGCGCCATTTGACGGTTGACGATCAGATACCGGAGGCGCTTTATGAAACCGTTGCCGAAATTTTTTCATTTGTTTACAGACTGGACGAAACCCTGAAAAACGAAAAATAAGGACCATTCATTTCCCGGACTCCGTTTAAATTTATATTTTCAATAAAATAAAAGTTAGAATGTTTGGAAGGATATAAAGATTTTGTTTTGAACCCTAGACAATTCTTCCAGTATTATATAGAATGAAAGCGCAGTCTATTTTTAGTTTTGCTACATAAGTTAGGAGGATGGGAAATGAATATCCATGAGTACCAGGGAAAAGAAGTCCTCAGAAAATACGGGGTGTCTGTTCCTGAAGGTAAAGTGGCTTTTACAGCAGAGGAAGCAGTTGAAAAAGCAGAGAGCCTGTCAAGCTCGGTTTATGTCGTAAAGGCGCAAATCCATGCTGGCGGCCGCGGCAAAGCTGGTGGGGTAAAGATTGCAAAAACAAAAGATGAAGTGAAAGAGTATGCCGAAGAACTGTTAGGCAAGACGCTCGTCACACATCAAACGGGTCCGGACGGACAAGTAATAAAACGCTTACTTATTGAAGAAGGCTGCGATATTAAAAAGGAATACTATGTCGGGCTTGTACTTGACCGCGCTACTTCAAGAATCGTTTTAATGGCGTCTGAAGAAGGCGGAACGGAGATTGAAGAAGTAGCGGAAAAAACACCTGAAAAAATTAAAAAAGCGGTAATTGATCCGGCTGTCGGCCTTCAGGGCTATCAGGCAAGGGAAATTGCATTCGCAATTAACATCCCGAAAGAGCTTGTCGGCAAAGCCGCTAAATTTATGCTCGGTTTATACAAAGCATTTGTTGAGAAGGACTGCTCGATCGCCGAGATCAACCCTCTCGTCGTTACGGGGGACGGAAACGTCATGGCGCTGGATGCTAAGCTGAACTTCGACAGCAATGCGTTATACAGACAAAAAGACATTATGGAATACAGAGATTTAGATGAAGAAGATCCGAAAGAAATCGAAGCGTCAAAATACGATTTAAGCTACATTTCCCTTGATGGAAATATCGGCTGTATGGTAAACGGCGCGGGTCTTGCAATGTCTACAATGGATATCATTAAACACTACGGCGGAGAACCTGCAAACTTCCTTGATGTCGGGGGCGGCGCAACCGCAGAAAAAGTTACGGAAGCTTTTAAAATCATTCTTTCCGATCAAAACGTAAAAGGAATTTTCGTCAATATTTTCGGAGGCATCATGAAGTGCGATGTCATCGCCGAGGGCGTTGTTGAAGCGACGAGACAAGTCGGATTGACATTGCCGCTGGTCGTGCGCCTTGAAGGGACAAACGTAGATTTAGGAAAGAAAATCCTGAATGAATCAGGCTTAAACATCACATCTGCGGAATCAATGGCAGACGGCGCACAGAAAATCGTATCCTTAGTTTAGGAAAGAATGAAAGGCAGGGGACCAGATAATGAGTGTTTTTATCAATAAAGATACAAGAGTTATTGTACAGGGGATTACAGGTTCTACCGCTTTATTTCATACAAAGCAGATGCTGGAATACGGCACGAATATCGTTGGCGGTGTAACACCTGGAAAAGGCGGAACGGAAGCGGAAGGCGTACCGGTATTCAATACGGTCGCAGAAGCGGTTCATACAACGGGCGCTGATGCGTCAGTTATTTACGTGCCGGCTCCGTTTGCGGCGGACGCAATTATGGAAGCGGTTGACGCGGAAATTGATCTTGTCATTTGTATCACTGAGCACATTCCGGTTTTGGACATGGTGAAAGTGAAGCGCTTTATGGAAGGCAAGAAAACGAGATTAATAGGGCCGAACTGCCCGGGTGTTATTACACCTGAAGAATGCAAGATCGGCATTATGCCGGGATACATTCATAAAAAGGGTCATGTAGGCGTTGTGTCCCGTTCAGGAACATTGACATACGAGGCCGTCCATCAGCTTTCAGAAGCCGGCGTAGGCCAATCTACCGCTGTAGGGATCGGCGGCGATCCGGTCAACGGCACGAACTTTATTGATGTGTTAAAAGCGTTCAATGAAGATCCAGAAACACATGCCGTCATCATGATCGGAGAAATCGGCGGCACAGCTGAAGAAGAAGCGGCTGAGTGGGTGAAAGCGAACATGACGAAGCCTGTTGTCGGCTTTATCGGCGGTAAAACCGCGCCTCCGGGAAAACGCATGGGCCATGCGGGCGCCATCATCTCCGGAGGAAAAGGCACGGCAGAAGAAAAAGTCAAAACGATGAACGCCTGCGGAATTGAAGTCGCGGAAACCCCTTCTGTAATGGGTGAAACGCTGATTAAGGTGTTAAAAGAAAAAGGCTTATTTGAAACGTGCAAAACGCACTGATCGAAGCAGGGGCAGCCGTAACGGCTGTTCCTGTTTTTGCTGAAAAAAAGAGGAGGTTTCCAGATTTGGATCAAGCATCGCGCTGTTTAATGGTCTGCAGTATTAATCAAATCATTTCCCCGTCTCTTCTATTAAAATGGTGGAAAGCTGATCATTCTCTGTCTTTTTTACCGGATCCGCATCCATTAACTGTTTTATCAGAAGGGAAAACAGCCCCGGAAGCAATTTTTCGGGAAATAGAGCGCAAGGATCCGAAACTTGATGAAGTTCTGTCCGATTACCGCCGCGAAGGCATTACTGTCATTCCGATTTCATCAAGCCGCTATCCAACATGGCTTAAAGCGATTTATGATCCGCCGGCTGTCTTGTATGCAAAAGGGAACACGCTGCTTCTTGAAAAAGGCAGAAAAATCGGGGTTGTAGGAACGCGGAAACCGACGGAAGACGGAATAAAAGCGGTTGGGCATCTTTCCGCCGAACTCTCAAAAAAAGGCTGGGTCATTGTAAGCGGGCTTGCATCCGGTATAGACGGATTGTCTCATAAGGCGAGCATCAGGGCAAAAGGGCTTACGATCGGCGTGATAGCCGGCGGATTCCATCACATCTATCCCCGGGAAAATCTCCTGTTAGCAGAATACATGGCTGAACACCATCTCCTACTCTCAGAACATCCTCCTGAAACAAAGCCGAAAAAATGGCACTTTCCGATGAGAAACCGCATAATCAGCGGACTAAGTGAAGGAATTGTGGTCGTGCAGGGAAAAGAAAAAAGCGGTTCATTAATCACAGCTTACCAGGCTCTCGACCAAGGCAGAGAGGTATTTGCCGTTCCGGGTTCCATATTTAATCCATATTCCGGAGGACCTATAAAACTCATTCAAGAAGGGGCGAAAGCTGTATTATGCGCAGAGGATATTGACGGAGAGCTGACCGCCCGATGCGTTCAGTATACGGAACCCTTTTGAAATATCGTTTGACAAACGGTATTGTAATATTTAATAATAGTGAGGATTTAAAGTTGCACATTATTTTCATGTATAAAATGACGTTCATCATAAAGAATGAAATGTTGAAAGCCATAAAAAGGCAGCTCTAAAATGAATTGATACTTGAAAAGAGAGAGAACACCTCTTGAGGGGGATGAAAATGTCTGATTATCTAGTCATCGTGGAATCGCCGGCAAAGGCGAAAACGATTGAACGTTATTTAGGGAAGAAATATAAAGTCAAAGCTTCAATGGGACATGTCCGGGATCTTCCGAAAAGTCAAATGGGAGTTGACATCGAACAGAACTTTGAACCGAAATATATTACGATCCGCGGAAAAGGCCCTGTTTTAAAAGAATTAAAAACAGCGGCAAAGAAAGCAAAAAAAGTCTATCTCGCGGCCGACCCCGACAGAGAAGGGGAAGCGATTGCATGGCACCTCGCACACAGTCTTGATCTGGATCTCAGCTCGGACTGCCGGGTCGTCTTTAATGAAATAACGAAAGACGCCATTAAAGAATCATTTAAACATCCGCGCATGATTAATATGGATCTTGTCGATGCGCAGCAGGCGCGCCGCATACTAGACAGACTCGTCGGATACAAAATCAGCCCGATTCTTTGGAAAAAAGTAAAAAAAGGCCTCAGTGCGGGCCGTGTGCAATCCGTTGCGCTCCGGCTGATCATCGACCGGGAAAAGGAAATCAATGACTTTAAACCTGAAGAGTACTGGACGATTACCGGCTCATTTTTAAAGGGAAAAGAGACGTTTGAAGCCGGATTTTTCGGGAAAAACGGCAAAAAGCTTCCTTTAAAAAGCGAAGAAGACGTAAAAGCCATCCTTGCTCAGCTGAAAGGCAATAAGTATACAGTTGACAAGGTTACGAAAAAAGAGCGCAAACGAAATCCCGCTCTGCCGTTTACAACGTCCACTCTGCAGCAGGAGGCTGCAAGAAAGCTGAATTTCAGAGCGAAGAAAACGATGATGATCGCGCAGCAATTATATGAAGGAATTGATCTCGGCAAAGAAGGGACAGTCGGGCTCATCACGTATATGAGAACGGACTCAACGCGGATTTCCCATACAGCCGTTGAAGAAGCGTCAGCTTTTATTGATCAGGCGTACGGAAAAGAGTACTTAGCGGGAAAACGGAAACCGGCAAAGAAAAATGAAAACGCTCAAGATGCCCACGAAGCGATCCGCCCGACTTCGGTGCTCAGAAAACCTGCCGACTTAAAAGCGGTGCTTGGAAGAGACCAGCTCAGATTATACAAGCTGATTTGGGAGCGCTTTGTTGCAAGCCAGATGGCGCCTGCCGTCCTTGATACGATGAGCGTCGATCTCAGCAATAACGGATTGACATTCCGGGCAAACGGAAGTAAAGTCAAATTCGCCGGCTTCATGAAAGTCTATGTAGAGGGTAAAGACGATCAGCTGGAAGAAAAAGACCGCATGCTTCCGGACCTTAAAGAGGGAGACACGGTTTTATCGAAAGATATTGAGCCTGAGCAGCACTTTACTCAGCCGCCTCCGCGTTATACAGAGGCGCGCCTGGTTAAAACGCTTGAAGAACTGGGGATCGGCCGTCCTTCGACATATGCGCCGACTCTTGACACCATCCAGCGCCGCGGTTACGTGGGATTAGACAATAAACGGTTTGTGCCGACTGAGCTTGGGCAGATCGTGCTGGATCTTATCATGGAGTTTTTCCCGGAAATCATTAACGTTGAATTCACGGCTAAAATGGAAAGAGATCTTGACCATGTTGAAGATGGCCAGACAGAATGGGTTCAAATCATTGACAGCTTCTATACTGATTTCGAAAAACGCGTGAAAAAAGCGGAAGCCGAAATGAAAGAAGTGGAAATTGAACCTGAATACGCCGATGAAGATTGTGAGTTATGCGGCTCCCGGATGGTTTATAAAATGGGCCGATACGGCAAATTTATGGCGTGCTCCAATTTCCCTGACTGCCGGAATACAAAACCGATTGTCAAACAAATCGGCGTAAAATGTCCTAAGTGTCATGAAGGAAACATTGTCGAACGAAAATCAAAAAAGAAACGCATCTTTTACGGCTGTGACCGTTATCCTGAATGCGACTTCGTATCTTGGGACAAACCGATTGAACGAAAATGCCCGAAATGTGAAAATATGCTCGTAGAGAAAAAGCTTAAAAAAGGCATACAAGTCCAATGCGTCGAATGCGATTATAAGGAAGAACCACAGAAGTAGCGGTGAGCAGAGCCTTGCTCACCTTCTTTGTGTGGAAGGGACAAACAACAGGAGATGAAAAGAAATGAACCAGCAAACAGTTAATGTAATCGGAGCAGGCCTTGCCGGAAGTGAAGCGGCATGGCAGCTTGCAAAACGAGGAATTCAAGTGAAACTATATGAAATGCGGCCCGTCAGGCAGACGGCAGCCCATCATACTGATAAATTCGCCGAACTGGTATGTAGCAACTCCCTCCGTTCAAATACACTCGCCAATGCGGTAGGCGTATTAAAAGAAGAAATGCGGGCGCTTGACTCGGCAATCATTCAATCTGCTGATAAATGCTCGGTTCCGGCCGGGGGAGCGCTTGCCGTTGACCGTCATGAATTTGCGCAAAGCGTGACGGATCTCGTGAAAAACCATCCGAACGTAACGGTTCTTACTGAGGAAGTAACAGAGATTCCGGAAGGCCCGACTGTTATCGCGACCGGACCGCTTACGTCAGAATCGCTTTCACAGCAGCTGAAAGAGCTCACGGGAGAAGAGTATCTGTATTTTTATGACGCGGCGGCGCCGATTGTCGAAAAAGACAGCCTCGATATGGAGAAAGTGTACTTAAAATCCCGTTATGACAAGGGAGAAGCGGCATACTTAAACTGCCCGATGACAGAGGAAGAGTTTGACCGTTTCTATGAAGCATTGACGACGGCTGAGACGGTTCCTTTAAAAGAATTCGAGAAAGAAATCTTCTTTGAAGGCTGCATGCCGATTGAAGTCATGGCGAAAAGAGGCAAGAAAACAATGCTGTTCGGACCGATGAAACCGGTCGGACTGGAAGATCCGAAAACAGGCAAGCGCCCTTATGCAGTCGTTCAGCTCAGACAGGATGATGCGGCGGGAACGCTTTATAATATTGTAGGTTTTCAGACACATTTAAAATGGGGAGACCAAAAAGAAGTGCTTAAACTGATCCCCGGCCTTGAAAATGTTGATATCGTCAGATACGGCGTCATGCACAGAAACACATTTATCAACTCGCCGAGCCTTTTGAACCCGACATATCAATTTAAACAGCGGAACGATCTGTTTTTCGCGGGCCAAATGACCGGTGTAGAGGGTTATGTTGAATCTGCCGCTTCAGGTCTTGTAGCGGGAATCAATGCCGCCAAACTTGTGCTCGGTCAGGATCTTGTGACATTCCCGCAGGAGACGGCGATCGGAAGCATGGCTCACTACATTACGACGACAAATCAGAAGAACTTCCAGCCGATGAATGCAAACTTCGGCCTCTTAAAAGAATTACCTGTAAAAATTAAAAACAAAAAAGAACGAAATGAAGAATACGCTAAACGCGCAATTGAGACTATTCAAACTATTTCGAAAACGATATAGCTTTTCATTGCAACTTCGATGCATTATATGATACCATTTAAAAGCCCTTCGGAGAGGGAGGTCTTCATAATGACTGAGAATGTTAACTTTTTTTTAAAGTTATTCGTTGAATATTTACAAATTGAAAAAAATTATTCACAATATACTATTGTGAATTATGTTAATTCGATTGAAGAATTTGGGATGTTTCTGCATGCTCAAAATATAAATGGAATGAAAGAAGCTGCATATCATGATGTGAGAATATTTTTGACGGAGGCTTATGAAAAAGGCCTGTCAAGAAAAACAATCAGCAAGAAAATTTCAGCTTTGAGAAGCTTCTATAAATTTTTAATGAGGGAAAAGCTTGTTGAAGAGAATCCGTTTCAGCTTGTTCATCTGCCGAAACAAGAGAAACGGATTCCGAAGTTTCTTTATGAAAAAGAACTTGAGGAACTATTCGCTGTTTCAGACAGAAGTCAGCCGTCAGGGATGCGCGATCAGGCCCTGCTTGAGCTTCTTTATGCGACCGGAATGAGGGTCAGTGAGTGTTGTACGCTCACTGTCGGCGATCTTGACCTGTTCATGGATACGGTGCTCGTTCACGGGAAAGGCAAGAAGCAGCGCTATATCCCGTTCGGCTCATATGCCCGTGATGCGCTGGAGCTGTATATCAACAGCGGAAGGCAGTGCCTGCTTGAAAAAGCAAAAGAGCCTCATGATGTGCTGTTTGTCAATCAAAGAGGCGGCCCGCTGACCGCCAGAGGAATCCGGTATATTTTAAGCGGGCTTGTAAAAAAAGCATCCGGCACTTTACATATACACCCGCATATGCTTCGGCACACGTTTGCGACTCATCTGCTGAATGAAGGGGCTGATTTAAGAAGCGTCCAGGAGCTTTTGGGCCATTCCAATCTGTCTTCTACGCAGATATACACACATGTATCGAAGGAAATGCTGAGAAACACATATATGTCCCACCACCCGAGAGCTTTTAAAGAAAATTAAAAGGAGGCCCTTCTCATGTCATCTTTTCATGCGACAACGATTTTTGCCGTCCAGCATAACGGGAAAAGCGCTATGTCAGGAGACGGCCAGGTCACATTCGGTCAGGCTGTAGTCATGAAACATACCGCGAGAAAAGTGAGAAAGCTGTTTAACGGAAAGGTTCTGGCCGGATTTGCGGGATCTGTTGCAGACGCTTTCACACTTTTTGAAATGTTTGAGGCGAAGCTTGAAGAATACAACGGCAATTTAAAACGTGCGTCGGTTGAGCTTGCGAAAGAATGGCGCAGCGATAAAGTGCTGCGCAAGCTGGAAGCCATGCTGATTGTCATGAACCAGGATACCTTGCTTCTCGTATCGGGAACAGGTGAAGTGATTGAGCCGGATGACGGCATTTTGGCAATCGGCTCCGGCGGAAACTACGCTCTGTCAGCAGGAAGAGCGCTGAAAACCTATGCCGGAAAGAATCTGTCCGCCAAAGATATTGCAAAAGCCGCTTTGAAAATCGCGGGCGAGATTTGTGTGTACACAAACGATCAGATCATTTTGGAAGAACTTGAATAGAAAGGACTTGAGGCGCATGGAAAACAAACCGTTAACACCGAGACAAATCGTAGATCGGTTGGATCAATACATTGTAGGACAGCAGGATGCGAAAAAAGCTGTCGCCGTGGCATTAAGAAACCGCTATCGCAGAAGTCTTCTTGATGAAAAACTGAGAGACGAGATCGTCCCCAAAAACATCCTGATGATGGGCCCGACCGGGGTGGGGAAAACAGAGATCGCCAGACGGATCGCCAAGCTTACCGGTGCGCCATTTATAAAAATTGAAGCGACAAAATTTACAGAAGTCGGCTATGTAGGCAGAGATGTCGAATCAATGGTCAGAGACCTCGTTGAGACATCCGTGCGGCTCATTAAAGAAGAAAAAATCAGCGAAGTGAAAGAACAGGCTGAAGAAAATGCAAACAAACGTATAGTGCGGCTTCTCGTTCCGGGAAAGAAAAAACAAGCGGGTGTGAAAAATCCGTTTGAAATGCTTTTCGGAGGAAGCCAGGCGGCAAATGATGATGAAGCCGACCAGCAGGAAGAAGCAAGCCTTGAAGAGAAAAGAAAGCGCATGGCGCATCAGCTCGCATTGGGAGAGCTCGAAGACCATTACGTCTCCGTAGAGGTGGAAGAGCAGCAGCCGTCGATGTTTGACATGCTGCAAGGCTCCGGGATGGAGCAGATGGGCATGAATATGCAGGATGCGCTGAGCAATCTGGTGCCAAAAAAGAAAAAACGCCGCAAAATGACGGTCAGAGAAGCAAGGAAGGTTCTGACCAATGAAGAGGCAGGCAAATTAATCGATATGGATGAAGTCGGCCAAGAGGCCGTGTTAAGAGCTGAAGAGGGCGGCATTATCTTTATTGACGAAATAGATAAAATCGCAAAAAACGGAGGGGCTTCTTCATCAGCAGATGTATCGAGAGAAGGCGTTCAAAGAGATATCCTTCCGATTGTCGAAGGATCTACCGTCGTCACGAAATACGGCTCCGTCAAAACAGATCACGTGCTGTTTATCGCAGCCGGGGCATTCCATATGGCCAAACCGTCTGATTTGATTCCGGAGCTGCAGGGCCGCTTTCCGATTCGTGTAGAATTGAGCAAGCTGACGGTAGATGATTTTGTGAAGATTCTCGTCGAACCCGATAACGCGCTGTTAAAACAATATCAGGCTTTATTGCAGACAGAAGGTATATCTCTTGAATTTTCTGACGAAGCTATTCGTAAGATCGCCGAAGTGGCTTATCATGTGAATCAGGATACGGACAACATCGGAGCGAGAAGGCTTCACACGATATTGGAACGTCTCTTGGAAGACCTGTCGTTTGAAGCGCCGGACGTGACGATGGAAAAAGTCGCCATCACGCCGCAATACGTTGAAGAAAAGCTCGGAACGATTGCAAACAACAAAGATCTAAGTCAATTTATATTGTGAAAATTTAATAAGAGGAATTCTAGGAGGATTATTTATCATGGCTTTACTACAAAAAACACGAATTATTAACAGCATGCTGCAGGCTGCGGCAGGCAAACCCGTAAACTTTAAAGAAATGGCTGAAACGCTTCGTGACGTCATTGATTCTAATATTTTCGTCGTCAGCCGCAGAGGAAAGCTTTTGGGCTACTCTATTAATCAGCAGATTGAAAATGACCGCATGAAAAAAATGCTTGAAGACCGCCAGTTCCCGGAAGAGTACACGAGAAATCTGTTCAATGTTCCGGAGACGTCTTCAAACCTTGATATCAACAGCGAATACACGGCTTTTCCTGTGGAAAACAGAGACCTGTTCCAAGCGGGCTTAACAACGATCGTGCCGATCATCGGCGGAGGAGAGAGACTGGGCACGCTCATTCTGTCCCGTCTGCAGGATCAATTTGAAGATGATGATCTCATTCTTGCTGAATACGGAGCAACCGTTGTAGGAATGGAGATTTTAAGAGAAAAAGCGGAAGAAATCGAAGAAGAGGCGCGAAGCAAAGCGGTTGTTCAAATGGCGATCAGTTCTCTGTCTTACAGTGAACTTGAAGCGATTGAGCATATCTTTGAAGAGCTTGACGGAAACGAAGGCTTGCTTGTGGCAAGTAAGATTGCGGACCGTGTCGGCATTACGCGTTCAGTAATCGTTAATGCGCTGAGAAAGCTGGAAAGCGCAGGCGTCATTGAATCCAGATCACTGGGAATGAAGGGGACGTACATTAAAGTTCTGAACAACAAATTCCTTATTGAATTGGAAAACCTTAAATCTCATTAAGACAAAAGCAGGATCCCTGAAAATGGGGGTTCTGCTTTTTTTATGGACAATAGGTGAAAAGTTGCAGTTTAAAGTTGCTTATTGGAATCTGATCTGAGATAATCCATCTTGCTGTGTGAAAAAAGGAGGAAGAAACAGAAATTGGGCTATTTTCAGTCTTATATTAAACAAATCCTTGTAGTACAAATATTCTAGGACTTAATACCTACATGCAAAATAGATATAATTGAGCACTTTTTTTTAGCCTAACTTCATAGACTTTAAGCCTGTTATTTCTTACAATAAGCATATGGTTTTACAATTCTCGACAAGGATTTTTAGGAGAAAAATATCTGAAATGGAGGTAAGTGGATTTGGACTTATTTTCTGGAACTATACAAAATCTTGAGAATGCCTTGGGGAGAGCGGACATTAAGCAAAAAGTCTTAACTAATAATATCGCCAATATAGATACACCGAACTACAAGGCAAAAAAAGTCTCTTTCCGAAATTTGTTAGATCAGGAAACATCCAATCTTGAGGCTGTAAAAACCGACTATCGGCACGTTGACTTTACGGGTTCGGGGGACGATTATTCTATCGTGTCCAGCAGTGATACATCGTACCAGCAAAACGGAAACAATGTCGATATCGACAAAGAAATGACAGATTTAGCCGAAAACCAAATTAATTATCAGGCTTTGGTTGAAAGAATGAGCGGCAAATTCAATTCTCTGAAAACCGTCTTGACAGGAGGAAAATAATGAGTGGCTTTCAAAGCTTAAATATTTCGGGTTCCGCTTTAACTGCACAGCGTGTCCGGATGGACGTCGTATCGTCCAACCTGGCCAATATGGATACAACGAGAGCGAAGCAGGTAAATGGCGAATGGGTGCCTTACAGAAGAAAGCTGGTATCTCTCCAATCCGGAGGCGAATCATTTTCGTCCCTTTTACATTCCAAGATGAACGGAACAGGAAGCGCGGGAAGTGGCGTAAAGGTATCGGGTGTTACGGAAGACCCGTCCGCTTTTAATCTCGTTTATGATCCGGAGAATCCTGATGCGAATAAAGACGGATATGTACAAAAACCAAATGTAGATCCATTAAAGGAAATGGTGGATCTTGTCAGCAGCTCGAGATCATATGAAGCAAACGTAACTGCATTAAACGCCTCCAAAGGCATGCTTTTGAAGGCGTTAGAAATCGGAAAGTAAGGTGATGTAAGTGGTTAACGCTATTACTCCTTTTCAGCTTCAACAAACCCAAAATACTCAAAACGTAACGAATCAATTAAACCAAACTCAAAAAACTGATTCTTCAAACCAAACAAGCTTTTCGGAGCTTTTAAAAAACTCTATTGATTCGTTAAATGAGTCACAAGTAAAATCTGACCAAATAACGAACGAACTGGCTGCAGGAAAGGATGTAAACCTTGACGAGGTCATGATCGCTGCCCAAAAAGCAAATATTTCTCTGACGGCCGCTACCGAATTCCGCAATAAAGCCGTGGAAGCCTATCAGGAAATCATGAGAATGCAGATGTAGTGGTCAGATTGAAGAGAATGACTGGAATGACCGGGGGTTAACATGAATCGTACTCTAATGCAAATGAAAACCAAAACGGCAGCGTTTTGGAACAACAGATCAAAAACACAGAAGATACTCATGGTAAGCGGCTTGGCCGCATTCATTATTTTACTCATCGTCGTTATTATTTTTACTTCGTCTGAAAAGATGGTGCCTCTTTATAAAGATTTGTCCGCGGAAGAAGCGGGGAAGATTAAAGAAGAGCTCGATACGAAAAAGGTGTCTTCTGAACTTGCTGACGGCGGCACGGTCATTAAGGTTCCTGAGAGCCAAGTGGATTCGCTTAAAGTCCAGCTTGCCGCGGAAGGCCTGCCGAAAACGGGATCAATTGATTATTCGTTTTTCGGACAAAATGCGGGCTTCGGCCTGACGGATAATGAGTTTGACGTTTTAAAGGTTGAGGCGACTCAGACCGAATTGTCAAACCTGATAAATGAAATGGACGGTATTAAAAGCTCGAAGGTCATGATCAATATGCCGAAAGAAGCCGTGTTCGTCGGTGAAGATCAGCCGGCAGCGTCCGCATCAATCGTTTTGCAGATGAAACCGGGCTACTCGCTTGATCAAAACCAGATCAACGGGCTGTACCACCTCGTTTCTAAAAGTGTTCCGAACTTAAAAGAAGATAATATCGTCATAATGGATCAAAATTCTACATATTATGACAAAAGTGACAGCGGTGCAGGGGCCGTTTCTGACAGTTATGCTTCTCAGCAAGGTATTAAGTCGCAGGTCGAAAAGGACATTCAAAAACATGTTCAGTCACTGCTCGGCACAATGATGGGACAGGATAAGGTCGTTGTTTCCGTGACGGCGGATGTTGACTTCACGAAGGAAAAACGCACTGAAGACACTGTCGAACCTGTCGATAAAGATAACATGGAAGGCATAGCGGTAAGCGCCGAAAAAGTTGCGGAAACGTATAAAGGCGACGGCGCGGCCAACGGCGGCACGGCCGGAACGGGAAGCAATGACACCGCGAACTATGCCGAGACAAACGGCGGTTCAAACAGCGGGGACTACGAAAAAAGCAGCAATAAAATCAACTATGAAGTCAACCGCATTCATAAAGAAATCGCTGAAAGCCCGTATAAAGTGCGTGATTTAGGCATTCAGGTCATGGTGGAGCCGCCTAATCCGAAAAATGCCGCTTCCTTATCAGCACAGAGACAGGCTGATATACAGAAGATTTTAGGAACGGTCGTCAGAACGTCTCTTGATAAAAACGAAACGCAAAATCAAAACCTGACAGACAATGATATCAATAATAAAATCGTTGTATCCGTTCAGCCGTTTGACGGAAAAACAAGCCTGAACACAGATTCGGCACAATCTTCAAGTCTTCCGATCTGGGTATACATTACAGGCGGCGTACTGCTTGCGGCCATTATTCTGCTTATTATTCTCCTCATCAGAAAGAAACGCTCACAAGAGGATGAATACGAAGAATATGAATATGAAACACCGCCCGAGCCGGTTCGATTGCCTGATATCAACGAAGAGAAAATTGAAACGGAAGAAACAGTCAGACGAAAACAGCTTGAAAAAATGGCTAAAGAAAAACCGGAAGACTTTGCTAAATTGCTTCGAAGCTGGCTGGACGAGGATTAGGGGGAATGGAAAATGGCGAAACGTGATCAGAACAAGCTTACAGGAAAACAAAAAGCAGCCATCCTCATGATTTCCTTAGGCCTTGATGTATCAGCTTCTGTGTACAAGCATTTGTCTGAAGAAGAAATTGAAAGATTGACACTCGAGATTTCGGGAGTCAGAAGCGTCGATCATCAAAGAAAAGATGAAATCATTGAAGAATTTCATAATATCGCAATCGCTCAGGACTATATTTCACAAGGCGGTTTAAATTACGCCCGCCAAGTGCTTGAAAAAGCGCTCGGAGAAGACAAAGCGGTAAGCATTTTAAACAGGCTCACCTCTTCTTTGCAGGTAAAGCCGTTTGATTTCGCGAGAAAAGCGGAGCCCGAACAGATTTTAAATTTCATTCAGCAGGAACATCCGCAAACGATGGCGCTGATTTTATCCTACCTTGACCCGGTGCAGGCCGGACAGATTTTGTCTGAGCTGAACCCGGACGTTCAGGCTGAGGTGGCAAGAAGGATTGCGGTTATGGACAGAACGTCTCCTGAAATCATAAATGAAGTGGAGCGGGTCCTTGAACAAAAGCTGTCCTCCTCCTTTACGCAGGATTATACGCAGACCGGCGGCATAGAAGCCGTTGTTGAAGTGTTAAACGGCGTAGACAGAGGAACGGAAAAAACGATCCTTGATTCATTAGAAATCCAAGATCCTGAGTTGGCGGATGAAATCAAAAAACGGATGTTTGTCTTTGAAGATATTGTCACCCTTGATAACCGTGCGATTCAGCGCGTGATCAGAGACGTTGAAAACGACGACCTCCTGCTTTCATTGAAGGTTGCGAGCGAGGAAGTCAAAGAAATCGTCTTCAGCAATATGTCACAGCGTATGGTTGAAACGTTTAAAGAGGAAATGGAAATTATGGGGCCTGTGCGTTTGCGTGATGTGGAAGAGGCGCAATCAAGAATCGTGGGCGTCGTCCGCAAGCTGGAAGAAGCCGGAGAAATTGTAATCGCGCGAGGCGGAGGAGACGATATTATTGTCTAATATCATTAAACAGCAATCATCATTTTCTCCTGAACAAAAACGGCGCAAGCTTTCCTTGCAGGAAGTCAGGAAAACACATTCCCATCCAGACCGGGAGGAACCCGAAAATCCGGAGGCTCTCATGGCTTTTGCCAAAGCAGAAGCCGACAGGGTGTCTGAAGAAGCGAAAAATCAATTAGAGCACACTCTTCTGCAGATTGAAGAAGAGAAAAACCGCTGGGCGGAAGAAAAACAAAGATTGATAGAAGAAGCAAAGGCAGAAGGATATGAAGAAGGCATGGCATTGGGAAAAGCCGAGGCTCAAGCTGAATACGCCAATCTCATCAGCCGGGCCAATGCCGTTATGGAAATGGCGAGACAGTCAGTCGAGGAAAAACTGGAAAGCGCTGAGGAAGAAATCATTGAGCTTTCCGTTGCGCTCGCTAAAAAAGTATGGCGGCAAAAAAGTGATGATAAAGAGGCTTTCCTTCTGCTGGTCAAACAGGTAGTAGCCGAAGTGAAAGATTATGATGACATCTCCATCTATGTGGACCCTGAATATTATGAGACGGTTCATCAGCATATGGACGAAATTCAGCAGCTGTTATACAAAGAATGCAGATTAAGCTTATATGCCGATGAAAAAGCCGCGAAGGGAACGTGCTCGATAGAAACTCCGTTCGGACGTGTTGATGCAGGCATAGACACCCAGCTGATGCAATTAAAGCAAAAGCTTTTAACGGCGCTTGAGGCGGGAGCGGAGCAATGAAGACACAGTATTTAATAGACTCAATTGAAACAGCGGATCCGTACAAGCGCTACGGCAAGGTTAAACGGGTCATCGGGCTGATGATTGAATCAAAAGGGCCCGAAAGCTCAATCGGAGATGTTTGTCTCATTTATCCGAAAGGCCATGCGAAAAAAGCGATTAAAGCTGAGGTTGTAGGCTTCCAAGATGAAAACATTCTGTTAATGCCTTATCTGGAAGCGGCCAGCATCGCGCCGGGCAGCATTGTGGAGGCCACTGGGGAGTCGCTCCGCATCAAAGTAGGCGCGGGTTTAATCGGACAAGTTGTCGACGCGTTCGGCGAACCTCTTGACGGCCGGGCGCTCCCGAAAGGTTTGTCCCCCGTTTCGACGGAACAGCCGCCGCCAAACCCGATGAAACGCCCGCCGATACGGGAAAAGATGGGTGTCGGCGTAAGATCGATTGACAGTCTGCTGACGGTAGGAAAAGGGCAGAGAATCGGGATTTTTGCCGGAAGCGGAGTCGGAAAAAGCACCCTGATGGGAATGATCGCGAAGCAGACTGAAGCTGATTTAAACATTATCGCACTCGTCGGGGAACGGGGGCGCGAGGTGCGTGAATTCATCGAGAAGGATTTAGGCGAAGAAGGCCTGAAACGCTCGATAGTCGTAGTCGCGACCTCTGATCAGCCTGCCTTAATGCGTTTGAAAGCGGCGTATACGGCCACCGCCATTGCAGAGTACTTCCGCGATAAAGGCCGGAATGTGATGTTCATGATGGACTCTGTCACGAGGGTCGCGATGGCTCAGCGGGAAATCGGCCTGGCAGCGGGAGAACCGCCGACAACAAAAGGATATACACCTTCTGTGTTCGCTATTTTGCCCCGTTTGCTGGAAAGAACGGGCGCGAATGAACAAGGAACGATAACCGCTTTTTATACGGTTCTCGTAGACGGAGATGACATGAACGAACCGATTGCCGATACGGTGCGCGGAATATTAGACGGGCATATCGTTCTCGATCGGGCGCTTGCCAACAAAGGGCAGTTCCCGGCCGTGAACATCCTGAAAAGCATCAGCAGGGTCATGTCTAATATTTCAGACACAGCGCACAAAGAGGCGGCCAACAAATTCCGCGATCTTCTGTCAACTTATCAAAACTCTGAAGATCTCATTAATATCGGAGCTTACAAAAGAGGATCATCAAGAGAAATTGATGAAGCGATTCAGTTTTATCCGCAGCTTATTCAATTTTTAAAACAAGGAACGGAAGAACCTGCTCAATTGGAAGACAGCATTGCGGCATTGACGAGTCTGACAGGAAAAGAGGAATAAACATCGTGGCATACCAATTCAGATTTCAAAAGCTGCTGGAATTAAAAGAAAATGAAAAAGACCAAACATTGACTGAATACAGACAATCGGTTTCTGAATTTGAGACAGTGGCTGAAAAACTATATGAAAATATGAGCAAAAAAGAATTGCTCGAAAAAGACAAAGAATCAAAGCTGAAATGCGGGATGAGCGTTCAGGAAATGAGACATTATCAGCAATTCGTTTCCAATCTTGAGAACACCATCTATCATTATCAAAAGCTTGTCATCATGAAACGAAATGAAATGAATGAGAAGCAGGAACAGCTCACCGAAAAAAACATTGAAGTAAAGAAATTTGAAAAAATGCGGGAAAAACAATTTAATATGTTCGCACTTGAAGACAAAGCTGCAGAGATGAGGGAAATGGACGACATTTCAATCAAGCAGTTTATGATTCAGGGGCATTAGGAGCGAATGAAATGGCCGATAAAGAAAAGAGATCTGGAAAGTTCGGTTCAATCCTGCTTTTTATCATGATCCCGCTGATTTTTCTGATCCTCGTCGCAAGCATCATCCTTTGGGCTGCCGGCGTTGATGTGATGAAGCCGATTCAGGAAACAGCCGCTAAAACGCCTGTTTTAAAAGAATTGGTTCCCGAAACGAAAGAAATGAAAAGCGCGGCGGAAAAGCAGAAGGCAGACAGAACGGCTTCTCTTGAAAAGACCATAAAGGAACAAAAAAGTGAAATTAACATTTTGAATAAAGATTTAGACACAAGCAAGTCCGAAATCGATAATCTGAATCAGAAAATCCGTTCACTGAAACAGGAAGCTGAACAGCAGCAGAAAACGAAGACGGATGAAACGAAAAAAGACGCTGCGGAATCAGCCGGAAAAGATAAAATGATCAACATCTATAAAAGTATGGACAGCGGTAAAGCGGCAAGCATTATCGTAAAGCTGAAAGAAAAAGAAGCCCTCGATATTTTAAACGGATTAAGTAAAAAGCAGCTTGCTGAAATCTTGACGAAAATGACTCCTGAACAAGCGGCTAAATATACAGAAAAACTATCCGCTGACGGAAATAAGGAGTGATGTAAGTTGAAGCTGCTTGAATTAACGGGTAATCGTACGCAGACTGTGCAAAACAGCAATGTGAAGATGAATGTAAACAGCTTAGGTCTATTTCAGAACTGGCTCCTGTCGGAAATCACTTCTCCCCGGCAGCCCGGAGATGAAACAAAAACAAGTGACGCTGAGCTGAATGATGCCCTATCGAAAATCGGTGATTGGCTGAAAGCCGGCCCGGAAGATAAAGAATTGGAGCTAAAAAAGCTGCTTGAGGCGGTAAAAGCTCTTGAAGGAAAGCAGACGGCTGAAACAGCTCTTCCTTTATTGAAACAGCTTGCCGAATCTGTAGAAGACATGTTAGCGGGCAAACAGCATGGGGCGAAGCCTGAAACGGATGAGCCGGATTCTTCCGCAAAAGACGGGGATTCCGTCAAGGATGCGCTTGAGAAGGGTCTGCTTTTCATTCAAGAAGCCGTATCCCAGCTCTTCACATCTCAGCAGGAACTGCCGGACAGCGCGCAGGCAAAGGCGGTTTACCAGGAAGGCGCCCGTTTATTAGAGGCATTGAAAAAACAAGGCGTCCCAGACCGCGTGATTCAAGACCTGCGGCAGACATTTTTTCCGAAAAACGAATCTGCATCTAAACTTTACTCCATGACAGCCGCTGAGCTGAAGAGCTTTCAAAGCGTCGCGGAGCAGCTTGCGGGCCTTTCTCAAAAGGGAACAAAGGAATGGGATATGGCTGAAACTGAGCTGAAAGCTTTTGTGTTATCTCAATCATCTGAATCATCCCAAGAGTCAGCCGGGAAAACAGAACAGCAAAACGGCGGCACGGTTACTCACGCAAAGGCGCCTGACAGCAAATTGTCTGCACATATACTGTTTTCGGGAACGAGAAGCCTTGCCGGCATTCAGCAAACGTCCGCAGGAGCTGAACAGCAGCCGGCAGAAAATAAACCGTTAACGGATCAGGTCATCAGCGGCTGGAAACAGATGAAATACACGCCTTTCGGGAAAACAACCGGAAGCTTTACGATTCGTCTTAATCCCGAGAACCTCGGATTTGTCACAATTAAGGTGACAAACGAAAACGGGATGTTTCAAAGCAAAATAATCGCATCCAGCCAGTCCGCGAAAGAGCTGCTGGAACAGCATCTTCCTCAGCTGAAACAGTCGCTTCCGAATATGTCGGTCCAGGTCGACCGTTTTACAGTCCCGCTTCAAAGCGGGGATCAGCAGCCTGTTTACGGGCAGACGGCCGATCACAATAAACAGCAGCATCAGGGACAGAGAGAGCAGAAGAACCAGCAGCAGTCAGGCGATTTCGGAGATATGCTGGAGGAGCTTTCTCTCAATGAAATGGAGGAAGAATAGTTGACATCAGTAAACTCGGATTATGCCGCGGCGGGCGCTTCAACCACTTCAAGCGCGAAGAGCACCGCCGCAGTAAACAGCAGCACGAATTTAGGGAAAGACGAATTTCTGAAGATCTTAATGACACAGGTTCAAAACCAGGACCCGCTCAATCCGGTTGATGACAAAGAATTCATCAGCCAGATGGCGACATTTTCTTCATTGGAGCAAATGATGAATATGAATACGACGATGACTAAATTTGTAGAAAATCAAGATCCGTTTACGATGTATGTGAACTGGATCGGCAAAAATGTCACATTCAGCGACAGCGACGGGAAGGATCAGACAAGCCCGGTCAATTCAGTCAAGCATTCAAACGGCAATTACGTGCTCGTGCTTGAAAACGGCAAAGAGGTCAGTCCGTGGAATGTCACGGCCGTCAGCGAAACATCTAAATAATAAGAAACTCAGGGGGAATTTAACATGTTACGTTCATTATATTCCGGTATCAGCGGCATGAAAAACTTTCAGACAAAACTAGATGTAATCGGCAATAACATCGCCAACGTCAACACAGTGGGATTTAAGAAAAGCCGCGTTACATTTAAAGATATGATCAGCCAGACAGTCGCCGGCGGTTCAAACGTGACCAATTCAAAACAAATCGGCTTGGGTGCCGCGACTTCTTCCATTGATGTTGTTCATTCAACCGGCGCCCCGCAGGCTACACAGAATAAAACCGACCTAGCCATTGACGGAGACGGCTACTTTCAGATTAATACAGGTGCGGGAATTGTTTACACACGTGCGGGGAATTTCGGAAAGGACAATCAAGGAAACCTTGTTACGACTGACGGATACTATCTTGAAAAAATCGGCGGCGGCAAAATCAATATTCCGACTGATGCGAAAGATTACAGCATCGGTGCAGACGGAACCGTTACATACACTGATGCAGGGGATGAGGTTCATGATGCCGGACAAATCGGTCTGGTCACGTTCCCTAACAGCGCCGGTCTGGAAAAAATCGGAGGCAACCTTTACAGAGAATCATTAAGTTCAGGAGCTGCAAGCGCAGTCACCACTCCGGGCGAAAACGGAACAGGTAAGCTTTTGGCAGGCTATCTTGAAATGTCAAACGTAGATCTGACAGATGAATTTACCGAAATGATCGTTGCTCAGCGCGGTTTCCAATCAAACTCAAAAATCATTACGACTTCAGATGAAATCCTTCAGGAGCTGGTTAATCTGAAACGGTAAGGAGGGAGGAGAGGCGGTTAGGCCGCTTCTCCGGATTGCATGATTCAAGTCACCCGTTTAAACGGCCAGCCTTTTACGCTGAACGCGCTGTTTATCGAACAGATTGAGTGCTTCCCCGACACGACGATTACACTGTCCAACGGCAAAAAGTTCGTAGTGAAAGAACCGGAAGAAGCAGTTCTCAAAAAAGTCATATCGTTTTACCATAGCATACAAATATTTTCACTGGATCAGGGAATAGAGGAAGAAGAATGAAGAAAAAATTAGTCATCATTTTGCTGATTATTTTAATTGTCATTGCCGGCCTCGGAACGGCAGCATATTTTGTCGTCAGCGGACATTCCGGCAAAGATAAAAAGCCGACAATTGACGAAGTCGTTGCAGCCACTGTGTCTGTCGACGATATCACGACAAACTTAAAGTCTGACAGCATCATCCGTATCGGCATCAAGCTTGAAACCGACTCGGCTAAAGCGAAGGAAGAACTTGAAAAACGCGATTTTCAGGTGAAAGACAACATCATTTCCATTTTAGCTGACACAAGCGCCGGAGAGATTGAGGGAGATAAAGGAAGAGAAGCGTTTAAACAATCATTAAAAGAGAAAGTAAACAGCTATCTCCAAGAAGGAAAAGTTCAGAAAGTGTACATTACCTCCTTTAATCTGCAATAAAAACAAATTTGACAGAATACGGAGGTGAAGAAAATGTCAGGAGAAGTTCTCTCCCAAAATGAAATAGACGCACTGCTTTCCGCCATTTCCACGGGTGAGGCGGATGCGGAAGAGCTGAAAAAGGAAGTTAAAGAGAAGAAAGTAAAGGTATATGATTTTAAACGGGCTCTCAGATTCTCGAAAGATCAGATACGCAGTTTAACCCGGATACATGATAACTTTGCGAGGCTTCTCACAACACACTTTTCCGCCAAGCTCAGAACGTATATTCATATATCCGTCAGCTCAGTTGACCAGGTGCCGTATGAAGAATTTATCCGTTCCATACCGAACATGACGATTTTAAATTTATTCGATGTTCATCCGATGGAAGGCAGAATCATGATGGAGGTTAATCCCACCATCGCATACGCAATGCTTGACCGCGTCATGGGAGGCATCGGCATCACTCATAACAAAGCTGACAGCCTTACGGAAATTGAAACGAATATTATTTCTAACTTATTTGAAAATGCACTGGGCAACTACAAAGAAGCGTGGCAATCGATTGCTGATATTGACCCTGAAATGACTGAATTTGAAGTGAATCCTCAGTTTGTACAGATGGTTTCCCCAAATGAAACAGTCGTTGTCATTTCTCTCAATACGCAGATAGGTGAAATCAGCGGTGTCATTAATCTTTGTATTCCCCATGTCGTACTTGAGCCGATTATCCCTAAGCTTTCCGTACATTATTGGATGCAATCAGACCGGAATGAAGCGAAGCCCGAAGAAACGAAGTTGCTTGAAAAGCGCATCATGACGGCTCAAATTCCCGTTGTGGCTCTCTTGGGCGCTTCTGAACTGACAATAGAAGAATTTTTAAGTTTGGAAGTCGGGGACTGTATAACTCTGGACAAATCAGTGACTGATCCTCTTACTGTATTGGTCGGAAACAAACCGAAGTTTTTAGGGCAGGCCGGCCGGGTGAATCGAAGACAGGCAGTGCAAATTTTAGATCACGACATAAGAGGTGAACAAGATGAACAATAGATTATCTCAAGATGAAATCGATGCTCTTCTTAACGGCACAAACAGTCAGTCAGAGGATACAGAACAGCCTCAAGGGGCGAACTTGTCTGAACTTGAGCGCGATGCGATCGGAGAAATCGGGAATATTTCGTTCGGCAGCTCGGCTACGGCGCTGTCCACTCTTTTAAATCAAAAAGTGGACATTACGACCCCGAGTGTGACCGTCATTTCAAAAAGCAAAATCAGTGATGAATTTCCTCATCCGTATGTTGCCATTGAAGTGAACTACACAGAAGGCTTTGACGGCAGCAATTTGCTCGTCGTCGAACAAAGCGACGCGGCCATCATCGCGGATTTGATGATCGGCGGGGACGGCCGGGGCGCCGATCCGTCACTCGGTGAAATCCACCTGAGCGCCGTGCAGGAAGCAATGAATCAAATGATGGGCTCGGCTGCTACGTCAATGTCGACCGTGTTCAGTAAAAAGATTGACATTTCTCCGCCAAGGGTTGAACTTCTGGATGTGACGGAAGAAAAAGGGACCGACAGAATACCTGAGGATGACCTGCTCGTAAAAGTGTCATTCCGTCTGAAAGTCGGCGAATTAATCGATTCGAGCATCATGCAGCTTTATCCGATTACGTTTGCGAAAGATCTGATCGCAGACCTGATGACTGCAGACCAGCATGAGTCAGAGGCCGCAGAAACTGTATCAGAACCTCAGCAAACATACGAAACGCCGCAGCCGGAACCTGCCATGCAGCCGGAGCCGCAGGCAAAACCCGAGCCTCCGAAGAGACAGGGAACCGCAAAAAAAGCTGCTCCTGTTCAAGTCGCTCCGGTAGAATTCCAGGCGTTTGATCATAACGAAGCGGCGCAAGGATCAAGGAATAACCTTGATATGCTGATGGATATTCCGCTTTCCGTTACGGTTGAGCTCGGCAGAACGAAGAGAAGCGTCAAAGAAATCCTTGAACTTTCTGCGGGAAGCATTATTGAGCTTGACAAGCTGGCTGGTGAACCTGTTGACATTCTGGTCAACCAGCGGATCGTGGCAAAGGGCGAGGTCGTTGTCATAGAAGAAAACTTCGGCGTGAGAGTCACTGATATTTTAAGTCAGGCAGACCGCCTTAACAATTTAAAATAAGCGAACATAGAGGAGAGAAACAGATTATGGCACACAGAATTTTAATTGTAGACGATGCAGCATTTATGAGAATGATGATCAAAGATATTTTAGTGAAGAACGGTTTTGACGTTGTAGCTGAAGCTTCAGACGGAGCGCAGGCAGTCGAAAAATTCAAAGAGCATTCCCCCGACCTTGTGACAATGGATATTACAATGCCTGAAATGGACGGGATTACAGCTTTAAAGGAAATTAAACAAATCGATCCGCAGGCGAAAATCATCATGTGTTCGGCTATGGGCCAGCAGTCAATGGTTATTGACGCGATTCAAGCCGGCGCAAAAGACTTTATCGTGAAACCGTTCCAAGCGGACCGCGTGCTTGAAGCTATTAATAAAACATTAAGCTAAAGGGTGTACGACTGTTGAAAAAGAGTCATGGTTTACTAGCTTTGATTTGTTGTTTCGTTTTACTCAATGTACATCCGTTCCCTGCTTTTGCGGCGGAGTCTGACAATTCCACCGTCAACGAATGGTTTGACAAACAATCAACAAACAAAACAGAGAAAAAAAGCGATACATCGAAACAAACGGCTGATCAAGAGATAGGGGATGCTTCTGCATCTTCTGTCTCCGCTTTTGATTTTGTAAAGATGATTGGGGCGTTATTATTCGTCATTCTGCTGATCTATGGATTTGTCAAACTGATGAATAGAAGAAACCGTCTGCTGAAGCCGTTTCAATATGTAGAAAATATCGGCGGAACGTCAGTCGGCCAAAACCGTTCCGTGCAGCTGATTAAAGTGGGAAACAGTGTTCTCGTAGTCGGTGTGGGCGAAACGATACAGCTTTTAAAAGAAATTGAAGATGAAAAAGAGCGCGAGGCGATTCTGAGCCAATACGAAGAGTCGATGTCTTCAAAAGTGGAATGGACCAAGCTCGTAAATCGGCGTAAGGATGGAGAAAAAAAGCCGCAAACGATGCTTCCGTCGTTTTCAAAAGCGCTGAAAGAACAGCTGAACGAGCTGAAACAAAGCCGTTCTGAAGGAAAGAAGAAAGGCCCTTATCATCATGAATGAATTTATTAATCTTTTTAATTCAAGCAGTCCGACCGAAGTCAGCTCCACTGTTAAATTACTGCTGCTTTTGACTGTCTTTTCAGTGGCGCCGGGGATTCTGATTTTGATGACCTGCTTTACGAGAATCGTCATCGTCCTGTCTTTTGTGAGAACCTCACTGGCGACGCAGAACATGCCTCCCAACCAGGTTTTAATCGGCCTTGCGCTGTTTTTGACGTTTTTTATTATGGCGCCGACTTTTTCAGAGATTAATAAGGAAGCCTTAACGCCGCTGATGGACAATAAAATCAGTCTCGATGAAGCATATACAAAAGCCGAGAAGCCGATTAAAGAGTATATGAGCAAGCATACAAGGCAGAAGGATCTGGCGCTGTTTATGAACTATGCCAAAATGAAAAAACCTGAATCGATTCAGGATATTCCTTTGACGACGATGGTGCCCGCTTATGCGATATCAGAACTCAAAACCGCTTTTCAAATGGGCTTTATGATTTTTATTCCGTTTTTAATTATCGATATGGTCGTGGCGAGCGTCTTAATGTCAATGGGAATGATGATGCTACCGCCGGTTATGATCTCTCTGCCCTTTAAAATATTGCTTTTCGTTTTGGTCGATGGATGGTATTTAATCGTGAAATCTTTGCTTGACAGCTTTTAGGGTAGGTGCTAATTGTGAGTTCAGAATTTGTAATTTCCATGGCGGAAAAAGCCGTATATGTAACACTAATGATCAGCGGGCCGCTGCTTGCGATCGCGCTGATTGTCGGTTTGCTCGTCAGTATCTTTCAAGCGACAACTCAAATCCAGGAACAGACGCTTGCGTTCATTCCGAAAATCGTGGCGGTGATGCTTGGACTGATCTTTTTCGGTCCTTGGATGCTGTCGACGATTCTTTCGTTCACAACTGATCTGTTTTCTCATCTGAACCGATTTGCAGGGTAGAATCAAATGAATTCCATCATTGATTTATTTCCCGCTTTTTTATTGGTCTTTATCAGAATCTCTGCTTTTTTTGTAACGGTGCCGGTGTTCGGACATCGGAATCTGCCGGCGGTTCACCGAATCGGCTTTGCTTTTTTTCTTTCGGTGATCTGCTTCAGCACGCTGAAACATGCGCCGGAAATAGAAATAGGGGAACAGTATATGCTGCTTGTCATAAAAGAGGCCGTTGTGGGCTTGAGCCTCGGGCTGATCGCTTTCATGATGATGACAGCCATTCAGATAGCAGGTTCCTTTATTGATTTTCAGATGGGCTTTTCCATCGCCAATGTCATTGATCCGCAATCAGGAACGCAAAGCCCGCTGATCGGACAATTCGTTTATACGCTGGCGCTGTTATTTATGCTCAGCATAAACGCCCATTATCTTTTATTGGACGGGATTTATTACAGCTTTCAGTATATCCCGCTTGATCAGGCATTTCCGTCGTTTGGAAATGATCACTTTGGACTTTTTATCGCAAAAAGCTTCAATGCCATGTTTATTATCGCTTTTCAAATGTCTGCGCCGGTTGTGGCCAGTCTGTTTTTAGTTGATTTGGCGCTCGGTATCGTGGCGAGAACGGTGCCGCAGCTGAATGTTTTCGTTGTCGGGCTTCCTCTGAAAATAGCCGTGAGCTTTATTATGCTGATCGTTTGTATGGCGGTGATGTTTGTCGTTGTCCGCAACATCTTCAGCCTTACCGTTGAAACCATGCGGAATCTATTGGCATTGGTCGGTGTGACATGATGAGGCTCAGACTGAATCTGCAATTCTTTGCCGGTGAAAAAACGGAGAAAGCCACGCCGAAAAAACGGAAGGATACAAGAAAGAAAGGACAGGTCGCGAAAAGTACGGATGTGAATACAGCCGTTTCTTTACTGATTATCTTTCTTTCGCTGATCGCGCTCGGTCCTTATATGCGAGACAGGCTGCTGTCCTTTATTAAAACGTTTTATACGAAATCGATATCTTTACATCTGTCAGCATCTGCCGTGCATGAACTGTTCGTGGATACGGTGAAAGATATCAGCCTCATTCTCGCGCCGATTATGCTGGTCGCGCTTGTGGCAGGTGTCGTGAGCAATTACATGCAGGTGGGTTTTCTGTTTTCTGCGGAAGTCCTCAAGCCTGACTTGAATAAGCTCAGCCCGCTGAAAGGATTTAAGCGGATTTACAGCATGAGGGCGATTGTTGAACTGGTCAAATCCATTTTGAAGATTACTGTGGTCGGTTTTGCCGCCTTTATGGTGCTTTGGCTGCATTATGGCGATATTCTTCGCCTTCCGCTTTTAACGCCTGCGGAAGTGCTCACTTTCGTTTCCAAGCTCACGCTTTGGATGGGGCTTGCGGGATCAGGGGCTTTAATGCTGCTGGCCGGGCTTGATTACTTATATCAGCGTTTTGATTATGAGAAAAATATCAGAATGTCAAAGCAGGATATAAAAGATGAATACAAAAAATCGGAGGGTGATCCGATTATCAAGTCCAAAATTAAGCAGAAGCAGCGGGAAATGGCGATGAGGCGGATGATGCAGGAAGTGCCGAAAGCGGATGTCATCATTACCAACCCGACCCATTATGCGATAGCTTTAAAATATGATGAAAAGAAAATGGACGCCCCTTACATTGTTGCAAAAGGGGTCGACCATCTCGCATTAAAAATCAGACAGATCGCCAAAGAACACGATGTCATGACGATTGAAAACAGGCCGCTCGCGCGTGCGTTATATGATCAGGTTGACATTGACCAGGCTGTGCCGGAAGAGTTTTTCAAAGTCATTGCGGAAATTTTGGCTTATGTATATAAAACGAAACAAAAAGTATAGTGAATTTCAGATTCAAAAGGAGAGAAAAACAGCATGTCAACAAGAGATTTATCGGTTTTAATAAGTGTTGTCCTCATTGTGGCAATGCTGGTGATTCCATTCCCTCCATGGTTGTTAAGTATTTTGATCATCATTAATATCTCTCTTGCGTTGATCGTGCTTCTCACCACAATGAATATGCAAGAACCGCTGCAATTCTCGATATTCCCGTCATTGCTGCTGTTATTGACGCTGTTTCGGCTTTCGCTCAATGTGTCGACGACACGTTCGATTCTTTCTCACGGAGAAGGGGGAAAGGTTGTTGAGACATTCGGGAATTTCGTTGTCGGCGGAAATGTGCTGGTAGGGCTTGTTGTCTTCATTATCTTGATTATTATTCAGTTTATCGTCATTACAAAAGGCGCCGAGCGGGTATCGGAAGTGGCGGCGAGATTTACGCTCGATGCGATGCCCGGAAAGCAAATGAGTATTGACGCGGATTTAAATGCCGGCATGATTACGGAGCAGGATGCAAAGCACAGACGTGAAAAAGTCGCCCGGGAAGCGGATTTTTACGGCGCCATGGACGGTGCGAGCAAATTCGTCAAAGGGGATGCCATCGCGGGTATCATCATCGTGATGATCAATATTATTTTCGGAATCGTAATCGGCATGCTGCAGCAGGGGATGAGCATACAAGAAGCTGCGTCTCACTTTACAATGCTGACGGTCGGTGACGGTATCGTTTCTCAAATGCCGGCCTTGCTCATTTCAACGGCTACAGGGATTGTCGTGACGAGAGCGGCATCTGAAGGAAACCTCGGTCATGATATTACAGGCCAGCTGTTTGCTTATCCGAAGCTCTTGTATGTAGCCGCGGGAACTGTACTTTTGCTCGGTCTTCTTACACCGATCGGCATTCTGCTGACGGGGCCGATCGCCGGTCTGCTTGCATTCGGCGCTTACATGCTGTCCAAAGCGGATAAGCCGAGCGAAGAAGAGGAAGAAATTCTTGAAGAAGAGGCTCAGGCGGATGAACTGAAAAGCCCGGAAAGCGTTGTGCAGCTTTTACATATTGATCCGATTGAATTTGAGTTCGGATACGGACTCGTGCCGCTTGCAGACGCGGGGCAGGGCGGTGATCTTCTTGACCGCATCGTCATGATTAGACGTCAGCTTGCGCTTGAATTGGGACTTGTTATTCCGGTTGTGCGCATCAGGGATAACATCGCGCTCCAGCCGAATGAATACAGATTGAAAATTAAAGGCAATGAAGTCGCTAAAGGAGAGCTCCTGCTAGATCATTACTTAGCGATGTCACCGACGCCTGAAGATGACGTCATTGAAGGAATTGAAACGATAGAGCCGTCGTTCGGACTTCCCGCAAAATGGATCAGCGAAGCTGCAAAAGATGAAGCGGACATGCTGGGGTATACAGTTGTTGATCCGGCGTCAGTCGTATCTACGCATATTACAGAAAAAATTAAGCAGCATGCCCATGAACTGGTCGGCAGACAGGAAACCAAGCAGCTGATCGATCATCTGAAGGAAAATTATCCTGTGCTTGTTGAGGAAGTCACGCCAAACCCTCTTTCTGTCGGCGATATTCAAAAGGTGCTTGCCAAATTGCTGAGAGAAAAAGTTTCAATCAGAAACTTGGTGACCATTTTTGAAACTCTTGCCGATTACGGAAGATTAACGACAGATTCAGATCTTTTGACAGAATACGCGAGACAGTCGCTTGCCAAACAAATCACGGCACAATATGCGAGAGAGCATGAAACGCTAAAGGTCATCACATGCTCAGGCCGGGTGGAAAAAGCGATTGCAGACGGGGTACAGCAGACTGAACAGGGCAATTACCTGTCACTCGACCCTGAGGTTTCAGACAGCATCATCCGTTCTGTCGCTAAAGAGGCCGAGCAGCTTTCCATCCGCCAGGAGTCGGCGATTCTTCTTTGCTCGCCTGCTGTCAGAATGTATGTAAAACAGCTGTTAGAACGGTATTTCCCTGATCTTCCGGTTCTTTCTTATAATGAGCTGGAAGCAAATGTTGAAGTGCAGAGCATTGGAGTGGTGGATATTTAATGAAAATAAAAAAATTTACAGCCGCTTCAATGCAGGATGCCGCGAAGCAAATCAAAAAGGAACTTGGCAATGATGCCGTTATTTTACATTCCAAACAAGTAAAGAAACGAAAATGGCTGGGGCTGCGGTCGCAGCAGGCCGTCGAAGTGATAGCGGTTTTAGATCGTGACGTCAGGGAAGCGAGAAAAACGCCGCCGGCTGCCGCTGAAGAAATGAAAAAGACGAAAACGGCGGAGAAAGCTGAGCCTGTTCAGCCGCCGCGTCTTCCGGATCAAAGTATTTCCGGCGAACTGGCGCATTTTAAAGAAGTGCTCCCTGAACCATTAAAAAAAGCCGAGAGACTATTGAAGCAAGCCGGGCTTCCTGATCATATGCAAAACGCCGTACTCAGTGAATTGCTCCGTTCTTCAATTGTTTCCGGAGATTTAACTGAAGAAAATGTCAGCTCCAAACTGCAGGATTTGTTAGTGAAAAAACTCCCTTCGGCAGACAGATGGCAGGAAGGGATTCAATCAAAATACGTCGTGCTTTTCGGTTCAACCGGGGCCGGCAAAACGACTACACTTGCGAAACTCGCGGCCTCATCAATGCTGACAGAGCATAAAAAAATTGCCTTTATGACGACGGATACTTACCGGATTGCCGCGGTCGAGCAGCTGAAGACATATGCGGAGCTGCTTCAGGCTCCTTTTGAAGTATGTTATTCAAAGGAAGAATGTCTGAAGGCACTGGAAAAATTCGCTGAATATGACCATGTTTTCATTGATACAGCCGGTAGAAACTTTAAAGAAGAGCAGTATATTACGGAATTACAAGAGATGATTCCGTTTGAATCAGGCTTACAATCCTTTCTCGTATTATCGGCATCTGCAAAATACGAAGATATGAAACAGGTGCTGAAACAGTTTTCAGGTGTGCCGGTCAATCAATTCATTTTCACGAAAACGGATGAAACCGCCTCACTCGGCTCCGTGTTTCAAGTGCTGTCGGAATCAAGAATCGGCGCCGCCTATTTGACAAATGGACAGGATGTGCCTGAAGACATCCTATCGGCTTCACCAAAAGAGTTTGTAAGGATGCTTTTGACATGAAACCTGATCAGGCAGAGTCATTAAGAAGGAAAATGAGAGAGCGGCAAATGATCAAGCCGGAGCTTTATGAGAAAAAAGCGAAGACATTAGCCGTCATTAGCGGTAAAGGCGGCGTCGGAAAATCTAATTTAACATTAAACATGGCAGTTGCCCTGCAGGAAAAAGGAAAAAAAGCACTCATCATTGATCTTGACATCGGAATGGGCAACATTGATGTGCTGATCGGCGCTGCTTCTTCCCGCACCATTATTGATGTGATGGAGAATCGGCACGCATTGGCTCAATCACTGTCCTCCGGTCCGAAAGGCCTTCGCTACATATCCGGAGGAACGGGGCTTGAGGCGATCTATCAAGCAGACGGAGAGAAGTGGTCGGCTTTTATGAATGGTCTTTCCGCTGTATTAAGCGATTTTGATTACGTTCTGTTTGATATGGGAGCGGGGCTTTCAAAAGAGCAGCTGCCGTTTATTTTATCGGCGGAAGACATTCTCGCCGTGACAACGCCTGAGCCGACGGCCATTATGGATGCCTACAGCGCGATCAAACATCTTTTGCTCGCGGATGAACGGCTGACCGTAAACATTGCCGTCAATCGCGCCCGCGCCCAAAAACAGGCGCTGGACACGTACAACCGCCTTTCTCATGCGATTCACACGTTTTTAGGCGCGGAGGTGCGTTTCGCCGGCTCCATACCCGATGACCCGTTAGTAAGTCAAGCCGTCATTGACCAGGTGCCTTTTTTAATAAAAAGTCCTCAAGCAAAAGCCAGCAGGTCCGTCCGTCTTCTGACGGATGTCTTGTTTCAAACGGAAGAAAACAAACCAAGAGAAGAGAAACCGGCATTTATTGAGAGATTATCTTCTTTTTTATTGAGGAGGACTTTACAGTGATTCGTGTGCTTGTCGTTGATGACTCAGCTTTTATGAGAAAGATGATTACCGATTTTCTGGCTGCGGAAGTGCAGATAGAAGTCATCGGGACAGCCAGAAACGGGGAAGAGGCGCTGAAGAAAATAGAGCTTCTCAAACCGGATGTTGTCACGCTTGATATTGAAATGCCGGTCATGAACGGAACGGATACATTGCGGAAGATCATCAGCATATATAAACTTCCCGTAATCATGGTATCGAGCCAGACACAGCAAGGGAAGGACCGAACGATCAACTGCCTGGAAATGGGCGCTTTTGATTTTATCACCAAGCCTTCCGGAGCGATTTCACTTGATCTTTATAAAATTAAAGAGCAGCTGATTGAGAGGGTGATTGCAGCCGGGCTGTCCCGCGCACAAAAACCTGAGGCGGCAGTGAAAGAGTCTTCTATCCCGGAACGTCCGGCTTTGGCGGGATTTGAAAGACCGAAAGCAAAATCCGCCAAGCAGGCCGTATTCATCGCGACCTCTACAGGCGGACCGCGGGCTCTGCAAAAGGTGATTCCGAAACTGCCGAAGGATTTAAAGGCGCCTGTATTTGTCGTTCAGCACATGCCTGAAGGCTTCACCGCTTCACTTGCAGACAGACTCAACCATTTGTCAGATATTCAGGTCAAAGAAGCGGAAAACGGTGAAGAAGCGAAAGACGGATGGGTGTACATCGCGCCCGGCGGAAAAAATATGACGGTTGCAGAGGAAGGCGGAAGGCTCCGCATCATTCTTGACGTTCATGATACGGAAAGCCGGCATAAACCGTCAGCCGATTATTTGTTTCGGTCGGCAAGCCGCTTATCCGATTACGAAAAGGTAGCCGTCATTATGACAGGCATGGGCAGCGACGGAACCGAGGGCGTAAAAGAAATGCTCAGAACAGGCAGCGTTAAAACGATTGCGGAATCGGACGAATCCTGTGTTGTGTTCGGAATGCCGAAGTCAGCGATAAAGGCGGGCCTCATTCATGAGATTAAACATGTGGAAGATATCGCGGCATCCATCACCGGATGTGTGAAAAAAGAGAGGGTGTGAATCAATTGGATATGAATCAATATTTAGATGTCTTTATTGATGAAAGTAAAGAGCACTTACAGACATGTAACGAAAAGCTGCTGCTGTTGGAAAAAGATCCGGCAGACCTTCAGCTTGTGCATGACATCTTCAGAGCTGCCCATACGCTGAAAGGCATGAGCGCAACGATGGGATATACAGATCTGGCGCATTTAACCCACCTGATGGAAAATGTGCTGGACGCCATCCGCAACGGAGAAATGCCCGTTACATCAGATTGGCTGGATGTGCTGTTTGAAGCGCTTGATCATCTTGAAGAGATGGTGCAGTCCATTATTGACGGAGGAGACGGCAAACGTGATATTTCTGAAGTGAGTGCGAAGCTCGACGTAAATGCGGTGCATGAGACTGCGGCTTCAGCCGAAACAGCAGAACCGCCGGCTTCAAAACAACAGGCTTCAACTGAATGGAATTATGACGAGTTCGAACGGACTGTTATTGAAGAGGCGGAAGAGCAAGGATTCAGCCGCTATGAAATAACGGTTTCCCTGAATGAAAGCTGCATGCTCAAAGCCGTGCGCGTGTACATGATATTTGAAAAGCTGAATGAAGCCGGGGAAGTCGCAAAAACAATACCCGCCGCGGAAGTGCTTGAGACGGAAGATTTCGGAACGGATTTTCAAGTGTGTTTCTTGACAAAGCAGCCTGCTGAAGAAATTAAAGAACTCATCAGCGGCATTTCAGAAGTGGAGAATGTCGAAATTTCTGCCGGTGCGCCGTTAAAAACGGCCGAAAAACCGCAAGCGGCTGAACCGGTGAAGGAAGCTCCGGTTAAAAAGGCTGAGAAACAGCCTAAGCCGCAAGCGAAAACGGAAGAACAGCCGAAGCATCACAGCGGCTCGAAAACGATTCGCGTCAACATTGAAAGACTGGATTCTTCAATGAACCTTTTTGAAGAACTTGTCATTGACCGCGGACGTCTTGAGCAGATCGCCAAAGAGCTTGACCACAATGAGCTGACTGAAACCGTTGAACGCCTGACCAGAATCTCGGGCGACCTTCAGTCTATTATTCTTAATATGCGGATGGTGCCGGTAGAAACCGTCTTTAACCGTTTCCCGAGAATGATCCGCCAGCTTCAAAAGGAATTAAACAAGAAAATCGAATTGTCCATCATCGGAGCTGAAACGGAGCTGGACCGCACGGTGATTGATGAAATCGGCGATCCGCTTGTTCATTTAATCAGAAACAGCATCGATCACGGCATTGAATCGCCTGAAGTGCGGGTGAATAAAGGAAAACCGGAATCAGGTCATGTCGTGCTTAAGGCATATCACAGCGGCAACCACGTCTTTATTGAGGTTGAAGATGACGGGGCCGGCCTGAACAGAAAGAAAATTCTTGAAAAAGCGCTCGAGCGGAGTGTAATCACCGAACGTGATGCTGAAACGCTTGAAGATAATGAGATTTACGAACTTATTTTTGCTCCGGGCTTCTCGACTGCCGATCAAATTTCTGACATTTCAGGGCGGGGCGTCGGCCTGGATGTCGTAAAAAATAAACTCGAATCACTCGGCGGCTCTGTCAGTGTCAAATCCGCGGAAGGCCAAGGTTCTCTTTTCAGTATCCAGCTTCCGCTGACACTTTCAATTATATCCGTTCTTCTCATTAAACTGGAAGAAGAGACGTTTGCGATACCGATTTCTTCTATTATAGAGACGGCTGTTATTGATAAGAAAGATATCCTGCAGACGCATGACAGAGAAGTGATTGATTTCAGAGGCCAAATCGTTCCGATCGTCTATCTGAAAAAAGAATTCGGCATTACGGATTCAAAACAGGATGCCGATCAGTTCCATGTAATCGTCGTGAAAAAGGGCGATAAATCCACTGCTTTTGTCGTGGATTCTTTTATCGGACAGCAGGAAGTCGTACTGAAATCACTCGGCGACTATTTGACGAACGTCTTTGCGATTTCCGGCGCTACGATTCTCGGAAACGGAGAAGTGGCGCTGATTATTGATTGCAATGCGCTGATCTACTAAAACGACACGAGGAGGTGCCCGAATGACTGCTGAAATCAAAACAGGTGAAAAAATGATTGTGTTTATGATAAACGGGAAAGAATACGCTATCTCAGTTTCCCAGGTGAAATCAATTGAAAAGTGGCAAAAACCGACGAGGGTCCCGGGTGTGGAATCTTATATCCGCGGCGTTATCAATCTGCGCGGAGTGATTACCCCGGTTCTTGATTTAAGAAAACGTCTGAATCAGCCTGAACAGGACATCACAGAAGAGACTCGGATTATCATCATTTCTTACCGTGACGCTGATGTCGGATGGGTCGTGGATGAGGCCAATGACGTCATCACCGTGCATGAAAATGAAATCGAATCCGCGCCTGAAAGCCAGACAAAGGAAACGGATGTGTGGATTAAACAGATCGTCAAGCAAGATAACAGGCTCCTCAATATTATCGATGCGCATGCGGTGCTGGATAAAGGTGCTTCGGCATCTGCGTCCGGAGAGCCTAATGCTTAAAGGGGAAAAGACAACATGAGTAAGTTTGAAGCGATCAAAGAAGAGCAGATGGATATTTTGCGGGAAGTCGGAAATATCGGGGCGGGTCACTCGGCTTCTGCAATGGCTCAGCTGCTGAACAGAAAGATAGACATGGAAGTGCCGTTTGCGACTTTATTGACATTTGATGAGCTCGCTGATTTTTTCGGCGGGGCTGAAACGCCGGTCGCCAGTATCTTTTTAAGAATGGAAGGCGACATGACCGGCTCTATCTTTCTCATCATGCCTTTCCATCAGGCGGAACAGTTTATCAGAGAGCTGATCGGAAATCCGGATTTTGATATTGACCAGTTGGGTGAAGATCATTTGAGTTCTTCTGCTTTACATGAGTTCGGCAATATTTTAGCAGGTTCCTATTTAACGGCATTGGCTGATTTGACAAAGCTTGAGATTTACCCGAGCGTGCCGGAAATCTCACTTGATATGTTCGGCGCGGTTATCAGTGAAGGGCTGATGGAGCTCAGCCAAGTCGGAGAGCATGCCATTGTCGTGGATACTTCTATTTTTGACCAGGGCAGCCGGCAGGAGCTCAAAGCCCACATGTTTATGCTCCCGGACTATGATTCTTTTGAAAAGCTCTTCGTCTCATTGGGTGCGGCTTTATGAGCCGTGCGGAAGCCGCAGTCGTTAAAGTGGGGATTGCGGATGTTCAAGTCGCGCGTTACCCGGATAAAATCCGGACCTCGGGACTCGGTTCATGCGTAGGGCTGGTTTTATACGATAAAGACAAACAAACGGCAGGACTCGTTCACGTCATGCTGCCGGACTCCGGTTTATCAAAAACGGCGGAGCTCAACCGTGCAAAATACGCGGACACCGCCGTTAAGATGACGATTGATATGCTTTTGAAAGCCGGCTGCCGCAAGTTTGCCCTGAAGGCAAAACTCGCCGGGGGAGCGGAGATGTTTAAGTTTAAAATGACGAACGACCTGATGAAAATCGGTCCGAGGAATGTAGCGGCCATCAAAGAGCAGCTTTCATTGTATAACATTCCGGTCATCAGTGAAGATACGGGCGGCTCAAGCGGCCGGACGATTGAATTTGAGCCAAAGTCCTGCATGCTGCACATTCGAACTGTTAAACAAGGTGAAACAACGATTTAATAAAGGTATGAGGTAGGGGGATAACAATGCAATCCTTGAATTATGAAGATCAGGTGCTTTGGTCGCGCTGGAAAGAGTGGAAAGATCCTAAAGCCGGTGATGATTTAATGCGCCGTTACATGCCGCTGGTCACATATCATGTCGGCAGAATTTCCGTCGGACTGCCGAAATCGGTGCATAAAGACGATCTAATGAGCCTTGGTATGCTTGGTTTATATGATGCCCTGGAAAAATTTGACCCCGGCCGGGATTTAAAATTTGATACCTATGCCTCGTTTAGAATTCGCGGTGCAATCATCGACGGGCTGCGTAAAGAAGATTGGCTGCCCAGAACTTCACGGGAGAAGACAAAAAAAGTCGAAGCGGCGATCGAAAAACTTGAACAGCGCTACCTTCGGAATGTGACGCCTTCAGAGATCGCAGAAGAGCTGGGGATGACGGAGCAGGACGTAGTATCAACGATGAATGAAGGGTTTTTTGCCAATCTCTTATCAATTGATGAAAAGCTTCACGACCAGGATGACGGTGAGAATATTCAAGTGATGATCAGAGATGACAAAAATGTGCCGCCGGAAGAAAAAATCATGAAGGACGAGCTGATCGCTCAGCTTGCGGGCAAAATTCACGAGCTCTCTGAAAAAGAGCAGCTTGTCGTCAGTTTATTCTATAAAGAAGAACTGACTTTGACCGAGATCGGACAAGTCCTGAACCTTTCGACGTCGCGGATTTCACAGATTCATTCAAAGGCGCTGTTTAAATTAAAGCATCTGCTTGAAAAAGTAATTCAATAATGAACTCATGGTTAGCGAGTGAAAAACATGTCAACACTATTATGGCTTTTAAGCTTTGTGCTTCACGGCGTACTGCTTTATGCCGTCATTATTCTGTACACGAGGTTTTCAGCCCTCAAGGAGACGGAGCGCCAGCAGAAGAAGATTCTTGAAGAGACGGAAAACACCCTTGCAGCGTTTCTGCTTGAGCTGAAAGAAGAAAATGAAAGACTCGAAGACGCAAAAAGCCGGAATGATCAAGCGCCTGACGCAGAAGACGCCGAACCCCGGCCGGAACCGAAAAAAGAGCCTGATATTCCTGACCACATGGAAAAGCTCATCAGTGCAACGGAACGGGCTGAAAGTGATGAAAACAACGGCGCGCATTCGTTTGAAGAACGTGTTTCAGAATTATATGAACAAGGGCTCACCCCCGCGGAAATCGCCAAACGGATGCAGAGCGGAAAGACAGAAATCGAGCTGTTTTTAAAATTTCGCGGCAAAGCTGTAAAGGATTCTTGATTGTCGCATAAAGCTGTGTTATATTATGTCTTGGTGTTAAATACACACGCTTAACGATTTATGCAGAGGGTGCTGCAAACGGCAGTTCTGCACAAAAATGACCTAAGCGGAGGAAAAAAACCATTTTATTAGGAGGAAATCACATGTCAGTTATTTCTATGAAACAATTGCTTGAAGCTGGTGTTCACTTCGGCCACCAAACACGCCGCTGGAACCCAAAAATGAAGCGTTACATTTTCACGGAGCGTAACGGAATCTACATCATTGACCTTCAAAAAACAGTGAAAAAAGTAGAGGAAGCTTACAACTTCACGAAAAACCTTGCTGCTGAAGGCGGAAAAATCCTTTTCGTCGGCACAAAAAAACAAGCTCAGGATTCTGTTAAAGAAGAAGCTGTACGCTCTGGCATGTACTATGTCAACCAACGCTGGTTGGGCGGTACACTGACAAACTTCGAAACAATCCAAAAACGCATTAAGCGTCTGAAAGACATCGAGAAAATGCAAGAAAACGGTACATTTGAAGTACTTCCGAAAAAAGAAGTTGTTCAATTGAAAAAAGAATTAGAGCGTCTTGAAAAATTCCTCGGCGGAATTAAAGACATGAAGGATCTTCCTGATGCATTATTCATCATCGATCCTCGCAAAGAGCGCATCGCTGTTGCGGAAGCTCGCAAATTGAACATTCCTATCATCGGAATCGTAGATACAAACTGTGATCCTGATGAAATTGATGTCGTAATCCCTGCAAACGATGACGCAATCCGCGCTGTCAAACTTCTTACTTCTAAAATGGCAGATGCTATTCTTGAAGCGAAGCAAGGCGAAGAAGAAGCGGAAGCTGCTGAAGAGACTGCACCTGAAACAGAAACGACAACTGCGTAACCTAATCAAAAGGTGATAAGAGGGACTGCCTTTTATCACCTTTTTTCAAGAAAAATGTATCTATACATATCTTGTTTACACATATAGGAGGAATTCAAATGGCTATTACTGCACAGCAGGTAAAAGAACTGCGTCAAAAAACAGGCGCTGGTATGATGGACTGTAAAAAAGCATTGACTGAAACTGACGGAGATATGGACAAAGCAATCGACCTTCTGAGAGAAAAAGGAATTGCGAAAGCGGCTAAAAAAGCTGACCGTATCGCTGCTGAAGGTTCTACTCTTATTAAAACTGACGGCAACAAAGGCGTTATCTTAGAAGTAAACTCTGAAACTGATTTCGTTGCGAAAAACGAAGGCTTCAAAGAGCTTCTGAACACGCTTGCTGACCACCTTCTTGCAAACGCTCCTGCTGATCTTGAAGAAGCAATGGGTCAAAAGATGGAAAACGGTTCTACTGTTGAAGAATACATCACAAGCAACGTTGCTAAAATCGGAGAGAAAATCACTCTTCGCCGTTTTGCTGTTATTACAAAAGAAGACAGCGAAGCGTTCGGTGCTTACCTTCACATGGGAGGCCGCATCGGCGTATTATCCGTTCTTAGCGGAACAACTGACGAAGATCTTGCAAAAGACATCGCGATGCATGTTGCAGCGGTAAATCCTCGTTACATTTCCCGCGACCAAGTGTCTGAAGAAGAAGCAAACCATGAGCGTCAGATTCTGACTCAGCAAGCTCTTCAAGAAGGCAAACCGGAAAACATCGTAGCTAAAATGGTTGAAGGCCGTCTGAACAAATTCTTCGAAGAAATTTGCTTATTAGACCAAGCTTTCGTTAAAAACCCAGACGAAAAAGTGAAACAAGTTGTGGCTGCGAAAAACGCATCTGTTAAAACTTACGTCCGCTACGAAGTTGGAGAAGGTATTGAAAAACGCCAAGAAAACTTTGCTGAAGAAGTTATGAACCAAGTGAAAAAATAATGGCGGAAAGCCTTGGCGAATCTTTCGCGGCTTTTCAGGCAGTATAGGGGACACTACTTGTGTTCCCTATTTTTAAAACTATATTTACAAACCTTTTTTTCTCTTGCATAATAGGAAACGGCAATGTTTACACTTGGAGGTTATTATGGAAAAACCAAAATACAATCGTATCGTTTTAAAGCTTAGCGGAGAAGCATTGGCAGGAGAGCAGGGAAACGGCATTAATCCGACTGTCATCCAATCCATCGCTAAACAGGTAAAAGAAATCGCTGAGCTTGACGTCGAAGTGGCCGTAGTCGTAGGCGGCGGCAACTTATGGCGCGGAAAAACGGGCAGTGACTTAGGAATGGACCGTGCGACGGCCGATTATATGGGCATGCTTGCTACTGTCATGAACTCACTTGCCCTGCAGGACAGCCTGGAAACGCTCGGAATTCAGTCCAGAGTGCAGACATCAATTGAAATGCGTCAGGTCGCTGAGCCTTACATCAGAAGAAAAGCCATCCGCCACCTGGAGAAAAAACGCGTTGTTATTTTTGCCGCGGGAACAGGAAACCCTTATTTCTCTACGGACACAACCGCAGCGCTGCGTGCCGCTGAAATCGAAGCGGACGTGATCTTAATGGCAAAAAATAATGTCGACGGTGTGTATAATGCTGATCCGAGAAAAGATGAGTCAGCCGTTAAATACGAAAAATTATCTTATCTCGATGTGTTAAAAGACGGGCTGGAAGTCATGGATTCTACGGCTTCTTCACTATGTATGGATAATGATATTCCGCTGATCGTCTTTTCTATTATGGAAGAAGGAAATATTAAGCGTGCCGTAATCGGCGAATCAATCGGAACGATCGTAAGGGGGAAATAACGTTGTCAAACGAAGTATTAACACAAACAAAAGAACGCATGGAAAAAGCGGTTGCCGCTTATTCACGTGAATTGGCGTCAGTCCGCGCAGGACGTGCCAACCCATCTCTATTGGATAAAGTGACAGTAGAATACTACGGTGCCCAAACACCTTTAAACCAGCTGTCTTCCATCAATGTGCCTGAAGCGCGTATGCTTGTTGTCACACCGTATGACAAAACGGCAATCGGCGATATTGAAAAAGCGATTCTGAAAGCTGATCTTGGCGTAACGCCGACAAGTGACGGCACAATTATCCGCATCGCGATCCCGGCTCTGACGGAAGAAAGACGTAAAGAACTTGTCAAAGTCGTGAAAAAATACGCGGAAGAAGCGAAAGTAGCAGTCCGTAATGTCCGCCGTGACAGCAACGATGACCTCAAAAAACTTGAGAAAAACGGAGACATCACAGAAGACGAGCTTCGTGCTTCCAGTGAAGACGTTCAAAAGCTGACAGATGAATATGTGTCAAAAATTGACAGCGTCACAAAGGACAAAGAAAAAGAAATCATGGAAGTTTAATGAAAAACTATGTACAATAGATAATGTGAAAAGACCCTCTCATGTTTACAGGGGGTTTTTTTGTTAATACTGTTGATTACATTGATCATCAGCAACGCAACCTTTTTGGGTGACGGAGGAATCTCATGCTCAACATACTCAAAAATTGGAAGAATCAGCAGAATGCGGCTTCCAACTTAGAACGGTATACAAAAGAAGACATACTGAAGGGTGAAATTCCCGCACACATTGCCATTATTATGGACGGAAACGGACGCTGGGCGAAGAAGCGTTCACTCCCTCGGATTGCAGGACATCATGAAGGAATGAAAGTGGTAAAAAGGGTGACAAAGCTCGCAAGTCAGCTCGGCGTTAAAGTTCTGACTCTTTATGCGTTTTCAACGGAGAACTGGAAGCGCCCGAAGATGGAAGTCGACTTTTTGATGAAGCTTCCGGAAGAGTTCCTGAATACGTATCTTCCTGAATTAATAGAGGAAAATGTACAGGTGAAAATTATCGGAGATGAATCCGCGCTCCCTTCTCATACGTACAGGGCGATTGAGAAGGCCGTAAAAGATACAGAACAAAATGACGGGCTGATTCTCAATTTCGCTTTGAACTACGGCGGACGCACGGAAATCGTCAATGCGGCAAAAGCACTGGCTGAACAGGTGAAAAGCGGCACGCTGAATATCGAAGACATTGATGAAGCGCTCTTTTCCGGGCATTTAATGACAGAATCAATCCAGGACCCGGAGCTGCTCATCAGAACGAGCGGAGAAATCAGATTGAGCAACTTTATGCTTTGGCAGGTGGCTTACAGTGAATTTGTTTTTACAGATGTCCTGTGGCCCGATTTTAAAGAAGATCACTTTCTGCAGGCAGTGGGAGAATTTCAGCAGCGGGGCCGGAGGTTTGGCGGAATTTAGAGGATGGTGGAAATGAAACAAAGATTGTTAACAGGTGTTCTGGCAGCGGCATTATTTTTATTTTTGGTTATTTTCGGAGGATTGCCGTTCACCGTATTTGTTTACGTGATGGGAAGTATAGCGCTTTTTGAGCTTTTGCGGATGAAAAAGCTCAGATTTTTTTCTTTTCCGGGTCTGATCAGCCTCTTGTTGTTATGGCTGTATATGATGCCGGACAAGTATCATTTTTTCGATGCGAAAATGGAAGTAACGATTTTCGCTGTATTGATTCTGCTCAGCTATACGGTGCTCGTGAAAAACACCTTTACGTTTGACGAAGTCGGGTTTATCGTTCTCGCGACGGTATATATCGGACTGTGTTTTCATTATTTTATTGAAATCAGAAACATTGAAACAAACGGGCTTTTGTATATCTTTTATGCCTGCGTTGTCATATGGTCAACGGACTCAGGCGCATATTTCGTCGGAAAGTCGCTCGGGAAGCGGAAGCTGTGGCCCGAAATCAGTCCCAACAAAACGGTGGAAGGGTTTCTCGGCGGTATTGTCATCGCCCTTATTTTTACGGCTGTTTTTCAGCTGTTTGCGCACCTTCCGATTTCATACCCGGTTCTTTTGGTCATCACGCTTGTTCTGTCTGTATTCGGACAGATCGGGGATTTGGTTGAATCAGCGCTTAAGCGGCACTATGATGTGAAGGATTCGGGAAAAATCCTTCCCGGGCACGGCGGCATTTTAGATCGATTTGACAGCTTTTTGTTTGTCATGCCGTTCTTATACTTTCTGCTTGCGCTTTTTTCATGAGAAAGGCTAATATGAAAATAAGACCGATCTGGACGCATAGAATGGGAGTGGCATTTTGAAGAATATTTGTCTTTTAGGAGCAACAGGATCAATAGGGGAGCAGACGTTAGACGTATTGCGCATGCATCAAGATCAGTTCCGTCTCGTCTCGATGACTTTCGGTAAAAACGCCGAGAAAGCGATCCCGTTGATCAGAACGTTTCAGCCGAAATATGTAGCAGTCGGCGACATGGATACATACCAAAAAGTGAAAGAAGCGTCTTTTTCTCATGAATGTCAAATCGGCATCGGAGAAGAAGGCCTGATTGAAGCGGCAGTCATGGACGAAGTGGATATCGTGGTCAATGCGCTGCTTGGAAGCGTCGGTTTAATCCCGACTTTGAAAGCGATTGAACAGAAAAAAACAATTGCGCTTGCAAATAAGGAAACTCTCGTCACTGCCGGGCATATAGTGAAAGGACACGCAAAACGATACGGTGTTCCTCTTCTTCCGGTCGACAGCGAACATTCCGCTATTTTTCAAGCCCTGCAAGGCGAACAGAGCAAAAATATCGAGCGCCTGGTCATTACGGCATCCGGCGGCAGTTTCAGAGATAAAACGCGGCAGGAGCTTGAGTCTGTAACGATTGCCGACGCCCTTAACCACCCGAACTGGTCGATGGGCGCAAAAATTACGATTGACTCGGCTACAATGATGAATAAAGGACTTGAAGTCATTGAGGCGCATTGGCTGTTTGACATTCCGTATGAACAGATTGACGTTGTATTACATAAGGAGAGCATCATTCATTCGATGGTTGAATTTCACGACAGAAGCGTCATCGCCCAGCTCGGAAATCCGGACATGAGGGTGCCGATTCAATATGCGCTGACATATCCGGACCGGCTGCCTCTGCCTGAAACAAAAAGGCTTGAATTATGGGAGATCGGAAGCCTCCATTTTGCGAAAGCTGACTTTGAAAGGTTCCGCTGCTTACAATTTGCCTTTGAATCAGGTAAAATAGGGGGAACGATGCCGACGGTTTTAAATGCGGCCAACGAAGAAGCCGTTGCCGCTTTTCTTGCCGGACGGATTTCATTCTTATCGATTGAGGACCTGATTGAAAAAGCATTGGACCGCCACAGCGTAATTCAGGATCCGAGTCTTGCGGATATCCAAGAAGTGGACAAAGACACCCGGGGATACGTTAATTCAATACTCACATAAGGTGGTATGTTCGTGAATACAGTTATCGCGTTTATTATTATTTTCGGAACGCTCGTTTTTTTCCATGAGCTCGGGCATTTATTGCTCGCCCAAAGAGCGGGAATCCTTTGCCGTGAATTTGCGATCGGCTTCGGCCCTAAAATCTTTTCATTTAAAAAGAATGAAACCGTGTATACGATCAGACTCCTTCCGGTCGGCGGGTTCGTCCGCATGGCCGGTGAAGACCCGGAGATGATCGAAGTCAAACCCGGTTATACCGTCGGGCTTCTTTTTAATAAAGATGACGAAGTGGAAAAAGTCATCATTAATCAAAAGGAAAAATACCCCGACGCTTTAATTATCGAGGTGGAGACGGCTGATCTTGAGCACGAAATGAAGATTACCGGGTACGAGCAGGGGAAAGAAGATGAACTGGCGGGCTTTACTGTCAGTCAGACCTCTTTTTTTATCGTAGACGGAGAAGAAGTGCAGATTGCGCCTTACAATCGACAATTCGGGTCTAAACCCGTATGGAAGCGGATTAAGGCGATTGCTGCCGGTCCGATAATGAACTTCATCTTAGCGTATGTCATTCTCGTCATGCTTGGATTCATTCAAGGCGTGCCTTCGAATCAGCCTGAGCTCGGGAAGCTGACAGACAATGGACGCGCAGCGGCTGCCGGTTTAAAAGAAGGCGACTATATCCAGAGCATTAACGGTGAAAAAATGAGGTCATGGACCGACATCGTGACAGCGGTAAAAGAAAATCCCGGGAAAAAAATCGATGTCGCCGTCAAACGGGACGGCAAATCGTTTCATATCTCGGTTACACCTGAAGCTGTAAAAGATGAAAATAAAAAAACAATCGGCCGCTTCGGCTCTTATGCGCCGACTGAAAAAGGCGCGCTTGCAGCGATTGCCTACGGCGCGACATCTACCGTTGATGTCACAAAAGCGATCCTGACCAATCTGAGCAAACTTGTGACAGGCCAGTTTAAGCTTGATATGCTTTCGGGTCCTGTCGGCATTTATGATATGACGGATCAAGTTGCAAAAACCGGTATTATCAACCTATTCCAGTTTGCGGCGTTTTTAAGCATCAACCTGGGAATCGTCAACCTGCTGCCGATCCCGGCGCTTGACGGCGGGCGGCTGCTGTTTTTATTCATTGAAGCAATCCGCGGCAAGCCGATAAACCGTGACAAGGAAGCATTTGTCGTATTTATCGGCGTAGCTTTCTTAATGCTTCTTATGCTGGTTGTCACATGGAACGATATCCAGCGTTTATTCTTATAATTGACTAGTAAAAAATCAGAGGTGCGAAGACATGAGACAAAGTTTGACGCTTATTCCGACCCTGAGAGAAGTGCCGGCTGATGCTGAAGCAAAAAGCCATAAGCTTCTGCTGAGAGCGGGATTTATCAGACAAAATACGAGCGGGGTTTACAGCTACATGCCCCTGGCTTACAGGGTCATTCAAAACATTCAGAAGATCGTGCGTGAAGAAATGGAAAAAATCAACGCGGTGGAAATGCTGATGCCGGCCCTTCAGCAGGCTGAAACATGGCAGGAATCAGGCAGGTGGTATACGTACGGGCCTGAATTAATGCGTCTGAAAGACCGCCACGGCCGTGAATTTGCTTTAGGCGCGACACATGAAGAAGTCATTACTTCTCTCGTGCGCGATGAGGTGAAATCTTATAAGCGTCTGCCGCTCACTCTTTACCAGATCCAGTCTAAATTCAGAGATGAAAAACGCCCGCGTTTCGGGTTATTGCGCGGACGCGAATTCATCATGAAAGATGCGTATTCTTTCCATGCTTCTGAAGAAAGTCTGGAGGAAACATACCAAAACATGTACGGCGCATACAGCAGCATTTTCGCACGCTGTGAATTAAACGTCCGTCCCGTTATTGCCGACTCGGGCGCGATGGGCGGAAAAGACACGCATGAATTTATGGCTCTTTCTGAAATAGGGGAAGATACCATCGCTTATTCCGATGGATCCTCTTACGCAGCCAATACGGAAATGGCGGAAGTTGTCATGAACAGCGAGCCGTCAGATGAAACACCCAAAGCATTGGAGAAAATTGATACGCCGAATGTCAAAAGCATTGAAGAGCTCGCTTCATTCTTGCAGATCGAGCCGAGCGCCTGCATCAAATCAATGCTGTTTAAAGCTGATGACCGATTTGTTCTCGTGTTAGTAAGAGGCGATCATGAGGTCAATGACGTGAAAGTGAAAAACCTTCTGAACGCGGAAGTGGTTGAGCTTGCGTCTCATGAAGAAGTAGCAGAGAAACTTGGCACGGAGCCGGGATTTGCGGGGCCGATCGGCGCTGCCGGCGACATTGAGATTTATGCCGACCAAGCCGTAAAAGTAATGGTAAACGCCGTTAGCGGCGCGAATGAAAAAGACCGTCATTACCGAAACGTAAACATCGAACGTGACGCGTCAGTAAAAGCATATGCCGATCTTCGAATCATTCAGGAAGGCGATCCGTCACCTGACGGAAAAGGCACGATCCGTTTCGCTGAAGGGATTGAGGTCGGACAAGTCTTTAAACTCGGCACGCGTTACTCTGAAGCGATGAATGCGACATACCTTGATGAAAACGGGCGTGCGCAGCCGATGCTGATGGGATGTTACGGAATCGGCGTGTCCAGAACGCTTTCAGCCATCGCTGAACAGCATCACGACGAAAAAGGCTTGATCTGGCCGAAAAGCGTTGCTCCGTATGATCTTCATATTTTGGCACTGAATATGAAAAACGAAGCGCAAAAAGAGCTTGCTGAACAGCTTTACGGCAAATTCCAGGCGGAAGGTTATGAGGTATTATACGATGACCGTGCTGAACGCGCAGGCGTGAAGTTTGCTGATTCTGATCTGATCGGCCTTCCGATCCGCATCACTGTCGGAAAACGTGCCGACGAAGGCATCGTAGAAGTGAAAATCCGCAAAACCGGTGAATCTGCCGAAGTTTCAGTGGATGAGCTTTCTGAATTTATTAAGACGAAGTAATCACCATAACGAATCATACAAAATCATGTTAAAATAGAGAAAAAAGAAGGTACCTCATCACCTGCGGAGGTACCTTCACTTATGATGTTTTAAGGGAGGGATACTGTCTGAATGGAACAGTTATCAGTAAACAGAAGACAGTTTCAGATTCTTCTGCAGCAGCTTAATATGACAGATGATACCTTCATGACATACTTTGAAGACGGAGAGATTGATAAACTGACAATCCATAAAGCAGAAAAGGCCTGGCATTTCCAATTTCGCTTTAAGGCTCTTTTGCCGTATCAAATATATGATTCATTCATGATGAGGTTAACACAATCGTTTGCTCACATCGCCCGTGTCACATCGTCTGTTCAGGTCATCGACCCTACAGTGACAGAGGAGCTTGTACAGGATTATTGGACACGCTGTATTGAAGAGCTTGAAGGAACCTCGCCGCCGATGGTGGCTCTTTTGAATCAGCAGAAGCCGAAGCTCAAGGGAAACAAACTGATCGTGAAAACAAAAACAGATACAGAAGCATCTGCGCTCAAAAATAAATACAGCGCACTGATTCAGCACAGCTACCGCCAATTCGGCTTTCCGGAACTGCAGCTGGATACCGAAATTTTCGTATCTGACCAAGAAGTCCAGAAATTCCGCGAGCAAAAGCTTGCTGAAGATCAGGAGCGGGCGATGCAGGCGCTTATCGAGATGGAGAAGAAGGAAAAAGAGGGCGATGAGGATCAGGCACCGTCCGGACCGCTTGTCATCGGCTATCAAATTAAAGAGAACGAAGAAATCCGGACGCTTGACAGCATCATGGATGAAGAAAGAAGAATTACGGTGCAGGGGTTTGTGTTTGATGCTGAAACACGCGAGCTGAAAAGCGGACGCACGCTCTGCATTTTCAAAATCACGGACTATACAAACAGCATTTTAGTAAAAATGTTCGCCAGAGAAAAAGAAGACGCCGCTTTGATGAAAACGCTGAAAAAAGGCATGTGGGTGAAGGCGCGGGGAAGCATTCAAAACGATACATTCGTCAGAGACCTCGTCATGATTGCAAATGACGTGAATGAAATAAAAGCCAAAACCCGTGAAGACACCGCTCCTGAAGGCGAAAAACGGGTTGAGCTTCATCTGCATTCTCCGATGAGCCAAATGGATGCTGTAACGGGCATCGGAAAGCTTGTCGAACAGGCGAAAAAATGGGGACATGAAGCGATTGCGTTAACTGATCATGCCGTTGTGCAGTCTTTCCCGGATGCCTATTCCGCCGCGAAAAAACACGGCATTAAAATGATTTACGGAATGGAAGCCAATATCGTAGATGACGGCGTTCCGATCGCATACAATCCAGCTCACCGTCTCCTGGAAGAAGACACATACGTTGTCTTTGACGTTGAAACGACAGGTCTGTCCGCAGTGTATGACACCATCATTGAGCTTGCCGCAGTCAAAATAAGAGGCGGAGAAATTATCGATAAATTCGAAGCGTTCGCCAATCCGCACCATCCGCTGTCAGCAACGACGATAGAGCTTACCGGGATTACGGACGACATGGTCCGCGACGCTCCCGATGTCGTTGACGTCGTCCGGGATTTTAAAGAATGGATCGGCGATGACGTGCTTGTGGCTCATAACGCCAGCTTTGATATGGGATTTTTAAATGTGGCGTACAAGCGTCTTTTGAAAACGGAAAAAGCGAAAAATCCGGTCATTGATACGCTGGAACTCGCGCGTTTCCTGTATCCTGAGTTTAAAAATCACCGCTTAAATACGTTATGTAAGAAGTTTGATATCGAATTAACCCAGCATCACCGAGCGGTTTTTGACGCTGAAGCAACGGGCTACCTGCTGTTGAAAATGCTCAAAGATGCCGCTGAAAAAGACATTTTTTATCATGATCAGCTGAATGAGAATATGGGACAATCCAATGCTTATCAGAGATCAAGACCTTATCACGCTACATTGCTTGCCGTAAATGAGACCGGCCTTAAAAATCTGTTTAAGCTCGTGTCCATTTCTCATATTCAATATTTCTACAGAGTGCCGCGCATTCCGAGGTCGCAGCTTAATAAATACAGAGAAGGTCTGTTAATCGGCTCTGCCTGTGACAGGGGTGAGGTCTTTGAAGGCATGATGCAAAAATCTCCTGAAGAGGTTGAAGATATCGCATCCTTCTATGATTATCTTGAAGTGCAGCCGCCGGAAGTATACAGACACCTTCTGCAGCTTGAGCTCGTCCGGGATGAAAAAGCGCTGAAAGAAATCATCGCCAACATTACGAAGCTCGGAGAAAAATTGAATAAGCCGGTCGTGGCTACGGGAAATGTCCACTATTTAAACGATGAGGATAAAATTTACCGGAAGATCTTAATATCTTCCCAAGGCGGCGCCAACCCGTTAAACAGACACGAACTGCCTAAAGTGCACTTCAGAACGACAGATGAAATGCTGGAGGCTTTCTCCTTTCTGGGTGCGGAAAAAGCGAAAGAAATCGTGGTTGACAATACGCAGAAAGTCGCTTCGATGGTCGATGAGATCAAACCGATCAAAGACGATCTGTACACGCCGAAAATTGACGGGGCTGATGAAGAAATCCGTGAAATGAGCTATCAGCGCGCCAGAAGCATTTACGGTGAAGAGCTTCCCGAAATTGTGGAAGCGAGAATAGAAAAAGAATTAAAAAGTATCATCGGTCATGGGTTCGCCGTTATTTATCTCATCTCTCATAAGCTTGTAAAACGGTCTCTGGATGACGGTTATCTCGTCGGCTCCCGGGGGTCCGTCGGTTCATCGCTTGTGGCGACCTTAACGGAAATCACTGAAGTGAACCCGCTCGCTCCGCACTATGTGTGCCCGAGCTGCCGATATTCCGAATTCTTTAATGACGGATCAGTCGGTTCCGGTTTTGACCTGCCGGATAAAAGCTGCCCGTCTTGCGGCACACCTTTGAAAAAGGACGGGCATGATATCCCGTTTGAAACGTTCTTAGGCTTTAAAGGTGACAAAGTACCCGATATCGACTTGAACTTCTCAGGTGAGTATCAGCCGCATGCCCATAACTACACGAAAGTATTGTTCGGTGAAGATAACGTGTATCGCGCTGGAACGATCGGCACCGTCGCGGAAAAGACGGCTTACGGATATGTGAAAGGCTATGCGGGCGACCACAACCTGCACATGCGCGGCGCGGAGATCGACCGTCTGGTGCAAGGCTGCACCGGGGTTAAGAGAACGACCGGCCAGCACCCGGGGGGGATTATCGTTGTCCCGGATTACATGGATATTTACGATTTTTCACCGATACAATTCCCGGCAGATGCGACGGGGTCTGAATGGAAAACGACTCATTTTGACTTCCACTCCATTCATGACAACCTGCTGAAGCTTGATATATTAGGGCACGATGATCCGACCGTCATCCGGATGCTCCAGGATTTAAGCGGAATTGATCCGAAGACGATTCCGACAGATGATCCGGAAGTTATGAAGATTTTCCAAGGTACAGAATCGCTCGGCGTTACTGAAGAGCAGATCGGCTGTAAAACGGGGACGCTCGGCATTCCTGAATTCGGGACGCGATTTGTGCGGCAGATGCTTGAGGATACGAAGCCGACGACGTTCTCCGAGCTTGTCCAGATTTCCGGGCTTTCTCACGGAACGGACGTATGGCTCGGCAATGCGCAGGAACTGATACACAACAATACGTGTGAACTGAGCGAAGTGATCGGCTGCCGTGATGACATTATGGTTTACTTGATCTATCAGGGCCTTGAGCCTTCACTGGCCTTTAAAATCATGGAATTCGTCCGTAAAGGCAAAGGCCTGACGCCGGAATGGGAAGAAGAAATGAAAAAGAACAATGTGCCGAACTGGTATATTGATTCATGCAAAAAAATCAAATACATGTTCCCGAAAGCTCACGCCGCCGCATACGTGCTGATGGCGGTGCGGATTGCCTATTTTAAAGTACATCACGCGCTTTTATATTATGCTGCGTATTTTACCGTCCGCGCAGATGACTTTGACATTGATACAATGATTAAAGGCTCGACCGCCATCAGAGCGGTGATGGATGATATCAGCTCTAAAGGGCTTGATGCTTCGCCGAAGGAGAAAAACCTCCTTACCGTGTTAGAGCTTGCGCTTGAAATGTGTGAGCGCGGCTATTCCTTCCAGAAGGTCGATCTATACCGTTCGAGCGCTTCGGAATTTATCATTGACGGCAACAGTCTCATCCCGCCGTTCAACTCAATTCCGGGACTCGGAACCAACGCCGCTCTCAATATTGTGAAAGCGCGGAAAGAAGGGGAGTTCCTTTCAAAAGAGGATCTTCAAAAACGAGGAAAAGTGTCAAAAACCATTTTAGAGTATTTAGACCGTCACGGCTGTCTTGAGTCGCTTCCGGACCAAAATCAGCTGTCTCTGTTTTAAGCTTTGTGCACAGCCTCCGAGCGGAGTTTGATTTGCATTAAATATATGGTTATGGTATAGTTTTATTGGAAATGCTAACGATTACCGAGGCAAAGAGTGGGGAAACCCGCTCTTTTGTATTGAACAGGCAATTTTGCCTCGACATGTCCATCGTTTTCTCAATGCCCCTGCTCTTTTGAAGCAGGGTTTTTATGCAGAGGAACGGCTGATATGATATCGACAGCACAAGGAGGAAAAACATGAGCAAAAAAGTGACTGATACCGTTCAAGAAATGGCTCAGCCCATACTGGATGACCTTCAGCTTGAACTCGTAGACATTGAATTTGTCAAAGAGGGTCAAAACTGGTTCCTTCGCGTGTTTATTGATTCCGAGAACGGTGTTGATATTGAGGAGTGCGCCAAAGTCAGCGAAGCGTTAAGCGAAAAGCTGGATGAGGCCGATCCGATCACCCAGAACTACTTTCTTGAAGTATCTTCTCCTGGAGCCGAGCGTCCATTAAAGAAAAAAGCCGACTTCGAAAAATCACTGGGCAAAAATGTGTACATGAAAACGTACGAACCGATTGACGGTTTAAAAGTGTTTGAAGGCAAATTGGCTGAATTCGATGGACAAACTGTTACAATAGAGATGACGGTCAAAACAAGAAAGAAACGGGTCAATATTCCGTATGAAAAAATAGCTAACGCAAGATTAGCTGTAACATTTTAATGAATGAAGTATTAGTGTTTAAGGGGGGAGACCGCTAACATGAGCAGTGAACTATTAGATGCTCTCACTATTCTTGAAAAAGAAAAAGGCATCAGTAAAGACATTATCATCGAAGCAATTGAAGCTGCCTTAATTTCCGCGTATAAGCGAAATTTTAACCAGGCGCAAAACGTACGGGTCGATCTGAACCGTGAGACGGGCACGATCCGCGTGTTCGCAAGAAAGGATGTCGTAGACGAGGTATACGATTCAAGACTTGAAATCTCGCTTGACGACGCCCAGCACATCCATCCGAACTACCTTGTCGGAGATGTCGTTGAAATAGAAGTAACGCCGAAAGACTTCGGCCGCATTGCTGCGCAGACGGCGAAACAAGTGGTGACGCAGCGTGTCCGTGAAGCTGAGCGCGGCGTGATTTACTCAGAATTTATCGATCGTGAAGAAGACATCATGACGGGAATTGTACAGCGCTTAGACAGCAAGTTTATTTACGTGTCTCTCGGCAAGATTGAAGCGCTGCTGCCCGTCAATGAACAAATGCCGAATGAGAGCTATAAACCGCACGATCGGATTAAAGTATTTATTACAAAAGTCGAAAAAACGACAAAAGGGCCTCAGATCTATGTATCAAGAACACATCCTGGTCTGTTGAAGCGTCTTTTTGAAATCGAAGTGCCGGAAATTTATGACGGAACGGTCGAACTGAAATCCGTTGCCAGAGAAGCGGGCGACCGCTCTAAAATCTCCGTCCGCACTGATGATCCTGACGTTGATCCGGTCGGTTCATGCGTCGGTCCTAAAGGCCAGCGCGTGCAAGCGATCGTCAATGAACTGAAAGGCGAAAAAATTGATATCGTCAACTGGTCTGATGATCCGGTTGAATTTGTTGCCAATGCGCTCAGCCCGTCTAAAGTGCTGGATGTCATCGTCAGCGAAGAAGAAAAAGCCACGACTGTCATCGTTCCTGATTACCAGCTTTCTCTGGCAATCGGAAAAAGAGGGCAAAACGCCCGCTTAGCTGCGAAACTGACAGGCTGGAAAATCGATATCAAAAGCGAAACGGATGCAAGAGACCTTGGCATCTATCCGAGAGAGCATGAAGAAGATGACGATTTAGAGCCGCTCTTTATGGAGCCTGAAACAGCCGAATCGGATGAATAAGAGGTGACTTTAGGTGAATAAGCGAAAAAAAATTCCTCTGCGCAAATGCGTGGTAACGGGGGAAATGAAGCCTAAAAAGGAACTGATCCGAATTGTCCGTTCTAAAGAAGGAGAGATTTCAGTCGATCCGACCGGAAAGAAGAACGGGCGGGGTGCCTATATCACCCTTGAGAAAGAATGCATCTTAGCTGCGAAAAAGAAAAACACATTGCAAAATCAATTTCAATCACAAATCGATGACCAGATTTTCGAAGAATTGCTGGAACTGGCGGAAAAGGTGAAAAAATAACATGTCTGGAATGGAATGGTTTCCCTTGCTGGGTCTGGCCAATCGAGCTCGTAAGGTCGTGTCGGGCGAGGACTTGGTTATAAAAGAAATTAGAAATGCGCGTGCAAAACTTGTTCTGCTGACAGAAGATGCATCTGCGAATACTGCAAAAAAAGTATCCGATAAATGCAATTATTATAAAGTGCCTTATAAAAAAGTCGAAAGCCGCGCTGATCTCGGCCGCTCTATCGGCAAGGAATCACGTGTCGTTGTCGCCGTCACTGACCAAGGTTTTGCGAATAAGCTGATCAGCTTGCTCGATTAATATTTTTGGGGGTGAACGAATGGCTAAAATGAGAGTTTACGAATATGCAAAAGCCATCAATGTTTCAAGCAAGGAAATTTTGACTGCGCTGAAAAACATGGATATAGTAGTAAATAACCATATGGCAATGCTTGAAGAAAAGACCATTAAGCAGCTTGATGCGAAATTTAAAAAAGGCGGCGCCGGCGTTACATCTCAGAAGCCTGCGGAAACGAACAAAAACAAGCCGCAAGGGATTAATCAGCAGCCTGCTGGGAATCAACCAAACAAAATTCGAGACGGAAAGAAGAATGACGTGCAGAATAATCAATTTAACAAAAACAAGAAGAATAACAACAACAACAAAAACAAAAACAAACGCAATCATAACAACAAAAATCAGTATCAGCAAAAACCGCTGAAGCCGAAAAAAGAGCTTCCTGAGAAAATTACGTTTTCCGGCTCTTTAACAGTCGGAGCTTTAGCCGAGGAACTGGGCAAAGAGCCGTCTGAACTCATTAAAAAACTGATGCTTTTGGGCGTAATGGCTACCATTAACCAGGAGCTTGACAAAGACACAATCGAACTGATCGCATCTGAATACGGTGTAGAAACAGAAGAAGTGATTGTGCTTGAAGAAACTGAGCTTGAAAAATATGAAGAGGCTGACAAAGAAGAAGATCTTCAAATCCGTCCGCCTGTCGTGACGATCATGGGCCACGTTGACCACGGGAAAACGACCCTCCTTGACAGCATCAGAAAAACAAAAGTTGTTGAAGGTGAAGCCGGCGGAATCACCCAGCATATCGGGGCTTACCAGATCGAAGAAAACGGCAAAAAAATCACGTTCTTAGATACTCCGGGACACGCGGCGTTCACAACAATGCGTGCGCGCGGTGCGGAAGTAACTGATATTACCATTTTAGTCGTAGCGGCTGATGACGGCGTTATGCCGCAGACAGTCGAAGCCATCAACCATGCGAAAGCGGCTGAGGTTCCGATTATCGTTGCCGTGAATAAAGTGGATAAAGAAAGCGCGAACCCTGACCGTGTCATGCAGGAGCTGACTGAATACGGACTCGTTCCTGAAGCATGGGGAGGAGAAACGATTTTCGTTCCTCTGTCCGCTCTTACAGGCAAGGGAATTGACGAGCTTGTCGAAATGATTCTGCTTGTCAGTGAAGTGGAAGAGCTGAAAGCCAATCCGAACCGTCAGGCAAAAGGAACGGTTATTGAAGCTGAGCTCGATAAAGGAAGAGGATCTGTCGCGACACTTCTCGTTCAAACGGGAACATTGAATGTCGGAGATCCGATCGTTGTCGGAAATACATTCGGCCGCGTGCGGGCCATGGTCAATGATCTCGGCCGCCGCGTGAAAACAGCCGGACCGTCCACACCTGTAGAAATTACTGGCTTAAACGACGTACCGCAGGCTGGCGATCAATTCCTCGTCTTTAAAGACGAAAAAACAGCCCGTTCTGTCGGTGAAGCACGCGCTTCCAAGCAACTGGAAGAACAGCGCAGCGACAAAGCGAAGCTGAGCCTCGATGATCTGTTTGAACAAATTAAACAAGGCGATGTCAAAGACATCAATTTAATCGTAAAAGCTGACGTTCAAGGTTCAGCCGAAGCGTTAACAGCCGCTCTTCAAAAAATTGAAGTAGAAGGCGTAAAAGTGAAAATCATTCACACAGGCGTCGGTGCGATTACGGAATCAGACATCATTCTCGCATCTGCTTCAAATGCAATCGTTATCGGGTTTAATGTGCGCCCAGACGGAAATGCTAAGAGCACGGCTGAAGCTGAAAATGTAGATATCCGTCTTCACCGTATCATTTACAAAGTCATCGAAGAAATTGAAGCGGCGATGAAAGGAATGCTTGATCCTGAATACGAAGAAAAAGTCATCGGCCAGGTTGAAGTGCGCCAAACATTCAAAGTGTCGAAAATCGGTACGATTGCCGGCGGATATGTAACAGACGGCCACATTACACGTGACAGCGGACTCCGCCTGATCCGTGACGGCGTCGTTATCTTCGAAGGCGAAGTAGACGTTCTGAAACGCTTCAAAGATGATGTGAAAGAAGTTTCACAAGGATATGAATGTGGTATTACAATTAAGAAATACAATGACATTCGCGAAGGCGACATCATTGAAGCGTATGTCATGCAGGAAATCGAAAGAAAGTGATCGGATTTGCGGAATGTGAATGCATCATTTATGATGCGGGATCATTAAAGGAGAAACGAGCCGTTCTGAAGCGGATTATAACGAGGGTTCAGAATAAGTTCAACGTGTCGGCCGCAGAAATCGGCTATCAGGACACTTGGCAGCGGACCAGCTTCGGAATCGCCGTCGTCTCCTCCTCTCACGTTCAGGCGGAAAAGGAGATCCAGCGCGTACTCGCGTTTATTGACTCCTTTCCCGAAATAGAACGGACGATCACTAGAACAGAGTGGTTTTAACTTAGAGGTGATTGAATTGAGTATGAGAGCAAACCGTGTCGGCGAGCAGATGAAAAAAGAGCTCGGGGATATTATCAGCCGAAAGCTGAAAGACCCGAGAATCGGATTTCTCACTGTAACAGACGTACGCGTTTCAGGTGATTTACAAATAGCGAAGGTGTATATCTCCGTTCTCGGCGGAGAGAAAAAGAAAGAGGAGGCGCTGAAAGGGCTTGAGAAAGCGAAAGGGTTTATCCGTTCCGAAATCGGCAGCCGAATCAGACTCCGCAAAACGCCTGAGCTTGAATTTGAATTTGATGAATCAATTGAGTACGGCAATCGTATTGAAACATTGATTCACGAACTGCATTCAGATAAACCGTCTGAATAACAAGGAAAGAGGATGGGCGAGTGTCGTCTGTCCTCTTTTCTGCGTTTTACGGGATACAATTGATAACAAAGGAGCGAAAGACATATGGTTAACGGAGTTCTCCTTTTACATAAACCGGTCGGCATGACTTCTCACGACTGTGTAATGAAAATAAGAAAACTGTTAAAAACAAAGAAAGTCGGACATACGGGAACGCTTGATCCGGAAGTGTCAGGCGTACTGCCGATCTGTGTCGGACGGGCCACAAAGATTGTTGAGTACGTCACCGACAAGTCAAAAACGTACGATGCTGAGATCACTCTTGGTTTCTCCACATCGACCGAAGACCAGACGGGAGAAACGGTCAGCGTAAAACCTGTCAAGGAGCCGCTGAAAGAAGTGGATATCAAAGCCGTTTTAGACGAACTGAAGGGACCGCAGGAGCAAGTGCCGCCGATGTATTCCGCTGTAAAGGTTAACGGGAAAAAGCTCTATGAATACGCCAGAGCCGGTATTGAAGTGGAGCGGCCGAAGCGGAATATCACGATTGAAGATATCGCGCTCACTTCCCCTGTCACTTATAAAGAAGACACAGCATCATTCCGCTTTACAGTCACGTGCTCAAAGGGCACTTACGTGAGAACATTGGCGGTGACAATCGGTGAAAAACTCGGCTATCCCGCGCATATGTCGCATCTCATCCGCACCGCTTCCGGCGATTTCAGCCTTGATGAGTGTTTCACGTTTGAGGAACTTGAACAGCAGGTTTCAGACGGCATGGTTGCAGAGCATGCCGTGCCGATTGAAAGAGCGCTCAATCATTTGCCGAAATGGGTCATAAGTGATACATTAGCTAAGAAAGCTGAAAACGGGTCAGTGTTTGACATCCCGGCGGAATTTTCTGCGTTGACAGCTGACGCCCGTATAGCGGTCTGTACTGAAGACGGAGAATGTGTGGCCATTTATATGCCGCATCCTTCAAAAAAAGGACTGCTGAAACCGGCTAAAGTGCTCATGCAAAAAAGCGAACAATAAGAAAAAAGGTGACCGTTCTGTGAAGACGATACATATTTCTCATCCGCATCATTTACAAAAAGAAGAGCAGCCGGCGTCTGTCATGGCACTCGGCTACTTTGACGGCGTTCATTTGGGACACCGGAAAGTAATCGGAACAGCCAGACAAATAGCCGAAGAAAAAGGCCTGTCGCTGGCCGTTATGACGTTTCATCCCCACCCTTCCCATGTGTTGGGCAGGGACAAAGAGCCAAAGGATCTGATTACGCCGCTTGAAGATAAAATCAGCCAGATCGGGCGTTTAGGCGCTGATGTGCTGTATGTCGTAAAGTTTGATGAGGCGTTTGCGTCGCTGTCTCCAAAACAATTTGCCGAGGAGTATATTTTAGGGTTAAACGCGCGGCACGCTGTGGGAGGCTTCGATTTTACGTACGGAAAATACGGAAAAGGCACGATGGAGACGCTGCCGGACGATTTAAACGGCAAGGCCGGATGCACGACTGTCGAGAAACAGACCGAGCAGGACAGAAAGATCAGCTCCACTTATATCCGGTCAGCGCTGCAGGATGGTGACGTTGAACTTGCGCACACTCTTCTCGGCCAGCCGTATTTTGTCCGGGGCACTGTGATTCACGGAGATAAAAGAGGCCGCACCATCGGTTTTCCGACCGCGAATGTCGGCCTGCACAACAGTTATATCGTGCCGCCGACAGGCGTGTATGCAGTGAAAGCCGAAATAAAAGGCGAGGTGTATGAAGGCGTCTGCAACATCGGCTACAAACCGACCTTTTATGAAAAGCGTCCCGATCAGCCGTCAATTGAAGTTCATTTGTTTAATTTTCAACAGGATGTATACGGAGAAGACGTTAAAATCGAGTGGTACAAACGAATCCGAAGCGAACGGAAGTTTAACGGCATCGATGAACTGACGGCTCAGATCGGAAAAGACAAACAAGAAGCGATCCGTTTTTTCAGCAAATAACGGAAAAAACATCAAAAGTACACAAATTTTCTTCTAAAAGATTTGCATATGGGCGCGATTTTTAGTATCATATGTTTCGTAGTCTTAAAACCATTGCTTGGCAATCCGAAGTCACCGACGGTTGCTAGGTAACTGGGGCTAATTATGATATGGAGGTGAAACAGGATGGCAATTACTCAAGAGCGTAAAAATCAACTCATCAGCGAGTTCAAAACACACGAATCTGATACTGGATCTCCAGAAGTTCAGATCGCTATCCTAACAGACTCAATTAACAACTTGAACGAGCATTTGCGTACTCACAAGAAAGATCACCACTCACGTCGCGGTCTTCTTAAAATGGTAGGTAAACGTCGTAATCTTCTTACGTATCTGCGTAATAAAGACGTAACTCGTTACCGTGAGTTAATTAACAAACTAGGCTTACGTCGATAATCGTAAAAAGCGGGAGGATTCCCGCTTTTTTATCGTATTAAAGCGAAAAAAATAATAATAAAAAAACAATGAAATCCTTTTACATACTACTTTGACATTGATATGTTCAATTCATTTCGTTCATAATAGGAGTAATTGATTATTTCACACATTAAGAGAGGAGCTCGTAATCGAATGGGACAAGAGAAACATGTCTTTACCATAGATTGGGCCGGCAGACAGCTTACAGTAGAAGCCGGCCAGCTTGCCAAACAGGCAAACGGCGCTGTCATGATCCGCTACGGCGATACTGCAGTGCTCAGCACAGCAACCGCATCAAAAGAACCGAAACCGCTAGATTTTTTCCCGCTTACCGTTAACTATGAAGAAAGATTATACGCAGTAGGTAAAATTCCGGGCGGTTTTATTAAAAGAGAAGGCCGTCCAAGTGAAAAGGCCGTTTTAGCCAGCCGTCTGATCGACCGTCCGATCCGCCCGCTTTTCGCAGACGGATTCCGTAACGAAGTACAGGTCATCAGCATTGTCATGAGTGTTGATCAGGACTGCTCATCTGAAATGGCTGCAATGTTCGGTTCATCACTTGCTCTTTGCGTTTCCGATATCCCGTTTGAAGGCCCGATCGCGGGTGTGACGGTAGGCCGCATTGACGGGAAATTCGTCATCAATCCGACGGTTGACCAGCTTGAAAAAAGTGATATCAACCTCATCGTTGCAGGCACAAAAGACGCCATCAACATGGTGGAAGCCGGAGCGGATGAAGTTCCTGAAGAAATCATGCTTGAGGCGATTATGTTCGGTCACGAAGAAATTAAGCGCCTGATCGCATTCCAAGAAGAAATCGTCGCAGCAGTCGGCAAAGAGAAAACAGAAATCGACCTGTATGAAATTGACGAAGAGCTCAGCGAAAAAGTAAAAAGCCTTGCGGAGCCGGATCTTCTCAGCGCCATTCAGGTTCACGAAAAACATGCTCGCGAAGACGCGATCAATGAAGTGAAAAATGCAGTTGTCGCGAAATTCGAAGAAGAAGAGCATGATGAAGATACGATTAAAAAAGTGAAACAGACACTGTCTAAACTCGTGAAAAACGAAGTGCGCCGTTTAATCACAGAAGAAAAAGTCCGTCCGGACGGCCGCGGCGTTGATCAGATCCGCCCGCTTTCTTCAGAAGTCGGCCTTCTGCCGAGAACGCACGGCTCCGGGCTGTTTACGCGAGGACAGACGCAGGCGCTCAGCGTTTGTACATTAGGCGCCCTTGGGGACGTTCAGATTCTTGACGGTTTAGGCGTGGAAGAATCAAAACGCTTTATGCATCATTATAACTTCCCGCAGTTCAGCGTAGGGGAGACAGGCCCGATGCGCGGACCGGGACGCCGTGAGATCGGTCACGGTGCTCTTGGAGAGCGTGCGCTTGAGCCGGTCATTCCGAATGAAAAAGACTTCCCGTATACGGTCCGTCTCGTATCCGAAGTGCTTGAATCAAACGGTTCCACTTCACAGGCCAGCATTTGCGCGAGCACGCTTGCCATGATGGACGCAGGTGTTCCGATTAAAGCCCCTGTTGCGGGTATCGCGATGGGACTTGTGAAATCAGGCGAGTACTATACGGTATTAACGGATATTCAAGGGATGGAAGACGCCCTCGGTGACATGGACTTTAAAGTAGCCGGCACGGAAAAAGGCGTGACAGCGCTGCAAATGGACATTAAAATTGAAGGACTTTCAAGAGAAATTCTTGAAGAAGCGCTTCAGCAGGCGAAAAAAGGAAGAATGGAAATCTTGAACAGCATGCTCAGCACGCTTGGTGAATCAAGAAAAGAACTTTCTCAATATGCGCCGAAAATTTTAACGATGAACATTAATCCGGATAAAATCCGTGACGTTATCGGACCGAGCGGTAAACAAATCAACAAAATCATTGAAGATACCGGTGTTAAAATTGACATTGAACAAGACGGCACCATCTTTATTTCTTCTACTGATGAAAGCAGCAACCAAAAAGCGAAAAAAATCATCGAAGATCTTGTCAGAGAAGTCGAAGTCGGCCAGCTTTACCTCGGTAAAGTCAAACGGATTGAGAAATTCGGCGCTTTCGTTGAAATCTTCAGCGGAAAAGACGGTCTCGTTCACATCTCTGAACTAGCGCTCGAACGGGTCGGCAAGGTTGAAGATGTTGTGAAAATCGGTGACGAAATCCTTGTGAAGGTAACTGAAATTGACAAACAGGGACGAGTGAATCTGTCGCGTAAAGCAGTGCTGCGCGAAGAGAAAGAAAAAGAACAGGAACAACAACAATCTTAAATGAAAACCTAACAAGGAGCCTGGGAGACCCGGCTTCTTTATTTTGAGAAAGACAACAGACGGGTTCTACCTTGTCCTCCTCATACATAATGTGTGAGGAGGGGGGAAGGACATGTTGAAAAAATTCGTGCCGTTTGCCGTTTTTTTATTTCTTTTTTTTGTTTCGTTTGAAATGTTAAAAAATCCGTATACAGTTGATTACATAGACGCAATGAAAAAAGACGCTGTAACTGTGTCAGCATCAAAAGATCCGCTCTATGAAGAATTACTGCAAAAAGCGTCAGAGTATGAAGTGAAGCCGCAAGACGCGCGGATTGATAAAATATGGAAGAGTATACCGGGATATAACGGTTTAAAAGTCAATGTGGAAAAATCCTATAAACAAATGAAAAAGGACGGAGAATTTCACGAAGACGGCCTTGTCTATGAGCAGGTAAAACCGAAAGTCCATCTTGATTCTCTCGCGCCCGAACCCATTTATAAAGGAAATCCCGACAAACCGATGGTCGCTTTCCTGATAAATGTCGCCTGGGGAAATGAATACGTGGAGCAAATGCTGCCTATTCTGAAGCAGCACCAGGTCAAAGCAACTTTCTTTCTTGAAGGGAAATGGCTGAAAAACAATCAGGAACTGGGGAAAAAAATAGCGGCAGACGGACATGAAATCGGAAATCATTCATACAATCACCCTGATATGAGCAAACTGACTTCAGGAAGCATTTCCGAACAGCTTGACAAAACCAATGCACAAATCAGCGAGACGCTCGGCATAAAGCCGAAATGGTTTGCGCCGCCAAGCGGCAGCTTCAGAAAAGCCGTGGTCGATCTTGCGGCGGAAAAAGGAATGGGCACCATCATGTGGACCGTGGACACCATTGACTGGCAAAAACCGTCTCCGGCTGTTTTACAAACAAGGGTGTTGAGCAAAATACATAACGGAGCCATGATTTTAATGCATCCGACTGATCCGACTGCGAAAAGCCTGGATACACTGATTGCAAAAATCAAAGAAAAAGGCTACGCGCTCGGCTCAGTGTCTGACTTAATGGATGAAAACAGGCTGATGAAGTAGCAGGCGGCAGTTGCCTGTCTTTGAATAGGAGGAACAGACTTGATAAAACGCTATACATGCCAAAACGGTGTAAGAGTTGTGCTTGAAAATAATCCAACGGTGCGGTCTGTGGCAATCGGCGTCTGGATCGGGACGGGATCACGTCATGAAACGCCGGATACAAACGGTATTTCGCACTTTCTTGAGCATATGTTTTTTAAAGGAACAAATACCAGGTCCGCACGTGAAATCGCAGAATCCTTCGATCGGATAGGCGGCCAAGTGAATGCCTTCACTTCAAAAGAATATACGTGCTATTACGCCAAAGTGCTGGATGAGCATGCAAACTACGCACTTGATGTGCTGGCTGATATGTTCTTTCATTCTGCTTTTGACGAAGATGAGCTCAAAAAAGAAAAGAACGTCGTATATGAAGAAATCAAAATGTATGAAGACGCGCCGGATGACATTGTCCACGATCTGCTGAGCAAAGCGACATACGGCAATCATTCGCTCGGCTACCCGATTCTCGGGACGGAGGAAACGCTTTCGTCATTTAACGGCGATTCTCTCAGACAGCATATGGATGACTTTTACACGCCGGACCGCGTCGTCATTTCTGTCGCCGGAAATGTAACGGAACAATTCATTAAAGACGTGGAGAAATGGTTCGGTACATACGAAGCGAAGGGCAAAGCAAGCGGCATCAGCGAGCCTGAGTTTCATTATGAAAAGCTGACCAGAAAAAAAGACACCGAACAGGCGCATCTCTGTCTCGGTTTCAAAGGCCTGAAAGTCGGAGATCCGGACATTTACGATTTGATCGTCTTAAACAACGTGCTGGGCGGAAGCATGAGCAGCCGTCTTTTCCAGGATGTGCGTGAAGATAAAGGACTGGCCTATTCTGTATACAGCTATCACAGTTCCTATGAAGACAGCGGTATGCTGACGATTTACGGAGGCACCGGCGCGAATCAGCTCGGACTTCTGTCTGAAACCATTCAGGAAACGTTATCGGTTCTAAAACGTGACGGTATCACCCCGAAAGAGCTGGAAAACAGCAAAGAGCAAATGAAGGGGAGCTTAATGCTCAGCTTAGAGAGCACAAACAGCAAAATGAGCCGGAACGGGAAAAACGAACTCCTGCTCGGAAAGCATAAGACCATGGATGAAATTATCACTGAATTAAATGCGGTCAGCCTGGAAAGCGTCAACGGCCTCAGCCGCCGCTTATTTACGGATGATTACGCACTATCGCTCATCAGCCCGACCGGCAATATGCCGGCTTCATCTTAAGCGGAAAAGCAGTCTGCCTCTATACGGGGCAGGCATTTTTTTTTGCTCCGGGTCATATAGTACAAGGGGGTGGCTATCATGAGGCTCAGTGAACTGTCAGGTAAAGAAATAGTGGACATTAAACGGGCAGAGCGGCTCGGCGTGCTCGGCCAGACCGATTTGGAAATTAATGAACAGGACGGACAAATTACCGCGCTGTTGATACCGACGGTAAAATGGTTCGGATTGCGAAAACAAGGCCACGACATCCGCGTCCCCTGGAACCATATCCAAAAAATCGGGTCAGACATGATCATTTTAGACGTTCCGGGGGAGATCACGCCTCCCGAAGAGTAGATCTTATTCATTTTTTGCAAGCACCGGCTCATACAGCCGGTGCTTTTTTTATGAAAAAGACGCTGTACATTCACCGCCCTTTCTCTTCGCACATACGATGAAGAGGAGGATGACACTTAAAAGATCCAGTAACTGTAAAGAAGGTGAACGTTTCAGATGTTAACCGGATTGACAATTGCGATCATTGGCGGTGACGCAAGACAGCTTGAGATTATAAGAAAGCTGACAGAACAGCATGCCGATATTTATCTTGCAGGGTTTGACCAATTGGATGACGGTTTTACAGGAACCGTCAAATGCAAAATCGATGAGATTCCCTTTCAAAAAATAGACAGTATCATCCTGCCTGTATCGGCAACGACCGGAGAAGGCGTTGTTTCCACGGTTTTTTCAAATGAAGAAGTGGTATTAAAGCAGAGCTATCTTGAGCGGACACCGGAGCATTGCGTCATTTATTCAGGCATCTCCAACGCGTATCTTGAGGGGATCGCCAGCGAAGCGGGCCGCAAGCTTGTGAAATTATTTGAGCGGGACGATATCGCGATATTCAACTCGATTCCCACTGTTGAAGGAACAATCATGATGGCGATTCAGCATACGGATTATACCATTCACGGATCAAATGTCGCCGTTCTCGGCATGGGGCGCACCGGTATGACGATCGCCCGGACGTTTGCGGCGTTAGGGGCGAAGGTAAAAGTGGGCGCGCGGAGTTCGGCTCATTTGGCCCGTATAACGGAAATGGGGCTTTCTCCTTTTCAACTTGAAGAGCTTACTGAACATGTAAATGATATTGATATCTGCATTAACACCGTACCGAGCTTGATTCTGAATCAAAGCGTTTTATCGCGCATGACGCCGAAGACCTTGATTTTGGATTTAGCATCCCGTCCGGGCGGAACGGATTTCAAATATGCTGAAAAACAAGGCATTAAAGCGCTGCTTGCTCCGGGTCTTCCGGGAATTGTGGCCCCGAAAACAGCCGGACAGATTATTGCGAACGTATTGAGCAAGCTTTTGGCAGACTTAAAGAAAGAGGGGAAATAACCATGTCTCTGAAAGGGAAAAGAATCGGATTCGGATTAACCGGCTCGCATTGCACATATGAGGAAGTTTTTCCGCAAATAGAGGCGCTTATCAGTCAAGGAGCTGAAGTCCGGCCGGTCGTGACATCAACCGTTCAATCGACCGATACCCGCTTTGGGGAGGGGGGAGATTGGGTCAGAAAAATTGAAGAAGCAACAGGCTTTGAGGCGATTGATTCCATCGTAAAAGCGGAGCCTCTCGGGCCGAAACTTCCGCTCGACTGCATGGTCATCGCCCCTTTAACCGGAAATTCAATGAGCAAACTCGCAAATGCGATGACTGACAGCCCCGTCCTTATGGCTGCGAAAGCCACGATCCGCAACGGCCGCCCGGTCGTGCTCGGAATTTCGACAAACGACGGACTCGGTTTAAACGGAACGAATTTAATGAGGCTGATGTCCGCAAAAAACATATATTTCATCCCGTTCGGCCAGGACGACCACGTGAAAAAACCGACATCGCTCGTCGCCAGAATGGATCTCCTTCCGATTACGGTAGAAAAAGCTCTTTTGCACCAGCAGGTTCAGCCGGTGCTCGTACACCATCATGAATAAAAAATCATGATGACAGAAAATCATTCCGGAATAAAAAAATTCGATCAATCCGTGACTATTCTATGGTAAAATAAAACGTAAAATGCAAAGTCAATTCAACAAATGATGCTTAATTGGCGGAAGGAGTTTTACAGATGGGAAGAGGATTACACGTAGCAGTTGTCGGAGCGACGGGAGCCGTAGGACAGCAAATGCTGAAAACACTGGAAGACAGAAACTTTGAAATCGAAACACTCACACTACTATCCTCAAAGCGTTCTGCTGGTACGAAAGTAACGTTTAAAGGCGAAGAATATACAGTGCAGGAAGCTGTTCCTGAAAGCTTCGAAGGCGTTCATATCGCGTTATTCAGCGCCGGCGGAAGCGTATCACAAAGCTTGGCGCCTGAGGCTGTAAAACGGGGAGCCATCGTGATTGACAATACCAGCGCATTCCGGATGGACGAAAATACACCGCTCGTGGTGCCTGAGGTGAACGAAGGTGATCTGCACAAACATAACGGCATTATCGCCAACCCTAACTGTTCAACGATTCAGATGGTGGCTGCGCTTGAACCGATCCGCAAAGCGTACGGTTTGAAAAAAGTCATTGTATCTACTTACCAAGCTGTGTCCGGGGCCGGCAATGAAGCGGCGAAGGAATTGTACAGCCAGACAAAGGCGATTTTAAACAATGAACCTGTAGAACCGTCCATTATGCCGGTTAAAGGCGACAAAAAGCATTATCAAATCGCATTTAACGCCATTCCGCAAATTGATAAATTCCAAGATAACGGCTATACGTTTGAGGAAATGAAAATGATTAATGAAACGAAAAAAATCATGCATATGCCGAAGCTGGAAGTGGCTGCGACATGTGTCAGACTGCCGATTGAAACAGGGCACTCAGAATCTGTTTACATTGAGCTTGACCGTGATGACGCAACCGTTGAAGATATGAAACAGCTTTTAAAAGAAGCTCCGGGTGTTACGCTTCAGGATGATCCGGCGGAGCAGCTTTACCCGATGCCTGCTGATTGCGTCGGCAAACGCGATGTATTTGTAGGAAGAATCCGTAAAGATTTGGACAGAGCAAACGGTTTTCATTTGTGGGTTGTTTCTGATAACCTGTTAAAAGGCGCCGCTTGGAACTCAGTTCAAATCGCGGAAAGCCTGCAAAAACTGAACCTCGTATAAAACAAACGTATTTTCTATAGGCGAACAGAAGAGAGTAAGGCTCTGCCTGCTCTCTTCTGTTACGTCAGACTAATTTGGAGTGAAAATAGTGAAGATCATTGTTCAAAAATTCGGCGGAACATCCGTAAAAGATGACAAAGGCCGCAAGCTTGCGCTAGCACACATTAAAGATGCCATCAGTGAAGGTTATAAAGTTGTTGTTGTCGTATCGGCGATGGGAAGAAAAGGAGACCCGTACGCGACAGATTCTTTAATCGGGCTCCTTTACGGCAGCCAGTCCGACATTTCTCCGAGAGAGCAGGATATGCTTCTGTCTTGCGGAGAAACGATTTCGTCCGTTGTTTTTTCCAGCATGCTGAAGGAAAACGGCATAAAAGCCGCAGCTTTAACAGGAGCCCAGGCCGGCTTTTTAACCAATGCCCAGCATACTGACGCCAAAATTATAGAAATGAAAACAGAGCGGCTTTTCGCTGCACTCGCCAGCCATGACGCTGTCGTTGTCGCGGGATTTCAGGGAGCGACTGAAAAAGGCGACACGACGACGATCGGCAGAGGAGGAAGCGATACTTCAGCAGCGGCGCTCGGCGCGGCGGTAGATGCTGAGTTTATCGACATTTTTACGGACGTGGAAGGCGTTATGACAGCCGATCCGAGAATCGTGGAAAATGCTAAGCCGCTTCCGAACGTCACATATACGGAAATCTGCAACCTTGCCTATCAAGGCGCGAAAGTCATTCATCCGCGCGCGGTGGAAATCGCCATGCAGGCAAAGGTGCCGATCCGCGTGCGCTCCACTTATTCAAAAGACAAAGGCACTTTGGTGACGTCCCATCATTCGTCTAACATCGGCAGCGATGTATTCGAACGGCTGATCACGGGGATCGCCCATGTGAAAGATGTGACGCAATTTAAGGTTCCCGCCAAAATGGGGCAATACAACGTTCAGACTGAAGTCTTTAAAGCAATGGCAAATGCCGGAATCAGCGTAGATTTCTTTAACATTACGCCGAGTGAAATCGTATATACCGTAGCCGGCAGTAAAACGGAAGCCGCGCGCAGCATTTTGGCTGAATTAGGATATGAGCCGACAGTGACGGAAAGCTGTGCGAAAGTGTCAGCGGTCGGCGCCGGAATAATGGGTGTTCCGGGTGTCACGTCAAAAATCGTCTCCGCACTTTCTGATAAAGGCATTCCGATTCTGCAATCTGCCGACAGCCATACGACGATCTGGGTGCTCGTTCATGAAAAAGATATGGTAACGGCGGTAAATGCGCTGCATGAAGTGTTTGAACTTTCAAAGTAAATGTGATTGAATCATGATGAGGTGAAAAAAATGAATGTCGGAAATATATCTACAGCGATGATTACCCCCTTTGACAGTAAAGGGAATGTAGACTTTCAAAAACTGTCTACATTAATCGACTATTTGTTGAAAAACGGCACGGATTCTTTAGTCGTCGCAGGCACGACCGGCGAATCCCCGACACTTTCAACGGAAGAAAAAATTGCACTCTTTGAATTTACAGTCAAAGAAGTGAACGGACGCGTGCCTGTTATTGCGGGTACGGGGAGCAACAATACGAAAGACTCCATTAAACTGACAAAAAAAGCTGAAGAAGCCGGCGTCGATTGCGTTATGCTTGTCACGCCGTATTATAATAAGCCTTCCCAAGAGGGGATGTACCGTCATTTTAAAGCCATAGCTGAAGAAACGTCTCTTCCTGTGATGCTTTACAACGTGCCGGGCAGAACGGTCGCTTCGCTTGCGCCGGAAACGGCCATCAGACTTGCGGAGATTCCGAATATCTCTGCGATTAAAGAAGCGAGCGGCGATCTTGATGCCATTACGAAAATCATTGCCGAAACACCGGAAGATTTTTACGTCTATTCAGGTGATGACGGGTTAACGCTTCCTATTCTCGCAGTCGGCGGAAGAGGAGTCGTGTCAGTGGCCAGCCATATCGTAGGTTCTGACATGCAGCAGATGATTAAAAACTATACGAACGGGCAGACGGCAACCGCGGCACTGATTCATCAGAAGCTTCTGCCGATCATGAAGGAGCTCTTTAAAGCGCCTAATCCGGCTCCGGTCAAAACGGCGCTACAGCTGAAAGGCCTTGATGTCGGATCTGTGCGTCTTCCTCTTATCCCGCTGAATGAAGATGAACGTCTGAGCCTGAGCAGCGTCATCAGCGAACTGTAAGAAAAAATTTATACAGTTAAAATGCGCGGTCATTCTCATTTTTATCGTGAGTTTGACCGTTTTGTATACATATTGGTTTTCCCTAAACCTTCCGCTTCTTCTTGTTTTCTAAAATTGATATCAGTTATAATAGGAACAAGTGATGATGGACGGGTATGAGACTAGGAGGATACAGATTTTGAAAAAGAAAAATACAGAAAACGTCAGAATTATCGCCCTTGGCGGCGTCGGAGAAATTGGGAAGAACCTATATGTCATTGAAATTGACTCAGACATATTTGTAGTGGATGCAGGGCTGATGCACCCTGAAAATGAAATGCTCGGTATTGATGTCGTCATTCCGGATATTTCCTACTTAGTAGAACGGGCTGACCGCGTGAAGGCCATCTTTCTGACACACGGGCACGATGAAAACATCGGAGGCGTCTTTTATTTATTGAACAAGCTGTCGGTGCCGGTATACGGAACGAAGCTTACGCTTGCATTACTGAGAGAAAAACTCAAGCAGTACGGGCATAATCGAAAAGCTGATTTGCGTGAAGTTCACTCTAAATCAGTCATTACATTTGAATCAACGAAAGTATCGTTCTTTAAAACGATTCACAGTATTCCGGATTCAGTGGGAGTCAGCTTCAAAACATCACTTGGCTCTATTGTATGCACGGGAGACTTTAAATTTGACCAGACGCCTGCTTATCACCAATCATGTGATATTGGCGAAATTGCCAAAATCGGAAACAGCGGCGTGCTCGCCCTGCTTTCTGACAGCGCCAATGCGGAGCGCCCGGGGTATACTCCGTCAGAAGCATATGTAAGCGGTGAAATTTCCGATGCGATGAACAATTCAGAAAACCGTGTCATCATTGCTGTATTCGCGTCTAATATCAACCGGATCCAGCAAGTGATACAGGCTGCCGTCCAGAACGGCCGCAAACTTGCAATCGCCGGAAAAAATCTGCAAAACGTGCTTCAGCTTGGGCGCAAGCTCGGCTATATTGAAGCCGAAGATGAAATGTTTATTCCTGTGCAGGATGTGAAAAAATATCCGAAGCGGGAAGTGGCAATTGTTACAGCCGGAAGCCATGGTGAGCCGCTGGCCGCTCTTACGCGGATGGCCAAGCAGGCGCACAAGCAGCTTAACATTGAAGAAGGAGACACCGTTGTCATTGCATCAACACCGATTCCGGGGCATGAATTGATATATTCCAAAACCGTCAACCTGCTTGCCCGAGCCGGCGCTCAAGTCATTTTCGCCCAAAAGCGCGTGCATGTGTCCGGTCACGGTTCGCAGGAAGAATTGAAACTCATGCTTAATTTGCTGAAACCGAAATATTTAATTCCGGTTAACGGTGAATTCAGAATGCAAAAAGCGCATTCCAAAATCGCAGAAGAGATCGGCATGAAACGCAGCGACATTTTCTTGATTGAAAAAGGTGACGTCGTTGAATTCCGCGGCCAGAATGTGAAAATCGGGGATAAAGTCACGTACGGAAACGTTCTGATTGACGGCCTCGGAGTCGGCGACATCGGCAACATCGTGCTGAGAGACCGCCGCTTATTGTCACAAGACGGCATTCTCATCGTCGTGATTTCACTCGATAAGCAGAAAAAGAACCTCGTATCAGGTCCTGAGATCATTACGCGCGGTTTCGTGTATGTCAGAGAATCAGAGGGTCTAATTGTACAAGCTACTGAGCTCGTCCGCTCTATCGTGACTGAAGCGACGGAAACATCTGCCGTAGAATGGTCCACGCTGAAACAAGCCATGCGTGATGCGCTGAATCAATTCCTTTATGAAAAAACAAAACGCAAGCCGATGATCATTCCGATCATTATGGAAGTATAATGTATACAAAGCCGGAGCGCATGATGCTCCGGCTTTGTTTTTGTTCATGTCCCGGATGGAAATCATCATCTTTGTTCATAATACAAAGAGACATTCGGAAAGGGTGAAAGATAAAATGGATCATCGTATGGAAAACACCGAAGAACAGCAGCCCGAAAAATCAGATGCGAAAGACAGCATTATGAGCAAAATTCAGCAGCTGGGAGAGACATCTCTGCCGCAAATGTCCCAAGATAGCAATATTCACTGCCTGACGATCATCGGCCAAATTGAGGGGCACGTCCAGCTCCCGCCGCAAAATAAGACAACCAAATATGAACACGTCATTCCGCAAATCGTCGCCATTGAGCAAAATCCGAAAATCGAAGGACTTCTGATCATCTTAAACACCGTCGGAGGCGATGTGGAAGCGGGGCTTGCGATTGCGGAAATGCTCGCATCCTTATCAAAACCGACCGTCTCAATCGTACTCGGCGGGGGACACTCGATAGGTGTGCCGATCGCCGTGTCATGTGATCATAGTTTTATCGCGGAAACAGCGACTATGACCATCCACCCCGTTCGGCTTACAGGTCTGGTTATCGGGGTTCCGCAAACATTTGAATACTTGGACAAAATGCAGGAGCGGGTCGTCAACTTTGTGACCCATCATTCAAATATTTCCGAAGAAAAATTCAAAGAGCTGATGTTTTCAAAAGGAAACTTAACCAGGGACATCGGGACGAACGTAGTCGGGAAAGATGCGGCTGATTACGGATTAATTGATGCCGTGGGCGGCGTCGGACAGGCGATAAAAAAGCTGAATCAGCTGATTGAGGAACGAAAGGGCGAGGAAGGAAGGATGATTCAATGATCCTTTATACCGTCATGCCCCAAGAAGTCGTTTACGGTCAGGAAATAGAGCAAAGCGTGCATGAACAGGTAGATTACGCCGGCGTGCCGCTGCTAGTTGAGATGAAGGGAAATGAAGCTGAAGTCGTACAGATTTTAAGTACGAACCCGATGGATTTTCTGAATCCGGACATCGCTCCGGGACAAAAAATCAAGCTGAAAATCTAACCGGCATTCAGTCCGTTTCTCGGGGGCAAAATATGCTATAATAGGGGAATCCTACAGAAAAATGCAGCCGGCAAAAGGCTGCTTTTCTTCATGATGTATGATTTTACATTTTTTAACGCAGTAAGGTGATGAGTGTGGCAAAGAAAAAACGGAAATCTAAAAAGAAACAAGAGAGTAAGCTCAATCTAAAATACGAACTAAGCGGACTGCTCTGTGTTGCAATCTCAATTATTGCTGTTTTGCAGCTCGGCGTTGTGGGACAGACATTTGTGTACTTGTTCCGTTTTTTTGCCGGAGAGTGGTTTATTTTATGCTTAATTGCGCTCTTCCTTCTCGGAATTTCGCTGTTTTGGAAAAAGAAGAGTCCAAGCCTTTTAACGAGAAGAAAGGCAGGGCTGTACTGTATTATCGCCAGTATATTGCTGCTGTCTCACGTGCAGCTCTTTAAAAATCTGTCTCATCACGGGTCGATTCGGTCGGCAAGTGTCATCGGCAACACGTGGGAGCTGTTTATGATTGACATGAAACAGCAGGCTGCTTCCCCTGATTTGGGCGGCGGCATGATCGGCGCGGTACTGTTTGCAGCTTCCCACTTTTTATTTGCATCAACGGGTTCACAGATCATGGCGATCGTGCTGATCTTAATGGGGCTGATTCTTGTAACGGGCCGTTCACTGCAGGAAACGCTCAAAAAGTGGACGAGCCCCGTCGGCCGGTTTATCCGCGGTCAATGGCAGGCATTTCTTGAGGATATGAAGACGGTCAGAACGAATATGTCTTCGCCGAAAACAAAAACAAAATCGGGCAAAAAACAAAAACGGGTTCAAAAGAAAAAAGAAGAGCCTGAACCGGAGGAAGAGGATGAGGAAATCATTTCGCCGATCATCCATTCAGAGCCGATTATTTCAAGCTTTTCAGACCGTCAGGAAGAGCCCGCCGAACCGCTGATTCCGGAAAAAACGCAGGAGGCTGCACAAGCGGTAAAAGATGAGCCTTCCGGCGGCGCTCAAGACAGTGGCGAAACGGCTGCGGCTCCGCCGATGACGTTTACAGAGCTTGAAAATAAAGATTATCAAATGCCTTCATTGGACATACTGGCTGACCCGAAACATACCGGCCAGCAGACCGATAAGAAAAACATTTACGAGAATGCAAGAAAACTCGAACGGACTTTTCAAAGCTTTGGCGTAAAGGCGAAAGTGACGCAGGTTCATCTCGGTCCGGCGGTCACAAAATATGAGGTGTATCCGGACGTCGGGGTCAAAGTCAGTAAAATCGTGAATCTGAGCGATGACCTCGCGCTCGCGCTTGCCGCGAAGGATATCCGGATCGAAGCGCCGATTCCGGGTAAATCGGCAATCGGCATCGAGGTACCCAATGCTGAAGTTGCGATGGTTTCGTTAAAAGAAGTGCTTGAATCCAAGCTCAATGACAAGCCGGACGCAAAGCTTCTGATCGGCTTGGGACGAAATATTTCCGGGGAAGCCGTGCTTGCCGAACTGAACAAAATGCCCCACCTGCTCGTAGCGGGGGCAACGGGAAGCGGAAAAAGCGTCTGTGTCAACGGTATTATTACGAGCATTCTGATGAGGGCCAAACCGCATGAAGTGAAGATGATGATGATTGACCCGAAAATGGTTGAGCTGAATGTGTATAACGGCATTCCTCATCTGCTTGCGCCGGTCGTGACAGATCCGAAAAAGGCCTCGCAGGCTTTGAAAAAGGTCGTCAATGAGATGGAGCGCCGCTATGAGCTGTTCTCCCATACGGGTACGAGAAATATAGAAGGCTATAACGATCATATTAAGCGGTCAAATGCCGAAGAAGAAGTCAAGCAGCCTGAGCTGCCGTACATCGTCGTCATCGTTGACGAGCTTGCCGATCTGATGATGGTCGCTTCTTCCGACGTGGAAGATTCAATTACGAGACTTTCACAGATGGCGCGGGCGGCGGGAATTCATTTGATTATCGCGACACAGCGGCCTTCAGTCGACGTTATTACCGGTGTTATTAAAGCCAACATCCCGTCAAGAATCGCCTTCAGTGTCTCATCTCAGACCGATTCACGGACAATTTTAGACATGGGCGGCGCTGAAAAGCTTCTGGGGCGCGGAGACATGCTGTTTCTGCCTGTAGGCGCAAATAAGCCGGTGCGTGTGCAAGGGGCATTCTTATCCGATGAAGAGGTTGAGCATGTCGTTGATCATGTCATTACGCAGCAAAAAGCGCAGTACCAAGAAGAGATGATTCCGGAAGAAGTTTCGGAAACACACAGTGAAGTAACGGATGATCTCTATGACGAAGCGGTCGATTTGATTATCGGCATGCAGACGGCATCAGTCTCCATGCTTCAAAGGCGGTTCAGAATCGGATATACGAGAGCTGCCCGTCTGATTGACGCAATGGAGGAACGGGGCGTCGTCGGGCCGTATGAAGGAAGCAAACCGAGGGAAGTACTATTATCTAAGGAACAATATGATGAGCTCTCTTCTTAAAAAGGAGAGAGTTTCACTGAAAATGATATCACCAAAATCATTCCTATTTATTTTTTTATCAAAACATGATATAGTTGTCCCAATTGTTCAATAATTTATGAAAGTGGTTTACGGAGGGGAAACATGTCTACAAAAGCTGACAATCGTCACTTGTATCTAAAAGTGATTGAGCGAATCAAAGAGGATATACAAAACGGAATTTACACCGAAAAGGAAAAGCTTCCTTCTGAATTTGAGCTTTCAAAATCAATGGGTGTCAGCCGGGCAACTCTGCGTGAAGCTTTGCGTATCCTTGAAGAGGAGCATGTGATTATCAGAAGGCACGGTGTGGGCACTTTCGTCCATACAAAACCGCTGTTTCTTTCAGGTATTGAACAGCTCAACAGCGTGACGAAAACGATTCAGCAGGCGAACATGGTGCCGGGTACGATTTTTTTGTCGTCTCAGGTCATCACGCCGTCTGATGAAGATATCGCTAGATTCCGGCTTGAGCCTGAGCAGGAGCTTTTTTATTTGGAACGCGTGAGAACGGCAAGCGGCACTCCGGTCGTTTACTGTTTAGATACGATTCCGATGCACATTCTGCCGAATTCTTTCTGTCATGAACAGGAGTCTATTTTTGATCTTTTGGAAAAAAACTCCGGATCTGTGATCAGCTATGCCGTTGCTGATATCGAACCGATCGGATATCACGATACGATTTCACCGGTTTTGGAATGCGAGCCGGAGACGGCGCTTTTATTGCTGAAGCAAACCCACTATAATCAGAATGATGAACCTGTGCTGTATTCATTAAATTATTTCCGGGCTGATAAGTTCAGTTTTCATGTTGTAAGAAAACGTTTTTAAGACAGACGCGTCATGTGTCTGTTTTTTTATTTGCCGTTTCAGTACATACTTTGTTTTCTGCAAGGCACAATAAAACAGGAAACAACCAAGTATAGTGAATGGGTGAATAAGTTGAGTAAGAAGAAAAATGGAACGAAAAATATCATTGCTCTGGCTTCTGTACCGCTCGTGATGACACTCGGGAATTCCATGCTGATTCCTGTGCTTCCGATGATTGAAAAGAAGCTGTCCATATCGTCTTTTCAAGTATCGTTAATTATAACGGTCTATTCGATTGTGGCGATTATTTGTATTCCGATTGCCGGATATCTGTCCGATAAATTCGGAAGAAAAAAGGTTCTTCTGCCTTGTCTTCTCATAGCCGGTGCGGGCGGAGCGCTTGCCGCGATAGCTTCCACCGCGTTCAAGCATCCTTATCCCATTATCTTGGCGGGGCGGGTGCTGCAGGGAATCGGTTCGGCAGGGGCGGCTCCTGTAGTGATGCCGTTTATCGGTGATTTATTCAAAGGGGATGATGAGCGGATTACCGCGGGGCTCGGCGATATTGAGACGTCTAACACTGCCGGGAAAGTAATAAGCCCGATTCTCGGTTCGCTCTTGGCTGCATGGTTTTGGTTTATGCCATTTTGGTTCATTCCGTTTTTTTCGCTCATCAGTTTTTTTCTCGTATTGTTTTTGGTGGCAAAGCCGGAGGAACAAAAAGAAGCGCCTTCTATTTCCGAATTTGTGAAAAATGTCGGCCGCATATTTAAGCGTGACGGACGCTGGCTCTTTACGGTTTTTATCATCGGCTGCGTGATTATGTTTTTGCTGTTCGGGGTTCTTTTTTATTTATCAGACTCTCTGGAGAAGAAATACGGCATTGACGGTGTGGCTAAAGGAGCGCTTTTGGCAATCCCGCTTTTATTTCTATCCGTCAGTTCATATATAGCAGGCAGGAAAATCGGAAAAGACCAAGGCAAAATGAAGTTTTGCATCGTTTTCGGAATGAGTGCCGTGACACTGTCGTTTATCGGCCTATGGTGGAATCACAGTTTTTATTTATTATTTATCTTTTTGTGTGTCAGCGGTATCGGTATCGGAATGGCATTGCCGGCTTTAGACGCTGTCATCACAGAAGGCGTAGACAACGAGGAATCGGGAACCATCACCTCATTTTATAACAGCATGCGGTTTATCGGAGTAGCGGCGGGACCGCCGATCTTTGCTGCCCTGATGTCAAATGCAGGCTGGCTGATTTTTATTTTATCCGCTTTTTGCGGCATTGTGTCTGTATTTTTAGCGCTGTTAAATATCTCATCACAAGCAAAAGAAAAAAAGGAATCATTAAAGACGGTGTAATCTGCACTGTCTTTTTTTATTTTATTTTGAAGATTGACATGATACCGTCAAGTCGTTATCCTTTTTAATAGTTAAACATATTAACTATTGGAAGGAGGGGGAAAAGGTGCATGAAGAAAAAGTAAAGCAGCTGATTCAGCGTTATTCCGATGTATACCTGCACGTCTTAAAAAAAATTGACAGCATTATCGCTGAAAAAGTGAACAAAGAACTGACATTGGATCAATATTACATCCTCCGCTATATTATGCTCAATCCCGATTGCAAATCAATTGAACTGGCCGCGGTGTGCCACGTCAATAAAAGCGCCATTACATCTATGACGAACCGCCTGTATGAAAAAGGCTACATCAATAGAGAACGCAGCCAAAGCGACCGCCGGAGCATACTTTTAAATGTCACGGAAAAGGGGACGGAAGTATTTCACCGTGTGGAGCGGCGGATTGAGGAACTCGTCCGATCATATATTATGTATTTTGATGAAGACGAGGCGGAAATGTTCGTAAATACATATGAAAAATTATATCGATTGATGATGACTGAGGAGGATCAGCAGACATAATGAAAAACATTATCCGAGCCCGCTGGATCATCGCCGCGGTGTGGGTCGCCGCAACGGTGATATTTATGCTTACAGCGCCTGATATGGCTGAATTGACACGGGAGAAAGGGCAGATTTCCGTACCGGACGGATATTCCTCTTCTTACGCCCATGAATTGCTTGATGAAATGTCTGATTCCGATGCACCGTCTTCTTCTGCCGTCATCGTATTTCACGAAAAAGGCTTAATGACAGACAAAAAAAATCGTCTGGAAGAAGCCGTCAGCACTTTGTCTGAACATAAAAAAGCGCTTCAGATTAAAACGGTGACTTCATACTTCGGGGAGAAAAATGACGATATTAAAAAACAGCTGCTCTCAAAAGACAGACAAACGATGCTCGTTCAGCTGCAGCTTGATACATCCAAAAACGATATCATCGAAATAAAAAATAAAATTGATAAAGAGCTGAAACCGTACGGCGTATCATACGGCATTACAGGCCAATCGCTGATCGACGAAGATGTGTTAAAAAGCTCACAGGACGGCTTGAAAAAGACTGAATATATAACGGTCGCTTTTATCCTGATCGTGCTGATCCTTGTATTTCGGTCAGTGGTCGCTCCGTTCGTGCCGCTTTTATCAGTATTGATATCTTATTTAGTCAGCCAGTCGATTGTCGCATTTTTAGTCGATCAGCTGAATTTTCCGCTCTCAACTTTTACGCAGATTTTTATGGTTGCGATTATGTTCGGGATCGGCACAGACTACTGCATTCTGCTTCTCAGCAGATTTAAAGAAGAGCTGTCGCATGGCGCTGATATAAGAGAAGCGATCGTCGTCACCTACAAAACGGCCGGAAAGACGGTTTTGTACAGCGGCGGTGCGGTGCTGATCGGATTTGCCTGCATCGGATTTGCGACATTTAAGCTGTATCAGTCGGCAGCGGCCGTTGCGGTCGGTGTCGCGGTGCTGCTGCTTGCGCTCATGACGATCGTGCCGTTTTTTATGGCTGTTTTAGGAAAAAGCCTGTTTTGGCCTGTTAAGGGCGATATTTCGCATCCTCAAAGCAAAGCATGGGAATCGTCAGGGCGGTTTTCATTTAAAAGGCCGCTCATCAGTCTTGCAATCGTTGCGGTATTCACCGTCCCGCCTATCCTTCTTTACAAAGGGTCGCTGTCTTACAACAGTCTTGACGAAATCGGGGATAAATATGAATCCGTCCGCGCGTTTCATACGATTTCAGACGCATTCGGCCCGGGAGAACTTCTTCCGGCCACAGTCGTCATCAAAAATGATGAGACATTAAATACCGAAAAACACCTGATTGATATCGAAAAAATCAGCAGAGAACTTGAAAAAACAGAGGGTGTAAAAACGGTCAGAAGCGCCACGCGCCCCGCTGGAAACGGATTGAATCAATTATTTGTCACAAATCAGGCAAAGCAGCTTCAAGAAGGGCTTGATAAAGGCAATACAGGACTTGAAAAAATCACGGACGGATTAGGGCATGCCGCAAAGTCGTTAGCTGATTCACAGCCGCAGATCGAAGAGTCGGGCAAAAGCGTCAATCAGCTTATTGATGGAACATTGTCTCTGAAATCCGGGCTTTCTGATATAGGAGAAAACCTGAATAAACTGCAGGCTGGCGTGAACGAGAATAAAGCCGGCGTCGCCCAGATGAGAAAGCGGATTGAAGAGCAAAAACAAATGCTGACTTCACAGCTCAAACAAAACAGCGGTCTCGCTTCAGAAACGCAAAACGCTTTAAAATTGGTAAAAACCGTCCTGCCGATGAAAGATGAAGCCAGCAGACAGCTTGCCCATTTGAACAAGCAGCTTGCCCGGCTGCCGTTTGCAAAATTGGAAGCGTCAATACCGTCAGTCAAAACCGATCCCTCTTACCAAGAAATCAAATCAGCCTTTACGGGTGTACAGTCAGCCGTTTCCAAGGCAAACGCGGATGCAGAAGCGTTTTCTAAACAGGTCGACAGTCAAAAGGCTCATCTGCAGCAAGCGGAAAAACAATTTGCCCGACTGGCAGCCGCTCAGAAGAAGATTGACACTCAAATTAACGCAATGATCAATGGTCTGACCAGTATTGAAAACGGTCTGCAGCAAGTGTCAGACGGACAGGGGGCTCTCGCGGGACAAATGCCGCGCCTTGAATCGGCGGCAGGACAGCTCGCGGAGGGCCAGAAAAAAATGAAGAGCGGTCTCGGTGATTTTTCTTCCCGGCTCAGCGAACTTTCTTCCGGCCTTAACGACAGTGTAAAAGGGCTTAAGAAAGTATCAAGCGGCATGATGGGGGCGAATGATTACCTGGGTGAGCTTCACAAGGCGTCAGACAAAGAAATGACAGGCTGGTTTGTGCCGAAAGACGCGTTGACAAACAGTGATTTCACAAGCGTGTTTAATACGTACATGTCAGATGACAGAAAAACGACAGAATTGACCGTCGTTCTTGATAACAATCCTTACTCAAATACGGCCATTCAAGATATTCAAGCGATCAAAGCGAGCGTAAAAAGAGCCATTCCGAACACGGATCTGAAGAATGCTTCCTTCGGCGTTTCGGGAGTCTCCAGCATGAATGCCGATCTGAAGGAAGTATCGGATTCAGACTTCAAACGGACGGCCATGTTTATGCTGGCGGGAATTTTTCTGATTCTCATCGTGATGCTGCGCTCCCTCATTATGCCTGTTTATTTAGTGGCGTCGCTCGTACTGACGTATTTCGCATCCATCGGCGTGACGGAATACATCTTTACACACTTCTTCGGGTACCCGAGCGTAAACTGGGCCGTGCCGTTCTTCGGCTTTGTCATTTTGATGGCTCTAGGCGTAGATTATTCCATCTTTTTAATGGACCGCTTTAATGAGCTTAAAAAAGAAGGAACGGAACCCGCAATGATCAGCAGTATGAAAAATATGGGTTCCGTCATCATTTCTGCAGCCATTATTTTAGCGGGAACCTTTGCGGCCATGCTGCCGTCAGGCGTTCTTTCCTTATTACAGATTGCAACCGTGGTATTAACAGGCCTTCTCATGTACGCAATTGTCGTCCTTCCGTTTTTTGTACCGGTCATGGTGAAAATATTCGGAAGAGCCAACTGGTGGCCTTTCAATTTGAAAAAATAACGTTCAATGCCTCTGCCTGTTTTCGGGCAGAGGTTTTTTTGTTTCCTTATAAATCCTCCAGTTGATATAATTACATCTGCGCACTCTTTTTTGCGAATGCTGAAATTTGGTCATAATACATACTATGAAAGAATGAACGAAGGAGGTTTCACATGACTTACGTAAATGAAATGAAGTCAAAGCACGGCGGGATCACCGCCCACATCGTAAAGACCGAGAAATTTAAAACCGTTTCGCTGACGTTTAAAATGCTGGCTCCTTTAACGAAAGAGCTCGTAACAAAAAGGGCGCTGTTTCCGCATGTGCTTCTGCGCGGAACAGAAAGCCGCCCGAAAACCGCTGATCTGCGGTCTTATTTTGATGAACTGTACGGCACATCCGTTTCAGCTGATCTGACAAAAAAGGGAGAACGTCATGTCATTACGTTCAGGCTTGAGATTCCTAATGAAAAGTATCTGAAGGACCGCACACCGTTATTGGAAAAAGGCCTTCAGCTTTTATCAGAGCTTGTCTTTTCGCCCGCTTTGGAAAACGGCGCCTTCCTGCCCCTTTATGTCACGCAGGAAAAACGGACGCTGAAACAGCGGATTCAAGCCGTATATGATGATAAGATGAGATATTCTAATCTGCGTCTCGTTCAGGAAATGTGCAAAAGCGAACCGTATGCCCTTCACGTCAACGGCGAGTTCGATGATGTTGAACACATTTCACCGCAAGATTTGTATGAAGCCTATCAAAAAGCCATACGCGAAGATCAGCTGGACCTGTACGTCATCGGCGATGTTGATACAGATCAGGTGAAAACGGCCGTTGATACGTATTTTAAAACGGAAGAACGGGAGCTGCAGCCTTTTGAAAGAAGCGCGGCGAATGAACAGCCCGATCCGAAGGAAGTCATTGATGAAGAGGACGTCAAGCAGGGCAAGCTGAATATCGGATTCCGGACCAATACGACATATACAGATCCGGATTATCCGGCATTGCAGGTGTTTAACGGGCTGTTCGGAGGTTTCTCTCATTCAAAGTTGTTTATAAATGTCCGTGAAAAAGCGAGCCTCGCCTATTATGCAGCCTCAAGGGTGGAAAGCTTCAAAGGGCTTTTGATGGTCATGTCGGGCATTGAGGTGAAAAATTACAAGCAGGCCGTCACCATCATTGAAGAACAGTTTCAGGCTATGCAAAACGGTGACTTTTCAGAAGATGATATCGCCCAAACGAAAGCCGTTATTAAAAATCAAGTATTAGAAACCATTGATACGGCATACGGCTTAGCGGAATTTCTGTATCAGCAGGCCTCAGCCCAAGTAGAGATACCGATCGAAAAATTCCTTGACAATATCGAGAAAGTGACAAAAGAGGACATTATCAATGTCGGAAAGAACATTAAGCTGGATACGACTTATTTCTTAAAAGGGACGGGGGGAGCATCTTGACTAAACCGATAAACTTCGAACAGCTTCAGGAAACGCTGTATCATGAAAAAATGGCAAACGGCCTTGATGTCTATGTGCTGCCGAAACAGGGCTTTAATAAAACATACGCCGTGTTTACGACAAAGTACGGTTCCATTGACAATCAATTCGTTCCTTTAAATAAGGAAGAAATGGTACACGTCCCTGACGGAATCGCGCATTTTCTGGAGCATAAACTGTTTGAAAAAGCGGACGGCGACGTGTTTCAGGACTTCAGTAAGCAGGGGGCGTCGGCAAATGCCTTTACATCATTTACACGAACCGCTTATCTGTTCTCCAGCACTTCTAATGTGGAGAAAAACCTGGAAACACTCGTAGATTTTGTTCAGGACCCGTATTTCACGGAAAAATCAGTTGAAAAAGAAAAAGGCATCATCGGCCAGGAAATCAATATGTATGATGATAATCCGGATTGGCGGCTGTTTTTCGGCCTTATCGAAAATATGTATAAAGACCACCCTGTGAAAATTGACATTGCCGGAACGGTGGAGAGCATCTCTCATATTACGAAAGATCTGCTGTATGAGTGCTACGAAACGTTTTATCACCCGAGCAATATGCTGCTCTTTATCGTCGGTCCCGTAGATCCTGAAGCGGTCATCAGCCAGGTGCGGAAAAACCAGGAGAAAAAGCCGTTTACAGACCAGCCTGAAATCAAACGTGAAGAAGTTCAGGAGCAGGAAGCGGTTTTCCGCCGGGAGCAGGAATTAAAAATGAACGTGCAAGGCTCAAAATGTCTTGTCGGTTTAAAGGCGAAAGACCCTTATAAAACGGGGCGGGAGCTGTTAAAGCACGAGCTCAGCATGAACCTCATGCTTGAATGTCTCTTCGGAAAAAGCTCACCGCATTACGGTGACTTGTACGACAAAGGCTACATTGATGAAACTTTCAGCTTTGATTACACGGCTGAATACGGATTCGGTTTTGCCTCTGTCGGAGGAGATACACCGGAGCCGGATAAGCTCGCTGACGAATTAAAACACATGCTGCTTGATGCAGAATCAGCCGTGACTGCGGAAAAACTTGATCTTGCGAGAAAAAAGAAGATCGGGTCATTCTTAAAAGCGCTCAATTCGCCTGAATATATCGCCAACCAATTCACACGCTACGCCTTTTTAGATATGAGTCTGTTTGATGTCGTAACCGTACTGGAGCAGATTACGCTGGATGACGTAAAGCGGGTCATTGAAGAAGAAATATCAGAAGACAGGCTGACAGTCTGCAAAGTCGTGCCAAAATCATAACAAAAACATCCCTCACGCCCTGAGGGATGTTTTTCTGGGGAAAGAAGGAGTATTGATTGATGAAACAGACAGCGCTCGTAACCGGAGCAAGCGGCGGAATCGGACAAAGTATAAGTGAAGTCCTCGCAAAAAACGGATATGACGTCCTCTTGCATTATCATTCTAATAAGGAAGCCGCACACAGGCTTGCGGAAAGGCTGAGCGCATCCTTCGGCGTAAAAGCCTCCGTAATTCAGGCGGATTTGTCCTCACCGGATGGCGCGGAGACACTCAGCCGTTCCGTTAAGCAGCCTGTGGATGCTCTGATATTAAACAGCGGCAAAAGTCATTTCGGCCTGATTACGGACGTTACGGATGACACGGCGCGGGAGATGGTGCAGCTGCATGTAACGAGTCCGTTTCTTTTGGCGCGTAATCTGATGCCCGGCATGATCCGGAAAAAAAGCGGGGGCATCGTCGCGATCGGTTCCGTCTGGGGAGAAACAGGCGCATCGTGCGAGGTATTATACAGCATGGTCAAGGGAGCGCAGCATTCGTTCGTCAAAGCGCTTGCCAAAGAGCTTGCTCCGAGCGGCGTCCGCGTGAATGCAGTCTCGCCGGGTGCCGTGGACACAAATATGCTTGATCAGTTCACGTATGATGAAAAAGAAGCGTTGGCAGAGGAAATTCCCGCGGGCCGGCTGGCAAAGCCGGAGGAAATCGCCGAAGCGGCGGCCTTTTTATTATCGGACAAGGCTTCCTATATCACGGGGCATATATTATCCGTAAACGGCGGCTGGCACTGCTGAAAAAAATGTGTGTATAGTTTGCATCTGTACGGACAAAATAATTTTGTAACAACAGATGAAATGGAGGAACCCAACATGTCAGTATTAGAAAACTGGGATAATTGGAAGAATTTCCTTGGCGACAGATTGAACTATGCGCAGGAAAAAGGGATGAGTGATGAAACGATCACTGACCTCGCTACAGAAATCGGCGGTTACCTTGCGAACGAAGTCGACTCGAAAAACCATCAGGAAAAAGTGCTTGCTGATCTTTGGAGCGTTGCTTCTGAAGATGAACAGCGCGCCATCGCAAATATGATGGTGAAGCTTGTTGAAAATAACAGCACTCATTAAGAGGGGGGATTTCTCCTCTCTTTTTTTATGTTTTCCTCTATAGAGCAACATTCTTCTTTCTAATTAGAGAAAAATGTTTTATGATAAAGGAAGGTAAAAATTTGCCACAATGGAGGGGGTATATCATTTGGCAAAGCTCGAATGGTATTTTGAATATGAAATTCAAGTGAACCGCCCCGGCCTGCTCGGGGATATTTCATCTCTTCTCGGGATGCTGTCAATTAATATTGTCACAATTAACGGTGTCGACCTTTCCAGAAGGGGAATGCTGCTCAGATGCCGGCATATAGATCAAATTAAACGATTGGAATCAATTTTAAAAACAATGGAGACCATTAAAGTAACGAAGCTGAGAGAACCGAGGCTTCGCGACCGTCTCGCAGTCCGCCACGGAAGATACATTCAGCGTGATGCCGATGACAAAAAAACCTTCCGTTTTGAAAGAGACGAGCTCGGTCTTCTGGTTGACTTTATGGCCGAGCTGTTTAAAAAAGAAGGGCACAAACTGATCGGAATCCGGGGAATGCCGAGGGTCGGAAAAACGGAGTCCATCGTTGCGTCAAGCGTTTGTGCCAGCAAAAGATGGCTTTTCGTATCATCAACGCTGCTAAAACAAACGATCCGGAGCCAGCTGGTTGCCGATGAATACAGCACGGAAAACGTGTTTATCCTCGACGGCATCGTTTCGACAAGACGGGGATCTGAGCGCCATCTTCAGCTCGTCAGTGAAATTATGCGGCTTCCGGCGACAAAGGTCGTGGAGCACCCCGATATTTTTGTTCAAAATTCGGAGTATACGCTCGATGATTTCGATTATATTATCGAACTCAGAAATGATCCTGACGAAGTTATTACATATGAACATGCAGAAGAACCGCAAATATTTGATCAGACCGGTTTTTCAAGCTTTGATTTTTAATATTGGAAGGTGTTTGTTGTGACAGAATTAGCAATCCGGCTTAAAGAAGCCAGAGAGGAAAAAGGGATGTCATTGGATGAACTCCAGGCGGCGACGAAAATTCAGAAAAGATACTTAACCGCTCTGGAAGAAGGCAATTATGACGTCATTCCCGGCAATTTTTATGTGCGGGCGTTTATCAAGCAATACGCTGAAGCTGTCGGGCTTGATTCAGATCAGTTATTTGAAGAATATAAAAAAGACATCCCTAACACGTACCATGACGATGTGTCGGAAAAAATCTCCGGTCTCGCCATGCAAAGGGAGCTTCCTAAGTCCGCTTCAAAGGCGGCGGAATGGCTTCCGACCGTCCTTGTCGTCATCGGTGTCATTATCGTCATCGCGATCATTTATGCGATTATTCAGCTCGGAATGAGCAAATCCGGGCAGACAGACGGAGATAAGGCCGTCACCCAAAGTGAGAGCAAGTATGAGATTCCTAAGGATTCTGCGCTGAAAAACGACGGCAATACAAATGACGAAGCGCAATCTGACAGCAAGAAAGACAAAAAGGACACAAAAGCGTCAGAGCAGAAAAAGAAAGAAAAAAGCAGTGAAAAGACGGAGATCAAAGCGGCCGGAACGGAAGGCTCGGCTTCTTCATACAACGTCTCCGGGGCAGATAAGTATAAGCTTGAACTGATTGCTTCTGACAGCGCATGGATCCGCGTCCGTGATGACAGCGGCGGTTCTTTAAAAGAAGGAACGCTGCAAAAAGGCGAAACCTTTAAAAAAGACGTCACGGATCAAAAGGAGATTGAAATCCGCACGGGCTATGCCCCTAACCTGAAAATTAAAATCAACGGAGAGGTTCTGTCCTATGAACTCAATCCGCATGATGTGATGGCGCAGACCATCACAATCAAGATGAAAAAATAAAAGGGGAAAAGTCATCTGAACGATTAAGATGACTTTTTCTTCACGTCCGAGTACATATATTGGAGGGGCTTTATGTTTAACTTACCGAATAAAATCACACTGGCAAGAATCGCTTTAATTCCTGTATTTATGATTATCATGCTTGTTCCTTTTCAGTGGGGCAGCGTTCATATAGGGGATGAATCGATTCCGGTCGCGCATCTTACGGGAGCTGTTTTGTTCATTATCGCATCAACGACTGACTGGGTGGATGGCTACTATGCCAGAAAACTGAACCTCGTGACAAACTTCGGGAAATTTTTAGATCCGCTGGCTGACAAACTGCTGGTGTCCGCGGCATTAATTACGCTTGTGCAATTTGACCTTGCGCCGGCGTGGATGGTCATCATCATCATCAGCCGCGAATTTGCCGTAACGGGATTAAGACTTGTGCTGGCGGGAACGGGGGAAGTTGTAGCCGCCAATATGCTGGGGAAAATTAAAACATGGGCTCAGATCATCGCTGTTGCCGCGCTTTTGCTGCATAATCTTCCGTTTGAGCTCGTTTCTTTCCCGTTCGGCGATATCGCTTTATGGGTGGCCGTGCTCTTCACAGTCATTTCCGGCTGGGATTATTTTGCGAAGAACTGGGATGCGTTAAAAACATCTAACTAAGAAAGAAGGACTTAAAGATGGAAATAGCAAAAAAAGCAGAAATCATTGCAGTCGGCTCGGAGCTTCTGCTCGGCCAGATCGCCAATACGAACGCGCAGTTTATCAGTAAAGAGCTGGCGGAAATCGGTGTGAACGTGTTTTATCATACCGCTGTCGGTGACAATCCGGAGCGGCTTAAGCAAGTCATCCGCATTGCCGAAGAGCGCTCAGACCTGATTATTTTTTCAGGCGGCCTCGGACCGACCAAGGACGATTTGACGAAAGAAACCATTGCAAACACACTGGGGCGCCCGCTCGTTCTGAATGACGAAGCATTCCGGTCGATCGAAGAATATTTCGCGAAAACAAAACGGACCATGTCGCCGAATAACCGCAAACAGGCGCTCGTCATTGAGGGCTCAGACGTTTTGGCGAATCATTTCGGCATGGCGCCGGGAATGCTTGCAGAGCACGGCTCAAGGCTTTATATGCTGCTTCCCGGGCCGCCGAGCGAGCTGCGTCCGATGTTTGAAAATGAAGCGAAGCCGCTGCTTCTTAAAAGGCTCGGTTCTAATGAGAAAATCGTTTCAACCGTGCTGCGGTTTTTCGGAATCGGTGAATCCCAGCTTGAAGCTGATTTAGAAGATATTATTGATGCGCAGACGAACCCGACGATTGCGCCGCTTGCTGCTGACGGAGAGGTCACGCTGCGTTTAACGGCGAAACATGCCGACGAAAAAGAAACAGAACGGCTTTTAAAAGAAACGGAAGCCGCCATTTTAGAGCGTGTCGGTGAATTTTTCTACGGATATGATGATACGTCTCTGGTGAAGGAGCTTTCAACAGCATGCAGACAAAACGGAATTACGATTTCCTCTGCCGAAAGCTTTACAGGCGGCCTGTTTTCAGAGTGGGTGACTGATTTAAGCGGTGCGTCTCAACTATTTGCAGGGGGCGTTGTCTGTTATTCCGACAGCGTGAAACAGCATGTGCTCGGCGTGAAAGCTGAGACGCTCGCAGAAAGCGGAGCGGTCAGCAAAGAGTGTGCGAAAGAGCTTGCAGCCGGTGTGAGAAAGCTGACCGGAAGCGATATCGGCATCAGCTTTACCGGGGTGGCGGGTCCCGACCCGCAGGAAGGGCATGCGCCGGGCCGCGTCTTTATCGGCATTGCGGCGGAAGGAAAAGAAGAGGTGCACGAATTTAACTTTGCCGGCTCAAGAACCGGAATCAGAAAGCGCGCCGCTAAATACGGCTGCCATCTCATTTTGAAAATGCTGGATCAAAAATAAAGTTTTAAAGAGGCGTTTTCTCTGATTTTTAAGTTTTACAAGGGAAATTATGCTCTTTTGCAGAAAAGCGAACGCGGAAAAAATCCGAATATGCGTTCGCTTTTTTCTTGGCAAATGCCAGTAAACAAGGTATAGTATATGTAGTGGCAAGATAAAGGAGGAAAAAATAAATGAGTGATCGTCAGGCAGCCTTAGATATGGCTCTTAAGCAAATAGAAAAACAATTCGGCAAAGGTTCCATCATGAAGCTCGGAGAAAAAACGGATACAAGAATTTCAACGGTGCCAAGCGGTTCCCTTGCACTTGATACCGCTCTCGGAATAGGCGGATACCCGCGCGGACGGATTATTGAAGTATACGGACCTGAAAGCTCAGGTAAAACGACTGTAGCGCTTCACGCAATCGCTGAGGTTCAGGAAAAAGGCGGACAGGCAGCATTTATTGATGCTGAGCATGCTCTTGATCCTGTTTACGCGCAAAAGCTCGGTGTCAATATCGAAGAGCTTCTGCTTTCTCAGCCGGATACGGGAGAGCAGGCGCTAGAGATTGCTGAAGCGCTGGTGCGAAGCGGAGCTGTTGATATCGTAGTCGTTGACTCTGTTGCGGCGCTTGTTCCAAAAGCTGAAATTGAAGGTGACATGGGTGATTCACACGTCGGTTTACAGGCGCGTCTCATGTCTCAGGCGCTCCGTAAGCTTTCCGGCGCCATCAATAAATCTAAAACAATCGCAATCTTTATTAACCAGATTCGTGAAAAAGTCGGCGTTATGTTCGGAAATCCGGAGACGACACCGGGCGGCCGCGCGCTGAAATTCTATTCTTCCGTGCGCCTTGAAGTGCGCCGTGCCGAGCAATTAAAGCAGGGCAACGACGTGATGGGGAATAAAACGAGAATTAAAGTCGTAAAAAACAAAGTCGCTCCTCCGTTCCGTACGGCTGAAGTGGACATTATGTACGGTGAAGGAATCTCCAAAGAAGGGGAAATCATCGACCTTGGAACTGAACTGGATATCGTGCAAAAAAGCGGTTCGTGGTATTCTTATGAAGAAGAACGCCTCGGTCAGGGCCGTGAAAATGCCAAGCAGTTCTTAAAAGAAAATAAAGACATCATGCTGATGATTCAGGAACAAATCCGTGAACATTACGGTTTAGACAATAACGGTGTAACGGACAAAGCGGAAGAAGTTCAGGAAGAGATGGAATTAGAAGAATAAAAACACGATCAAAAGAGCGGAATAAGCAATTTCCGCTCTTTTTTTGTGTGTTTCAAAAAAACACTGGCTGTTTCGGAAAATTTTATCTGGAATGTTACAACTTTTTTCACCCTTCACTCGTCTAACATCATGGCGAAAGTTGAAATTATATCTGAGGAGGAAAAAAGATGACGAGCCCCCGCCGCACAAGAATTAACAAAAAAAGAAAGAAGAAGCTGATGAAAACGGGAGGGCTGTTTCTTTTTCTGCTGCTTGTCACTGTTTTTATTATGATCTGGACCGTCACAGCGCATCACCGGGAGAAGGAATCCGTTAAAAACGCTCCCGCCGCTCAATCTGATACTTCAAAAGACCAGACTCAACAGAAAAAAGAAAAGACGCAAAAAGAGAAAACACCTAAATCAATCGATCACAATAAACAGATCAGCAATTACTTACAACAGATCGGGTTCAGCGGCACGGCAATGATCGTAAAAGATGGAAAAGTTGTGCTGAAAAAAGGCTTTGGCTATGCGGACCGAAAACAAAAAATTAAAAACAATCCGGAGACATCATATTATATCGGTTCTTCACAAAAAGCGTTAATCGCGACGGCTGTCCTGCAGCTTGAAGAAAAAGGGCTGCTGCAGACGAGTGACCCCGTCAGTACATACTTGCCGAATTTTCCTAACGGCACGCGCATCACATTGAAAAACCTGCTCAATCATACGTCCGGCATAAACGGGCATATTGAGGGACAGGGACCGATTTCTCCAATTGATTTAATCAAGGATATAGAATACCGCGGAATTAAACGGCAGCCCGGGGTTTGGGATTACAGGGATTCCAACTATTCAGTGCTTGCTTATATCGTATCTCAAGTCAGCGGGGAGTCTTATGAACAATATATAAAAGAACACGTGTTCAAACCGGCCGGAATGAAGCATGCCGGATTTTACAAAACATTTGTCAAAGCCAAATATCCTGCCGTCGGCTACAAAGTCGATGAGAGCGGCAGTCTTGTAACGCCGCACCTTCTGGACTTATCGCAGCTGTACGGGGCGGGCGACATGTATATGAGCGCTGAAGATCTCTATAAATTTGATAAAGCGATCGTAAATGGCACGCTCCTTTCAAAAGAAAGCTTCACAAAAATGTTTACAGCAGGAAGCAGTGCCGCTTACGGCATGGGGTTTTACATTGATCCGGGAAGCTATTCCAATCACGGTGTTATGCCCGGTTACAACATTTTGAACAGCTTCAGCCATTCGGCAAGCAAATATGTCATATTACTGTCAAACATTCAGAATAACGCCAAATTAGGACAGGTAAACAATAGAATTTACCAACTGCTTAACCAGCCGGACTAACAGAGCCGTCATTCACGAAAAGCGGATGAAGGTATGGTATGATATATACATGGGCGAAGATCCGAGCTGAAGGCGAATCGTTAAGCTGGCAAGCTTGACAAGTATTTCCGACACAATTACAATGAAGTTGTAACATTTGTTTTTTTAACATGATTGTTAAACCATTTAAACTTGACAAGGGCATGAGAGACTCATTCCCTGTGAAGGTTCTGTATGTTGAGAAAATCAGACAATGTACATGCCGGCACTTATTTAAGCAAAAACCAAGTTCATAGCAAGAGGAGGTGAAAGTATGACCCCAATGACGGTTCTCATCTCCATTTTGCTGACTCTGCTCGGTTTAGTTGTTGGCTACTATGTTCGTAAAACCATTGCCGAAGCAAAGATTGCGGGCGCACGCGGTGCTGCCGAGCAAATCCTTGAAGATGCAAAGCGTGATGCTGAAGCACTGAAAAAAGAAGCTCTGCTTGAAGCAAAGGACGAAATCCATACACTTCGAATAGATGCTGAACAGGAAGTTCGTGAAAGACGAAATGAGCTTCAAAAACAAGAAAACCGTTTACTTCAAAAAGAAGAAAATCTTGACCGTAAACATGAAGGAATTGATAAACGGGAAGCGATGTTGGAGAAGAAAGATCATTCTCTGAATGAACGACAACAACATATTGAAGAGATGGAAAGCAAAGTGGATGAGATGATTCGTATGCAGCAGTCAGAACTCGAACGCATTTCGAGCCTGACACGGGATGAAGCGAAACAAATCATTCTTGACCGGGTTGAAAATGAGCTTTCACATGACATCGCCATCATGACAAAAGAAACCGAAAACCGTGCGAAAGAAGAGGCAGATAAAAAGGCGAAAAACATTCTGTCGCTTGCTTTGCAGCGCTGTGCAGCAGATCATGTTGCCGAAACGACGGTATCGGTCGTCAATCTTCCGAATGATGAGATGAAAGGACGTATCATCGGCCGTGAAGGGCGTAACATTCGTACGCTTGAAACGCTTACAGGTATTGACCTGATTATTGATGACACACCTGAAGCAGTCATTCTTTCCGGATTTGATCCGATCAGACGGGAGACGGCAAGAATCGCTCTTGATAAACTCGTTCAGGATGGCCGTATTCACCCGGCGCGCATTGAAGAAATGGTTGAAAAATCCCGCCGTGAGGTAGATGACTATATCCGGGAAATGGGTGAGCAGACGACGTTTGAAGTCGGCGTTCACGGACTCCACCCGGATCTGATCAAGATCCTCGGCCGGTTGAAATTCCGTACAAGCTACGGGCAGAACGTACTGAAACATTCAATGGAAGTTGCGTTTTTAGCAGGTTTAATGGCTTCCGAGCTTGGAGAAGATGCAAAACTTGCCAAGCGGGCCGGTCTTCTGCATGACATCGGAAAAGCAATTGACCATGAAGTGGAAGGAAGCCACGTGGAAATCGGAGTGGAGCTTGCGACCAAATATAAAGAGCATCCAGTCGTCATTAACAGTATTGCGTCACACCACGGAGACGAAGAGCCGACTTCCATTATCGCCGTTCTGGTCGCTGCCGCTGATGCACTGTCAGCCGCAAGACCGGGCGCGAGAAGTGAAACGCTCGAAAACTATATCCGCAGACTTGAAAAGCTTGAAGAAATCTCCGAGTCTTACGAAGGTGTTGAAAAATCATTTGCGATTCAGGCCGGCCGTGAAGTTCGCATCATGGTGAAGCCGGACTCCATTAATGATTTAGAAGCCCATCGTTTGGCACGTGATATCCGTAAACGAATTGAGGACGAGCTTGATTATCCGGGCCACATTAAAGTGACCGTAATCAGAGAAACTCGAGCCGTAGAGTATGCAAAATAAAGTGATGCTTAGCGCATCACTTTATTTTTTTGAGTCCCTGAAAAGGAAGGAATGGAATGTATGAGAATTTTATTTATCGGAGATGTTGTCGGTTCCCCGGGCCGCGACATGGTAAAAGAATATGTCCCGAAACTGAAAGCGAAACATAAACCGCATTTTACAATTATTAACGGAGAAAATGCAGCACATGGAAAAGGACTGACAGAAAAGATCTACCACAGCCTGATGGAAGCGGGAGCAGATGCCATTACAATGGGAAACCATACGTGGGATAAAAGAGAGATCTTCGACTTTATTGATGATGTGCCGCATCTTGTCCGGCCGGCGAATTTCCCGGAAGGTACGCCGGGCAAAGGCATTACTTATATTAAATCGAACGGAAAAGAGCTTGCCGTCATTAATTTACAGGGGCGGACGTTTCTTCCGCCGCTTGATGATCCGTTTGCTAAAGCGGATGAATTAATAGAAGAAGCGAAAAAGCGCACGCCGTACATTTTTATTGATTTTCACGCCGAAGCGACAAGCGAAAAAATTGCGATCGGCTGGTACACAGACGGAAGAGTCTCTGCCGTGGTAGGCACCCATACACACGTGCAAACGGCAGATAACCGCATTTTGCCGAAAGGAACGGCATATATTACTGATGTAGGCATGACGGGTCCGTACGACGGAATTCTCGGTATGGACAGAGAAACGGTCATCAAGCGGTTTAAAACCAATCTTCCCGTCCGGTTTACGGTGGCGGAAGGTAAAACTACGCTGAGCGGAGTGCTCATTGACATCGACGATCAAACGAAAAAGGCCGTAAATATCGAACGGATATTAATCAATGATGACCATATGTTCTTTGAATAGGTGATCATGTGTTTATTTTATAAAAATATTAAAAGGAAAAGCAGGAATATAGCAACTTCTTAGTGAATATAGTAGAAATGGAAGGTAGCCCGCTATTTTTGAAAAGCATTGTGGGGATGGCTTTTTGGATAGCAACATCTAATAATGATTGTTCTAATGAACACTCACTTATCCATTGTAAAACTAAGGGGGAGCAGAAATGGAAATCTTAAAAGTTTCAGCAAAATCAAGTCCAAATTCAGTAGCAGGCGCGCTTGCCGGTGTATTGAGGGAACGCGGAGCCGCCGAAATTCAAGCAATTGGGGCGGGCGCCTTAAACCAGGCTGTTAAAGCGGTTGCGATTGCCAGAGGCTTTGTCGCGCCAAGCGGCGTAGATTTGATTTGTATTCCGGCTTTTACAGATATACAGATTGACGGAGAAGAAAGAACGGCGATTAAGTTAATCGTCGAACCCCGTTAAAAACAAAAACATGACATTCTCAACCTGCTTGCGTAAGGCGAGCGGGTTGTTTTTATTGTTGTCATATTTTCTCACAATATTATATTGATAGTACGAAGAGATGATAAATGGCTTTATTCATATAATATTCAAAAAAAATCCCGCCCATTTTTCCGGACGGAAGCAGTTGTTTTCTTGGAGTGGACACTGGTATTTACCTCCTTTTTATATCATGTTACAATCCAGTTATTACAGTGTTTTTTCGAGGAGGAGTGTACGTGTTGGGAGGAAAGATGAAAGCTATCGTCAAAAATGAAAACGCTTTCGGAGCAACTCTGAAAGAAATTCCCATACCTTCCATTAATGAGAATGAAGTTCTCATTAAAGTACAGGCCGCATCTATATGCGGTACAGATGTGCATATTTATAATTGGGATCAATGGGCGCAGAAACGAATCAAAACACCTCAAGTATTCGGACATGAATTCAGCGGTATCATAGCGGAAACGGGCAAGCACGTCACAAATGTCAAAACAGGTGACTACGTTTCGGCTGAAACCCACTTCGTCTGCGGTACTTGTGTCCCTTGTTTAACAGGAAAACATCATGTGTGCACCCATACAAAGATCCTCGGCGTAGATACAGCCGGTTCCTTCGCTGAATATGTCAAAGTGCCGGCTCGAAATGTTTGGAAAAACCCCGCTGATATGGACCCAGCCGTCGCTTCTGTTCAAGAGCCGCTTGGCAACGCGGTGCATACAGTGCTGGAAAGCAGCCAGCTTGCGGGCGGTTCCGCTGCAATTATCGGCTGCGGACCGATCGGGCTGATGGCGGTGGCGGTGGCTAAAGCGGCCGGTGCATCCCGTATTGCGGCCATTGATAAAAATGATTACAGGCTGGCTCTTGCGAAGAAATTGGGAGCCACGATCACCATTTCAGCTGATAAGGAAGATCCGCTTGAGGTGATCGACACCTTAACAGGCGGAGAAGGGATCGACCTTGTCTGCGAAATGTCAGGCCACCCGGCAGCTATAGCACAAGGATTAAAGATGGCGGCCAACGGGGGAAGGTTCCACATGCTGAGTCTGCCGGAACGTCCGGTGACGGTTGACCTGACAAATGACGTGGTGTTTAAAGGACTTACCGTCCAAGGCATCACAGGCAGAAAAATGTTTGAAACATGGCGGCAGGTATCGCACCTGCTTGAATCCGGCCTTGTTGATCTGACGCCGGTGATCACGCATCAGTTTCCGCTTGAAGACTTTGAAAAAGGGTTTGACCTGATGAGAAAGGGCCAGTGCGGCAAAGTCATTTTGATTCCATAAGGGGAGGGTTCTATAATGAAAGAATTTGAATTTCTAAAAGCAGAGCTTGATAAAATGAAAGAAAATAAAACGTGGCAGCAAATGAAACAAATTGAAACGAAGCAGGGTCCGTCGGTGGCAGTCAAAGGGGAAAACGTGATACAGCTTTCATCGAACAATTATCTCGGTTTGACGTCGCATCCAAGGCTTGTCGAAGCGGCCAAACGCGCCGCGGAAGAATTCGGAGCGGGTACGGGGTCCGTCCGGACAATCGCCGGAACATTCACAATGCACAATGAGCTGGAGAAAAAATTGGCAAACTTTAAAAAAACAGAAGCGGCACTTGTTTTTCAATCGGGGTTCACAACGAATCAGGGCGTCTTATCAAGCATTCTTACAAAAGAGGATATCGTGATCTCTGACGAACTGAACCATGCTTCCATTATTGACGGGATCAGGCTGACGAAAGCAGATAAAAAGGTGTACCGCCATGTTGATATGGACGATTTGGAAAGGGTGCTGAAAAAATCAATGAATTACCGCATGCGCCTGATCGTCACCGACGGCGTATTCTCAATGGACGGCAACATCGCTCCTTTGCCTGACATCGTCAAACTTGCAGAGGCGTACGATGCCTTTGTGATGGTCGACGACGCGCATGCTTCCGGCGTACTCGGAATAAACGGAAGGGGAACGGTTAATCACTTCGGGCTTGACGGAAGAGTCCACATACAGGTGGGCACATTAAGCAAAGCCATCGGAGTGCTTGGCGGTTACGCCGCAGGGTCGCAGGTTCTGATCGATTACCTGCGCCATAAAGGGCGCCCTTTCTTATTCAGCACTTCTCATCCGCCTGCGGTAACGGCCGCATGCATAGAAGCCATTGACGTCCTGCTGGAAGAGCCGGAGCATATGGAAAAGCTATGGGAGAACACGGCGTATTTCAAAGACAAACTGGTTCAAATGGGGCTGACCCTCACAAAAAGCGAAACACCGATCGTGCCGATATTAATAGGGGAGGAAGAAAAAGCCCAGGCATTATCAGACCTTTTATTGACCCGCGGCGTCTTTGCACAAAGCATCGTGTATCCGACGGTCGCCCAAGGAAAAGCGAGAATCCGCACCATTATTACGGCGGAGCATACAAAAGAGGAGCTTGACCGGGCGCTGGAAGTAATCCGTTCAGCCGCAAAAGAGCTTCAGCTTGTGTAAGGGGGAAATGATTCCCTCTTTTTTATTTCTTATTGATTCTTATTCTCAATAAGGTGTACAATAATAGGCTGGCGGTTGTGCCAAACGCTTTTAACCAGTATACTTGAGGGTGGAAGTTTCGGTTGAAAGGAGACATTCGAACATGAATGAAAAGCAAAAGCAGGAAAGCGGACAAGTGAATCCGGCGGACAAAACATCCGAAAAGGATTACAGCAAGTATTTTGAAGCCGTATATATTCCGCCTTCTTTAAAAGATGCGAAAAAACGGGGCAAAGAATCCGTTCAATATCATAACGATTTTAAAATCTCAGAAGAATTTAAAGGCCTCGGTGAAGGCAGGAAATTTTATATCCGCACGTACGGATGCCAAATGAACGAGCATGATACGGAAGTCATGGCGGGTATTTTTATGGCGCTCGGTTATGAAGCGACAAATTCGGTTGATGACGCGAACGTTATTTTATTAAACACTTGCGCTATCCGGGAAAATGCTGAAAACAAAGTGTTCGGAGAGCTCGGCCATTTAAAGGCGCTCAAAAAAAATAACCCGGACCTGATTCTGGGCGTCTGCGGCTGCATGTCACAGGAAGAATCAGTCGTAAACCGCATCCTTAAGAAGCACCCGTTTGTCGATATGATTTTCGGCACGCACAACATTCACCGTCTGCCGGAACTGTTATCAGAGGCATATTTATCAAAAGAGATGGTCATTGAAGTGTGGTCGAAGGAAGGGGATGTCATTGAAAACCTTCCGAAAGTCCGCAACGGGAAAATTAAAGGCTGGGTCAACATTATGTACGGCTGTGACAAGTTCTGCACATACTGCATCGTACCGTATACCCGCGGAAAAGAGAGAAGCCGCCGTCCTGAGGAAATTATCCAGGAAGTCAGAAGACTTGCAAGCGAAGGCTATAAAGAAATCACACTGCTCGGTCAAAACGTGAATGCGTACGGAAAAGATTTTGAGGATATGACGTACGGTCTCGGTGATTTAATGGACGAACTGCGTAAAATTGATATTCCGAGAATCCGATTCACGACGAGTCATCCGCGTGACTTTGATGATCATCTGATCGAAGTGCTCGCCAAAGGCGGCAACCTTCTTGACCATATCCATCTTCCGGTTCAATCAGGAAGCTCAGCGATGTTAAAAATGATGGCGCGCAAATATGACAGAGAACGCTATCTGGAGCTTGTCGGAAAAATTAAAGCGGCGATGCCGAACGCTTCACTGACGACCGATATTATTGTCGGTTTTCCGAATGAAACCGATGAACAATTTGAAGAAACGCTTTCGTTATATCGCGAAGTGGAATTTGACAGCGCATATACGTTTATTTACTCTCCTCGTGAAGGCACGCCGGCAGCGAAGATGAAAGACAATGTTCCGATGAGGGTCAAGAAAGAACGTCTTCAGCGCCTCAATGATTTGGTGAAAGAAATTTCAGCCAAAAAAATGAAGGAATATGAAGGCAGGACTGTCGAAGTATTAGTTGAGGGAGAAAGCAAAAATAACCCTGACATTCTTGCCGGCTATACGGAAAAAAGCAAGCTCGTCAACTTCAAAGGGCCGAAAGACGCCATCGGCAAGATTGTACGCGTCAAAATCGAACAGGCGAAAACATGGTCGCTTGACGGTGTGATGGCAGGAGAAGCAATCGAGGTGAAATAATAATGACGCTTTACTCTAAGAAAGACATTGTACAGCAGGCTAGGAACCTTGCGAAAATGATTTCTGAAACAGAAGAAGTTGATTTTTTTAAACGTGCCGAGGCGCAGATTAACGAAAATGAAAAAGTCTCTGCGATTATTAATCAGATTAAAACTCTGCAAAAGCAAGCCGTTAACCTGAAGCACTACGAAAAGCTTGAAGCGCTGAAACAAGTGGAAAGTAAAATTGACGCCCTGCAGGAAGAGCTTGAAGGGATTCCGATCATTCAGGAATTCAGAGATTCCCAGATTGAGGTCAATGACCTTCTTCAGCTTGTCGCACATACGATCTCAAATCAGGTGACAAACGAAATCATTACATCTACCGGAGGCAACCTGCTGACGGGAGAAACCGGTTCAAAAGTAAAACATTCGAATAACAGCTGTTCTATTTAAACACGGGGCCTTCATCGGCCCGTGTTTTTTTTTGTTATTTGAGAACTAATTGTAATATGTACTAAATTTTCATTGACTCACCGTTTTGTCCCATTTTACTGGAAAGTTTTATCATGCTTAAAAGTAAAGTTTCTGGGCAGGGCTGCATACAATGAAACAGAAACTTTGTATTTTTATATTTTTATTATAAAAATGCACATGAGACAAATGCCCAGCATAAGATAACACGAAGAAGAACAAGGAGGCCTGCCGGAATGTCTGAATACAGGGAAATTATTACGAAAGCGGTAGTTGCGAAAGGAAGAAAATTCACCCAATGCACCAACACGATCTCACCTGGAGAAAAACCGTCAAGTATATTGGGCGGCTGGATTATCAACCACAAGTACGATGCCGAAAAGATCGGGAAGACTGTAGAAATTGAAGGGTATTATGATATAAACGTCTGGTACTCTTACGCCGATAATACAAAAACGGAAGTTGTAACCGAGAGAGTAAAGTATGTCGATGTGATTAAACTCAGATACAGAGACACAAATTACTTAGATGACGAACACGAAGTCATTGCCAAAGTGCTGCAGCAGCCGAATTGTCTTGAAGTCACCATTTCTCCTAACGGAAATAAAATCGTGGTTCAGGCAGAGAGAGAATTTTTAGCAGAAGTGGTCGGTGAAACGAAAGTCGTCGTCGAAGTCAATCCTGACTGGGAAGAAGACGATGATGATGATTGGGAAGACGATCTTGATGAAGAATTAGAGGACATTAACCCTGAATTTTTAGTCGGAGATCCTGAAGAATAAGTTGAGGCTAGGGGAGTTTAACACCCCAAGTCTCTTTTTTATATATAAAGATATCACTCTTTTGTTTATGTTATAATGGGATTCGGATAAGAGAAGATACATAGTGAGGGATTAAATGATGGCTAGTTACACGCCTATGATACAGCAATACTTGAAGATAAAGGCAGAGCACCAAGATGCCTTTTTATTTTTTCGGCTTGGTGACTTTTATGAAATGTTTTTTGAAGATGCAAAAAAAGCGTCACAAGAGCTTGAAATTACACTGACAAGCAGAGACGGAGGTTCGGCTGATAAAATTCCGATGTGCGGCGTGCCTTATCATTCCGCGGCGGCTTATATTGAACAGCTGATTAAAAAGGGCTATAAAGTGGCGATCTGTGAACAGACGGAAGATCCGAAGGCGGCTAAAGGCGTTGTAAAAAGAGAAGTCGTCCAGCTGATCACACCGGGAACCGTGATGGATGGAAAAGGCATCCACGAGTCGGAAAACAACTTTATCGCTTCCGTTTCCGAATTTCGTGACGGATACGGTCTCGCTTTATCGGACTTAACGACCGGAGAAAACCTGGCCGTATTTATTGAGCGGATTGAAGATGTCATGTCAGAAATTTACTCAGTCGGCGCAAAGGAAATTGTCGTATCGAGCAAGTTTAACGAACATACAGCTGCTCAGCTGAAAGAACGGTGCGGCGCCACGATTTCCATCGAAGACGGGGAAATAACAGAACGCATTGAAATCGCAAAGCACTTGCCGGGCGAAGAGCTGACAGAGACGTTTATGCGTTTATATACGTATTTGCAAAAAACGCAAAAACGGAGCCTGGATCACCTGCAGCCGGTTCAAGTATATGAATTGGAAGAAGCGATGAAAATTGACCTGTATTCAAAACGGAATCTTGAGCTGACGGAAACGATCCGTTCGAAAAGCAAAAAAGGGTCATTGCTTTGGCTTTTAGACGAGACGAAAACAGCGATGGGCGGCCGGCTTCTCAAACAATGGATTGACCGCCCGCTGATCAGGGCATCCCAAATCGAAGAACGCCAGGAAATGGTCGAGACGCTGATCAATCATCTGTTTGAGCGTGAAGATCTGCGAGAGCGCCTGAAGGAAGTATACGATTTAGAACGTCTGGCGGGCCGGGTCGCATTCGGAAACGTCAACGCAAGGGATTTAATTCAGCTGAAAGAATCTTTAAAACAAGTGCCGAGCATCAAAGAGCTTGTAGGGTCTCTTAACCATAAAAAAGCAAAAGAACGCGCCGGCTTGATTGATCCGTGCGGAGATTTGCTTGACCTGTTAGAAGAAGCCCTTCATGAAAACCCGCCGTTATCGTTAAAAGAAGGCAATTTAATTAAAGACGGCTATCATCAGAAGCTCGATGAGTACCGTGACGCCAGCAAAAACGGTAAAGACTGGATTGCCAGACTGGAGCAGCAGGAACGCGCTTATACGGGCATCCGTTCATTAAAGGTCGGTTTCAATAAAGTGTTCGGCTATTATATTGAAGTCACAAAAGCAAACCTTCATCTGCTTGAAGACGGACGGTATGAGCGGAAACAGACCCTCACAAACGCCGAACGGTACATTACGCCGGAATTGAAGGAAAAAGAAGCGCTTATTTTAGAAGCGGAAAACAACATCTGCGAGCTGGAATATGAGCTTTTTGCCGGACTGCGTGAAAAGGTGAAACAATTTATTCCGCGCTTGCAGCGTCTTGCCAAACAAATGAGTGAGCTGGACGCACTGCAATGCTTTGCTACGATCAGTGAAAACAGGCATTACACAAAGCCTGTCTTTTCTGATAATGAAGTAAAAGTCATTGAAGGGAGACACCCCGTCGTTGAAAAGGTGATGGACAGTCAAGAATACGTCCCGAACAACTGCCTGATGGGCGATTCGCGGGAAATGCTCCTGATTACGGGTCCGAATATGTCAGGTAAAAGCACGTATATGAGACAGATCGCACTTCTATCGATCATGGCTCAGATCGGCTGTTTTGTGCCCGCAAAAGAAGCGGTTCTGCCGATTTTTGATCAAATCTTCACGAGAATCGGGGCAGCGGATGATTTGATTTCCGGACAAAGCACCTTTATGGTGGAAATGCTGGAAGCGAAAAACGCGATTGTGAACGCCACAAAAGACAGCCTGATCCTGTTTGATGAAATCGGCCGCGGGACATCAACGTACGACGGAATGGCGCTGGCACAGGCGATTATTGAGTATGTCCATGATCATATCGGCGCTAAAACACTGTTCAGCACGCATTATCATGAGCTGACGGTGCTTGAAGATAAGCTTCCTCAGCTGAAAAACGTTCATGTGCGCGCAGAGGAATATAACGGAACGGTCGTGTTTCTCCATCAAATCAAAGAAGGAGCCGCAGATAAAAGTTACGGCATTCATGTCGCCCAGCTTGCCGAGCTCCCGGACGATCTGATCAGCCGCGCGCAGGAGATTTTGAAACAGCTTGAGCAGACGGGAGATAAACCGGAGCTTCCGGCGGTATCTGAGAAAAAGCCCGCCGTCAGAGAAGAACCGGCACAGCTGTCCTTTTTTGCTGACGGTGAAAAAGAACAGAAGGCACCGGCTGTTTCTAATAAAGAAAAACAAGTGCTTGAAGCCTTTAAGTCAATCAATATTCTCGATATGACGCCGCTTGAAGCGATGAACGAAATGTACAAGCTGCAAAAAAAATTAAAATAGAAAGAGGTGACGGACTTGGCAAAAGTCATCCAGCTGTCAGATGAACTCTCGAATAAAATAGCGGCCGGCGAGGTGGTCGAACGGCCTGCCTCAGTCGTTAAAGAATTGGTGGAAAACGCCATCGACGCAAACAGCACAGTCATTGAAATCGACATAGAGGAAGCGGGGCTTTCGTCGATTCGGGTGCTCGATAACGGCGAAGGGATGGAAACCGATGATTGCAAGCGGGCTTTCCGCCGCCACGCGACCAGTAAAATCAAAGATGAAAACGACCTGTTCCGGGTGAGAACACTCGGTTTCCGCGGAGAAGCTTTGCCAAGTATCGCGTCTGTTTCTCATCTGGAAATCAAAACGAGCATCGGCGAGGGAGCGGGAACCCATCTCATTCTTCAGGGCGGGAATATCATTTCTGAGCAGAAATCCTCCAGCAGAAAAGGAACGGAGATTATCGTTACCAACCTGTTTTTCAATACACCCGCCAGATTGAAATATATGAAAACCGTGCATACGGAGCTCGGCAATATTACGGATGTTGTCAACCGGATCGCTCTTGCGCATCCGGAAGTATCGATCCGTCTCCGCCATCAGGGGAAAAATCTGCTGCAGACAAACGGTAACGGGGACGTGCGCCATGTGCTGGCCGCAATTTACGGGACGGCGGTTGCGAAAAAAATGATACCGCTCCATGTCAGCTCGCTTGATTTTGAAGTCAAGGGCTACATTGCGCTTCCGGAAATCACGCGTGCATCCAGAAACTACATGTCATCTGTCATTAACGGAAGATACATTAAGAATTTCCCGCTTGTAAAAGCGGTGCATGAGGGCTATCACACACTACTGCCGATCGGCCGCCATCCGATTACGTTTATCGAAATTACGATGGACCCGATTTTGGTCGATGTCAATGTCCATCCCTCGAAGCTTGAAGTCCGCCTCAGCAAAGAGACGGAGCTGCATGAGCTGATCCGTGACGGGATAAAGGAAGTGTTTCAAAAGCAGCGGCTTATTCCGAGCGCCCAGCTCCCGAAAAAATCCGCGCCGGCACCGGCCAAAAACGAACAGCAATTTATGACATTCGAGGAAAGCGCGCCTGAGCGGAAACTTCCTGAAAAAACGCCGGAGCCGTCTTACTCACCAATGAAGCTGAGTTCGGTCGTAAAAGAGCCTGAGCCGGTAATAATAGAAGAAGAGATCCTCCCGAATGAAGCGGATCACGATGTGCCGCCGGAGATCGGCATGCCCGAAACGGAAGCGCCTGTTTCCGATACTCCGGAACCGGAAGCTGTCTCTGAAGAAATACGTGAAGAAAGAGTTCCGGTGATGTATCCGATCGGCCAAATGCACGGGACATATATTTTAGCCCAAAACGAAAACGGCTTGTATATCATTGACCAGCATGCGGCCCAAGAACGGATTAAATACGAATATTTCCGGGAGAAAGTCGGGCAGGTCGAGCCTGAAGTGCAGGATATGATCGTGCCGCTCACCTTTCATTATGCGGCAAATGAAGCGCTGATCATTGACCAGCATCAGCATGAGCTTGAAAGCGTCGGAGTATTTTTAGAAGCATTCGGCACGAACAGCTACATCGTTCGCTGCCATCCGGCCTGGTTTCCAAAAGGGGAAGAAGCTGAACTGATTGAAGAAATCATTCAGCAGGTGCTTGACGCCAAACAGATCGATATTAAAAAACTGCGGGAGGAAGCGGCCGTTATGATGAGCTGCAAAGGCTCAATCAAAGCGAACCGCCATTTGCGAAACGATGAAATCAAAGCGCTCTTGGACGACCTGCGCCGAACGACAGACCCGTTCACATGCCCGCACGGCAGGCCGATTATAATTCACCACAGTACGTATGAGATGGAGAAGATGTTTAAGCGTGTGATGTAGCAGGGTTCTGTGTGGGTTGTACCCTTCGTGCCCACATTTTGCCCACGGATTTTAGCTGTTTAGGTATTCATCAAACCGGTTAATGCTGAATATCTTTTCGGCCGCAAAAGGATCAACAAGCCTATTTCCCGGTCGATGGCCTTTAAAATTTTAAGGGTTGCCGCTGAGCATGTCGGTTTGGATGATATAGGCACGCACATGCTGAGGAAAACATTCGGGTACCATTTTTACAAGCAAACAAAAGATGTTGCCATGCTGCAGGAGATTTTTAATCACTCGGACCAGCGGACAACCCTTCGATACATTGGAATCAATCAGGATGCCATGAACAACGCCATGAAGAAATTCAAGATATAAACAGGCTCATCTCATAACAAGATGAGTCTTTTTTCTGCATATTTTTATTGATTCCCTTCAAAAAGCAAACGTGGAATTCATTTTAGGGATATCGCTTGAAAACAAGGGTGGAAAGGGCTGACGGTACTTCGGGCAGTTGCACAGTATATAACATAGGGGTAATTCGTGGATTTTGTGGATAAATGGAAAATTTGGGTGTTTTTTGTGGTACCATCGTGTTACAGGAGGTGAGCGGCATGACTGTGGCAGAGCAAAAAGGAATGTACTAAAAAGATTTTGGCAGAAAGATGGCACGATAACTGCACACCATTTTGTTTTAGATAAGGTATTATGGTAATAGGTAATAAACAGATAGGGCCATTCCTACAATTCCAAACAAGAATGTCTGTGAAGTAAGAGCTATTGAAATGAATAAGAATAAAAAATACTCTGCGTGGTATAGAGGTGGATACATAATTTATGGATTCAAAAGAAAAACAATTATTTTATTACTATTACGAAAAGTTTAGGAATTCCACATTTGAAGAATATGATGTTTATGCTTTTTTAATTTTAATAAGGCGACATTGCCCTGATAATAGAAGTATAAACAAACTTGCAGATTTTATAGCTCATAGAGATAAAAGTAGAGGATATATAAAAGAGTATTTGGAAGAATTAAAAGATAAATTTAATAAAATATATAATAATTCCGTTGAAAAACAGATGAAAATTAAAGTTGAAGAAGTGTTTACTTTCAAAGAAATAAAAAATGGTTTGAATTCTGTTTTTAAAAAATTCAATTTAGAGGAATTAAACATAGATATTATTAATGACTTTTTGCTATGCCTTCTTTCCATTCTGCAAGACATTAAAATTTATCACAAGAAAAAAGAAATAGGTAAGTTGAGTTTAGGTATTACTAGTAAGAAAATAGTATTAGTAGGTTCGGTTAAAGTTTCGAAAGAACAAAAAGAAATTATTGATGTGGTATTCCCTGTCCTTAGCTGTAAAAATAATTATAAAAGAATAAAAAAGTTGGATAAATTTGATAGTCCTTATACATTTCCAAAAATAATATGTGTTAAAAGAATAAATGGAAAGCTTGAAATTGAGTAACTATAGGATATATTGTTATGCGCCTTTTTAAAAGGGCGTTTTTATTTTGTGAATTATGAACGGAGGTGAAATAGCTTGACGCCAAAGCCACTAAAGGAATGCGCTTCCGTGGTTGCCGTGCTCTTTAACCGGGATAGGTACTGTGAAGCACACAAGACACAACAACAAGAAGAAACAAAACATTACAACAAACATTCAAGAAACAAAACAACAACAAGTTTTTACAAATCAACTGCATGGAAAAGAACAAGACAACTTGCTTTGATAAGAGGCAATTATCTCTGTCAGCATTGTTTGAAAGATCACTGCTTCACTCCGGCTGATATGGTGCATCATATTGTGGAAGTAAAGCAAGATTGGTCAAAACGATTAGACATAAAGAACCTTGAAAGCTTGTGTAACGCCTGTCACAACAAGGCTCACGGCAGCAAGGGCAAGTGACCCTCCCGCTAACAAATCTTTGAAAGGGAAACGAACGGAGAACGGCGCTCCCCCTTCTGCAAACAAACACCGCTTTTCAAAGTTCCGGAAACAGCAGAAAGCCCCCTCAGCAAATTTGCCGAGAGGGCTTGGTACGACTGGTTTTGTTGTTGATTTCATCGTAACACGAAGGAATGAAATCCTCCCTTAATGAGAGGGCTTTTTTCATTTAAATTGATTAATAACTTAAAGGTTGAGAATAGTTTCTCGCACTGACCTTCATCTTTTCACCGGATCTTTTGTAAGAGACTTTTGCTAGGGTTTCGTTTTCGTCTATGTATGGAGCTTTCCAAAATACAGAGATTTCACTAACGCTTTTGTCTTCTATTGCTGTGCGAGCAGCTAAATCATCACTATATAATTCAATCATTTTCTTAGTTCTTGCTAATGAATTTTTTAAATCAAAGGACAAGTGAACCAGTGCAATGTTTTGACCGTTTTCTTTAGTTCCAAGATCCTGATTGACTTCAATATCTTCGACAGAAACGTTATGTAGGTGTTCATTTACTAATTCTTTAATTTTATTTTCGGGGTTTTCCGTTACATCCACATACGGTGAGTCATCTAATTCTGATTGATCACTTTTAGTAATTAACCCATATTCACTTTTAACACTTAACTTATCATCAACAAAATGAAGAGATACCGTTGCATCATTTTCCAAGCCGTCCTCTCCATCAAAATCATAATCTGGTGATGAATATTTATTAATTTTATATTCAGATTTCGCTTTCCCGCCAACAATTTTTTTGACTTCATCATAAGTCATATCTTCTCTTATTTTTTTATATTCGCCTGGCGTAATGGTCGCAATAGGTTCATCTTCATATTTAAGAAAATGCTTATTAATGAACCCTATTGAAAGTAATATAACGATACATGTAAGAGACAGCCGAAGTCCAGTTCTTCTTGTTTTTCCCGGAACCAGCAATATTACCCCAATAAATGCCCCTATAACCATGAAACCACCAAACAATGCAATAAATAAAGCCATAATGATCTCCTCTCCTATCTGCGAACATAAACATTTTAAAACAAAAGAGGAAGGATTTCCATACTTGCAAGAGTTTGCTGTCACTGAAGATGAACCTGGAAGCACAATAAAAAAAGCAAGGGGTCTTTTTGTATGGTCCCGAATTTTTCATTGAATATTACTTGTGAAAAATCTCTTAAAGAGCAAGATGATTCTCATGGGAAGAGATGGGGGAAGAATTTGAATAAAATTGGAATTTGGAGAGTTGACAATGTGCAAGTCAAAGGGGACTAGTAATTAGCCCCCCTTACATTTAGTTCTTCCTGCGTTTTTTTCTGTTTTTGATTAAACTGAAAACCACTAAGAGAACCACACCGACAGCAACAATATAAAATGAAATTTCTGCTGCTGCGGTATTAATATTCTTAAGAACAAGGATAAGCCCTATTAAAACTATAGGAATGATGTAAGTTAGAATTCTTATAGCTTTTGGGCTCGGTTCAGCGTTTCTTTTATTTTCCATAATTACCTCCCGTCTAAGCTTAACACAGGTTAAATTTGATAATCACCAACAATAGTCCCGTTTAAAGGGAAAACATAAGGGGTTAAGTAATCCGCCAAGCGGCGTACGTGCCGTTTGGTCCAGAAGATGCTTTATCTCTAGCATAAAAGAATACTCAGGAGAGAATGCTCCGGCTGTTCCAAGTTTTGGACTGTATTCTGGCAAAAGAAAGTGAAGAAACAACATCTTTTGTGTGAATTACGTCGTATTTTTTCTAATTCGAATTGTGTGTTAGTGCCAACTCATAAGCATAACATTGTTATTCGGTGTAAGGAGCTAAGGTATTCTGATATATTTTGGGGAAGCCGCCGTATGGTTTTAGTTTAGCTTGAAGAAAAGAATTGAAATAAGAATCAAGATTGAGAGTCATTTAAAGACTGAGTATCCTCTCAGGCTACTTCGACAATTCTTTTCAAAATAAAAACTCGATTTGTTTTTCTTTCTTTTTATTCGAAAATTATACCTTCTTCATTTTCTGAATAAAATCTCCTAAAGTATTCATGTAAATGAATATTCTTATTTCCTTATATATTACGATAACAAATTTTAAAAACTTCGGCTGGTTCTTTTGGTTGATTTGAACAGTTTTTTATCTTTACCGGAAAATCCATGGAAAAACGTGGTGTCATCTGGTAAAGTGGTTACAGTCGGCTGGGCGGCGGCAGCAGTCTGCCCGGATCTTTTAAATGGGAATGGTGACAATGGATCATACATATGAAGTGCATCAAATCAAAACTTATCACCAGATGTGGTCCAACTATTGCTATATTATCGCAGACCGCTCAAAAAAATCTGCGATAGCGGTGGACCCGTCCTGGGAAATCGATAAAATAACCGATAAACTGCATGAATTGGATGTTGATTTATCAGCTATTTTATTAACACATTCGCATTATGACCATGTAAACTTGGCGGAGCCGCTTCAGCAAATCTATCATTCTGATATATACATGTCGTCGGCGGAAATCGATTTCTATCAATTCCGGTGCAGAAACTTAATAGCGCTTGAAGACGGCCAAACCTTTGCGGCCGGAGGGTTTATCATCAGAAGTATACTGACCCCGGGACATACGGCCGGGGGAATGTGCTATTTGCTATCTGATCATCTTTTTACCGGTGACACCGTGTTTACAGAAGGGTGTGGTATATGTGAGGACAGGGGCAGCTCAGCTGAAGATATGTTTCACAGTATACAGAGGATCAAAGCCTCCATTCCGCCGCATGTGCGTGTGTATCCGGGGCACTCCTTCGGGGAGAAGCCGGGTCAAAAAATGGAGAGTCTTTTGAAAAACAATATTTACTTTCAGATTGAAAAAAAAGAACATTTTGTGAATTTCCGCAACAGAAAAAATCAAAAAGGGCTGTTTCATTTTAAGTAATGTGTGATTTAGTTCTTTCTAACTAGCTTTTCTTTTGAGGCAAAGAAGTTTTGAAATGGAATGGTAGTTATTACTAGATTTCTGGTGATGAATGGCTGAGTAACGGGAGTTTGCGGAAGAGAACGCCGGGCAGGCCGGATGGGACATTCTGCTTACGCCTGTTCCGAAAGCCCTGAGCCCGCCTTTCGACAGGGAAAAATAGGCATTATTCAGGAGTTCGCATAGGATAAATTAACTTGACATGGTATTTTTGTGAAGTTACTATCAACTTGAACATGCTTCTTATCTGAATCCGAGAAAGGATGGCTGAGAAAATGATCACATACTTATTCCCCGGACAAGGTTCTCAAAAGCAGGGAATGGGGAGCTCATTGTTTGATGAATTTAAAGACTTAACGGAGCAGGCTGATGAAACACTCGGATATTCCATGAAACGGCTTTGTCTTGAGAATCCGTATTCCAACCTTCACAAGACGCAGTTCACCCAGCCTGCTTTATATGTTGTAAACGCGTTAAGCTATTTGAAAAAAATCCAAGACAACGACATAAAGCCGGATTATGTGGCCGGCCACAGTTTGGGAGAATATAATGCGCTGTTTGCAGCAGGTGCGTTTGATTTTATTACCGGCCTGCAGCTTGTCCGTAAAAGAGGCGAATTAATGAGTATGGCCACTGACGGAAAAATGGCCGCTGTTATGGGGTTAACTGCAGCTCAAGTGTCAGACGCCCTTCAAACGCACGGATTACATACGATTGATATTGCCAATATGAATTCTCCTCACCAAGTTGTCATATCCGGACGCAAAGAAGACATTGAAAGAGCCAAAAGCGTATTCGAAGGATTAAAAGACGTTACGATGTTTCATCCGTTAAACGTAAGCGGCGCTTTTCACTCGAGGTATATGAGTGAAGCAAAACAAGAGTTCGAAAAATTTTTACAGTCATTTCATTTTTCTGCTATATCAATTCCTGTCATTTCTAATGTGCATGCCAGACCTTATGAGCAAGACGGAATCCACTCCGTTCTGGCCGATCAGATCGACCATTCAGTGCGATGGAACGACAGCATCCGCTATCTGCTGGACAAAGGGCGGATGGAATTTGAAGAAGTCGGCCCGGGCCATGTGCTGACAGGACTTATTCACCGCATCAAAAAAGAAACTGAAGCTTCACCCGCCATGTAGCGGAACGCAAGTCAAAATTCTTATCTCACACAATAGTGCCAGCCATACAGCATCACGACCACTTCACCTGCACACGACATCACGAAAAACTCACAAATCAATATTTTGAAAAAATAAAGAGCAAAAAGGAGAACAAATGAACCAGCCAATTGTTTTCATGTTTTCTGGACAGGGTTCCCAATACTATCAAATGGGGAAAGAGCTGTTTGCACATAACGCCGCTTTTCGGCAGAAAATGCTTGACTTGGACGATTTTGCAGTCAGCCGTTTCGGTTACTCTGTCCTTAAAGAGATGTATCATACAGGCAATCGTCTGTCTGATCCATTTGACCGCCTTCTTTTCAGCCATCCTGCCATTTTTATGGCTGAGTACGCACTTGCATATGCTTTGGAGCAAAGAGGCATACGTCCCGATTATGTGATCGGAGCAAGCCTCGGAGAGTATGCAGCGGCCGCTGTGTCGGGCGTGCTGAGCGCCGAGGATGCTTTAGATTGCGTTCTGGAACAGGCCCGAATCGTTACGGAAACTTGCCGTAACGGCAGCATGCTTGCGATACTGGGTGATCCGGCTTTATATCAAAATGATCCGCTGCTCGGCGAACATAGTGAATTGGCATCTGTAAACTATCATTCTCACTTTGTCATCTCTGGAGAGCGGGAACATATCAAAAAGATCATGGACGATCTGAGAGAAAAGCAGATTCCTCATCAGCTATTGCCGGTATCTTACGGGTTTCACTCAGCGCTGGTTGATCAGGCGGAACAGCCGTACAAGCGCTTTTTAGCTCAGAAATCAATCCGGACTCCGTTTATACCGTACATCTCCAGTGCGACCGGAGAGGCTGAGACCGATATACAAGCGGACTTTTTCTGGGATATCGTAAGAAAGCCGATTCGATTCCGCGAAGCGCTTCAATTCGCAGACAGCCGCCAAAAAGGATTCTATATCGATGCCGGGCCTTCCGGAACATTGGCCGCATTTGCCAAACAGATTCTTCCCGCAGGATCGGCTGAACGCATCCGTGCCATTATGACGCCGTTTCATAAAGAACAAACACATTTGCAGCAAATCGAAGACAGCATTTTATCACCGCCCGGAAGGAGACTGTAAGATGATCAGCTTTGTTTTTCCAGGCCAAGGCTCGCAAAGAATAGGGATGGGGGAGGACCTGTTCGGCCGCTATCCTGAATTAACCGCAAAGGCCGATCACATTCTCGGATATTCCATTCAGGAGCTGTGCCGGGACGGAGAACGTCTCAATCAGACTCAATTCACTCAGCCGGCGCTCTATGTCGTCAATGCCCTCAGTTATTTGAAAAAAACAGAAGAAACCGGCTTGAAACCGGATTTTACCGCCGGACACAGTTTGGGCGAATATAACGCGTTATACGCTTCGGGCGCCTTTGATTTTGAAGAAGGCTTACAGCTGGTCAAAAAAAGGGGCGAACTGATGAGCCGCGCAAAAGGAGGCGGCATGGCAGCGGTGATCGGCCTGACTCATGAGCAGGTGACGGATGTTTTAAGAGAAAATCACTTGGATATGATTGATATCGCCAACATGAACACACCGCAGCAAATTGTCATTTCCGGATATAAAGAAGATATTGAAAAAGCAGCATCCGTTTTTGAAGCCGTAACCGGCGTAAAAATGGTTCACCGCTTAAATGTCAGCGGCGCCTTTCATTCCAGATACATGCTGGAAGCGAAGGAAGAGTTTTCACGGTTTATTGAATCTTTCCATTTTAAGCCGCTGTCCATCCCGGTCATTTCAAATGTGACGGCAAGACCCTATGAGCAGAGAGAGCTGAAAGAGACACTCACCGGACAAATAACGGGATCGGTGAACTGGACAGACAGCATCCGTTTCTTAATGGGAAGAAAGAACATGAGCTTTGAGGAAATCGGTCCCGGAAAAGTGCTGACGGGGCTGATACAAAGAATTACGGCTGAAGCGGAGCCGATAACAGATGAAATCAAAGTCCCGGCTGAGGCTGGAAAAAGCTCAATTACGGCGGCGTCTTTAGGAAATGAAGAGTTTAAGCGCGATTATCAATTGAAATACGCCTACTTGGCCGGCGGCATGTACCGCGGAATTTCTTCGAAGGAAATGGTTGTCAAACTGGCTGAAAAAGGAATGATGGGCTTTTTCGGAACGGGCGGTTTGAACATCGCGCACGTTGAGGACGCCATTTTGTCAATTCAGCATGAGCTTCGTGACGGCGGTTCCTTCGGCATAAATGTTGTACATAACATGAAGCATACAGATTCAGAAGAAAAAATGATTGATCTTTTACTGAAGCATGGGATTCAGAACTTGGAAGCATCAGCGTTTTTAACGGTTACTCCCGCTTTAGTAAGGTTTCGCGCTAAGGGGTTAAAACGCGGTGCCGGCGGACAAATAATAGCGCGTCAGCGGATTATCGCCAAGCTGTCCCGTCCGGAAGTAGCGGAAGCGTTTCTCAGCCCGGCGCCTGATCACATTCTGCAGAAACTTGCAGCCGAAAACAAAATTACCGCTGAAGAAGCAAGTCTGATGAGAGAAATACCCGTTGCGCATGACATCTGCGTAGAGGCTGATTCAGGCGGCCACACTGACGGCGGAGTTGCTTACAGTCTCATGCCGGCGATCATCCGTTTACGAGATGACATGATGAAAAAATACCGATACGGCAAAACCGTCCGCATCGGAGCCGCAGGGGGAATCGGAACGCCCGAGGCTGCCATGGCCGCATTTATGCTCGGCGCTGATTTTATTGTGACCGGATCTATTAACCAATGCACCGTTGAGGCAGCGACGAGCAGCCTCGTAAAGGACCTCCTGCAGCAGATGAATGTACAGGACACGGCCTACGCGCCGGCCGGCGATATGTTTGAATCAGGCAGCAAGGTGCAGGTATTAAAGAAAGGGCTGTTCTTTCCGACCCGCGCCTCTAAGCTGCATGAACTGTATCAGCGTCACCGCTCAATTGAAGAAATTGATGAAAAGACACTCAGACAAATAGAAGAGAAGTATTTTAAGGCAAGTGTAAGCAGTATTTATGACAAAGTGAAGGCTCATTATTCAAATGAAGACATTTCAAAAGCCGAACGGAATCCGAAACAGAAAATGGCGCTCATATTCAAATGGTATTTCAGGCAAAGTTCTGCTTCGGCGATTAAAGGTGACCCGGATGCCAAGGTAGACTTCCAGATTCATTGCGGCCCGGCATTAGGCGCCTTTAATCAATGGGTGAAAGGTACGGAGCTGGAGTCCTGGAAAAACCGCCATGCCGATGGTATCGGCCTGCGGCTTATGGAAGAGACGGCCACGCTTTTGAATCAGAAGTTAGGTTCATTTTTGCAAACGTGTTGACAAGACGAAATGATAGATTGAAAACATGGAATATTCATAAAAGATGAAACAGGGAGGAACTGACAATGAGTAAAGAAAAAATCTTTGAATTGCTGCAGAACACAATCTACGAGGTTTTGCCTGATTTAGAAGGCGAACAGCTTTCACAGGAAGACCGGTTAGTTGATCTGGGGGCGGATTCAGTGGACCGCGCCGAAATTATCACGATGATGCTTGAAGAATTATCACTGCAGATCCCGCGTGTTGAGCTGACGGGAGTGTCAAACATCGGCGAATTGGCGGCAAAGCTTTATGAAAAGGTACAGGCTGTCTGATAAAACGGTGAAATAATCGGAAACTCAAAATTCATATTGGAGGCGAAGTTCATGGCGGCTGCCGGAATAGAAGCGATAAATGTGTTTGGCGGGACAGCATACCTTGATGTCATGCAGCTGGCGGAGTACAGAAACTTAGACCCTGCCAGATTTGAAAATTTACTGATGAAAGAAAAAGCGGTGGCGCTTCCGTACGAAGACCCCGTTACATTCGGCGTTAACGCGGCAAAGCCGATTATCGACCGATTGACAGAGGCTGAAAAAGACAGAATCGAGCTGCTGATTACCTGCTCGGAGTCCGGCATCGACTTCGGAAAATCACTCAGTACATATATTCATGATTACTTAGGCCTCAACCGGAACTGCCGTTTATTTGAACTGAAACAAGCCTGTTATTCAGGAACGGCGGGTTTGCAGATGGCGCTTAACTTTATTTTGTCGCAGACATCCCCCGGAGCGAAGGCGCTTGTCGTCGCGACGGATATTTCCCGGTTTTTAATTGCCGAAGGCGGTGATGCGTTAAGCGAGGATTGGTCTTACGCAGAACCGAGCGCTGGAGCGGGTGCCGTCGCCTTATTGATAGGTGAAAATCCAATCGTATTTCAGGCGGATGCGGGCGCTAACGGATACTACGGCTATGAGGTGATGGATACATGCCGTCCGATCCCGGACAGTGAAGCCGGTGACGCCGATTTGTCATTGATGTCTTACCTCGATTGCTGTGAACAGACATTTCGCGAGTACAAAAACCGTGTGCCGGGCGCTGACTACAAAGAGACGTTTCACTATCTAGCCTTCCATACACCGTTTGGCGGCATGGTCAAAGGGGCCCACCGGACGATGATGCGCAAGCTTGCAAAAGCGAAAAACGCTGAAATCGAACAGGATTTTCAAACCAGGGTAGAGCCGGGGCTCCGCTATTGCCAAAGAGTCGGAAACATTATGGGGGCAGCCTCTTTACTGGCTCTTGCAAGCACGATTGACCAAGGGGGATTCGACACTTCTAAGCGGATCGGCTGTTTCTCCTACGGCTCCGGATGCTGTTCAGAATTTTACAGCGGCGTTGTGACGCCTGAAGGGCAAGCGCGGCAGCATTCTTTCAAAATAGAAGAGCATCTGAACAACAGGTACAGGCTGTCCATGGAAGAGTATGAAGAACTGTTTAAAGGCAGCGGTCTGGTGAAGTTCGGTACCCGGAATGTCAAATTGGATATGAATATGATTCCGAACATTTTAGACCATCATGCCGGGAGCCCTCGTTTATATTTGGAAGAAATCACGGAATTTCATCGGAAATACAGGTGGATATCGTGACCTATGAAACGATAAACGTCCGTTTTCAGCAAAATGTCTGCTTCATCACCTTTGATCGGCCTGAAGCCAACAATACGATTAATGAGCGTTTAGTGGAGGAATGCCTGCATGTTCTTTCTGAATGTGAAGACTCCGTGACCTCCGTAGTGCTTGAAGGGCAGCCGGAGGTATTTTGTTTCGGGGCGGATTTTGATGAGATGTACCGGAAAATGAGGCAGGGAATGCAGCATGCGGAATCGCAGGAGCCGCTTTACCGTTTGTGGCTGGCATTAAAATCCGGGCCGTACATCACAATCGCCCGCGTCCGCGGAAAAGTAAATGCGGGAGGTGTCGGTTTTGCCGCCGCGTGCGATATCGTCATTGCAGAGGAGAATGCTTCGTTCAGTTTATCTGAACTGTTATTCGGACTTTATCCGGCCTGCGTTCTGCCGTTTTTAATTCAAAGAATCGGATTTCAAAAGGCGCATTATATGACGATCATGACAAAGCCCGTGCCGGCACGCCAGGCGCTTGAATGGGGACTTTGTGACGTATGCGTCCCGGACTCAGCAACAGAGCTGAGAAAGCATTTGCTGCGCCTCCGCCCGCTGTCGAAAAAAGCAGTCGTCCGCTATAAACAATACATGGATTCTTTAAACGACCTTGTTCATCGTTCGAAATCCATTGCTTTAGCCGAAAATCAAGCGATGTTTTCAGATCCGGATAACCAATCAGCCATCACCCGTTATGCAGAAACGGGGCGGCTTCCTTGGGAAACGGAGAACAGTTAGGAGGATATCATGCCGAACGCCGCAGTTGAACTGCTCGAAATTGAACCGGATATTATCCAAGTGACAATGCAGGATAAAGCCCATAAAAACGCCTTCTCCAAAGAACTGACGGATGGATTGATGGAAGCATTCACCCGTATAAAAAAATCGTCAGTCTATAAAGCTGTGATTTTAACAGGATACGGCCATTACTTTGCTTCCGGAGGCACACAGGAAGGCCTGCTCAGGATTCAGCAGGGCATCACGAAGTTTACGGAAGACCGCATGTACTCTTTGGCGCTGGAATGTGATATCCCCGTCATTTCCGCCATGCAGGGACACGGAATCGGAGGCGGATTTGTCATGGGGCTTTTCAGTGATTTTGTCATTTTAAGCAAAGAAAGCGTGTATACCGCAAACTTTATGAAATACGGTTTCACCCCCGGAATGGGCGCTACCTTTATCGTTCCGGAGAAGCTTGGGGCAAGCCTCGGCCATGAAATGCTGTTAAACGGCGGCCACTACCGCGGCGGTGACCTGGAGAAAAGAGGGGTGCCTTTTCCGGTACTTCCTCGGCAGGAAGTACTAGACTATGCGCAGGAATTGGCCCGTGAGCTTGCGGAAAAACCGAGAAACTCTTTAATTACATTGAAAAGGCACTTGGTGAAGCCGTTTCGCGAGCAGCTTCCGGCCGTCATTGAGAAGGAGTTAATCATGCACGATGAGACGTTTCATGATGATGAAGTGAAAAAACGAATCACGACGATGTACGGAGTATAAGGCATACATCTTACATACAGATGAAATGGAGGCAGCTCTATGAAAAGTGATATGAAGGCAAGCGGGTTACTCAAGCCATCTGTCAGCTATGGAAAATCATTGCGGCTTTCAGCGGATCAGCCGATGACGATTCCTGAAGTCCTGCACAAAACCGCCGCGGCCGCGGGAGATCAAAAGGGCATCACATATATACAGCCTGACGGCACCAAAGTGTACCAGACTTACAGCGGCCTGAAAAAGATCGCTCTTTCGATTGTGAAAGGGCTCCGCCAATCAGGAGTGAAGGCTCAGGATGAAGTCATATTACAGCTCAGTGACAATTCCCAGCTGATTCCTGCTTTTTGGGGCTGTGTTTTTTTAGGAGCGATCCCGGTTCCGCTTGCGGCCGCTCCGGCTTATACAGAAATGAACAGCGGGACGCAAAAACTGAAAGACGCCTGGACGCTTTTGAATCGGCCGTATGTCATCACAAGCCGTGACGTGCTGCCGGAGATGACTGAATGGGCGGAGGAGCAGGAGCTTTCCGGGTTTTGCGCTTTGGCGGCAGAAGATCTCAGTGCGCACGAAATGGATACGGACTGTCATCATCCCCGTCCGGAAGATTTGGCGATGCTGCTTTTGACCTCGGGAAGCACGGGCACGCCGAAAGCCGTGATGCTCAGCCATGAAAACATCGTCTGCATGGTCAAAGGAAATATTCAGATGCAGGGCTATACAAGTGAGGATGTCACGTTTAACTGGATGCCTTTTGACCATGTCGGCGGCATCGGAATGCTTCATCTGCGTGATGTTTATCTCGGATGTGAGGAAATCAACATACCGAGCGAATCCATTTTGATGGACCCTTTAAAATGGCTCGACCTGATTGATCATTACCGCGCTTCGGTTACGTGGGCCCCCAATTTTGCCTTTGGACTGCTTGCTGATTTTGCAGAAGAGATTCAAACGCGGAAATGGGACTTATCTTCCATGCGTTACATGCTGAACGGCGGGGAGGCCGCGGTTGCGAAAGTCGGACGCAGAATTATGGAGCTTTTAGAGCCGCACGGTCTGCCGGCTAATGCCATCCGTCCCGCATGGGGAATGTCCGAAACGTCTTCGGGCGTTATTTTCTCAGATGAGTTTACACTGGAAAACACGAGTGACGACGATCGTTTCGTCGAGATCGGTCTGCCGATCCCGGGATTTAATATGAGAATTACGGATGACCGCAATCAAGTGGTGGAAGAAGGAGAAATCGGCCGCTTCCAAGTGTCAGGTCTGACTGTAACGAGCGGATATTATGAGCGCCCGGACTTAAATGAGAGTGTCTTTACAGAAGACGGCTGGTTTGAAACGGGAGATCTCGGATTTCTGCGTGAAGGCCGCCTGACGATAACGGGGCGCACGAAAGATGCCATCATTATCAACGGTGTGAATTATTACAGCCACGCCATTGAATCAGCCGTTGAGGAATTGCCGGAAATTGAAACGTCATATACAGCGGCATGCGCCGTCCGGCCGAATCAAAGCACGACAGATGAGCTGGCGATTTTCTTTGTGACATCTGTTCCGTTGGATGAGAACCGCATGACGAAGCTTCTTCATCACATTCACCAGCACGTGACACAGAGAATCGGCGTTACCCCTGATTATCTGCTTCCGGTCGCAAAAGAAGACATTCCTAAGACGGCGATCGGGAAAATCCAGCGCACTCAGCTGAAACATTCATTTGAACAAGGGCAATTTGATTCATTACATAATAACAGACAAGAAGGGGGCAATTCAGACACGGCTTCTGCAGAGAAAGAAATTGAACGGGATTTTATCCGTTTTCTGAAAGAGGAACTTTCCATCGCGGATGAGCTCGTTGATCCAAATACACCGTTTCAAAGTCTTGGCGTCAATTCCATCAAGATGATGAAACTCGCCAGATCAATTGAAAAAACGTATCACATCCGGCTGACGGCAAGAGAGCTGCACAAAAACCCGACGATTGGCGCTTTAGCGGCTTATACTGCTGAAAAAGCGGCAAACATGTCAGCGGACCATCATCCCCAAAAAGCCGAACCGCCGGCAGAACGGGAGAGACGGCAAACGGCGCCAGCGCTTTCAGAAGTCCAAAAAGGGCTGTGGACATTGCAGAAAATGTCGCCTGAAACGACTGCATACCATGTCCCGCTCTGTTTCCGATTCACATCCGGAATCGACAAAGAGAAACTGAAACAGGCGTTTCAGCTCGTATTAAAGCAGCATCCGATGCTCAAAAGCGCCGTGAATGAAACAGACGGCGGGTTTTATTTCATAGAAGCGGCAGATCCTTTTGTATTCTCGGAAGAAGATATTTCTGACGTCAATGAATCACAAATATCCGCTCTGATACGGAAAAAAGTGAAAGAGCCGTTTGTCAAAGAAGGCGGGCCTTTGCTGCGCGTGCAGCTGCTTTCAAAATCCGCCGAGGAACATTATCTTTTGACGGTCATTCACCACATCGTGTTTGACGGCATTTCATCCATTACATTTATTCACAGTCTGCTGGATCTTTATCAGGCGCTGCTGGAGGGAAAAGAAGAGTTTACAGCTGCCGCTCCCGGTATTCATCCCGATTTCGCGGCTTGGGAAAAGCGGTATTTAGCGGGTGAAGAAAGCAAAGCTGCCCGCGCTTACTGGATGAAACAGCTCGAGGGCGATCTGCCTGACCTTCAGCTTCCGCCGATGCGCACGGAAAGCAGTGTTCCGGAGTTTACAGAAGATACGCTGACACGCCGTCTTCCCGAACGGCTGCTGAATAATATAACGGCGTTTGCCGCATCCCGTTCGATTCATTTGTCTACCGTCATGCTGAGCTGCTATATGGTGCTTTTAAGCAAATATACGGATAAGGAAGATATTGTGACAGGCATGCCTGCAATGGTCAGACCCGAAGAACGCTTTGACGGAGTGGTCGGCCATTTCCTTAACATGCTTCCCATACGGAGCAGAGCCGGACGAAAAGAAACATTTGCTGACTTTGTTCAAAAGGTGCAGGATGCCGTCCTGGACGGACTGGATCACTCCTTTTATCCGTTTCCGAAAATGGTGCGTGATGTGCATGCGAAACCCCGGCAGAACGGTTCGCCTGTTTTCAGCAATGCCTTTTTCTATCAGAACTTTCTGCAGCATTCGAGCTATCAATCGATGCTTGATGAATACAAGGAATTCTCCTGTGAGTTTGTAAAAGACATTCATCAGGAGGGGGAATATGATCTTGTATTTGAAATGTGGGAAGAAGCATCAGGCATGGATCTTACGATTAAATACAGCACCGAATTATTCGACGAAGCAGGGGCGGCCAGGCTTTTCAGCCAATTTGTACAAGCTGCTGAAGCTTTGACGGCGAATCCGGATGCGCCGCTTGAGAACGTTTCTCTCATGACAAAAAGAGAGGAGCACATGATTCTTAAGTCTTGGAATGAGACAAGCCGTGAATATCCGGATGCCTGCTTCCATGAATTATTCGAACGTCAGGCGGCAGAAACGCCGGACGCTTGTGCGGTCGTGTATGAAGAGCAAAAGCTGACGTACCGTGAGCTTGATGAAAAAAGCACGAAGCTGGCGCTCTATTTGCAGGCGCACGGTGCAGGCCCTGATGATCTCATCGGCATTTATACAGACCGTTCATTGCATATGGCTGTCGGCCTTCTCGGCATTTTAAAAGCCGGGGGAGCGTATGTGCCGCTTGATCCTTCTTATCCCGCTGACAGATTGGAATATATGATCGCCGACAGCAGGATTTCAATGTGCCTGACGACAGCTGATTTAGAGCACTCTTTGAATTTGGGAGGCGTGCAGACCACTGCCATTGACCGCAATTGGTCTCATATTGAAAGTACAGCCGCGGAAAGAACGTCGCTGAAGCGGTTAGTGACACCTGACGATCTGGCGTATGTCATTTACACGTCGGGCAGCACGGGCAAACCGAAAGGCGTGATGATTCCGCACCGGGCGCTGACCAATTTCTTACTCTCGATGGCGAATGAACCGGGGCTTTCGTCTAAAGACAAACTGCTTGCCGTCACGACATATTGCTTTGACATCGCGGCACTGGAGCTTTACCTTCCTTTAATCAAAGGAGCGGAGTGCAACATCTGTAAGACAGAAGTCACAAAAGACGCACGGAAGCTGAAAGAGCTGATTCAAGAGTACAAACCGACGATCATGCAGGCGACGCCGTTTACATGGAAAATGCTCTTTCATTCCGGATGGTCAAATGAAGAAAATGTGAAAATCCTTTGCGGCGGAGAGGCGCTTAGCGAACAATTGAAGCAGCAGTTTCTCGATACGAAAAGTGAGGCTTGGAATATGTTCGGGCCGACAGAGACGACAATTTGGTCCGCGGTGCAGCGGATAACGGAGAATGAGAGCGCGCTTACGATCGGACGCCCGATCGCCAATACCCGCGTGTATATTATGGATTCCGGTCTCAACCCTGTTTTAGAAGGGGTGCCGGGAGAACTTTGTATTGCGGGAGACGGATTGGCAAGAGGGTATTTCAACAAGCCTGAGCTGACAGATAAAGCTTTCGTCAGTCACCGGCTCGAACTGGGATCAAAGCTTTATAAAACAGGCGATATGGCGCGTTTTCTTCCCGGCGGCCGCATTGAATACATGGGACGGATGGATACCCAAGTCAAAATCCGCGGCTACCGCATTGAACCCGGAGATATTGAGAGCAGGCTGAATGCCCATCCGGCTGTACAGGAAAGTGTAGTTGTTGTGAACAATCACTCCGGAAATGAGAAGCTTTGCGCGTTTTATATCCGGAAAAACGGAGAGCCGCTTCCGTCTGCAAAGGAATTGCGCAATCATTTGAAACAAGCGCTGCCGGCCTATATGACGCCAGCTTCGTTTGTCCGTCTTGAAGAGCTGCCGCTTACGCCGAACGGAAAAGTGGATCGCAAGCTTCTTGCTGCCCGCGATCTGACGGAAAAGCAGCCGGACACACAAACATTTTCATCAACTCATATCCAGCAGGCGGTACTGGCGATTTGGCAGGATGTATTGAAAAGCAAAGATATAGAGCTTGATGACCGCTTTTTTGATGCGGGGGGAGATTCGCTTCTTGCCGTGACGGTCACTGACCGGATGACGCAGGAACTGGATTGTGAATTCAGTGTAACGGAGCTGTTTGAATACGCGACGGTAAAAGACATCAGCCGGTACATCACAGAACAAAAACCGAAAGAAACCGTTTTGGCTCCTGTGCCGCAAAAGAAAGTGAATACAGAAGATCGGGAACACCCGGCGGGAGAATTTCCCGATTATTACGAGGACAGCCTTGCGATTATCGGTATATCCTGTGAGTTTCCGGGAGCGAAAGATCATTATGAATTTTGGAATAACATCAAAGAAGGCAAAGAAAGCATCACCTTCTTTTCAAAAGAAGAGCTCCTCCGATTCGGTATTTCTGAAGAACTGGCTGATCATCCCGGCTTCGTTCCGGTTAAATCAGTTTTAGAAGGGAAAGAAATGTTTGATCCCGGTTTCTTCGGCTTTTCACCGAAAGATGCGGAATATATGGATCCTCAGCTGAGAATGCTTTTGCTCCATTCATGGAAGGCAATCGAGGATGCGGGGTATACCTCCAAAGAAATTCCGGAAACAAGCGTGTATATGTCTGCCAGCACGAACTCTTACCGCAGCCTGCTGCCGGAGGAGACGACAGCACAGCTGGAAACGCCGGATGGCTACGTGTCATGGGTGCTTGCCCAAAGCGGTACGATTCCGACGATGATTTCTCATAAACTCGGGTTGAAAGGGCCGAGCTATTTTGTCCATGCCAACTGCTCATCTTCGTTAATCGGCCTGCATTCGGCTTTTCAAAGCCTGCAGTCCGGCGAAGCCAAGTACGCCCTTGTCGGCGGTGCGACCCTTCATACGGAATCAAGCGCCGGATATGTTCATCAGCCGGGGCTGAATTTTTCAAGCGACGGGCATATTAAAGCGTTTGACGCGAATGCTGACGGAATGATCGGCGGTGAAGGGGCCGGCGCCGTGCTCTTGAAAAAAGCGTCTGATGCGGTTAAGGACGGCGACCATATTTATGCGCTGCTGCGCGGAATCGGCGTCAATAACGACGGAGCGGATAAGGTCGGATTTTATGCGCCGAGCGTCAAAGGACAAGCTGAGGTCATTCAGAAGGTCATTGATCAGACGGGCATCCATCCCGAAACGATCGCGTACGTCGAAGCTCACGGCACAGGAACAAAACTCGGCGATCCGATCGAACTGTCCGCACTTCAATCGGTGTACGGCCGATATACAGATAAAAAACAATACTGCGGCATCGGTTCAGTCAAAACAAATCTCGGGCATTTGGATACAGCGGCCGGAATGGCGGGCTGCATCAAGGTTGTCATGAGCTTATATCATCAGGAAATCGCGCCGAGCATCAATTACAAAGAGCCGAATCCGAATCTTCATTTAGAAGACTCTCCGTTTTACGTAGCGGGAGAAAAGAAAGAGTTAACCCGTGAGAACAGAGCGCACCGCATGGCTTTAAGCTCTTTCGGTCTTGGCGGAACAAACACACACGCGATTTTTGAACAATATCCGGATGCATCCGAAGCAGCAGACGCTGCCGGTCCGTTCATCATTCCGTTGTCTGCCAGAAAAAAAGATCGTCTGAAGGAGTACGCAAAACAGCTGCTGGCTTTTCTGGAAAGAAAAACGGACACAGACCTCGCTGATCTTGCCTACACGTTCCAAGTCGGAAGGGAAGCGATGGAAGAGCGCGCGGCCTTTATCACAAGCGGCATTGCGGAGCTCAAGCGGCAGCTTGCCGATTTTATCAATGATAAGCCGGCTGTAACAGGCTGCTTCAGAGGAGAAAAACAGCAGGCGAAAGATATTGCCTGGCTTTCTGATGATGATGACAGCGCTGAACTCATTGAGAAATGGCTTGCGAAAGGAAAAGGACCGAAGCTCTGTGAAATGTGGAGTAAAGGTGTCGCCATCAATTGGCGCAAGCTTTACAAAGACAAGCATCCGAAACGAATCAGCGTGCCGGTCTACCCGTTTGCAAAGGAGCCGTACTGGCCGAAAAAAGCAGAAAAGAACACATCTGCCGCACACACCGGAGTCTCAGTTTTACACCCGCTCGTGCAGCAAAATACGTCAGATTTGGCCGTTCAGCGGTTCAGCTCACGGTTTACAGGCTCAGAATTTTTCCTGAAGGATCATGTGGTCAGGGAAAAAGCGGTGCTGCCGGGAGCGGCATATTTGGAAATGTCTTATGAAGCGGTAAAACGGGCGCTTGGCGGCTTATTAAAAGACCAAGACAGAATAACGCTCCATCATACCGTCTGGATGAAGCCGATCGTCGTTCACGAACAAGAGCGCCAAGTCCATATTGCGCTGTTCCCTGAAGAGGACGGCATCATCTCATATGACATTTACAGCGTCAACGCTGACGGCGAAGAAGTGCTGCACAGCCAAGGACGGGCCGAAATCATTAAGGCTGAACAAGAGCCTGAGAGAGACCTTTCTGCCATACAAAACAGATGCACAGCGGACATTCTTGATCCGGCGGCCTTTTATCGGGAAGGCCGGAGCAGGGGGATGTTCCACGGAAAAGCCTTCCAAGGCATTAAGTCCGCCTTTATCGGCGAGAAAGAAGTGCTTTCGGACATACAGCTTCCGGATTCTGTTTCTCACACGAACGGAAAATTTACGCTTCATCCGAGCATCATTGATTCAGCTATTCAGACGGCGACGATCTGCATTATGCAGGAGTTTTCCGGACAAAAGCTGATTCTGCCGTTTGCGCTGGAATATCTTGAAGTCATCAAAGCATGCACACCGGCTATGCGGGCGCATGCACGCTTCAGTGAAGGATATCAAACCGGTGATTCCGTGCAGAAAGCCGACATTGACCTGTTCGACGAAACAGGAGCGCTTTGCGTGAAGGTGAGAGGATTCTCTACGAGAGTGCTTGAAGGCGATGCAGAATCGGCTCAGCCGCCATCAGGATCGGAAAAGGTCTTGTTTGCACCGGTCTGGAAAGAAGCCGCCGCATCCGAGAAAGCTGCTGTCCGTGCTGATGAGCATTTGATCATACTTTGCGAAGATGCCTGCCGTATAAAAGATGAAGCGGCATCCGGCCTGAAAGACGCCGAACTGCTGATTGCAGAAGGTGAGGGTGAAACAGCCGCTGAACGCTTCCAAAGCTACGCGCAGACAATCGCCGAACACATCCGGCTGATCATCAGCGAAAAAAGGCAGGGCCGCATTCTGATTCAGACCGTTATCTCAGCAGACGGCAGCCAGCAATTGTTTGCGGGGTTAACAGGTTTGTTAAAAACAGCCGAGCTGGAATACGGAAAACTTGACTGTCAGCTCATCGAAATGGAATCAATCGGCGAAATGCCGGCTGTCGCTCAAAAACTGAAAAACGACAGTCATCGGCCGCATGATAAACATATCCGTTATAAAGGAGAAAAACGGTATGTGAAGGCTTGGGAAGAAATGCATCCCGCAGGGGGCGGCATCGTCTGGAAGGACGAAGGTGTATATCTGATTACCGGAGGCGCAGGAAGCCTGGGCTTGATGTTCGCAAAAGAAATCGCAGGTCGCGTAAAACACCCGAAAATCATTCTGACGGGCCGCTCAAATCTGGCAGAAGCCAAACAGCGTGAGCTTGCTATGCTTCAGCACTCAGGCGCAAATGTCGTCTACAAAAAGCTGAATGCGGCGGACCGGCGGGAAAACGAAGCGCTGATCAAAGAGATTACGGCGGAATTCGGAAAGCTTAACGGAATTATTCACGCTGCGGGAGTGATACAAGACCGCTTCCTGCTGCAAAAAACGAAGGAAGAGTTCAGGAAAGTGCTTGATCCGAAAGTCAACGGAACCGCTTATTTAGATGAAGCCAGCAAAGACTGCAATCTTGACTTTTTCGTATTGTTCTCCAGTGTTTCCGGCGTTCTCGGCAACGTCGGGCAGGCTGATTATGCCGCCGGCAACGCGTTTATGGATGCATACGCCGCTTACAGGCAATCCCTTACGGAGAATGGCCTTCGGCACGGAAAAACGGTCGCCTTTAACTGGACGCTGTGGAAAGATGGCGGTATGCAGGCGGGAGACGAGACGGAGAGAATGATGAAAAAAGCTTTCGGCATGGTTCCGCTTCAAAAGGCGTCAGGCCTGGCTGCATTTTATGAAGGAATGGCTCAGGAAAAGCCGCAGCTTTTAGCAGCTGAAGGACAAGCTGCAAAATTAAAACAGTCGTTCCTATCCGTTTCTGAAACTGAAAAGCCGCAGGTGGAGAAAATAGAGCCTGTATCCGCCGTTTCGGGAGACAAATGGCACGGTGCGCTTATCCGAATGGTCAGTTCAATTTTAAAAGTCGGCCAAGACGAGATTGATATTGATACGGAACTGAGTGAATACGGTTTTGATTCCGTATCGTTTACCGTCTTTACGAATCAATTAAATGAAGCGTATCAGCTGGAGCTGGCGCCGACGATCTTCTTCGAACACGGGACGATCCGCAGTTTAGCAGAGTATTTGACGGATGAGGCAGAAGCCGGCCTTCCTTCTCAGCCGGAAGAAAAACACGATGCAGAAGAATCTCTTCAAACGCTTCACACCGAGTTGACAGCCATGGTAAGCGGCATTTTAAAAGTTGACCGTGAAGACATAGATACAGATACGGAATTGAGTGAATACGGTTTTGATTCCGTATCCTTTACCGTCTTTACGAATCAATTAAATGAAGCGTATCAGCTGGAGCTGGCGCCGACGATTTTCTTTGAGTACGGAACGATCAGCGGTCTCGCCGGATATTTGGCAAAAGAGCATCCGGGCCGTTTCGGCGAAAAGAAGAAAGAGTCTCCGAAAAAAGAGCAGCCAAAAGCCCAAAAACCGAAAATGCAGCGGAAAAAGCGCTTCGCAACGGTAATGAACGCTGCGGCAGCGACACAAGAGCCGCGCCGCTTTGACCCGGTTGCCATTGTCGGAATCAGCGGCCGATTCCCGGGCGCGAAGGATATAGAGGAATTTTGGCGCAATTTGAAAGAAGGAAAGGATTCGATCACAACCATTCCGAAAGAACGCTGGGATTGGCAAGCGTTTGATGGCGACCCGAATCTTGAAGGGAACAAAACGAATATCAAGTGGGGCGGCTTTATCGACGGAATAGCTGAATTTGATCCGCTGTTCTTTGGGATTTCACCGCGGGAAGCCCAATATTTAGATCCGCAGCAGCGGCTGTTATTGACTTATGCATGGCGGGCGATAGAAGATGCGGGCTGTAAGCCGGAAAGCCTTTCCGGCACAAATACGGGCGTCTTTATCGGCACCGGAAATACCGGTTATAAAGATTTGTTCACAAGGGCAGGTCTTGCGCCGGAAGGACATGCGGCGACAGGCAGCATGATTCCTTCCATTGGTCCGAACCGTTTGAGCTATTTGTTAAATCTTCACGGGCCGAGCGAGCCGATTGAAACGGCATGCTCAAGCTCGCTTGTGGCGATTCACCGGGCGGTATCCGCTATAGAAAACGGAGAATGCGACATGGCGATTGCCGGGGGAATCAATACGATTCTGACGGAAGAAGCGCATATCAGCTACAGCAAAGCAGGCATGCTCAGCAAAGACGGAAAATGCAAAACCTTCTCCAAAGATGCCAACGGGTATGTCAGAGGAGAAGGCGCGGGAATTCTGATGCTGAAGAAACTGACAGATGCAGAACGTGACGGCAATCCGATTTACGGCGTGATCCGCGGTACGGCTGAAAACCACGGCGGCCGGGCGAATACGCTAACCTCGCCGAATCCGAACCTGCAGGCTGATTTATTAGTGAAAGCATACCGGAAAGCGGGAGTGGACCCGAGCACCGTTACGTATATTGAAGCGCACGGTACAGGAACGGAATTGGGCGACCCGATTGAAATAAACGGTCTGAAAGCGGCGTTTCACGAGCTGGCGAAAACAAATCAAGAGCCTGAAGTCTCCGGTCACCGCTGCGGCATCGGTTCGGTCAAAAGCAATATCGGCCATTTAGAGCTTGCCGCGGGAGTATCAGGCGTCATGAAAGTGCTTTTGCAAATGAAGCACAAAACGCTGGTGAAAAGCCTGCATTGCGAAACGATCAATCCGTACATTCAGCTTGATGACAGTCCTTTCTACATCGTGCGGGAAAATCAGGAATGGGCGGCAGCAAAAGATAGAAACGGAAATGCCATTCCGCGCCGGGCCGGGGTCAGCTCATTTGGCATCGGCGGGGTCAACGCCCATATCGTCATTGAAGAGTATGTCCCGAAAGCAGCCGCTCAGCCTGAGCACAGCCCGGAAAATCCGGCAATCATCCTTTTGTCCGCCAAATCAAAAGAAAAACTGTTTGAACAGGCGCAGCAGCTGCAAAAAGCGATCCGTCAAACGCCGTATACAGATCAAGACTTGGCGGGCGTCGCTTATACGCTGCAAACCGGAAGGGACGAAATGGAAGAGCGCTTGGCCATTCTTGCAGCGACGATGGCGGAATTGGAAACAAAGCTGGAAGCATTTACGAAAAATGAGAAAAACATCGCCGGGCTGTACACCGGCCAGTCTCACCGCAATAAAGATACGTTTGCCTTGTTCACGGCCGATGAAGATATGGACATCGTCATTGACGCCTGGATTAAAAAAGGCAAATTCGCCAAGCTGGCAGAGGTATGGGTGAAAGGCGGCGTATTGAATTGGAACCGGCTGTATGAAAAGGGTACGCCGCGTTTACTCAGTCTTCCGTCTTATCCGTTCGCAAAAGACACGTATTGGGTGCCTGAGAATCCTGACAAAAAGAGGGTCCATACAGAGGAACGGATGAAACGTATTCTGACGAAACAATGGGAACTGAGCCCGCTCGAACTGGGCGAACCGTGCGCACGTTCCGTTGCGATTTTGACAGGCGGGGACACGATCAATCTCGCAGAAGAGATCGCAGCGCACATGCCGAATCACCGTATCATCACCGCATCAGACCTTACCGGTGAATATGACTGGCAGGCGTTTGACGGAGTCATCGACCTCCTCGGCGCAGCGAAAGAAGATTCTCAAGACATGGCCGGAATCAAATGGCTTCAGCAATTGATTGAGCATGGGCATAAAGAAGGGATGACACTGCTTTGTGTCACAAAAGACCTTGAGTCATTAAATAAAGAGGCCAATCAAACAACAGGAGCAAAACGGGCCGGTCTGTACAGAATGCTGGCATGCGAGTACGGTCACCTGTCTTCAAGGCATCTCGACCTTGAAGGAGCGCTTTCGGATGACAAACTGGCGAAGCAGATTGCCGATGAGTTTCATGCCCGCACTGATGACGCGGAAGTTTGCCGGAGGGACGGCTTGCGTTACCGCGCTGTATTAAGCGGCTCAGAAAATATGAATATGCAAGGCGAGAGAATTGATTTTCCGGACAACCATGTGCTTCTGATCACCGGAGGGACGAGGGGGATCGGTCTTTTATGCGCACGCCATTTTGCCGAACATTACGGAGTGAAAAAACTGGTGCTTACAGGCCGCGAGACCCTTCCGCCGCGAAGTGAGTGGACGGGCGGACTGAATGGGGTGACGGCTTCTGTAAAAGCGAAAACTGAAGCTGTTCTCGACTTGGAATCCAAAGGTGTACAAGTGAAGGTTTTGTCAGTCCCGTTAGCTGATGAAGCCGGGCTGAGACAGGAACTGAGTCAGATAAAACAGACGCTCGGACCTATCGGCGGCGTGATTCACTGCGCGGGTGTGACCGATAAAGAGACGCTCGCATTCATCAGAAAAACCGATGAAGACATACAGCGCGTGCTCGAGCCGAAAGTAGACGGGCTTCAGGCGTTATACAGTGTGCTCAGAGAAGAGCCGCTGAAGTTTTTCGTCTTGTTCTCTTCCGTGTCAGCTGCGATACCGGCGCTTTCGGCAGGACAGGCCGACTATGCCATGGCCAATGCGTATATGGACTATTTTGCAAACTCATACAAAGAGCAGCTGCCGATCGTAAGCATTCAGTGGCCGAACTGGAAAGAAACCGGAATGGGCGAAGTAACGAACAAAGCTTATAAAGAGAGCGGGCTATACAGCATCACGAATGCAGAAGGATTACAGCTCCTTGACGGCATACTTCTTGAATCAGCAAGGGGCCCGGTGCTGCCGGCCGTTCTGAATCCTAAGCTGTGGAAGCCGGAGCGATTCCTGCGGCGGAGCAGGCAGGATCAGCCAATGAGTCCGGCTATGGTAAAACCGGCGGAAAAAACCGCTTATACTGCCGCAGACAACGCTCAATTAACAAGGAAAACAGAAGAATGGCTGAAAGAATTATTTTCTGAAGAGCTGCGGATTGACCAGGATCAGCTTGAGACAGACGTAGTATTCCAAGATTACGGAGTGGATTCCATTATTCTCGCTCAGCTTCTGCAGCGGATCAATCGGAATCTCTCGGCATCGCTTGACCCGTCCATTCTGTATGAATATCCGACGATTCAATCTTTCGCAAATTGGCTTCTCGAAGGGTATACAGAAGTTTTGTCAGAACGGTTTGATTTGGCGGCGGCGAAGCCTGTTCTGAAGAAGCCGGCTGAGCCGGTAATTGAAACACAAGCCGTTAAGGTGCAAGAAGAGCCGGCCGGAAAACAGATTCACCGGGAAGATATCGCGGTCGTCGGCATGTCCTGCCGGTTTCCGGGGGCGGCTTCCTTAGAGGCGTACTGGTCGCTTTTGGCTGAGGGCCGTTCGGCTATCGATCCTGTTCCGGCTGAGCGATGGGGGTTGAAGACACCTTATTACGCGGGAATGCTTGATGGAATTCATCAATTTGATTCGGACTTCTTTTTACTGGCAGAAGAAGATGTAAAGGCAATGGACCCTCAAGCTTTGGCCGCTCTGGAAGAATGCCTTAACCTGTGGTATCACGCGGGCTATACGCCGGATGAGATAAAGGGAGAAGCAATAGGTGTGTATCTCGGCGGACGCAGCCGTCACAGACCGGGTGAAGAGAAACTGCTGGACGCGAAAAACCCGATCGTCGCGCTGGGCCAGAATTATTTGGCCGCCAATCTCTCTCAATACTTTGATATGCGCGGCCCGAGCGTTGTCCTCGATACGGCTTGTTCTTCTGCTTTAGTCGGAATGAATATGGCCGTGCAGGCTCTTGTAACAGGAGAAATAAAAGCGGCCGTCGTCGGCGGCGTGAGCCTGTTTGAATCAGAAGAAACCCATAAATTATTTGAACAGCGCGGCATATTAAGTAAAGCGCAGTCGTTCCATGTATTTGACGAACGCGCCGATGGAGTCGTGCTGGGCGAGGGTGTCGGAATGGTTCTATTAAAAACCGTGTCTCAGGCCATTGAAGACGGAGATTCTATTTATGCCGTAGTGAAGGCGGTATCCGTCAATAATGACGGAAGAACGGCAGGCCCGGCTACGCCGAGTCTGGAAGCGCAAAAATCCGTCATGAAGACGGCTCTTGAAAAAAGCGGAAAACAGCCGGAAGACATTACTCATATTGAAGCGAACGGTTCAGGCACGGTCGTGACGGATCTGTTAGAACTGAAGGCCATTCAATCCGTCTACCGTTCAAAAGACGCCGGCCCGCTCGGAATCGGATCTGTGAAACCGAACATCGGGCACACGCTTTGCGCGGAAGGAATTGCAAGTTTCATAAAAGTTGTTCTCATGCTGAAAGAAAAGAGCTTTATTCCGTTTTTATCAGGCGAGCATGAAAACACACATTTTGATAGAGAAAAGGCCAATATTCAGTTCAGCCGCACTCTGGCAGACTGGCCGTCACCAATACCGGCGGCAGGAATTAACTGCTTTGCCGACGGCGGAACAAACGCCCACGTCATTGTGGAAGCGTGGCAGGAAGACGAAGGGCGCCGAATCAAGCGCCATCCTTTAACACCGCCTGCATTAAAAAAGCGGCTGATTTCGCCGGACAGCAAAGAAGAAACGAACGAAAAAGCTGCGGCAAACATCTGGGATACCTATGAAGTGGAGGTTTAACGTGAAGAACTTCAATAAGCAAATCACTTTATCGCTGAAAAATCCGTTTATTGTACATCATGACGTTTACGGACAAAAAGTCCTTCCGGGATTGGCTTATATTGATATGTTTTATCAGATTTTCAAAGAGCGCGGCTATTCATACGACGGGCTTCAGCTGCGCCATTTATCCATATATCAGCCGCTTATTGCGAAAGAAGACAGCGCCGTCAAGCTTACGGTTGAATGTACAAAGGTAAAAGAAGGGCGCTGGAAACTTACCGCAAAAGGGGCTGAGGTCAGCGGCGGACGAGTACAGCCGGAAGAACGTATTTACGTCAAAGCGGAAATGCACGAGACGGCACCCGCAATTTTCAGTGACACGCTTGATCTTGACTCTGTCAAACGCGAGGCGGAACGCACCATCGATTTAAATGAGCTGTATGCACAATGCAGAAGCCAGGAATTGGTTCACAGCGGATATATGAAAGCAGAAGGAGAAGTGTTTGAGGAGCGGGACGGCGTCATCTTTGATGTATCGCTCGGAAAAGACGCGATGGGACAGGCCGGGGGGTTTTTGTTCCATCCGACTCTCCTTGACGGAAGCGGCGTCGGCGCAAACCTATTGATCTCATCGCTGTTAAATGGGGAAAAGAGGCTGTTTCTGCCTCTTTTCTACGAATCTTTTACAGCTTCCGAACCTTTGCAGAGCGGCTGCATCACGAGAATCAAACGTTCGTCGCTTCGGCAGGAAAAGGAGCTCATTTACATTACACTGGAGTTTTTTAACGCATCCGGCCGGAAAGTAGCCGAGCTGAAAGATTTCACAAGCAAGCTCGTGCGGGATGCCGAGCTGATCAATACAGAACGAAAGACTGCTGAGAAGTCTCCTGAAAAAGCCGGTTTACCGGAAGTTGCGGCATCGCTTGAAGGCGGACACCCGCATGAGGAAGCAGAGCGGTATGTCATGAATTTGATGGCGGAAAAAATCGGCAAGCCGCTTGAACAGATTGATTCTCAAGTCGGCTACTATGAAATGGGGCTGACATCGTCCGGACTGCTTGACGTCGTCGAAACGATCAGCGAAAAAATCGGCGAAACCCTTTCTCCGACTTTGCTGTTTGAATATACGACGGCAGCAGAGCTGGCAGCTTTCCTGACTGAGCAGTACGGGAGCCATTTCAGCGCGTCTCCGGCAAAAATGGAGAAGCCGGTTGAGACGCAAACAGAGAGAAGACGGAAAAGCAGTGTTCCGCAAGATGAAGATATCGCGATTATCGGCATGGCCGGCCGCTATCCGCAGGCCGAAAATATTCATGAATTCTGGGAAAACCTGAAAGAAGGAAAAAACTGTGTCACCGAAATCCCGGAGTCTCGCTGGGACTGGCGCCGGTTTGAAAATGTAAAGTCGCCTTCCGGAAAGAGCATTTCAAAATGGGGCGGATTTATTGATGATCCGGATTGCTTTGATCCCCAATTTTTCCGGATTACGCCGCGGGAAGCTGAAACAATGGACCCTCAGGAACGGCTGTTTTTACAAACATGCTGGGAAACGATTGAGGATGCCGGATATACGCCGAAGTCGCTCGCAGAGGCGCGCGGACGGAATAAGAGACAGCGCGTCGGCGTCTTCGCAGGGGTGATGCATAAGGATTATACGTTGGTCGGGGCTGAAGCTTCTTCTGAAGATCATGTATTCCCGCTTTCTCTTAATTATGCGCAAATCGCAAACAGAGTTTCATATTTTTGCAATTTTCACGGGCCGAGCATGGCGGTCGATACGGTCTGTTCATCTTCGCTGACTGCGGTTCACCTTGCTGCGGAAAGCATTCGGCGCGGGGAATGTGAATCGGCGGTTGCCGGAGGGGTCAATTTGTCGCTGCATCCGAATAAATATCTGACATACGGTTTATGGGACATGTTTTCAACAGACGGGGTTTGTCATACATTCGGGAAAGACGGAGACGGCTATGTACCGGCTGAAGGAATCGGTGCCGTTTTATTAAAACCGCTGCGAGAGGCGGTAAAAGACGGAGACCGGATTTATGCGGTGATAAAGGGCAGTGCCGTCAATCACGTGGGGACAGTGAGCGGAATTTCCGTGCCGAGTCCTGTCGCGCAGGCCGATTTGATTGAAGAATGCCTGGGCAAAGCGGGCATCGATCCGCGCACGGTCAGTTATATTGAGGCGCACGGGACGGGAACTTCTCTCGGCGATCCGATTGAGGTTCAAGGCCTTGTCAAGGCGTTCCGCCAGTACACACAGGACAAACAGTTCTGTTCGATCGGATCAGTGAAGTCCAATATCGGCCATGCGGAATCGGCGGCGGGCATCAGCGGCTTAAGCAAGGTTGCCCTGCAGCTTCACCATAAAACTTTGGTGCCGTCTCTTCATTCCGAGGAGCTGAATCCGTATTTAGATTTTGAACAATCACCGTTTTACGTCCAGCATCATACCGAAGAGTGGCAGCAGCCTTCAGTAAAGGAAAACGGAAACGAAACCGTATATCCCCGGCGTGCTGGGATCAGTTCTTTCGGGGCGACAGGTTCAAACGTGCATCTCATTCTGGAGGAATTTATCCCTGAAGAATCACACGGAACAGCGTATGAACCGGCAGAAGAACAGACATTCATTTTCCCGGTTTCAGCCCGGAATGAAGAACGGCTAAAAGAGTATGTTGCGAAGCTGTCTGCATTTATTCATCCCGGCCTGCCGCTTGAGGATGCGGCGTATACACTTCAGATCGGCCGTGAACAGATGGAGGAGCGGGTTGCGTTCACCGCTCAGAATATGACACAGCTCAAAGAGCGGCTGGAAGGCTTTCTGGCGGGTAAAACGGTCAGCGGGTGCTGGCGGAACCGAGCCGATAAAAGCAAACAGGCAGAGCTTGCTCCGGACTTGATACATAAATGGCTTTCTTCCGGAACTCTGGAGATGATTGCCGAAAAGTGGGCCGGCGGAGGAACGATGGATTGGAATCTCTTGTACGGTGAAAACAAACCGAATCGGATCAGCCTGCCGACATATCCGTTTGAAAAAATCCGGTATTGGGTGCCGAAGGCGGAGAAAAGAGAATCGCTGCCGCAAAAAAATGCAGGCATGCTGCATCCGCTCCTGCATGAAAATGTATCAAACATGTCAGGCGTCCGTTTTCGGTCCTCGTTTAGCGGCGGAGAATTTTTCCTGAAAGATCACATCGTCAAAAACGAGCGGACGTTACCGGGCGCGGCTTATCTGGAAATGGTCCGGGCGGCCGTTGAACACGCGGCAGAAACGAAGGAAGAAGGAACAGTCCGTCTGAAACATGTCGTATGGATACGTCCGTTTACAACGGCGGATGAGTCCTCAGAACTGTATCTCCGCCTTTATGACGAAGAAAATGGAGAGATGGGATTTACGGTTTACAGTGAATCGGCTTCCTCGGAACAAGAACCCGTACTCTATGCGCAAGGAAGCGCAGCGTTTGTCCGAGCGGGCGAACCGGCCAAAATCGAGATTGAAAAATTAAGAGAGTCACGCCGTCTGATCACACCTGACGTTTGCTATCAGGCATACAAACAGATGGGGATTGAATACGGGGATGCTCACAAAGCGGTCACGGAAATCTATGCAAAAGACAGCAAAGTGCTCGCGAAGCTCTCACTCCCGTCATCTATTTCTCATACAAAAGATCAGTTTGTCCTCCATCCGAGCCTTTTGGATGCGGCCTTCCACGCGACAATCGGGTTAATGCTTGACAGAGACGGGACTGACATACGGCCGATGCTGCCGTTTGCTCTCGAACAGATTGATGTGTTGAAAAGCTGTAAAAGCGATATGTGGGTTTCCATTGCGTACAGCGGCGAAAGTAAGCCTGAAGATGCCGTGCAGAAGCTGGATATTGATGTATGTGACGAACAAGGCAATATATGTGTGAAAATGACTGGTTATTCCGCACGGGAAATTGAAACGGATAAATCAGATACACTATTTTTTGAACACGTATGGGAAGAGGAGGCCGCTGTACATGAAAAAGCGCCGATCCATTTCAAAGCCCGTCACGTGATGATATCTGACAGGTTTACGGATCAAATGAACAGCATACAGACGGACTTCAGCTGTCATGTGCTCCGTGATCAGCATAAGAGTGAAGACGAACGGTTTGAAGCTTGTGCGCTTCAGGCGTTCGAAGAAGTGAAGAAAATCCTTTCTTCAAATTCCGGCGGGCGCGAGCTCATACAGATTGTCGTGCCTCAAGAAGCGGATACGCAGCTCCTTTGCGGCTTAACGGGGCTTTTGAAAACAGCGGCGCTTGAAAACCCGAACCTGACCGGCCAGCTGATTGAATTGGAGCCGGACGTCAAGGCAGAAATTCTGTCCCGATATGTAAAAGAATGCAGCGCTCATCCTGATGACAAGCATATTCGCTATGAAAACGGCAGGCGCTATACGGCACAATGGCAGGAAACAGGGCTTGAACAGTTCGGCGCCGAAAAGCCGTGGAAGGATAAAGGTGTTTATCTGATCACAGGCGGTGCGGGCGGACTCGGATTTTTATTCGCCAAAGAAATCGCCCGGCATGCAAAAGACGCCGTTCTTATTTTAACGGGGCGTTCTCTGTTGGATAACCGTAAAAAAGCCCAGCTTCAAGAACTGTCCGATCTCGGCGCGCAAGCTGTGTACAAACAAACGGACATGACGGAAAAACAAGAAGTTCAATCGCTCATAGCGGACATCTGTCGGCAGTACGGCGGATTAAACGGTATCATACACAGCGCCGGAACGATAAAAGACAACTATATTCTCAAAAAACACAAAGATGAAATCCGTGATGTACTGGCGCCGAAAGTCTCCGGGCTGGTTCATCTTGATGAAGCGGCAAAGGACATTGAGCTTGATTTTCTGATTCTTTTCTCTTCCGGAGCCGGAAGCGCCGGAAGCGCGGGCCAGGCTGATTATGCGATGGCCAATGCGTTTATGAACGCCTTCAGTGAAAAAAGAAACCGTAAAAAAGCCCGAAATGAACGCTATGGACACACCCTTTCAATCTGCTGGCCGCTTTGGAAAGACGGCGGCATGACGGTTGATGCTGAAACGGAAGCCATGCTGACAAAAGAAAGCGGCATGGTCCCTATGCAAACAGAAAACGGCATTCAGGCTTTGTACCGCGGGTGGGCGGCAAACACATCCCAAGTCATGGTGACGGAAGGCTACGCCGCAAAAATCCGGGCGTTTCTGAAAAAATCAGCGGATGATCAGCCGGATAAGGGCAGCGAAACAGAAGAACCGGCAGGTCTTACAGCAGGCGGAGAGAACATGCTTGCAGAAAAAACGGGGCATTTTTTGAAACAAGTGCTTTCGGAAGTGACCAAACTTCCTGTCGGCAAAATTGACGCCAAGGCGCCTATGGAAGATTACGGAATTGATTCGATTATGATTATGCATTTGACGGGCCGGCTGGAAAAGAGCTTCGGCTCATTGTCAAAAACTTTGTTTTTCGAATATCAGAATATCGAATCGCTGGCGCAGTATTTTATGAAAGCACACCGGGACACGCTGCTGGAAGTGACCGGGATGAAAACAGAAGAAACCCCTGCAGCCAAACCTGCGCTGTCTGAGAAAGCGAAAGTAAAGCCCGTTTTCAAACGGAATGAAGGCAAAAAAAGCTTTGCGCAAGTCCGTCCAGACACGCGGAAAAATCAGCAGCTGACAGAGCGTGAAGATATCGCGATTATCGGTATATCAGGACGATATCCGCAGGCCGAAAATCTTCATGAATTTTGGAAGAACTTAAGTGAAGGCACTGACTGCATAACCGAAATTCCAAACGATCGCTGGGATCACAGTCTTTATTACGACGCTGATAAAGATAAAGAAGGCAAGACGTACGGAAAATGGGGAGGATTTTTGAAAGACGTGGACAAATTTGATCCGCAATTCTTCTCTATTTCGCCCCGGGATGCAAAATTGATGGACCCGCAGGAGCGGTTATTCCTGCAATGTGTCTACGAAACGATGGAAGATGCCGGTTACACGCGCAAAAAGCTCACGGACAAATCGGGTGATTTGCTTGGCGCTAATGTCGGTGTTTACGTCGGCGTCATGTACGAGGAATATCAGCTTTACGGAGCCGAAGAACAGGCGCGCGGAAAATCGCTAGCGCTGACCGGAAATCCGTCATCAATCGCGAACAGGGCTTCCTATGTATTCGGTTTTAACGGCCCGAGCATGGCTCTGGATACGATGTGCTCTTCTTCTTTAACAGCCATTCATCTGGCATGCCAAAGCTTGCGGAACGGGGAATGCGAGGCAGCATTTGCCGGGGGCGTCAATGTATCCGTTCATCCGAATAAATATTTGATGCTCGGCCAGAACAGATTTTTATCAAGCAAAGGCAGATGTGAAAGTTTCGGAGAAGGCGGAGACGGTTATGTGCCCGGTGAAGGAGTGGGAGCCGTACTCCTTAAGCCGCTTTCTAAAGCGAAAGCGGACGGTGATCATATTTACGGCCTGATCAAAGGAACGGCCGTGAACCATGATGGAAAAACAAACGGGTATTCCGTACCGAATCCGAACGCCCAAGCCGCGGTGATCAAACAGGCGTTAAAAGACGCGGGAACCGATCCGAGGGCGGTCAGCTACATCGAAGCCCACGGCACCGGAACTTCACTCGGCGATCCGATTGAAATCACGGGTCTGACAAAAGCCTTTTCAGAACAAACACAAGATAAACAGTTTTGTGCCATCGGCTCAGCGAAATCCAATATCGGCCACTGTGAAAGCGCCGCGGGCATCGCGGGTCTGACGAAGGTGCTCCTGCAAATGAAACATAAGCAGCTCGCACCGTCACTGCATTCCCGGACGCTTAACCCGAATATTGATTTTCTCGCTACGCCGTTTAAAGTGCAGCAGACGCTTGAAGAGTGGAAAAGACCGGTCATAAATGAAAACGGAGTAAATAAAGAATTGCCGAGAACCGCGGGGCTTTCCTCATTCGGAGCCGGCGGCGTCAACGCTCATATCGTCATCGAAGAATATTCCGCTGATGAGGATAAGGAGACGGCTTTTGCCGCACCTCATCCGTCGATGATCGTCCTTTCCGCGAAAAATGAGCAACGGCTTCAAAAACGGGCGAAACGTCTTCTTGATGCACTGCGGAGCGGGCGTTACCGGGAAGCGGATCTGAGCCGGATCGCATATACGCTTCAAGTCGGACGTGAACCGATGGAAGAGCGTCTCGGAATGATTGTCAGCAATTTGCGCGAGCTTGAAGAGAAGCTTGACGAATTTACGGGCGGCAAGGAGTCAATTGACCAGCTCTACCGCGGACAAGTCAAACAGAATAAAGACACGATGGCGCTGTTTACGGCTGATGAGGACATGGAAAAAACCATTGAGGCGTGGCTTGAAAAAGGCAAAGCCGCAAAGGTATTAGAGCTTTGGGTGAAGGGCCTTCCGCTGAATTGGGATAAGCTGTATCAAATGGGCAGACCGCAAAAAATCAGTCTTCCGGCCTACCCGTTTGCAAAAGACCGTTATTGGATCGACACATCAGCTGATGCAGCTGTCAAAAGACCGGCCGAAACACAGTCTGCGCCGATCGCACCGGCGGCCGCCCCGGAACCGGTCATTGAAGTAACAACTCTTCACGAGGAGACTGTCAAAGAAAAACCGTCAAACATTACACTGCAGACTTTGAGCGGCGCGAAACCGAAAAGAACCGTACAGCCCGCTTCCCGTCCGGCGGTTTCCGCTGAAAAAGTAAGTGCCGTATTGAACGAAAGTTTGGCAGACGTTTTATATATGGATGCCGACGATATCGACGCAGACGACACATTTATTGATATCGGCATGGATTCAATTACCGGTCTTGAATGGATAAAGTCTGTTAATAAAGCATACGGCACGTCCCTTACGGTGACGAAAGTATATGATTATCCGACAATCCGCCAGTTTGCGGCTTTCTTGCAAAAAGAGCTCGGGACAGAACCGATCCTTGAGGAAGCAACCGAACCGCAGAAAACAGAGGCCGTGAAAAAACCATCAAACATCATGCTGCAGCCTTTAAACGCTCATAAGCAGCATGTGACACAAGCAGAAGCGGATATTCTGGAGGCGATGTCTGAAACGGCAGCTTCCGCCGAACCGGAAGAACCGATTGAAGCGGTGCATGACGAGTTATCAAAAGCACTGGCTGATGTATTGTACATGGAGCGGCATGAAGTAGATATTGATGAGGCCTTTATTGACTTGGGTATGGATTCGATTACCGGTCTTGAATGGATAAAGGCCGTCAATAAACGGTACGGCACGGACTGTAACGTAACGAAAGTGTATGATTATCCGACAATCCGTCAATTTGCCGATTTTCTGCGTACGCAGCCGTCTGTCCGCGGAAGAAAAAAACAGGCGGTTCCCGTACGTACAAAGCCGCTTACGCAACATGCCCCGCAGGAGAAAACACCTGCCGAGCCGGAGAGATTAACGGTTCAAAAGGAACCTGAACCGGTGCAGGCCAAACGGGAGCCTGAAGACGAGATAGCGGACGCGATAGCCATCGTCGGCATGTCGGGCAAGTACCCGGATGCGCCGGACCTAAAGACATATTGGGACAACTTAGCCCGTGCGAAAAACGCCATTCGCGACATCCCGCTTTCCCGCTGGGATGTAAACAAATACTATGATCCGGCCTTAAACAAGAAGGGCAAAGTATACTGCAGATCAATCGGTATGCTTGACGGCATTGAAGAGTTTGATCCGCTGTTCTTTAATATATCTCCGTCTGAAGCGGAACTTATGGACCCGCAGCACCGGATATTTTTACAGGAAGGTTTTAAAGCCTTTGAAGATGCGGGTTACAGCTCAAAAGAATTAAACGGGAAAAATTGCGGCGTTTATTTGGGGATTATGAACAATGAATACGGCATGATGTTAAACAAACATCAGACAGGAGGAAGCGCGACGGGCAACAGTTTCAGCATCGCGGCGGCCCGCCTGCCTTATTATCTCAATTTGAAAGGGCCGGCCATTCCGATCGATACGGCATGCTCTTCATCTCTCGTCGGGACTCATTTGGCGCGTCAGGCGCTGTTGAATCATGAAATTGACATGGCGCTTGTCGGCGGTGTGACCTTGTATTTAACGCCTGAATCATACATCAGCATGTGTGAAGCAGGAATGCTGTCTCCTGACGGCCAATGTAAAGCATTTGATAACAGTGCGAACGGATTTGTGCCTGGCGAAGGCGCGGGGGCGCTCGTTTTGAAGAGGCTGAAAGATGCGGAAGCCGATCAAGACCATATTTACGGAGTCATTATCGGATCTGGAATTAACCAGGACGGAAAAACCAACGGCATTACCGCACCAAGCGCGAAAAGCCAAATGGATTTAGAGCGCCAAGTGTATGAAGCGCACAACATCCACCCTGAGAGCATCACCTATGCGGAAATGCACGGCACCGGCACAAAGCAGGGGGATCCGATTGAATTAGAAGCCCTGTCTTCTGTATTTAAGGAAAAAACGGATCGCAAACAATTTTGCGCCATCGGTTCGGTTAAATCGAATATTGGGCACACGTCGGCGGCGGCAGGTGTAGCAAGCGTCCAGAAGGTTCTGCTGTCGATGAAGCATCAGCAGCTTGTGCCGACCCTTCATTTCAGCACGCCGAATGAACATTTTGATTTCGATGACTCGCCTTTATTTGTCAATACCGAACTCAAACCTTGGGAAACAGGCGGAGCACCGCGGCGGGCCTGTGTCAGCTCATTCGGCTACAGCGGCACAAACGCTCATCTCGTTATCGAAGAGTATCAGCCGAAAGACCGGGGAAGCCGTAAGCCTGATGAGACAAACATTTTTGTGCTGTCGGCGAAAAAAGCGCCCCAGGTAAAAACCTATGCCGAGTCTGTGATCGAATTTGCAAAAGCCAATCAGAATATCAATCTTTCAGATATGGCGTACACGCTTCAAACCGGGCGTGATGCGATGGATTACCGTCTTGCGGTTACAGCCGGTTCGAGAGAAGAACTGATCAGCCGTTTAACCGATTTTGTAAACGGAAATACGGGTGAAGGGATATATGAAGCCCATATCAAAACGGCTAAAAAAGAAATCAAAGCATTTGAAACGGACGATGACCTGAAGCAGCTTGTGAGGTCATGGTTCGATAAGAAAAAATACGCCAAAATAGCGGAATTGTGGGCCAAAGGGCTTCAGATGGACTGGGACAGACTCTATCAAGGCGAAAAACCCCGCAGAATCAGTCTGCCGGCTTATCCGTTTGCGAAGGAGCCGTACTGGCTGCCTGAGCCGAAAGCTGTACCGCAGGAAACAGAAGACCGGCGCGAGGCTGTGCTTTTAGAAAAGCAATGGGTTCCTTGTGAGATCGATTCGGCCGGTGAGAAAAGCGGCAAGACTGTCATGATTCTGGCTGATGCAAGAACAGCGGAGCTAGCCGAAGAGACTGCAAAGCATTTCACTGACTCATTCATTCTCCCGGTCGATTCGGCTGACACTGCAGCTAGCGATTGGAATCACATAGATGGCGCAATCGATCTGACGGGATGCGGAGACGAAGACCCTTCACTGGAAGGGATCAGCCGGCTCCAGACTCTGATTGATACAAGCCGCCGGCAAGCGCGGCCGCTGACGCTGCTATATGTAACAAAAGGCTTGGAGCCATTTCAGCAGAAAACGATTCAACTTGCAGGAGCGGCAAAAAGCGGCCTGTACAGAATGCTTCAAAATGAGTATCAAAACGTGACGTCCAGACACATGGATGCCGATACAGATACGGATCAGCAGACGCTTGCCAAACAGATTGCAGATGAATTTTCGGCGGACAGCACAGAACCGGAAATCTGCCGCCGAAACGGACAGAGATACCGTGCTTTATTCAGGGAGATTCCAAGCGGGAAGCGAGCAGAACATAAGCCCGCACCGTTTCCTGAAGACCATGTGCTTTTCATTACCGGAGGCACGAGGGGACTGGGTCTCTTATGCGCCCGCCATTTCACAGAAAAACACGGCGTGAAAAAAGTAGTGCTGACAGGCAGGGAGCCGATTCCTCCCCGTCATAAACGGTCAGCCGTTAATACGAGGCTGAAAGAGAAGATACGGGCGATTGAAGAGCTTGAAGCAAAAGGAGTGCAAGTGGCGGTGATCAGTCTGAAATTGTCTGATCATGATGCGGCGGCAGCGGAAATTGAAACGATCCGGCGCACGATGGGACCGATCGGCGGCGTCATTCATTGTGCGGGATCTGTTAATTCAGTAAATCCGGCGTTTATCAGAAAGACTGCTGACGATATACAAGAAGTGCTGGAACCGAAAGTCGCAGGGCTTCAAACATTAAGCAGCCTTTTCACAAATGATCCTTTGCAATTTTTTGTCTTATTTTCTTCAGTATCTGCAGTCGTTCCGGCGCTCGCGGCGGGACAGTCGGATTATGCGATGGCAAATGCGTACATGGATTATTTCGCGGCGGCTCATCAGCATCAATATCCGTTAGTCAGCATTCAATGGCCGAACTGGAAGGAAACCGGATTGGGTGAAGTCCGCACAGAAAGCTTGAAGCAGACCGGGCTGCTGGGACTGTCCAACGCGGAAGGACTTGACTTGCTGGACCGCATTTTATCTGAAAACATCCGCCCGTCCGTTCTGCCGGCTATCATTGATCGGAGCGAATGGCATCCTGACAGGCTGCTCTGTCAAGAGAAAAAACAAAAAGAGACTGAAGCCGTAATAAACGGCAAAGCCGCTGAAAAACATTCAGACAGAGAACTGCTTCTTGATACGAAGACGTGGCTTGTGAAACTGTTTTCCGATGAGCTGAAAATCGCTCCGGAAGAACTGGAAACAGACGAACCGTTTCAGGATTACGGGGTTGATTCGATCATTTTAGCGCAGCTTTTACAGCAAATGAATCAAGCGCTCAAAGAGGACTTAGATCCGTCTGTTTTATATGAACATCCGACGATTGACGCGTTTGCCGAATGGCTTGTATCCAATGGACAGCCGCTGCTTGCAGAAAGGGAGGAACCGGATACAGAAATCTTGGTTCCGGCTGCCGTACAAACGGTTCATACTGAACAAAAGCGTGATGCCGTAACTGAAGACATTGCCGTCGTCGGAATGAGCTGCCGTTTTCCGGGAGCGGAATCGTTAGAACAATATTGGGACTTGCTGAGAAGCGGCAGGTCCGCAATCGGCTCCGTCCCGGCGGAACGTTTCGGATATGCAAATCAATACGTTGCGGGATTGATTGACAATATGGATCACTTTGATTCCGAATTCTTTTTCATTCCGGAAAACGACGCGAAAGCGATGGACCCTCAGGCATTGGCGGTGTTGGAAGAGAGCTTGAAACTTTGGTGCCATGCCGGCTATTCCCGTGAAGAAATCAAGGGTATAGAGGCCGGTGTGTATATCGGAGGCCGAAGCCAGCATCAGCCTGATCCTGAAATTCTTGCGAATACCCGCAACCCGATCGTTGCGGGCGGGCAGAATTATTTAGCGGCAAACGTTTCGCAATTTTTTGATCTGCGCGGGCCGAGCATCGTGCTTGATACGGCTTGTTCATCGGCTTTGACAGGAATGAACATGGCCGTTCAGGCACTGAGAAGCGGCGATATCAAAGCGGCGGTAGTTGGCGGCGTCAGCCTGCTGAACACGGATGCGGCGCACCGGATGTTCCAAGAGCGCGGGCTGTTAAACGAAAAGCCGGCATTTCACGTATTTGACAAGCGTTCAGGCGGAGTTGTCCTCGGTGAAGGCGTCGGCATGGTGCTGTTAAAAACAGTAAGCCAGGCGCAAAAAGACGGCGACACGATACACGCGGTCATTAAGGCTGCCGCCATGAACAATGACGGCAGAACGGCAGGCCCGTCAGCTCCTAATATGCAGGCGCAAAAAGACGTCATGCAAAGCGCGCTTTTCAAAAGCGGCAAAAAGCCGGAAGACATCAGTTATATCGAAGCAAACGGATCGGGTTCCGCTGTAACTGATTTGCTTGAGCTGAAGGCGATTCAATCCGTATACCGCTCTGGCCAGCATGTTCCGCTCGGCATCGGGTCAATTAAGCCGAACATCGGGCATCCGCTTTGCGCAGAAGGCATCGCAAGCTTCATTAAAGTCGTATTAATGCTGAAGCATAAACAAACGGTTCCGTTCCTCTCAGGAGATGAACCGATGCCGCATTTTGATATAACAAAGACAGATTTTCATTTTCATAAAACAGCCGGCGAATGGGATGCATCCAGACCGTCAGCAGCCATCAACTGCTTTGCCGACGGCGGAACGAACGCCCACGTCATTCTGGAAGCTTGGGAAGAAAAAGACACCCGAATGAAAAGAAAGCCGCTGCCGGTACCGTCATTAAGACGTAAGGCTCTGGTAAAAGAGCCTGACGCACCGGCGGAGAAACAAGAGCTTCCTGCGAAAAAAATGTTCTGGAAAGCATTTAAATGAGAGAGGAGTGGGAAGGAATGATATCGGAAAAAATCAATATCTCACTGGATCATCCCATCATGAAGGGCCATATGGTCTTTGGTGAAGCGGTATTGCCCGGTCTTGCTTATATCGATTTGATTTATCAGGTTTTTCAGGAACACGGTTATGTATACAATGAGCTCGAATTGAAGCACGTTACGATTTATCAGCCTTTAACCGTCAGTGAAACGGCTGCAATCATTCTGACCATTCAATGTTCTGAAACCGGAGATGGAAAGTGGCTCATCTCCCTTTCAGGGCAGAAACAGCAAGGTGACGAGCTGTCAGACAATATACAATATGCGACAGCTGAAATGGTGAAAAGAGACGCTGTGACATTTGACGAAACCATTGATTTCGGCGATGTGAAGCAGTCAGGCAGATCTCTGAATCTTGATGACATGTATAACCGCTGCCTGGATCATGACTTGGTTCATTCCGGCATGATGAAATCGAACGGACGATTGTACGAAACAGAAGACGGCATGCTGGCTGAGCTTTCTTGCAAAGAAGGAAAAGGTTTCTTTTTATTCCATCCGGCCCTTTTGGATGCAAGCGGAATCGGGGGGAGCGGTTTGCTTTCTGAAACAAACCGGCTTCACCTGCCTTTATATTATGAATCGTTCACGGCCGCCGACAGACTGCAATCTGAGTGCACGTCGCGTATCGCCGCTTCCGGCGTCCGTCAGGAAAAAGAACTCACAACGATGACGATCGAGTACTTCAGCCGATCCGGACAAAAGGTGGCGGAGCTTAAAAACATTACGGGAAAAGCGGTTCGGTTCGAAGAAGACGAGAATACAGCCGAACAGAATCAACAGGCTGCAGCTGAGCCGGAAAGCGCAGATGAAAAAGACATCATTCTGTTTTTAAAGAAGCTTTTGGCTGATAAGCTTGGGCAGCCTTGGGAGACGCTGGACGTTCTTGCAGGCTACTATGAGCTTGGGCTGGATTCATCTTCTTTGCTTGAGATTGTACAGGATATCAATAAAAAGACGGGTGCGGACCTCGCGCCCACTCTTCTCTTTGAATATACAAATATAAAAGAACTCGCAGCCTATCTGAAAAAGACCGTTTCATTTGAATGTGCGGAACGTGCAGCCGAACCATCACGGTCTGAAGCTGAAGCGCCGGACGCGCCAGAACATCATAAAAACACCGGAGACATCGCGATTATCGGAATGGCCGGCCGCTATCCGAAAGCGAAAAGTGTGGCGGAGTTTTGGGAAAACCTGAAGGCAGGCACGGATTGCATCACTGAAGTTCCGAAGTCCCGATGGGATTGGAAAACATATCAAAACGTAACGTCCCCGTCTGGAAAAACAGTATCAAAATGGGGCGGTTTCATTGACGATGCCGACTGCTTCGATCCCCAGTTTTTCAGAATCTCACCGCGTGAGGCGGAAACGATGGACCCGCAGGAGCGCCTGTTTTTAGAAACATGCTGGGAAACGATTGAAGATGCGGGGTATACGCCTGAAACGCTGGGAAATAAAGGGGAGAAACAGCATCCGATCGGCGTATTTGCAGGGGTGATGCATAAAGATTATTCCTTAATCGGCGCAGAACAATTATCTGAAACTGATCCTTTTCCGGTTTCACTGAATTATGCGCAGATCGCCAACAGAGTGTCCTATTATTGTGACTTCCACGGGCCGAGCATCGCGGTGGATACCGTTTGTTCCTCATCATTGACCGCCGTCCATCTGGCCATCGAAAGCATTCGCCGCGGCGAATGTGAGGCCGCGCTTGCGGGAGGGGTGAACTTGTCGCTGCACCCGGCGAAATATCTCAGCTACGGAAGCGTGGGCATGCACTCAAGTGACGGCCGCTGCCGTACATTCGGCGAGGGCGGGGACGGCTACGTTTCCGGAGAAGGAGTCGGTGCGGTATTGCTGAAGCCGCTGGAAAAAGCCGAACAAGACGGCGACCGCATTTACGCGGTCATTAAAGGAAGCGCCGTTAACCACGTCGGGAAAGTAAGCGGAATTACCGTCCCGAATCCTGCTGCACAGGCAGAAGTCATTAAGGCCTGTCTGAAAAAAGCAGGTATCAGCCCGCGGACCGTCAGTTATGTGGAAGCCCATGGCACGGGTACTTCGTTAGGAGACCCGATTGAAATTGAAGGTCTGTCAAAAGCGTTCAGCCAAGGGACGCAGGATCAGCAATTTTGTTCCATCGGTTCGGTCAAATCAAATATCGGCCACGCAGAATCAGCGGCGGGGATCAGCGGGTTAACAAAAGCGGCGCTGCAGCTTCATCACAAAACGCTTGTCAAATCACTGCATTCTGCGGAATTAAATCCTTACCTGAAATTTGAGGAATCTCCTTTTTACGTACAGCAGCAGACTGCTCCGTGGAAGCAGCCGGCAGCCGAAGAAAACGGTAAAGTCACACATTATCCGCGCAGGGCCGGGCTCAGTTCCTTCGGTGCATCAGGTTCGAATGCCCATATCATTTTAGAAGAATACATTCAGCCTGAACAAAAAGCGCCTGCACCTGAGAACGATGCAGCAAAACTCATCCCGCTGTCAGCAAGAAATAAAGACAGGCTTCTGGCCTATGCGGAAAAACTAGCCCGATCGCTTTCAGAAAAGACGGTGCTGTCTGAACTGGCTTATACTCTTCAGACAGGACGTGAAGCAATGGAGGAAAGAGCTGTCTTCCTTGTAAATGACACCCGCGACTTGAAAGAAAAGCTGAATGATTTCGTAAAAGGAAACGAAAACATCCCCGGTCTTTGGCGCGGACAAGCCGAGCTGCCGGAGATGAGCGAAGCCGCTCCCGAGACGGACGATCCGAAACGGCTTGCCGCGTTATGGGCAGAAGGGAAAATAATAGATTGGAATAAGCTGTACGCTTCGGGTAAACCGCGTAAAACAAGCGTTCCGACTTATCCGTTTGCAAAAGAACGCTATTGGATTCCGCAGCAGAAAAAACAGGAGAAAAGCCTGTCAGGCCTGCATCCGCTTTTACAAGAAAATACGTCAGATTTTTCGCAGCAGCGCTTCACGTCTCTTTTTACTGGAGATGAATTTTTCCTATCTGACCATGTCGTCAACGGGCAAAAAATACTGCCGGGCGTCGCCTATTTGGAAATGGCCAGAGAGGCGGTCAAAAAGGCCGCTGCCGTGACGGAAAAAGGCCAAAGCGTCACACTCAGGCAGGTTGTTTGGGTCCGGCCGGTCATGGTTGAAGACAAACCGAAGGAAATACATATTGCCCTTTACCCAGAAGATAATGGTGAGATTACCTATGAAATATACAGTGAGGCAGAAAACGGCGAAGATCCGGTTATTCACAGCCAGGGTGAAGCGGTCATTACCGAACCGGGAAGCGCCCAGATTGATATCGAGTCTGTCAAAACTTCCTGCAATTTAGGAATTGTGACTGCGGAAGAATGTTACGGTGCTTTTGAGAAGATCGGTCTGGATTACGGAGAGGCATACAGGGGCGTACAGCAATTGCTGATCGGAGAAGACCGATTATTGGCCCGTATTTCACTCCCAGCAGCCGTACATGACAAAAAAGAACAGTATACGCTTCACCCGAGTATGATGGACGCCGCTTTTCACGCTTCCGTCGGTCTGCTTGTCCGCTCAATACATGATGATGCAGACAGCCACGAGCTTTCTTTGCCGTTTGCGATGCAGGAAGTGGAAGTGTTCGGGCCGTGTCCTGAACATATCTGGTCATATATCCGGTACACAGAAGGCAGCAAAGCAGATGACAACGTAAGAAAATTTGACATTGATATGTGCGATGATGCCGGTACGGTTTATGTCCGGATGAAAGGCGCGTCCGTCCGGGCGCTTGACACAAGCCAAACAGCGGGCGGAGAAACCTCGGAGGCGCCTGTCGGCCATACGATGCTGATTCCGGCTTGGGAGCCTGTTGCGCTTGAAAAAGCCGGGGAAGCAGCGGCGGATAAGCAGACGGCAGTATTCGGCGGAACGGATTCGAGACATACGCGCATAAAAGAACATCTGCCGAACGCTTCCTATTATCCGATCAGAAGTACGGATGATATCACATCTCTTACGCACATGCTTGAAGGACAAAAAGAACTGGAGCAAATCATTTGGCTTGCTCCGCAGGCTGAGAGTGCGGACAGCCTCAAAGAACAGGAAAGAAACGTTCTTCATGTGTTCAAGCTGATGAAAGCATTACTTGCCTTAGGGTACGGAGAAAAACGTTTGGACTGGTGCATCGTCACAGCAAATGCCCAGCCGTTTTCGGATCAAGACAGCGCCGACCCGTCACAAGCCGCAGTCAGCGGACTTGCCGGAACAATGGCGAAAGAATATCCGCATTGGCATATCCGCATGATTGACACAGAAACGGACGGCAGCTGGCCGATCGAAGAGGCGCTCAGTCTTTCTGCCGGGAAAAACGGTCAAATTTGGGCGTACCGCAATCAGCAGCTGTTTGAGCGGCAGCTGATACCGCTTGACAATATGCCGAAAAACGGCACGCTGTACCAAACAGGCGGGGTTTATGCCGTGATCGGAGGCGCGGGGTATCTTGGCGAGGCATGGAGTGAATACATGATCCGCTGCTACAAAGCACGCATCATTTGGATCGGAAGAAGCACACTGAATGATTCCATACAGGCGAAACTCGACCGGCTCAGCGCATTCGGCCCGGCGCCTGAATATGTTTCCGCCGATGCCGCCGACAGTGCTTCCTTAGAGAGGGCTTATCAGTTCATAAAAGAGCGCCACACAAAAATGAACGGAATCATCCACTCGGCAATGGATCTGTCTGAGCAAAGCTTAAATAATATGAAGACAGAAGAGTTCAAATCGGTGCTGCGGGCAAAAGCCGATATAAGTGTGTCCATGGCGGAGGTATTTGGACGGGAGCCGCTTGACTTTGCGCTCTTCTTCTCCTCGCTTGTGGCATTTATCCATAACGTGAAACAAAGCCATTATGCCGCGGGATGCGCTTTCAGTGACGCATTTGCGAAAGAACTTGATCAGACATGGAATTGTCCGGTCAAAGTGATGAATTGGGGCTATTGGGGCAATAGCGAAGCGGCTGAAGACGGGGATTTTATTCAGCTGATGGATCAGATCGGATTGGGATTAATCGAACCGGACGCTGCAATGGAGGCGCTTGAAACCCTTATGACGCTGCCGGTTGATCAGGCGGCTTTCATTCATACGACAAAACCGGTCGCAGTCGAAGGGATGAATGAAAGAGAAAAGATTTCCGTTTATCCGCCTCAGCCGCTTGTCTTTTCACAACAGCCGAAGGTCGCTCCGCCCGGCGCACGTCTTGTTAGAGAGGCTGAACATCAGGAGCTTGATGATTTTCTGTATCAGCTGTTGATCGCCCAGCTTAAAGAAGCAGACTTGCTGACGCCGCAAAGCCTTAAAGCGTATGAGCCCGAACATGAATACTTTAAAAAATGGCTCAATCAAACGATCGCTTTCCTTCTGGAACATGGCTATCTGGAAGGGAATGCGGATTCATATAAACTGTCGGCGCGAGCCGAAAACACAACCGCCTCGCTATGGCAAAAATGGGAGCGGGAAAAAGAGGAATGGCTCAATAACGCCGATACAAAAGCGATGACTGTTTTAGCCGAGACGATGCTTAAAGCACTGCCGGACATTCTGCGCGAAGACGTGCCGGCGACAGATATCATGTTCCCGCACTCTTCAATGGAACTTGTTGAAGGAATTTATAAGCACAATCAAGTCGCGGATTACTTTAACAGCGCCCTGTCAGATACATTAACGGCTTATGTGAAAGAAAACATCAGTAAACATTCAAAAGCCGAGATCCGCATACTGGAAATCGGAGCGGGCACAGGCGGCACAAGCGCAGGCATATTTGAAAAGCTTAGGCCGTATCAAAACCATATAAAAGAATACTGTTACACCGATGTATCAAAAGCTTTTCTCGTGCATGCGGAGACGGAATACGGCAAACAGAATCCTTATCTGACGTATAAGCTTTTTAACGCAGAAGCGCCGCTTGCCGGCCAAGACATAGAGCCGGGCGCATACGACATCGTCGTTGCGGCCAATGTGCTCCACGCGACGAAAGACATCCGCCAGACGCTGAGAAATGCCAAAGCCGTTTTAAAAGACAACGGTTTGCTGCTCTTAAATGAAATGGCGGGAAACAGCCTGTTCCCGCATATTACTTTCGGACTGCTTGAAGGCTGGTGGCTGCATGAAGATTCTGCCCTTCGTATTCCGGGGTGCCCGGGCTTGTATCCGGAAAGCTGGAAGCGCGTGTTAGAAAGTGAAGGCTGGCATTCTGTCTTCTTCCCGGCAGAAGCGGCACATGAATTAAGCCATCAGATTATAGCGGCAAAAAGCAACGGCATTGTTCGCCAAAAAACGTTTAAAGCAGAGGCCGGAAAACGGACCGCTCCGCCAAAAGCAGCACATGCGCCGGAACTTCAGGCGCAAACAACGGTGCAAAAAGGCGACACGTCTTTAACAGAAAAAAGCACCGAGTACTTGAAAACGTTAATCGGAGAAACATTAAAAATTCCGCCGGCTCAAATTGATCCGAAAGCGCCGCTTGAAAAATACGGAATTGATTCTATCGTCGTCGTACAGCTGACAAACGCGTTACGAAATGTATTGGACCAAGTCAGCAGCACTTTATTTTTTGAATATCAGACGATTGAGGCGCTCGTCGCTCACTTAATCAAAACGAAAAAAGACGCGATGATCAAACTGACGGGACAAACGCCTGTTCAGGAAGAACGGAAGGCATCACCAGAACCGCAGGCTGTACAGCCTGCTAAGCCGCTTCGCACTGACTGGCGGCGGAGGGAAAAACGGGCAGCCAAAGAGACCGTCCGGCAAATTTCGGTTCGCGACGTGGCCATCATCGGTGTTTCAGGACGCTATCCGCAGGCAAAAACAGCGGCTGAGCTTTGGGCTAATATTAAAAAAGGAAAAAACTGCATAGAAGAAATCCCGCGGGAACGCTGGAACTGGCAGGATTACTACGATGAAGAGAAAGGTAAAGAAGGCTCTATTTATACGAAATGGGGCGGCTTCATTGAGGATATGGACAAGTTTGATCCGCTGTTCTTTCAGATTTCTCCTTTGGAAGCGGAGCGAATGGACCCCCAGGAGCGATTATTTTTAGAAACGGCGTATGCGAGTATCGAGGATGCCGGCTATACGCCTGACAACCTGTGCCAGAGCAGAAAAATCGGTGTTTTTGCCGGCGCGATGAACAAAAACTACCCGACAGGCTACGGCTATTGGTCCATTGCCAACAGGGTATCTTACCTTTTTGATTTCCAAGGGCCGAGCATTGCCGTTGATACAGCCTGCTCCTCTTCTTTGACGGCCATTCATCTGGCGCTTGAGAGCATATACAGCGGTTCAAGCGAATGTGCGATTGCCGGGGGCGTAAACATAGTGACCGACCCGATCCATTATATGAATCTGTCAGTCATGAACATGCTTTCCGCAGGCGACACGTGCAAATCGTTCGGAGACCGCGCGGATGGTTTTGTCGACGGAGAAGGGGTAGGAGCGGTCGTATTAAAGCCGTTGGACCGAGCGATTGCCGACAACGATCACATTTACGGTGTGATTAAAGGAAGCACCATTAACAGCGGAGGCAAAACGAACGGATACACCGTTCCGAATCCGAATGCGCAGGCCGCCTTAATAAAAGAAGCTTTCGAAAGGGCAAACGTCCCGGCGCGCACCGTCAGTTATATTGAAGCCCACGGTACGGGGACCGCATTAGGAGATCCGATTGAAATCGCCGGATTAACGAAAGCATTTGAAGAGGATACAACAGACAAACAGTTTTGCGCCATCGGCTCCGCAAAATCAAATATCGGCCATTGTGAAAGCGCCGCGGGCATTGCGGGTCTGACAAAAATATTATTCCAGCTCAAAGACCGACAAATTGCGCCGTCCCTGCACGCGGAACAGCTGAATCCGAATATTGATTTCGCGTATACGCCGTTTGCCGTTCAGCAGGAGCTCGGTGAGTGGAAACGTCCCGTCATCGGCGGCCAAGAGCTTCCGAGAAGGGCGGGGTTAAGCAGCTTCGGCGCGGGAGGAGCAAACGCCCACCTCGTCATAGAAGAATATACGGCAGACAAAGAACCTGATGAGACGCCGGCAGATCAGCCCGCCATCATCGTCCTGTCCGCGAAAAACAGCGAACGGCTCACTGAAAAAGCAAAACAGCTCAGAGACGCCATCCGTGAAAAAAGATACAGCGGCCGCGACCTTATGAGCATAGCCTTTACTCTTCAGACGGGCCGGGTGCCGATGGAAGAGCGCCTCGGTTTTATCGTCCATTCACTTCATGAACTTGAGGAAAAACTGAATGGATTTATCGCCGGACAAAACAGCGCCGGACTGCACCGTGACGGCACGGAAGAAAACAAACGGATGCTTGCCGTATTTTCGGCGGATGATGATATGGAAACAATCATAGACGCTTGGATCAGCAAACGGAAATATTCTAAGCTGCTTGAGCTTTGGGTAAAAGGATTGGACATCGATTGGGCGAAATTATACGGAGACCGTCCTCCGGCCCGCATCAGCCTGCCTGCTTATCCGTTTGCGAAAGAACGCTTCTGGCATCAGCAGCCTGTACAAAGCAAGGCCGCGCCCGTTAAGGCGCCGGCTGATGAAAATGATCCGGCGGAACAGTTTGAAGTGATGGCTTTTAGAGAAGTTCTTAAAGAACAGGCTCTGCCGGCTGACGGAGAAAAGCAAGTCAAAACGGTGATTTCTTTCTTATCTGATCAGAAGAAGCAGCAGGAAGCCGTCTCTGTGATCAAATCGTATGACAGTGGCATTGACGTTATTTTTATCGCTCAGGGAGACCGGTATGAGGCTCTGTCCGCCGGCCGCTGCCAAGTGGTGCGGGAAGATCCGCAATCATATGTGAACGCTTTTGCGGATATTCAAAAAGAGTACGGTGAAGCTTCTGCCATTTTGTATTTATGGGCGCTTGAAGATAAAAGCTGCATCGAAGATTATTCATGTATCGTCCATATTCTCAAAGCAATGGCTGAGACCGGTCTGCAGCCGGAAAGGCTGTTATTGGCGGGGGAATATGCATCCGGTCTGGAAAAGTGCTACTTGGAATCATGGATCGGCTTTGAGCGTTCGCTCGGCATTGTTCTCCCGAAAACAAGTGTTACCGGCCACTTCAGAAAAGCCGGTGCGGCCATAACGGACTGGATGAGAACCATTTGGGACGAGCTGAAAGCTGAAACAGACCATACCGTTTTCTTGGAAGAGGGAAAACGATATGTCTATCACTCCGAACCAACCGGACTAACGAAAGAAAACAGCAGGATCAGAACCGGCGGAACATATCTCATTACAGGCGGATTAGGAGGGCTCGGCTACTTATTTGCCCGCCATCTCGCCCGGAACTACCAGGCAAATGTCATTCTCACGGGGCGGTCGCCGATCAATGAAGAAAAGAAAGAAAAAATGAAAGACCTGGAAAATCTCGGTGCGGGTGTTCTTTACGCCGAAGCCGATGTTTGTGATCCGATCGGAATGGGCGACTGCATCAAGCGCGCGAAAGAACGATTCGGAGCCATTCACGGCGTCATTCATGCGGCGGGCATCGAAAGCAGAACATCCGTCTTTGAAAATGAAATCGGGAATTTCCGCAGTACGCTTGAACCGAAAATAAACGGAAGCCTGCTTCTTGACGAGTGGCTGAAAAACGAAACGCCTGATTTCATCTGCTACTTTTCATCCACATCGGCTGTTTTAGGAGATTTCGGCTGCTGTGATTACGCGGTCGCGAACAGGTTCCAAATGGCGTATGCCCACTATAAAAACGAACAATCAGAAAGCGGAAACGCTTTTGTCATCAACTGGCCGGTCTGGAAAAACGGCGGAATGGCCGTCGGCGGTGAAGAGACGACGGGCATGTACCTGAAATCAAGCGGCCAGCGCCTGTTAGAAACAGATGAAGGCATTGAGCTGTTTGAGCGCATCATTTCTCAAGACAACACCCAGTGCCTTGTCATTGCCGGCGAAAGAAGCCGTGCCGAACGATTTTTAGGCATACGGCGGGACGATTCATCAAAACCGGATGCGCTTTTGGAAACCGTGAGCCGCCGCATCCCGGAAGAAAGCGCAGAAAAACGGCTCGAAGCGGATTTGAAAGAGCTGATACACAGTCTGCTGAAAATATCCAAAGATAAACTCGTCCTGCATAAAAACTGGGCGGAATTCGGATTTGATTCCATCTATTTAGCCAAATTTGCCGCTCTTTTGACGAGTCATTACGGCATTGAAGTCACTCCGGCGTTATTTTACAGCTATGCCACGCTCGGAGACGTCATTAGCTATTACCTGACAGAACATAAAGAAACGATCGAAACGTTTTACCGAACGGAAGAAACCGAAACAGAAGCCGCCGCTCCGGATAACAAGGAGTATACGGATCAGGAGATCATCGCCATGATGAAACAGGTCTCTGAGGGGACATTAGATTTTAAAAGAGTGCAAGACATCATAGAAGGGAGTAAGACCTATGAATCATAAAGAACTTCTCGATGCCTACAGATCAGGAACGCTCACCATCGCTGAAGTAGAACAAAAGCTTCAGGCTTTCAAGCGGACAACTGCAAAACGTCCGCTTTCTGAAGGCCAGAAAGGTTTGTGGATGCTTCAGAAAATGTTTCCGGAGATGAGCGCATATAACATTCCGTTATGCTTTCGTTTTCAAAAGCTGGATATCGAGACATTCAAAAACGCCCTTTTGTCCGTGCAGCACCAGCACCCTATTTTGACCAGTGTGATAAAAGAGGAAAACGGCCTTCCGTATCAGATAGAAGATACGGATCGGCATTTTCCGATTGAAGAAATGGATCTTTCTGAATTAAGCGGGCGTGACGCTCTTTCGTTTATTAAAGAAAAAGCAAAAGAACCGTTCTCGCTTGAAACCGGGCCGCTCCTGCGTGTTCAAGTATTCCGGCGGGCGAAGCGGGAGCCGATTGTGTTAATCACCATTCACCATATCATTTTTGACGGCGTCTCTCTTATGACGTTTATGTCGGCGCTGCTGGACGCTTATGCAAAAGCAAGTGAAGGCAAAGAACCTGTCATGCTTCAGCAGTCCGCAGATTATCATGACTTTGTGAAATGGGAAAAAGAGCTGCTGGAAAGCGAAGCGGGAAAAACGCATCTCTCTTATTGGAAAAAGCAGCTGGAAGGACCGCTGCCGGTGCTTGAGCTTCCGTCGGATTATCCGAGATCATCGGTTCAAACTTGCAGGGGGCAGGCGTATCAGCGCTTGCTTCCTGATGAACTGAACCGGCAGATTAAAGTTTGCGCCCAAAAACATAATGTCAATGAATCCGTTGTGTATCTCGCTATTTTCAAAGGGCTGCTTTATCAATATACGAATCAGGAAGATGTCATCGTCGGCATGCCGACGATGGGGCGTTCTGAGGCTCAATTTGAGTCTGTCATCGGATACTTTATTAATATGATCGCGGTCAGGAGCAGGGAGACGGGCGCCAAATCTTTTACGGCGTTTTTGAAGGAGCTGCAGCTGACACTGGCAGAAGGGCTGGACCATGCCGCGTATCCGTTTCCCGCGCTTGTCAAAGAATTGAAGACGGAACGCTCGCCTGCGGTGTCGCCTGTTTTTCAAACCGCGTTTTTCTATCAAAACTTCTTCCGGACAGAAGGAGCGGAAAAGCTGGCGGAACTATATCAATCACTCGGCATTGAAATGATAGAAGACATTCATCAGGAAGGCGAATTTGAGCTTGCGCTTGAAGTCTATAAAAAAGAAACGGGAACCGTCCTGCAATTTCTGTACAACCCGGATGTCTACAGCCCTTCTTTCATCGAACGAATGGCGGAGCATTATATGAAACTGGCAGAAAAGGTGCTTTCTGATCCGGAGATCGCTTTTGAAGCCTGTTCCGGCCTGCTCAATCAAAAACGGGATGAAAGCCGTTCATCCCATCAGCCGAATGAGCGCTGCATTCATGAAGTGTTTGCGGAAAAAGCCGGACGCCACCCTGACAGAGAAGCCGTCACATTCGGTGAAAACAGTCTTACATATCGCGAATTAGATGAACGAAGCACGGCGCTCGCTGTGTACCTGCAAGAAAAGGGCGTCACACCGGAATGCCCGGTCGGCATTTGTACGGAGCGTTCTTTTGAGATGGTCATCGGCATCCTCGCCATTTTAAAAGCGGGAGGCGCGTATGTACCGCTGGACCCGGCTTTTCCAAACGAACGGATGGCCCACGTGTTGACTGACAGCGGCGTGTCAATCGTATTAACGCAGGAAAAGACGCGCGGCATGATTGAACAGTTGGCCATCGGCGGTGTGAGCACGGTGGAAATTGAAAACAGCGGACGTTCTGTCAGCGGGGCTAAACTGACGCCGCGTTCAAAACCGCATCATCTCGCTTATATTCTATATACGTCCGGAAGCACGGGAAAACCGAAAGGCGTCATGGTTGAGCACAGGGCCATCATGAATACGCTGCAGTTTTTGGAAGCTGAGTACCCGGTCGATCAAGAGGATGCCTATCTGTTAAAAACGAATTACGTATTTGACGTTTCGATTTCTGAATTATTCGGCTGGTTTATTGGAAACGGACGGCTTGTCATTTTGCCGCCTGGTGCAGAAAAAAATCCGCAGCTTTGCATGGAACATATCCAAACCCACCAGGTCACGCATCTGAATTTTGCGCCCGCCGTGTTTAATGTATTTCTGGAAACGGTAAAGCGGCATACGGCATTTACAGAAGACGGCCCTGTGAAATATGTGATGGTGGCCGGTGAGGCGTTTCCGAAAGATTTAGTCAAAAAGTCAGTTTCCACCTTCAAACATGCCAGAATTGAAAACATATACGGCCCGACGGAAACATCCATTTATGCCGCTTACTACAGCTGCGGCCAAAAGGAAATTACAAGCAGGAATACGCCGATCGGGAAACCGATTCACAATACGCGGCTTTATATCGTTGATGAAAAGCTCAGCCCCGTCCCTGACGGTGTGGCCGGGGAGCTTTGCGTGGCCGGCGCCGGTCTGGCCAGAGGCTATTACAATCAGCCTGAGCTGACGGCGGCATCATTTATTGATAATCCGTTTAGTGAAGGAGAAAAACTTTACAAAACAGGTGATTTGGCCAGATGGCTGCCTGACGGAAATATAGAATATGCCGGCCGGATTGACAGTCAGGTGAAAATTCGCGGCTTCCGCATCGAATTGGGAGCGATTGAAACGAAATTGAGCGAACATCCGGATATCCTTGACCAGGCGGTTGTGGTTCAGGAAAAGAACGGACATAAAAAGCTGATTGCTTATTATACGGCCCGCTCCGGTCATGCGGCAGACGAAAAAGCGCTCCGCAACCATCTTTTATCAAGCCTGCCGGATTATATGGCGCCTGCCCATTTTATCCGTCTGGATGCGCTGCCGTTAACACCGAGCGGAAAAGTGAACCGCAAAGACCTAAAACAGCGCAAGGTAATCGTTCACCGGTCTGAAAAGACGGGCAGACTGCCGTTATCAGAAGCGGAAGCGAAAGTGACCGCAATATGGGAAGACCTGCTGAATACGGCGGGCATCAAAATCGAAGACGGCTTTTTCGATGTGGGAGGCGACTCGCTTCTGGCTGTTGCGGCAGCAGAACGCATTAAACAGGAGCTGGAATGCGATTTTACCGTCACCGATTTATTCGAACACTCTACCATTCAGGCGATCAGCCGATTTATTGTTGAAACAAAACAGGCGGCTGAATCAGTGGCGCCCGGACAAGATGAGAGAGAAAGAGAACAAACACCGCAAAACGGGGTGCCGTCTTACTTTGTTGACAGTGTGGCGATAGTGGGGATCTCCTGCCAGTTCCCCGGCGCGAAAAATCATCATGAGTTTTGGAAGCAGTTAAGAGAAGGAAAGGAAAGCGTCCGGTTCTACTCGGAAGAAGAACTTCGGGAAGCCGGCGTGCCTGAAGATTTGATCGAAAATCCCGACTATGTGCCGGCATTATCGACGATAGAAGGAAAAGATCTCTTTGACCCTGAGTTCTTTCACATTTCTCCGAAAGACGCAGAATTTATGGATCCTCAGCTTCGGCTTCTGCTGCTTCATTCTTGGAAAGCCGTCGAGGATGCGGGATATGTATCGAAAGAGATTCCGAAGACAAGCGTATATATGTCGGCAAGCAATAATTCGTATCGGTCGCTTTTGCCGGAAAAAACGACAGAAGGCCATGAATCTCCCGACGGCTATGTGTCATGGGTGTTAGCGCAGAGCGGTACGATTCCGACGATGGTTTCCCATAAGCTCGGATTAAAAGGGCCAAGCTATTTCGTTCATTCCAATTGCTCATCATCATTAGTCGGTCTTTATTCAGCCTACAAAAGCATAACGAGCGGAGAATCGGAATACGCGCTCGTCGGCGGAGCAACTCTGCATGCAGCGACCGGCATCGGCTATGTGCACCAAAACGGATTGAATTTTTCAAGCGACGGGCATGTCAAAGCATTTGACGCTTCAGCCGACGGTATGGCGGGCGGAGAAGGAGCGGCCGTCATTCTGCTGAAAAAGGCGTCACAAGCCGTTCAGGACGGAGATCACATATACGCCATGCTCAGAGGCATCGGTCTGAACAATGACGGAGCGGATAAAGTCGGTTTTTACGCACCAAGTGTAAAAGGTCAGACTGACGTCATCCAGCATGTTTTAGACAGCACGAATATTCACCCGGAGACGATTTCCTATATCGAAGCGCACGGCACAGGAACGACATTGGGTGATCCGATTGAAATGTCCGCGCTGCAGCAAGTGTATAAACGTTACACGGACCGGGAGCAGTATTGCGGGATCGGCTCCGTAAAAACGAATATCGGACATTTGGATACAGCAGCAGGTCTGGCCGGGTGCATCAAAGTCGCCATGAGTTTATATCATCGGGAGCTGGCGCCTACCATTAATTACACGTCACCGAATCCGAATATCAAATTCAGCGGTTCGCCGTTTTATGTGGCGGATAAGAGAAAACCGCTGCCGGAGAGGGAGACGCCGCACCGCGCAGCGTTAAGCTCATTCGGACTCGGAGGAACAAACGCACACGCCATTTTTGAACAGTATGAAAACAAAACGATCAGCGGATCAAATGACGGACAGCCGCCTTATATCGTTCCGCTGTCAGCGAGAAATAAGCAGCGTCTTACTGCCTATGCATCTTGTTTATCCGGCTTTCTGGATGAAGCCGAAAACGATGTTTCCTTGCATGATCTGGCATTTACGTATCAGACCGGACGTGAAGCGATGGAAGAGAGGGCCGTTTTTATCAGTCATGATCGTCACGATTTGAAGCGTCAGCTGCAGGATTTCATCAACGGCAATGACCAAAACATCTTACGGGGCGAAAAAGTGAGAAGCAGAGAAGTGTCAGCTCAGGAGATGGAAGAGCTTGCGGCATGTCAGACACGGGATGAAAAGCTGAAAGCACTCGCGGCGCTCTGGGTTGAAGGAGCGCGTGTCGATTGGGGCTTATTGTATCCGGATTCCGCGCCGCAAAGAATCAGTGCGCCGACCTACCCGTTCGCAGAAGAGCGCTTCTGGCCGGAGGAAACTGTGAAGCAAACGGATACCAAGCTTTTGCATCCGCTGGTACATCAGAATACATCCGTCTTGCAGGAGCAGCGGTTCAGTTCGGAATTCACGGGAAAAGAGTATTTTATTGCCGAGCATATCATTAAAGGAATGGCGATCGTGCCGGCTGCCGTTACCCTTGAGATGGCACGGGCCGCGGCGGAGAAAAGCATCGGCGGGGCAACAGAGGAATCTCTGGGCCTGCGCTTAAAGAATATTGTATGGGTCCGTCCGGTGATAGCCGATCAGGAGGCTGTCCGTGTCCATATCGGACTTTATGAAGAAGAGGACGGACAGATTCAATACAGAATGTACGGGGGTAACGATTCTATCGGTGAAGAAGCTCCTCTTTATAATCAGGGCATCGCTGAAATCATCCGGAAGGAACCGGAGGAAGCGGCGGATATTGAGCAGCTGAAGCGCCGGTGCACACAGGGAACAATCGAATCTCAAGCGTTTTACAAAGGAATGATCGGTGCTGATTACGGGCCGGGTTACAAAGGGGTGCAGCTTGTATACAAAGGCGAAGACCGGCTGCTTGCTAAATTGAAGCTTCCTGAATCCGTCTCTCATACAAAAGCTGATTATATCCTTCATCCGAGTATGATGGACGGTGCGCTTCAGGCCGCCGAATATTTGCAAAACGTGACGAGAGCGCTGCTTGCAGAAAGCGGGGAACCATTCAAAGCCGCATTGCCGTTTGCTTTAGAGGAGCTGGACGTTCTGAATCCGTGCGCTGATGATATGTGGGTGCACGTCACATTCAGTGCGAACAATAAAGCCGGCGATCCTATCCAAAAAGCCGATATTGATTTATATGACAATAACGGCGGGCTTTGTGTGCGGGTGAGAGGTTTCTCAACACGGATCATGGAAGAAAACGCGGGTGCAGGCGATCCTGTCAGCCGTACGGACACATTGCTCGCTGAACCGGTCTGGAAAGAGCAGCCGGAACCGGCCGATCACGAGCCTTCATATGAAGAGCATATCATTTTCCTTTGTGAGTACGATGAAGCCGTAAAACAAGCTGTCGAAGCAAAGCTTGAACATGCAAGCGTCATTATCTTGGACGAGCGTCCCGCATCTATTGCAGAGCGGTATCATTCTTATGCGGGCCAGCTGTTTGACCATATCAAAACCATAATGAAAGGCAAGCCGAAGGGCCGCGTTCTTTTTCAGGCTGTTACGCGGTCAGCAGGCTTACAGCGGGTGTTTTCAGGCATTACCGGCCTCTTCAAAACCGCATGCCTTGAACATTCCAAGCTGATCTGTCAAATGATCGAAGCCGAGGAGAAAGAAAGTGCTGAAGGCATAGCGGAAAAAGCGTCCGAAAACCGTATGCATGCCGAAAGCGTCCATGTGAAATATGAAAACGGCAAGCGCTTTGCCGCTGATTGGGAAGAGATGGAGATTTCTCAAGCGGAGCCGGATATTCCGTGGAAAGACGAAGGTGTTTATCTCATTACAGGAGGTGCGGGAGGTTTAGGTCTGATCTTTGCAAAAGAGATCGCAAACCGTACAAAAGACGCCGTCATCATACTAACCGGCCGGTCCGCTCTCAGAGAAAAGCAGAAAGACATGCTGGAAACAGTACGTGCTGCCGGCGCTTCTGTTTTCTACGAGCAGACCGATGTCACGGACGAAGCAGAAGTATACCGATTGATCCGCAATATCCGCAAACGGCACGGCAAGCTGGACGGGATTGTTCACAGTGCCGGCATTATAAAAGACAACTACATGGTGAAGAAGACGGCAGAGGAATACCAACACGTTCTCGCTCCGAAAGTGAAGGGCCTTGTGTATCTTGATGAAGCGTCACAACATGAGAAATTAGATGTCTTTATTGTCTTTTCATCCTTATCAGGTGTGCTTGGAAGCGTCGGCCAGGCTGATTATGCGTCTGCAAATGTCTTTATGGAGATGTATGCCGAGTACCGCCGTTCTTTACAAGCCGCGGGACAAAGATACGGAAAGACGCTTTCTGTCAGCTGGCCGTTATGGAAAGAAGGCGGAATGCAGGCAGGAAAGCAAACGGAAGATATGCTGATGCAGGAGGCGGGAATCGCACCGCTCGGCACAGATGCCGGCATCAAGGCTTTATATCAAGGCTTGATGAGCGGGACAACCCGGATGACGGTTGTTGAAGGAGATGTGAAACATATGAAAGCAAAACTGTTCCGCAAAGAGAATGATCATCCGGAAGCAGAGACCGGCGTACGTCATGACATTGATGCTGACAGCCTGCTTGAAAAAGTGAAGCATCTGTTAAAACAGCAGACGGCCTCATTGTTAAAAGTAAACATTGACAAAATTGACCCTCATGAAGAAATGACAAAATACGGGCTGGATTCCATCTCGATGACTGAGTTTACGAACCAGTTAAACAAAACGTACCGGCTTACGTTAACGCCGACGATTTTCTTTGATCATCCGACAATCCATGAATTTGCCGTTCATTTAATCAGTGAATACGAAGAGGAATTTGCCGGAAGGTTTGCGGTAAATACAAAAACGGTTCAATCGGCAAGACCGGTAAAAGAGACTCAAATCACGCGCCCGGCCGTTAAGCGGCGCCGCACTCTGCCTGAGACACTTCCGCAGACAGTGCAGCGGGGCCAAGGGCCGGAACCGATCGCAATCGTAGGCATCAGCGGGATTTTCCCGATGGCAGAAGATATTGAAGCTTTCTGGCAGAACCTGAAAGAAGGCAAAGACTGCATGACCGAGATTCCGAAAGACCGCTGGGACTGGCGGGACTATTACGGGGATCCCGCAAAAGAAGCCAATAAAACAAACGTCAACCAAGGCGGGTTTATTGACGGAATTGCTGAATTTGATCCGTTATTTTTCGGGATTTCACCCCGGGAAGCGGAGCAAATGGACCCTCAGCAGCGCCTCTTGCTGACGTACGCGTGGAAAGCGATCGAAGATGCCGGATATGCGTCAAAGAGTCTCTCAGGCACAAAGACAGGTGTGTTTATCGGGACCGGAAATACCGGCTACGGTTCTCTTTTAGCCAATGCCGATGCGGAAATTGAAGGGTCATCCGCGGCGAATACAAGTCCGTCTGTCGGACCGAACCGTGTCAGCTATACGCTCAATCTTCACGGGCCGAGCGAGCCGATTGATACCGCCTGCTCAAGCTCACTCGTTGCCATACATCATGCCGTTTCTTCAATTGAAGAAGGAACGTGCGACATGGCTTTGGCGGGAGGAATCAATACGATTGTTCTTCCGGATGTGTATATCAGTTTTGACAAAGCGGGCGCGCTGAGTAAAGAAGGAAGATGCAAAACGTTCTCTGATCAGGCTGACGGTTTTGCCCATGGTGAAGGAGCCGGTCTCTTTTTCCTCAAAAAGCTGAAAGCCGCTGAGGCGGATGGGGACCATATTTACGGCGTCATTAAAGGAAGCGCGGTGAATCACGGCGGCCGCGCGGCATCTTTAACAACGCCTAACCCGAAACAACAGGCGGAAGTCATTAAAGCCGCATACAAAAAAGCGGGCATTGATCCGAAAACAGTCTCTTATATCGAAGCGCACGGCACCGGAACAGAACTGGGAGATCCCGTTGAAATTAACGGCCTGAAACAAGCGTTCAGCTCGTTTGCAGACGGAAAAGAGAAAGCGGCCGGCTATTGCGGCTTAGGGTCGGTCAAAACGAATATCGGCCATTTATCCCTTGCCGCGGGAGCAGCGGGCATTATTAAAATTTTGCTGCAGATGAAGCATCGGACACTAGTAAAAAGTCTCCACTGTGAGACGGTAAATCCCTACATTCAGCTTGAAGACAGCCCGTTTTATCTGGTGCGGGAGACAATGGAATGGAAGACGCAGACGGACGAACGCGGAAACGAACAGCCTCGCCGCGCGGGCATCAGCTCATTCGGCATCGGAGGCGTGAATGCCCACGTCGTCATCGAAGAATACATTCCAGAAGACAGAGAGGAAGCAGATGATTTTCATATCGACCCATGTCTTTTCGTTCTGTCCGCCAAAAATGAAAAACGCCTGAAAGAGCAGGCAAAACAGCTGAAACGTGCGCTTACTGAAAAACGGTACGATCAATCCTCCCTCGTTTCTATGGCATATACCCTCCAAATCGGAAGGGACGCCATGGAAGAACGCCTGGCGGTTATTGCCGGATCTGCAGAAGAACTGCAGGAAAAACTGTCACAGTTTATCACTGGAGATAAGCACGCGGACTTGTACAGAGGAAGAATAGACAAAGGCACGCTGAAAATGCTGACGGAAGATGAAGAAATTCAAGAAGCCGTTGAAAAATGGATGGCACGCGGCAAATACGCGAAGCTGCTTGAATTATGGGTCAAAGGGCTGAACGTCGATTGGGCGAAGCTGTATGGAGACCGGCCGCCTAAACGCATGAGCCTGCCATCGTATCCTTTTGCAAAAGACCGCTATTGGGCGGCAAAAAGCACCGGAAAACACGAAAAAACAAGCACTGTATCTGCGGGAAAACAAGACGCGCTTCATTCGCTTCTGCACAGAAATACTTCAAACCTTGCAGAACAGCGGTTCAGTTCAATCTATACAGGAAAAGAATTTTACCTTGCGGACCATGTTGTAAAAGGCGTGCCGATTTTACCAGGAGTGGCACATCTTGAAATGGCGCGCGCAGCAATGGAACAGGCATCTGAAGTTCCGGCCGGACAAGGAAGCGTCAAGCTTAAGAATACGGTTTGGGTGCGGCCGATCACCATTGAAGACGAGCCGGTTCATGTCAACATCCGTCTCATTCCTGAAACGGCAAATGACGTTCAATTCGACATTTACAGCGGCCGGGAAACAGATCAGCCGTCCGTTTACAGCCAAGGGGCAGTATCAGTCCGCCCTGACGCCGAGGCTCCGGTCATTGATCTCCAAAAGCTGAGATCACAATCCGCCGAGACACCGTTTTCTGCAGATGAAGTGTACGATATGTACCGCAAAATCGGTTTTGATTACGGCCCGGCTTTCCGGGGTGTCAAAGCGATTTATACAGGTGATGATTTCGTATTGGGCAGACTGTCACTTGATGCGGCTTGTGCGGACACGGTACAGGAGTATGTCATGCATCCGGGCTTAATGGACTCTGCATTGCAGGCATCAAGCATATTAACCGGAACAAATGATGAAAAACTGATGCTTCCGTTTGCGGTTCAGGAGCTTGAAGTATTCAGCGCATGCGCTGCTGAGATGTGGGTTTACGCCAGACTTTCTGAAGACCACAAAGCCGGCCAGATTGAAAAACGCGATCTTGATATTTGTGATGAAAACGGCAAGGTTTGCGTAAGGCTGAAAGGTTTGTCATTCAGAACGGCTGAAAAAGAACCTGAGAAAAAAGAAAAAGCTCCGGAAACGCTCATGCTTGAGCCGGTATGGACCCGAAGCGATGAAACCGCCGTTCAAACGGAACCGGTTTTTGCCCGGCATATCGTGTTGCTTTGTGACACAGACGCCGGATTGAAACAAGCCGTTGAAGCCGCGGGAGCTGAATGTATTGAAATGACCTCCCAGCACGGGAAAGCGGCGGCGCGCTTCCGTGATTATACAGGACGGATATTGGAGACGCTGCAAAAACTGCTGAAGGAAGAGACGGATGGAGACGTCCTTATCCAGACGGTTCTCTCTAAAACAGATAAGCATCAGCTGCTCTCAGGCATTTCAGCTCTGTTAAAAACAGCCGGCCTGGAACATAAAAAACTGAAAACCCAGCTGATTGAAATAGGACCGGCGGAAAACGGCAGAATCACAGACATCATCAGAGAAAATAAAACACGGGCTGATGACAGCCATATCAAATATGAAAACGGCATCCGATACAGCGCAGATGTCAAAGAAACGGCCGTGTCCGGCGGCAAAATACGCATTCCGTGGAACGACGGAGGCATATATCTCATTACCGGAGGAGCCGGGGGCTTAGGCTTTATTTTCGCGAAAGAAATCGCCCGCAAAGTCAAAGAGCCGACACTGGTTTTGACAGGCCGTTCCGCATTAAGCGAGAATCAGCGGATGCAGCTGCAATCGCTTGAATCACTCGGAGCAAAAGCGGAATACAAGCAGGCTGACGTAACAAACGCTCAAACTGCGGCAGACCTGGTCAAAACGATTGAGACGGAATATGGCGGCCTTCACGGCATCATTCATAGCGCGGGTGTGATGAAAGATCAGTATATCGCAAAGAAAACAACCGAAGAGCTTTACAGTGTATTGGCTCCTAAAACGGACGGATTTGTCAACCTTGATGAAGCAACCGAGCATTTAGCGCTGGACTTTTTCATCGTTTTCTCATCCATTTCCGGCGTCACCGGGAATGCGGGACAGGCGGATTATGCGGCGGCAAACGCATTTATGGACAGCTATGCGGCATACCGCAACGCACTGGTTACCGCAATGTACCGCCACGGTCACACATTGTCGGTCAATTGGCCGCTGTGGAAAAACGGCGGAATGCAAGTCAATGAAGAAATGGCGAAGCTCACCGAAAAAAGAACCGGCGTAATACCGATGCGCACTGAGACCGGAATAGAAGCTCTTTACAAAGCATGGAGCATGGGGAAAACAAGCGTGCTCGTCATGGAAGGAAACCGCGCCGTAATGCGGGAAAAGCTGCTTCAAAAGACTCCGGCAGCCGCTTTTGCACCGGTTAAGAAAACGGATGAAACGCCTGCGCCGAAAGACCTGACGGCAAAACTTCAGGAATTGCTGGCAAACGAGGTTTCCGGGCTTCTGAAAATAAACATTGAAGAAATCGATATCGAATTGGAGTTTAATCAATACGGATTTGATTCCATTACGCTGACGGAATTCGCCAACAAGCTGAATGACACTTATCAGCTTGATCTGACACCGACCGTATTTTTTGAATATGCGACGATTCAAGCCTTGGCGCATCATTTAGCAGAAGACTATCAAACACAATTTGCCGGCAGCACACAGCCGAAAGAAGAAAAACAAAGCAGCGTAACTGATGATGGCGGTATCAGACTGGCAGGGAACAAACGATTTGCAAAAACTGCCGTACAGCCTGTTCAGACGGCGGCTGAACATAAACCGGAACCGATCGCTATTGTCGGCATGAGCGGAGTGTTTCCGAAGGCCGCAAATATTGATGAGTATTGGCGCAACTTAGAAGAGGGAAAAGATTGTATAACAGAGGTGCCGGCGGATCGCTGGGACTGGCGTGAGTATTACGGTGACCCGCTTAATGAAGCCAATAAAACAAATGTAAAGTGGGGCGGATTTATTGACGGAGTTGCGGATTTTGATCCGCTGTTCTTCGGAATTTCACCGCTGGAAGCCGAACAGATGGATCCCCAGCAGCGCTTGTTAATGATGTATGCGTGGAAGGCGATAGAAGATGCGGGATATTCCGCTAAAAGCCTTTCCGGCACGAAAACAGGCCTGTATATCGGCACGGGGAATACCGGATACGGCTCACTGTTTTCCGACCTGGATATCGGCGGTGCGTCAGCCGCAAATATGAGTCCGTCAGCGGGGCCGAACCGCGTCAGCTATATGCTTAATCTGCACGGGCCGAGTGAACCGATCGACACGGCTTGTTCCAGCTCGCTGGTCGCGATTCATCACGCCGTATGCGCCATTGAAAACGGGAACTGCGATATGGCGATCGCCGGCGGCGTGAATACCGTCGTCACACCGCAAGGCCACATCGCTTATGACAAAGCGGGTGCGCTGAGCAAAGAAGGGAAATGTAAAACATTCTCCGACAGGGCGGACGGATTTGCCGTCAGTGAAGGTGCCGGAATTCTGTTTTTGAAAAAGCTATCAGAAGCGGAAAAAGCGGGCGATCATATCTACGGTGTCATTAAAGGCAGCGCGGTCAATCACGGCGGACGTGCGAACTCCTTGACGACGCCGAATCCGAAAGCCCAGGCGGAAGTCGTCAGAACGGCTTATGACAAAGCAGGCGTTGATCCGAGAACAGTCACTTATATTGAAGCGCACGGAACCGGAACGGAGCTTGGCGATCCGGTCGAAATCAACGGCCTGAAATCCGCCTTTCAAAAGCTGTACGAAAAAACAGGCGATCCCGCCGTTTACGCGAGTCACTGCGGTCTGGGATCGGCCAAAACCAATATCGGCCACCTGTCACTGGCAGCCGGTGTCGCGGGTGTGATCAAAGTGCTGATGCAGATGAAGCATAAAACACTTGCAAAAAGCCTCCACAGCGAGGTCATCAACCCGTATATCAAGCTGAAAGACAGTCCGTTTTACATCGTACAGGAAAAAAGAGAATGGACGGCATTGAAAGACGAAAACGGCAATCATCTGCCGCGCCGTGCGGGAATCAGTTCTTTCGGCATCGGCGGCGTAAACGCCCATGTCGTCATTGAAGAATATATCCCGAAGGTAGAAAGAAAAACAGCTGTTTTCACACACCCTCAAATCTTTGTGCTGTCGGCCAAAGAAGAAGAGCGTCTGCAGGAACAGGCGCAGCAGCTGGCGCAAGCTTCTTTTACGGATGCGGATCTTGCCGATGTTGCTTACACGCTTCAGCAGGGGCGTGATGCGATGGAAGAAAGAGCGGCCATTATCGCTTCCTCGGCCGAAGAACTGCGGGACAAGCTAAAGAGCTGTGCGAAAGGACGTTATGATATAGCGGGTATTTATAAAGGAAAAGCGGGTAAAACCTCCCTGAAATCCATTCTGGCAGGTGCAAACGGCGAGGCGGATATCGAAGAGCTGATAAGCCGCCGAGAGAATGACAAGCTTGCGGAATTATGGGTGCAGGGCGCGGATATCAAATGGGACGGCCTATATTCTGATATCAAGCCTCAACGGATGAGTCTTCCTGCTTACCCGTTTGCGAAAGAGCGGTACTGGATCACGGACAATCGGCCGAAAGCAGAGAAACCGCAAGCTGTGCCGACGTCGCGGGTGCTGCACCCGCTGCTTCACGAAAATGTATCAGATTTAACAGAGCAGCGGTACCGATCCGAATTTACGGGACAAGAGACGATTTTCACCGATCATCTTATTAAAGGCAAGCCGGTTATGCCGGGCGTTGCTTACTTGGAAATGGCTAGGGCGGCGGTTGCTCAGGCAGTCAAAGGGCAAAAGGAACGTCCTTCTGTCACCCGCCTGAAAAACATCGTTTGGGTTCGGCCGATCGAAGCGGGACACCGCCCGATTGAAGCGCAGATCAGCCTGAACCCGAGGGGAAACGGTGAAATCGTGTATGACATTTACACGGATTCACAAACAGAAGCAAGCGGCAGGCAGATACACTGTCAGGGCGCTGCCGGCATTCTCAGCGCCAGGGAGGCTCCGCACCGTGATATAGGCGCACTGAAAGCTCAATGCGGCCTCAGTATACTGACTTCTGAACAGTGTTACGACTTATTCAGCAAAATCGGCATTGACTACGGTCCCGGACAACAAGGAATTCAGCAGATTCATATCGGAAGCAATCAAGCATTGGCTGAGCTCCGGCTGCCTTCCTTCCTCGAAGAAACGGCAGATCAATACGTTCTTCACCCGTGTATGCTTGATTCAGCTTTGCAAGCGACAATCGGTCTGAAGCTGCACGCAGATGATAACCAGCTGTCACTGCCGTTCGCCCTTGAAGAACTGGACATTTTCAGTCCATGCACGACAAGCATGTGGGCGTATGTCAGCTCCCGGGGAACGGATGAAAAAATACAGCGTATGGACATTGACTTATGCGATGAGACCGGCCGGGTCTGTGTCAAAATTAAAGGGATTTCTTCCAGAATGATGGAAGGCCCCGCGCCGGAAACATCATTAAATGGAGCAAACCTTCTGGCTCCGGTGTGGGATCTCGCGGAATTCCGTGATCAAAGCCCGGCATATAAGACGGAAGAGGTTGTCTTTATCGCGGGGGATGAGGAAAGCGCGGCTTTTCAATTGCATCATCCTTCTGCGAAACGGCTTCATATCAACCCGGAGGATAAAATAGAGGCTGTTGCGGCTGAACTGAAAGCAACAGGGTCTTTCGGGCATATCGTATGGATCGCTCCTTTTCACAGCGCTGATGACATGGTAAAAGCTCAGGATGCGGGCGTCATCCAGATGTACAGAGTGATTAAGGCCATGCTTGCTTTAGGATATGGAGGCAAGCGAATCAGCTTGACTGCAGTCACAATAAAAACACAGTCCGTACAGCCGGCGGACATTATTGATCCGGCTCATGCAGGCATTCACGGGTTGGTCGGCTCGCTCGCAAAAGAGTATCCGAACTGGCAAACAAGGCTGATTGATGCCGGCTGTCCGGAAGATGTTTCAAAGGCGGAGCTGTTCTCAGCGCCGTTTGATGAGCAAGGCAATACTTGGGCGTACCGGAACAATCACTGGTACAAACAGCGCCTCATTCCTGTACAGCAGCCGGTGTCAAGCCGGCCCGCTTACCAAAAAGGCGGCGTTTATGTCGTCATCGGCGGCGCGGGGGGCATCGGCGAGGCATGGAGCGAATATGCCGTGAAAACATATCAGGCGCGAGTCGTTTGGATCGGCAGACGAAAACATAACAGCGCCATTCAGGAAAAAATCGACAGACTCAGCCAATTCGGCCCGGCGCCGATTTATATTGAAGCTGACGCGGCAAATCCGAATGAGCTCACACAGGCGTATGAAACGATCAAACGCACGCACCCGCAAATTAACGGAATCATCCATTCCGCAATTGTTTTAGAGGATCAGAGCCTGGCAAATATGCCGGAAAGCCGTTTGAAAAGCGTGCTCGCTGCGAAAGTCAATGTCAGCGTGAATATGGCCCGCGTGTTCCAAAATGAGCCGCTGGACTTTGCTTTGTTCTTCTCATCTGTTCAATCATTTGCACGAGCGGCCGGACAAAGCAATTATGCTGCCGGATGCAGTTTCAAAGATGCCTTTGCCGCTCATTTGGCTCAAGTTCGGCCGTATTCGGCGGCAGTGATGAATTGGAGCTACTGGGGCAGTGTCGGAATCGTATCATCTGCCGACTATCAAGAACGGATGAAACAGGCGGGAGTCGGATCAATTGAAGCGCCGGAAGCAATGGCGGCGCTTGAACGATTGCTCGGCGGCCCGTTGAATCAGTTCGTCATGATGAAACAGGCGGAAGAGCCGGAGGAAAAACCGGAAGAAATGATAGAAGTATACCCTGAACATCACGGCTCGGCGATGCAAAAACTGCGAAGCTATCAGCCTAAAGTAACAAGACATGTACAACAATTGAGTTAAGGAGGGGACGGCTTTGCAAAACACTGAAGATCTTCTTTACAAACTATTGGCAGGCCAGCTGAAATCTGTCGGATTTTTTACGGAAAACGAAACGCAGCCTGTCATGCAGGGGTTTTACGGCAGGTGGCTGGAAGAAAGCATCTCCATCTTGGTGCAAAAAGGCTTTTTGAAACAGTCAGGCAGTACGTATGTGTTAACAGGTCCGATAGAGCGTGCGGACGTTCTGTGGCAAGAATGGGATGAAAAGAAAGCTCCTTTACTCAAGGACAGCAGCAAACAGGCGATGATCACCTTAGTGGAGACCGCTCTCAGAGCTTTGCCGGATATTTTATCCGGCAGAGTTTCTGCCACTGATGTTCTGTTTCCTGATTCCTCAATGGAATTGGTGGAAGGAATCTATAAAAACAATGAAACGGCAGACTATTATAATGAGGTGCTCGCTGACACATTGACGGCTTTCATTGAAGAACGCCTGAAAGAAGACCCGAACGCGGAAATCCGGATATTAGAGATCGGAGCGGGGACGGGCGGGACGAGCGCGGCCGTGTTCAAAAGATTAAAAGAGTACAAACATCATGTGAAAGAATATTGCTACACCGATCTGTCAAAGGCCTTTTTCATGCATGCTGAAAAAGAATACGGTCCCGACAATCCGTATTTGACTTATAAGCGGTTTAATGTGGAAGAGCCCCCGGCTTTGCAGGGTATAGAGGCGGGCGCATATGACGCGGTAATTGCGGCAAATGTGCTTCACGCGACAAAAAATATTAGGCGGACACTTCGCAATGCCAAAGCGGTGCTGAAAAAGAATGGGATTTTGCTATTAAATGAGATTAGCAGCCATTCGGTTTATTCTCACCTGACATTCGGTCTTTTGGAAGGCTGGTGGCTGTATGAAGACGCCGAACTGCGCATTCCCGGATGCCCGGGGCTGTATCCTGAAGCGTGGCAGTCTGCGCTGGAAAGCGAGGGATATCGGTACGTTACATTTATGGCGGAATCGTCACACCACCTCGGCCAGCAGATCGTGGCGGCAGAAAGCGACGGCGTCATCAGGCAAAAGCAGCCGGACGCGCAGGCGGTTGAAGAAACTGCGGCTTCCAAAGAGCCGGCTGATTTCACAGAACCCTCTTTCTCAGTCACAGACCGGACTGTGCAATTCATAAAAGAAACGTTAGCCAAGTCCATAAAGCTTGCTCCCGAGCGCATTCAGCCGGAAACGAGCTTTGAAAAATACGGCATCGACTCCATTTTGCAGGTGAATTTTATCCGCGAACTGGAAACATTGACGGGCGAGCTGCCGAAAACGGTCTTATTTGAACACACGAATACGAAAGAACTTGCCGAGTATTTGCTGGAAACTTACCCGGATAAGCTGCAACAGGCATTCGGAGCCGAACAAGCGCCTCCTGAAACAAAGCATCCGGAACCTGCAATGAATGAACCGGTGCCGCTTGTCACGGAAACGCGGCGGTTTATCACTGAACAAAAAGAGCCAAAAGCGCCAAAGCCGGAAACAGAAACCGTCACCGTTAATCGTTCTGATTGTGACGACATTGCCATTATCGGCATCAGCGGCCGCTATCCCGAGTCTGAAACCCTCGATGAGCTGTGGGAGCATTTAAAAGCCGGAGACAGCTGTATTACGGAAGCTCCGGAAAACAGATGGAAATCCGGTCTTCTGAAAACAATGGCAAAAGAAACACGAAAAGAAGAACGCAAAACAAGGTACGGCGGATTTCTGCAGCATATTGACGCTTTTGACCATCACTTGTTTGACATCCGGGAAGACCATGTGATGGAGATGACGCCTGAGCTCCGTCTAAGCCTTGAAACCGTATGGGAAACATTTGAAAACGGAGGCTACTCGTTAGAAAGAGTAAACGAATGGCAGGAATCAGACAGCGGCATCGGTGTATTTATGGGCAGTATGTACAATCAATATTTCTGGAATATCCCGTCATTGGAAAAAGCTGCGCTCAGCTCTAACGGAGGGGATTGGCATATCGCCAACCGCATTTCCCACTTTTTCAATTTAACGGGCCCGAGCATGGGCGTTACGACCGCATGCTCCAGCTCACTGAGCGCCATTCATCTCGCCTGTGAAAGCCTGAAGCTTAACAGCTGTTCCATGGCGATTGCCGGAGGGGTCAATCTCACGCTTGAACCGTCTAAATATGATGCGCTCGAACGGGCGAATTTGCTTGAACAGGGAAGTGAAAGCAAAAGCTTCGGAACCGGCACGGGCCTGATGCCGGGAGAAGGAGTCGGGGCAGTGCTCTTGAAGCCGCTCTCCAAAGCGGTTGCCGACAAAGACCATATTTACGGGGTCATTAAAAGCAGCGCGTTGTGTCATAGCGGCGGAAGGCAGATGTACACGGCTCCGGATCCGAAACAGCAGGCGAAGCTCATGGCGGCTTCCATCGACAAGGCCGGAATCAATCCGGAAACAATCAGTTATGTTGAATCAGCGGCAAACGGCTCTGTATTGGGAGATCCGATTGAGGTCATTGCCCTGACAAATGCGTTCGCGCAATATACTGGTAAAAAACGTTTTTGCGCGCTTGGATCCGTCAAGTCAAATCTTGGCCATTTAGAGGCGGCTTCCGGCATGTCTCAGCTCGCGAAAGTGCTGCTGCAAATGGAGCGGGAAACATTAGTCCCGACGATTAACGCAAAACCGCAAAATCCGAATATCAACCTTGAACAAACGGCTTTTTACCTGCAGGAAAAAAACGAGTATTGGGAGCGTATGAGGGATGCCGAAACGGGGGACATCATACCGCGGAGAAGCATGATTAATTCCTTCGGGGCAGGCGGGGCATATGCAAATCTCATCGTAGAAGAATATATCAGCCCGAATTCCGATCAGACCCGTCACGGCGATGAGGAATATATTTTCCCTGTGTCAGCGAAAACAAAATGGAGTTTTGAAGCCTATCTTGACAGACTGGCGGCCTTTTTAGAAAAGACGCCATCTCTTCAACCGGCCGCCATCGCATCCGCGCTGCAAAAAAGAACACATCATTCGGAGTATCGGGCGGCATTTACGGCTTCCTCCATTCAGGAACTGTTGGAAAAGCTGGCCGCTTACCGTATGGATCAGCGGAATCTCAATTTCTCCGATTCTGATATTGGCCGACGTGCGCGGCAATGGGAAAAAGGAGAGAATATCGCGTTTGATCAGTTGCAGCAAGAGCACGCTGTTCATCTGCCGGCCTACGCTTTTGACCACGGGACTTCTTTTCAATTCGGTGAATCAGAAAACGCTGGCGGCGTTCAGGCGGTATACAGTGATGACGATCCATACGTGAAAGGGCATCAATTCAGCGGAGAACCGGTACTCGTCGGCGCTACATATAACAGTCTGGCAGTCGATCATTTTTGTGATCTTTTTCCTGAAGCGGAAGGAGGACAAATTAAAAAACTGAATTACGTCAGCCCCATTACCGTAAAAAAAGGCGATCGCATCGAGCTGAAAACAGAATCGAAACAAAATGGGAATGCATTTGAACTGAGCATAATGCACCGCAGCCGCACGTCTCCTGATTGGAGCATAGCGGCGTATGCCGAGTGCAGCCCGTATCCGTTTCAAAAGCAGCACGCGGATCTGGCGGCCATTCAGCGCTCTTACCGGGAAGTCGGCCGGATAGATGAGTTATACGGAGACGGAACGGGAACCGTCGTGTGGGGAGAAGAATTTAAAACGATCACCCGCCTGTACAAAGGCTCTGATGCCGTTTTAGCGAAAGTGAACCTGAACAATAGCGACTCACAACGAGCGCATCATTATGCCGTAAATCCATTAATCGCCAACAGTGCTTACTTGGCCTCGCTTTCTTTATTGGATCAAACGGAGGCGGAAAGCTATCTGCCGTTCGGCATTAATTCCGTCACCTTCAGCAGCCCTGAAGATCTTACCGATTGCTGGCTGCACATCAAGCTGACCAAACAAACGGGGGAAATGATTCTGATTAACGCAGATGTCATCAGCAGCCGATCGGAAGTGGTGATGCGTTTTGAAGGCTATGCCCTGAAACGGTTCCGCCCGAAAACCGAACAGATGAATCAGCCGGCCCGAACGGCTGTTAAGAATGCGGGAGCACCGATTTCTGCCGGCAGTCTGACAGATGATATCCACAGCTACGTCCTTGGCAAGCTCGCCAAGATGATGGATGAACCCGGGCCATCTCTTCGTTCTGACGCGAATATCATGGAATTGGGACTTGATTCAGCGAGCCTGATCGGGCTGACAAAAGAGATCGGCCAAGAGGCGGACATCGATGTGAATCCAACATTGTTTTTCGAGTATCCGACCGCGGAGGAGCTGACCCGCCACTTCGCGTCAGCATATGAGAGCAAGTTTTCTCAATTGCTTGCCGATCATAAGCATTCAGAAGAGGCCAGGGTCACGGAAACAGAAGAGCGCACTTTACCGAAGAAACAGCATACGCCTTGTGATAACGCCGATGTCAAGCAAGGAATCGCGATTATCGGTATGTCAGCTCAGTTTCCGCAATCCCCGGATATCCAGTCTTTTTGGGAGCACATCGTAAACGGGGATCACTGTATTACCGAAATTCCGGCGGACCGCTGGGACTGGCGCCGTTACGCCGGTGATGAGAATGACACGAGTCTCAGATGGGGCGGTTTTATTGACGGTGTCGGCGAATTTGACCCGCTCTTTTTCGGAATTTCTCCTAAAGAAGCATCACAAATGGGGCCGGAGCAGTTTCTGCTTTTGATGCATACATGGAAGGCAATGGAGGATGCGGGCCTGACAAATAAGGCGTTATCAAGCAGACCGACAGGCGTTTTCGTTGCCGCGGGCAACAGCGATCCGAACAATGGAACAGCCATTCCGTCCATCATTCCGAACAGAATATCATATGCCTTGAATTTACAAGGACCGAGTGAATATTACGAGGCTGCCTGCACGTCAACCCTGGTGGCATTGCACAGGGCGGTTCAATCAATACGTCATAACGAATGTGAGCAGGCTGTCGTGGGTGCCGCCAATATTCTGCAGTCGCCGAAGGGCTTTATCGGTTTTGATTCAATGGGGTATTTAAGCAAAAACGGCCGGGCGAAATCGTTCCAAAAAGATGCCGATGGCTTTGTCAGAAGCGAAGGGACGGGCATTATCATCATCAAACCGCTTGAGGCGGCAATTGAAGACGGCGATCATATTCACATGGTCATTAAAGGAACAGGAGTGTCTCACGGCGGTAAAGGCATGTCGCTTCACGCACCGAATCCGGCGGGAATGAAGGCCGCGATGAAAAAAGCGTACGAAGACACCGACGTTGATCCGCAAACCGTCACTTATATTGAAGCGCACGGCATTGCCTCCGAAATGGCAGATGCGCTGGAGTTTAATGCAATCAAAGCGGGTTACGGCGAGTCTGCAAATCAAGAGGAAAGCGCGCCTTGTTATATCAGTACCGTGAAACCTTGCATCGGGCACGGCGAACTCGCTTCCGGACTGGCCGCCCTTATAAAAGTGGCGATGGCCATGAAGCATCATACCATCCCGGGCATTCCCGGATTTACAGCTGCAAATGAGCAAATGGCCATTCAGAAAAGCCGCTTCCGTTTCACCGAAGACAATCAGGAATGGATACAGCTCACCGACCATACGGGCAGACCGATCCCGCGCCGGGCCGCAATTAACAGCTATGGCTTCGGCGGCATGAATGCGCATGTCGTCTTGGAACAGTACAGCCCGAGCCATAAAGACAAAGAATCTGCGCATGAACCGCAGCTTATCGTGCTTTCTGCTAAGAGTGAAGGGCGTCTTAAGGCGGCCGCAAGTCAGCTGGCTGATTTTGTGCAAACTGGAGATACTCCGTCATTGCGGGATATTGCTTATACGCTTCAGACCGGCCGTGAGGCGATGAACTGCCGCCTGGCACTCGTTGCCCGCAATCAAGATGAATTGCTGGAAAAACTGAAAGAGTACAGAGCATTTTCCGAAGAAGGCAATGGAATGAAAAGCTTCTTTACAGGCAGTCAGCAGACTGGATCAGGAGATATCGGCGTTTTACTGGAAGGGACTCTCGGTACAGTCGTCACAGAGACGCTGTTGGCTGAAAACAATCTGGAAAAGCTTGCATTTTGCTGGGTGAAAGGTGCGGATATACCGTGGGACAGACTCCACCAAGGCAAATCTGTTCAAAGAGTGCCGCTTCCGACATATCCTTTTGAAAACCATAAGTATTGGAACGGCGGTCAGTCAGAAGACATCAGCCTTGCACCGGTTTCACAGAATCCTCAGATCCGCTGCGGGAGCGCGGCTGACATTGTGGCTGACATTTTGGGGATGAAGGCAGCGGAAATGGATCAAAATAAGCCGCTGACTGAATACGGCTTCGATTCAATCTCCTCTATTCAGCTGTTGAAGAAACTTGAGGACGGAGACAGCCGCATCAGTCTGGAGGCTCTTCAGAAATGCAGCACTCTTCAGGAGATCTGCATGCTGTTAAAAACGAACCAACCGCAGGAGACGGGCCGGAATTTTCCCGAACTCGTCAAGCTGAATGAAAGAGAAAAAGGCCGTCCTGTTTTTTGGTTTCACGGCGGAACGGGAGGCGTGGAAGCATACCAGCCATTCGCCAAAAAGAGTCAGCGACCTTTTTACGGTATCCAGGCAAGGGGTTTGACAGGGAAAGAGCCGCTGCAAGGAATCGAAGAGACGGCCGCTTCTTATAAGAGAATCATCCAAGCGGTACAGCCGAAAGGCCCTTATGACCTCGGCGGATATTCCTTGGGCGGCATGCTTGCATATGAAACCGCGCGTCTCTTGCAGGAGGAAGGTCATACGGTAAAAAGCGCCGTCATGATCGACACCCCGTACAGTGAAAAATGGAAAGAAAGAAAACCATCTGTTAAGTCAGTCATGCTGCAAACGATCAATACGATGCTTACAGCATATCTTAAGCCTGAAAACCTTGAAGAGGCATTAATCAGCAGAGAAGACATTACCGTCCAGGCTGAGGAAGAAGAAGTATTGAAAGAATTGATCGGCCTTGCCAAAAAGCGCGGTCTGCCAAAATCCGAAGAAGCAATCCGGATGCAGCTGGAGCAAATGATGAAGACGCAGCTCGCTTACGGAATGGAAGAGTATGACATGAAGCCGCTGCCTCATCCGGAAGCGCTGCAATGCTACTACTTCCGTAATAAAAGCGGTTTGTTCCTCGGAGATCTTGAACGTTATCTGACAGCAGAGGAAGAACAAATTCCGTTAGACCATGATGCGTATTGGAAAGAATGGGAACGCCAGATGAAACAGTTTCACCTGCTGGACGTCCACTCTTCCAATCATGTCACGATGCTGTCGGAACCGAAGCCGCAAAACGCCATTAAGGCATTCTGCGAAAAACTGTACGCAAACAAAGGAACGATAAGCGCAAATTTCCTTAAATCTTTCAGAAAAAAGCTGGACGAAACAAATGAGTTGGTAAAACGGTAATAGAGAACGGCCGGAGCAATCCGGCCGCTTTTTTTATCTATATAGAACTAAATTTACTATGTACTAAATTTTCATTGTTGTATTGATTTCTGTTTATAAGACATTAAAAAAACCCCCGATAAACAGGGGGGGCGATGTTAAAATCTGACAGGAAATGTTTCAAGCCCTCTCAAAAACACATTTTTTCTCCATGTTACATTCTCGGCCGCGCCTTTCAGCTCTATATTCGGAAACCGTTTTAAAAGCGCAGTAAAGGCAATGGATGCTTCCATCCGGGCGAGCGGAGCCCCGAGACAAAAATGAATGCCGAATCCAAAAGAGATATGACGGTTCGGTGTTCTCGCTATATTTAATGTATCAGGATCATCGAAATATTCCGGGTCCCGATTGGCTGAACCAATGCCGATAAATATCATATCGCCTTTTTTAATGGAAACATTTTTATAGGTGAAATCTTCAATCGCCCATCGATTTGCCATCATGATGACGGGAGAGGTATAACGCAAAAGCTCTTCGACCGCCGTCTGGATATTTTCCGGCTGCCGCTTTATCTTCTCCATCTGGTCTTTGTGCAGAAGAAGCGCCAGGGTGCCGGAGCCGAGAAGGTTAACCGTTGTTTCAAGCCCGGCAACGACTAACAAAAACAGCATGGAATACAGCTCTGATTCACTCAGCTTTTGGCCGTCCTCTTCAGCGTAAATAAGCTTGCTCGTCAAGTCTTCACCCGGATGTTTTCTTTTTTCTTCGATCAGTGTTTTCATATATTGTTTAAATTCTTTGAGAGCCTGGTTGGTCGCATCTTGTCCGCTTTCTGACGTGTCGACCATTGCGTTTGTCCACACTTGAAATTTGGCGCGGTCCTCTTTCGGAATCCCGAGCAGTTCGGAAATGACGATAAACGGAAGCGGTGCGGCGAAATCTCTCATGATATCAGGGTCTGCTTTTGTTTCCATTTCATCCAGCAGCTCTTCTGTGATCTGCTCTATCCCGCTGCGAAGCTGCTCAATCATCCGGGGAGTGAACCCCTGATGCACCAAAGAGCGAAGACGTGAATGATCCGGAGGGTCTTTTGCCAGCATATGCTCTGAGACAAAATCGATATCTTCACTGACATTCAGCTTCGCGATCAGCTCCTTCGGCATGACCCGTTTTACATCTCTCGTAATTCTGCCGTCTTTTAAAAACGCCATACAATCATCATAACGCGTGATGAGCCAAGCCGGAAAGGTGCCTCCGAAACGCTGCAGTTCGAATTTATGTATGGGGTCCTGCTCTCTGAATCTGCTTAAAACCGCAAAAGGGTTTTCGTGAAACTCGGGTGAGTGTGGGTGAAACATTGTTTTTTCCATCTGGATTTCCCCGCCTTCATGTTTTTGAAAAGACATAACAAACAGCCGGTGCCTGCCGACCGGACGGCATTCCTCCTTTTATCTGCCGAAGACACTGATCACAACGGCTCATAAGTATGTCTAAAATATATAAGGAAACAGAAGCCGGTTCAATAGACAAATCGTAAAGCCGCCATTTTCGTTGATTATCAACAAAACAGCAAACTTTTTTTGCCATTTCATCATGTGTGTTAAATCCGGCTAATATACATATTTACGCTTCATATCAACTTCTTAAGGAGGATGTGAATGAATGCGTTTATGAAATGGGCGGCAAGTCTGCTTTTGGTGATCTCTCTTCAGTTCGGCTTTACGGGCGCCGGCATCCATTCGGACAGTGCTGCTCGTGCCGCATCCCGATACGATCAGGTGCTGTATTTCCCGCTGTCAAAATATCCGGAGACGGGAAATCATATAAAAGACGCCATTTCGGCAGGTCATTCTGAGATTTGTACAATTGATCGGGGCGGAGCAGAGAATAGAAGGAAAGAATCATTGAAAGGAATTCCGACAAAGCCCGGGTTTGACCGTGATGAATGGCCCATGGCAGTCTGCACAGAAGGCGGGGCCGGGGCTGATATCAGATATGTAACCCCGTCGGATAACCGCGGGGCCGGTTCGTGGGTTGGAAATCAAATGAGCGGATATTCCGACGGCACGAGAGTATTATTTATCGTTCAGTAGCTTCTCCGGTTCGCCGGAGTTTTTTTATGCTCTGAAAAAGCGGCACGCCGGCTGGACATATGAAATGGCAAAGAGTAAACTTATATGTTGGAATCAGCATGAGAAAGGATTGGATCACATTGACAGTGACTACATACCGAAATATTGCACTTTTACTTCTTTGTTTAACAGCGGGAATTGTGGATGTGATCGGTTATTTAAGCCTGGGACATATCTTTACCGCCAATATGACGGGGAACATCGTTCTGTTCGGCCTGGCGATCGGCAACTCGTGGCACCTTGCCGTACTCAAATCGTTAACCTCGTTAATCGGATTTATTGCCGGCGTTATTGTCGCGGCCCTGCTTGTGGGCAATAAAAAGAAATCATTTTGGCCCCCTGCGGTAACTGCCGCTTTAGCTATTGAAGGAGCAGTTTTGCTGCTGTTTGCTTTGTTCTCCTGCTTTTTTGCAGATGCCATTTCTGTTTATGTGCTGATTATGCTGCTCAGCTTCGCAATGGGAATGCAGACGACAGCCGCGAGAAAACTTGGTGTAGCGGGGATTTCCACGACCGTATTAACGGGAACGCTCGCTAATTTTTTTGAAGATCTCACCGCAAGGTTTTACAAAGCGGACAAGCGGAAGCAGTTTACGAGAGATGCTTTATTGCGCGCGCTTGCCTTGGTGCTGTATTGCTTTGGAGCGGTCATCGGCGCTTTTGCCGAACCGGATTATAAGTTTGCCGTGATCTGGCTCCCGATTATCATTATTTTAGGCATTATGCTTTGCGCATTCACGATGTTCCACGGATATTCAGAAGAAAAAAATCAATAAAAAAACGCCGCTGAATCAGGGCGTTTTTTCTTTTTATTGCTCTTTCCGGGTCCCGATTGTATAAACGGCCCGATCTGTATGTACCTTTAATCCGTCTTGCTCCTTTTGGATGGTGATGTCGCCGAGCAGTGGGATTTCATACGCATCTTGGGGAAGCGGGACATTTCCTTCCTCCGTATAGGTTGTGCCGTGCCCTTTTAAGACGAGTTCTTCGTCCGCTACATAGTCATCGGGATGGTTTGTCCGGCGGACGAGAACATCATCAAGGTGAAGCATGATCTGGTCCATATCAGAAATCTCGTTTCGGCTGTCTGTCAGCTCTCCTTTTCTGATATCAAGCGTTTGTCCGATCTGTTTTTGCAGCCATTCAGACAATTCGGTGTTTGTAAGTGCCATTGTGATTCCTCCTTTTATCTACACCATACTTATTCCCTATTTTTTTAGAAATACACTGCCTTGCATTGATCTTTTTTTCTGACAGCCGATTTGTGAAGCGTTCCGAGTTCCTTCATTATAAATGTTTCATCTGTTCACCTGAAAAACGGAGTCATCTGCAGGTGCAGACGACTCCGTTCTCATGATAAAAAGGTTACTCTTTCGGCACGGCGTTTTCAGCGTTTACTGCGCCCGCTCCGTAAATGTTCGGATCTTCATTTGTCCATTGACCCGGACTTTGTTTGATCAGTGTTTTCACTTCGTCAGGCGAAAGCTGCGGGTTCTGCTGAAGGATTAAGGCGGCAATGCCCGCACAGATCGGAGTGGCCATGGACGTGCCCGACAGACTGAAATACAAGGAGCCTACACGGTTTGATTTCTGTAATTTGTCAAGGTATGAACGCGGAGAACGGAGAGATACGATATCGACCCCGGGCGCAAGAATGTCAGGCTTCTCTTTTCCGTACACCGTCGGGCCGCGGCTTGAGAAAGAAGCGACCGTATCGTCCTCATTGCCGGCCGTATCATTGTCATCATAGGCGCCTACCGTGATGACCTTCTCGCTGACACCGGGGCTTGAAATCGTTTGAGCTTCCGGACCGGAGTTGCCTGCGGCGACGCAGACGACGATTCCTTCATTCCATGCCTCTTCAACGGCCTTGACGAGCGGGTCGTCCGTTTCTTTATCATATCTGAGCGCATCTCCGCCCAGTGACATGCTGATGATTCTGATCGGATTCTTTGTGTGTTCTTTATTATATTGTATGCACCATTCCACACCTTCGATGATATCAGCCAAGGTTCCTGATCCTGATTTGTTTAAAACCTTGACTCCGATCAGATCGGCTTCCGGCGCCGGCCCCTGATATTTACCGGAAGATGAAGCGCCGCTGCTTGCGATATCACCGGCGCAATGGGTGCCGTGTCCGTTGTCATCATACGGTTCTGTCTTTTGGTTGACAAAGTCCGCAAATCCGATAACTCTGCCTTCTAAATCGGGATGCTGATAGATTCCGGTATCAATAACGGCGACGGTTACGCCTTTTCCTGTTAATACGGTGCCGTTACGGGTCACTTCTTTTGCATGAGACGATTCAGCTGCCGTATCAAGGAGCGCTTTTACTTCACGGTTTAAATAGATTTTACGGATATCCCGGCATTGCGAAAGAAGCATGTGAAGGGCGGACGGAGTGACTTCGGCGCTGCAGCAATTGATTGTTTGAAACTGCTTTTTTATGGTGCAGCGTTTTTCTTTTGATAAGACCTGTCCTGTGCTGTGAAAACCGGATTCATGGCAGCCCTCTTCAAATTCAATGATGACTGACATTTTCTTTCTGTTTTTCACCTTTTTTTCGAAAAACTTGTGCAAAAAGCAAGGTGTCCATTTGAAAGGTTTATATAACTGTAATACGTTTTCTCTGAGCGGCCAGTCCAGCTTATGAGCATTTGACCGCACCATTTGTACCATTGAGTAACCAAACATATATACTTTTCCTCCCATTCTGGCGATTCTCTCTATACCATATGAACAGGCCGTATGTTCGGTCAGTTTGTTTGTCCTTCAGGAGCGTTGGTTACTTGCGGCTTTTTCCGGAGAAGAAATCGAGTTGAAACGGAACGTTTGTTCGTTTATAATGAAGCCGGCGGAAGGAGGTATATACATGAACATAATATTGAGACATTCCTTGGAAAAACAGCTTCCGATTGATATTATATATATGAAAAAAGACGGCTCCATTTCAAAACGGACCATTATGATAAAAAAAGGGGATGAGCGGGCTGTAACGGCATTTTGCTGTACAAAAAGGCAGATGAGAACTTTTTTGACGGGCTCCATTCTGTCCTGTGCATTCGCTTCGGGAGGCGGATATTCATTTTTAAAAGCGTATTCTTGATGCCGTCCGTTTCCGGCCGTGAATCTCCCGCCCCTGAAAATTCGGGCGTTCCTCCCTTTTTTTTTGCCCTCTCTCAACCTTTTTTCACTGATGCCCGGCATTTGAGCGCTTGAACCGTGACAATCCATTGATTTTTCGAAACCGGGAAGTTTTTCACTGATGATAATGTTAATAGAATGTTAAGATAAGACCTATTGACAAAAATCCATATAATGAACATGTCATTTTTCAGAAAGGAGCAAAGAAGGAGAGCTGATGAAAAGAATTTTACTTAATGTCATCATTATCGTAGCAATGGTCTTACTAATAAGATGTGCTCATTATGCGTCAGACCCTGATCCCTCGAATTCTTCTGATACATACACAGATTTTAAAGATTTGGCTGAACATGAAGACCCCGATGATTATCATATATCGTACAATAAGCGAAAGGGGAGTCCCGTATTGATCATGTCGCCGCACGGAGGGAGAATTGAGGGCGGGGTGAGCGAGATCGTCCGCTCTTTCAGAGATGATTATTCAACCTATCTGTTTGAGGGATTAAAAACGCATGATAACCAGACTCTTCATATTACGAGCACCAGGTTCGATGAGCCTTCAGCAGTCGAAAGCATTAAGCAGCACCATTATGTTATCGCAGTTCACGGTTATAAAGGCGACGAGAAAAATACTCTTGTCGGAGGAAGCGACCGGAAGCGGGCGAAAAAATTGGTGAGAGCTCTCGAACGAAACGGATTTTCTGCAGAATTGGCAACCTCAAAAACCGGTCTGGCCGGGGTTGACACCGAAAATATCAATAACCAGGCGCAAACCGGGCTGAGCATACAGCTTGAGATCAGCAGAGAACAGCGGGAAGCGTTTTTTGATAATTTTGATTACCGCGAAAGGGAATTCACAAAAACGGAGGAATTTTACCGGTTTGTCCGTACGATAAAAAGAGTGATCAATCAAGAGTATTCGTAAGCTTAAAAAAAGACAAACGAGTGAAAGATGAGTAAACTGAAAAAAAGGAGGTTTGTCCCTTGGCAAAACATCACTTTTATTTAAAAGCAAATTGGCCCGGAAATCGCAATGACGTCGGCGATATTAAAAGCGGCCGGCTGGAAACGGCTGTGTCCATTCCTAAGGAAATGGACGGACCCGGAGAAGGCACAAATCCTGATGAAATGCTGCTTGGAGCGGCCGCGACCTGTTATATTATAACGCTTGCGGCGATGATGGAAAGAAGCGGCCTGGATAAAGAAGATCTATATATGGAATCTGAAGGAATTGTAGACGTCACGAACGGTGTGTTCACGTACCAGAAAATCATTCACCGCCCGTTTATATTATTAAAGCCGGATGCAGCCGAAACGGACTTTACGCTCGCCAGGAAGTTAGCGCAAAAAGCAGAGTCCTCATGTATGATTTCACGAGCGGTCCAAGGAAACGTGGAGATGGAGCTTGAGGTTGAAGTAAAAGCTGCCCGCGCTTGACGAGTTCAAACGGTCAGCTCCGGGCCGTTTGATTTTTTTTAGCTTTTTGAGACTTGGAACGGTTCAGCAGGATGACGCCCGTGATGACCAAAACAAGCCCGATCATCATTTTGACTGTCATGGCCTCCTTAAAAACAAAAAAGCCGACAATTGCCGTTAAAGCGGTGCCGACACCTGACCATGTCGCGTATGCGGCGGATAAATCAAGGCTTTTCAATGAGAAGCTCAAAAACATAAAAGAGGCTCCGATTCCGGCAATGACGCCGAGAGCGGGCCACAGGTGCGTAAAACCGTCCGACAGCTTCAGCATCGTGCTCCCGAACACTTCTGATACAATGGCTAATGCCAAGCAAAGTAATCCTTTCATCAGCATGCCTCTCCTTTCTACCAATTCATCAAAATGACACCGGCTAATAAGAAAAAGAGTCCGATGACGGCCTGCTTGTCCAGTTTTTCATGAAACCATTTCGCTCCGATAATGGATGCGAGCACCGTTCCGGCTCCGCTCCATGTTGCATAGGATAAGCTAAGCGGAATGAGATTCAGTGTCAGTGAAAGCATATAAAAGGCCAATGAATAGCCTGCCACTACAAGCGCGCTCGGCAAAAACCGCGTAAATCCGCGGGAGACCTTCAGCATGGCCGCGCCGATTGACTCTGATAAAATAGCAATTGTGAGGAAGATATAACCCAGAATCATATCAAATCCCCCTCTCATCATAATCCTTATGCCTTTTGTTTAAGGCAGTAAAATAAAATAATATCCGAACTTTGCCTGCCAAGTCAAGACATTAGGCCTATACAAAAAGGCCCCCGAGGAGGAACCTTTTTGATTCGTCAATAGTAATACGGATAGCCGTAGCCGTAACCCCCGTACAAGTACGGATTGAATAAAGCGCTCCCGACAAGCCCCCCGACAAGCCCTCCGAAAAACGGTCCGCCGTAAAAACCAAACGGCCGTCCGAATCCATAACCAAACCAAGGCCGGCCAAATCCAAAACCCGGTCGTCCGAATCCAAATCCGAATCCGGGACGCCCGAAGCCGAAGCCCGGCCGTCCAAACCCAAATCCGGGACGTCCGAACCCAAATCCAGGCCGCCCGAACTGTCTCATATCACTATCTACTGCGTATGCGTATTCTTCATTCATAATTAAGGTACCTCCAAGAATAAATTTGAGATGATAACAGAGTATTCAGCCCACCAATTTTTGATTGGGCGTTTATCAAAAAATAAAGGAGTGAGCTTTTGTGGGCCTGTATCAGTCCGATTGGTCAAAAAAACCTCCGCACACACACGCATACCGGGCGGTTACGGATGTAGTGCAGGGGCATTACCATTTGATTGAAGGCTTTTCGCAGCCGGAAAACGGCAGCAATACAGATGAGCATACACATTTCTATACGGGCATCACCTCGTTTGAAAACGGCCATTTTCATAGGTATTACGGCATTTCCGGCCCTGCCATCCCGAGGGTTGACGGAACACATTACCATGAGCTTTCAGAGACCACCTTTGCCGCCTACAATGAGCCGATTCAGATCCAGCACGGCGGCGTCGTTTACGATCCGCGGGAGGAAGGACGGAAAACGCACCGCCATACACTCAAAGGAAAAACGAGAGAGGTTGTCGGAAACGAGCCGATCGGGTGGTAGCGACGTTTAGCGCTCAGGAAAAAGGGCAAAATGGATAGGTGCCTGAAGAAATGAATGCTATAATTAGGGGGAGATTTATAAAAGAGAGTGATACATATTGAAAAATAAAAAACAGCCTGTCGTCATACTTGTCGGACCGACGGCAGTCGGAAAAACAAAACTAAGCATCGGACTCGCGAAAATGCTGAATGCGGAAATCATCAGCGGAGATTCCATGCAGGTATATAAAGGGATGGACATCGGAACGGCCAAAGTCACCGAAGAAGAGACAGAAGGCGTGCCGCATCACCTGATTGATATTTTGGAGCCGTCCGACACTTTTTCAACGGCGGATTATCAAAAAATGGTGAGGGGAAAAATCACCGAGATTGCCGATAGAGGAAAGCTGCCGATGATTGTCGGGGGGACGGGTCTGTACATTCAGTCCGTGCTGTATGACTATACGTTCACGGAAAACTCCGGCGACCCTGTATTCCGGGAGCGCATGGAGAAACTGGCGGCTGAAGAAGGGGCGGAAGCGCTTCATGCCAAGCTTGCGGCAGCCGACCCGGAAGCGGCGGCAGCTATTCATCAAAACAACACGCGAAGAGTCATCCGCGCGCTCGAAATCCTGCATGTATCGGGAAAAACAATGTCAGAGCATCTTAAAACCCAAAAACGGGAGCTGCTTTACAATGCGGTTCTTATCGGTCTTACAATGGACAGAGAAGTGCTGTACGGCCGGATTAACGAGCGCGTTGACCTGATGCTGGAAACCGGCCTTCTTGACGAAGTAAAGCGGCTGTATGATATGAATATCCGGGACAGCCAATCGATTCAGGCGATCGGCTATAAAGAGCTGTATGAATATCTTGATGGAAAAGTGCCGCTCCCTCAGGCTGTGGAGCAATTAAAACAAAATTCAAGGCGATATGCGAAACGCCAGCTGACCTGGTTTCGCAATAAAATGCCTGTTTCATGGACAGATATGACGCCGCCTGTTGATATTGAGCAGAAAAAAAAGGAAATTTTCGAGTGCATAGCAGGAAAACTGGAAATTTAATCGAAACAGTATTGTATTGAGAACCAAGGAGGACGAAACATGAAACCGATTAATATTCAAGATCAGTTTTTGAATCAAATCCGAAAAGACAATACGTTCGTCACGGTGTTTTTACTCAACGGCTTCCAGCTTCGCGGCCAGGTAAAAGGCTTTGACAACTTTACCGTTTTGCTCGAAACGGAGGGGAAGCAGCAGCTTATTTATAAACATGCCATCTCCACGTTCGCCCCGCAAAAAAACGTCCAGCTTGAGCTTGAATAGACTTTTTGAAAAAGACCATGAACAATGGTCTTTTTCTATGCGCATCTGTATATTGCAGGCTGTATATCGGAAACATAAAAGGGGGTTCGGAAAATCGTGTTCGAAAGTGAAAATGAACTGAGAAGAATCAGGATTACGCTCGTTTGGATCGCTGTTTTTTTGCTGTTTGGAGCTTGCAGCAATCATGAGACTGTGGTGACGGATGATGACGGCGGCTCAACGGATACCGAACCGCAGACAGAAGGCATGGTGCAGCTGGAACATAATCGTTTCGGCATCGTTGAGGACGGTTACTTAAAAATATACCGCTATGATGAAAAAACGAATAAAATCGAACTGAAAAAAGAAACGGCGCTGGATGAGCTTGAATAAATTTCACAAGCGTTCGAATTTACAAAGCGGGCCGCACAAGCTACACTAAGTACTGACATTGATCATGCAGAGGGTGAGACGATTGAAACACAAGGTGATAATCAACCATTGGGAAGAAACTTGTGAAGATGATTCCTGCTATGAATATGGAACCAGCATCATCGTTGACGGCAAAGAACTGATCAGAGAGGCTTCCATCACAAGCGCTCTGAAAGCCGTACTGAAAGAAATCGGTGCTGATGTGGAGATTGAAGAAACCGTTGAAAGCGAAAAAAAATGTGATTCTTACAAAAAATAAGAATAAAAGTCTAGACTACTAAGCAGTTTTTTTTCATGTTATGATAGACATCGGCTTACACATGACACCTTGAGTAGGATGAGAGATGATTCTCGTTCTGCTCTCTTTTTTGGGCGTTAATCGGGCCAGAGCCAAAGTCGGCTCTTTCAAAAATATGAATTTTTTATAAATTGATCTCAATATGTTGTGTTTTTCTGAGAGGTTAGTATACTATATATAGTGTTAAGAGATTCATTATTTTTGATAGGTCGTGATAAGGATGGTTCAAATCATATTTGATTCAAAGACAGGGAATGTTCAGCGTTTTGTGAATAAAACAGACTTTCAGCTGATCCGCAAGGTGGACGAAACGGACCACGTGGACACTCCGTTTGTTTTGGTCACCTACACGACAAACTTCGGCCAGGTACCGGCATCAACACAATCATTTCTCGAAAAATACGCCCATCTCTTATTAGGAGTCGCTGCGAGCGGCAACAAAGTATGGGGCGATAACTTTGCAAAAAGCGCCGATACCATTTCGAGACAATATCAGGTGCCGATCTTGCACAAATTTGAACTCAGCGGCACATCTAAAGACGTTGAATTGTTTACTCAGGAGGTAGAAAGAGTTGTCACAAAATCAAGTGCCAAAATGGATCCAGTTAAATAACGAAATCATGATCCAACAAGATGGAAAATTCCAGTTTGATAAAGATAAAGAGGCTGTACATAGCTATTTTGTTGACTATATCAATCAAAACACAGTTTACTTTCACGATTTAAAAGAGAAGCTGGATTATTTGATTGAAAACCAATACTACGAAGAGGAATTCTTAAGCCTTTACTCTTTTGAAGACATTAAAGAAGTGTTTAAGACAGCTTACGCAAAGAAGTTTCGTTTTCCTTCCTTCATGAGTGCGTTTAAATTTTATAATGACTATGCTTTGAAAACGAATGACAAGAAAAGAATCCTCGAGCGTTATGAGGACCGAATCTCAATCGTCGCGCTGTTCTTCGCAAACGGCGATACTGAGAAAGCAAAAGAATATGTAAACCTGATGATCAACCAGGAATATCAGCCGAGTACACCGACATTTTTGAATGCCGGCAGAAAACGCCGCGGAGAACTGGTGAGCTGCTTCTTGCTCGAAGTCAATGATTCCTTAAACGATATTTCACGGGCGATCGATATTTCCATGCAGCTGTCTAAATTGGGCGGCGGGGTTTCTCTTAATCTGTCCAAGCTTCGCGCGAAAGGCGAAGCGATTAAAGATGTTGAAAACGCCACAAAAGGCGTTGTAGGCGTCATGAAGCTTCTTGATAATGCGTTCCGTTACGCTGACCAAATGGGACAGAGACAAGGCTCGGGCGCGGCGTATTTAAACATTTTCCACCGCGATATCAATGATTTTCTTGATACGAAAAAGATTTCTGCGGATGAAGATGTGCGCGTCAAGACGCTTTCTATCGGTGTCGTCATTCCGGATAAGTTCGTTGAGCTTGCACGTGAGGACAAAGCGGCTTATGTATTCTATCCGCATACGATTTATAAAGAATACGGCCAGCATATGGACGAAATGGACATGACGGCGATGTATGAGGAGCTTGTCGACAACCCGCGTGTCAAAAAAGAAAAAGTGAATGCGCGCAAATTGCTTGAAAAGCTTGCCGTTCTCCGTTCTGAGTCAGGTTATCCGTACATTATGTTCCAGGACAACGTAAACAAAGAGCACGCGAATAACCACGTATCAAAAGTGAAATTCTCGAACCTTTGCTCTGAGGTGCTTCAAGCGTCACAAGTTTCGGCTTACACAGATTATGATGAAGAAGACGAAATCGGCTTGGACATTTCCTGCAACCTTGGTTCATTAAATATTTTGAATGTCATGAAACATAAATCGATTGAGCGCACGGTGAAACTCGCGACGGATTCCCTGACTCATGTATCTGAGACGACGGATATCCGCAACGCGCCGGCAGTCAGACGCGCGAACAAAGCGATGAAGTCGATCGGTTTAGGCGCCATGAACCTCCACGGCTACCTTGCCCAAAACGGCATCGCTTATGAAAGCCCGGAAGCAAGAGATTTCGCGAATACGTTCTTTATGATGGTGAACTTTTATTCCATCCAGCGTTCAGCTGAGCTTGCGAAAGAAAAAGGCGAAACGTTTGAGCATTATGAAGGCTCCACTTATGCAACGGGAGAATATTTCAATAAATACATCGAAAAAGAGTTCTCACCGGCATACGAAAAAATCGCTGCGCTCTTTGAGGGCATGCACATTCCGACAATCGAAGACTGGAAAGAGCTGAAGGCGTTTGTCGCTGAACACGGTATGTATCACAGCTACAGACTGTGCATCGCGCCGACAGGCTCCATTTCCTACGTCCAATCCAGCACGGCGTCCGTTATGCCGATCATGGAACGGATCGAAGAAAGAACATACGGAAATTCAAAAACGTATTACCCGATGCCGGGATTAGCGTCTAATAACTGGTTCTTCTACAAAGAAGCTTATGATATGGACATGTTCAAAGTGGTGGATATGATCGCGACAATCCAGCAGCATATCGATCAGGGAATCAGCTTTACCCTGTTTTTGAAAGATACGATGACAACTCGTGATCTGAACCGTATTGATCTGTATGCCCACCATAGAGGCATCAAAACCATTTACTATGCAAGAACGAAAGATACCGGGCAAGATAGCTGCCTTTCTTGTGTTGTTTGATTAAAGGAGAGTTTATAGTGACGAAAATTTATGACGCAGCAAACTGGTCAAAGCATGAAGACGACTTTACCCAAATGTTCTATAACCAAAATGTGAAACAGTTCTGGCTTCCGGAAGAGATTGCTTTAAACGGCGATATCCTCACATGGAAGTACCTCGGGAAAAACGAGCAAGACACGTATATGAAGGTACTGGCCGGATTGACTCTTCTTGATACAGAGCAGGGGAATACAGGAATGCCGATCGTGGCTGAACACGTAGACGGCCACCAGCGGAAAGCCGTGCTGAATTTTATGGCGATGATGGAGAACGCCGTTCACGCAAAATCGTACTCTAATATTTTCATGACACTGGCACCGACTGAAACAATTAATGAAGTATTCGAATGGGTCAAACAAAACAAATTTTTGCAGAAAAAAGCGCAAATCATCGTCGGACTCTACAAAGCGATTAAAAAAGATGACGAGATTTCACTGTTCAAAGCCATGGTTGCATCTGTGTATTTAGAAAGCTTCCTATTCTACAGCGGTTTCTATTATCCGTTATATTTCTACGGACAAGGAAAACTGATGCATAGCGGTGAAATTATCAACCTGATCCTTCGTGATGAAGCGATCCACGGTGTATATGTCGGACTGCTTGCCCAAGAAATATACAATAAACAAACAGAAGCGAAAAAAGCGGAACTTCGCGAATTTGCGGTTGAGCTTTTAGAAGAGCTTTATCACAATGAGCTTGAATATACAGAGGACTTGTACGATCAAGTCGGACTCTCACACGATGTAAAGAAATTCATCCGCTATAACGCCAATAAAGCTTTGATGAACTTAGGGTTCGATCCTTACTTTGAAGAAGAGGATATTAATCCGATCGTATTAAACGGATTAAACACCAAAACAAAATCACATGATTTCTTCTCCATGAAAGGGAACGGCTACAAAAAGGCGACGGTAGAACCGATTAAGGACGAAGATTTTTATTTTGGCCAAGATGAAGAGCAGATATAATATCTGCTCTTTTGGCTTGAATGGAGAGGTAAGACAGGAGGAACGGGCATGAATAAAATGGATGAAATCATCTTGGCTGCACCGCGGAGTGACGTCTTTCAAAACGAAATGCTGACATTTCAGGGAGTCAACAGCGAGGATGAACGTATCGTAAACATTATGGCTCAAATTGAGGCGCATTTTTTTGAAATCAGAAGAGGCGACGCGGAAGAGGACCCGCGATTTAAACAGCCGATTCCGTATGTCGTCATCCGCCGCGATGATGAGGTGTTTGTGTATGAACGGCTCGCCGGCGGAGGGGAATCGCGCCTCCATAATAAGCTTTCTCTCGGCTTCGGCGGACACATGAACCCTATGGAAGGGGCGGCTTCATTTTCGGAAGTGCTGAAACAGAATACCGACCGGGAGCTGGCGGAAGAACTGTACATTCGCGAGGAGGACAAACAAAACATTGTCACACTCGGCCTGATCAATGATGATGAAAACGATGTAGGGAAGGTGCATATCGGCATCCTTTCTGCGCTCCAGTTAGCGTCTGCGGCACAAGTCGAAGTGAAAGAAAAAGATCAAATCGCCGGCCGCTGGATGAAACTGAGCGAACTGAAAGAGGAAAATGTGTATCAGCGTCTTGAAGCTTGGTCTCAGTTTGTCGCCGATATACTTCAATAACAAAAAACCCCCGTTCGTCCCAAAAAAGGGAGAGCAGGGGTTTTTTCATTTAGTCTTGCACAATGAAGGCATCAAATCCGGCTTTTTCGGCCCGCGCTGCCAACGCTTCAGCATAATCTCTGGAAGAGAATGCGCCGATCTGCACTTTAAATAAGCCGCCTTTTGGAAGCACAATCGCGTCAAAACCTTTAGACACCGCATCGGCGGCAAGTGCATCAGCATTTGCTTTCACTTTGAATGCACCGATTTGCACTTTAGATAAGTCAGCCTTTTTTTTTAGACCGAAAGCTTGCTCCAAGCCCTTGGCATGTCCTCTTGCAAGGCTTTCAATAAAACTGGCTGTTTTCAGTTTGTTTGCATCAGCTGACGTATCAACAAAACCATTCTCCGTCAAAATTGCCGGCATACTTGTCTCCCGCAGCACATGGAAGTTGGCTGTTTTTTTTCCTCGGTCATTAAAACCCGATGCTTGAATCACTTGCGTGTGGACGGCTGATTGGTAAGTCGAGGTCGGCGCTCCGACACCGGGGTAAATATAGCTTTCGAATCCGGTTCCGCCTCCTGAGTTAATATGAATGGATAAAAAATAATCTGCGCCCCAGCTGTTGGCGGCATCCGTTCTTTCCGTCAGGCTGACCGTCTTATCGCTTGTCCTGCTCATCGTGACAGAAACTCCTTCATACTCATTCGTCAGAATCGTGCGCAAAGCCAGCGCGATCTCCAGCGTGACCGCTTTTTCCTGAAGTCCGTTTCCGGTTGCACCTGAATCAGTTCCGCCATGACCGGGGTCTATAAAAATTTTAACCATTCTCCATCACCTCATTACAGCATATGATGATATTCAAAAGGTGCTTGTACGGCTGTCATTCATGAAAAAAATGAGAAATATACCCAACATTTCCCGGAAAATAAAAATAAATGGTTTGTCCTCCCGTTTCTGTTGAATACAATAAGAAATGAAAAATATTTCTCGGGAAAGCGCAGGATTCAACATCATTCCCGAAGAGAACGGAAAAAGTGACAGATAAAGAGGAAAACGGGTCTCATGATGATAGGCGGATGTCACGGAACCGCTTCATCATGAGTAAGATAAAGAGAGAACAGAGAGGTGAGCATGTTGGAGCGCGCTGTAACCTATAAAAATAACGGACAAATTAACATCATTCTTAATGGCCAAAAGCAAGTGCTGACAAATGCGGAAGCTGAGGCGGAATATCAGGCCGCCCTGCAAAAAAATGAAGCCAAGCACAGCATTCTGAAAGAAATTGAAAAAGAAATGAACACATTAGTGGGTATGGAAGAAATGAAACGCAACATTAAAGAAATTTACGCGTGGATATTCGTCAACCAAAAACGGGCCGAACAAGGGCTGAAAGTCGGAAAACAAGCTCTTCATATGATGTTCAAAGGGAACCCCGGCACCGGGAAAACCACCGTCGCGAGACTGATCGGCAAGCTTTTCTTCGAAATGAACGTGCTTTCCAAAGGACATCTGATCGAAGCGGAACGTGCTGATCTGGTCGGTGAATACATCGGACACACGGCGCAAAAAACGAGAGATCTGATTAAAAAATCGCTCGGGGGCATTTTATTCATTGATGAAGCATACTCACTTGCAAGGGGCGGAGAAAAGGATTTCGGTAAAGAGGCGATTGATACGCTTGTCAAGAACAAGGTTTTAACTTTTATGTCACTACTAAGATTGATATCCCTAGACCAGAGAGCAATTACACATACCAATGGCAACAGTACTCAGATAAGCTTGAACAAATAAAAAGACTTCATTTTGATGAACTTAAAACGGTGGGGGAAATATCAAAGGAGCTTAATATTCCAGACTGGAGCATTTTGAATCTTTTTAAGGCGAAAAAAGTGGACAAGCTTTCTTATCCTGAATTGTCAAAGAGGAGAAGAGCAAAGGACTTTGATCTACTTTACGATCTGCATTTCAACAAAAAAATGAGCCTAAAAGAAATTGGCCGGAAATATGATTATTCACCTCCCTATATCCGTCAAGTTTTTAAGGATCAAGGAATCAAACACTTGGCGTTTAAAAATCAGAATAAGAATTAAACTGGAAATTCGTTTTGTATATCTGGGTAAAGACAACAGCCTAAATTCTGAAGAAGAGACAGAGATGATGCTATCTTTAAAAGAAAAGTTCTGATAAAATCCTCATTTTAACGAAACATTTTTAGATCAGCTTGCTTATTAATCTAATTTAAAGTATTCTAATTGATGTATCATAGGGGTTTAACAGCCACTATAGACCACAGAGTCCCTCACAGCGCTCTGTGGTTTTTTATTTAGATAGAATATACCCAAATAAAAAAGAAGCCTCAGAGGGCTTCAAAATGATTAATTCTTCTCACATGCAAAGTTGTCATTGTCGCGATCCATTTTAGATGTATAGGCAGGGTGAGTGCTTGGTACACCATGTGGATATTTCTTTCTCAACTCTGTACAGTTTGCAAAGTGTTCTGCTCCTCCAGTAGAAGGGGAGGCTTGTGTAGAGTTAGAAGAGCTGCTTGATGCTGAACTGCTTGAGTTCGATTGATGTGTCTCTGATTGGTGTGTTGTAACGGACTTTTGAGCCGGTTTAGATTCACTTACTGATTTCTTCGGTTTAGATACGCAACCATTAAATCCTTTATCAGTTGAATAGCCATTCTTACTCCAAATCTTCAAGTCCTTATCTTTAGCAACTTGCTCATCTTTCTTATACGTGTCTAAATACTTCGTGTTCGGCTCATACACATAAGCTACTCGTGCTAATCCTTCTTTAAGAAGTGTTTCTTGAACAGATTTACCGTCTACATAAACGTAAGCCAGCATTCTGCCATACTTGTCTGTACGATCTCCTTTATCAAACTCCAGTTGAAGTTTGCCGTTATTGACTAGCTGCTTGTTTCTTGCTGAAGCATCCTCACCATATGGTTGCACACAAGAGTTTGGCTTTTTAGTTTCAGGAGTGTCAACCAGCAAATAACGAACTGTTTTGATTTCGCCTTTATAGTTAACTTTAATTGTGTCTCCGTCAACTGTTCTGTTAAGCGTTACATCGACCAGCTTTTTCTTATTTTCAGATTTCTTTTTATCCGACGAATCCTTCTTTGAAGCATTTTCGGCTTTTTCATTCTTGTCATTATTGCTTTTGTCGTTTGCTTGGGTGTCTGCCTTTGTCTCTTTTGCATTCTTTTCTTCTTGCTGCGTTGTTTTAGCTTTATCTGAATCTGTTTTATCTGTAGAAGCAGAATCAGACCCACACGCAGCCAAAGAAAAGCTTAGAGATAATGCGGCAATACCTAACAACCATTTCTTCATTGTAATTCCCCCAAATTTGTTTGTTCTGTCTCTATATCGGACAAACCTTCCTAATTATAAATATAAAGCCAAAGATTGTAAATTTGATTTTGTCATTTTAAAACACTCAAATAAAGTTGTGTGGTAAAATTTAGTGGTCTAAACCTTAGAGGAGGGAAAGTTATATGGAAGAAGGGAAGTTAATTCAAATGACTCTTAATGGAATAAAGGAAGCTGTTTCTAAATACGGAACATTCCCTATGTTTCATCATGGAGGGTATGTCATGGAAGATGCTACTTTTCATTTCAAAGATCCTGCTAGTCCTCAAGAAATTAGTGATATAGAACAGAAGCTAGGTGTTACCTTCCCTAATGACTATAAAGAGTTTTTGTTACAGCACAATGGGATGGAAATGTTTGATGGGATTGAAATACTTAGCTTAGAGGGGATCATTGAATATAATGAGGTTCAAGATTTCCCAGAGGGATACGTTTTAATTGGATATCATTTTGATGGAAGATATGTCATAGACACAAACAAATCAAAAAATGGATTAGGTTATATGCTATATCTAGACTCAATTGATGATATTGAAGATGCGATTAACTTAGATTCGAATTTTGAAATATGGTTTGATATGTTAGTGTCTTCTAATGGAACGAAATATTGGGAAGTGAATCCGAATATCCGAGAGTATTATAAACTGGTTTCAGAATAAAAAGACTCCGCATAGGAGTCTTCATCTACATTCATCTACAATTTTACTTCTTTTTTGTATAAGAAGCCCACCATGGATTTACTTCTTTCCTGTGAAAATTCACATCGATAGGAATTAAATTGCTTGTCTGATTTCCTCCACCGTACTCTCTAGGTAGTTGATGATGAATCTCAAATTTTACCCAAGTTTTTTTGCCGTATTTTTTATCATACCAGTTCCTATATGCTTTGCGTTCTGTAGTTCCCCATTTTACTCTTTTATCGCTAGGCACCCATTTAATAAATGCATTAGATGGAGCTAATATATTTAATCCTGATTGCTTATCTGTGTAATTGGAGGGGAAAAACATTCCCTTCATATTCGTTAGGTATAATCCTTCAGTCCAGGATATCGTTCTAACAGTTGGTTTTTTCCCTGCCCAAGTAGCAATTGCGCCGCCAGTATACTTCCAAAATGTTGTTTTGTTTACATTAATAAATTGATGAACTTCCGATCCCTTTTTCACTTGAGTCCCTACAAAGGTCTTTCTAATAGTATGGGGGCAAGTAAACTGTTTGTTATAATAGCCACTCTTGCATAAACCCTGATGTACTTCTGCTGACGCAGGAGGAATTCCTACTATTTTTGAAATTTCAACTCCGTGCATCACTTTATTAACTTTTCCACCTAAAAAAGTGTGACTGAAATAGATAATACTTTTTGCTTTTTTCTCAACAGTTTTCCGTTGGTTTTCAGAGGTGACTTGTCCAGATGATGTCTGATTACCATCTTTGTCATAAGCTATATAAGTTTGGTATGAACTTTCAACATCCATTCCTTGTTCCTTGGCGATTTTTTGCAGCTTACTTTCTGATCCGGCTAATTCTCTTTTAGATGAATCGGTGTTTTGCGGTTTTTCATTTACTGTTGAGATACGTTTGTTAAGGTCAATGCCAGTTGCATTATTGTCAGTGATTTCTTTGTTTGCCGTTGCCTTTACATCATAGAGGGGATAGCAAGAGAATAATAAAGAGAGAGCTATTACAACTAACCAAATGCTTTTTGACACATACTTCATAATGGTTTTACACTCCTTTTTCTTCTGTTTAAACCTGTTATGAGTATCTGAGGTGTAAATAAATAATATATTTTACAATTAATACCTCCTTTCGTGAGGATAGTATCACCTTTTCCATTTTTTATCAACTGAATTAATCCTATTTTAAGATTTTGTTAAAGTACAAATCTCCTAAGAAAGAGACCTTCAACAAAACGAAGAAGCTCTCCTTACATGTGATTTAATGTGGTAAAATTTAGATAAGATTGAGTGGGAAGGAGACGGATATGAAAGTATTTGAAGCATCCTCGTTAATTTCAGCAGCTGAAAAGCGAGCAAAAGAATACGATCAGATTAGAGAACAATTTATTAATCTCAGAAAAGCATTTCAAGGAATGGCTGATTTAGATGACAGTGAGTTTTCGGGCAAAGGTGCTGATAACATCAAAGCATTCTTTCAAGACCACGCCGGCGTCACAGACAGCTGGCTTGATCTGATCGACATGAAAATTGCGTTTCTTAACAGTATTTCTGGAAAAGTAACTGATGCGGGATTGGCCGATTCGTTTGTGGAAGAGTCATTTTTAGAACATGAGTTGATTCATGCGAAGAATAAATCACAAGCCATCATGCAAGAGCAGCGCAATGAAATGAAAGGTATCCTTGATGAAATCAGCGATATCGTTCATCTTGATGTTTTCTCTACAGAAGATGTCGATCAAAAGCTGGAATCAGCAGACAAAAAACGGGACGATACCGTAAATAAGCTCGGCAAGCTTGATCACGATCTAACGAAAGAATACGCCGAAACCGAAGCGAACGAACAGTTTATCCAAGCCGACTTTCAACAGCTCCAAAACGCTACGGGCAAAGGAAAAAACGCCACTCCGCTTCATTATAACGCCAAGGCATACAGGGAAAGTGACATACATAAGAAGAAAGGCGAGATTGCAAGACATTCAGATGCTTATTTGACGATTAAAAAGGAAGAAGCGAAAGAGCGGGAAATCAAGGATTTGAAGAAAAAACTCGCTGACGGTGTGACCGATCCGGAGGAATACTTGGAAATTGCGAAGAAGATCGGTTACGAGAACCTTGGACCTTCCCAACAGCAATATGTCATTCAGCTTGAGCAAGCAAAGCAGCTTGAAGAAGCAGGGGAAACTACTTGGGATATTATAAAAGGAACCGGCGTTGGTTTATATGATGTCGGGAAAGACACGGTAACCGGCCTATGGCAGCTGATCAGTAAGCCTGATGAAGTTGTTGAAGGTATCATAGGGGCAGTTGCTCATCCAATAAACACATATAATGCCATTTCAACAGCTATTGAGGAATCGTATCAAAAAGATATGGTAAACGGAGATGCGTATTCCAGATCAAGATGGGTGACATATGCGATAGGTACAGTAGTTACCTCTGTAGTAGGCACAAAGGGAGCCGGTTCTCTTACAAAAGCAGATGTAGCAGGAAAAGTCACCTCTAAAGTCAGTAAAGCAAGCCAGAAGCTGAAAGATGTCTCAATTGCTGATTTATTGCCATATAATCCTCGTTATGATGTTGTTCCGGCTGGAGGAGTTCCTTATAATGTAGTTAACAGTGAAAATTTAAAGAATCGTCTACTTCAATTAATAAAGTCAGCCAATCCTAGAACAAGGTTGCCCAGAAATCATGGGAGATGGGAAGGGACTCCTGGTAACGGTAAATGGCACTCAGATAGACCAGACGTTAATGCAGTTACTAAAGGAGAACCAGTCACTTTTATAGATGGCAGACCGATTTTTACACCGTGGAGCAAAGGGACGATTAAGTTTAAACCAGGAGAACTGAAAGGTACTAAAAAGGATTTTCCAGCAGTTTATAAACGTATTCAAAAAATGAAAGGCTTTAAAACCCAAAAAGAAGCTGAAAAATGGCTGAAAGAAGTAGTTAGATTAACACCACATCATTTAGACAATAACACCATCCAATTAATCCCTATGGATTTACATGGTAATATACCACACGTGGGTTCGGCATCTGATTTAAGAGGAGGATTTTAAATGGGCTTACAGGCAATCAAGAAAAAAATGAGTGAATTTAATTTAGATATAAGACTTGATAAGAACATAAATTCTCATCAAGTCCTTAAAAAGTTTGAGGACGAAAATTCTTTCGATATAACAGATGATTATAAAGAGTTTCTCAATTTGTACGGGGAATGCTGGATAGAGGAAGATAATGTGTTTTTCCCTGTTTTAGAGGACAACCCACTAGCAGATAACGGTAATCTCCGGTTGGGATATTTCTACGGTCTAAATCACAATGATGCTAATATTATCAAATTAAAAGAGGATCTTTCAGAACAAATGCCAGACTGGATTATTCCGATCGCTGATGGCGATGGAGGAGACCAGGTTTGTCTGGGTGTGAAAGGGGAAGCAGCAGGGAAAGTTTATTTTTGGGATCATGAATTGACAAATGGAGTGAAAGACACGTTTTTGGTGGCAAATTCTTTCTCTGACTTCATTCAAAGTCTGTTTATAGAAGAGGCAACAGATGTGGACGATGAAGACGACGGTATTTTATCTATTGAGCTAGATGATGATTTATTAAACAGTTAAGTAAAAGTATTGCAATTGTATGAGATGATGCAAAAGTAAGCATTCGCAATCAAAATAAAATAATGGTTTTAACCATAAAACTAATGAAGCTCTCACAATGAGAGCTTATTTTATTGGTTTAAATAATTAAATTGACAGACGTTTCCTAGTCCCGTTTTATATGAAACCTTTTTTATTTAAGCCCGTATTAAAAGTAAGTTCAGTGAGAAGGGGAGAAGCTTAATTGGAGTTATTAGATATTTGGAATTGGATACAACAAAATGGTATTCTTACTGCAGTAATTACGGGTATAGTTGCATTGCTATTCAACCAAAGACAAAAAAGTATAGAACGATTCTACTCTCAATCAGGTGAAACATTAGAAAAAATTTTGGAGCCTATGTATTATTCTCTAAAAGAAATAAAGAGTGAAGAAGATGAAAACCATAAAATAGTTCTTATAGAAAATTTTTTCGAAGAGTATAGTGTGAAAAAGGGAAAGTTGTCAAAACTTAGAAACATTTTATTGATAGATCAAATTTTGAACACGGAAGATTGTTTCAAAGAGTATTTTTTAAACAAGAACGACGAGAATAGGAAAAAATTATTTTATAAAATGAGAATGTTAGATCAACAAGTTAATAAAGAATATAGAAGTATATTTGTTACTCTAAACAAGAATTATAATTGGTATAAAGTTCTTTTTAGAACGAATTATATTTTAAGCGCTGTTTTTGTTTTTGTTAGATGGTTTAAAGAAACTCTAGCTTTTATTGTCGGTGCTTCAGCATTTGCTTTTATGCCCCTTCTATATGATAAATATTTAGGCGAACACGTTTTAGGAAATTGGTTAGAAGTAAATAAACTTATTTTTGGACTTTCTTGTTCAGCTCTTTATATCTTTTGGATAATACATTATTTCCTTTTAAGAGATACAATGCAAAGGAAAGATGAAATATCTTTGTTTCAGGAATGGTTTGATAAAACTAAGCTAGGGAAATGGACTAACAAGAATGTCTGGAGAAAGATTGGGAATTGGAACGTTGAAAGACGAGCTAGAAGAGTAAGAAATGATGAAGATGTATAAAGGCTTGTGCGCTATTTTAGATTCAATATAACGTTATAAGAAACAATAAAAAAGCTTTCCAATCTCTTGAGGTTTATTGTAATGCATTTCACGGAAAATGTGTTATAATCAGTTTTACAATACATCTTATGTGTTTTGCAAAAGTTGTAAATGCATTACAGTGTATTTCTTTAATAAGAAATGCATAAAATAAAAAGACCAGGGTGTTGGTAGCACCCCGGCTCTGTACAAAAAGCTACCCATCAAAGGGCTTGCTCAGCAGTTATTCGTGATAGACCTGTCCCTTCAGGATTCCAGTCTCAAGGGAGGTCTATTTTTTATTTATATACGTCAACAGGGCGATTATAAACGACCCAAATGCAAGCATTAACATTAATGCCTGAAATGTTGACATAAGCATCACCCCCTTTCGTAGGGGATGAGCAAGACTCCCTTGAGTGAGCAAACTTAATGTACAGGAATCATTATACACTAATTCCAAATATATGTCTGTGATTGTAGGAGACAGATTACCAAGCTGAAACAGTCAATTGAAAATCAAAGTTTGATGATTAAGACAATATCATGTAACCTTTATTGTATAAGTGCATCTTGGCTCTTATAATTTTAAATTGTTGAAATTAACTAAAGGAGAATCTGGCGTTGGAATTTACTTTAGCTAAACAGGTTTTAAAGTTTTCATTAACAAGTGGCAAAAGGGCAGAAATAAATGTGCCTCCAGTGCTCAATAAACAAGACATTAAGATATTAAAAAGCCAATTAAGTGTTATGGAGATGCAAACAAAAATATCTAATGAAGATATGAAAAGAAAAAGGATTAGAAAAACGAAAATAAGCAGGATATAAAAAATAGCCCGTCATTTGCGTGATCCGAAAGGAAAACAATGCTTTATGTTGGAGTTTTTAAATGTGAAAATAAATTACTATGTCCCCCCTTACAAGCATACATTGTGATATGTAAGGGGGGATTTTTCTTGCCTAGATACCGAAGAGCTCTTCGCAAGAGAGGGCCTTTGCCTTTTCGGTATGTGCTTCTTCTATCGTTTGCTTTTTTTACCATGTCGACGGTCATTAGCCTCTGGATGATCAACTCCTCAATCAAACCGGTGCTGATGAACATAGGAGAAATGGAAACCAAACGGGTGGCGACAGAGGTCATTACGGAATCCATTGAAGAATACATGTCTCACAGCGACAATGTGAAAGATATGGTCGATATGAAAACGGAAAAGTCACAACGATGGATTTTAATACACAAATGGTCAACAGTATGAAGGCGAAAGTAACAAAGCAGCTTCAGGCTCATTTGAAGGAAGTGGAGTCGAACAATAAGCAGCATGAAACAGAAAAAGGCGCGAAAACGGCCGATGAAATTATGATCGATATTCCCTTAGGGCAGGTCACGGGAAACAGCATTCTCGGAAATCTTGGGCCGAAAATCCCCGTGCGCTTTAACTTGATCGGCGATGCGTTAACTGATGTGAAAACAAAAATAAAGCCGTACGGCATTAACAATGCCCTGATTGATATCAGTATTTTCGTGGAGATTAAAGTGAAGGTCATTATTCCGTTTGCCAGTAAGACATCGGTCGTGACAAATAATATTCCGGTCTCCATTAAAGCGATTCAAGGAGAGGTGCCGCAGTTTTATAATGGAAGTGGAGGATCAGGTGTGACGCCTTCCATTCAGCTGCCGAATGAAAAACAAGAGAAATCCGGAGCCGATAAAGACAAATAAAGACACACAGCTGCAATCTTTCCTGACGGCTGTTTTTACTTTTTCCTGCGGATTTCTTGAAACTGAAATCAAGCATCGACTAGAACAGGTCATAAAGGTTAGTGGAATTTAATGAATAGTCATTTCCAACAATTACATCGAACTATTGTTCTTATTTATATTGAATAAAGAACGTTTGTTCTGTTAATATTAGATCGATAAAGGAGTGATTAAAATGCTTAGAGATCGAGGAGCAATCAAATGGACTTCCATGATGCTTCCAGAACATTTAACGCAACTAAAAAAGGACTTGTTAGATGTTTCGAAAATGGAGAAGCCATCTTTAGATGAACAACAAATTGAGGAGATTGACATCTTAGTTTCTGAAGCAATGGCATTGAATAAAGAACTGAAGTTTAAGCTCTTTAAAGAAGGGGTTGCTGAGGATTTAATCGGTACAGTCCAATATCTCAATTACGAACAACACAAATTACATGTAAAAGATCATCACGATAAAACCGTATACATCACCATGAATGACATCATAGGAGTTGCTTACAATGATTGATTACTCACAGTTTCCACGTAAAAATATACTTTGTGTAGATATGAAATCCTTTTATGCTTCGGTTTCAGCTGTAACAATGGGATTGAATCCAATGACATGTTATCTCGCTGTAGTCGGGAATACAGAAAGACAGGGAAGTGTTGTCTTAGCAGCATCTCCTGCACTTAAAAAAGATTATGGAATCAAGACTGGCTCCCGGTTATTTGAGATTCCAGATGATCCAAGAATTCACATAGTAAATCCGCAAATGAAACTTTTCATCAGAGTTTCAACTGAGATCACTAAATTGTTTTACAGGTTCGTTCCTGAAACATGTGTGCACACGTACTCAATTGATGAATCTTTTTTAGATGCAGGAAAAGAAAATCCAGAAGCCATGGCAGAGGCGATTCAGAGCAGTATGAAGAGAGAGTTCGGCTTAGTTTGTACTGTTGGTATTGGTGACAATATGCTACTGAGTAAGTTAGCTCTTGATTTAGAGAGCAAGAAAACAAAGACTGGGATTGCACGGTGGAGATATGAAGATGTTCCTAAAAAGCTTTGGTGTGTTCATCCGTTATCTGAAATGTGGGGAATAGGAGGGAGGATGGAGAGGAATTTAAACCGGATGGGGATTTCAACTGTTGGTCAATTAGCTAATTATCCATTAGAGCTGCTTGAAAAACGATTCGGCATTATGGGCAATCAGCTTTATTATCATGCTCATGGAATCGACCTTTCTGAAATTGGAGCTCCTTTGATGCAGGGACAGATTAGTTACGGGAAAAGTCAGATATTACTTAGAGACTATACGAAGAAAGAGGACATAAAGGCGGTTCTCTTGGAGATTTGTGAAGAGGTTGCACGAAGAGCACGGACACATAATAAAGTAGGGCGTACGATCAGCTTAGGAATTGGTTACAGTAAAGATGAGTTCGGCGGTGGCTTTCACAGAGCTAAAACAATTGATTTACCTACAAATATCACAATGGATATTTATCGATATTGCTTGATGCTTTTTGATAAATTCTATGCAGGCAAAACGGTACGAAGTGTTTCAGTTACCTTATCCAATATTGAGGATGATGTAAATCAACAATTAAGTCTGTTTGAAAAAGATAATGAGAAGAGAAGAAAGCTTGGATTTGTTATGGACGGGATAAGAAACAAATACGGATCTAAAGCGATCTTACGAGCTGTTTCTTATACACCTGGAGGCACAGCTTTGCATAGAGCAGGTTTGACGGGTGGACATAAATCATGAGAACAGAGAGTCGTTCCCTCTGTTCTCCTTACAAAGTCATTAGTTTTTCACGTTTCGGCTCTTTCAGCAACCTTGAACGTATCATTTTGTTGTTGGAGATAGGAAGCACCCACTGTTCCGGCAACGCCGAATAATAGAACTGCACAAATAAATAGCTTAGTTTTCATATTGCTTCTCCCCTTTTGATTTGTCTTCTTGCTTCATTTGCCAAACGATAAAATTCAACTGCACCCCAAGCATCCTGTTTTCCAGTGAGAAAATCTGCTACAGAGACACCATAACTTTCCATGTCAGGGTATATACTTCTTTCTTTGAAGAACTCGAATGTTTTCCTAACTAAGTCTAAATCATAGTCCAAGAAAAGTCCTTTAACCATTTTTAACTTTTCAAGTACCATTTCATTGTTATGCCGTTCAGCCAACTGTTTGGCCTGTTCATAAAATCTTTTTGCGTTTTCAATGTCATTTTGTCTTCCCTTTAAGAAGGAGATAACAAATAATGTTTTAGCAGCGTAATCATGATTTTCCGGCTCAATGATTTGAAGTGACTTATTAAAGTGAAAAAATGCTTTATCAAGTTCTTCCATTTGATTATAACATAATCCAATATTAAACAGTGCTGAACGCATCAAATGCCCACGATTCTTTTCACTTTTGTTTAGCTCTACTGCTTCCTGATACGCTTTGTATGCTTGCTTTAAAGCTTCATCAAACTTCATACTGTCCAATAAATTACCAAATATGACGAATTGACAGCGTACCTTTTGTACCCCGTATGTAGGGTTACCGTCAATAACAGGTTGCTTTTTAAATATATCGTAAGCCCTCATGGCATAATTCATTGAAAAATAAGTCTGCTTCATGTGGTAATACACTTCTGATAATTTAAAATAAAATTCAGCTTTTTCAACTTCAATATCTTCGCTCTCGATTGAATCCAAATATCTCTCAGCTTGTCTATAGTGATTAAGGGAGAATGCCAACTCCTTTTGTCTAAAATAGAACATGCCCATGAAAAAATAATAGTAATATTCGAGCATTCCTGTTAAGTTTTCATGGCCTTCATATGCTTTTAACTCACCATAATTTTTCTCAATGTCTTTTATAGCATTAGGATACATATATGCCAACATTAGCTTATGTCTAAACTCAAGCAGGGAGTAGTATAGTAAAACATCTTGATTTTCTTCCATAATTTTTATTTCCTGCATAACTTCTTTCCGCATTTCTTCTGCTCTACCGACCCAATTCTTTTTAATAGCCACATACCAATGATTCATCTTTGTTGCTACTAAATCATAAGGAATGACCTTTTCACTCTTCAAGTCCTAAACCCCTTTCATATCCATTTTATTATATAGTTGCATTAGAGGAAAGAAATGTAAAGGGGATTTGAGTGAAAATTAAAAACAAATCAATAATTCGATTTTGAACGAAACGAAAAAAATACCCTCCTCGTTAGAGAAGGGTACGTGATCAGTTTGCTGTTGCTTTCAGTGAGGCAAGCCACTCATCTAATGTTCCTGAGAAACCTTGTTGAACAGCTAATTCATATGCTGATTTTCCATCTTTACCGGCAGCGCCAGTAGCACCTTTAACCCCGGTTGCACCTGTAGCTCCAGTATCGCCTTTTTCACCTTTTAATGAAGCTAACCATTCCTCTACAGTTCCTGAAAAACCATTGTCCACTGCAATATCATAAGCAGACTTCCCAGTGACAATTGAGACATTAACCATCGGATTGAAGAAACTCATTTATGCGCCCCCAAAAAGTTATATGTTATTCCTGACTCAGAAATCTTGAAGCTTGTGATAGGTGAATCATGAGCGTCCATTTGAAAGCCTTGACCAGCTCTTAAATAGATAGGATCACCACCATTGATTGATACGTGACATTCCTGATCATTCGAAAAGCTGAATTTATAGAAAGAATATTTAATCGTCCAGGTTGCAGGTGGGGAAGGGATAACTTCATGGTTAGATTCTGATTTCTCAAGCATGGGACTCCCGATATATCCAGATCCTATTTGCATAATCAACAATCATTCCTTTCTTATTAAAAATGAAAAAAAGGGGAGATAAACTCCCCAAATTATTTTGGTTCTGTGTATTCCATTGCTTGATCGCTGTCTGAGATACCTGTAGTGGTCGGATCTACTACAATCCCCATTGCAGTTAAAAATGTAAGCAAAGCATTAAATTTCTCAGTGAGATCATCACTAAACATAGAAATGTCGTATCCAAATGCAGATGCAATTGCTTGAGCAAACAAAAGAGTTGCAGAGAAGATTGCAACCAGGAATGTTTTCTTTTTAAGTCTTACTTTCCAGTTAATTTTAGTCATTAAATCGTCTCCTTATAAATTAGCTAATTTGGTGATATCAACACCAGCAATCTCAGCGCCAAGCAGTATGAGGATAATTAAAACTAAAATCTTTAATGTCTTGCCAAAAGTTCCTTCTAACAAGCTCTGAAGCCATTTTGTTTGCGACTGATTAACTTGCTGAAATTCATTTCTTAGTCCAGCTATCTCAGTGGTGAACAAATTTTTTGTTTCAACAAGATTTTTTTCTTGATTCTCAACAACAGTGGTAAGCCTAATGAGCGATTCACTTGTTGTTTTTTGTGTTTCCAACATGATTTTTCTATCTTCTGCTTGTTCTTTAAGACGTTCTTTTATATGAGCGACCTCGGTCTTTAAAACTTCATAATTTTCTTTTTCAGCCACAATGCAATCATCCTCCATAAAAAATAGGAGGTAATGTCACATCACCTCCTAAATAATCATTAATACACTTTGAGCTACAATCATCCTCAAAGATATTTAAATATATTTAGATTTTTGATCCAAACTGCCCTGAGATGTAGCCGCGTTTACCTTTATAGATCACTTCCCAGTAACCCTTAGCATTGTTTGAACCTTTCACTGAGCCAGAAATGTTGACGGTATCACCTAGCTCCACAGTGCCGAGGTTCTTCGCTTTGTTTTTATCGGGTCTGTCCATAACGATTGCAGCGCTTTTTACACCGACAATTTTAATTTTGCCTACAGATTTGATACCACTGCTTTTAGGCTTAGAAGTGGATTTAGGCTTTGGGGTTGATTGTCCAAGCTCAGCATCGCTTTTAATGTATTTCACATTTACGTATCCGCTGTATGTAGCACCTTTGGAGTTTGTATATTTGATATATCCCCAACCGTTTTGAGTTGATCCCTTTTGATATTGGACAGTGGAGCCTTTAGGAAGAGCGAGTACAATAGAGGAGTTTGCATTGCGTTGGGTTCTCACATTAAGACTGTCAGCGATAACTGTGTTCTTAACATAAGAACCATTTGTTTTAACCACTTTTGTTGGCTTTGAAGATGAGGAAGAAGTATTTCCGCCGAGTGCTTTCAACTCAGCAGCAATAGCAGCTTTAACATCATTCCAACGTCCTTCATCAAGAACTCGATGCGGGCAATACTTGCCAGACCAGTCTTGATGCTTTTTAACTCGATCTACGCCCCAGCCACGTTCTTTAAGGAGTTGTGCAATAAACTTAATAGCCAACGCTTCAGCTTTTCTATAGCGTTCTCCGCCCGACTTGGAGTAGCAAACTTCAACACCGATTGACTTGCGGTTTCCAGTCCCGTATTCACCATCACCACAATGAAAAGCATTTCGGTTTGTTGGGAGTCCTTGAACTACCTCTTTATCGTCTACAGCGAAGTGATATGATACTGTTTCATTATTATTTCTCATATAACTGATCTCATTATTTGCGCTTGCGTCGTTTGCTGTATTGTGGAAAGTAATATACTCAGCTGTCATAGCATAGGGGCCTTTGATTGAATATTTTTCTGGGGATACTAACATTTGTCTCGCTTGAATAGACATATTAAACATCTCTCCTAAAATTAAATTTGAGCACAAAAAAGAGAGAAGGGGACAAATCCCAATCTCTCTTTATCTCACGTATGCTCTTGTTATCTCTGTTTTTGAATGTTGTAAACTGAATAAAATTTATATTTTAACTAGAACATAATCACCTCCTTTAGTTTCAAAGGATTACTTAATTAAGCATATAGCAATGCCATAGCCAAGCTTGTCTGAATATGGAGTTACAATCTCCATAGCCTTCCAGGAGTAAAATCTGTCTTCTGTTTTTGTGCCGATGCCATAATTGCCTTCAATCCGATCTCCAACAGAAACGGTGTTGTCCACTTTCACATAAACCTGTCCAAGCAATCCTACTATATTCCATTCAGGGCGTTCTTCACGAGGGACGTAATCTATTTTTTCAATCCACTCAGGGTTTACTTTAGGCAGTTTCTTAACATCACCGGTTTCTGGGTTGACCACATCTTCATATATGTATCCACCGAATTCATTCTTTAAATATCTACCTTGCCAGTGAATATCAGCTCCGCCTAAAATAGTCCCTGCAGTTTCGGAAATTACTCCGTGTACATCTTCACCTTTTCTCGCCGGGCGAATTTTAGCTCCTTCAAGAGTGACAATTGTTCCTGTTGGTATTGCTTTTCCGTCTAGGCTTTCAAAATACTCAGCGTAATCACTGAAAGTGGCTCCGCCATTCATCTTGCCGGTAGATGTTATGTCTCCGTTCCAGGAGTTTAGCATCCATTTGATATTCGCTCTGGACGGGGTAGAACCATATCCACCAACCACCATATAGCGATCATTTGCACCGAGTTTGACTCCTCCCGAAGATAAGATAGTTCGTGAGACATTGTCGCCTTCAATGTGGGATTCGTTTGAAGACATGACTGTGCTACGCGAACCGCTAACGGAACTTGCTCCGGAAGAGGAAAATACTCCTGTTCTAACCCCAGTTGCTTTTGCTCCACCAGTGGTCCCTATAACAGCAGAAGCTTCACCTGATACTTCAGGTTGTCCAGTAGACGCTGCTATTAAGCCGGTGCTAGATTTGGGTGCTCCAGAAGAGGTTGCAATCTTTGTCCCGCCTTTTATATTATTTGGTACAAAAGTGTAATCAACTCCTGCAATTCTGGCAGCCTTTTTGTATTTTTCCACTGAAATTCCCATAAGGCTTACCTGAGAATTAGAACAATATACACCAATACTGTCAGCTTTCCCGTCACCTATTAAACTTGCATTAATAAGCTTTACATTTTCTGTGCCACTGCCAATACGCACGCCGATTCTCGCCGATTCAAAACAATTCACATTTGAAATATTTACATTATCTGATTTTTGATCCCCACCGTATACATAAATGTCAGCTCCAGATGTTTTGAAGTTAGAAATAGAAAGATTGTTTAAATTGATGTTTCTTGATTTAAATTGTGTAGCGATTGCGGGATTTCCTTTGTAATCATAAAAAGGGTCTCCAATTGCGTTAAAGTTTGAAATGTTGACATTTCTGTAAGCTGAGATTACTAGTGCTCGTGGGCTCAACTCTTTATAAAGGTCACTAAAGATTGGAGACTTCGCAGTACAGTTAACAACATTAATGTCGAATGCACTAGTGGAAATTTTATCAGAAGCACGATGAAAGCCGATGTGTCTAAAATCAAATGCACGAATGTCATTCTCTGAGTAGCAGTTGATTAAATTAACGTTTCTTGCTGCAGGCGCTCTATTGTGGGCTTTAACTTCAAAACCTCTGCAGTTTTTTTGACTGTTGCAGTTCACCAGCCATACGTTTCTAGAACCGTCGTCGATTTCAAAACCATTTGAATTTGATGAGCCTTTGTCATGAGCAGACCCATTGGCATTGTATGCGTGACAATTAGTGATGTAGATGTATTCAGAATAGTGAGTTGTGAAGCCATCGTCACCGAAATTAGTTGCAGTACAGTTTTCAATCCAAACATATTTACTGCCCTTCGGTTGATAATAATCAGCGCCATCTGAAGAAGTGTTCCAAATAGGAGAGCTTACATCAAAACCATGAAGACCGGGATTTCGGGCATTGACGTTTCTAACCCGAACAAATTTAGAGTTAACAATACCCACACAGTTTGCATTTGTCCCGTTTGTGATGGTGTTATCCTTTTTGTCTAAATTCCAATCGAGGTCTAAGTCTTCAATTAAGATATATTCGTTTCCGTTAGTATAGTCACTGTTGGTAAGAACGCAAGATGTTCCAGCAGCTGTAGGATGAAGTTTGATAATAGACCCTGATCCAACACCATAGAGTCTGACATAAGAGGGAATATGCAATCCTTGAACCATATAAATACCTGCAGGAACAAAAACTTCTCGCTTCCCACTTGCAAAGGCAGCTTTAAAAGCTTCAGTGTCATCAGTGACACCGTCACCCTTAGCTCCAAAATCCTGAACATTGACACTTCGTCTGATAAATTCATTTAGGACTTTATCAACAATTGTTGCACCGGATGCAGGGATTTTTGAAATGTCTCCAATAGTGTTTGTGATATCTGTTAAGCCAGAATCGACTGTACTTATTACGTTTTTAATATCCTTAGAAGCTTTATCAAAAGCCTCTTGAATATCGTCTGCAGTATATCTAATATTATTTGATTTTAACCCGATAGCATCAATGGGTATCCATTGCTCTGTTTCTTCGTCCATATAACCCATTGTGTTTACAGGAATTAAATTGTCGTTCAATATATACTCCTCCTTATCCTTTTCTAATCCAAACCATACTTCCGTCAGGGGGTTCTACAGAAGGTTTTATCCTCATCTTTTTGGGAGCATTGTTCGTTCTCAACCATACTGACCTGATGTTGTAAGGCTCTACATAGCTAGAAACAATGTTGAAACCATCATACTTATCTGAGACGCTAATATTTATCCAGTCAAAACCATCCCATCGATATTCAATGCCTGTTTCTTTTACAGTGACAGTCCAACCAATTTGAGGGGAAGGATAAGTGCTTAATAAATCCTGATAGGTGTACACAAACGGCAAGTAAATCTTCCTAGTGTTCTCAACTACATACTCATAATCTGATGTTGCTTGTCTGCACCAATTTGTTATTTCAACACATCGCTTGGTGACACGTTCACATTCAGCAATACGTTCGTTGATACGAATAATGGCATCTTCAGCATCATCAATTAAGCCTTGAAGTGTTTCAATTACCATATTTCCTTGCCGTTTAATCCAAATTCTTGAGGCAGGGAAGAAGGATGCACCTTCTCCTTGATATGTAAAAGTAAGTGATTTGCCTTCATTTGAACCATTGAAAAAGACAACTCCCATAAGGTAATCAACCTTAAAGTAGTTGTCTTCTAATTCACCATCTTCAATTTCTCGCCATTCTTTACTGTCACCACTAACCTCGACTCTGTACTCACGGTTAGGTACTTCTGTAAGTAAGACTCGACCATTGTAAACAGTTAAAGTTTCACTAAAGCTTAAATAAGGGTCATCGATTGAACCCTTCCTTTTTTGAGAAAGGGTAGGGTCGTTATAGAGCTGAGGAAAATCCAAACTAAATTCACCGTCCTTTCTTATTGTGTAATTGATTTGAGCAATTCTTCCAAGTGCGCGACTCTCTCTTCTAAACTCTGCAGTCTTTTCTCTCTAAGCTTTTTTCCATTTGCTCCTAACAATTCCCATGATCACTATGTATACAATCGCAATACCAACAGTTACACCCTCAATTTTTATAAAAAAGCTATTCAAAATTATTAATAAAAACGCTAGTACTGACGCAAACCAGTGTATAGATTCATATCTTTTGTCACTCATTGCTGATCCCCTCACTCTTTCTGTTAAACACTTTATATACCAAAATCCATCATGACACAATTTCTACTATGGGATCAAGTGGTAAAATGGTATATAATTTACAAGGTATTTTTAAGTAAAAAAGGGGTATTATCGTATGAAAACGGTCAAGTCTTTGCATAAAAGAAGAATTTTATTTAAAAGTCATCTGTTTAGTGGAAAAATAGTCCATAGAACATTAAAATTGAATGATAAACATCAAAAAAGGAGATGGCCATGAAACTAGATGGATTAGAAATTCTTCATCAGAATATGAAAGAAAACAATTTGGAACGTGTGAAGTTTGATTTTAGAAAAAACGGAAAACTTTTTAAATCGATATTCTTAGCTGATATTGAACCATATAAACTTTTAATCGGTATACGTTCTGAATTGTTTTGCCTTTCCGTGTCCGTAAGTACTGATTATGATATAAAAACTTCCATTGAAAGAGACCAGTACAAGGCTTTAGTTGAGATTTTAGGATTACAGTACGATCCGAATAATCCTTTTAAACCAAAGTACTTTTTCGATGAATTAAATATCCAGATTCCTGAAAGGGTTAATGTTAATTCAAGAGTTGCAATTCATGAAATAGCTGAATTGAATCGTCCATCCTATGAAGATGGAGAGAAGATTTATTTCAAAGGATGGAAGGATAACAATATCAAAGGTGAAAAAGTGAGAAACCTGCAAAAAACTAAAGAGTGTTTAGGTGAAGAAGCCTACCAAATGTGTAAAGAACATAATATTAGCAGTGTTTGGACAAAGCATAAGACTGAATCAAAAGAATTTCATTTGCCTGATGTTGTAGTAGAAAAATAGGGGAGTAAAGACTGAGGTTATCGACGATTTCTTAATGATTGAAAAGGAATCTAATATATATAAATAAAGTGGGCTTTAAAACAAAAAGACGTAACCAATAACGCCTGTTTAGTTTACATGCCTATATGCTTCCCATATATACTTGATGTTTAATTTATTCCCTCTTTGATTACTGTCTGAGCCTGTTATAAATCCTAATTCATTTATGCTTCCGTAGGTAGAGTTTCCGCCAATTAGCGATATTCCCATTTCATTTACCTGATACATATAACCCCCTGTCTCATCAATTAATAGCATTGAATCATTGGAAGACACTGGCCACACTTTCATATGTGTTGGAGTGAAAGGCAGCAATATTTGTTTACTAATTGTTCCATCACCCACATACGTTCCTTTAGCCATCTGAGGAACATCAGAGGATAGCGCATATTCTGAGTGTAGTTTACCCCCAAGAAACTCAGCGTTGCCATCTATGGAACCTATAATGATTCCTTGGTCATTACGTACAGGTATTGTATTAGGCGTGGATAGCGTTGAAGTCGTGTAACCATTTAATGAATCAGCCGATCCCGCAGAAGACACAATCCACTCTTCGCCATTAAAAAGCTCTTGTTTATTAGTCTTTGGATCGATCCAAATCGTTCCCGATTCTGGCGCAATAGGCTTTGTCTCTGTAGATATTGTATAAAGTCCGTTAACTTTTCCATCGAGACTTCCTTTCACTTCAACGGAATTAGAGGGGAGGTAAGGATTTTCGTTTGTATGAAGAGATTTTACAATGTCAGATCCAATAAACTGAGTTATCTCTATGTCTGCATCAACTCGTCGATAGGCTTGAATGCCAATGGTGTAGTACATATTGGAGGGGAGTCCTGTAAATGTAGCAGCTCGTTTGTCATACTTTACATTCTTCAGGTCTTCACTTGCCATCTTTGAGCCGAAAACATACTCTTCATTTTTGTTGCTTCCATGCAGATAAATTTCAAAACCATCAATATTGTATTGATCTTCGTCTGATTCAACATAGTCCCATTGGAAAGTCACATCAACAGAACCGTCATCATTGGTCGTATGTGAAATAGCAGTTCCGTCCTTTGCAATAATGGGGGAGGCTGGTTTAACAGCAATCCTGTCATTACGTCGATTAAAGTTTTCAGTAACCTCATCGTACTTGATTTTCCTTTTGTTTGTCTCAGTGCTGATTTTATTTGTTCGATAAACAGTTTTCAGCATGTTTTCAAAATCCGATGAAGCTCGTTTACCGTTTGAAATTGTAACGCTCAAGCTAGACTGTTCAAAATCAATCGAAATAGCGGTTATTGTTGCTTTTACATCGGTATAGAAGCTTTTTTGTTGTACCCTTACGATATCTCCAAGAGAAAACCTGTCCCAGTTATGTTTTTCACTAATGCAATTGAAAAAGTTAACTAAACTCAATGCCAAATTAACTGCAGGAGCATTTCGATTTTCAAGCTCTTCATTTGTAGCGTCATATAATTCATTCTCATCAAAGATACTGTCGTTCGACCATTCGGCTGTAATAATGTATTTTGAAAGTTCTTTCTGGAGATCAGTGCTGAAGTTCTTTTCAAAAGACAGTTTATCTTTAAGGGCGGTAATCTGTGTTGAAATTTGTGTAATAGAAGCTTGTATTGCTTTAATTTCTTCTTTTTTTGATTCAACTTCTTTTGATTTAGCATCTCTTTGCTTTATTAGATCAGTAGTATCATCGCCGGCTTTACTTGCAACTGTAATCCTGTCCAATATCTTTTGGAAATCAAGCTGCAACGTATATAAGGCATTATTCGATGACGTTTCTTTTTCCTCGGCTTTCTTTTTCTCTTCTAAAAGTTTATAGAATGAGCTACCTTCATTATTAACCAGGTCGTTGTAATCTAAAATTGCATGACAAAGTGCATCAGACATGTAATTGCTTCTTTGAATCACATTTCGCTCCTGATCACGCTGGAAAGGGTAGAGGAAGTATGAAAAATCGTCTATGTATGATTGCCCAGTTGGATTTACGGAGTTGATGCTTAATCCATCTTTACCTGTAGCGTAAATCCTTGTAACGACATCATCCATATCCTCAATGTCATCCAGGGAAATCATATATTGGGCAGGGGTTATTTTGAGTCCCTTATATTTAGACACATCAGATTCTTTGTAAAAATCAACAGTACAGTCAATTGTATTGAAAACAGGAATCGCTTCGAATTTCTCACAAATCGAATACATAAAATCAAGCTTGTTTGAAGAAGAAATATCAAACTGTCTGTATTTTAAATTGAAGAGAGGATCAATAAAACCGATAGACCATTCAGTATTTTTTAGACAGTCGGTAGCGACCTCTTTAAGATTTTTCGAAGTTTCTTCATACTTAATGACACCTTGCTTAGAAAGTACATATTGAAGTGATTTGCATTCAACCTGGATAGTGTCCATATCATTGCTGTATGATTTGGTTTTCTTGACTACTGTAAACCAGATTGTAAGCCCATAAAATTCTGATTTTATTAAGTACCAAGGTCTCAATAGATCAACAACATGATTCCGTTTATTTACACCATCGTAAGTAGCCATTAAAGGAATTGAGAATGTTAATTCGTGTACATTGCTACCGTGATTAAGCGTTACCGTAGGATTGATTATTTCATCAATATTTGCGATCTTTGTTTTATTTGGTTTGGCTAGGGAAAGACGAATATCTTTAATTTCCGTGTCTTTACGAATTGTAATCAAATGTCTAACCCCCTCCTATAAATACTTGTATCTAAATGAAAATCTTAATTTACAATTGCCAGTAACCTTTAATCTGTTTCTTCCGAAGCCCATTCTCAAGTACTGGTCATTAAAATCATCATAGCGTTCATTCCCATAAAGATTGGATTCAATGATTTCTTTTTCGCCATTAATTTTTAAGAGTTCCTTATCTTTTAAGTTGCTGAATATGAATGGTTCAGAGAAATCACTGAGATTTTCGATTTTTATGTCACCATCGCCAGTTTTCAATATTTCTAAAGAGGGGAAGATGTTTACATCGCCTTTATTATGCAACTCAACAATTTCAGAGCCGGAGGATATACCAAATACATGAGTGATTGCATTTCGGCTATAAGCGTAAGGGGAGTTGCATTTCATAGTTAACCGGACGTAGCCATTACGAGCGGCATTATGAACCAAATCAGATGTATCTACAGGCATTGCATAATAAACGATATCAAGGTTTTGGCTAAACGCAAAAGGCTTGAAATCCTCTACACTTAACCAACGTTTAATTGCTCGTACATTCTTTTCATCAAAGTGATCACCGAGATAAAAATTCAATGGGAATTGCTTAGGTTCCTGTTTAACACCTTCAGTGTAGGGTTCAGGCCGACCCTTTACATAAGTTTCATTAACTGTTCTTGAGCCTAAAAACGGTTCTTCAACCAAGCCTGAATCAGTATTAACATTTGTGACTCCATAGTCACTTGATTTTTCGTCATTAAATAAAAAATAGAGGCTTTCTCTAATCAATTTTTATCACCTCAAAAATAAGAAGAGCCAGTAAATATGCTGGCTCATGAGTTGTTGAAATTTATGCCCTTGTTTTTAAGACCATTTGCAAATTTATTGAATACAAAATCAGCTGTTTTCTGAGGATTTCCTGATTCGTTAATGGTGAATTCAACTTTAAAATCATTGTTGTTTATAGTGCCATTTACTGACTTAGCTGTGTCTGGTGGGGAAGAGAGGTTTTGAATGCTCGGTATCAAACTATTAGAAAGACTTGATTGATTAATATTCGGAATTATTGATGGAATAGTGGTGATTCCTTTGTTAATCAAGGCTGCTAATTTCCCACCTTGACCCCATTTAGGCGTCTCTTCACTTGGAGTATTGTTCTCACGTACAGCTTTTACTGTATCCAAGATGTTTGCAGTATCAGTTTTATTAAGGATGAGCTCTTTATCGTGTAGGAAGGCGAGTTTACCTGCGCCGAGTCCTGTTCCTGTATATCCACCTGATGCAAAAGAAGATACCTTTTTTCCAGTTTTATTACCTTTGGTCACAGTATTAAGGGCATTAGAGGCTTCTTTAAGCTTATCGATAAGGTTATTGGAGATGCTTTTCCCTATGGACTCCATATTGCTGTTAATGAACTTAGAGAATTCATTCAGTTGCTTAGCAATATCAGTAATCTTTCCGTCCATCAGCTTCTTCTCAAGTTCCTTGAATCCACGCTCATCATTAACGAGATCATCATATTTCTTGTTAATTGAATCTTCATCTTTTTGAAGCTGATCTTGTAACGATTCTTTTCGTTTACTGTTTTCACGATCTTTAAGAAACTCATCTAATGCTTCTTGCTGTTCTTGAAGTTGCTTTTCTAAGTCTTTTACCTGTGATTTTGCTTCATCTGAGTCATCAAGGGATAGTTTGTTTAGCTTATCTTTGGTTTCCTGAATAGCCTGATTCTTTTCTTTGAGTTCTTTTTGGTATTTATCTTCATCATCAGTTTTATCAATCTCATCAATCAAGTCCTGCGTAGCTTTTTGGTGCGCTTTTAATTCAATATCTCGCATCTTTTCGTACATCTCTTTATAGATGGAGACAACTTCGTCAGCAAGGGATTTGTACACATCTTTGATTGATTTCTTTGTGTTGTAAAGCTCCAGATTGTAATCCTTCTGCTTGTCTTTCCAGTTTTCTATCTCTTCAGTAATTTGTTTCTGAATATCTGGAAATCCTTTTGCAGCTTTCTTTTGAGCTTCCAACTGTTTGATATACTTCTTCGCTTCAGTCTGTTGCTGCTGAATAAGTTTAATCTGTTGGCTATAATATTTAACCTTGTCTTCATCTTCTTCGGTCATGGATATTTTGTTGCTAACATCTTTAAGCTTAGATTCAGTTTTCTTGGTGGATTTCTCAATACCGTTAAGCGTTTCGTCAACCTTAGATTGGATGAGCTGTCCCTGAAGTTCTCTTACTTCTTCTTGGAAATTGATGAGATCAATCTTAGCTTGTTTTAATTCTTCAGCAAGTTGCGCTCTTTGGGCAGAGTTCAGAGTTTTGTTTGTTTTGATCTCTTTTTCAATAAAAGAAACCTTCTGACTCTGGATCTTTTGCTGTTCAGTTAAAGCTTTTTTCTGATCGTTTGTATACTTGCGGAATTCTTTACTGTCGCTCAGATAATGACTAGCGAGTGCTTTGTCTTTAGCGATTCTTACATCAAAATCACCAATACGTTTGTCATATTCATCGAGCTTCGATTGAACGATCTCATATCTGAGTTCTTGGATCTGATCGTTTACTGAATCAATATCACCTTGGAGGGAGAGAAGATCGGATTTAGCTTGCGCTATTGCTTGCTGTCGTTCTGCTTCAGCTTGAGATGCATCTGAAATAGATGTACCGACACCTTTTAAATACTTCTCGGGGTCAATGGTCTTTCCGTTTTCCTCAATTTGAAGATGAAGGTGATTTCCTGTTGAATTACCCGTACTACCAACTTTACCGATGGTCTGGCCAGCTTTAACAGTTTGACCGGCTTTAACAGAAGGGGTATCAAGCATATGCATATACTTAGCAACTTTTCCATCATCCTGCTGAATGACAACCCAGTTACCGGCAGTTTTACTATAACCAGCAATTTGAACTTTTCCACTTTGAACCGATTTAATTGCGGTTCCAGCTTTCGCTGCGAAGTCGATACCTTTATGTGGGGTGGATCGGTAAGCGCCATCTTGCGCATTATATTTAGAACTTATTCTAAAAGCGCTGTTCTTCGTGTAGTAGCTTGCAATGGAGGAATTAGCAGAAGTCATTGACTTGGTGTAGTTTGACATGATCTTCTGAACATAATTCTGTGTTTCTTTGAAGGGAGGGACTCCACCATATTTAATTACATTACCAGGACCTGCGTTATAAGCAGCAAGTGCTTTCTCAACATTGCCACCAAATTTGCTTAGTTGTTGGGCTAAATATTTCGTGCCGCCCATAATGCTCTGATAAGGATCATAAACATTGTTTACGCCTAAGCTTTTAGCAGTGGCAGGCATCAACTGCATTAATCCGGCAGCGCCTGCTCCAGAACGAGCTCTTGCATTGAATCCTGATTCTTGTTGGATTACAGCTGCAATTAGAGCTGGATCAACACCGTATTTGCTTGCGGCAGAATTAATGTAGCTGGAGTATTTACCGGAGTAAGACCCGTTACCGGAAGAATAAGAACCACCAGAAGATGAACCAGAGGAAAGGGAAGAGGTAACTATACCGTATTGTGCAATGTTCCCTGACTTAATTTGATCCTTGAGGAGTTTGGCTTGCTCCTGCATAAGCTTTTTCTTTTGTTGAAGAGCTTTAATTTCTTTCTGCAGGGCATTTCGATAACTTTGGGAATACTTTGGATAGTCGTTTACTTGCTTATTGTACTTTTCGACTTCAGCATTAACTTTCTCCAGAGCTTCCTTGTATTTATCAGCCACGTACATGGACGTTTTGGTTTCTTCATTTGCTTTCTCTTGCTCGTCTGTCCATTTTTCAAGGGAAGTACCTGATTCTATTAACGCTTGTTTGTTTGTTTCCTGAGTAGACGTAGCTTCTTCGGATGCTGAGATGTAGGATTTAAGAGCAGCTCTAACGCTATCCATTGCAGAGATTTGGCTGTTAGAAAATCCACCCGGTTGCAACATTTTTTCTTCAAGCTTATGTAATTCTTTCTTCGCATCAGCTACATTATTAATTGATTTAACTTCAAGCTGAGACAATTCTGCCTCGGATATATCGAGCTTACGCTCTCTCCGAAGCTTTCTAAGGCTGTCAATTCGTAAAGAATCAGCGTTTAAGGTTTTAATGGCATTATTGACTTCAGTTTTCATTAGCTTATTGCTATATTGAACCATGTCATTATAGGCATCAAGCTTAACTTTTCGCTGACGAATTACTTCATCACGGTTAACCTTAATAACACCATTTTCATAACTTATTGCTTTGGCTAATTCTTTATCTTTTTGGATTAGAGCATTAGCTTCATTGGCAGAAATGCTCTTTCCTTCAGCCATTTTTTCTAAAAGTTCATTTAAAGGGGCAACTTGTTCTTTGGTGTTATTAAAAATATCCCCGTTAAGAATGCCTTGAACAGAGTCAAACTGCATTGATTCTGACATGCCTTTGATTACATCTTTAATCTGACTGATATCATTTGCATCAAGTGCTTCTTTGAGCTTTTGACCAAAATCTTCAGCTTCATTACCTGCTTCAGCAAGAGTTTCCCCTAAATCACCAACTTCCGATTTAACAGAAGAAATGGCCTTATCTCCATCTTTAATGTTCTTTTGTGCCTTATCAAAACTCAACTTAAAGATATCAATAGAAGAACCGGATTTTGAATAGGTCTCCAAAAGGGTTTGAAGATCTTTTTTTGCGCTATCAAATGCTTTTTCATCGTTTGAATTCAACGCTGTTTGCATTTTCTCTTGGAGTTTACCCAGTGCAGAAGAGAATTTATCAAGATCATCAGGATTCAAATCATCTTTTAGAGTGAGTTTGCCAACAATGTCATTGATACTCGTCTTTAAAGTGTTGCTGATATCTATAGAACTGTATGCTTGGGCGATTGAGAGCACACTATCTCTAACCTTTGCATTTCCACTTGCGATATCGGACTGCGCTTTAAGCATTCCTTGTTTCGCTTTATCAGCTGCAATTTTATAATCGTCATCATCAGCAAGGAAGTCCCATTTTGGTCTACCTTTATCATTATAATCAGCAATTTGTTTGTACTGCTTCAGTTCATCCTTAGACTTTTTGATTTCTTTAGCAGCGTCTTCGAATGTTTTCTTAGCACTATCTTTAGTTTCCGTCTTTTTAAGTTCAAGATATTCTTTAGTATTTGCAATAGCCTCTTCTAAAGCTTTATTACTTTTTAAAATAGCATTTCCTTGAGAATCATAACCTTGAATTAAAGCGGGAAAGGTCTGAGCCAATTGCTGAGTAACTTGAAGGTATTCTTGTTCTTCGTCTGATGAAAGGGTTCTTGATTCCTTAGCTTTTTGAAGCTCTTTGTACTGTTTGATCAGTTTATCTGTGGAGTCTTTGTTGGTTGTAATTGCTTCAACATTAGTCTGTTGACTCTGTTCAAAATCATCTTTAGCTTTTTTGGCATCTGCGAATGATGAAACTACGCTTTCTAAAGCCCAACCCAACGCAGCAAGTGCGCCTCCAACCACTGTAGAAACCAAAAGCCCTCTAAGAGCAGTTTTCAAAACCCTTGATGCAACAGCAGCACGGGTCATACCTGCTTCTAATCCGATGCTAGCTAAAGTTTCTTGTCTCATTGCTTTTGAACCTAATATAAGAGTAGTAGCTAAAATTCGAGTGTTTTTACTGAGTAATAATGTAGCAGTGCTAATCGTTACAAAAAGAGGGGGGAGGAAACCAACAGTGTTAATTATTCCAGTAGATGCTTTTAACAAAGAACCCAGAGCTTGAGTGAACTCAATCAATCCGTCGCTAATAAAGGCATCCGATGAAGCTATAGCCAATTCGGTGAAATTGTTTTGAAGTTTATTTAATCTTGCTTGTAAGCTATCTGCGTATTTCTGTTGTTCGCTCCAAGCGCTACCTGCAGAATTAGAAGCAGTTGTTGCGGCATTTTGAGCGATAGAGAAGTTGTTCATTAAGGCATTAAATCGAGACAATTGATGGATATTTGCAACGCCAATAGAAGTGTTTTGTCTTTGAGCATCAGTTAATGTGTTCCATTTGGCTGCTACCTCATTAATCAACTCACTCGCAGATTTTGCTTCTCCACCTGCAGTCTTTACAGAAATTCCGATTTCATCCAACGCTTTGATTGCGCTTCGGTTGTTTCCTATACGGGCAAAAATAGTTTTAAGTGAGTTACCAACAACGTTTCCTGATTCACGAGTGGTACTTGCAATTGCTGTAGTATAACCAATCAGATCGTTTAATTCAACGCCGAAAGTCGAAGCGGTGCTTCCTGCTTTTCGAATAGAATTGGCTAGATCAAGAGTAGTTACTGCGTAATTGTTATCCACTTCATTTAGCTTGTCTGCAATTGAAATTGTATCATTGGCTGCAATATTGAAGTTTAACATTGCGGCAGTTAAAGTGTTAACTGTGTCATCAGGAGTTAAGTCAGAGACGTTTTGTAGAACCTGAGCGGTTTTTGTTAGGGTGGACAATTCACTTTCATCGAAGCCCATACGCCCGAAATCACCGGTCATTTGGAGAATGTCAGTGATTTTGTTTGAAAGTGTGTCACCTAAATCGATTGACTCTTGAAGAAGTTCATTGTACTTGTAATCAGGCTCATTCATCACACGTCTGATGTTTGTCATTAGAGTATCAATTTCAACAGCCTGAGATACCATTTCCTTGAGTCCAGATATAGCACCGTAGAACAAAGAACCGGAGATTAAATATGTAGACATACTTTTGAAAGCTTGAGTTAGCTCCGCACCAAAGGAAGAGGCTTGACTAGCGGCTGCTTGAGCATTTGAAGCTAATTCCCTGAATTGCATGTTCAAGCTTTGCATTTGAGATCTGATATTGCTTCCGCCGGCACTTACGTTAAGACTATTAACTGCATTCAGATATTCTTGGATGGCTTGCCTATTTCCAGCACCCATCGTATCGCCATAACGAGTATTAAGGTTTTGTACGTTTACCTGCGCTTGGCGTTGATACAACTCAATAGTTTTTCTGAGTTCATTATTTTTCGCCACAGCAGCAGACTTATCATCGAGCATCTTAATTCTGTTTTGTAATGCTTCAATTTGTTGAGCTGTTTGAGCAGTATTTAATTTCCGTCCAAGGGAAGAGAGGGTGGTGTCAGTTACAATTCCTTGCTGTCTAAGTTTTTCTAAATCCAGCTTTAATTGTTCAATTGCTTTTCGTTGCTGATCATAGTTCGTTGTTACTTTTGATGTAGTAGCGTTTGTTTTTGGGTCAGTTGTATAAGTAATATCATCGAAGCCATTTCGATTCTTTTGAGTAACCTTCGTTGTTTGTCCTTGAGAATTCTTCTGTTCTGTTCTTTTCTGTACCTGACCTAGTTTTTCAGTCGCTTGAGCAAGCCTGTTAACTTCTTGCGTTTGTTCGCGTAATGATTGATTGCGATTGTCTATGGTCTTTGTCTCACGCTGAATGATTTCGCCATTTTTCTTATACTGCTGCGTTAACTTTTCAACAGTACCATCAGCATTTCTGGTAATCGTTGTAGTTTCTTTAACTGTTTGGTTGAAGGATTTGAGATGTTTTTGGTAAGTGTCAACCGCAGAGGAGAAGTCGTTGAGAGTCTTTAAAGCAGAGGCATCAATATTGGTCTTTAAATTAAGGGAATTAAGCTTTTTCTCTAAAGATTTAATTTGCTGATTTAACTGTTCGACAGTCTTTGAGGAGGTATCAGCTTTGGGGGTCAATATTATTTTTAAATCCTGACTCAAAAATAGTCACATCCTTTCAAGTAGGCTAAATTAACACAAATAAAAAAGCCACTCAAATTATTGAGCGACTGTACTTGTTTTCTTGATAATTACATCCATGACACCTTGCCAATACTCAGCGTTTTTTAAAGCTTGCTGTATGATATTTCCGTCTTTTTTATAACCTTGAGGCTCATATCCATCATCCTCGCGAGAAGGGAGGAAGTGGATATAGTGTATAGGGTTTTTGAGGTTTTCGACCGTAATTTTAAGCGTAATCGACTTCACCATTTCTGTTTGAGTAGAGGAGGCTGACAAACCACCAATTGCTGCACCGATTCCACCACCTAATAATCCTCCAGCAATAATCCCTGATTTGGCAACCTTCGAAATCACCTGGTCATCCAGTGAGATTTCAGATTGAATAATTTGGGCAAAAGGGACAACATACTCGTTTATTTCTTCGCCATTAAGCTGGTATACTTTGAGAGTTTCTTTATCTTCATTGTAAGCAATCTTTGTTTTATAAGTGCTAAAGAAATTATCAGGATTATATTCGCTATCGTAGGCTTTTAGCATTTCAGCATTTTTTCTAATCTTTTCAGCAAGAGCTGCGTTTTTTATTCTGTAAGGTTCGAGCGCTAAATAGGCCAATCCTCCAATTATTAAGCAAACCCCCAGAGGTCTCCAACCATCCATCAAACAGAAGAAAAGGCTGAATAAAAAATAGCCACCATAAGCCATAATCTTATAACCCATCCAACCACCACCAGTATTATTTTCCTACATTATATCATGATTTCCAAAAGTGTAGAACCAACAAAGGGGGCAGAAATGAAGCATTAATTCTTCTCTATTTCGGACTTTACTTGTTCCAACAGGCTTCTGTATTGAATTGCGCGTGATCGACAAGTTCTACTACTATCCATACCATAGGTAATGCCATAAAATATCCCTACAGAAAACATAATTCCAATAGTAACCGATGCCATGGTGGGTTTACCTTCGTTAGCATAAGCGAAGTAGTATACAAGATATGTTACGAATAAGGTGCTTACCGATGTTAAGCCTGGTACAATCTTTGAATTATCGAAATACTCTTCGATATCCTTCATTCTTGCTATAGCTAAAATTAAAGTGTCGAGATCTAAGCCTCTTATTCGTTGAAGTTCAGCTTTTTTATCTTTAGTTGACCAATATCCAAGACGGTCACTAATGTAAGAGGCTATTTCGTTGTTTTTCCATTTAAATAAGACTTCTTCCAAGGATTTTGCTTGTTTTATATAAAAGGTGTCCTTTTTCCAGAAAGGCCACACCTTATAAATCTTTACTTCAATTTGTGATGACGGTAAAGACTCTTTTTCATTCTTTTTGTCAGCCTTAGCTTGTTCAAGAAGGGTTTTAAAGTACGTAGCTGTTGTCATCACTCGTATATCTAATATAACAGCACTTAGCAGTGTGAATACACAAACTATCAAATAAATGAAATAAACTTCGCTTCCAATTGGTAGTGTATTCATAAATATAAATTTAAGTGACCCAAGTGATAAACTTAATATACATAAAATAAACATTGCATATTTGGAATAGAAAAACCCTGATTCAATTCGTGCCATCTTAGCTATTCCAGAAGTAATATCTTTATCACTCAGCTGTTTTAGATATTCAAACTTCTGCCACTGTTGCTCGGAATTGAGGCTCTCGTTTGAAGGAAACTCTTTACGGATAAATCTAATTAATTTTCTTAATTTTGGTGTTGTAATCAGCGACTCTATAATTTCGATAAATTCCACCAATATTCACCTCGATAATATTATCGGTTAAATATGGATTTACTTAAGCGATTCTGTGCCAAGGTTTGAAAATGCTATCCATTGAGTGCATGAATTTTACACGTAAGCAAAACCCCTCATTTGAAGGATCTTGATTCTGCATAAAAGAGGGATTTCATAAAGAGTGCTGCCTAAAGCAAATCAATTGATATGTCTCCCAACAGGCTTTTCTTAATCTTTCCGTATTCAAGTTTACCGGTGCTCGCGTTGTAAACAAGAACTTTACCGTCACTGATCTTAGATTCATCAATCTGTTTAGACCCGAATTGATTCTTATCTGCTTTAGTATCAAGCAGTCTAGTTAATTCAGCAACAGCTTCGTTCAATTCATTAATTTGCAGTTGCATATTCTCAATTGAACTTTGGTGAGGATTGAAGAGACTCATAATGTTTACGAGAAGATTTGATTCTTTTCTTCTTTAAAATCACGAAGGTCGTAATGCTTAATTGTTGTAGAAACGTCATTATGCTGTGCAACATATTTACTCACGAGCTCAATCTTAATTTTCTTGACTTCAAGAAGGTAAGTAATACAGGAGGCCTTAAAGAGGTGAGGGTTAATGCGGCGACCGAGGATATCAGAAAGAACATCAGAACAAAAATAGTCAGCCCAACCCTCTGACATTTGTCTTGGTTGGCCACCGTACTGTGTAGTAAATAGATATTCATGGTCATATCCCCGTTGTTCATGCCAAAGCTTCAAATATTCCAGAGCTTCTGTGTTAATCATGTAGTCGAGGGGTTTTCCTTCGCCTTTTCCTTTTCCGAGAACTTTGTGAGCCATGACATAAGATTGACCTTCAGGTATCTCATAATTCAGGATTTCGGTTTTAAACTGAATGATTTCAGCTCTTCTGGCACCTACATTAAAGGCAGTAGCTAACCAAGCCATCCCCAAATAGTTTTTATCTTCTTCAAGCACTTTCATCATTGTTCTGTATTCATCGTAAGTAACCTTTACTTTTTCATACGTGGTTGTTTTAGGAATGGCAGGGAGACCTCTTGTGAAGTTCCTGAATGATTTGTAATTATCGTCATCTTCAGCAACAACATTTTCAATGTAGTTATTTAAAGAAGATACTCCAGCCTTTTTTAAAGCTATTCCACTTGAAGACATCCCTCTATTTTTCAGGAAGCTTTGATATCTGATGAAATCCCTTTTGGATATTTTGTAAAGCTTCTTCCCATTCAAGGAATTATGCACCCACCAGAAGAACTGACGAAGAGAGGAGTTGTATTGCTTCCTGGTTTTATCTCGGAATGAGTGGGCATCAAGAAATTCTTGTGTTAAGCTTCTATGCTCGTCATCAATCTGACCCCACATTTCATCCGTGACTTCGGGCAACTTTTCGGCTCTAGAGCGCATCATGTTTTGTTTTATTTCTCTGGCCATTAATACACCACCGTTATTCTGTTTTAATACCACTTGCATTTAAATCTTTCTTCATAGCAACAACTAATCGTCCATCTTTTAAGGATTCAGCAGTATTCTTCATAAATGGGCGTGGTTTTCCGTATCCATAATCGTATTTATCTGGATACGTGTACCCTTGACCAGTCTCAACAACCGTGGCAACATCCTTACCGTTGTCTCCACGGGTATTGTCTAATGAAATTCCGTTAGATTCGTTTTGAATGACAAAGGAGTCCTTCAAAAGAGATGTACGTTCATATGCAAGAGGGTCGTATGTGTCATATACATCAGATTGCACATGCTCTTGACCCGTTTTAATCATCGTATTTTTTGTGCTGGATTGCTTTTGAACGGCTTGCTTTGCGGCATATTCAATTAGTGCTGCTATATCTTTTATATTCTTGGCCATTATTCAGCCTCTTGTTCATTTTCAATCTCTTCGACCTTATTAAGGATAAGATCATTTATTTCTTCTTGAGATATGTTTGACAGTTTGTCTAAATTTTCTTGCATCATCTTTGTTGCTTCTCTAAATTTCTTCATGCTTTCTTCAGGGAAACTACTGATAATCAATGGGAAAAATTCAGAGTCCACAAGCTTAACAAACCACTTTACTTTGTTTTTGATATCACTTGGAATACCCAAGTCTGTAAATTCTTTAATTAGTGAAAAGAATCCCCATTGAACAGGATTTATGCTTTTAAAGTCAATGTTTTTTTCTTGAGCATTTTGTGGATCAGTAATTAATTCAGTAAGCATTTTAGTTAAGCGGGTAGGGGAGAAGTAAGGGTAAATAAAAACATGAACGTCATCAGTTAGTTGCACTCGTTCTTTCTTGTCATATTTACTTACACTTTCTTCGATTAACCCAAGATTTAATTTTTTCGATGCCATCTCATTTCCTCCTTATATATCCTCTGCACACATTAAAAAAGACACCTCAATAGGGGAGAGGTGTCTAAATAAAACTTGTATTTTATTTATAATCTTCTTTTAGAACTTTCTCTGTATAAGATGGGTTATTTGTAAAAAGTCCATCAACTTTCAACTTAAGCATTTTTGGTGTGAGTGTTCTTTCTCTATCAGCATTAAAAAACACATGTACTTTCATATTGTTTTTGTGGACTAAATCAACAAAACCTTTATCAACCAATTTGGCATTAGGCCCAACAACATTTGAATATTTTTTTATTTCGTTTAGCTTTGATTTGCTCATAGGCTTAATATCTTCATCTTTCAAAAGTTGAACAAGAGGAACATCGCTGTCTAGCTTATGTAACTTCTTTAGACTTTTGTCACTAAATGACTCTAAAACAACTTTGTTATTAGCGATTAGTTTATATTTAGAGAGTATGTCAATTAATTTTTTCTCCATTACTAATTTGCCTTTGTTGTTTGTTCTAGTCTCGATATAATATTTTGTAGTTTGTCCAAATTTTTTAATGATCTCTTCAATAGTTAATATCTTTTGTCTTTTTCCAGTACGTAGCTTTTTAATCTGATCTAATGTGAGATCCTCAACTTCTCCTTTGCCGTTTGTGGTTCGATCAACAGTCTTGTCATGGTTTGCGACTAGGTGACCGTCTTTGGTTTGTCGTAAATCAATTTCAATGTAGTCTGCTTTTTCTTTTATTGCTCGTTCATAGGAGAGCAGTGTATGTTCTGGCTCAATTTCCGAGGCGCCTCTGTGTGCAATCATTAGCGGCTCGTATTTTTTACTGCTTCCTTTCCCATATCCTAAAGCTGATGAATCAACTTCGTTAAATGAACATCCTCCTAATATGACTAAAGCAATAGTTAATGTTGTAAAAATTATTATTTTCATGATCTAAAATTATCATAATTAGGCAGTTGGTTCAATATATTTCTTTCCAACAATTTCTTCGTACTGTTCTGGTGTAATTTTGCCTTTTACTACAGCTTGTGCTACGCGATATTCATCCCACACACCATTACCGTCATTGTAATAATCTTTTATAAGTTCATACCAATTCATTTAAAGTACACCATCCACCATTAGTTGATATGTTAAGTCGCTTAATTGTTTTTTAACTTTTTCAGCTTCCGATGGCTCTGGGTCAAGTGGTTTTAAACTGTCAATGTATTCTTTCGATGCGGACTCAACCCATTTTTTTGTTTTAGGATTGAATTTGGGAATATAAAGACCATCGGATGGAGCTATAGTAGTGCAATTATCAGGAAGCGGACTATCGTCTTCAAGTACAACAGGGGATTCATAAATATAATTTTCGTCATATTTGTATACTTGCATCATAATATTCTCCCTACACGGCCTTAAAATTAAAACCGAAACTAATGTAATCATTGGGTTTGGAGGTATTTGTACAACTTTCTATAATAACTCTTCCTTCAGTATCAACAAGCGTTCTGTGAGTCTGGGGTATGCCTGACATTCCTGCTTGGGAAGCTACACCAGCCCACTGAAACGCTCTTCCGGGTCTGTAGCCTTCAGGTAAGGTGAATGCTGCTACTCCAAAACCGATCGTTCCTTTTGCTATAGCGCCCTCTACAAAAACAGTCCCTGTTGCATCTTTTGTATACCGAGTTTTAAACACTGTTTGATCTGTAGAGTTAACATCAGTGTAATTAACCCATCCGTTCTGTAAAGTAGGAGTGTACCATGTCGTAGAGGAAAGCTTGGTATCAGTATAGGTTTTAGCTGAGTTGAGTGCAGTATTAGCTCTGGATTGCGCTCCATCAGTCGTTTCATGTGTTTGCCACGAAGTCCAAGTTAAATCGCTTTTTCTAAATCGGAAATAAGTATGAGTTCCGTAATATGCTTCTAAAGCAAATTGGGCTACTGTATCACCATAATTCATGACAACCAAATATACATTGGACAAGTTAGCAGGGGAGTGAAGCCCTTGGTTAGCGATTAAATAAAACCCGGAGGTAATTAAATCATTGTATTCCGTTTTTTCGGAACTGTCTTTGTAGATTATCTTTCCATCATCGGCAGTGAGCTTGAAAAGTTGAGCAGCGTTCCATTTATCCCGATCAGACTTACTGATATGAACATTGGTGTCATTCAGATGATCATCAAAATCATTTTTAGCGGCTTGTTTTACATTGTCTACATTCCCAAGCCCAACCTGTTCAGCAGTAACCTTGTGTGGGTTTGATTGATCGTTAGTATGGTCAGCTAAAAAAGACTTTGACCTTGCATCGGAACTGTTCCAATAACTGCGCTCATCCTTTGTGATATGTCGATCGAGGTCTGCATCGTGAGCGTCAAAATCAATTTTCGCTGCTTGCTGAATGTTATCAACCTTAGACAAACCAACTTGGCTTTTAGTAACTGAATGGGGATTTTTCTTATCGTCAAGATGGCTATCAAAATTCACTTTTGTAGCCTGCTCTTCATTGAGTACATTTGATAATCCAATTTGTTCTTTTGTAACTTGATGTGGATTCTCATTGTTTTGAATGTGCATTTTCAAATCGAAATTCTGCTTTTCCATGAACTCATCAACTTTGTCATTCAAGCGTTTTTCATGATCTGACATATGAGATTCAGTTCTGAAAAATTGATCTTTAAGATTATTAATTTGCTCATTGTTTTGTTTGAGCTGACCTACAAATTTACTGCTACTCATTAACTCACCGCAATTCCTTTAATCGTTATATCTCCATTTACGGAAACAACCTCAACCATGAATTTGAAAACCCCCGCAATATCGAAATCCCAGTTTTCATTTGTATTCAATGTCCCCGTACCTAATTGAAAATCAGTTTTGTTTGTTCCAGCAATTTCTGTCTTTTCACCATTTTCATCTACGGCAAAGAATTTTATTTCTCTTGAAGTTGAGGAACCAGAGATCTTAACAGTAATATCCCGATAATGTGATACTACAAATTCTTCACCTTCAGACGGGGCAGTTGTTGCTTCGTGGAATGTAAAGGTTGCTTTATCTGGAATGGTTTTTAAAATATTTTCATCGGTTTCTGTCAACAACTCCACCTCCTAAGTCTGTTTAAAAACTGACTTTTATTTAAAAAGGAGAGGGGAAGTATCCCCTCAATTTATTTAGCTTCAAATACTCTTACGTCTCTGTCAGTACCGTCATTGATCACATAGACATAAAGCGTTTTGCCAGCAGCAACAGGCACCGAAAAAGGTTTGTCACCGGCTGTCAATGGGATACCTGTATCAGCAGTTACAGTTGAGTTCCCAATGTAAATCGTGCCTTCTGCAGGAGGGTAAATAGTAAGTGCTGTCCTGTCAGTGATACCTGCGGTAACTTTTTGAGCTGTTGAAGTAACAGTGAATTTATCCGTTTTAAAAGAGGAGAAGCCTGGATCTCTTTCATTCAAGGTCACGGAAGGAGGTTGTACTTGAATCCCTTTGATAGCATCCAAGCCAGCTTGAGGGAAGTCAACTTGTAGGGGTTTTTCTTGTGATTTTAGATGAATGTCAGTGATCGGTTTACCATTTCCATCGTCTCTAGCTGAAGTGTAAATGTCTCCGTCTTTATTTAAAAGTGCCAAGATATCAAGCTCCTAACGTTATTTTGTTTCTTGCGTTGTTCCAATGTCTACACTGCTTTTAGATGTCACATCTTCTTGTTCCGTTTTAACTCCTTTTGTCCCATCAGGATTACGCTTAACACGTGCAAAAGTACCGATCTTGCCATTGTCATCAGCTAATGCTCGGTATCCAATTTCAGGTGTGTAGGCTTGTCCAGCTTCTAAAGACATGTCTGCTTCACCAGAGAAATTAACTTTGGGTAACTGGATATAGAGGTCACTGTAAATTTTTGATGTCTTTGGATCGTACTCAAGTGTGTGGATTTCGAAGTAATAGTTCTCAGAGAATTTTTCACCACTAATTTCAACTGTTTCTGCATCAACTTCAATTTGATAGTGAGCTGTTACAACGTTCCCTTTAGTAGCAAACGTTTCGGGAACCGTAATTGTTTTGTCTGAAACAGCAAATTCTTGTTGATCTCCGTCTTCATTTGTAAGTGAGACTTTTGATAAAGGTGTATACGCGATTTTGACTGTGCCAGAATCACTTACAGTAAGACTTTCATCTTCCCATACAGAAATCGTCTCGTTTTCAATTTTTACACCTTGCTGCATTGCCATAAAATCAAGATCAAAGAAAGCATTTTTTACATTACCTGAAACCTCTTTGCTTGAGTTGATGACATAGAGGTCTCTATTTCCCCATCCACCTTTTAAAAAGTCTTGTTGGACTTGTTGGGCGAACTGAGTCATTTGTGTTACAGAAGATGCAACAACCTTATGGTCACTAAGTCTTTTGGTTAGCACCTTACCAACTTCATGGATAACTGTTTGTTTTGCCAAGTGTTTTCCTCCTAATATAAAATGAAAAAGAGACTGAAAATCAGTCTCCGAATAATTGCTCTAAATTTTTGGCATCTGCTGTACTGAGGTGGTGCTTTTCTTCTTTATACATATCTACATGACTATTCCAGTCACCGATTTTCACATCAGTTGCTACAGTAGCGAATAACGCAGAAGTGTTATAATTCATTATTTCGCCCATTCTGTAATATGACAGGTACAATTGATAAATTGTCATATCGGCTACCTCTTGATATGTATATCCATTAAAAGCAGTCACACAGCTGACGATGTCCTTTAAATCATTTTGAGAATTTTGGAGCTTTAATTGATTATTTAAATCATTAAACTCTTGCAATTCATCATTTTCAACAATTTTCTCTTCAGTCAAACAATGCATCTCTAATATCAATTTTCTAACATTATTAAATGCTTTCTGATCAATAAGCTTTAGTGACTCTTTGTCCACAAATACTTTGCTAAACACTTTAAAATAAGCTTGGTTAAATTCAGGTAAGTAATCATGAACAATTTTGAAGAGGCTGTTCTTCTTCAATTCGATAATTAAATCATTTAATGAACCGTCATTGTTGATTTTTAAAAAGTTTCTAATGATTTCCTTCTTGCTCATTTTCATCATATTTAGCTCACTTATGTACTCTGGATAATCTCTTAAGCGAATAAAGCTGATAGCACCGACATCAGTGTTAATAGGTCTTCCTAAAAAGAAAAAATCCTTTAACACATTCATTTACTTGCTCCAAAAGTGAATATCAATTTGTATCCCAAGTACCCTTCAGGTGCATTTGATATGAGTAGTCTTGTGTATTTAACATTTTTACCGATACCCGCAAAATTTTGATTGAAGAGCATGTCACAAATACGATCAGTAATTTTCAGGTTCCTGAATTCGGTCTCCTCATAAGTGTTAATGTGTGTATAAACATCAATCATCAAGTCTTGATCTAGCAGCATCACACTTTGGGTCGAGGGTTTAGGGATTCCATTGCCAAGATAAACACAAAGTCTGCATATTGGTTGATCGGTTAAATCATCAGTTTTGGGAGCACGTTTAATTATTGAGCTTAATATTGATGGAGAATCATCAACTGGATCATAATAATTTTCCAACGTCTGAACGTCAGGGAGAGAAGAGGAGAGAGGGTCATCCTTATAATATAAAAGACGATTCAATTCTGTATCAATCATAATGGTTCTGAATACAGTTGTCATATGTTCGACCATCATACTCATTCGCTATCACCTCCAACTTTCTTTTTGGCTATAAGTCTAATTGTTCCATGGTCTCCATAGACTTTGGAGTAGTCTATATCATCAACACGGAATTCCTCGCCGTAAAAAGAAAGAAAAAGACCCTTCTTTAATTTTTCATGTCTTATAAAGGGGATGGTAACGTGTGCCTGTCCCTCAGGAATATTTATGGCCAATTCTGATCCAATTGTTGAGGTTGTTCGTTCTAAAACACACGGGATGTCAACCTTCTCACCAGGTACTTTAATCTTTATCGGTCTCCCTGTAACTTCATCAATCTTCCCAGAATCAATTAGTTCATCAGAAGATGTTAGACTAATTGATGAATTACAAAGCCGCATAGTAGCACTGTCATTCATTTTGTTATCGGTAGGACGTGAATTAACTAGCCAGTAACTACCGTCATACAAAATCAAATCTCCACGATTTAATAAGCCTAAAACTGTAAGGACTTTTTTTGTTTCGCTGTCCTGAGTGGTTTGAATTATCACCTGTTCAGGCTTACCATTCAATTCAATGTTGTAAGTTTCAGGTGAATTTGCTAAGATTTCTTTGAAAACTTCATACTTGTTTGAATTAAACTCTTCGTTTTCCCAGCCACTCAAATAATTTGAAGAAGAGGTTAGATACCAATCTATAGACATCTAATCACCTCAATCAAAGTTATTCATTTTTAATTTGCTCAATTTTTTTTCGATATCATCGATTAGGTCTTCGTACGCCCTGTTAACTTGAGCTTTTGTATTTGCTAACCCCGTCAATTGAATATCTCGCCCCACAACATTATTTAATTTTAGGGCTCTGTCCCGGTATCTTCCAAGATAACCTTTATACATGAGCATTCCTAAAATCTGAATTTGAGGAGATGTGAGGGGATCTTTAAATGTATTGGACTCTTCATCAAAGCCAAGTTCCGTTAGTTCAGTTTCATATTCACCCACGGCGTTAGTGAAAAATTGCTGCTCAAGTCCATCGGGGAGAACTTCATTTGATTGAAACATTGAGTGGAAAACGTTAATTACTTTCTCATAAGGAGTCAAGATTTAACCCCCTTATGATTGAGTATCAAATTTAAATCCAGTGTACTCTTCAATGAACTTAATCTTGGCGTAATCATTAATCTTTTCTTTTTTAGCTACATCAAACAGTTGAGCTTTTTCAGACTCAAGTAAGATTTCCTTTTGAACGTTTTCTTCGAAGGCTTTTTGTGTTTTATACCCCAAGATTTGCTTAATCCGTTCTACAGTAACAACTTCTTGCTTGTCGTCTTTATCATCAGTCTCGAAACCTAAGTGTACCCGGGTTTCTTTGTCATCGATATAGATTTTGGCATGGGTACCTTGACCGTCAGTTCCAGTAAACAGTGAGGTATTGTCATAAACTTGGGATTGCACTTCTCCAGCTGTAATCTGTCTGATTCCATTGGCCGGCAATCTGAAGTCACCGTGAGTGTCAATCTTTCGGAAATATAAGTCCCATGGACATAAATTTTTAATTGTGATCTTTTTATCTAAATTAAAAGACATGTAATCCCTCCAAAAATAAAAGGAGGGACACAGCCCTCCTAGATTTTAAATTGTTTAAATTTGTGGCAATTCATATTTGGTGTCTCTGATGAGACCAATTTGATGCTCTTGCCCTTTGGCTACACCAGCTCCAATTTCCATATCAAAACGAGTGATCTCAGTTCCAGTGATGATGTCGTTACCATTCATTGAAGTAAGTCCGCCTTTTTGGAATACTTGAAGAGGAGACTTTTTGCCTTGAGGAATGAAGAAGAGAAGACCTTCAGGAAGATATGTTTTGAAGTTATCGCCGGCTTTGTTTAATTCAGTAAGATTATAAGAGTTAGGCAATTCTACAACAGAAGAACCTTTATAAGTGTTAAGCAATCCGGTTCTTCGGATTTCATCCATTACAGATTGAGGGAGCTTAGTGCTTGAAGCATCTCCGGCTACAGCCTGGAATCCTGCAAAGTCATTTAACTGAGAAACAACAGAAAAGTCACCAACAATAGAAGGTTGTCCAAATCGGCGAATCTTTGTGATTATATCGTCTACAGATGATTTGGTGATGTTTTCAGTTTCAGCAAAGTATTTAACGCCTGTTGCATTTTTAATTGCATTGAACATTTCATTTACTACATAGTACATTGCTTTGTTCATCATATCTGTTTGAACTTGCTCCATGCCTTCAGCTACTTTATCGAGGTTTCCACTTTGAATCTCCCGATAGTTAACAGCATAACCAGAAGAAATGGTTTGTGTTCCAATTGGGTATTCGCTCCAAGTTGTAGTAGCAAATGGTACGTCACCACGGGATGCTTGGAATTGGCTTCGGATGGATTCATGTGCGTATGTTGTCATCATTGGTTGCTGATCATAGCCAATATTTCTAAACGTGCCCATAAAATCAAATAGCTTAATTGCTGAAATAAGTTTAGGCTCAATAGCATAACGCACAATTGTGTTGATCTCAGCTTTAGCTACAGGGTTGCCCATTAGAGCTTTGGAGGCTAGTTCCTTCACATGGGTCATAGCGGCATCGGCTTTTGCACCAAATTTGGAAAGATCTTGACCCGTTGCAGCTGCAGAAAAGATTTCCACAAGAGGGGATTTAGCATTCAATTTAGCATTTGCATAATGGTTTGAGTCTTTTTGAACATTGTTTAATTCAACTGTAAACATTAATAATTACCTCCAGAATATTAATTAAGCCTGTACTGTTAGGTACAAACCTTTTCCGCCAAATGTATTTTTCTCTAAGACTTTTAGAGATACTTTAAACTCTGCAACGTCATCTCCAGCTTTAACCCATTTACCTGTTTTGTCCGCAGCAGGAACCAATACGTCATCTTTAACAAGCGCATCATAATCAACTACCACGTCTGAGCTGAGTTCAATGGGCAGTCCTTTTAAGTCTGCTAAATTAAAAGCAAGGACATATTCACCTTTTAAAACTTTGAAGTCGGCTTTATCACGGATTTCAGGTTTATCAATAATGTTTCCAACCACATACACATCACCTTTTGCAGTTGAAGATGCGCCTGGAGGGAATGCATTACCAGATGAATCGTTAGGAATTACGACTAGACCAGGGACTAAATCGACACTAGCCTTGCAACGTGGATTATTTCGTACTTGTTTATAAGCACCAATTGTTCCGAATTTGAACATTGAGTATTCCTCCTAAATTTTATAAAAGTGTTATTTTATCTTAATAAAGATCATCAATTGTCACTGAACCTTGTTGCCCAGAATCACGAACGTCTGAATAAATATCGAAATTTTTGCTATTAGTCTCAGAGGCTTGTTTCTTTGAGCGTTCAGCGATGAAGGATCGAGCGATTGCTGAGTTGATTTCAGAAATAATTTCGTTTTTAAGCTCGATAGAAGGGGACTTAGAGAACATTTCAATTTTCTCTTTTGCGACATCCTTTTCTTCAGGAGAATATTCCTTTAAAGCTTGGTTAAGCTCTCCTTGCATCTTTTCGGCTACCGCCTTGTTTTTGAATTCCTTTAGGGAATTAAGCTCTTCATCTGCCTTGGCTTTTTCATCCTTGGCTTTTTGCGCTTCTTTTTCTTTTGCTTCAGCCTTAGCTTTTTCATCCTTTGCAGCTTTAACAGCAGCATTCAGTTCTTCAGTTTTTTGCTTTAAGTCCTCAGTAAGTTTCTCAACTTTTTGATTTAACTCTCCAATTTCTTTATTCTTATTATCAAGTTTGTTGTTTAACTCAAGGACTACTTCTTCTTGAGATTTTGACATTAAATTATCCTCCTTTTTGTTACTGTTTAATTCAAGTAAAATGGCAGCGTCATCTGCAGGGTCAATACCTAAAATTGCATCACCTGTAAAGTCAAATTTCATAGGTATACGTCCTTGTTCTTTCCAGCCACCTTCATATTCAATTGCATCTGAACCTTCCACAGCTGCTATCTCAACCGAGGTTTCAGGGAAATCACCATCAAACATTTTTGATTTTAACCATTGAACAAATTTAGGGTAGCGCTGGTTGTATAGGAAGCCTTCAGCTATTAACACTCTTTTTGGCTCACCATTAACATCTATAGTATCAATGTAAGCATTGGTGGTCGTACCAACCACAGCGCTGTTTTCAAAGAGCGGGGTACCGTCCTTGACTTCTGTTAACCCGTGTCCGAATGGCTCACTGTTTTCATCATCCAAGAACTCTGCGCAAATTGGCATTAACTTGATTGATTCAAGGTTAGCGTTTATGTATTTCTCCAGCCAGGTAATGCCATTCTTGTTAAATTGAGTATTGTTTTCGTGAATTTCAAGAACGACCCACTTGATGTATGTCTGACCACTGGTTTTCTTCTGATTGTTAATTTCTAAAATCGTGCTTTTCAAATACTTATCACCTCCTCTCAAGAGCCAGAAGGCGTTCCGTTACTGTTATTTGTCTTCGATTTAATCGTGTTTTCATTTTTCGGATTATCCATCTCAGGTGCGCCGGCTGACTTATCGTTATTCTTACTCATTGTGAAAGAGGTCGCATGAACAGGGAACTTTTCATCAAAACCTTCGTCTTTTTCATATTCCATTAGGGATAAGTAAGCATCAGGATTCCATCCAGTCGCGGCTATCCAAGCAATAAGGCTACCTCGACCACTTGTATAAAGATCTTTCATGTTTTGGACTTTTTCTTTCCTGTTAACGTGAGTAAGAGGGAGGTAATAAACCTCAATATAAGAGCGAGGATCTTTGATGATATTGGCGTTTATTACCTTGTTAAACTCACTTTGAATTTGTTCTAACCAGGAGAATATTTGGGAAGAAACCATCTCGATATTGGTTTGTTGAGAAGAGTAGTTACCATCTTGCCCGTTGAGAGCAGAACCGGCAAATCCTAAATTTGTAGTAATTCGCTTAATGAGCTCGTCTTCACCTTTAACCTTCAAGAAATCCACATTGGTTTCTAACTTGTCTAATTTTGTTCCCGAAGCCAAGGAGAAGAACTTAACACCTTTAACGCTTCCTTTAGCAACTAATGCTTTTTTTATATTCTCATGCTGCTGTTCCTGTTGCTTCTGAGATAATGCAGATTTACCTTTTTGATCACCTTCAGGGAAAGTCTGATAAATTAAAGTGCTGTTGAGCTCATCTAAAATGTTCCGTTTAGTGTCAACAAAGTATTCATCATAAACCATATCAATAAATGCAGATAAACCGATTGGCCGTCCCCATTGATCTTCAATGTCGCTGCTTCCTTTAACAGCAATGGTCTTATTGTTATCAAGAACTAGCCATTTTCGATTTTGATCTTTCTTATAAGCCCTATAGCCTTGTCTAATTTCTTCTGGCCATCGTCTAAGCTTGAGCGATCTTCCGTTACTTGTGAACTTGTCAAAATAGGAGACATCAAAAGCTAACTGATAAGAGGAGTTTTTCCTGCCTATAATTTTGCAATAATCGAGGGGAAGGGGGAGGACAGAACAATTAAAGTCGTCAATAGCATTTGATTCAGTTATTGATCCGATCTCATTGTCACTTAGAGTAGTGGGGAAGGAATCATTTACCACAGAATCAAAATAATAAAAACCAGTGCCATATTTGCTGAGTTTTCCTAATGCATCCCTGACAGCACTTTTGTCGCCGATTTTTCTTAAAGCCAGGTTGAATCTTTGTTTGTTCGATTTGAAACTAACCACTTTACTTGATCCCAAAATAACTCTGTCTAAAGTAGGAAGGGCAACCATGTAGTCAATAACGTTTCTATACACGCCATTTGCGTTATAAAGCAATTTAGAGGCATCTCTAATCTGTTTATTATAGGCGTTGTGGTCTTTCAGCCATGATTTAACTTTGTCGTAAGAAATGCCGTTAAATAAATCATTAAAGAACAATGAATCAAGCGGTGTTAAATTTGTATTAAACTCATATGATGGCTGTGGTTCAGGTGTAGTCATTATTCACCTCCTCAATTTCTAATTAAAAAAGAATCCAAATGAATACTCATCATCGGATTCTTCCTTTTCTAAAAATAAAGCTATGTAGTAAAGAGCGTAACTCAATGCACTGTACCTATCTTTATCAATACGTTTAACTACTTGTTCAACGCTAATTGAGTTCTGTGTTTTCTTTAGCCTTAAGTTGGCTACTTCATCAATTAATAATTGTGTTTGAATACATGTGGCCTCAACCATTATATCGTCGCTGATGACTTTTTTGCTTTTTATTTCTTCATATGGTCTCAATAATTTCAACTTTCCAGATTCAACATAATCTAAGAAAGTGGTAATAATCTTGTCATTAATCCCTTGAGATTTGAGGTTGTAAACAATAGCAGGGGAGTTTGGAACATCTGGCTTCTGATCAGTATTGATTGTTGCCCAGCATCCTAATTCTTCATTCGTTTCTGGATCTGTAACATCTTCTAGAAGTCTATCCACTAGTCCACTTCCGACTCCGTTTCCATCCACAATCACAGCTCTAACTCTTGATATAGATAGATCTTCATTACCTCCATAGTTTTTGAAAACCCTTTTAACCATGATCGATTGCTCTTTAAAATTCAATCCATTTGGTGGCTCGATTATATTTACAACCTGGACTTGTCTAATTGCATTATTGGAGTTGCGAATAATCTTCAGAACAATGATGGCTGTTTTGTTGTTTGACTTTTCACTTGAGCGGGCAACATCGACCCCAATCACATATTCATTTAATAAGAAATTCTTATTCTTATCTCTAGGGCAGGTCAGTTCTGGGTTTGTAATTGTCCTTGCTTTGATCAATTTGCTAATGTTGATAAGTGCTCCATCACTCGCACCAACCCATTTAGACTCATAGTTCATTGCAAAAGCAGTTGATGAGGTTGTAGGATCGTTTTTCTTTGCAAGTATTTGAGTCCGTGTTTCACCTCTGCCAAAGTGACAAGGTAACTCCCAGCTTGCTCCTAGAACAATTTTCCCTTTTAAATCAGCCATTTCATCAAGCATGTTTAAAATCCTGTTGAATTCATCCGATCCTCGATAGCCTGACGTTGTTAGGTAATTAATCATTCCGTTCAATTCAAAAGGGTTTACTGTAGCAAGCTTACCAATTGTTCTTCTGGGTACGTTTACTACTGGTTCAAGCACATCTTTAAATAGCTCGTTATTTAAAAGAGCTGATTCTTCAACATTTAGCCTTCTTCTACGCTGGCCTTTTGTAGACTGTGCATTTGCCAGTACAGAATAAACTCCTCCTGAAGAAAACTTAACCTCAACAGAGTCTTTAGTAAAAGAAGGTCTCCCAGCTAATTCATTTTTCATTAAAGGAAACCACTTCATAATTTCATTGTGTTTCTCTTCACTAATTGAAGCAGCGTTTTCTCTGGTTTGTGCTGACATGGCTATTGTGATATCAGGAAACCAAATAGCAGTATGGTAAATTGACATTAACTCAAGCATCGTTTTACCAAACCCACGAGGGAAAACTCCATACGTACTTACAAAACGACTCATACATCTTAGGAAAACCCTTTGATCTAAGTCTAGCCTCATGCCGCCTTTTTCTGGCTTAATTAAGTCGTACCATAAATCAGGAAACCACCTTGCCCATTGAACAAATTCAATCCATTTGTCTAAATTTCGCTCAAAAGTATCAACCTTATTTTGATTTGCTTGAACAGGGGAGTTGAATTCAGGGTCGCTGTCTAATCTTGAACTTTGTTTGGTGTATTTAAAATTATCTCTTTGAAAGTTCTTTCTCGAAGCCATATTTATAACTCCCTCATGGAAGGATCATTATCTAATTCTTGTTTCTCATAATCAGCTCTCCGTTCTTCATAAAAGTTGTAGATATCTTTATAATCAGCCGCAGGAAGACCTTTTAAGTCCCGAACATAATTCAAATAACACCATAGAACAACATCTGGTTTATCTTTTGGTTGAGAAACAAACTTCGGTAAGATAGGGATAATGTCAACTTTCTCTTCAACCATTCTGGCCAATTGACCAAATCCATCTAGACCTTGCGATAAATCAGCTTTACTCATTTGAGAAGGTTTTAATTTACCTGCTTCAGCTGTATCTTTTGCCATTGCAGCCCAGTCTTTAGCCTGTTTGAAATCTCCTTTTGCTTTTGCAAGTGTCTCGTATACTTTATTTACACAGTATTCTCGCAAGCACTCTTCATGCATTGTGGTAAGTAACTGAAAAGAGGGTTTGAGTTGAAGGAATTTCTTTTCGAAAAGGAGATAGTCGTCATCGGGGTAACCATATCCGTAATTTTCTTTAAGTTTCTCTAGATAATCTGAATCAATATTTTGCGTGGTTTGTTTCTCTTCTTCATTTGTTGTAACGTTTTTAATTTCTTCTTTTACAAATATACTGTCTTTCCAACCAGTCCCGTTAAATTGCTTTAATGAATTAGCCATAGTCATATAAGCGCTAAATGTATCAGTTTTTCTCTTTTCAGCTTGATCCCAATACAACGGATCAAATTTAACATCAATCTGTTGTAAGACTGTATATATTGATTCAATATTGTTATAATCAATGTTTTTCTTCAAGCAAGTCTTGCAAATAGGGACTTTTCCTGTCTTCTCATACAGGCTACTTCGTGAATTGTAGAACCCTGACTCTTTGTCCTTTTCTTTTTGACAAGCAGCACAGATCAATTTTTCCTTTTCTTTGGCTTTTCTAGGCATTCATTCACCTCCATGTTATTGTCCAAAACACATTTTATAAAACGCCCAGCAATAAAGAGGAAGGGGATTACCTCAATCATCACTGGGCGTTCTAAAAAGGCGCTTAAACTAAAGAAGAGAGGACATCGTCATGATAAAATCCCCCCTTAATTTCAACGTCCAGCTCTTTAATCGTTTTTAGTTGCTCTTTGGTAACAGTGCTATCAATATATACACCATTCGCTAAGCGTCTGCCTAATATACGATTGGCCGGAATAACAACGCAACCTATACCTTTTTCTTCTCCAAGTTGTTTATAAATATTTTCTTCAGTATTCGTACCTACAATTACAGGAATATTGTTTTGCTGTGATAAAGTCATAAGGAAAGTTATTTTTCCTTTACCGCGGTCAGCAGTGTCTACGAAAACAAGTTTTGGGGCTTTTTTGTGAAATCTACTTTGTAAATCTTTATCAACGTTCTCTATCATTGTCCATTTTCTATCTGATGGAAAAAATAATTCTCTTTCAAATAGATTTTTATGCAAGCAGCGTAAAACCTGACTGATTTCCTGATCACACTTGTGGCCAGCTTCTCTAAGTCTTATCAATGTTGCTAAATGTCTATTAAGGTAATCAAACCCTATTTTCTTCATTCTCATCAATCCTCATCGCATTATTTATTTTTAATAGTTTGTCAAAACAGTCTCTTTAACTTCATCTTTAGTTAAGTGACTAAATTTGTCCCAATCTTTTTCACGAATATTAAAGTTGAATTTACTGAGCAAAAGCTTTACATCCTCAACTGTTTTAACTTTGTCAAAGTCAATTTCTCTGTATTTGATTTTTTCCGAACGTGCAACTGAAGGCATAATTATACTCATAAAAATCTCCCTTTGGTTTGGATAAAATTAAAGTTTTAACAAAATAAGAGGAGCCTGCATCGAGACTCCCTTAGTTGAAAAAATAATGTCCTAATACTTCGATTAGGCTCTGTTGTGTGTATCATTCTTAAAGCGAATTATGTATGTAGCCTCAATACCTGCATCATCAAAAACCATAAATTTTTGAGAAGGTTTTGTGCCAAACCGACCTTGCACAGCATAATCATCCGCACCGACAAGCGCTCCATTTACTACAACTGTTGTGCTGCCATACTCTTTTTCATAATTGTGATGAATATGACCGCCGAATATGTAAGAAGGGATGTAACCAAGTAATTGGGGCAATCGTGTTACACACTGATCAACACGATCGTAGTGGCCGTGCACAAACACGACTTCCTGATTGTTGATTTTAGCGGGGATGAATCCGTCTTGCTCAGGTTCAATTGAGATGTTCTTTATATTCTTCAATCTGGCTTCAAGATACCAATTAATGAGGTATTCAAAGTTTTCTTTGATCCCCACATCATTCTTAGAAGGGGAGAGACGACCGTGATTTCCTGCCACGTTGTAGAACTTAACCTCTTGAAACTCACTTGCCAACATCGCTAAAACCTCAGCAAGCGTTTCTGATACATATTTAATTTGTTCTACAGCATCTTCATTAGCTTGAACTCTTGTAGACACATGAATAAGACCTCCGATTAAATCACCGAGGTTTGCTACATGTAGTGTGGAAATATGATTCTGCTTACCATACTCAATTACTTTGTTGGTGAGATGCTCTACACGCTCATTAAAAATTTCTTTATTGAATTTATTAATGCGGTTGTCGATTTCCATTCCGAAGTGCCAATCACTGAATAGAGCAAGTCCATGTTTTTCAGCAATAGCGGGGGATGGGAAGGTGAAGCGAAGGGGTCTTTTTGACTCTAGAGATGCAATAGCTTGAACAACATCATCTCTAATTTTTTCAAATCGTGCTTGATTTGAAATCTTCTTTTTGAACTCTCTGTTTTGGTCTTGTTTTCTGATTTTTTCTTTCTCAGATTCAATACGAATAGTTTCATATTTATCAAGGATTTCTTTATCAACGTTCTTTGAGATAAAATAATCGTGCCAGCGCTCAAATTGTTTAAAGTCTTTACGCCATTTGCTTTCATCATAGTTGGTTCCTTGATCCTTATTTAAAAGGGTAGCAATTGTTTTTGTGTCAATGTGATAAGTATCTTTGTTTTTGAAAAGTCTAATATGATAATCAGTGAACGATTCGTCTTTTTCTCGCTGTAATACAGTATCTAAAATAGCTGTCATTCAGTCACCACCTACTCAAGAAGTCCTTCAGTTTCTTGAGGAGCAACATCGCTATCACTTTTTAATGTGAAATCAATTGGTTCCGTTTTGCTTTCCATCTCTCTTAGATACTTAGATAGTGAGTGAATTTGTATGCCATCACCTTTATGCTCAATAATTTGATCTTCATCAACATTTACAGTGCATTTTTTAAAAGAATATTCTTTCTTACCTTTAGCCAAATTTAATTCCTCCAATATGTGTTTTATTTACGTACAATAAGCTCCTTCGGAAGCCCGATGATCCGAAGCATCGGTAACGACCGAAAAGGGGATATAAAGGAGATGAAAAGATAAGTCGGATAGGCGTTGGGGAAACGCCCGAAGGAGTTTATTGATAACTTGCGTACCGGAAGGCTCGGAAGCACATTCCGGCTGATCGGTAAAGTAAAACGCAAGCACAAAAAGACCTTCTAACGATTTAGATGGCCTTGTTCTGATTACATTCTAACCCCGTTTCACCTACGTCAGTAGCTCACGTAGGGAACGCAAGCCTTCGGATCGACAGGGAATACGCTGATTACGGGTTCAGCGATTGAAACCTTTGTAGTCGACAAACTATAAGTAAGGCGAAAAAACAAAAGACGCCATTATGACGCCTTCAGGAACTCCTTGTACATCATGGTACATGAGCATAAAAGGCTGGTTATCGCTGTGCGAAATCCAGCTGGCTCCTTCTACACATGGCAGATGAGCTATGACAACAAATAATACACGCTTTCTGGAATGTGTAAAAAGTTCCTATTACCTTTACATCTTATATATCAAGTTTTTATGTTGCTTGCCAACTGCTCAGCCCTTAGAGTCTGAGAGCCAAGGAAAAAAATTTGAGAAGGAAAGACCCATTATAAGCCTTCTCAATGGCATTTTCAGTCTCTCTTGTCAGGTTACACGCCTTATTGAGAAACAAAGCGTCCCAAACGCTCGCCGTTTATTTTGCACAGTTTTCTCTGACCCGTGTAAGGAGGTATGTGCATGGGAAAGGTAAGGCTCCAATCAGAACATTGAAGGAGATAAAGTGAAATAAAGTGAACGTGTTGCTAAGTGAAATTGAAAAGGCAAGACCGAAAATAATCCTTTCCTGCAAAATGGGAGCGGTGATCAAGCGCCCAAAAACCATTTCACTTATTTTACGAGTATAGAAGACTCGCTAACCGGAAAAGTTTTGATTACCGCATAATAAGCATCAAAGCTTACAAGGGCATTATTTAAAGGGAAGGGAGACGCGTCTGCCTTACCTAAGTATAAGCCGAAGCTATACACCGCAATTAATTTTCAGGCTACATGTCACCCATAATAAGACTGTGATGGGATTCACCCTACATAAACAGCATTTTTCAGCTTGTGTAGCAAAGGTCTTACCGACATGTTTAGCCTGATAATAGCCATTTACCTGTCTCTTTAAGATAAAGACATCCGAGTTAACCTCGAACCCTCATAAATGACCAGTTGTAGTTGTAAAGTCGAATTTAATGATTTTGTTCGTATGAAAGTGAGAATAAACAAAAGGCTTCATCCACGATGGGGCAATACCCCGCTAATATCCACTTATCCGAAACCCTGGCATTCCAAGTCCTCAAACAAATGAATATTAGCGGAGAACTGATATCCCACATATCAGTAAACAGCTTATTATTGACGACACCCCAATGCCATCAATAAAAGAACTCTAATTAATTAAACTGGAGATGAACACATGCGAAAAGAGGGGGAGGGCGACAATTTCCTCCATAACATCTAACTCTGCCACTTTTAGGAGCATAAGCTCTATGTGACAAAGCGTGCAGGAATCCTTTCCTGTCGTCCTCATTAATTTTTATTAAGCTTTCACTGCGTCTTTTAGAGCTTTAGCAGCCTTGAAGGCAGGTGACTTTGTAGCCGGAATATCAATTTCCTCACCCGATTGTGGATTTCTCCCTTTGCGAGCTGCGCGTTCACGAACTTCAAATGTTCCCACTCCAGGAATCTTGATTGATTCACCTTTTGTTAGTGTTTCAACGACCACATTAAATACTGCTTCTACTTTAGGTGTTGCTTCTTTCTTAGAAACTCCTAATTTTTCTGCAACTGCTCCTACAAATTCAGTTTTGTTCATGTTTTAATTCCTCCTAGTGATTTTGTTTATTTTTGTGTTAAGATATAATTACGGTAACGTTTGTGTTTCTTTTGAAAAATGGGAGACGTACTCACCCTTATATGTGGAAATTAGCTTTCTTTCTCCCTTATGGCGATTATCTCAAAAGGGGCTTTAAGACCAGTCATATCAAGGGTTCAAGGCGGTTTTTTCGTTAAACTTTTTTCGGTAAAATCGCTGTATCCCTTGGGGGAGTAAGGCTCAGAGCACTTTCTATTTTTCTTCCTTCCTCCACTTATCCCTTTTCCACTTGTTTTTTTGCTTTTGTGCTATTTTCTTTGCACAGGTTGGACAATATTTCGCCTTGTGTGAAGTCGATTTAAACATCTTTCCGCAACTACAGCACCCTCTATAAGTCTTTAAGTTATGTCTTAGATTCTCTAATAAAGTCTCCCCAAAGCACTCCCATAATGTTGATTTAAATTTGCTTTTCTTTTTATATAGATACTTAACCAAAACATCAGCGACATATTGCTCGTCTTCATGTATCTTCAGTAATCTGTCTTTAATGACCTTATAGACATAAAGTTTTTGTCCCGGCTTAATGTCTTCATCATTCATGAGCCATTTCTTGTTTTGGTCTAATCGTTTGTACTCACTAATAATCGCCTCGTCCAACTTAATCTCCTTGTTCTTGAGTAGGAAGCGATAATCGAACTTTCCTGCAACAGCTGCGAAATTAATTCGGTCAGAAGGGATAATGCAGTCTAACTTATTTACTGTGCTTTCATTAATTAACTCAACGCTATGTTCTTCTTTATCCTTTGCATTGATAAAGAAGTGAGGGACTTTATTTTTTATGTAATCTTTAATTTTTTCATCAACATGATCGGGACGGGTAGGCATGAATAAGGTTTTTGCAAAATCAATAGTAAAGTTATTTTCCATGCATAACCATTTGATCACATCCAGATTTATATTGTCGCTGTTCCATATCTTAGTGATGTTGTTGCTGTATTCCCCGATATTGATCCCATAAGCAAGAGTTAGTGCTTCATATATGTTCCTGCTATTAATCTCTTGTTTCTGTGCTACTGACATTTCATAATACAAAGGAACGATGTTCTCCATATTACGCTTGGCAATATTGACGATTAACTCATCAGAAATAATTAAGGCCTTATCCCCGTCATTGTCAAACTGCAGCAACTTAGATATCGGATCATGAATGCTTGTGTAAACACCTGGGGTAATAAACCACTTTTCATATTCCTCATCTTTTTTGTTCCACCTAACACCATGCTCTCTGAATAGGTGAGGGGAGCGGAGGATGTCAATATACCCTTCATCATATAAAGAACAATGGACATCATTTCCTGAAAGTAGTCCTTTTGGATTCTGGATATTCAGAAATAATTTTTCGCAGAAAGCATACAGATCAGGACATAAATATGTATAACGAGCACCATCCACAAGCAATTTTCCTGATTTGGCATCTTTAATCATGCTTTTCTTTTTATTTTTAATAATTTCTTTCGTGTGATCATCGTTAAGAAGTTCTGGATATAGAAGTAAAGCGTCCTGAAGAGCTGTCCGATGTTTCTTTTTCTCCGTAGCTCCAAGAACTCTTAACATGGTCTCTTTATCAGTTCCCAATGTGGTTATCTCTTTTACAGTCTTTGAGCTCATTTGAATTAATTCTTCATCGGAGATATCTGTAAGTGTCTGGAGCATTTGATAAGTAAGCTTTCCTTCAACAGAAGGATCTTCTGCGTTGAGTTTTGCCCCTAAGCATCCATATTTTTTATAATTGCCTTGATATTCTTCCCACGATGAATAATACTTCCACATTTTAAACTGACTTTTAGTGAAGATAATTTGAACATCATCTTTCACCATGTCCCATTCCTTGCCGTATATATCAGTTACTTTAAAAGCTTTGTTTTCCTCAGCAAATTTACGAAAATCAAAAGGGACTAATAAACCCTTTACCCATGGGAGTCTGACCATGAAGCTTTTACGACTTAGAATGGGGAGTATCATTCCGCAGCCATCTGTATGTTCAATGGGAATGTTCATTGTTTTTCGTGTGATCTCGTAGGTGTCTCGATCAATGTAGTCAACGAGACTCGACACATCAGTTTCTAAGTCGTTAACAACAATCGCTTTATCAATATCAATCTCCCAAGGGCTACTGGCACTGTTAGATAAGGCCATATAGCTATTCCATTTGTTAATGCTGCTCCCACCAAGGGAATTAATCTTTTCAATGCTCAAGCCACAGGTCAAAGCATCCTGATACTTATCGTAAGTGCTTTTTTTTATGAAACATGACTTCTTTGTGCGAATTTGACCCGCACTGCTTGTGAAATAAACGTATTTCTCATTGTTATGTAAAAATCCTTTGTCAATAATGTCTTTCAATACCTCAAAATGATAAGTCTGGACAACCATGATTTCTTCAGAAAGGGTGTTTTCTTTAATCCCGAGGGTTCGAGTTAACACTGAATCAAATAATGAAATCACTTTGTTGTCTCTTAAACTGTCAGTTCGAAGTGTTCTTATGTCATTATGTTCATCGAATGCGGAATAGAGGCATTCTTTAAGGTATGTAATTCTTTGCGAAATGTATTTCTTATGTCTATTATGTACACTATCTAATGTCTTAAGATAATCTCTGTATCTATAAGACTTCAAAATCCTATTATGTAATGAATTTTCTTTGTCATTATAAAATGCTGATGTGTCCACACTGTATATGTGAACTTGCTTAGACAATCCATCCTTTTTTCTTTTCAACCAATCCCCTCCTTATATTTTATTTTTACTCTAAAAGTGCTTAATATTCGCTATTAAGATATTGATTTACTAAACTTCGATATGTAAAGCTTTGTTTATTAATCTTTCCGTACCATTTGTAATCCTGATAAAGGTATTCTTCTTCGGGTGTTGCTGTCCCATCGACTACTTTTCCCTCAATAAACCCCATTAAATGACTAAATAAATACTGCTTTTTCATCTTACACCTCCATGCTATTTTATTTTTATTCTTAAAATGATTAAAATAAAGACCACTTCATGTGGTTGTGTTTTTATTATATATTTTATTTTTACTCTTGTAAACATAAAAATCCAAAGTTAATTGGATTTAATTTCGATTAATTCAAAAAGATCGTCAACTTTACAATTTAGAATATGTGCCATCAATAAAAGATTGTATGTACTAGGGAGGACGGTTGCAAATCCCTCGCTGTCATTTTTACACCATCTAGATATACTTGCTCTTTCAGCTTTTATTTGCTCTGCTAACCAGCCTTTTTCGATACCTTTGCTGCTTAGAAATGAATCCAACCTACTTTTAACCCTATATTCCATTTAAATCATCCTTTTGCTGTTTGAATAAATTTTATAAAATGACTGGTTTACATACAAGCAGAGTGTGATTATTTGCATTAAGATACAAAAATATTTGCATTTAAATGCAAATAAACAATATAATAATCGTATATCAACCAAGATATTTCAAAATCATCAGATATTAAGGAGGGGTTACATGGATACTTATTTTGATTCAGTCATTGACAACTTAACTCGAAATGATTTGTATATTCTAGGCTTATTAAGCGATGAAGGGGCTGATTTAAAGTTTAAATCAATTAGGAAAAAAACCATTCAAGCTAAAACTCAACTAACTGATGCTACTTTTAGAAAGAGCATTGATCGTCTGGAAGCCTTGCAGTTTATTAATATAGTGAAAAACAGTAAAGAGCATACAATTTTTATTACTCAATATGGTCAAGAAGCTTTGAGTTATCAATTAGAAGGGGAGAGGGTTTGATGTTTGGATTTATTGGAGTTGGTCAGGCCGGTGGAAGTGTAGCAGATGAAGCGATGAAGAGAGGATTTCATTCTGTCGCAATAAATTATTCACGTTCAGACCTTAATTCATTGGTCAATATTCAAGATAAGCTTCATCTGGTAGGGACAGAAGGAGTAGGTAAAGACAGAAGCGCAGCAGCGAAACATATGAAAAATAACTGGGAGTCCTCAATTGAGTTTATAAAGAATACAATGGAAAAACCTTCAGTACAAGTTATTTTTGTTGTTTTCTCTGCAGCTGGTGGAACCGGTTCAGGGGTAGCTCCTATATTATTAGAATTGTTAAACGAATGTCTTACTCATAAAACAATAGTTGCTGTACCAATCCTTCCTGACAACAATGAAGTATTGGTTAACCAGATGAATTCACTGGAGTTGCTTGATGACTTATCTATGCCAGAGACATGTGTTTTACCTTTGGATAATCAAATGGTTTTGAGTAAATACGAAGGAAAGATTTCTGAGAGTAGACTATACAAGGAAACAAACAAGAGGTTCCTTGATTTAATTGAAGTTTTGCTCAATTACACAGACAGAGGATCAAAAATCAGCACTTTAGACAGGAAGGATTTAAATCAGCTTTTTGATACACCAGGAATCATTACTATTGCTCAAACAGACCTCACTGAATTTACAAATGAGGGTAAGTATTTTGATAAGCTGCATGAAGATATACAGAAATCATGGAACAATTCGATATTCACTCCAGTTGAGTTTACAAATGTGATGAGAGCTGGAGTTATTCTGGATGTTCATGAATTCTTAACAGAGCATATTTCGTATAATGAGCTGTTTAATGTCTTTGATAACAAGATGCCCCTAGACTTATTTAAAGGACATTATGATAAAGGTAATAGGGCGATAACGATCCTTAGTGGATTAAACTGGATCAATGAGCGGATGAAGCGGTTAGATGATTTAATTGAAAATGGGAACACTGAGATTAAAGAAACAACTGTTTATAAAGCTAAGAATCGACGTAGAGAGGATTTATTTAAACCGAAGAAACTGGAGAACAGAGAATCGAAAAAGACCTCGTATATGGAGGCACTGAAGAGACTAAAGCGCTAATTTTAAAGGAGGCTGCCTACTAAGGTGGCTTTTTTATTTTGGTTTTTAATGACCCCCTTGGTGATCGTGAGCTAAAAAAGTGCTTATCGTAAATGAAGATCGGAAAGGGGTAATTAGTTGAAATAGCAATGTTTTAGGGCTGTCAAAGGGGACAGTAGGTGTTTTGTGATCGTAAAACGTAGGAAGGAGAGAGGGAAAGGTGTCGTTGAGTTAAAAGTCTGATGAAAAAGGGGAGAATGAGGGGTGGAAAAACATTGATATTATAGGCTTTTACGATAGCGATTACGATGCGAAATAGGGTGAAAAATGTGAAAGTGAAGAAATAAGCTTGGTGTGGAAATGGAAGTGCTAGGGGTACATTTGTTCCTGTTTTTTGGCCTTTAGATGTTAATACACCCCCTATATATTGGTATTGAATTCCCTATATAAGATACGTTATGTAGGGTTTTTATGATTTGTCTGATAAATTTGCAAAGCTAACACAATTCCAAATGAAAAACAATATTTATTTTTGAAAAAATAATAAAGCGGTCAATTTAAAAGTGAATATCCATTCATTAAAATAAATCGTGTGTATAACGAAAGGGAATGAATCGAAGTGTTATCTATCCTATACAATTTTCATCTAATCCACACACCTATTTTATATTCACTCTAATCATATTCCTTCATCTCATTACATCCACCATTATCTATCCTCAGCTTACCTAATCCTATCCGTTTCCTTCACCGCACATCATATATCCATCCCATAACACAATAACCATGCATCATCAGAAGCATTTTAATGTGCCTAGAATCGATTTTATTTTAATCATAGTATCATTTGGTATCCAATCCACACACACGCCTTATACAGCCTGTGAACACCATAAATAATAATCGCAAAATAATTTAAAAAAATCCATTTTAAGAGTAAAAATAAAATGACTTTGTAGGAAAAATGTGCTATAATAGAGTTATAGGAAAGGAGGTGTACATAGTGCTTGAAAAGGTGGGTATAACAATTGCTTTCCTTATTCCTATCACGGTTTTAATCATCAACTGTTTAACGATAGCTGAGAAGATTCAAAACCTGATGAAGAATAAGAAAAGCAAAAAGAAAAAGCGTACACGCAAGCGTCTCCGACCAGAGAGACAACGCAAACGTATACGCCGATAAACCTCTAAAGGGGATTAAGTTCCCCTTTAGTTACTACCCATATTATAACATGGACAAGCACATTGTAAACATGAAACGATTCTCATTATGGTTTACGAACATAACATTTATTGTTTTATTCTTATTGTTCCTCTTCATCAAAGATTACTTCAGCAGCGGAATACAGTCGCTTATTACAGGTATCTTCATAGTAACGTGTATCATCATCATTTTGCTATGGATCGCTTACTTTGTTATACGCCAAAAGAAGGTAAACAAATCTAGGTAACATCATGCTATACTAAGCTTATTAGAGGTGAGCGGAATGGAAAATCAGATCCTTGAAGCGATACAGCAACTTTCCAGGGATGTTAACACAATTAAGCAGGACGTTAAGGATATTAAAGAAACGGTTAAACGAATCGAAGAAAATGAACCTGAAGAGGTTGTATCCATGCTTAAGATTATTAACAAGAATATTGAAAGTGACCACCGATACAATGATAAGAAATTCTCTGGGCTTGAAAGACGTATTCATGATCTTGAAGAAAGAATCAACAATTGAATTTCATACATGAGAAGGAGCGGTAAAACATTTATCCGTTCCTTTATTTTTAATATTTAGGGGGAAGTCTATATTTATTATGAATAAAATTAAAATAATTGATTCGGTTATGGGGAGCGGTAAAACATCTGCAGCGATTAACAAAATGAATTCTGCTAGTAAAGAAGAAACCTTTATATTCATCACACCTTATTTAAATGAAGTTGAGCGCATAAAGAAAAGCATAAAGTCCAAACAATTTTTCGAACCTAAAGTAAAGAAGAAAGGTGATAAAACACAATATAAGTTTGAATCCTTTCACGAACTCTTATCACAGAATAAAAACATTGTGGCAACTCACAACCTTTTTAAAAACGCAAACGACGAGACAAAGGAACTTATACTTGCAGGCAATTACACACTGATATTAGATGAAGTCATGGAAGTAGTGGAACAATTACAGGTAAAGAAACATGATCTAACCACACTGTTTGATTCCAATCTGATTTATATTGAAAACGGTTTTGTCAAATGGAATGAAGAAAAAAAAGACTATGAAACACGATACGATGATATTCGAGATATGGCGTTAAATAACAATCTAATGTATTTCAAAGACAATATATTGATTTGGAACTTTCCTGCCGACGTATTCCAGTTATTCAAGGAAGTTTACATACTTACATATATGTTTGATGCTCAAATACAAAAATATTACTACGATCTGAACAACATTAAGTATCAAAAGTACAGTTCAGCTTACATGGATGGACAGTATGGCTTCATTGATCACCGTCCTGATTATGAAAGGAGCTTTAAGAAAGAGTTAAGAAACAAAATAAAAATATATGAAGGAAATCTAAACACAATAGGACAACTGGAGTTTTCACTGTCTTCTAATTGGTATAAAAATAAATCACCATACACCATCAAAAAGGTGAAGAACAATGTATTCAATTACTTTAATAATATTGTTAAGTCGTCAAGTGATGAAGCTATGTGGACGACTTATTCAGACCATAAGAACAGAATAAAGGGCAATGGGTATACAAAGGGGTTTGTCTCATGTAATGCACGTGCTACAAACGAGTTTAAGCATAAGAAACACTTAGCATATACAATAAACAGATATACGAATACTGTTCTGTATAATTATTTTAAAGAAAAGTACAGTATTACAATAGACCAGGACGCATTTGCATTGTCTGAGTTAGTGCAATGGGTATGGAGGTCAGCTATTAGGGATGGAGAAGAAATAACTTTGTACATACCTTCTTTAAGAATGAGGAAGCTGCTCACAAACTGGCTAGATACCTGATAAAGAGGACAAACCTCTTAAACTTAAAAAATAAGCCAGTCATATCAAGGGTTTTAGAGCCTAAGTCTTAAGGAGAACCAGAAAAATAATTAAATAAAAAATAATAAATTCGTCCGTAAAGAAAGTGCCTTTACGGCCGTCTCGTTTCAGCAAGCTGAACCTCGATAATATGTTTTTCTTTTTTTAGAATAAAAATAAAATAATTATTGAACATTTAAAGTGATCATGTTAAAATTAAATCAAGTCAAAGGATTACATACATTTAGAATAAAAATAAAATTATTATAAAGAATGGAGAGGTTGAAAATGACAGCTGTTTTAAGAATTAACGAAGAGTTAAACGGAATTGAACTTTATTTTGATAGTAAACCAGAACAAGAGGTTTTAACTCATCTTAAATCAAACGGTTTTCGATACTCTGGATTCAAAAAATGTTGGTGGAGCAAACGGACAGAAAAATCAATGCAGGTCGCTAATGGTGTCACTAAACAAGAAATCTCATCTTCTAAAACAATCACAAAAACCAAAAAGAAAGCTAAGGGTGTAAATATGAGTCTGTGGGATGCAACACAATGGAGTGAATTAGAAGTAAATAAGGAACAAGAAGTAAAAGAAATGGCAAAGGAAATAAGAAAGCATATAAGACAACGTTTCCCACAATGCAAATTCTCTGTTACTACTGGGGGAAGCTATTTACATAGCACTATTAACATCACAATCAAATCAAGTCCTTATGAAAAAGGCTCAGCTTATTTGACTGCGATTTATGATTATTGCAACAGTCTTTTAAACAATTATCGCCATTGCTACAGCCCAGCAGATCCATACACTGATTACGCAGGTAGTTACAATTTCTATGGTCGTGTTTCATTAGATTGGGAATACACAGTGACAGAACAAACAGAAGAAATTAAAGAAGATATGACACTGTTTGATTCAAAGATGGAAGAATTCGAAGAAGCCGAGAAAGCGAGAAAAGAAAAAGAACTTCAGGAATATTTAAAAGAGCAAGAAGAGCTTAAAAATGCTGAATATAAGAGACGGCAAGAAGAAGAAAAGAAACAAGCCAAAAATATCTATAGCAGCATTGTAGTAAAACAACTGAATGAAGATCAAGAGTATTTTGTTATTGATGCACAGTTTGCCAACTTAAACAAAAATCAAACACTTGATCAATATAAAGATGAGGTTGCTAAATGTGACTACAGACTTGAAAATGTGAAAATTACAAAAGAAGTACATTTCAATACTGAAGAAGCTTTAAACAACTTTTCTAACATGCTTTTAAATGATTTTGATTTTCTTGCGGAAACCGGTGGAAGCTTTACCGAAGACAACAGAATTAACTCAATGATTGATTATTACAATATGGACGATTTAGAAAAGAACACAGTCAAATGGAATTTATATGGCGTAGGAGTGTACTACGATGGGAAATTGCAATTTATTGTAGATGCTCAAGGCTATTCTTATGCAAGATATGTTGGCCTAGTGGATAATGTAAAAATTGAAAAGTCGATTACTCATAAGCAAGTAGTAAAAGAAGAAGAATTACAGGAGTTAAAACATCAGGCAGATAAGTTAGAAGACATTTCAAGTGCAGTTATTGAGGAATTAGATATATTTGTAACCTGGAATAATGAAGACTGGGACAAATATAAAACTTCACTCAAAGAAAAATTGAAATTGAATAATTTAAATTTGAGTAAAAATGTTATCCAACAAGCAGATACAGAAAAATTAAAAATTGCTTTATACAGAATTCTCCATGAAGTTGACAGCATTCAAGAACAATTTAAAAATGCTGATCTTGAAAAAGGTGAAAAATATACTCTGTTTTACATATCTGATCTTGGATCTTTAATTACTGAAAGAATAACATATGACAGTTACCGGCCAACTAAATATGCCCAATATGATAATGCAGTCAAGTTGACATACCGGCCTGAAAGTAAAAGAAAATTATATTATCGTCACTTCTATTCAGAAATGCTGATGTTCAAAGGCTGGCACTCGCTGCAGGAAACAGTATTGAATAATGTAGAGGTTAAACCAGAGGGGGCTAAAATAATTCACAGTAAGTACTACTCGTGTGACAAAAGACAATTTGACGAGGTTTTAAATTACTTAAATAATAAAAGCTTCAAACCAATAATCAACACGTATAAGCCTAATCTATAAACTCATGAGGGGATGGGAGAAGATATCATTTCCTCACCAAAGGGGAAATTAAAATGTTTAAAGATAATCCGGATTTTTATCCGACACCACCACAGTTAATCCGAAAAATGACATCTAAAGTGGAATGGAAGCACATAAACTCTGTTCTGGAGCCGTCAGCAGGCAAAGGGAATTTAGTAGAAGCTATTCACAATCAATTTAAAAACACCAGCAACTATAGAAGGAATTCGAAATATGACATTGAGACAATTGAACAAGATGAAAACTTGAGACACATACTTAAAGGAAAAGAGTACAGAGTAATAGCTGATGATTTTCTGACGTTTAGAACATACAAGAAATACGATTTGATTTTTATGAATCCACCTTTTAGCGACGGTGCTAAACACTTATTAAAGGCCATTGAGTTAATTGAGAAGCAACAAAGATCCGGCCAAATTGTTTGCTTGTTAAACGCCGAAACATTAAAAAATCCGTATTCAAATGACAGGAAATTTCTGATACGTAAGCTAGAGGAGATAAATGCAGAAGTTGAATACATTCAAAACGCTTTTTCGAACTCAGAGCGAAGCACAGAAGTTGAAACGGCGCTAATATACATAAGCATTGAAAAACAAGAATATAGCAGCGTTCTAATAGAAGAATTGAAAAAAGATGAGTCCCATAAAATTAGTGCCGATTATAAAGCAACACAGTTAGTGAATGCAGACTTTATAAAAGGAATTGTAGAACAGTTCAATTATGAAATCAAAGCGGGTTTAAAATTAATCAATGAATATAACAGTTTAAAACCATTAATGCTGCATAGTTTCAATGATGACAGTACTCCAATATTGAAGCTGCTAATTGATAAGAATACCGAAGAAAATGACATAGAGAATGCATATATAAAACAAATTAGGGCGAAGTATTGGAATACGTTATTTAACAATGATCAATTTATGGGGCTCTTCACAAGCAATCTGAAACAAAAGTATTTGCAGCACGTTGAGGAATTAAAAGATTATGACTTTTCTTTGTTCAATATCTATACATTAAGAATTCAGATGAGCAAAGAGATGACGCAGGGCGTAGAAGATACAATACTTAATCTTTTTGAAGAATTTAGCCACAAGCATTACTATGATGAATCCTCAAAAAATGTGCATTTATATAATGGGTGGAAAACAAATAAATCATATAAAATTAATAAAAAAATAATTATTCCATTGAACGTGTATAGCTGGCTAGATGGTCGGTATAATCCAACAGATTATAAGGTCTTAGAAAAGTTGAAAGATATCGAAAAAGTTTTCAATTATCTTGACAATGGATTGACAGAAGACATAAATATTGTTGAAACTTTAAAATTAGCTGAGCATTATGGGGAGACGAAAAAAATAGAGTTAAAGTACTTCTATGTAACTTTTTATAAAAAAGGGACATGTCACATCGAGTTTAAAGATATGGAAATTCTAAAGAAATTTAATATCTTTGGTAGCCAAAAGAAAAACTGGCTTCCTCCTTCGTATGGTAAGGTGAAATATCAGGATATGACAGCAGAAGAAAAAGACGTAATCAATAATTTTGAGGGTGCGCAATCTTACAATGAAACGGTAAATAACGCTTCTTATTATATCCTGGATACATCGAAGCTTCTCATGCTTACATCATAATAGCTTGAAATACACATTTTTAAGGATAAAAATAAAATAATCATTGATTATTTAAAATAGTCATGCTATACTTAAATCAAGTTAAAACAACAGCGAAGTATACATATTTTAAAGATGAAAATAAAATAACTAAAACAAAATGAAATGCATATTTTAAACAGAATGGAGAGGTTAAAATTGAAAAATACAAATCTGATGATCTTAGAAGCTGAAAGAGATCAAGCAAAATCACGATTAGTAAGTCAAATTGAAACAATTAAAAATACAATTGCGAATCTTGAAAGAAAAATAGAGAATAATGAAACGCTTTATGATCAAGGTGGATTGCAGGCTAGTGGAATATACCTAGATTCGTACTTAAATAAGCTAACAGCCTATGAAAGAGCAATCGAACAGATGACTTTAGCTCTAAAAGATGCCGAATAAAAACAATACTTAAACAGAATGGAGAGATTGAAGACATGACAACGAAAGTGAATATTATTGAAAAATTTGAAATATCCTCATAGATTTGCAAAACGAGATAATACATATGATTCTGAATATGTGCAGAGTACAATATTGAAAAGCAAAAGGCTGAAAGATTTTATAGAAAGGAAGATTATTGATGGGGAAAAATAAACTATTTAGTGAGGAAACCGTAACTGTTGACAATTGCCAATGCGTATATTGTGGTCATGTATTCAATGGTCGTAACGCTTGCAACGCTAATATGGACGTGCATACTGTTACGTGTCCAGAATGCAAAAAGGATATGGATGTTTATCTATCTATAGAGTATATATGTAGACCGTTAGAGGATTAAAAACTTAGTTCGTATATCGAATATAGATGACTTGGAGTTTACTTACAATAGTAGAGAGAATGGAGAGATTGAAATGATTTGTACTTGTAGTTCAAAAGAATGTAACGGAAAGGTTAACAGATACAAAATTTATTCACCTTCAAAAAACACTACATACCCAAACAGATTTTGGGGAATTTCAGATTACTGTGAAACACATAAAAAGGAAGATGAAGAGCAAGGATTTGTCTTGTTAGTTGCGAATGAAGAGTCAAAAACATTTGTATTATAGAATAAAACAACAATTTCTAACAGATAGGAGAGTGGAGAAACGTGACTGAGGAACAAGTAAAACAAGTTGTCAAAGAGAGTATCAGAGAAATGATTGAAGATGGGACTATTAAAATTGATACATACATCAGAGGGCAGCGTGTAGAGTTACTAATCTTTTTTGACGGCGATCTCATTCAGCATTCAGATTAGCAAGTAAGAATAGAACATAGTGCCTTGGAATCTGAATAAAACAGCAGTTTCATACCATCCCAAATAAGCAAATACCTGCCAAAAACAGTTGACTATTTAAAGTAGTCAATGTATAATAAAAGTATAGAAAAAATTGAAATGAGGGAACGAGAAATGAATACATTAGTCAATCAAATTAAAGAGATCAGCAACAATCAAAAAGAAGAGATTAACGGATACACAATCTTTAAAAGAAACCAAAATATTTGTACAGTATCTAAATTCGGCGAAGTGATGTTCGAAGGGACTCTAATAGAAGTTTCAGAGTATATAACAAAGAATAGACAGGACACTTTAAATAGTTTTTCTCAAAATGAAATAGAGACTCTAGCAGAAGCAATGGGAAAAGATAAGAGAACGATTTTGTTCGATATAGAAGATAGTCGAGTTACAACCGAACTATACCGTGAAAGACTTGCCCGTGTTATCTAGCTCCTCAGGGGGAGAATAAACCGCATTAAGCCCTGAGCGTTCCTGCTTATGCAGGAGGTTGTTAGTATTTTTAAATTCTTGAATGGGAGATGAAATAATTATGACAACTTTAAATGAAAACGTCCTTCAATTTTTACTGGATAATGGCTTTAAATTAAAAGAGTATGAAGATCAGGGGTTAACATTTTATTCAAAAGAAATAAAAGATAGTCAAGCTTTAAAAAAATTGATTGAGTATCATTATGAGATCGAAGAAGATGAAGATATTGTAGAAGGCGATACCACCTTTATAATGGAGATTCAAACAAATGGTGAGAATCCACAATGGCTTTTTACAGGCGACCATGACATGTTCGACATTCTTGACGATCAAGACGACTTTTTTGATTATGTAAAAGGGATTGAACGATTAATTAGGCCAACTGAGTAGCTAAAGAGAGGGGAAATATAATAACCATGAAGGTTAAAAAATTGATTGATTCATTGCAAGAGATGATGGACAAAGGGCAAATAACAGAGGAAACACAGGTTCTACTCAATACTTATGACGACTGCATGTACGAAGTAGCATGTGTTGAGCCACTGGGAGAGTTTATACAAATTGAAGCCTGGCAAATGAGAGAGCAAACAAACTTGGGTTTAAGCATTATGTCATTCATAATCCTAAAGATTATAGAGAAATTTTTAATAATACAGGCTTTGTTGTGGAACAGACGGTAAAAGAAAATGAAAAGACATCTGTTGTTTACGAAACAGAATGAAAAGGGGAGATAAAATGGATGAGCTACTGATCAAGTGTGAAGAGTGTGGGTATAAATGGATTGGCGATGACTTTGATGGAGATTGTCCATCATGTGAAAGCGAAAATATCAAAGTTATTGGATGAAACGTTAGTATTCCAAAGCCTATTTTAAATAAAAACACCATTTCATGCTAAACAGGATTCGGGCTGCCTACATAAGAACAGCCCTTGCAGTTAGCTCGCAATCCTTGTTTTGACTGGTTTGTTTTTCTTGATATTACGTAATTTAAGAGCGGGTTTTTCCACTATTCTGTACGAAAGAAATGCGATTGCAGCAGTGACAACAATTAGAACTATAATCAGCGGGTAATCTGATAGTGACTTATAAATTCCGGTGTACAAGAAGATGTTGATAATCACCATATGCCATATGAAAATTCCCATGCTGATATCGTCTAACCTGTTTAGCTGCCACAATATCTTCGGCCCATTGTATCCGAACCAGACGATCGCATAGCTCAAAGGGATAAACCATAAAAAACTCCATAGTGTACTGTTTATTGAACTGAGATGTAAAAGGTCAATTTTAAAGAATAAAAATAAAGTAACAGAAGAAAAAAATAAAACGATATGCTGCGGCGACTTATTCCATGCCTTTGCCCAGAAGATTCCCAACGTGAAATAAAACATTTGCGGCAGGAAAGAATGTAAGTATAGGTTACCGATAAGATTCCCAGGCAAGAACTTTAAAGTTACGAAAGAAACCAAAACACTTAAAGCGGAAACAGCAAAAGAACAAAGAATCATTTTCTTAAATCCGAAACGTTTAAATAACCAATAAATAGCTGGTAACACTAAGTAAAAGCTAATTTGAACAGGAATTGTCCAAAGTGAATCGTTAAGGCGACCTGTGCCAATATGATGGAATATGTCAGGGAAGTATTGAGGGTATAGCACAAGATTGCTCAGAAGCCATATCCAGTAATCTTTTGTAGTGAATACTGTTAATGAAAGAGCTCCTAGAACAATTAACAGTACCGTGGAGGTAATAGCATAGGTGTATATTGCGGGTGCGATCCTGATAATTCGGCTCCAATAAAAATCGTTTATATTGTTTCCTTTAAGCTTGGATCTCTCATAAGAAGTGAAAAGGAAAAATGCGCTTAGAAAAAAGAAGATTGATATACCGGTGTGAAACATTGCTTTACTCTCTGGAGTATAACCAAAGACAGAAATGTTTAGATCTCTTGTAGCATGACCAACTAACACACATAGAGCAGCAAACAGCCTGATAACAAAGAAACAGTTAGAATGCTTTACGTTCATTTTAAAGAACCTCTTTCCTATACCGTATGGCGAATAAGCAGTAAGGCTGCCTATAAGCAGTGATGATTATATCATAAAAATGGAAGAAATGTTCTTTAAAATGAATATTTTTGTTCTTTATATAATTTTTTGTGTGGTTTATGATGATATTGATATATATAGACACACATAGATACTCATAGATACATGTATATCTTGCTGTATCACGGTGAACACAGATAAAGAAGGAGTTTCATTTCCTAGGCTAAGTACCGATATAAATCATGGAAAAGAAGCAGGAAGGAAAATACAGAAAATTATGAGGTAGGTTTGGAGATGTGAATATTTTAATTTTACCCAGGAGGAGATCTTATTAAATTTATGGCTGAAAAATAAGAATAAATATAAAATAAATTATTGACTATTTTAAGTAGTCGTTGTATACTTAATTTACAAGATGAAAATAAAATTATCGAATGGGAGAGGTCAACATGACAAAATATAAACTTTTCTATGGCGTGGGCGGTTCAATAAACGATATCACAAGAGATGAAGAAGCTTTTGATTTTGATAGTTATGACGAGGCTATTAATATTGCTAGGCAGCAAGCCTTTGAAGCGTTTGAAGATTACGAAGTGATTTGTAGAGTATTAAGTGTTGAAGAAAGAATGCAACAAGAAGGTTTAACAGAAGAAGAGGCCATTGCTGAGTACGAAGAAGATGTCGAATCTTTTATTGAATATGGCGCAGAAGAAGTAAAATAAAAAGTCTCTGTGATGACATCCTATTATAGACCACCCCCTTTTTTAAATGTAGTATAATTTGGAAGAAGGGGGTGGGGAAATGAAAAAGTTAGGTTTGAGCATTGCTGCTGTGTCTTTAACTTGGTGTTTGAGTAGCGGAAGTACTTTGGCCAAGATTACAAAAGATGAACATAAGGTCAGCTTTAAAATGACTGAGAATGAAACGGGCTTTTTTATGGCTGATGACACCAATCTCGAGTATTGGCCAACTAAGTTGGGATACAGGTTCACCATTTACAATGCTGAAGGTTGTACATTAAATTTTAAACTCCAAAGAATTACACTGGCAGGTTATGATTTTACTCTAAGTGAAAAGAATTTCACGGGAAATCATTTGAACTTGAGCGCAGAGGATAAGGTGAATGGTGATGCAAACAGGAATCATTACTTAAGTATCACAAAAGGAACCGGCTGCGGTGACGTCTGGATTAAAGGCTTTTATGGATTCGAACATGATGAGCCGGATGATGATTGGTAAGTTTAATACATAGTCAAGGTATATCCTTGACCTTTTTTATGGATATAATGATAATTTAAAGTGATCATACATAATGAATGTGGGGTAGTTAAATTGATTAAATCAAATTTAAAGCCGATATTAGACGAAAGGAATATCAGTATTCGAAAGCTGTCCAATGATATTGACCATGGTTTTAACACAGTTAGAAAGCTTTATCATGATGAAATGGAGCGGTATCCAAGAGACCTCTTAGATAAAGTCTGTTCCTATTTAGATATTGAGCTACATGAGCTGTTGATTTATAAAAAAGATGAAAAAGATATTGATCACTTAAAGTGGTCATGATATACTAAAGTTACAACAACAGTAAATAATTACAAATTTTCTGGGTCTACATAAAATCGTACTTTTAATCAGAAGGGAAGTGACACTATGATAGTGGCTCATTTAATAGGTGGAAATGAAATAGAAGGTATTAGTAACGGGGTTGTAATCATTAACGGCGTAAAGTTAGACGCGAGCTATGAGGATTTAGCTTCTGTCTGCGGGAGTATAGAATTGGGAGATTTAAATACAAGTATTACTATTCATAGAAGTAGTGAAGATGTACTAAGAGATTATATTAAGTTGGTGCAAGATTTTGAGGCCGAACTAGGTGAAGAATTTGTAATTGACAATCATTTAACAGCAGAAGTTCGTTGTAGCACATATCAAGTTAATTTTGAAGATAAAACACTAACATTGATAATTGATACATATGAATAAAATGTTGATTGACTATGAGTGATGGAGAGTTTACTACGAAACGAACCTTGGTAAGTTAGTTGCAAGGGAATAAATTAAGGATGATTCTTTATAAAATCATTCTTTCATCTTGATTAAAAAAGGAGAGTGCATAATGTATAGATTCATTTCAGAATTGAATTTAGACGACTCGACAATTCAAAGGATGGATGAATCCCAAAGCTTTAAGTACATCGGAAGTTTTTATATGTATGATCCCCAGCAAATCGAATTACAAATCCCAGAAGGAGAATCATCTTCGCTCAGTGATTTAGCCTATTTAAGTTTTAATTCTTATGACTGTGAAAACCAAATGATTGCGGATATGAAAAGGGAATTCACAGAAGAAAAGTTATTAAATATTTTTAATTCTGAGTGTCCAGAAACAGCTTTTAATGACGCTGCTTCAAGAATCATTGAAAAATATAATTAAGGTGGGTTTTAATTGGCTAGTGATAAAGAATGGGTTAAAATAAGCGAACTTTCTGAAGAAGAAAAACAAAGCTTGACTGCCGGTACTGCAGTTCTGCTGCATGATAATTACTATAATGGGTCGTCAGAAAAAGCTTCCTTGATAAGAAAAAAAGGTTCTCAAGGAAGACTAGAAGACAAGTATTACGAATTGAAAGGCCAAATGGTTAGAATTCTTTTCGGAAGCAGAAGCTTAAAAGTCCCTTCTTCTTTATTATCTGTTCCAGTTGCAATCGACAGGGAACAGGAAGTCGAACTAAATCTTTCACCAGTCCAAATTGTTAAAGTTATGAAGTCATTAGAACTGTTACTAGACTTAGACAAGGAAGAATTTAAGTTTAACCGAGATGAGATTGCCCTATTATTGGGACAGCTAAGTGAAAATCTAGATAGTAATGGTATTGATCCTGACAGAGTACTGAACGAGCTGTTCTCAAGGATTGATTTAGTTACAAAAAACCAGTCTTTAAGGGAAAGGTCAGATACTATATGAAGAAAAGATTGCAAGTATTTATATCCTCTACATATACAGATTTAATTGAAGAAAGACAAGCAGCTGTTGAGGCTGTTCTTAATGCAGGTCATATCCCTGCTGGCATGGAGCTGTTCAAATCTGGTGATAAATCTCAAAAAGAGACAATAAAAAAATGGATTGATGAATCAGATGCTTATATGTTAATTCTAGGAGGAAGATACGGAACAATTGATCAGGAATCAGGTAAAAGCTATACACATTGGGAGTATGATTATGCAGAAATTTCCGGGAAGCCCAGATTTTCAATCGTAATTAATGATATCGCTCTTGATGAAAAAGTAAAAGAAAAAGGACAAGATGTTTTAGAAAGAGAGCATCATAAAGAATACCGAGATTTTAAAGATACTGTATTAAGTAAAATATCTAAATTTTATAGTGATATAAAAGATATTAAACTGGCAATATATGAATCACTTAAAGAATTTGAAAAAGACGAAAACTTAGTCGGATGGGTTTCTGGTAGGGATGTTGGAAGGTTGATTGAAATAAAAGAAAAAAATCATACATTACTAAAAGAAAACATGAGCCTCAAGGAAAAAGTGGTGCAATTAGAAGAGAAAATAAAAAAGGATTTAGAGTTTAATGGCTATTCTTATGAAGAGCTGCAGGGATATTTACAAAATGAATTAATTTCTCTTCCTGATGATATAAACATAGCTGTAGGCGAAATCTCAGCCCTGGATTTATTCCTTAAATCAGCAAAAATATTTTCAATTGGCTATGAACACAATTCTAAAACAGGAAAAGTTACTTCTTTTATTCATTATAAATTAACACCTATTTTGCTGAATTTTGGACTTGTAGAAAAATTAAAGGTAGGGACTAAGATAAAATTTCAATTTTCCGAATCCGGACATAAATTTATTCTGAAATTAGAAATGGATAATTTTCAAAGTGAACGCTAATAAAACTACGATTTTAAAGGGAGAGGGAGGACATATGGCAGCCAAAATGATAACTGTATGGTACAAATACGATGATAAAGGAAACGAAGCCAAACTGAATCATATTGAAGATGGATGGATGAACGGAGAATACCCAAAGCCTTTAGATCCGTCATTCACCAGTCAAGAAGCATGGAAGAAGAGTACGTGGGAAAGGAAACATGCTTACTTAGATGAACAATATCGAGTATTGAGCGTTCCACAAGCAAATTGGATTAAATAATGCGAGCTTGGGAGGGGAGTATACATGATAAAGGTTTACACAATAGGTCATGAGATACCAGAAAAGATTAAGTCCTGCATCACTGAGTGGAATTATTGGTCTTGGATTGCTGCATCAAATAGTGAAAAGGGCAATAAAAGTGCAAAGCGGCTTATTGAAAAGATTGAATCGGATCCAGACAAAATTGCGGAATATAAAACTGAAGACGGAATTGAAGTATATGTAAGCTACATGATTCCAGTGAAATAAAAAAGAGCATTTAAATGCTCTTCTTCATACCACACCTACGACACTCGCGCAAAAACACACCACTTTTCACTGAACTCTTGAATAAAGCGTAATCACAGTTGTCACAGCGTCCATATTTAACATCGGGATACTCCTTATAATCATATACAACTGTTACATCGTAGCCATTAGTCTCAAAATCTTTCTCTTCCATTAAATTTCACCTACACAAAGTATTTAACACTACTATAATACCAGACGATGTATATAAGGAGGGTTTTAATTTGATTGGAATAGCATATTTCTTAATACTCTGGCTTGGTGTTGGCTTTCTAACGGGATTTAAGGCCTTATTTGTTGATCAGGTTTATGATGAAGAGTTTAAGCAGGAACTGATTGATTCATTTTCACCAGGTATGGAGCAGAATATGATTGAACTTTTCTTTAAGAATAAAATAAATATCATGGTGTTTTACATATTAATTGGATTGCTGCCACTGGCCATAAAAATTGCTGGTCTGCTGAAGAGGAGTTAGCTATGCCGGTTATCGATAACTTTTTTGTTATTCAATTTGAAAATGATGATTACTTCAAGTCATTTAAATTAGATGGAAGTGGTTATAAGACATCTAAGGGGCTTCATGGCGCTTCTAAGTTCACTACAATGTCAGAAGCTTTAGTGATCGCAAACGAGCTACATACAGAGTTTAAAGCCACTTCTGCTATAAGACAAATTGAAGTTATTACTAGGTAGGGGGCGTTTTGTTGTACTGGATCGAATGGATTGAGGATGGGGAGAAGAAAAGTATCGTTGCGGACGGATGGATTGAATGGGCAACAATCCTGGAAGACCTTTATCAGCAGCGATTTGAGTATGTTGAATGGAAGAGACTTTAAATTTGCAAATGCAGTCTCCACTATAAAGATTATTATTGCATTATGCTTTTTTAAAATTAACTAAGAGGTGAGATCAATAGATTCTTTGGATTCAATTAAGTACCCACCGCGGAAGGCATATAAATTTATGGAACCTCAATGGTTAGAGAAATTGAAACGAGATAGTAAGTTTTTTATAAATCATCTTAATAACTATCCAGAAGAGGTTTATGGCAATGCCATTGGAGATGACTTAGAAGGTCATGCATCAAAGAACATCTTATTAGAGGATTACACATTGGGTAGTTTAAAGAATAAACGACTCGAGAAAGAATTGAGACCACTTGCACTTGCCTCGCCAGGGTCAAATATCTTTATTAACGATTTTGAATTTGTATCCCGGCATTTTGATGTTAATCAATATGTCTATTGTTTAACTTTTGATTACAGTGAAAAAATTAGAAAAGAGTTTGGCGGGGCAGTCCTTATAATAGAGGATTTTTATGGCTTCTCATATTGGTTAAACAGAAAAATGGAGAAGCGGGGGAATAGTTTAAGTGCTTGGGACAAATGTCAATATGTTGATTCTAGAGCGGTCAAATTTAGTCAAAAAGATCAAGACTTTAGTCTATATCCAGGATTAATTAAAGATAGTAAACATTCGGAACAAAAAGAATTTCGATTCTTATGGAGACGAAATGATGACTTATCAATTACACAACCCATTTTTGATTTATATGTACCAGAAGCATTAAAGTATTGCAGGTTTGAATTTTGAATCACACGCGCCAATTTAAGGAGAGATCAGAATGGTTACAGTAAACGGTACTGAGCAATTAAGAAGGGAACGATATCAGAAACTTGAAAAAGAGTATGAAACATTAAAGTCCGTTTTACTCGAGTTTATAGGTTATGAAAGAGAGTGGTTAATAACAGACTCAAATATGAGTAAGAAAACTAAAGCTGAGTTGCTAGAATATATTGATTATCAAAGAAAGCTAATGAAGGAGATTTATGAAAAGTTAGATGAAGAATCTAAAGCTGAGCTGAAAATTAAAGTTGAAAAAAGCATATGGCCAATTATGCACAATGAGGGTTAATTCTCATTGTGTCTTTATAAAATACGAATTTTAATCAGATAAGGATCCTTCAAAAAATAATTAGAATAAAAATAAAATAAATACTTGTAATTCTGACAACTCTAATGTATATTATAAACAAGGGAACATTAGTTGGGAAGGGGTGGAGTAACCAATGAATCTTAAGCAGAAGATTAAGAATGAATGTGAAAAAGACAACCAGCTCGCAGCGAAACTCTCAAAAATAGCAGGTTACGAAAAGGTTAATGGCTTTTACAAATTCATCAACACCCCAGAGAAAGAAATGGACAACTTAGGCGGTTTAATTAATATTGTTAAAAGCTTGTTTCCTGATAATGAAGAGCAGCTTCTAAGTGATTACTTCTTATCATTGGATCCCAACAAAAAATGTGCTAGACAATCTGTTGAATATGCAGATTTAAATCAGTGGAATGCGTTAACTGATAAGATCGTAGGCAATCTTTGCGAATCATCTAATTCAATAAGTCGTGAATGGGGACAGGTTTATTCCCTACATAGAAAACTGAATAATAATAAAATTTCTATAAATGAAGCGATCCGGGAAACTGGGAAATATAGAATTAAATCTCCTGAAATGTATTCATTTTCGAATATTATGATTATGTATGAATACTTGAAAATTGGAGAATTTGGCTTAATGAAAAGTACAGCTCAGTTTCTGGAGATTGACGAACTGTCTGATGGATTTATAAAAGATTCGTACAGTGGTCGAATTGAACTGTTAAAGGCCAATATAAGCTTAAATGATTATGAACTAGAAGAAACCCGAAAACATTGTAGCGCTGTAATTGAAGAATGCAATAATAACAGATTGATTGTATTTAGTTATTTAACACTTGGGAATACATACATTTTTGAAGATTATGATAAAGCAAAACTATGCTATGAAAAAGGCTTGAACTTTGCAAAAGACAATAACCATCATCATTATAAATTGCGACTCGCACTTTGCTTTTTAGATAATGTCTGGGTGAGAGAAAACAAATGGGTAGATTTCGAGTCTCAAGAAATACCGGATATGATTGAAGCTGCTTTTTATTTGACTAATATCAAAGAAACTAAGAAAGCAGAAGATGTAATTAAAAAAATTGAAGAACATGATGTTCTGGATGATGATTTAGGGTTTCTTTATCACGTTAAGGGCTTGCTGTATAATGATATGTCCCATTTTCACGAGAGTATAAAGAAATTCAAAAAGTCAGGCGATAGGCTCTGTCTAAATCTACCTTTGCTTGAATTGAAAAAGCGTGGATATTCAGATGAAATATTAAATTTAATTGCGCTCTAGTTTTCTTTACTTGAAAGGAGGTGAAAGAATGAAGAAATTTTATTGCGCGATTGTCATTTTACTAGCTTTAACTGTAGGATTTGTAAGTGGACAACAATCAGTCCAAACTGCTAACGGAGATATCACAGTGGCTTCAGCTAGCAGAGGAGCATAACACAACTAGGCTTTTACATAGTCAACGGCTAGACGTTTGATCCAAAGGATCAGGCGTCTTTTCTAATTTAAAGGGGAAGTTCCTATATTTTATAAAACCAAATATAAGACCATGGGGGAATTAAAATGAAAAAGCATTTCGGGAAAGCACTTTCTTATGAGGAAATGGCTAAGGGATACATGGAAATGGGAGATATTAATTTAGAAATTTCCCAGGAAGATAATCATCTTGAAAATGAAGCAGAAATGATTAGACCAAAATATAAAGCAAAGGTATCCTAATGAGGACTAAAGACAAATCAGCAGACATTTTAACACATACATAGGGGATGTGTTATTTGTCGTGAATAAAAATAAAATAAATTATTGCATATTATTGTAGCAACATATATAATGAAGTTACAAGATGAACGTTGTTGGGAGATGAAACAATGGAAACAACCAGTGCCACTCAAAAGGAAGAGTTGAAGATTACATCATTAAGACAATATCAATACATAAAACAACTAAAGAACTTCACACGAGTAAATCTCCACCTAGAGGATCCAGATGTGTTTACACCTAATAATGTAACTACAATGAGAAAAAATCATAAAGAATATAACCTCATTAAAGAACAAAAGAATTCTATAAAATGCATTTAAGGAGTAAAATTAAAATGAATAATAAATATTACACAGAAGAAAACAAGGCTAAAGTTTGGAAAAAGCATATGATCGTTTTAAAATTTCTAGAGCAGCCTGAGATAGCAGTTGCTTATAATGAGTTCTTACGAAGAGAAGCAACAAGTGATGAATGGGTTGGGTTCGAAGAGGAGCTTTATGAGGAATTGACGGGGATGCCAATTATAAACGTCTGTAAGGACGAGAGGGTAAATGTCCTAAACTGAATTTTATTATAGGATAAAAATAAATTAGGTGTGATAAAATGAATACAGACATCTTAATTAACGCTCTTAAAGAATACGACATGTTAAAGCAAATGGAAATCTGTAACGCCAATATAATGCTGCTGAGTAATATTCAAGGTGAAAATGAATGGATTGTTGCGTGGAAAGAATTTGATCAATACTTAATGAAAAAAATGATATGAGGTGTCATTATGGAAGCTCAAAAGAAAGCGTCAACACTAAGGGATTATTCAATATTCAACAACATAAATAGGTGGTTTGATGAATTAGATTTAAGAAACAGGGATCAAAAAACTGGAGAAATTGAAAAGTCTAATACTAGAGCCACGTATGAAAGGCATATAAGAGAGTTTTTCAACCACTATGCTGCCAAGGATATTGAATATTTAACTGAGAGTGACCTGGCGATCAAGAAGAGTGACCTGTATGATTATCGAAGCCATTTGGCTAAAAATAAAAGTAACTCCAATTCAACAATTAACAACAAGATTGCCGCACTGAAAAGTATGATTAAGTATCTTGAATCTGAACATGAGTGTGATGCATCTGTATTTAATTTTAGGCCTCTTCCAACAGAAAAGAACCCAGCAGGCTCTTTTGAAGGAATATCTGAAGCTGATGAATTTGCTGAGGCAGCGTATGTTACTGAGCGGCAGAACAGATTAATGAAAAAGATGTTTATTTTGTTTAGTGCACGCACTGGAGGGCGTAAATCAGAGGTGCTTAGAGTTGGGTGGGATGATATTACTTATTCAGAAAAGCATCAATGCTATCTCGTCAACTTTAAAAAAACCAAGCAAAAAAAGGCTAGGCCAGTTGGAATTTCCACAGCTTTTTATGAAGAGTTGTTGCTGTTAAAGCAAGAGTATGGGGAGCATGAACTGTTATTTCATAAGTTAACAGTTGATTCAATACAGGATATGTGGAATCGCGTATGTAGAGTTATGGGCATTCCAAAAGAAAGAAAGATAACTCCGCATAGTTTACGCAATACTGCAACAAACTTTTCTTACAGCGTTAATGGTGATATTAAAAAAGTTGCAGCGTTCTCTGGTCACAGCAATATCAATGTTTTGAATGATCATTATTTAAACAATGAAAGGGATTATTCTCAAGATCCAGGGGTTTTGGTTGATCAAAAAGAAGACATGTCCTTTTTAGATGATGTTACCTTAGAGCAATATAAAGAATTCTTTTTAAAATCAGACATGTATATACAGAGTAAACTTAAAATGTTTTTGAACAAGTGATACAAATAATCATATAAAAGCTTTACTTGCTTATGAAAATAATGATAAATTTAATATGATTATGTGAGGTGATAATGTGTCTGAAGTTTTGTTGACAACGGATAAACTTTATAAGTTAAAAACTGAAATAGAGGGAAGGCTTATTGATATTAAAGATGATTCCAATATGGTGAAGGAATTAAAAGCTACGATGGCGGAAAAATACAAGGCCCTCCCTGGTTATATCCAAGAAATTTTAAATAATAATGATAATAACGTGCAGCGTTTAAACGAAAAAGAAGTGTACATTGTTTCAAAAGAGATGTATTCAATTCTCGGGGCGCCAGCTTTAGATCCGTCAAATTATTTTCCAACCAGATTGGCAAAAGAGCTTGAAGGTGGGAGAGTATTCGCCGGTGAAGAAGTAGTTAAGCTCCCATACAAGTTTAAAAATGTGATTAAAATCAAAGAGGATAACTATGTCACTTCCATTACTGCCAAAGAACTTAGTGAGTTATATAATAGCTCCATCCTGCAGTACAATTACAATACTCAGCGTGAAGGAAAGTATATTAAAGGCAGTCTTATTCCTGTCCCTAAAACAAACCCTAAATCAGTTGATGAGATCAAAGAATTGTTTATCAAAGGTGATTTAATTGTATCAATGTTAACTTTTAACGCTCGTCTTGGAACATCTGATGGTGATGAAGAAGTTGAATATGATCCAAGCACTCAAACCCTCACTGTAACACGCGGAACCTTATTAGATGCTCTAGATGGATACCATCGAATTTCAGGTATTGTTAAGGCCATTGCTGAAGTCCCTGAATTGGATCAACCATTCATTTTAAATGTACTCAATTACGATGAAGAAAAGGCTAAGGTTCACTTTGCTCAAATGAACACAATAAACCCAGTTGAAAAATCCAGAATTGAAGAATTAGGGCAAAAACGGTATTCTTCAACAGTTGTCGAGCAGCTGAAATTTAAAAGTGAACTTAAAAATAAAATAAGCCCACAAAGTGAAATTGGTATCGATAGCAATTTCCTTGTGACATATTATACTTTATCCGAAGCTATAGACGATGCATTTGAGTTGAAATCTCGAAAAGATGCGTTGAAAATTGCGAAATACCTGGTCGACTTTTTTGATAACCTTTTTTATGCCTTCCCAGATGAATTTCTTGAAGATGATTTATCGTCCATTAGAAAGCAATCATACATTAATCATAACGTAATGTTTTACGGTTATGTTTATTTGGCCAAGAAGATGAAGGAAAACAATGTAGAACTAAACAAGCTTGAAAGTATCCTTAATACAATTGACTTTAGTAAGAGCGGAAGAGTGTTTGAAGAATTAGGAAGACGAAATAATGAAAATCAACTGAAGACTGCTATGAAGAAGAAACTAAAGAGAATATTTTATGATGAAATTGCTGTTGTTTAAAGCTTAAAGGAGAATTTAATATGAGTGAAATGTATAATGCTGAATTGAAGGAAAAGTTTTTAGAGAAATACGAAAGTGAAGCAACAAGAAACCATTATTGGCTAAGGCTAAGGGATTTCTCAGCTACAGAAAAAATACTTCAAAAAGACATATTTAATTTTTCTTTGGAAGAGCTGCGTACGTTATTTTTAGATTTAGATAGCAAATCTATAGATTCACTAAGAGGAGCAAGAGCTGTAATTGGACAATACACAACATGGGCAATGGAAAATGGCTTGGCAAACAGTAATATTAACAAAGTGTATCAGATACAGGATGGTGACCTAAAGCAGTTTATAGACAAAAACAAAAAAACACTATTCACCAATAAAGAAGTAGAAGAGTATGTTGATTTTATGGTTAATTATCAGGATAAGGCCATGATACAGGCTATTTATGAAGGTATAGATGGTTATCAGCATTCTGAGTTACTGAATTTAACAGGTGATGATTTACTCGATGATAACAAGGTGAAGCTGGTAGATGATAAACATGGTATAAGAATAATTACTGTAAGTGATAAATGTTATGAGTTGCTTAAGCGTGCTAATGACCAAAGAACATATCATCTTAGCAATGGTTCTCCAGATAGTGGCCTTAAAAACAAATTTGCCACATTAGTTAAAAGCGAAAATATTTTTAGGCTAAAATATAAGAGTTCTAATCAGAGTATGAAAGCTGACAAATTTTTAGTTCACCGTTCTTTTAGTCAATTTCAAAAATTTTTAGAAGAACCTTTCTTTACACCTAAAAATCTTATCAACTCAGGAAAGCTCAACATGGCGTATGAGATATATAAAGAGAAGGGTGAATTAAAAGTACCTGATTATAAAAAAATAACTCGACAATATGGATTCCTGAATGAAGACGCGGAGTTTAATTCACAATCACTGAGGAAAGTAGTGAATATGGAGAACTTAGAAAAATATTGTATCAAGTCTGAAGTAATTGAGGCTAATTCTTAATCCCTGTTACAGGGATTAACTTTACATAACTTTTAGAGTAAAAATAAAAACAATGTGAATTAACTCGTGATATTTTTAGAAAAATATCAGGATTTTGTTCATATTTTTCAGAATTCGACAAAGTTAGACAGAGACAAATTTGTACATATGCAGTAAAATAGTTCTATACCCTGAAAAGGGTACAAGGAGGTTCGCTAGGCCAAACTCCCTAGCGTTTAAGTCAATGTTTGATTTTCCATTCATAGAGATCTTCAATCGAACAGTTAAGTGCAATAGCAATGATTTTAGCCGTTTTTATATTCATGGAAGGTCTAAAGCCGTTTGCATAGTCACTTAATCTTTGCGTACTAATGCCTGTTCGCTTTGAAAGTTCTCCTAAGGACATTCCTCTACTTTCAAGGAGAATGGATATCAAACATTGTCCGATTTCAACCTCAAGCATCGGACAACCTCCTGTTATAGTATTGCTTATCATACTATATCAATTCTTTCCAAGTTTTTAAATGAAAGAAAAAAGATTTGCCACTAACTAGGTAAAAGGTTATAATTAAGTCAACAAAAAAGGGAACGTAAGTTCGGTTAATTACTACCAGAGAGAGGGAAACGTATGTCAGAAAAGGATTATTTCATTCAAGGGGAGCTGTGCATACCTTTTTTCGGCAGAATAAAAGCCAAGAATGAAGAGGAAGCACTTTTGTTCGCATATCAATCAATTAAAAAGAAATTAAGAAATAAAACAGGGAAAATGGGGTTTCTTCAAAAAGATCAAGAAAAATATGAGGCACTATTTGATGTAGACATCATGTGTACAGAGGATGCAGAAATAACAACCTCTTATGCCGAAGAAATAGACGATTCGTTTGAAAATGAAGGCTATAAATCTTCTCAGCTGTTATCAATAAAATAAATGCACATACACATCTTGTCAGTCATCATGAGACATAAAAAATTGGTGACTTTTTAGTCAGACTGGAGCATACAATGGATTTTAATCTTGAAATTGACTTGAAAGACATTATGAGATCAGTTTCCATGAGTGTTGGTTCTAAGAACATACAAAGTGGAGATTACTACATAGAGATTATTTTTAAAAACAATGGGGATTGTTTGAGGATTAGAATGGATCATGCTTCAGTTTTAGAATTTAGAGACAAAATAAATGAAACTCTTTGGAAACTGGACGGCATGAAGACGTTTATGAAGACAGCAGCTTTACAGTATGAGTAAAGCTGATTTTTTTAAAATTATTTAGAGTAAAAATAAAATAAGTATTTACAACATTTGGTTGAGGTTATATAATCGAATTAGAATAAGGAAAGGAGATAGCTTTAGTCATTGATTAATGAACCAACTAATAATCAAATAAGAACAATGGTTTTAAGGAAATATGCAAAGCTCTTAGCATCATGTGAAAGGTCTTTACGCAGCATAGATAATGGTGAAATCAGAATGGCAATTGGAGACTTGGATTTTGTTAAAGACAATTTAGAGGAAATACAATACATACTTCGTGATGTTGTGAATCAGCATGAATATATTGAGGATAAAAATAAAATGTAAGTTTTATTCAGACTTATATTTTAGGAGGGAATAGCTTGAATCTACAAAAAATGTTTGAAATGCAAAAGGCGCTTGATGATCGGATCATCAAAGAAAAGGGGCTTGAGGGGCAGGACTTGCTGCCGAATCTCATTCTTGCTCTACAAGTGGAACTGGCCGAGTGTGCGAATGAATGGCGCGGCTTTAAACATTGGAGTAATAATCAAAAGCCACGGACGAAAATAGAGCATTTTTGTCCAACATGTGATGGCACTGGCGATGAAAATCACGATATTAATTTGCAATATCTCGAAGAAGGACATGCAACTGAACCTTATTCCAAATGCCAAGACTGCAATGGCTCTGGAAAGCTGGGTGAATCGAATCCACTACTTGAGGAATACGTGGACTGTGTACACTTTTTTCTTTCAATAGCCATTAAAAAAGGCTGGGAAGACGCTATGAATATACAAGAAGAAGGATTTGAGGAATTGAAGAAAAAAGGATTCGAGGGCGGTTTAACAGGTATTTTCCTAGAAATGAAATGGTGGTTGTTAAACTCTTACATGTCAAGCACTAAAAAGACCAGTTTCAGCGTGGCTTGGTCCTTGTTCTTGAGCATTGGAACTATTGGTTTCGGCTTTAAATGGGAACAGATCGAAGCTGCTTACATGGAGAAAAACGCCGTCAATCATCAGCGGCAGCAGGAGGGGTATTGATGAACACAGCATACAGAGTTTGGGACGGCGAGCAGATGCATCATTGGGATGATGAAGGGATATGGCTTTCCATCGGTGAATTAGATTCCACTGATGAAAAAGTTTTCGGGTGGTCTCTATGGTTAGAAGGTTATGGAGTGATTGCAGACAGTCACGACGGAAAATCTGTTCTCATGTGGGGCACAGAGTTGAAGGATAAGAACGGAAAGTTAGTTTATGACGGTTCTGTATTTAAAGTGCCAGTTAGTATCAATCGACAAATTCATGGAAGTTATGCTATTTACGAGGTTGTTCAAAGGAATGGTATATGGATTCAGCAATTTTTGAAAAGTGAAAAAGGGTTTAGGGCAAGGGGTTACATGGCGGGGTTATTGATAGATAATTTCGAGAATGAAAAAGAATCATTGTTATTCGATGGGAAATTTCTCGAATCATTTGTTCCAGAAATCGAAGTAATCGGCAACATTTATCAAAATCCTGAGTTATTGGAGGACGCGGAATGAACGAATACACCGAATGCCCGGAATGCGGGAACGACCAGATTATTGATTATGGGGAAATGGCGGTTGAGTATGAAACGTCAGTTAAAACAGGGAAGCTGTTGAAACGGAATAAAGAAGGGCATTCAATATGGTGCGCGCAAAAGTGCCGTTGCGGTTGGGATAGTTATTCAGAAAAATATGAGTGAGGAGGGCGCGGAATGAAGAACCGTGATTTAATTAAGAAGTTACTTGAATTTGATCTAGATGATATTGTTGTCCTGTCTATTGGAGAAGAATTCGCAAGGTATTTTGAAGTTAAACAAGGATTCGACGAGCAGATACAGTTAGGAGAATAAGGAGGGCGCGGAGTGATGGCATTTCATAAAGAAGTGGTTGAGACTATATACAAAACGGTTGTGATTTGCGATAAGTGCGGTAAAGAGAAGGTTTTAAACATAGGGGAGCCGTTATCATGGGAGGGGCATATGAATGGGGCTTTGCACCGTGATTACACATTCACGGAGAAGGGGAACGGTTTTGAAACTTTATGTCCTGACTGTCAGAAGGAGGACGTGGAGTGAGTAGGTTAGATGGATTGATTACAGATAAATACGGTGATGCGATATATAGAAGTGGTTTTTGTATAACCATTGAAGAGAATTCAAATTCTCAGATGATTACGGCAGATTTCACATTGAACAGAAGTCACCTTCCGTTTTTAAAAGAAATTGTAAAAGACTTAGAGGAAGAAGCGGAGTGATTTGAGGTTACAGTCTAGATAAAAGATGCATTTTAAACAGAAAGAGGAGAGAGTTTATCGAAAATATTAAGCCGGTTGATAAACCGTTTAAAGTATTAGTTTACTCTTGTCGAGAAAATCGAGCATATTCACAAGATATGATTGGGGAAGCAACTGTTGTCGGTGCATATGAACGTCCGTACTGGCACCCTTATACGTATAGTGCTTACCATGTAATCTATGGTGATGGTAAAAAAGCCACTGTTTATGCTGATCATTGTAAAAGTATAAATTAAGGAGGAGCAGCATGGAATCAAAACATGGAATGAGTCAATATCGATTAAATAGTGCTAAAAGTTGCTCTCGATCATTTTTAGAAACAGTAACAAAAATTGAGCTTATGTACCAACTTTCTCTTCAAAAGCTGGTTGATCCAGAAATTGCAGAGCACTATATTGCTAGAAATGTTAAGGAAATTGATAGAGATTGGGAACATTTTAAAAGTTATATAGAGCAGCGGGAGGACATGAGGGAATTAGATTAAGTAAAGGAGTGAAAATATGGAAGTGTTACAACCAAATCAATATTTTGACATGATTAAATCAAAGAAAAATAAGGTTACAGACAAAGAACTTCAAAGATATTACGACAATTGCTTGGTGTTACTCAATAAGTATAAGCAAACCAATCAAATTAAAGCTGCAAAGAAACTGATATTCCACTTAGAATCAATTGAAAAAGAACGAGAGATTGTAAAGCTTGGCATTGATACATTTGTTTATCGAGACGACATTGAAGAATACATAGATAACATTGCAAAAGATACAGTCAAAATTATTGAGCTTGAAAATTACGAACGTGAAATCCCTGATGAAGTAATCATTAAATTCAACAAAGTGAAAGACAAATTGGATCGTTTTTACGTGGTGTTTACAGATTATACGGGGAAGATTGAAAGGCAAATCGAAAAAGAACGAAGAGATAAGGATCCAATTTTATTCGGTACTTTTCAAGATGAGTCGAGCGGTACTCTGATTGAACGTTTTTATTTCATAGGCGACTGGGAAGATGAATATTGTGATCTCACTTTAGATAAGATGATTTCCGAAGTACAGGAAGCAAAAGAATCCAAAATTGCGATGACCATCAATACACCCCAAGATATTGAGCAATTGAAGATACAGTTAAACAACATGGAAAAGATAGCAAATGGGTTTAGGATGAATAATCCCGGATTTGCAGTGGTTAACGAAAAGAAAAATTGGTTTAAAAAACTGTTCAAAAGGACGAAGTGATGAAAAGAACAGTTGACCTTACTGAAAATAGAGAGTTCATGAACATCGGAAGAAACCAAAGCAAGTCATTATTGCAAAGGTACTTAAAGAAGCGAATATACCCATGGAGTGTAGAAGCAGAAGTAAGACAGAACGACCTTTATAGTAGTAGCAGCTTATTGTTAACTGGCAATGGTTCTGAAAGAGGAAAACAAAAGGAGACAGCAGCCTTTGAAAAGACGTGTCATTGTTGTGGTAAGTGGGACTCGTTCCATATGACGATAACTAAATCAACTCTGTGTAAAAGTTGCGAAGGAATGCTTGATCACAGTGTTGTGGGTAACGTCCCTTGGAGACAGCAGTTTAGATAAAAGTAAAATTTCATTGAATAGAAAGGAAGAGATTTTTTGACACATTACAAGTACATTTGCAGAACTGGCTGCGGCCATACCACTATTATTGATAAATTTTATAAGAGACAGAGAGCGTTTTGTGGAATATGCGGGACTCGTTCAACAATGGAGTACATGGGTGAGGTTGAATTTAAAAAGGGTTCCTTGGATTTAGAATTAAGCATTGAAAAGATTAAGCACTATTCAAAGGAACTTGAACGATTGGCAAGCTTTAATGGAGCAGACGGTGAAGAAATGCTAAAGGATAAGTTGTTTGAAATTGATCAGATTTCAACAGATATAAACGAGTGGTGTAAAACCATTTTAGGAGATGGTAAAATTGAAGTTTTAATCAAGGAGGACTGGGATAACCAAAAATATGAGAAATGAATACGACTGGATAGATAAAAATTATAATACCTACACAGTTGATCAGATATCTGATCGGTATTTAAAGAATATACTTCGATTTCTTTGTAATGGTGGTGGCTATCATAGTTATCTAGATGAAGGTAAAATCACTAGGTTATTTACTGAAGCCACAAGCAGAAAAATAAAACACTCGTTTAAACTCGAAGATGCAATTCAAGCATATAGAGATGAAGAACTCTTTGAACATCTTAGGTATTTAGAATATCTAAGTGATAAAGAATGATAAAAAGACTGTTTTAACGGAAACGAGAGGTGAGCTTTTCTGAAACTAATAGAAGAAAGAACTTATAAAGAATGAAGAAAGGTTGTACATATATTCTGATGATATTGAAGCTAAGAAGCATTTCGTAAGTGAATTAGAACCAAAAGGGTGGATAGTAGATAATTGCTGGGTTGGAATTGACCTAAATCAAATAAAACAGTTTTATCGGTTCAAGAGGGAATTAACTGATGATTATGTTTTTAACAGATAGACTAAAGAGCAGGGGGCAATTAATATAGGTGAAAAATTAATTGATAGTAAAAAGCATAAAATAATAAACGGATATTATCACAAGAATTGTATAAGTTGTAAAAGCTGGTTACCGGCAACTGAAGAGAATTTTTACTCTGTGAAGAAAAATAAGGATGGACTTCATTCATATTGTAAAGCTTGTGTATTAAAAAAGGCTAAAGAAAGCATGTTGAAGAATTATGACAAACAGCTTGTACGAATGAGGGAAAGAAATCTTCTTCCAGGGATGAAAAAGGCCAAAAAGAAATACAACTCAAGTTTGAAAAAGAAAAAAACACAACAAATCTGGCAAGAAAAGAACAAGCTAAAATTAAAAAACTACCGTTTACAAAGAGATGCTTACAAGAAACATAACATTACAGATGTACAGTGGCAAAAGTGCAAAGACTATTTTAACAACAAGTGTGCTTATTGCGGGCTGAAAATTGAAGACCATAAGATATTATTCAAAGGAACCTATATACAAAGTGATTTTCATAAAGAGCATGTAGATCACAACGGGGCTAATGATATAAGCAACTGCATACCTGCTTGCAAATCTTGCAATAGCTCAAAGCACGACTTTGCATTTGAAGAGTGGTACAACTCATCAAACAAAAACTTCTCATCCGAAAGATTACTAAAGATTAAAGAATGGCTAAATCGTTTTAAAGCAGAACGACAAGATTCAGAACGGAGGACAAAAGGATAGGCTACATCAAATACGTAATTGATACAGCCTGGTTTAATTTAGTTTGGTTTAGATGGCATCTTGGAGCGGACATAAGTGTATTTGACGGCTGCGGATGGAATACATATAGATATTTAAAGAATAAAAATAAAATAAGTGGAGGTTACAAGGGTGATAAAGAGGAATCTGCTTAGCAACCACGTTGATGAGATTATTGGTGAATATTACGCTGCTAAAGGATATTCAGTCCATAGCATTGAACACCAGGAAAATGGACAACTGATTGTTGTTACGGAACGAGTAGCTGAGGAGAAGGAACAGGCAAAGGTTGATATTGCCTTTGATTTTGTACATAGAAGACCACATAAGAAGAAGTATTTAGCTTAAAAAAGGCAAAGAGTCAAAGCTCTTTACCATCAGGTGTTTTCCTTAACCGGTTCGCAATGTACTTCATTACGTTTACTGCAATCGACACTAATGCAATAATCAATGCTATTTCAAATAAGAGGATGTATCCAAAATTCACATTAAGCTTTTCAAAGTAATCGCTGGTAATAGAGAGGATTTTATAAATCCCTAGCATAAAAATAATAAAGGAAACTCCTAAAATTACAAGTGACTTTTTAGAATAATCTTTAGCGTGTTCAAAATTATAAATCATTATTGATACAAATAAAAAACCCGTAGCAATCTTGTGGGATAGCGAATCATCGGCCGAAAATGATTGTACTACTATGCTGATGATTAATCCAGTAATACCGATTGTTTTATTCAAGGAATCACCCACTCGTATGTAAGTTAGGTATGAGTTTACCAATTAAAGGGGATTTTCTCAAGGCAATACACATTAAAGTTAAATTAAAATGCTTTCTCAAGAAAGGGGTGGAAACATGCTTGGTTATCAGAAAGGGAAGGAAGTAAGGTGGCATGAAGATGGAGAGATGGGAATTATATTGTGGACGACAAATCGAAGTTCTGTGGGAGTTAAATGGAGCTCGGGTGAATACGGTGAATACAATTATAAAGTTGATGAGTTACTAATATTAACAGATTAGTATTTTACCCAAAAGTGAACGCATGACAGCAAGAAAAAGGTTTAGTCTAAATGAAATCGTGATTTTAAACAGATAGGAGGAAGCGAATGAATCAAGATATTCAGTTTTTAAAAGAACTTCAGCAAGAGTTGAAAAATCAAGACAGCGACTGTCAAGCTGCACCACGTTTCTGGACAGTTGGCGATTATGAATGGGTCGAAGTTCGGGAAGAAAACGCAGAACGGTATTCTGTATACCTGCCATATATTGCAGAAGCATATGTTTTAGATGATTATTTAGAAGATTTAAAAGAAGATAGTGAGCTCTCTAAGGAAGCTTTAGCTGAGTTGAAAAAGGGCGACTTTGACGATCCTATTGAGTGGATTCAAAAATACATTGATGAAGAAGCAGAATTAATTCCAGAACGAAAGGTTCATATTGTACGGCCGGATACAATGTTTTTGACCAAAGCAGAAGCGAAGACTCATATAAAATTAAATAGGCATCACTACACTTCAGAAGCTCATACTTACGCAATGACAGCTTGGAGAGCGCCAAAAGTTGAGCGGTTACTTAACATACTTGAAACGTTTGATTGGGATTCAATTAAAGACAGTCATTACAATCTACAAGGAGTGGCAAAATGAATACATATGTAGTAACAAAGGAAACAGAATACTATAGCAATGAGCCAATTAAAAAGGTGCTTTACGCGGGTGTCAATAAAGAAGTTGCCTTTAGCAAAATTAATGACACATCAGGCAACAGACTAATATTAGATGTTTGGTTTGATGGTATTAAGATTAAATCTTTCATCAGAATTCGTAACGATGAATGGCAAGTGGGTTTTGATAAATTGGCCAATACAAAGAAAGAGATTGAAGACTACAGTACCAAACTAAAAGAGGCACAATCCTTTTTAGAAATGTTGGAGAGAGCTGAACAAGTCTAAATAAAAGATAGTTTTTAAAGAAAGTAATATAAATGGAGGGATTTTATTTGATCAATAATTTAACTGTAATCGAACAGGATGGACAACTTTTAGTGGATAGCCGTGAAGTTGCTGTAATGATCGGAAGAGAACATTTCCATCTTATGAGAGATATTAAAAATTATAAAGAACCATTGGTTAAATCCAACCTTGGATTTAACGATTTCTTTATTGAAAGTACATACAAAGATCCTTTAAATAGAAGCAAGTCTCATTACTTTCTGACCAAAATGGGCTGTGAAATGGTTGCCAATAAAATGATTGGTGAGAAAGGTATTATCTTTTCAGCTCAATATGTAAAAGCGTTTAATCGAATGGAAAAGGAATTAACGCAACCAAAAACAGAGTTAGAGGTTTTAGCTGCAACAGTTAATAATATGGTACAACAAGAAAAACGAATAACTGTTATTGAAAAAGAGCAAAAGAGGATCTTTGATTTGATCGGATTGAATCCGTCGAATTGGAGGAAAGAAATCAATAAAATTATTAGATTAATTGCAAAAGAAAGTGGATTAAGTCACTCAGTAATATGGTCTGAGAGTTACAAAACCTTAGAAAACCGAGGGAAATGTAATCTACAAAGAAGACTTGATAATAAAAGAAATAACATGAAAAAAGAGGGAGCGTCTAAAACAAAAGTAGAAAAAGCAAACTTTATGGATATCATTGATGAAGATGCAAAGCTTACAGAGATTTTCTTAGCGATTGTTAAAGATATGGCTGTAAAGTACAAGGTGACTTTAAAGAAAGAAACTGCATAAAATAGTTATTTTATAGAAAGAGGGGAAGAGTGCAGATGGCATCAGAAGAGCAATTGAAACGAATGAACGACATAAACGATTTGATCAAGCTTATCGCAAGCATTGATCATCGTACATTCTACCGCAAGTCAAAGGATCGCATAGCGTATTTCAGATTTAAGAAAAAACTGTTCTTCGTTGATGATTACACAGGGGATGACGTTTACCCATATGAAATGGGATACGGTAGTCCAAACGGTTTTTCGCATGGGGGCAACATGTGGCAGCTGGTCAACAGCTTCAGAAAATTCATCATAACAGGGAAATACGGTGAACTGAGGGATTATAAAGAAATATGGGCTTACAGCTATGAAGGATGTATGAAAATCCGTCAGAAGGCGAAGGAGATCGGTTTCATTGAAAGTGTTGATTACCCCTATAGTTTTGATGAATGGGCAAGTTAAAACTAATTGATTCATGTACTAAATTTTCATCAAAATTAATTAGCTTTGCATTAAGAAATTATGTAACGGAGAGATTAGACTCTCCAGGATTCAAAGGAAGGTATGCGGAGTTTGCCATGCTTAGTCTTAAATCTGTGTTTAACCTTACATAATATCGGTTCTACAAATACATATTCATCAGATTCAGACTTTATATGTTTCATAGAGTGGAACTTACTTCGTTCTGCTTTCGGCATGAATTCCATAAATCCAGCTGCAGTACCATCAGGATAAGAGAGAAGGAACTTTATATCCTCCTTGGTGTAGCCGGTGATAAGCACATCTGTGTAATCGTAGTTAATCACTTTCAGCCAGCTATGAGAACGTTTATTGATTTCATAAGGGGAGTTAGCTTTCTTTAGTACGATTCCCTCAAGATGCTTTTCTTTGGCTAGATTAAAGTAAGCTAATCCGTTTCCTTGTAGGCCTTCAATAACAAATACATTATCGTGGTCAAGGTTAAGATTTAAAAGCATGTTTTTACGTTCAGTAAGAGGCTTATTAGCGATTGAATGCCCATCAATATAAATTACATCGAATACACAGTAAACCACCTTATGGGCTGATTTCTTAGACATAAAGCGTTCCATCACAGCTTCGAAATCTGGAGCGCCTCCTGGGGTAGCAACAATGATTTCACCATCTATAACAGTTCCGTTGGGGATATCGAGATCCAACAGTTCTGGGAACTTGCTTGTTACTTCATTGTTGTGACGAGTGTAAAGCTTTATCTGATCATTAAACTTGGAGAGGATCAGTCTAATTCCATCAAACTTCAGCTCGGTAATATAACCATCGTCATCAAATGGCTCTTTGATTGAATGCAAAAGCATTGGCGATACAAACAAAATATCACCTCCTACTTAGAAATAATAGCTAAGCGAAGGTGATATATAAAGCAAAATGACTGTGGTACTTAATGGGATTGAATCAGTTCCGGTGAGTTGTTTTTAGGTGAATTCACTAAAGATGAAACTTGATAAGCCTCCATGTCATCAGCGTCATATGGCAGCAGCAAGCTTTGAAGATAATCAGTATCGGTGTTTTTGGGGTTAAGCCATTCCTTTTTGTTCTCATCAGTAAGGATAACTGGCATCCGATCATGGATGTCTTCCATAAGCTCATTAGGCTTTGTTGTGATGATTGTGCAAGTATACAACGGATTGCCTTCTGACGTGTTCCACTTTTCATATAAGCCGGCAAAAGCAAAGAGATTGGAGGATTTGAGCTTAATACGCATAGGAATCTTAGTCTTTGGATCAAGACGCTTCCATTCATAAAAACTGTCAGCTGGGATGATACAACGTTTGCTTACGAGTGGCTTTCGAAAGCTGGGTTTCTCGGCCAATGTTTCAGCACGAGCATTAATCATTTTATAGCCAATCTTTTCATCTTTAGCCCAAGGAGGGATAAGACCCCATCTTAGCTTACCCAGACGGTTATTTGATCCATCATTAATGATTGCCAGGATGTTTTGTGATGGAGCGACATTATAGCTTGGGTTGTATTCGTCTTCAGACAAAAATTGGTCTATATTGAACTGTTCGATGATGTCGTCAAACTCAGAAAATAAAGTGAACCTGCCACACATGTTCATCATCCTTTAGGGTTTTTGAATATTGTACAGGCTTGATGCATGAAAATCAAAAAGGAGGAATGTGATGCAGCAGCAAACAGTTGAAGTTAAAGAAGTTGAAGTGTTGATCAGAGGGATATGGACAAAGAAGAAGTTCACGGATATCGAAAAGGGGCAAACCTTTAAGATTGTGGAGAATGGAAGAGCAAAGAAATACATAGCAAGAACAGATCCTTTTTGGGATGACATGTATGAGACTTACATAATTAATTTAATCGATAAAAATAAAATAAGTGTGTGGTAATCGGCGAGCGGATAGCTTCGATGAAGATAAAAAAATCAGAGATTTTATAAAATGAATTTAAATTGAAAATGGAGGCGGAAGAATGAGGGAAATCAAGTTTCGGGCATGGGACGATGTCAAAGACAGAATGCTTTATTTAGGCGAAGAAGATGACATTGTTTTTGAGTTTGGTGGAAGCGGTATTGTTGCTACAGACATCACAGAAGACGAACCTAATTTTAAAACGTTGCACCATCTAATTTATTTGCAATACACCGGATTAAAGGACAAAAGTGAGGCCGGGCAGGAGATTTGGGAGGGAGACATTCGAAAAGACGCTTTGGGGAGAATATTTAAGGTTGTTTACGACAATGATTTAGCCGCATTTTACGGAGAATATACTAACGGTCATTATGAGTCTCTTGGCGATTGCGGGGCAGATTCTGAATTTCTCGGAACAGTCTATCAAAATCCAGAGCTTTTGGAGTCTAAATAAAAACGATATTTTACAGAGGAATGGAGTGAAGCAATATAGATAGAACAAATCGTACTTTGATAGAGCTTGAATTAATGATTGAGGACGGAACAGTTCCCAAAAGATTGATCAATCAAGTAAAACAGTTTATTCATAGTGTGAAAACACAAGAAATAAACATTGCCGACCTAAGACATTCCTCAGCGAGAAAACAACATGGAGATGAGTTTATAACTTTATTGGAAAAAGCTAATCATCAGCAATATTTTAAATATTATGATGGAGTATGCAATAAATTTAAAACGAATTTTTGAGATAGCGTACGTCAAAAGTGATTTTTAACTTAAAAGGAGGTGATTGAGATGTAATTTATTTCAGTTATCTGAAGTTTATAAGAATAAAAATTAAAAGGAGTGTTTATTTAATTGAAGATTAAAAACAGAATAGAGGATTTGTTAAAAAAGATAGAAGAGGCAGAGTGGGTTAGCATTGGGACGCGTCCCCAACTCTGCATGCGCCGTATCGCTACGAAGCTTTTAAAGTATAGCACAGTTAAGAAGACTTTTCCAGTCTTGGTGACAGCTCTGGTTTCATTCCTGAATCCAGTGAGTATTTTAGCAGCGGACAAGTATCGGAACTTTGAAGAGCTTAAAGGGAATGAATCACCGTTAAATTTTAGCGTGTTCTCAAAAGAGCAAGACACTGATGTATTAATTCTTGCTCCCCATGGAGGTGGCATAGAAGGAGGAACAAGCGAGCTTGCAAAGGAATTAAGCGAAACATACTCTACATATCTTTTTGAAGCTTTAAAGACACCAGGAGCATTTGATTTACATTTAACCAGTACGAATTTTGATGAACCACAAGCACTTGAAATGTTGAAGGAACATGAGTTCACATTGTCACTTCACGGTTATGCAAGTAATGACCAACATGTTTTAGTTGGAGGCACAGATCGGGACAAAGCTGAAGCGATAACAAGCACATTAAATAATGCCGGTTACTCTGCAGAGCTTCTTGATGAGGGTACGAGGCTATCTGGTAGCAGCCCGAACAATGTTGCCAATAAAAATAAAACAGGAAAGAGCATTCAACTTGAATTGAGTACTGGACTGCGAAAATCAATGTTTAACACCTTTTCTCTCAAAGGGCGTTCAGGAACAAGAAATGAGACCTTTTATAACTTCATTGACACTCTGTCACGATTTCTCAATGAAAATGCAGAAGGGAAGGGTTTGACAACATGAACATGGAGCAGCCCTTATACTATTTTGTTGATGCTCTGGATTGGGGAATTGATGATAAAGGGTCAAATGCAATAGAAACAACAGAAGGATTAAACCGAGCTTTAGAATACGCAAGCTCAAAATCATTCTATGAAGTACATGTTCCAAAAGGTATCTACCTAATTGATGCAGTGAATACGTCAAGGCGGTTGCCTGAATTCGGTGGAGGTATTAATGTTCCTTCGAATATTGAGTTAATACTTCATCCAGAGGCTGTTTTTAAAGTGTTGCCTAATGATTCTCAAGGCTACTCCTGTTTTTATATTGGCCAAGCGAGCAATGTAACGATTCGTGGTGGTCAAATTATAGGGGATCGATACGAGCATGATTATTCAAAAGTAACTTCAATTAAAAGGACACATGAATGGGGATACGGAATTCATATTCATGGCAGCAGTAATGTGTTAATTGAAAATGTGCAAGTCTCTGACTGTATTGGAGATAACATTTGGATAGCAGCCGATGGGATGATGAACACTTCAGGAGCGTATACGCCTTCAAAGAATGTAACCGTTCGAAAGTGTACTCTTTTAAGAGGGAGAAGAAATAATCTAGCTACCAATGGTTGTGAAGGTCTTCTTGTAGACGACTGTGATATAGAGGAAGCTGGGGGAGATACCATTGGGCCACAATTAGGAATTGATTTAGAGGGTTTTGGAGAAAACGGAATTAAGTATGATCACCCATACAAATTAACTGTACGAAACTGCAGGTTTAAAAATAATGGGCGTGGATCCGTTACAGCTCACACAAGCGGTGAAGTAAACTTAGAAGGAAACTTTAGTGACAATGTTATCTCTTTTGGATACAGCACTGATGTCAGTGTTAAGGACAACAAGATTATTAATAAGGGAAAATCCAAGAAATATGGAATTGACTCGGTGGGTGTTTCAAGCACGGAGTCAGGAAATAGAGTGCAAATCAGCGGTAACACTGTAAGAGGGTTTGAAATAGGCATTTGTGTAAGAGGTAAAGGGATTGATGTAATGAACAATATACTTGAAAACATCGCGGCTTGTCCGATTGCAACACATGAAGCAGAAGATGTTTTTATTTCGAATAATCATATTGAAAACAGCGATTGTATACAAGTTCAAGTGCGAAACTCAAAAGATGTGAGAGTTACAAATAATAAAGGGGGAAATACCACATCTGCTTATGCCATTAAAATCATGGATTCGAACCGTGTAAGCTTTGCAATTAATGAATTTGCAAATGTGCACGGGGGAATTTATTGTGAAAGGTCTCAATCAGTTCGTTTAAAGTTGAATGACCTATTCTTAAGCGGAAGTGGATACGGCATCTTTTGGGATAAGGATTCTGAAGTGTATTTCAACAGAAATGAAATTCATAATCCAAGAAATGTTGCAATCAAAGGTACATCCGAGAAATACAGCTGTCAGATCAGTGAGAATCAGATTTATTTTTGTAAGTCATTGATTGCTATCCACCTGACAGGTGGTTCAGAACACATGTTAAACAATAATGAGATCATGTTTAATCGTTCAACAGACCAAGGATATGGTGTTTATTTGGAGAATACGGACAAAGTACGTCTTGTAAGAAACGATGCGCGTGGAATTGGAGGTAAGTTATTATCTCACCCGTATTGCACAGATAAAGCAAAGAATACAACCTTAATTCATAACACATTCGATAGTGGGACGCTGAAGACAGCAGAAGGAGATATTGTAGTCTAAATAAAATTGTAGTTTTAACAAGATTGGGAGATGGATATATGGCCAATATTTTAAGTAAAGAACAAGATGAAGCAATCCGGTATTTCAAGAACAAGCTAAACATATCGGAAAAACTGTACATATCCCTAATTAATTTTAATCTGCTTAGAGATAAACACGAAGACTTTGGCAATAGACTATATGAGCTTTATAAAACAGATCCTTATCTGTATATCAAAGCGCTCAAAGAAGGTTACGTGGTTGATCAGCCAATTGAATTTAATGAAGCAATTGTGCGGTTCTATGATGGTGAAGAACTTGCTGTAATTCATAAGACCACTGGGAAAAGATATAATGTAAATGTAAAAATGAAAAAGCTTCCTGACGGTTTTACGCTGCAAACAATGAACATGTGGTCATGGAGTGAAGTTGTTTAATTTTAGAATTTTCACTCGTTTTGATTTGTCATATCGTTAAGTGGGTACATTAAGGATGAGAAGGAAAAGGTTCTCTCATAATAATGTTAAGGGGTGTTTAATGTGTTGGTATATGAATATGGCAGAACGAAGCAAGAAGCTCTGTCTAACCTATGTAGAAAAATGATCCGTGAGTACCCAGATGAAACTTTCACAACGGACTTTGCAAAAGTTTCTGATTACGGTAATGAAGGATCAGATAAGAGATACGTAGCTGAATTTCGGGTATAGGATAGTTTGTTATACAGAAGCGCCTAAGCAAAGGTGCTTCTTAACTCTCGATATGATTTTATAAAATTACGCTGTTGGGGGTGGAAACAAGAAAATCATTCTTCAGATGCAGTCTGTACCCCAATTGTAAAGAAACTCATTAAAACTTTTCAGAATAAAAATAAAATAGTTATTGACCATGCCGTTTTAATGATGTAAGATTAAGTTATCCCAAAGAGAGAAAGGAGGAAAGAGATGAAAAAGGAATTAAAGATACTGAAAGTATCTGCCGAAGCCTTGCATACCTACAAAAATGATGTAAAAAGGAATTACAACATTGACGAAGACCAAGCAAGAAGAAAATTAACCAGGAATGTAATGTTGGTTAAGGAATTTAAACCAAGAGGAATTAAAAGAGGTCTTTTTTCTAAAACATATTCATATGGAAACTTAAAGATCACAATCCGGCATGGAACAGTAATAAGGATTGAAAATGTAAAAGGTGATCCTGAACCTTGGGACTTTCCAAAAAAGAGATACATAGAATTAAACAAGCTACTTGGTATTAGGGATTGTAAGTTTAGTAGCAAGTCTCATTATAGGCATTTTAAGAGTAAAAATAAAATATAAAATTAACGGAGGCGTTATATTGAGCAAACTTTATAATACATTTGAATTTATTGGCAACCTATTTATTTCAAAAAATAAAGAGAAATTCCATGAAATTAAGGAATATGACAGCGGATGGGTTAAGGAACGGTTAAGCTTCGCAGTTCAAGAGTCAAAAACAAACAGTGTTTTTGTTGAGATTGAAGGTGGTTACTCAAAAAGTAAACAAAATAAAGTGTTTTCATTTAGCAAGGGTACAGAAAATGAAAAAGGATCAAGACTCGAAATTCCATGGGAAGATCGGTTGAAAGAAGAAACAGTAAACATGGTTGCTGATTTTTCTAAGATCCTAATTAACTTAAACGATGAGTCAACAAGAGCCAAATTAAATGAATTGAAATTTAAAATTAGAGGGTTGGAAATGAAAGGCTCTCTTACTGAAGAAGAAAATAAAACTTTATCTACTCTCAAGGGAGAATATAAACAATTAAACGTAAACGGTGCAGAATTCATTCATGAATATGATGCTATTCAGTACTTGTCCCAAAACCTCGAAAAGCATAAAGACAATAAATTTAAAATCACAGGCAATATTGAATACAATTCATGGAATGGACGGAATTTTAGAAAGTTCAAAATCAAAACCATTGAAATTGTAAGTAGTGATACACCATCTCAACTAAGAGCCACCATGGATGTATTTTTCACAAGTGAATCTTTAGATGAATCGTCATTTGAGGAAGAAAAAAGGTACTTTGTTGATGCGTACGTACTTAGCTATGATAATCAGGCAAAAAAAGATCGATTTTTTCCTCAGCAATTAGTCATCAATGCACAAAAATTGGACTTTGAAAATGAATTACATATGAAACGGTTAGATCTCTTGAAAAACTTCTTTAAAGTTGAAAATGATGAAGTATTTCACCTTCAATGGGTTGTGAATATTTTCAGGGGTGCTGATGAGATTGAGTTTACCGAAGAGGAACTCACGGAAAGTCAAAAGGAAATGATTGCTTTAGGTTTAAACACACTGGATGACTTTAAACCTAAAGGAGGGTTATTGGGCGAAAATCGTGAAGAAAATAGACTTTTAAAACCTATTTTAAAAAAGATTAATGATTCTAATGATTTTACAGAAGGTGCCGCAACATCTACATATGAAATTGAAGATCTTACATATATTCCACAACAGATTCAAAATTCTACACCACCCGTAGAAAAAGAAGAACCTAAAGTGACTGAAGAAGAAAAAGATAATGCATTTGATGAGTTATTTGCTTGATTTGAAAAGACCTAACTAACATTTATTTAAAAACAATAAGGAGATGTTTATCCATATGGCAAGAAAATTTGGTAAAAAGAATAAAATTAAAGTTAATCCTCTCGATTATAACACTGGAATTATTGGTGAATCGGGGATCGGTAAAACAACTCTAGCTAAAGAAGTTTGCGAAAAATTAGTCGGAGAAGACGGGTATATAATCTTGAATATTGGTAAAGAGGATGGTATTGATGCCATCCCCAATGCCTCTTATGAAGATGTTCCTGATTGGACAACCTTTGATGAAATTACTAAAGATATTATTAAAAACAGAACAACAGATTATGCTGACTTAAAGGTTTTAGTATATGACACATTTGATGAGTTGATTAAAATTACAGAACCAGAAGTTATTAGACTACACAATAAAGCAAATCCTGAAAAAAGAGTGAATACCATTAAAGCAGCATTCGGTGGTTTCCAGGCAGGAGAAGACAAGGTAATTGAGTTAATTCTTGAAAAGATGTGGAAACTTAAAAAGGTCGGTATTAGCATGTTTATTTTAGGTCATACGAAGAAAAGAACAATGACAGACGTAGTTACTGGTTTGGAATATGACATGCTGACAACCAATATGACACATAAATACTTCAATGCGATTAAAACCAAGCTCCACGTCTTGGGAGTAGCATCTATTAATCGGTCAATTGAAAAGAAAACAGTAAAACAAAAAATTGGGCCTGACAAAACAGTGGGAACAGTTGTTGATGAATCAAGAATCATCACTTTTAGAGATGATAACTTTAATATTGATTCAAAGTCAAGATTCTCAGATATCACACCATCAATTCCATTAGATCCGAATGAATTTATTAAAGCAATTGAACAAGCTATCCATGTGGCTTTTGATAAACAAAAAAATAACACAAATAACATTGAAGAAGAAAGAAAAGAACAAGAGCAAATTAAAGAAATTCAAATTCACAACGAAGTTAACAACTCATCTTTTATTGATAAAGAAGAGAATGAGAGATTGGCAGAAGAGATTAAGACACTATTCCCTAATGCAACTGACGAAGCTAAGGGGGAAATGAAGAAAATTATGGATCAATTTAATATGAAAGATTTTAAAGGGGTAGACATTGTACCAACTACAGCATTCGAAAAGATAGTCGAAGCATTATCTAATTGAAGGAAAAGAGGGGGAGAGTCTCCCCCTTATCAATAGGAGAGGGTATTCTTGGCCAGAAGATGTGTATGTCAAATATGTAAAGCTAATGGAACTGTCGATACTTTTTTCAGGGTTTCTGACGATAAGGGGAAAAATAAATACTACTGTTCTAAGGATGAATATGAAAACTATATCAAGGATAAGGTGAAACGAAAAAACCTCTTAAATTACATAGCGAAAGATGTCTTGAATTATAGCGAGGGTCAAGTCATTTCTCCAATTTTTCTAAAAAAGATAGCCGAACTAAAAAGTTTTTATGATTATGAAGTGATACAAATTTGCTTTGAGAAGAACCAACAAACAATTCAATATTGGTTAACAAATAAAGAGTTTTACAATGAGTATGGAATGATTAGCTATATTTTTAAGATTGTTGAAAGTAACATCAATGATGTTTATAAGGAATGGCTACACGAGCAAAATCAGAGAATGATTGAAAAAAATCATCATCTTGATATTGCAATTGTAAATCAAACTAATATCGTTGATTCCACATCTTTAAAACAAAACAATTCACCAAAAAATATAACAGAGTTTCTGGATGGGGAGGACGAGTATTGAACAACTTAGATTCTTATCCAAAGGAATTAGTTGAAAACAGGGGACAAATTGAAGGAAGCTTTATATTTTGTTTATGGAAAAACCCTGATTTGTATGAGGATTATAAAGACCACGTGAGGGCGGATAGAGATTTTCTAACAGAAGACGGGAAATTTTATTACTCTCTAGGTTTAGAACTGAGCAACATGAATTATAAGAGCTTTGATGATGCAAGTGTTTTCAGCTACATAGAAGGTAAAGAAACATTAAAAAATGGTTTTATTCGGCGAGGTGGAATGAAAACCATTGATGAACTCAAGCACGTACTAAACGATGAAAACGTTGAGACATACTATGATGAACTGATTAAATTTAACATGATACTAAAGCTTCATGATAAGGGATTCAATGTTTCGAACGAGCTTGATAAATTCAAGAAGATGACGAGTCAGCAATTGTACAGTTACTTTGAATTTCAATTAGATAATGTTTTTCTGGGTCGCGGTTCAGGAGTAAAAATTGAGGATCTGGATTTGAATGAAGAGTTTGTCGAATCAATTGAAAACGGGGAAGAAATGGGATTAAGCTATTCAGCTGCATGTCCATTATTGAATTATCACACGCTTGGACTTCATAAATCTAATGTTCAAATTTTTGCTGGATTTAGTGGGACAGGGAAAACAAGTTTTTGTGTTTCTTCTTATATCATGTCAATTTTGGATCAGGGTGAAAAGGTAACAATTATCGCCAATGAAATGAATAAAAGGGCTTGGCAACATATTTTTATGGCAACAATTTTAAGTCATAAACTTGGTTATTATGGTTTACCAAGAAAGAAACAAAAAATGGGCAACCTGAAGCATGAGCAAAAGGAAATGTTACAAAAGGCAATTGAATATTATGAGAAGCATTACAAGGGGCGTATCAAATTTGCCAAGATATATGATTACAGCATTAATGATGTAAAGAGAATAATGAGAAGAATGGCAAAACAAGGCTTCGGTTATATGCTTTACGATACATTTAAAGCTGAAGATGCTGCTTCAACTAATGTAACAGGTGAGCTAATTGAAGCTTCAAAACAGTTATTACAAGTTGCGGAAAAAGAGGATATTTGTATCATCATTACAATGCAATTAGCCATTTATATGGAGAATACAAGATATCTAACAGCGTCTTGTTTATCAAATGCCAAAGCAGTTAAGGAGATTGTTTCCGAGTTAGTTCTAACAAGACCTTTATGGGAAGATGAATTCCCAGGAGGAAAATTCGATGTTAAACCCTATAGATTCAAAAAAGACTCGTCGGGAAAATTTACTAACATTAAAGAAGAAATTCAGTTAGACCTAAATAAGAAGTATAGATTATTCTTTTTGAATAAGACACGGAATGACGAAGGCGATACAGTGTTGCTATACCAATTTGACGGTGCATGGAATAAATGGATTGAGCTCGGTTATTGTACTCCTAAACATCAGAGAACTACAGAGCGGACATGATTACCAAGGGACGGTGAAATCATGGACGTATATGATCTTAAGAATCACATTATTGAAAAGCCAGATTACATAGAACTTATTTTAGAAAAGACGGGGTTTTACAACGTTGATGAACGCGGAAATGAGTATAGATGTGCAAGAAAAAAAGGAAGAAATCCGACATCAGTAAAAGTAAATAAAACCACTTTAGGTGCAACCTGTTTTTCAACCAACTTAAAAGGTGACTTGATAACACTTGTTCAAAAAAAATTAGGTTTATCTTTTCCCAAAACAATCAAAAGGATATCTGAAATAGTTGATTATAAAAGTGAAGAAGAATATAAACCACCTGAGTTACCATTCGGAGGTTTTTATAAGAAGATAAGAAAACTAAGTAATCCATTGGATTTGGATCTAGAAACATATTCCGATGACATTTTAGATCAATTTGTATCTGTTCCAAATAAGTTGTTTTATGAGGATGGAATATTACCTATAACCCAATCTTTGTTCCAGGTTGGTTACGATAGTGTTTCCGGAAGAATAACGGTTCCATGGAAATCTCTTAGTGGTGAATTGTGTGGTGTAATGGGGCGCCTTAATAAGAAGGAAGTTAATGATGAAGAAACAAAATGGTTGCCTATTATTTCATTTCCCAAGTCCAAAACGCTATACGGGTTTGTTGAAAATTACGGTTCAATTAGAGAAAAGAGCATTGTTATGATCGGGGAATCGGAAAAACATTCAATGTCCTTAGCAAGTAAGGGATTGAATGTTGGAGTTTCTTTAGGCGGTAGCTTTTTAAGCGAAATTCAAGCAAATCACATAAAATCAATGTTTCCGAAAAAGTCATTAGTCATGATGGATGAAGGATTAGGTGAAGAACATAGCGTAGAAATTGCCAACAGCCTAAAGTTTGAAAATTTCTTTGAAAATGAAGTTGGGTACATATTTGATCGTGAAAACAAGTATCTGCCTAAGGGATCAAAAATGGCACCAGCAGACCTTGATAAAAACACTCTACACCGTCTAATTAGAGACTGTACAGTTTGGATATGAAAAGGAGATGATTGATTGAAAGAAAAATTAAATGAATTGAGACAACAAGGGAAAAACATTTATTCCTTTTCAAAGCTCGGAACCTTTAATAACTGTGAATATGAATACTACAATACATACGTTTTGAAAAAGAAAGGCATAGATAATATTTATACCCTTATGGGTTCTGAATTACATAACGGGATTGAACAGATTTATAAAAATGAATTAAACATTGGAGAATTTAAAAAGGGATTTGAAAATAGATTAATTGAATTAGAGCTGAATGGAGTCAACTTTCCGAGTGACTCAATCGGGGACAGCTGGAAAGCAGACATTGGTCATTTCCTAAACAATTTTAATAAAATTGACAGCAAAATGGTTTTAGAGAAGCTGCTTGTATTTGAAATATCAGATGGAATATATCTTCAAGGATATGTAGATGCAATCCTGCCCAGTGAAAAAGAAAAACCGTACGTTAGTATTTATGACTGGAAGACATCAAGTAAGTTTGCCGGCAAGAAATTAAATGAAGCAGGAAGACAGTTATTGATGTACAAGCTTGCGTTGGAGCAAACAACTGACTTAAAAGTAGATAAAATCCTATGGTTCATGGTGAAATACGTTTATGTATGTACCCAAGGAAAAACCAAAGTGAAAAAGAAAATGTGTAACAGGGGTAAGTGGGTAAAGGAAATACGAATGCAGCTAGAAAAAGAGATGCGCACTCTGGAATATGATGATTTCGAAATTGACCTGTTGTTAGATAACGCAGTAAAAGAAAATAGCATAGACTGCTTACCTGAAGAGATTAAAAATAAGTATTGGCTTGAAGATTGTTTAGTTGAATACGAAGTTACTGAAGAGAAAATTAATGAACTGAAAGAATATATTACTGATACTGTTAAAAAGATTGAAAATAAAGACCGCGAAGATGAAACCCAATGGGAACCAGTGAAAATAGATAAATACAATTCCTTTTATTGTAGTGTCTTATGTGGTCACCGAAAAACATGCAAGTTTTATAAGGATTTTTTAAATAAATCATCAAATAAATTTAAGAAAAAGGATAAGACTGATTTGTTTGATAACCTATTTTCTTAGGGGGTAATGATGAGGAAGATATTCTATGACTTTGAAGTTTTTAAACATAACTGGATGGTTGTACTGATCGATTACGATACTAAAAAGGGTAAGGTTATTGTAGATGATGTTGATGAACTGAAACGATTCTATAAGATGTTTAAAGATGATATTTGGATTGGTTACAACTCTAGAATGTACGACCAATACATTTTAAAAGGAATTTTATTGGGAATGAACCCATATTTCATTAGTTCGAGAATCATTAATGATAATGTAAAGGGATTTAATGTTGTTGGAAAAGGTTATAAAATCCCACTGAATAACTTTGACATAACAACCGGTTTCCATAGCTTAAAGCAGCTAGAAGGCTTTATGGGTTCAAGGATTAAAGAGTCATCAGTACCATTTGATATCTCAAGAGCATTAACAGAAAAAGAAATTAAGGAAGTAGTTGAGTACTGTATTCACGATGTGAAACAAACAATTGAAGTGTTTGATAATAAAAAAGAGGAATTCGAAAGCCAATTGGCCCTAATTGAAGCCTTTGATTTGGAAATGTCTATGTTTACAAAGACAAAAGCCCAATTATCTGCATTTATCTTGGGGGCTGAAAAGCAAGGAAACAGGGGAGATGAGTTTGAACTTAGATTTCCTAATACATTAAAAATTAAAAAATATAAACACATTGTTGATTGGTATAGAAATCCTGAAAATCTAGATTATAAAAAAAATTTAAAGGTGGATGTTGCAGGTGTACCTCATATTTTTGCCTGGGGAGGTTTACATGGCGCAATACCAAAGTATAAAGATGAGGGGATAATTTTATGTTGTGATGTTGCATCTCTATACCCTTCAATCATGATTGAATATGATTACATAAGTCGAAACGTGAAAAACCCTTTGAAATATACTGAAATCAGAGATACACGGTTAGAACTTAAACGCAAAAAAGATCCTAAGCAGGCTCCCTACAAGATTGTTTTAAACTCAACGTATGGAGCAATGAAAGATCAGTATAATCCACTATACGACCCGTTAATGGCAAATAACGTATGTTTAGCCGGGCAGCTGCTGTTATTAGATTTGATCGAGAAAATTGAACCGTATTGTAAACTGATTCAGTCAAATACTGATGGGTTGTTTATGAAAGTTGAAAAGGAATCTGATATTGATTTAATTAAGGAAGTCGCAAAGGAGTGGGAAACCAGAACACGACTAGATTTAGAGTGGGATGTTTATGAGAAGATTTATCAGAAGGATGTAAACAACTATATAATCATTGATAAAGACCAAAAGTATAAATCTAAAGGTGCTTATGTTAAAAAACTAAACAACCTGGATTATGACTTACCAATTGTAAATAAAGCCATGATTGAGTATTTTACAAAAGACATTCCAGTTGAAAAAACCATCAATGAATGTGATCAGTTAAGAGAATTTCAAAAGATATCAAAGGTTTCAAACAAATATATGTATGCACTCTATGGAGAAGAAAGGCTACCTGAAAAAGTTTTAAGAGTTTTTGCTTCTAATGATGAAGATGCTAAAGGTGTTTTCAAGGTTAAAACAGAAGAACGAATTGAAAAAATCGGAAATACTCCACCGCGCTGCTTTATCAATAATGATAACGTTATTGATTTAAAAGTTCCTGATTATCTTGATAAGGAATATTATATAGAGATAGCCAAAAAACGAATAAATGATTATTTAGGAATATCGAATAGAAAGAAAACAAAGAAGGAGAAGTGATATGCATCGCCATTGAGAGTAAAAATAAAATTAAAACACACATTTTCAAGTCTGTTTATGGTATGATGATTTTAATTCCCTTAACCACTTTTTCTTACATAAGTTATGAGCAACATTTACATAAAACCGAGGGAAATGAAGACTCAATAAAAGAATCATTTTATAAGAAACCTAAACAGATTAGGATCCCATCAAGTGAGAATATTGTCTTGCGGTTATTTAAAAAAGCTCAAACGAACAAAGAACAACAATTAAAAAGGCATACAGAGAAGATTACCTCAGCAAAACTCATTAAACCTAAGCAAAGTAAAAAAAGGCACATGAGAGGAGGTGAAAAGGCAAAGCATAGAGTTTTTAAGAGTAAAAATAAAATTTATATTAAAGAAAAAGAAAACAAGCCACCGGCCGCAAAGAAAACCATCCAGGTTAAGCTGAGTGCTTATATTGCCCACTGCCAAGAAGGATGCACAGGAACAACTAGAACAGGTGTTGATGTTACTCAATCAATCTATTACAAAGGGTATCGTGTTATTGCAACCGATCCAAGTGTCATTCCCCTGAATTCAATTGTTGAAGTGAGCATTGGTGGGAAAACGTTCAAAGCAATTGCAATTGATACTGGAGGCGCAATTGTTGGAAATAAAGTGGACTTGCTTGTAGCAACCGAGCGTGACGCAATAAATTTTGGCAAGCAAAATGGGACAATATCGATTATTAATTAGGAGGCGATTAATTGCCGAAGTTTTGGTCTTATCCAGAAGGGTTAAAAGTCATCATAAATGAGAATGCAAAGAACGCTTGTCCTCATCATGTTGGACGGGAAGGGAAAATTATTGAATTGCTTCACTCTGCCACATATGATTACGCAGTCAGTGATGAGACAGGTGATATTACATTCTTCAAGGAGCATGAATTAAATCCAGCTAAAGGAGGTTAATTGAATGTTTAAAAAGGGAGAGAAGGTGATTGCAGGTTTTACAGAAGAGATTGGTGTTGTTGCGCAAGTTGATAAAGGACATGAGCAATTAGAAGTTGAGTATCCAGATGGCTCATATAGAGTGATTGGCTTCAGCAATGTGAGAAGGGTGGAAGATAAATGACGATGATAATTTTAGAAGGAACTGACTGCTGCTACAAATCAACAGTGGCAGATAAGCTTAGCAAAGAACTTGGATATCCGGTCATAAAGGGATCCAGCTTTGAATTAGCTAAGAGCGGTAATGAGAAGCTGTTTGAACACTTCAACAAACTGGCCGATGAGGACAATGTAATTATTGATCGATACATATATTCAAATTTGGTTTATGCGAGAAAGTTCAAGGATTACTCAATCTTAACGGAAGATCAGCAAAGGGAGATTGAGGAGAAGATTAGATATAAAGCAAAAGTGGTTTATTTACATGCTGATCCGAAAGTTATTAAGCAGCGTTTACTTGAACGTGGTGATGAATACATAAATGATCGAGACATTGAGCCGGTCTTAGAGTTATACCGAGAAGTAATGAGCGATGTAGGATTACATACATATTCGTGGGATACAGAACAATGGAATAGTGATGAGATCGTAGAAGGTTTGATTCAATTATTTGAGTAAAAAATAGAGAGAAGGAGTGAATTAACACTCCTCAGTAACTAACGTGCTTCTACTGTGATTTTAAAAATTACATAATTGTCGTTAATGTCATACGCGTAAACCAATGCTGTGCCCAATGTTGAATGAGAGGATACAACACCACTGGAACTAATGCTAATAAGGTTGCTTCCAGAAACAATTTCCCACCGGGTGTAACCTTTTAATAGAGATACGTTAGAATTCCTAAGCATGTGGTAATCAACTGTACCGAGCGGATCGCCTAGCTGCTTAACTTGGTCAACTGATTTGACAGGTGTTAGGGCTGAAGCTTGTGATGTGAATGCAGGGAGAGCTAGTGTTGTAAGCGATAGAGCAGAAACAATCAATCCTTTGTAAAACTTTTTCATAAGAATTACCTCCTAGGTTTTGATTGTAAGTACAACCCTAGTCTAACATGTAAAAAATTTGAAATGTGTGAAGTGTTTGTGAAACTGATTAAAATATCTCTTTTAAAGAGTAAAAATAAAATATAAGAGGTGGGTCTGCAATGAACTATCCAGAAAGCTTAAAAGAGAAGGCAGAAAAAATTAAAGATGAAGTAAGAAGCGGCAAATTAGACGAGGGGAAAATAAAAGCCATTGCTAAGGCTGCAGTTGAGCTTTTAAGATCCGAAGAGAAGAGCCATACATATTATGCAGAAGTTGCTGGTGCGATTGCTGCAAACCTAGAAGAGTTTTTTAAGACTTACCTAAAAGAGGATTAATACAACAGGATAAAAAGAAAGGATAAAGGGATGTTTATTGAAAAGGTACTATGTTAGATGTAAAGATCACAATGACGAAAACGCTTCTTTGGTAATTGAAGCAGCGTCTACAGAAGAGGCTAAACGAAAGGCATTAGACATACATAAGGTAAAGATTGTTTATAACGTGAGCATTGGTGAAGGCAGGGGGACAAATTACCTTCAGAGAAAACATTCACCGTACATAAAAAATAACAACAGCAAGGCGGTAATTATCTTTTCATAAGGGAGGACGGATCCATGTATATATCTGATCCAATAAAAGAAACACTCGTGCAAAATATGGATCAACTTAGTAGCAGAGTTGATGAGTTGTTCATTTACATTGAAAATGAGTTGCCTTCAACATCTGAAAGACAATGGAAAACTATAGACAAAAAATTCGGTGAGATTTTTACTAAATCTAAGGAATTACAAAATTACATAAGTTGTTTATAAAGGTGAGCAATATCCCTTTGATATAAGGACATCTGTGTTACTTAATATTCAAAATCGTCAGTATTTCTTAACAATTATTTATATGATTGGTAGCATTTATTAAAGAAAGAAGGTGATTTATGAGATTGTCTGTTTGATAAGTATTGGTGCCAGATGAGAATTATATTTTTACAAAGGGGATATTTTAATGAACAGTTATTTTTATCGAACGATCTTAGCATTAGTTGCCGTATTTGTGCTGGCCTTTTCAACATTTCCTCCGAACAGTGATGCAAAGAGCACAATCTCAACAGATAATGTCGACAAGGATAAAGTAAAATCAGAGGCAGAATTTATTGCAGATCACACTATTGATGTGAGTAAAAAGACTAAGGAAAAACTTCTTTCCAAGGCAGAAAAAGCAATTGAAGATGGAGACATTAAGTATCATAAATCAAACGAAAAGGTATTTGATAATGCATCAGTTAGAGCTATTAAGTATGATGATGGCACAGTAACTTATTCGGTTTCTTATTTATACGTGGACACTGAAAAAGTAGACAGAGTTAGCTCATTTAATGTTTCGTTTGATAGCGATATGAATATTGAAGAGTACTATGAAGTTGACATGAAGAAAATCAGCAGCACTCAAAACGAAATGAATTATTGGGTTAATGGCGTTAAGAATGAGGACAAGTCTGGGGTCTTTGAAACAAAACAAACTTCAGAGGACAAAGGAAGTACATCTAACATGATGAGTGCTCAGAAGAGTTGGACTGGATGCATATCAGATTGCTTAGGTGATAAGAATATTAGCCAATGGGCAATTACCGGTTTAGCTATTTTATGTGGAGTTTCATGCACAGCTGGTGTTCCAGCAACAGCAGGGACTGCTTGCTATGCTTGTGTAAACTCTGCTGGTATTATTGGTGTAAATGCATTCTTTGATTGTATGGAGAAGTGTAAATGATCAATATCTTAAGTAAAATACTATTTATTTTGTCTGGTTGCGCTTTGTTGATCTTTGGGATAATTTTAAAGAATGGATCAATGGCTTTTGGATTGTTTGCCTTATTCTTCATAGCAGCAATAATTGTTCGTGTATTTCATAAACGAACTCAAAACCATTAGCAGCAGCCTTATTGTACTGTAGGGGAGGAAACTCTCCTACTTTTTAAAAAATATTCAGAGTAAAAATAAAATAGTTATTGATTGTTCAGGAGAAAGCGAGTATATTAGAAGTATAGGAAGCGAGGTGATGCATTGGAGTGTGTTAAATGCAGGGATCACATTGGCGACATCGTTTATTACATAAGAATAGCTGACAACAAAGAATATAAGGAATTCGCGGTACATAAAGAATGCGGAGAAGCAATCAAGAAAGAATGTATTGAAAATTGTAAAGACATGAAATTAGAAAAGACATTGGATTACTTGCAGTTATTTTTAGAGTAAAAATAAAATATTCCTTTTATCGAGAATGGAGAGATGCTAAATGGATAAATTGAAAGTTTGTTTACATAAAAAAGGTGCTCATACGTTAGAAAGAACTGTTAATGGGGCCTGGATATTAGATTCAAAACCAATTACTCAGGATCAAGCAATTAAAGAACTAGTTGAAGCGGTTAGTGATTTAGGATATTGGTGCCAAGTAGCAAAAGATGTTTTAGATAAAGAAGATTTTAATGCAGTTCAAGAAGCGTATGAATACAAAGAGGAGGTATAAATGGCGAAATCAAGATTAAACGGTTATTGGGATAACAAGTTGGATGCCAACGAAACAGTTTATGTTGAGAGGGTTTATAAGAAAGGATATGTAACTGGATTTAAGTATTTACAAGTTGGTGAGAAAGAAGTTACTTCACCATTTAGGGCTACATATGAAGAGTTAGAGGGGAATTATAATCAACGGAAATATTCATAATTTCCCGGGCAAGCGCAGTATACGACAAATCAAAACAAATAATGTCTTTAGGTGAATAATAAACAAAAAGGAGAATTGAGTCATGGAAACATTAGATGCGCCAATTTATGAGATTAAGCAAGAAAGCGATTGGCATAAGACTGAGAAGAAACGAAGAGAAGGCATTAACAAGTTCTTTGATGAATTCGAAGCAACCTACGGAATTAAGGATGGTTTTTCGTTTTATAATTCTGAGTATTTCGGGGTTCGGGCAGGAACAGAAGCATATGACTTCTTTAAAGATGAAGTGATGAAAAACCCTACAAAAGATGGCTTCTATGCATTTAAAAAACGTTCTAAGTATTTTTCCGAGATTGGGTCTATGCTAAAGAAAGCAGAAGAGGTAAATCCTTTCAAAGGTCATGAGGTACTTGGGAGAAATAATATAGCTGCATACCAATGGATAGGCGATAGATGGTTTTTTAGCGTATGGGATGAAAAACGTGTAGAAGGTGAAGAAGCTACACCTATTGACTATAAAGAGTATCTGAAAATTGTAATGGAGCATTTAGATTAAAATTCAATTTTTAAAGAGACTTATAAGGAGGCGAATAAGTGGGACGCCATAAAGCAACGATAGAAGGATTGGTTATGAAAGAAAGCTATTACGCACATCGTGCACCAGGCACAGTAAGATGGATTGCTCAGCCAGTGTGTAAAGTAATTCGCACTGACCCAATCTTCGAGGGGCATATAGATATTGAGCCTATAGAAATTGGAGGCAAGGTTTATATCCCCGGACTTAATGAATATGTCATAGTGACTGACAGGCAGCGAAACATACATAACGAATGGACATATCAAACAGACAGAGTGATTAAGACAATTGTGGATGAAAGAAGCTTGAAGGAATGCGAAGAACTCAATGAGGAGAAAGCAAAAAGCAATGGTGATCTTAGACAAAGGCTTATAAAAGTTTCTTGGTGGAAGAGGTTTTGGAATTCTGTGTAGCAGGTGAGATATAAATGAAGGAGTTGTTTTTTTAAAAGTCTAAATGAAAATTATATTCATATTAAGAGGTGTATTCCTATGGAATGGTTAGTTAATATATTGCAGTTGAGTGCTGTAGGAGTAATAACAGCATCGCTGATAAATTGGAATTCAAATAAAGTTAGACAAAGGGATCAGGCAAAGATATATGAAAAGATTGAGAAAATAAAAATTTATGAGAATCAGTCAGCAACCAAAAAATCGGAACAATTAGAAGAGTTTTGGAATATGTTTTTAGACTGTTTTGATACCAATAATTTAACCGAAGAAGAGCTTTTAAAATTTAATAAAGATTTCAATAAAAGAATGATGAAGTTAATAATCAACTTAGTTGGTAGCGCTTCTGATTCCACAATTTTAAAATTTAAAGAATACAAAACATTCGATTTTGATGGGCAAAATAAAGAAAAACAAATTGAGGCGATACTTTTGTTAGCAGAATTAATAATTGAGTATAGAAAAGATCTTGGGCATAAAGATACCAAGATAACACCAAATGATATTTTACCTCTTTATATAACAGATTGGACTACATTTTCTACAAATTAAATAAAAGGATGATTTTAAAGAGATAAGGGGAGTGAGAAATGATATGCAGAGAATGTGGGAACTCAACTGATTCAATGTTTTGCAGCAAGAAGTGCCGAGAATCTTATTTAGACTATCTCAACAGCAGTTCGTCGTTGACCCCAGAAGACAAATAAAGAATAAAGGATGATGAAGACTGGAATACACTAAACATGGAAATTTAGTAGAAGGCTATATAACATTCAATCTTTATTTTGAGACATTTGAATACAAAGAAGATAGCTTATTAGAACAAGAAAAATTCACCACAGTTAAAGAGTTATTCAACATGATGCAGCCAGACTATATTGAGGAACTAAAGCAAGAAAACGGTGCAGATCAGGTTGAGGTTCATGATATTGCGTTTAGAGCTAAAGAGGATGACACTGAGGCTTTCATCACAATGTATGACAACTCAGGAAACTATCGAATCTCAACAAATCTTGATGTAAGTGGATTGGATAGCGAGTACAAGCAAACATTACAAAGCATTAAAAGCATTGTAGATAAAAAACTCTAAGAGTAAAGAAAAGGAAGATGAGGATGAATAAAAAATTCGGATTGTACATTAGGGGAGAACTTGTTAAAACTTATAATGATGCGGTTAAAGCTCACAAAGATGCTATTTTTGCTCAAGAAGAAATTGGAGTTCCACATGAGGTGATTCAAATGAATTTACATATGGATGAGGCAATTGAATTCCTCAATAAATATGATAGCAGTTCAAAAAGCGCACAAGATGCTCAGACTTTGTTAAGAAATTTAAGGGCACTATTCCAACAAAACTAGATAAAATCACAGTTTCAATGGAAGGGGAAGGAAAATGAGTGCAGCAAGAAAGTGGAGAGATCTGAGAAGCAAATTAATTGGATATAAGGCTTTCGGTAAGTTTAGTGATGTTGTTATTGACCATATTCTCAATGATATGAATGAGTTGGACGTAAGACACGGAAAAGATAAAAACAAAAAATAAAGAAAAGGGAGTTGTGGAATGGGAGCTGCTAAACAGTTATACGTTAAGCGCAGTCACTTTGTAACCTTGGATGAAGCAAAAGAAAATACGCAAGTACATATGAAGAATGGTGGTTCATACACTGCTTTAAAAGGAGAACTGATTGCGACAAATTTAGAAGGGGATCAAATGGTTATCACGCAAGAGCAGAAGGATAACTACGTTCCAGTACCGATGACAGAGCTATCAGACTATGAAGCTCAAATGGCCAAAGGCTATGCTGAGATGGCTGAGATCAATTTAGAAATGTCTGAAGCATTCCATCATGCTGAAAATGAAGCAGAAACAACTACGAATAGCTTAGTTAACGGGGAATATAAAGAATATTGATTATTACATATGAAAGCAAGACAGGTAACGTTAAAAGGTTTGCTCAAGCATTACAAAGGGAGTTAAACTTTGACATCATTGAAATTACAGATGACTTAATTGTTGAAGAAGAATTCTTACATATTACATATACGATAGGCTTTGGGGAAGTACCTGAAAGGACTTTAAATTTTATTATTAATAATAAAAATAAAATAAAAGGAGTTGCTGTGAGTGGTAACAAGGTTTGGGGTGATAACTATGGTTTAGCTGGGGACAAGCTTTCAGCAATGTTCCATGTACCATTGTTATTAAAGTTTGAACTAAGTGGAACAAAACAAGACTTGCAGAAGATTAATCGGGAGGTACAACTTATTGACAAACACAATACCAAAGTGGATCAAGCTCAATAATGAGATCATGATTCAGAAAGACGGGAAGTTTCAATTTGAGAAGGATAAGGAGGCCGTACACAGTTACTTTGTTGATTACATTAATCAAAACACAGTCTTTTTCCATGACTTAAAAGAAAAACTGGATTATCTGATTAAAAACGATTATTACGAAGAAGAATTCTTAAGTAAATACACATTTGAACAGATTAAATCAATTTATAAAATTGCTTACAGTTACAAATTCAGATTCCCATCTTTCATGAGTGCCTTTAAGTTCTACAATGACTATGCATTGAAGACAAACGACAAAACAAAGATTCTGGAAAGATATGAAGATCGCGTCTCAATTGTAGCTTTATTTTTCGCAGGTGGAGACTATGAAAAGGCTATTGAGGAAGTACACGTCATGATGAAACAAGAGTATCAGCCGGCAACACCTACTTTTCTTAATGCAGGGCGTAAGCGAAGAGGTGAAATGGTAAGCTGTTTCTTGCTTGAAGTGGGAGACAGTTTGAATGATATTTCACGGGCGATTGATATCTCCATGCAGCTTTCTAAGCTAGGTGGAGGAGTAGCGCTTAATCTAAACAAATTAAGAGCCAAAGGTGAAGCGATTAAAGATGTAGAGAATGCGACTAAAGGTGTCGTAGGTGTTATGAAGCTATTGGATAATGCTTTTAGATATGCCGATCAAATGGGTTGATTTGGCCCCTTTCGTCAGTAATGGCGATCGAAAACCTCTTTAATTCATGGGAACTCCTCAGATGGTTTGGGTCAATCACAAGCCAATATAAAGGGGGACAATCATGAGCGAAGCAAGACGACCGCATAACAAGTTAGATATTGATGAAGATTTTATTCGCGAAAATTATAGTTCAATGACTGCCAAAGAAATAGGAGAGAAATTGGGCGTGTCTAGAGAAGCAATTAATCACCGTGTAATAAAGATGGGACTAAGGAAAACACAAATTCCCTTTGTTTTATTGAAGGGAGAGGTAGTTACTCCAATTGCTGATTTCCCTGGGTACGGGATTACAAATCATAGTAGAGTGGTTAATTTGAAAAAGAAGACTGTTTTAAAGACTAAAATTGATGGTCAAGGGTATGCAAAAGTGATCTTATATAAGGAAGGCAAGCAAGTCGGTAGACGTGTGCATAGATTGGTTGCGCTCAACTTTATACCTAATCCCGAAAATTTACCTTATGTAAATCATATCGATGGTAACAAAGCGAATCCAAAGGTTTCAAATTTGGAGTGGGTTACACCAAAAGGAAATGCTCAGCATGCTTTAAAACATGGACTGCTTTTGATTGGAGAAAAAAGCCCAAAGGCTAAAATTTCTGAAATTCAAGCACTGTCAATTTTAAATGATTTTAAAAGTGGTAAGTCCATTAAAGAACTCTCTGAAATACACACATATGCGAGTAAAACAATCATTAAAAAAATCTGTTTGCGGCAAAAGTGGAAACACTTAGATCAAACGTCTTGAACGTGCAACGACTAGCCGAAAGGCGTAGGCTGCAAGCTATTGGCAGTCGAAACAGGAGGCACCCTCTTAGGGTGAAGATATAGTCTAACCTTCATGGTAACATGAAGCAGCCATATGGCGGGGCGTGCTTAGCGAACACGTCTGAATGGTCTGCAAAGACAAGGATCAGGAGCAGCTTATCTAAGTGTATTCCATCCCGATATTATAGACGTCCTTGATACCAAAAAAATTTCAGCAGATGAGGATGTCCGAGTTAAAACACTATCCATTGGTGTAGTGGTTCCTGATAAATTCATTGAATTGGCAAGAGAAGATAAGGACTTTTACATGTTCTATCCTCATTCAGTTTACAAAGAATATGGACAGTATCTTGATGAGATGGACATCAATAAAATGTATGATGAGCTTGTTGAAAATCCAAGGGTTAGAAAAGCAAAGGGGAATGCTCGGAAGCTGTTGGAGCAATTGGCCATTCTGAGAAGTGAATCTGGCTATCCTTATATTATGTTTGCTGACAATGTAAATAAAGTGCATCCAAATGAACATATTTCAAAAGTGAAGTTTTCTAATTTGTGTTAACTGTAGCACCTTCGGTCAGTAATGATCGTAGCAAACCCGTCTAAACGGTGAAACTCTATTCAATAGACAATACCGTGCTAAACCGCACCTTGCGGAAATGCCGAACGACTATCGAAACCACGCATACGCGTAAGGGAGTAGAGTACATCGCAAGCATATGGCGATGGAAACGGCGGGCGGCCTTATAGGTCGATGATATAGTCTATTCTTACGAGTGATCGTAAGCAGTTCATAAGAGAACGGACGAGAGTGTTGCGCCTTTCGTTGAATATTAAAGTCAGAAGTACTCCAAGCATCACAAGTGTCAGTTTATACAGATTACGATCAGGAAGATGAAATTGGATTAGATATCTCATGTAATCTTGGATCCATGAACATTGTAAATGTAATGAGTAACCAATCAATTGCTTCAACGGTCAGAATAGCAATTGACTCACTGACAACTGTCACAAGGAAAACAAACATTGTAAATGCCCCAGCTGTTGCGAGAGCAAATACACTAATGCGATCAATTGGTCTAGGGCAGATGAACCTGCACGGTTTTCTAGCTCAAAATAAAATTGCTTATGAAAGTGAAGAAGCAAAAGACTTTGCAAATACATACTTTATGATGGTTAACTTTTACTCCCTGCAGCGTTCAATGGAAATTGCAAGAGAAACAGGGGAGACGTACTACAAGTTTGATGGATCAACCTACAAATCAGGCGCGTATTTTGATAAGTACGTGACAAATGATTATAGCCCTAAATATGAAAAGGTTAAAAACCTGTTTGGAGATCAACATATTCCTAACATTGAAGATTGGATGAAGCTTAAAGAGAATGTTATGAAATATGGCTTGTATCATTCATACAGGCAAGCTGTTGCACCTACTGGAAGCATCTCATATGTTCAATCATCTACGGCCGGTGTAATGCCTATTATGGAGAGAATTGAGGAACGTACATACGGAAACAGTAAGACATATTATCCAATGCCAGGTTTATCGGCTCAGAATTGGTTCTTTTATAAGGAAGCGTACGACATGGATATGTTTAAGGTAGTTGATCTTATTGCAACAATTCAGCATCACGTTGACCAAGGAATTTCATTTACGTTGTTCCTAAAGGATACGATGACGACGAGAGATTTAAACCGGATTGACTTATATGCACATCACAAAGGAATTAAAACGCTGTATTATGCTCGAACGAAGGATACTGGGCAGGAAGGTTGCTTGTCATGTGTTGTTTAAACAAAAAAGGAGTCAGCCTCTGTCTGACCCCTGGGTTTTTAATTAAAGTCCCCTTGCTTTAACAAAAGCCTTAATATCTTCACCGTCATCATTAGTTACACGGACTTTATAAGAACCTTCTATATCTTTTACGTAAAAGGTTGTTTCTTTGAACTTTCCTGGTTTCACTGTAATACCGTCTGCTATTCTCTTGCCGTCAGGGTTCGTAATTCTGTACTCAAAAGGGTAGGCTCCATCATTCGCAATGTAAATTCTGATTTGGTCGTCTTCACTTCCATAATAATCGAAGAAAAAGGTTCCTTTAGCTGAAAAATTGCCAGTTTCACAAATTAAAGTGCCACCGCCTTTACACCTATCATCTGCTAAAGGATTTATGACTTTCAGAGGATTTTGAAGCGGCTTAGCTGAAGCAGCAGTACTACCAATAGTAGGTATTAGCCCTAAAACCAAAGCACCAATAATCAGTTTCTTTTTCAATTTTTATTCCTCCCTTAATAGTGAATATGTTGCATTATAAAACTTACAACATTTATAAAATAATTCCTTCTTCTTACATACCGTAAGGGGCGAAAAATATTTAGGAGGCCACATTTTTGTCACAACTAAACAAAAACAAGATGTATACGGCAGCAAACTGGTCAAAGCATGAAGATGATTTCACCCAAATGTTTTACAACCAAAACGTAAAGCAATTTTGGCTTCCGGAAGAGATCGCATTAAACGGCGATCTTCTCACTTGGAAGTATTTGGGTAAAAATGAGCAGGATACGTACATGAAGGTGCTCGCCGGCCTGACACTGCTTGATACAGAGCAGGGGAACACGGGCATGCCGATTGTGGCTGAACACGTAGACGGCCACCAGCGGAAAGCGGTATTAAACTTTATGGCCATGATGGAAAATGCTGTCCATGCGAAATCTTACAGCAACATCTTTCTTACATTAGCTCCGACGGAGACGATTAATGAAGTCTTCGAATGGGTGAAAAACAATAGGTTTCTTCAAAAGAAAGCAAGAACAATTGTTTCAATTTATAAAGCAGTTGAGAAAAACGATGACATTTCCCTATTCAAAGCAATGGTTGCATCTGTGTTTCTGGAGAGTTTCTTGTTTTACTCAGGGTTTTATTATCCACTTTACTTTTATGGACAAGGGAAGCTCATGCAGAGCGGGGAAATTGTAAATTTGATTATCCGTGACGAGGCGCTACACGGCGTTTACGTCGGTCTATTAGCACAGGAGATATACAAAAAACAAACGCCTCAGAAGCAAAAAGAACTGTTTACATGGGCTTTAAGCTTGCTCCAAGAGCTTTATGAAAATGAATTAGAGTATACAGAAGATGTCTATGATCAGGTTGGTTTAGCTCCAGATGTAAAGAAATTTATCAGGTACAACGCAAATAAAGCTTTAAACAACCTAGGTTTTGATCATTGGTTTGAGGAAGAAGATGTTAACCCAATCGTTATTAATGGATTGAGTACTAAAACCAAGTCGCATGACTTCTTTTCAATGAAGGGCGTTGGCTATAAAAAAGCAACAGTAGAATCATTAAGGGACACGGATTTTATATTTGATTAAACTTAAAAAAGACAGTCTTGTCGGTAAAGTTTATGTGAATAACGCAAACCAAAAGTACAAAGTGGTTCAAGTTTTTAGAGAAATGAACAGATATAAATATAGAATTCGATTTCTTAAAACTGGGTATGGAAGAGTTGTTGAAAAAGTTGAAATGAAACGCGGGAAGATAAAAGATAAGTTTGAGAAGTCTGTATTCGGAGTAGGGTACATGGGCAATGTGAAAATGACTGATCATAAAAAGGAGTACAGTGTTTGGAGCGGAATGCTTGAGCGTTGCTATCATCCAAGGGGAAGTGGTTATGAAAGATACGGTGCCAAAGGAGTGACTGTGGAAAGAAGGTGGCATTGCTTCGAGAATTTTTTAGAGGATCTCCCTTTGATTAAAGGGTATGATGAGATACTGTTTTCTCAAGGAAAGATTCATTTGGATAAAGATAAAATTCAAATAAATGTGCCAATAAATAAAAGGAAATACTCACTTGTAACATGTTGCTTCTTAACTAAGAAAGAAAACAACAATTATAGAGACTTAGAAAATATTAAAAAAGAAATATTCGCATTATCTCCTGAAGGAGTTTTGATTGAAGCTAAAGGAATTAGGGAGTTTGCAAGAGACCATGGATTAATTAAACAAGGTATTATGCGGTGTTTATCTGGAAGGGCTAAAACACATAAAGGATGGAAATTCAAATATAAAAGAGAGGCGATTTAAATGAGATTAATTAAATTAGAGCAACCGAATTGTAATCCCTGCAAAATGGTATCTAATTATTTAAATGAAGTAGGAGTTAAATATGAGACAGTTGATGTTACACAAAAGCCAGAAGTAGCAGTGCAATTTGAAGTAATGGGTGTACCGGTAACTGTCTTGCTTAATGAGCAAGGAGAAGAAGTAAAGCGGAGCATTGGCTTTAAGCCTGATGAGCTTGATAAGTTAGTGAGGGAGGTTGTTTAAAATCACAGAAGAGCAAAAGTCTTTAATTAAGATTGGTGACACACTTAAGTGCCTAAAAGGTGATTGGCATTTTGAAACCAATTGCAATTACACAGTTTATGGAGATAATGCAGACAACACCGGTACACCAGTCATCTGGTGTGATGAAGTATCTCCTCATACAGTAAAGAGTTTGAATTTGGAACAGTGGGAAATCGATCAGAAAGGATCAATAAATGAGGTTAAATATGAGAGATTATAGAATGTATATTTTAGTTAACGAGGATATCAAAATCAGCAAAGGGAAGTTAGCTGGGCAGGTTGGGCATGCAGTAATGAGCTATGTATATCACAAAGCAGTCAAGCCATTAAGTGAAGGAAGAGAAATTAAAAGCCTAGATGAATATATGAAAGAACAAAAGAAAATCATCTTAAAATGCCCCCAATACAAACTTGAAGAGTTAGAACATGCAGGAGGATATACTGTTATTAGAGATAAAGGTTATACGCAGCTTGAGCCTAATACTCTGATTTGTATTAACTACGGCATTAAGACACCTGAAGAGCTTCCTGAATGGGTGAGAAATCTTAAACTCTACAATTAAAATATTGTTGGGCAAAATAAATTAAAAAACAAAAGGAGAATGTTAAATGGGGAAAATGGATGAAGTAATTGTTGTAGCATCTAGAGATAAAGTATTTGATAATGGAAAGCTGGACTTTCAAGGGATTGAAGCTGATCCAAATGTAATTGATCAAATAATTAAAAACCTTGCTGAGAATATGATCACTATGAGGAGGGGAGATGCTGAGAGGGATCAAAGCTGTAAGCAACCAATCCCCTATGCCATTTTACAAAAAGGAGACCAAGTATTTGCATACGAACGCTTAAGAAAAGGCGGGGAAAAGAGGCTTCATGATCAATTATCAATTGGTGTTGGCGGGCACATGAATTTAACTGAAGCAACAAATTTTTGGGAAGCTATTGATGAGAACTTAAGGAGAGAGCTTTCAGAAGAGTTATTTATCTCAACTTCTAATTTAAATTTAGAAGTTGTGGGGTTGATAAATGATGACTTAAATGAAGTGGGGAAAGTTCATTTAGGCATAATGATTATTGTTAAACTACCTGAAAATGCAGAGGTATCAGTAAGAGAAACAGATCAATTAAAAGGCTTTTGGTTAAATGAAAAAGATTTTGATAATCCAGTAGTATTTAATCGTTTAGAATCTTGGTCTAAATACGTGGCAGATATTATTTATTAGTTTAAACCCCTGGCTTTGATCATGATGTTTGTCAGTGGAGGGTCTCAGCCAGGGTACAACTTAAAATACTCAAAAAACTCAACAATTATACCAACCAAGGAGTTGCTGGATGAAAAAAAGATTACGTAAAAAGGCGTGGATGACAGGGAATACAAAACATGGCGAATTCATGTTTAATGTAATTGATAAGGTAAATGCAGATGGATATGTATATTATCCAAAAGGACGCTATCATGTAGACAGGAAAGGGAATATGTACAAGTTTAAAATTTAGAAAAAGCGAAATTATGATGGCTAAAGTTTACAAAGAACTTAGGGATACCAAAGGGTGTCGATTGAACGAACATCTCTATAAAAGAAGACTTTTATAGAAAAGTGAGGTGAGATTCAGTGAACAATTATGTAGATGAAATTAAAGAACATCTTCATAAAATTGCTGAGCTTGAAAAAGGATTGGCATTATTCAGTGAAGATGAAGAAGAATACATAAGCTTATTAGCTAAGATTCAGGAGCAGTTTTATTTTATATCCGACGAAGCAATGGAAGGATTTAAAGAATTAACTATACATATAAGAAATACAGGACAGAAAAGAATACAACGGGGAATTGATCAGCTGCCTCACACAATCAAAGAAAGTGTAAGCGAAGAAATTAAAGACATAAAGAGATCCGGCGAGCTGTTTGATTGAACATAGTTATTTATAAGATAAAAATAAAATAAGGAGATGTATTAGAATTACATACTTTACGTTATTACTTGCAGCATACTTATTTGCACTAAACATTAATGAAATTAGATTAATTACTCGAGGAGAACAGAACGTATACGCTAAAGTTACGCATATGCTTTCTAATTCACCGTATAAAGAACTGAAGAAAAATAAGAACTTAGTATATGTCATTACATTGTTCAAGGGGATTTCATTCATCATCCCCTTGGCTACTATTGGATTGATTACGCACGGTAACTTGTTAATGTTAGCTTGGACAGCTTTTGCTTTAATATATACCGGTTTAACAATGTTTAAAATTATTGATGTTTTGGAAGGTGACTCAAACAATCATCAAAACAAGTTCGTGTACATGCTGTTTGTTTGCGGTAATATTGTCTTCGTGATTAACTTTATTATTGGTCGTTTCGTTTAAGCGTCTAATTCATGTTCATGATACGCTTCAAGCCATTTAAGCCCTGGCCTAGAAGGATGTCTTGGTGAATTCTTAACTGTGAGAAGCCTGTTGTAATGGGTTTTGATAACAAATGCCTCGTCTTTATTTATTCCTTTTAGGAGCTGTTTAACATCGTTGCATTGCTTATTAAAACTTCGTTTATCGAATCGCTTTGGACAATCACCCCAAGCAAAGATTACCTTTTTAGATTCTTTAGCTAAATTGGCTATAATTTGATGATTAGTCTTAACGGTAGCTTCATACAGGCTACTGTTCTCTTTTTGAAGCTTATGAATTATTGAGGATAGTTCCGCTGAATTTGTTTCGTAAAAAGGATAGAGATTGACAATATGAATGGATCCAACTTCATTTAATGAGTGGCTAAAATTACATAACTTAGTTATAGTGAGGTCGGATACTTCTTTGTCAGCAATACTTGGATTTAACATAATAAACACATGTGAAGAGTCTAAATTATTATTAAGCTTTATTGATAAACAATATCTTGCTTCAATTGAGTCTGTTAATCTTTCAGTTTTACATTCCAGTACTTCTTTAACCACCGCTGGCTTGTATTTGTAAACAGACAAAAAGATCACCTCATTCCATTATGTGGGCAAGGATATTTTACCAAACAATGGAATTGAAAGGAAGGAAATTATGAGTCAATTTGATATGCAGTACAACACAATCATAAATGACATAATTAATAATGGAGTATCTGACGAAGAATTCGATGTCAGAGCCAACTGGGATACAGATGGAACCCCAGCTAATGCACTCAGTGTAATCAGCAGGAAAATGCGATTTGACAATACTGAAGTACCAATTTTAACGACTAAAAAAGTTGCCTGGAAAACAGCAATCAAAGAATTGCTTTGGATATGGCAGCTTAAATCAAATGATGTCAACGAATTAAACAAGATGGGTGTGCACATCTGGGATCAATGGAAACAAGAAGATGGTACAATCGGCAAAGCATATGGATATCAGCTTAGTAAAAAGAACAGAGTGCTAAACTGTGAAAAAGTTGATCAGGTTGATTATCTTCTTCATCAGTTGAAAAATAATCCATCATCACGCAGACATATTACAATGCTTTGGAATCCTGATGATTTAGACTCAATGGCTTTACCACCTTGTGTATATGAGACACAGTGGTATATAAAACAAGGAAAGCTTACCTTAGAGGTAAGAGCTCGTAGCAATGACATGGCTTTAGGGAATCCGTTTAATGTGTTCCAGTACAATGTTTTGCAGCGTATGATTGCTCAAGTTACTGGCTATGAGCTAGGTGAATATGTCTTCAATATTGGAGACTGTCACGTATACACTCGTCATATAGACAATTTGAAAATTCAAATGGAAAGAGAGCAATACGAAGCACCTGAGCTATGGATTAATCCAAACGTAAAGAACTTTTATGATTTCACAATAGACGATTTCAAGTTGCTTAATTATAAGCATGGAGACAAGCTTTATTTTGAGGTAGCAGTATAATGCTATCTCTTATTGCTTGCTGCGACAAATCAATGGCCATTGGGTACGAGAATAATCTTCTTTACCATATTCCTGAAGACATGAAACGCTTTAAAGAACTCACAACAGGAAAGTTGTGTATTCAGGGGAGACTCACATACGAATCAATCGTAAACATTACAGGTAAGCCACTTCAGAACCGAAGGAATATCATATTGACTAAAAATAAGGATTTCAAGCCTGATCACTCTTCGTTTGTTTATCATTCGATTGACGATGTATTAAAGCTTATACGTGGTCAACTGGATACAAATGAAGAGGTAATGGTCATTGGAGGAGGGATAATATACGAGGCACTCTTACCACATGCGGACAAAGTTTATTTAACGATTGTTGATTCAGTCGCTGCGAAGGCAGATTCATATTTTCCAAGGTTGAATGATGATTGGAGAGTAATTGAAAAGGATCACAGAAAAGCAGACAACAATGACACATTTAATTATTCATTTGTGACTTACTCAAAAGTTTTTAAGAATAAAAATAAAATAGTTATAGACTTTCGGGAAGTTGAATGATAAGATAAAGACAAGTTAAAAGCTTGTCTTTTTTTACATACTTTTAGAATAAAAATAAAATAATTTATAGGAGTGGCGATATGAAAACTGCAACTGATTATCTTGTTTCCATTTCAAAACCTCTTGCAGCAATTGAGGAGACTAAACAACGACTTCAAAATGAAATTGATAACCTTTATAAAGAGCTCGGGAAAGTTGATAAAGAGCTCAATGAATTTTATCACAAGCTAGAAGAAGACAAATTTAATGCTTCAGAGGGATATCATCTTTCGTTAAAAGGTCAAAAGATATTAAGAAAGAGAAGGAACTTAAAACAAGAACTTCAATTATTGAACACACTTTTCGGGAGTTTAAACAATAACGGATGGACACTTGAATCACTGAAAATTGCAGAGTATAGAATTAGCAAAAAGAAAAGCAATCATTTAAAGTATGATCCAGTTTAATCCCCATTCACATTGTGAATACATATTTAATCCTTATAAGGAGGTGATTAATTGCAACAAAAAGAGCAAGAATTGTTGTCAAAGAAAGAACAACTTGAAATTGATGCTTTAGAAAAGGAAGCAGATTTACTCAGGTTGGAAGTGGAACAAGAAGATTTTAATCTCCACAAAATTGGGGAGATCAGAGTACTTATAAATTTTCTTCTATACATAAAGAAATACAGAGCAATGTTTACTGTGCAGCAAGCAGAAGAATTTAGAAATATGGATGACCGAATGAAAGAAATCATCAAATTCCATGAAGGACAAGTAATGGTTGATGAAGAAGCCTTAGAGGCGTTTATTGAGGAAATTGAGAATTAATTTAATTGGAAGTGGAGGAGATAAGAATAGCGGTGTGGATGATGCATGGTTCTAGCGCGCCCGGCGGCTGGACGCCGAGAATTAGCGTCCAAGAAGAGCGAAAATAGGTTTTCTGAATGCGAAAACAAATGCCGCTGTAAGAGCGATAACTACTTTATCTTCGGTTGATACTTTCATGAATCGAACCTCCTTTCGGTAACTCAGGTATATTGTACCACATAAATGCGAATGTGTGTTCGACTTTTTATAAAAAATTATGGAGGGATTGCGTAATGGTATGTCGTTTATGCAAGGAACGCGGAAAAACGTGGGAAGGCTCCGATCCGGTATGTGCATTTGAAAATGGCGTGTTTTCGCCGGACAACTGGGCGTGCGCAACGATGGGGAAACTGCGCAGATTATCGGAGGAACTCGGGCATTCCGACCGGGACGATGATTCTTGCGGATCAATAGGATATGTACCTTTAAGCGATAATTTCGCGGTGGATACTTACAACGATTACGGAGGCTATATCGTAATGATGTGGTACAAAGAGCGCGGAAAGGTCGGTAACGCGCTCTTTATGACCGACGAAAGCACAGTACCATTGACGATTGAACATGCAGAGATTGCGATTAAAACGGCTGAGAGGTGGTTGCATAATGGCTGAAACGAAAAAGTATGTGCGAATTATAAGAAATGTTAGTGAGTACGGGAATAAGAATAATCGGATTTTCCCTGCGTTAGGGACGTGGGAGGATTCGTATATAATCGGTAGTCCTGACGGGGTGTTGTACGTTCGAAAAAAGGACGCCGAACTTATCGTAACGGAAAAGCGCCCGGTCAAAGTTGGGAGCGCGTGTTGATTACGAATGCTGTACCTATGGGAAAGCAAGCGTATGAAGCCGGAGATATTTTCGAAGCAGCGATCACGAATTCTCCAGTAACGGGGGCTGTAAAAGTTTCAGGTTTGCCGATCTTTATCGACTATAAAGAATACGAAGTCATCGTTAATAACGAAGTTAAAAACGAGGATGGAATATTATGAGGGTATAAAAAGATCGCGGGATGAGAGGCATGTAGCAGGGGATATTGAAGCTAAACGCCATAATGCCGGTGTATTAACCGGGATACGCACTACACTTGACCTTCTCGGAATCAAAATCGAAGGAGTGAATGCTTGATGAAGCGACCAACACCGTACGAATTAAACGAATCAATAGCGGCGCTAAAGCTCGGCGTACCTGAGCACCTTTATCATCACGTTTGGCGCCTTATTTACGAAATCGAAGCATTACATGAGGAGGCCGGAAGATGAGCGGTAAACTAACGAAAGACCAACTCGAAGAAATCCGCCAGCGTGTGGAAGCGACAACCAAAGGATTTTGGCATGCAAACATTCATCATGAATGGCCTGGGAACGAAAACCTTCGTTATTGGATAGTTACTCTTGAAGATGGTTTAGCAGCTACAGTAACTAAAGAAGATGCAGACTTCATTGCAAACGCACGCCAAGATATTCCTAAACTTCTTGATTATATAACAGAGCTTGAAAGGAAACTTCAGAAAAAAGAAGTTGAACTTACAGAGTGTAATCGTGTCTATTTAGAGTTGTTGAGTAAACAAGAGTTCACAAATACTGAAATCTAAGTAAAATCTGTATTTTAAAGAGAAGGTGATGCAGTGAAAGAGTCGTTGAAGAATGATTTTCAAGAGTTTATGAATATTGCAAAAAGCTTCCTTGCTGTTTCTGGAGCAGTCTTTTGGTTATTGATAATTTCACTTGTTTTTTCTGGAGGCTATTAAAATGAATCAATCATATAAAGTTAGTCTAGAAAAATTGCCAATAGAAAGCTTAGAGACACTGAAGATAGACATACAAAATAGAATTAATGATGGATTGCGTACCGATAACAATGTATACATAAAAGACCAAAGAAGAAAACTTCAAATTGTTTTAGACGAGCTGGTTAGTCGAAGTACATTTGTCCACTAAAGGAGGTGAATACAATGCCAGTAGTACTTTATGGGTTTGGAAGAGGAGCATAAAAGAGAGGGGATTACTCCCCTCATAAATTAATGAAATTGACCATTCATGCTTTGCTGAGCCAAGCGAACCAAACGTTTTATGATTTCACCACCTACTGATCCGTTTGCTCTGCTAGTTGTCTCAGGCCCTAAGTTCACACCGAACTCAGAAGCAATTTCATACTTCATTTGTTCAAGTGCACCAGCAGCTTGAGGTACGAGTAATTCATTGCTGTTGTTTGATCTGTTTTGTTGAGCCATATGATCATCTCCTAAAGTAGTATGTAAAACAAGTTTGTTCAATTGTATTGTGTGGAGATGATTTGAGATTATACACATTAATTTGAAAAGAGGGGATTTAAATGTCAATTGGTCATGGAGCATGAGTTAACTCGTACTTAAACAAAGAAGGGGGGATTAAATGAAAATCGATTATGTTTCAGATCTGCATATTAACCACTGGATTCCTTGGAATAATAATCAAATCAAGTGGGAAAAGCGAACAAGGGAGATTATTAGAAGGTTAATATCGAATGGAAATGGAGAGGTATTAATCATTGCCGGTGACTTTACTGAGTGGAATCAGCAAACACTGTGGGTACTGGATGAAGTAGCAAAGCAATATGAAAAGGTTTATTTCACATATGGCAATCATGATCTTTATTTACTCAGCAAAAATCAGCAACGAAAATACTCAGATTCATTGGGAAGGTTAAATGATCTAATTCAAAAGGCTACAGATATCAGGAATGTCACTCCATTGATAAAGTCAACGGATACATACAAAGGGAAAGTCTTTGCTGGAGATGTCATGTGGTATCTTCCTAAAGGAAATGAAGGTTGGGATTTCTTCAAAGGAATCTCTAATGATTCAAACTATATCAGCCTTAATGGATACAGCAAAGAAGATGGGGTAAGAGCAATGTGGAAAGAATCAATGGGCTGGTATGACACTCTTGAAAACTCTGAAATTGATGTATTTGTCTCACATGTCCCTCCTGTTCACAATCCATATTCACCTTTTGAGCCTAACAGCTGCTATATGGTTGATGTCCCATTCATTAACGCAAAACATTGGATTTGCGGACACGATCATTTACAAGCTGAGTTTAACAAAGAGGGAACAAAATTTCACATGAACTGTATTGGATATCCGTATGACTATGATAATTATCCCTGTGTCAACGTGATACCTGGTGAAGAAGTAGATTCATATAAAACGTTTGAACTTAAAACATTCGAGATTTAGATTCAGTTAAAATTCTAATTTTATTAAAAAGGAGAGATTAAATTGAATAAGAGAATAAAGAAGAAGATTCGAAATAGAGTTGAATCATGGATTATTTATAAGAATCCTAATGGGTCATATAATTCATTGGGTGTAAACAAATTTGGAGAAGTACCTTCACATGCACGTCCTTTGCATCCTGAATATGAAACATTAGAAGAGGTCTTAAATTCTTTCCCGAAGGGTTTTAACTTTCCTTTGGTTGAATTGAAAAAAGAAGAAGAAAATATGTTGTTCTTTGACCATTATCCTACAAGCGACGGTGGGTGGCATACAGGGAATAGAGATGTATGGGGTATTTGGGGACAGCGATTCTTATTGAAAAAGATAGCGGATGGGCGCTGCGAATACGTTTCGAAATAAAATGTTTATTTTCTGATTTTATCCAGAGAGGGGAAAATAATAATGAGTATGCAAAGAGGAGCAAATACACCGGAGGAGTTGGTTAAATCAATTCAGAAACTCGGAAGGGAAATGCTAGAATTTAGAGACTGTATCAATGGTATTCGTGAAATTGTTATTACTCTAGATGAAGATGATGGGTCATTTACGATTACAACAGATTAAAATGTTGATTTTATGCAGAGGTGATCAGAAAATATGAGTAAATTAAAAATGGCAGATATGTTGAAATTGCATATTAGAAATATTGATAATGAATTAGATAAGGTTGAAGAAATTGAATATAGAATTGAGTTAATTAAGGAAAAGGGCGAAACGGTAAGGAAATTAACAGACTTAGCTGGTGATTTCATTTAGAGGGGATAAGCTCAATGAAAGAGATTGATTTTGAAGAAATTAAGCAATTCGTTGAAGTAATGTCTCGGCAAGTTGGATCGACCAAGGTGATGAAAATTCACAATTGCATTATTACTTTCTTTCAACGGGTACCAGAAATAATCGATTTGCACAGGGAGGTAATGAATGAAGAACGCAATGTCCTGGTTTGATATAGACTTTGAAGTTAAACCAGGCAATAAAATTAATGGAGCTCTTTTGCGATTATTTGATCTCATGAAGGAGAGTCTGCAAATTTATTTCAATATTGAGAACTCTTCTGATATTCACAAATTTCTAAAAAACGCCGCAGCAAAGAACAATGTTGATTATTCCTTCATTGAATGGATTAGGGGAAAGGGCATCCCAAGATTAAAGAAAATTGATTTTGAAAATTTACCAAGTAATGATCAATTTCTTGCAATGATTGAGTTCGATGAATACTGTCTTAAATGTGAGATGGATTTTAAAGAACCAGAAGAGGTAAGGAGCTGTATCATCACGATTATTAATAGTATTCAAGAATATATTAATATCTGTAACCAGTTAATTAAAGGGGGCGAGTGATCTGATTGTGACAGCTTGGATATTGTTCGTTGTATTTGGGCTTGTGGTGTTAGCAAATATGGATTCCCAAGGGGATATTAAATTTGCAGTGTATATTGGTGTATTAAAATTTGTTTCAGTATTCGTTGTTGCCATTGCGGCAGGAGTGATTTGGGGAGGGTTATTTCAATGAAACTCACAAAAGAAAATATTGATCAGTTAATTGATGAATGGCATAAGAGCGATACTGATTTAAAATTACACCAGTACTTGGGACTTACATGGGAGCAATATAAGCTCTTGGTAATGGAAGATACTGAAGACATCAAATGAAGATTATGAAGAGCATTTCAAGGGTAGGTAAGATATTTAAATAAAATCGGTCTTTTAATGAAAGGCATAAAGGGAGGAAGCGGTCATGTCATTAGTTAAGAAAGGGGACAAGATAAGAGTAACAAAGGAAGCACAAGGTCATTGGGGTCACATTATCTACCCTGTTGGAAGCGAATGGGTAGTCAAAGAGGTAATTACACCTGACACAGGAACGGTTTTTTGCAAAGGGAATGATTATGGAATACCACAGACACATTATAAGGTTATTTAGGATAAAAATAAAATGAGGTGAAAGGTATAAACGAGGAATATAAAACAATTCAAATACTGTTCAACAAAATGGAAAGACAAATTGGTACGGTGAAAGAAGCTATCGAGAACAAAGAATACAAAAGAGCCCACCGTAACCTAATCAACCTTTCAGATAATAATGAAGAATTGATGCAGGAAATCAGATGGGCTCGAAAAGGAATTAAGATTTAACTTTTCTTCTTTCTTCATGGTTCCATTCGTACAGCTCTTCAATTGAGCAACCAATGGCATCAGCAAAAGTCATTCCTGTAGCTAAGTTCATATTTGCTTTTGCTCCACTTATATAATCGTGGATACGTTGTCTCGGGTATCCTGTACGTTTGAAAAGGTCATCAACTGTGAGGTCATATTCAAACATTAATTCATTTAAACGAGGGCGTAGGGGTGTCCATTGCTTCATTTCATACACTTCTTTCAATATTGATTAACATAAAACAGTGTAGCAAAGGTCTATTCTAATTTCAATTTTGGTTTCAATAATTTAGGAGAGTGATTGATTGGGAGGTACAAACCAAGGTAAGGTTTTTGAAGCAAATATAGAAAAATCAGCTGCAGATCAAAAGCTGTTCTTTTACAGAATTAAAGATGTTAACCCAATGTTTTTAAAAAGGGACGCTGCAGTATCAAAAAACAAATATGACTGCTTTCTGTTCTTTAAGGGGCACTTGTTCCCCTTTGAGCTTAAATCAACAAAGGATAAGTCTGTATCCTTCAGTGAAAAGATCATCAAGCCACAACAGATTAAACACTTAAAAGAGGCTACTCAATATCCAAACGTAATCCCTGGGTTTCTGTTTCAATTTAGAGAGCCAGAAAATAAAGTTTATTTCGTACATATTAATGATTTCCTTACATATAAGAATATAGCTGAAAAACAGTTGAAACATACATATAAGAATAAAGTAAACAAAGCCAGCATTCCAATTGCAATTTGCGAAGAGATCGGCACAGAAATCCGTTCGATGAAGAAAAAAGTAAACTATACATATTACTTGAACAAACTTTGCGATGATTTGATTAAAAGATCCAATGCATTGGACAACCCCAATAAATCATACATTGATGGCAAGTCATCAATAGGGGTGATACATCAATGAGCAAGCGAAAAGAGTGCCCAGAGAATTACAAAGTAACCAAAGAAGTAACAGAGAGTGTGCGTGAATGGATTGATGAGGTAATGGGGGGCAAGGAGTTTTATGATTTTGCTGCAATGCTTATGTACAAGTACAAAAAAGCCTAAGACTTAAGTATACCGTCGATTATGATGGTATACTTCTTAACATGTACAGACGTAAAAGATTAAACAATAGGGGGAAAGATGACATTGCTTATATTAAAAGGTGATCAAAAATTAAATACTGAGCAGATTATGTCCCTCATTGGAAAAGTAAATGCGCTAATTTATGCAAGGGTATCAACCACAGATCAAGCTAAAAAAGGTTTCTCAATTGAGTCACAGTTGGATAGGTGCAAAGAAAGGGCTATGAGCAAATTCGGTTACAAGGACAGTGAGCTGATTGCTTTAGTTGAACCAGGAGGAATGGGCGATGATCCTAATAGACCGGCTCTAAATCATGCTCTTTATTTACTCCAAAAGGGATTAGGTAAGAAATTTTTAGTTCTTCACCCAGATCGCTTAACAAGGGATAACACTTTACAAGGAGTTATTTCACGGAGAATCTGGGGGATGGGCGTTGACATTGAGTTTATCGAGTTTGAAGTGAATCCGAATGATCCTGAATCGATGCTAATGTACAACATTCAAGGATCTATTGCTCAATACAACAAAGCGAAAATACATGCAAACTCAAAACGAGGACGCCTTGCAAAAGCAAAAAAAGGTGAGTTTCCTTCATTTAAAAGGTTGTACGGTTACAAGTTTAATACGGTAACAGACCTTCCAGAGTACAATGAAGAGGAAAAAGAAATATTGTTAGAGATGAAGGATATGTTGCTAAATAAAAAATTATCTTCAAATGAAATTGCCAAAGAACTTTCCAGAAGGGGCGTGGCAGCTCCGAATGGTAAAACGTGGTTCCAGTCTACGGTAAGCAGGATGCTACAAAATGAAGACTACACTGGAGACTTTTATTACGGTAAGTCAAAAGTGGTTCAAGTAAACGGCAAGAAAAAGCAAATTCCAACGCCTGAAGAAGAATGGATTCTTATTAAAATCCCTCCTATGTGGAATCACGAGACACGGGATCAAATAATGAAACAATTAAAAGCAAATTTCAAAGGGCGGAGTCGGTCTACACGCGATTACTTATTGAAAGGAAAAGCGGTGTGTGGAAGATGTGGGGGCTCATGTGGTTCAGGAATAACATCAAAAACGAAATCGGGAACTTATAAATATTATTCATGTCGAAATAAAAACGCAAAAGCATATCAAAATGGCAAAGAGCTTTTTAAATGTAAAGGGAAAAACTGGAGAGTGGATATTGTAGACGACGTTTTTTGGAAATGGTTTAAGAAACTAATTAAGAATCCAAAAAAGTTCTTGGATCAATTCTTAGAAGAAGCATCTAATGAAAAAAGTATCGAGGAGATAAAAATCAAGATTAGTCGGTTGCAAAAACAACTTGAGGAAATCGATTCGGAAATAGCCAATTACGTAATCCTTTTTGGTAAAGGGAAAATAAAAGAGAGCATGTTCGATGAATTAACAAAACCATTAGAGCTAAATAAAGAACATGTTGAAAATGAATTAGAAATACTGCAATCACAGTTAAATGCAAACAAGAAAGTGGAGGACAGAAACGAAAAAACAATCAAGTACATGAATTCTTTTGCTGAAATGGTTGACAAGGATTTATCAATGAGTGAGAAAAGAAACTTCTTAGACTTTTTCATCGAAAAGGTCACATTGTATGATGACGATCATATGGAGGTTGTTTGGAAGAACAAAACACTAAATGGGGAGAGGAGTCAAAAAGTTGATTTTACTGAGGATGAACCAGAAGAGGATTCTGATAATCAACATAAAAGATTAAACCGTATTCAAGCATATGGAAGACAAACAGCATGAATTTATTCTGATCCTGGCAGGGTACTCGAGAGAAATGACACATTTCCTGTCATTAAATCCCGGCCTGCAATCGCGTTTCCCTATCAGCATTGATTTTCCGGATTACTCTGTCACTCAGCTGATGGACATCGCAAAGCGCATGATAGCAGAGCGGGAGTATCAATTAAGCCAGGAAGCCGAGTGGAAGTTAAAAGATTACTTAATGACAGTGAAAAGCACGACAAGCCCCATTAAATTCAGCAACGGGCGCTTTGTCAGAAACGTGATTGAAAAATCAATCCGCGCTCAGGCCATGAGACTTTTAATGGGAGACCAATACTTAAAAAACGATTTAATGACGATCAAGAGCCAGGATTTACTTATAAAAGATGAGGCGGCAGCTCACGAATAGACCTCTCAGCCGGTTTGAGGGGTCTCTTTTTTATTTCTCTCTTTAAAACCCGCCGGATGTGTGGTATACGCCCTGCGGGTTTGGTATGATAGTACTACTGCCCAATACGACACAGAAAGGAACATCCATTTGAACGAACAGGAAGGAAAAAAAGAAACGGTCATTTTGGTCGGCTGCCAGCTTCCGCACATGAAAGATGAGCACTTTGAACATTCCATGGAAGAGCTTGCTTCATTGACAAAAACGGCTGACGGAACGGTGCTGACCCGGATTACGCAAAAACGGAACAGAGCGGATGCCGCTACATATATAGGCAAGGGGAAAGTAGACGAGCTGAAGGCGCTGTGTGAAGAGCTTGAAGCGGATCTGATCATTTTTAATGATGAACTGTCACCGAGCCAGCTTAAATCACTCGCCACTGCAATTGAAGCGAAGATCATCGACCGCACGCAGCTTATTTTGGATATTTTCGCAAAAAGAGCGAAGACGAGAGAAGGAAAGCTTCAGATCGAATTGGCCCAGCTTCAATACGCGCTGCCCCGTCTAAGCGGACAAGGAATCAATCTCTCAAGACAAGGCGGCGGAATCGGGACGAGAGGGCCCGGTGAGACAAAGCTTGAAACAGACCGGCGCCACATTAGAAACCGCATACACGAAATTAACGTGCAGCTTTCAACGGTTATCCGCCACAGAAGCCGTTATCGGGAGAGACGTAAAAAGAACGGCGTGCTTCAGGCTGCACTCGTCGGGTATACCAACGCCGGAAAATCAACATGGTTCAATCAATTAACAAGTTCAGACAGCTATGAAGAAGATCTGCTGTTTGCAACACTTGATCCGATGACGAGAAAGATGGCGCTCCCAAGCGGCTACAGCGTCCTTTTGTCTGATACGGTCGGCTTCATTCAGGATTTGCCGACGACGCTGATTGCCGCTTTCCGCTCAACGCTTGAGGAAGTGAAGGAAGCAGACTTGATCATTCATGTCATTGATTCATCCAATGAAGATTATGCCGGGCATGAACAGACGGTCCTCGGTCTGTTAAAAGAGCTTGAGGCAGATGATATTCCGGTGCTGACCGCCTATAACAAACGTGATGAGACACTTCCTGACTTCATCCCGACAGCGGGAGAAGGCCACATCATGATCAGCGCCAGAATCGCCGGGGATGAAGCAAAACTAAAAGCGGAAATCGAAGCTTATTTGCGCCGGGAGCTGCTGACGCCGTATGAAGTTCATGTGCCTGCCGCCGAAGGCAAATTGATGTCACGCATCAAATCAGAGACCATGATCGACAGCCTTTATTTTAATGAAGAAAATGAACGCTACGAAGTCTCAGGTTATGTACAGGAAGAACAAAGCATACTCGGAGAATTGAAGAAATTCATGTAAGGAAGGTATACACAACATGTTTGACACACTGACCCATGGCGCTCTTTTACAAAAAACCGCCGAAGAAACAGAAGCGGAAATCTCCGCCGTTCATAAAAGAATAGAAGAAATCAGTGAACGGAATGAATGGAGAGTCCTGCAAAGCTACAGAAAACATAAAGTAAGCGATACGCATTTTACGCCTTCAACCGGATACGGTTATGATGATATCGGACGAGATACACTGGAGAAGATCTATGCTGATGTGTTCGGAGGAGAGGCGGGACTCGTGCGGCCGCAAATCATTTCCGGAACGCATGCGATTTCAATCGCGCTCTTCGGTGTGCTGAGACCCGGGGACGAATTGCTTTATATAACAGGCAAGCCTTACGATACACTCGAGGAAATCGTCGGAGTAAGAGGCGGGGAGTATTCAGGCTCGCTTAAGGAATTTCAAATCGGATACAATGCAGTCGATTTAACATCAGAAGGCAGAGTGGACTTTGAAGCGGTCCGGGCTGCAATCCGCCCGAATACAAAAGTGATCGGCATCCAGCGTTCAAAAGGATATGCGAATCGTCCGTCTTTCAGAATAAATGAAATTGAAGAGATGATTCGTTTCGTAAAGGAAATCAAAGAAGATGTCATTGTTTTTGTGGACAATTGCTACGGAGAATTTGCAGAAGAGCGGGAACCCTGCCATGTCGGAGCGGATCTTATGGCCGGTTCCCTGATTAAAAACCCGGGCGGCGGCCTTGCTAAAACGGGCGGCTATCTTGTAGGGAAAGCCAAGTGGATTGAGGCCTGCTCTTACCGGATGACCTCCCCGGGAATCGGAAGTGAAGCCGGCGCTTCGCTTTATTCACTGCAGGAAATGTATCAAGGTTTCTTTCTCGCTCCGCATGTAGTGGCGCAAAGCTTGAAGGGAGCGGTATTTACCGCCCGTTTTCTTGAAAAGCTCGGCTTTACGTCAAACCCTGCATGGAATGCGCCGAGAACGGATCTGATTCAATCAGTTGAGTTTCAGGACCCTGATAAGATGATCGCTTTTTGCCAGGCGATACAATATGCTTCACCGATTAATGCGCATGTGACGCCTTATCCGAGCTATATGCCGGGATATGAAGACGATGTCATTATGGCAGCGGGCACTTTCGTACAGGGAGCAAGCATTGAATTATCAGCAGATGGACCCATCAGACCGCCTTATGTCGCGTATGTCCAAGGAGGATTAACCTACGCGCACGTGAAAAATGCGATTTGCAGCGCCGTAAATGCTTTAATGGAAAAAGAGCTGATTTAGGCCGTTTGCAATTTTCAAAGAATTTGATGTTAAGATTCCTTACATTGTGTTGACACAAAATATAACATCACCTATAATGAGACTAAGATAAGAAAAGGAGGAAATTGAGATGAGTGATAACATTCGCCGCTCAATGCCTTTATTTCCAATTGGGATTGTCATGCAGTTAACAGAACTTTCTGCCCGGCAAATTCGATATTATGAGGAAAATGGATTGATATTTCCAGCGAGAAGCGAAGGAAATAGACGATTATTTTCATTCCATGATGTAGATAAACTGTTAGAAATCAAAAATCTGATTGAACAAGGCGTCAATATGGCGGGGATCAAACAAATTCTGGATAAGGCATCTGCCGAACCGGAAGAAAAATCCGAAAAAACCGCCAAACCGATGAAGCACGATCTGTCTGATGACGAACTCAGAAAGCTTCTGAAAAACGAACTGATGCAGGCAGGCCGTTTCCAGCGGGGAAATACTTTCCGCCAAGGTGACATGTCCCGATTCTTTCATTAATCCGTTAGCAACTGTTTTGCTATATACATTTACCTTTTAGAGGAGGAGTTTTACGAAATGGCAAAGTACACAAGAGAAGACATCGTAAAATTAGTAAATGAGGAAAACGTAAAGTATATCCGCCTTCAATTCACAGACATTCTCGGAACGATTAAAAACGTGGAAATTCCTGTGAGCCAGCTTGAAAAAGCACTTGATAATAAATGCATGTTCGACGGTTCTTCCATCGAAGGTTTCGTCCGTATCGAAGAGTCTGATATGTACTTATACCCTGATCTGAACACATTTGTAATCTTCCCATGGACGGCTGAAAAAGGTAAAGTAGCACGCTTCATCTGTGACATTTACAATCCGGACGGCACGCCGTTCGAAGGTGACCCGCGTAACAACCTCAAACGGATTCTGAAAGAAATGAAAGAACTCGGTTTCAGCGATTTCAATCTTGGACCTGAGCCTGAATTCTTCCTGTTTAAATTAGATGAAAAAGGCGAACCGACGCTTGAATTGAACGATAAAGGCGGATACTTCGACCTGGCTCCGACTGACTTGGGAGAAAACTGCCGCCGCGATATCGTGCTTGAGCTTGAAGAAATGGGCTTTGAAATCGAAGCATCTCACCATGAAGTTGCTCCGGGTCAGCACGAAATCGATTTTAAATATGCCGGTGCCATCCGTTCTTGTGACGACATCCAAACTTTCAAACTGGTTGTCAAAACGATCGCCCGCAAACACGGTCTGCATGCGACATTCATGCCAAAACCGCTGTTCGGCGTAAACGGTTCCGGTATGCACTGCAACCTATCACTCTTTAAAGATAGCGTTAACGCGTTCTTTGATAAAGACGCTGATCTTCAGCTGAGTGAAACAGCAAAACATTTCATTGCCGGTATCGTAAAACACGCGACAAGCTTTACGGCTGTCACAAACCCGACAGTGAACTCTTACAAACGCCTTGTTCCGGGCTATGAAGCACCTTGCTACGTGGCATGGAGCGCGCAAAACAGAAGCCCGCTGATCCGTATCCCGGCTTCCCGCGGCATCAGCACGCGTGTTGAAGTCCGCAGCGTAGACCCGGCGGCAAACCCGTACCTGGCGTTAAGCGTATTGCTTGCAGCAGGCCTTGACGGAATCAAAAACAAACTTGAAGCACCGGCTCCGATTGACCGCAACATCTATGTCATGAGCAAAGAAGAGCGCATGGAAAACGGCATCGTAGATCTTCCGGCGACACTGGCGGAAGCTCTCGACGAATTCAAATCAAACGAAGTCATGGTTGCAGCGCTCGGCGAGCACCTGTTCGAACACTTCATCGAAGCAAAAGAAATCGAATGGGATATGTTCCGCACACAGGTTCATCCGTGGGAACGCGAACAATACATGTCTCAGTATTAATCTCTCAATCCCTTGGCACTATTGGTGTCAGGGGATTTTTTGGATTTGATCATAAGATTAAAAGAACAATATTTTTGGTCCTTGACCAAAATATGACCAAAAAAATTTGAAGTTATGAATCTAACTCCGCAATTGATGACTCGTATTTCTCGTGATTCTTTATTCGGTTTTGGTTTGAGTAGACGGCTTCTAAAAATGGGGGCAGCTAACAACGGAATTGATGGCTGTTGCGTTCTGAAAACAGTAACTGCGAAACGTATATATGGCTTGTCTGCTGACGGAGTGTCCGACCAAAAACTAAAGCAAAAATGCTGTCTCTTCTGACATAAATGAAACAGACCTTTAATAGGGCTTTCAGGGTACGGTAGAACTGGTGAAATGAAAAAATGAACAAGACTAAAGACTTCCATCCCTCCACCTCCTCTTTGAAACTGAAGACGCCAGGTAAGGCGTTCTTTCGTAATATTTTTTTACAGCTTTTACTAAAACGATTTCACAACATTCTTATCTGAAAATTGTGGGCAATCATTTTCATTTTCCTTAATATGTTATTTTATGCAAACCCTATGTTACAATTTAACTTAGTATATAGACGGAAGGGGAAATGCAATTTTGCTTGGGATTAAAGTTGAAAAATCTGATGGTAAATTAATTATCAATTGGCAACTATCTAAAATTGAAATTCCAATCAAAGAAATCAACGATGTATTACTGGATCCATACTACGGGGGACAGGAGAAAAATGCAGTAAGGATTGGGTTTCCTTATGGCTCTACGGATAGGATAGTAATTAAAACGGCAAAAAACACTTATATTTTGTTTACTTCTAATGCTGCTTCAATTATGAATAAAATTCTTACTGATTAACAAATTCGTATCCTCAGTAATTATTCTGAGGAGTATGGGGGTGTTTTTATTGACTAACTTTGTCCATAAGACTATCAATGGTTTGAAAAGTCTTTTAGATGAAAAAGGGGCCATTAAATTGTTTTGTTCTGAGGGATATATTATAGAGAGTCTTGTGACTTTTTCTCCGAACAAAGCGTCTCTTAGTGAAATCCAAAACTTTCAGTCGAATCATAAATTCACTCTTCCTGATGATTACCTGAAGTTTATTTCTCAGCATAATGGCGCAAAAATTTTCGAAATCCTTTCAAAGGGTGAGAATATTGGCGGAGGGCTTCATTTATTTAGCCTTGAGGAAATAGAGGAAGAACTAAAATATGAGGATTTGTTTGATGGGATCAATGGAATACCTATTGGCTATCTGTTGGAAGAATGTCATTTAATGATCGATAAGGATAGAGTGAATCAAGGTGATCCTAACTATCTATTTATATTTGAAAGTGGTTCAGAATATAATCCATTAAATTTAAACTTTGAAATATTTTTAGACCGATATATTATGTCGAACGGGGATGCTTTTTGGGATTGGAAATACTATACCGCTGAAAATTATTACAGAACGAGATAAAACCGTGTATGACAGTCAGAACAGACTGTGATGAAATCAGCGATATCATTCATCTTGATGTTTTCTCTACAGAAGATGTCGATCAAAAGCTTGAGTCAGCAGATAAAAAAGAACGATACCATACATAAACTCGGAAAGCTTGATCACGATCTAACGAAAGAATACGCAGAAACCGAGGCAAATGAACATTTCATTCAGGCAGACTTTCAACAGCTCCAAAACGCTACGGGCAAAGGAAAAAACGCCACTCCGCTTCATTATAACGCCAAGGCATACAGGGAAAGTGACATACATAAGAAGAAAGGCGAGATTGCAAGACATTCAGATGCTTATTTGACGATTAAAAAGGAAGAAGCGAAAGAGCGGGAAATCAAGGATTTGAAGAAAAAACTCGCTGACGGTGTGACCGATCCGGATGAATATTTGGAAATTGCGAAGAAGATCGGCTATGAAAACCTTGAACCTTCCCAGCAGCAACATGTCATGCAGCTTGAACAAGCAAAACAGCTTGAAGAAGTCGGAGAAGTGACTTGGGATATTTTAAAAGGAGCTGGCGTTGGTTTATATGATGTCGGGAAAGACACGGTAACCGGTTTATGGGACTTCATAACCGATCCGGGAGAAACCTTGTCAGCACTGGGGAATGCAGTACTTCATCCTGTTAAAACATATGATGCTGTTTCAGCAGCAATCGAGGAATCGTATCAAAAAGATATGGTGAACGGAGATGCTTACTCCAGATCAAGATGGGTGACATATGCAATTGGTTCAGCAGCTGTGGCTGTCGTCGGAACGAAAGGAGCAGGAGCCGTTAACAAAGCTGATGCGGCGGGGAAGGTCATAAACAAGGCAGGACAGGTAGGTCAGAAAATTAAGGATGTTAAACTTCCAGATCTGCTTCCGTATAACTCTAAATATAATCTTGCGATGGCAGGGGACGTGCCATACAATGTGGTTGATAGCCAAAACCTTAAAAATGAACTTTTGACCAATGCAAAGAAATTGGATGAAAGCAGAAAGCCATTTACAGGTCAGCAAGTTGATGTCCCTTGGTTAAATAAAGAAAAATATGAAGCATACGAAATAGACGGTAAGGTAAAAGTTAAAGGAGAGCCTAGAGATGTAAGCCGTAGAGTATATACAATGAAAGATATTGATCTTAATCAAAAAAATCGTAAAGGCCTTACGAATCTACAACTGATGAAAAATGGTAATGCTCCGTTTGCTAAAGATGGCACGCAAATAAATTTACATCACTTAATTCAAGAAGAGCCTGGTACTATACTGGAGATACCTGAAAGCTGGCATAATAAGTACAGTGATGTTTTGCATGGATTAAAAGGGAATGGACAGAGTTTTAGAAATGATCTAGTACTTGATAAACAATATAAAAGTTTCAGAAGAAGGTATTGGAGATGGAGAGCTCAGCAATTTGAGAACCAAGAATAAGAGGTGAAAGTTTAATGGATTATTCAAAAATAAAAACTTTCTTTGATGAAAATAAAGAAAATTCAATTCTCACGGGAGGAGTCACTGAGGAGCAGATTAGAGAAATAGAAGAGGATCTCAATGTAACTCTTCCAGACAGCTATAAGTGGTTTTTAACTGAGTATGGTTCAGGGGGAGCATATGGAACAATGATACTCGGATATGACTCTCACGGCGCTGAAGTTGTCGAACAGACCAATGAATATAAAAAATATTATAACCTTTCCGATGGTCTTGTAGTGATCGAATATGTAGATGAATTTTCTTATTGTCTTGACACTAATAAGATGAAAAATGGTGAATGCCCTGTCATTCTTTGGGACAACCAAGAGGGATATGGTAAACAAGTTGGTAGTACATTCCTTGAGTTTTTAATAGAAGAACTGGAAGAAGCGAAAGACGACTGGATTGATGATGAGGACTGGGACGATTAAAACTAAAAAGAAGGTCTATAACTTGTTTTTCCATAGCATATGAAGGAGTATTAAAATGAGCTTTACTAAGATAAGATCGAACAAAAGTTGAAAGAGTTTACGATTGATGCTGGCACAGATCCTAGCATTAATACAAATGAACAACTAAAAGAGCTTGAAATTAACATAGGCAATCAATTACCTTCAGATTATAAGGACTTTTTGAAGATATATGGAGGATGTTATTTAGAAAGTAAAAAAACAACAGATAAAGTTGAGTATGACGTTTGCTATAAACCAATAGAGAAAGACCTTTGGATGGGTAAGGACGATGATACGCAATTGTTAGAGGATATTTACGGTTTAGCGAACGATCATAGCAGTCTTCAGAAAGTGATCGATACATATTCTGATCGGTTTCCTAGAAATATAATTCCTATTGCAAGCAGCTCTGCAGGCGGGAATGAAATATGTATGGATATCGATAATGAAAAGATATTGTTTTGGGATCATGAATAAAGTCATCCAGATAAAGTCTTTTTCCTGCTGTAAACTACAGACGGGTTACAGTGTTTTTCCCTTAATAAAAAGACCAGGGTGTTGGTATCACCCCGGCTCTGTAATAAAAGCTGCCCATCAAAGGACTTGCTCAGCTGATATTCATGATAGACCTTTTCCTTCAGGTTCTGAGGCTCAAGGGAGGTCTGTTTTTTTCTTATATACGTCAATAGGCCGATTATAAACGGCTCGAATAATCATTTATATTTAAATGAGGATATTATATGATTTCCTTCATTTTTTATTTTCAATAGGAAGGAGCAGGTAATTCATCGATTTTTATACGAAGTAAACTATAAGGTTTCTGTCGTAAATCTTCTCCATAATGAAATCTAGCCTGCCGATGTAATTGGTTCACGATGACGTATAAGTATTCATCCGGACCAATCGAAAAAGTATCCGGCCATAAAATTCTCGGATCATGTGCGATGGTTTCCATTATGCCATTCGGCAGCATTTTTCGAATACTATTGTTCTCGTAATCTCCGGCATAAATGGCTCCTTTTGCATCTGTAATCATTCCATCAGACGCGCCTTTTTCTCCCCAATACGCCACATGATAAAGTAAATCCATGTCCGGTATATTTCTATCTCTCAGGGCTTCTGTTGAGATCGAGAACAAATGGCGGCTGGTCAGTGGACAAAAAAATAATACCTTTCCGTCAGGAGAAATCGCAATACCGTCGGATGCCAGCCTAAATGGGGAAGTTGAACCATCCCTGTTACGATTCATCAAAATGTTGCCTTCTACTTTCGGTATAAAATAGGAATCCGGTGAAGTTGGATTTGCTCCATTTAACCGTCTAAATGCGTTTCCGGTTTCTAAATCCACGACGATAATCGCTCCTGGTCCTTTGGAAGAAGAATCCGTTATATAGGCATAACCTGCAGTTCCAACACGAAAATCAAATCGGACATCATTCAGGTAAGTTGTTGGAAGGACAACACCTTCTGTAAAGGTATAAACTCTGCTGATTGTATTGGTTTTTAAATCAACAGCGACTAATTTTGCCCCGCCTTTAATTGGTTCAGAAAAATTGGGTGCCGCCGTATCTAGTACCCAAAGGGTTCCTCTTCCATCAGTAACTACACTTTGGACACTGATGAAAGTCATTTTGATATTCTCAGGGTTAACCAAATTGGTTTGTAAATCAGGATAAGGCTGCAATTTATCCCCAATTATCTCCGCCACCGTAAATTTAACATCGTCTCCCCATTTCGGAAAACAAATGAAAATACGACCAGTTTCTGAAACAGTAACACCGGTAGGCATAGCTCCATAAAATGCATATACCAGTTCTAAATCCCCAAAATATTTTTCAAAAGGCAGCATAGGTTTCATAATATCCTCCTCAACCAATTAAACGGGATATCACTTATATATGATTCGCATTTTTTCAAGTGCATGTTTCTTAATAAGTTTTTCTAAACAAAAGATGATGGAAGTGCTTATCATTTAATAAGTCAGTCAGGTGACACAGGGGGGTTTTACTTAACGTCTGTCGAAGCAGTCGGCAATTACAACATGGTATGTCCTTTGCCGGTTTTAAATTCTCTGAAAAAAGAGTTGAAAAAGCAGAAAAGATTTTATAATATGAAATCAAGTTAGTTTGTTCGATCAACAAACTAATAAAACCACTTTAATTGTCCATCATGTAAAGGTCTTAAATGGGAGGGGGATAAGAGGCTCGATTTAATTGGAGGTATATAAAAAGCGAAAGCCAAGCTTTTATCCTGTTCACTGCTATCTGATCACCATTTGGATGTTGAAAATGCTCTGTGAAAGTAAACCGCTATCATTTTTTTGAAAGCGCTTTTATAATCCGCTCACTGGCCGATAATTTTAAAGAAATGTTATACCATTTCATCATGTTCCTTATGTAAAGGATCGAAAAGGGGAGAAATCATGCTCAGTGAAAATGTAAAGAAGATCAGCATGGTTGAAAAAGTTGGATATGCGTCTGGAGATTTTGCTTGTAATTTAATTTATGCAACAGTGTCTACGTATCTTTTGTTCTTCTATACAGATGTTTTTGGTTTATCGGCAGCAGCAGCCGGTACGATGTTTTTAGTGGTTAGAATCATCGACGCTCTCGCTGATCCTTTTATTGGAACAATAGTTGACAGAACAAATAGCAGGTTTGGCCGCTTCAGACCGTATCTTTTATTCGGAGCTTTTCCCTTTGTCATATTGGCCATCCTCTGTTTTACAACCCCCGATTTTTCGGATATGGGGAAATTAATATATGCCTATATCACCTATGTCGGCTTATCGCTTACATACACCATGATAAACGTGCCATATGGCGCGTTAACATCTGCAATGACCAGAAATAATCAAGAAGTTGTTAGTATAACGTCTGTCCGTATGTTATTTGCAAATCTTGGAGGACTTGTCGTTGCATTTTTTGTTCCCTTACTGGCTGCTTATTTAAGCGATAATTCCGGCAGCGAATCTCTTGGCTGGCAGCTAACCATGGGTATTATGGGAGTTATAGGCGGGTGCCTTTTAATCTTTTGTTTTAAAAGCACAAAAGAGCGTGTCACGCTTCAAAAATCGGAAGAAAAAATTAAATTTTCGGATATATTTGAGCAATTTCGTGTTAATCGGCCTCTAGTTGTATTAAGTATTTTCTTTATTATTATTTTTGGAGTGAATTCAATCAGTAATTCGGTTGGCATCTATTACGTAACGTATAATTTAGAAAGAGCGGATTTAGTGAAGTGGTACGGTTTGTTGGGAAGTTTGCCTGCTTTGGTCATTTTACCGTTTATTCCAAAGCTTCATCAATTATTAGGGAAGAAGAAATTACTAAACTATGCATTATTACTGAATATGATCGGCCTCTTAGCTTTACTTTTCGTTCCGTCAAGTAATATATTCCTGATACTTTCCTTTCGATTGCTGGCCGCTGCAGGAAGCCTCACTGCCGGGGGATATATGTGGGCGCTTATTCCTGAAACAATAGAATATGGAGAGTATAAGACCGGGAAAAGAATGGGCGGTCTCATATACGCTATTATCGGATTTTTCTTTAAATTCGGCATGGCCTTGGGAGGGGTTGTACCGGGTTTGGTTCTAGATCAGTTTGGATATGTGGCAAATCAGGTGCAAACGCCGGAGGCATTGACGGGAATTTTAATTACAACAACCATTATCCCCGTGTTCTTACTGGTTCTGGCCATGATTGATATTAATTTCTATAACTTAGATGAGAAAAAATATAAAAGCATGGTTCGAGAATTAGAGAATAGAGACAAAGTTTATTTGGATCATATTGACGATTTCAAAGCTTAAAACATGATGAGTCAACAGAAAATAGCTGAGGAGGAGTTCAAAATGAAGATTATCAATCCAGTACTTAAAGGATTCAACCCCGATCCGAGTATTTGCAGGGTTGGAGAGGATTATTATATCGCTGTATCTACATTTGAGTGGTTTCCGGGAGTCCAGATACACCACTCAAAAGATTTAGTCAATTGGCACTTAGTTGCACATCCATTACAGAGAGTTTCGCAATTAGACATGAAAGGAAATCCTAATTCAGGCGGGGTCTGGGCGCCATGTTTAAGTTACAGCGACGGAAAGTTTTGGCTGATCTATACGGATGTTAAGGTTGTAGATGGCGCCTGGAAAGATTGCCACAATTATTTAGTGACTTGTGACACGATTAATGGTGATTGGGGGGAGCCGATCACATTAAACAGCTCGGGTTTTGATGCTTCTTTGTTCCATGATACGGATGGGAAAAAATATTTATTAAATATGTTATGGGATCAGCGTATTGATCGGCACTCCTTTGGAGGCATTGTCATGCAGGAATATTCTGATAAGGAGCAAAAACTAATCGGTAAACCGAAAGTGATTTTTAAAGGAACTGAAAGAAAGCTGACAGAAGCGCCGCACCTTTACCGTATCGGGAACTATTATTATTTATTAACCGCAGAAGGAGGAACGCGGTTCGAACATGCTGCTACAATTGCCCGTTCTGCAAATATTGAGGGCCCATATGAAGTTCATCCCGATAATCCTATCTTAACGTCATGGCATGCGCCGGAAAATCCGCTGCAAAAATGCGGACATGCATCCATTGTACAAACACATACAGGTGAGTGGTATTTAGCTCATTTAACGGGACGTCCCATTCATCCGGACGATGATTCAATTTTTCAGCAGAGAGGATATTGTCCTCTGGGCAGAGAAACTGCTATTCAAAAACTCTATTGGAAAGATGGCTGGCCATATGTAGCAGGCGGAAAAGAAGGGAGCTTGGAGGTGGATGCGCCTTCTATACCAGAAACAATGTTTGAAGACACGTATCCGGAAGTTGATGAATTTGAGGATGCAACATTAAATATCAATTTTCAAACGTTAAGAATCCCGTTTACGGAGAAATTAGGATCATTAACTCAAGCGCCAAATCATTTACGATTATACGGCCATGAATCCTTAACTTCGACATTTACTCAGGCGTTTGTAGCCAGACGCTGGCAAAGCCTCCATTTTGAAGCAGAAACGGCTGTTGCGTTTTATCCGGAAAATTTTCAGCAAGCCGCTGGTTTGGTGAACTATTACAATACAGAGAATTGGACGGCTCTTCAAGTCACGTATGATGAAGAACTTGGCCGTATTCTGGAATTAACGATATGTGATAACTTTTCTTTTTCACAGCCATTAAAAAATAAAATTGTGATTCCTCGTGAAGTCAAGTATGTCTATTTAAAAGTGAATATTGAAAACGAAAAATATTATTATTTCTATTCATTTAACAAAGAAGATTGGCACAAAATCGACATTACATTGGAATCGAAAAAATTATCAGATGATTACATCCGCGGCGGGGGATTCTTTACAGGAGCTTTTGTAGGGATGCAATGCCAAGATACGGGCGGTCATCATATTCCGGCCGACTTCAGATATTTCCGTTATAAAGAAAAATAATTAGCACATGAAAAAGGAGATTTCTATTTTAGAACTCCTTTTTCATATTAGAAGGTGCCTTTGTCAGTATTGATTCAGAAATACTCCTAGAATAAAAAAACCCATCTTTAAAGATGAGCGTAAAACATAGAAGTATGTACATTTCAGTTATGAACCATGTCGAGAAAATGATCAATAACAATAGAGGACATTCCTAGAGCAGGGGCATTTTTTCCTAAGATAGATGGTAATAATTCATAGCTATTGTCTAGTTGGGAATAAACCCTCGATGACACTTCGCTTTTAATTGAATGTAAAACCATAGGATGCGATTCAATGATGCTGTTTCTTAAAATGATGGCTTGCGGATTAAATGTATTTAAAATATTGGTCAGGCCTATTCCTAAATAGAAACCAAAATTCTGTAATGCCTGTAAAGTTCCAACATCATTCAGATGGGCGAGGTCTATGATATCTTGGCTGGACACTTTTTTCTCTTTCGTCTGAAGAGATGTTACTAAAGCCTTCTCTGAAGCATACAATTCCCAGCAACCTCGGTTTCCGCAACTGCATTTAGGACCATTAAAGTCAATTGTCATATGTCCCATTTCTCCAGAGAATCCGCTTACCCCTCTATATAAATGGTTGTTGATAATAATACCGATCCCTATCCCTGTACTGATACTTGCATAAATAATGTTATCGTGATTTTTTGCAGCACCAAATACTTTTTCTCCATATGCGCCAGCATTTGCCTCATTTTCAATAAAAACAGGCACATTGAACTTCTCATGTAGAGAAGATTTTAAGTCGATATCTCTCCAGTTCGAGTTCGGAGTGAAAACAATTTTTTGATTTTTATCAATGAGTCCAGGGACACATATGCCTATACCAATAAGACCGTAAGGAGATTGGGGCATATGCGTAATAAAGTGATGAATCATATCAATTAAAATGTCTTTCGTTATTTCTGGAGAATTTGATTCTAAATGGTGGTGTTGATCAAGAACGATCGTCCCTTCAAGGTCTGTTAAAATGCCATTAATATAATCCACACCCACATCTATTCCTACGGAGTATCCTGCCTTTTTATTAAAAACAAGCATGACAGGCCTTCTTCCGCCACTTGATTGACCTTGACCTATTTCAAATACAAGATTTTCTTTCATTAATGTGTTTACCTGTGATGAAACAGTTGATTTATTTAATCCAGTCATTTCAGATAATTTTGCTCTTGAAATAGGTGAATTTTTAAGTATTTCGTTTAGTAATAACTTTTGGTTAACTTTTTTGACAAAGGCTTGATCAGCGATATCCACTTCATCCACTCCATTTGTATAATCTTTAAATTAAGTTGAACGTTCTGTGTTATCGTGCGAAACGCAGTACATAGCGAATCCAACCTTTATTATATCTAATGTGTTCGTAAAAAACTAAAAAAAATATTGAAAATACTGATGAGGTTATATAAGATGAAAATAAGTTAGTTTGTTTAGGCAACAAACTAATGTGCAACATGACATAAAAGCATTTGTATTTGAATGATCATGTTTAGAATTTATTTATAAGGGGGAAATCACACATGGCTCACTCTCATTCCGGTTCGGTCAACTATTTTGAAAGCGCAAACAAAGTGATTTACGAAGGGAAAGAATCCACGAATCCTTTAGCATTTAAATACTATAATTCTCAAGAAGTAATTGGCGGAAAAACGATGAAAGAGCACTTGCGATTTTCTATTGCCTATTGGCATACATTTACCGCTGACGGCACAGACATGTTTGGAGCAGCTACGATGCAGAGACCGTGGGATCACTATAAAGGCATGGATCTGGCGAGAGCGAGGGTAGATGCAGCGTTTGAGCTGTTTGAAAAACTGGATGCGCCATTTTTTGCTTTTCATGACCGGGATATCGCACCGGAAGGAAGTACGTTAAAAGAGACAAATCAAAATCTGGATATAATCGTGGACATGATAAAAGACTACATGAGAACCAGCGGCGTTAAGCTATTATGGAATACTGCAAACATGTTTACGAATCCCCGTTTCGTCCATGGTGCGGCGACTTCTTGTAATGCAGATGTATTTGCGTATGCCGCAGCCCAAGTAAAAAAAGGATTAGAAACAGCAAAAGAGCTTGGCGCCGAGAACTATGTATTTTGGGGCGGACGTGAAGGGTACGAAACTTTGTTAAATACCGATTTAAAATTTGAGCTTGATAATATGGCCAGATTTATGCATATGGCAGTGGATTATGCGAAGGAAATCGGGTATACAGGGCAGTTTTTGATTGAACCAAAACCAAAAGAGCCGACCACCCATCAATATGATACGGACGCAGCAACAACCATTGCCTTTTTAAAGCAATATGGCTTAGACAATCATTTTAAATTAAATCTCGAAGCCAATCATGCCACATTAGCCGGACATACATTCGAACATGAATTACGAATGGCGAGAGTGCATGGCTTGCTTGGCTCTGTTGACGCGAATCAGGGTGATCCGCTTTTAGGCTGGGACACAGATGAATTTCCGACAGATTTATATTCTGCGACATTAGCAATGTACGAAATTCTGCAAAATGGCGGTCTTGGAAGCGGAGGATTAAACTTTGACGCAAAGGTCAGGAGATCTTCTTTTGAGCCTGATGATTTACTATATGCCCATGTTGCAGGGATGGATACATTTGCGAGAGGGTTGAAAGCCGCCCACAAATTAATCGAAGATCGTGTGTTTGAAGATGTGATTCAACACCGTTACCGCAGCTTTACTGAAGGGATTGGTCTTGAAATTGCAGAAGGAAGAGCTGATTTTAAAACACTTGAGCAATATGCGCTGAACAATCAGCCAATTAAAAACGAATCAGGGAGACAGGAGCGGTTAAAAGCGATATTAAATCAATACATTTTACAGGTATAACAAATGAAAAAAGAAGCTCCAGATCCCGCTGTAAAAAGATGCAGGCAGCCAAGTTCTCGGAATTGCCCGTCATGAAGTTACTGTTATGGCGGGCCAATTCAATGGGGATCTATTTAGAGAGGAAGGAGTGAAAAAATGAAGTATGTCATTGGAATAGACCTTGGAACAAGTGCCGTTAAAACCATTTTAGTCAATCAAAACGGCAAGGTTTGTGCAGAAACGTCCAAAAGTTACCCGCTCATCCAAGAGAAGGCGGGATATAGTGAGCAAAATCCTGAAGACTGGGTGCAGCAAACAATTGAAGCATTGGCTGAATTGATTTCGATATCCAACGTTCAAGCCGGGGATATTGACGGGATTAGCTATTCAGGACAAATGCATGGGTTAGTACTGCTTGATCAAGATCGGCAGGTGCTGCGTCATGCGATTCTTTGGAATGATACCAGAACGACGCCTCAATGTAGCAGAATTACCGAGACATTTGGCGATCATCTGCTTGATATCACAAAAAACCGTGTCCTTGAAGGGTTTACATTACCTAAAATGTTATGGGTGAAGGAACATGAGCCTGAACTTTTTCACAAAACCGCTGTTTTTTTGCTTCCGAAAGACTATGTGAGATTCCGCATGACTGGCGCCATTCATACCGAATACTCCGATGCGGCGGGAACGTTACTTTTACATATGACCCGCAAAGAGTGGAGCGATGAGATTTGCAATCAATTTGGTATTTCAGCGGAAATTTGTCCTCCGCTTGTTGAATCCCATGACTGTGTAGGATCGCTGCTTCCGAGCGTTGCAGCGGAGACTGGGCTGTTGGAAAAAACAAAAGTGTACGCCGGGGGAGCAGATAATGCTTGCGGTGCTGTCGGAGCCGGTATTCTTTTTTCCGGAAAAACATTATGCAGTATCGGGACGTCAGGAGTCATACTTTCCTGTGAAGAAGACAAAGAAAGGGACTTTAAAGGGAAAGTGCACTTTTTTAATCATGGAAAAAAGGATTCTTTTTATACGATGGGAGTCACGCTCGCTGCAGGGTACAGCTTGGACTGGTTTAAAAGAACGTTTGCGCCGAACGAATCGTTTGAACAATTATTGCGGGGAGTGGAATCTGTTCCGATAGGAGCAAATGGACTGCTGTACACTCCTTATTTGGTTGGTGAAAGAACGCCGCATGCTGATTCATCTATTCGGGGAAGCTTGATCGGAATGGACGGAGCCCACAAAAGAGAGCACTTTTTGAGGGCGATAATGGAAGGCATCACATTCTCTTTATATGAATCAATTGAACTGTTCCGCGAAGCGGGAAAATCAGTTGATACGGTTGTCTCTATTGGCGGGGGAGCTAAAAATGAAACGTGGCTTCAAATGCAGGCTGATATTTTCAATACGAGGGTGGTTAAGTTAGAGAATGAACAAGGTCCCGCCATGGGGGCTGCAATGTTAGCTGCCTTCGGAAGCGGGTGGTTTGACTCTCTTGAAGAATGTGCAGAGCAGTTCATTCATGAAGCAGCTGCATTTTATCCAAAAAAACAAAATGTTCAAACATATAAAACACTATTCGAGTTGTATAAGAACATTTACGTTCACACAAAAGATCTCAATACAGCTTTAAAGAGCTTTCGACAAAAATGAAGAAAGAACCTCGCCAAATTGGCCAGGTTCTTTTTATATTGCACAAAAACAGACACGGTGATATAATCAGAACACGCGTGCTTTTTGTGTGAAAAGTCATAGTTATCCATCTTATATTATGATTATATCATGCTGAAAAGCTCTTGTCAAATTTTTTTGAAGGGGAGATATAGAATGAGTTCTTTGGTTCTCGGCATTCACGAAATTGAAAAAACACAGCCTTTGCTCGTTGGAGGAAAAGGGTTACATTTAGGGGAATTATCAAAAATTCAAGGAATACAAGTACCGGAAGGATTTTGTGTCACAACCGCAGGATATCAAAAAGCCATTGAACAAAACGAAACGTTACAAGCGCTGTTGGATCAACTGACCATGCTGAAAGTGGAGAATCGGGATCAAATTGGTGAAGTCAGCAAAAAAATCCGGCAAACCATTATGGAAACAGAAATTCCTTCAGATGTAGTCAAAGCAGTTGCTTATCAACTCTCCCGGTTCGGCGAAGAACATGCCTATGCCGTACGTTCCAGTGCGACAGCTGAGGATTTACCGCATGCCTCTTTTGCCGGTCAACAAGACACCTATTTAAATATTACCGGCGTCGATGCGATCTTGCAGCATATCAGTAAATGTTGGGCGTCCCTATTTACGGATCGCGCGGTCATTTACCGTATGCAAAATGGATTTGATCACAGCCAAGTTTATTTATCCGTTATCATCCAAAGGATGGTGTTCCCACAGGCTTCGGGAATTTTATTTACCGCTGATCCGATGACCGGAAACCGAAAGCTGCTATCCATCGATGCCGGTTTTGGACTTGGTGAAGCACTGGTCTCCGGCTTAGTCTCTGCCGATTGTTATAAAGTACAGGACGGGCAAATCGTCGATAAGAGAATAGAAACTAAAAAATTGGCTATCTATGGACGAAAAGAAGGCGGAACAGAAACACAGGAGATCGCTCTTGATCAGCAAAAGATTCAAACACTGACTGATGAACAAATTTTACAGCTGGCACGTATCGGGAGACAGATCGAAGCTCATTTCGGCCAGCCGCAAGATATCGAATGGTGTTTGGACCGCGATACTTTTTATATTGTCCAAAGCCGGCCGATCACAACGTTATACCCCGTTCCTGAAGCGAACGATCAAGAAAATCACGTCTATATCTCTGTTGGTCATCAGCAAATGATGACGGATCCCATAAAACCCCTTGGATTGTCTTTTTTTCTGTTGACGACTGCTGCACCTATGCGTAAAGCCGGCGGAAGGCTATTCGTTGATGTCACACATCAACTGGCATCCCCTAATGTCAGAGAAGTTTTCTTAAAAGGCATGGGGCAGCACGATCCGCTCTTAAAAGACGCACTTATGACCATAATAGAGCGAGATGATTTCATTAAGCCGATACCTGGTAAAACGGCACCGATTCCCGGCAAAGGCAATGCAGATATGCCGGATCAAGCTGAAAACGATCCGGCAATTGTTTCTGATTTGATTAAGAGCAGTCAAGCATCGATAGAAGAGTTAAAACAAAACATCCAGACGAAATCAGGAGATGATTTATTTCGTTTTATTTTGGAAGATATCAAGGAATTAAAGAAGATTCTATTTAACCCAAAAAGTTCGGTGTTGATTCGAACTGCAATGGATGCTTCATCATGGATTAACGAAAAAATGAACGAGTGGTTAGGTGAAAAAAACGCAGCAGATACGCTTTCTCAATCTGTACCCCATAATATTACTTCAGAAATGGGGCTTGCGCTATTGGACGTCGCCGATGTGATCCGCCCTTACCCAGAAGTCATTGCCTATTTAGAGAATGTAAAAGATGATCACTTTTTGGATGGGCTGGTGACGTTTGAAGGCGGGCGGGAAACCCGTGACGCTATCTATGCTTATCTCAACAAGTACGGAATGCGATGTGCCGGAGAAATTGATATGACAAGAACTCGATGGAGCGAAAAACCAACTGCACTTGTCCCTATGATTCTTAATAATCTCAAAAACTTTGAGCCAAATGCCAGCCAGCGGAAATTTGAGCAAGGGCGGCAGGAGGCGTTGAAGAAAGAACAAGAGTTATTAGACCGATTGAAGCAATTACCGGATGGTGAACAAAAAGCCAAAGACACTAAACGAATGATCCGCATCATCCGGAACTTCAGCGGGTTCAGAGAATATCCAAAATACGGCATGATCAGCCGCTACTTCCTTTATAAGCAGGCTTTACTGAAAGAAGCCGAACAACTCGCAGAAGCGAGCGTTATTCATGAAAAAGAAGACATATACTATCTCACTTTTGAAGAACTTCAGGAAGTCGTACGCACACATAAATTGGATTACCAAATCATCAGCACACGAAAGGGCGAGTATAAAGTATATGAAAAACTAGCTCCGCCGCGTGTTATCACGTCTGACGGTGAAATCGTTACAGGCGAGTACAAACGAGAAAATCTCCCGGCCGGAGCGATTGCAGGGCTGCCTGTTTCCTCGGGAGTCATAGAGGGGCGGGCACGGGTTATTTTAAACATGGAAGATGCCGATTTGGAAGATGGGGATATATTAGTTACCTCCTATACTGATCCCAGCTGGACACCATTGTTTGTATCCATAAAAGGCCTGGTCACTGAAGTTGGCGGACTGATGACCCACGGAGCGGTTATCGCACGTGAATACGGCTTACCTGCAGTTGTCGGAGTTGAAAATGCAACCCAATTGATAAAAGATGGGCAGCGAATACGCGTTCATGGAACAGAAGGCTCTATTGAAATATTATAATAGCGGGGGTGTGCAGCACGTCACCAGATATTTCCCGCATTTTAACTAAAAAAGACCGGAACCTCTTTAAGGAGGAATCCGGTTTTTTTTATGTGAAAATGACTTAATGTGTGAACACCGTATTTTGTGGGCGGACCTTTTTTAAATGAGTGTGGAAGGCCGCTAAGATACCAAACAACAAAAAAGATTCAGTGACTAAATCTAACGAATGACAATTTTATAAAGGAGGTGAGTAATATCCTTTTTAAGTTCACAACATCTGTAATCCTGATGAATTAATAACAACTATTTAGGGGCTATGTTCATGAACAAGTCTTTATTCAAAACAAAATGACATTTTGGGTTAATGGCGTTAAAGATGAAGATAAGTCTGGTGTCTTTGAAAGAGAAAAGTCTGCAGAAGATACAACGGGCCCATCCATCATCAAACATGCTGAGTGCTAAGTGTTGGACGGAATATGTATCAGATTGTTTAGGCAATAAGAATATTAGCCAATGGGCAATCACTGGTTTAGCTATTTTATATGGAACTGCTTGCGAATTGTTGATTTTCGGAATCGTTTTTAAAGAATGGATCACAACGCCTTTTGGATTGTTCGCCTCATTCTTCATAGCGGCAATATTGGCGCAGGCAGGGGAGGAAACTCTCCCGCTTACCAGAGTAAAAATAAAAAATGTTTATCTCAGATTGGTTTTTTTAAAAAGTAAAAACGCCATAAAACTTCTTATGGCGTCTGTCCGAACTAAGGGATGCAATGTTTGGGAGACGAATATAAATCGTCAATGTGCTAGAAAAGGAATGCAGCACCTACAATGATTAACAAAATGAACAGCACAACGATCAATACGAAAGAGTTTCCGCCATAATTTCCACCGTAGTTCCCCATATTATTGCCACCTCCTGTTGTTAGGATAGTACATAATATGCCGGACGATAAAATTCGACATAGATTTAAGTCTAAATAAGAAAAAAAAGGATGTTATGTCTAAAATGAAGAGCTTCTAAAACAATAAAATAATGGGAGGTTAACTGAAAGAGAGAAATGGATTGGACGGTTTGCTGTTTAAAGAGGAGGGATATGGCTAAACATGCAATAAAACTATGTATGAAAGTGGTGAGCATGAAGTTACTTCATCATGCAGAGTCACATACGAAGAGGTACAGGGAAATTATAGTTAACGAAAATATTCATCATTTCCCGGGCAAGCGCAGTATACGACAAATCAAAACAAATCACAAAGGGACGGAAGGTACGATACAAGGAGGCTGCTTGCGGGTTTGTGGTGCAGATAAAGTTTCCGTTTCAAAAAGGTCGTATGTTTATTCGAAACTTTACGTTTATTCCTGCAGAATGCTTGTAAAAGAAAGTCGGCAAAACTGCCGACTTTCCTAACGGAATTTAGATCTCAACAGATCTAAAGAAACCATCGACACTATCACCGGTGCCGCTATCATATTTCAGGATGTATTCTCCTTTTTGGTTAACGCTGAATTCCTGAATGAACGTTTTCCCCGCATTTAATGTCGTGGAGGATATAAGGAAGAAGCTTCCTGATTGAGCGAGGGTATAACGATGCCGGGGCGGCTGCGGATCAACTGAAACGAAGTATATTCCCAGGCAAGGAGTATTTCTTTAACCTGAAACTTTTATAAAGCATTAACGTATTACTTTATAAAGGTAAATAAGGAGGCTTCTGAATGGGATTAAAAAATTTCTTTAATAATGAGTTAAAATGCTCTATCTGCGGAAAAACATTAAAATCAGGGGATGAGATAACAGCTTATCTTACACTTCCGAGTGAGAAGAAGATGCCTGTGGGGAGAATGGATAAAGTGTTAAGCAAACACTCTGATAAGGTCTGCTGTAAAAAGTGCAGTGAGTAGGTTTTTAGTGTTATGAGGAACCTCTGGCGGGTTTCCTCATAACAAATATCAACCAATTAAATTAGAAAAAAGCGAAATTGTGATGATTAAAGTAGATAAAGAACTGAGGGATACCAAAGGGATCATTTTTCGTTTACTTTGCTTTTTTGAAGGTTTGTTTAGCTCGTGGATCACTGCACCCCATAAAAGCATGGATGCTAAAATGATAAGACTCATATGTAACAACACTCCCTTGTTTTTATGAATTTTACCATATTTATCACAAGGATGTCGATTGAACGAACATCTCTATAAAAAGAAGATGTTTATCTAAAATTGTTGAGAGATTCAGTGAACTATTATGTAGATTAAATTGGGCCTCAAATTACTAGTGAAGATGAAGCTGTATACATAAGAAAAGGTTCAACAGCCGTTTTATTGAATATCAGATGAAGCAATAGAAGGGCTTATCGGTGTCGCAAAGTAAAAAGCATATGGTAATTCGACGGTTAGGTGGAAAAATTAAGCTTTCTGCGTGGTGTCTTGAAGTGACAGGAGGTGAGCGGCATAAATGTGTCAGAGCCAAAAGAGCACTTCCAACCCTAATAAGGAAAGGAATTGAGAATTGAAATTAGAACGTTTGTTATCAATCATATTCAAGCTCTTACATAATGAAATTTTATCTGCTTCCAGTTTAGCTGATGAATTTCAAGTATCAACGCGGACAATTTATAGAGACATCGAAGCGATTTGTGCAGCTGGAATACCAGTCGTTTCATATCAAGGGGCTAACGGCGGTTTTGGGATAATGAGAGGATACAAATTTGATAAAAGTTTAATCGGTTCTCATGATGTATTGAATTTAATTACAGTATTAAGCAGTTTGTCGAGTGTTTTTGAAGATAAGGAAGTTGAACACACGATAGATAGATTAAAATCTCTGGATACAAGCGAAAACAGCAGGACTTTGTATGTTAACTTGGAAAGCCTTAGAACAGAACCGAATTCATTAATCCGGCTGCGAAAAGCTATACAGGAAAAAAAGGTAGTACGCTTTGATTATGTCAGTAATAAAAATGAATTTACATCACGTGAAGCAGAACCTATCCACCTTCATTATAAGTTTCGTAATTGGTATGTATATGGCTTCTGCAGAGAACGTCAAGATGATAGAGAATTTAGAGTATCACGTATGATGAATATAACGCTTTCTCAAGAAGAGTTTTTGCGCAGTCACAAAGTGAAAGATGAACCATCTTATTCAGAATCCGACCTGGAAGGGTTTGCGAATGTAGTCATTTGGGTTAATCCTAATTCCATAGCTAAAGTATTAGATCAATTTCAGAACGCTTCAAAAGTCATGAACAGAGATGGAAGTATGACGTTTACAATCTCTGTGTATCGGCCTCAGCATGCCGGATGGCTTAAATCAATTCTTTTGAGCTTTGGCAGTGGCGCTAAAATTATAAAACCGGTGGAACTGCAATCAATTTTAATGGATGAAGCCGAAAAAATAATGAAAATTTATAAAGATGTATGACAATGTGCTGTCATATATCTTTTTTTATAATCACAAGTATCAACTTTAAAGGAGAGATGTTAAATGAACCATGCGAAAAACATGTATCAGTACCATGTTTGGGCGAATAAAGCGTTATTAGAAAGAATAAAGGAATTACCAAGTAATGTCCTTTATGAAGAGGTTCACAGTTCATATCCTACAATTGCTCAAACGTTCAGTCACATCTGCGCGGTGGATGTTATGTGGCTGCAAGTACTTAAAGGAATAGACATGCAGGAAGCATTGGAAGGTTCTATGGCTTATGCGGAAAGGGCTCATTTATATTCTGCAGATGAATTTGCGGCGTCTTATGAAGAACTGGCTTCACAGTTTGAAGAATGGATGAATAGCCAAACAGATGTAGAACAAAAAATGAACTTAAATAATCCTTGGTTAGGTTACAGAGAAACTGCTTACTCAGAAATTTTATTCCATGTTGCCAATCACGGAACTTATCATCGGGGCAGCATAACAACTATGTTAAGACAGCAGGGCTACGCTTCGGCAATGAATGACCTGGCATTATATTGGTATCAGGGTTAGTTCAGGCAGTACTTGCAAAATGAATAACCGCCGAATGGTCTGTAAAGTTTCTTTTCTGAACTAAATGACAAAGTCTCATTCAGTCTGGGTGGGGCGCCGAGCAAGAATCGAGATCAAAGGCTGCCGTATCATTCCCGGCAGCCTTAATGATTAGGAAGTAAAATCGATAACCATGCGGCCGGTCACTTTACCTTGCTCCATTTCTTCAAAAATATCATTCACATCTTCGATCGCGCGTTTTGTCACTTTAGGTACAACTTTACCGTCTGCAGCAAATTGAAAAGCTTCCTTCAGGTCTTCTCTGGTACCTACTAATGAACCTACTACCTGAATTCCATCTAACACGAGACGGGGAATATCTAAATCCATTTTGTCCACCGGTAAACCGACAGCGACTACGCGGGCTCCTGCTTTTACAACATCAATCGCTTGATTGAAAGGGGTTTTAGAGACAGCCGTGATGACCACAGCATCAAGCCCTAAATCGTTAGTCACTTCTTTTGCTTTAGCGACGGGGTCTTCGTTTAAACTGTTTACAACCGCATCAGCGCCTAAGCTCTTAGCAAAATTCAATTTTTCATCGCTAATGTCGAAAGCAATTACTTTAGCGTTAAAGACATTTTTTGCATATTGAACAGCCAAGTTGCCTAAACCGCCGACTCCAAATACACCGATCCATTGACCTGGCTTAATTTCACTGACTTTAACGGCTTTATAAGTTGTTACACCTGCACAAGTAATGCTGCTTGCTGCTGCAGGATCTAAATTTTCCGGCACCTTTATTGCATAATCAACCGCTACGATTGCTTCTTCAGCCATTGCGCCGTCAACTGTATAGCCGGCATTTTTTACATCGCGGCACAAGGTTTCACGGCCAGTTAGGCAATATTCACAGCAGCCGCAGCTTTCAAACATCCAGGCAATAGAGACGCGGTCGCCCTTTTTCAGACTTGTTACACCTTCACCGATCTCAGTTACAATGCCTATTCCCTCATGACCTAGAGTGACGCCAGTAACATCCCCGAAATCAGCATTTTTAACATGTAAGTCAGTATGACATACACCACAGTATTCCATCTTAACTTTGGCTTCACCATGTCGCAAAGGACGTAATTCTTTTTGTACGATCGCTATACTTTTGTCTTTTGTTGCTACTACTGCTTTCAAATCATACACCCCTTTCGAATATTAGCAGAAAATTTTTACTTATCTTACAATTTAGCACGCTGCTCTTATTTTGAAAACCCTTACATTTTTTTGCGGACAAGTGTCTCTACAAAAGTTGAGGGAGCTATGCAGGGAGGAATCTATGGATGATTTGTCATCCGAATGGTGTTTAAATGGGGGTTTGTCGTCTCCAAATGCACAGAATGCTTTGAATTTGTGGTCGTAATCTTTCTGTCGATATTTGAGCTTAAACTGCAGAGAATTACACTGGCAGGATATGATTTTACCCTTAGTGAAAAGAATTTCACGGGTATTCATTTGAACTTGAGCGCGGCTGATAAGGTGAGTGGTGATGCAAACAGAAATCATTACTTATTGATCACAAAAGGAGCCGGCTGCGGAGATGTGTGGATTAAAGGCTTTTACGGATTCGAACACGATGAGCCGGATGCAGATTGGTGAGCGATACACAGTCAAGGTATTTCCTTGACCTTTTTTAATGGCAATTAAAATTTTTGGATATTAAGATAGTGAATTGATGATCTGCCAAAAAAACATAGATCTTTTAAAGTGATGGATATATACTGATTTTAAACAATAGGAAAAAAATGAAAAATGTATTTTTATAAAAAGTAGGTGAAATATATGGGAGCGGCGTCTTGGAGCAAAAGTCAAAGCTATACTTACACATTGGCTTTTTCAAGTTTGTCGTATGGATTGATCTTCGGGCTATATATGTTTGTATACTCGGGTTTTGTGCCATTTGCATTGGTTACTGTAGTTATCATTGCTTTTTACGCATTTATTACTTACTTTTTGTTTGCTGTTCCTGTGCAACTATGGTTAAGAAAGAAGCCTAAAAAGTTTAGTTTGGTTCATCTTTTCATTTATACAGCAGTCGCTTTTTTAGCTGTGTTCTTGTTCTGGTACATAGATAATCCGCCAATTGATTTCACAGTTTTCAGAATGCCCATTTATTACATAATGAGCATTGTTGCTGCGTTCATATATTGGTTCTGGGACTCTATATTTCTGAGAAATTACAATGTTCACTGCAAGTAAAGCTGATGTTTCCAAAAGAAAGCGGGTGAGGAAAAATGGAGTACATTGAGTTGACTAGGGACAATATTGATGACAATCATATTTGCTGTGCATTAGGTACGAAACAATATGAGGATGCGGTAAATGAAAAGAAGAGCTGGCTCAAAGATCGGATGATTGATGGCTTGGTGTTCTATCGCCTAAACGAACGGGCAAAAGTTTTTATTGAATATTTACCTGCAGAAGAAGCGTGGGTTCCGATAAGCGCACCTCATTTTATGTTTATTAATTGTCTTTGGGTCTCAGGTAAATATAAGAATAACGGACATGCGAAACACTTGTTAGAAAAATGTGTGTCAGATGCAAAATCCCGCGGTATGGATGGGATAGTTCATATAGTGGGGAAGAAAAAACTCCCTTATTTAAGTGATAAGCATTTCTTTGAACATATGGGATTTGCTGTGCAAGATGAAGCAGAACCCTATTTTCAGTTGATGTCACTGACGTGGAATGAACATGCATATCCTCCTGTATTTAAAAAACAGGTGAAAAGTAATTTCGTTAATGATGAGGGAATCACAATATTTTATACAGCTCAATGCCCATTTGCAGTCGGATTGTTAAAGAATTTAAAGGAACTGACTGAAAAGAAAGGACTTCATTTTCAGGCCCGGCGAATAACGTCAAAAGATATGGCGCAAAAACCCCCGGCAGTTTGGACGACTTTCAGCGTGTTTTATAATGGGACATTTCTCACTCATGAGATGATGAGCGTGAAAAGTTTGAAAAAAAACTCAATAAGCTTGTAATGGCTTAACTTTGTTTTAATTACTATTGCTCGTTTCTATATTCGATACTGAGGGTTTTTCACGAAAATTGTTCAGTACTTTACATGCGGGCGGCAAATGAAAATTATTGTTTTTGACAAAGATGATAGCATCCATCATTATAGTAAAAATAGATTGAGACAAGTTCTTCAACAAACGAAGAAGTTCTTTTCAAAGATCGATAACAATGAAACAGGAGACTGCAAATGCAAAAAATTGAAACCCTTCGCTTAATTTTAAGAAATTTTACCGAGAGAGATGCGCAAGGTCTGTTGGAATATTCGGCACATCCGAGAGTGAATTGCTTTCTTGATGACAGAATATCTACGTTAGAAGAAGCTGCAGCAAACGTTCAAAAAAGAAGCCGAGATGACTCTTATATTGCAGTTTGTTTAAAAGACAGTAATGATCTAGTCGGAGAACTATTTTATTTAAAAGAAGAGCCAGATACCTATTCCGTTTGTTGGAATTTCAATGCCCGTTTTGAAGGGAAGGGATACGCAAGTGAAAGTGCGAAGGCTTTCTTTGAGTATCTCTTTATGCATATGTTGAAGATGATAACTGCAGGTCACAAAAATTATGTGAAAGATTAGGAATGCGTAAAGAAGGTTATTTTCTTGAATTTATTTCATTTACAGCACACGAGGATGGAACACCTAAATATGAAAACACTTTCCAATACGCATTGCTAAAGAAAGAATGGTTAAAACAAAAACATAGTTAATAGAATTTGTGGGGAAATAATCTCCCCTTTGTCGAAAAAACCTTGCTGAAAGCAGGTTTTTTTGTATTTAAGTTCATTAGGTTACCGATCATACCAATGGATTATGGAATTGAAAAAAGTACTTAGATTAGTAACGATCAAAAAGATTAAGCTGAAGGTTGGGGAAAACATGAAATTCATTATAGCAACGTTGTAAAATTGGAGAGAGGATGAATGGGATGGACATTTTGCAGTTTAGCGACAGAAGGAGCGGGAAGTAATCGAATCAGCAATGATGCGCTTGAGAATGGAAAAGTGGTTGATAATCAAAATGTGAAAAGCTGTTCAGAGTTTAGACCTATTTTACAGTGAGACCGGAAATATTCTCTTAAACTTCTGATGTTGTTCAAAGCTGACACCTTTTGATGCTTATGTATAAGAAAATAAACCCATTGAATTATATGTATAAGGTTGGAAACGGAGGGGTTCAAAGTTGGGGCGATCTTGTGTAAAAGAAAGGATCAGGATGAATGTGACCAGCATCCACCCTGATCAATGGGGTTCACAGTGTTCTATTTCATTGTATTCCAATCGGAATAATATTACAAGAGTGAAAAAGAAATAAGCGGAATGTTTTCGGCTTCTTCTGCTTCTGGAGCGGGAAAGGGAAAGTGAGATGTTTGAATGAAAATAAATGATTATCTGAAGGAAAGGTTTCCGACTTTAAAATTAGTGCCCGGCATTTATCATCAATGGGATGTGGGAATTCATTTTTCTCTCGGCGGCAATATGTATCAATTTAATGAAAGCGGTGCTTTGAATCTTGAGTATTTTCAGCTTGTTCATCATCAAACCGCCGCACTTTTCAATGAGCTGTTTGAACATAGCGATGACTTGTTTCTTGTTGCCAACGTGTATAAGCACAAAACTCAAGGTAATCATGCGAGAAAATTAAAGGTTTATCAGCCGTTTCTGAAGTGTAAGGATGATTTATATCGGATTCAAGTGAAGACCTGTCCATGCCCGGTCGAAGAAGAATATGAAATACAGCAGTTTTCTTTATTATGTAAACGGAAAAATCTGCGTATCCCCCAATTACTTAAGGCAGCCGTCCACGAAGATTTTCCGCTGAAGCCAAGGTTCGGGGGCTGTTCCGTTGGGTATCCTGATATTTTCTTTGTGAATATGACAAAAGATATTATTTTCTTTCTGTATGATGACAGAGGGTGTGAAGTCATTGCTCTTGATGCCGGAAGAATACGAAAGCTTTATGATCAATATCACGATTGGATTGAATTGGACTGAAAATGAACACATGAATTCGAATCCGCTTGTGCCGGCTTTGTTCTTGCCTAGTCCGGCTGCATGAGTATAATGGGCAGAATTGAAGGACGCCAGAAACTTTTTTTCTCTCATACCACCTTCTGTATTTATTTTGAACGAATTCCTATTTGTAAAACGGCTGAATAGAATAACATAAAAGCTTTTTTACACAGTGCAGGAGGAGAGAAATGTGAGGGCTGAACACCGTGATTGTATGGAAATTGGAATTTATTCATTTGCAGAATTATATCCCGATCCTCTGACAGGGAAAACAGTCAGCGCAAAGCAGCGGATAGATGAATTGATGAAGCTGGCGAAACTGGCTGACGACGCAGGGCTTGATGTATTCGGTGTAGGCGAGCATCATCGTCTTGATTATGCGGTATCTTCGCCGCCGGCCATCTTATCAGCGATTTCACAGATTACTGAAAATATTAAGCTGACCAGTGCCACGACTGTATTATCCACCGCAGATCCCGTCCGTTTATTTGAGGATTTTGCAACGCTTGATCTGATTTCAGACGGCCGGGCGGAAATCATTGCGGGACGGGGCGCATTTTTAGACTCGTTTCCTCTTTTCGGTTATGACGTAGGCCATTATAAAGAACTGTTTGAAGAACACATTGACCTTTTTTTAAAATTAAATTCCGGGGAAGAATCGGTTACCTGGAAAGGACGTTACCGGCCGCCGCTGCGCGAGGCAGAGATTTCTCCGCGGCCTTTTCGCGGAAGCATTCCGCTATGGTTAGGTGTTTCGGGGACTCCGGAAAGCGCAGAACGGGCCGGGCGTGCAGGTGCGGGGTTGGCATTAGCTGTACTGAGCGGTGATCCGGTGTCATCTAAGCCGCTTGTTGACAAATACCGGGAAGCGGCTTCTAAAGCCGGTCATCCTCCGGAAAATGTGAAGGTTGCCGTAACCGGACATATGTTCATTTCAAAAACGAATGAACAGGCAATACAAGAATTTTATCCGTATCATTCAAATTACTGGTCTCACGTTCATTCATATCACGGGATCGATGAGCCTTTAACGAAGGAAGATTTTGAGCGGGCATCCGGAAAAGAAACAGCTTTATTTGTGGGAAGCTCACAGCAGATCATTGAAAAAATCATGCATCAATACGAGTTGTTCGGACATCAGCGATTTCTCGCGCAAATCGATATAGGAGGTATGCCGTTTAAAAAAGCCGCGGAAAACATAGAACGATTAGCAGCGGAAGTAGCACCGGTTATCCGAAAGGAAACCGGCAAATCCAGCGAATGAAGTTCTGAGCAAAAGGGGCGGGCCGGTCAACCGCGGATTCGATAACAGAATCGGCCCGGCTTTTTCTTTATGATTATAAAAAACAAAGGGAAAAGCGCCAATCTCATTGCTTTTTCCTATCAAGAAAAGGAAGGTCATTTCATCCTCCATCGTGAAGTGTATACACTGAAGGGTTTTTATTAACAAAAGAGGGAGGATGATGCAGTAATGAAAGGTTTAGTAAAAGCTGCAGTTCTAACTGTTACTCTTGGTATTGGAGGCGCTTTCTATTCAAGTGATGCATCTGCACACGGGTATATAAAAGAGCCCGTCAGCAGAGCGTACATGGGAGCATTAGAGAAACAAACATTGGGCTGGACGGCCGCTGCGCAGAAATATGGCTCCGTCATTGATAATCCTCAGTCTGTAGAAGGGCCGAAAGGATTTCCGGCTGCAGGTCCGCCGGATGGAAGAATCGCGTCTGCAAATGGGGGATCGGGACAAATTGACTTCGGTTTAGACAAGCAGACTGCAGATTATTGGGTAAAACAAAACATCCGCGGCGGTTTTAACACCTTTACTTGGTACTACACGGCCCCTCATGCGACATCAAAGTGGCACTATTATATCACCAAGAAAAACTGGAATCCGAATAAACCTTTGTCAAGAGATGAATTCGAGTTAATCGGAACGGTAAACCACGACGGTTCCAAGGCAGATACGAATCTGACTCATAAGATTTTTGTGCCGACTGATCGAAGCGGGTATCATGTCATTTTAGGGGTATGGGACGTTGCGGATACTTCCAATGCCTTCTATAACGTCATCGATGTAAACCTTACACAATAATTTATGAATTACTGATCGGCTGCATGTTGATACATCGGCCGATCTTTTTAGTTTTAATGTGTGAATGAAAAGGGGAAAAACAGCAGAGCGCCATAAACATTTCATTTATGGCGCCGTACGATCATGGAGGTGCTGCTGACATGGATGCGGAGGTAAGAGGATTCTTAATAACCGCCGAGGAAAGAAGCCCCAACGATGATTAATAAAATGAATAGCACCACGATTAACGCAAAGGAGCTACCATAACCACCTGAGAATCCCATATAATCTCACCTCCTAAAGAGGATTAATACATATTATGCCGAAATGAAAAGTTTGATAGGGATGTTAGTTTACTTTTTGAAAAAAAGTTTTTTTAGTCTGCATATATTTTATTCTCACATTTCTTTTAAAGGGGGACCGTAAATGCTTCCTGTAATAGAAACGGACAGACTTATTCTTAGAGAAGTTGAAAAGAAAGATGCAAAGCAAATATTTGCTTGTTTTTCAAATGCAAATGTAACACGCTATTATGGTTTGGAACCTTTTGTTTCAATGGAACAGGCTGAAAAAATGATTGGCTGGTTTAAAGATCAATATCATGATAAAAAGGGAATGCGATGGGGAATCGAGAGAAAAGATGCGAAGGGAATAATCGGAACTATTGGTTTTAATTCTTGGGTGCCCAAGCATAAGCGGGCGGAGGTCGGTTATGAGATTCATCCGAATTATTGGAGGAATGGCTATGCTTTTGAAGCGTTGGAGAATGTTCTTTCTTTTGGGTTTGAAAAGCTTGGGCTGCATCGTATAGGCGCTGTTGTTTTCATTGAGAATGCAGCGTCTCATCAATTACTGATAAAGGCGGGATTTCAATCTGAAGGAATTTTGAGAAGATATATGTATCAAAACGGACTGCCCCATGATACACGTGTATATTCTATACTGAATGAGATCGTTAACGAATAAATTGAAAATTCGTCGTTTTGTCAAGTGTTCTGCGGTAAATAAAAAAAGCCGATGAAGGCTTAAAATTGATTAGACGCTGTAAAGCATTTTTTTTGCTGTGCTTTCTGCAGACGGAGTTTGATTGTAAGAAACGATTCCGATAATCACTAACAAGATGATCAACACCAATATGCTCCACAACACTATTTTTAAAGACTTTGACATGGTGTACCTCACTTTGAAAGACTTTACCGGGGCTGCGATCGGAGCCCGCACTTCAAGTATAGTCGTTATAACGGTGAAAAATGTGCAGTCCAGTTAAAAAAAACTTGCGGGCGCTGCCGCAAGTTTTCTCCGTATTAAGGTCTGTGGAATTCAATATGCTGATTATCACGATCGAACCACCCTCTGAATGCCCAATTGATCCAGCCCCCGTCTCCTTTGTTATCGAAGGACCCGTCTTCGAAGACCCAGATTCCGTAAGTAATACCGTCATAAACGGCTGATCCGTAAAATTGAACGCCGTTAAACCGGTCTTCATATTCTTGATTTAAATTGAACACCATGACGTTGTACTTCTGTCCTGATGCGTAAAATGTTGTTTCCATGACATTTTTTACCCAGCCGGTTCGGTTTTGATCTGACTTAACCGCTTCAGCAATGCGATCTGAAATTCCGAGAACATCTACGTTTACGTTCAGCCCGGCATCAACACCTGCTGCTTTTACGTTTTGGTCTGCTGTTTGGGATAATTTACTTTCTAATGGATTTGCAACGGGTGAAACGTGAGGCGCGTTTGCGTGTTCAGACTGACTGGCTGCTGAGGCACTGGCTGTGAAAGGAATTGTTAGAGATAAAGCTAAGCATGATCCGACTATCGTTCTGGCGATTTTCATGGCTATGACCTCCTGAGGAAATTTTTAAAAATTGTTGCAAATTCATGGTATCGCAGAAAAATTGACCAAGCAAAGAGTAGATTTTCTCAAAAGTCATGTCATTCTATTTGTGTTGTTTTCTGTAAATGAAATACTTTTAATTAGGCGAAAAGGGAAGAAAATAATAGAGTCTTTTTATGTATTGTGATAGGATGACCGGATTTTGGGTGAAAATAGCCCGGAGAAACGCCATAATAAGAAAAACACCCGGAGTTTACCGGGTGTAAAAAGTGTTGATATGTCAAGTTAGCAGCATTTTTTACATTTTTTGCATTTTCTTTTATAAACAACGATGTAATCATAATCAAGATGCTTTTTATCTTGTTTCTTCTTTTTTTGTTTAGGCTGCTTTGGGTGGTGATCATAATGTCCGTTCATTTCCATGTCCATATCCATACCCATATCCATACTCATATTCCTCCTTTTTTCATCTGACGGTAGTATTCTATGACAGTAAGCATGGATGGCTTGGACAAATGAAACGGTATGCTGAAAAAGAGGCATCTCATTCGGTATAAAAAACAGGATCATACCCGCCCGATAGAAAAGAGAGGAGATGATCCTGATATTGAGACCCTATTTGATAACCGCAATTGCAATGCCGTACCCTTTTTCAGAACTGTATAAGGCTGTCAGTTTCAATACCTTCCAGCCTTCCGCGGCTTTAGTCCCGATTCCGTTATGAGCCGTGATATAATCTCCCGGGCTGACCGTACTGTCGACCCGTACGTAATGCCGGCCGTTGAGTCCGACAATGTGCCATTCGTCTCTGGCCGCGCGTGCTTCATAGTCAGCTTCAAGAGCCGGACTGCAGTCTGGGTTTTGTTTCGGCACGCGTACCGTTTCTCCTGTTTCCTCGTCAGTCACATTTTCGTATATGAAACCGCCGAACTCGTTTGTCAAAAAGCGGCTTTGCCATCCGAAGCTTGCGGCTCCTGAGATAAAAGCGGCTGTTTCTGAAATGACGCCGAGCATGTAATCTCCGACGTGAGCCGATTCAATTTTTTCGCCTTTCACTGTGACGATTGTCCCGGCGGGAATTGTCTGGCCGGTTACACTTTCAAAATATTCTCCGTACCCTGACAGGGAAGAGGTGACAGCTCCGGCGAACGTACCGTGGCCGCCCGCTGAATCCAATTTCCATTTGATGGACTGATGCCCTCCGGCAACCGTGTATGGTTCTTCCAATGTAATGCTTTCTGATGACAGAATCGTTCTGGAGACTTTGCTGCCCGTAATATGGGCATTGTTTGAAGCGGCGATAAATGCCCTTGAACCTTCAGAACTTGAACCTCCGGAAGAGCTGATGATCGCATTTCTGTCACCTCTGGCTGTAATATCGCCTGTTCCGGCAATAACGGCGCTTGTCGGGTTGAATGCAAAACCGGAGCTGGTCGCGAGCTGTGCGCCTCCCTTTAAATTGACGGGGATCTGATCATAAGTCTGTCCTTTTATAGATGCGGCCGCGCTGTAACCTTCCGCTTGCACCCCGAGAATGACGGCCTGACTGTTAGGGGACGTAATTCCGACGGAACCGCCGTCTCCGATCATCGTACCGTTCATAATATTTACGTTATATTGGCCTCCGCCGATTGAGATGCCTTTAGGAGAAGACTTGTATATATCAAAATTTGAAATTTTAACATAATCGGTTTTATTTGATCCGCCGGATATATTGATGTCAACACCGGCTTGTGTAAAGCCGCGTATTTTAATGCCGTTGATCGTGATATTTTGACTGCGGTATTGAAGAGCCACGACTGGATTCCCTCCATAGTCGTATGAGGGATCACCAATAGCTGTGAATCCGTTTACATTAACGTTTTTATAGGCAGAGATGACCAGCGCCCTCGGGGTCACACCGTCATAGAGAGCATTAAACACCGGTTCAATCGCGGTGCAATCGGTTAAAGTAACATCATAAGCCGTCGTGCTTTCGGGGTCTGAGGCCTGATGATGGCCGATATGACGAATATCAAATGAACGTACATCACGATACGAAACATGACCGATAATATGAACATTTTGAGAAGCCGGCCACAGGCTGTGCGCCTTTACCTCAATCCCGCGGATATTTCCGCTCGTATAGTTATTTAAAAGCCATACATGTTTAGAGCCGTCGTCAATTTCAATGCCGTTCGAGTTTGCGCTGCCCTCAGCATGCTCTGTGCCGCGGGGGTTTCCGGAATGGCAGTTGGAAATGAAAATATACTCGCTGTAATGGGTGGTAATGCCGTCGTCTCCGGCGCCGTATGCCACACAGTTATCAATCCATATATATCGGCAGCCGTCTTTCGTCCATTCTGTTTCAGGCAAATGATCGTAAGTCGGAGATGTAATATCAATACCATGGAGACCCGCGTTAACCGTTTCAACATTCTTAATCCAGCCGTATTGCACATTAGCAAACGTTAAACAGCTGGAAAACTGTCCTCCGGGGTTCCTGACCCCGCATTGACGATCAGGATTCCAGTCTAAAGTCATGTTTTCCACAAAAATATTACGGTTTCCATTTTCGTAATCATCGTTAGTAATGACCCATTCGAATGCGGGAGTGTCCTCATGAAGCTTAAGCACGGTAATCCCTTGTCCCTCACCGGAAATGGTAGTCCATGAGGGGAGTTTTATCCCTTGAACCAAAAATTCTCCTGCGGGAACATTTACTTTGACCCGGCCGTTCCCGATCGCTCTCCGAAAAGATTCTGTATTGTCCCGGCCGTCAGGGACCGCTCCGTAGTCCTCCACATTCACTTCCCGGGTGATTTTATTCATAAGCATTTCGTATTCTGTATCAAGCCGTTCTTTTAAAAGTGAGGTGACCATTCCTTCCGCCGTCACCCGGGCATCTGCGATCTCAAGATTATCATCCGTTGCGGAATGCTTAATAAAATTCTGCATCCTTGCTTTGAGATGCTCCAATTCAGAGGGCTGTGCAGGGCGAGACTGCAATGGGGCGTTTAAAGACGGATCAGGAAAGTTTTTAAATTGAACCATTCTAAAGACACCTCTTTCTTTTGATATAAGCGCCTGAGGCAGGGGACAGAAAAGAGTCGCGCGCCCTTTAAGCGCTTATTCTTCAAATTCTTTATTCAGAACGAAATTCCTTTTGAAACCAAGGTGAAATTTTAAAAAAGCTCTGTTGAAAGAACGGATATAAAGCTTTGCATTATTGTAATTGAAGCTGTCATGTGAAAATGGAGGAAAAAACTGATAGGAGGGGCCCTCATTTTAGGTTTATTCTCATTGGCTTCGCAGTGCTTCCTCTTCGGCTGCATACACACCAAAATCAACATTCTTATCAGTTAAATGGTATAATGGGGCACGGATTGGTCATCAATACGACTGAAATAGGGAAGCAAAAGGAGCAGCGAAAATGACTTTACAAATCAAAATTAAATATTCAGATGATACGCAAACGAGAATCAGTAAAATTGAACAGGGCGATTGGATTGATTTGCGGGCAGCTGAAGATATAACAATCAAAAAAGGTGAATTCAAACTTATCCCGCTTGGAGTTGCGATGGAACTGCCGGAAGGATATGAGGCCCATGTCGTTCCGCGTTCAAGTACATATAAGCATTTCGGTATCATTCAGACAAATTCAATGGGAGTCATTGATGAATCTTATAAAGGCGACAATGACTTCTGGTTTTTTCCTGCATTCGCGCTTCGGGATACCGACATTTCCAAGGGGGAGCGGATCTGCCAATTCAGAATCATGAAGAAAATGCCTGAAGTGGAGCTGATCGAAGTAGACAAGCTCGGGAACAATGACCGCGGCGGACTGGGATCAACAGGCACGAAATAAAACGAAAAAAGACTGCTTAACAGCAGTCTTTTTTTTATGGAAACAGCAGTTACATCCATTTGTTTCGGGGATTTTTGAATTGGGAAATCATACGTCACGTTCGAATTTGACTTCGAAATAAGCGGCCGCTCCGTAACCGTCTATGCCGGAGCAAATATTTGAGCCGGACGCCAGCCCGGCTCAGCATATTGATAAAATGATTTCCCTGCAGTCCTCACTCTCCTCCAAAACTGGAGAAGGGTTTCATTTTTATCATTTAAGCCTTCCGTCTCTTTGAACAGAAAGACTTTTTTAGGTTAAAGGATAGAAGTTGTTTTGATGTTTTTATTCTTCAAGATGAACGGAGGTTTTGTCCAACGTATATAATATTGTGACAAAAGTGTAAACAAAAGAAAGGATGATGTTATGGCAAAAAGGGTTAGAAGAATAGACCGTAAAGCAGCTGGCAAAGAGGCAGAGCAGAAGAAACCGTCCAAAGTCACCCTGTTCTGCCGTTCGCTTCAAAGGCTGAAGCATTTGTATTGTAACATAAACATACAAATGCCATCAATAACCAAAAAAGGAATTTTAGTTTTAATTTTACCGTTTTTGCTTCTGCCGTTCTTTCGGGCTGATGCCGCTTCAGATATTTACGGCAGTTTCGAGGAATTAAAGCTGAATGAAGATTCTTCCGATTTTTCCATTTCAACGCGAGAGCATGACCCTTCTGTCCTCATATTAGCTATACACGGCGGAGGCATAGAGCCGGGGACCAGTGAGTTAGCCAGAGAAATTGCTGAAAACCGGAGTTTATATTTATTTGAAGGGTTAAAACCAGCCGGTAATGCGGCTCTGCATTTGACAAGTTCGCATTTCGATGAACCTAAGGCCGTGCAAATGGTGAAAGAGCACTCTCATGTCATTTCATTGCACGGTTACGGCAGTGACGATAAAAAGATAAAAATCGGCGGTACAGACAGAGAACGGGCCGAACTTTTGACCGATGTGCTGAAAAGGCACGGGTATCCTGCCGTTCTTCTTGGCATAAATGATCAATATGCGGGCGTCAGTCCGAACAACCTTGCCAATCAATCTTCATCCGGATTGAGTATTCAAATCGAAATGAGCACCGGCTTCAGAAAATCACTATTTGACACTTTTACGCTGAAAAGCAGAGCATCCACACAAAATGGGACCTTTTATCAATTCACAAAAACGATTTCTGATTTTATCAGTGACAATTATTAATAAGCACGCCTATTTTGCCGGCGGAGCTTTTTCTTTTGAAATTTATGAAACTTTAAGTTCTTAAGATCGTATACATAATTGACAGGATGAAAGAAAAGAGGTGGGCAAATGAAAGTGATGATCGGGTCTATCATTCTTCTTGTCATCATCGGATTCGGTTTATGGCTGATGCTTAGTCCAATCTTTAAACAAGTGGGAAGCGGAGCCAAAAAATTCAAAAAGTCATGGGAGGAAGAAGATCAGCATGAGCGAAAATAAGCGCGGAAACACAAAAAAAATTATCGGCGGTGTGATTATAGGTGCAGCCCTTTTAATTGCGGGCGTTACAGCGTCACTATTCATTGAAAAAATACCGAACGGTTATGTCGGGGTTGTATACTCACCGAATGGCGGGGTAAAATCCGACACATTGGACCAAGGCTGGCACTTAGTCGGGTTATTTAATAAAGTAACGGAATATCCGGTGCGTATGCAGACAGTGAATAATGAAAATATAAAAGTGGCAACCTCAGACGGTAAAAATATAGAAATGGATATCGCTTACAACTATGTCGTGCAGCCTGATAAAGTAGTCGATCTGTTTAACAAATTCGGAGCGGTAGACGTTGAAACGATTGAAAATACATATTTAAAAACAAGGCTGTGGGATGCGGCGCGAAAATCAATCAGCAAATACTCGGTTATTGACACATACGGGCAAAAATCTGCAGAAGCCGCTGCCGATGTTCAAAAGAGATTTGCTGATGATATGAAGAGTCTTGGATTTTTAATTGATGATCTGACGCTTGGCGTACCGAAGCCGGATAAAGCCACACAGGAAGCCATCGATGCAAGGGTGAAGTCTTCACAGGAACTTGAACGGACACAAACTGAAATTAAAATAGCCGAAGCCGAAGCGAAAAAGAAAAAAATTGAAGCGGAAGGGATCGCTGATTATAACGAAATCATAAAGAAATCAATGTCCGATGAAATGATCAAATATAAATGGATTGAAAAATGGGACGGAAAAACGCCGAAAGCGACAGGCACAGACTCACTGCTGCAGCTGCCGCTGGACGATCAGAAGCAAAAATAAAAAGAGAAGGAGGCGATTGCCTCCTTTTTATGTTTTTTCCTGAGGGTCTTTTTCCGGCACTAATTCTTCAGACGCCTCGGTTTGATAGCTCCATAGCGTGCTATCCGTCTCTGTTGTGTCCTGATAATCTTCGGGAAGTACATATTGCTGCAAATACCGGTGAAAAAATGCCTCAAAAACAGAAATGCAAAGTGCAGAGATAACAGATGCCGCGGCAGGCGAGACATTAAATCCGCCAATGTTCATAAGGAATATCCATAATATAATGAATGAAATCCCGAAATCAGCTGCAACGGCTGTGAAATTGCTTGTTCTCGGCAGAATCATGCAATCACCCGCAAAATAAGTGATTAAACTTAAGATCACTGTAATAAACAGAACGTTTAAAAAGGTTACTTGGTACATAAGATCCAGAACAATGTACAGTAAAGCAAGTGTGAGCGCCGTTTTAGAAGCGAAAGCAATTACGTGTTTCATTTGAACCACCTTCGTTATTTCGTTTAGTCTTCATTGTAAGCAATCCGCAAATTTTTAAACTGGTATATAGTGGTTATAAAGGATACGTTTTAATAAAATGTGAATAGACATCACAGGATTCACAAGTTAAAATATGTAAAAAGGGGGATGTAAATGAAAAAATATTGGATATGTATTGCTGTTTTTTTATTATGTTTTAGCGGAATACACTCAGCTAAAGCGGCTACCACTGAATTCGGATCAAAAACAAGCTTCACTTTGGAGGGAAATGCAAAAGAGTTTCATATTGAAAATCCGGGGGCTGTAACTGCCGACGATTACTTTTTAGGATATAAGTTCACCATAATGAACAACTCTTCGTGCGGTTTAAGCATGAAACTCCAGCGGATGGCGCTGAACGGGAATTTTTATACATTAAGTTCTAAAAACTACAGCGGCAGCTGGTTAAACCTCAGTGCCCAGGATAAAAAATCAATTGATCCGTATCACAAATACAGAATTCTGGTTGAAAGTTCTTCAAACGTCTGTGGCCCCGTCTATATTAAAGGGTTTTACGGTGTAGAATATTATCATTTTGATTGAAAATAGATACTCGCTAAAGGCAGCGGGTTTTTTTATATTTAAATATAACTTATTACACTATGTACTAAATATTCATAGATAAATTTTAATGCATCCGCCCAAAGGAAACATAAACAAAAGTAAATTCATCACGCACAAATATACAAAGTTGAAAAATGGGTGAAAAGTTTCTTCAGGGAAACATTATTAGTTGACTTCAAAAGTTTGATGTCGGATAATAAGAATGTAAGTTTTTCCTCCTTAGCAGATTCGTTTCTTAAGCCAGGGCGAATCTGCTTTTTTTATGCAAAAAAAACCCCTCTGTAAGGGGTTTTTTACAATAAATGAAGTTTAATAGAATTAATGTACGGCTCTGAATACGCCGATAACTTTCCCCAAAATGCTTACGTTTTGCAGGATAATCGGCTCCATCGTCGGATTTTCCGGCTGCAGCCGCACATAATTGTCTTCTTTATAGAAGCGCTTGACCGTCGCTTCATCATCTTCGGTCATAGCTACGACGATTTCTCCGTTATTGGCCGTGTTCTGCTGTTTGACAATGACGTAATCTTTGTCAAAAATACCGGCGTCGATCATACTTTCTCCCATGATTTCTAACATAAAGACATGTTCGCCCGGAGGAACCATCCGGTCAGGAAGCGGAAAATACTCGTCGATATTTTCAACAGCCGTAATCGGAATACCCGCCGTCACTTTCCCGATGACCGGAACGTTTACGACCTGGCTTTTCGGAATGTGGACTTCTTCTTCATCCAATACCTCAATCGCCCTCGGTTTAGTTGGGTCCCGTCTGATCAGGCCTTTTGTCTCCAGCCGCGCCAAATGGCCGTGCACGGTTGAACTGGAAGCCAGTCCTACTGCTTCTCCTATCTCTCTTACAGAAGGCGGATATCCTTTCGTTTTTACCTCTTCTTTAATAAAACGCAGGATATCAAGCTGCCTTTTTGATAGCTTCGTCATATTTCGCACCTCAAAACGTCGATTTTAAGTAGATTATAGCATGATTTTCCTGACAGTACAAACATAGGTTCGAAAAAAACGATTGACAGAAACGTTTGTTCGTATATACTGAAAGGTATAAAAAGCGAACAAACATTCTTATCGGAGGTTGTTTACATGGCGAAAGAATCTATTATATTTGTAGGGCTGTTTACTGCGATTTTAAGTGCCGCTATTTTACTTGTCTCATGTGCGGGAAATGATCAGTCCCTCAGCCAATATGTTAAAATAAAGGTTCAGGACGGCGATACACTCTGGTCACTTGCGGATCATGTAGCAGAAAAGAAACACATTAATAAAGAAGATTTCATTGAGTGGGTGACGGAGAATAATCATCTCCAAACTGCTGATATAAAGCCCGGAGACGAACTTATTCTTCCGGTTAAGAAAAAGCATCCGGCCGTATATCAGCTGGCCATTGTCAATTAGAGAGGAAAGAGAGAAATGAAGGCACTCATTTATGCCCGCGTAAGCACAAACAAAGAACAGCAGCAAACGTCATTAAAAAGACAGGAAGAGGAGCTCAGTGAGATCGCTGCTGCAAACGGCATGGAAGTCGTGAAAGTCATTTCTGAGAAAGCCAGCGGTTACGAAATGGATCGCGACGGAGTATTTGAAATGCTTGATGAAATTAAAAAATCACATATTGACGCGATATTGGTGCAGGACGAAACGAGATTAGGAAGAGGAAACGCCAAGATTGCGCTTTTGCATTGCATTTACAGGGAGAACGTAAAAATATATACGACGGCTCATAAAGGTGAACTGGCGCTTTCCGAAGCTGATTCGATGGTACTCGAAATCGTCAGTATTGTTGAGGAATATCAAAGGAAAATTCACAATATGAAAATCCGGCGGGGAATGAAAAGAGCCGTGAAAAACGGCTACAAACCTGAACGGAATCTGAAAAACAGACATGAAAACAGCGGAAAAGAAAAAAAAGAGGTTCCGGTTTCTGAAATTATCAGGCTGAGAGCCAACAAGCTTACCTTTGCAGAAATCGCAGCGACCTTAAGGGGATTCGGCTACGATGTGTCCAAAGCCACGGTTCACCGGCGGTTTCAGGAATATACCGCAGACACAGAAGGCAGCTGACGCGCATCAGTTGTAAAAAAGACTGCGTTTTAGTAGTATATAATCAACACGCACCAAAGGAGCTTATTATGATTTCTAAAGAAAAAATCGCAAGAATTAACGAATTGGCTCAAAAAGCTAAATCAAACACGATAACGGATGAGGAAAAAGCTGAACAGCAAAAGCTTCGCCAGGAGTATTTGAAAGGATTCCGCTCCTCAATGAAAAATACGTTAAAGAGCGTAAAAGTGATTGATCCGGAAGGCAACGATGTCACCCCTGAAAAATTAAAAAGAGAACAACAGAAAAATAATCTTCATTAAACAGAAAGAATACGGCAATACGTATTCTTTTTTCGTATATACTAATATCAGGATGTGATTTACGACAATTTTCAACAAGTTTATCTCAAATTTAAGCTGAAAGAGTTGAGAAAAAGTCAGCATCGCTTTATGATGAAAAGGTACAACAATAAGGAAGGGGATTATAATGGATACAATTGAAAAGAAATCAGTTGCCACCATTCGTACACTATCTATAGACGCAATTGAAAAAGCGAATTCCGGACATCCGGGCATGCCGATGGGAGCCGCTCCGATGGCATATACGCTGTGGACGAAATTTATGAATGTAAACCCGCAGAATCCGGGCTGGTTTAACCGCGACCGCTTTGTTTTATCAGCAGGCCACGGTTCAATGCTTTTATACAGCATGCTGCATTTAAGCGGATATGACCTCAGCATTGAAGACTTGAAACAGTTCCGTCAATGGGGAAGCAAAACACCGGGACATCCGGAGTTCGGGCATACAGCCGGAGTAGACGCAACGACCGGGCCGCTTGGACAGGGTATTGCAATGGCAGTGGGAATGGCAATTGCAGAACGCCATCTGGCTGAGACATATAACCGTGATTCATTCAACGTAGTTGATCATTATACATACAGTATTTGCGGAGACGGCGATTTAATGGAAGGCATTTCTTCCGAAGCCGCTTCACTTGCAGGCCATCTTGAATTAGGCCGCCTGATCGTATTATACGATTCTAATGACATTTCCTTAGACGGCGATTTAGACCGTTCTTTCTCTGAAAATGTAAAGCAGCGTTTTGAAGCAATGAACTGGGAAGTTCTTTATGTTGAGGACGGAAACAACATCGCTGAATTGACGGCTGCAATTGAAAAAGCGCGCCAGAATGATAAAAAACCGACTTTGATTGAAGTGAAAACCACGATCGGTTTCGGTTCTCCAAACCGTGCGGGCACATCCGGCGTTCACGGCGCTCCGTTAGGACTAGAAGAGAGCAAGCTGACAAAAGAAGCGTATGCTTGGACGTTTGAAGAAGATTTTTATGTTCCGGAAGAAGTATACGGGCATTTCAATCAAGCGGTAAAAGAAGCCGGCTCGAAAAAAGAACAGGAATGGAATGAACTGTTCGCGGCTTATAAAGAAAAATATCCTGAGCTTGCTGAACAGCTGTCACTCGGCATGAAAGGCGAGCTTCCTAAAGACTGGGATCAGGAAGTTCCCGTTTATGAAAAAGGCAGCAGCCTTGCTTCCCGCGCATCTTCAGGTGAGGTGCTGAACGGGATCGCTAAGAAAATTCCTTTCTTTGTCGGGGGATCTGCTGACCTTGCGGGTTCAAATAAAACGACAATCAAAAATGGAGGAGACTTCACGGCCAAAGACTACGCCGGGAAAAACTTCTGGTTCGGTGTCCGTGAATTTGCGATGGGCGCTGCATTAAACGGAATGGCGCTTCACGGCGGCCTCCGCGTATTCGGCGGCACATTCTTTGTGTTCTCTGATTATTTAAGACCTGCCATTCGTCTGGCGTCATTGATGGGTCTTCCCGTCACTTATGTATTCACGCATGACAGTATTGCCGTAGGAGAGGACGGGCCGACTCACGAACCGATTGAGCAGCTTGCTTCTTTACGCGCACTTCCTAACCTTTCTGTGATCAGACCTGCTGACGGAAATGAAACCGCAGCTGCATGGAAGGTTGCCGTTCAAAGCCAAGATCATCCGACAGCTCTTGTATTGACACGCCAAAACCTGCCGACGATTGATCAGCAGGCTGAAGAAGCGTATGCGGGCGTGGAAAAAGGGGCTTATATCGTTTCAAAAGCCCAAACGGAATCACCGGCCGCTCTTCTTTTAGCGACAGGTTCTGAAGTCGGACTTGCGATCGAAGCTCAAGCGAAACTGGCTGAAGAAAACATTCACGTATCTGTAGTCAGCATGCCGAGCTGGGACCGCTTTGAAAAACAATCGGCCGAGTACAAAAACAGCGTGCTTCCTCCGAATGTGACGAAACGTCTTGCGATCGAAATGGGTTCAAGCTTCGGATGGGGCAAATTTACCGGTCTTGAAGGAGACGTTCTCGCAATTGACCGTTTCGGTGCTTCAGCTCCGGGAGAAACAATTATGAAAGAATACGGGTTTACTGCAGAAAACGTGGTTGACCGCGTGAAAAAACTTTTAAACAAATAACGAGACAAAAGAGGATGAGTCAAATCATCCTCTTTTTCCTGTTTATGCGACAAAAATAGAAGGGGCGGCGTAACAGTAATAGACAATTCTTTCTTTTCTCCTTTTGTATAATAGAAAGCAATAACGAAGCGCTGTAAAAGGGGATGAGGAAATGGAACGTCATTACTATACGCACCTGATAAAGGATGAGTTTGCGAACCACTACTTCGGGCGGGAAACGGCTATGTTTGAGTTGTTTCGAGACTATCATTGGACAGACCTGACACCCCAGGAATATCAAATGACAGAAAAGCAAGTTCAATATATAACGGAACCGATTCCGGTGATACATATGCATCAGCGTCTCCAGCTGCATTTAAACCGAATGAGTTACAGCCGTTTGGATTCCATTTACCGGCTTACACTGCCCGGAGAAAAGGGCCGCGCCACCTTCATGATGAAAGACAGTTTAATTGAGATTGCGGCTTCGGGAGATTATGAGGCGGAAACGATTTTCTTTGAGATTCTGCGTAAAATCAGCCCCTGTTTTCTTGCAATGGATTTCAAGACACGGCGCTACGGGTGGTTAAATCCGGTCAGAGAAAGAAATTTTGTCTAAAAACGAGGAAAAAGAGATGTAAATGTTGTATAATAGCCTTTGGTTTAGTACACTTTAAACTAGACAACATGAAGGAGGAAATAAAATGACTTTATGGGTTGGCATCCTAGTGGGCGTTGTCGCATTGCTCATAGGTGTTGCACTCGGGTTTTTTATTGCTCGTAAATATATGATGAGCTATTTGAAAAAGAATCCGCCTATTAATGAACAAATGCTACGCATGATGATGATGCAAATGGGAATGAAACCTTCTCAAAAGAAAATTAATCAAATGATGAAAGCCATGAATAATCAAGCGAAATAATACGTACAGATTATGATATAGAGATACATGGTTATAAAAATAAAAAACCCGGAGAGGGTTTTTTATTTTGGCGTCATGTTTCACCCCAACTGCCGGTGTGCAGTTCTTTTTGATATTGTATGAGAAGGTGGTCAAGCTCCTGGCTGAGTTCTATCGTAATGTTTGATGTCATTCCGTTTGTCATGACGATTTTAAGCAGCTCTGCCCGTTTTTTTTCAATTTCATTTAATAGATGCTCTCTAATCACAGGGATATATCCTTTCATACATAAATCTTTCACCTGAGTCGCTATTATTATATCCACATTTATACTGTTTTTCAAATAAGAAGGAGTATAATATCTCGATGTCAAATTAAATTATATAAGCTTTTTCTATAAAAAGTAATCCTTCTCGGGAAAGTGTTAAAAAAATGAAATGATTTTGTCATAACTCGAAGGGAGTGTGTCATCGTGAGTTTTAATTACTTTTTGACGTTTGGGGCCGGATTTTTGTCTTTCATTTCTCCATGCTGTCTGCCGTTGTACCCCGCCTTTTTATCTTACATAACTGGTGTCAGTATGGACGAGGTGAAAACAGAAAAGGTGATGCTGCAAAAGCGCGGCCTCGTGCATACACTTTGTTTTTTGCTTGGTTTCTCCGTGATTTTTATCGCATTGGGATATGGAACTTCGTTTATCGGCAGTTTTTTTACCCAATATCATGAAGCGATCCGCCAGTTTGGCGCTATCATGCTGATCCTTTTCGGGCTGATTACTGCCGGTGTGTTTCAGCCGAAATTCATGATGAAAGAGCGGCGCATTCACTTTAAGCGCCGTCCGGAGGGGTTTATCGGTTCGGTTCTGATCGGTCTTGCATTTGCAGCCGGCTGGTCGCCGTGCAGCGGGCCTATTTTAGGAGCCGTGTTTTCGCTGGCCAATACAAATCCTTCTTCAGCAGTGCCGTATATGTTTTTATATGTTCTCGGGTTTGCGATTCCTTTTCTTGTTCTTTCATTTTTTATTACCAGAATGAATTGGATTCGCAAGCATCAGCTGCTTATCATGAAAATCGGCGGCATTCTTATGATTCTGATCGGAGTTATGCTGTTTTTTAACTGGATGAGCTACATTCTGATCGTTCTGTCAAATCTTTTCGGAGGATTTACCGGTCTGTAACGGATTAATAACTTTTGAACTATTATATACCCTTTTGTTTTTGGTACAATAAGACTAGTTAATGTTAAATATGTGGAGGGGAATATGACACGAGTTTTAGTTGTAGATGACGCCAAGTTCATGAGGGTGAAAATCAGAGAGATTCTGGAATCGGCGAATTACACAGTGGCCGGGGAAGCGGCTGACGGTGAGGAAGCCCTGTCAGTATATCAAAAAATCCGTCCCGACCTGGTGACAATGGATATTACCATGCCGGTCAAAAACGGTATACAGGCTCTGCAGGATATTTTAGCTTTTGACCCGAAAGCCCGGATCATCATGTGCACCGCCATGCGGCAGCAGCGGATCGTTCTGGAAGCGATTGAATTAGGCGCTAAAGACTTTATCGTTAAACCGTTTGAAGCATCTAAAGTGCTGGAGGCCGTTGGCCGGGTAACGGGAACGTAAACGTGTTCTCTTTTCAAATTGGTTTTTTTTATGTTTTTGGAGTATAGTATATAGTATCAAACTCCGTGCAAGCAAAGGAATGATAAAGATGATGATTATAATTTCATCCGTTATTGCAGCGGCCATGGCAATTTCCGTGATGATCGTCAGGATTAAATCCTCCGACAAGCCCGCTTCACCTAAAAAAATAATTCTCCCGCCGATTTTCATGAGTACGGGAGCGCTTATGTTCCTTTTTCCGATTTTCAGAGTGACGGGCGAAGAATTTTTGGAGGCCATTACGCTGGGCGTGATCTTCTCTATTTTTCTGATTAAAACATCTAAATTTGAGATTAAAAATAATGAAATCTATTTAAAACGGTCAAAAGCGTTTGTGTTTATCCTGATTGGTCTCTTGGTTATCAGAATCGCTATGAAATCCATTTTGAGCACGACGATTGATTACGGAGCTTTAAGCGGAATGTTTTGGATTCTGGCTTTCGGAATGATTGTCCCGTGGCGCATCGCGATGTTTTTGTCTTACCGCAAACTTTCGAATGAACTGAAGCCCGCTGATATTCAGATGAATTAAAACCTTTCCGTCCGCCGGAAAGGTTTTTTATTTGAGCAGGGCTTGATAAGGAGTAAGATCAATCTGTTTTTCACGGAGATGCTTTTTTAAAAATTGATGATCACGCTTAGGAGTGGCCAGTATGTAACCCCTGATGATTAAATCACGGTTTATTTGTTCAGCTTCCTCCGCTAAGGAAAGTTCACCGATTTTTCCGGCGATTTTCGCTTTGGCTACATCCCGAAAGAGCTCCGGCACGGGGGCGACCAATTCATCCAAAAACGCCTTGTCACCCTCATTCCATAAGTGCCTGCTTTTTTCAATATAATAGTCCTGCCAATCCAGTTCTGACCGGCCGTCTTCTTTCGGTAAGCGTTTTAAAAATTTTCGAAACATAAAAAACCCGCCGATAGACAGCAATCCGATCATCACGATGACCCAAAATAAAATAATCCACATAAACCAGCCTTCCAGCATTGTTCTATCTCCTCCTTACTTTAACCATATTGTAAACGAAGACAGAATAGAAGAACACATGAAAAAAAGAATAGAAAAAAATGATAGATGTCCAGTCATTCCGGTTGCTAGAACATATTCTATCGTATAGTGATTCTGCTATTTGGCCATGGGAGATTCACTTTGAGGGTATATGACTGATATGACCGGACAAAAAAGCCGCTTCCATTGAGGGATGAAAGCGGCTTTTTTATGTTATAGAGGAAATTGAAAGGAAAAAGAGGCAGGAGTCTCATTTGGCTCCTTGTTCATGGAGACGGTCAGAATATGGTTGGTGAAATCAGTGAAAATATGTTTGTCATTCAGATAAAAAGGAAGCACCATTTGTTTGTTTAACGTCCGTTCAAGCGTTTTAACAGAGAGCATAAATTCATTCCCCGAAAGAGTGACGGTTATCGCTTGCACCTGCTTCAGCGCCGTCAGGTCGGCTTCAATGATATATTGACGGCTTGTTTCATATAGATCGATCGGCAGCGTCTCGTCATACCAAGCATACGGGTCCTCGTAAAACTGCCGCAGCCATTCTTCCGTATCATCAAATTCTTCAGCGTTTTTTGAGTGATTCATGGAAGCATCCCTCCATATTAAAAAGCCTTGCTATAACGTATGCAGAAGCTTTGAATGGGTGAATGGCACAAAAAAACAGACACGGGGTCTGTTTTACATATCGTGGCTTGTATTATGTTTTTGTCTTGTATGGTTGCGGTTTTTCACTTTTTTGCTTCCGCTCAGCGGTTCCGGCTGGCCGGGGTTATGGCCCTTCGGAGCATTTTTATGCATATCTTTACTCGTATTTTTATTTGTCATGTTAAAGCCTCCTTTTTAAGGTGTTCCGGCTATTGGTTTGTTTTTCTTTTTTTATTGTTCTGCCGTTCTTCTTCCGTCAGGACGAGCTGGTCATTTTCTATATAACCCGCGCCTTTGCCTTGGCTTTTCGCATCATTCATGCCGTTAATGACATGATTGGCTTTCCGTTTTACCATGATCATCACCTCAACATTAATATGGCTCTTTACAGCCCGTTATATGAGGCGGAAAATCGGACAAAATTTACCGAAAATCATGCTGATAAGACGATCTTATTGTATTTAATAAAAACATTGATATTTACTTATGTATGATTTTATACTAAGATGAAATTGTGAGAAAATTGTGATGGAATGTGAACATTCATCTAAAGAACGATCTTGATCATTGAAGGGGGATTTTGGAGAATGACAAATCAGCAAAAAGTCGCAACACAAGACGTTTTCCAAGCAAGAAAAACATTTTCTTCAAATGGGAAAACATACAACTACTATTCATTAAAAGCATTGGAAGACGCAGGGGTCGGCAATGTTTCAAAACTTCCTTATTCTATTAAGGTTCTTTTGGAATCCGTTTTGCGTCAGGTAGACGGACGCGTCATTACAAAAGAACATGTTGAAAATTTAGCAAGATGGGGTACTGCTGAATTAAAAGATATCGATGTGCCGTTTAAACCTTCACGGGTTATTCTACAGGACTTTACCGGCGTTCCGGCCGTAGTTGACCTGGCATCTTTAAGAAAAGCCATGGCCTCTGTCGGCGGAGACCCTGATAAAATCAATCCTGAAATTCCGGTTGACCTGGTCATTGACCACTCTGTACAAGTCGACAAAGCCGGTACGGAAGACGCGTTAGCCATTAATATGGACTTAGAATTCGAAAGAAATGCAGAACGTTATAAATTTTTAAGCTGGGCAAAGAAAGCGTTTAACAATTATCAGGCCGTTCCGCCTGCAACAGGTATCGTTCACCAGGTAAACCTTGAGTTTTTGGCAAGTGTCGTTCATACGAAAGAGGAAGACGGAGAACTTGTGACATATCCTGATACATTGGTGGGAACAGATTCCCATACAACAATGATTAACGGAATCGGCGTCCTCGGCTGGGGTGTCGGCGGTATTGAGGCGGAAGCGGGAATGCTCGGCCAGCCTTCATATTTCCCTGTTCCTGAGGTCATCGGCGCGAAACTTGTCGGAAAATTGCCTAACGGAACGACGGCGACTGACTTGGCGCTGAAAGTCACTCAAGTGCTGCGCGAAAAAGGCGTAGTCAATAAATTTGTTGAATTCTTCGGTCCTGGTGTTGCTGAGCTTCCGCTTGCGGATCGTGCGACTATTGCCAATATGGCGCCGGAATACGGAGCGACTTGCGGATTCTTCCCTGTTGACGAGGAAGCACTTTCTTACCTGCGTCTGACCGGCCGTGAAGAAGAGCAGATCGATATTGTAGAGGCATACTGCCGCAACAACGGTTTATTCTATACGCCTGACGCGGAAGAGCCGATTTTTACAGACGTTGTGGAAATTGATCTGTCAAAAATTGAAGCGAACCTTTCAGGACCGAAACGTCCGCAGGATTTAATCCCGCTTTCCGTTATGCAGGAAACGTTTAAAAAACATCTTGTCAGCCCGGCCGGCAACCAAGGATTCGGAGCGGATGCTGCTGAAGAGAACAAAGAAATTTCATTTAAACTTAACAGCGGCGAAGATGCGGTTATGAAAACAGGGGCGATTGCAATCGCCGCTATTACAAGCTGTACGAATACATCAAACCCTTATGTATTAATCGGTGCCGGATTGGTAGCCAAAAAAGCGGTAGAATTAGGCTTGAAAGTGCCGAATTATGTTAAAACATCACTTGCGCCGGGGTCTAAGGTTGTTACTGGATACTTAGTCAACTCGGGCCTGCTTCCTTACATGAAGGAGCTCGGCTTTAACCTCGTAGGGTATGGCTGTACGACATGTATCGGGAACTCCGGCCCGCTTTCTCCAGAGATTGAAGAAGCGGTTGCTAAAAATGATCTCTTGATCACTTCTGTCTTGTCGGGTAACAGAAACTTTGAAGGCCGGATCCATCCGCTTGTCAAAGGAAACTACCTTGCGTCACCTCCGCTTGTTGTCGCATACGCATTAGCAGGCACTGTGAATATCAACCTGAAAACGGATCCGATCGGTGTCGGAAATGACGGACAAAATGTTTATTTCGATGACATCTGGCCGTCCATGGATGAAATCAATTCTCTCGTCAAACAGACTGTTACGCCGGAATTATTCCGCAAAGAGTATGAAACGGTATTTGACGACAACCAGCGCTGGAACGAAATCGAAACGACGGATGAAGCGCTGTACAAGTGGGATCAGGATTCCACTTACATTCAAAACCCGCCGTTCTTTGAGGAAATGTCTGTAGAGCCGGGAAAAGTTGAGCCTTTAAGAGGACTTCGCGTTGTCGGCAAATTCGGCGATTCCGTGACGACTGACCACATTTCTCCGGCCGGAGCGATCGGAAAAGACACACCGGCGGGCAAATACCTGCAGGAAAAAGGCGTTTCTCCTCGTGACTTTAACTCTTACGGCTCACGCCGCGGAAACCATGAAGTCATGATGAGAGGAACATTCGCCAATATCCGCATTAAAAACCAAATCGCACCGGGTACAGAAGGCGGATACACAACACATTGGCCTACCGGGGAAGTGACATCTATTTATGATGCCTGCATGCGGTATAAAGATGATAAAACGGGTCTTGTCGTCCTGGCCGGAAAAGATTACGGAATGGGCTCTTCACGTGACTGGGCTGCAAAAGGAACAAACCTGCTCGGCATCAGAACAGTCATTGCCGAAAGCTTTGAAAGAATTCACAGAAGCAACCTCGTCTTCATGGGTGTGCTGCCGCTTCAGTTTAAACAGGGTGAAAACGCGGATACACTCGGCTTAACCGGTAAGGAAGTCATCGAGGTGGATGTTGATGAATCTGTACGTCCGCGCGACTTGCTGACTGTCAGAGCAATCAGTGAAGACGGTACGGTAAAAACATTTGAAGTTGTTGTCCGTTTTGACAGTGAAGTGGAAATTGATTACTATCGCCACGGCGGCATTTTACAAATGGTGCTTCGCGATAAAATGAAACAGTAGCAGAATGAACAAAGGAGAGAAAGCAGTCTGCTTTCTCTCTTTTTATGCGGGAGGCCTTGAGATGCTTGCGAAATGGCTGGGCGGAATGTTACTTATCGGGTTGTTAGTGTATGCGGGCTGGAACATTTATTCTGTACAAAAAAGTCCGAAAGAAGGGACAGAAGAAGGGATGAAAGCCCCTGACTTTACACTTGATACATTGTCAGGAAAAAGTATCTCCCTTTCTGATTATAAAGGAAAAAAAGTGCTCCTCAATTTCTGGGCGACGTGGTGCAAGCCGTGCCGAATGGAAATGCCCGATATGCAGGAGCTGCAGAAAGAATATCCTGATATTGCGGTAGCAGCCGTTAATTTTACGTCCTCTGAAAAAAATATACAGGCTGTGAAATCATTTGCTGATCATTATCAGCTGACCTTTCCTATTCTGATTGACAAAAGCGGAATTAACGGAGATTTCAACGTGCTTTCTTATCCGACAACATACATATTAGACGAAGAAGGAACCATTCAGCATATTCGCGTAGGCACGATGACAAAAAAAGAAATGAAAGAAAAACTGGATCTCAAATAGAGGTTCAGTTTTTTTATTGTGAAGGGCTTAGGTTTTGAAAAATTGGAAAAAATGAATGAAAACACGGAGGTGAGAAGATTGAAAAAAATGCGAAAACGTTCTTTTCATGAATTGGTTATGGAAAATAAACGTGAGCTGATGACCAATACGGAATATTTGAATCAGCTTGAAGAAAAGCTGGAGCAGCGGTTCAAACAAAAATAACCTTTAATTTGCAGTCATGTTTGCACCTCCTTTTGCAAAATATACTCTTAAGGAGGGATGAACATGGGCATAAACAAGAAAGACGGCCAGCCGCAATACGCTCCGAGCCACTTAGGGACAAAACCCGTTAAATATAAACGCAACAAAGGGGAAAAGTTTCATGACAAGTCAAACGGACATCCGATTGTCATGCAGACGAAAGGCGAATAACATCAACAAAGGAGAGCAGACATTATGACAAACAATGATCAAAAACCAAATCCGGATGACCGTTCCGATAACGTTGAAAAGCTGCAGGATATGGTCCAGAATACAATTGAAAATATAGAAGAAGCCAAAGAATCAATGGAATTTGCGACAGATGAGGAAAAACAGCGCATTCAAGAGAAGAATGTCAGACGCAATGAAAGCATTGAATCGTTCCGCAGTGAAATCCAGGATGAATCGGCTGCAAGAGAAAACGGCTATCAATCATAATAAAAACCAGGGAAACCTGGTTTTTTTCTCTTTCCGGCTCGTTGTGATAAAATGGGGCTAATCTGATAATAAGGGAGCAGAGAACGTTGCATGTGTCAAAAAAAGAAATAGAAGTGCGTTATGCGGAAACAGATCAAATGGGTATCGTCTATCATGCCAATTACTTAGTCTGGATGGAGGTCGGCAGAACGGCGCTGATTAAGGAACTCGGATTCCTTTACAAGGATATGGAAGATAGAGGAGTGCTGTCCCCTGTATTGGATATCAGCATTTCTTATAAAAAGCCGCTCCGCTACGGAGAAACGGCTGTCGTACATACTTGGATTGAAGAATATAACGGATTTAAAACCGTTTACGGCTACCACATCTATAATCCGGATCAAGAACTTGCCATCAAAGCGACATCCTCTCATATATGCGTTGATAAAGAGAGTTTCAAACCGATTCAGTTTCGCAAGGCTTTTCCTGATTGGCATGCCGCTTACGAAAAGGCAAAAAAATAAGGAGCGGCTGCAGTTATGGCATTTGGAATTACGCGCAGGGAACTGGAAAGATGGAAGCGGGATGTATCGGAAGGGAAAATCGCTTTTTTAACGCATTACTGGCTGGACGACCGCTTTCCGGAGGCTAAGACCGTGACGAAGGCCGGTTCAAGCGATCTCAATAAACTGATCAGATGGGGAGCGGAGTACGGGCTGAAGCCGGAGTGGATTCACCATAAAAATGAATTTCCCCACTTTGACCTGCTCGGTGATACGCAAAGAAGCATATTAGAAAAAGAACATCTGACTGATCATCTCAAAAGGTTCAGGCTGTAAAAAAAAGAACGCATCCGCTGCGTTCTTTTTTTCTTACACGTAATCAAATACCGGCTCTTCTGCCTGATCTGAATATGTGACTGACAAATCGTGATTATCAAAGTACCATAAGTCGCTTTCTTCAATAAAAAAGGTAATGCCTTCAACTTCCGTGCTGGTGCCGATGTTCATCGGCCGGTCTTTTAAAATGCCGAGAGAAAAGCCTTTCTGAACGTTGCTGCATCCCCCGTAACGGACAAAGAAACGGACATGGTCGCCTGTTTCCAGATCGAGCTCTTCTTTGTACCAATCCAGCGCGCCTTTCGTTACTTTCATGTTCATCCGGAACACTCCCTTTTTGTTTCTCATATAAAGAAATTATCTCTATTATAAACGCATATGGCATTTTGATGTCAAAATTGAAGTTTCATCAAAACCATTTGATCTTCGGTTCTGTTTTGTTTATAATCCGTTTGATGTTTGCCCTGTGTCTGTAGATAACAAACGCGGTCAAGAGCGTCACTACGACTAATAAATAAGGGTCTTTTACAAACAGACAGTAAATAATCGTATAAATCCCTGTTAACATTGAAGACAGAGAAACAAATTTCGTAAGGAATAAAAATACGAAAAATACTGCAACCATCGTAACGAATAACAGCGGAGCATAAAACAGCAGGACGCCCCCTGATGTGGCTACGGCTTTGCCTCCCTTAAACTTTGCGAACACGGGGAATACATGGCCGATTACTGCTGCCACCCCTGCGAGAAGAGGATGAATGGGGACGTGCAGTAAATATGGGAGCGCCGCGGCCAAGGTGCCTTTTAAAATATCGGCTGCGATGACAACAGATCCCGCTTTAACGCCAAGCGTGCGAAAAGCATTTGTAGCGCCCAAATTGCCGCTTCCGTGTTCTCTAATATCGATCCCTTTCGCAAGTTTGCCTACGATTAAACCTGACGGGATGCTGCCTATTACATAGGCCAAAATAATCAATAAAGCAATCAACATCTACATTTCTCCTTTTCAATGTCCCTTCACTCTATTTTAACACGAGTTGTTACCGTCTGATGACAAGTTTTTTGAGAATTAAGCTGACAAAGCGCTTTTTTTGATTCCGGTGAAGCGGTCATGTACAATATATCAAAAGGAGATGGTAAAGATGCAAAATCCTTCAAAATCAGAGATTAAAGAAATTCTGGACCGGAGCAAACGGATCGCAGTCGTCGGGCTGTCAGACCGTCCCGACCGGACTTCTTACATGGTTTCCAAAGCGATGCAGGATGAAGGGTATGAAATTATTCCCGTCAATCCAACGATTGATGAAGCGCTTGGCGTTAAAGCCGTCGCTTCATTAAAAGACGTGGAGGGACCGATTGATATCGTGAATGTGTTCAGACGCTCTGAGCAGCTTCCCGGCGTCGCTGAAGAATTTTTACAGACGGACGCTCCCGTTTTTTGGGCGCAGCAGGGCCTTGCAAATGAAGAAGCGTATCGCATGATTACAGACAAAGGACGGACGGCTGTTATGGATTTATGTATAAAAGTCGCCCGCGCTGTTATAAAATAGGAACAAAAAAGGCAAAAATCCTTGGCAAATCAGGGGTTTTTGCTTTTTTATTGAAAGAATACTCTTTGCGTATGATGATGAAACAGATACAATAAAGCATGAACAGCTTTTTTAGAAACCCCTTTATACAGGGGTTTACAGTCTGTTTGCGATGGCCGGCATAAAGCTATATAATAGAAAGCGAACTCATGTTCTTATTCGCTGAAAAGGGCACCAGAAAGATGAAAAGCCGTTCGAATGTATGTCTTGCGGCCTAAAAAACGAGCCATTCGCTTAAATATGTTGCGAAATCAAGCATATTGGTTATAATTGTGAGTCCGAGGAGAATTGGACCGAAGCTTGCGCATACTGAAAAACAAAGACATGAAAACATTTAAAAAAGAAAATGATTAAGAGCAGGTTTTTTGAAAGGGGTTTGTACGTTTGGCTAGAAAACAGCAATTTGATTACAACGAAGATGCCATACAGGTGCTTGAAGGCCTGGAAGCCGTCAGAAAACGACCGGGAATGTACATCGGTTCGACGGACGCACGCGGCCTGCACCATCTGGTATATGAGATCGTCGACAATTCCGTCGATGAAGTTCTTGCCGGCTACGGAGATCATATTATCGTAACGATACATAAGGACAACAGCATCTCTGTACAGGACAGAGGACGCGGAATGCCGACCGGGATGCATAAGCTAGGAAAGCCGACGCCGGAAGTTATTTTCACCGTGCTGCATGCCGGGGGGAAATTCGGACAGGGCGGCTATAAAACAAGCGGCGGTCTGCATGGTGTCGGCGCATCTGTCGTAAACGCATTATCGGAGTGGCTGACGGTTACTATTGAGCGTGACGGATATGTGTATAAACAGCGGTTTGAAAACGGCGGCAAGCCCGTGACTTCACTTGAAAAAATCGGAACGACCAAAAAAACGGGAACGCTTACCCATTTTAAACCTGATCCGTCAATGTTCAGCGCAACGGTTTATAATTTTGACACGCTGTCAGAACGTCTGCGCGAATCGGCTTTCTTGTTAAAAGGTTTGAAAATAGAATTAATTGATGAACGGAACGGCGTAAAGGAAGTATTTTATTATGAGAACGGAATTGAAGCATTTGTCGCTTATCTAAACGAGGAAAAAGACGCTTTATGCGAAGTGGTTTCCTTTGAAGGCGAGCATCATGACATTGAAGTCGATTTCGCGTTTCAGTTTAATGACGGGTATTCAGAAAATATGCTGTCATTCGTTAATAACGTCAGAACAAAGGACGGCGGCACCCACGAATCAGGAGCCAAAACGGCAATGACAAGAGCGTTTAACGAGTATGCGCGAAAGGTCGCCCTTTTAAAAGAGAAAGACAAGAACCTTGAAGGCGCCGATATCAGGGAAGGTTTGTCCGCAATTATTTCCGTGCGTATCCCGGAGGAACTGCTGCAATTTGAAGGCCAGACGAAAGGGAAGCTTGGCACAAGTGAGGCGAGATCCGCCGCGGATGCCGTCATTTCCGAGAATCTTGCTTATTTCCTGGAAGAAAACCGCGATACGGCAACCCTGCTTGTCAAAAAAGCGATTAAAGCAAGCCAGGCCCGTGAAGCGGCCCGTAAAGCGAGAGAAGAAGCGAGAAGCGGCAAAAAACGCAAAAAATCAGAAGCGACGCTGAGCGGAAAACTCACACCGGCCGGTTCCAGAAATCCGGCGAAGAATGAATTGTATCTTGTGGAGGGAGACTCTGCGGGAGGTTCTGCAAAACAGGGAAGAGACCGGAAGTTCCAAGCCGTGCTGCCCCTTCGCGGAAAGGTCATCAACACAGAGAAAGCAAAGCTTGCAGACATCTTCAAAAATGAAGAAATCAATACAATTATTCATGCGATCGGAGGCGGTGTCGGCGCAGATTTTGAGATAGACGACATCAATTATGACAAGATCATCATCATGACGGACGCGGATACCGACGGCGCGCACATTCAAGTCTTGCTGTTAACGTTTTTCTACCGCTATATGAAACCTTTAATCGAGCACGGAAAAGTCTTCATCGCCCTTCCGCCTCTTTACAAAGTGAGCAAAGGAAGCGGTAAGAAAGAGATTATTGAATATGCTTGGTCCGACGAAGAAATGGACGGCGTTTTAAAGAAAGTCGGCAAAGGGTATACCATCCAGCGCTATAAAGGGTTGGGAGAAATGAACGCAGACCAGCTCTGGGAAACGACGATGAATCCCGAATCGCGAACGCTCGTCAGAGTCAAGATCGACGATGCGGCACGGGTAGAGCGCCGTGTAACGACATTAATGGGAGACAAAGTAGAACCGAGAAGAAAATGGATTGAAAAAAATGTTGCCTTCGGATTAGATGAGGAAAGCAATATTTTAGAAAATGAAAACTTGTCGGTCGCTGAGGAGGTTTAATAGTGGCACAGCCAGAATTATTTCATGATTTACCGTTAGAAGAAGTAATCGGCGACCGTTTCGGACGCTACAGTAAATACATTATTCAAGACAGGGCGCTGCCCGACGCTCGTGACGGTTTAAAGCCGGTGCAGCGGAGAATTTTATACGCCATGCACGCGGACGGAAATACATTCGATAAAAATTTCCGTAAAGCGGCGAAAACGGTCGGAAACGTTATCGGTAATTATCATCCGCACGGTGACAGCTCTGTTTATGAAGCGATGGTGCGGATGAGCCAGGATTGGAAAGTGCGGAATGTGCTGATTGAGATGCACGGCAACAATGGAAGCATTGACGGTGATCCGCCGGCTGCCATGCGTTATACGGAAGCGAGATTGTCTTCTATCGCGTCAGAGCTTTTGCGTGACATCGATAAAAATACGGTTGAATTCGTTCCGAACTTTGATGACACTAGTAAAGAACCGGTTGTTTTGCCCGCCATGTTCCCTAACTTGCTTGTCAACGGATCAACCGGAATTTCAGCGGGCTATGCGACTGATATTCCCCCTCATCATCTGGGTGAGGTCATTGATGCCGTCATTAAACGGATTGAATCTCCGGATTGCACCGTCGATGACTTGATGCAGGTGATTAAAGGGCCTGACTTTCCGACAGGAGGCATTATTCAAGGAGTCGACGGCATTCGGAAGGCTTATGAAACCGGGAAAGGCAAAATTATTATCCGCGGCAAGGCTGAAGTGGAATCCGTAAGAGGCGGACGGGAGCAGATCGTCATTACAGAAATTCCGTTTGAAGTAAACAAAGCCAATCTCGTAAAGAAAATGGACGAATACCGCATAGACAAAAAAGTCGAAGGCATTTCTGAAGTCCGGGATGAAACTGACCGCACGGGGCTTCGGGTGGTCGTTGAGTTAAAGAAAGAAGCCGATGCAAAAGGCATCCTGAATTTCTTATATAAAAACACTGATCTGCAGACAACTTATAACTTTAATATGGTCGCCATACATAACCGCCGGCCGATGCTGATGAGTCTTACGGCCATCCTGGATGCGTATATTTCCCACCAGAAGGAAGTGGTGACAAACCGCTCCGTCTTTGAATTGCAAAAAGCAAAAGAGCGGCACCACATCGTTGAAGGACTGATGAAGGCACTGTCTGTGTTAGATGAGGTCATAGCCGTCATCCGGGCAAGCAGCGACAAGAAAGATGCGAAACAAAACTTAATGTCTAAATTCACATTTACGGAGCCGCAGGCCGAAGCGATCGTATCCTTGCAGCTGTATCGTCTGACAAACACGGATATTACGGCGCTAAAAGAGGAAGCGGAAGAGCTCAGCAAGAAAATTCAGGAGCTCGAAGCCATTTTAAGTCATGATAAAAAGCTGTTAAAAGTCATTACAAGCAGCCTGAAAAAATTGAAAAAGACCTATGCTGACAGCAGACGGTCTGTCATTGAAGAAAAGATTGAGGAAATTAAAATCAATCTTGAAGTGATGGTTGCCTCTGAGGACGTATATGTGACAGTCACAAAAGACGGCTATGTAAAACGAACAAGTCAGCGGTCATTTGCCGCTTCTAACGGCCAGGATTTCGGTATGAAGGATACTGACAGGCTGATTCACCAATTTGAAATGAATACAACGGATGTTCTCCTGCTCTTTACCAATAAGGGAAGCTATGTTTATTGTCCGGTTCACCAGCTTCCCGATATCAGGTGGAAAGACATGGGGCAGCACGTAACGAACATCATCACGATTGACCGTGATGAAACCATCGTGAAAGCTATACCGGTAAAAGAATTTGATCCATCTTCATATTTATTGTTTATGACGAAAAACGGCATGGTGAAGAGAACTGAAATGACGCATTACAAAGCGCAGCGTTACTCGAAAGCGCTTGTTGCCCTTAACCTTAAAGGGGACGACGAGCTGATTGATGTTCATGTCACAGACGGCGGCAGCCAGCTGTTTATCGCCACCCGCCTCGGGTACGGTTTATGGTTCGGTGAAGATGAAGTAAATGTAGTCGGTGCCCGTGCGGCCGGCGTAAAGGGCATAAATGTAAAAGACGGTGATACCGTCGTATCAGGACAAATTCTGCATGAGACAGATTCGCTTGTCCTTGTCACACAGCGGGGAGCAATCAAGCGGATGAACCTATCTGAATTCGAAAAAACATCCAGGGCGAAGCGCGGTGTCATCATGCTGCGTGAGCTTAAAAAGAACCCGCATCGCGCAGTCGGCGTATTCGCGTGCGCTTTAGCCGACATGATCGCTGCGGAAACAGAAAAAGGCGAGAGAATCGAAATCGCCGTGAAGTCCTTGCGGGCGAATGACCGATACAGCAACGGCTCCTTCTTTACCGATGAAGATGAGACAGGGCCGGTAACAGATGTATGGCGTATCCCCGCATCTGATGTTTAAGAGTAAAATGAAAATAAAAAACCTCCGCTCATTGAGCGGAGGTTTTACTATTTAGCTTTCATGGCTGCCGAATAAGTCAGTGATAGCGTGAATGACTTCGATTCCCTGCCATACAAATAAATTCAATGCAGTGAATGAAAACAACCCTAAAATCACCATTCGTAAGATAAACAACATGTTTAACAACCTCCTCATTTTATGTTACATAGATAGGCGATGTTGAACATGAAGCTCATCGAAATACGAGGACTGATAAAATTTAGCGATTAAAAAGCTTTTCTTTCGCTGTCTTCTCCGGGAAGCGGGGCGTCTCCTGTCTGATATCACGATCAGTGAGACAGAAGCGGCAAAAAGCGCCGTCAAGATATATGAGCCCGTCAGCGATTTTTTCTCATCATCAGCATTTTGGCCGGCCTTCATTTCGTGCATTTCCTGCTGGTCGGCTACCGCTTTAAAATGATGAGCAGTATCGAACGCATGGGGAATGGAGAGCAAATGAAAGCTTGCAATCGCTAAAAATAAAATAGAAGCTTTTAAAAACAAGATTTTTTTCAAATGTTCTCCCCCCCTTCATAAGTCTGAATATTTTTATTATAATACCCTAATTTAAATGTAAAGTAAACATATTTATTAAATTTAAAAAATTATTATCCTGGTTAAGTATATACCATTCCATCCATCTTTTCATCTCTTTTTTCTTAAAGACCTATTTGTTATGATATGCACGCATTCCTTATGACGTGACAACATTTTTCGGGCTGTAAGATAAAAAACGGGGCATGACAGCAAAAGACGTGATGAAGAAACCGAAACATTTTCTTAAAAAAACTTCTCAACCACTGTTGTTGTGATATAATAATACTCGTTGTGTTAAAAGATCTAACATATGCAGCAAAAATGACAGTAAAAGATATGTAAAAGGGAGGTTAAACATGGAGGCTTTCATCAGTGAAATCATAAATGTTCCAAATGATTTTATTTGGAAGTATCTTGTTTATATTTTAGTCGGGATCGGATTGTACTTTACGTTCCGTTTTCGCTTTATTCAATTCCAATACTTTATTGAAATGTTCAGAATCGTCGGGGAGAAGCCGCAAGGAAATAAAGGAGTGTCTTCAATGCAGGCATTCTTTATCTCGGCCGCTTCTCGTGTCGGAACCGGAAACTTGACCGGCGTCGCGCTGGCGATTGCAACAGGCGGTCCCGGCGCAGTATTTTGGATGTGGATCGTAGCGATTGTCGGTATGGCTTCCAGCTTTGTGGAAAGCACCTTGGCGCAGCTGTATAAAGTGCGTTCCGGTGACGAATTCCGCGGCGGTCCGGCATATTACATGGCTAAGGGACTGGGCGCCCGCTGGCTCGGTATTTTATTCGCCGTATTGATTACCGTTTCTTTCGGACTTATCTTTAACGCCGTGCAGTCAAATACGATTTCTGTGGCGTTTGACGAAGCATTCCATGTGAATAAAACAGTTATCGCAATCATTTTAGCTGTATTAACGGCTTTCATTATATTCGGCGGTCTGAAACGTGTTGTTTCCGTTTCGCAATTAATCGTTCCGGTTATGGCGGGACTGTATATTCTGCTTGCGCTGTATGTCGTGATTGTAAATATTACGGCGGTACCTGAGCTGTTTGCTGCGATTGTGAAAAATGCGTTCGGTCTTGAGCAGATCGTCGGCGGAAGCTTAGGAAGCATCATTATTATCGGTGCGCAGCGCGGCCTGTTTTCAAACGAAGCGGGTATGGGAAGCGCGCCGAATGCCGCAGCGGCTGCACATGTTTCGCATCCGGCTAAGCAGGGATTAATTCAGACGCTCGGCGTGTTTTTTGATACATTTATTGTTTGTACATCGACTGCCTTTATCATTTTATTGTACAGCTTTACGCCTAAAGGCGACGGCATCCAAGTGACACAAACCGCATTGCAGCACCACCTCGGCGGATGGGCGCCGACATTTATTGCGATTGCGATGTTTTTATTCGCATTCAGCTCTGTCGTCGGCAACTATTACTATGGTGAAACGAATATTGAATTTATTAAAACAAGCAAAACATGGCTTAATATTTACCGCGTATTCGTTGTAGTGATGGTGGTGTACGGATGTTTGGCTGACTTCCAGATCGTCTGGGACATGGCAAACTTGTTTATGGGACTCTTGGCTCTCATTAACTTAGTGGCAATCTTACTGCTGAGTAATGTAGCCTACAAGATCTATAAGGATTATGCCGCTCAGCGCAAAAAAGGTCTTGATCCCGTATTCAAAGCCGAGAACACCCCGGAGCTCAAGCATATTGAAACATGGGCGGAAGAAGAAGGTGCAAGCCCCGAACGTAAGACTGCTAACTGAGGAAACATGCATATAATTTTCAAAAAACTCCTTACATTTTGTTGTGAGGGGTTTTTTATTTGAAAAATCGGGTTATTTTTACTGAAAACAGATTCTTTTGAATTTATTGTATTTTTCTCTTGCGTGTGTAAGGGTTTTCATATAAAGTTTTACTAAACCGGTTTACCAAACCGATTTAGTCTTAAAAGAAAGGAGTATTGATGTGGCTTCTGATTATGGCATTTTTACGATCGGTGACGCGATGATCACTTTAAATCCCGCAAGCACAGGACCTTTGCGTTTTGTTACCCATTTTGAACGAAAAGCAGGAGGAGCTGAACTGAATTTTGCGATTGCATGCGCCAGATTGAATCTGCACTCAAAGTGGGTCAGCAGACTGGGGAAGGATGAGTTCGGCAGAGTGATCTATCAGTTTGCCAAAGGAGAAGGAATTGATGTGACTGACGTCTCCTATGTTGAAGGCTTTCCTACATCTTTAAATGTCAAAGAGATCAGAAATGACGGTTCAGGCAAGACGTTTTATTATCGTTTCAATTCACCAATTCTGACTCTTGCACCGGAAGATATAACAGAGAATATGTTTGCCGGCATTCACATCGTTCATCTTACCGGTGTGTTCCTCGCACTTGATAAAAAAAACCTTGAAATTGCTGAAAGGGTGCTTTCCATCGCCAATGCAAGGGGGATTCCCGTATCTTTTGATCCGAATATCAGGCTGAAGCTGTGGACGATTGAGGAGGCGCGTGCGGCATTTCATCAAATCTTTCCGCATACTGATATTCTTCTGGCGGGCCGGGACGAAATGAAACAGCTGACAGGTATAGGGGAAAATGAAGCATTAGCCCGGTTTGCAGAGACCTATTCAATCAGTCAGCTTGTCATAAAAGACGGTGAAGCAGGTTCTGCGCTGTATCATGATCATAAGTGGGTTCACAAAGAGGCTTTCCAGGTTGCGCCTGTTGACACGGTAGGAGCGGGTGACGGCTTTAATGCCGGCTACCTGTACAGTTATCTGCATGGTTTTGAACCGGAAAAACGTCTGGAGTTTGCCAATGCGGTCGGTGCGCTCGTCACCACAGTTTCCGGTGACAATGAAGGGCTTCCCTATCTAGAAGAGGTTCTGTCATTTGTAAACAAAGAGACTGTGATTGAACGGTAGCAAGCACAACTTAAAAAGCGGGTGAGAAAATGAAAGCGGTTCAAGTACGGAAAGCATTTGATCTGGTGGTGACGGAATGTGAGAAACCGTCTGTTGTCCACGCGGATGATGTTCTTGTCAAGGTGAAGCGGGTCGGAATTTGCGGATCAGATTTGCATATTTATCATGGGACAAATCCGTTAGCGTCTTTGCCGAGAGTAATCGGACATGAAGTCACAGGGGAAGTCGCAAAGACCGGTTCTCATGTCCGGCGTTTCAAGCCGGGTGACCGCGTAGTGGTTGAACCGATATCTTATTGCGGAACATGCTATGCCTGCCGGAAAGGACGTCCGAACGTCTGCAAAGCGCTTTCGGTGTTCGGCGTTCATGAAGATGGCGGGATGCGGGAATATATCGTGGTTCCGGAAAAGCAGCTGCATGCCGTTTCCCCCGATCTGCCCTGGGAGGAAGCGGTCATGGCAGAACCATATACGATCGGCGCCCAGGCCGTTTGGAGAGGCCGTGTCGAGAAGGAAGATACCGTTTTGATTCAGGGAGCGGGACCGATCGGAATCTGCATATTAAAAATGGCAAAGTTCAAAGGCGCTTCCGTCATGATAACCGACTTGAATGATGAACGCTTGGCATTCGCTGAAAAAAACGGTGCGGACGTTACCGTCAACGCGCAAAAAGAAGATCTCGTTTTGCGGGTGAACGAATGGACAAAAAATGAAGGCGCCAATGTCGTCATTGATGCCGTCTGTCTCCCCTCAACGTTTGAAACGTCCATTGACGCGGTGTCTCCGGCCGGTCATGTGGTTGTGCTTGGTTTTGATGAGAGGACTGCCGGCATTTCTCAGCTTCCGATCACAAAAAAGGAAGTCACGATAACCGGTTCAAGATTGCAGACGAATCAGTTTCCGTACATTACAGACTTACTGAATAAAGGCCTGTTAACGCACGGCGGTCTTATTACACATACATTTTCAGCAGATGACGTCCATCAAGCATTTCAGTTGATCGAACAGCACCCGGGCAAGGCGGGAAAAGCAATCATTACGTTTGATTAAAGGAGGAGCGAGAATGCTGCCTAAGTACGCCATTTACGAAAAACTTCTGCATGCACAAGTGGTGGCTGTCATAAGGGGACAAAACAGCCAAGAGGCGCTTGAAGTTTCAAAAGCGGCCATTTCAGGAGGTATCAGCGCCATTGAGCTTACATACACAACTCCTGAAGTCGAAGATGTCTTTAAGGAACTCCGGCATCAAGATATTCTTCTTGGAGCCGGTTCTGTAATGGATACAGAAACGGCGAGACACGCCATTTTATCAGGCGCCTCATTTATCGTCAGCTCTCATTTTGTAAAAGAGATAGCGTCTCTATGCAACCAGTACAGCGTACCGTATCTTCCGGGATGCATGAGCGTGTCTGATATGGCTTTGGCGCTCGAAGCCGGATGTGATGTGGTAAAGCTGTTCCCCGCTAATTCGTTTGACCCTTCATTTATCAAGTCGGTCAACGGCCCTCTGCCGAATGTCCGCATTATGCCGACCGGGGGTATCTCATTAAACAGCATGAATGACTGGCTCTCTGCCGGAGCGGTCGCGGTCGGTGTGGGAAGCGACTTGACAAAAGCATATCAAAAGGGCGGCTATGAAGCTGCCGTATCCCTAAGCAAAGAATACGTCTGCCGAAAAAACGAATATACGGGGGTGTAACATGAATATCACGTTTCGCTGGTACGGCCAAGGTAATGATACGGTGACTCTTGAACATGTCAGACAAATTCCCGGGGTCAAAGGCATCGTCTGGGCTCTTCACCAGAAGCCCGCGGGCGAAGTATGGGAAAAGGAGGACATTGAAGCGGAAGTCAGATACATTCAATCCTATGGGTTTCATGCAGAGGTCGTGGAAAGCGTGAATGTTCATGAAGCCATTAAACTCGGTCATGAAGAACGCGGACAATATATTGAGCACTATAAACAGACCATTCGCAATCTGTCCGAATTCGGCGTGAAAGTCATCTGTTACAATTTCATGCCGATATTTGACTGGACGCGTACCGATATGTTCCGCGCGCTGGAAGATGGGTCAACCGCTTTGTTTTTTGAAAAAGCGAAAGTGGAAAGTCTCCCTCCGGAGGAACTGATCCGCACAGTTGAAGAATCTTCCGATTTGACGCTTCCCGGGTGGGAGCCGGAGAAAATGGCCCGGATCAAGGAACTGTTTGAGGCCTATCAAACGGTTGATGAAAAACAGCTTTGGGCCAATCTAGAATTCTTTTTACATGAAGTCCTTCCTGTAGCGGAGGAACACGGCATTCAAATGGCCATTCATCCGGATGATCCGCCCTGGTCAATTTTTGGCCTGCCCCGTATTATCACCGGTGAGAAAAGTTATGAAAAGCTGCGAGAGATTTCAGATTCACCCGCCAACTGTATTACGTTGTGCACGGGTTCGATGGGAGCGGATCCCGCCAATGATATGGTGAAGATCGCCAAACACTATGCGGGAGCTGCGCCGTTTGCCCATATACGAAATGTGAAAATCTGCGATAACGGTGATTTTACGGAAACTTCGCATCTTACCAGTGATGGGTCCATTGATATTACCGGTGTGGTAAAAGAATTGCACGGCCAAGGCTACAAAGGATATGTACGGCCTGATCACGGCCGTCATATCTGGGGCGAACAATGCCGGCCGGGCTATGGTTTATATGATCGTGCCTTAGGAATTATGTACTTGAGCGGACTGTGGGATGCATTCTCGTCTCATGAGAAAGAGGTGAAGGGATGAGACCGATTCATGAACGTTTATCAGGAAGAACCGCTGTCATAACAGGCGGGAGCGGTGTTCTCTGTTCAGCAATGGCAAAGGAGCTTTCACGGCAGGGGATGAAAATTGCGATCGTCAGCCGGAATGCTGATAAAGCAGAGCGTGCGGCGAACGAGATTGCTGATGCTGGAGGAACCGCGGTTTCTGTACCGGCTGATGTTTCAGCCCGTGATTCGCTCGAAAAGGCAAAAGACGAGATTATCAGCCGGTTCGGTTCTGTCAATCTTTTAATTAACGGAGCCGGGGGAAACCACCCTGATGCGATCACTGCCAGCGAGACGTATGAAGAGGATGAGCAGGGCACATCATTTTTTGATATGGACGAAACGGGGTTTTCCAGCGTATTTTCAACCAACTTTACCGGTGCATTTCTGGCATCGCAAGTGTTTGGAAAAGACCTTTTGAAGGCGGAATGTCCCGCGATTATTAATATTTCTTCTATGAGTGCGTATACACCGATGACAAAGGTGCCCGCCTACAGCGCGGCCAAGGCGGCGATTCAGAATTTTACGATGTGGATGGCTGTTCATTTCGCAAAAAAAGGGCTGCGGGTGAATGCCATCGCTCCGGGTTTCTTTTTGACAGCGCAAAACCGTGAGTTGTTATTACAGGAAGATGAAAGTCTGACAGACCGATCCAATAAGATTATGGCACATACACCGATGAAACGTTTCGGGAAACCGGAAGACCTTCTGGGAACGCTCCTGTGGCTTTCGGATGATTCATGCTCAGGCTTTGTCACCGGGGTCACCGTTCCCGTCGACGGAGGTTTTATGGCTTATTCCGGAGTATGACAGAATCCATGTCCCTGTCAGATTGTAAACCATTTACTTCTGACTTATACTAGTGAAAAATGAAGGCAGACGGGGATGAGTCTATGAAAACCATTACAATTTCTGATGTGGCGAAATATGCAAACGTATCTAAAAGCACCGTATCTCAATTTTTAAATCAGCGCTATGACTATATGAGCGAGAAAACGAAACAAAAAATAGAAGCGGCCATTCAAGAGCTGAACTATCAGCCGAATTTCGTCGCCCGCAGCTTAAAACAGAAATCAACATTTACAGTAGGTGTGGTGGTGGCTAATATTCTTCACACTTTTTCCACTCAGGTCATCAGGGCGGTGGAAGACTATTTTCATGAACAAGGATTTCATATTATTGTCTGCAATGCGGATGATGAACCGGAAAAAGAAAAGAAATATATTGAAATGCTGCGGGCTAAGCAGGTGGACGGAATTATTATTTTTCCGACGGGCGAAAATCTCTCTTTATATGAAAAGATGAAACGCGATACGTTTCCGGTCGTGTTTATGGACAGAACCATTGAAGAACTCGGGATTCCGACAGTGATGCTTGATAACCATCATGCAGCCGGTCTTGCCGTTGACCGGTTTATCGAAAGCGGCATTAAGAGAATTGCGATTATTACGACGTCCATTATTCGGGAAATCAGTCCGAGGGTAGAAAGGATTGAAGGGTATAAAAAGGCGCTTGACCGCCACGGAATGATGGTGCGGGACGAATATATCAAAACAGCCGATGCGGCTGATATTTCCAATGTTTTGTCAGAGCTGTTCTCACTTGAGGAGCCTCCGAAAGCGATATTGGCGGCAAACGATATCGTTCTTGTTGAGGTGCTGAAGTATATGAAGGAGCATGATATGACAATTCCGGATAAGGCAGCCGTCATCGGAATTGATGAAGTTCCTTTTGCGGGTTTTTTTACTCCTCCGATTACGACGATCGTCCAGCCTGCGGCAAAAATGGCGCGAAAAGCGGGAAGCCTTCTTCTTCGCCAGATACAAGAAAAAGATGGCGGTGAAAAACGGATTCACCGCTATAAACCGGCGCTGCTCGCAAGGCAATCCGGATAACCGGTTTCATTGCATAAACCGGTTTACTCCGGCAATTTAAATATCTGAATATTATGAAATGAGAGGGGGATTTTATGTTCTCAAAAGATAGATTCCCTATTATTCTTCTTTTATTTTCAGCCGGGGTGATTAACTATTTAGACCGCTCAGCGCTGTCTATTGCAGCGCCGTTCATACAGCAGGATCTCACATTGTCTGCAACCCAAATGGGGCTGATTTTCAGCAGTTTTTCTGTCGGATACGCTGTGTTTAACTTTCTCGGCGGTGTTGCATCTGACCGGTACGGGGCTAAATTGACATTGTGTACGGCGATGATCGTTTGGTCCCTTTTCAGCGGAGCGGTTGCGCTTGCTTTCGGATTTGTAAGTCTTTTGATTATCCGTGTTTTATTCGGTATGGGAGAGGGGCCGCTGTCGGCTGCCATAAGCAAAATGGTCAACAATTGGTTTCCTCCGTCTCAGCGCGCTACGGTCATCGGCCTGACAAACAGCGGCACGCCGCTCGGCGGGGCGATTTCCGGCCCGATTGTCGGGATGATTGCTGTGGCGTTCAGCTGGAAAGTTTCCTTTGTCCTGATCATGATCATCGGTTTAGTCTGGGCGGTCATCTGGTTTAAATTTGTCAAAGAACGGCCGGCGCCGACGGAAGACGCCCCGGCAATGAAAGCGGAGATTCAACCGCATGAGCAGCATATCCCGATGACCTTTTATTTGAAACAAAAAACGGTTCTCTTCACGGCTTTTGCCTTTTTCGCTTACAATTACATCTTATTTTTCTTCTTAACATGGTTTCCGAGCTATCTGGTGAAAGAACGCGGTTTAAGTGTTGAATTTATGAGCGTGGTGACTGTTATTCCCTGGATTCTTGGATTTATCGGTTTGGCGGCAGGCGGAATGATTTCTGATTATGTATTCAAAAAAACTGCCGGAAAAGGGGTTTTGTTCTCACGGAAAGTCATTCTTGTCACTTGTTTGTTCGCTTCCGCTGTACTGATCGGATTTGCCGGACTTGTTACCACTACCGTAAGTGCCGTTATTCTCGTTGCTTTATCAGTCTTCTTTTTATATATAACGGGCTCTATCTATTGGGCGGTGATTCATGATGTGGTTGATCAAAGGAATGTCGGATCAGTCGGCGGCTTTATGCATTTTCTTGCAAACACGGCCGGTATTATCGGGCCTGCTTTAACCGGCTTTATCGCGGACAAAAGCGGATCATTCTCCGGGGCGTTTTTGCTTGCAGGCGGATTAGCCGTTTTGGCCTCGGCTGCGGTAATCCGTTTCGTGCGCCCGATTATCATTCAAACCGCTTCTGAAGATAAAAAAGACACGATACCTTATTCATAAGTCATCAAAGCCACTGAGGCTGTCCTGCCGCTTGATCTGTTCCTATGATAATATAGGAATTGTTTACAAAAGAAGGGAAGAGGAGGGGGCATGAAACAGAAGCCGATATATGTCGAAATCAATATTGCATCTGATATAGAAACGCTTTGGGAATATACGCAAAACCCGCATCTTCATAAGGAATGGGATCTGCGGTTTTCTGACATTACATATCTTCATAGGCTGCCAGATGAACCGCAGAGATTTCTATATGAAACCCGAATCGGTTTTGGGCTGAAGGTATCCGGCACGGGCGAATCAATAGGTGACATAAGGTCTCGCTCGTCAGAAAGAGTGTCTTCGCTCGCTTTTGCCTCTGATCATCCGCTGTCACTTATAAAAGAAGGCAGGGGCTACTGGAAGTATATAGAGCGGGATAACGGACAAACCGCATTTTTGACTCAATATCAATATGAAACGGCCCGCGGTCTGCCGGGAAGTTGGATAGACCGGTTTTTATTTCGTCCTCTGCTAAGCTGGGCTACCGCATGGAGCTTTGATGCGTTGCGGCTTTGGATAGAACAAAACAGACATCCGAAGATATCAGTCCGTTTCGGGTTTGTCTATGTCTTTATGTGTCTCGTATTCAGTCTGTATTGGTTTTTTCAAGGCTTTCATGATGGCTGTGCCGATGCAGAGATCGTGAGGGGAGCGCTGGAGACAGGGTTAGGGGTATTATGGCTGCTTCCCATGCGGAGAAAGTGGCTGATTCACACCGGGCAGTCAGTCTTCTTTTGTGTAACGGCACTGCTATATTCGGGCGGCGGATTCGTGATCTCATTAGGAGTGCTTACGATAGCCGCAATGATTCTTAAGCTCAAGCTGCCGAGCGCCTGGCATACAAAACGAAAGAGAGAAGTGAAATGACGGATTCAATGTATGAAAAAGCGATTACTCATTATCAATCACTGCACCCGATGCTGCAGAAACGGTACAGATTTGACGGATCACGCACGTTTTGCGGAGAAGGCGTTATGTCAGAAATAAAGGGAGGTTCTTTTCTTGTCAGAATGCTTTTAAAGACAGGTGTTTTTTTCAGATGTTTTTTCTCAGAGAGGGGAAACGATATCCCTTTCACTATCGAAAACAAAAACAGGCAAAATGGCGTGGAATGGAATCGTACCTTTTTCTTTAAAAGCAAAACGCGTTTTTTTGATGCGGTCATGGAATATGATGAGCGGGAAAACAGAATTCTTGATTACTTCGGCAAACCTCACATCCTACTGTCTGAACTGCATTTAGAAGCGTCTTCAGACGGAGGGCTTGTTATTACATCCGGAAGGCAGTGGCTCCTGATAGGCGGAAAGAAAATCCCGCTTCCGGCATGGCTGTGCGGCAGTTCAACCGTTTATGAGGCTTATGATGAGGAAATGGATTGCTTCAGCATAAAGGTTCATGTGAAAAACCGGATACTCGGCACGCTTTTCTCTTACCGGGGGACTTTCCGTGAAACAGAGGGGGAAACATGCTGAAGCGTTATCTCATGGTAAGCGTGATTTGCTTTTTGGGATTTGCGGCGGCTGAAGCTCCGCATATATCAGCTGCTGAGACGTTTGTTTTATTTTCCGTACTTTTTTTCGTTCCCGCTGTATTCGATTTTGCTTTTCGGCCGTCAAAGACCTTAGAGAATGTGTTATTACGGAGTTATCCTGTTGCCGCTTTATGTGCGGTGCTTGCGCTTGTCACAGACTTCAGTTTTTTTGCCTTTGTGTGGCTCATTTATACGCTTGGGCTGGCACTGTATGCTGTCCGGCGGCTGATGAAAACAAATATTCACAGAACAGAAGAGATGTCTGTTATGGCGGGTTTCATTTATTTGGCCGGGGGCGGATTCTGGTTCTTCGCATATGTCCTTGAGATTCCCGTCATGAATTTCGGCCCGCTTATCGTTCTGCTGACGGCGGTGCACTTTCACTATTCCGCTTTCCTCATTCCGATCTTTAACGGATTGCTCGGCAGGATCATACGGGAGAAACGGGTTCTTTACAGATGGAGCACGGTCATTATTTTGATTTCGCCGATCCTTATTGCCTTGGGGATTACATTTTCAAAGACACTTGATGTGATTGCTGTCGCTCTGTATCTGGCGGGTCTGTATGTAAATGCATATCTCGTCTTTACGGCGCCGTTTGTTACGAAAACAGGCAGGATCTTGATCAGGAGTTCTTCGGCTGTGTTAATGATCACAATTGCTTTTTCTTTGATATATTCGTACGGTGTCTACCGCGAGGAGGCAACGCTCACGATCAGCCAGATGATTTGGATTCACGGGGCCGTCAATGCATTCGGCGTTATCCTTCCGGCTTTGGCGGGGTGGAGGTTGGAAAATCCGAGACCGTTTGATGAGGGCAGTGAAAGAACGTTCAGCCGTATTTACGGGAAGAGAACGATAGGCAAAGACTTTTTGACTGATATTCATGCAGCAAATGACATCCATTATACCGGCCTTCTGGATCAGCTGAGAGAACTGCATTCTGAAGACTTTTCAACTGAAAAACTGGCGCCGGCCGTTATTTCCTTTTATGAAGAGACAATTGATTATGACATCATGGCAAAAGTGACGTGGAGCAGATGGTTTCGTCCGTTCGCGCGCGTGTACGAGCCGTTCAGCAGAAGAGCGGGGCAGATTCACCTGTCCATGAATCCGGATTGGTATATCATGCACAGTGATATTATAGGAGTTGACTCTGATAAAGACGGCAGAAAAAATGTCCGTGCGTGGATCAGAACAAATGAAAAGCAGGAAACCGTTTTTACTGCGCTGTATTCAGCGTACAGGGCAAAAGGGGAAGGATACATGAATATCTCTCTTCCGCTGCCGTACGGCCAAATGACGGGCATTTTAAAGCCTTATGTGCGTAAGCAGAATCTTGTTTTGACAAGCAGACGGCGAAAAAGCGGAGCGGGTGATGAAGGGATTTATCTGCAGACGAAATGGGGGACGTGTCATCTTCCGCTGGCAGAGACATTTCTTATTTCAGCCCAGAGCGAAACAAGCCTGAAGGCCGTTCATCATATGTGGCTGTTCGGACTGAAATTTTTAACTGTGCATTATCGGATCACTCATGCTTCCGCAGGTAACCGAAGCAAATAACTAGCTGCAGCGCTGCCTGTTCATCAGGCGGTTATGTTGTCAGTGAATGGGGATGGCACGCGGCATTTTGGATCGGGAGCGGCCTCGGTCTTTGCCTGTCTTTCATGATTCGCGAAATGAAAACGACCGCTATGATTCCGCACGCACTGGCTCCGCTGGTGATGGAAACGTTTTTTAATAGGTTTTCACTCGGCATTATCTTTCCTGTGCTGCTTGGAATGTCGATTGAGTCTGTTCCGGCGGGCATGAGAGCAACATCGATGGGGCATATCAGGCGCTTTATGCACTCGGTATTTTCGGAGGACCTTGGTTGCGGGATTTTTTAATGATTGGCTGGGCTCAGAGCCGGATTTTATTTCGCGGCAGTGCTCTGGCTGGCGGCTGTCATACTTGCTCATATGTGGGGAGCCGATGCAAAAACTCGTCGGAAAAAAGCAGGGAAGATGCGGCAAAGTACCAGACATGGTTTTTTTATTTCTGTCCCTAAAAATGATCTCATTCCGGATAAAGGCCAAAGCTGAATCAAACCTAACGCTGCAAACATTTTTATACGTGTAACGAAATGACTGCAATAACACAATGTACGGTTAGTTCATTATAAATTTCTCTTCCGTCTCAATAACTAAAGTATACTTAATTTATGAGACGGATAATTCATTTCTTTGTTCAACTTCCTAGAATATATATTATGTAAACTAGAGATTGTGAAGAGAATATAAAAGTGGATCTATATTCTAAGAGCATCCCCTTTTTATAAGGTAATATTAAAAAACCTCTACGTCCTTAATAAATTAAATTGGTCATAAAGGTTTTTCAGTTTGAGTATTTTAATCGGTTATGTCACTTGTTGCTGGTCTTCTTGATCAAGTCCACGCCATCATATGCCAGACTTTCCACACTTGCAGCCTTCTGCAGTATGTAATGATCAAAAAAGTTCTTCGTATAGTCTGTAACAAGATTTCGCATCTCCATGGCATCCCGTTCGCCTCTAAGTTCCTCATTCACACTGGTAAACACGATGTCGCAGTAATCTAAATGCGCAGCACGATCAACAGAGAAATAATAGGTATCCATGCTATTGTTAGCGCCAATGATCGCATTCATGTTATAGTTCGGTTCAGAAAACAGCAGCAAAAAGGGTTTCTTAAGGTCGCTGCCCTGAAGGCCGAACGCACCGCTATCCAAGCCAATCCCGCAGATGAACCGTTCGTCGTCCCGGCAAACAATCGCCGTCGTAGGCCCTCCATAAGAATGTCCGACTATGCCCATGCCGATGTCAAGCAACAATCTGCCCTTAAAGATGGAATTCAGCTCTCCAGAGTCCAATTTGACAAGATAATCGGCTACATACCTTACATCTTCTGCCTGTAATTCACTATACTCTGTTAACTTGTCAAGTATCGGAAGTGTAAGCACGTTTTGGCACATCTCAATGGCAGTTTCATCGTCGGGCCGCATCTCCATCTTACCTGCCAAAGCCAGCATCTCCGGATCTTCAGAAAACGCTATAATGATATCCGAAAAATCCTTTGATACATTAAACAGGCGCCCATCTTTACGCTTATACATCGTGCTATTCTGATGGCCGATGCTTACCACAACATATCCCATACTTGCCAAGTCTGTACAGATCACTGTACCCCATTCTGGAGAACCGCCCCCGCCGCAAACATAAAATAACACCGGATAGCGTTTTTCCTTCCCGGAGAGAGCAAGGCCGTCGTAACATTGGGTCTTGATATCTATAGAGTAAGCATCCTTCAACGCAGTGAGAAGCGGCTGCTCATCAAGCATTTCGCAGACTTCAGGAAACATGTACGCTGATGTAGTCTTCCCTTCGCTGCTGTCGGACGGATAGTACACAAACGCCGTCAGTTCTCTTTTTGTATGATCTGATGCCGTGTACTCAAAATCCATCTGGGTTCGGCCGACAGTATAGCCGCCAATTGGCTCTGGAAATGCGTCATACTTTTTCATTCTCTTGTTCCCCCTTACGTAATAAAAGTGGCGGATGTGAAATACACACATTGCGCTATAAACGCTTTTCAAAACTGTGAAACGATTACATCATATGTTCAGTGAATCATAGCTACTCCTTGGCTTTCTTGAGATTGCTAACAACATTTGTACAGGCCCATATACTGTTTCAGAGTTTCATCCGCCCCGTAAACCTCCTTGTATTGCTGTTTAAGATGACAAAAGCGGACATCGTTTCTGATGTCCGCCACTTAACTAATTGGGTTCTGTTCCCCAAATCAGTTTTCCTTGATGATATAATGTGATTTTTTTCGTTGTTTTAAACGTATTTGATTGGAAAAAGGAATAATCGCCGCTTTGTGCATAATTGCTCCAGTCATCATTGTGAAGACGAAGCTGAATATTCCCTGTGCTTGCTCCCGGTGACAGCGTTCCTTTTTTAAACCCCAGTTCCAGATAGGTATCTGCACCTTGCTTAGGTTTATGCAGCGTCACAAACTTGTGGGTCAGATTGCCGCATCCCATCTGCGCGTAGTCACAGTCAACGTTTTGGCCTTTGTTTTTCGCGTTATACCAATAACGGGCAGTGACATCTTTTAAATCAACCGTCGCATTGCCGTTATTTTTTATGTGAAGCTGCGGGCGGATTTGGTTGCTGTTCACACTCCCATTCCCTGCTTTGTATTGTACGGAAATGCCTTTTTCCTGTGTGGGGTTATCTTGTGCTGGCGTTTCAGGGCCGTCCTTCGTTGAATCTTTGTTGCCGCGAATGTTTTCTCTTACGAATGTTCCTGAAGCAGTTAAATCTGTAAGCGGCCAGCCGCCTGTTTTAGATGCTCCCGGCTTTAAAGCCGAAGATGATTCCTGCTTATCAGAAAGATTCCAGTTCACCCAGCTGATGTTCTTGCTGTCGAGATAATTCAGCCATTCCCGCGACTGGTCTAGGAATACACCGCCATTTCCAGACGCATCGCTTGTTCCCCATTCCGTCACGAAAATAGGCGCTCCTTTGCTGAGTGCGTAGTTTGCTTTATCCCGTAAAAATTGGCCGTGTGTGCCGGCATAAAAATGAAGCGCGTACATGACGTTTGCATCTTTTAACTGGTCATCGGCAGCATCATTCACATCCTGGCTCCATGTACCGGTTCCGACAATGATGATGTTGTCTGGATCATTTTTGCGGATAACGGAAATCACTTCTTCCGCATACGGTTTAATATCACGCTTCCAGTTCACGTCACCGTTTGGTTCGTTTGCAATTTCATAAATGACGTTCGGCGTGTTTCCGTAAAGACTTGACATTTCCTTGAAAAATTCTTTTGCCTTCTCTTTATTTTGGTTTGGGTTGCCGTCATTTAAGATATGCCAGTCAATGATGACATATATCCCAAGTTCTTTTGCCGCTTCAACCGCTTCTTTTACTTTATTTTTCACGGACGGATTATCAATATAACCGCCATCTGCCGTATACATCGCCGCGCGGAAAACGGTTATGCCCCAATCGTCTCTCAGCCATTTTAAGCTGTCTTTATTGACGAAATCGCCATACCATTGCAATCCATGTGAACTGATCCCTTTCAGTTGTACCGCTTTACCGTCTCGGTTTACGAGCTGTGTACCTTTTATGCTAAGCTGACCATTCTTGGCTGCTGGCGTTTTTGTCTCTGCTGCTGATGCCGGCGAAGGCAGCAAGCCGCCCATTGTCAATACCGCAATCAATAAACACGTAATAAAAATAGAAATTGACCGTTTCATATCTGATCTTTTCCTCCTTCGCATCATTTTGGCTCTTTCTTATGAGCTCGAACTCATTGTAAAAATCTTTCTCATGATTGTCTATCAACCTAATTTCTTGTTTTTGGGAGGTGTAAAAGCCTGTCAATTTGCTCTATCTCTATTGAATAAGACACACCTGACACATATAGAACAAAGAAAACCGGGCTGAATCGGGACTTTACACGTCATTTTTCAATCGAATCGAAAAATTAAATGTATTTCCAACGTACACACGCTGATTGCTGTAAGAAGACGAGTCCTTGTTAATTTAAGGTTGATGTAAGGTTCGGATTAATACGGGTTAAGGTTCGAGTTGTACAATAAGGTTGTACTTCAGTGAGGGATTCAGCCAGAAGAATTCCCCTTTCAATAAATCATAGAGGTGAAAAGGTTTGAGAGAAAATAAAATGTTGTCTTCATTATGTTACTTCAGTATATTTTTTGCGCCGTTTCTGTTTCCGATTATCGTCTATTTCTTAGGCCAGGATGATGTGAAATATCATGCGAAAAAATCTTTGTGGACGCATCTGATTCCTTATTTGATTTTTGGTATTGGCATCATCGCTTCAGGTTTACTTGGTATGAATGATATCAGACATGCCGGGCCTTTCCTGCTTGCGACGTATGCTGTTACATTCCTTGTGGCGATCTATTTTTTCATTTGGAACATTGTCAAAGGAATCAAAGTGTTTTCGGAACAATAGGAAAAAACGGTTCTGTTTTTAATCAACAGAACCGTTTTTTTGTATAGCCATTATGATAATTGTATATCTATCCTTGTCCCTTCTCCCGCGGTGCTGTGAATGGTGATATCCCCTCCGTGCTTTTGGATAATATCCTTTGCTATGGCCATTCCAAGACCAGAGCCTGCATGCGTCGTTCCTGTATTTGTGCCCCTGTAATAGCGATCAAACACTTTTTCCAGCTCCTCTTCTTCTATCCCTTTGCCGTTGTCCTTAATTGTCACATGGGTCCGTTCTTTTTGTTCAAGCCGTACAACGATCTTCACATCAGGATCATTGTGAACGAGGGCATTTAAAATGAGATTCGTGACCGCTCTCCTAATCAATATCGCATCAAGGTTCAGCATCAGCTTTTCCACGTTCGTTTGAAGTTCAATGGACTTATCCGCATATCTAGAATCGTTTAACATATCAATTAACGTTTCCCGCAGCAGCGATACAAGGTTTACCCGTTCTGTATGTAACATCACATCGTTGTTTTTCAGCCTTGTCGTTAAATTTAAATCTTCCATCACATCTTTCATATAGAGGGATTTACTCTCAATGATCTGGGCGTACTCTCTGACCTGTTCGACTGTGAGATGGTAATTTGGATCTTTGATGATTTCTGCATAGCCTTGAATAGATGCTAATGGTGTTTTAATGTCATGAGAAATATGACTGATCCACTCTTCACGCATTTGCTCTAATTTGTCTTTTTCTTTTTTGCTTGAAGATAGTTGTTCCGATAAGTGATTGACATTATAGAAGACATCTTTATAAATGCCTTTGGATTTCATTTTGATCGTATAATCTCCATTAGCTAACCGCTGGATTCCTTGAATGACACGGCCGAGCGGTTTTGTGAGCTGCCGGCTGAATAGATAGCCAATGAGTAACGCGATCAATGCATCTATTGATAATAATATGATGGTTCCTGCATTGAACTTCGTCACAAATTCCTTGGTATCATATGAGAGGACAAATTTCCCGAGAGAGGGATTTTTAAACCCTATAAAGTAACTGTACTCCTTGCCGTTTACTTTTTTTCCGCCGGCGTAAATGGTTGATAATAATCGTTCATCCTTGTATTTATGTAAATTTACAATTTCAATAGGCGTATATTTTTTCTTCAGTCCTTTAGGTTCTCTATCATGATAAACATCCTGTCCGTTTTCATCTAATATTTGAATCCATGCATTCTGCTCTTTTAAAGCTTTTTGGCCCTCTTTGTTTACTGTGATACCATTGTTCGATAACGTGACATATTGTCGGAATGATCTTGTGAAAGTTTCCGGTGTACTTTCTTCGTCATGTTGGCTGTTCGCCTGGAAAACGAGCCAAAACATAAAAATAAATAAATTAATGAAGACTGTAATGATGGTCACGATAATGACAGAGACCATATATCTGCCTGTTAATCGCCAATTCATCCTTACGCATCCTTTACAACAAATTTGTAGCCTAACCCTTTCACAGTGACGAGAAAGTCTGGTTTTGATGGGGTGTTTTCTATTTTCTCACGGAGCCTGCGTATATGAACCATCACCGTGTTGTCAGAACCGAAGAAATCTTCTCCCCATACAGCTTGATAGAGTGTTTCTTTACTGATCACCCGATTGGGATGCTGCAGAAAATAGGTCATAAGCATAAGTTCTTTAGGTGTTAACTCAATAGCCGCTCCATTTTTGGTGAGCTCGGCTTGTTGTTGGTTTAATTCAAATGGCCCTTTTTTTATTACAGTTCCGGTTTGAGAAGGCTGTAAGTAAGAGACCCGTCTCAGCTGGGCTTTGACTCGATATGCAACTTCCTTAGGGCTGAAGGGTTTTGTAATGTAGTCGTCCCCGCCGATGGCAAGTCCTACAACTTTATCCGTTTCCTCCCCCTTTGCAGACAAAAAGATAATAGGAACGTGTGAAATGTCTCTTATTTGCTTGCAGATATCATAGCCTTCACCGTCTGGCAGCATGATATCCAATATCACCAGATCGGGATTTTCTTGATGAAATTGAGCCAATCCGTCACGGGCAGTCGAAGCGGTCACTACGCGATCAATGCCTTCTCTTATTAATACGGTTTTGATCAGTTCCAAAATTTCTTTTTCGTCGTCTATGATTAATACTTTGCTGTGAAGCCGTGACATATATTGATCACTCCTTGAAGTCATTGTCATTATTATACCCAATGTCTGTGTATCGTTAAAAAAATCAACACTTCTCTCCCACAGAAAATAAGCCAATTTTCTTTTTCAAGTAAGAAAATTGGCTTATTGCGATGCTGATGCCTTTAACGCTTTACAACAAATGTTGTCACGCTTTGAGCCGGAAGATGGGCCCAAAAATGATTGTCCGTTACTTTGAGATCCGTTCCAGGTTGAAGATTGCTGCTGCTGCTCGTGATCCATCTGGATACTTGCGAAGCAGTTCCATTCTGCAACACAAAGTTTTGGTTGACCCCTGTGTTATTTTTATTAATGGCAACAATCACGACTTTATTGTCTCCTTTATAGGCTGACACGTAAACATTCGGTTCAGGATTTTTCGTTGCATCAATCCTTACATAGCCTGGGCGCACAAATTTTGAGAAATGAGCCATATTGTATCCGCGTTTGCTGATCATCCCATCTTCTTTCATAGGGCCGTATGATCTGCGGATGTACCACCACACATAAGCTTGAAAATCTCCCTCTACCATTGAATGATGAATATGCTCTGAAACACCTAAAGCCTCAGGCCAGCGATCCGCTGAATTGTTGTCACTATTCGGATAGTATACCTCCGTCATCCATAGCTCTTTCCCTCCTCCTTTTTGTTTGAAAAGAGGATAAGGAAACTGACTGACCTGAGTGCCGTACAGGTGGGTTCCGAGGATATCCATATTCCTAAGCGCCTGCGGATCGTTCAAAATGGGGTCTGATATATTTTTCAGGTATTGAAATGATTCTGGCGCAATCACGCGGGCATTAATGGAACCGGCATTCTCTCTCATGAAACGCAGGATTTCTTGGGGCGTCCACCATGTCCATTCGTGAGCGTAATCAGGCTCGTTTTGCATAGAAATCCCATACAGATTCACACCATTACTCTTCATGAAATTAACGAAATCGTTAAGATGCTGCGCGTATGCGGCGTACTTATCGTATCTCAGCCGCTTAGCTGTTGTGTCACCATTATGATTGAAAGTCTCAACCATATCGTTTGGCGGATTCCAAGGGGAAGCAAAAACGATTGCTCCATGTTTGATCGCACTCTTTGCAGTCTCCACTTCCTTGTACCAATTATTTCTATTTTCATCTACATGAATTCTTAAGACCGAAAAACCTAACTGATTCTGTCCATTGCCAAAAGCGGTCTCCCGTTGAGCCGCAGTCAAGTCTCCAATCCAAGCCGGGTGGTTCATTCCTCCAAAACCGCGAATCACTTGTCTTTCTGCAGATATATTAACTGTTGCATCACTTGCTGCTGAAACTTCAGTAACTCCCGGTCCTAAGAGCATGACGGACAGCATTGTGAAACATACCAATAATACACAAATTGTTTTTTTTACGCTCGACATCATTTTTTCCTCTCCTTCATATGTCGTTTATGGACTTAGAAAACGTACCTTTGTCTCCCTTTGCTTATCTTTGTGTAAACTGCCAGTAATCAAAATTAAACAAGCTTCCTGTACCAGTTCCGCTAAATACAAAGAATACGTTGTGAACACCGGATGCGCCGCTTACCGCAGTTTCTATTTCTCTCCAGGATTGCGTTCCGCCTGTGGAAGGGACATTCAAGGTTCCGACAAGCTTACCGTTTGCACTGTCTAGCCGCACTTCTATTTTCCCGCCAAGAGCGGACGCTACATTTGCTTTAAACGTTCTGGCGCCGCCTGATCCGAAGTCTGCATTTCCAACAGCAATCCAGTCTCCGTTATGAATGTTTGTGACATGTTGATTATTGAACGGCCCGCCGGGTGCTGAGGATGCCTCTGTCAAAATCCGTCCGTTCCAGGCAAACGTTTCCGCTTCTACCCGGTTGTATGGATTCAAGTTAGAAAGCTGTTTTACGCCTGCAAAATTTGCCGCTACCTCTTGCAGGGAGCCATCTGGATTATGCACAAGCTTATTAATATGGGGAGAACGGTATCCTTTGCCGGCCCCGTAAAGAGCGGAGCTGACAGTTTGAGTATGATACACCACATACCACTCGTTTTTAAAATTGAAAACAGCATGGTGATTGTTCCCGCCGCCTCCGAAAAATGCTCCCGGATTTTTCAGAAAGTGCCCTCTATACGAAAAAGAATCCATAGGACTTGAGCTGGTCATATAGCCGATCTCACCTGGAGGTTTCTCGGCCGGGTGCGCGCCCCCGAAATTGATACAATAGGAATAGTAATATTTTCCGTTATACTTATGCATTCCCGAATCTTCAAACATAAAAGGCGCATCAATCGTAGATGCACTTCCGGCAACACTGGTCATATCAGGCCCTAATTTCATGACTCTTGCTGTTTTAGGATTGGCCCATTGCCCCTGTGTGGGATTTGAACCGCCGGGAACGCCTCCGCCGGCATATAGGTAACCGGTACCGTCATCATCTACGAATACTGCCGGATCAAAAAGCCATACAACACCGGACATTCCTGGCGTATTTGGCGTTACCAGCGCTTTTCCGATCGGATCTGTCCATGGGCCGGTCGGGCTGTCTGCGGTGAGAACCCCGATACCTCCGCCGCCGTTTGCGAAATAAAGGAAAAATTTATCCTTACCATTGATCTTTTTCACCGCGGCTGACGGGGCCCATGATGCTCCTGCCCATTTGGCAATCCCCCGGCCGCCATTCAGCCCATTGGCACCCGCTGCGGGAATCGCTCCGTGATCTGTCCAGTTCACCATATCCGCTGAAGATATGACGGATATTTTATTCAAATTGGCAAATGAATTATCCTTAATCGTTCCGTCGCTATTATATTCATAGTCATCGCTTGACATATAGATGTAGACTCTTCCGTTATAGGTCAGCGCAAACGGATCTGCGCCCAGATGATGGTCGATAAGCGGATTTGAATTCCCAACATGTTTTGCAATTGGAGTGCTGGCAGCATACGCAGACTTCCCAGATAAGCAGCTCAATAATAAAACAAGAACCCATAAACATAAGTTACATTTTTTCCTCATTACTTAATATCCTCCTTTTCCTAAAATAGGGGTCCTTTTGGAAATTTGCAGTGTTGGCAGCATACGACGACTTCCCAGTAAAGCAACTCAATCATAAAGCAAGAACCCATAAACATAAGCTACACTTTTTTGTCATGACTGAATATCCTTCTTTTTCCTTAAAATGAGGCTTTTCTTTTAACATTTGATGACAAATGGTCATGGAGAACGCATAACGAGGAAAGCGTTTCAAGCCTATGAGTTTACTCTCTTCTATTTCGTGCAAAACGCCGCTGAGTGCCAGGCCAGCGGCGTTTTACACTTGAACATTTACATTTTGTCAAACTTTGCGTCCCCCGCAAACGATCCCATTGACAGTTGTTCTTCAAGAACAAGTCCGTGATGATGCCGTTCTTCAATCCTTTTGATAATAGATCGAATTGTATCCGTATTTTCTTCGATATTGTGAGGGTCAAAGATCGTCACATGGTCTCCTTTTAATTTGTACTCAAGATAATGCTGTGCTGTTGATTGTATCCAGCCCCTATCATCGGTTACATCGCCGCATAGCAAATGATGGATGTTGGCGTTAACGGCGCCGGAATTGATCACTTCATTGTGGTACGCAAGATAGCCTCTGATTTTATCCTTAATCGAAGGAATGGTTAATATTTCTCTGTAATAGTCCGGAATAATGTCCATATTCAGATGGACGATCTCTTCGATTTCCTCTTCCGATAAATGAGTTACAGAAGTGGTTATTTTAGAATCCAGCATAATCACATCAGATACGGTGCGGCCTCGCTTCTCCAAAGCTTTAGCAGCCTCAAAAGCCAAATTCGATCCCGAAGAGTAACCAAGCAAAACAAAAGGCCCTTGTTCCTGAATGCGTATCATGCTTTCTGCATATCGGTCAACGATTTCTTTCTCATGAGACGGCTCTTCTAAGAAATCAGCAGCATAGACGGTGCTGACGCCGTCAAGTCTTTTCGCCATTTCATTATAAACGAGTCCATATCCGATTAAAGGCGGGAAACAGAACACAGGGATTGAATCTTCCTGGTTCAGCTTGACGAATACGTTATGATCCGTCTCGGATTCGAAAACTGCCGCTTGAATGGCGCGTGCCATTGTTTCGATGGTAGGAAAATCGTATACGGCTTGATAATGCATGTTGAGTCCCATACCGGCGTTAATTTGATGAATGAGCTGCAATACTTTAAGTGAATGGCCGCCAACGTCAAAGAAGTGATCTTTAATCCCGGGGTCAGGCAGAGCTAAAATATCCTTCCATATATCGGCCAGCTGCTTTTCAATTAACGTTCCTGGCGCTGTGTATTCGGTTCCGGTAAGCCTATTTCCCTCAGGAGCCGGCAAAGCTTTTCGATCGATTTTTCCATTAGCAGTTATCGGCATCTTCTCTACTTGTACAAAATAAGCCGGAATCATATACGCAGGCAGTTTATTCAGCAAATGACGCTTCAGCTGCGCCGTATTTAATGACTCGTCTCCTGACAAGTAAGCGCACAGCTGCTTTGAGCCCTCTTTTTCAATCGCGATGACGACCGCTTCTTTGACAGCATCGAGTTGTAATAAAGATGCTTCAATCTCGCCGAGTTCTATCCGGTAGCCTCGGATTTTCACTTGATGATCGATTCGTCCCAAATACTCGATATTTCCGTCCGGCAGCCATCTTGCCAAGTCGCCTGTCCGGTACATCCGCTTCCCTGCTTCAAATGGGTGAGCTGCAAACTTCTCAGCTGTCAGCTCCGGACGGTTCAAATAGCCCCGAGCGAGCCCGTCTCCGGCGATACACAGCTCTCCTGCCACACCGAGCGGCTGGAAATATTCCGATCCGGGCTGTACGATGTACAATTGAATGTTGGAAATCGGTTTACCTATCGGAACGGAGTTAAGCGTTTCTCCCGCTTCACATTCAAAATACGATACATCGATCGTCGCTTCGGTCGGTCCGTATAAATTAATGATTTGAGCCTCGCCCGCCGGTGTGATCATGCGATGAAACCCGGCAACGTGCGCAGGCGTCAAAGCCTCGCCGCTTGCAAATACATATTTTAATGACGCCAGCTTTCTCTTTAATTCCTCGTCGGATTTCTGCTCCATGGACTCAAGAAAAGCATGCAGCATCGCAGGCACAAAATGCATAATGGTGACATTTTTCTGCGCAATTGTATCTAAAATGACGTCAGGGTTCTTTTCTCCTCCGTTTGACAGCAATACCGCTTTAGAACCAGTCATCGACCACCAGAACAATTCCCACACCGATACATCAAAGGTGATTGGGGTTTTTTGCAGAATGACATCCTGCTTATCCAGCGGGTAATGTTCCTGCATCCAAACGAGACGGTTGATTACGGATCGGTGTTCCACCATAACCCCTTTCGGTCGGCCTGTTGATCCCGAAGTATAGATAACATAAGCTAAGTGATTCGGTCCGGCCGTCTGTTTCAAGTTTGAAGCATCTTCCAAAGAGAATCGCGGATCTTCCAGGTCAAGCACTTTTCCCGTAAAAGGCACGCTTTTTCTCAAGTGACTCTGTGCTAACAACAGCTTCGTATCCGAATCCTCCAATATATAGTGAATCCGTTCTACCGGATAGATCGGGTCGATCGGCACATACGCGCCGCCGGCTTTTAAGATTCCGAAGAGTCCTACGATCATTTCCAAGGAACGTTCGGCCATAATCCCGACCGGCTGATCCGGCTGCACGCCTTCTGATTGCAATGTCCGGGCAAGTTGATTCGCTCTTTCATTCAGTTCCCGGTATGTCAGCTGGCTTTCCCCGTATACGACAGCCGTTTGATCAGGCGTACGCTGTGCTTGTTCCTCAAACAATTGATGAAGCGTCTTTTCCTTTGGATAATCTGCTTCCGTATCATTAAATGCCTCTATAAGGAGCGAACGTTCATCTCCCGTAAGTATATCCAAGTCTTGGACGCGAATCGCCTGACTGTTCACCATCTGCTTAATGATTTGCATAAAATGCTCTTCCATCCGCTTGACACTTGCATGATCATAGACGTTGCTATTGTATACAAAATGAATGTCGATTTCTCCAGCCGGCATGACAATGAAATTGAAATCGTAATGGGTATGCTCTTCCATATGGAAATTGATAATGTCCAGCGCGTCACGATTCGGTTTCATATGCTCCATTTGTTTCTCGACCGGATAATTTTCAAATACCATGATATGACTGATCAGCTGCTGCTTATGTTCAGTTTGAGCCTGAATTTCATACAACGGAAATGTATCATACGCCTGAGAAGCCAATGCCTGCTCCTGGCTCATTTTCAACACTTGTTCCACAGTCATTCCAGGCTGAGCGGTAATACGTACGGGAATGGTGTTGATAAATAAGCCGACCATGGATTCAATACCAGGAATTTCTGCCGGGCGTCCGGATACAACCGACCCGAAAACGACATCCTGACTGTTGTTGTATCTTTGCAGCAATAGCCCCCACGCACTTTGAATGAATGTATTCACGGTGACGTGATGCTTGCTTGCAGTCTGTCTGATTTCTTCTGACAGCTGCTTTCCGAGCCGGCATGCAAGCCTTTGTTTTTGATATTTCTTGGCTTGGTTTGAGACAGGTTCTTTCAGTAAAACGGTTTGTCCTTCATAACCGTCCAAATATTTTTGCCAATAGGCCAAAGCGTTCTGATGATCCTGGTCTTCCAGCCATTCGATATATCGGCTGTACGGGGTGACGGCTTCCCGCTCCGGTTTTCTTCTCTCAAGAAGCTCATAATAGGTTTCAAACACTTCTTTCGTAATAAGAGGCAGACACCAGCCATCCATTAAAATATGATGGAAGCTCCATATCAATCGGACTTGGTCGTCCTCTGTACGAAGGATTGATACGCGCATTAACGCATCTTGGGTAAGGTCGAATCCTCTTGCCTTATCTTTTTGTACAAAGCCGGCAATGAACTCGTTTCGTTGTTTATTCTTCATGCTTCGAATATCTTCAACAGTTATTTCGATCGGTTTTTTTCGGAATACGATCTGTAAAGGCTGATCTTTCCATTCCGTATAAAAATGAGTCCGGAGAATCTCGTGTCTTTCCGCCAGCTGCGACAAACTCATTGTAAATGCCTCAATATCCAAGTCGCCTTTGAGGTCAAAAGCGGCTTGTTCAAAGTAAGCTCTGGAAGCCGAATCGATTAAACTATGGAACAGCATACCTTTCTGCATGGGAGTTAAAGGATATATATTTTCAATGTCGCCGATATGCTGTGTTTGCTTAACAAATTGATCTAATTCCTCGATTGTTATGTCCTTCAGCGAAATATCGCTTGGCGTCAGGTGAATGTGTTCTTGAGCTGCGCAATGTTCGATGACTTCTTTTAGGCTTTTCTTTAAGAGAGCTGCACATGTTTCCATTGTTTCTCTTCGATATTGTTTACCGCTGTAACTGATGGCCAATGACAGCCGACCGTCTGAGATCATGCCGTTAATGTCAAGCGTATAGGCAATGGGGTGCCTGTCGCTCGCAATTTTCCCTCCGGAGTAAGGAGATACCTCGATTCCTCCATTTCCGAAATCTTGATCAAATTGTCCGAGGTAATTGAAGCTGATTTCCGGATGTCCGGTCCATTCTGATGCCTTCGGATGATCGGACAAATATTTCATCAGGCCATATCCTATTCCTTTTTGGGGAATCTGACGCAGCTGTTCTTTCACCGTCCTAATCCGCTGGGAGATGTCCCGGTCCGCCTGGATTTGAAGAGAAACCGGGTATTGGGTTGTGAACCAGCCCACCGTACGTGAAATATCAACGTCTTGAAAAACAGATTCCCTGCCGTGTCCTTCCAGATGAACATGAATTTCTTCATGCCCCGTCCAGCGATGAACAGCCATTCCGAGTCCGGTCAGCAATAAATCATTAATGTCAGTCGTATAGGCACGGTTCGATTTTTTTAATAAACGCTCGGTTTCTTCCTCTGTCCATTGGACGATGATCGTTTCCCGGTCTTCGGCCAGACCGGTCTCCTGCTCATTATCCTCTGGCAATTTGTGTTGCGAGATATGTTTCTGCTCAAGCCAATATTGATTTTTCGCTTCAAATTCTGGGCTTTCTGCATAACGTTTCAATCGTTCAGCCCATAACAGATAGGAATCCGTCTTCTTAGGGAGCGTGATCGCTTCTCCGTTTTGGAGCTGCTCATAAGCTGACGTTATATCCTCAAGTAAAATCCTCCACGATACGCCATCTACAACCAGATGATGAATCGCAATCAGCAAATGATCGCCATCCTGACATTGAAACAATCCCAGTTTCATGAGCGGACCATCGGCTAAATGGATGGATTGCTGAATGTCATTGGCTATCATTTCTATCGTTTCGGCAGGGTTGTTTTCTTCGAGTAAAGAGAATACGTCGAGGCTGAATAATTCTCCTTCACTGATCCCGCGGGTTCTGGCTTCGTATTCATGATCTCCCTGAACATAGACCATGCGCAAAGCATCGTGATGCTCGGCAATCTTCTTCATGACTTTCTGAAGCTTCGATTCGTCCAACCCCTCTTTAAAATAAAGCATGACAGATTGATTATAATGGTGCGGATCAGGGTATTGCCGGGCGAAAAACCAATGCTGAATCGGCGTCAATAAGGTACGGCCTTTGATTTCCCCTTGTTCTGCGATTCGGGTAACGGGCTTAATAAAAGGAGCAAGCCCGGAGATCGTCGGGTGTTTGAACAAGTGTTTGATGTCAAGCTTATACCCGGCTTGATATAAGCTTGAGGTTACCTGAATCGACTTAATCGAATCTCCTCCCAGCTCAAAGAAATGGTCATCGATTCCGACCTGTTCTGCGCCTAATACCGATTCCCACACCCCGGCCAGTATTTTTTCCAGTTCTGTCCGCGGAGCTGTATAAGGATTGCCGGTGAGATTTCCCGTTGGAGCAGGCAGCGCCTGACGATCTATTTTTCCGTTGGAAGTAAGCGGCATCGCTGCCAGCTGTACAAAATAAGCAGGGATCATATAGGACGGAAGCTGCCGGGACAGGTGCTCCCGAATTTCGCCTGCGGTTAAAGAATGCTGTGCGGTATAATAGGCGCACAAGGATGTTTCCCCGTTGGTTTCTTGTGCCGTAACGAGAGCTTCTTGAATCGGCGGTATTTGGAAAAATGCGGATTCGACTTCCCCGATTTCAATGCGGTAACCGCGGATTTTCACCTGGTGGTCGATCCGGCCTAAATATTCGATATTTCCGTCCGGCAGCCGTCTTGCTAAGTCTCCCGTCCGGTACATTTTCACCTCTGGTACAAAGGGGTGCTGCAAAAATCTTTCCGCCGTTAATTCCGCTCTGTTCAAGTATCCTCTGGCGATGCCGTCCCCGCTGATATATATTTCTCCCGGGACGCCGGCCGGCACCGGCTTCATGTTCTTATCCAGCACGAAAATGTTCATGTTGTCCGCGGCGGTTCCTATCGGCACTGATTCCCGTCTGTCGTATTGCGGATCAAAGGAATAAATCATACAGCCGACGACTGTCTCTGTAGGCCCGTATTCGTTAAAAATTTCGATTTTTCCGCCGAATTTCCCGCTGATGCTTCGGGCGAGCCGCGTGCTTAAATTGTCACCGCCGACAATGAATTTCCGAATGGTGCACTCAGCAGGGATATTTATCTCTTTCAATAACTGCAAGTGCGCCGGGGTCAGCTTGATAATATCCGCCCTTGAATCCTGAATAATGGAATCAAGCAAGGCAGCACTGTTTTCTCCTCCGTAGACAATAATGGCATTTCCTGTAATGAGCGGAGTAAAAACAGACGTTATCGTCAGATCAAAAGCGATGGACGAATATAGGGGAAAGTTGGTTTTTTCCCCTTTGACATAGACCCGGCTGGCCCACCAAATATAATTGGTTAAGCCCTGATGCTCAATTGCCACTCCTTTAGGCTTGCCTGTGGAGCCTGACGTATAAATGACATAGGCCAAATCCTTCGTACTGCTGATCGGTTCCAGGTCAGAGCCGTCTTCGTGGTAAGAGCTTTCCTGATCGAGGAAAACCATTGTGCCCGCAAGTTCCAACTGTTTTTGAAGATGGCTCTGCGTCAGGACGATATCAGCTTGGGAGTCTTCTACTATATACTGTATGCGATGCTTCGGATAATCCGGATCAATTGGCACATAGGCCCCTCCCGCTTTTAAAACGGCCAGTATTCCCACGACCAGTTCGATCTCATGTTCGCAGATAATCGCAGTGAGCCGATCCGTCTTTACCCCCTTTTTCCTTAACGTTCGGGCTAATTGATTGGCACGTTCATTGAGCTGACGATATGTGAATTGCTTTTCTCCGTAAATAACGGCTGCTTGATCCGGTGTTCGTTTCATCTGTTCTTCGAATAACTGATAAACCGTCTTATCCCGCGGATATTCAGTTTTCGCAGTTTGATTGTCAACGAGAAGTGAATGTGTCTCCGATTCTGGCAAAATATTCACTTGACCGAGGGGGAGCTCAGGCTGAAATAATATGACAGAAAATAGCCGGTTTAAATGTCCGAGCACCTGCATCATATACTGACGATCATAGACTTGTTCATTAAAACATAACTTTATGTCAATCAAGTCTTCACCCATAGCAAACTGGAATAAAGCATCTGCAGCAGCCGTTTCTATGAAACCATCAGGATGAATTTGCTCTAGTGAAACGACTGTATCGATGATCGGCAAATGATTTGCATTGTAGTTCAGCCTCAGCTGTCCGGCCATTTTATCAAAGGGAACGTCCTGATATAAGATCGCTTCGTCCAGCGTATGTTTCAATTCATGGAAAATTGATTTAAACGTACTGCCGGAATTGATATGCTGTTTGATTAACATGAGCTGGTCTGAACGAAGATCTTCATCAGTTTCGTCTTCAAAGCTTGGAACCCCTGTAATCACGCCTTCTTCCCCCGTGTATTTGTATAAAAGGGATTCAATTCCGATCAGGAGAACCAGGTAGACGGCCATTGGCGTTTGGTTCGTCATGGTCAGGATGCGCCGTGATACATCCGCACTCAATGAACTGTGAATACAGTCAGATCCACTTGTTATATCACGCTTTACTGTTGAGTCGGACATTTGAAACGAAGGGAATGCACTAGGACGGTCTTCCGTGTGAAACATTCGGCCCCAGAACAACTCCTGTTGTTTGAATTCTGACACTCATATCCCTCCAGTTGGTTTCATTCCTGTTTTCGACTGGCGGCAGCCGCGGCATTCATGCCGGGACAGCCGCTGCCCCTGTGATTAGAAATCCAATTCGATTGTGCTTGCGAGATGTTTACTTTTGTTTACTTTTTCGCTTAATTGAATGTCTTTTAAAGGAATGGATGGGTTTCTCATAATCGCCGAAAGGATCATGACGTAATCCTTGGCCAATACAGCAATGGTTTTCTTTTTAAACAGTTTCGTACAGTAATCAAAACTGCCCTGAATCTCATCTTGATCTATTAAGAAGTTCAGCTGTAAATCAAATTTGGCTGCCGTCTCTGTTTGTTCATAAGGCCTGACTGCGAGAGAGTCCACTTCAATATCTGTTTGTTCGGTATTTTGCAGGACAAACATCGTATCAAACAATGGATTGCAGCTTAAGTCCCGTTTCACACCCAGTTTTTCAACTAATTCTTCAAAAGGATACTCTTGATGTTCAAAAGCCTTCAGCATGGTTTCTTTCGTTTCCGTTATATAATCCAAAAATGTCTTTTCCGCCATCGGAGCGGTGCGGATGGCTAATGTATTGACAAACATTCCGATAATGGGTTCCAAATCCGCATGCGGTCTCCCTGCAATAGGTGTACCGACAACGATATCATCCTGACCGCTGTATTTTGCCAGCAGTATGGAATAGGCCGAGAATAGAATCATGTAAGCGGTCGATCCGGTCAATTCTTCCAGCTGCTTTATCCCTTGGGTGACAGTCTTATCGAGCGTAAAATTGTGCCTTTTCCCATCAAAGCTTCTAACCGGCGGTCTCGCAAAATCTTTCGGCAGCTCGAATGACGGGAGCTCTTCATGAAATACACCAAGCCAATACTCTTCCTGGCTCTTGATTCGTTCTCTTTGTTCTTTTTGATGTTTCCATTCCGTAAAGTCTTTGTACTGAATACGGAGCGGAGCTAACTCTTTGCCGTCATACAATTGAATCAGTTCTTCGACAAAAATATTCATGGAGGCGCCGTCCGTGATAATGTGGTGCATGTCAAACATGAAAATATGCAGGTCTTGTTCTAACTCGATGAGTCCGACCCTGAGTAATGGAGCTTGGCTGAGATCGAACGGCCGCACGAAGGCCCGGAAACATTCCTCAACCTCGTCGGCTGTTGCTTTGTATCTTTCCATCGAAAACTCCACTTGCGATTTGATCACCTGCACCGGTTCTCCGCGGACCATTTCAAAACCGGTACGCAGCGATTCATGGCGCTGGATCAGTCTTTGGAAAGCGGTTTGCAAGCGATTCATGTCGAGTTTTCCTTCTAATGTAAGAATTCCCGGCATATTGTAGCTCAGTTCTCCGCCTTCTATTTGTGTTGACAGGTAAACCATCTTCTGCACGGACGATACGGGATAGACATCTTTTGCTTTGGCTTTCGGAATATAGTCCGGTCCGTTGGTTTCAGCTTCTGCAATAGCCTGTGCCATTTCTTCAACTGTCGGACATTGAAAGACTTCTCTTAATGAAATGTTTTTGCTGAATTGCTTATGAATTTTGGCGATGAGCGTCATCCCTCGCAACGAGTGGCCGCCCAAATCGAAAAAGTTATCTTTTACACCTATTTCTTTTACCTTCAAAACGTCTTGCCAGATGCATATCAGCTGCTCTTCCATATTCGTCCGCGGAGCAACGTAGTCAGTCCCCGTTTGCAAACCTGCTTCAGGCATCGGTAATGCTCTTCGATTTACTTTTCCATTGCCGGTTAGCGGCAGTTTCTCCAGCTGGATGAAGTATGAAGGGATCATATATCCCGGTATTTGGCCAGCAAGTTTTTCTTTCAGCTGACTGATCGAGAGTGATTGCTCTGCTGTAAAATAGGCATACAAATCGCTTTGGCCATCGGTATTTTCTTTTGCTAGGACAACTGCTTCCTGTACGTGCTTGAGAAGAGCGGCTTCCACCTCACCGAGTTCAACCCGATAACCGCGGATTTTGACTTGATGGTCCCTCCTTCCCGCATATTCAATGTTTCCCTCGGGAAGGTAACGAGCCAGATCGCCTGTTTTATACATCCGTTGATTCGAGTCATATGGGTGCGGAACAAAAGTTTCGAGCGTCAGAGACTCCCTGTTATGATAGCCTCTGGCCAAGCTCACTCCTGAAATACAAAGTTCACCGACGATTCCGACAGGCTGAAGCGTTCCGGCTTCATTCAAAATGAAAATCTCCGTATTTGAAATCGGTTTTCCGATCGGCTGAAGCTCCTGATCTGTATCAGGATCGACGGTATACATGGTCACAACATGCGTCTCCGACGGACCGTAATGATTATGCAATGTGACTTGGTGTCGTGCCAGCATGTCACGCAGCATCCTTGTTGCGATGAGCTGTTCTCCCGCAGCGATGATGTGATCCACGCACTCGGCAAACGGTTCGAAATAGTGTTTCTCTGAGGCAAGGAGCTTAAGGAACGCTGTCGGGAGAAATGCTGTTTGTATCCCGTGCGTTCTGACAAAATCATTGAGCTGCCGTATGTCACGTTTTGCCTCATTGCCGATGATAAAGAGTGTTCCTCCGCTTGAAAGCGCGGAGAACATTTCTTGATAGCAGACATCAAAGCTCATTGCGGCAAATTGCAGCACTCTGTCAAAGCGAAGCTGCGTATGATCCTGCTCATAAGCGAGCAGATTCGTCATCGTCTTGTGCTCCAGCTGAACGCCTTTCGGCTGCCCTGTTGTGCCTGACGTGTAAATAACATACATTAAATCATTTTCCGAGCAGGAAAGGTTAAGATTGTCTGTTCTGCCTTGATATAGTAACGGATCATCAAGCAGAAGCACTTCTCCTTCAAAGAGCGGCGGAATAGCGTGACCTGCACAAGTCAAAAGCACATCGGCACCGCTGTCTTTTAGCATAAAAGCCCGCCGTTTTTCGGGAAGCTCCGGATCGATAGGGAGAAATGCTGCGCCGGCCTTTAATATGGCTAAAATGCCGATGATCATATGTGCTGAGCGATCCGTGAGAACGGCAACAACCTGATCAGTGCAGGCACCCTTATCTTGAAGAACGCGCGCCAGCTGATTGGAACGTTCATTCAGCTGACGATAAGTCAGCGTCTGATTTCCAAACATGACGGCTTCATGATCCGGGTTACGCTCAACCTGCTGCTCAAAAAGCTGATGAATCGGTGTCGGAATTCGTTTTCCCCCAACTGCAGTATCGTTAAAGAGTTGCTGAATGTCTCTTTCCTCTTCCTTGGTCATCATATTTAAACGAGCCAGCTCGGCCTCAGGCTGTTTAATAATCGAATCAACCAGCTGTTCAAAATGCCCCATCATCCGTTCGATCGTTTCCGGTTTAAACAGAGCCGTCAAGTATTCCATCGTGAACTGAATACCCGCCCCTTCTTCCACAGCAGTTAAAGTTAGATCAAATTTCGCCATCGTATGTCCGTTTGGATATGGTTTGAAAGTGACGTCATTTATCTCTAACTGTTCCTGCTCCGTGTTTTGAAGCACAAACATGGTGTCAAACAATGGATTGCGGCTCAAGTCTCTGGCGATATTCAGTTGATCGATCAGCGCTTCGAACGGATAATCCTGATGTTCATAAGCTTTTAATGCATTCTCCTTCACTTCGGACAGATACTGAGAGAACGTCTTCCCTTTTTCAGGGTAATTTCTCATCGCCAATGTATTGACAAACATTCCGATAATCGGTTCCAAATCGGCGTGCGGTCTTCCCGCTATAGGACTGCCGACAATAATGTCTTCCTGGCCGCTGTATTTTGAAAGCAATAATGTATAAGACGCAAGGAGCACCATATATAAAGTCGATTCAGTTTGGGATGCCAGCTGCTTTAATCCGTCGCTTTTTTGCTTATCAAGCGTAAAATGCATTGTGGCTCCCGCAAAATCCCGTGCCGACGGCCGGATATAATCGGCCGGCAGATGAAGGACAGGAACGTCGCCGCTGTACAGCTCTAACCAATAGGCTTCTTGTTTTTGAATCTGCTGTAATCTCGCTTCGCCGGTCTGCCATACCGCGTAGTCCTTGTACTGGATGCGCAGGGGCGGTAATGTCTCTCCTTCATAAATCCGGATAAATTCTTTGATCAATACGCTCATGGATGTTCCGTCAGAAATAATGTGGTGCATATCAAACATCAGAATTCCGCGGTCAGATTGAAGTTCAATCAGCCCTACGCGAAGCAGCGGCGGCTCATCCAGGTGAAAAGGACGAATAAATTGGCGGATATAAAGGTCCGCATCAACTTCTTCCCCTTGGTACCACTCTGCTTCAAACGCCGCGTGATCCAAGACATACTGAACAGGTTCTCCGTCAGCCATTTTAAAACCGGTGCGCAAAGATTCATGGCGCAAAATCAGCGTGCGGAAGGCTTGCTGCAGCTTGTCACGATCAAGCTTTCCTTCCACAGTCATCAGTCCCAGCATGTTGTAACTGAGTTCTCCGCCTTCCAAGTGATTCAGGATGTACAACCGTTTTTGTGCTGAGGATACCGGATAATAAGGTCTTTTTTCAATTGCAGGAATCGCGGCATACCCGGTCAGCTCCGTCTTCGTGATCGTCCGTGCGAGCTGTTCAATGGTTGGGAAATGGAAGACGTCCCGCAAAGGAATTTGGACATGCATTTGCTTTTGTATTTTTGCAATCAGCGCCGTTGCCCGCAGGGAGTGTCCGCCGATCTCAAAAAAGTGATCTCTGATCCCCACCTGCTCTAGTCCAAGGACATCCTCCCAAATTGCTGTCAGCTGGATTTCTGCCGAAGTTTGCGGCGGGACGTACTCTATGCCGCTATCACGCTTTTTGACCGGAGCCGGCAATAACTGGCGATTCAACTTCCCGTTTGGCGTCAGCGGCATCTTATCCAGCTGCACAAAATGAGCCGGGATCATATATCCGGGTAAATGCCGGGCCATTCTTTCGCGAAGTTCACTGATCTGTATTGTCTTATCTGCTGCAAAGTATCCGCACAAGTAATATTCATCATCTGCATCTTTAAGGGCAGCTGCGGCGGCTTCTTGAATATCAGGAACGTTCAGCATCACCGATTCGATTTCACCGAGTTCAATCCGAAAACCTTGAATTTTCACCTGATGATCAATCCGGCCGATATATTCAATATTTCCATCCGGCAGAAGGCGGGCCAGATCACCGGTTCTGTACATTCGGTCCTCCGGTACAAACGGATCGGCAACAAATTTTTCGTCCGTCAGTTCCGGCAGGTTCAAGTAACCCCGCCCGACACCGTCCCCTGCAATATACAGCTCGCCTTGGACGCCCTTCGGCTGCAGCCGTTTTTTTGAATCAAGAATGTACATTCGGTTTCTGCCTAACGGCTTGCCTATAGGGACATAGTTTTGGCTGCGTGCCCAAGCATCGGAAGAACATTCAATGTTGAACAGAGACGCGTCTACGCAAGTCTCCGTAGGCCCATATACATTAGTAATCCCAGGCGCAGCGCCATGCTCGCCGAATAATTGCTTGAGCTTATTTACCGTCGTTTTGGAAAGAGCCTCTCCTCCGATTAAAAGATGCTGAAGCGTGACTCCCTGCAAATCACCTGCAGCTATCAAAAGCTTTAAGTGGGCAGGTGTTCCGTCAGTGATGTCAATCGAATGCTGCCGATAGTAACGGCATAAGGCAGCACCGTCTGACACTATCTCTTTCGGAACAATAAACAAGGCATGGCCTGACAGCAAGGAAGCATACATTTGCTGAACAGAAGCATCGAAATAATATGGAGCGAGCATGGCTATATTCAGCTCCGCATCATAGGCAGAGTATACTTGGCGGCTCAGCCCTTCTATCAGGTGGATGACCTGGCGATGTTCAATTAACGTGCCTTTAGGCTTGCCTGTCGTGCCGGAAGTATAAATGGCATAGGCCAGTTGACTGGACTGATAAGAGAGTGCAAGACTGCTGTCTTTTTCGTGATAGAAATGTTCCTCCATGAGATCGATACATGTTCCTGAGAAGCCGATGTCATCCTGCAGCTTCCCGCAGTAAAGCAATACGCTGATGCTTGAATCATTTAAAATATAACGGATGCGTTCAGACGGAGAATCAGGATCTATCGGCAAATATGCACCGCCCGCTTTTAAAACTCCCAAGATGCCTACAACCATCTCAAGCGAGCGTTCAGTCATAATGCCGACAAGCTGATCCGCCTGCACTCCTTTTGCCTGCAAGGTTCGAGCAAGCTGATTGGCACGCCGGTTCAGTTCTTCGTAGGTGAATTGTTTACCCTCGAATACAACCGCTGTATTGTCCGGAGTACGATGCGCCTGTTCCTCGAACAACTCATGAATCGTTTTTTCACGCGGGTAATGCATGTCATTAGACTGAAAGCGGCTGAGCAGATATTCTTTTTCTTGCTGAGAGAGAAGCTCCAAATCTTCTATTCTGACAGACGGCTGCCGCAATACTTGCTGCATGAGTTTTTCAAAATGACCTCGGAGCCGCTCCACTTCTGATTTTTCATATTCGTTTTCATTAAAACCGAAATGAACGGCCAGCTGTTTGCCAGGTATGACAACCACATTCAAATCATAGTGGGAGTGTTCCTGCATATGAAAATTCGTAATGTTCAGCTCCGTACCATGATGTCCCGTCTCTTCGACTTGCTGCCCTATCGGATAATTTTCAAAGATCATGATATGATCAATTAAGTTTTGCTTTTGTTCCGTTTGGGCCTGAATTTCGTATAAAGGATAGGTATCGTACGATTGGGAAGCCAGCGCGTTTTGTTGAACCATTTGCATCGTATCAGCAAAAGTGCTGTCCTCATCGCAGCGGATGCGGACAGGAATCGTATTGATGAACAGGCCGATCATCTGTTCTACATCAGGAATTTCCGCCGGCCTTCCCGACACGACACTGCCGAAGACAACGTCTGCGGACCCGCTGTATTTCTGTAATAAAATTCCCCATAACGTTTGGATCAACGTATTTAACGTAACCTGATGCTGATTTGCGATCTGCTGTAATTGTTTTGTCTGTTCGTGATCAAATCGGCAGATCACATTGGCATAGGCGTATTCTTTTTGTTCATGCTGCGCTATTTTATGAAGAAGCGTGGTTTCATCTTTATATCCTTCAAGATACCCGCTCCAGTACCGCTTTGCCGCTCCCTGATCTTGGCGGTCAAGCCACTCGATATAGTCGCTGTAAGGAGCTGCCGATGGCGGTTCTGGTTCCCTGCCTTCCTGTAAGGCGCTATAATGATCAAACACTTCCTTCGTGATAAGAGACAGGCACCAGCCATCCATCACAATATGATGGAAGCTCCAAATCAAATGATATTTGCGGTCTTCCATACGGAAAATCGCTATGCGCATCAGCGGATCCCGAGCCAAGTCAAACCCTTTTGCCTTGTCTTCTCTTTGATAGGCTGCGATTGCATCCTCTCTCAGGTGCTCCTCTATATCACGCAAATCTGCAAAATGAATTTGCGGTGTTTGCGTTTTATAGACAATTTGTAAAGGAGTATCGTTCCAGCCGCTGTAAAAACGGGTTCTGAGCACGGCGTATGTTTCAAATAATCGTTCAAGGCTTGCTTTAAACCAATCAATCTTTAACTCTCCCTGCAAATCGAACGATGCTTGTTCAAAATAAGAACTTGAGGCCTCGTCCAGCAGGCTGTGGAAGAGCATTCCTTTCTGCATCGGAGTGAGCGGATACACGTTTTCAACCTCACCTGCATGCGGCAGTTGAATGAGGAGCTGATCCAATTCGCCAATGGACATGCCTTTTAACAAAATATCGCTTGGCGTCAGTTCCGATTGTTCTTTATGGACGCAATGCGTAATGATTGTCCGCAGGCGGCATTGAATCGTTTCCGATAACCGCATGATCGTTTCTTTTGCGTACTGTTTGCTGCTGTAGCTGATCGTAAGCTTCAGCCGGCCCTCGGTGATCATTCCGTTTATATTCAATACATACGGTCTTTCTTGATGTCCGCTTGAGTCTGAACCGCAAGAATAAGAAGATAACTGAACCCCATGCTGCTGTAAATCTTGGTCAAACTGTCCCAGGTAGTTAAAGCTGATCTCAGGATTTAGTTTCGATGGCATTCCGCCGCTTAAGTACCTCGCTATTCCATATCCGATCCCTTTATGCGGAATTTGACGCAATCCTTCTTTGGTCGTCTTGATATAATCAGAGATTTCTTTGCCCGGCTGCGCGTGCAGCACAACCGGATACAGACTTGTAAACCACCCGACCGTGCGGGAGATATCTATATCCTGTATAATCTGTTCTCGGCCGTGTCCCTCTAAATGAATCGGAATTTGTTCCAGTCCTGACCAATGCGATATGGAAAGACCCAGAGAAGTTAAAAGCAAATCGTTTATTTCCGTGTGATAAGCGCGATTCGCTTGTTTTAATAAGAGCTCCGTTTCCTCTTTCGTCCATTCCACAGTTGCTGTTTTGCTGTCTTTTGCAGTTGTATGGGTTTCATGAAAATCTTTAGGCAGCGGTTTGACTTCGGTTTGTTCGATTTTTGTCCAATATTCCTGTTCTTGTTTTATGGTTTCACTTTGCGCATATTCTGAGAGTCTCTTAGCCCATAATTGGAAAGAGTCTGTTTTTTGCGGGAACTGGATCGTTTGTCCGCGTTCTGCCTGCTCATATCCGCTTGCAAAATCTTCGAGTAAAATACGCCAGGATACTCCGTCAATCAGCAAATGATGGATGGCAATGAGCAGATGATCTCCATTTGCGCATTGAAACAACCCGGCTTTCATTAACGGCCCATCACTTAAATGCATACTGCTTTGTATCTCATCAGCTTTGGCTTCAATTGTACGTCCCGGATCGGGATCTTCTTTCAGATTCAGGACTTCTAAGCGGTACAGCCCGCTTTGGGCGATTTCTTCATTCTGTGCCTCACAGCCATTTTCCGTAGTCCGGAACGTCATGCGGAGCGCATCGTGATGTTCAGCAAGCTTTTGCAGGGTTTGACGAAGCTGCGTTTCCTGAAGACCTTCCGGCGCATGCAGCATGACGGCTTGATTGTAATAATGCTGATCTGTTGTTATTTGTTCAAAAAACCAATGCTGAATAGGAGTCAGGCTGACTTTTCCTTTGACCTCACCTTGATCGGCTATACGCAGATTCTGCTTGATATGCGGACTCAATTCAGCAATTGTTGCATATTGAAACAAGTCTTTGATTTCCATTTTGTATCCTTGCTGATTTAATCTGGAGGATACTTGAATGGATTTAATGGAATCTCCGCCAAGATCGAAGAAATTATCAAGAATACTGACGTTTTCAGCGCCTAATACCGATTCCCAGGCAGAAACTAATATTTCTTCAGCTTTTGTTCGGGGAGCTTTATACTCTGCTCTGTCCTGCAGTTCGAAATCCGGAGCCGGCAGCCCTTTTCTGTTTATTTTTCCGTTAGAAGTTAAAGGCATTTCATCAAGCTCAATAAAATAAGCCGGAACCATATAACTTGCAAAGGTTTGAGACAATTGTTTCCGGAGCCGGGCTGCCGTTGTTTGCCCGCCGCTCACGTAATATGCACACAATTGTTTAAACCCGTGGACATCCTCTCTGGCTGTGACGACAGCTTTCTTGATCGCTTCTTCTTGAAGCAGTGCCGCCTCGATCTCGCCTAATTCGATACGATAGCCTCTGATTTTCACTTGTTCATCTATTCTGCCCGCATATTCAATGTTTCCGTCCGCCAGCCACTTCGCCAAATCCCCGGTCTTATACATCTTCGCTCCGGGTTCAAACGGGTCATCGACAAATTTCTCTGCCGTTAATTCGGGCCGGTTCAAATATCCTCTTGCCACACCGGCGCCGCTGATATAGATCTCTCCCGGCACTCCGATCGGCGCGGGTTTCATATTCTCATCAAGAACGTAAATGCTCGTGTTTGCCGCAGCGGTTCCGATCGGTACCGAATCCCGTCTGTCCTTTGCGGGATCATAACGGTAAATCATGCAGCCGACAACGGTTTCCGTCGGACCGTACTCATTGCATATTTCAATCCGGCCTTCGAACTGTTCATGAATGCTGCGGGCTAACCGGGTGCTTAAGTTTTCCCCGCCCACAATCATTCTTCGGACAGCCGTTTGATCGGCAATGTTCATTTCTTTCAAGACCTGCAAATGGGCCGGGGTCAATTTAATGATATCCACCCTCGGGTCCCGCACAATCGATTCAAGCAGAGCTGTTTTATCCTCTCCGTCATAGACGATGATTGCATTGCCTGTGACAAGCGGCGTGAAAATAGAAGTCACCGTCAGATCAAAAGAAATTGACGAATACAATGGGAAGTTGGCTTTCTCGCCTTTTACATAAACTTCTTTCGCCCACCAAATATAATTGGTCAAGCCTCCGTGCTCGATTAGTACGCCTTTTGGCCGGCCTGTGGAACCTGACGTATAAATGACATATGCCAAATGGCTCACATCATTTATCGGAGCAAGGTCAGAGCCATTTTGGTGATAAGAACTTTCATCATCAAGTAAAACCGTGACGCCTTCATAGGCAAGCTGTTTCCTGACGTCCCGCTGCATTAAAACGATTCCGGCTTGGGAGTCATCCAGCATATACCGGATGCGGTCTTGCGGATATTCCGGATCTATAGGGACATAGGCTCCGCCTGATTTTAAAACGGCAAGGATTCCGACCACCGATTCGATGCTGTTTCTTGTGATGATGGCTACAGGCTGATCTGCCTGCACTCCTTTCGCTCTTAACGTTCGCGCCAGTCGGTTGGCCCGCTTATTGAGCTCTCCGTACGTGAGCTGCATGTCCTTATCAATGACGGCTGCTTGATCGGGCGTACGCTGCGATTGCTCTTCAAATAATTGATGAACCGGCGTCTGCGGAAACGGCGCGGCCGTGTCGTTAAGCGTCTGCAGAAGGGTTCTTCTTTCGCCTTCCGTTAACAATTCAACTTGATCCACCCGAATATCCGCATCTGTCACGACTTGATGCAGGATTTGCATGAAATGTTCCCGAACCCGCTCTATGCTTGCCCGCTCATACACATTTGCATTGTATTCAAAAGAGATGTTCATCTCGTCGCCCGGAATAACAGTCAAATTAAAATCGTAGTTGGTCTGTTCTTCCATTTGTACGTTGGAAATCGTGATGGATGTTCCGTTTTGGCGGCCTATACTTTCCATATACTGATCAACCGGATAATTTTCGAATATCATTAAATGTGTAATTAAATCTTGCTTTTGCGTTGTACGCGCTTGAATATCGTACAGCGGGTGCGTCTCAAATTGTTGAGACGCTACAGCCCTTTCCTGCGCCTCTTTCATAAGCTCAGCAAACGTTGTCCCGGCTTCACATCGGAATCGGACGGGAATGGTGTTAATGAATAAGCCGATCATGGTTTCCACGTTTGGAATTCCAGCAGGTCTTCCGGATACAACACTTCCAAACACAACGTCCCGGCTGCGGTTATATTTCTGCAGCAAAACCGCCCATGCCGTCTGCAGCAGCGTGTTCAGCGTGACATGATGCTTGCCTGCCGTCCGCTTCATTTTCGAAGTGAGATCGGAGCTTATGTCACACGTCACTTTTTCCGGAACGTATCGTCCGTCTTCCGCTGCATGGTGATCTTTAGGAAGGCCGGTTTGCTCCTCATATCCCTCCAAGTACTGATCCCAATAAGCCGCGGCCTCTTTCGCATCTTGCCGGCCGAGCCATTCAATATATTGACTGTACGGAGTTATTGACGATTGTTCAGGCTGCTTTTGCTGAAGCAAAGCAAAGTAATTCTCGAAAATTTCTTTTGTAATCAGCGGCAGGCACCAGCCGTCCATCAAAATATGGTGGAAGCTCCAGATAAAACGGTATGTCTTTTCATCCGTACGAAGGATAAATAACCGCATTAACGCGCCTTTTTCTAAGTCGAACCCCCGCATCTTATCTTCTCTGGCATACTGCTGAATCATCGCTTCTTTTTGTGATTCCTTCATCTCTCGTAAGTCATTGAATTGAAAACCGATTTTTTTCGTTTTGAATATGATTTGGAGCGGCTGATCCTTCCAGCCTCTGTAAAAATTCGTGCGGAAAATATCATATTTTTGCGATAAGCCGTCCAAGCTTTTTGAAAATGAATCAATTTCCAGATCTCCATGCAGATCAAACATCGTTTGCTGAAAATAAGCACCTGAATTCGGATCAAATAAGCTGTGAAACAGCATGCCCTTCTGCATCGGCGTTAATGGATAAATATTTTCCGCTTCGCCTAATTCACGCGTCTGCTCCAAAAGCTGTTCCAGTTCGTCGATTGAGATGTCTTTTAACAGGATGTCACTTGGTGTGAGAGAAGTCTGCTGCCGGCTTACGCAATGTGCAATGACTTCTTGCAGACTTTCTTTCAACCCCCGGGCAAATTGAGCCATAGTAGATCTTTCGTATTGTTTGCTGCTGTAGCTCAGTGTCAGTGATAATGTCCCTTCGGCAATCATTCCGTTCAAATCAAGCACGGCCGTTCTCTCTTGTTTTTCGTTCATTGACAACCCTGTGGAAAAAGGCGAGATGCGCAAAGCCTGATGCTTCAGGTCTTGGTCAAATTGTCCCAAATAATTAAACGATATCTCCGGATTCAGCTGCAGGCTGTCGGCTTCCGGATGCCCGGATATATATTTGATGATGCTGTAATTCATTCCTTTGTCAGGGATGCGGCGCAGCCCTTCTTTTACGATCTTGATCCGCTGCGACAGGTTTTTTCCGGCTTCCATCCTCAGGACGACAGGGTACTGGCTTGTGAACCATCCTATCGTGCGGGAAATGTCAGCATCCGGAATAATCGGTTCTCTCCCGTGGCCTTCCAAATTCACGACAATCTCTTCCGTGCCTGTCCACTTGTGAACAGCCAGCCCTAACGAAGTCAGCAGCAGATCGTTGATATCCGTGTTGTAGGCGCGGTTCGCTTGTTTTAATAATTGCTCCGTTTCCTCTTTTGTCCATTGAATCGTCACTTCTTCGCTGTCTCTTAATAACGATCCTTCGCTGATAGTGTCCTTAGGCAATGGCTGAGGCTTTATACTTGAAAGCTCGGTCCAATACGCAATCTCCTCTTCCATATCGGTTTCCTCCGCATATTTGGACAATTGATCGGCCCAGGATGGAAACGAGTCTGTTTTTTGCGGGAGCTGGATCGTTTGTCCGCGTTCTGCCTGCTCATAACCGCTTGCAAAATCTTCGAGTAAAATACGCCAGGATACTCCGTCAATCAGCAAATGATGAATTGCAATCAGCAAATGATCTCCGTCCGGACATTGGAACAAACTGAGCTTCATCAATGGGCCTTTGTCTAATACCATGCTGCTTTGAATCTCATTCGCTTTATCGGCAATCGCTTGAGCCGGATCGGTTTCCCCTTTATAATTCATCACTTCCAGATGGTATAGTTCACTTTCATCTGTTCCTGTAATTCGCGGAGCGTATCCATCCGGCGTTTTTTCAAAAATCATCCTCAAGGCATCGTGATGTGACGCGATCCGTCCCATCGTCCGGCGAAGGGGGCCCTCTTTAAAGCCTTCCGCCGAATATAACATGACGGCCTGATTGTAATGGTGTGCATGCGGCATTTTTTGCTCAAAAAACCAATGCTGTATCGGGGTCAGCTTGGTTCCGCCATTCACTTCTCCTTGATCAGCCACCCTGCTGACCGGTGCTACAAACTGACTGAGTTCAGCAATCGAGGGGTGTTTAAACAAATGCTTCATATCAACCTTGTATCCGGCTTGATACAATCTGGATGACACCTGAATTGATTTAATCGAATCTCCGCCAAAATCAAAGAAATTATCCAAAATTCCTATACGTTCTGCCCCTAATACTTCTTGCCAGATAGACGCCAGCAGTTCTTCTATTGTGTTCCGCGGGGCTATGTATTCGTTTTCCGCCCGCGTATTTTCGTCAGCAGCAGGCAAAGCTTTCAGATCAATCTTCCCATTGGAAGTGAGCGGAATGCGTTCCAATGGGATAAAGCGGGAGGGAATCATATAATTCGGCAGTTCCCGGGATAATTCTTCTCTGAACTGCGCAGCGGTCAAAGAAGGCTCGCCGACATAATAGGCATACAATTGTTTGGCCCCGTCTGCGTCTTCCCGCGCGACGACTGCGGCTTCACGAACGTTTTCCAGATTGAACATGGCTGCCTCTACCTCGCCGATCTCAATCCGGTAGCCGCGAATTTTCACTTGATGATCAATCCGCCCTAAATATTCGATTCTTCCATCCGGCAGCCATCTTGCGAGATCCCCCGTTTTATACATCTTTTGACTAGGGACATGCAGATGCTCCACAAACTTTTCCTCCGTCAATTCAGGCCGATTGAGGTAGCCACGGGCCACTCCCGCTCCTCCGACATACAGCTCTCCCGGTACACCGATCGGCTGGATTTGATGGTGCGCTCCTAAAATATAAGCTTGATGGTTGGCCACCGGGCTGCCGATTGTGATCTGTTCATCAGCGGACTGAACAGGGTGAAATGAAGATACCACGCTGTTTTCTGTCGGTCCGTATTCATTATTGATCCGAATGCGAGGCTGCAGAGAATGCAGCTTCTCAACTGTATCTGTTTCCAGCTGCTCACCGCCTACAACAACATGCTGAACATGGATGAAATCCTCTCTGTTCATCTGTTCGATCATCGTTTTCAGAAGACGGGGGGAAGTTGAAAAATGGGTAATTTTTTCTTGTTTTATGGCATTTTGAATGGCGAAAGTTTCTTTATTCTCTTTATTAGGCAAAAGGTGCAAAGTTGCCCCCGAGATAAGCGGGCCAAAGAAATTTAAAATGAACGCATCAAAAACATACGGGTACAAGACAAGCACGCGATCCGCCGGAGAATGCTTGAAAAACGACTTCTTCCACTGAAGCGAGTTCACAATGCCGCCGTGTTCAACCATGACCCCTTTCGGCTTTCCTGTTGTACCCGACGTATAAATGACATAGGCTAAATGGCTGTGTTCCGCTACTGGTGATAACAATGAGCAATCGGCATGGTATGATGCTTCATCATTCAAATCAATCACCGGGCCGTCAAAGGCGAGGCTGTTTTTTAAATGATGCTGAACAAGGAGAACGTCTGCATCCGCATCATGAAGCAAATATTGAAGCCGCTCTTTTGGATATTCAGGATCCAGGGGCACATAAGCGCCCCCTGCCTTCCAAACGGCTATAATGGATACGATCATCTCTAAAGAACGATCAGCGAGAATGGCGACTAACGTATCGGGTTGAACCCCGCAATTACGCAATGTTCTTGCCAAACGGTTCGCCTTCTCATTCAGTTCCCTGTACGTCAAATGGTCGTTTTTAAACTTGACGGCTGCATGCCCAGGCGTTCTTTCTGCCTGCTCTTCAAATAATTGATAGACTGTTCTGCTCCCGGAGAAATCTCTGACGGTGTCGTTAAAATCAAACAATAGCTTCTGTTTTTCCGCTTCCGGTAAGATCTCTGCCGTATGGATCGCGGCTTGAGGCTGAAACAGGATCACAGACAGCAGCTGATCCAAATGGGATACAATTTGATTGATATAGCGCTCATCGTACAGATTGCCGTTATAAAAAAGCTTCAAATGAATCCCGTTGTTCTCCAAATCAAAGTGAAACAGCGTATCGGTTGCAGTATCTTCTTTATATTGCAAGGAATGAATTTCGTTGAGCGAAACGACGGTATGAATCAAAGGCATATGCTCGTCATTGTATTGCACGCTTAGATGCCGGGCCATTTTTCTAAACGGCAGGTTTTGATTTTTCAGAGAATCATTAACGGCTTCTTTCAGCTGCCCGAATACGGTTTTAAATGTGCTCTCGTTTGAAAGCGTATTTTTTAAGAGGACAATGTTGTTAACGGCTGACTGGCCGGCTTTTTGCTTCGATACCGTTGGAATGCCAAGAATCAGGCTCGTTCGATCCGTATATTTATATAACAAGCATTCAATACCCGCCAATAAAATCAGATAGGCCGCCATATCGGAATGATTCGCCATTGTCATGATTCTTTGAGATACTTCCGGAGATAAGGAACGGCAGATGCATTTTTCCTGGTAGCCGGTACGGGCCAACGACGCTTTATCCGCTGCTTTAAAGTAAGGGAATGCGCTTAGGCCGTCTTCTTCATCAAACAGGTTTTCCCAGTACGTTTCTTGAGTTTTAAATACCGACATTGGAGCACCTCATTTTATATATTTTAAAGAAATAATGCTTTTCCCTAAAAGTTCAATTGAATAGAATCAAGCGCGTTCTCTTCTTCCTCATTGCTGCCGCTCAATCCGATATGTTCGATTAGAATGCTTGGCTGTTCCAAAATCGCCGATAGGATGTGTAAGTAGTCGTTTGATAAAACCTCGATTCTGCTTTTCTTAAACAGTTTTTTCGAATATTCAAACAGTCCGTGATAGTTGTCGCGGTCCGCCTGAATCGACAAGGTCAAATCGAATTTGGCAACCGGATGATGAAATGGATACGGCTTGAGTTGAAGGGAATCGAAAGTCAATTCAGCATGATCAAGATTTTGCAGCACAAACATCGTATCGAATAAAGGATTGCGGCTTGAATCTTTTGGAAGATGCAGATGCTGAATTAATTCTTCCAACGGATAGTCTTGATTTTTATAGGCGTTCAGCATGTTTTCTTTTACTTCATTTAAGTAGGCATCAAATGTTTTACGGCCCGCCGGGTGATTGCGAATGACTAACGTATTGACGAACATTCCCACGACCGGCTCTACATCCAGATGAGTCCGCCCGGCAGATGGCGTTCCTACGATAATATCTTCTTGTCCGCTGTATTTGGATAAAAGAATCGTATAGGCTGCCAATAAAATCATATACAGTGTTGCTCCTGTGTCTTCTTCCATTTGGCTTAAACGCTGTTTCAAGTGTTCGGGTATAAGAAATTCAAATGATTCGCCTTCGTAATCGCGTATGGCAGGTCGCTCATAATCCGCAGGCATATCCAGTACAGGAATATCACCGTGAAACTGATCCAGCCAATACGCTTCCTGGCTCTTGATGTTCCGTTTCTGAAGGTCCGATTGCTGCCAAACTGCAAAGTCTTTATATTGAATAGAGAGCGGGCCCGGTTCGTTCCCCTCGTAGATTCGGCTTAAATCTTTCATCAGAATATTGACGGACACGCCGTCAGAAATGATATGATGCATATCAACCACAAGCACGTGCCGCGCAGGTTCAATTTCAATCAGTCCGGCCCGCATCAGCGGCGGTTTGGCTAAGTCAAACGTTTTGATGAAATCAAGCACACGGTCTTCCGCTTCTTCTTCGCTTGCTTGAATCCGTTCTATCGTAAAGTCGACGTACTGATGAATACGCTGTGCCGGCTCGCCTTCATATAAATCAAAGCTGGTCCGCAACGCTTCATGACGCGCGATTAATTTTCGGAAAGCGGCGTTTAACCGTTCGGGATCGATCGTCCCTTCCACATTCATGGCACCCGTCATATTGTAAGTCAGCTCGCCGCCTTCTGTGTGACTTAATAAATACATCCGCCTCTGAGCTGAAGAAACCGGATAATATGGCATTTCCTTTGCAGCCGGAATCGGTACATATCGATTTTTGTCCATGTGTAACGCCTTGTCAGCCAATTGTTCAATGGTAGGAAACTTGAATATGTCTTTGAGAGACAGATTCACATCCAGCTCTTTGTGAATTCTGGCGGCTAAGGCAGCCGCTCGGATGGAGTTGCCTCCGAGATCAAAGAAATTATGTTTGATCCCCGCATGGCTTATTCCGAGCACTTCCTTCCATAAATCTGTCAGTTTGGACTCCGTCTCATTACCCGGCGGAACATATTCAGCTGTCTGCTGCAGACTCGATTCTGGTGCAGGCAGTGCCTTACGGTTTATTTTCCCGTTGGACGTTAACGGCATATGCTCCAGATGGACAAAATAGGACGGAACCATGTAGTCCGGAAGCTTCGATGACAATTGTTCCCTAAGCTGCGCAGCCGCTATAGGCTTGTCGCTTACGTAATACGCGCATAATTGTTTTAAGCCGTCTTTTTCTTCTTTCACTGTAACCGCGGCTTTTTGCACCGCTTCCGCATTATGCATCGCTGCTTCAATTTCACCAAGCTCGATTCGGTGTCCCCTGATTTTGACTTGTTCATCAACGCGCCCGATATATACGAGATTTCCGTCCTTCAATCGCTTAGCCAAATCCCCTGATTTGTACATCTTCGCTCCCGGGACATACGGGTTTTCAACAAATTTCTCTGCCGTTAGATCCGGGCGGTTCCAATACCCTCTGGCAACACCCGGTCCGCTGATATATATTTCGCCGATTACTCCGATCGGAACCAGGTTTCTGCTTGCATCGGCCACATAAATATCCGTGTTGGCAGCCGGAGTGCCGATCGGTACAAATTCCCGCTTGTCCCGTTCTGCGTCGAAGTGATAAATCATACATCCGACGACAGCTTCCGTCGGTCCGTATTCATTGAAAATGTCCAGCCGGCCTTTAAACTGCTCGCTGACACTTTTGGCCAGACGGGTGCTTAAATTTTCTCCGCCGACAATCATTTTCCGTATTGCGGTGCCGCCAGCGATATTCATCTCCTTGATGACGTGCAGATGTGCCGGGGTCAATTTGATCATGTCTATTCTCGAGTCCCGTATAATCTCAGAAAGCACAGCGCTTTTGCCTTCGCCGTCAAAGACAATGATGGTATTTCCCGTAACCAGCGGCGTAAATATCGAGGTCACAGTCAGATCGAAAGAGATGGAAGAGTATAATGGAAAGTTGGTTTTCTCACCTCTTACATAAACCTCTTTCGCCCACCAAATATAATCAGCCAGCCCCTGATGCTCTATAAGTACACCTTTTGGATTTCCCGTGGAACCTGACGTATAGATCATGTAGGCCAAATCATGCGCATCGCTGTCCGATTCAAGATTCGAGTGCTCCTCATGGTATGAGTTTTCCTCATCCAAAAGCACAACGTCACCATCATACGGTAATTGATCCAGCAGGCTGCGCTGTGTCAACACAACCTCCGCTCTTGAATCTCTCAGCATATATTGAATCCGATCTTCCGGATATTCAGGATCAATGGGCACGTATGCGCCGCCGGCTTTCAGAACAGCCAAAATTCCGACAATCAGCTCGATCCGATGCGGGCAGATGATGGCAACGAATTGATCCGCTTGTACGCCTTTTGTCCGTAACGTCCGCGCCAATCGGTTCGCCCGTTCATTGAGCTGTCTGTACGTATACCGCTCATTGCCAAAAATAACGGCTTCATGATCGGGACTCTGTTCAGCCTGCATTTCAAACCACCGATATACCGTTTCCTTATGCGGATACGGCGTCTTTGTGCCATTACACTCCGTCAGCAGTTGATGCCGTTCGGTTTCAGACAGCATAGGAACGGAAGACAATGTCATCTCCGGCTGCTCAACAAGGCTGTTTAAAATGGCGGTATAGTGTCTGGTAATCTGTTCAATGGTGTCTTTTGTGAATCGTCCCGGTTTATAATCAAAATGCATCTCTATCTGTTGACCGGCATCTTCGATCGTGAGCATCAAATCATACAAAGAGACTCCTGGATTTCGTTCTTTCACTTTAAATGTACATTTATTGTGCCGGATTTCATGAAATTCAATGTTTTGAAACACAAACATCGTGTTAAACAGAGACTTTCCGGTTGTTTCCCGCTGCACATTTAATTTCTCCACAAGCCGGTCGAATGGATAGTCTTGGTTTTCGAAAGCGTCAAGCGTCTGCCGCTTTACTTCTTCCAGATAATCCGTAAACGTTCTATTGGCGTGCGGCTTCGTCCGGATTCCGATGGTTTGTATGAAAATACCGACGATCTTTTCGATATCCGGATGATTTCTTCCTGATGCAGGCGTGCCTACGACAATGTCTTCTTGTCCTGTATATTTATGAAGCAGCACATTATAGGCGGCCAGAAGCACCGTATAGAGAGTCGTTTCCGTCTTTTGTGCCAAGTCTTGAAGCGAACGGATGACATCCGTCTGTAAGGAGCATGTCACACGCTGTCCCTCAGAAGACCGTTCTGCCGCTATTGAACCGTCTGTCGGCAGGTCGAGAATGGGAATTTCGTCTTGAAATTGTTCCAGCCAATATGTCTCCTGCCGCTTCATGGCATCTTCATTCAGCCGTTGGTTTTGCCATTCTGCGAAATCTTTATATTCAAATTCAATGTCCGGTAATGGTTTCTGATGATATAAAGCCAGCAATTCATTTGTAAGGATGTTGACGGAATAACCGTCCGAAATGATATGATGCATATCGATGAGCAGTTCGGCCTGCTCGTTTTCAATCTTGATCAGCTCCGCACGAACTAACGGAGCTTGGTCCAGGCGGAACGGTTTTACAAACCGGTCTGAATAGGCATCAAATTCATCCCGGCTCATTGTCCGGACATGAACGTTAAAATCAACTTCGTTTTCAAGTTTCTGAACGATATCGCCATCTATAATGTCGAAATACGTGCGAAACGCTTCGTGCCGCTGCATCACTTGTTGAAGAGATGAGATCAGGGCTTGCTCATCGTACTTCCCTGTTATTGATATGTGGCCGAACATATTTTGCGCCAGCTGATCCGGTTCCAGCTGGTGCAGGAAATATACTCTTTGCTGTGCCGGCGATGTCGGGTAATACGCTTTTTTCTCGGCAGCCTTCATCGGGAGGTGCACGACTTTCGTTTCGTTCTGAATGAAACGTGCTAATTCCTTAACAGTCTGGTGATTGAAAAATTGTCCGATGGAAACCTTTTGATGAAATGTCTTCTGAACTTTGGAAAGCATAAGCGTCGCCTGGAGTGAGTTTCCTCCCAAAGCCAGGAAGCGATCTGATCTGCCAACCCGTTCAAGGCCGAAAAGTTCCTCCCAAATCCGCGCCAGCTGCTGCTCCGTTTCATTTACCGGCGCCTCGTAGGCTTCAGTAAAATTTGCCGTATTGCTTCCTATTGAAGAGATCCGCTTCTGGTGTTCGGCGTAAAGTGCTTGTAAAGCATGCTGTTCTTCATCGGAAAACATTATCATGGCGTTAAGAGGGATTGAATCTCCCTCAACCATTTTTTGCAGCAATTTTGTAAAACCCGCTCCCCACTTTTTCATGATTTCCGGACTGATGACGTTCGTATTAAAGTCGAAATCAAGAACATATTCTTGATGCGCGTCAGTTATGTTAAGAAATAAATCGTACAGGGTGCATTTTACCGGGTATGCAACGGGCTCCGCCTCCGCCTTTCCGAAATGCAGTTTTCGAAAAGGCCTGTCTAAATTAAAGATAATACGCATATCCGGCACTTGATCGTGCGGAAGCTCTCTGGCCACCAGTGTCATCGGGACGGCTTGGTGCCGCATTGCAAGATTCACGCTTTCTTTCATACTGCCAAGATAACCGGATAAAGTGCTTTCTGAAGAAGACGTGTTCTTCACCGGAATCATATTGACGCAATTTCCAATCAGATCATGCTGTTTCATATGCGATTGACCTGCTGCGGGGACCCCGATCACAAGGCCTGACTGTTTGGTAAGCCGGTGCAGAAAAAGATGAAATGCACCCAGCATCGTCACAAATACGCTATTTTTCATCTGAATGCTTAAAGACCTTAAAGCCTCGCTCAATGGCCGTCCAAGCCTGACGGTACACCGGTCTCCCTCATACCCGTTCGGATAACGGACAGAAGCTGTGCTTGGCAGAATTGGCTGCTGTATCGGTTCAGAGAAATGACGCCGCCAATAACGGACCCCTTCTTCATACTGGCCGCTGTCAATCTGTGCCTGCTGCCAGTCTAAGTATTGGCGAAACGAAACATCTGCCTCTTTCGTCGAAATCGGTTTTCCTTGTACGATTGCCGCGTAGTTGCTCTCCAGTTCTTGAACAAAAACGGCGATTGACCATCCATCGGCAATGATGTGATGGAACGTGAGCACAATCAGATGTTCATTGTGAGCCGATGTAAGCACATGGATTCTAAACAAAGGCTTTTGTTCATGGAAATGAAACGGCCGCTTGGCATCTTCTGTCAGCCATTTTTGGATTTCCGGCTCCCGATGTTCATGCGGGAGACCGGTAAAATCAATGACAGGTATATCTATATTCATCCGTTCCTGCACTTGCTGCACCTCGTCATCGGGATGAATCACCGTACGTAAAGCTTCATGACGGTCAACGATATGCCGGACGGCTTGTTTTAATGGTGTATGCTGCAGTTCGCCCTTCACTTTCAGCATAATGGACTGGTTTAAAGCGGCGGAAGCTTCATTCCCGTAATGGGATGCCATAACCAACTGCTTTTGTTCAGGTGAAAGCTCGCGCGTCCCGGACTTTTTACGGCCTCCGCCATCAGGGGAATCCGGGCCTTCCGGAATAAATCCGCCTCGGCGAAGATCCTCCACCGTGTCTTTCACCGCTTGAATAATATTTTCGATATCATCCGCGGTATGCGCCGAAGACAAGAAGCAGTTGCGTCCCTCCCATACATAGACCCCTTTATAGTTGAGATGGTAAAAGAACAAGTCATTATCAAGCGATGAGACAAACCGGAATAAAGAACCGAATCGAACCATGCGGATAGGCACTTGCGCTTGTTCGAAGCAGCGATTCAGCTCATCGACCAGGTAGGCTGTTTTTTGATTAAGCTGCTCATACAGATGTTCTCCTTCGGTTTGTAAATGGCGAAGGACGGCTAATGACATCCTCATGGTAAGCGGGTGAGTATTGAAGGTGCCGGCCACAAACGTGCGTTTCGCCTCGTCTTGCGGGTAGGAATCGTCCCCATACTGCCAGGTACCCCCGTCGATCGCATTCATGAACTCAGCTTTTCCGGCAACTACCCCTAACGGCTGTCCGCCGCCGATGATTTTTCCGTAGGTCACTAAATCAGCCTGAATGCCGAACCATTCCTGTGCGCCGCCGAGACCGATCCGAAATCCGGTAATAATTTCATCCATAATCAGAGCTGTTCCGGATTGCTGCGTGATCGCCCGCAATTCTTTCAAAAATGCCCGCGGCTGCAAATCCGGTCTGCGGCTTTGTACCGGTTCTACCAGTACGGCTGCCAATTCATCACCAAGACTGCGGATCACGTCCAGCGAATCGGGATTGTTGTAATGTAAAATAATCAAATCATCCATAAAGCTCTGCGGTATGCCCGGAGCCAGCGGATTCGCAGACGCAGCCCCGCCTTTTGTGCCGGCTACCCCTAATACGCCGTCAAACGTGCCATGATAAGATCCCGAGAACGCCACGACTTTCTTTCTTCCTGTTGCCGCCCGCGCCAAACGCAGGGCAACCATGACGGCCTCTGTTCCGGAATTATAGAAAGCGACCCTTTCCACTCCGGTACATGTGCGGATCCGGTCGGCAACTTCACCGGCGACATCTGACATCGGGCCGAGCGGAGGCAATGATGAACGGGTTGAATCATCGATAACCTGTGTAATAAAGGAAGGATGATGCCCGAACAGGTTAACCCCGAATCCCATGGTGATATCGATATATTCATTTCCGTCAATATCCCACATTTTAGAACCGTCAGAACGTTCGGCGATAATCGGGTATACGATTTCCTTCCAATACGAACGGAAGCTGGACAAATTGCGGTTGTTTGCATGAGCAAATCGGGTGTTGTCCGTATATTGTTTGGAACCTTTCGTTTTATCTGCGTATTTCTTGATGAAGTCTTCTAAGTATTGTTTTTGCCGTGCGGTATAGTGTCCCTGATCATTCAGGTTCTGAGGCTGGAAAGGAACATAGGGTTTCGCTTCTTGAGCCGCTTTCTTTTCTGCATTGACGGTCGGAGGCCCCTGCTTGACAGAAGGAATTGATTTCTCTCGCGCTTTAGCATATTCTTTCTCATCGGAATGATGTCCGCTGTTTCTCAACAAATTAAAGCTATTTAATTGAGCTTGCAAGGTATCCTGAATTAATTGATTCTGAGAAGCGATGATTTTTTCGAGCGTATGCTCTTGATGACCATCTCTGCGATCCGATTCAGGCTGCGCTTCTGAAATGACCTGTTTTTCCTGCGCCGGAACATTCTCTTGAGGCGGAGCGGATGCAAAGGACGATGGAACGGTATCAGCCAAGTAATCTATGACACTTTGAAGGTTGGTCAACGTATCAAAAAAACGATCCATCGGGATATCTACCCCAAATTCGTCCGCGATGGCTTTTTTGACCTGTGACAGCATGATAGAATCCATTCCGAGCCCGATAAAATGAGCATTCAGATCGAGTTCCTCCGCTCTGATCCCTGAAGCGTTGCTGATTACAGTTTTCAGGAAGGATTCAATGTGCGCTTTCGATTGATTGATATTCAATGCTGCTCCTCCTTTCTTTTCGCCCTCGTTTAAGCGCAATTGGTCAGCTTCAGCCCAGCATCGGCTCCGTTCAAACGGATACAGGGGCAATGGCGTCTTTTGTACAGTTTCACCGGAATAAAGCGCGCGCCAATCGATAACGGCTCCTTGCACAAATAATTCGGCTGCGCGATGCAGCCATGTGATCCGTTCATCTTGCGTACGTAAACGCTGCTTAATCAGAGCGGCTGCTTGTTGATTCAGCTCTTCTTTATGGGCAGGCAGCATTTCCTTCATATTCTTGTAACCGATGTATACACCGGGAAGGTTTCTGTCTCCCTGAATCAGGCGGGTCAGCTTATCCGATAATTCTTGCTTACCGGATACAATCATGGCAATGCCATGATCCAAATGAGCCCTGCCCGTACTGGCTGTATAGCAAATGGACTTTAATGAAGCTTGGCTGTCATCCGATACATATTGCCGGTACTGCTGTGCGAGTTCATAGAGTGATTTTTCAGTATGAGCGGATAAAACAAATAGGTGCGGCCCATGTTCATCCTCGGGTGCATACTCACTTTGAGAAATATATTCTTCCAGTACCACATGAGCGTTCGTTCCGCTAAAGCCAAATGAGCTGACTCCGCCTCGCAGCGGCTCATCACCGGATGTGAACGCTGCAGCTTCCTGGTTTACGTAAAATGGTGATGAGTGAAAATGAATGAGCGGATTAGGTTCATTAAAGTGCGCTAACGGCGGATTTTTCTTGTGATTCAGCATGAGGACAGATTTGATCAGCCCGACGATGCCTGCCGCTTCAAACAAATGACCGATGTTCGATTTAACAGAACCAATCGCACAAAATTGTTTTTTTGCCGTATACTTTTCAAACGCTTTACAAAGTCCGTTAAATTCAACCGGATCACCGAGCTTCGTTCCGGTGCCATGCGCTTCGATGAAAGACAGTGTTTCAGGGGCAATGCCCGCGTCTTTCCAAGCCGTCTCAATGACCTCAGTCTGAGCTGCCGGATTCGGTGCTGTAATCCCGGCGGTTGTTCCGTCTTGATTCAGCGCGCTTCCCTTGATTACGCCGTAAATATGGTCTCCGTCGCGAACAGCATCCTGCAAAGGTTTTAGCAGGACTGCGGCCGCGCCTTCACCTGTGCCCGTGCCGTCTGAATCTTTGCTGAACGTTTTGGTGTATCCGTCCGAAGATTCCATATCAAGCCCGATACAGATCGGCAAGATCGATGTTCGGATACCTCCGGCAAGAGCCATTTCACAATCGCCGGATATTAAAGATTTGCATGCCATATGAACGGCGGCAAGCGATGAGGAGCATGCCGTATCCACTGTGACCGCCGGCCCTTTTAAATTTAAGAAATAAGCGATTCGGCTGGCTAGCACGGAAGGGAGATTGCCCACGATATATTGATGAAGTTCCTCCGGATAATTCGCAGAAAGGAGACGTTCATAATCGTAGCCCACCTTCGAGTACCCCGCATATACCCCGACACGGCTCCCGTTCATGCTGCCGCCGGCATAGCCCGCATCTTCAATCGCATGCCATGCAGACTGCAAAAACAGTCTTTGGTTAGGGTCCATAAACTGAGCCGTTTTAGGAGCTAAACCGAAGAACGAATAATCAAAGCGGTCGATTTCATCTAAATAGCCGCCCTTCACAAACTGACTCTCATTGAACTCGCTTTGGATGGACTTTAAATAATCCGCCGCATCTTTCAGCCGGGATTCGGGGTATTCTCGAATGCTGTGCTCACCTTTTTCAAGCAGATTCCAAAAATCACTTTTCGTTGACGCTCCCGGGACATTGAGCGACATTCCGATAATGGCGATATCTTTCGGTGTCACATGGCTTGGTTTCGCTGCCGCGTCCTGTTTGATTTCAGCCCGGCTTTCAGACAGATATGCCGCTAAATCAGTGATAGAAGGATACGTAAAGAGATCTGAAACGGCAAGCTCGCGTCCGAATTTCTGTTCTATGCGCTCGGCAATCTGCGATAACTGTAATGAATTTGCTCCCATATCAAAATAACTGTCAGCGAGGTGAACCTTTTTCCCGTTGAGCACTTCGGAAAAGATAGACAGCAATTCCGTTTCTATCTCATGAATGGGTGTCTGTCCGGATGTTTCCGGGCTGCTCTCCAAACATTCATTGATGGCGGCAGACTCTGTTGAAAAATTCCCTGCCTCATACTGTCTGGCAAGTTCGTAGCGTTTAACCTTTCCGCTGGTTGTTTTAGGGAGTTTTCGGATCGGAAGGACTTCTTTTATGCTCCAGCCGCCCCGCTTGTACAAATGCTTTTTTATCTCTTTGACAAGCGGTGCGAATTTTTCAGGTGATTTTTTGTAAACAACAAAGAGCACGATTTCTCCGCTTTGTGTCTTTTGATCATATACACCGCAGGCGGCAACCCTTCCTAAGTCAACCTCTTCCATTTCAATCGCGACCCGTTCAATATCGTGCGGGTAGATATTTTTTCCGTTCACGAAAATAATGTCCTTTTCTCTTCCGGTTACGACTAAGTTACCACTTTCACTAATGAATCCGAGGTCTCCCGTTTTTACCCAGCCGTCAGAAGTCAGCGCTTTTTCCGTACTCTCTGGGTTGTTATAATACCCTTGCGTCACATTGTCTCCTTTGATCTGGATATGGCCGATGATTCCGTCTTCTACTCTTTCATTTGTTTCATCGGAGATCCGAAGCTGACAATAGTCAATAGGTTGTCCCACCTCGACGAATGAAGCGCAATTTTGGTCCTCTTTGCTGACTTTTACAGCTCTTTCACCAAGATTTAAATAGTCACGATGCAAATAAACGGGAACGAATTCTTTACCTATTTTAGAGAACGCTGCGCCAACCGAAGCTTCCGCTAAACCGTAAACATTCAAAATGGCGGATCTTTTCAGATTGAATGCTGCGCATCTTTTCAAAAATTCGTCACATAGCTCCGGCAATATCGGTTCTGCCCCGTTTGCGATGACCTTGATGTGGGATAAATCCCAGTCTGGTTCGTTTTTCAGAAATTTAAGGAAGTAGTTGTACCCGAAATTAGGAGATGATAGAATACTGGCTTTATGTTCATGAGCTTTTTTCATCCAAAGAATAGGTCTGCGAATAAATAATTCTGTAGGCATTAGATTTTGATTGATTCCGGTTATGAAGGGAACAAGGTGGCAGGCGATGAGCCCCATATCATGCGTTAAAGGCATCCATGATAAGAAGGAGTCTTTCGAATGAATGGCTAGGGCATTCCCAATGGCGCACGTGTTATGTATTAAGTTGTGATGCGTTAACATGACTCCTTTTGGATCTCCTGTGGATCCGGAAGAAAATTGGATAAAGGCGAGTTCATCCGCATCAGGTTCATAAAACGAAGCGGGGTAATCGTAGATTTGATCTTGAATGACGTCAGATTTTTCGTTTAATTGATGATGGAAATCCTGTAAATCGTGTTCTGCAGCGTATTTCTTTATTTTGTCCAATACTTTTTCAGAGGCAATCAGAAAGGGATGATTTAATATATTCCAAATGCGCCAGACCTTCAGCTTATGGTCATCATCTTCTCCGATACTGACCGGAACCGGGATCATTCCTCCTAATATACAAGCCCAAAAAGCAACGACAAATGATTTGTTTTCTTGGATTTGAAATACAATTTCCTGCTTCGGCTTAATGCCGAGATGCTGTAAATAGCCAAGATACCCTTGCGCCTCTTCAAACAATTGGCGATAAGAGACAACCGTCTCGTTTTTATCGGATTCGATAAAACGGATCCCGCGATCAGAGATATTGCTTCTTTCCCGAATGACATCTACTAAGGTTTGGAATTGTCTGGTATACATAGGTCCCCTCCTGGGCGCTTTATTTTAAAATCCGCAATTCTTCCCAAGCCGGAAGCTGTTTAGCTTCACAAATTAATTTGCATAAATGGATCGAATGTTCGAGTTCTTGTTCTGAAAGCACGTCTTCATGCCTTTTCATTCTCTCTTTCAGCTCTTGGATTTGCGTAAATAATGGCGTCGTCATAGTGGAATAAGCCGCTGAATCCTTGTTGTAATTTCGCGCAATGACGGATTGAATCATCAATTTATTCAGTTGTTTTTTGCGTAAATGGACAATATGTTTCTTTCTTTCCGTTGAATTGGAAAGCAAGTGAACATCAGATGTCTGTCCTAAGGGATAAGGTACAATGTGATTCGTTGTTTTTCTCAGCAGACCGGCTAAGACATTGTTCGGACCCATTTCGATGACTTCTGTGACTCCGTGTAAAAGCAAGTAATGCATCGATTCCGTCCATCTTACCGGCATCGTTATGTGCTGCTTAAGATGTTCGCTGATCGAATTTCCGCTGCTGTAAGGGCGCGCGGTGACATTTGAAATGATCGGCCATGCGGCATCCCGGAAGGAATACCGGTGTAATACAGTCTGGAATTGTTCGGAGGCTGATCGTATCATCGAACTGTGAAAAGGCGCACTGACATTCAAATAAGTGTATGCCGCACCCTTTTCCTCCGCCATCTTGATGACACGTTCCACAGCTTGCCGGTGTCCGGAAATCACATGCTGCTGTTCTGAATTCATGCAGGCTACACCTGCCGGAAAGTCTTCCGTCGATACTTTCGAACATATTTCCTGCAACGTTTGGAGAGAGAGCTGTGTCACGGCGGCCATCGTCCCCTGCTGCTGGGGATCCGCATTTTGCATAAGAATTCCCCGCTCCCTTACAAGTGTAACGGCATCCTGAAAAGAAAGGGCGCCGGCACAGACAAGCGCTGAATATTCGCCTAAGCTATGGCCTGCCAGGAAGCGGGGCTTCACCCCTATTTCCTGCATATACACTTGAAAAGCAATCACACTGACCGTTAAAATAGCGGGCTGCGCGTTCATTGTCTTTGTCAATTCATTCATATCTCCGTTAAAACACAGTTTTTTTACATCCAAGGAGATCGCATCGCTCGCTTCTTCAAACAATCTCTTTGCGAGCACAAAATCATTCCAAAATTGTTTGCCCATTCCTACAAATTGAGACCCTTGTCCAGGAAATAAAAAGGCAAGATTGTTCATGAGATTCCTCCGATCATATTGAGCAAAAATACAATATCCTACAAATTATCCCTTTATATAACATCCTAGCATGATTATAACAAATGTGTATAGAATACTTTCGGAGGAGTTATTGTTCGATTTTACAAACGAATTAGATATATTTATTCATAAAATAAAACATGGGGCTTCACCGAAAATCAGTCTTAAAGAGAGATGATGAAAAGCCGGAGTGGAGCCTGTTACCGGCTCTTCTTCACTTAGGTCGCGCTCTTCATGTTTCATATGTTTTAGGGCTATTGGCATTATTGTGTCAGAAATTACATATTTTCTGTTTATTGTAAAAATTCATTTGTATATCTGTGAAGGATTGTAAACTGATGCGCTTGATTATAAATGTGGTGCAAGAGATGGATCTGGATGGGGAAAATCCGCAAAGGCGAAATACGCCGCAGAACATGTGAATGACCCTGCCCGGATACCGATTGACGCAGTAAATCAGCCTATTGAGTGAACAAGGTTTTCAGGCATAAAAAAACAGCCGTTCAGAGCGGCTGTTTTTTTAAAAAGTATAAGAACTATTGAGCGGTATACCCGCCATCCATGACTACGGCCTGACCTGTGACCCCTTTTGCTTTGTCGCTGGCCAAAAATACGGCGTAATCAGCGATTTCTTTCACTGACAGCAGCCGTTGTTGGGGAACGAGCGGAAAGATGACGTCCTCAAGCACCCGTTCGTACGGTACATTCCTTGTTGCGGAAATGTCTTTTAACTGATTGCGGACAAGCTGAGTGTCCACATATCCCGGACAAAGCGCATTGACGGTAATGCCGTCAGCCGCGCCTTCAAGTGCGCCGACTTTCGTTAAACCGATGACGCCGTGCTTGGCGCTGTTATATGCCGCTTTCCCGTGAAAACCGATCAGTCCGTTGACAGACGCCATATTAATGATTCGACCGAATTGCTGTTTTTTCATAATGGGAAATGCATGCTTCATTGCGATAAATGGCGCAGTCAGCATGAGACGAATGAGCCGTTCAAACTGTTCGGTGGGAAATTCCTCGATGGGCGCAACATGCTGAATGCCCGCATTATTCACAAGGATATCGAGACGTCCGAATTGTTTCTCGACCGTCTGCAGCATGTCGGCCACTTGCTTTTCATTTGTTACATCGCATGTGATGCTGACTGCTTCACAGCCTTTATCTTTCAGTCTTGCCGCCGCTTCTTTCCCCGCTTGTTCGTTTATATCAGAGATGATGACGGCTGCTCCTTCACGGGCGAATTCTTTTGCGATTTCAAGCCCGATTCCTCCGGCTGCTCCTGTTACAACGGCTGTTTTTTCAATAAGCAATGAATGCATGACGGCACCTCCTCATTTTGGTCTGACCCCGTTTTTTAACGACTGGCTGACAGTAAAATGACCTTCTGTTTTCTCAAAGACCTCCTCCATTGTTACACCTTCCTGCAGTTCGGTGAGCGTCATACGGCCATCATGAAAATCGAATACAGCCAAATCTGTGATCAGCCGATCGACCACCTGCCTGCCGGTTAAAGGCAGCGTACATTCCGTTCTCACTTTAGATTCCCCATATTTATTAACGTGCTCCATAATGACAATAATCCGTTTTGCTCCGTGGACCAAGTCCATGGCGCCGCCCATTCCTTTGATCATTTTTCCTGGGATCATCCAGTTCGCCAAATCTCCCCGTTCGGACACTTCCATCCCGCCGAGGATCGCTACATCAATGTGGCCGCCGCGAATCATGGCAAAGGATTCGGCACTGTCAAAATACGAGGCTCCCTTTACTTCGGTGATGGTTTCTTTTCCCGCGTTGATCAGATCGGGGTCCTCCGTTCCTTCCGCCGGATAAGGCCCGATCCCGAGCAAGCCGTTTTCAGACTGAAGCAGGACGTTATAATCATTCGGTATCTCATTGGCTACAAGCGTCGGCATCCCTATCCCCAAGTTCACATTCATTCCGTCCTTAATTTCTTTTACAGCCCGTTTGATCATTCGTTTTCTGCTATCTCTCATTCTGTCAGCCTCCTTTATCATGCTTGCCGGACGGTGCGGCGTTCAATCCGTTTTTCATGAATCCCGCCGAGCAGCACGTGCTGCACAAAAATACCCGGCGTATGAATTTGATCCGGATCAAGCTCTCCGGCATCGACAATTTCTTCAGCCTCTGCAATCGTCACTTTGCCTGCCATTGCAGCGAGCGGATTGAAATTTCTCGCCGTCTTTCTGAACATCAGGTTGCCCAGAGGATCGGCTTTCCAGGCCTTTACGATGGCGGCGTTCCCTGTAATCCCTTTCTCCAGAAGATAGGTGCGTCCGTCAAATGTCTTATGTTCTTTTCCCTCGGCTACTGATGTTCCGACGCCCGCAGGTGTGTAAAACGCCGGAATGCCCGCCCCTCCCGCGCGAATTCTTTCTGCGAGCGTTCCTTGGGGCACCAATTCGACTTCCAGCTCCCCGCTTAAAAACTGCCGTTCAAAGGTTTTGTTTTCTCCCACATAGGATGCGACCATTTTTTTGATCTGCCGGTTTGCAAGCAAGAGGCCTAACCCCCAATCATCAACACCGCAGTTATTACTGACAACGGTCAAGTTTTTTACGCCGCTGTCCCTGATCGCGAGAATTAATTGTTCCGGAATGCCGCACAGGCCGAAGCCTCCTGCGATGAGGGTGTCTCCGTCCTTGATCAGTGCAGCAGCATCTTGATAAGAGTCCATCACTTTTCCTTTTCCCATATTCGTTTCCCCTTTCTGTTTTGGCTACACAAGGCCCGTCAGACTGTAAATGGCGATGATGACAAACACAGCGGCTGTTTTAATGACGGTAATGGCAAAGATATCCCTGTAGGATTGGCGGTGGGTCAACCCAGTGACCGCGAGCAGCGTAATGACGGCGCCATTATGCGGAAGAGTGTCCATCCCGCCGGAGGCCATCGAGATCACCCGGTGCATGACCTCCGGCGGGATGTGGAATGTATTGATTGCTTCTGTATACGCTGCTGACATCGTGCTTAAAGCGATGCCCATTCCTCCTGATGCCGATCCTGTAATCCCGGCAAGCGCAGTGGTCGTCACCGCTCCGTTGACGAGCGGATCAGTAAACGTCTGCGATATGCCGCTGCTGACCATTTTAAAGCCGGGAAGCGCCGCAATGATCCCGCCAAATCCGTATTCGGCTCCTGTATTCATCGACGCCAGCAAGGCGCCCCCGATACCCTCATTCAGTCCCTCTTTCAAATTGAAGAGGACTTTTTTCCAATCGAACAAAATCGTTGTCATGATTCCGATGAACAGTGCGAGTTCTACTGACCAGATCGCAGTGACGGAGGAAAGGTCAATCTTCCCGAACGCTTCTAGCCCGAGCGGCGCAAAATCAAATCCGTCAGGGTACCAATGCGGGAGCCACATCGTGAAGCATTTGTTCATGACTCCCACAAGGATAAGCGGAACAAAGGCGAGCACTTGCCGCGCGGGGCTGGGTTGCGGTAAAACAGGCGTATGTGTTTCATTAGCCAGACTTGAGGATTCCTCTGCAGCGGAAACCTCAGATTGAAATCCAGCATAGCCTTCTCCGGCATTGGCCGCTTTTTTGCGCCGGGATTCTAAATAAATCATTCCGGCCGTAAGCACAAATGCTGCACCAATCAGTCCGAGCCAGGGAGCGGCATAAATGTTTGTTTTAAAAAAAGCGGTCGGAATGACATTTTGAATTTGCGGTGTGCCGGGAAGCGCATCCATTGTAAATGTAAAGGCGCCCAATGCAATCGTACCGGGTATCAGACGCTTGGGAATATCAGCTTTAATAAATAGGTTTTTAGCAAACGGATAAATGGCAAACACCGCTACGAAGAGACTGACGCCGCTGTACGTTAAAATCGCACCCATTAAGACGATGGCGAGAATGGCTCTTTTTGCTCCCACAAGTCTGACGATTGTTTTTGCAATCGACTCGGCGAGCCCGGATATTTCAACAACCTTGCCAAAAACGGCCCCTAAAAGAAATACGGGAAAATACAGCTTAATAAATCCTACCATCTTCTCCATAAATATATTCGAGAAGAAAGGAAGTACGAAGCTTGGATCTGTCAGGAGCACAGCAAACAGCGCACAAATCGGGGCGAATAAAATGACTGAAAAGCCCCGGTAAGCCGCAAACATCAGCATGCCTAATGCCAATAAAATAATAACAATGTCCACAAATCCCCCTCTTTTCTGCTCAATATTAGTAAGCGCTTACAAAAAATCGAGAAAATAAAGCAAAAAACATGCCGGTTTTGCACAGTTTCTGAAGCTGAAAAAATGTGCATCATGGTGAATGTTCCGTTTTGGCGAAAGAAAGGGAGACTCTTGCTGTATTAGATTGATTGGCTGAGCAGTGAGTTTTTTTAGGGATAGTGAGATGGATCAGAGAGGATTTTTGCTTTATAAATATGTATTCTTTTTTCTTTCATTTATTTCCTGCAAGAGGAACCGATAAAATCCGGCCCTCCTGCATGGTCATTCAGCCAATGACAACCGGGAGCTCTTTGAGCGACCTAAAACCAATGAGCTTGCGGTATTCAAGGCGGTGTGCAGCCAGCCGAAGCTTAGGCATCCGCTCAAACAGTGTAAGAATTGCAATTTGTGCTTCGATGCGCGCTAATGAGGAGCCTATGCAAAAATGGGCGTTCTTTCCGAATGCAAGATGCGGGTTCGGCTTTCTTTGGATATCCATTTTGTGAGGTTGATCGAATATGCTTGGATCGCGATTGGCTGCCCCTAAAAGGATATATACCTGCTCTCCTTTTTTTATGGTCTTCCCATTTATTTCGCAGTCTTCTGAAGCGGTGCGTGCCGTCAGCTGCGCGGGGCTGTCGTAGCGCAGACATTCCTCAACTGCAGTTTCAATAAGCGAAGGGTTTTCTCTCAGTGCGCTAAGCTGTTCAGGGTGTTTCAATAAAGTAAACACACCGTTGCTTATGAGGTTTACCGTCGTCTCGTGTCCGGCTATGACAAGTAAGATACATGTCGCGAGCACTTCCTCTTTTGAAAGCTGTTCCTCCATAATAAACCTGCTGATCAAGTCTTGCTGAGGGTGCGCTTTCCGCTTGTGAATCAAATCTCTGAAATATGACGTCAGCCTGCCTGCGGTGTCGCTTGCTCTGACTAACGTCTTTCTTGATCGGGTAAGATCAATGGCCTGGATGACGTCTGCCGTCCATTGTCTGAATTGATATCTCTCCTCTTTCGGCACTCCGAGTATCTCCGCAATGATAAGGCTTGCCAATGGAAAGGCAAACTCTGAAACAAGGTCCGCGGTTTTTTTGATTTGGACTTGATCCAACAAGTCATGAACCGTTTCGTTTATACAAGGGCGAAGAGATTCCGCCGTCTTTGCGGTAAATTCTTTACCGATAAGCATCCGCATCCGCTTATGGTCTGATTGATTTTTAAATAACAGCATATCGTGCTGGATATGCGATAGATTTTGATATTTCGTTGAAGCTTCCGGAAGAGGAATGCGGTTTTTAAACCGAATGTCTTTCAGAATCGCTGCCGCTTCTTTATACCCGGTGACATACCAGCCCGGATATTTTAATACGGTTCCTTTATAAACAGGATCAATGGATCGCAGTTTGTCATAAAACGGGTAAGGGTCATTCCAAAAATCCGAATCCGCATGGAGAGACGGATGTGCAATCGATAGGTCCGCCGTCATCTTATACCTCCGTATTGCAGGCGGATTGCAGGCCGGCTTTCATTTCTTCAACGGATTCGACTTCAAAACCTAAATCATGGAGCATTTGATGATCCTCTGTTTCTTGCTGCCCTGCTGTCGTTAAGTAATCTCCGACGAAAATCGAATTTGCGGCGTAAAGTCCCAGCGGCTGCAGCGAACGAAGGTTGACTTCCCGGCCTCCTGAGATACGGATTTCTTTTGACGGATTGATAAAACGGAACAAGGCGAGCACTTTCAGGCAATACACCGGATGTAATTCGCTTACCCCTTCTAACGGAGTTCCGTCAATCGCATGCAGAAAATTAACCGGGATGCTGTCGGCGTCAAGCGCTTTTAAGCTGTTCGCCATATCAATGACGTCCTGTTTCGTCTCTTTCATGCCGACGATGACACCAGAACAAGGTGACATCCCCGATTGTTTCGCCGTTTCCACTGTATTGACCCTGTCGTCATACGTGTGGGAGGTCGTAATGTTTGAGTGATTCCTTTGTGATGTATTGATGTTATGATTGTACCGGTCTACTCCTGCCTGTTTCAGCCGCTCTGCCTGTTCCGGCTTCAGCAGACCGAGGCATGCGCAGATTTTTAAACCGTACGTTTCTTTAATTTCTTTGACAGCATCAACAACTTGATCCACTTCTCTGTTTGACGGTCCCCGGCCGCTGGCGACGATACAGTATGTCCCTATATTCAGGTCGTGGGCGCGTTTTGCCCCTTTAAGCAATATATGCTTATCCACCATCCGGTAAGACTCAATCGGCGCTTTTGATATTGAAGATTGTGAACAGTACCCGCAATTTTCCGGACACAGGCCTGATTTTGCATTCATAATCATATTCAGCTTTACTTTTTTTCCGTAAAATCGTTTTCTAATATGAAAAGCGGCATGCATCAGCAATAAAAGATCCTCATCAGGACAATTTAAAATGGCCAGCGCTTCTTGATTCGTTACTTCCGCCCCGTCCAGCACTCTCTCTGCAAGATCCATCCATTGATTCATGTTTATCTCCCCATTTGTGTCAGATTCATGAAAGAGGAAACATCTATATGTTTCTCAATCATGTGTTGAATGTTTTCCGGTGAAACGTGATCCAGCTTCGGTGTGATTCCCAAAATCGGAACTTTGCATAATGTTTCAATCATGCTCGGGTTTGTCTTTTCGTCCAGCCCCGGCCGGCTCTTTACGCCGTTGATCATAATGCCGAGAACCTCTATCCCCATGTTTTTCGCATATTCAACGGTTAAATATGTGTGGTTGATGGTTCCGAGATCAGGCCTGGCCACAATCACCGCCGGCAATTCCATGGCTTTTATCAGATCACTGACTAAGTAATTTTCACCAAGCGGGACGGAAATGCCGCCTGCCCCCTCAACGATGAAACACTCATGACGATTTTTGATCTTACTCCAGTGGGCCATGACATCCGCCATGCTCACGGATTTCCCCTCAAGCATGGCGGCCGTGTACGGGGCAAGCGGCTCTTTCCATTCAAATGGCGTGATTTCTTCATGAGACAGTGCGGTTTGTGACATGTCTTTCAACAGCGAGGTGTCACTTTCCGGATGAGTCCGAGGCACGCCGCTTAAAAACGGCTTAAACACTCCGATATCCGCCTGTTTCTGCCGGAATGCCGCGGCAAGACCGCAAGAAACGATGGTTTTTCCGACGCCGGTATCTGTTCCTGTGACAAAAAAACTTCTCATTTGTTTATATTCAGCTCTTTTCTAATGGAATCAAATGCTTCTGTCAGCTCGTCTATATCCTGTAAGCTGCGATCCGCCGTAACGGTCAGCCTGATTCTGCTTTCGCCTTCCGGAACGGCGGGCGGGCGGATGGCCGGGGCGCAGATTCCCTTTTTCTCCAGCAGCGCAGCGGCTGAAACCGCTGTTTTTGCATCACCGATGATAACGGGGATAATCGGTGTATCTCCGCCTCTTACGGTAAAGCCCATATCGGCCAGACGCGTTTTTATCATTTTGACAGACGACTGCAGCTCACGGCGCGTATCGTGCATATCTGATATGATGTCAAATGCCGTATGCGAAGCCGCACAAATTGACGGCGGGAGGGCCGTCTGAAAAATAAACGTCCGCGCCTGATTCAGCAAAAAATCAATGAAAATGTTTGATCCCGCGGCAAAACCGCCTTCCGTTCCTACAGCTTTGCTTAATGTGCCGATGACAACATCAGGACAAACACCGAAATAGTCACTGGTTCCCCCGCCGTTTTCCCCGAGTACACCGGTTGCATGCGCGTCATCTGCTATCACAAATGCCTGGTACTGCTTTGCAAGCGCCATTATGCGGTCAAGAGGCGCGATGGTGCCGTCCATGCTGAAGACGCCGTCTGTGACGATGAAGCGGCGGTTCCGAGCCTGGACGGAGGCAAGTTTTTTCTCAAGATCAGCCATATCAATATGGCGGTACACGATGGTTTCCGCTTTTGATAAACGGCAGCCGTCAACAATGCTCGCATGGTTCAGTTGATCGCTTAAAATGACATCGCCTTTTTGAGGCAGTGAGGCAAGCACGCCGATATTCGCCAAGTAACCGCTTGAAAACAATAAAGCCGCTTCCGTCTGTTTAAAATCCGCGATTGTGTGTTCAAGTTTTTCGTGCCACACAGTATTTCCTGTCGTTAACCGTGAGCCGCCGCTTCCCGCTCCGAACCGGCTCAGCGCCGTTTGCGCGGCTGTGATCAGCCGCTCATCTTTTGACAGGCCTAAATAGTCATTGGATGCCCAGGTCTGCCGCTTTTGCCCTTTGGTTTTGAGAGCGGTTCCCTGTGTTCGCAGCGTCCGATACAGCCCGTCTCTTTTCACCGCATCGAGCCTTCCGAGGAGCCATCCGTCAAAATCCACGGCCGGTCACCTCGGCTATCGCTTCTTTCATAATGGAGATCATGGCTTGTAACTGATCGGTTGTGCTGGCAAGCGGCGGCAGAAAGGCGATGACGTCTCCGAGCGGCCGTGTCAGCATACCAAGCTCTCTCATTTTCAAGGACACCTTGTATCCCATCCGCTTTTCAGGCGGATAAGGCTGTTTTGTCCCCTTATCCTGCACAAGCTCTATGCCGCACATGAAACCGAGCTGGCGGACATCGCCGACATGAGGGAGCTGCTTCAGATCATGAAGAAATTCCGCTGCCGTTTTTGATTTTTCGGCGACTTGTTCAACGATGCGCTCTGATTCGAATAAACGCAGATTTTCAATTGCCGCGGCACAGCCAAGCTGATTTCCTGTATAGGAATGGCCGTGGAAAAATGTTTTCATTTTGTCGTAGTCATCGTAGAAGGCTTCATAAATAGCTTCTGTGGCAAACGTCACAGCGATCGGCAAATAGCCTCCCGTAATGCCTTTCCCTGCCGCCATCAAGTCCGGCTGGACATTTTCATGCTCACAGGCAAACATTTTTCCGGTGCGGCCGAACCCCGTCGCCACTTCGTCAACGATCATTAACACATCATATGCCGTACACAGCTTTCGTACGCCTGCCAGAAAGCCTTCAGGCATGACGATCATCCCGGATGCGCCTTGCACCATCGATTCGATCGTAAGTGCGGCAATCTCTTCGTGATGCTTTGCAAGCAGCTGTTCGAGCGCGTGAAGGCATTCATCCCGGCACTGTACGGGGTCGCCGCTTTCAGATCTGTATACATACGGAATCGGGGCTTTGTAGCTTTCAAACATCAGCGGGCCGTACACATGGTGGAAGAGTTCAATGGAGCCGACGCTGACGGCTCCGATCGTATCGCCGTGATAGCCGTTCTGCATAGAAATAAACGTCTGTTTCTCGGGTCTCCCTATGTTTTTCCAGTATTGAAAGGCCATTTTCAGAGCGATTTCCATTGCTTCCGCTCCGCTGTCGGAGTAAAAAACGCGTGTCAGCTTTTCCGGTGTGATGCCTGTCAGCATCTCGGCAAGTTCTGTTGCGGGAACGTTCGTCATACCCAGTAAGGTCGAATGAGCGATTTTTTCAAGCTGTTTTTGAATCGCTTCATCCATTTCTTTTTTGCGGTGGCCGTGTACATTGAGCCATACTGAAGAAAAGCCGTCATAATATTCTTTGCCGCTGATGTCTTTCAGCATGATCCCGTTTCCGCTTTCAATGATTAACGGATCTTCATCGTAATCTTTCATTTGTGTGAAAGGCAGCCAAAGATGCTTTTTGCTTTTTTCAATCATTGATTGTTTCATCATTTCTCCTCCTGCTGAATGAATACAGGCTGCTTCTCTAAAAAATGGATACAGCTCTCCGTATCTATGGAGCCATCTGTAAAGAAAATCCGGCAGCCGCTTTCATCTCCGGCATTCTTCATCTTGGCAATCCGCTGATATCCCAGCTTCTTTGCGGCAACGTAGCCTGTTATGTAATCAGGGTCATCCGACCAGCACAATTCAGCAATAATCCCCGGATGTGCGCAAACTTTTGCCGCGATGGCATGTGCTTCTTTTATTCGTGAATTTTCCGGCATGTTGTGAGTAAAAGCCCATTTTTGAAAATCATGTGACGGCCAATCCATTCGGGATACCCGCACACCTCTATTTCCTCTGCCGTCAATGCGTTCTCCTGCCCGGATATCAAACAGGACCGCTCCTCTTGCTTCTGCATATTCCGCAATGTTTTCGTACGCTTTCTCTATCATGTGCGGGGGAATCCCCGCCTTTTGCAGAAGCTTGCGGGCGATTGCTTGTCCTTTTTCCGGCGTGTCTGATTGTTGGAAAGCAACCGGCAAAGGGCGGATCGTTTCGATCGGTTCATTAATGCTTTCAAGCTGAATCTGCATAAAATCAGGTATCCCTCTTGAGTGCGAGAAGCCTTTATGTAATAAGCCATCTACCGCTTCCTGTAAACCGCTGTAAGTGATGAGCCGTTCTCCGCCGGAAATGTGTTTTCCGCCCTGCTCATGGGGGGCGTTTCGGGAAGCTCTCATTCTGACGCTGTAATAGGTCTCTTCCTGCATTAAATCTCCCTCCTTTCTTTCACTTTGAAATTTAATGTTAACCAAAATAATAAAAAGTTAACACTTATACAGAATATTAGTGTCCTCCACGGAATATGTCAACTTAAACTATCAAAATGTTAACTTAATGAGTTTTGCAAAGCCTCATTACGTTTTCATGTTTTGTTCATATTTTAGTAATTGTTTATTCAACACTGTCCGCTAAAGTAATCCATATCAACAAATAGGACAGCGAACCGCATCTTATTATGAGGGGAGGTCACCGTTATGCTGAAAGAAAAAGTAAAGACAGCAGGCCGTTTTTGCACTGTAGGCGTCGGTAATACGCTGATCGATTTTGGTGTCTTCTTTCTTCTCGCCGCTTGTCATGTCCCCTATCTTCCGGCGCAGATCTGCTCCTATTCGGCAGGGATCATCAACAGCTATGTATGGAACCGGAAGTGGACGTTTCGTGTAAAACGCAAGGCTGACGGGAAAGAGATCATGCGATTTCTCATGATTAATCTTGCCGCGTCGGGAATCACCTTTTTGCTGCTTTACGCGTTTCAAAAAGGCGGCTGTTCGCTATTGGTGAGTAAGTTCGCCGCCACTATCGGCGGAATGATGATGAATTTTATCGGAAACCGAATATGGGTATTTGGAGATTCGCTGAAAAACATACAGGATCAGGAGTGAAGATGAATGAGAAAAGTGAGAAAAGCGGTCATTCCCGCAGCAGGTTTAGGAACGAGATTTCTGCCGGCGACAAAGGCGCAGCCGAAAGAAATGATGCCGATTGTCGACAAACCGGCCATCCAATATATTGTCGAAGAGGCCGCAGCGTCAGGAATTGAAGATATATTGATTATTACAGGGAGAAACAAACGCTCGATTGAAGATCATTTTGACCGGTCGGCGGAATTGGAATTCAATCTTGAGAAAAGGCAAGACGGAGACGCTGAAGGAGATGCAGCGGATTGCCGATTTGGCCAATATTCATTACCTCCGTCAGAAAGAACCGCTCGGACTAGGACATGCGGTGCTGTGTGCGGAGCATTTTATCGGAGATGAGCCTTTTGCCGTTCTATTAGGTGATGATATTATGGTATCTGATACTCCCGCTCTTTCACAGCTCATCGACGTCTATAACCAACACGGCACAGAAACGATCGGCGTACAGCCCGTCGATCCTGCTGATGTCAGCAAATATGGTATTATACAGACGGGGCGGCAGAGCGGTCATGTGTACGAGGTTGAGGATCTGATTGAGAAACCGGCTGTTGAAAAGGCGCCTTCTCATATTGCCGTGATGGGCCGCTACATATTAACCCCTGCTATTTTTAAAACGCTGAAGACGATCGGAAGAGGCGCGGGCAACGAAATCCAATTGACAGACGCGCTGCGCGAAGTGTGCCGCACCCGAAGCATTTACGCGCGGGAGCTTGAAGGAAGCCGGTTTGATATAGGAGATAAGTTCGGCTGTTTTAAGGCCGGCACGGAGATCGGGCTTCTGCGGGAAGAAATGAGACCGAAACTTTTAGCTTATTTAGAAGAGGTGTTAAAAAGAGAATCTGAAGAAATCGTGCGTTAAAAAATAATTTGTAACCATTTTGCTTGTCAATCAGTCATATAATTGGGTAAAAAGATAAAGAGGTTGTGAACAGTGTGGGCAATTTTATTAGTGAAATATTATCCTGGCTGACAAGTATGGGCTATTTAGGGATTGCGCTCGGATTAATGATCGAAATCATTCCGAGTGAAATCGTTCTGGCTTACGGAGGCTATATGGTGTCAGAAGGCACGATCAGCTTTATCGGCGCCATTGTCGCCGGTGTGATCGGGGGAACGATCGCGCAGTGCTTTATTTACTGGATCGCCCGTTATGGGGGCCGGCCGTTTTTGGACAAGTACGGCAAGTACTTACTTCTGAAAAAGCATCATGTTGATGTTGCGGAAAACTGGTTTCGCCGTTATGGCGCCGGCGTTGTGTTCTCGGCGCGGTTTATCCCGGTCGTCAGACATGCGATCTCCATCCCGGCCGGCCTTGCGAAAATGCCTCTTTCCAAGTTTGTCATATTGACGACGCTTGCCATTATTCCGTGGTCTGTCATTTTCGTTTATCTCGGGTATCAGCTCGGGGGACAGTGGAAAGACGTAGACAGCTATGCCGGAATGTATACAACTCCGATCATTATATTGGCTCTCGTATTTATTGTTGTTTATTTTGTTGTGAAGAAAATGAGATCAAGACTGTGAAAAAAGACTGCATAAGAGCGGCTGCGAGCCGGATCTATGCAGTCTTTTTTTATTTATACCGGGTATACGGGGTGTTTCCGGTGTGTGAATGTCAGTTGTTTGGACATGTAAGCAGTGAGGCGTTTATTGAGTTCTTCCCGCAAGGAATCAGCAGGAACAATGCCGTCAATCACCATTTCAGAAGCAAGCCGATAAAGGTTAATGTCTTCCTTGTATTCATCACGCTTTTCTTGAATAAAAGCCGGCCTTTCTTCAGGTGTGAGCTCGCTGATTTTGTTTGCGTAGACCGCATTCACCGCTGCTTCAGGACCCATTACGGCAATTTGCGCAGTCGGCAGCGCTAAACAGCAGTCCGGTTCAAAAGCAGGCCCCGCCATCGCGTATAATCCGGCACCGTAGGCTTTTCTGACGATAACGGAAAGCTTCGGAACAGTCGCTTCCGCCATTGCGGAGATCATTTTTGCGCCATGCCTGATGATGCCCGCCTGCTCAACCTTCGTTCCGATCATGAATCCGGGAATGTCTGCTAAAAACAGAAGCGGAATATGGAATGCGTCGCACAAAGCGATAAATTTTGCGGCTTTATCCGCCGAATCGAGAAATAAAACCCCGCCTTTTACACGCGGCTGATTGGCGATAATGCCGACCGGCTGTCCGTGAATCCGCGCAAGCCCCGTTATTAATTCCTGCGCAAATAACGGTTTAATCTCAAAAAATGAGTCTTCATCAATGACACGTTCAATTAAATCCATCATGTTGAACGGTGCGTTTTGATGTGCCGGGATGACATCTGAGAGCGGTTTTTCAAAAGCTTTCGGGTTCTTAGATTTGTTGACGGGCGCTTTTTCAGTATAATTTGCCGGAAAGTAGCTGAGATATGTCTGCGCCATCATGATTGCTTCCTGTTCCGTCCGGGCGAGGAGATCACCGCAGCCTGATACGGAACAATGCATACGGGCGCCGCCCATTTCTTCAAGCGATACTTTCTCGCCAATCACCATTTCTGCCATACGCGGGGAACCTAAGTACATGGATGCATTGCCCTCAACCATAATGACAATGTCGCAAAAGGCCGGAATGTAAGCGCCGCCCGCAGCGGAAGGGCCGAACAATAAACAGATTTGCGGAATGCGGCCCGACAGCTTTACTTGATTATAAAAGATGCGGCCGGCTCCCCTTCTGCCCGGGAACATGTCGACCTGATCCGTAATTCTCGCACCTGCGGAATCGACTAAGTACAAGAGCGGACACTGAAGCTTTTCCGCCGTCTCCTGAATGCGGATGATTTTTTCCACCGTTTTCGCGCCCCACGAGCCCGCCTTTACGGTTGAGTCGTTTGCCATCACACAAACGGTTCTGCCGCCGATGGTTCCGATCCCGGTAACGACCCCGTCAGCCGGCAGTCCGTCTGACATGCACTCGGCGAAAAAAGCGTCTTCAACGGATATGCCGTCATCGAATAAAAGCTTCAGCCTGTCTCTTACAAAAAGTTTTCCCTTCTTTTCGTTGCTTGCGTGATATTTCGCGGCTCCTCCCTTTTCAATCGTTTTGCTGCGTGTCTGCCGTTCTTTTTCGTAATCCATCCGAGTCCCTCCATGTTTTATTTTCCTTTGTATTCAGGGGGTCTTTTTTCTTTAAAAGCGCGCAGGCCCTCTTCTCTGTCAAGTGTGGGGATGACTTGTTCATATGCTTTTCGTTCGATTTCGAGCCCTGTATTGAGATCTGTCTCCAGACCCTTGTTTATCGCGGCTTTTGCTTGTCTGACGGCGATCGGCCCATTAGCGGCGATGCGGCCGGCCAGTACTTTTGCATTTTCCATTAGTTCATCGGCTTTACAAACATGCTCGATCAGCTTCATGTCTTTTCCCTCTTCGGCAGAAAGCCTTCGGCCGGTATAGATCAATTCTTTTGCCGCGCCGGGGCCGATAAGCCGGGGCAGTCTCTGCGTTCCGCCCGCTCCGGGAATGATCGCAAGCCCTGTTTCAGGAAGGCCGAGGCCCGCCTGGCTGACGGCTGTTCTGATATCGCAGGCGAGAGCGAGTTCAAGGCCTCCTCCGACAGCGGTTCCGTTCAGCGCTGCAATGACCGGCTGCGGGAGAGCTTCAATGGATGCGGCCGTTTCACCGATACGCCTGACGCTTTGCTTAACTTGTTCATGATTCATCCCCGCTCTTTCTTTTAAATCAGCACCGGCGCAAAATGTGTTCCCGGTGCCGGTGAGAATGACACAACGAATGGATGGCGAGTTTTTGATGTCTTCAATCACACGCTGTAAGTGATCAATCATTTCTGAAGACAGCGAGTTGGCCGCATGCGGGCGGTTCAGCGTGATCAGACCGATCGTTTCTTGACAGACGGAATACAAGACGCAATCTCCCATCGCTTCTCCTTTCTCATTTCGTTCTGAATGCCTGCAGGTTTCTGCTTGGCAGGTCTTTGCCTATTTTATCCGCGATCCAGCCGGCGGCATAAAGAAGTTTATTCATGTCCGTCCCGGTATCAATCCCCATTTGTTCGAGCATATAAATGACGTCTTCTGTGGCAGCGTTTCCTGCTGATCCAGGGGCGTACGGGCAGCCGCCAAGCCCGCCTGAGGAAGTATCAAAGGATGTGATGCCCATATCAAGAGCGGGAATGATATTCGCTAGAGCCGTTCCTCTTGTATCATGGAAATGGAGTGCGATTTTTGAGGCGGGAATTCTCGGCAAAAGGGCTTCAAGCACGGCTATGACCTGCAAGGGGTTTGCCGCGCCGATCGTGTCGCCGAGCGATATTTCATCAACACCCATTTCGAGCAGGGTGTCTGACAGGCGGATGACTTGTTCGATCGGCACGTTCTGTTCGTACGGACAGCCGAACACAGTGGACAGATAAGCTCTCGTCGCCATTTTTTCAGCTTTTGCTTCAGTAATAACCCGCCTGAGCTCTTGAACGGTCCGGTCAATCGGTTTGTTTACGTTTTTTTGGTTATGGGTTTCGCTTGCAGATAAAAATACACATGCCTGATCGATTCCGCCTTCTGCCGCATGCTCCAGACCGATGAGGTTCGGAACGAGAGCCGCGTAGACCGTATGTTCAGATCTGGTAATGCCTTTTGCGACGTCCAGGCTGTCACGAAGAGCCGGAATCCATCTCGGATGCACGAATGATGTCACTTCGATATAGGGAAGGCCTGTTTTTGACAGCATATTGATCCACTCAATCTTATCTTCTGTATCCACCCACGCCGATTCATTCTGCAAGCCGTCACGCGGTCCTACTTCATTGATGCGGACATGTTTCGGACAGTTCATGCTGCACCTCCCGTTTTATTGAAGTTCAATCAGGACCTCTCCTTCATCAGTGAAATCACCTTCTGATTTTTTCACTTCTTTCACCGTACCCGCTGCATCAGCGATAATCGGAATTTCCATTTTCATAGATTCCAAGATGGCCACTTCCTGTCCTTCTTCAATGACATCACCCGGCTTCACATGAATTTTCCACAGGTTTCCCGCCATTTGAATTTTTATGACGCTCATTTGGACGCCCCCTCGTTCATTGTTTGTAAAAAACCGGTTGTTGCCTCGCCCTTTTCAAACACTTCTGAATGAGCAATTTTTGTCAGCAGCGGAATGTTGGTTTTAATCCCTTCTACATGATATTCGCCAAGGGCGGTTTTCAGTTGTTCAATGGCTTGTTTTCTCGTATTCGCCGTGACGACCATTTTGGCAATCATCGGATCGTAAAACGGAGAAATGACGCTTCCCTTTTCGACGGCGCATTCGTGTCGCACTGACGGGTGTCTTAAAACGGAAAAAGACGAGATGGTACCGGGTGACGGGTAAAAGGTGACCGGATCTTCCGCATAGATCCGCACTTCAATCGCATGACCGCGGTGGTTGATATCTTTCTGCGAGAAAGGCAGCGCCAGCCCGGCGGCGATTTTCAGCTGTTCTTCCACAAGATCCAGTCCTGTAATTTCTTCTGTCACCGGATGCTCCACTTGCAGTCTTGTGTTCATCTCTAAAAAATAGATTTGTTTCTTTTGGTCGACGAGAAATTCTATTGTACCTGCATTTTGGTAGCCGATCGATTTTGCGGCTTTAACGGCGGTTTCACCGAGTCTTTGTCTTAATTCATCGTCAACAAACGGCGACGGCGCTTCTTCTATCACTTTTTGGTGGCGCCTTTGGACTGAACAGTCACGTTCAAACAGATGAACGGTGTTGCCGAAAGAATCTGCGAGTATCTGAATTTCAATATGACGGGCATTTTCAATGACCTTTTCCATATACATTGCGCCGTCTCCAAAAAAGGAGGCGGCCCGCTTTTGATTGCCTTCAAACGCTTTGGCCAGCTCTTCTTCTGAATGTACGATCTGCATGCCGATTCCGCCTCCTCCTGCGGACGCTTTCAGCATCACCGGAAAACCGATGGCACGGGCTTCGGCTAAGGCGGAGTGAACATCGGGCAATGGCTCTGAAACACCGGGAACGATCGGGACCTTTGCTTTTTGCATCGTTTTTCGGGCTTCAATCTTGCTGCCCATCTTGGCGATGATATCACCGGGCGGGCCGATAAATGTGATTTGTTCCTTCCGGCAGCGTTCGGCGAACAGGCTGTTTTCTGACAGAAGCCCGTAGCCCGGATGAATGGCGTCCGCTCCGGCGGATTTGGCGGCTTCTATGATTCTGTCGATATGTAAATAGCTTTCATTTACTCTCGATTTACCGATCGGATAGGCATCATCAGCCGCTTTTACATGCAGCGCGTCCCGGTCGGCTTCTGAATACACAGCTGCCGAGGGGATGCCGAGACGTTTGCAGGTGCGGATAATTCGTAAGGCGATTTCTCCTCTGTTGGCAATCAGGACTTTTTTAAACAAATGTGAAGCACTCCTTTTTCATTAAGTTAACTTGAGCTCTTCAATCGTTTTTTCCCGCAGCTTGAATTTCTGAATTTTTCCTGAGGCTGTCATTGGATATTCATCTGTAAACAAAACGTACCTGGGGACTTTATAGCGGGCGATATGTTCTTTGCAAAAGGTTCTGATGTCTTCTGCGGAAGCGGTTTGTCCGTCTTTGAGCCTGATCCACGCCGCGGCCTCTTCTCCGTATTTCGGATCAGGAACGCCGACGACCTGAACGTCTGCTACCGCGGGATGCCGATATAACATTTCCTCAATCTCGCGCGGATAGATATTTTCGCCGCCCCTGATCAGCATGTCTTTCAGACGGCCCGTGATTTTGCAGTATCCGTCCTCGTCCATGACCGCCAAATCACCGGTATGCAGCCAGCCGTCTTTGTCTATCGCTTCTTCGGTCGCTTCTTGATTTTTATAATAGCCTTTCATGACATGATATCCGCGGGTGCAGAGCTCTCCTTGTTCGCCCCTGGCGGCTTCTTGGGATGTTCCGGGCCGAACGATTCTGACTTCGATATGGGGAAGCGCGCGCCCCGCTGTTTCCACTCTTCTTACAAATGAATCATCCGTTCTTGTCTGCGTAATAACAGGTGATGCTTCGGTCTGTCCGTAGGCAATTGTAATGTCGGTCATCCCCATTTTGCCGATCACTTCTCTCATGACTTCCGCCGGGCATGGCGAGCCTGCCATAATCCCGGTTCGGACGTGGGAAAGATCATATTCAGAAAAACGGCTGTCATTTAGGAGCGCGATAAACATCGTCGGTACACCGTGCAGAGCGGTGCAGGCTTCTTGCTCCACCGTTTTCAGAACGGCCGGCGGAGAAAACTGTTCGATCGGAATCATCGCCGCACCCGCGGAAACACATGCCAGCACGCCGAGCACGCACCCAAAGCAGTGGAAAAACGGCACGGGAATACATAAACGGTCACATGAAGTAAGCTTCATGCATTCTGCGATATTGGCCGCGTTATTTACGATATTAAAATGTGTGAGCATGACGCCTTTCGGAAACCCGGTCGTACCTGATGTATATTGCATATGAATGCAATCATCCTTTTTCAGGCTGTCCATCCTTCCGTCAAGCGCTGCATCCGTTACAGCTTCGGCATTATCCAGCAATGAATCCCAACGGTGCATCCCGGGCGGGCTTTTATCACCGATATATAACACCGTCCGTAAAAATGGATAACGTTTCGAACGCAGCCTGCCGCGCTTACAAGTTTTCAGCTCCGGAATCAGCTTATTCACGATTTCAACATAAGATGTCTGCCGATAGGAATCCATGATTATCAGGGCCGAGACGTCTGAATGTGCCAGCAGGTAATCGAGCTCTGCGATTTGAAAATTGGTATTAATGGTGACCAGAACGGCGCCGATTTTCGCTGTTGCAAATTGCGCCGCGAGCCATTCCGGAATGTTGGATGCCCATATGGCCACATGATCTCCTTTTTCAACTCCCAGCTTCATCAGCCCTTTTGCGGTTTGCCGGCATAACCGGTCAAACTCGGCATACGTATAACGAAGGCCGCGCTCAGGGTAAACAACCGCTTCACGATCCGGAAAAAGCTTCGCGGTCCGCTCAAGCAGCTTTCCGGCTGTTAAATGGATAAGTTCAGCCATATGACCTGCCCCCCTTCCATCTCTGTCTTAGTAAACGTTTTCATTTCACTTCAAAAGCTGTCTTGCGATGACCATTCTTTGAATTTCTGACGTTCCTTCACCAATCTCCATCAGCTTTGCGTCACGAAGCATGCGCTCAACACCGCATTCCTTCATATAACCGGAACCGCCATGAATTTGGATGGCCTGAAGACATGTTCTGACGGCCATTTCTGAAGCATAAAGCTTGGCGAATGCAGCTTCTTTCGTAAATGGCAGGTTTTGATCCTTCAGCCATGCCGCTTTAAGCACCATCTGTCTGGCAAGGTCAATTTCCATCGCCATATCGGCCAGCTTAAATTGAATGGCTTGAAATGACGATATCGGACTGCCGAACTGCTTGCGTTCCTTCGCATATGACAGCGACGCCTCCAGTGCGCCTTGAGCGATACCGACAGCCAGTGCCGCAATCGAGATCCGCCCGCCGTCTAATGTATATAAAAATTGTTTAAAACCTTTTTCAGGATCACCGAGCAGGTTATCGGCAGGCACCCTGACATCCTCCAGCACAAGCTCGGCCGTATCCGACCCTCTCACACCCATCTTGTCGTACGGATTTGTGATCGTAAATCCCGGTGTATCTGTCGGGACGATGAGAGCTGAAATGATCGGTTTTCCGGCGGAGTTCTTTCCCGTAACGGCGGTGACAATGACCGTGCGGGCGTAATTTGCGTTTGTGATCCAGCATTTCTCTCCGTTTATCACATAGTCATCGCCCTTTTTCTCGGCTTTTGTCTGGGTTCCGCCGGCATCGGAACCTGCATTCGGCTCTGTCAGCCCGAATGATCCGAGCGCTTTTCCCGAAGCAAGCGGAATAAGATGTTCTTGCTTTTGCTGTTCAGTACCGAAATAGTATAATGGGCTTGCACCGAGTGACACGGCCGCCGCGTAGCTCAGCCCCGTGCTGCCGCAGGCTTTTCCGATTTCTTCGACCGCTGCTGCATATGAAATGGTGTCACCGCCCGCCCCGCCGTATTCTTCAGGAAACGGAATTCCGAGCAGCCCGAGTTCGCCTATTTTTTTAAATGTGTCTATCGGGAAGACGGCTGATTGATCAACCTCATGGGCTTTCGGGGCAATTTCATTTTTGGCGAAATCTCTGACCATTTCGCGCACCATCTGCTGTTCTTTTGTCAGTTGAAAATTCATTAACCTTCCTCCTTCTGCTGCTTTCTACATTTTATTAATGGGGGTCTTTATTCATTCCATCCAAATAAAGTCTGAACATTCAGACTCATCCGCTACAAAAAAACTGACAGCGCCGCAACTGTCAGTTTTATTAATAATGGCTATTTAATTGTCCGTTTTGCGGAGGGACGGCTCTCATGGTGAAGCCTGTCAACGGAAGTAACGAAATAGGTGCAGGCTTCTTTCGCTCGAATATCAGTATCTGAAAATGTCTGCGTCCGTGACGATGTTTTTCTGAATGTATCCACTAAATAAGGCTGCTTTCCCTTTTCTGCGCGGTAAATGGCGTAATAAGCCGTTTTTTTACCGTTGGATTTCGCATCTTCGATATAGAGTGTATGGCCTGAAGCGTTCTTCTCCGCCCGCTTGACAGCCGGTTTTTTTAAAGCGGAATGTCCGAGCCAAGGCATCTCGGGAATTAATGCGGGCCGGCTGTACATGTCTTTGATCAAACGGTTTTTTACATCGAGCGGATTACGGTTTAAATCCTTTAAACTGAAATGCATGCTGCCTTTTATCCATGCTGATCCCCTGTTAAGAGCAATCTGTCTTCCGTATTCCCCCGGGTCGGCCCAGGCCGGATCAGCGTTGTTGTTGATTTTATAAGCTGCCTGCCCGATATATAAATGCACCGGCCGATTGTTCACTTCTTTTCCCCACCAATCCGCTAAGACGTCATATGCCGCCGCTTTAAATCCGATGCTCCAGTAAATTTGCGGTGCGATGTAATCAATGTATCCTTTTTGGATCCATTCTCTCGTATCAGCATATAAATCATCATAGTTCCGCACCCCTGCGGCCGTTTCGGAGCCTGTCGGGTCATCTGCGGCATTTCTCCATACGCCGAACGGGCTGATTCCGAATTTGACATAAGGTTTTTCTCGTTTGATGGTTTGGTTGATTTCTTTTACAAGCCGGTTGACGTTATCCCTGCGCCAGTCATCAACTGATGCAAAGTGAGCTTTTCCGTACCGTTCGTATTCCGCCTGATCGGGGAATTCCTGTCCGGCAATTTTATAAGGATAAAAATAATCATCCATATGAACCGCATCAATGTCATAACGGCTGACCACCTCTTTGATTCCATCCGTTATAAATTGTCTTACTTCCGGAATGCCCGGATTATAGTACAGCTGTTTTCCGTATGCAGCGACCCAGTCCGGATGCGAACGTGCGGGATGATCATCTGAAAGCGCATTCAAATTTGTATGATTCATCGTGATCCGGTAAGGATTGAACCAAGCGTGAAATTCAAGATTCCGTTTATGTGTCTCTTCAACTAAAAAAGCAAGCGGATCGTAGCCGGGATTTTTGCCTTGTGTTCCTGTCAGATACTCTGACCAAGGCCCGTAATCTGATGGATAAAAAGCATCAGCCGCAGGCTTAATTTGGACGATAACGGCGTTCATTCCCATCTCCTGAACGTCATCCAGCAGCTTGCTGTATTCTCTTTTTTGCTCTTCCGGTGACAGCCCTTTTTTAGAGGGCCAGTCGATATTGGTGACAGACGCGATCCATACGGCTCTCATTTCTCTCTCCGGCTGAGTGCCGCTTGCTTGTGCGGATGCTGAGAATGTAAAGATGCCGGCTGTCAGTACAACGGCCAAAAACCATATCATGCTAAAACGGCAGCTTTTCATGTTTTTCCCCCTCTCTGCTTTACGGTATTCCGAAGCATTCCGGGCGGTGAATCAGAAAGCCTGCTTTGCTCCTCTCAGCCTAAAAGGGAAAGAAAAAAGTCCTAAAGCGAATCAAAACGCTTCAGGACTTTTTATGTTTCATGGCGGCGAGCACGTCAATGACCTTCGTTCCGACGCCGACACACGTTTCAAGAATGGCCTGCGCTCCGGCGATGGACAAAATGAAAATAACCGGATGTGCATAGCGGGGCCAGACCAAGTAGCAGATGCCGATCAATATGGCGCACCAGACGCCCGCACACCAATAACATTGCAGCATATAACCGAATGCGGAGGAAGGAACTTTTTTTTGGACGGCGCGCCCGTTTTGATCGACGGTTTTTTCTTGCTTTATAAAGGGTTTTCTTATGAATTCCGTAATCTTATCAAATACGATCAAATGGGTCAGCCGGTAGCTGGCAAGAATAATCATTACATACGTAAGCCAAGATAGGTTCGTCATGTCAAAGCCTCCAAAAAAACTGGTTTGATTCCCCTATCTTGCCCTCTGTCATCCTGAACCATTCTGCCGGATGTTACAGATTCCGCGCCAAGCGTCTTCCGCTGTTTGCAATGATGTCGAGTATGACCTCAGCATTTTGCTGTGCAAAGGCGGGTTCAAACATATCTTTATGGGCGCCCTCGCCTTGATATTCCTGATAGAGTCCCGTTGTGGCGCCTTCCCATTTCATCGGCTCGGTCTTATCACTGGGCTCTTCCTTTATGCCGGCCTCGATAAAATGGAGGTTTGCCGCGATTTGGCCGTCATTTATCAGTTCCGCCCAGTACGTTTGATAGCGCTCTGTTTTTCGGATGACCGCTTCCCTGACGGCTTCCGGGACATTTTCCGCTGTTGCGTTTGTTGGCTGCGGCGGAAATGTGTCAAGCTTTCTGTACGCGTCTGCGATAATGACGTCGCTGATTTCTAAGCCGCGCTTTTCCATCGCTTTTGCCGCCTCGAATGCCGTATTGCCGCCTGCCGAATATCCGAAGAGAATATAAGGGCCTTCCGGCTGGATTTCCAGCATTTTATCAATGTATTGTTCCATTCTGTTGTCTTCTTCAATAAAGTTAAAACCGTACACAGCAGCCCGTTCGTTTAATGCCGCCGCAAGATCTTTAAAGAAAATCCCGAAACCTGAGATAGGCGGAAAACAGAAAAGATTTCGGCCTTTCGGCTGGTTCAGTCTGCTGATATGCTGCTCTGCAGCTTCTGTCAGTGTGTTTGAATACAGCTTTTCAGCCAATTGTTCAATTGTCGGATATTCAAATATCATTTCAATCGGCACATCCATCTGCTGCCTGGTCTTCAGCTGATGAATCACTTGCAATGCTTTCAAAGAATGGCCGCCCAGCTCAAAGAAGTCATCTTGTATGCCCAGCTCCCTGCAGCCGAGGATCGGCGTCCAAATGTCGATCAGCTCACGCTCTACCCAGTTTCGTGGCGGAACGGCTTTTGATGACGTTTTTTTCCGTTCCGGCGCAGGCAGCCCGCGGCGGTCCACTTTGCCGTTTGCGGTAAGCGGCATACGGTCAAGCTTCATCACATACTGAGGAATCATATAGTCGGGAAGCGACCTGGCCAACAGGGATCGAATGGCTCTTTCTTCAACATGTGCGCCCGTATAATACGCACAAAGGATTGCTTCTTGTCCTTCATCTGACACGATGACTGCCGCTTCCCTGATTCCATCAATTTCAGTCAAGCGCGCTTCGATTTCGGCCGGCTCAATCCGCTTCCCGCGAATCTTGAATTGGCGGTCGATACGGCTGATGTATCCGATGCTTCCATCAGGCAGCCAGTGTGCCAAGTCGCCTGTTTTGTAGATCTTTTCTTCAGGATGAACCGGGTGGCTGACAAATGCTTCACTTGTTAAGTCAGGCCTGTTTAAATAGCCTTTGGCAACCCCGTCACCGCCGACACAAAGCTCACCGGGCACGCCGATCGGCGCAAGTCCGCCATTTTTATCAATGATATACGCAGTTGAATTGCTGATCGGTTTTCCGATCGGGATCGGCTGAGAAAAATCGTGCCTGATTTCGTAAAAGGTAGAAAATGTCGTATTTTCTGTCGGTCCGTATATGTTATAAAGGCTGAGATTCGGACAGCGGTGTCTGACCTTATTGATGAGCGCCGGGGACAAAGCTTCTCCGCCGACATATAAGGTGTGCAACCCAGAAAACATCTCGGGATCTGCCTGGGCGAACTGGTTAAAGAGCGCCGTCGTCAAAAACAAAATCGTAATCCGATTGGAAGAAAGATAATTGCCGAACCTCTCAGGGGCAAGCATTGTCGAGCGGTCAACCACATGAAGACATGCTCCGTTCAAAAGTGCTCCGAAGATTTCAAACGTCACTGCGTCAAAACCGATGGACCCTGTCAGAATGAGACGGTCCGACATGCCAGCCGACGTGTAATTGCTGTTTGACACGAGTGATACGACGTTTCGGTTGGAAATCATCACGCCCTTCGGTTTTCCTGTTGAACCGGATGTATACATAATATAGGCAAGGTCATCAGGTGCTGTATCGGTATTCAGTTTTCCCGCATCAGGTGTTTGTTTTTCAGCTGCAGCCGGGATAGAGATGATGTGAGAAAAGTCAATGTCAGTCTCAATTCCTTTTTGTACCGTTAACAGCTGTGCTCCGCTCTCAGTGAGCATATCGGCGATCCTGTCGGTTGGCAGTTCTGCATCAAGAGGAAGGTACGTCCCTCCCGCTTTCAATACAGCGAGAACAGCGATGATAAATTCCGGTGAGCGTTCGGCCAGAATCCCGGCAATTCCCTTTGGCGCCAGACCGTTTTCCAGCAGGGTGCGGGCGAATGCAGTTGACCGTTCATCGAGCTCCCGGTACGTCATCGTCAGCCCGCCGGCGTGAAGCGCCTGATGGTTCGGGGTTTTCTTCACCTGTCGGCTGAACAGGCTGATGATGCTTTCATCTCTTTCATAAGTTGTTTTCGTGTCATTAAATTCGCCGATTATTCTTGATTTTTCCTTTTGTCCGAGCATCGGAAGCCGATCAGCGGGAACATCGGGATTGAAGGCGGCGCCGCGCAGAGCTTCTTCCAAGTGTCCTTTTACGCTCTCTATCCATACTTCGTCATAAACGTTCGCATTGTAGCTGAATTTGATGAGCAGCTCATCGCCAGGCGCTATGATGAGGTTAAAATCGTAGCCCGATTGTTCCGAAACGTTGACATTCCCGATCCGGAATGGTGCATCCGATTCCTTTTCCGCGTCTTTCATCTGCTGCTGAATCGGATAATTTTCAAACACGATAATATGGTCGATTAAATCCTGTTTCAGCTCAGTCTGCGATTGGATGTCAGCAAGCGGATGATAGCTGAACGCCTCTGAGTCAAGTATTTCTTTCTGGCAGCGGCCCAGCAGTTCTCTAAAGCTTTCGTCACCCGTTTTAATGCGTACCGGAACGGTATTGATAAACAGCCCGATCATGCTTTCCACGCCGTCAATGACGGAAGGCCGCCCTGATACGACGGCGCCGAATACGGCATCGTCCGTCCGGTTGTAGCGCTGCAGCATCAGACCCCATACAGTCTGCATAAGAACAGCGAGCGTAGCGCCCTCTTCTTTGGCGATGGTTTTCAGCTTGTCCGTCAGGGTTTGATCTAAAGAAAACAGCAGCTCTTCCTTGCGGTAGCCTTTTTCCTGGGGACGGGCCGATATTTTCGGGAGTCCTGAGGGTGTCTCGCAGCCTGCTAAATATCCTTTCCAATATTCAGAAGCCGCGTCTTTGTCCTGATCAGTCAGCCATGTAATATAAGTGCTGTAAGGCTTTGCGGGTGCCAGTGTGACGGGTGAGCCTGATTCAATCGCCCGGTACATATGCATGAATTCCTGAAGGACGATGCCGAGGCACCAGCCGTCCATAAGGATGTGATGGTGGCTCCAGACGCATATATATTTTTCGTCAGCCGTTTTAAACAAAGAAACGCGCATCAGCATATCCTTTTGCAAGTCAAAGCCTTTTAAGCGGTCACGTTCCTTAAATCGCTGTAAGTAGGCGCTCTGTTCCGCTTCGTCCAAATGTGTAAGATCTTCGCGGTGCAGCCGGAATTCCCGCTCACGCAGCACAACTTGGCGGGGGCCGTTCAGCTGAGCAACATGAGGTAAAAAAACCGTTCTGAAAATATCGTGACGGCTGATGACAGACTGTACGCTTTGCTCAAACAATTCCGGACGAAGCCGGCCTTTTATGGTGAAGACGGATTGCTCGATATATGCAGCCCCCTCCTTTTGCAGAAAGGAATGAAAAAGCATTCCTTCCTGCATTCGGCTGAGGGGATAAATATTTTGGATATTTTTTGTTTTGTCCATGTGTTCCTCCCGCTCGGTTTAGTGGAAGCTGAGTAAGTCGGCAATATCCTGCAATGCTTCCTCAGTCAGCTCCCGATCATCAAAGTCACTGACGGTCTTCTCCGTATCGGTTTTGCTGAGGCAGTGTTCCGACAGTTTCAGGAGATAATACCGGCAGCTTTCGGACAGCCGTTCGATCGTATCTTGCCGGAAGCGCTCCGTTTCATAGGAAATGCTGACGGTCATCCGGCCTTTTGCCGCAATCGCGCTGATTTCAAGTGACTGCTCCCGTTTCCATGTATCTGTCACATCATCTCCGCCTCCCAAAGGAGAAAACTGAAACGCGTCAGGCTGTTCCGTTTCTGCCGGGTTCCCGCCGAGCGCATCGAATTGTCCGAGATAATTAAAGCTGATCTCCGGTGCTTTCCCGAAAGTCATCCCGGCAAGCTTCGGCGGTGTTAAATATTTGAGGACGCCGTATCCGTTGCCTTTATCCGGTATGCGCCGCAATGTGTCTTTGACGGTTTTCAATGTGCGAATTTCATATTCTTCAAGAGGTTCATAAACTCCGCTCCGGAGAAGCACCGGGTAAATGGAAGTGAACCACCCCACTGTCCTGCTGATGTCCGCACCTGCCTGCTCCGATTGGCGTCCGTGTCCTTCAAGGGCGATTTTCAAAGCGTGCCGCGGCGACCACTTTTGAATGGCAAGCACGGCGGAAGCCAAAAGCACATCTTGCGTATCCGTATTGTAGGCACTGTGCACATCTTTCAACAGGGCGTCCGTTTCACTTTCTGTCAGAGTGAAGGATACCGTGTTCCGTTTTTTTGCAGGAGTTTGAGATAAATCTGCCTGTTCGTAAGGAAGACTTTCTGTTTCATAGTGTTCAATCTCCCGCCAATACTCCGCCTGCTGAAGAAGCTGTTTACTTTCGGCATAATCGGCCAGCTGCTCCGTATATGTTTTGAATGACATGGTTTTCGAAGGGAGTTTGATTCCCTGTCCAGAGATGGCCTGTTCATAAGCAGAAGCCAAGTCTTCCAATAAAATCCGCCATGATATCCCGTCAACAGCGAGATGATGGACCGTCAGAAACAAGTAATCTTCTGCTTCAGAGCGGAACAGCCCCGCCTGTACAAGCGGCCCGTTCTCTAAATCCATGTTTCTCTGAAGCTCTGCGACGCGGCGTTTTACAAAACGTTCCTTCTCATGCTCATCGCCTTCCATTTCTAATATGGTCAGGCTGTAAAGCTGCTCATCTGCGAGGTCAGCCGGTCTGTTGAAGAGGAGAAGACCTTTCTCTTCGTCTTTTTTGCAGACAATGCGCAAGGCATCATGATGAACGGTAATGGCTTTTAACGTTTTCCTCAGAGCCTCTTCATCTATTGAATTTGCTCTCGTCAGCATGACGGACTGGTTAAAATGATTTGCTTCCTTCATGTCTTGTGTGAAGAACCATTTGTGAATCGGCGACCACTTCACTTCTCCTTCTGCAGGAGCTTGGCTGACCGGCTGCCGCTCTGTACGGACATAAGGCGCCAGCTCCCTAATTGTCGGCCGGCTGAAAATATCTTTTACGGCGATCTGTTTTCCTGCCTGATGTAATCGGGCTGATACTTGCAGGGCTTTGATGGAATCGCCGCCCAGTTCAAAAAATGATTGATCCGCGGCAATGTTTTCAGTTCCGAGCACTTCGCTCCAAATCGCAGACAGCTCTTTTTCCATGTCGCTTTCAGGCTCGGTAAATGCCTGTCCGGTGTGCGCTTTTTTCCGCGGCTCAGGAAGCGCGCGGCGGTCAAGCTTCCCGTTCGGTGTGACAGGCAGGGCTTCAAGTGTTTCAAAGAACGCCGGCACCATATAAGCGGGCATTTCATTTCTGAGCGCCTGCTGCACGGTTTCACTTTCTGTTCCTTCTTCTGTCACGATATAAGCGCATAGTTCCGTTTGGCCTGCTGATGCGGGCAGAGCGGTGACGGCTGCTTCTTTGACACCTTTTATGCCTGTTAAGGCGGATTCAATTTCTTTCAGTTCCACCCGGTAGCCTCTGATTTTGACTTGCTCGTCTATTCGGCCGATATATTGCAGCGTGCCGTCCGGCAGCCATTTTGCCATGTCGCCCGTGCGGTACATGCGCCGGTTCTTCTGGAACGGGTCTTGGACAAAGGCTTGGGCCGTTTGCTTAGGAAGATTGCGGTACCCTCTTGCAAGGCCGGAACCCGAGATGCAAAGTTCTCCCGTTACACCGATCGGCTGCGGATGATCTCCGTTTAAAATATAAACGTGTGAATGCTCAATCGGACGGCCGATCGTAATGTTCTCACTTTGTTCTATATGTCTTGCCGCTGTAGTGGCGACGCTGTTTTCCGTCGGGCCGTACTCATTGGCAAGCTCAGTGTGTGGACAAACTGATAAACTGCGGCTGATAATGTTTTGGTCGACAGCTTCTCCGGCTAATGTGACAATTCTGAGAGACTCTGCATCCCCCGGCTCCAGTACGTCAAGCAGTGTACGGTACAGTACGGGAACAATGATCATGTGAGTGATGCGGTAAGATGCAAGATAGTGTTTAATAGCAAGAATATCTCTTGCTTCATCTTCGGCTAAAACGGCCGCTTTCGCACCGGAAATCAGCGGTGTGAACATGCTTGTTACAAACCCGTCAAATGAAAATGAAAAGAGCTGAAGAATCGTATCTTTCTCATTCAGATCATAAAATCCGCTCCGCCATTGAAGGGTTTGGCTGACGGATCGATGTTCGACCATAACCCCTTTCGGCCTGCCTGTCGTTCCCGATGTATAAATGATGTAAGCCAAATCTTCCGGTGCTGATAATGACTGGACCGGCGAAGCATCCTGTTCTTGGATATCCTCCAGTGCGATCACTTCACCGTTAAAACGATCAGGCACGTGTTCTATCGCACCGTGTGCGGTAAGGAGAAGCGCTGTGCCGCTGTCTGAGATGATATATTGCTTGCGTTCCTCCGGATATTCAGGATCTATCGGGACGTAGGCTCCTCCGGCTTTCCAAACCCCGAAGACTGCCGCTACTTGTTCCGGCGATCTTGGTATCACAATGCCGACGGCTGCATCAGGTCCGATCTGCCGTTTTTGCAGGGCTCTGGCGATTTTATTCGACCAGTCATCTAATTCTTTGTATGTGATCAATGTTTCCCCGCTGATAAGGGCCGCGGCATCAGGTGTTTTTCGCGCCTGGGTGATGAACAGTTCATGAACTGTTTTTTCAGGCAGCTGTTGATCCGTCATGCCGTTAAAGTCCGAAAGAATCCGGTTCCGTTCCGGAGCAGTCAGCATGCTGATCGCTTGTAAAGAAGTTTCCGGTTCACGGACAATGTGTTCAAGCATCGTCATAAAGTGGGAAGCCCAGCGCTGCATCGTTTCTTTCCGGAATAAAGACGCCGCATATTCAAACAGAAAATGAATCTGTCCCCCGCCTTCAGAAGCCTGCAAAGTGACATCAAATTTGGAAACTGGACGGGACACGTCCGCAGGCTGAATATGCAAACCGTCCAACAGCAGTTCCTCATGCTCTATATTCTGGACGACAAGCATGGCGTCAAACAGCGGATTGCGGCTTGTGTCCCGCTGCACGCCGATCCGTTCCACAAGCTCTTCAAACGGGTAGTCTTGATGCTCATACGCTTCAAGCGCCGCCTGGCGGACTTCCGCCAAGTAATCGGTAAACCGTTTGTCTCCTTTCGGCTCCGTTCTGATGGCCAGCGTGTTGACGAACATGCCGAGAATCGGTTCAAGGTCTTTGTGCGGACGCCCGGCAATCGGCGAGCCGACGATGATGTCTTCCTGCCCGCTCAGGCGTGCGAGTAACGTATTGTACGCGGCGAGAAGCACCATATACAAAGTGGAGCCGTGATCCCGGGCGATGCGGTGAAGGCCGGATGCCGTTTCAGCGTCAAGCGCGCACGATACGCTGCCGCCCGCAAAGCTTCTGACAGCCGGACGGGGCTTGTCAGCCGGAAGCTCAAGCACCGGAAGCTCTCCTTCAAGCCGCTTCAGCCAATACGCTTCCTGCTTCTGATATCCTTCTTTCTCCTGAAATGACCGCTGCCAGACGGCATAGTCTTTATATTGGAGGCGCATCGGCGCAAGCGAACGGCCTGCGTACAGCTCGCCGAATTCTTTAATCAAGGTGTTGACGGACACACCGTCAGAAATAATATGATGCATATCCGTTAATAAAAGATGACGTTCGTCTGATTCTTTCACGAGGGCCGCACGGAAGAGCGGCGCTTCCTCCAGACAAAACGGCCGGACGAATGCGTCAGCTGACTCGGCCTCATCCAGCTGAAACGGCACGCTGTCATGGATGCGCTGCACCGGTTCGCCGTCAGGCCCCGTTTCAAAGGACGTTCTGAGCGACTCATGCCGCTCAACAAGCTGCCGGAACGTCTCCTCCAGCCGGCCGCGGTCAAGCGGGCCCGCCAGTTCCAGCACAGCCGGCATATTGTAGCCGACACCGCCGTCTTCAAGCTGCTGGAGCACATACATCCGTTTCTGCGCCGAAGACACCGGGTAGGTGTCCTGTGTTTGCGCAGGCTGAATCGCTTCATACGGGCTTTCTTCCAAGTCCTGAATAACCGAAGCGAGCTCTTCCACCGTCGGCCGGGCGAAGATGTCCTGTAACGGCACCTGAACACCGAACTCTTTGGCGATGCGGGAGACGAGAGCCGTCGCTTTTAACGAATGGCCGCCCCGCTCAAAAAAGTGATCCCGGATGCCGACGGGGCCGTTTTTCAGCACCTCTTCCCAAAGGGCGCAAAGCTTCATTTCCGTGACGTTCCGCGGGGCGGTGTACGCCTGTCTGTCTGCCGCTCCGCCGGGAGCCGGAAGCGCGCGGCGGTCAAGTTTTCCGCTCGGCGTGACCGGCCATTCGCTCATCTCTATAAACTGAGCCGGCATCATGTAGGCCGGAAGGCGTGTCGCAAGCTCCGCCCGCACGTCATCGCTTTCCCGTCCTTCGATATAGGCGTAAAGCGCGGTTTCGCCGTGTTCGGTCCGGGCGGTGACGGCCGCCTCACGAATGCCGCCGATGCGCCGGATCGCCGCTTCGATTTCTCCCGGTTCAATCCGGTAGCCGCGGACTTTCACCTGTCCGTCTGAACGTCCGAGCCATTCGACTAGGCCGTCTTCTGTCCAGCGTGCGATATCGCCCGTCTGATACATGCATTCTCCCGGGTAAAACGGATCATTGAGAAAGCGCTCCTCCGTCAGCTCAGGCCGGTTCAGATAGCCCCGGGCCACCCCTGTCCCCGCGATGTACAGCTCTCCGATACAGCCCGGCGGCAGAAGCTGTTTCTTTTGATTTAAAATATACAGCCGCATGTTATGCCCGGAAATGCCGATCGGAACATTGTGAAATTCTTTTCCTTGCGGCAAATCAAAGTACGCCGCTTCTACTGTCGCTTCCGTCGGACCGTAGGAATTTGTCAATTCCGTTCCCGCAAGAAGGTCATGAAAACGGGAAACCAGGTGCGGGCCCAGTTGTTCGCCGCCGGCAAAAACCCTTTTTAAGCAGGTTTTTTTGATCGGCTGTTTTCTGGAATTTATATATTCCAAGAAAGCATGAAGCATGGATGGCACAAAATGAGCCGCCGTTATGCGGTTATTCTCCAATGCGTTCATTATCATTTCAGGGTCTTTCTCGCCGCCTTGCGGAAGGAGGAAAACAGAAGCTCCCGCGATCGGCCACCAAAACAGCTCCCAAATCGAAGCGTCGAAAGAGTATGATGTTTTATGCAAAATGATGTCAGAATCACTTAATCCATAACGCGTTTGCAGTGAGTATAAAAAGTTTACGGCTGACCGATGTTCAACCTGCACGCCTTTTGGGCGTCCCGTAGAACCGGATGTATAGATGATATAAGCCAATGAATCAGGTTTTACCGGAACGTTAGGGTTGGCCGCAGCTTCAGGGTTTCCTGTTTGTCCGCTTTTCAGAGAGATCGTTTCTCCCTCAAAAAGATCTGGTGCGAAAAGTTCTGGTTCTGCCAGTAAGAATTTCACGCCGCTGTCTTTCAGTAAAAAGCGAATCCGCTCTTCCGGGTAATCCGGATCAATCGGCAGATATGCACCGCCTGCTTTTAAGACAGCGTAAATGCCAATCAGCATGTCAGGAGAACGCCGGCCCATAATGGCAGTTTTATCCTCCAGCCTTATCCCGCGCTTGATCAGCTGGTGCGCAAGCTCGTTTGCCCTTTCGTTCAGTTCCTGATACGTAATTGAAATGTCATCAGTTAAAATTGCCGGACGGTCCGGCGTTTTTTCCGCCTGCTGTTCCAGCAGATCATGAAGAGGCTGATGAAGCGGAAACGCTGTTTTCTGCAAGGGGCTGAAATCTTGAAGCAGAGACGCTTCTTCTTTTTCTGTCAAAACAGAAATATCGTCTAATTCCAAGCCCGGATCAGCCGCGGCGTTTTCGGCAAGTGTCGTAAAAAATCCCGCCCATTTTTGAATCGTTTTTCTCTTAAACAAATCGGTGCTGTATTCAAACTGGCAGTACAATTCACCGGCGTTTTCAGAGATGTACAGCGATAAGTCAAATTTAGAAATCGGCAGGCTGACGTCTGCCGGCTGCAGTTCAAGTCCGGCTGCCCTAAGCTTCTGCTGTTCCATATTTTGCAGCGCAAATGTTGTGTCAAACAGCGGATTTCGGGACATGTCACGCGGCACACCGAGCTTATCGACGAGCTCTTCTAACGGGTAATCCTGATGTTCGTAAGCCTCAAGCGCTGTTTGGCGAATTTCCTTTAAATATTCTTTGAATGTCATGCTTCCGTCGGGACGCGTCCTGAAAGCAAGCGTATTGACAAACATGCCTAGAACGGCGTCAAGGTCGGCATGAGGCCTTCCTGCAATCGGAGACCCGACAATCATATCTTCCTGTCCGCTTAAACGGGCTAACAGAACTGTGTACACACCAAGCAGCGTCATATACAGTGTGCATTTGTTTTCTTTCGCCAGCTTTTTCAACTGAGCTGTATGTTTTTCATTGATGACAAATGACACCCTGTCTCCGGAAAAGCTCCGCACCGGGGGACGCGGCTTATCAGCCGGCAATTCAAGCACGGGAATCTCACCGGCAAGCCGGTTCAGCCAGTACTCCTCTTGTTTCCGATATGCGGCGCCCGCCATAAATGATTGCTGCCAGACGGCATAATCTTTGTATTGAATCCGTAACGGCGGCAGACTTCTCTCAGCATACAGCTCACTGAATTCACGTATCAAAAGATTGACGGATACGCCGTCTGAAATAATATGATGCATGTCAGCTAAAAGCAGATGCCGGTCTTTTTCTATTTGGACAAATCCCGCCCGGAAAAGGGGCGCTTTGCCGAGATCGAACGGCCGGATAAACGCTTCGGCTGATTGTTCTTTTGTAAATGCGAACGGCACGTCGTCATGAATCCTCTGCACGGGCAGGCCGTTTTGTTCTTCAAAGGATGTTCTAAGCGGTTCATGCCGCCGGATCAGTTCCTTGAACACGGCTTCCATCCTGTCTCGGTCAAACGGCCCCTTCACCTCTAAAACGGCTGGAATGTTATAGCTGACACCGCCATTTTCAAGCTGGTGAAGGACGTACATCCGTTTTTGGGCGGATGAGACAGGATATGTTTCTTTCGTTTCTGTCTTTTCTATGGATGCGAACGGGTTCTCTTCTGCTTCACTGATGATTTTGGCGAGTTCTTCTACAGTCGGATGGCTGAAGACATCGCTCAGCGGGATTTGCACACTGCACTCTTTAGCTATTTTTGCAACGAGTGCCGTCGCCTTTAATGAATGGCCGCCAAGCTCGAAAAAGTGATCGTGAACGCCGATCGGGCCGCTTTGAAGCACTTCTTCCCATATGCGGGTAAGCTTCAGCTCCGTCACATTCCGGGGAGCTGTATATTGACGGCCCGCTGCGTATGCCGAAGTCTCCGGAAGGGCCCGCTGATCGACTTTTCCGTTCGCAGTGAGCGGAATCGAGTCAACAAAAGCCCATTTGACCGGAATCATATAATCAGGCAGCTCTTTCGCCAAATCACTTCGCAGCTGAGAAGGATCAGTCGCTTGTGAGACGCTGCAGTAGGCGCATAATTCATTTTCGCCCGACTCATTCGTTTGAATCAGAACAGCAGCTTCTTTCACGGCATGATGATTTGCCAGGACGGTTTCAATTTCCTTCGGTTCAATCCGGTACCCTCTGATCTTCACTTGATCATCTGTCCGGCCGATGTATTCAATTTGGCCGTCCGCACGCAGTCTTGCCAAATCTCCGGTCCGGTACATGACGGCGTCCGTTCTGAACGGATCCGGCAAAAATTTCTCTTCGGTCAGCGCCGGATTGTTCACATAGCCTCTTCCTGTATTCGCGCCGGAAATATACAATTCTCCCGCAATTCCGAGAGGCTGAAGCTGCCTATTTTTGCTGAGAATATACATCTTGTTATGATGGATCGGTTTCCCGATCGGCGGATGTTCAGGTATGTCATCACCCGCAGAAATCGTATACGTTGAAACCACATGAGTTTCTGACGGGCCGTAATGATTATGCAGATGCATACCGTGTAAACGGAGCGTCTGCCTGAACAAACGCGAAACGGTCAGCTGCTCCCCGGCCGTAATGACATGCTTCACACAGCGGGGAAAAGACTGTGCATAACCTTCTTCATTGAAAAGCATTTTGACAAACGCAGTCGGGAAAAACACAACTTCCGTGTTGTGCTGATCAATAAACGAAAACAGCTGAGAAACGTCTCGTTTGATTGATTCCGGCACGATACAAAGGGTGCCGCCGCTCAAGAGTACTGAAAATAACTCCTGATAGCAGACGTCAAACGCAACAGATGCGTACTGCAGCACATTTGTGCAAAAATCAATGTCTGTGTTCGTCAATTGATGAGAAAGCAGGTTGGCCATATTTTTATGTTCGAGCAGCACACCCTTCGGTTTCCCTGTCGTTCCCGATGTATAAATCATATAAAGGAGGTCGTCTGCCGTATTAATGGATTGCACATTGCTTCCGTCCGCTTCCGTCCCGGCGTCTTCTATGTATGTAACCTGCAGCGTTTGTTCCGCGGGCACTGACTGATGCCGCTCTGTTACAACATGGACGCAGCCGCTGTTTTCAATGACATATCGAATACGCTCCTTTGGACTGCCCGGATCTATCGGGACAAAGGCGCCGCCCGCTTTTAAAATACCGAGAACAGCCGCCGCTAAAGAAGGGGAACGGCCGAGCATGACGCCTACCGGTTCCTCCCGCTTTAATCCGCGCTTTTGCAGCAGGCGGGCCAGCTTATTAGCCGATTCGTTCAGCTCTTTGTACGTCACTGACTCACCTTCATACCGAATCGCGATTTGATCCGGTGTTTTTGCAACCTGCCGTTCAAACATCGCATGAACCGTGTCATATTCAGGCTTTTCGGTCTCTTCAGAAATCGGCGCAAGCAGCTGCGCTTTTTCCCCTGGAGTGATGATTGCAAGCTTGTCCGGCGTGATGTCCGGTTTGTCGAGAACTTGGGAGACGATATGCGCCAAATGGCCTTTGATATTTTCAATAAATTGGCGGTCATACACGCTTGAATCGTATCTCATTTTCAAATGAATCTCGTCACCCGGCGCCACCATCAGGTAAAAACTGTAGTTGGTTTCGTCTTCCATGCTGAAATCATGGATGTGAAAAAGGTCTTTCGTGTCCCCCTTGCTGTTCAGCACATCAAGCTCCTGTTCAACCGGATAATTCTCAAAGACAAGAATATGATCAATTAAGCCTTGTTTTACCTGTGAATTCGCCTGTATGTCATAAAGCGGATGATAGCTGTATGCCTGTCCTTTCAAAGCGTCCTTTTGCACGTTTTTGATCAGCTTTTGAAACGGGATGTTTGCCCCGCTGATCCGGACAGGCACGGTATTAATAAACAGGCCGATCATTCGCTCGATGCCTTCGATTTCAGACGGCCTTCCGGAAATGACAGAACCAAAAACCGCATCTTCTGTCTGGTTATACGCCTGGAGCAAAATGCCCCAGAGCGTGTGGAAAATGGTGCTCAGCGTGACCTCTTCTTTTACGGCCAGCTCTTTCAGTTTAGCCGTGTCCTCTTTTGAAAAGGAAAACGTCACTTCCTCTTGTCTGCTTTCGCCGGCTTTTTTCTGCTTCGGCAGTACAGTCTGCTGCTCAAAGCCTTCAAGGTACCGCTCCCAGTACGAAGCGGCTTTTTCTTTATCTTGCTCCATCAGCCACTTGATGTAGGTCCCGTACGGCACAGCGGGCTCAAGCGTTAACGGTGTCCGGCGGAGCCGCGAGGCGTATATCTGGAAGAACTCTTTCAGCACGATTCCGAGACACCAGCCATCCATAATGATGTGATGGAAACTCCATATGCACGTATATTCACATTCACCGGTTTGAAGCAGCGTCACCCGCATCAGCATGTCTTTTTGCAGATGAAACCCTTTCTTACGGTCTCTTCGTTTGGCTTCTTCAATATGCTTGATTTGATCAGCCTTGTTTAAATTGGTGAGATTTTCCTCAATGATGCTGACGTTCCGCTCTTTTAATACGACCTGCTGCGGCACTGACACGTTCTGGCTGATAAAGATCGTTCTGAAAATATCATGTCTTTCGAAAAGGGCATGAACGCTCTCTTCAAACACGCGGGTGTCAACCTTCCCCGTTATTGAAAAGGAGGCCTGCTCGGCGTAAGCCTGTGATTCCTTTTGCAGGAGGGAATGAAAAAGCATTCCTTCCTGCATATAAGACAGCGGATAAATATCCTGAATTGCATTCTTTTTTGTCATGTTATAATCTCCCCGTCGCCTTTTTCTACAGTTCCTCGACAAAACTCGCTATGCTGTCCAAATCATCAGATGTTAACGTTTTGCTGCTAAAATCACTAACGGTTTTTTCTGCTTCCTCTTTGCCGGTGCAGTGCGCCATAATATCACGCAAATATTGCTGTAAAGTTTGCAGCAGCTGTTCCATCGTTTCTTTGCGGAAGCGGCTCGGCGGATAGCTCAAACTGAAGTGAAGTTTGTTTTGTGCGGCCATCGCGCTCATTTCCACCGCTTGTTCCCGCTGCCATGTCGGCGTGATGTCGTGCCCGCTTGCAAGACCGGACAGACTGAACGTGTGCTGATCTTCTGTATCATTGAATTGCCCTAAATAGTTAAAGCTGATTTCAGGCGCTTGTCTGAAGCGGATTGTTTTTTGTTCAGGCGGTGTCATGTATTTTAAAATGCCGTAGCCTATTCCTTTATCCGGTATTCTTCCGAGTGTGTCTTTGACCGTTTTTACCGCCGTTCCAAGCTCAGCGCCTGCTGTGTTCAAGTCAATGAGCACCGGATACATGGAGGTAAACCAGCCTACGGTGCGGCTGATGTCGAGCTCCGGCATGATGTGCTCTCTCCCGTGCCCTTCCATCGCGATGCGCAGTCTGCCGCCCCCTGTCCAGTCCCGTAAAGCCAAAGCTGCGGCAGTCAGAAGAATATCTTGCGTATCGGTATGGTAGGCCCGGTTGACCTGCTGAAGCAAAACGGACGTTTCTTCTTCTGTAAGCGTAAAGCTTACCGTTTGCCGAATGCTGTCGGCTCCCGTCTGATGCTGCGGTTTTTCATAAGGAAGTTCGGCGGCTGTTTCTTCTTCAATAAAACGCCAATATTCCTCTTCACGCATCAGCTTGCTGCTTTTTGCGTATTCTGAAAGCCTTTCAGCGTATTGCTTAAACGAATCGGTCTTTGGCGGAAGCTGGACCGGCTGACCTTTTACGGCTTGAGTGTAAGCGGCAGATAAATCCTCCAGCAAAATACGCCATGACACTCCGTCAACCGCCAGGTGATGTACGGTGATGAATAAATAATCTCCGGACCGGGTTTTGAACCAGCCGGCTTTTAATAACGGGCCTTTTTCAATATCCATCCGCTGTTGGAGCGCAGCCACTTCAGTTTCTATTTCTCTTTCCCAAGTATCTGTCCCAGACATATCCCAAATGTCCAAGGTGTACAGTTCGTCTTTTTGAATACCGTGATTGATTTGTCTGAAACTTTCGTTTTCTGCACTGACGGTGATCCGGAGTGCATCATGATGAATGACAAGATGCTCCAAGGCTTCTTTGAGCGGCTGTTTATGCAATGCGTCAGAGCTGAACATCATGACGGACTGATTGAAATGATTTCTGTTTTCCATCCGCTGTGATAAAAACCAGTGCTGAACGGGTGTCCAAGGTATGTCTCCTTCCACCGGCCGCTGATCGATGACTCTTTCCGCTTTACGAATAAGCGGCGCGAGTTCCTTAATGGACGGATGCCGGAACAGGTCGCTTGCCGTCATTTTCCACCCATAGCGTCCGAGCCGTGCGGAAACTTGCAGCGCTTTGATTGAATCGCCGCCCAACTCAAAAAATGAGTCCTCAATCCCGACTTGTTTTGTGCCGAGCACTTCCTGCCAGATCACGGAAAGCTGTTCTTCAAGCTCATTGCGGGGAGCTGTGTACGCGGTTTGAAGCGCGAGCTCCGGTTCGGGCAGATTTTTCCGATCCAATTTACCGTTCGGCGTAAGCGGCAGCTTCTCAAGTTCCATCATATAGGCCGGAACCATGTAATTCGGCAGTTGCTTAGACAGTGAAGAACGCACTTTTTCTGTATCCATGTCCGCCTGCAGACTCATATATGCGATCAGTTCTTTATTGCCGGACTGCCCGGTTCTGACTGACACGGCGGCTTCTTTCACGCCGTCCAGGCTCCTCAGTGCGGCTTCAATCTCTCCCAGCTCGACCCGATAACCGCGGATCTTCACTTGATCATCCATCCGCCCGGCATATTCGATCGTTCCGTCCGGCAGCCAGCGGGCTAAATCTCCGGTGCGGTACATCCGTTCTCCGGGAACAAAAGGATTAGGGACAAATTTTTCTTCCGTCAGCTCAGGGCGGCCGAAATATCCTCTTGCCACACCATCTCCGCCCGTGCATAATTCGCCGATGACGCCGATCGGCTGCGGTGTTCCCCTGCTGTTTATGATATAAGCAGTTGAATTTCCGACAGGGCGGCCGATCGGGATTGAATGATCGTATGATTGTTCAATCAAAAAGCAAGTCGAGAACGTCGTGTTTTCAGTCGGTCCGTATCCATTCCATATTGAAAGATGCGGCAGCGTTTTCCGAACCCGGTTTACATGACTTGGGGACAGTGCTTCCCCGCCAATAATCAATCGGGATAATCCGGAAAACACGTGTTCATTTTGTTCTGATAGATGATTGAACAAAGACGATGTCAGCCACAGTGTCGTAATGCCGTTTTGCTGTATAAATGTTTCCAAAACATCAGAGTCGAGATAGGTTTCCTGGTCACTTACATATAAAGAAGCGCCGTTTAAAAGCGGACCGAATATTTCAAATGTTGTAACGTCAAATCCTAATGATGAAGTAAACAACAGTCTATCTTCCGGCGTAAAATCAATATAATTGCTGTTTTTCACAAGGCGGATCACGCTTCGCTGTTCAATCATGACGCCTTTTGGCGCACCTGTTGATCCGGACGTATAAATCATGTAGGCCAACGATTCAGGTCCGCCGAGCGGTTCGGGATTTTCCGAACTCAAGCCGGCCTTTGTTTGAATATCCTCTATGAATAAACGTTTTCCTGAAAGCGGCAGACCGTCAAGTTTATCAGATTGGAGAAGAATATCAGCTTTACAGTCTTTAAGCATCCATTCAGCCCGTTCCCGCGGCACATCGTCACCAATAGGCAAGTAGGCGCCCCCCGCTTTTAATATTCCGAGGATTCCGGAAGCAAGCTCTGTTGTGCGGCCGGTTAATAATGCGACAACGCTTTCCGGACCGACGCCATTTGATCGGAGAGCCGCCGCTATTCTGTTAGCCCGTTCGTTCAGCTCACGGTATGTCAAGATTTGTCCATCATATACAACTGCCCGGGCATCGGGGGTTTCTTTTGCCTGCCGCTCAAATAAACGGCTGATGGTTTCGTGTCTTGGGTAATCGCTTTTCGTCTGATTAAACTGATAAATGACGCGATTTGTTTCAGCATTATCCAGTACGTGAATGTCACCAAGCGGTATCGCTTGGTTTTCAATTACTTTTGTAAGAATACGGGTAAAATAAGAAAGCCATTTTTCAATTGTCTGTTTTTGATAGATATCTGTATTGAATTCAAAATCAAAGCTGATGGAACCGTCAGACCCTTCTGACGCGTAAAGCGTGGCATCAAACTTTGCGGTTTTATGACTTGTATCCGCAGCTTGAGCCAAATGCAGCTTATTTAACACCAGGGATTCACGCTCCATATTTTGGAGCACAAACATAACGTCAAACAGCGGATTTCGGCTCATGTCCCGCTGCACACCGAGCCGTTCCACAAGCTCTTCAAACGGATAGTCCTGATGCTCATATGCCTCAAGCGCCGCCTGGCGGACTTCTGCCAAGTAATCGGTGAACCGTTTGTCTCCTTTCGGCTCCGTTCTGATGGCCAGCGTGTTGACGAACATGCCGAGAATCGGTTCTAGGTCTTTGTGCGGACGCCCGGCAATCGGCGAGCCGACGATGATGTCTTCCTGCCCGCTCAATCTCGCGAGTAACGTATTGTACGCGGCGAGAAGCACCATATACAAAGTGGAGCCGTGATCCCGGGCGATGCGGTGAAGGCCGGATGCCGTTTCAGCGTCAAGCGTGCACGATACGCTGCCGCCCGCAAAGCTTCTGACAGCCGGACGGGGCTTGTCAGCCGGAAGCTCAAGCACCGGAAGCTCTCCTTCAAGCCGCTTCAGCCAATACGCTTCCTGCTTCTGGTACCCTTCTTTCTCCTGAAACGACCGCTGCCAGACGGCATAGTCTTTATATTGAAGGCGCATCGGCGCAAGCGAACGGCCTGCGTACAGCTCGCCGAATTCTTTAATCAAGGTGTTGACGGACACACCGTCAGAAATAATATGATGCATATCCGTTAATAAAAGATGACGTTCGTCCGATTCTTTCACGAGAGCCGCACGGAAGAGCGGCGCTTCCTCCAGACAAAACGGCCGGACGAATGCGTCAGCTGACTCGGCCTCATCCAACTGAAACGGCACGCTGTCATGGATGCGCTGCACCGGTTCGCTGTCAGGCCCCGTTTCAAAGGACGTTCTGAGCGACTCATGCCGCTCCACAAGCTGCCGGAACGTCTCTTCCAGCCGGCCGCGGTCAAGCGGGCCCGTCAGTTCCAGCACAGCCGGCATATTGTAGCCGACACCGCCGTCTTCAAGCTGTTGGAGCACATACATCCGTTTCTGCGCCGAAGACACCGGATAGGTGTCCTGTGTTTGCGCAGGCTGAATCGCTTCATACGGGCTTTCTTCCAAGTCCTGAATAACCGAAGCGAGCTCTTCCACCGTCGGCTGGGCGAAGATGTCCTGTAACGGCACCTGAACACCGAACTCTTTGGCGATGCGGGAGACGAGAGCCGTCGCTTTTAACGAATGGCCGCCCCGCTCAAAAAAGTGATCCCGGATGCCGACGGGGCCGTTTTTCAGCACCTCTTCCCAAAGGGCGCAAAGCTTCATTTCCGTGACGTTCCGCGGGGCGGTGTACGCTTGTCTGTCTGCCGCTCCGCCGGGAGCCGGCAGCGCGCGGCGGTCAAGTTTTCCGCTCGGCGTGACCGGCCATTCGCTCATCTCTATAAACTGAGCCGGCATCATGTAAGCCGGAAGGCGTGTCGCAAGCTCCGCCCGCACGTCATCGCTTTCCCGTCCTTCGATATAGGCGTAAAGCGCGGTTTCGCCGTGTTCGGTCCGGGCGGTGACGGCCGCCTCACGAATGCCGTCGATGCGCCGGATCGTCGCTTCGATCTCTCCCGGTTCAATCCGGTAGCCGCGGACTTTCACCTGTCCGTCTGAACGTCCGAGCCATTCGACTAGGCCGTCTTCTGTCCAGCGTGCGATATCGCCCGTCTGATACATGCGTTCTCCCGGGTAAAACGGATCATTGAGAAAGCGCTCCTCCGTCAGCTCGGGCCGGTTCAGATAGCCCCGGGCCACCCCTGTCCCCGCGATGTACAGCTCTCCTGCCACGCCCGCAGGCTGGATGGTTCCTCCGCTATCTAATACATACAGACGGGCACCAGGAACGGGTTTTCCGATCGGAAGCCGCGTCCGTCCGCTGTCCCGTTTTCGGTCACAGGCGTAAAACGCCGCATCAACCGTCGCTTCCGTCGGCCCATAGCCGTGAATGAGCACGGTCTCCGGCAGAAGATCGGCAAACCGGGCAGCCGTAAGCGGTGAAAGAGCTTCGCCTCCGGCAAACACGCGTGTCAAGGTTCTGCCGAGGCGTGTTCTTGTTTCCGCAGGCTCTGTTTCCAGCGCGTCTAAAAAGCTGTTGACCATCGCCGGAATAAAATGCGCGGTCGTCACCTTTTCTGAGGCAAACGCTTCAATCATCCGCACAGGATCTTTCTCCCAGCCGGCAGGAAGCAGATACACGGAGGCGCCGGACATCGTCCACCAAAACAATTGCCAGATGGAAGCATCGAAAGAAAAGGATGATTTCAGCACGATAATATCCTCTTCCGTCAACGGGAACTGCCCTTGCATGCCGGATAAAAAGGCGGCGGCCTGACGGTGTTCAACAGCCACTCCCTTCGGTGTTCCCGTCGAACCGGACGTATAAATGATATAAGCGAGCGAATCGCTATCCGCTTCTTCAGAGACAGCCCCTGTCTCCGTCTCGCCTGTCAGAGCAGAAAGAGACACTTCAAGCGTCTCGCCGGAAAAACCGGAAACGGATAACCCCGGCTGTGCAAGCAGGAGACAAGCGCCGCAGTCATCGAGCATATAACGCAGCCTGTCCTCAGGATACTCCGGGTCAAGCGGCACGTAGGCGCCGCCCGCTTTTAACACGGCAAGCACTGAAACCACCATCTCCGGCGAGCGTTCAGCGAGCACGCCGACCATGCTTTCTTTGCGGACGCCTTTTTGTCGGAGCCGAACGGCGAGCCTGTCTGTGTACTGATCGAGCTCGGCGTACGTCAGCATGCCGCCCGGAAAACGGAGCGCCGGACGATGCGGCGAAAGCGCGGCACGTCGGGCAAACAGCCCGTGAAGCGTCGGAGCCGGCGGTTCAACCGTTTCTGTACGGTTAAACGCATCAAGCATATTTCTGGCTTCACACGCATCCAGCAATGCGATCTCGGAGGCGCTCATTTCAGGGTCGGAAATGACTGACTTCATCATATGCCGTAAAAATGTTTCAATATTCTTCATAAAAACACGATCGTATATACCGGTATCAAAGTTTAAGCGGATATAAAGAGAATTTCCCGGAATCACCTTTATGCTGCATCCGTAGTTTGTGACTTCCTCCATCGTGAAATCTTCTACCGCAAAATCAAATGAACCGGCCTGACTCACATTTTCAATTTCACGCTGGGCCGGCACATTTTCAAACACGATAATGTGGTCAAACAGCGCTTGTTTCAGAGGACTTTGCGCCTGAATGTCATACAGCGGATAATAGCTGTACGCTTCTGCTTGCAGCGTCTCCTGCTGCAAATGCCTGACGAGCTCCAGAAAAGAAAATGAACCGCTTTTCACCCGCACGGGAATCGTATTAATAAACAGGCCCACCATTTTTTCCACGCCTGCGAGATCCGACGGCCGGCCGGAAACGACAGAACCGAAAACGGCGTCATCACAGCGGCTGACACGCTGGAGCAAAATGCCCCACAGTGCCTGGAACACTGTATTCAGCGTTGCTCCCGCCCTTGCCGCAATGTTCTTCAGCTCATTTGTCTGCTCTTCAGAAATGGTGAAAACCGCCTGCTCAAGTTCGCCATTTGGTTCCGCGGATTTTTTCGGAAGAGACGCCGATTGCTCAAGATCGGCAAGTCTCGTTTTCCAAAAAATCTCGGCTTCTTTACGATCCTGCTTCATGAGCCATTTAATATACTTTCCATATGGCTGAACAGGCTCGAGAGACGGGAGCCGTCCGTCTCCGAGAGATTGATAGATCATCAGAAATTCCTTCATGACAATCCCGAAGCACCAGCCGTCCATGACGATATGATGATGGCTCCAGATACAAACATAGCGTTCAGGCGCTTTTTTCAAAATGGAGACTCTCATGAGAGGGTCTGATTGCAAATCAAAGCCTTTATCTTTATCTTCTTTTCTGAACCGGTCGGCATATTTGTCTTGCGCCTTCTCGTCCAAATGAGAAATATCATGAAACTGAACGCGGCTCGGCCTGTTTTTCAATACGACTTGGCGGGGCTTCGCCACATTCTTATGAATAAATGTCGTACGGAAAATATCGTATCGTTCAAAAACAGCATCTATACTTTTTTGGAATCGTTCCCGGTCAAGCTGTCCGTTGATCGTAAACACCGCTTGTTCGAAGTAGGCTCTTGAGTCATGATCCAACAGAGAATGAAAAAGCATGCCCTCCTGCATAAAAGATAAAGGATATATATCTTGTATTTCCGGTTGCTGCCCCATTGCGCCACTCCTTTTCTATAGTTTGTTGACGGCCCCCATAATGTCACTCAGATCTTCCAGCGTTAACTCCTCGTCACTGAAATCAGCGGCGCTCCATTCACGCTCCTCTTTGCCTGTGCAATGCGAGATGATCTGCTTGAGAAAGGCATGAAAATATCCCGTCAAAACTTCAATCGTTTCTTTTTGATACTGAAAACGGTTGTACACGACATACATGCTGAGACATTCCGACGATACGGAGCCGCTGATATCAAGTGTGTACGGACGTTCCCAGTCTGGGCTGACTTCATTTCCCGCTTTTACGGGAGAAACACCAAAGCCGCTTGAACGGATTTCACGGTCAAACTGTCCCAGATAGTTAAAACTGATTTCAGGAGAATCGGATTCCGTCTCTTCCCAGAGTTTGCTTATATATTTCAGCACTCCGTATCCCGCTCCTTTATGCGGAATGCGGCGCATCATGTCTTTTGTCCGCTTAATGTGATAGCCGAGCCGCTCGCCGTCATCAGCCTGATCTTGAAAACTTGCGTCAACCAATACCGGATAAATTGACGTAAACCAACCGATGGTTCTGCTGATATCAAGATGCTCCAAGTGCTCTTCCCTTCCGTGGCCTTCCATGCTGATTTTGAATGTCTCGTTTCCGGTCCATCTGTTCAGCGCAAGGCTTAACGCGGCAAGCAATAATTCACCCGTCTCTGTTGTGTATGCTCTGTTCGCTTCCGTTAACAGCTGCTCAGTCTCCTGTTTTGTCAATGTAACGGTCATCACATCTGTATCTTTCAGAAGATTGGAAGAGATGCGGGCATCTTTCGGAAGCGGTTCGACCGCCGCTTTTTCTCTTTCGGACCAGTAGTCTGCTTCCTGTAACAGCCGGCGGCTTTTTGCATAATCAGAAATTTGCTTCGCGTAAGTCTGATAGGAATCGGTTTTTGCCGGAAGCGCGGTTTCTTTTCCTTCGAGCGCCTGCCTGTAGCACGCGGTGAGATCTTCAAATAAAATCCGCCATGATACACCGTCAATGACAAGGTGATGAATGGAAAGCAGCAGATGATCGCCATCATTAGCGTGAAATAATCCGACAGCTACGAGCGGCCCCGTCTCCAGCCGAATGGAAGTTTGAATACGGGCGGCCGCCTGTTCAATTGCGGCGTGCTCCTCTTGTAATGACCCTTTCCCTCTCACGTCAAGCGTTTCAAACGTAAAGAGTTCTTCTTCAAAAAGGTTTTCCGCTCTGTTATATTGAATCACCGATCCGTTTTGCGTGCCGCATACCATCCGTAATGCGTCATGATGAACCGCAAGCTGTGCCAACGCTTTTCTCATAGCAGATTCATTGATTCTGTCCGCACTGCGGAGCATAACCGACTGATTAAAATGATCATGCGGCAATGATTGCGACAAGAACCAGTGCTGGATCGGCGTCAGCGGCACGTCTCCCGTGACGGGAGCCTGATCAATCACGCGGCGGACTTTCCGGAGCCGCATCGATACTTCTCCCAGTGTCTGATGCTCGAACAGCTCGCGGACGGTCGTTTCATAGCCCTGCTGTTTCAGCCTCGCACATACTTGCAGCGCTTTAATCGAATCCCCGCCGAGATGGAAGAAATGAGCATTGGGGCCGAGTCCTTCAACACCTAAGAGTTCTTCCCAGATGTCAGCCATCATTTCTTCAGTTTCATTTCTCAGGCTGATATCATCTCCAAGGCTATCATTTAATTCAGGCTGCGGGAGCGCCTTCTCGTCCAGCTTCCCATTCGCCGTCAAAGGCAGTTCATCAAGCTCTATCAAGCGGGCGGGAATCATATATTCCGGCAGAAAAGCTCTGAGAGAGGCCTGAATCTCTGCTTCTTTTATCTTTTCGTTCCCGTGTAAGACCGCGTATGCGTAAATGGAGTGCTGACCGTGCTGATCAGCACGAGTGATCACGGCGGCCTCTTTCACGGAGGAAAGCTCTTGCAGCGCTGATTTAATTTCTCCCAGCTCAATTCTGTGGCCTCTGACTTTTACTTGCGCATCTTTCCGCCCGACATATTCCAGCTCGCCATTTGAGAGCCTTTTGGCGATATCACCCGTCCGGTAGAGCCGCATGCCGGAAACATGCGGATTCGTGATGAAACGGGAGGCGGTTAAATCATCCCTGTTTACATATCCCCTCGCGACGCCTTCCCCGCCGATATAAAGCTCACCGGGAATTCCGATCGGCTGCGGATTCATATAGGCGTCCATAACAAAAGCATGAAGGGTTTCCAGCGGTCTGCCGATATTGCTTTTGTTTCTCTCAATATCATCCATATTCAGTTTTTTGCATGTGACGTGAACCGTGGTTTCCGTAATACCGTACATATTAACAAGCTCCGTTTCCGGGTACTTCTCTTTCCAGCTTTTCAGCATGCCGGGCTGAAGCGCTTCTCCGCCGAAAATGACATATCGAAGCTTCAGCTTGTCCGTATGCCCGGCCTCTTCATGAATGAGTCCGGAAAAAGCCGTCGGCGTTTGGTTCAGCACCGTTACGCCTTCACTTTGCAGCAGCTGCCGGTACAAATGCGGATCACGGGCTGTGTCTTTCGGCACGATAACTACCTTTCCGCCGTATAAGAGCGCGCCGAATATTTCCCAGACAGAAAAATCAAAGCAATAGGAATGGAACAGCGTCCAGACGTCTTCAGAGCCGAAATCAAACGGCAGTCCTTTATGTGTGATAAGGCTGATGACATTGCGGTGTTCCGTCATAACGCCTTTCGGTTTTCCGGTTGTGCCCGATGTATAAATCACGTAAGCCGGCTGTTCAGGCGTTATCATTTCTTTCGTTCTGTCTGCTGAAACGGATTCAGGCTTATCGATGTATAAAACCGGCAGCCCGTCCATTCCGGATATCCCAAGACCCGATTGCGTCAACAGAACACGCGCGCCGCTGTCAGTCAGCATAAATGAAATCCGCTCGTCCGGATAGTCAGGATCAATCGGCAGATAAGCTCCTCCCGCTTTTAAAATACCGAGAATCCCAATCAGCATATCCAGAGATCGTTCGGTCATAATTCCGACAATCTGTCCGGAGCGGATGCCGTTTTCCGACAGCATATCGGCGATTCGATCCGCCTTTTCATTGAGCTCGCGGTAGGTGAGACGCTCATCAGACATGACGGCTGCAATTTGATCCGGCATTTTTTCCGCCTGTGCTTCAAATAAACTGACAATCGTTTCATGCCTCGGATACTCCGCCGTTTGATTTTCCGCTTGAAGAAGCATCTGCCGCTCGTTTATGCCCAGCAAATGAATGTCAGACAGCTTCCGCTCATCATCCGATGCGATTTGTCCTAAAAGCTCTTTAAAATGACCAGCCCACCGTTCAATCGTATCTTTTTCAAACAACGCGGTACTGTATTCAAAATGAAAATCCAGTGAGCCATCCGGCCGTTCCTCGGCATGAAGCGTCAAGTCGAATTTTGAAATGTCATGCTTCACTGCATGTGAAGAAACGGATAAGCCCGGAAGGTTCACTTCGAAATCATCACTGTTTTGCAAAACGAGCATGGCATCAAACAGCGGATTGCGATTGACTTCCCGGTGTGTATCAAGCTTTTGGGCAAGTTCTTCAAACGGGAAGTCCTGATGTTCGGCCGCGCCGAGGGCGAGCATTTTCACCTCTTCTAAATAAGCGCGGAATGTCTTATCCCCTTTCGGCCTGCTTCTCATTGCCACGGTATTTACAAACATGCCGATGACCCCGTCAAGCTCAGCGCGGCTTCTGCCGGCCGCAGGTGAACCGACGACAATGTCTTCCTGCCCGCCCAATTTAGAAAGGAACAAGGAGTAGCTTGCCAAAAGAATCATATACAGTGTCGAACCCGTCTCATCCATGAGCCGGCGCAAGTTCTCCGCCGTTTCCTTTTGAAGGCGCGTTCGAACAACGGACCCGCTGAAATCAGGAAGCTGCGGGCGCTTTTTATCGAGCGGCAGATCAAGAACGGGAATGTTTTCCCCGATCGCATCCAGCCAATAACGCTCATGTCTTTTGAATTCTTCAGCGGCAAACCGCTCATGCTGCCAGACGGAAAAATCTTTGTACTGGAGTTTTAACGGCCGCAACTCTTTTCCTCTGTACAAATCCGTCAATTCTTGAATCAGAACGCTCATTGACACACCGTCTGCGATAAGATGATGCATATCAAGCAGCAGAAAATGACGTTCTTCAGTAACTTTGGCTAAAGTCACTCTCAAAAGCGGCGCTTTTTCCACGTCAAACGGTTTGACGAAAGTTTCCATCACCTCTTGAAGAAGGTTCCCGGATGGCATGTGAATCTCTGTGAGGTCAAGATCGACATGTGCATGTATGTGCTGCATCGGCTCCCCGTTTCGTAAAACAAATGATGTGCGTAACGCTTCATGCCTTTGTAACAGCGCTGAAAAGGCTTCGTGCAGCCGATCCCGGTTGAGTCTGCCGCTCAGTTCCAGACAAGCGGGCATATGATAGCCCGTACTGTCCGCTGCAAGCTGATGAAGGGCATAGAGCCTTTTTTGCGCAAAAGATAGCGGGTACAAGTCCTTTGCCACAGCAGGCGTGATTTCTGCATATTCTCCTCTTTTCCTCTGTTCAAGGAAGCGGGCCATGCTCTCGATGGTCGGATGTTCAAAAACATGGCGGACGGCAAGTTCAATTTGGAGCCGTTTATGTATGTTTGAAACAAGCGACGCGGCTTTCAGCGACTGTCCGCCGATTTGGAAGAAATCATCTCTCATACTGATATGTTCCCGTTTCAGCACTTCTTGCCAAATAGAAAGCAGCTCGGTCTCAAGCATTGTGCGCGGAGCTTGATAATCTCCGGTTCTCTCAGCTTCTTTCGGCTCAGGAAGTGCGGCCCGATCAAGTTTTCCGCTCACAGACAGCGGCATCTCCGTTAATTTGGTAAAGCTTCCCGGTATCATATAAGCAGGTAATCTCCCGGCCAATTCGGCATGAGGGTCAAATGTCACACCTGCGTTTTCCAGTACGACATAAGCTGCAAGCTCCTGTTCCCCGTCCGCCGTTTTGCGCACGGTGACTGCCGCCTCTTTTACCCCGGACAGACTTCTGAGTGCCGTTTCGATTTCTCCTAATTCAATTCTGTAACCTCTTACCTTGACCTGATCGTCAAAGCGTCCCATATATTCAATCGTTCCGTCCGGTAAAAATCGGGCTGCATCTCCCGTTCTGTACAGCCGTTCACCTTCACGAAACGGATGAGGGGTAAAGACTTTGTCCGTCAGCTCTTTTTGCTGAAAATATCCGTCCGCCAGACCTTTTCCGGAAATACACAGTTCACCGACGGCTCCGACCGGCTGCAGCCGATCTCCGTGCATCATATAGACAGAAGTGTTGGCAATCGGGCGCCCGATCGTAATCCGGCTGCTTTTTTGCAGGTTGCGCAGAATCGTCGTGGCCACACTGTTTTCCGTCGGGCCGTATTCATTCAGCAGCTCGGCATTCGGGCATATGCCGCGGCTCGCTTCCACGATATCAGGAGTGGCCGCTTCCCCGGCAAATGTCACCGCCCGAAGTGTCTCTGCATCTTTTTTCGTCAGCGAATCAAGCAGAACGCGATACAGAGACGGAACGATCAGAAGATGGCTCACTCCGTGGCGGGTGATTTTCTGTTTTATTGAAAGGACGTCTTTCGCATCATCTTCATCAGTTAACAATACACAGGCGCCCGACAGAAGCGGAGTGAAAAGACTCGTTAATGACCCGTCAAATACGTATGAAAAAAGATGAAGCGCTATGTCCCCTTCTGTCATCCCGTATTCTTCACGCCGCCATTGCAATGTATTGCTGATCGCTTTGTGTTGTACAAGCACCCCTTTCGGCCGGCCTGTCGTTCCGGAGGTGTAAATGACATACGCCCAATTTCTGCTGTCAGATACCGGCAGAAGCGGTGCGGTCTGCTGGGAAACCGTTTCCTCCATGATGACGACGCTGCCCTTGAAATGCGGCGGAATGAGGGGGAGCAGGTCCTTTTCGGTCACGAGCAGTGAGGCTTCACTGTCTCTCAGTAAAAATGAAATCCGTTCAGGCGGGAATTCCGCATCAATCGGCATATAGGCGCTGCCCGACTTCCAAATTCCGAGCAGAGCGGCAACCGTACTCATTGACCGGCGCAGCATAACAGCGGTGATCTGGTCGGGGCGTGCGCCTTTTTCCCTTAACGCATGCGCAATCTGATTCGCCCGCTGATTTAATTTCTTGTAGCTCCAGCTTACCCCGTTATATCTCAACGCCTCTTGGTCAGGCGTTTTTGCCGCCTGTTCTTCAAACAGCCCATGAACGGTTGTCTCAGGGTACGGACGGTTCGTTTCGTTAAACGAATGAATCAAGGCTTCTTCCTCCGGAGGCACGAGACTGATGCTTGATAAAAGCCTGTCCGGATCTTCCGTTACACAGGAGATGACCTCCAGAATATGCCCTTTGATCCGTTTCATGTCTTCCCGATCGTAGATGCCCGCATTGTAGCTGAATTTCACATAAAACTCTTCTCCCGGAACGATGACGACGTTAAGATCGTAATTGGTTTCTTCCGCCATCGAAAAGTTTTCAAGTGAGAGCGCACTGCTTTCCGTTTGCTTCCAGCCGTTTACCGCAGTCTGCATCTGAACCGGATAATTCTCAAAAACCAGGATGTGGTTCAATAGATCTTTTTGCAGGCCGCTTTCGTTTTGGATGTCATAAAGCGGATAATAGCTGTGCTCTTCCGCAGCGAGTGACTCTTTTTGCACCTTTTTGAGAAGAGAAGAAAAAGTCATATCCCCAGCCGCGCGCACCCTTACCGGCACGGTATTGATAAACAGTCCGGCCATTGATTCGATGCCGGCGATAGCTGACGGCCTGCCGGAAACAACTGAACCGAATACCGCATCTTCAGTGCCGTTGTAACGATGGAGAAGCAGTCCCCAAATGCTCGTAAATAAAGTATTCAGCGTGACCTCGGTGCTTCGGGCAATGTCTGTCAGCTTTTGCACGGTTTCAGACTCAAGGGAAAATTGAAAATGCTCAGATGCATAACCGTTTTGCGCCGGCTTATTCTTCGTTTGCGGAACGGAAACGACTTCTCCGTAATCTTCCAAGCAGCGCGACCAGAACGCTGACGTTTCTTCTTTATTCCGGCTTCGGAGCCATTTGATATAAGAGCTGTACGGAGCCGGACTGCCGAGGTTTACAGGCCGCCCGTTCCGGTTCGCATAATACATGCTGAAGAAATCTTTCAGCACAATGCCCAAGCTCCAGCCGTCCATCATAATGTGATGGTGAGTCCAAACGCATGTATGGCGGTTTTCTCCCGTTTGAAAAAGAGTCAGGCGCATTAAGGGGCCTTTTTGCAGATCAAAGCCCTTATTCCGGTCGGTTTCCTTGAATTCCTTCATGATGCTTTGCTGCCGTTCTTCCGAATAGTCTGAAATGTTCTCAGTCTGTACGGCTGTGTCACGGCGTGAAAGAACAACCTGCTGCGGTCCTTCAAGGTCAGGCACTTCTTTTATGAAAATCGTTCTGAAAATATCATAACGGCTGATAAGCATATCCAGACTTTTTTGGAATGTATCAATGCATAAATTCCCGCTGACTGTAAACGAAATCTGCTCGACATATGCGTTTGATCCGGAATCCAGAAGCGAATGAAACAGCATGCCTTCCTGCATATATGATAAAGGGTAAATATCTTGAATTTCTGTCGCTTGTGTCACGAATGCCACACACCTTTTTATGAAATTAAAGTCCTTTTACGAGATCTTCAATGCTTGATAGTGCTTGAGCGGTCAATTCTGTATGGCTGTAATCCGTTAATGTTTTTTCCCGTTCTTTCTTGCCGGAACAGTGGGCGATGATGTCCTCGATGTGAGTATGGAAACGATTCATGAAGAACTCGATTGCCCCCGGTGCAAATACATCGGTATAAACGGCTTTTACCTCCAGTTGCCCGGCCGCCACCATCGCGTTAATATCCAAATCAAACTCGCGGATGCGCCCGGCCGCTATATCATGCTGCGGCTTGAACGGTGACATCTTCAGCGCTCCCTCAAGACCGTCAAACGCACCGAGATAGTTAAAGCTTATTTCTGGGTCTTTATAAAGAATGTTTCGCGAATATCTCAGCAGCCCGTAGCCGGTTCCGTGATGAGGAACCCGTCTCATCATGTCTTTTACCGTCTTTATGCGGTGAGCGGTTTTTTCGCCTGAGCCTCCCGGCACTCTCATATCCAAAAGCACCGGGTAAACAGATGTAAACCATCCTGCCGTTCTTGACATATCAATGTCAGGCATATGCCCCTGGCGCCCGTGCCCCTCAGTGCTGATAAGGATCTGTTCAGAACCCGTCCACTCATGAAGCGCCATTCCAAGCGCCGTTAAAAGCAATTCATGAACATCCGTTCCGTATGCCTGCTGTGTTTCCAACAGCAGCTGTTTCGTGACTTCGCTGCTTAATATCCACGATGCCGTGCGCGCGTTTTCCTGCAATCGTCCGGCGTTTTCATCAGTTATTTTCGGCAGCGGCGCTGTTTCACTAGACATCACGCCGTCCCAGTATGCGGCTTCCTCCAGCAATGCTTTGCTTTTGGAAATGTCAAAAAGCTCTTCGGCATACTTTATATAAGAATCGCTTTTCGGCGGCAGTTCGATTTGTTTGCCGTCCAATGCCTGCTGATAAGCTGTCTGCAGATCTTCAAGCAATATCCTCCATGACACGCCGTCCACGATAAGATGATGAATCGTTATAAGAAGATGGTCGGCTTCCTTCTGCCGGAACACTCCGAGATGAAGCAGAGGCCCTTGATCAAGACGCATAGCCTGCTGTATTTCTTTTTCCTCAGCGGCTATCCGTTTTTCGGGCTGCGTTTCTTCTGAAATATCTATGACGTTAAGCGTAAAGATTTCTTCATACTGCTTTGTGATTCCGCGATTATATTGAACCGTTTCCCCATGCTCATTTTCAGTGAAAGTCATTCGCAGCGCATCATGATGTTCGGTCAGCGCGCAAACCGCCTGATACAGCGCATCTATTTCGAGGCTGTCTTCACTGCACAGCATGACCGCTTGGTTATAATGAAGCTCAAACGCACCCGGCTCCTCAAAAAATCTCTGCTGGATCGGTGTCAGCGGAGCGCTTCCTTCTATCGGCCCCTGATCAGCCGTTGCAACAGCCGGCGTGAGGTGCTTCGCGAGTTCTGCAATCGTCGGGAACTGAAACAAATCGCGGATCGACATGTTCCAGCCTTCTCCGGCGAGTCGGGCTGACACTTGAAGCGCCTTAATGGAATCTCCCCCAAGCTCAAAGAAAGAGTGATGAATTCCCGCTTTCTGAATATGAAGCACATCTTCCCAAATCCGGCATAACATCGCCTGTTTTTCATCGCCGGGCGCGACAAATGCCTGTGATGAATGTATCTCTTCTGCCGGCAATGCCGATTTATCAAGTTTGCCGTTCAGTGTCAGGGGCATGCTGTCTAAACCGATAATATGAGACGGCATCATATAAGCCGGAAGCTCCTGCATAAGAGACTGGCGAAGTGATGAGATATCGGCCTCTTTAGGAACGATGTATGCCGCTAATCGGGCTTGTCCTTCAGCATCTTTCATCACGGTAACAGCCGCTTCTTTGACTTGATCGTGTTTCAAAAGCACACTTTCTATTTCTCCCGTCTCAATTCTGTAGCCTCTGATTTTTACCTGCTTATCGATCCGCCCTTGAAAACGAAGAGTTCCATCCGGCAGCCAGCAAGCCTGATCTCCGGTTCTGTAAAGCGTTTCTCCCGTTTGTAACGGGTCACTGAATGCGCCCTCTGTCAGCTCAGGCTGTCCCCAATATCCTTTGGCGACGCCGGCCCCTCCGATATACAGCTCTCCGAAAACGCCGATCGGCTGGACCTGTTTGTCTTTGTTTAAGACGTACATTTGTACATTCGGAAGCGGAACACCGATCGGCACATCATCTTCCCGCGGCTTTTCGCTCATTTCGGCTTCATAATACGAAGAATCTATTGTCGCTTCTGTTACACCGTAGCTGTTAATGATCCGCATTTCTTTTCCGAAGCGTTCATGAAGCGTATAAAAATCTTGCGACTTGATCATATCTGAACCCAGTACCAGTATTTTTACACTTTGCAGCGCGAGCTTCCGGCGATATATATATTCCATAAACGGAACAATCAGCGCGGGTGTCGACTCCATAAACGTGATACGGTGCTGATCAATGAGCCGATAAAGCTGTTGTGGCTCAAGCCGGACGTCATCCGGACAAATGACAAGCGTTCCCCCGTTTAGCAGGGCGCGTGCAAGATCTCCTGAAAATACATCAAATGAGAAACTCGCCATCTGCAGCACTCTGACCGGTATAAGATCAAGCTCATAAATCCTGCGCCATGCAAGTGCTGCATGCGTAAAGCTGCGATTTCTGACTTCGACTCCCTTCGGCGTTCCCGTTGTTCCCGAAGTATATATGATATATGCAGTATCATCCGGTGACGCTGACGGCTGAATATTCTTTGCACAAATATCGTATTGATCTTCATGATCAAGCTGAACGAGAAGTAAATTGTGATCCGTCAGCTGTGAAGCAAGTTCTTTGTATTCTGACTGCACCATCAAGACGGATGCCGCGCTGTCTTTTAATAAATAGCGAATCCGTTCCTCGGGATAATGGGAGTCAACCGGTATATACGCCCCTCCCGATTTCATGACAGCAAGAACACTGACGATCGCTTCAATCGAACGGTTTGCCAATATAGCTGCTCTTTTTCCCGGACCGAATCCATTTTTGTGTAATGTTCGCGCAAGCCGATTTGCCCGCTCATTAAGCTGCGAATAGCTGATCTGTTGTACTCCTTCAATAACAGCGGTCTGATGAGGCGTTTCTTCTGCTTTCTCTTCAAACAGCTGGTGAAACAGTTTGTGTTTTTCCATGAATTCGGTTTGTGTGTTATTAAACTCAATCAGTAACTTTTGTTTTTCTTCTTCATCCAAAATGTCAGCTTTCGATAGTGTGACTTCCGGTTCGGCGGCAACATGGCGCAAGAGATTCAGTAAGTGGCCCATCCAGCGTTCAATCGTTTCTTTCATAAAAAGCTCGGTGCTGAATTCCATTTCAAAGCGGATGTTTCCATCGGATTCAGCCGCTGATAAGGTCAGGTCAAAACTTGATACATCATGTTCGGTATGTTCTGATCGTGACACCTTCAGACCGGCCAGATTTATCTCTTCTCGCTCCATATTCTGAAGAATAAACATCGCATCAAACAGCGGATTGCGGCTCATGTCCCGCTGCACGCCGAGCCGTTCCACAAGCTCTTCAAACGGGTAGTCCTGATGCTCATATGCCTCAAGCGCGGCCTGGCGGACTTCCGCCAAGTAATCGGTAAACCGTTTGTCTCCTTTCGGCTCCGTTCTGATGGCCAGCGTGTTGACGAACATGCCGAGAATCGGTTCAAGGTCTTTGTGCGGGCGCCCGGCAATCGGCGAGCCGACGATGATGTCTTCCTGCCCGCTCAATCTCGCGAGTAACGTATTGTACGCGGCGAGAAGCACCATATACAAAGTGGAGCCGTGATCCCGGGCGATGCGGTGAAGGCCGGATGCCGTTTCAGCGTCAAGCGTGCACGATACGCTGCCGCCCGCAAAGCTTCTGACAGCCGGACGGGGCTTGTCAGCCGGAAGCTCAAGCACCGGAAGCTCTCCTTCAAGCCGCTTCAGCCAATACGCTTCCTGCTTCTGGTACCCTTCTTTCTCCTGAAACGACCGCTGCCAGACGGCATAGTCTTTATATTGAAGGCGCATCGGCGCAAGCGAACGGCCTGCGTACAGCTCGCCGAATTCTTTAATCAAGGTGTTGACGGACACACCGTCAGAAATAATATGATGCATATCCGTTAATAAAAGATAACGTTCGTCCGATTCTTTCACGAGGGCCGCACGGAAGAGCGGCGCTTCCTCCAGACAAAACGGCCGGACGAATGCGTCAGCCGACTCGGCCTCATCCAACTGAAACGGCACGCTGTCATGGATGCGCTGCACCGGTTCGCCGTCAGGCCCCGTTTCAAAGGACGTTCTGAGCGACTCATGCCGCTCAACAAGCTGCCGGAACGTCTCCTCCAGCCGGCCGCGGTCAAGCGGGCCCGTCAGTTCCAGCACAGCCGGCATATTGTAGCCGACACCGCCGTCTTCAAGCTGCTGGAGCACATACATCCGTTTCTGCGCCGAAGACACCGGGTAGGTGTCCTGTGTTTGCGCAGGCTGAATCGCTTCATACGGGCTTTCTTCCAAGTCCTGAATAACCGAAGCGAGCTCTTCCACCGTCGGCTGGGCGAAGATGTCCTGTAACGGCACCTGAACACCGAACTCTTTGGCGATGCGGGAGACGAGAGCCGTCGCTTTTAACGAATGGCCGCCCCGCTCAAAAAAGTGATCCCGGATGCCGACGGGGCCGTTTTTCAGCACCTCTTCCCAAAGGGCGCAAAGCTTCATTTCCGTGACGTTCCGCGGGGCGGTGTACGCTTGTCTGTCTGCCGCTCCGCCGGGAGCCGGCAGCGCGCGGCGGTCAAGTTTTCCGCTCGGCGTGACCGGCCATTCGCTCATCTCTATAAACTGAGCCGGCATCATGTAAGCCGGAAGGCGTGTCGCAAGCTCCGCCCGCACGTCATCGCTTTCCCGTCCTTCGATATAGGCGTAAAGCGCGGTTTCGCCGTGTTCGGTCCGGGCGGTGACGGCCGCCTCACGAATGCCGTCGATGCGCCGGATCGTCGCTTCGATCTCTCCCGGTTCAATCCGGTAGCCGCGGACTTTCACCTGTCCGTCTGAACGTCCGAGCCATTCGACTAGGCCGTCTTCTGTCCAGCGTGCGATATCGCCCGTCTGATACATGCGTTCTCCCGGGTAAAACGGATCATTGAGAAAGCGCTCCTCCGTCAGCTCGGGCCGGTTCAGATAGCCCCGGGCCACCCCTGTCCCCGCGATGTACAGCTCTCCTGCCACGCCCGCAGGCTGGATGGTTCCTCCGCTATCTAATACATACAGACGGGCACCAGGAACGGGTTTACCAATCGGAAGCCGCGTCCGTCCGCTGTCCCGTTTTCGGTCACAGACGTAAAACGCCGCATCCACCGTCGCTTCCGTCGGCCCGTAGCCGTGAATGAGCACGGTCTCCGGCAGAAGATCGGCAAACCGGGCAGCCGTAAGCGGTGAAAGAGCTTCGCCTCCGGCAAACACGCGTGTCAAGGTTCTGCCGAGGCGTGTTCTTGTTTCCGCAGGCTCTGTTTCCAGCGCGTCTAAAAAGCTGTTGACCATCGCCGGAATAAAATGCGCGGTCGTCACCTTTTCTGAGACAAACGCTTCAATCATCCGCACAGGATCTTTCTCCCAGCCGGCCGGAAGCAGATACACGGAGGCGCCTGACATCGTCCACCAAAACAATTGCCAGATGGAAGCATCGAAAGAAAAGGATGATTTCAGCACGATAATATCCTCTTCCGTCAACGGGAACTGCCCTTGCATCCCTGATAAAAAGGCGGCGGCCTGACGGTGTTCAACAGCCACTCCCTTCGGTGTTCCCGTCGAACCGGACGTATAAATGATATAAGCGAGCGAATCGCTATCCGCTTCTTCAGAGACAGCCCCTGTCTCCGTCTCGCCTGTCAGAGCAGAAAGAGACACTTCTAGCGTCTCGCCGGAAAAACCGGAAACGGATAATCCCGGCTGTGCAAGCAGGAGACAAGCGCCGCAGTCATCGAGCATATAGCGCAGCCTGTCCTCAGGATACTCCGGGTCAAGCGGCACGTAGGCGCCGCCCGCTTTTAACACGGCAAGCACTGAAACCACCATCTCCGGCGAGCGTTCAGCGAGCACGCCGATCATGCTTTCTTTGCGGACGCCTTTTTGTCGGAGCCGAGCGGCGAGCCTGTCCGTGTACTGATCAAGCTCGGCGTACGTCAGCATACCGCCCGGAAAACGGAGCGCCGGACGATGCGGCGAAAGCGCGGCGCGGCGGGCAAACAGCCCGTGAAGCGTCGAAGCCGGCGGTTCAACCGCTTCTGTACGGTTAAACGCAGATAACACCCGTTTCTTTTCATTTTCATCCGCCATATCAATATGCCGAATCAGCCGGTTAGGATTTCTAACGGCATTTTCAACGATCGTCAGCAAATGAGTTTGAATACGTTTAATCGATTTTTCAGTAAATAAAGCGGATTGGTAATCAAAATTCAGCTCAATCAATCCCGTATCTGTCCGCTCCTTAATTAAAATGGAGAGCTCGTTTGCGGTATGTCCGCTGAAAAACATGGCCGTTTCATAATCGAAACCGTCTGCCTTACGCCACTCAAGCGGCTGATACTGCATCGAAATACCGATGATATTTTGCAGGTCATGATGAGTCTGCCTTAATTCATTCACAAAAAGATTGTAAGGATATTTCTGGTGCCGCATAACAGACAGCTGCTCTTTTCCTACGCTGCGGACAAAGGACAGGAACTCCGCATCAGGATCTGCCGTCATTCTGATCGGCAGTGTGCTGACGAACATGCCGAGCATATCCTTTTCGAGCCTGGAGCCCCGGTTTCCGTAATAAGTGCCGATGGCAATATCCTTTTTAGCCGTCAGACGGCTGATGCATATGTATAACGAAGCCATAAACAGAGAGATGATGCTGATATTATTTTCTTTGCAAAAAAGCCGGATTGATTGTTCTAAGGAGTGAGAAAGAGTGATTGTATCTCTGGAAGCCGCAGTGCTTTGTCTAAGATGAGAGGTTCGTTCCGCCAGTGAAAGGTGTTCCGGAACGGTTCGGTATGTTTCAGTCCAAAATGAACGGTCTTTTTGAAAACGGGAAGACTGTAAGTATTGCTGTTCTTTTTCCATGTAGCTGAGATAGGAAGGTCTGTGGTGTTCAGCTAAATCCTCGCTCCGCATGATCTTTTGGTAGATATCAATGAGCTGGTTGCCGAGCAGGTTGAGCGAGATGCCGTCCATGATAATATGGTGAAATTTTGAATAAAGCCAAACTTCTTCGTCTGACATGACAAGCAGAGTAAATTGATACAGAGGTGTATGAAACAGCTTGAACGGAACACGGGTCTGCGTGTCAATCCATGCGTCCCGCTCTGCCTGATCAGTATGAGTAAAATCAACAGTCTCTAGAGAAATCGGCCGATGCCCCGCCAGATACAGCTGGGGTTCTGATCCGTCCCCTTCTGTCAGTTGAAACCTGAGCGAATCATTTTGCGAGATAGAAAAATCTAAAGCATGGCGCAGTACGTCAAAATCGATGTCCCCCCTGAATTTGACGCATGCCGCGAGATTGCAGATACTTGTGCCCGGTTCGAGCAGCTCCGTAAACCACACTCTTCTTTGTGCGTGAGTTAAAGAATAAACAGTGTTCTCCAATGGAATCCCTCCGCTTCAATTTAAGAGGATAAGAAAGTGAAATAATTACAATTAAATTTCGACAGCATATGACTTAATCATCCATATAAGCATTATTTTAAAACATATTTTAGAAATCACAATAAAAAATTAAATTTTCTCTAACATTTTTTAGAATATAGTATATATTCCTCACTTCACTTCTTCATTTCTATAATCTTTATACCATGTAAAACGGTATGTATGCATACTATAAACTGGTTCTTAAACACTATAATAAGGAATAAAATGTATAATTAATTGCGCTTTTAAAAAGGTTTTCCTCCCGAAAAGAAGTTTTATGTTAAAAAATGAATAATCGGTGAACATGTAAGAAAGCGATATGTAAAAAAAAGGAAGGGTATTGCCGATATTACTTTTTGAAAAGATTGATTCATAATCGCAATATAATGTTTTACAGACATCAAAAAAAGCCGAATCCTCTAAGGATTCGGCCCTTCTTATTGATTTGCCAGCACGACTGCGATTTTGTCTTCAATGTCTTTTCCGTCATCTTCGTCAAGCAGCCCGTTTTGAAGCACGGAAAAAATAAGCGTATCTCCTGTTTTTGTGTCTGCATAGCCGGCAATCGAACTGACTGATGTTAGTGACCCGGTTTTCGCTTTAATTTTGCCTTCTGCCGGAGTATTCTTCAGCCGGTTCCGAAGGGTTCCTCCCGTCATTCTGTCGCTTGCACCGGCGACAGGGAGCGAACGAAGGAAAGCCGGGTACCACTTTTCTTTCTGAACCGCATACAAAAGCTCTCCGATTTGGCCGGCGGATACGCCGTTAATATGAGAAACGCCGGATCCGTCTCTTGCAATCAATTCATCCGGATTCAGCCCGAACGATTTGAGCTCCGATTTCATCACGTCCAAGCCCTTTTCCCAGCTGCCCTCCCCTTTTTTCACTTTTCCCATTTCCTTGATCAGAATTTCGGCGTGCCCGTTGTTGCTCAGTTTCATAAACGGGATCAATAATTCTGAAAGAGGCATGGATGTCCGTGATGTGACGAGCTGGGTGCGGTGCGGCATTCGCCCTGTTCTGATTTTCCCTTTTACAGTTATACCCTGTTTAGTAAGCGCTTGTTTCCATAAATCTAAAGCATAGGACGACGGATCCCACACTGCCGCCCATTCTCTTGCCTGTGCCGAGCCGGCAGGTATGGTTCCCTTTATCGTAATCACATTGCCGCCGTGCTCCCGTTCAACCGTCAAATCTTTCTTTTCATCAGAAGCGACGGTTTTCACTTCATTTTTCACACGAACGATGTCCGTATGGGGAGAAATCGAAATGCGCGGCTTTTTACCGGGCTGTTTCGCCGGGCTGATTTCCGCAATCACCGTTCCGGTATCATAATCCTCATTTGGGGAAGCGGTAAGAGCTGATACTTGCGCGCCATAATATTGACCTTCATCGCTCCACGGAAGATCAACTGAATATCTGGTATCGTCATACCACGAATCATCCCCGACCAGATCTCCTTTAATGACATGGATGCCTCTGGCTTTGACCTGTTTAGCCATCTTCTCAAAATCAGAAGCCAATAGGGTCGGATCACCTTTTCCCCTGAGATAAAGGTTTCCGCGCAGCTGTTTTCCTTTTACGGCGCCGTCTGCCCGTACTTCTGTCTTAAAGGTGTAATCTTCTCCGAGAACGGAAAGCGCCGCAGATGCCGTCAGCAGCTTCATCAGTGATGCAGGCCTCAGCCGCATATCTTCCCGGCTGCCGAACAGCACCTCCCCTGTTTTTGCTGACCGGACACTGACGCCCGCTGAAGCCCCCTTTAAAGCAGGTTCTTCATCCAGAATGTGTTCCAGCTCTTTTTGCAAAGTATTTTTTTGTTCAGCCGCCTTAGCCGCCTCATCAATATAAGGAACTGCGGCAATGATCAAAAGCAGAATCACCGCGCTCAAGCGTTTCACATATGTTTTCAATGTTATCCCGCCTCTTTCCTATTCTTCGTCATGCAAAATGGTGATCCTGGATGACGCAGCCGCTTCTTCGCCCGGTTTCAGAATCTGAAGACCTGTCAGTGATGCAGGCTGATTCAGATTAAATGCATCTGTAACGGAAGTATAAGGCTCAAGACTGACAAACCCTTGCTTTCCGTCACCGTTATATACCACCCAATGCTTGAAAGACGTGTCTGCTTGATACAAAACGGATAATTGCTCATCCGGATGATAAATAACAGCTTCGTTATTGCCGCCATTCCGTCCGGAAGAAAGAAAAACATCGTCAAACTGTTTATTTTTCAAAGACATCCCCTGACGGAACGCTTCTTTATCAGGCACATCCAATAAACGGCCCGTCGGCACGAAACGTTCATTTAATTCCCACATGCGGTCAGCCGTCAAAAATAGACGGGATCGCTCTTCATTGAAAACAAAAGTTGAATGATAGCCGAGCCCCCAAGGAAAAGCCTCCGTTCCCTTATTCATAATCAGCGCCCGCTGCGTAAACACATTGTCTTTTAATGTATAGGTCATCCGGACAACGACATCGTGCGGAAATTGTTTATGAACACGGGGAATCTTTGAAAGATCAATTTCTGTTTCGACTGTCATTCCATCCCCCTCTGCTTTCGCTGCCGCCGCTTTCCAATGCTGATTGTGAAGAAAGCCGTGAATATGATTATGTTTATCCTCTTCGTTTATCTCAAATTGATACGCGCGGCCGTCAAAACGAAACGTCCCGTCCGTAATCCGGTTCGGCGGGAATAAAACGGGAATGCCGTACAGCATCGGTTTTGCGCGGAATTGCTCCGCAGTTTCCGGTTCTCTCAGAAGCCGCATACCGGTTCTTTTATCCCGAAGCGATATGACATTTGATCCCCATTCCGGCACAATGATGCATTCAGCCTTATCAGTCTCCGCTTTTATGGCTGAAACCCCTAAATAAGTCGTATGTTCAATCGTCATAAGCACCTGCCCTTTCCTTGTTTTCTAGCATGTATAGGAATTCCATTTTCTAAACTCATTTTCCTTCTCTAAAAAAAACATCGCCCGTATGAACTGAGCGATGTGCGGTAAAACCTTATTGAATCAGCCGGGTAATCTGTTTTTTCTTCCATACAAACCGGTAATATCCGTATTGCAGCAGCAGGCTGACGACAAAAGCCGCCGGATAACCGACCCAAATGCCGAGAATGCCGAGATTCGTATAATGAGAAAGAATAAAGGCCACAGGCACTTCAATTCCCCAAATCGCAAAAATGCTGATAATCGTCGGCCATAACACCGTACCGCTCGCCCGCATCGTTGCTGAAACGATCTGAGCGTGACCGAAAATCAAATAACTCCAAAGGGTAATCATAATCAGATTGCGGGCAATGTGGAGCGTGTCCTGATCTGTTAAAAACAAAGCAAGTATCTGCCGGGAGAAGGTATAAATCAGCACAATCAAAACCCCGCCGATCAAATAATTCAGGCCGATGCCGACTTTGATGACCTGTTTCAGCCGGCCGAATTGATTGGCGCCAATGGATTGGGCGGCAAAAATGGAAACGGCGATGCCGAGGCTTACCGCCGGCATCTGCACATAACTCGCCACTTGGTTGACGACCCCGTAAGCAGCCGTCGCGTTTGATCCGTAATGATTGACAAATGAAATGACCGCAATTTCAGAAAGTGACACGAGAATCATATTGATGCTCGACGGAATACCGAGACGGAGTAAAAGCGCGAGCAGCTTTTTGTCCATTTTAAGAGAACGGAGCGCAGTCCGGTCAAATGCCAATGGATGTTTCCTTTTCCGCAAATAAACCATGAGTACGATAAATGTCACGATGTTTGAAATCACGGTTGCATACGCCGAACCGTAAATGCCGAACTTCGGAAGTCCGAAAAGCCCGAGAATCAATAAGGGCAAGAGCCCGATGTTTATGACTGTACTGACGATTAACGTATAAAACGGAGTCTTTGAATCTCCCGTTCCGCGTAAAAATGTCGTATACGCAAAATATAAAAACATCAGCGGCATTGCGCAAAACAAAATGCGCGCATATCGGACACTGACATCTATTACGTTTTCCGGCGTTCCCATCAGCCGCAGAATATCAAGCGTAAACACACTGCCGACAATTGCCAGGACAACACCGAGCATAAAGGTAAAAGTCAGTGTAGTGCCGACAATCGCCTTCATCCTCTCTTCGTTTTTCGCGCCGTAAGCCTGCCCGATCAGAATGGAACTTCCCGAACCGATTCCGATCGTAAAGGAGATCAGCAGAAAAAACAGCGGAAAAAAAGACGATACAGCGGCAAGCGCATCGACTCCGAGCCACCTTCCGACAAATACCATTCCGACCAATTGGCCGACAGATTGCAATACATTGCTTAAAAGCAGCGGCACTAAAAACAGTGACATCGATCGCCAGACTGACTGGCCGCGGCCTTCCGCTGTTTCTAAATGATCTTGTACTTCCATATGTAGGACTCCTTTTTTGATTTTCTTCCATTTTATTATTCAGCAGACAGCTTGTAAAAACCTTTTGTTCAATGAAACTCTTTATCTTTTTCTCACGTCTTACATGGAAATAAACCATAAAAATAAAAAGTCCGGAAAATATTTCTGAAAAGGTATTGTAATCTTACCGTAATTATTGTAACATTTGTAACATAAGAGAAAGAGATTGATTGAAGGAGAGATTATATCATGAAAAAATGGCTATTATTCCTCACTACTATTACATTGATTCTGTCATTGGGCACTGCGGCGACTGCAAAAAATGCACCTAATGACCTTACACAAAAACAAGCACTTCAGCTGGCCCTGTCAGCGAGAGAACATTTCTGGAATACAATGAGCGGCGGTGCGCTTAAATCAAACGCAAATTGCACATCTGAACCGTTTGAATATCAAAATCTGCAATATGTATTTATGTGCAAAGACCTCGGAACAAAAGCGAAAGCCGTAAAATATCTGACACCCGCTTTTACAAAGCAAGCGATTGACAAAGGGCTCAAAGATTACCACTTCACTGTAAAAGACGGCAAATTGGCTGTTCCGGTCGGCGACGGAGATAACCTCCTGAATTGGAAAAAAGCAAAAATGACCCTTCTTTCTAAAAAAGGAAACGTCCAAACATACCGCTTCACTGTACCGACTCTTGACGGTTCTCCGTCAGCAAAACGCGATGTAACATTCGTAAAAGAAAACAACGTTTGGAAAGTCAATCAATTTGATGCTGTCATATAAGAAAAAGCCCGCTTGCTTACAGCGGGCTTTTTTCACATCATTTCCACCAGGTTTTCACAAAATATTCAACTCAAAACCCCCTTGTATAACAAGGGGGTTTTTGTTTTACCGACATTATTAAGCTGCGCCTATCTCATACAAAAAACGCTCTAGGAGAGATTCGAACTCCCGACCTGCAGTTTAGGAAACTGCTGCACTATCCGCTGTGCTACTAGAGCCTGCTTCTATTATAGTAACGCTGGCGGCCGTTTTTTTCAAGTCTACAGCCCTCCGAACACTTTATAGGCGGCTCTCGTCGTATCTTCATCTATTCCGATATAACGCATTGTAATAGACGGAGAAGAATGATTCAAAATCCTCTGCAGTTCAGCAATGTCTTTTGTCCTCTGATAAAAATGATACCCGAACGTCTTTCTAAGCGTATGCGTCCCGATTTCCTCCAATCCGCAAGCGGCAGCCGCTTCCTTTAATATTCTGTATGCCTGAATCCGGGATATGGGCTTATTCGTCCGTTTCGATTTAAACAAATAGTCATCCTCTTTCATGTCTTTTGTATAAGCGTATATGTCGGCCTTTAAAGACTCCAGTATCAGAATTTTTCTTTTCTTTCTCGTTTTGCTTTCGGTTGCCCACACATGGTCTTTGTTCCTGACATCCCTCACGCGAAGCGGCAGAACATCAGAAATCCGCAGTGCGCTGTTCATGCCAAAAATAAATAAAAAATAATCACGATCACTTTTCTTCATTAAATACTGTTTGACTTCCTGGATCTTCTCCAAACTTCGGATCGGCTGTACGATATGCATCAAAAAACCCCTTATAATTGGTAAAGTAACATATTGAGTATTATGTTACTATTATAGCCGAAACCCGTTGAATGATAAAGGATAAAGGGTCTTATGTAACATAATATACATAGTGTTACATAAGGTGAATCAGATACGCAGTTTCAATAAATTCCTCAAAAACATCATTTTAAGCCCGGTGACAAGCTTTTAAACAAATAGAGACTCAAGGCATTAAAAAATGAAAACAACGGCCTTAAAAGGAAATCTGAGCATCCGTTTTTTTGTGAGCAACCGAAAAAAATGCAAAAAAAGACACAATATGAAATTGTGTCCTAGTCTTCATCTTTTACATCAATGTCTTCAGGAAGCGGCTCATTTAAAAACTCTTGAATCATTTCCTTATATTTTTCCAGCTGTTCGAGATGGGTTTGAAATTGTTCCTTGTTGATTAAATATTGCTGTCCGTCATGGACGGCCCTTATTTTATTCGTCAAAACAAGATTGTGCACATATTCTTCAGGAAGACTGGTAAACTCCGCTGTCTCTTTGATCGTTAAATACATGGCTCACGTTCCTTTCATATGTCATGTGAGTGAATTCTGTTTTGTTCATTGTAGCTTATTTTTTGTCTTTATGCTTGTTTCACAGCTTTTTCAGTCCGGTTTCCCATTTAGCCTATTTGCGACTGATTACATTCACACAGAAACCCCAACTTTTTGCGCATCGGACTATTCCGTTTGTCACTTGTGAAAACAGCACATTTTACTTACTCTATAATTGTAAGCGGAAAACAAAGGAGGCAGACTATGAAAAAGAAAAAGTTTATGAATCTCTGTTTTATCGTTCTGCTCAGTACGTTGCTCGCGGCCGGAAGCATCCCTTATCACGCTCAGGCTAAGAAACACCCGTTTTCCTATGACGACTACAAACAGGTAGATGTCGGCAAAGACGGCATGGTTGCCACCGCCCACCCTCTCGCTTCACAAATCGGTGCCGACGTGCTGAAAAAAGGCGGCAATGCAATTGACGCCGCGGTTGCCATTCAATTCGCATTAAACGTAACTGAACCGATGATGTCGGGAATCGGCGGCGGCGGATTTATGATGGTTTATGATGCGAAGACGAAAGACACCACCATTATCGACAGCCGGGAACGCGCACCGGCAGGCGCAACACCGGATATGTTCCTTGACGAAAACGGCAAAGCCATCCCTTTCTCCGAACGCGTTACGAAAGGGACTGCAGTCGGTGTTCCGGGAACATTAAAAGGACTTGAAAAAGCGCTCGACAAATGGGGCACACGCTCCATGAAACAACTCATCACCCCTTCCATTAAACTTGCCTCAAAAGGCTTTCCGATCGATTCGGTTTTAGCTGATGCCATCTCAGATTATAAAGACAAATTATCACACACTGCTGCAAAAGACGTGTTTCTTCCGGACGGAGAACCTCTGAAAGAAGGAGACACACTCATCCAAAAAGACTTAGCCAAAACATTTACAGCTATTAAGTACAAAGGCACAAAAGCATTCTATGACGGAGCATTCTCCAAAAAGCTTGCGGAAACAGTGCAGGAATTCGGCGGCTCAATGACAGAAAAAGATATTAAAAACTTCAATGTGACGATTGACGAACCGATCTGGGGAGATTACCAGGGCTATCATATCGCAACTGCTCCTCCTCCAAGCTCGGGCGGTGTTTTCCTGTTGCAAATGCTGAACCTCCTGGATGATTTTAAGCTTTCTCAATATGATATCCGTTCTTGGCAAAAATATCAGCTTCTCGCAGAAACGATGCATTTGGCTTATGCTGACCGCGCCGCATTTGCCGGGGATCCAGAATTCGTCAACGTCCCTCTCAAAGGCCTCTTGAATCCAGATTATATCAATGCCCGCAGACAGCTGATAGATATTGATAAAGTCAATAAAAAACCGAAAGCCGGCGACCCTTGGGCCTATCAGGAAGGTTCTGCAAACTATAAACAAGTGGAGCAGCCGACTGACAAACAAGAAGGCCAAACGACTCACTTCACGGTAACTGATCGCTTCGGCAATGTCGTATCTTATACGACAACGATTGAACAGCTGTTCGGTTCCGGCATTATGGTTCCCGGATACGGCGTTGTGTTGAATAATGAGTTAACAGACTTTGATGCGGTGCCTGGCGGCGCAAATGAAGTGCAGCCGAATAAACGTCCGCTCAGCAGCATGACTCCGACTATTTTATTTAAAAATAACGAACCTGTCCTGACTGTCGGCTCCCCCGGCGGAGCAACGATTATTTCTTCCGTCCTGCAAACGATCCTGAACAAAGTTGAGTACGGCATGGATCTGAAAGCGGCGGTCGAAGAGCCGAGAATTTACACAAACAGCATGACATCCTATCGATATGAAAAAGGAGTGCCGGAAGAAGCCCGCACAAAACTGAACGAAATGGGGCATAAATTCGGCAGCAGCCCGGTTGATATCGGTAATGTGCAAAGCATCCTGATTGACCGTGAAAACGGCACCTTCACCGGAGTTGCCGACTCAAGCCGAAACGGAGCCGCAATCGGCGTAAACTTGAAAAAATGCGAAAAATGACAAGGTGAAAAGCCTCGTTTCTCAAGCTGAGAAACGAGGCTTTTGTTTATTCTGCACTGTATTCAGATGAGGTTTTTTCAGATGTTAACGACGCAAGTGAAAGCACGACGCACATCGCGATGACAACACCCGCTGCTCCGATCCATGTAACAGACGCAAGAGACAGATGGGTGACAACAATGCCCCCGATGCCCGCACCGGCCGCCATAGCCAGCTGCATCACAGACTGGTTGAGGCCAAGTAATACACCCGATGATTCAGGCTCCATCGTTGCCAAATGATACTGCTGAGCAGGCCCAGATGACCAGGCGGCGAAGGACCAAAACATAAGCACTGCCGCCGCTCCGAAAGCAGAATGTGTGACAAACGGCAATAACATGAGCATGATAGCATGAAGCGCCATTCCGCCGGTTAATGTCATACGCGCCCCCCATTTGTCTGCGCTGAAACCGCCTGCTTTAGAACCGGCAAGACTTGCAACACCGAAAATAAGCAGCAATGTACTCAGTATTCCGCTTCCGATATGAGTAACGTTCAGTAAATACGGAGAAAGGTACGTATACGTAACCGAATAGCCTCCGAGCCAAAAAAACGTAATGGCCAGCCCGACTGCCACCTTTCGTTTCTTCAAAAGAGAAAATTGCTGAATGAGCGGCACCGGTTTATCTCCTTTTATCTCAGGCAACGCGAAACGTATAATAAGCATGGCAATGATTCCGATTGCCGCAATTCCGGCAAAAACCACCTTCCAGCCAAAAGCTTCAGACACGGTTCTTCCGATCGGAACACCGATAATGAGCGCCGCCGTAAACCCCATAATGACGGTTGCGAGAGAACTTGCCTGTTTTCCCGGGGGAGCGATTTTTGCTGCGATCGTAAGCGCGGTGACCACCACAGTTCCTGCTCCAAGCGCCATGATCACCCGCGCTCCCGCAAATAAGCCGAATCCCTGCACAAGGAAAGAAATGATATTCCCGATAACAAACAGCCCCAGAGCATAGATCATGAGCTTCCTTCTGTCCAGTTTTGCTGTAAGGGCCATCATGACAGGCGTTCCGATTGCATAAACAAGTGAAAAAATCGTAATCAGCTGCCCTGCCGCTGCCACAGTAACTCCCAAGGAACCTGCAATTTTATCAAGCATCCCTGATATCACATATTCAGACGTCCCCACTAAAAAACTGATAATTGCCAAAATGTAAATCTTCCAGGTATTTTGCACCTGACACACTCCTTCATTGATGATTTATATAAAGATATATTGTGATATATCGATATAAAGAGTTGAACAAACAGAAACAAATCGCAATATGTCGATGTGTAGTCGGAAAAAGAAACTGAATCCCTCTTCTAAAGGATTCAGCCTACATTTCGCGCTGAAAATAATCGGCCATCGCCTTTATCGCGTCTTCATCTCTTTTATAATAGGTGTATTTGCCAATCCGTTTTGTTTGGATAAGGCCCGCCCGCTGAAGGATGGAAAGATATTGAGACGCCGTTGACTGTGTCATCTGAAGCTTATCGGTGATCTGGCTGACACATACTCCGATCTCATTCATATCAATGCCATCATGCGGGGCGAAGTGACGGTCCGGCTCTTTCAGCCATTGCAAAATCTCAAGCCGTGACTCATTAGACAACGCTTTAAAAACATCAATAGGTTTCATACGCTTTATTATATCGTGATTTTACGATATGTCAATATTGTTTTTATTAAATCTCTATTTTTTGTTTTGCCTCTCTTATGATCCGGGAAATAAAATCACTCACATTCTCTTCAAATGTGTCTTCCCGCCCGTATTGCCTTACATGTACAGATTGATGGCGGCACTCTCGATCTCCCACAACAGCAATATACGGTATTTTTTTCATTTGTGCTTCTCTGATTTTATAGCCGAGTTTTTCATCACGCTGATCAAGCTCAGCCCGGATACCCGCTTTCTTCATTTGCCAATGCACCTGTTCTGCGCAGTCCCGGTGTGCGGTGTTTGATACTGGGATGATTTTTGCCTGTACCGGTGCAAGCCATAAAGGGAACGCTCCTGCGAAATGTTCTGTAATGATTCCGAGAAATCTGTCGAGAGATCCGAATACCGCCCGGTGAATGACAACAGGACGGACTTTTTGGTTTTTTTCATCAATATATGTTAAATCAAATTTCTCCGGCATTTGAAAATCCAGTTGGACAGTGGCGCATTGATGGCTCCGGTTCAGCGCATCTTTTATATGAATATCAATTTTCGGTCCGTAAAATGCACCATCTCCCCGATTAAACCGAAAACGATATCCCTGTTCTTTTAATACTTTTTCTAATGCGCTCTCAGCCCTGTCCCACAAGTGTTCGCTTCCCATGTAATCTTCCGGTCTTGTTGACAGCTCAATATCATAGGAAAAACCAAATGCGGTGTACACCTCGTGAATAAGCTGCAGCGCCGAAGCGATTTCACTCTCGATTTGATCCTGCGTTACAAAAATGTGTGCGTCATCCTGGCAAAAAGATCTGACGCGGAGCAGGCCATTAAGCGCCCCGCTGAATTCGTGACGGTGCACCTGACCGAACTCAGCCATCCGAATCGGAAGATCACGATAAGAACGAAGCTTTTCTTTAAATAAGAGCATGTGGCCGGGACAGTTCATCGGCTTTAACGCGAAGCGCTGATGATCGGCTTCCGAGAAATACATATTCTCTTTATAATGTTCCCAGTGACCGGATTGCTCCCAAAGACGCTGGTTCATCATCATAGGGGTGCGCACTTCGTGATAATGATAGGCATCCTGCTTCGAACGCAGAAATGATTCAAGCGTGTTTCGGATAAACTGACCGTTCGGCAGATAAAAAGGCATACCCGGCGCTTCTTCCGAAAACATAAAAAGTTGTAACTCCGCTCCCAATTTCCGATGATTTCTCATCTCCGCCTCTTTCAACAGCTGAAAATGTCTGTTCAGCTCCTTTTCTGAGGAAAATGCTTTTCCATAGATGCGCTGGAGCATTTTTTGGTTGCTGTCGCCGCGCCAATAAGCCCCTGATACATGAGTGAGCGAAAAAGCTTTTATCTGTCCGGCAGACGCCAAGTGCGGACCCCGGCATAAATCAATGAATTCGCTCTGGCGGTATATACTGATTGTATCAGTCTGCGGAATACCCGCTAAGAGCTCAAGCTTCAGCGGTTCATGAGCAAACAGCTGCTCTGCCTCTTCTCTGGAGATTTCTTCTCTGATAATTTCCGGATTTTCCGAAATGATTCGGTTCATCTCTTTTTCAATGACGGCCAGGTCTTTTTCAGTAATTGTTTCATCCATATCAAAATCATAATAAAAGCCATTTTCAATAACGGGTCCGATCCCTAAACAAACCTTCGGATACAGACGTTTTACCGCTTGCGCCAATACGTGTGCTGCTGTGTGTCTCATCACTTCCAGTCCCGCTTCAGACTGAAAACTGCACAGTTCAATCGCCGCGTCAATCTGAATGCTTCTTCTAAGGTCAAATAACGATCCGTTTATCTTTCCGGCGGCAGATGCCTTTTTCAGACTCGGACTGATTGATTGTGCGATCTCTTCTAACGTAACGCCTTTCCGGTATTTTTTTTGTTTCCCATCAGGAAAAGTAATCACAATGTGTGGCTCCTTCACGGTCTGATCTCTCCTTTATTTTTAATAAAATAAAAAACACACTCATCCCAAAGCTAGGGACGAGTGTGTGTCAGACCCGCGGTTCCACCCAAATTCCCGCCACTTTAAGTGACGGCTCATTTTTGCCGTAACGCGGCTATACGGTATCGGCTGCTTTCGTTCACCGATACAGCTCAAAAGGCGGTAAGCTCATTCTTCGTGCCGGGAAGGTCTCAGCCGTGCCCTCCCTCTCTGTATGGCCGGTTAAAATGTCTCATGTCCTTATCATTGCCATTTTTCTTATATAAACATAAAAACACACTCATCCCAAAATAAGGGACGAGTGTGTGTCAGACCCGCGGTTCCACCCAAATTCCCGCCACTTCAAGTGACGGCTCATTTTTGCCGTAACGCGGCTATACGGTATCGGCTGCTTTCGTTCACCGATACAGCTCAAAAGGCGGTAAGCTCATTCTTCGTGCCGGGAAGGTCTCAGCCGTGCCTTCCCTCTCTGTATGGCCGGTTAAAATGTCTCATGTCCTTATCATTGCAGATACTTTATCCGAAAAACTTTCTTTTATTATACATAAATTTTCCGAAAAAGAAAGTTTTTTTAAGAAAAACCAGAACGAAAAAATTGGCGTACACAGCTGTCCTGTTTTCTCATCTTCCGTTCGGTAATGCTTTTAATCCATTCAGCAGTTCTTCAAACGCCGATGTCAAAAATAAATCACTCCGGTAGATGAATGATATATTCATATCCCGAAACTGTTCAGGAAGCTCATGAAGAAAAAGATTTTTCCTGTTTTGAAAATAACGGACGGCTGATGCAGGCAGAAAGGAACCCCCCATCCCCGCCTGCACCGCCCCAATAATGGCTTCCAACGTACCGAATTCAATGATTTTATGTGCGGGTACTGCTTCTTCTTTCAGTATGTGTTTTATTTTGCGGCGGTGCGAACAGCCCGCGGCAAAATACAGAATCGGCTCTCGCAACAAGTCTTGCAAACTGCCTTCCCGCTTATTTGAAGCCAAGACCAATTCTTCTTGAAATACAGCGACTTGTTCAAGATCTTCGTATTCGACCGGACCATAAACAAAAGCGCCGTCCAGCTCATAGTGTAAGACGCGCTGCACTAAGGTATGTGTATCACCGGTTGACAGAGACAGCTGTACTTTCGGGCAGCGGCTGCAATACTCCGTGAAAAATTGTGGGAGATGGACGGCTGCCGCCGTTTCAAGAGAACCGATTCGAAGCGGGCCGTTCGGATCGCCTGCTTCTTGCGCCGTTTTTTGCGCCTCATGCAGCAATTGAAGGATTCTGTCTGCGTCTTTCAATAAGTTTTCACCTGCAGGCGTCAGCGTCATCCCCCGATTTGTGCGGTAAAAAAGCTGTGTTTGCAATTGCCGTTCCAGCTGCTGAATCCTGTTTGTCACATTTGATTGAACATAATGCAGGCTTTCTGCCGCCTTTGAAATACTTCCTTTGCGGGCGACAGCCTGAAAAATCTTTAAGTCTCCGCTTTCCATGTAAGGGCACCTTCTTGCTATGATTTTTATTGATAGCCGGCTATCAATTTTCATTTATTTACTGCAGCTGATACAGCCTGTAAAATCTTTCTCATCAATCATAAAGGAGAGAAGAATGATGAATGCCCTTATCATACACGAAAATGGCTTTGGTTTCAGGCAGGCACCTGACAAAAGGCCGGGAAACGGCGAAGTAAAAATAAAGCTGAAAACAGCCGGATTAAACCATCGTGATTTGTTTTTAATGAAAAACCACGAAACCGGAAACCATGAATTTACTCTCGGTTCAGACGGCGCGGGAATCGTAACCGAAATAGGACACGGCGTCCGGTCTCATTTACTGCATGCAGAAGTCATCATCAACCCGGTGCTGAATTGGAAGACTGTTGAGGACGTACCGGCCGTCCCTGACATTTTAGGCGGTCCGAGCGACGGAACATTTTCACCTTATGTCATCGTTCCTGAGGAAAATGCCGTTTTAAAACCCGAACACCTGACTTGGGAGGAAGCGGGCGTGCTGCCGTTATCAGCATTAACCGCTTATCGCGCCTTATTTACAAAAGGACAATTAAAAAAAGGCGAACATCTTATCCTTCCGGGCATCGGAAGCGGCGTGGCAACTTACGCCTTATTAATGGCAAAAGCTATCGGAGCGACAGTCAGCGTCACCTCCCGCAGTGAAAACAAAAAACACACCGCACTGTCATACGGTGCAGACCGGGCGATTGACAGCTACGGTGACTGGAATGAGGCGCTGAATGGCGAAAAAGCAGATATCATACTTGACGGTGTAGGCCCCGCCTTGTTTCAACACTATCTTGACATTATGAAACCGAATGGCCGGATCGTAACATTCGGCGCCAGTTCAGGCGATCAGCTCGGATTTCCTATTCGCTCGCTGTTTTTTCCGCAGATTCATATTCTCGGTACATCAATGGGAAGCAATGAGGAATTTGCGGATATGCTGGAATTGGTAAACCGCTGCGGCATCCGTCCCATTATCGACCGCATGTACCCTCTCAGTGAAGCAGCTGCCGCTTTTAACAGAATGCGGGAAGGACGGCAGTTCGGCAATATCGGATTTCGTTTGGATGTCTAAAAAAGAGGAGCGGACGCGTCCGTTTCTTATTTGTTTATAAGCGTTTCCGCTTGAAATTCAATATGTTTTTCTTCATCAATTAAAATCTGCCCGCAAATCGACTGCAGACACACAGAGCCCGTCAGCAGCACCGTGATCAACTGCTCAAGGCTTGCAAATCGTCTCAGTCTGCGGAAGAAAACAATCTCTCCACTCTGTAAAACAAAATTCCGTATGTTATCTTCCACGTTACCCTTATATGACCAATAAAGGAAGAAGGAGGTTTCATTTCAATACGAAAAACCGGCTGATCCCAGCCGGTTTTATAAATAAACCCCTTTATTTACGGTAAAACAGTGCTCCCCATTAAATAACTGTCGACTTCGCGCGCTGCTTCCCGGCCTTCATTAATCGCCCATACAATCAGGCTTTGGCCCCTTCTTGCATCCCCTGCGGCGAAAACACCGTCAACATTCGTTTTATAATCCCCATATGCCGCCTGAATTTTATGATTTGCCGAATCGACACCGAACTGTTTCAATAATGGCTGTTCCGTCCCTTCAAAACCGATGGCGATGAACACCAGCTGAGCAGGCCAGACTTTTTCTGTTCCGGGCAGTTCATGAAATTCATACTTTCCGAATTCGTTTCTGACTTTTTCCATTTGAATGGTGTGAATCTCTTGTAAGCGGCCCTGCTTATCGGCCACCATTTTTGTCGTCTGAATTGAATATTCTCTCGGGTCTTTGCCGAACTTTGCCTGCGCTTCTTCATAGGCGTATTCAAGGGTAAAGACGTGCGGCTGTTCAGGCCACATATTGTCGTTCGTGCGCGTTTGAGGAAGTTTAGGATGTTTCCCGAACTGGTGCACGCTGCGCGCTTTTTGGCGCAGCGCGGTTGCCACGCAGTCAGCTCCTGTGTCTCCTCCGCCGATTACGATGACGTCTTTCCCTTTAGCGTCTATATATTGTTTGTCTTTAAAGTTGGAATCTAAATAGCTTTTCGTCGCCAGTGTTAAATAGTCCATCGCATAATGGACGCCTTTTGCTTCCCGGCCTTCAATCAGCAGATTGCGCTGCTTTTGGGCGCCTGTGCACAAAATGACGGCATCAAATTGATCTTTCAGCTCATCTGCCGTTATGTCAACGCCGATTTCGGTATTTGTTACAAAATCTATACCTTCCTGCGTCAAAAGTTTAATACGGCGTTCGACGACACTTTTCTCAAGCTTCATGCTCGGAATGCCGTACATCAGCAGGCCTCCCGCTCTGTCAGCACGCTCATAGACCGTTACGGAATGACCGGCTTGGTTCAGCTGATCAGCGCTTGCCAGACCTGCCGGGCCTGAACCGACGACAGCGACTTTTTTACCTGTGCGTTTCGCTGGAATTCTCGGCTGAATCCATCCATTTTCAAAACCTTTGTCAATGATCGTCCGCTCGATGTTTTTAATTGAAACAGCCGGATCTGAAATAGCCAGCGTACAAGATCCTTCACAAGGAGCGGGACAGACCCGCCCTGTGAATTCAGGAAAGTTATTCGTTTTCAGAAGGCGCTCCAAGGCTTCTTTCCAGCGCCCCCGATAGACGAGGTCATTCCACTCCGGTATCAGATTATAAATCGGGCAGCCGGACGTAAAACCGTTGATATCAGCGCCGATTTGGCAAAACGGTGTGCCGCAATCCATACACCGCGCCCCCTGCCGCTTTGACGCTTCACTTGAAAACGGAGCCGAATACTCTTTCCAATCCTTTAAGCGAGTGAGAGGGTCCCGCTCAGCCGGTTTTTCTCGTTTTTCTTCCATGAATCCAGTTGGTTTCCCCATGTTCCTCTCCCCTTTCTTACTGTACTACCGCTTGTTTTTGATCTTTGGCAGGCGTTTGGAGGACCTTTGTATTGGCTTCAAAAGCATACATAATTGCGTCTTCTTCTGATAAACCCGCCGCTTTTTGTTCTTCGATGCTGAGGAGCATTTGTTTATAGTTTTTCGGAATGACTTTGATAAAGGTTTCTGCGGCTTTTTCCCAATTGTCCAGGAGATCTGCGGCTTTTTTGCTGTTTGTCAGCGCCGCATGCCGTTTGACCATTTCTTGCACTTCTTTGATCTCCGCCTCATCCGTCAGCTTTTCAAATGAAATCATTTCCATGTTGCATTTGCGTTTAAATGCTTTGGCATCATCACTGAGGACGTATGCGATACCGCCTGACATTCCCGCCCCGAAGTTTTTGCCGACTTCGCCGAGGACGACAACCCGGCCGCCTGTCATGTATTCACAGCCGTGGTCTCCGATACCTTCTACAACGACATTGACTCCGCTGTTACGGACTGCAAAACGTTCACCGGCGCGCCCGTTAATGTACGCTTCCCCGCTTGTTGCTCCGTAAAATGCGACGTTCCCGATAATAACGTTATCGTGCGTTTCACAATTGAAGGCATCAGGCGCTTTCACGATGATTTTTCCGCCTGAAAGCCCTTTGCCTACGTAGTCATTTGAATCCCCGTTCAAATGAAGCGTCATCCCCTTAGGGACAAATGCTCCGAAACTCTGTCCGGCTGATCCGGTAAAATGAAGTCTGATCGTATCATCCGGCAGGCCTTCCGCTCCGTAGCGTTTAGAAATTTCACTTCCCGTCACGGTTCCGGCTACGCGATTTGTATTATTGATCTTGATTTCAGCTTCCGCTTCCTGACCGGCTTCAATTGCAGCCTGCACCGCCGGAAGAATAACCGTCATATCAAGCGACTCGTCGATTTTATGGTTTTGCGCCGTACGGAAAGTGCGTACGCCTTCAGGCTGGTACAGCAGTGTGGATAAATCAAGCTGGCCCGCTTTCCAATGCGCTTTCGCACGTTCACTGACATGAAGAACGTCCGTGCGTCCGATCATTTCATCAAGCGTCTTAAAGCCTAACTGCGCCATATATTCACGCACTTCTTCTGCGACAAACAGCATGTAATTTACGATATGGTCAGGATCGCCCATGAATTTTTTGCGAAGCTCCGGGTTTTGCGTCGCGACACCTACAGGACATGTATCTAAATGGCAGGCGCGCATCATGACGCAGCCGAGAACGACAAGCGGCGCTGTAGCAAAGCCGAATTCCTCCGCACCGAGCAAGGCGGCCATTACGACATCCCGGCCTGTCATCAGCTTACCGTCCGTTTCCAATACCACGCGATCCCGTAAACCGTTCAGCATCAGCGTTTGGTGAGCTTCTGCAAGACCAAGCTCCCACGGAAGACCCGTATGTTTAATACTTGTTTTCGGCGACGCGCCCGTTCCGCCATCGTAGCCGCTGATGACGATGACATCCGCAGTGCCTTTTGCCACACCGGCCGCAATCGTGCCGACGCCGGCTTTTGACACGAGCTTGACGCTGATTCGCGCGCTTCGATTAGCATTTTTCAAATCATGAATCAGCTGCGCCAAATCTTCAATTGAATAAATATCATGGTGAGGAGGCGGTGAGATCAGCCCTACACCTGGTGTAGAACCGCGGACATCCGCGACCCAAGGATATACCTTGTTGCCCGGAAGCTGACCGCCTTCTCCCGGCTTCGCCCCTTGCGCCATTTTGATCTGCAATTCATCCGCATTGACGAGATAATGGCTCTTTACGCCGAAACGGCCGGAAGCAATCTGTTTAATCGCACTTCTTCTGTCGTCGCCATTTTCATCCGGAACGAAACGTTTCGGGTCCTCGCCGCCTTCTCCGCTGTTGCTTTTTCCGCCAAGCCTGTTCATCGCTATCGCTAAAGCCTCATGGGCTTCCTTGCTTAATGAACCGAATGACATCGCTCCTGTTTTAAAACGTTTCACGATGGAAGCAGCTGATTCAACTTCCTCTAATTTTAAAGGCTTGCGGTCTTCTTTGAAGGCGAACAGATTGCGTAAAAATCCGATTCGTTCTTCATCCGCTGCATGAGAATACTGCTTAAACAGGCTGTAATCATTTTTGCGGCAGGCCCATTGCAGCGTATGGATGGTTTTCGGGTTGAAAGCGTGGTGCTCTCCTCCGTTCCGCCATTGGAATTCACTTCCCGGATCAAGGGTTTGGCTGTAATCATCCTTGTACGCCGCTTGATGGCGCTGTTTCGCTTCTTGCGCAATCGTCTCGATATCGATTCCGCCAAGCTGAGATGCAGTACCGGTAAAGTATTTGGCGATAACGTCTTCACCGATGCCGACCGCTTCAAAAATTTGGGCGCCCCTGTAACTTTGCACAGTTGAAATCCCCATTTTTGACATCACTTTCACGACGCCTTCTGTTACGCTCTTTCCGTATTTGCTGACAGCTTCTTCATACGGAATATCAAGCCGGCCTTCATCGATTTCCTGCTTATACGTAGCGTAAGTCAAATACGGATTGACAGCATCTGCACCATACCCGATGAGAGCCGCAAAGTGATGAACTTCACGCGCTTCCCCGGATTCAACGATAATGCTTGCTTTTGTTCGCAGGCCTTGACGGATCAGATGCTGATGCAGCGCACTGACGGCCAAAAGCGGCGGAATCGGCGTCAATTCCTTACTCATTGCCCTGTCAGATAAAATTAACAGAGATACGCCTTCCTTGATCGCTTTTTCCGCCTGCTGAAACAAATCCTTCAGGCCTTTTTCTAGGTCATCGGAAAACAGCGTGCGGATGTTCTGGCTCTTAATGTCAGGATGCACAAGTGTTTTCAGCGCATAAAACTGTTCGTTTGATAATACAGGAGTATACAATTTTATGCGGCGTGCATTTCTTTCACTCGGATGCAGCAGATCGCCTTCAGCTCCAAGCCAGGTCACCGTAGAGGTCACAAGCTGCTCGCGGATCGCATCAATCGGCGGGTTTGTGACTTGCGCGAACAGCTGTTTAAAGTAATGAAACAGTGATTGGGCGCGGTCGGATAAAACGGCGAGCGGCGAATCATTTCCCATAGAGCCGAGCGGGTCCTTGCCTTCTTTAATAACAGGAATTAAATACTTCTGAATATCTTCATACGTATAGCCAAACGCTTTTTGACGGACGAGAAGATCATCGAATTGTTCCTCTTCCCGGATTTCCGGGTCAGGATTCACTTGAACCAATTCTTCTTCAAGCCATTTTTGATAAGGGAATTCATTGGCAATTTCTGTTTTCACTTCTTCATCTGAAATAATCCGGCCTTCTTCTAAGTCAATGAGCAGCATTTTTCCGGGCTCCAGACGTTTTTTATGAAGAATGTTCTCCTGCTCTACTTCAATAACGCCGACCTCAGATGAGAAAATAATATGGTCATCTTTTGTCACATAGTAACGTGCCGGACGCAGGCCGTTACGGTCAAGGATGGCGCCGATCTGTTTTCCGTCCGTAAACGAAATGGCGGTCGGCCCGTCCCACGGCTCCATTAAAGAGCTGTGATATTCATAAAAAGCCCGTTTCGCTTTAGACATGTGAGTGTTTTCCGTCCATGGTTCCGGAATCAGCATCATTGCCGTATGTGCCGGTTTCCGCCCTGCCATCACGAAAAATTCAAACGCATTATCAAGAATGGATGAGTCACTGCCCTCAGCATTTAGAATCGGCAGCACTTTGTGAAGATCGTCTCCGAAGCTTTCTGAAACGAACTGCTGCTCCCTCGCTCTCATCCAATTGATATTGCCCCGGAGCGTATTGATTTCTCCGTTATGAATCAGATAGCGGTTCGGATGGGCACGTTCCCAAGTAGGAAAGGTATTTGTGCTGAACCTTGAATGCACAAGTGAGAATGCAGATACGAAGGTTTCATCCTGCAAATCCAAATAAAATGCGTCAACCTGCTCAGGCGTTAACAAACCTTTATAAACAATAGTCTGGCTTGACAGGCTTGCGAAGTAAAAATCAAGCTGTTCTTGAACGCCCCAATTTTCCGCCTGCTTCCGGATGACATACAGTTTGCGTTCAAAAGCAAGGCTGTCTTTCAAATCGTTTGCGGCGCCGATGAATACTTGACGCACATATGGGCAAGTGCCTTGTGCCACTGTTCCGATTTTTCCGACATTTACAGGGACGGTTCTCCAGCCGAGAACGATCTGTCCTTCCTGCTCAATGAATGCATTCACCTGTTTTTCGATCTTTTTTCTTTCCTCTTCATTTTGCGAGAAAAAGACCATTCCTACCCCGTAACGGCCTTTTTCCGGCAGTCTCATTTCTCCGCACTCTTTCTTAAAAAAAGCATCAGGGATCTGAACCATCAGGCCGGCGCCGTCACCCGTATTCGGATCACTGCCCTGTCCTCCTCTGTGATCCAGCTGGCAAAGCATCTTCAGTCCTTTTTTGACAATGTCATGTGAAGGTTTCCCTTTTAAATGGGCATATAAGCCGATTCCGCATGCATCGTGCTCAAATTCCGGACGGTAGAGACCTTGTGCTTTCGGCATTTGATTGTAAGTCATAATTCCTCTCCCCCGATCAGTTTCCGTTAATTATCGGTCATAAAATCTGACAACTTTAAATTAATTGTAAGTTTTCAAAACAATATAAACAATATATAATTTAGATCAAATACATCTCAAAATGAGATAGATAGGTGTGAACGCAATGGAATTACGCCAGCTTCGGTATTTTATGGAGGTAGCAGAACGGGAACATGTGTCAGAAGCGGCTGATCATCTGCATGTCGCACAATCCGCCATCAGCAGGCAGATTGCAAATCTTGAAGAAGAGCTGCAAGTCACTTTATTTGAACGGGAAGGCAGAAATATTAAATTAACGCCGATCGGCAAACAATTTTTAGAACATGTTAAAACGGCGATGAAAGCAATTGATTACGCGAAGGAACAAATCGATGAATATCTTGATCCGAATCGCGGAACCGTCAAAATAGGATTTCCGACGAGCCTTGCAAGCCAGCTTTTGCCGACGGTGATTTCGGCATTTAAAGAGGAATACCCGAACGTTGAGTTTTTGCTCCGCCAGGGGTCTTATAAGTTTTTAATCGAAGCGGTAAGAAACAGGGATATAGATGCGGCGCTGCTCGGCCCCGTTCCGACGGAATTCCCCGACATAACAGGCAATATCTTATTCACGGAAAAGATTTACGCGCTTGTTCCGCTGCACCATCCGCTTGCCAAACAGAAAAATATTCATTTAATTGATCTGCGCGGCGACCAATTTGTTTTATTTCCTGAAGGGTTTATTCTCCGTAACATGGCGATTGACGCTTGCAGACAGGCCGGCTTTGCGCCGCTTGTATCGACGGAAGGCGAGGATTTAGATGCCATTAAAGGATTAGTCTCCGCGGGGATGGGAGTTACTTTATTACCTGAAAGCACCTTTGCAGAAACCACACCCCGGTTCACGGTCAAAATTCCGATTGAATTTCCTCAAGTGAAGCGCACCGTAGGCATTATTAAACCAAAAGGAAGGGAACTGGCTCCGTCTGCAAATGATTTCTATCATTTTGTCATTCAATTTTTCTCCAAACTTGAACAATATCAATAAAAAACAAACCCGAGCTTCAAAACGAAGCCTCGGGCTTTTTCATATTTTTATAGATCTTTCTCAGCCGATCGGAATGGATAGTTCAACGTGGCAGACAAACGCTTCCGGATCAATGACTGATTGATCGGTCTGTTTGGGCGGCGTTTCTTTAAAAGTCTTCAGCTGGGCTGAGGAATAGTTGACGATGCCGAGTCCGAGCTCTTCTCCCTGCTGATCAAGCAGCCTGACAACCGCTCCGCTGCTGAATCTGCCCTTAATCTGCTCGATGTCCTGCGGTGACAGCTCCATATTTCCGTTCGCGACATCGCGGCTGCTTTCTTTTTCCATCACAATTTCGCCTTCGGGGCCGGAATTAAATGCAAGCCATTGTTCTTTGTGGTTTAACGGCAGGGTTCCTTCCGCTTCAAAATAAGTTCCTTCAGCCGCCTCATCTACCGCTTGAAGCAGAATGTCCGGAATGTTAGCCTGCCCGAGAAAGCCTTTAATACCGGAGGCCATCACAATTTTAAAAGCATCCAGTTTCGAACGCATTCCGCCGGTTCCCATTTCACTCCCGGCATCTCCCGCGCTTGCTTCTATTTCCGGAGTGATGTCACTTACATGTCTGATTCTTTTCGCTTTCGGGTTGCTGCGCGGATTATCATCATATAAACCGTCAATGTCTGATAAAATCACAAGCATGTCGGCATCAATTAAACCTGCCACCTTCGCTGCGAGTGTATCGTTATCTCCGAATTTCAGCCGGTTGACTGTGACCGTGTCATTTTCATTAATAATCGGAATAATGCCCCGTTCCAAAAGGACGTTCATCGTATTGCGCACATTATGGTAGCGGTATTCATCGGAAAAGTCGCTTCTTGTAATTAAAATTTGTGATGCGACATAACCGTGCGCTAAAAACAGCTTTGAATAAGCCTCCATTAATAATCCCTGCCCGATGGAAGCAGAAGCCTGTTTTTCAGGGAGGCTTTCCGGTTTCTGAATAAATCCGAGCTTCCGATAACCTGCCGCCACTGCGCCGGAAGATACTAAAATCACTTCATAGCCGCTGTCTTTCAGCTGTGCGATTTGATCCACCAATGCTTCCAGCTTTCTTCTGCTGATTTCCCCGTGCAGGCTCGTCAGTGAGCTGCTGCCGATTTTCACCGCGACTCTTTTGATCTTCGTCCGAGACGTCACTGTATCACTCCTGTTTTTTAACGATTATAGTGCTGCCGTTTTTTCAATTGTTTTGCTGATCTCAATAGAACGTTCGGTCGCGTGTTTAATGGCTTTGGCAATGGCTTCTCCGCCGCCTTCTGACCTGAGCGCATCGAGGCCGGCTTCCGTCGTGCCGTTTGGAGAGGTGATGTTTTCCCGAAGCACATCCGGTTTTTCACCCGTTTCCATCAGCATTTTAGCGGCGCCCAATAACGTTTGCGCGCCGATTTTGCGGGACAGCCGTTTGTCTAAGCCGGCTTCTTCACCTGCTTTTTCAATAAACTCCATTAAATAATAAAAGTACGCCGGTCCGCTGCCTGCGATGCCGGTGAAAATGTCCATCTGATCTTCCTTGATCACGTACACTTCCCCGAGGCATTCCAAAAGGGATACCGCGGTTTTTGCTGAACTGTAAGAGACATGGTCTCCGAAAGCCGCAGCTGTTGCCGATTCGCCGATCATGCTGGATGTGTTCGGCATGACTCTTACAACCGGCTGATTATCATGTAATGATTGTTGTATAAATGAGGTTGTTATGCCTGCCAGAACAGACAGGATGATTTGATGAGGTTGAATACGCCGTTTCAGCGCAGCCAGAGCGATTTCAGCATCCTTCGGCTTCATGGCTAAAATAAAGACATCAATATCTTCGGTTTTCATGCTGTCAAAAGCAATGCCCTGAATTCCGTATTGATGTTCCAATTCAGCGAGTCGCTCTGTATTGCGGCGGTTTGTCACGCAGATGTTTTGGTTGGGAATTTTTTTTGCGCGGACCATGCCTGATATCATTCCTTCAGCCATTGATCCTGCTCCGATAAAAGCAACTTTCTTTTGATCTAAGATCGGTAACATCTCCCTTGTTCGTATTTTGTTCGTATTTTTCACACGTTTTTTATGTTACCACTTCAGGAGTTGATGTCAAGTTTGAGGGTATTATTGATATGTATTGTTCCGAGCCTGCTATTATGTATAATGAATCACAGAATCACCTTTTGAGCCCGGGAGGCCGGGTGCGTTCCGGCCGGATTTAAAAATTATCTGAAATGGCTTTTTCTATCAGCTTTTTGCAGCGGTCAAGCTCTGTCTTCAGCTGTTTTTTGTAAAGCTTCGCAGCTTCATAGTCTTTAAATTGATAGAGAACGACTTCCTGGAGTTTGGCTCCCTCTTTTTTCACTTTTACTTGCTTTAAAATCCCGTCATCCAATAGTTCGTGAAGTGAACGGTACACCTCGGTATGATTCGGCTTAAAACCGATGGGTTTAAATTCCGAACGCAGCACCTCGAGAAGCTTCAGTCCGTAAAGCCGTTCCTGCTCTGTCATTGTAATCATGTAAAGCTTTAAAAAAGCTCTTTGTTTCACTAAAAAACCGGTTGAACTTCTTTTTTCTTCTTTCAATATGTGCACACCCTTCCTTCTAACAAATTATTCCATGTACTAAATATTCTCTTTCTATCCCGTTTTCCCTTTTATTGTTCGGACAGTTTGGTTTGTATTGATTTGTTTTTTAGAGGCGGGGAAAAATAATTTTAATGAACATTTGGTACATAGTTTATTTAGTTTAATTATAGCTGATATCGGTTTCTTTTTCACTCTTTTTTCTGCAAAAACGGATCTTTATGCCCATTTATTCGGGTTGCGGAAACAAAAAAAGACCCGTCACGAAGACAGGTCCCCTTTTGTTTAAGGATTAGTTGACCACAAACCGGCAGTTTTGATGAAAATGCGCGGATGTAATTTCAATTGAGCAACCATGTATTCTGCAAGATCCTCAGGCTGCATGACTTTTTCCGGATTGCCGTCTGTCAGATTTAATTCAATAGACATGTCGCTGGCAACCGTGCTCGGAGTCATTGCGCTGACACGGATATTGTGTTTTCTGACTTCCTGCATGAGAGATTCAGTCAGACCGAGAACGGCAAATTTAGAAGCGCTGTACGCACTTGTCGCCGCGGCGCCTCTTTGGCCCGCCGTAGAAGAAATATTAATGATATCTCCTGATTTTCTCTCAATCATTTCAGGTAGAACGGCGCGTGTCACGTGGTATACACCCATTACATTCACTTGAATGATGTCTTCCCACTCTTCAGGCGTAAGATCCAAAAATCCGCCGAATTTGCTGATTCCGGCATTGTTAATCAAGATGTCAATCTCACCGAGTTCTTCTTTAATAGAGGAGACGGCTTGCTCTACCTCTTTTTGGTTTTTTACATCGGCAGCAGCGAATGATGCCTTTACACCAAGGGCTTTCACTTCTTCCGCAACCTTTTCGACATTTGCTTCTGTACGGCCGATTAAACCGATATTGACTCCTTCTTTGGCTAAAGCGATAGCGGCGGCGCGGCCGATTCCTCTGCCCGCACCCGTGATAAGAGCCGTTTTGTTTTGTAAGCTTTCCACGTCTTTCACCCTTTCTGAATGTCCTTATGTACGATTTCACATTATAAGCAGAAAAAAAACAATTAGCAAATAAAATGATTCAACACGATCCGTAAAGGGTATCAACTGAAAAAAAGGAGTGAAAAGCAGATGATCATCATTTTGTATATCAGTGCTGCCGTTGCGGCTGCCGCATTCATTTATGCAGCCGTATCCGCCGTCCATTTTAAAAGAAACACAGCGCCTGATATAAAGAAGATTAACGCCGCGACAGCGTCCATGCAGACGTCCGTTGATGAAATCAAAACAGAAACCGATCTGTTATCGCAAAAGCAGAAAGAGCTGAAAGAAGATTTTCTCACTAAAAAAACAGCCGTGCAAACGACGGCGGCCGAAGTTAAAGGAACGCCTCATGTCCTGAAGATGCTCTGGAACGCCGGTAAAAGTGATGTATGAGCCTGCATGTCATCCGACTTTTTTGATGACACTAAGAGAAACCGGCGGATTCAAGGAGGCATAACATGATTTGCGATCGTGAGCGGCTTGCGCATTTTTTGCAGCAGCTTAAAGCACTATCTTCTTCGGGAGGGTTTACAAAATCGGATTTGCTGACTCCGGCTTTCCATTTAGCTAAGGACGGAGATCTGGATTTGTATTATTCGCCTCATAATGAATATATTAACCCTTATGCAGTCGTTGCCATTTCCGGAATCACACCCGGTTTTTTTCAAATGCAGCTGGCTTACAAAAAAGCGGCACAGCTTTTAAAAGATGGCGAAACTTTTGAAACGATAGCCTATGAAACAAAAAAAGCGGCCGGACTTTCCGGTTCAATGAGGCAGAACATCATCGAAATGCTTAATGAATGCGGTCTGCCGGCCGCGCTTCACGTTGAGGATTCATCCCGGTTATTTGATTCAAAACGGGAGCTTCTTCATACAACGTCCGTTATCAAACACCCTGTTTTTTATAAACAGAAAAACTATACGGGACATCGGCCGGCAATCAGCAGGTCAGCTCTTCTCAGCCGTTACGCGCTGACATGTTTTCCGGATGAAATAAAAATGATGAAAAAGGACATTCTGCTTATCCCTCTCGGCAAAGCAGCAGAATCAGCCTGCCGCATGCTGAAGAAGAACGGCAGAATGGGTCATGCGGTCATTCTGGAAGGCTTCCCGCATCCGTCCGGAGCAAACGGACATCGTTTCAAACAATTTCACGAAAACAAACAATCGTTACGTGAACAAATTCAGCGCTTTGCCGGGTTTCTTCAGCAGCTGTAAAAAAACGCCCCGAATTTTCGGGGCGCTGCTGTTAAGAAGCGTATTCAGGCAATGCTTTATTGTGTTTTGCCGTTTTCTCTTCAGGTATTTTGATTTGATTGGTCAAGATTGCACTTACGAAATAGAGCGCTGCGAAAATCCATACAACGCCTTGTGCGCCGACAAGTCCGATGAACGCCCAGGCAAGCGCAGGGCCGACAAATGCCGACAGGCCCGCAGCCAGATTTAACACAGACATGGCAGCACCTTTATCGCTGCCGGCCGCCGTCGGCACGATAGCCCCGATCGGAACGAACCCGGCGAGGAGCCCTCCCCATATAAAACCGACAATGCTGACGAAAAGCAAGTTCCCATGTGATACAACAGGAGCATAATATAATAAAAGAGTAAAAATGCCGCAGCCCACTCCCCCGAACCACATGACAGTCTTTTTCCAGCCGAAGGCATCGCCGACTGCGCCGAAGATTAAGTTAAAGACGATATTTCCGAGAAAGATCGTTCCCCAAATTTGAAGCCATACATTTGTAGAAATGCCGTGCTGCGCCATATGCATCGGAAGAAATACCGGAAATCCGTATGTACCGATGCTGTTAATGATCCGAATGATCCCCCCAGAGAGCACGCGCGGATTTTCAGCAAGGATGGTGATTCCCTTCATTAATTCCTGCGCCTTTTCCAGCTTATCTGCCTTTTTCTTTTCAAAGCGGTCCCTATTTAAAATCAAAGCAAAAAACGCGCCGAGGCAGACCCAAAAAATTGAACTCCACAGTGTATTCAAATAGCCGAAGGATTTGATGGCCCAGCTTGAATACCAAGCACCGAATACAAACATCCCGCAGCAATATGCAATCCAGAACCAGCCGACCGCCGTACTGAGCCTGTTTTTCGGCGACCGGTAAATCACCCATGTCAAAAAAGAATAGGCAAACAGCGGATAACCCAGCCCTTTAATAAAATACGTGACATACATCACCGGCAAATTAAGATTTTCAAATCCGTATGCGATAAATGCGGCTGTTCCGATAACGTAAAACAACAGCCCCATAAACATCGTCCGCTTTGCGCCGAAGGCTTCGAGGCAGACCCCTGAAAACCAAGACGCCACAGCGAGAGAAATACCGTAAACTGTAAACAAGGATGCTGATTGCTGTACCGTCAAGCCGTTTTCAACTAAAAACGGGCTGAGCCATCCTTGTTCAAGGCCGTCCCCCATCATAAACAGCACGACTCCCAAAAATCCCCATGCGAGCTGTTTTGGAATTCCTATTTTATTAAGCATTTTTGTTCCTCCTCAGCAATCTTTCATGTTGTCATCTCATCCCCAAGTCAGGCTTTCACCGCCGGCTGAAAATGAGTAAATAATTTTTGCGTATGTTTCCATTCTTCATATAGGAAGAGATCCGTCTGATCCGCTTCCGGCTCAATTACCTTTGTGCGGCTCGAAAGCTCTGCTTTCACACCGAGAGCTTCGTTGCAAATCATCGCCGCTCCCATTGCGGATGCCTGGCTGAACCCCTCTCTCTTATAGATTTTCTTTTGGAGAAGGTTAGCAAGAAACTGCGTCAAAGCATCACTTTGGAAACCGCCGCCGCACACCTTCACATCATCTTGTGAAAAGGAAGCCACCTCTGTTAACGCCTCATAGTTCCATTTGATTGAAAAAGCGATTTCCAGCAGTGCGGCTTTGACAAAATGGGCTCTGCTTAAGTTTTGGGACAGCGGAGCGTCAAAAATAAATCCGCCTTTTGCCAGTGCGTTTTTCTCAGGCGATAAATAGGAGCCTAACGCAGAAATACAAGCATGATCATGTTTCGGCAGACTTGCGATTTCCCGTTCCATAACGCCGTAGGATTCATTCGGATAAAAAATGGATTTTAATTTTTGATAATTGAGTCCTGTTACACCCGGATTCGTTTCAAGAAGCCATTGACCTTCTTCTGTATGGCAATTCAGCCATGCATTCTCTAAACTTTCGGTTCCGGTCTCCGCTGTTATCTTTGTAATCGGCGTCGTCGTGCCGGATACGATGACGATATCTCCCGGCTTTGCATCTGCACTTTTGATGGCAAGCTGTGTGTCTCCCCCGCCTGCAATCACAGGCACTCTTTCAGAAAGGCCGAGAACCGCCGCTTTCTTAAACGTTAACATTCCGACAACCGTCCCAGATCGGACGAGTGAAGGAAGAATGGCAGAAGGCACACCGAAGATGTTGCATAATTTCTCTGACCACGCCTTTTTCCTTACGTCAAACAGCAGTGTTTCAGCAGCCTGTGACGGTTCATAGCTTAAAATACCGCTCAGCTCAAATGTCACCCAGTCACTGATGCTTGTGATGTACTTCACTTCTTTCCATAAAGACGGCTGTCTAGCTTTTAATCCGACAAGTTTCATGGCGGAAAATAAAGCGCTCGGAAGACGTCCGGTTTGCTGATGCACTTCTTCTATTGCCTCAATCCCGTCTTCCCATTCACGCCCTCTGTTATCAATGTTGGGCAGACCGAGAAATGCCTTTTTACCTTTATTGATCAGAACAATTCCCTGCCTCTGGCTTGTGGAGGTGATTCCGATTAATGTAATATGTGGGCTTTTGGCAATAACCTTCCTTGCCATAGCGCTGATTTGCGTCCATAATCTTTCCGGTGAGAAATATCGTCCGTCCGGATAAAGCGGATCCGTCACATATTCAATGTCTTCCCTTTCAAGCGCGGTCACTTCGCCGCCGGCAGTCACGACCGCGACTCGCGCATTCCCCGTCCCGATGTCAAATACAAGGTAGCCTTTTTGTTCAGCCATTACAGCCTCCTCCTTCCGTTTCAAGTTCTCTTTTGTTATAAAGTTCACGTATTGAGCAGGTTTGATCTTGTTTCCATTTGAAAAGCGCTTCATTTAAAATCTTCACATGATGATCTTCCACTTCAAATGTTGCGCCCGCTAAATGGGGAGTCGCTAATACATTAGGCAAAGAGATCAATTCATAATCAGAAGATTCTGGCGGTTCGTGATAAAACACGTCAAGGATCGCTCCCTTAATCCGCCGTTCTTTCAGCACCCGCAGCAGCTCTTCCCTGTCTGTAACCACCGCTCTTGACGTATTGACAAAAACAGCTTCCTGTTTCATCAATTGAAAGTGCCGGGCGCCGATAAGGCCGATGGTTTCTTCTGTACGCGGCAAGTGAACGGAAACAATATCACTTTCAGAAAATACCCGTTCAATCGTCGTTTTTTCATACTCCCGGTTTTCATGACGGACAAATGGATCATAGTAAAGCACCTTGCAGTCAAAAGCGGCCAATAGCCGGGCGATTCTCTGTCCGACGGCTCCGAAACCGATAAGGCCGACTGTTTTCCCCGTCAGCTCATTTCCTCTGAATTTGACGTAAGCCTGCAAATAATCACCATTCCACTTCCCGTCTTTCAGCCACTGATGGGAAGAATACGTATGACGCAAAAATGAAATCACATTTCCGATAAACATTTCAGCAACAGCCTGGGCATTGCGGGCCGGTGTAAAGAAAACGGGGATTTTTCTTTTAGTCGCCGCCGCAATATTCACGTTAGACGGCATTCCTCTGCAGACACCGATAAAAGCGGAATCAGGCAATATGTCAATAACACGCTCAGACACCTCATCAAGTTCAGTGATAAGCCCCGACGCGTTTGTCTCTTGAATCATTCGGATCAATTCATCTTCCCGATAGGCCCGGCCGTGCTTCTTCCACGGCCGGTGCACAGTCCGGCCGAACAGCTCAGTCAGCTCCTTCAGCCCCTCGTCGTGATATGGTGCGGTAATTAAAACCGTCATGGTGCAAAACATCCTTTTCACATAAATTTTTTCATAAAAAAATCTCTTTCCCCAAAGAAGGAAAGAGATTCATATACCGTCTTTATGCGCTTGAAGCGCACAAATATGTATAGATCATTCTTTCCTATCTTTCAAGCATAAGCTTGCTGGAATTGGCACAATAAATGTTGCCGAGGTTTCGTAGGGCCAGTCCCTCCACCTCTCTGGATAGAAAATAAAATGATGAAATTGTCAGGCTGTTTAAAAGAATAAACTCATCATAGAAAAGTCTTTCCGTGATGTCAACACTTTTTTTTCTGAATTGACGTTCGATTTTGAAATGTTATAATGCTTACAATATAAACAAAGAGGAGAAATGGGCTATGAATTCTGCTGCAAAACAGCCGAACGGGGTCTTTAAGTCGGTATGCTCACTAGACTGTCCCGATCAATGCGGCTTGCTTGTGACAAAAAAAGACGGAAAAATCGTTAACATTCAGGGAGACCCCGATCACCCGGTCACATCAGGGAATATTTGCAACAAAGTCAGACACATGGCTGAGCGTATTTATGATGAGAAACGCATAACCGTTCCGTTAAAACGGATCGGTAAAAAAGGTGAAGCCGCGTTTACGCCTATTTCCTGGGAGGAAGCGATCAATACGATCAGTGCGCGCTGGAAAGAGCTTATTGCCGAAGAAGGAGCGGAAAGCATTCTTCCGTACAGCTTTTACGGCAATATGGGAAAACTGGCGGCAGAGGGAATGGACCGCCGTTTTTTCCATCGTCTCGGAGCGAGTCATCTCGAACGGACGATCTGCAGCAAAGCCGGATCTGAAGGCTATAACTATACAATGGGTGAAGGAGCGGGTACTGATCCGGAAGAGACCATACATGCAAAGCTCTTTATTTTTTGGGGAATCAATGCCGTCAGCACGAATATGCACCAAGTCATGATTGCCCAAAAAGCCCGGAAAAAAGGGGCTAAAATTGTCGTTATCGATGTACATAAGAACCAAACCGGCCGGCTTGCCGATTGGTTTATTCCCATTCGCCCCGGCACAGATGCCGCACTCGCCCTCGGTATCATGCATGTCTTATTCGACGAAAACCTTCACGATGAAGCATTTCTCACAGAATACACCGAAGGCAGTGACGAATTAAAAGCGCATGTCAAACACTATGATCCGGAAACAGTTTCTGCTATTACAGGCGTTAAAGCCGACGATATCAGACGCCTTGCGAGAATGTACGGGGAAACCTCCCCTTCCCTTATCAGGATCGGAAACGGCATTCAGCACCATGACAATGGCGGAATGATCGTCCGCACCGTTGCCTGCCTTCCGGCTGTTACAGGACAGTGGCTCAACACCGGAGGAGGCGCAATCAAGCACAACAGCGCGGTATTAAACTATAACAGACAAGCGCTCCAGCGGCCTGATCTGCTTTACGGCAGGAAGCCACGATCATTTAATATGAACAGGCTCGGAAGCGTTCTTTTAGAAACAAAACCGCCCGTGCGCTCCCTGTTTATTTACGGTACGAATCCCGCAGTGGTTGCGCCGGAAGCGAATAAAGTCAGAAAAGGCCTGCTGCGGGAGGATTTATTTACAGTCGTTCACGATCTGTTTTTAACGGAAACCGCCAAATATGCGGATATCGTGCTCCCTGCTGCATCCGCTTTTGAAAACACGGATTTTTACACGTCTTACTGGCATCATTTTATTCAGCTGCAAAAACCGGTGATCGAACCCTACGGGGACAGCAAATCGAATACGGAAGTGTTCCGTTTGCTTGCCGGAGCAATGGGATTTACCGAGCAGGAGCTTCAGGATTCCGATGAAGAATTGATCAGACAGGCGCTGGACTTTCCCGACAATCCGTATATCGAGGATATTGATTACGAAGCGCTCTCACGCCATTCCTTCATGAAAGCCAAACGGAAAAAACCGCTTTTTCCGGGACAGCTCAAGACACCGAGCGGAAAAATTGAATTATATTCGGAAAAGATGAAACAGGACGGTTATCCCGCGCTGCCGACACATATCCCTCTTGAGAGCGATGGTGATTTTCCGCTTTTATTTGTCCCGGGACCGAATCATAATTTTTTAAATTCAACATTTTCGAATAATGAAAAACACGTAAAATTAGAAAAAGCGCCAAAGCTTTTTATTCATACAGAGGATGCTGTACGCCGGAACATAGAAGACGGGGAAACCGTTAGAGTTTGGAATCACCGCGGCGAGTGTGAATTAACAGCTTCGGTCGGCGAACAGGTGCTTCCCGGCGTTGCAGTCAGCCAAGGTCTTTGGGCCGATATGGATGATAAAAAACAGCTCGTCAATTCGCTCACGCCCGATCGGCTGGCGGATATGGGAGGAGGCGCTGTTTTCTTCTCCGGAAAGGTGCAGGTGGAAAAGCTCAGCAATTAAAACCGTCCGCAATAAACGCCGAGCGGTTTTGATGAAGGCTGAATCCTTTCGGCCGGCTTCACCGTATAAAAAGTGATAACGTTTATTGGAGGTTTGCTGTATGGATATCATTACCGGCATCGGAATCGCTTTAGCCGGATATTTCATCGGAGACGGATTGAAAAATTTTAAATCACCTGATCCTCATGAACACACTGACCACATTCTCATTAAAGAAAAAGATTTACACTTCTATATTGGTATTATTTCGGAGTTACCAAGGAAGAAGCGAAACAAATCGTGCCCGACACCTCCGACATTCCGCATATCACGAGAAACGGAAAGCGGTATGTACAGAAAACTGCATTAAGAGAATGGCTGACTTCCATGCTGGAAAAAGAATAACAGCTGCCATGAAAAGCGGGAAGAGTTTGTCTCTTCCCGTTTATTAAGATTCGCCGCCCTGCCTCTCTTCAACCCCAAACATACGACAGATATCATTCTTACGTAACGAAACATCCCCTTCTTTAGATTTCAAATAAAACCCTTTCTTATATAACCGTATGACTTCCTCATATGTAAGCTCATGACGAAGGAGCGCCATTAAACGCCCGTCTTTTTCATCTTGTTTATTGAACCATTCATACTGTTCTGACCAGTTCACTTTCTGCATGTCAAACACCTTCTCACTTTGTATTAATGCCTTTTCGCATTCTTTTACTTATTACCCCTTCTGTAAACACTCCGACTGCCTGTGATATTTTTGAAACAGCCGTAACCCCTCCCATTAGTCACCATGTTGACTTGTTTCCCGTTTCGTTGTATATTATAATTGTCAACATGGTGACAATTAAGATAGGAGATACCTTATGGATATTAATTTATTAATGAAGGAACTGCATGTTATGCAACAAAGTTACGCATCATTATTTTCGGTTGTCAATAAAGTGCAGGCTCGGGGGGACGAATACTTAGAGTTGTTGACTTCCCGACAGCACATGACTCTTATTGCTATTGCCCATTTACCGACGGAAGATACCACACTTATGAATATCGCTAAAAAGCTGGGCACAACAAAACAAACCGCTAACAAATTAATTTCAAGCCTCGCGAAAAAAGGATATGTTCACACTGTGCCAAGCAAACTGGATAAACGTGCAATCAATATTGAGATTACCGCTGAAGGAAAAAAAGCGTTAATTTCCTGTTCAGAAAAATCCACCTATTTTTTAGCGGATATGTTTCATGACTTTACAACTGATGAAATTGAAACATTCTGGAGGCTATTGCAAAAACTTTATCGTTTTGATGGTGAAGAACAGGATGGTTTTGAAGAAAAAGCACATTTGAAAGTTGAAGATCAGGCACAATTCATCTCAGATGACTATGAAGAAAAAATCATGGCTGAATTTTCAAAACGGCGATATGGGAGTGCAGACGATGAATAATATGCTTTATCGAAAAGTAAAAGAAACAGAGGATAAGATGAAGGAAAAATGCTATGAGCTGAAAGATAAAATTGATCAATTTATTTCTCATGCCAAATATAAAATTCATTACAAACGTAAACTGGACCGAGCCGGCAATTATATATCAATTGCCATTGGACTCTTTATCCTAACTGCCTCATGGCTGACCGCAACACAATGGCTGCTTTGGATAGGCGCGGCGAGTATTTTGAGTAATGCCTGTTTGCTCATTATAAAGCCTGTTAAAAATTGAAAATCTGAAAAAAGCTCTCTAAAAGAGAGCTTTTTTTATTAATCGTCCCAGTCTTCATCTTCTTCCCAGTCATCTTTCGCTTCCTGAATCTTATTATAAAAAAATTCGATAAAGCTTTCTGCAGCGATATCTTGATAGCCAATTATCCTATCCCATTCCACTACAGGGCATTCTCCGTCTTTCATTTTATTCGTATCTAGACAGTAAGCAAAGAAATCAACATCTTCTATGACAACAAGACCATCAGCAAGTCCATAATGTTGTTTATATTCTTTAGTTTTATCTGCAACTGACGCATGATCGAAGTTATAGCCTAAAACTAAAACCCCGAATAAACCACCAGCACCGTATTTTTCTAAGAACCATTTATAGCTAATAGGAAGTTCGCATTGGAGGGTTTCTTCAATGCGAGTTATGTTTTCTAGGCTTGCACCCTCTGTGAATATAGCATTTTGCTTGTTTTCATTAATAAAGGTTTCAACCTTTGAATAAATCATTTAATTTAAACACCTCAATTCTCATTCTCAAATTGTTTCGCTCTCCACTTCCAATATCTCTTTCGAAAGCTTTCATATTGTGCTTTTAAAACTCTATCATTTCTAAAACTTTCACCATCAGTCTTAAGCTTATGAATAACATCACTATATTTTGTATGTAAACTGTTTGGGATTTCAAGCATTGGGCCAGGTTCTTCTTGAATCAAGTGATGTAAATTAATCTGTGTGCCATCTTTTGCATAAGGAGCATTACCGTTTTTCATAAGCTGAAGATTTGTTACCCCAAATTCTGTTTTTTGGTTCATATCAATATCTTTCATAGTATACACTCTGCGGCTTATGTCTTTAACTTTTCCCTTTGCTTTTACCTTGCCCTTAACCTTAAAGGCACCATACTTTTCTTTATTTAACCAAGGAAGGTTTATTTCTTGACCAGTAAACGGCTTTCTCGTTCCATCCGGGATTTTCTTTGCATTGGTCAAAAGTTCATTTTTAAGGTTTTGGCTGTCAACCACATTGTATGGTACGTCACCCGACAGAGCAAGATCATATTTAGAGTTATAAGGAAGCAGTTCTGGAAGTTTAACGTCTTTAATTTTCTTCCCTGCCTGTCCTGCCTTGTTTATGACCTTCCCCGCCGCATCAGCTTTGTTAACGGCTCCTGCGCCTTTCGTTCCGACGACAGCAACAGCCACTGAACCGACCGCATATGTCACCCATCTTGATCTGGAATACGCATCTCCATTTACCATATCTTTTTGATACGATTCCTCGATTGCTGCCGAAACAGCATCATATGTTTTAACAGGATGAAGTACTGCATTCCCCAGTGCTGACAAGGTTTCTCCCGGATCGGTTATGAAGTCCCATAAACCGGTTACCGTGTCTTTCCCGACATCATATAGACCGACGCCGGCTCCTTTTAAAATATCCCAAGTCACTTCTCCGGCTTCTTCCAGCTGTTTTGCTTGTTCAAGCTGAATGACATATTGCTGCTGGGAAGGTTCAAGGTTTTCATAGCCGATCTTCTTCGCAATTTCCAAATATTCATCCGGATCGGTCACACCGTCAGCGAGCTTTTTCTTCAGATCCTTGATTTCCCGCTCTTTTGCTTCTTCCTTCTTAAACGTTAAATATGTGTCTGAGTGTCTTGCAATCTCGCCTTTTTTCTTATGTATGTCACTTTCCCTGTATGCCTTGACGTTATAATGAAGCGGAGTGGCGTTTTTTCCTTTGCCCGTAGCGTTTTGGAGCTGTTGAAAATCTGCCTGAATGAACTGTTCGTTCGCTTCTGTTTCTGCGTATTCTTTCGTTAGATCGTGATCGAGCTTTCCGAGCCTATTTACGGTATCGTCCCGTTTTTTGTCTGCTGATTCCAGATTTTGATCGACATCTTCTGTCGAGAAAACATCAAGATGAATGATATCGCTGATTTCATTTATGATGTCCTTGAGTTCATTGCGCTGCTCCTGCATGATGGCTTGTGATTGATTCTTCGCATGGATCAGCTCGTGTTCTAAAAAGGACTCTTCCACAAACGAATCGCCCAATCCGGCATCAGCTACTTTTCCTGAAATACTGTTAAGAAACGCAATCTTCATATCGATTAGATCAAGCCAGCTGTCTGTGACACCGGCGTGATCTTGAAAGAATGCTTTGATGTTGTCTGCGCCTTTGCCTGAAAACTCACTGTCGTCTAAGTCAGCCATTCCCTGAAACGCTTTTCTGAGATTGATAAATTGTTCTCTAATCTGATCGTATTGTTTTGCCCGCTTTTCTGCGGCTGAAATGAACGAGGCTGCTTCAAATACTTTCATTTACGGCTCCTTTCTGCTTCTTTCTGTCTAAATTTTACCATAGGATATAAGATTAGATGAATCTCTTGCATTTGTCGAACTGCTTTATTCAAGATCATAAAATTTCAAAGAAAACCTTACACGACGGAATCGGGGATCGGCAAAACAAGCCAGATATAACATATATTAAAAAATCTCTTGCATTTCCACACCCGCCATGCTATATTGATATAGCGATGAGCTGAATTGTGTAAGCCGATGCACATGCCCTTGCGGCACACACGAATGTGGCGTGTGGTGTATCGCCTCAATACGCAAAAGACGTTTGCTTCTGCAAACGTCTTTTTTTATTATCCGATTTTCGTTCCGTTCGGTACTGTCTGCTCTGGCGTAAGCAGGACAACGTCTCCTTTTTCCGGGATGCCGCCGAGAACGAGAACTTCTGACTTAAATCCGGCGATCCGCCGCGGCGGAAAGTTGACAATAGCGGTAACCTGTCTGCCCGTCAGATCACCCGGTTCGTACCGTTTTGTAATCTGGGCGCTTGATTGTTTCATGCCGATCTCTTCGCCGAAATCTATTGTCATCTTAATGGCCGGCACCTTTGCTTCCGGGAATACTTCCGCTTTTACGACCGTTCCTATTCTAAGATCAAGCTTGATAAAATCTTCGATGACTGCCATATCAAAAACTCCTTTTTTACAATCATGATACCAAAAAAAGAAGCAGTTTATTTAACCGATTTTCAGGATTATTTATCAGATTGAAAGGTGTTTCGGAAGACGCGCGGCGTTATTCCCTTATGTCTGACAAACCATCTGGTAAAGGAAGACAAATTTTGAAAGCCGACCTCCTGACTGATGTCTGTCAGCCGGCATTTTGTTTCAATAAGCATTTGTTCCGCTTTCTTCATACGGAGCTCAGCAATATAAGCTTGCGGGCTTTTCCCCGTCTGCTTTTTAAACCAGTCGGAATAATACGCCGGGTGGTAATGTTCCATTGCGGCAAGCTCTTTAATTGTAAAAGTCTTTGAGAGATTTCGGCGGATATACGCAATTGAATCATTTGTACGGTTTTCTTGTATCTTTTCAGCAATATATTCTGCAAGCAGACTCAATGAATGAGCCGACTGCTGCTTTGTCTCTTCTGTCAGCAGAAACCGAATCGATGTCCAAAAAGGATCAAGCTTATTCAGAACGCCGGGGTCTAATGAACCTTTGAAAAAATTTGCCGGTATGTCGAGAACGAGACATTCATTTCGCTCCAAAGAACGGAACCGATGTTCATGCCCGGGCGGAATATACAACATTTGATCAGGTTTTAATCTGATTTTACGTCTTTCTGTCTCCAAGTCAGCTGTCCTTCGAGCGGAAAGAGCATTTGGCAGTATGTGTGTGCATGAGAATCAAAAATATGTGAATAGGTGCGCCGCTCACAAATGATATGTTGTAATGAATCCATTTGTCCCTCCTTTTTACATGATGCGTCTTTTTATTTAGTTTACATAATAATATTATTGTTCCCTATCCTGCAAACCTCTTAGGAATGCAACAACTGCAAACTTCCGGCTTTCCTTAATTGATTCGGTTAATTCAAATGCACTCTGTTTTCTCAACACGGCAAATCCGTGAAGAAGGCTCCTCAGTCCTCTCGCAGCATGAATCGCAGTGTCAGACTGTGCATAACCGTTAGCAGTCAGCTGCCTGACAACAAGCTCTACAAGCAGGCTTGACAGATTCTCAATCCGCCCGTCTTTTATCTTTTGAAATGTTGCGTCATATAATCCGGGATTGGCTTCGGCGAAATTGATATAGGCATCGGCAAGAGCAAGCAAAGCCGTTTCACCCGTCAGTCCTTCTGCAGAGGCCGCCATTTTTTTATATAACATAGTTAAACCGGAGACAGCCAGCTCTGTTTTAATTCCTTGAAGGCCATTGACAAAATTGTAAAGGGAAGGCGGTTTTACGTTTAAGGACTTTGCAACAGCCGCAAGTGTCACTTCGTTCAGCCCTTTTTCGTCAGCGATGCCTGCTGCGGCTCTCAATATCATGTCAAGGCTCATTCCGACTCTCGGTGACATTATGATCGGCCTCCCGGCAGGCTTCGTTCGGCTTCCTCAGCAGCCTCAGCCATCATTTCAACGGGATTGCAGAGAACATTTCCATGTCCGGCGGCCAGACTGCTTGGTTGATGAGCGATAAGTGTTCTTGCTGTTTTTACAGCTTCTTCTTTATTCCACGTAGCAAAAGCCGGAAACGGAAATTTCCATTTCAGCTTCCCAGAAACAGCAAGGCCGCCCCGTACTTGAAAGGCATCTCCGACGATCAGCATATCATTTCTCGTATCTTTAAAAGCGAGGCTTCCCGGCGTATGACCGGGAGCGGGAACGACAAGTAAAGATCCGATCCGCTCGCCGCCTTTCAGCAGGCGATCAGGTTCGGTCTGAACATTTTTCGGCACTCCCCCCTTTATCGGCGTTTGTGCTTCATGCTCAAATAATGAAGTGTCACCTTTCAGCAAGAAAGAATCCCGCTCAGAAATACAGACGGAAGCATCCGGAAATTCCGCAGCTAATGAGTCAAGCGAACCGATGTGATCCCCGTGCGCGTGGGTGAGTAATATGTCATTCAGCGGCTTCCCAAGCTGCCGCAATGCTTGTTTGATTCCTTTATGACTGTTAGGCAGTCCGGCGTCAATCAGGGTTACTCCTTCTTCTTCTTCAACCAAATAACAATTCACCGGGAAGAGCGCGGGAAAAAAAGTCAGCTGCCAAACGGTTCCGTATTGTAAGATTCTCATGAACATCCTCCTAAAACTAATATCATTAGTTTCATTATAACTAATACCGTTAGTTTATCAAGAGTTTTCTGTTTAAATCCTGAAAAAGGCGCGGGCGCTTCTCTTATGCAAAAAAAAGAAACGCGCATACTGTGATAAAAGATGCTTTCAGCCTGCGAATAAATCACACTACTAAAACCAGCCGGATAAGCATACACTACTCAACGGAGGGGGAGTTTCACACCATGCATATCACACTTCAAAGCATCTGCCCTGTCTTAATGATTGCCTTTTTTCTGTATAAAAAGGTGAAACGGTCCGTCGGCTTTCAGCCTTTGAAACCCCGCTGGCTTTATACAAGAATGATTTTGTTTTCATTGCTGGCCGCAGCTCTGGCGTTTTTCAGCATCACACACCCGGCTTTATACGGCCATCTTATATTCGGCACTTTTTGCGGCTGGCTTCTGGTCCTGTTTGCAAAACGGAACATTTCTTTTGAAGAACGCCGCGGAAAAATGTATTTTCGCACTCACCTGTGGATTGAACTTATTCTATTAACGTTATTCCTATCGAGATTTGTTTATCGCGTTATTGAAATTTACCGGGTCACAGCGGACTTTACCCATCCGGAGGCATACAGCCAAACGGTCGGCGCCGATCCGCTGACCATCAGTATCTTTTATTTCATCGCAGTGTATTACAGCGGCTTCTCTTTTTATGTTTTAAAAACGAGCAGAGACCAAACCAATAACAGTCAGTACGGCTGACATCCCTGTCTAAAAAGCAGGGATGTTTTTTAATCGTGCCGCGTATGGTGAATCATTTGCTGAAGCACATCTAACACATGTTCATCCTCAGGAGAATAATAGATGGATGTTCCTTCTCTGCGTGATTTGACGAGGCGCAGATTTTTAAGAAAACGCAGCTGATGAGAAACGGTAGACTGCAGCAAATTCAGCTTTTCTGCGATATCATTTACCGCGTGCTCACCCTGTGACAACAAATGGAGAATTCTGATTCTGGTCGGATCAGACAGCGCCTTAAAAGTCTGGGCAACCAAAAATAAAGTTTCCTCATCTAAATCGACAGCGGGGTCATTTTTGTTTCCGGATTCGTGAAATTCAGTCATATACCTCACCCTTCTTTTCTCAAGTAGCCCAATTATACCAAATGTCAATTGATGCAGATACATCCTGCGCCTGACAAAAGAACCGTTATTTTAAATTTATGTTTCAAATACGGGTTTCCGCTTGGTTTCGCGCATTCATCTGTGTCATAATGAAAAAGTCATAATGCTCCTGAAATTGAGGGTGAAACACAGTGGAGAAAAAGAAAAAAGGCTGTTTCGCTGCCGCGGGTCTTATGATGATATGTGTTTTTGTCATGGTTTCCTTCTTCCTCATTCTGTTATTTTCAAATAATGAATGGCTCAAAAGTCTTCCGTTTGATGTCAAGCCGATCGTCCTTGAACGGCTGACAGATTACAAACCGCTTGTTGAAGACGAGCTGGATGAAAAAGGACTCACCAAATATACATCGCTTGTACTCGGCATGATATATCAGGAGTCAAAAGGAAGAGGAAATGATCCCATGCAGTCTTCAGAATCTCTGGGTTTAAAGCGAAATGAGATTAAAAACCCTCAAACCAGTATCAAACAGGGAATCAAACAATTCACTCTCATGTACCAAACAGGCAAGAAAAAAGGCGTAGACTTGGATACGATTATACAAAGCTACAACATGGGAGCCGGCTATATTGATTTTGTGGCTGAACATGGAGGATCGCATACTGAGGAACTGGCAAAACAATACTCCGAGCAGCAGGTCAAAAAGAATCCGAAACTTTACACTTGCGGAGGGAACAAAGACAATTTCCGTTATCCCTACTGCTATGGTGATTACACGTACGCAGAAAAAGTAAAAGCAAAAACAAAAACCGTTGAACAATCCTTAAATGTAACAACACTTGAAACGCTTGAAGAGTAAAAGGCGCCCTGATGAGGCGCCTTTTTCAATCAATAGAAAAAAGCCGCGCAGAGCACGGCTTTTTTTAATAATACGGTGAGATCATTAAGTATACAATGACACCCGTCAGACTGACATACAGCCAGAGCGGCATCGTCCATCTCGCGATTTTTTTGTGGCGCTCCACCTGCATACTGAATCCTCTGATCAGCGTAAACAGCGCAAGCGGCACGATAACGGCGGAAAGACAGATGTGCGTAATTAAAATAAAGAAATAAATCCCCCGAATGATGCCGTGACCGCCGAATAAAGTATTTTCAGCCACAGAGTGGTATACGACATAGCAGATCAAAAACAGCAGAGTCGTCGTAAACGCCGCCAAAATAAAGCGTTTATGCGCTTGAATATTTTTTTGCTTAATCATAAAGAGCGCTGCCAGCAAAAAGATAAAAGTAAAACTGTTAAAAATAGCATTTAACATCGGCAGAATATGAATATTGGCAATGCTGACCTGTCCCGATTTCGGCATAAAAAACAGCACCGCAATTAACCCGTTGATCAGAACGGTCAATGTCAGCACGATACCGGTATAACTTTTAGGTTTGTTTTCTGTCTGATTCATCTTATGACCTCTCTCAATTTTACTGACTATCCAAATGGTATGAGAATTCAGCTTTGATGTCAACGGTTTCGTCCGCTTCGTCAGAAATTAGACAAACTTAAGCCCTAAAAAGACCGGGTGTTTGAGACCCGGCCTTTCGTCATATTATGCTTCCTTCAACAGTTCTTCTATCACCTTATGTTCGTTTTCATTCAACAGATTTTTTGGAATGATCCGATCTATCGGTTTATTCATATGCTGATCGAGAATATCGGCTGTTTCTTTGTCCCCTGCGATTACGAGACGCTCCCATTGGTGTGAAGCGGCCTTTTGATCAAGGTTTGAAGCCAATCGTTTATACAGCCTGTTTTGGTTTTCTTCAACATGGGCTTTGGCGGCGTCTTCGTCCATCGATGCGAAGCTTCCGCTTACATCCTGCGGTTTCCACGATTCATTGATGACGTCGTATTGATAATGCTCCACCCCTTCAATTTTTCCGAGTACGGTTTCTATGATCTTCACTTCATTCTGCTGGGTGAGAATAAAAGCCGTGCTCGGAAATTGTTCACGAAGAAGTTCTAATTGATCAAGGACAGCCATCTCTTCCCAATAAAATCGTGTTTCGACAGGCACCTGCAATTCAATCGTCTCCCAAATACCGCCTTCTCCCGATGCAAAAAATACGAGACTTCGCGGCATCTCTTTACCAAGCCCATCGATATATTGATAGACACGTTCCATGATGCGGACGAGAGATTTTTCTTCTTCCGGATCACTGGCAGACAGATACTCTTTTAATCTCCGAAAACCGGTTTTCAAGGCGATTTTCCACTCTCCCCCCTGCTGATCCGGATTTCTCATATCCGTATTGACATATAAGGAAAGCATTTTATCAGGAGATTCCGTCATTACGTACTTCAATTTGCCGATGAGTGAGTCAATTGCCATTATAGATTCCTCCTTTTTCCGCTGCTCACTGTTCCTTTCCCTATCCGCACCGCCTTAAAAACGTCAATCCACATATAAACGGCAGACTTTTCTAAAAAAGTTTTTGCAAAACCCATTTACAAACCAAGACATCATTTACTACAATGGATACTTGTGTTTGACTAAGACTTTTACGCTGTGAAAGGAGTATGATTTTGTTTACTACAGAAGAAAGAGATCAGAAAGAGCTGGAAAAAGAGCTTCATAAACTTGAATTTCAGATTTTCAGAATGCGGGAAAATCTGATAGATGTATCAAAAGACGCGCGAGTGCTTGGTATTGATCAATCGAACAATGACGATTGGATCATTGTTTCCTCGATTGATGATGGCCAAACATGTAAGATTATGCTGACTGATTGTGAATCAGCCTACCGGGGAAGAGGCTGTTTTTCACTGATCGCCTCTTATTATGACAATGCCATTCACATCGGGGACATTAAAGGCCCGCCGAACCACGGCTATGGCTCGATCTGCATGAAATTTTTAAAACATATCGCCAGAGAGCAGAATATCCCGAAAGTGACGGGCGACATCGCTAAGCGTGATTGGGATCATGTCGACAGACTCATTCATTTTTATGAAAAGCATCACTTTGATGTCTGGATTGACAATGATACGCAATCAGGCGGCATTAAATGGGTCGACCTGTAAAAAATGATAGATAAACCCTCGTTAATATGGTGTAATAGATTAAACCATTTAAGGAGGGTTTTTTTTGTATCCGGAAAAATTGAAAAAAGGTGACGGCATTCGTATTGTGTCTCCGGCCACAAGCATGTCCGTTATGTCAGATGAAAATATAAATGCCGCGAAGACAAAATTGGAGGAGCTGGGCTTTTGTGTCTCTTTTTCAGAGCATGCGAAAGAAATAAATGAATTTGATTCATCATCCATTGAATCGCGTGTACAGGATCTGCACGAAGCTTTCGCTGATCCTGACATCAAAGCGATTTTGACGACACTCGGCGGGTTCCAATCAAATCAGCTGCTTCGCTATCTTGATTATGAAAACATCAAGCGGCATCCGAAAATCCTTTGCGGCTATTCAGATATTACCGCTCTCGGCCATGCCATATATCAAAAAACCGGCCTTATTACATATTCCGGTCCCCATTTTTCTTCATTTGCCATGAAAAAAGGGCTGGACTATACGATTGACTCTTTCTTGGCCTGCTGTGCTTCTGACAACCCGTATGAGGTAAAGCCTTCATCTGAGTGGAGTGATGATAAATGGTATTTGAACCAGGAGGACAGACGTTTTTATCGGAATCCGGGACCGCTCGTTATTCAACCCGGATATGCGGAAGGAACACTGATCGGAGGAAATCTATGCACGCTGAATCTTCTGCAGGGCACCGAATACTTTCCGGAGATGGAGCAAGTGATTCTGTTTATAGAAGATGATTATATGTCGGACATTCATATGTTTGACCGGGATTTGCAGTCACTCATCCACCTTCCCGCTTTTTCAGCCGTGAAAGGAATTGTCATCGGACGTTTCCAGCATGCTTCAAATGTGTCTGAGGAGGCTCTGCGTGCCGTCATCCGTACAAAAGAAGAACTGGCATCCATGCCTGTTATCGCAAATGCTGATTTCGGCCATACCTCCCCTTTGATGACATTCCCGATCGGAGGAACATGCAGGATAGAAGCCGGCTCAGAAGGCGGACGGATATGGATCGATCGGCATTAATACATAAAGACGGGAAAAACGCCCCGTCTTTTTATTTTGACGCCTTATGCCGCGGCGTGCGCGGAGCGATCATAATTCGTCCGCCGGCCGCTGCCGTCACCCATACGGAAGCTCCTTCATAAAAACGGCTGATCTCTTCATTATATACGGCATGTGTCAGTTCACGTTTATCATGCGTTCCGTCTTGGTTTTTTACGTTTAAAATAAGCACAAGCTCGTGCCTGCCATTCTTCATCACGCCAGTACGTCTCACCTTTTCAATAACGGCTATCCTTCCTCTCCCTCTGTCAAGCGCCTGAAACAGCCTGACAGCAGGCATAGACAGTCCGATAACGAGCACAATGGCGAAAGCGGTGCATATACCTGCTTGAAACACCGGTGATTCTGTGAAGGCATTCCATAAACATATAAATTCCGGCTCCATCAGATTCATACATCCCTTCAGATTCCGTTTTCACATCCATTCCTTATTATATTAGAGAAACGCTTTTTCTTTTTCCGCATATAACGATTATATACAGTCAAAAAAGGGAAGAAAAAAAGAACACAAAGCATTTCGCCTTGTGTTCTTCATCTCTATATGAAACTAGTCTAATACTTTAACATTTACTGTTCTGACGCCCCAGTTGTTAGCGTCACTTTTCTTTGCAACAAATACGTCAATTTTATTTCCTTTAATTGCGCCGCCTGTATCTGCTGCTGTTGCCACTCCGTAACCTTCAACATAAACCTTAGAGCCAAGCGGAATGACACTAGGGTCTACCGCGATGACTTTTGCATCAGGGTTTTTGTTTAAGTCAACACCGGTTGCCGTTACACCGGAAATGCCGCCGTCGTTAGCAGAGTAAGCAGTTGCAGTCATTGTCAGCTGCTTTTTAGGCTCTTGTTGGTTTGTATTTGATTGAACAGGCTGCTGTTTTGCTTCGACAGCCTTCGCTTCTTGTTTAGGTTGTTGTTCTTGAACAGGTTCTTGTTTAGGCTGCTCGTTTTTGACAGCTTCTTGTTTCGGCTGTTCTGTCTCGGCAGCTGGTTTTTGTTCAGTTTGCGGCTGGCTGGCTTCTTGAGCCGGCTGTGCAGCCTGAGCCTGACCTTTCACATTTAACGTTGTGCCTGCGTAAATTATATCTGATTGCAAGTTATTCAAGCTTTTCAGATTGCCGACTGATGTTCCGAATTTCTGAGCAATTTTCCAGAGGCTGTCGCCCTGCTTCACTGTGTACTGCCCAGATGTGGTTGTTTCTACTGAAGAAATAGTCAGTTTCTCTCCTTCAATGATTAAATCAGAAGATAACTGATTCCATTCTTTTAAGTCCTTTAGGTTCACTCCGTTTTTTTGCGAGATCCCCCAGAGCGTGTCACCCTTTTGCACCGTGATTTCTTTAGCAGAAGCGTGAGCTCCAAATGCAGTTGTTGAAATTGCTGCAACTGCGACAAAGGACATAATCGTCTTCTTCATAAGTAAATCCTCCCTTGTTAGCTTTTTATTGGCGGCTAACAGGTGATATCGTAACATATGAAAATGTCAGTTCAATAACAAAACGATTTGAATTAGATTACAGTTCCTTTACATGAAACATTTCTCTCGCTTGGTAAGTCTTGCTGAAACCTTGATACAGCAAGGGTTTTCAAGCTTCTGATTTTTCCGGCGCCAATGAAAAACACAATGTGCAAATTTCTAAAAAAACTTTTTTTCACTCTGTTTCTCTTACATAATTTCGGATTTCTTCTAAAAAAACCGCTCCGTATTTCAATCTTTTTTGTTCCCCGACCCCTTTTACGGAAAGAAGATCCTGATCCGTTTTCGGAAGTTTCGCCGACATTTCTTTTAACGTCTGATCTGAGAACACGACAAATGGAGGCACACCCTGTTCAGCTGCAATTTCTTTGCGGAGACGCCGGAGAAGCTCAAATAATTCATCATTCTCGGTAACGGCGGCGGCCTGTAAGGCTTCTTTTCTCGAGACTGCGCTTTTTCCAAGCAGAACGTCCCTGCCTTTTTGGGTGACCATAAGCGTCGGAAATGTGCCGTCCGCCATTCTGATATATTCATCTGAAATAAGGAATTCGATAAAATCACTGATTTCCGCTGCGGATTGATGCTTCATAATGCCGTAAGTGGACAGGCTGCTGAAGCCGTTTTCCAGCACTTTTTTATTTTTTGACCCGCTAAGCACCTGCGCCACCATCGTTTTTCCGAAGCGCTCATTCATTCTGATGATGCATGACAATACCATCTGCGCTTCTTTTGTGACGTCATGGGCGGTCCTTGTATCAGTGCAATTGCCGCATGCTCCGCAAGCTTCCGCCTCATTCTCGCCGAAATACTTCAGAATAAACCGCTGCAGGCAATCTTCCGTATGACAGTAATCCACCATCTGTCTCAGTTTTTTGAGATCCTGCTTTTGTTTTTCTTCTCCGGCGGCCGATTGGTCTATTAAAAAACGCTGCACCATAATATCCTGCGGCGAAAACAAGAGCACACACTCGCTGTTAAGACCGTCGCGCCCGGCCCGTCCGGCTTCCTGGTAATAGCTCTCCATATCTTTCGGAATCTGCGCGTGTAAAACGAACCTGATGTTGCTCTTATCGATTCCCATTCCGAAAGCGGACGTAGCTACCATCACTTGTATCTGATCGTTAAGAAACCGCTCCTGCTGGTCTTTTCTGTCATCATCCGCCAATCCGCCGTGATAACGGCCGGCATTGATGCCGCTGCGTTTTAATTTCTCATATAAACGGTCGGTTTCTTTTCTTGTCGCTGTATATATAATGCCGGCTTCGTGTTTATTTTTTTCCAGATACCGCTCGATAAACCGGTCTTTGTTTTCGCCCTTTACTACTTTAAACGTTAAATTCTCTCTGGCAAAACCGGTATATACAGTTTGTTCTTTCTTAATATGAAGCTGTTTGCAGATGTCATCATGAACCTCAGGCGTAGCCGTCGCCGTTAATGCGATGATGACGGGCGGTTCTTTTAGTTCATTAAAAAGGATTTCGATATTCCGGTAACTCGGCCTGAAATCATGTCCCCATTGCGATATACAGTGAGCTTCGTCAATGGCGACAAGAGGAACCGTAATATTCTGCAGGATGTGAATGAATTCAGAAGAAGTCAAACGCTCCGGTGTGATGTAAAAGAGCCGGTAAGCCCCTTGCTTCAAACCGGTCAGGCGCTCATGAATGTCACGGCTTGTCTGGGTACTGTTAATATAAGCTGCCGCGATACCCGCTTCTTCAAGCGCGTCGACTTGATCTTTCATTAAGGAAATAAGAGGGGAAATAACGATTGTGGTTCCTTCAAACAGCAGTGCGGGAATCTGATAGCAGATTGATTTTCCGCCCCCTGTCGGCATAATGCAGACCGTGTTTTTTCTTTCCTCTGCAACTGATTGTATCGCCTGCTTTTGGCCCGCGCGAAGACTGTCGTAGCCAAAATAATGCGCCAGAAGGGATTGGGCTTTCTCCAGCATATGTTGTAAAACCTCACTTTGTCTTTGATTCTTTTATTTTATCATACTGATAAAGTACGCTGCTCAAGGGCAATTCAAAATAAAAAGCCATCTCCGCAAGGGAAATGGCTTTCGCTACGTATGCCGTACGCAAGTAAGAAAGTTTTAAACCACCACTCCTCAAAGTGGGTGTTTGCAGAAGCGTTCCTGTCGTCCTCTGCAATGGAGGCATGACATTCCGGCTTCGATATAAAACTCCCTATTACAGCTTAAAGGTTAAAACTTAATTAACAATACGAACAATGTAGCTTCTCTTATATCCTACACCATCAGTCGTATTTTGGCAAGAGGGTTAATTCTTTTACAGAAAACCTTTTTTCTTTGTGAAAAATGCTTTATTCTACATAAAAATTGTTTTTTCGACAAGATATCAATATATCAATATAAGATCAGATCGAAAGCTTCCGCCAGTTTCTTCTATAATAGAAAAAACTCTCACACCCTGTAGGGGCGCAAGAGTTAATGAAAATTAGAATTTTGCAGCCAGATCTTTCGCTTCTTGCAGTCCTTTTTCAATGATCGCTTGAGCGTTATCCGGTGCAGCATTATGGCCTTCAACGACAACAGTGTGAAGATCTTGGACACCCCAGAAACCGAGAACGGTTTTCATGAAGTTTAATGACATTTCAAGAGATGCCATCGGTCCTTCAGAATATACGCCGCCGCGTGCGTTTAAGAGCGCTACTTTTTTATCTCCCATCAGACCTTTAGGGCCTTCAGGCGTGTATGTGAAAGTAACTCCTGCACGAGACAGGTAATCAACATAAGTATGAAGCACAGCAGGCACTGTGAAGTTCCAAAGCGGGAATGCAAACACGACTTTGTCAGCTTTGACAAATTGATTTAAGTAAATGTCAGCAGTTGACGCTTGTTTTTTCTCTTCGTCTGTCATTTCAATTCCTTTTGAAGCTTTAAATGTTCCGTTAATCATATCTCTTCCGAGGTAAGGAAGGTTTTCTTTATGAAGATCAAGTTCGATCACTTCATCATTCGGATTGTTTTCTTTATAAGCAGCCAGAAACGCTTCGTATAATTTTACGGATACGCCTTCTTCAGCCGTACGATCACTTGATTTTACAAATAATACTTGAGACATTCTAAATTCCTCCCGGTAATCTTTTAATATTTACTTACAAATAGTATGTTACTTTCTTTTTTATATAAAGTCAATGATTTTATTTCGATTTTGAGATTTTTTATGGAATAAAAAAACAGGTACATATGAATGTACCTGCTGCTATTATTGTGAATCCTGCTCACGATCCAGGATTTCGTATGTTTGTGAGCTTTTTTGATCAACGGTTTCTTTATTTGAGAGGTCTTTCACCTGCTCGTGAAATTCCCTTTCATATGACGGAGCGTCTGTTTTCACTTCCCCTTCTGTTTCTCGCTGCGCTTCGACGGTCATTCTGGCGTACGGTACGGCTTTAAGTCTTTCATAAGGAATTTCTTTTCCCGTTTTCTCGCAAATCCCGTATGTTCCTTTATCCATTCGTTCAAGCGCGGCGTTCACCTCATCTAAAAGATTCTGATCGACACCGTCCAGCGTCTGATTCGTGACCCTGTCCAAATAAATGCTTCCGTGATCAGCTAAGTGATTATCTACTCCGTTCGACAGTTCTCCTGTGTCTTCGCTCATTGAATGATTTTCTTTTGATTCTCCCTGAAGACTTTCCTTTAAATCGATTAATTTATGATAAAGGCTGTCCTGCTGTTCTTTTGATAATGACATATTCATCATCTCCTTTTTCGTCTGTATTCTTCGCTGCATCTGTTAATACATACCCTCGAAAAAGGAGGCTGAAACAACGGGGTCAATGCTTTCTCCCCCTGATGGTGACATTGGGTGTCTGCTGCTTTGTCTGTCTTTTTTCTTTCGCAGGATCATTTTGCCGGTTGTCCCGAAATTCTTCAGCGCAGGCTTGTTTGAGCCTGTGCGCCGGTGTATGGTAAGTGGCGCCGATATTCAGCATACCGCTCAGCTCTTCTATACTCAGCTTTTCAAATTCAATATTGTATTCAACCTTGTCCACTTTGACGTGCTCAATATGGACATATGTTTTTTCTCCTTCCACCGTCTGCGGATCAAAATGACACTTATCCTGAAGCTCATCAAGCTGTTGTTCCACTTTCTTAAGCCGGTCTAATTCTTCTTCACACACTTTTTTGAAAATCTCTTTCATTATTTTTTTCAAAGAAAATCACTTCTTTCCCCGTCACTCTTGGAAAGTTCTATGCGTCCCGCATTGCGAATATATAAACATGATATACAAAAAGGAGGCGAATCATGATGTTTTTTCCATCCGTTATCAATTTTGAGTATATAAAAATGAACGGAATCAGCGGCGGAGCAGCTTTTAACACCGGCTCTTCCGTTATGGTGAGAAACACAGCAGCCAATAAAAGAAATGAAGGGTACGGTGAACAAAACGGTGATTGCACCGTTGTCGTCATCCCTATCATGAGTATCGATGATTCAGATCTGATAGATGGCACAGCAAACAAGATCAGCCTTCGATAATGATCTGGCTTGCATCCCCCAGATGTTTAGCAATCGATATATATAAAATCCCGTCTTTGAATACCGCCTGCATTCCCTTTGTTCCCTGAGCGGAATGCGGAAGGTCGAGTTTTTTTTCAAAATCGCCGTATTTTCCGGTCTTCTGTTTAAAATCCTGTTCATTAAAAAAGGATTTTCTCGTGCCTTTTACGACGATATATTCTCCGTAGGACAGCAGCTGAACATCTTGTTTCCGGTAGCCGGGCAGATACAGTAAAAATTGGAGCTCATCATGGGTTTCCACAATATCTATAAGAGGAAAAGCATCCTCATTTCTTCTCATTTGCCCATCTCCCTGTTGAAAGGGAAAATGAGAATGGCCGTTTTGAAATGATTTCAGTTGTTCATCATCAAAAACGTTTTTCCAAAAGTCGCCGCCGGACATGTTTTGCGCCATTTCCATCCATTGCTTCATCTTATCGAAATCCATTTTTATCGCCCCCTGTCTAAGCATACGGTCATAACAGCCGGCATACACCTGTATTAAAGGAGGTTTGCCTGTGGTTCAACCAACTCCATATATCAATATTAATATTTTCATGTTGAAAATTAATTCCTTTGAAAATGCTTCAGCGGTGAATGTCGGACAAAATTTACTGGCGGAATGGCAGAATTCTGATAAAAAGAATCAGGGATACGGACAGAACTTCGGAGATGCAAGCGGCTTCATCGGCACGAACGGCAAAGTGGATGACCGGGATCAAATTGATTCTCCATCTGCCTTTGAGTCTGCATGCGATAAAATCCCTGCCGGAAAAGGAGGCCCATTATGATGTTTTCGCCGGTTTTGGTAAATGTAGGAGGCTTTAAAGTAAATGCAGTCGACCGCGGTTCTTCCATTACGATCGGCCCGTATCAGCAAATCGATTATTTTTTATCCAATAAGATCAACTACGGATTCGGTGAAGAAAATGGTGATTTGGCGCCGATTTATATCCCCATCAGTTCTATTGCTGATCCGGATCTCATTGATTCGAACTCCGGAAAAACAAGCATTATATAATAAAAAGGCCATCCGCATGCATTCGGATGGCTTTTATGTGATATTTAACTGCATAAGTATTTTGTTAAGATGGCTTGAACCTCAGTCAAGTCCGTTTCTTTTGCAAATTCCAATTCGAAAGTTTTTCCCCTTGTCATTAATACAAGCCCGGTATCTGGATCAAACATCCCCGCTTCTTGAATGGCGAAGCTTTCAATTGTTTTATATGGAAGAAATACGCGCACTTTCTTTTTGGAGAACATTTTATTATCAAAGAAAATCACTCGTTTATTCGTAAAGCATATTTGGTCAACCCGCAGTTTATAAATCGTTTCGATCCGTTCTCCCTCAACGAGCAAAGCCTCCAGCTTTTTTGTGTCGGTTGATCTGCTGACAGAAAAAATTCCCAATGAAGAACCCCACTTTCTGCTTCTATACTATTGTTTTATTACAATCATAAAAAAATAAGTTCTTTATCCCTATATAAGAATACGACATAGACGGCATTTAAACCATTACGAACAGATTACATTTTTAGAACGTTCATCAAAAAAGCCCTTCGCGAAAGGTGCCGCTGTTATGAAGTAGTACGGTTCAGCGAAAGAAAAGGTTTCAAGAAAACGGTGTTTTTTTCGAAAAGTCAGTTTTTTATTTCCGCCATAAAAAACCGCGGCTTCTCCAATGCCGCGGTTTCAACAAAACATCAACGATCCGTATCTTCAATTGTTCCTTCTTTATAGGTATCTGAAATTTGTTCCATCGTCGTGTCGGTGCCTTCTTCAGGTTGCACTTGCTGAAGCTGATCTGATGTTTTATTTTGTTTGTCTTGCTCTGTTTTTTTCATTTTGCAGCCACCCTTTATATGTAGTCTTTTTTAGTATGGCTCAGGCAAAATAAATTCATTCAGCTTTAAACTTCTTCAAAATACTCTTTGTAGAAGCCTCCGACTTTGTTTGTATTATCTACAACAAAAATGAATTCTTCTGTTTCATTTTTGACTTCATACTCTTTACCCGGCGTCAGCACATTTTTGACAATGTATTTTTTCGCATCTGTATGTACGCATTTGACCTTTTTGACGCTTTCTTTTGTCTGCCAATTATTATGAATCATTTATAAAACTCCTTTTCTTAATCGATAAGCTTATTGTAGCCGTTTTTTCTTGTGAATTGCAATAACGGTTATCAATTGATTTTACCGGGGCTGTTATTATAGAATGACTGTATGCGCTTACTTTGCGCGGACATCAAGATGCTCAAAACAGACCATAAAAAAATTTCGGGAGGTTTGTTACGAATGAGTTCTTTAACGATGCAGATCACAAAAAGGCTGGAAACATTTTTACAGGGCACGAAGAAACTTTATATTGACGGAAAATTTGTTCCGAGCGCTTCAGGATCAACATTTGTCACACCGAATCCGGCAACCGGAGAAACGCTGATGACGCTTTACGAGGCACAGACAGAAGACATTGACAGTGCAGTGAAAGCGGCACGCAAAGCCTTTGATCACGGCGAATGGCGCACTATGCCGGCCGCTTCCAGAAGCAGGCTGATGTATAAGCTTGCCGATTTAATGGAAGAGCACAAAACGGAACTCGCGCAGCTTGAAACACTTGATAACGGAAAACCGATTAATGAAACGACGAATGGGGATATCCCGCTTGCAATTGAGCATATGCGTTATTATGCCGGATGGTCTACAAAGATAACCGGACAAACGATTCCGGTCGCCGGTTCATATTTTAATTACACCCGCCATGAGCCTGTCGGCGTCGTGGGGCAGATCATCCCTTGGAACTTCCCGCTCCTTATGGCGATGTGGAAAATGGGCGCCGCCCTTGCCACAGGCTGCACAATCGTTTTGAAACCGGCGGAACAGACACCGCTGACCGCCCTCTATTTAGCGGAATTAATAGATCAGGCGGGCTTCCCTGACGGCGTCATCAATATTGTCCCAGGGTTCGGCGAGACGGCCGGGGAAGCGCTGACCAACCATGACGATGTCGATAAACTCGCTTTTACCGGCTCTACAGAAATCGGCAAAAAAATCATGGAAAAAGCCGCAAAAAAAATTAAACGCGTGACACTGGAGCTTGGCGGAAAGTCACCTAACATCATTTTGCCTGACGCCAATTTGAAGAAAGCCATTCCCGGCGCTTTAAACGGGGTCATGTTTAATCAGGGGCAGGTATGCTGCGCAGGCTCCCGTGTCTTCATTCACAAAGACAAATATGATGAGGTCGTCAGCGAAATGGTTTCATATGCGAAATCGCTTCAGCAAGGCGCCGGCCTTCACCAAGATACACAAATCGGCCCGCTCGTCAGTCAGGAACAGCATGAGCGCGTGCTTTCATATATTGAAAAAGGAAAAGCGGAAGGAGCCAAAGCTGTCGCGGGCGGCAGCTGCCCGTTTGAAGAAGGGTATTTTGTCTCCCCGACTGTATTTGCGGATGTGGATGACAGCATGACCATCGCAAAAGAAGAAATTTTCGGCCCTGTTTTAGCCGCCATTCCGTATGATACGGTAGATGAAGTCATTGAGCGGGCGAACCGCTCGGAATACGGCCTTGCAGCCGGACTTTGGACTGAGAATGTGAAAAACGCCCATTACATTGCTGACCGTCTCCAAGCCGGCACCGTTTGGGTCAACTGCTACAATGTTTTCGATGCGGCATCTCCTTTCGGCGGCTATAAGCAATCCGGCCTCGGGCGGGAAATGGGCTCTTACGCGCTGAATAATTATACAGAAGTGAAAAGCGTCTGGATCAATCTGGAAGATTAATCAAACAAGAAACTGCTGCCTGTCAGCAGTTTCTTTCTTTTGTCATGCCGCCTTTTACATATGAATATATATGCTTCTGAAGGAGTTGAGCGAGTGTGAGCACAATTCATGAAAACGTCAGAAGCCGCCAAAAGAAAACCATCTCCCTATTAAGAGAAACGCAAAATGCGGACGGCTCATGGTCATTTTGTTTTGAAGGACCGATTTTGACAAACGCCTTTCTGATCCTCCTCCTCACTTCTCTTGGAGACAATGATAAAGAACTGATCGCTGAGCTTGCAGAAGGCATTCGCGCTAAACAGCGCCCGGACGGAACTTTTGCCAACTATCCTGATGACCGGAAAGGAAATGTGACCGCCACTGTACAGGGCTATGCCGGCTTGCTGGCTTCCGGTTTATATAGCCGTTCTGAGGCGCATATGATTCAGGCCGAACGCTTTATCATCTCAAATGGCGGCTTGCGCAACGTACACTTCATGACAAAGTGGATGCTTGCGGCAAACGGCCTTTATCCATGGCCCGCGCTGCATCTGCCATTATCTTTCTTAGTCATTCCCCCATCCTTCCCGCTGCATTTTTACCAGTTCAGTACATACGCCCGTATTCATTTTGTACCGATGGCCGTGACGCTTAACAAAAGATTTTCGCTGAAAAATCCCAACGTTCCGTCTCTCGCGCATTTAGATCGGCATATGACTAAAAATCCGTTTACATGGCTTCGTTCCGATCAGGATGAGAACAGAGACCTCTCTTCTCTTTTCGCGCACTGGAAGCGGCTTTTGCAGATTCCTGCCGCTTTTCACCAGCTCGGTCTGCGTACGGCCAAAACGTATATGCTTGACCGGATTGAAGAAGACGGCACATTATACAGCTATGCGAGCGCCACTATTTTTATGGTGTACGGCCTGCTCGCTCTCGGTGTATCGCGCCACTCCCCCGTTATCAGAAAAGCACTTGCCGGCACGAAAGCTTTGCTCACGTCTTGCGGCGATATACCGTACCTGGAAAATTCAACGTCGACCGTTTGGGATACGGCGCTTCTCAACTATGCGCTTATGAAAAGCGGGATCTCAGATAACGATCAGATGATAACCAGCGCCGCCCGGTTTCTGCGTGAACGGCAGCAGACGAAAGTCGCTGATTGGGCCGTTCACAACCCGCATGCTGAACCGGGAGGATGGGGTTTTTCAAACATCAATACAAATAATCCTGATTGTGATGACACAGCCGCAGTGCTCAAAGCCATTCCGCGAAAACTTTATCCCGCCTCATGGGAACGCGGACTGAGCTGGCTTTTGTCCATGCAAAACAGTGACGGCGGCTTCTCTGCTTTTGAGAAAAATGTCAATCATCCGCTGGTCCGCCTGCTACCGCTGGAATCGGCTGAGGAAGCTGCCATCGATCCCTCAACAAGCGACTTAACCGGGCGGGTGCTGCACTGTTTAGGAGAAGCGGGGCTTTCTTCTGATCACCCTCAGATTGAAAAGGCCGTCCAATGGCTGATCCGCCATCAAGAAGAGGACGGATCGTGGTACGGCAGGTGGGGTGTCTGCTATATTTACGGCACATGGGCGGCGCTGACAGGGATGAAGGCTTGCGGCGTGAGCCAAAACCACCCGGCCGTGAAAAAAGCGATCCGCTGGCTGAAGTCCATTCAAAACGAGGACGGAAGCTGGGGGGAATCCTGTATAAGTGCAGAAGAGAAAACCTATGTTCCGCTTTCTTACGGGACGCTTGTACAGACGGCTTGGGCGGCCGAAGCTTTGCTGCAATACGAAAAAACTCATCATCAAGCCGTCACAAAAGGCATATCTTTTCTTATTGAAAACCGGCATTACGAAGGAGCCGCTTTCAGCTATCCGACCGGAATCGGCCTGCCGAAGCAGTTTTACATCAGGTATCACAGCTACCCGTATGTGTTTTCTTTGCTTGCGCTCAGCACTTTTATGAAAATGAGTGAAAAGGAGGAAGAAAAATGAAACGGCACGCTTATCAAACCGAGATGCTGAATTGGTGTGAAACCTTGAAGGAACAAGTTATTCAGCAAGGTCGGTTCGATCGCTTCGCGGCACAAATCGACCGGATTTTTCACACCCTTCAGGATGATGGATTAACGGAGGCCGAATGGTACGAACAGGCATCAGCACTTTACCGGGACATTACTGAACCCGAAGAGCCGGATGAGCGCAGAGCTTATGTGCCGATCGGCAAGCATGTCCTCCCTAAACTGCCTTACAGTTATTCCGCACTGGAACCGTATATTTCAAGAGAGATTATGAAACTCCACCATACCAAACACCATCAGAGCTATGTTGACGGTCTGAATAAAGCAGAACTGGAGCTCAAAAAAGCGAGACAGACGAAACAGTACGACTTAGTGGCACATTGGGGGCGGCAATTGGCGTTTCACGGCGCGGGCCATTATTTGCACAGTATTTTCTGGTTTTCGATGAATCCAAACGGAAAAAGACGGCCGACGGGTGCACTCTTTCAAATGATTGATGTGTCATTCGGAAGCTACTCCGCTTTTAAAGAGCAATTTTCTCAAGCGGCGAAAAAAGTCGAAGGAGTCGGCTGGGCTATCCTAGTCTGGGCGCCGCGCGCCGGGCGGCTGGAGATTTTGGCCGCTGAGAAGCATCAGCTCTACAGCCAGTGGGACGTCATTCCTTTGCTTCCGCTGGATGTGTGGGAACACGCTTATTACTTACAATATAAAAACGACCGAGCGGCTTACGTGGATCAATGGTGGAATGTCGTTGATTGGCGGGAGGCGGAGAAACGGTTCGAGCAAGCGCACCGCGTGATATGGCCGCTTTATTAAAAAGGCCCCCGTCTTGAACGGGGGCCTGCTTCTTTTGGTTTAAAAAATACCAAGCACGTGCAGAAAAACGATAATAATGGCTACAGGAGCTACATAACGGATTAATAGGAGCCAGACTGCAAACCATTTTCGTTTTATACCGGAACCGCTTTTCAGTTCGTCAAACAGCATCTGTTTCGGGATTTTCAGCGGTACGAAAACGGCAATTAAAAGCGCGCCCAGCGGCATTAAGACATTGCTGACCAGAAAATCCGCAGCGTCAAAAATACTGCGGTGAAAAATAGAAACATCACTCAAAATTCCGTACGACAGCGCCGAAGGGACCCCGACAATAAATATAGCAAGTCCCCCGATCCATGCATACCGCTTCCGTTTTGCCGAATCGCCTTTTGACAAAACAGCAACTAAAATTTCAAGCATTGAAAAAGCCGATGTCAGCGTCGCAAATAAAAACAGCAGCAAAAAGGCGAGTAAAAACACGATGCCCAACGGCATTTGGTTAAAGACGGTCGGCAGCACGTTAAATAAAAGCTGCGGGCCTTGATCCGGCTTGAGGCCGAATGCAAACACCGCCGGAAAAATCGCCACTCCCGCCATCACAGCAACAAGGACATTTAATACCGTCACCGATACGGCGGATTGAACAATATTTTCTTCTTTTTCTAAATATGCGCTGTATGTAACCATTACGGACACTCCGACGCTTAACGAGAAAAATGATTGTCCCATCGCATATAAAATGGTATTGGCATCCATCGCGCCAAAATCAGGCATAAAAAAGAATTTTAATCCTTTTGCTGCATCATGCAGCGTAACGGAGCGGATCATTAAGAGAATAAACAGAATAAACAGAGCCGGCATCAGCACCTGGCTTACCTTTTCGATTCCGCTGCTCACCCCTTTTGCCACAACTAAAATCGTCAGCACGATAAACAGCAGCTGGCCGAAAACGGCTGCATAAGGATTTGAAATGGTATCGATAAATAACGTATCAAATCCCGAAGAAAGCGATAAGCCGCCTGTAAAGCCTTTTATAATGTAGATTAATATCCATCCCCCCACTACGCTGTAGAAGGATAATAGAATAAAACACGTAATGATTCCGAGATATCCGATCCAGTGCCACTTTTTCCCCGGCGCGAGCGCCTTATAGGATTCAACGGCGTTTTTTTGTGTTTTTCTGCCGATAATAAATTCAGCAAGCAAAAGCGGCAGTCCGATTAAAACAGTAAATAAAATAAAAACAAGCAGAAAAGCGCCGCCTCCGCTGGTTCCCGCTACGTAAGGGAACTTCCATATTGCGCCGAGCCCGATTGCAGAGCCGGCCGTAGCTAAAATAAATCCCAGCTTAGATGACCATTGATTAGCTTCTTTCACTTCAGCACTCCCAATTCATTTCAGTATAAAAATCAATTGTAAGAATATATGTCTGAATAGTCAAGAAGATGTTAGTTTACATAATAATTTTATTGAAAACTTATATTTAATATTGAATTATTCAGAAAATTATTTATAATGGAATACAGAAAAGTCAGTCATATTTTCTGACTGATTGATTGAATGTAAAAGGAGCTGTGTTTATGGAATGGCTGAAAAAAATAAGCAGGTTTGCGGGCCAAACCTTTGGCTTGTGGGTTATCGTCTTTGCCGGTTTAGGATTCGCCTGCCCTGATTTGTTTTCTTGGATCAGTTCTTATATGACGATTTTCCTTGGTATTATTATGTTTGGGATGGGGCTTACTCTTCAAGCAGACGATTTTAAAGAATTAATCAGAAAGCCTTGGCATGTCGTGATCGGAGTCGCTGCCCAGTTTACGATTATGCCGCTTACGGCTTTCTGTTTATCAATCGGGCTCCGCCTCCCCGCAGAAATCGCCGCGGGCGTCATTCTGGTCGGATGCTGTCCGGGCGGTACGGCATCAAACGTCATGACGTTTTTGGCGAAAGGCAATACGGCGCTTTCTGTTGCGGTCACCACGATCTCAACATTGCTTGCTCCTATTGTAACGCCGGCACTTATTATGCTGTTTGCGAAAGAGTGGCTCCCCGTTTCTTTCGGCTCACTGTTTGTTTCCATTATGCAAGCCGTGCTTTTGCCGATCGTCCTCGGGGTGATTGTGAAGCTGTTCTTCAAAAAACAGGTCGGACAAGCCGTGCACGCGCTTCCTCTCGTGTCGGTAATCGGCATCGTAGCGATTGTATCCTCTGTCGTCAGCGTAAATCGTGAGCATCTGCTTCAATCAGGACTGCTGATTGTGTCTGTCGTCATCTTACATAACGGAATCGGATATTTGTTAGGATTCCTGACTGCAAAGCTGTTCAAAATGGATTATGCTTCACAAAAAGCGATTGCGATCGAAGTCGGAATGCAAAACTCCGGACTGGGCGCAGCGCTTGCGACAGCGCATTTCTCCCCTTTGTCAGCCGTGCCGAGCGCAATTTTCAGCATATGGCACAATCTGTCGGGGTCTGTTCTTGCCACCTACTGGTCTAAGAAAAAAGAGAAAAACAGCGCCGAAGTTGAAGAAACGGCAAAGATTCCGTTTTCATAACTGAACAAGGATAGGATAGGCTGCTGCCGCTCCTATCCTTGTTTATTCTGCAGATCACGAAACAGACGCAAAAGCGCTTTTTTTACATCCCCCTGAAATAAACCTCCATGATAACAAATCAATTGGCGGATATCGTAATCGAGCAGCCGCCGCACAGAACGGACCGCATCATCCATATGTAACGTATAGCCGGGATTAGCAAGGTTCAGCTTTCCGTCTTCAATGACGACCGCATCACCTGTGACCATAGTTTTTTCGGCAGGCAGATAAAGACTGATATGGCCGGGTGTATGACCCGGCGTGGCTACAACGCGAATGCCTCCGCACCAGGGCAGCAGCTCGCCGTCAGTAACTGTCCGGTGAACTGGAGCCGATTCGACTGATTGAAGCGAGCGGATGAACTGTTTTGCATAAGGCTTTGCATCCTCTGGCAATGAACAAAACGCTGATTCAGCCTGCTCAAGCCGTAAAGATTTTTTAGAGCCGTCAATATACGGCGATTCACGCTCATGTACTGTCACGCTGACATCCGGATGTAAACGGTATAATGCAGCGAGTGAGCCGATATGGTCTATGTCGTGATGCGTTACAATGATTTTTGTCAATGAATGAAGCGACATTCCATGCCGGGCAGCGGCATGTTGAAGATGGTTTGTAAAACCGGGATATCCGCAGTCTATTAATATCGTGTCATGTTCGTCTTGCAGAAGAACCGGAGTGATAGAATGCAATTCTTCATTATATTCAAATTCGATCTCAAGCGGATAACAGCTTTTCATATAAATTCTCCCCTTCTCTCAATAAAAAAGTACACTGCTTGTAAGGGCAGTGTACTTTTTGTCTGTCTCAAATTATCCTTCCAGCAACAGCTGTTCCGGATCTTCAAGCAGGTTTTTAATGGTGACAAGGAATCCGACCGCTTCTTTACCATCTACAATTCTGTGATCGTATGATAAAGCGATGTACATCATCGGACGGTTTTCAGAGCGCTCCGCATCAATCGCTACTGGGCGCAGCTGAATTTTGTGCATACCTAAGATCCCAACCTGAGGGCTGTTTAGGATCGGTGTTGACATAAGCGATCCGAATGTACCTCCGTTTGTGATCGTGAAGGAGCCTCCTTGCAGCTCACCTAATGTTAATTTATTGTTTCGCGCTTTCTTCGCAAGTTCGCCGATCTCTCTTTCAATGCCGGCAAACGTCAGACGGTCAGCGTCACGCACGACTGGGACGACAAGCCCTTCTTCAGCCGCGACAGCAATACCGATGTCATAGAATTTTTTCACGATCAGCTCATCGCCTTGAATTTCAGCGTTAAGGAGCGGGAATTTTTTCAATGCAGCCACGACGGCTTTTGTAAAGAACGACATGAAACCGAGTTTTACTTCGTTTTGCTCAAGGAATTGGTCTTTACGGCGTTTTCTTAGATTCATAACGGCCGTCATATCAACTTCGTTAAATGTAGTCAGCATCGCAGAAGTCTGCTGCACTTCAACCAATCGTTTCGCGATCGTCTGTCTGCGGCGGGACATTTTTTGCACTTCGACAGGTTTGTCAAAGCTTTGCTGTGTTTTTGGAGCCTGCTGTTTCGGCTGTGCCGCAGGTTTTGAAGCCGATTTTTCATAAGCTTCCACATCTTGTTTGCGCACGCGGCCGAGCGGGTCTCCCGTCGGAATTTGTGATAGATCAATTCCTTTTTCCCTTGCCAGCTTGCGTGCAGCCGGAGACGCTACCGTTCTGGATTTCGCTTCTGATTGTGCTTCCTGGCTGACTTCTTGTGCAGCAGGTTCAGCTTTTGCTTCCTCTTTCGTTTGTTCATTAGCTGGAGCACTTTCTGAAGGGGCGGGTGCAGAACTTTCGCCAGCGCCTTCTGTAATGGTACCGATAATTTCTCCTACTTGGACGGTATCACCCGAATCTTTCAATACCTCTTTTAGAACACCCGATTCTTCTGCTGTCAATTCAACATTTACTTTATCCGTCTCCAGTTCAAGCAAGTACTCACCCTGTTCTACATAATCACCGGGCTGCTTTAACCATTGGGCTATCGTTCCTTCTGAGATTGATTCTGCTAATTCAGGTACCTTAATTTCCGCCATTTTTTCATTTCCCCCTTAGTTTTTGCGAGTCAAGCTATCAGATACAATGCGTTCCTGTTCTTTTTTGTGGACTGTCGGATCTCCTTCTGCGGGACTGGATCGTCTTCTTCGGCCGATGTATTGGACATTTACTCCTTTTGGCGCGATTTCCGTCAGATACGGGCTGATATAACTCCATGCCCCCATGTTCTGCGGCTCTTCCTGAACCCAAACGATCTCTTGCAGGTTCGACAGTTTGGCGAAAAGCTCCTTCGTATCTTTTGCCGGGAACGGATACAGCTGTTCGATTCTGGCAATATGAAGCCAATCCTTATCGCCTTCCATTTTGTTGAAGTGATCGCTGATATCAATTGACACTTTTCCGCTTGATAATACGACGCGAGTCACTTTTTCGTAAGCATGGGAAAGACCGGACTGCTCATAGACAGGCTTGAATCGGCTTTCGCTCAGTTCCTGCACTTCAGATACCGTATTCGGGTTGCGCAGCAGGCTCTTCGGCGTCATGATCACAAGCGGGCGGATTTCCTCACGAAGCAGCATTTTCGCTTGTCTTCTTAAAATATGGAAATACTGAGCCGCACTTGTCAGGTTGGCCACCGTCCAGTTGTTTTCCGCCGCCAGCTGCAGGAACCGCTCGACGCGGCCGCTGGAGTGTTCAGGGCCCTGCCCTTCGTAACCGTGAGGCAGCAGCATGACCAGTCCTGATTTTTGTCCCCATTTTGCCCGTCCTGCAGATATGAATTGATCAAAATAGACTTGAGCCGCATTGGCAAAGTCCCCGTACTGCGCCTCCCACATCACAAGCGTTTCAGGCGAATACACGTTGTATCCATATTCAAAGCCGAGAACCGATCCTTCAGAGAGCGGGCTGTTATGCACCGTAAATGAAGCAGCGCAGTCGTCTAAGTGATGGAGGGCAACAAATTCTTCTCCTGTTTCGCTGTCATGCAGCACAAGGTTTCTTTGAGCGAACGTTCCGCGCTCTGAATCCTGTCCGGTCAGCCGGATCGGCGTGCCGTCTTTCAAAATGGAAGCAAACGCAAGCGATTCAGCCAATGACCATTCAACTTTACGGTCATCATCAAACGCTTTTGCACGTCTTTCCAGGATTCTTTTCAGCTTGCCGAACACGTTAAAAGATTCCGGCCAGTTGATAAGTTCGCCGTTCAGCTTGCGGAGAACATCAAAATCAATGGCTGTGTCAACATCTGGAAAACCGTTGGACACCGGTTCCGGCAATTCAATTTCCCGTACGGCGTCTTCTTTTTTGGCGGGCACCTTTTTATAGGCGTCTTCAATTCGTTTTGTCACTGTCGTTTCGATGTTTTGCGCTTTTTCCTCGCTGATCAGTCCTTCACTTACGAGTTTTTCCGCAAAGATCCGCTTGACAGTCGGGTGTTTTCTGACGGCGTCATACAGCATCGGCTGTGTCGTTGACGGCTCATCCATTTCATTGTGGCCGTACCGTCTGTACCCGATTAAATCGATTAAGAAATCTTTATTGAACCGCTTCCGGTATTCAACCGCAAATTTAACGGCTGACAGGCATGCTTCCGGATCATCCGCGTTGACGTGAACGATCGGAATTTCATAGCCCTTCGCCAAATCACTGGCATATTTCGTGGATCGTGATTCATCGCTTTCAGTTGTAAAGCCGATCATATTATTGGCGATGATATGAATGGCCCCGCCGACCTGATAGCCTTTCAGAGAGCTTAAGTTCAGCGTCTCGGCGACAATGCCTTCTCCCGGAAACGCTGCGTCACCGTGAATTAAAATGGCGAGCGATTTTGTTTCGTCTTGAACCGGGTACCCCTTTTGCGTTCTTGTTTCCTGTGCCGCCCGCGTGCTTCCTTCAACAATCGGATTGATGAATTCCAAATGGCTCGGGTTGTTTGCAAGCGTAATCCGCGCGCTTTTGGTTTCAGCATCCTGAAGCTGTCTGTCTGCACCGAGGTGGTATTTTACATCGCCCGTCCAGCCGTAGCTGATGCCGGTCGATCCTTCAGACGGCACAAGATCTTTATTCGGCGCGTGCTGGAATTCTGAGAAAATAATCTCATACGGTTTGCCGAGCACATGCGCAAGCACATTTAAACGGCCTCTGTGCGCCATCCCGATATTGACATTGGTTGTGCCCGCTTTCACAGACTGGGCGATAATGTCGTCAAGAACCGGCACAAGCGCGTCTAACCCCTCAATTGAGAAACGCTTCTGACCGACGAATGTCCGGTGTAAAAATTGTTCAAATCCTTCTACTTCCGTCAGTCTTTCTAAAACGGCTGACAGTTTTTCCGGTGAATTTTTCCGGAACAGTTCTCCGGATTCGACCATTTTTGTAATCCATGCGCGCTCTTCGAAATCATGCACATGGTCAAACTCGAAGGAGATGGTTCTTTTATAGGTATTGCGTAAATGCTGGATGGCTTCTAAGCCGTTTGTTATATTGGCAGGTGCGTCTTTACAGATGACAGACGCGGGTATTGCTTTCATTTCTTCTTCTGTAAGCCCGTACTCGGATAACGGAAAGAGCTCGCTCTTTTTCGGATCCTTTCTGAGCGGATTGACGGAAGCGTTCAGATGGCCATAGGTTCGAATATCTTCTGCAAGTTTAACTGCTGCTGCGATCTTTTGAATCAGATCTGCGGTGACGCGTCCCTGTTCCTTTGTTCCCGATGCCTCTTTTATTTGGCTTGGCGGAGCGCCTAGTTCGTCAAACATGTCTTTCAGATCCGGATCAATGCTGTCTGGATCTTCAGCATATTGGTCGTACAGCTCCAGTGCGTAGCCGAGGTTCGGTCCGTAAAAATCTTCCCAATTCATTCTTTGTTTCATATTATTTTGAAACATTTGAATATTACCCCCAACCTAGATAATCAAGTGATCAATTCACTATCTTGAAATAACTTTTGAACGCTGTGCCCAAAATTATGTAATAAAAACGCTTCCAAGGATATTTTACCACTGATTGCGTTTGGATTCTACCTTGATTGTTCACAAAATAGTAAAAAAAACAGATCAATACCGAAAAAATTAAATCATTTTAAAATAAAAAGCGAAAAAGCATAGGAAAAAGCCTATCCTATGCTTTTATGAAGCAGTTTTTTCAAGAGCGGATACAGCACATCGGGCAGCTGATCGACATCCGGAACAAAAATACTGTACTTTCCGTACATATCCTGAATGGTTTTCATCTGTGATTCCTCTATCGCAGTATTGGACAGAAAAACATTTATGACTTCTATCCCTTTTTTTCTCGCTTCGATGACAGCCTCGCTCGTATCGACGATGCCGTTTTGTTCGTATCCGAATGCTGCCGGCTCTCCGTCTGAAAACACGATTAAAAATTTTTGCGCCTCACTCCGCCGCATCAGCTGTTTCGTCATTTGTCTGATGGCGTATCCGTCTCTGTTATCTTCTTCAGGCGCAAGCTGCATGATCAGCGGACCCGCCGCCTGCAGCAGCGACTCTTCAAACGGAATGACGGTATTGAAGAAATTCGGCTGGCTCGTTTCGGTCGCTTCGTTTGTATCCTCCCAAAATCCGACGATCTGGTGCGGTACGGACACTGATTTCAAGGCTTCATGAAAAAGAACGATTCCTCTTTTTGTTTCATCCATTTTGTCGAACATGCTGGCCGAACAATCGACAAGCAATGTAAAAACGGCGTCAATGTCTGAAGACGGGTCCTGCTTTTTATAGAAAAGGCGCGGGTTCCGCTCCGTAAAATAGCGGATCAGTTTGCGATTCAGCCGGCCTGCGTGAAGGTCAGTCCGCGGGAGCGTTTTTTTGTGCTCAAGTGTTTTTTGTATCATCTGCTTCAGGCGTTTTTGATATGATTCTATCGTTTTTGCCTGTTCTTTATAAGACTGCTCCTCTTCAGGAGACGCTTTATGAGGCGTTTGATAAACCGGGAAGGCAAATTTGTTTTCTTTTCCGTCAGCCACCCCCGCGCCCTCATGTTCATCCTGAATGGATTCAAGCGCTTCCAGTTTGGAGTAATCCTCTCTTTTCGTCTGACGTGCGGAACCTTGGACGGAGCCGAGCGCCTGGTCACCGTCATCGCCTTCTCTGGCCGCGTCTTTCCCAAGATCTGATTTCGCGCCGTGCTCAATATCAAATTGAAGGAAACTTTTTGACGGCGCTTCGGTTTCCCGATGCCACGTATTCATTTTCTCTTCAAGAATTTCTTCATCTCCGTCGGAAGACTCAGGGAGCGTGAGATCGTCACTTAACGAAGGCGCTTTTTTTACACTTTCGAATATAGGCTCTTCAGACGCTTTTTCGTAATCAAGTTCCGGCAGAAAAAAGTACGTGTTCAGCATATCTTTCTCAAGCACTTCATCAAGGCCTTCCATGAGGTCTTCCGTTATTTTTGCGATTTGTTCCGTAGAATCCGCCTCATACACCCGGATGAGCTGACGTTCAATATACGGTATCATCATATCAATATTTTCATGCATGGAAGGAATGCCTTCAAGCGGAGACTCAGCCGTCAGCTTGACAAACATCGCGCAATACAAAGCGTCGGTGAAAATGCTCCGTTCTAAATTCAATGTCAGCTGCGTCGTGAAATATTTCCTGTACATCTCCCTCCGCTTCTGAAAAACACGTTTCGTTCCCGGCCGTTCTTTTTTGATCAGCTCTTCAATTCTGATATCCTCAAGCAGCATAAACAGCTGCTTGGCAAAGCTTTGGCGGGTGAAGTGCCGGTGAACGTCATTTAAAAACGCCGCAAATACCCGAAATGAGCTGCTGCGTGTTCCGACAGCGCGCAAATAGACATCGCTTTTCAGACCGGCTTCCATATCCCCGGCTGATCGGTCTTTCCAAAAGTGGCTCATGTAAATTTTCTTTTCAAAGGGATTGTAGTAAGACTGCACGCCGTATTCCACTTCAACTTCACTGCTTCTGGTCAGTGTTTTGGCCAGATCAGTCAGCATCATGAACAAAAACGAATCAATCGTGCTGTCATTAAATTTGATAAACTTCATTGTATATCCCTCATTCGAACAGCGTTTCTGCAATATTTCTGACAGCGGCTTTTTCCCTGTCGTCGTCAAGTTTTTCTACGATGCCTCTTTCAATCGCCCGTTTCGGCGGGATGTACGCAGCCAAGTCGCACGTATCAATGAGAGCCCTGATGGACGCCGCTTCTTCTGACACTTGTCCGTTATGCGCTTGTGCGATTAAATCAGAAGACAGCGTCATAAAACGCTCAATTAATTTCTCATCTTTTAAAACAGACTGAGAGGTCAGCACCTGTTTCAGGAGGCTTCCTTTAATATACGGAACATCAATGATGACAAAACGGTTTTTAAGGGCTTCGTTCAGCGGAACGGTGCCGACGTAGCCTTCATTAATCGCGGCGATAACACCGAATCCTTCGCTTGCCTTAATCACTTCTCCTGTAAAGGGATTTGTCATCATTTTTCTGTAATCTAGCACGCCGTTTAGAATCGGAAGGGTTTCAGGCTTTGCCATATTGATTTCGTCAATGTATAAAAAATGTCCCTCGTTCATTGCGGTTGTTACAGGTCCGGGAACGAATTCAATTGTCGCCTGTCCCTGTTCATTTTCAATCGTTTTATAGCCGACAAGCGCTTCTGCATCGAGGTCTACGGAGCAGTTGACGCTGTGCATCGGTTTATGAAAATAGTTCGAAAGCGTTTCCGCCAATTTTGTTTTCCCTGAACCCGTCGGTCCTTTTAATAAGATATTTTTTCCCATTGTCAAAGCAATGACGGCATCGAATACAATCGCTTTATCTTCGGCCTCATAGCCTGATGATCCGATTAAATCCCGGAATTCTTGGGAAACGGGATGATTTTGATAAGCCTGCAGTTTGTTTTGTATATCTTCCGGAAGTGATAGGTGCTGTAATTCTGAAGTCATAGGTGATGTTTCCTTTCCATTTGTATTCCATAACCGAGTATACTAAAAAAGCCCTTGTATACTCAATACAAAAGGGCTCATTCCCTGCGGGCGCTTTTTGTCAGGGGAGCGCAGGCGATTCTGGCTCCGGAATTTCCGCTCGGGTTTGTCAAATAATCGTCCGTATGTTCATGAATGACGAACGCGCTTCCGTCCCGGTCGAGCAGGCTGAGTCTGCTCCCTTCTTTTAATGAAGTTTGCGGCGCGTTCATAATGACATCCACTTTACCGTCAGCCCCCACTTCAAGATTGGGGAGATCCCCGGCGTGATGACCCATCGGATTGTTGAAGCCGTGTTCTTTGTTCAAAGGGTTGAACGGACCGCCGGCTGATTCGAAATCAGGTGCCTGACATGTCCCTTTTTCATAAATATGAAACCCGAGAGAAGTGCCGGGCGGCAGATGCCCCGCTGATATATGAATGTCTGACCCTTCATCATCAGATTCCCTCACTTCGATATATCCGATCGTTTTCCCGTTTTGATTGATGAGTCCGGCATGCTCACGGTATGCAGATGCTTCCAATGCGCGGCTTTCCCCATGTTTTTTGGGCGGAACAGGAGCGGGTCTCCCCCCGCAGCCGCAAAGCGTAATTGATGCGAGCATGAGAAAAAGCAAGAGACGATTCATGCTTCCTCCCCCTTATTTTTTTACCCATCAGTCTTGTCAAAACGTGAAAATGGTAAACAAAAAAAGCCCCGAAAGGCTTTTTTTAAAAATAACTGCGCGCTCCTAAATAAGCTTTTTTCCAATACGGATTGCTTAAGTTTGAAACTTCAACCCCGGAGGAGCTTGCGTGAATAAAATCTCCTCCGCCTAAATACATTCCCATATGAGAAGGGCCCGCTTTATATGTCGTAAAGAAGACAAAGTCGCCTGCTGACGGCTGGCTGATATGTTTCATCGTATTCCAATATCCGGCCGTGCTCAGACGGGAAACAGAGCTTACCTTATTTAAAAGGTAATAGATGTAACCGCTGCAATCGAAGCCCGCAGGCGTATTGCCTCCCCAGCGGTAAGGCACGCCGACATGTTTTTTCGCCTCGCCTATCATTCTGTCAATCTTTGACCCTGTCACCGGAGGTTCGGGAGTATTCGGCTTGTTTGGTTTTGCCGGTTTGTTATCCGGCTGCCGTACAGGATCTTCTGTTTTTCCCGTTCCGTTAATCACCAGAACTTGTCCGATTTGAAGCACATCAGTTGTCAATTTATTTTTTTCTCTGATGAGCTGAGCGGTGATGCCGAACCGATTAGCAATTTTCCAGAGGGAATCGCCTGCTTTTACTTTGTAAGTGGATGGCTTCTCAGAAGGGTTTGAATGAGATGGCGGTGTTGTGCCGCTGTTTCCGTTATGTGAAGAACCTTTGATCTTTAACACTTGATTCGGATACAGCATGTCTGATGTTAATTGATTCAGCTTTTTCAGATCGGCGATGGTGATGCCGGTTTGATTGGCGATTTTCCACAGCGAGTCACCCGGCTTCACAGTGTAAGTCCCTGATGCGCCTTTATCAGGCTTTGTCTGTCTGCCGCCTCCGTCCGTGCCGCCGGCAGACCCTTTAATTTTCAGTTTCTGGCCGGGATAGATGACATCTGAACTCAAACGGTTCAGGCTTCTCAGCTCAGAAACGCTCATTTTGTATTTTTTTGCGATCACCCATAACGAGTCTCCGTATGTAACTGTGTAGGCACCCGTGCTTCGTTTTCCCTTTTGCCCCGTTTTATGTGTGCCGCTGCCGTCGGGAATGTGCAGCCGCTGTCCTGGGTGGAGTATCGTTGATTTCAGTTTATTTTCCGACTGCAGGGCTGAAATACTGGTATGATATTGCCGGGAAAGCTTCCAAAGAGAGTCGCCGCTTTTTACTTGAATGGTTTTTGCTTCAGCGGGATGCACGGCGAAGGTTGAAGTCATTACTGCAGATACAGCCAGTCCGGCTGCGATTTTTTTCTTCATATAACGAAAAACCTCCTATTTATCATTGCTGAAAGGGACGTTCCTTTTCTTTGGACGCCGCCTGTTATGCAGGATTCATTCAGAAGTCGACATTAATTCCGAATCATTTGGCCTTAGATCATCACCAATGTCACACATTTTACATAAATTGAGAACATTTCACAAAAGACTTTGGAATCATTTTCATAACATGGCTTTTTTCCGCGACATTCCACCTTTCTTGTCTGTTTTTCATACAATTCTCTTTACGGCGTGAAAAATCCTCCCGAAAAACAATCAAAAAAAGCCCGCTTCCTTTAAAGGAAGCGGGTGATGGCTGATTACAAAACCCGGGTCTCGGCAGTTTTCACGTCTTCTGCTATCAATTCCGCTGCACGCTGTGCTCCGCCGGCCGCTTTCAGGGATTCTCCGATTTCAGATGCTTTTGTCTGATATTCAGGATTTTCGCTCAATTCTTTTATTGCTTCAGTGAGCAGTTCCGCTGTTACATCTTCTTTTTTAAACATTTTGCCCGCGCCCGTGTTTTCCACTTGGCTTCCGACGGCGAACTGATCTGCGCCCATCGGAATGACGATCATCGGGGTTTTGTAGTAAAGCCCTTCGCTCGTACTGTTCATTCCGCCGTGAGTGATAAATAAGTCCGCTCTTTTCAGGATCTCAAGCTGCGGAACATAAGGCTTGACAATGACATTCTCAGGAATTTCATCAAGCTCCGCAGGATCAAGATGTTTGCCGATTGACATGACGGCTTTTCCGTTAAAGTTTCTGACCGCTTTTAAGCATTTATTAAACAATTCCTTCTGATTGTTAAAAATCGTGCCCATGGAAATAAACAGGACTTTTTCTCCTGCAAGCTGTTCAAACGGGAAATCTTGAGCCGCCGCCCTTTCGGTTATGGACGGACCGACAAAGAGATAAGAATCGCCAAACTCTTCTTCTTTCGGCTGAAACGCTCTTGAAGTAAATACGATGGTTTTTCTGCCGTCATTTGAGAAAATATCATACGGCGTTTTAATGTCTGCGCTGAATTCTTCATTGAGCCGGCTGACCGCTTCGGTATAAGCCGGATAATGAGATGATTCCTCTGATACAAGGTTTGTATTTGAAAACACTTCTTTAATAAATGCTTCATTCATTGCAAATGTCGTACAAAGTGAATATGCCGGCAGTTTTAGCTGGTTTCTCACAAGCCTTCCTGCCAGAAAATGATGATCATACAGGATGTAGTCGTAGGATTCATCTTTTACTTCCTCAAGAATACGGAGTGCGGCTTTTTTGGAAGTCTCAATCATTAAAAGCAAAAACTCGGTAGCGTCCCGCTGTTCATCACCCGTTGCGTTTTTTCCGAATTCATCTTTTCGGAAATCTTCATATTCACGGAATTCCGCTCCGCTTGACGCGATTTTGTTCTCATATTCCTTCACGCCGTAATATACGACATGTTCCCCTTTTGCCTTCAGTTCTTTTACGACGCCTAAAGACGGATTGATATGGCCTTCTCCCGGAAAGCCGATCATCAATACATTTGCCATCTTTCCACTCCCTATTCTTTTAAATTTTATGTATATTTAAACGATAACATCAATACAGAAAAAGGTAAAGATGTTCACCTTATTAATATTAAATGGGTACAATATTCCCATTTTCTTATTATTTCGTATGAAGCGCCCGCGGCGAAACAAGCGGATACAGTCCGCCGTCTTTAGCAAAGGACATTTTTCCCGTTTCTTCTGAAACAACGAGCACGAGTGCATCAGTCACGGCCGAAAGTCCCATCGCGGCCCTGTGGCGCGTCCCGTATTTGAGATCGACATGTTTTGTTGTGAGCGGAAGCACATTGGCTGCTGATACAACTCGGTTTTCTCTGACCAATACGGCTCCGTCATGAAGCGGATTGCCGGGATAAAAAATACTCTCAATTAAAGCTGCACTGATCTCGGCATGCAGGCTGGTCCCTTTTTGTATCATTCCGTCCAGCGGATCTGCACGTTCAATCACAATCAGCGCTCCGTGTTTTTCTTCCGCCAGATGCTGCACGGCCCTCGCCAGCTCTGTATAGGAAGGCGTGAAATGTTCGATATATGACTGCAGGTAAAACGACGAAGCGACAGCCTGCATTTCCTGAAACGTATGTCCCAGTTCATCTAATTCGCAAAGAAGGCATTGGTCTTTTTCATTCAATGTCCGCAGGATCATTCCGGCATCCTCTGTAATTTGTTTCAAATACGTTTGAACGGCAGCGGTAAACGCGCTTTCCGTCATTTGAGTGTGGCGCATGTCACATCAGCTCCTTTCCCTTATTTTCTGCATCGTGCGCATGGATATGCGCCGCTGTGTGCACCATAATCATGAAAGGAGGCGCACATCATATGGAATTCGCACGGCTGATGCAATATATCTGCACCTTTTTAGGGGTCATTTCACTTTCATTCATTTATGCCAAGATGTTTAAAAAGCCGAAACCGGACAAAAAAGAGTAGGCCGGCTTTCATTGCTTTTTATACATAAAATGTTATAATTTCTCTCGTTAAAATAAAGAAACGGGGAACCTAACTTGAGAGAAACGAACACGATCGGCCAAAAGGTCAGACAGCTGTTACATATCTTCATTCCGATTTTAATCACACAGGCGGGCCTTTCCCTGATCACCTTTTTGGATACGGTGATGTCAGGGAAAGTGAGCGCTGCCGATTTAGCCGGGGTTGCAATCGGTTCAAGCCTGTGGACGCCGGTTTATACGGGCCTGGCAGGAATATTAATGGCCGTTACGCCCGTTGTTTCGCAGCTGTTTGGAGCCGGCAGACAAAAGGAAGTGCCGTTTTCCGTCATCCAGGCCGTTTATGTAGCGGCCGTTCTCAGTGCGGCGGTTATCCTGATCGGCTTTTTCACCGTTGATATGATCTTGGGACATTTGGGCCTGGAACCTCGTGTCCGGACGATCGCAAAACACTTTTTAGGATTTTTATCCCTCGGTATTTTTCCTTTGTTTGTGTACACCGTTTTGCGCTCGTTCATTGACGCACTCGGCAAAACGCGAGGCACAATGCTTATTACGCTTTGCTCATTGCCTATTAATTTTGTTTTAAATTATGTATTTATTTTCGGGAAATTCAACATGCCGGCATTGGGAGGAGTCGGGGCGGGGCTCGCTTCCGCCCTGACTTACTGGTGTATTTGCGCCATCAGCTTTTTTATCGTCTGCAGATTTGAGCCGTTTGCCGGGTACTCTGTATTTCGGAAACTGTATCGTTTTTCTCCGTCTGAATGCAGGAAGCTTTTGAAAATCGGATTGCCTATCGGTTTTGCGGTATTTTTTGAAACGAGCATTTTTGCGGCTGTCACACTGCTTATGAGCCATTTTCAGACGGTGACGATTGCAGCCCACCAAGCGGCAATGAATTTTGCTTCCCTCTTGTATATGCTGCCGCTCAGCGTATCCATGGCCATGACCATTTTGGTCGGCTTTGAAGCAGGTGCAAATCGCTATAGAGATGCCCGCTCATACAGCTATATCGGGATCGTGATGGCGCTTAGTTTTTCTTTATGCACGGCGGCTTTCATTTTGCTGTTCAGACCGCAAATCGCCGGAATGTATACATCAGATCCGGCGGTGCTCATGTTGACGCAGCACTTTTTAATCTATGCGCTGTTTTTCCAGCTTTCTGATGCCGTAGCAGCTCCGATACAAGGCGCTCTGAGAGGATATAAGGATGTCAATTATACACTCGGCGCGGCTTTTGTGTCGTATTGGATTATCGGGCTTCCGGTCGGTTACGCAGTCGGCACTTATACGGGCCTCGGGGCATACGGCTACTGGATCGGTTTAATTGCGGGACTTGCCGCAGGAGCTGTCGGTTTATTTTTCAGACTGATGAAACTGCAAAAGCATTATGTGAAAAAAATGATTTTATAAAGGAGGAGCAGCAATGCCAAAACATAAACTGCTGTACGATTATTTAACTGAACGGGCGGAGGACATCAGTCAGACATGGTTTGATACGCTTCATGAAACAGATCCTGATTCTGTTTATGCTTCTACTGACCCGGCTGTACTCACAAATCTGAAAAAACAAAATCTGGCGTTTAATTATCAACTCAATCGGATTTTTTCTGAAGAGAAGGAAGTATATACAGCGGCATTGGAAAAGTGGGCGTTTGAAGCCGCACGGGATAAAGAACATTTAAAAACTCCCATCCATTATATTATTCGCGAGTTTATCAGAGTTCGTGATTTGTATGTCGGCCATGTCAAGCAGTTTACCAGAGTTCATGCCGACACCGTGACAGAAGAAGATGCCGAAGATATATTCCATACGCTGATCAAATCTTTTGATGTGGTCATTCATATTTTCATAGAAGAAATGTATAAAAACACAAACATTCAGCTTGAAGCGCAAAAAGAATTGATCACCGAGCTGAGCTCGCCGGTAATTGTGCTTTTTGACAATGTCGGACTGCTGCCGCTGATCGGGGATATTGACACGGCAAGAGCCAAAATGATTTTGGAGAATACGCTGCACCAGTGTTCAGAGAAGCGCATCACGCAGCTGTACATTGATTTATCGGGCGTAGCCATGATTGATACGATGGTTGCCCAACAGCTTTTCACCTTAATTGAATCACTCGGAATGCTCGGCGTGAAAGCGACATTATCCGGAATCCGTCCTGAAATCGCCCAAACCGCAGTGCAGCTGGGACTGAGTTTTTCAAATTTATCAATAAGGTCTTCGCTTGCAGAAGCGATCGCTTCCGATCTGACACAAAAAAAGGGATAAGGCATTTCAGCCTTATCCCTTTTTTTATCAGTCTTTCCACGGATATGTCCAATACACTTCTTCTTCAAACCATGTCTGAAGAACCGGCTCGTTATTTTTTATTTTTTCTTCCAGCTCTCTCAGCATGCCTTCCGTTTGGGTGCGGTGCGCTTTTAAGGCATTCATTTTAATATCGGCAACCTCTTTAATATCAAGAATAACATCAGGCTTGCCGACGGCTTCCTCCCTGTTGCGGGTGATTGCCATGCAAAGCGTGCGCGGGCGGTCCTCTTTTTTCTTTCTGTAAAGCGCTCTGATAACCGCTTCGCCGCATGCATCATGATCCGGATGGACGCCGTGCTCCGGATAGAATGTGACAATCAGACTCGGTTTTACATCGTCGATAATCTCTTCCATCATATCAGCGAGCCACTCGTCATCTTCAAATTCAAGTGTTTTATCACGAAGCCCGAGCATTCTCAGGTCAGTAACGTCCATTGCTTTGCATGCGTCGATCAGCTCTTGTTTTCTTAACAGCGGCAGTGTTTCACGGTTCGCGAAAAAAGGATCTCCCATGTTCCGGCCCATTTCGCCAAGCGTTGCGCATGCATACGTAACGGGAATATCTTTTTGTCTGTGTAAAGCAATCAGCCCTGCCACTCCGTATGATTCATCATCAGGGTGAGGCAGGATGACGAGTACATGTTCTTTCATGATTTTCACCCTTTTCTTTAAACTGTAAACGGCTTTTCGCTGATTTGAAGCGAAATCGCCAATTTTCCGCCCGGCAGATGCCCTGCCATTAACAAGCGGTTTTCGTCATCTACTGTATATTCAGTCAGACCTTCTGCGTAAATCCAGCCTTCTTCCGTTTTCAAACCGACGCGGTACGGGCCGTTTCCTTTGATTTTCGCCTGATGGTACGTCACTTTTGCATTGCGTATATAGGCTACAACCGTCATGTTTTTCTCATTCAGATGCGCTGAATAAGAACCGGTCGTTGTTTCCAAATGGATATATACAGGACGATCGGCATATCGCTCTAAAGAAGTTTGCACATCTTCTTTTATGATCGCTTTCATAGCTGCTCCCCTCTTTCTTCTTTTAAAAATTGCAAACGCTTCGTATGTAGTTCAACCAATTCATATTTCTCAATCGGCCGCAGCCGGGAATCTACAATTCGCTGCACCGCCAGAGCAAACTTTTCCTCGGGTGACTTCCGGAGCCTCGGATGTGTTCTTTGATCAAGCAATTCAAGATCAATTGCCTTCTCCGCTTCTTCAAGAGTTGAAGCCGGGAGAGTGCGGTTATTCCACAGTGCCTGATAGGCTTTTGCTATGTCTTTATCAGTGCCCATTGTACAGCTCCTTTACATACTCGTAATGATTATACATAATTTAAGCTATCGCTGGAAAGCGAAAGGCTTAGCGGCTTTTTATCGGCCGCTTCCATTTTATCTGTGAAAAGGTAAACAAAAGCAATGCTGCCCATATACAAATGAAGGTAAACGCTTTTTGCCCGGAAAACGGTTCATGATACACAAATACGCCGAGCATAAGGGTAATGGTCGGCGCTATATATTGCAAAATGCCGACTTGATACAGCGGAAGACGCTTTGCCCCCTCTGCAAACAGCAACAGCGGCAGAGCCGTAAATACGCCTGCGAAGAATAGGAGCGCCCATGTTCCCGCCCCCAAGGACCCGGAAGTGCTCCCGTCAGCTGTATATCCTAAATAAATAAGTGCAGCCGGGGTAATCAAAAGCGTCTCCAGCGTCAGTCCGATCGTGCTGGACATGCGGGTTTTTTTTTTACATAAGCCGTACAGGCCGAAGCTGAATGCAAGCAGCAATGCGATATAAGGAACCGCGCCATATTGAAACGCAGATATGATCACGGCCGCCCCGGCAATAGAAACGGCTGCTGTTTGCATCTTGTTAAGCTTTTCTTTTAAGAATAGGATGCCCAAAAGAACGGAAACGAGCGGATTAATGTAGTACCCGAGACTTGCTTCAAGCAAAAAGCCGTGATTGACGGCCCATATGTACACAAACCAATTAACGGAAATTAAAACGGAAGCGAAAAAAAGCGCCAGCAGGCCCCCTTCCGATTTCAAAAGACGCAGTTCACGCCATCCGGTTTTCCACTTCTTAAGCACAGTTAAAAGCACACACATGAAAACAAATGACCATAAAATCCGGTGAGCTAAAATGTCCAATGCGGGTATTTGTTCAAGAAGTTTCCAATAGACCGGAAACAGCCCCCACATGACGAAAGAACAAGCGGTATAAATGATTCCTTTTCTTGCGTTATTCCCTTGCACGGCCTTCCCCTTCCTTTCTGTAAACAGATTATATTATATCACGGGAAGCTTCCGGCGGGCATATACTATGTTGTCCGTTAAGAAAGGGTGAGATGCCGTGTTTGATTGGAACAGATATTTTCCCTTCCAAAATCAGTTCTCTAAAGAAACGTTTAAAAATGCTGATCCGAAAGATGTCGAGACATATGTCAACCGAGTGATGGAAAGCGTATTCGGCGCCGGTTATGCCGGACAGTTCCCTTTTCGCGACCCAATGTCCAAAAAGGCCGAGCCGGTCGAAGCGGAACCGCCCAAGCCGGAAATTGACCTTTTTGAAACATCCGATCATGTTTTTGCGAAAATTCCCGCCGAACAAGAGGAACTCGACCGTATCAGGATTAAGCATACGTCACACAGCCTCGTTGTAGAGAACAGCAGTCTGGGAGAAGGAAAAAAAGAAATCGTCCTTCCGAGCCTCGTCAAACGGAAAGGAACAAAAGCAGTCTATAAAGACGGGATGATTGAAGTTATGTTTTCAAAACAGGAAGACTACAATCTATCGGAAGTGGAGATTTTAAGATAAAAAAAACGGCCCGCGCGATGCAGGCCGTTTTTTCTTTAATAAAATGGCGGATAACCGCCGGCACCCGGCCCAAAACCGCCGTATGGGACGCCTCCGTATCCGTAACCGGCGAACCCGTACGGATAGCGGGGTCTTGTGAAACCTGTGGCAATCACGCCTCCGAGAAGACCGCCTAAAAATCCGCCGAATAAAGGAGCGCCGAACAAAAAAGGACTTCTCGCCGGAAATCCGGCAGGACCGAAATTCCCGCGATACAATGCATGACGAGGGTACATGTTTTTCCTCCTTTATGTCTGCCTATTCTTAAGCGTATTCATAAAATGAGGAAATTGATTGGGCGATTGTAACAACATGTGCCTCTCTCTGATATTGCATTAATGCATAAACATTTTGGTTATAATTTGATTACATTTTGATTAAATGTTATACTTTTTTACAAGTTTCGACATTATAAAACCATCAGGGGGAATAAAATATGCCATTACTTCGTTTTGACGTTATTGAAGGCCGGGATGACGCAGCATTAAAAAAATTACTGGATACCGCCCATTACGCCATGGTTAAAGCTTTTGACGTCCCTGTAACGGACCGTTATCAGATCGTTCACCAGCATCGGCCTCATGAGCTTATCATTGAAGATACCGGGCTCGGTTTCAAAAGAAGCAAAGATCTTGTCATCATCAGCATTGTCAGCAAAGCGCGCACCGAACATCAAAAAGAAACGTTATATCAACTGATGGCTGATCAGCTTAAAACAGAATGCGGCATATCACCCGAGGACGTCATGATTTCCATTACAGAAAACGGGAACGCCGATTGGAGCTTCGGGCTTGGTGAGGCTCAGTTTTTAACCGGGAAACTGTAAAAGGCCTCCCGGCTTGTTCTGAATGATTGCAAACTGAATAAAAGAGGGATGTATGTTGGTTAGTGAGTTGTATCCTTGTTTAATATGCGGATTTAAAGGATTAGAGACAAGTCCCGTTTATAACGGCGAATATCAAAAAACATTTGATATTTGCCCCTGCTGCGGGTTTGAATTCGGCTACAGCGAGGACCATGACGTAAGCTTAGGGTTTATTGTAACGCCTGATCATTTAATTGAAGCGGCATTTCAGTTATACCGGAAACAGTGGATTGAAGGAGGAATGAAACTATTTTCTCCAAATGATGTCCCGGCGGAATATAAAAATGATCATTTCCTTACATTCGATGCTTTATTAAAGCAATTAAAAGGCTTGAACCTCAATCTGAACAATTTTGATATTAATGGTTTTTATGACGAGTAAACATGATCATTAAGAAAAGGCTGCCTTGGGCAGCCTTTGTTATTCATCACATGTGTCGTTGGCAGATCCCCCGGGCTCGCAAAAACTGTCTGCCCATTTTTGCATTTCCTGAAAAACGGCTTGCAGGGCCAAGCCTTTATCAGTCAGTTTATAAATGACTTTGACAGGTGTTTCAGGCAGCACCTGACGCTCGACGATTTCATTTTGTTCCAGCTCTTTGAGCCGCTCCGCGAGCATTTTTTGGCTGATTGTCGGTATCGTTTCGGTCATATCTTTAAATCGTTTCGGCCCGTCCATCAGTACATGGATAATGAGGCCGTTCCAGCGCTTTCCCAAAAGAGAAAAAGCGGATTCCATTTTAGGACACATTGTATATCCCACGTGAGTTCATCCCTTCATCTATGAATTGACAAGTTTTTTGTGATCCATTAAAATTAGTTTTCGAGTTACATTTAGTAAGCTTCTAACTTTTCTATTATGATAACACGTTTATCCGAAGGAGGAAACATGATGACATCCGTATTAGACGTTTTAAAAGAACGCGCATCTGTTAAAGAATACGATAAAGACGCGGTCATTACAAAAGAGGAATTAACAGAACTCCTTGAAATCACAACGCAAGCGCCTTCCGCCTGGAACCTTCAGCATTGGCATTTTCAAGTCTTTCACAGTGATGAAGCAAAAGCTGCCCTGCTTCCGGTTGCTTTTAATCAAAAACAGATTATTGATTCATCAGCAGTTATTGCCGTATTAGGCGATTTAAAAGCAAATGAAAATGGTGAAGACGTTTATGCTGAACTGGCTGAGCAAGGCAATATCACAGAAGAGATTAAACAAACGCTTTTAGGCCAGATTAACGGTGCATACCAAAATGATCAGTTTGCCCGTGATTCAGCATTTTTAAACGCTTCTTTAGCAGCGATGCAGCTGATGCTAGCCGCTAAAGCAAAAGGCTACGACACTTGCGCGATCGGCGGATTCAATAAAGAGCAATTCGTTAAGGAATTCGACGTGAGCGAGCGTTTCGTGCCCGTCATGCTGATTTCAATCGGTAAAGCCGTTAAGCCGGCGCATAAAAGCAACCGGCTGCCTGTATCTAAAGTGTCAACTTGGCTGTAAGATGAAAGAAACCCTTAGTCCGCTTAAGCAGACTAAGGGTTTTTTATAGGAATCGCTCACTGTACCAGGTTCGTGCCTGCTCTGCTTCCTGCTGTGTGAGCTGATGACCGCCCTCCTGCCAAACAAGAGAAACGGATGCATGGGCATCTGTCAGATACTGATAAAGCTCCTCCGATTCTTCTTTTGTACATAGAGGATCGCGTTTTCCTGCACCGATAAACACAGGCAGCCCTTCCATATCAGGCAGCTTCACTCCGCGTATCGGCACCATCGGATGATGCAGAACCGCTCCTTTCAGTACATCTTTATAATGAAACAAAAGACTTGCTGCAATATTGGCGCCGTTTGAATAGCCGGCAGCAATCACGTTTTCTCTGCTGAATCCGTACATTTGCGCCGCTTCATCAATAAAATTCTTTAATTCTTCCGTCCGTTCAATTAAATCTTTCTCGTCAAATACGCCTTCTTTCAGCCGCTTAAAAAAACGGGGCATGCCGTTTTCCGACACTGATCCTCTGACCCCGAGCAGACTTGCGTTCGGATCGATAAAACGTCCGAGCGACAGAAGATCATGTTCATTTCCTCCCGTTCCGTGCAAAAGCAGCAGAACATTTTCTGACGTTCCCTGTTCAAACACATGTTTCATCATCATTCTCCTTTCTCCATTTTGGGCAGAACAGCTGTAATCTGGCTGCGATGCTCTTCCAGCCATTCCGGAAGCTTCAGCTCTGTTCCGAGATTTTCAAAGGATTCATCCGTCATAAAGCCCGGTTCATCGGTTGCCATTTCAAATAAAATGCCGCCGCTTTCCCTGAAATAGATTGATGTAAAGTAAGACCTGTCAAGAATGTCAGATGAAGCAAGATGAGAATCAGCAAGAATATCCTTCCATTTCGCCTGCTCTTTTTCGCTAGTGCGGAAAGCGACATGATGAACTGTCCCGTAACCGCCGATACCTGTTTCTTTCGGCGCAAGGTCAACATCTATAATATGTCCGATCCGCGCCTCCAATTGCAGCCTGACAATCTGCTGTTCTTCTCCTGTCTTTGAATAACCGAAGCGTTCTATGAGAAATTGAATGGTTGCTTCAGGACGGTACGAGTACAGAAGAACACCTCTCATGCCTGTGATCGCTTCTTTTTCAGTAATGCCCGCAGGAGTCCATTCACTCTGTCCGCTTCTTTCATCTTCCATTATGGCAAGCGGCAGGTCTTCTGTATCATTAAAGAGAAGCACTTGTTCAGACAGCATGATCTGTTCTTTTACAGACAAGCCGTTTCCTTCAAGCCGGCGCTTCCAAAACGCGAGTGCTCCTTTCGGCACGGAGAAATAAATTCTTCCGGCCTGCCCTTTTCCCACGGTTCCCGGGCGGCTTCCCTGAAAAGGAAAAAATGTAATGATCGTACCCGGCTCTCCGTTTTGGTTGCCGAAATAAAAGTGATAAGTGGCCGGGTCGTCAAAATTAACGGTTTTTTTAACGAGCCGCAAACCCAGCACTTCAGTATAAAACCGAAGATTTTCAGCAGGATCTTTTGCAAATGCGGTAACATGGTGCAATCCTTGCGTATTCAATGTATTCACTCCTAAATATCTTGATTTCGAGATATTAACTATTCTAATTTAATATGAATGAAGATGCAACTAAAGTGTTTCAGTTAAAAAAGTAATAGAATTCTTTTTTTTCTGAAAAATATCTTGTGATCTTATCTGACACCTGCTATGATAAGGAGCATTATCAAGTTTCAGGAGGAAAGTAAATGGTCAGAAAAGCACTAATTTTCGTTCTCATCTTAATCCCTTTCAGCCAGCTGGCCCTGCTGTCAGTCGCTAATCGGGTTCATCCGATCATTATCGGGCTGCCTTTTTTTCATTTCTGGCTGCTTTTATGGATCGCAGTCACTCCATTATGTTCGTTTCTTATTTATAGGCTGCAGAAGAAACAAGGAGGACTGGACTGATGCCCGCAAATATAACAGCATTGATCATTACAGCCGTCATCGTTTTAACCGTTGTCTGCATCGGCTTTATAGCCGGGAGAGACAAATCATCACGCACTTCTGTTGAGGAATGGTCTGTCGGCGGCAGACGGTTCGGGGGGCTCCTCGTCTGGTTTTTAGTCGGCGCGGATCTCTATACGGCTTATACGTTTTTAGGCTTAACAAGCACTGCCTACACAGGGGGAAGCGTTGCTTTTTTTGCCATTCCGTATTCTGTTTTGGCGTATTTTATCGCGTATTTCTTTCTGCCGAAGCTGTGGAAAGTGGCAAAAATACACAAATTAACGACGCTTGCCGATTATGCCCGTGAGCGTTTTGACAGTAAACTTTTGGCCAGTCTTGTCGCCATTGTCGGCGTTCTTATGCTCATTCCTTATATTTGTCTCCAGCTGAGCGGAATTCAAGATACGCTTCAGGTGGCCGGAACGGGTGTCATTAATGTCAATGTGGTCGTCATCATCTCTTTTATTCTTGTAGCGCTTTATACTTTTTTCAGCGGAATTAAAGGGCCGACGTTTACGGCGATTATTAAAGACATTCTCGTGTGGGTGATTATGCTGTTTATGGTCGTGTCACTCCCGCTGATCCATTTTCACGGCTGGACGCCGATGATTCACACTCTGGCTGAAAAAGCGCCGCAAATGCTGACGATTCCGGACTCGGGGCCGAAAGGAATTCCTTGGTTTATCACAGCTTCCATCGTATCTGCGCTGGCGCTCTTTATGTGGGCGCATGCGGCAACCGGCGTATTTACGGCAAAAAGCGCAGATGCCGTCCGCAAAAACAGCATGTTTCTGCCGCTTTATAATATTGTTTTGATTCTTGTTATTTTTCTCGGCTTTATCGCGTTTCTTGTCCTGCCGGAAGATACCAATCCGCGGCTCGCTTTATTGAAGCTGATTCAAACGTCTTACGGCGGAGTCGCGCAGGGCTTTGCTTACTCCACGATTGCTCTTGCGTCATTGATTCCCTGCTCTATCATGGCCATCGGAGCATCAAACTTATTTGCGAATAACTTATATCGGGATTTGATTCACCCGAATGTGTCACCAAGCAAGCTGACGATGATCACCCGTTCAATGGTATTTGTCGTCATCGGGCTCGCGCTTTTATTCGGCATGCTGTTCCCGACTGCGCTCGTTACCCTTCAGCTTCTCGGTGTTTCCGGCATGGTTCAGATCTTTCCGGCTATCGCCGTCAGTCTGTTTTGGAAGAATCAAACGAAAGAAGCGACAATTATCGGTCTTCTCGTCGGTCTTATCGTGACATTCACGGTAAATATCACCCAATCCGCCCACGGTATATATGAAGGCTTTTGGGGTTTGACCGCTAACATGGCAGCCGTTATTATCCTCAACCCGTTTTTTGTAAAAAAAGCGGCTTCAAACGCCGTCAAAGACGGTTTATTCAATAAAGCGCCTTCTGATGAACTGAACCAAAAAGGCGCTTAACAGAAAGAAGCCGGCACGTAAATGTGCCGGTTTTTACTTTTTCCGCTTCCATTTGTAGGTAGCCACGGTTTTAGCCGGGATGACGGCTTCAAACTGCCGATTTTCTGAAACGACATGGAATTTTTGATCGGCGGATGTCTGGTTGATTACGACTGTCACAATGGATTGATCAGGATTAAGGAACGATACATTCGAGACTGTGTTTTTGGAGCCGTAATTACTTTCTATCCGCTTTGCTCCCCGGTCGATAAATTTTGAGAAGTTGCCTGTCATATGAAAGATCGGGATATTCCAATAGCGGTCAGGGTTTTTGGCATCCTGAATAAACAGCGTCGGGTCCGGGGTGCCTATCCAATGATGCGTCTTGATTTGACTGTCGAGCATCGTCACCCACGCATTGTAGCTCGACGCGCCGTTGCGGAAATACTGCGCGATCCGGTCCGCCCCTGCCGTCCCCCAGACAGACCGCTCCGTTAAGTGAATAGATTGATCAGGATATCTCTTTCCGATTTCCGACATGACGGAAAGGTCACCGTCATAATCGTGAAAAGCGATGCCGTCTGCCGCCCGGTTTCCTTTTTTATCATCTAAAATCGGCGGAATATAGTTCCACGCCCCGCTCGCATTGTGATCATAAATCCAAATTTTCGTGTCAATTACGTGTTTTTTCATTTCTTTTTTTAAGGCCAGTGCCAGTTTGCGCTGCTGAGACGGCGGCATATACATGCTCGGATAGTCGATTTCCAGCAAAGGTTCATTTTGAAGGGTCATGGCATAAATCGGAATTCCTTGCTTTTCGTACGCCTCAATAAATTTGCGGAAGTAAACGGCCAGTTCGCCGATATATTTATCTTTCAGCTTTCCCCGCTTGAGGTTTTCATTCGTTTTCATCCAAGCCGGCGGGCTCCACGGCGAGGCAATGATTTTCAGTTCCGGATTTATCGCCAGCGCTTCCTTGATGGTTGCTGTAATGTGTAAATCAACATCCTTTTGAATCGAGAAATGATGGAGCTTAGGATCTGTTTGGCCTTCAGGCATATCGTCATACGTATAAAATTCCTGTGCCGTAAAATCAGATGTCCCGATCGTTATGCGCATAACGTCCATTCCGATACCATCTTTGGGATCAACCAGTTTTTTCAGCACTTCTTTTCTTTTTGCGGGTGTCATTTTTGATAAATTATGGATTGTGGATTCTTCCAGGGACGATCCTACGCCTAACACACTTTGATAGCGGCGCGACGGATCAATATACACGGCGGCGGAGTCAGAAGCCTTCTTTTTTGTCCATGTAAGCGGTGTTTGTTCGTCTAAGGCGTATTTCACTTCCAGCGGCCCGTCATACCACGTACGGGAAGCCGGATCTTTTTCAGAACTGAACCACACCCTTACTTTGTTTTTGTCTGAAGCCTTCCGATCAGCCGCATACACTTCGGTTTCCGTGCTGCTTGATATGAAAAAGAAAAACATAAGAAAAACCAGGGTCATGTGCAGACCTTTTTTCAAAAACATGAACCACCATCCCTTTCCTTATTTTTATAAGCGATTCTAAATGAAAAGCCGGACAGTCACCTCCTTTCCGCTTAAATGAATACGCTTTCAAAATTACTGATAAAAAGCCGGCTTCACACAACGGTGAAGCCTTCCCTTTTTACACCTTTAAGATACATATGAGCCGTTTGTTTCAATCACTTTTTTATACCATTCAAATGAGTCTTTCTTAAGCCGCCTCATTGAACCGTTGCCTTCATTATCCCGATCAACATAAATCATGCCGTAGCGTTTTTTCATTTCTCCGGTTGTAAATGACACGATATCAATAATTCCCCATGGTGTATAGCCCATTACATCCACACCATCATATGTGATTGCTTTTTTCAAAGCATTTATATGTGACGATAAATATTCAATTCTTGAAGTGTCATGAATTGAACCGTCCTCTTCTAATGTGTCGATGGCGCCGAATCCGTTTTCCACGATAAATAATGGAATCTGGTAGCGGTCGTATAAGCGGTTTAATGTGTACCGTAAACCGGTCGGGTCAATCGCCCAGCCCCAATCACTCGCTGTAATATAAGGATTTTCCACACCGTTTGGCAATCCTCCGTTTACGACATCCCCGGTATTATCGTTTATCACGTTACTTTTTACGGTAGTGGACATGTAATAGCTGAATCCGAGGTAGTCCACTCGGCCGTTTTTCAAAATCTCTTCATCACCGTCTTCAAAGTGTATCTGATAGCCTTCTCTTTCAAACTCTTTTAACGCATAGCTTGGATAATATCCGCGAACCTGCACGTCCGGGAAGAAAAAACGCTGTCTCATCGTTTCTTCAGCCAGCATCACATCGTCGGGGTGAGATGAGTACGGGTAAATCGGAACATGTGATACCATCGCGCCGATCCTGAACTCGGGATTGATGTCTCTTCCCTTCGAAACAGCCAATGCGCTTGCCAGCAGTTCGTGATGGCCGGCCTGATACATGACTTCTTTTGCGTTTTCGTTTTCTTTGACGGCGACGCCCGAGTTCGTCCATAAAAAGATAGGATTATTCACATCCATCTTATTATTGATTTCGTTAAACGTCATCCAATACTTCACCTTATGTTTATAGCGTTCAAAACACACTTCAGCGAATTTTACAAAAAATCCGACTGTTTTTCTGTTTCTGAAACCGCCGTATTCTCTCGCCAAATGCAGCGGCATCTCAAAATGTGACAACGTGATTACCGGTTCAATCCCATGTTTCAGCAATTCATCAAACACCCGGTCGTAAAAAGCCAATCCTTCCTCATTGGGCTCGGCTTCATCACCTTTAGGAAAAATTCTGCTCCAGCCGATGGACGTTCTTAAACATTTCAGACCCAGCTCGCTGAATAATGCGATGTCCTCTTTATAACGATGATAAAAATCAATCGCTTCATGATTCGGATAAAATTCCCGCTCTTCAATTGTATCTGTTATTTTCCGGGGCACACCATGCGCACCTGCTGTCATAACGTCCACTACACTCGGTCCCTTGCCGCCTTTATTCCATCCCCCTTCAAATTGGTGGGCGGCCAGAGCGCCTCCCCATAAAAAATCTTTTGGCAATGTCCCCATCGTTTATATCCTCCTTTATTTGACTGCCGCTTGCATGCCGAATAAATGCACTGCAGCCGCTTCAAGCATCCGCTTCGCAAGTGCAGAAGAATTCCTGCCTTCATTTTCATATTATACGTTTACATTATAATTGTACCGGTATAATTTATCAATACATAAACAATTATAGTTAATTTACGAAATGGCTTTTAAAAACGATTATGCTATAATTCTGGAAGAAGCGGGACAATAAATGAATGAGGAATGTATATGTTAAAATACCAGCAAATCGCGATAGATATTGAAAAATACATAGAAGAACATCAGCTGCAGCAAGGGGATAAACTGCCTGTGCTGCAAACCTTAATGACCCGGTTTAACGTGAGCAAAAGCACGATCACCAAGTCCTTAGATTTATTAGAAAAAAAGGGGATTGTGTTTCAAGTGAGGGGAAGCGGCATTTTTGTCAGACGGAATAAAAGAAAAGGGTATATCAGTCTGCTTTCTAATCAGGGATTTAAAGAATCGCTGGAAGATTTTAATGTCACTTCCAAATTATTAGCGCTGGAAGTGAGAAAACCCACGCCTGAGGCTGCCCAAAATCTGAATATGCCGCCTGACGGCGACGTGTATTATGTCAAGCGAATCCGATATATTGACGGGCTGACATTGTGTATCGAAGAGTCATTTTACAACAAATCGATTATTACGTATTTGAATAAAGAGATCGTGGCAGAATCAATATTTGATTATATTAGAGAAGGTCTCGGGTTAAAGCGTGGTTTTTCAGATTTATATCTGTACGCGGGGATGTTAAATGAGGAAGAAGCGGAGTACTTAGGTCTGTTTACAGGAGCGCCTAAGCTTTGCGTTGAAACGATTTTTCATTTAACCAACGGCCAGCCGTTTGACTTCTCAAAAGTCACCTATCACTATGAGCAATCACAGTTTTTCATTCAGGCGAACAGCCACCTTTTTGAACAGGAAACGACATAAGACGGGCTTTTCGCAAACAGAAAACACCCAATGCGCGAGCGGCGCATCGGGTGTTTTTTACTATTTCATATTCTTATTTAATGTTTCAACGGCTTTTTTCATTTGTGTATCGTTGTCCGCAAGCTGTTTTTGCAGATCCGTCATCAATTTTGCCGTTGTGTCTCCCTTTATAATGCCTGTTTGTTTCAGTTTCTCTTTTGCTTGGAATTGTTTAACGGCTTGTTCAAATGCTTTATCATACGTGCCGTTTACTTTCACGCTGTACCCCAGCGCTTTCAGCATTTTTTGCGCATTGGTGACGGTAGTTCCGGAATCCCCGTATTTGTATGTTTTTTTCGCATCTAAATACGGCAGGTTCGCATATTCAGGAAGCTTAACCTGATATTGCGGTTTGATGCCTTTTTTATGAATCCACTCTCCGTCCGCTGTCAGCCATTTAGCGATTGTCAGTTTAACGGTAGAACCGTCGCTGTAATCTTTTGCCGTCTGCACGGTTCCTTTTCCGAACGTTTTCTCGCCGATCAGCGGAATGCCCGATGATTCATGCAGCGCAGCCGACATGATTTCTGCGGCGCTCGCGGTGCCGTCATTGACGAGGACGACTGTCGGTTTTGTCACTTTGCGCTCTTTCGTCGCTTTCATAACCTCTTTCGTGCCGTCTTTGTATTCGACCTGCATGATATTTTTCCCTTTATCGATAAACATGTTGCTCATTTTGATGGCTTCATCCATCAGTCCGCCCGGGTTGCCCCTTAAATCGAGAATGTATCCTTTCGCTCCTTGTTTTTCGAGGCTGTCAATGGCTGAATTCAGCTCTTTTGCCGTCGATTCGGAGAAGGATGTGATTTGGATTTCGCCGATGTCTCCTTTTTTCATTTCAGAGTACACCGTTTCAACCGGAATGGTGTCACGTTTGATCGACAGGTTCAGATCGCCGACACCCGCTCTGTGCAGCACGAGCTTGACGTTTGTTCCCTTTTTGCCGCGGATTAATGCGACGGCTTCGTTTACATTAAGGCCCTTAACGCTTTTGCCGTTGACCTTCAAAATCTGGTCATTCGGTTTAACCCCCGCTTTTTCCGCGGGTGACCCTTTAATCGGCGATACGATCAGGATACTGCCGTCCTTTTCTTCCACTTGTGCGCCGATGCCTTCAAACGAAGCGGAAATTGTTTCTTCAAAAGACTTTCCTTCCTGCGGGTCCATATAAGAAGAATATGGATCATCCAGGGAACTGATCATGCCTTTTATCGCTCCGTCTACTAATTTGCTGTCATCTGTTTTTTGATAGTAATCACTTTTAATCTGTTCGTAGGCTTTATTGAATTTCTCAAATTTGCTGTTCGTCAAAGCAGCCGAGCCTTGTCCGAAAATGGTCGTATTGCCCGTGATAAACAGCGTAAGCGCCGAGGCTGCGACCGCGGTGATCAATATAATAAAAAACAGTTTAAATTGCCGCTTCAAGAAAACACCACCTTTTTATTCTTACATTATTATCATAGACGAACGCTCATTCGTCAACTTCAAACGTGAGGCGCCCTTCTTTCCCGTTTACCCAAACCTATGTTTTTCTCTCAACATATGCTGAGGAAAAAAGGAGGATTCGGCCTTTGAGCAAATATTTAGAAATGCTGTCCTTATTCGGAGTCGGAGGGGCTCACCCGGGCGGGCTCGCTTTTTCCAAAGCCGTTCTCACAAAAGCGGCTCCTCCTCCTGGCGAACCGATTCTTGACGCCGGCTGCGGAACGGGACAGACGGCCGCTTATCTCGGCCACCTGCTGTACCCCGTCACCTGTGTTGATAAGGATCCCCTTATGCTTGAAAAAGCAGCAAAACGATTTGCCGCTGAAGGCTTAACCATTCCGGGCTATTTGGCGGAGCTTGAGCGGCTCCCGTTTGCTGAAAATCAATTTTCCGCCGTTCTTTCCGAATCAGTTCTCACCTTTTCAAATCTTGATTCATCGCTGTCTGAAATCCTGCGGGTCCTTAAACCCGGGGGTATGCTGATCGGCATTGAAGCTGCTTTACAAAAGCCCATGCCGGAAAACGCCATCACGCAGATAAAAGACTTCTACGGTTTTACCGTATTGCAGGATGAAACGTCATGGAAACAGAGATTGCTTCAGCAAGGCTTTCAAAAAGCGGATTTCATTCCCGCTGTCTATGAAAACAATGCGCAGGAGCCGACTACAGAAATGGATTTATCGCCCGTTATTCAGCCGGTTCACTACGATACGCTGACGGCTCATTACGAGCTTATGCAGACGTACCGTGAATATATGGGACACTGCGCTTTTGTCGCTTACAAGTAAAACGGCGATTGTCCTCCTGTTTTCGTCCAACCTTTTTACCGCACTCTATCATAAGCTGACATAGAAAGATAGGTTGGATAGGAGGAGAAAAGATGCAAAACTATTATCATCTTTGCCGGCAGCACCAGGGAAAAGTAGCAAGAATTACAGAACGAAACGGCAGAGTCCACGTCGGAAGAATCGTACGGGTGACTAACAGCAAAGTGTATATCGCCCCTGTCGGCGGCCGTCACAGAGGATACGGGTTCGGCTATTGGGGAGGCTGGGGAGGCTGGGGAGCAGCCTACGGTATCGGCCTTGGTTTAATTACCGGATTTGCGCTTGGAGGTTTACTCTTCTGGTAATAAAGAAAGCCCGCTTTCTATTTTTCAAGCGGGCTTCTTCTTATTACACTTTCTTTACTTCATTAAAATATTCTTCAAGCGTTAATTGATGGTCATGGATGGCTTTTGCCGCTTTTTTGCCTACATAGCGTAAATGCCATGGTTCATACTCATACTTTGTGACATTTTCTTTGCCTTTAGGATAGCGGATGATAAAGCCGTATTCATACGCATGGTCTTTCACCCATTTGCCGTCCGCCGTGTTTCCGAACGCTTCATTCAGCTCATATCCGTTGCTTTTGCTGGAAATGTCCATGGCAAGCCCCGTCTGGTGTTCGCTTTGCCCTGGATATGCGACGGCTTCTTTCGCCTTTTTTTCACCTTTCAGACTGACTTCATTATCGAAAATAACTTTCTGTCTGTCATAAGAACGGTATCCTGAAACGGCAACCAGGTCATAACCTTCTTTTTTCCCGGCGCTGAATAGTTTCGCCAAAGCATCGGCGGCAGGTTTGCGGATATATCGTTTCTCGATTTTCTCAGTAAAAGAAAATTCGACTTTCGGGATCACGAGATCATTCGGTTTATAATCTCCCGGCAGCGTGTATGTCTTATTCACGAGCGCAAGTGTATTTGTCGGGTTTTGAATGGTCTCAAGCCCGTTCACTTCTTTAATATCATTAAAATATTTGCTCTCCAATACAAAATCGCTGTTTTCTGCCTTCGTTGTTTTTTTGCTTGATGTGTCATCTGATTGTTTTGTTTCAGCTGCTGTTTTTGTGTCCTTGTGGCTGTCGCCGCCTGAAATGCTGCAGCCGGTTCCCACGATTGCGGTTACGCTGAGAGCGGCAGCGAGCGAGAACCATTTAGTGGATTTCTTCATTTTACACTTACCTTTCTTTTTTTGAATCAGGGCGATGCATAAAGAAGAGGGCTGCTTTAATCAGCATAACCCTCATCTCAAGTTTACGAAACAGTATGCAGCGCCAGTTTAATCATATCATGAAAAGTCGTTTGACGCTCCTCTGCCGTTGTTTCTTCTCCCGTTAATACGTGATCGCTTACAGTCAGGATAGACAGCGCTTTTTTGCCGTATTTAGCGGCAAGCGTATATAAAGCAGTCGTTTCCATCTCTACGCCGAGAACGCCGTATCTGGCAAGCTTTTCGATTTGGGAGTCTTCATTGTAAAACTGATCGGCGGTGAATACGCTTCCGACCGCTACGGGAAGATTGTTTTTTTGCGCTTCCTGGTACGCTTTATGAAGCAGTTCGAAGTCTGCGCAAGGAGCATAATCTACACTGCCGAAGGCGACACGGTTCATCTGTGAATCCGTTGAAGACGTCATAGCCAAAATCACGTCACGCACCTTCACGTCATTACGGATGGCTCCGCATGAGCCGACTCTGATTAAGTTTTGAACATCATAGCTTTGAATCAGTTCATTCACATAAATAGAGATAGACGGAACACCCATGCCGGTGCCTTGAACTGATACTTTTTTGCCGTTATATGTACCCGTAAATCCGTACATTCCTCTGACTTCATTATAGCATTCCACATTTTCAAGATACGTTTCCGCAATAAATTTCGCTCGGAGCGGATCTCCCGGCAAAAGCACTGTATCCGCAATTTGGCCTTTTTCAGCGTTTATATGTACACTCATTTCCTTTTCCTCCTGCCTATTCAAACTCCCACCCATTGTACACTGAATAACGGTAAGAGACAATCATCAGCATGATCAGGGCGATCTTGGGCAGAATATGCGGGATGACAAGCCTAAAGAAAAAGGAGTGAACATAATGGGCAAAAAACAGCGCAACCGGGTGACCGGCCAGAAAAAGAACAATCACGTGCCCGTTTCAGACGTCATTGCAGCTGATGAAGCGCATGGAAAAGAGCATTCCGCCGCTAAACGGAAGCCTTAACACTGTGTTTCCCAGACAATACGGAAGCCGGCTGAAGATTCAGCCGGCCCCATCTTACCTCGGCTGGACGAGCAGCCGGTTAATTTTGCTCCATCCCGCAGGGTTAAGCCTGTAATAGGTCTTTCCTTTTCTTCCTTCGTCTATGAGTATGACATCTCCGGTCGCTATGAATCTGGCTTGATAGTCGTTTGGGACCGTATCAGGCACATTAAAAACAGAAAATGCCCTTTCCAGTGCGTCTTGATGATTGTCAGCGGCCAGCTCTGTCCGATAGACGACCCTGTATCCCTTTTTCTCGCCGTAGCGGGGTGTTTGAAAAATCGTCACATCATAGGCGCAAGTCTTTTTTTTAAACACGGGCAGCGATAACAGCATCAAGATCCCTCCCTCTTATTTCTTAATAGTATTAGCGTTTTTTCTCATTTCTCCTGTCTCTATTTTTGTCGAAACGGATGATACTTTTCGTCAAAGAGCGCAAAAAGCGCAACGAGGCAAAGTCCGAGACTGAATCCGGCAAGGACATCCGTCGGAAAATGCGCGCCCAAATAAATTCTGCTGAATCCGATCAGAATGACGAGAACTCCGGTAAAGACGGTGACGGCCCGTTTTCTTTTCGTGAAAAACGGAACATGCTTGATCAAAAAGTAAGCGATGACGGGATACATCACTGCCGAATTCATGGAGTGGCCGCTCGGAAAACTGTATGAGGTTTCATGGACGAGCGGTTCAAAAGCGGGTCTGGCTCTTTCAATCAATTCTTTTATTTTTATGTTTACAATCCGTTCAATGAGAAAGAGAAGCGGCAAAAAAACAACATCCGGCGTTTTTTTGTACATATACAGAGCCGCGCCTGTCAAAAGAAGAAGCGGCAAAAGCACCGCGGTCGTGCCGAGCTCCGTTATCCATAACATCAATTCATTCAGCCAGGCAGCCCTGATCCTGACAGCCGCTTCTATGACACGCTCATCAAAAACCCGGACGGCTTCTATCCGGATCGCTGCTGCGAGCAGAATAAACAATGCGAAAAGACTTGCTGGCTTGTACAACGTTTTCCCCCCATGTTTCATTCTCCCGAGCTGATTGAAAAAACCGAAGCTTTTTCACTTCGGTTCCGCAGTTTCAGTCTTCATCAAGCTCTTCGTCTATCATACATTTTTCTAATAAATAATCAAAGGTGATGTCGGCTATTTCGAAGATTTCCTCTTCACTCGGTATGTACCCGCGCATAGCAAGCTGACTGTAAAAATAATCAGCTATTTCTTCTGTGTCAATCACAAGATCTATTTCTTTCATGCAAACACCGCCTCCTTTTTTATGTTTTATGAAAAAACCGTTCAAATTATACCCGAAAGTTCTAAACGTTTTGTCCGCTCATATACTTTTAAAAACAAGCCCCGGAGGGAGAAAAGATGATGACGAAAATGATGGCTTTATTGGACGGAGATGGATTTGATATCGTATTGGAAAAAGTGCTGAAAGGAATGTCGTTTGTCATCTTTGCCGGCTGTCTGCCCTGGTTTTTATATGTCACCGTCCGTTTTTTTGCCGGCTAGCTGAAATGCTCCCGCAGGCTTTCCAGCACAAAATTCATCATATCTTTATATTCTTCGTCACCGAACAAATGATAAAGAATCTTATAATCGTTATAAATATCAAGCAGCTCATCTACAATCGATACCGCCAGCACATGCAGGGTATCGGGATCATCAGCATCGCCTTCAAACTGAAGAAGAGCAGACGCGACGGTATCCTCGCCGATCTCATGAGATGCTTCTCCAACATAGTGGACAAACAGCAGCTGATGCACAAACTGATCCATTTCATATTTTCTCAGAACCAGCGTGAGATCCTCTTCCTCCGTTTCAAGCCACTCTCCGTCTTTCAGCCGAGTCAGCTCATAAATAATATCCTCCCAGCCATCCTCTAAATATCTCCATATTTCAGTTCTGTGGCCGATGACACGGAATAATTCCTTTCCGTAGTCCTTTACATATACGACGTCGCCGATCAGAAATTCATATTCAATATCCAATTTCTCCATATCGACGATCACGCCCTCATAATCCTTATAAAGCTGGATGGACGATTCAAAATAAAGCACTTCATTATGATTGACTTCGTAAAGATAATGTTTATCAATTTGATGAACCTTCGTAATGGTGCCGACGGTTCCGTACATCACGACGACCACGATGTCTCCCACTTGAAATTTCGGTTTATCTGGCTTCATGCTGTCTCCCCCTTGCCGCGGACTGTCATACGCTATCGTATGCCGGCCGCCATCATTTCGCATGGGCATGAAAACCACAGGAAATATCTATTTCTGCACCTGTTCAAAATGGCAAAAACCGCAACATGCTTGTGCGTTTTTTCACTTACCGTAACAGAAGCGTCCGATGACATTCCGCTCTCGATCGACTGAGCAGTGAGCAGTAACAATGCTGAGACAAAAAGCTTCTATTTTTTATGAGTCTTTGTTTTTTTCTCTATGACGCAAAGGTAAATACCCGGTCCGAAGGCATGTTGACAATATCACCGCCGTGATGTTCAAGATTTGCCGTGAAACACATCATCGAAGATGTAAGGAGATCCAATTCCGGCTGCATATTTGCAAGGCACAACTTCAATCCGCTTCAACCTTGTCACATAAAATCCCCTATTCCGTCCAAACGTCAGTGCCTCATCAGTCTTACCTAATGGATCATTTAATTCCCCTCACTTCATTTAAATGTTTGATTATTTCTCCGTGAAAAGAGGCTCCTTACCCAGGACCCCACCGTCAGCAGGCCTGATCCGGTGAACTCTGCAGCTATACATTCTCCTGCCTTATGATCCGTGCCGTCAGGAAGATTTGTTTACGTGCTGATCAAAACGGACGGCGTTACGGGATTTGATCATACGGCACCTCATAAGCGAGTGATTTCAACAGAAAAAAACCGCACAATGTGCGGTTTTTCGTCAGGCGTGATGCACCTCGGTCTCATATTTTTCCCAAGCTTCATCAAATGTCGCCATCGTTTCTAAATAGTCGGCGCTCAGTTCTAAATAAGAACTGAGCTCGTGATAATCGCTTGACGTTTTCGGAAAGCCGTGATCTTCGTATGCCTGATTCGCAAACTGGCTGATTGCGTCCTGCGGCTTGGGATGCCTGTATTTCATCAAATAGTGATAAAAGGATTTCATGGGTTTCCCCTCCTGATGACTGTCTTTTGTTGTACTATTATACAATTCAAGTGTGAAATTACAACAAAAGAAGACTAGGAGAAGTCAAAATAATTCCGTTTCAAGATCCGTTCTGTCTCCATCAGCTCTTGATATGTGAGTGTTTCCGGTAATTTTTTTGCATTGACTAAAAAAAGCTGATTTTCGATTTCCGCTATGACCGCTTCCTCCTGATAAGTCATGCCGCAGGAGGAACAGGCGAATGCGGGTGTTTCTGTAATTTCTATGGCCCTCGTACCGTCAGGAAGCTCCCAGTACACAGCCGCCTGACAAGCTGACGCCTTCTGATTGCCGCACCACTCGCATGGCTTCACGGCGACTCACCTCCGACTTCCGATCCTGCTTTTTGCTCTTTCTTTTGCTGTGCAATAAATTTCTTTTCTTTCAATTCATCTCTCTTTTCCCTGCGGTCTTTCAGCGTTTCATGATCAGGGTTTGATGTAAACGTTTTCCTCCTGTCGATCCTCGATACATTTTCCGGTGTGAACGAAACCTCTTTGTCCGCGAAAATGGCGCTCAGTCCGACCGGCTCGCGTTTGGCCATCGTTCCCGGAAAAACAGATTCAAAATAGTCGTCGGCTTGATTCGGGATATAGTTTTCCGGCTCGGGATAAGATGTAATCACCCCTTCGAAGTTTCTGATCACAACTTTCTCCGGACTTTGGGAGAGCAAGTAGTTCGGCTGCAGGGCGATTTTACCGCCTCCGCCCGGGGCGTCGACGACAAAGGTCGGCACGGCAAAGCCAGTTGTGTGGCCCCTCAGTCCTTCAATGATTTCCAGCCCTTTCGACACAGGCGCTCTGAAATGGCCGATCCCCTCTGACAAATCACATTGATAAATATAATACGGACGCACGCGGATTTTCACTAAATCATGCATGAGTTTTTTCATAATCGGCACCGAATCGTTAATGCCTGCTAAAATAACGGCCTGGTTACCGACCGGAACACCTGCGTTAACGAGCTTTTCACACGCCGCAACCGATTCTTCCGTCAGTTCAATGCTCGTATTAAAATGAGTGTTCAGCCAGACCGGATGATACTTTTTCAAAATCTGACAAAGGTTATCCGTTATCCGCTGCGGAAATACGACGGGTGCTCTCGTTCCGATCCGGATAATTTCAAGGTGGGGAATGTCACGCAGGTTTTTTAAAATATATTCCAGAATCTGATCGTTGATTAAAAGCCCGTCTCCGCCGGAAATCAGGCAGTCACGGATTTCCGGCGTTTCCCGGATGTAAGCGATGGCCGCATCAAGCTGTTTTTTCGGCACCCCCATTCCGATCTGTCCGGAAAAACGCCTTCTTGTGCAATATCGGCAATACATCGAGCATTGATTTGTCACCAGAAAAAGAACGCGGTCGGGATAGCGGTGCGTAAGACCGGGAACCGGTGAATCTTCATCTTCAAACAGCGGATCTTCAAGGTCATATTTCGTTTTGTGCATTTCTTCTGACAGCGGCACGGACTGCATGCGGATCGGACATCTCGGGTTATCGGGATCCATTAAAGAAGCATAATAAGGCGTAATGTTCAGGGGAATGGTTTTTACAGACATCCTGACGCCTTCTTCTTCCTCTTCGGTCAAATGAATGACTTTTTTCAGATCATCGACGGTTCTTACAGTATGGGTGAGCTGCCACAGCCAATCATTCCACTTGTCTTCCGGCACATCTTTCCACAATTCAATCTCCTTCCAATGACGCTTCGGCTGAAACCATTTGTTTGTCAAACGAATTCCTCCTTATGAATGGCCAAACGTAAAGTCTTGCACCATATATTCATATTTTCGAGCCCTTCTGAAATGCGGCAGTTGTTCACAAGCCTGCCTCTGTAGCCGTATCCGGCATGATACAAAACAGCATTCATCCCGTAAGACGCTGCACGGGCCAAGGAAAAAAGATGGATGATTCCCCGGCCCGCGAGTTCCTGCTCCAACGCTTTAAACAAGTGTGCCGTTACGGAGTTCCCCCTGTAATCTGACAGAACCGCGCAATCGGTCATTTCAGCGTGCCCCAATACCGGATTGATATCTGCGCTTGCCGCCCCAATGAGACGATCCTGATCGAATGCGGCATAATAGATGGTGTTTTCTCTCATTGTTTTTTTAATATAAAGGGGATTAAAGACAGGAGTCGGATAGGTAAGAAAAACATGTTTATATAAGTGCGTTAAACGGTCTGCATCATCTTCGGCCGCTTTTCTGAACATCAGCGTGCTTTCTGTCTGAGTCAGTCCCCGCCGCGGTGTCTCATATAAACGGTCAACAGTCGAATCTTCTGATACATATGAATCTGACCGTCTCCGTTCCTCTGATAAATAGCGCACCATCACAACAGCCTCATGCCCGTTGTAATACCCGTCTATGACACCCTCAACAATAAAAAGATGCTTGACAAATTCCGGCTCATCGCCGCGCTTGGCAAAGAAAATTACCTTTTGGGCTCCTTCTTGCTTTGCTTCTGCCAAAACGGCCGGAATAAGCGCCGTGATCTGTCCGTCATAACGAATGACTCTGAGCCGCTCATTGAAACGGTCTGCATCAATCTCGGCCGCTCCCTTTTCAGCCCTCAGTTCCTTTATCAGCTCCGTCACCCCCATCTGCCACCCCGCACCATTCCATGATAAAAAGAGAAATGATTTTGACGGCATCGATTAACGCCCGGATTTCAATGTATTCATTCGCCTGATGCGCCGCCTTGACTTCTCCCGGCCCGAAGACGATGACCGGCGTCTGTCCCGCGTGCTGCAAAAGCCCTCCGTCCGTTCCCCACGGGGACGCTTCACGAACCGGTTTTGCCCCTTTCATTTTCTCAAAAGAAGATTCCAGAGCGGAAATCAGCGGATGCTCATCCGGGAGATCATTCGGAAGCCACTGAGCCCCAAACCATTCTATTTCCGCGGGGTGGTGTTTAAACCATTCATCCCGGTACTCCAAATCTTTCAGCCAGCTTGCGAGCTCTTCTTTTACTGCTTCGGGCGTTTCATCCGGCGCTATTCCGCACCTGCCTTCTATCACCACACGGTCAGCTACCGATGATGGCCACGTTCCCCCTTGGACGGTGCCGATATTAATGGGAACCGGAATCGGAACGTCCCGATAAAGCGGGTCTGTGATACGGGCGTTGCGGACGTGTTCAAGCTCTTTAAGGGCTGTGATGACATGCAGGCTTTTTTCAATGGCGCTCACCCCTTCATAGCGGGTGCCGCCGTGTGCGGACAATCCCCTTACCGTAATGCGGAACCACATAGACCCTTGCTGCTTAACAAACAGCTTTAAATTAGTCGGTTCGGGAATAAGCGCCCCGTCAGCCTTGTAGCCCCTCATAACAGCCGCCAGTGTTCCCGCGCCGCCGCACTCTTCATCTACGACACTTTGAAACAGAACTTCTCCTTTTAATGTAATCCCGCAGGCTTCAAGCGCTTCTAACGCAAACAAGAGGGCTGTATTGCCGCCTTTCATATCCGTTGACCCGCGGCCGTAAACTTTGCCGTCCTTTTCAACAGCGGCAAACGGTTCATACGTCCATGCGGCGGGATTTCCTTCCGGGACAACATCAATATGTCCGTTCAGTATCAGTGATCTTCCGCCCCCGGCCCCTTTCTTTACAGCTGTGATATTCGGGCTTTCATGGAAGTCTTCGCGTTCCGATACAAAATAAGGATGCTCTTTCAAATGTTTGACACTCGGCTCCCATACATCAATATCCATGTCAAACTGTCTCAGTTTTTCTAAAACGACCGCCTGTGCGTTAAATTCATGGCCGAACGTGCTTTTTTCCCCGATCAGCCGTTTCAGCAAGCTTACCGCTTTTGCTGTGTTTTCTTCCGCCCACTCAGTGACTTTCTTTTCTAATTGATCCATGGACAGGCCCCCTTTTAAGAAAACATTCTCCCAATCTGATTTCGGCATCCGTTGTTTGAATGACATCGTCTATGGTCGTGCCATTCAGCAGTTCCTCAAGAACAAAAGCCCCATCATCTATGCTGATGACGGCTTTCTCTGTAATGATGAGATCTGCACAGCCAGCTGCTGTAAGCGGCAATGAACAGCTTTCGACAAGCTTCGGCCGGCCTTTCTGATCGGTGTGGCTCATGACGACAACCACTTTTTTCGCGCCTTGGGCAAGCTCCATCGCCCCGCCCATTCCAGGCACTTTTTTTCCCGGCACGAGCCAATTGGCGAGATCACCTGTCCTGCTGACTTGGAGCGCGCCTAAAATGGTAATATCTATCAGCCCTTTTCTGATCATGGCAAAAGACAGAGCTGAATCAAAATAGGAAGCTCCCTTAACTGTACTGACAGGAAATCCGGCCGCATTGCATAAAAGCTCATCCTCCTCTCCGCGCTCCGGACTGCCGCCGATCCCGAGGACGCCGTTTTCCGCCTGCAGCATGACCTCCATGCCGGCCGGCAGAAAGTTCGGCACTAAAGAAGGAATGCCGATCCCCAGGTTGACAATCATACCTGAGGTAACTTCACTGGCGGCCCGCCTCGCGATACTCTCTCTTTCCGCTATTCCCAAGCCCATTTCCACTTCACTCCTTCACTTTGCACGACACCCTCCACGAAAACGCCCGGCGTTACAATATGCTCGCTGTCAAGTTCGCCGGCAGGCACAATCTCTGCCGCCTCAGCAAATGTTCTTTCGGCCGCCGCAGCCATCAGAGGGTTCATGTTGCGCGCCGTTTTGTCAAACGTCAGATTCCCGAATTCATCAGCAGTATGTGCGGACACAAAAGCGAAATCAGCCGTCAGCGCTTTTTCAACTAAATAGGACTTTCCGTCAATCGTTACGGTTTCTTTGTTTTCACAAACGGTTGCGTTATCAATGCCGATATCAGTTAAAATACCGCCTAGCCCCGCTCCGCCTGCGCGAATCCGTTCAGCAAGCGTCCCTTGCGGCGAAAATTCCACCTCAAGCGCTCCGTCAGTCATTTGTCTGCCCGCGACAGGATTTGAGCCGATATGGGAAGCGATCAGCCTTTTTACCCGCTTATGAACGATAAGCGGGCCGATGCCGATTTCCGGAAATCCGGCATCATTGCAGATGACGGTCAGCTCTTTAACGCCGCTTTCCAAAATCGCTTCGATTAATGACGGAGGTGAACCCACTCCCCCAAAACCGCCGAACATAATGACAGATTCGTCCTTGACATCGGCAATTGCTTCATGAATATCGATTTTTTTATGAAAAATAGACATATCAGCTCAATCCTTCTTCATCATTTTTTCAACTTCTTCTGCGGCCTGTGAAAATAGATCTGACAGCTCATCCAGCTCGGCATATGAAATCGTGAACGGCGGGGCGATGATGACGGCGTCTCCTTCTCCGCTGTCAATACCGGGCTTTGCAGGGTAAATAAGCAGGCCCCGTTTTTTTGCCGCTTTAATGATTTTTTCGGTGAAGGCCTGTTTTTTCGAAAAAACGTCCTTCGTCGTTTTATCCTTAACGAATTCAACCCCGATCAGGAGGCCTTTACCGCGGACATCCCCAATCACCCCGCTGCGCTCTTTGATTTCTTCTAATTTCCGCTTCAGCATTACGCCTTTCTCCTCTGACTGCCGAAGCAGCTCGTGTTTCTTAACATAGCGAAGCACTTCAAGCGCCGCTCTAGCACAGTATGGGTTGGCACTGTACGTATGTCCGCTCATAATGACCCCGGAGCCCCGCTTGATCGTTTCAATGATGTCATCAGACGCAACAGCTGCCGCTATCGGAGCGTAACCGGCGCCTAACCCTTTTCCGAGCACCGCGATATCAGGTGCGATCCCCCAATGCTCAGAAGCAAGCATCCGCCCTGTTCTCCCGAGCCCCGTCATGACTTCATCCGCGATAAACAAAATACCGTGCCGGCGGCAGACCTCCTCAAGCGCTTCATAATAACCTGCCGGCGGAGTGATGGCCGCCCCGGCTGCTCCGACAATCGGTTCTGCGACAAATCCCGCGATAAATGAGGAACCGATCCGTTGAACAGCCGTTTCCAGTTCAGCCGCCGCAGCTTTCACAAATTCCTCTCCCTGCAGCTCTGAACGATACATATTAGGCGCTGAAACGGCAGGAAACCGTTCGATCAACTGGGTGAAGCGGTATCTCCGTTCGTAGAACCCCGATAATGAAAGCGCTCCCAAAGTAATGCCGTGGTAACTGCCCCATCTTGATAAGAAGACGGATTTTTGGTATTGCCCTTTTTCCTGCCAATATTGAACGGCCATTTTCATCGCTGTTTCGACTGCCTCTGAGCCGCTGTTTACAAAAAATGACCAATTCAGCCCGCCCGGCAGATGATCCCCCAGAAATAAAGCCAGTTCTTCTGCCGGAGTACTGGTGAATTGCGAGCGATACACAAACGAAACAGAGTCAAGCTGCTCTTTTAAAGCTTGTATAATATCCTCCGTGCCGTGGCCGATATTGCAAGTGACCGCCCCCGATGCTCCGTCAAGATACTTGTTCCCCTCCTGATCATACACATATGATCCCTTTCCATGACTGACTGACGGATAATTTGCGTCAAGCTCCGGTTTGATTAAATAGCTCCCCATATCTTTCCACCTCGAAAACCCATTTGCTTCATTGTATGAACAGATGAATAACCGCATTCTTATCCTTCAGAAAGTTTTTTGCAGAAAATGCCTTTCTGTAAAACAGGCTGCCGGAAATGTCCCGACAGCCTGAAGAGCGTTCTGGAAATTCTATTCCTATTGTTGATTTTATTCTTTGCTCAGCTCATCATCACATCATTTTTGGTCTGAATCAGATAAGCAGAAGGCGGAAAATTCCCGTCTTCTTTACTGTATGGGAATCAATATTTCACACAAATGATGATTCACCTTTTGTAAAGTATACCTTTCGATAATGGGCTGTTCTCTGATTGATAAATTATTTTTTTCGATCTCAGAAAAAACAGTGTTCCAAAATCCACTGACTGCCTCTTTTGTATGATCAAGCAAGAAAACAGCGTACTTACCTCCGGAAAATGTACCGATCCGGGCTGGTTCAGGCACATGGTCTTGATTGATAACAAGACAAACATCATAGCGGCATTTCTCTTTAGGAGTACGATTCGGATGATCTTGCGGAATTCCTAAAATGACAGAATGATCAAGCAGACCATTCAATTGCGCCCAGTTTTTAAATGACTCCATCAGTTCTTTGTTTTGCTTTCCGCCATACTCTCCGACGTTTCGGAAATAAGCAATTCTCGATTCAGGTAATTCTTCAATCGTTATGTTCACATTTTCGCCCCCTTCTCCAGAAAGGTAATATGTATTAAAATGTTTTTCAAGCTGATTTTTCAGCATGGATATAACAAAAAGCCTGCAGAAAGTGATGTTCTCTGCAGGCTGATTTTCATTATAGGATTTTTTTCAGTCTAACAAATAAAAGCCGCACCGACGATGATTAATAAAATAAACAATACCACGATCAGCACAAAAGTGCTGGTTCCGCCTCCGCAGCCGCCGTGCCCGTAACCATAGCCAAAACTGCCGCAACCGTAGCCATATCCGTATCCGTACATACGCAAATCATCCTTTCTTCTTACGATATACGGCATTGTATGCGGGCCAACTCCCAATTGGTTTATGCGAATGCCCAACTATGTAAGAAAATAATGAAAAATTGTATGCACGCGCCGAAATCTTTTGAAGCCGAGTTTTTCATAAAAGCGGTTTACACCGTCCATCCCGGACGTCACAAGGTATACGGTTTCCATGCCGTTCAGCTTTGCCGCCGCCATCAGCTCATTCATCAATATCGATCCGTAGCCTTTTCGTTGGAATTGATCCAGAATTGCGACTTCTTCTATTTTTGCGGTTTTATCTGCTTTGTTGATGAAAAGCTCTCCGCAGCCGATCGGAATCGTTTGCGAGGCGTCGCTGTAGCACACAACAAGCATGACCGTTCCGTCCTTATACAAAGGATATTTCCGCTCAAGCTTTTGTTCGGCCGCCGCCTCGCCAATGTAAAGGGCGTCATAGATGTTCATAATAGACGACCCGTCGGCGAGGCTTTTTTCCGTCCCCCAAGCAGTGAGCGGGTGTCCCGCCTGCAGGTCCCCATTTTCCAGTTTCCTTGCAAAAAACAGCTCATCTTCCACTACGCAGCCCTGCTTTACGAGATTTTGTTTCAGAAGAAGCGGAAACGCGTGCTCCGGAGCCGCTTTCACATGAATATAATTGGCTTGAAGCAAGCCCGGAACGGACGAAAAAAACGGCAGCAGTTTGTCTAACGGAAATGTACGGTGCAGCTGAACAAAGTTATGCGAAAAAATCTGCGGCAAAAAAGGGTCCGTATATACACTGAAATGCTCGAACCTCTGAATGCCGGAAGTAAGCTCTATATACTGCTTCTCGGTTTTATCAAATTGATCGGTCATAAAAGCTCTCCTTTTCCTTACACATCCAACTGCATCTCTCAACCTTTTGTTATATTGAGATTTCTCATAATTTCATCGTACACCGGATAGAACGGCATTCCAATTGGTAATTGTTTAATTTGCTGGAAGGAAATGGGTATCGCCTTCTGATTCGCAAAAAAACGTTTCGCTACGTCATGACTGATCGGATGGAGAACCCCTCTCAAATAAACATAAAATTCCCGTTCAATGCGAAACAGCATTCTCCCGGGCAGATGTTGAATACACCCCGATGTCCCCCGGCTGATCGGCGGACCGTCCGGAAGCGCTTGTATTTCGTCCCGTTCTAAAGCCGGGATGTCATGCCGTTTAAATCGGTAAAAGCGAAATGCGCTATGATCAACCAGTCTTTTCTCCCCGTCTTCTATAAAATAAACATGAAACTGATCCCTGACGAGCTGAAAATTCGGAATACTGACGGAGTTCTCTTCCTCATATTGAAATAAAAACGGATCCGGAATGACGACGGTTCGCCCTTCATATAACGAATGCCAGCGCTCGTTTACAGGCTTCCTTTTATTTCGGTCAAGCTGATATACTTTCTGATCCGTCCCCTTTACAAAGGATCCGTCGATCAGGACAGACGGAAGCGATTGATACGTGTTCTGAAATGAGTGGGGTGTTTTATAGGTCGTATCCAACACTTCTTTTATCGGCAGAAATGATGTAAATGTGTTGAGCCTGCTCCAAAAAACAGAGTCTCCGTGATTCCAATGCATAACATCTTCGTCCCAAAAGCTGCCGAACTTCTCTTTCACACGCTCAAGCAATGATCTCCGGTGCATCACTGAACAGTGATCAACGAGAAAAGCGGCCTGATCAAGCACCTCTTCAGCAAAACGATAGAAGTGGAATTGTTCTGTTCCGCGCCCGTTTACATGTATCACCTTCTGGCTGGAATAGACGGCATCAAACTCGCTGTATTGATTAAGCGCTTCCGCCATGCGGCTGAGCCTATCCGGATGAAATACGGTGTCGTCTGTCAAATAAGTGATGTATTCGCCTTTAGCCCGTGAAAGCGCATCATTAATCAAAACGGCATACCGGGTGGACTTCAGCCGTTCGGCAGGATTGATAAAACTGTTGTCATAATATATGCGAGGATCTTTTATATACGTACTGATGACAGCCGAGGTTTCTTCATTTGAATGATCATCCATCACAAACAGCTCCCAATTGCTGTGGGTCTGATGCAAAACACTTTCAATCGCCTGTTTCACAAGATCCGGTTTGTTGTAACTCGTTAAGATAATTGAGATCTTCTTTTCCATCCCATCACCCCTTCTGTAAAACATAAAAAACGGCTCCGAAAGAGACAGAGCCTGATATCCGTTATTAAAAAGCACCCCAGCTGACGATGCTTGAAATCGCGACGTTTGATCTCGTATGATTGAGCGGATTTTGAAAAACGGCCAAATCTGACAGCACTTCTTTGACTATTACGTTTTGCAGTGTGCTGCCGTTAATCAGATTGACGCGTGATACAGGAACCCCAAGCTCTTTTGCCATTACAAGCTGACGCCGCAAATCTGAATGATCTTCGGACGGCTGACGGGATAACAAAAGAAGAAGAAGCAGTACGAGCTGAAATTCCTCCTCAAAACCCCCGTGTTTTACAGTTTCTTCTGAATCCAAAGTATTCCTCTCCTTCATTTTTTAATCTATACAACGTATGTCATACTCTTACAAACCGCATAGGCAAACAAAGCCTGATTCGAAAATTCAGCTGTTTGATTAAATATTGAAAAAAACACAAGCAAAACGGCATTCGACTTATACCAATCTCTTCAATCAGGAATATGAATAAACGTGAGGTTGAAATTGTTAAAGGAGGTGTATGTCCGCATGAGCGAAGATCGTTTGGAGCTTAAAAAGAACTTATTGAAAACTCTTTTAGCCCCTGTATTTGACAACAGCGCTTTATCTAGCGGTACAGATGGAGGAGATAACGTGAAAAACAGCGTAAAAGAATTATTGGAAGCGGCAATTGATGCAAAAGTAGATGAAGCAGCGGTGAAAGACAGTCTCAGCGCACAATCTGTATTGGGAAGCGGTATTTCATTAGCGGCGAGATGGATTTTTGCAAGAATTCAGCCCGGCACTGTCATCAGCATTGTGATGGATTCAGGAGACATGATCGGCCCGGTTCAATTTGTTGCCTTTGACGAAATTCACGGAATCGTTTTTGTTACGCAGGAAAATTCCGTTACACCGGCAGGCTCTGCTACAACATTGCTTGACGTCGACAAAGTTGAAAGTGTCACGTTCACTTCGTAACAGCATATGAACGTTTTATATATCCGTTCAGGATATAAAGGCATATACACGTATTTTGACCGCTGGATCGAGGAAGGCTTTTTACAGTCTTCCGTCCGCTTTTTTTCTGTTTCTGAGTTTGAGGAAGATACCATCCGCAGTATACGGGCATTCAAACCAGACATCAGCCTGATGATGACGGGAGACCGTATTCCGTCTGAATGGCTTCAATGGCTGAAGACAGAACAGATTCCCGTTTATCTATGGATGACGGAAGATCCTTTTTATTTCGATGTGAGCATGACAATCGCCCCTTTCGCCGATGCCGTTTTAACGATAGAACAAAACGCGCTTGATGCTTACCGGCAAATGGGCTTACAGCACGTATATTATGTCCCGATCCCCGTTAATCAGCGGCTTTTTAAGAAACAACCTGCTGAATCTTCTCTTCACACAAATCTGCTTCTGATCGGATACCCGTACCCGAACCGCGTTGAACTGGTGAAAGCAGCGGCGAAGCTTCCGTATACGCTTCGTATTATCGGGAAGGGATGGCGCAGACATCTGCCTAAAAAAATCGTCAGGCAGCAAAATGTGCTCGTAATGGATGAATGGATTGCACCCGAACGTGCCGCATTATATTACAACAGCGCGGACGTGGTCTTAAACCCTCATCGTTCTTATCGGTTTGCGCTCAATCAGAACGGACGCGGCATCGAAAATATCAGTTTAAATACGAGAAGCTTAGACATTGCGGCTTGTCAGGCCTTTCAGCTGACAGACCTTTCTCCCGCGCCCCCGTTTTCATCCTTTGTTTCTTACAGCGGGCTTGCGGATTTTGCGGATAAAATCCATTTTTATATGACAAACCCAGGTGAACGTAAACAAATCGCGGCGCTTAATTATGAAGAGACAGTACCGGCGTACACGTATGACCAGCTTCCGGCTGTGCTTGCGGCTATCCGTTCCAAGACTTTCTCATGAAACGCTCTTCACATCAAAAAGCAGCTTGGATAAGCTGCTTTTTTCATGTTTATTTTCCGCTTCTGTCAGTCAGTTTTCTCGGGTCAACCTGTTTAGTGACCTGCGGGTGAAAGCCGATTTTATCAGCGATTCTTTCCCAAGGCACCATTTTAAAATTTTGATTGGCCTTTTGGCCGTGATCTATATTTTCTCCGTCCTGTGCGACAAAAAGGCCGAACGGATATTCAGGTCCCAGCCCGAAACCCAGAACGTCAATTCCGTCTGTATCGCTTGTGCCGTCTGTCTCAGGCCCGTCTGTTATCTGAAAGTCCGCAACATATTTGTTCTGTCCCTGTCTTTCATAAATCGCGTAGCTGCTGTTACCCTGGCTTGATGCAAGCAAATAACCTTTCCCGTCAGCAGCGTAGTAAATCGTCAGTCCTTCAATATCAGGGGTTAAATGCCTGCCGTCGGCACGATCGATAACCGTTCCGTTACTGCCGCCGTCCGGCTCAGCGCTGAACTTCCAGATGGCCTCATCTTCTTCTGCGATATAAAGACTGCCGTATTCATCGTCTGCTGCCATCCCTTCTGTCTGAGAATTCATTTTAAACGCCCTTACCTTTTTGCCGGATATGTATCCATTTTTATCAGCATTTAATTCGTATTGTTCAAATTCGCCTTCTTTCCCTGTCACCATCGCGTAATATTTTCCTGTTTTTTGACTGTGGTACAAGCTGAAACCGTATACTTCATCAATTGCTGACGCAATCGGGCGGTCTGGATCCGTAATGCTTTGTAATGTGCCGTTTTTTCCGTCGATGGCGTAAATCTCAATGGTATTCTTTCCTTCAGACCGATTGGATGCCGCCGCAATATCGACTTTTTTTCCGTTCAACGGAAAATCATAGCGGATATCAACATTGTTCAGCTTCCCGGTAGGATAGGAATGAAGCATCTTTCCCTCTAGGCTGTACACGACTAAGCCTGATTTTTTATTAGTTGTGATCAATTTGCTGTTCTGAGGATTCTTGGGATCCAGCCAAATCGCAGGATCATCAGCTGCATCACCTGCTGTATCAACCGGTTCCGTTTCCGCCGCCGCATTTACGGTAAAATGATAAGGATCAGACAGCTTATGCTTGGCCTGGGAAGAAACCGCACCGCATGTGAGCATCAATCCGGCTGCCGCGGTTAACAAAAGTGTTTTTGAATGATTCATTTTCCTTCCTCCTTTTATGAAAGTGTACTTTAATTGTAAAATACATACAGGAAGTTCAGTGTTAAGTTTTTGTGAAGATTGTCCGCATGTGAGAATTTATGAAGAGAAAGAATTGACATGAGCAAATATTTAAAATGAACATTTAGTACAATGTTTTATTTGTTATTTCTATTCTATTAACCAGGTAAAGCGATATAAAAGCGCATCAGATTAATGTTTTTCTCTAATTTTTGATTTATTGGTTTCTTTCATTAACTCGCTGAAATTGTTCAACATATGATGCATGGTAGAGAAACGAGAGTTGGAGGATAAGCCATGCCTAAACAGCAAGCAGTAGAGCTACAACCGTTTTTTCACGATAAAACTGTTCTCGTCACAGGCGGGACAGGATCAATCGGAAGCCAAATAGTAAAACGCCTTTTGCTCTTAACCCCTAAAGAAGTCATTGTGTTCAGCAAAGATGACAGCAAACAATATGTGATGAAACAAAAATACGCGGATGAACAAAGACTGTCGTTTGTGCTCGGCGATGTTCGTGACTACAGAAGAGTCAACCAAGTGATGAAAGGTGTTGATATTGTCTTTCACACAGCTGCGCTGAAGCAGGTTCCGACATGTGAGGATAATCCCTTTGAAGCCATTCAAACCAACCTTATCGGCGGACAAAATGTCGCAGAAGCCGCTTTGCTGCAAGAAGTGACGCATGTGATTAATATCAGTACCGATAAAGCTGTTTATTAAGATACTTACTACTAACCAATTAAAAAAAGAAGCTTACTCTGCAGTTCTTTCCAAAGCAGCTTCCAATAAATGTTGAGCAAATTGTTTATAAAATTCATCTAAGTCATCACTGGCTTCATCCTGTTCTATATAGCGGATACTGTAATTATCTTTATGGACAACCTTTATTGTTTTCTTCTTCAATTCCTCATAACGTTGGTAAGGTTCCAAAACTACACCCCCGCTTTCACAGGAGTATTATATGTATGTAATGGTTCGTCTCTTGACTGTTCTTTCTTTATCAAAACCTCGCAAGCTTGTTCAAATGTACGGTTAACTTTTTTCTTTATCCAGCGTTCAGTACCGATCTCTTCTCATATGAATACGGGAATGCTGGTTTTATTCAAGGTGCCCAGTAATTCAAAAATGTGTTCTTGGCATGTGCCTTCTCTGCACCTGAGTCAACAATCGTCAAATAAATCTTGGGGCAGGATTAAGCCACCGCGAATGAGGTAAGGTTTGAAGACATTATTTCTGTTCAATATGCCGCTTCAGTTTTGCAGCGGCATTCCGAGGAATTACAGAATATGGTACTAAATACTTTCAAACTTTGAGATGTTTGTTTTTGGAGGTGAAGATTCATTTAATTTTTTATACCAAATACGTATTTTTTGTCCTTTGCTCAAGTCATCTTTATTGTTAAGTTGACTAAGTCCCAGTATAACTATATCCGATCTATACTTCTCAATAATTTCTTTTTCACTAAGATTTTTATAGTCTTTAACATCAGCTTTCTCATTAGGTATGAGAATTGCTTGATTCTCTCTTTTTAAGATGACATAGCCGACCATAGTTTGCTCAGCCTCCATAAAATGTTTGTTATGTTGGTTTTGACACCCTAATGTTATACATAACAAAATTAACAGCATTATAAACACTTTATACAAGTTCAAACCGCCCTTCTTGCATATTTGTAACAAGAATAAAACACTGTTTTAGGAAATGACAGACTAAAACGCCTCATGTTTATGAATTTAAACCAATTCCCCCTAGACAAATGGAACACGGCGAGGTCTTCACCATTATAGAACCGTACAATTGCATCATGAAATATTCAATTGGCTGATCAACCACATCACCTTCTTTAAGCGATCTAATGTTTATATAAGGTCTTATAAGTCTATACAGCTCCTCCGCTTAATCATTTTGCTTATCTCTAAGCAGTTTACATTAACTAAGGGTATTTACAGTTTTTCAGACATGTTCAGCTTGTCCTTGAAATGCCGGATTGCTTTATCTTGTTCTTTACTTAAAATGTTTATCATTTAATCATGCTGACTTAATATAATGTTTAAGTGTTTTTATATGGGGGGAATATGTGTAAGGAGGCGGTTTATTTGAAAAACGATCAGAAAATAACACTAAACTCTTCTTTTGCGTTATCCACTCTTATTGTCTTACTTATTGCATTGTACCCGTCCTATTCTTCTTGGTTTGTCACAATATTCTTTTTAGGATTTGCACTGATATACACATTTGAAAAAAAGAGCAAATCTTCAAAACTAATTGCTATTATCTCTTATCCACTATTTATTGTTGCGTTTGTTTACAGCTTAATAAACAGCATGTCATAATCCCCCCCACCTTAAGGCAGGATTATTTTTTATCACATTGCAGCAACTTTTGGGCCGCCTTAGTTTGAGATGATAAAGCTGTCACTCCCGATTTTTTCTTTCGATCCTTATCTTCATCAATCGTTACAAGGTGTTTTGTCATTAAAGTTGCCCCTGCCATCTTAAATTCCTGCCTATCCTTAAAGTAAACAATTTACATTCACCTAGAATGATCATATTAGCTAATCCAGCTAAATAAGATGACCAACCCCCTGTAGGCAAATTTAAAAGCAAATCCTATGTTTGAACGACAGCGGCCGTTGAGTACTTTTCAAATTTGGTATCCCGTATGTAGTTCCGGCATCCTCCCAATCATCTGCAGTTGTCGAGTAACTTAGGGTCTTAATATTTGAGGCGGTTTTAAGTTAAGTATATTGACTGATTGATTAAAGGTAGATGTTGCTTTCAGTATCATTCCTAGTCTGAGTTAGCTCTTTCGCATTAACTCCTGCCCAAAATCATAAAGCAAACCACTCCAGTAAAATTCCAATCTTGCCAATGGTGTTTCTCAAACCTAATTCCCCCCTCTGAGTGTTTTAACACTCAGACGTTACCCTGAAAATATTTGTTTTTGTTAAAATTACAGTTTTATTGAATCTTCTCCACGGCATAAAATGGGCATCCCCAGTGAGACTTTCGGTTCTTTTTTAAAAAAGTTGTGTCTCGTATAATAACAAAAGTATGTTTTTAAAATTCTTGTTCCTTCTTTTATAACTGAAAATTTTAATGAAGAAAAAACCTATTTCATTTATCATGGTGTTCACGTTGGCTGTGCTGACTATATCAGTTGTTTCTCCTGGCTATGCAAGTGCAGCAGAAAGTAAAAAAGCACCTGTAGTTCAAAATAGCGTACAGGCTCCTTTAGCTTCAAATTCTGAAGTACATACACAGGGCATTCCTTTCGCTAAACAAATATTAGTAAAAGCACTTAGGGTTGGCGGTCCCGCTTTAGGAAACCTTATTAAAAAGATCCCATATAAATGGGCTCAAAAAGCTGGTGATGCTTGTTCTAAGTGGGGACACAAAGCGGCGGACGTTATAGATGAACTTACAAATTTCGGAGAAACAGCTGTTACTGTGGCCTTAGTGAAAGCCGGAATTCCATTAGCTGATGCACAGTTAATTGCGAAGGTTGTTGTGTTCTTTTTGGTATAACTATACATTAAAAACAAGAGAGTGAGGCTTACAACCTTCACTCTTTTGTTTTAATTAGGTAAGGAGAGATCACCATGAATCTGCTTGTTATGACGTTATCAATTTATCTTTTATCTCTCATCGTCTTTTTTATTTTTATGTACAGAGGAGAAAAGAAAGAAGCTGCAGAAAAAAACACAAATGAAAAATTTTTATTATCTACAGTAATAGGAGCTTTGGTTTTATCACTCATTCCTACTGCAGTCATAATGGTGATAATCTTATTTGCAACAGGATCAGCAAATGTGCTTGTAAGCTTCTTTGAATTAGAAATAGAATTTAAACAGATTGTTATAACAAGTGTGTGTATGGTTGTTTATTCTTTTACTTTTGATAATATTTTTGTGGCTGTTGGAAGGCATCTCATTGGGGATAACTTCTTCAAGTTTATATTTGCCTCATTGTTTAGGTTTTTATTCATTTATATAGTGGGTATCTTATGTTCAATTGGGAACAGCGACAATTTTAAATTATCATTAGGATTAACTTTATTTTTTCTTTTGTTAGAATGTATTTTCCCTAAAAAGTCTGATCGTGCCCAGAATTTAAAATCTTAAGGACGGGCATTTGGTGAGAATATAATGCATATAAAAAAGGAATAATGTTCAAAAAGATAAAGCAGGCTTAATGTCTGCTTTATTTAATTAAAATCCCTCTTCATACAGTGCTTTCTCTAAGAAATTCAGCTCCTAAAGCTCACACTGAACCTTCATGCTTTATACTTCGTCACAACAATAAAGTAACAAGCAAGTTCCCAGAACTCTCGAATCTTGATATGCTCAATGGTACTGTTGTTTTTGCAGCCCAAGGTGGTGTTCCTGGCTTTGAGACTGTAATGGGACGCTAGCTTACTTTAATCTGCCAAAGAAAAGCATCTTGAAGGAATCGTATTAAAAAAGCCCCCATGAGATTAATAAACATTCTTATAGCTGGCTGAAAGTGATTATAGATTTAAGACTACATGGTAAACCCCGCATACATTCCTTTGAATCTTGGAGAGTATAATCTCTCCGTTACATAACTCCTTAATGCTTAGCCCCTTAAAATGAACTGAAAATTTAGTACATAATACAATAAGTTATCCTTCACCAAATGCTCTTCATATTTTGTGACAGATTCATTCCAGTTTGAATAAACCTATTGACCTCCTAAAATTAAGTGTTATTATTTACTTGAATTTACAAATAAAGGAGTGTTTAATTTGAAAAAGTTGTTTAGTTTTATTGTTTGCACCATGGTGGCCATTCTTTCTCTGAGCTTTGCCACTGCCGCGTCTGCTGAGACCGGCAATTCTAGGTTTTCAACTAAGCTTACTAGCTCTGCCGAAGGTGAATTTAAAGCTTTTGGTCTTAACCCTCCTAATTCAAATAGCATTGTAAATCTTACGAAAAACAAATTGACATTCGCTGGACAAGCAACTGGCAATACATTATATTCAAACAGTTATTTTCAAGGAAAATCTTCGATAAGCTATTCAATTACAAACAATATTGGAACTAAACTAACTGTGAAAGTTTGGAATGATTCCGACTGGATTTTTGCTACTGAAACACTAACTGTAAATGCTAACGGTACAGCTACAGGAACAATAAAAAATCTAGATGCCAATGCGCTTTACTATCTATCTTTCTCTGCTCCGAGCGACTTTTCTGGCTATGTTCAATAAAACGTAATTTAAGCTCCATTCGTGGGGCTTTTTGTATTCATTAAAAACTATCGTAAGACAGAAATGAATTATTTGTAAAAACATGATATATTGATAATACAATCGAAGATTCAAGGCTCCTACACAAAAAACAAGCCAGTGATAAAATCCTTCTTCTTTTATCTAGACTTGTTCAGCTCTCTCCAACATTTCAAAGAAATTGTGCCGCAATTAGTTTGGCATTGTAGTCTTCAACCTCTTTCTTTGTGCTGCCCAATTTATCAAAAGCTCACCATTATGAATTTTGATAAAAGATTTAATCCTCAAGCCATCAAAACAAACATCTAAAATTAGCCTGTTGCCTGAAGTGCCATCAATTTTGCTAAAGGCAGCTTCTTTATTGTCACCAGCATAATGCACCTCTTTAATTGATTCATTGGTAAAGTACTCAGTTTCCCTGGTTGCTACATAGGTTTCATTTCTTCCTCTTACTCCGTTTAAAATCACGATTTCATCTTCACGTCCTAGTGATCTTAAGTCCTTTCTCAATATACGCAGAGCTGTATTATGAGTTCGCATAGTATTTAATGAATTGTATTTGATATCAATCACTTCAATATTAATTGACTCTGCTCTTATGAAACCATTTAATAGCCTATCAATTTCAACCCATTCACCATTGCAATATTCATCTTGGAATAACGTTATTTTAATCATTGTCTAACCCTTCCTTTAATGAACTGCTTTCGTTTAACTTTCGGAAAACATATTAATCTGCTAACATTAATAGCTCATCGACATTATCATTGTATTCACCATATTCACCAGAGTCCCATTCAACACCTACAGAACCTCGATTTGTCGTCCACAATATAATTCCCATTTCTCCATTCTCAAAGACCTTACTTGCTCCCCTTTTTGACAACCGAGCATATTTCAACCCCTTTCTTAAAATAATCACATTTTTAAGTTAACTTTAAACTGCATTATGTTGAGAATATCACCTTTAATTGGTAAGCTGACATCTAAGGTCATACTTATACAAAGCAGGTGATATATTGAACAAAATAATCGGAATGACCGGATTAATTATCTCCTTACTTGTGCAAGGATTCTCAGCAAGTGATTCATTGACTCATAAGATCGCCATGGCTTGTCTATTTTTGTTCTTATTGGTTTATAATTTTAACCATACTAAGGAGTTCTCTAAAAAGTCTCTGGCGATTATAGGCGCTTCCTTTATTGTGCTAATGCTTGGAATTTATCAATTGCTCTTTTTTACTGGTGATTACTTTGAAAGTCGCGGTTTAAATTTTGGATTTATCCTCTTACTTGAAATTGTTTTAGTTATTGGATTAGTGACTGCTGCGCTGAGTTTAATTAAGCATATTGCAGACCGCTTAAGGAAAACACCTGATGGTAAAGAGCGTTGACTCTTTGCCTTTTTTTAGCTAACCATTTCTTTTTATGCCGTCTTTCTATCAAACGCAATATCGACTTTTGCCGGCTCTCTTCTGTCAAATGATGAATTGACTCCAGACATTGCATCTTAATGGACTCTTTTTCATTTTTCACCAGAATTTCTCGATCAATTACCTTTTTGACTCCAGTCGCATTGCTCTCTTTGATAAGAACTCTACATTTCTAATAGCAAGATTGAATATTGTTTGTTAATACACTTGGCCCCAACTTTTGTGTCTTAGAATTTGAAAGGCGTACTTGCACTTTAACATTTGTCATTTCAGCCGATATGGAATCAATCCTTCCAGCCCAATTAGGGCTCTCTTCCTCGGGAGTTGGATATAGTTTAAATCGCCAACTGATCTCCCCTGTTTTGGCGGCAAATCCTTCATAACCGTCGTAGCTTCCATAAGAAGATGGCTGAGGAAGGTGGACAGCAAGAATACTCATATTCGTTCTTGCAGCACTTGGCGGGTATAACTGCACTTTATAGATTAGTGCCGCACCCTTCGCATTTTTCAGTTTTTGATTTACCGGTTCGAGTACTGCACTACAAGGCATTGGACTTGCTTTCATTTGAGTTGGAGAGGCAATAACAGCAGCCAATAACGGTATAACCAAGATAAATCGTTTCATCTACATTCCCTCACATTTTTTTGTTAATTTCCCTTACTCCCGCCTTGAATATTCATCACTTTTGAATGGTTAGCTTCATTAAAAGGTGAAAAAGGCAGTACTGGAGCTACTGGTGCTGCAGGTAAAGATGGAAAATCAGCATATGAATTAGCAGCTCAACAAGGTTTCTCAGGAACATTAGATGAGTGGCTTGCTTCGTTAAAAGCAACAACAAACTGATCACATCCCTTCTCTAACGAGGAGGGTATTTTTTTTCGTTTTTTCAAATTAGAAAATCCCAAAATCTCTACATCCTTTTACAATTTTTTCAATGACTATGTTATGATTATTCCCAAAGGGTTTTTGAAATTTTCAGAAAGAGGGGTTTGGATGAGCAAGATCGCTTCAGAAGTTGTTGCTACTACACTGAATGATTGGTACATTGCTATAAAGAAACAAAAGGTACATGAGTCAATAAAATATTACTCAGAGATTAAAAGCCTGTTCGATGATATGGAAGAGGATCAAGAAGTTCTTGCATATTACAGTTTATTAGAAGAAAGACACAAAATGTTGCTACACTCTTCACGCGGAGAGCCTTTACAAAAGCACACTTATTTCACTGAAGAGAATGAAAATTTCATAAAAAGAACGAACGATAAATTGGAATATAACTTTTATTTATTCGAAGCAATGTACGAGGCATACAACAAAAATTATGATCGAGCAATTAACTTATATGGATTAGCAGAGAAAAAGCTTGCAGAAATTCCGGATGAAATTGAAGCAGCTGAATTCTACTCCAAGGTCTCCTACTTATACACTCTTGTTAAACAAAGCATTGTGGCACAACACTACATCAAGAATGCAATTGCAATATATAAGCGACACCCTGATTATAAATGCAAACTGGCAACTTCAACAATGATTGCTGCTGCAAACTATTCCGATATGAAACGGTTTGAAGAGTCAGAAACATATTATTTAGAAGCAATAGACATTGCACAAGAAACAAAGGATGAATATTTGGAAGCTCAGTTATATCACAACCTTAGTATCGTGTATTCTGATTGGGACAAACCTGATAAGTGCATTAAATCTCTCGAAAAAGCTATTGGAAATGAATCTTGGATGAATTCAAATTATTATATAAATTCTTTATTCATGATAATTAAGGAACTATTTAAAATTGACGAAAAAATGAAAGCCATTAATTTTTACAATAAAGCACAGGAAAGACTCATATTAATGGAGAATAAGATATACGAAGCCAAAATTAGCATCCTATACAACCTATATTGCGGTGAATTAAAAAACAACTTCAATAATTGCATCCGTTATATTGAGTTTTTAAAACAACAAAATGACCTTGAAAGTGTAGATGAATTGTCCTACATAGCTGCAAAAAGGTTTGAATCAATAGGTGCTTTTGAAGAAGCAACAAGCTTTTTCAATGAAAAAATTTGGGCTGAACAGAAAATGAATCAGGTGGAGGGAATCTTATGAAAAAAATTGTGCTTTGCGTATCTATTTTAACTGTAATTTTAAGTGGGGTAGCTTTAACGCAATTGAGTACAGATTCACCATCTAACATCCAGGTAGCTGAAAGGCCAGTCGGAGGTTAAAAATTAATTTAGCCCTACTCATATGAGTGGGCTTTTTATTTTATGATTTGTGATCACCTGTCAAACCTGCTCTATGCAAAGCTGTGCCTCCAGGTGTATAAGAAACAGCTCGTAAGATCGCTTTTGATCCGTATTTATTTCTTATCCCCTCCATAACAAAATTATGGAAGCATGGGCTGGAAAAGGGTAAGGAATTATCAGAACAACTGGAGTAAGCGATTCAAAAGCATAAGGGCGCAGATATCTATGATAAGGTAAAGGCTCAGACATATGCTAGTAGTAAAACAGATAAGCCTTATTCAGTTGCTGCAACCAAAAAAGTACAAATAAATAGTATTGCTCTAAACTTGTGTGGCAATCATACAAAAATTCAAAAGGAACGGACCTAGACAGTAATGGAGGCGCACTTGTCACATCTCCAGATATTGATCGTTCATCAAAAACTGTTAGCTACTAATCATTTTACTTGCAGATTTATTCTGCAAGTGTCTTTTTATTTTATATAAAAGATAAGGAGCATTATATGAAAAAGTCTTATGTTTTATATGGGATTTCAGGAGTTCTAATTAGTGCAATAGTTATATTGTTGATCAATGCATTCTTTATAAATAAAGGTGAACACTCTGTAAGTACTTCTAAAATTAATCCAACCGAGGATAAAATCTTTTTTATCTATTCAAATCCACTCATCAAGAAAAGCGTACTCATATCCACATCACAAGGAGAAAAATTCAATAAACGATACTTTAAGGTACCGGATATACCATATATCCAGAAAAAAACCCCCTCTTCAGACGATATCGTCTTGTTAGCTGAACATGAACCATATTATTACACATTAAAAAACAACACCATTAAAGAACATAAATTATCCAATCCATTTGCTTTTTGGTATCAAGGAGAAGATATTTCTGTAAAAGCCTATAATGTCGACACCAATGGAAATGAACTGAAAGTAAATGATAAAAAGTTCAATAAAAAATATAGCCTGACTTTGCCCTCCCTAGTAACCATGGGAGAAAGCGATGATAAGTATATTTACGTCATTCAAGGAATGTCTTTGTACGTCATTGATAGAAAAACAGAAGAGATTATTAAAACGATTGGATTAGCTTCCTATGGAGATGTATTTGATCACTCTGAAAAATATGTTGTGGCTAGCTCAGAACATGAACTAACTGTAATCGAAAAAGGATCATGGAAATCAAAATTCATAAAATATCCTGATGATATCGAACAAGCGGACGCTGTGTATTACGACAAAAAAAGCGGTAAATTTTACGTTACATATATTAACAAATCCGGATACGCCTGCTTACTTGAGTACGATAAAGATTTTTCTTTTGAAAAATTCAATTTAAAATTTCCGTATATGAATGCAAAGTTTAAAGATCAAAAACTTTATGTGATTTCACAAGAGGAAAACAAAAAAGGCATTGGTGGCTATATGGGGATTTTTGATATCCGTACTAAAAAGAAACTTAATGAATTTGATTTGCCTGAAGAAGAAACAAAAGTGCAGGACTTTATGGTTTTAGATTAAACATAAAGAATAAGTTGCAAAGCAAAAGCCCCTCCTGAATACGGGGCTTTAATTTTAAATTAAATAGATGTTTTATACGCGTTAATAGCTTGATTTCTCATAAGCATATTATCTTTCGTCACCATTCCAAGATTGTATGCTTGTTTGATGATATCCAGCACTTGATTATCTGTTTCAGTTACAGCTCGTCCCCCAGTTATTCTGGACTTTCAGTAATCAAACTGGTGATTTAACTCTGAACTGCTCTTAAGGTTTTTATTATCAACTACTTTGCCATTCTCCAGCGCTTCTTTGAATTCAGTAAAACCAATTGAACATTGCTGATTCGAACTAATTCCTGCACCTTCTGTCGCTAAACTGCAAAACGCTAAAAACTTAGGGTCTTTCGTAATGTTGTAAGAGTTATTAAGGCCTTCCATAACATTCACCCTCTCTCGAATTTTACAACGTTGCTATAAATGATTTTCATGTTTTTCCCAAGACCTTCAACTTGAATCTCATTTGAAGGAAGTTCGTTCATTGGAATTTCAATGTATTTGTCCCATCCTACTACTACCCTGTTTTGTCCAAGTATAGCATCATATTTGTATATGTTCGCTTCACCTTTGTATAACAAATTCCTTCCGTTTGGTATTATTTCACATGTTATTTATCGGTAATTCCAGCGAGATATTCAACTTAAATTCGACCAAATATAATAGATGGAAAAACAGTTTCTTTTCAACCAACAGTATCTTACTTCATTATTTCATACAAAAAAGCTCTCAAAAAGAGAGCTTAACTTTGCAATACTTCTACTTAATCGTCCCAATCTTCGTCCTCTTCCCAATTTTCTTTTGCTTCTTCAAGCTCTTCCAAGAAAAATTGCAGAAAGTTATCTGCAACCTTGTCACCATAACCGGCTTCATTTGCCCAAACTATTACTGGACATTCGTCGTTTTCCATTTTGTTTGTATCAAGGCAATAAGAGAATTCATCTACATCTTCTATAACGATAATACCGTCACTTAAATTATAATAAGTTCTATATTCCTCAGTAACTGTAACAACCCTTGCAGAAACTTTCCCATGGCCTAGTATATTTACCCCGTAAATTCCACCGGAGCCATATTTATTTAAAAACCACTTATAACTCTCGGGAAGTTTTACATTTAAACGACTTTGTATCTCTTTGATTTTTTCTTCACTTATTCCGCCTGTAAAATCATCATCTTCAGCGTTTTCTTTAATAAATTCTTCAATTTCATGATAAGTCATTGTTACATTTCTCCTTTCTCAAATTGGCTCGCTCTCCATTTCCAATATCTTCGTTGAAAGCTTTTATACTGATTCCGCAACTCCCTGTCATTTCTAAAACTTTCCCCACCTTTTTTCAATCCATGGAGAACTTTTTTATTATTTTGATGAACAGAAGCTGGAATTTCCACCATCGTTCCTGGCTCTTCTTGAATTAAATGATGTAAGTTGATTTTTGTGCCATCATTAGCAAAAGGAGCGTCACCTTTTTTCATAAGTTGTAAATTTGTTTTTCCGCTTTCAGCATCAACTTTGTTTATATCAATATCTTTCAACGTGTATACTCTTCGACTTACATCTTTAGTTTTACCCGAAGCTTTTACCTTCCCTTTAACTTCAAAGGCGCCATACTTTTCTTTATTTAACCAAGGAAGGTTTATTTCTTGACCAGTAAACGGCTTTCTCGTTCCATCCGGGATTTTCTTTGCATTGGTCAAAAGTTCATTTTTAAGGTTTTGGCTGTCAACCACATTGTATGGTACGTCACCCGACAGAGCAAGATCATATTTAGAGTTATAAGGAAGCAGTTCTGGAAGTTTAACGTCTTTAATTTTCTTCCCTGCCTGTCCTGCCTTGTTTATGACCTTCCCCGCCGCATCAGCTTTGTTAACGGCTCCTGCGCCTTTCGTTCCGACGACAGCCACAGCTGCTGAACCAATTGCATATGTCACCCATCTTGATCTGGAGTAAGCATCTCCATTTACCATATCCTTTTGATACGATTCCTCGATTGCTGCTGAAACAGCATCATATGTTTTAACAGGATGAAGTACTGCATTCTCCAGTGCTGACAAGGTTTCCCCCGGATCGGTTATGAAGTCCCATAAACCGGTTACCGTGTCTTTCCCGACATCATATAAACCAACGCCGGCGCCTTTTAATATATCCCAAGTCACTTCTCCGGCTTCTTCCAGCTGTTTTGCTTGTTCAAGCTGAATGACATATTGCTGCTGGGAAGGTTCAAGGTTTTCATAGCCGATCTTCTTCGCAATTTCCAAATATTCATCCGGATCGGTCACACCGTCAGCGAGCTTTTTCTTCAGATCCTTGATTTCCCGCTCTTTTGCTTCTTCCTTCTTAAACGTTAAATATGTGTCTGAATGTCTTGCAATCTCGCCTTTTTTCTTATGTATGTCACTTTCCCTGTATGCCTTGGCGTTATAGTGAAGCGGAGTGGCGTTTTTCCCTTTTCCCGTAGCGTTTTGGAGCTGTTGAAAATCGGCCTGAATGAAATGTTCGTTTGCCTCGGTTTCTGCGTATTCTTTCGTTAGATCATGATCGAGCTTTCCGAGCCTATTTACGGTATCGTCCCGTTTTTTGTCTGCTGATTCCAGATTTTGATCGACATCTTCTGTAGAGAAAACATCAAGATGAATGATATCGCTGATTTCATTTATGATGTCCTTGAGTTCATTCCGCTGCTCTTGCATGATGGCTTTTGATTTATTCTTCGCATGAATCAGCTCGTGTTCTAAAAAGGACTCTTCCACAAACGAATCGGCCAATCCGGCATCAGCTACTTTTCCTGAAATACTGTTAAGAAACGCAATCTTCATATCGATCAGATCAAGCCAGCTGTCCGTGACGCCGGCGTGGTCTTGAAAGAATGCTTTAATGTTGTCGGCGCCTTTGCCTGAAAACTCACTGTCGTCTAAGTCAGCCATTCCCTGAAACGCTTTTCTGAGATTGATAAATTGTTCTCTAATCTGATCGTATTGTTTTGCCCGCTTTTCTGCGGCTGAAATGAACGAGGCTGCTTCAAATACTTTCATTTAAGCCTCCTTCCCACTTAATCTTATCTAAATTTTCTATTCTGAAATATATTTATAATACTCTTGAATATTTGGATTTACTTCCCAGTATTTAGTTCCGTTTGATGACACCAACATGTCAAACCATATCTCAAAGTTAGAGTCTAAATATACCGCATCTTCAATATTATCAATTGAATTCAGATGCAACATATACCCCAACCCTTTATTTGATTTGTTTACATCAATAACATACCTGCCATCATAATGATACCCAATTAGGACATATCCCTTAGGGAAGTCTTGAACTTCATTAAATTCAATTATCCCTTCTGTACTAAGAAGCTCAATACCATTAAACATTTCCATTCCATTGTGATTGAATAGGAACTCTTTATAATCATTAGGCAAAGTTACCCCTAACATCTTTTCTAAACTATTAATTTCTTGAGGACTGGCTGGGTCTCTGAATTGAAAAGCAGCATCTTCCATGACATGCCCTCCATGTTGGAGCATAGGAAAAGTTCCGTATTTAGAAACAGCTTCCTTTATCCCATCAAGAGTCATGCGAATTAACTTTCTTTCTTCCAATTAAATTTCCCTCCTCTAAGGTGTTTGAGTCACTAAATTTTACCACACAACTGTATTTGAGTGTCTTAAAATGCCAAAATGAAATTTACAATATTTGGTTTTACACTTATAATTAGGAAGGTTTGTCCGATATAGAGACAGAACAAACAAATTGGGGGAATTACATTGAAGAAATGGCTGTTAGGTATTGGCGCATTATCTCTAAGCTTTTCTTTGGCTGCGTGTGGATCTGATTCTGCTTCTACAGATAAAACAGATTCAGATCAAGCTAAAACAACAGAGCAAGAAGAAAAGGATGCAAAAGAGACAAAGGCAGACACTCAATCAAATGACAAAAGTACTAATGACAACAATGAAAAAGCCGAAAATGCTTCAAAGAAGGATTCGTCGGATAAAAAGGCGTCTGACAAAAAGAAAAAGCTGGTCGATGTAACACTTAACAGAACAGTTGATGGGGATACGATTAAAGTTAACTATAAAGGCGAAGTCAAAACTGTTCGTTATTTACTTGTTGACACGCCTAAAACTAAGAACCCAAACTCTTGCGTACAACCATATGGTGAGGATGCTTCAGCAAGAAACAAACAGCTGGTTAACAAGGGAAAACTTCAACTGGAGTTTGATAAAGGAGATCGTACAGACAAGTATGGCAGAATGCTGTCTTACGTTTATGCAGATGGCAAATCAGTACAAGAAACACTGCTTAAAGAAGGATTAGCACGAGTAGCTTATGTATATGAGCCAAACACGAAGTATTTAGACACGTATAAGAAAGATGAGCAAGCTGCGAAAGATAAAGACTTGAAGATTTGGAGTAAGAATGGATATGCGACTGATAAAGGATTTAATGGCTGCGTAACGAAACCGAAGAAATCAGTAAGTGTATCTAAGCCGGCTCAAAAGTCAGTTACAACACACCAATCCGAGACACATAAATCGAACTCAAGCGGTTCAGCATCAAGCAGCTCTTCTAACTCTGCACAAGCCTCCCCTTCTGCTGGAGGAACAGAACACTTTGCAAACTGCACAGAGCTGAGAAAGAAATATCCGCATGGAGTACCAAGCACTCACCCTGCCTATACATCTAAAATGGATCGGGATAATGACAACTTTGCATGTGAGAAGAATTAATTATTTTGAAGTCCTCTGAGGCTTCTTTTTTTATTTGAGTATTTTCTCAGGCTAACAAAAAACATAGAGCGTATGAGCGAGCTCTTTAGCCCAACACTTAAAGAATACAGCCCCTACAATATTTATTACGTTATTTTCGTGTTCAATGTCAGACAGAATATTGTACGAATACTACTGTTTTTACAGTAAATACAATAAAGAGGAGGTGCTGTTTTTTTGGAATTAAAAAACATCGTTCATTCTTACAACATTACAAATATTTTGGGTTATCTTAGACGCTCTCGTCAGGATATGGAGCGAGAAAAAAGAACAGGCGAAGATACGCTAACAGAACAAAAAGAACTCATGAATAAAATACTGAAGTCGATTGAAATCCCCTATGAATTAAAAATGGAAATCGGGTCTGGGGAAAGCATTGAGGGCCGCCCTGTTTTTAAAGAATGTCTTAAAGACCTCGAGGAAGGCAAGTACCAGGCAATTGCTGTTAAAGAAATAACAAGACTCAGCCGAGGGAGCTACAGTGATGCGGGACAAATTGTTAACCTTCTTCAAAGCAAGCGATTGATTATCATTACACCATATAAAGTTTATGACCCTCGAAACCCTGCAGACATGCGTCAGATTCGTTTTGAATTGTTTATGGCCAGAGAAGAATTTGAAATGACCAGAGAGCGTATGACAGGCGCTAAATACACATATGCGGCACAAGGGAAATGGATTTCCGGACTAGCGCCTTATGGATACCGGTTAAACAAAAAAACATCCAAACTAGTCCCAGTCGAAGAAAAAGCAAAAGTCGTTCAACTCATCTTTAACCTCTTTTTAAATGGGTTGAATGGAAAAGATTATAGTTATACAGCGATTGCTTCTCACTTAACAAAATTACAAATACCGACTCCATCAGGAAAAAAGCGCTGGAATCAATACACAATTAAAGCAATTCTGCAAAACGAAGCGTATATCGGAACTGTTAAATATAAGGTTAGAGAAAAAACAAAAGACGGTAAACGAACAATTAGACCTGAAAAGGAACAAATTGTAGTATCGGATGCACATGCCCCTATAATAGATCAAGAACAATTTCAACAATCACAAGATAAAATTGCAAACAAAGTCCCCCTGCTGCCTAATAAAAATGCATTGGAATTAAGTGAATTGGCAGGCGTATGCACTTGTTCTAAGTGCGGTGAACCATTATCTAAATACGAAACTAGACGAACGCGAGAAAACAAAAACGGCACGGAAAGTGTGTATCACGTTAAATCACTCACTTGCAAAAAGAATAAATGCACTTATGTAAGATATAACGATGTTGAATATGCCATTTTGGATTACCTCTCTTCTTTAAGCAACTTAGATAATAAGACTTTAACAAAACATATCACTTCAATGATTTCTAAATACGAAGACGTAAATAGTAATGTGAAAACAAAAAAGCAAATGTCTGAACATCTTTCACAAAAAGAACAAGAGTTAAAAAACAAAGAGAATTTTATCTTCGAGAAATATGAGAGCGGCATTTACACTGATGAACTTTTTTTGAAAAGAAAAGCTGTTTTAGATGAAGAATTTAAAGAACTCCAGATTGCCAAGCATGAGCTCAATGGAACTCAAGAAGCGCAATCAGAAATAGACAGTAATACAGTCAGAAACAACATAAATAGGATAATTGATCAATATCACATTGAATCAAGCACAGAGAAAAAGAACGCGCTATTAAGAATGGTCTTCAAAGAAGTTATCGTTACGATGACACAAAAAAGAAAAGGACCAATTCCGGCTCAGTTTGAAATTACCCCTATTCTGAGGTTTAATTTTTCGTTTTCGACCTCACCGTCACTGATAGTCCCTCAAAATGCAGTAAATATCTTAAAAAACCGATAAAGCTGTTTCCCCGGTAAACACAATGGGAGCTACGAAGCTGTTGTCCGAAAAGCTGTTTCATCAGGCGAATCATCATGTTCAAAACCGCGGTACGGTATTTTGTTCGGTCCGCTTCGGCAATGTTCTAGGTTCACGCGGTTCCGTTATTCCTATTTTATTTGAGCAGTTGATGGCAGGCGGTCCGCTCACCATTACGGATAAAAACATGACGAGGTTTTTTATGTCGATTGATGACGCCGCAACGCTCACCCTGCAATCTGCGGCGATCACAAAGGGCGGAGAAACGTTTATTTTTAAAATGGAGTCCCTGAGGCTTGAAGAACTGCTTCACGGGTTTGAGGAGTATGCGTTCCGGCACGGACTGCCGCGCCCCGCCGCTGTTGAAGTAGGAAAACGCCCCGGTGAAAAGCTTCATGAAGAACTGACCTCTCCGCATGAGACGGAATCTTTATATGAATGGGGCAATCTTTACGCAATATTGCCGGAACCCGCCAAACATCCGGAATTTCGGAAGGTCAATCTCCCCAGATATCAATCCGATCAGGCGCCGCTCATCACAAAAGACACAATCGTAAAGATTATTGAACGATTAAATGAAGAAAAAAAAACATAGAAAAAAGGCCTGTCTGATAGGCAGGCCTCATTGCTGAGCTCTATTTTTCAAATAAATGCAGGCAGGCTTCATAGCCCTCTTCCTTCAGCTTGTCTTTCGGAATAAACCGGAGTGCCGCAGAGTTAATGCAATAACGGAGACCGCTTGGCCCCGGGCCGTCATTAAATACGTGGCCTAAGTGGGAATCAGCTGTTTTGCTTCTCACTTCCGTCCGGATCATCCCGTGGCTTGTGTCCAGTTTTTCGTCAACCTCTTCTTCCTCAATCGGTTTTGTAAAACTGGGCCAGCCGCAATGAGAATCGAATTTATCCAGAGAAGTAAACAAGGGCTTTCCCGATACGATATCAACATACAGCCCCTCTTCTTTGTGATCCCAGAATTCATTTTGAAACGGCGGCTCCGTTCCGTTATTTTGTGTGACTTCATATTGCATGCGGTTTAATGATTTGATTTTTTCTTCTTTATTAAAAGCCATCTTATCTGTCCCTCCAATGCTCATCCAGAAAGCCTTGACGTCCGGAACCTACACGGTAGCGCCCGTAGTGATCAGGGTTTTTCTTATAAAAGTGCTGATGATAGCCTTCCGCTTCATAAAAAGGCTCAGCCTTCAAGATGTCTGTCACGATCGGCTTTTTAAATATGCCGCTTTCTTCAAGCTGTTTTTTTGAGGCTTCAGCGATTTGTTTTTGTTCATCATTATGGTAATATATCGCCGCCCGATATGAACTTCCGCGGTCTGCAAACTGGCCGCCTGCATCAGTCGGATCGATCTGCTGCCAAAACAGCTCGACAAGCTTTTCATACGGATAAATGTCAGGTTGAAATGTGATTTGAACGGCTTCTCTGTGTCCGGTCGTTTCACTGCATACTTCTTCGTAAGTCGGATTCTCAGTATGGCCTCCTGTATAGCCGGACACCACCTTTTCAATCCCGGGCTGTTCGTCAAACGGCTTCACCATGCACCAAAAACAGCCGCCTGCAAATGTGGCGATTTCTTTTTTTTCTGACATACGGGTGCCCTCCTTTGTTCATACGTGGTATTATTATATTATAGCATGTATAAACAGAATAAAAATAATTCTGCTTTCAGGGGAAGCTGAACGAATGCCACGCTGACTACATATTGGAGGTTCATGATTTGAAAGTAAGGACACAAATGATGTATGATATGGAAGCTTTGCTTCGAAAAGTGTTTAAACAAATCAGAAATGAAGTTAATGAAATTCTAGATAAAGAGCTGTCCAGGAATGAATTTATCATTTTGCGGATTCTCAGTGAACAAGGACCTAAAAAAGTAACGGAATTCGCCCCCATTCTTGAGGTCTCCGCAAGCCATATTACCGCAGTGACCGACGCTTTAGTAGAAAAGGAATGGATCACCCGCATCCGTTCTAAAGAGGACAGGCGAATTATCAGAATCCATATTACGGAAGCCGGGGAGAAAATTGTCGATCATTTCAACCAGAAAAAAACAGAATACTTTTTTAAACGGTTTGACTGCTACTCTGATGAAGAGCTCGCAACGTTAATCAAACTGTTCAGCAAGCTGGATAAAAAACGCTGACACGAAAAAACACAAATCCCTGAAAGGATCTGTGTTTTTTTTATGAAAACTTATTGTTTCGGATGGTAATAGGAAAATTCAATTTCATCCGTGTCGAGATTGATTTTATCCGCTTTTACATACATGCCGTTGTCTAAAGGCATTTCCGACAGACGGATCTCGATGCTTTTATCCCCGGAATGAACGTGCACAAATGACGGGAGTTCATAAAAGCTGTCCATATAATTCAGCACAAAGCTGATCGGCAGGCTTAATTCGCCTAATGAAAACTTCGTCACTTTCAACATCACATCTCCGTTCTCCTGTACGGACGGTTCAAATGTGACGACCGCGTTAATGGAGGTTGAGAACGCTTTGATTTTACCTGCCACGTGCACATCGTTATTGATGTCCACTTTGTAGTCAAGCTGATTCGATGCCTTCTCTTTTAAGTATGCATTCACAAACCTGGCAAGAGATTCTTTCGAGCTCGTGATATGAAAGCCGTACTCACTTTTTGTCTGATCCTGTATTTTCGCCTGCTCTCCCGGCATAACCAATAATGTCACAATTACCGCGGCGGCAATCACATTGAGTGCGAGAAGAACAAAAAACAGCGATTTCCACTTTTTCATCATTTCACCCTATTCTGCTGGTAACCCTTGTTTTTCAATGATGCCGTATAATCGATCGGCGATGAGTGCATACCCTTTTGCGTTCGGATGAAAATCATCATCCTTTGAAATCCGTCTGCTGCCGCTTTTTTGACTGAACAAGTCTTCAACATTCACCGCGGCGGCGTGAGGATCTTTTTCCAGCTCTTTTGCGGCGATCTTGTTCCAATCCGTTACAACCCCATTAATTTCTTTTAATTCAGGCAGCGTAAACGTGAATGGGTTATACATGCTGACATACACCAGCTCTGCGTTTTCATTATATTTGCGGATTTTTGAAACGATCGCCTTGAACCGTTTTTCAAAAGGTTTCTCTTCCTTTTGGAACGGCTGAACCGTCAGCTGCATCATATTCTGGCGGAGCACCTTCATTAAGTCATTACCGCCGATGGTAAAAAAGATATAGTCGGCGCTCTTTAATGATTTCTGCACTTTTTTATTATCAAGCTTTTCCAGCAGGTCAGACGTTTTGTCACCCTGCACCGCATAATTTTTAATATCAACCGTTTTCACCTGTCCCTTTTTCTTAAGAGACTCCGCTGCCCTGCCGACGTATCCTGAACCGTCAGGATCTCCTACTCCTTCAGTCAATGAATCACCGACCGCAGCTATGACAATATGATCTTTCGTTTTCGGTTCTTCAGCGTCAGAACCGGTGCGCTGGACAGAACAAGCTGATAAAAGCAAAGCCAGTCCGGCGATCAATGAGAACATTCGCAGCTTCAATCTGGTTGCTCCTTCCCCGTCTACTAGTGGAAAGTGTAACATGTTTTTTCAGATTTGAAAATGTCTAATCTGCCAGTTTACTTGAGCTCCTCAGCCGCTCTGACATCTGAGATGATGTCATCATACGGAACCTTCTGCACGCCGTCATAATCTTTAAGCACCTTGCCGTCAGGCCCGACTAAATAAAAAGAGGTTTTATGTATGACCTGATCCTCTCCCTCCGGCTTTTTGACGATTGATTTAAAGCTGTTCAGCGCAAAATCTTCAATGTCCTTTTGGCTGTAACCGGTCAGAAAATCCCAGTTGCGAAGCGAAAGCGGATATTTGGCAGCAAATGCTTTCAGCTGTTTCGGCGTATCATTTTCAGGATCTACACTGAACGACACAATCCGCACGTCCAGATTCTCAGCCTTCAGTTTTTTTTGCAGTTCGGTCATATGGGCCGTCATCGGCGGGCAGACTGAATTACAATTTGTAAACATAAAATCGGCAATCCAGACATGCCCCTTCAGACTTTTCAGTGACACTGTTTTCCCATCTTGGTTCTGATATGAAAACGGTTCAATCTGATAGTTCAGCGGGTCTTTTATCGTTTTCCCCCCGCAGGCGCACAAGAGCAGCAAACAAAAGACGGCAGCGAAGATTTTCATTTTTTTCATTTCCATTCCCCCCATGGATAAAACGCTTACAGCATTCATCATAAAAAAATTCCCGCACCCTCCCTTATCAAAAGGAAGGCGCTAAGGAATATGCACCGTTAGGCGTTATGTTTTAAAATCTCTTGGTTGAAAACGGCCTCGTAATCTTTCCACTTCATACGGCGCTTGACATATTGTCGGAATGAATACACTGTTCTCACACTTTGTGAAGCAAAAACCTCTCTCAAATAAAGCTCAAGGTGCTGATGAATTTGAAAAAAATAATGTTCACCTTCCGTGACAACCGGAATTTCTGTCACTTTTACCTGAATCCCGTCCTGTCGTTTGAACTCTAGGCTTTTGAGTAACAAGATATCAATCCTTCTTTTTCGATTGTTTTCTTTTTATTATATACAATCTGAGAAAGCGTGTCTGTCATTTTGCGCGGCCGTTCTAAAAAAAGTCAGATTAACAGGTGGAACAGATCCTGATCTTTATTCACCTCTACGTAATGAAATCCTTTTTGATTCATCCGGGCAATGAGCGCGCCGTAATCTTCCCGATGCTTAAGCTCAATGCCGACCAATGCGGGGCCGCTGCTTTTGTTATTTTTTTTCGTGTATTCAAACCGGGTGATGTCATCATCAGGCCCAAGCACTTCATCTAGGTATTCGCGAAGCGCTCCCGCCCTTTGCGGGAAATTAACGATAAAATAATGCTGCAGCCCCTCATAAATCATGGAGCGCTCCTTCATCTCCTGCATTCTGCCGATGTCGTTATTCCCTCCGCTGACCATGCAGATGACGTTTTTCCCTTTAATCTCTTCCTTGTACAGATCAAGTGCTGACACGGACAATGCCCCCGCCGGCTCCGCTACGATGGCGCATTGATTATATAATTCGAGAATCGTGCTGCACACTTTTCCTTCCGGGACAAGCACAACGTCATCGACGACGGTTTCGAGCGTTTGAAAGGTTTCGGCGCCGATTTTTTTTACGGCCGCCCCATCGACAAATTTATCAATTTTCTCAAGTTCAACCACTTGTCCGGCTTTTTTCGATTCAAAATAGGAGGCTGCGCCCTTCGGCTCTACCGCTATGATTTTTGTATCCGGCGAGATGTTTTTCATGTACGTGCCGAGCCCGGACAGGAGTCCTCCTCCCCCTACGCTTGCAAAAAGAAAATGCGGTTCAACGTCAATGTCATTTAAAATTTCGATGGCAGCCGTTCCCTGTCCGGCCATGACATCGGGATCGTCAAACGGATGAATAAACGTGCGGTTTTCTTTTTCACAGCATTCCGCAGAACTCTTATACGCATCATCGAAAGTGTCACCCGTCAATATGATTTCTACAAATTCTTTTCCGAACAGTTCCACTTGGGATACTTTCTGTCTCGGTGTGGTTGACGGCATAAAAATCTTGCCGTGAATGCCGAGGTGTTTGCATGAAAACGCAACCCCCTGCGCATGGTTTCCCGCACTTGCGCATACAATTCCGTTTTCAGTCTGCTCTTTTGAGAGCTGCCTCATTTTATTATAAGCCCCTCTGAGCTTAAATGATCTGACCACCTGCAGGTCTTCCCTTTTCAAATAGATGTTGCAGCCATACCTCTCAGAAAGTCTGTCATTCCTCTGCAAAGGCGTATGTATCACAACGTCCTTTACATTTTGGTGCGCTTTTAAAATGTCTTTTACCTGGATGAGAGAGTCTTCTTTAAGCAACGGTTTCATTTACAGAGTCCTTTCTTATTTAAATCCCTATTTAATATGCCATTATAACATGAATATTCAAATAATAAGACAATTATTTTAATTTTGTAAATAAAATTAAATGAACCGATACAAGAGAAAAAGATATTTTTGATCGCACAAACGTGTTATACTTAAACCAATTAGAACCAAAAGGAGCCAATTCATGAGTGTAATTGAACAAACTGATCCTTTTTATCAGCTGGCCGGCGAACATCACACCTTTTCAGAAGCGAAACGATTGGCCTCGCAATTTGCCTTATCTGATTTGCCGGTCTTCATAACAGGTGAAGTCGGAACCGGAAAAAAACAAATGGCCAGAGCGATCCATCATAAATCCCGCAGAAACAGCGAACTATTTATTACCGTTCACTGCAGCCAAAGCGAAGAGCGGCTCGAATATGAACTGTTCGGCGCTGAAGGCGCATTAAACAGGGCCCGCCGCGGAACATTATTCTTATATGAAATCGGAGACATGCCGCTCTCGGTACAGGCCCGCCTTCTTTCCGAGCTGGATGCCGGGTTTTCCGCCCGCATCATTGCAAGCAGCACGGCGGATCTTGGCGATACCGGCGCAGAAAATACGTTCAGCCAAGATTTATTTTACAGGCTTCACGTGTTATGCCTTCCGCTCCCTGCTTTATCTGAACGAAAAAGCGATATACCGCTTCTTCTGCAGCATATGCTGACAGCCTCGGGGCAGCATGTTCATATCGATCCGTCCGTTTATCCGCTGTTTGAGCGGCACACCTTTAACGGCAACATCAGAGAACTTCAAAATGCGGCGCACTATATGGCCGCGGCAGCATCCGGCAGCACGATTTATCCCGATGATGTCCCGCTGTATATCAAAAACAGCCAGAAAGCGAAAACAGCTAAGAAAAAAGAAAAACGGCTGACATTGATGGAGAAAGAAGAGTTTTTGTTTATTTTGGAATCAATTAAAGACTTAAATACAAAAGGCGAACCCGCCAGCAGACGGAGCATATCCGAATTAAGCGAAAACAGCACAATGACATTATCGCCCCAGCAGGTCAGAAACAGGCTTGATTACTTAGAAAAGATGAACTATGTGACAAAAGGCCGTGGACGCGCTGGAACAAAAATTACATTAGAAGGGTTGAGCTTTTTGCAGTCACTGCAAAAACAAATCCTTTAAAAAGGAGGACATTTGATTGTTCACAATAAAAGAAGAAATCGCAAATGCCGTCACACACGGAATCGGTGTATTGCTGTCGATTCCGGCGCTTATTTTTCTCATTCTCTTCGCGGTGAAATACGGCTCGCCGACAGACATCGTCAGCTTTTCAATCTTCGGCGCTTCAATGCTGCTTCTGTATCTCAGCTCGACTCTTTTGCACAGCATTCAGCATAAAAAAACGAAAGACATTCTTGAAATTGTGGATCATTCCGCGATATACGTATTAATAGCCGGAACATATACGCCATTTTTATTAGGACCCCTTAAAGGGGCGCTCGGTCTGACCCTTTTAATTATTGTTTGGTCGCTTGCCATCGGAGGCATCGTGTTTAAAATCTTTTTCGTGAAGCGGTTTATCATTTTTTCAACGCTTGTCTATTTAATGATGGGCTGGCTGATCATCGTCGCCATTAAACCGCTGTACGCTTCGCTGTCAGGCCCCGGTTTCGGCCTTCTTCTTTTCGGCGGCTTATTGTATTCCGCCGGCACAATATTTTATATTTGGAGAAAGGTTCCGTATCATCACGCCATTTGGCACAGTTTTGTTTTAGGCGGCAGCGCCTCGATGTTTTTCTGTATTTTATTTTATTGCGTCAAAGTCCCCTTTATCTGAAATAAAAAGCACAGCCTCTCTATAGAGACTGTGCTTTTTTATGCACGGAGCCGTTTCTGACCGGCCGGATAATAAGCGGGCTTTATATGTAATTCAATGTCAGCCGGTTTCAGCCGTTTCAGTAATCTGCCCCGCAGCAGCCGGTCTGTTCCCGAAGTGCTGACAGGCACAATCGGGAGATCGAAACGAAGGGCCAGTTCCTCCGGATTGATTTTGCCGTCTTCGGACAGAATCAGACTTTGCCCTTTTTGCAGACGGACTTCTGCCTCCTGCAACACGGCATCCCGGCTGTCCCCGTCACAAATGACACCCATCAGCCGCAGCCAATTTCCGAGAAACGGCATCCGGAAAGCTTTCTCGCCAGCGATAAAACCAGCCGGCTCTTCAAGATGTCCCGCAAGCAGCAGAAGATCAGCCGGGCGCAATCTAGGATGCACATACAATACGGGGCCGTCCGGTATCGGCTGATCATGATGAATGCCGATTGCCGATCCCGACACGTCAATGCAGCCTCTCATAAAGGCTTTCGGCCGCTCATACACCAGCCTCATCTGTTTTTGAAAAGAAAGCCGCGGGTCAAGCTCTTTTTGATTGATATATTCCTGAATATTTTTCATGAACATAAATACAACGTACATCACAAGGCAGCCGTAACGAATCAATTCTTGTCCCCCTGCTTAAACTCAATTCTTTTTCTCGTATACAAGGTACTCATAATCGTAAGGGTTTTTTTCATCTTTTACTCCCTGTTTGCGGGATGTCAATTCCCATTCAGCTTCATTAAATTCCGGAAAAAAACGGTCTCCTTCAAAGACATGGTGAATTTTTGTCATGTAGAGTCTGTCCGCATAAGGAAAGAGCGCACTGTACAGCTGGGCGCCGCCGATCACAAAGCATTCTTCATCTGCTGGGATCAGCTTGAGCACTTCCTCAGCCGAGTCAGCGATAATACAGCCCGGGAATGAAGATTCGTCCCGTGAGGTTACAACGATGTTACGCCGGTTCGGAAGCGGGCGTCCGATTGATTCAAACGTTTTCCGCCCCATTACAATGGTGTGGCCCGTCGTCACTTTTTTGAAATATGCGAGATCATCGGGAAGGTGCCAAGGCAGATCGTTATCTTTTCCGATCAGCCGGTTTTCATCCATCGCAAAAATAAACGAAATCATACGCTGACAGCTCCTTTTATGTGCGGATGCGGGTCATAATCCTCAATGATAAAGTCTTCAAACGTAAAATCAAAAATAGAATCAACATTTCGCGCAAACCGCAGTTTCGGCAGCGGACGGACATCCCTTGTCAGCTGCAAATTCACCTGCTCCACATGGTTTTGGTAAATGTGGACGTCTCCGAATGTATGAACAAACTCACCCGGTTCAAGCCCCGTCACATGCGCGATCATCATTGTTAAAAGCGCATAAGACGCAATATTAAACGGCACGCCGAGAAAGACATCCGCTGAGCGCTGATAAAGCTGACACGACAGTTTTCCGTCCGCGACATAAAACTGAAACAGGCAGTGGCAAGGCGGAAGCGCCATATGATCAATTTCGCCGACATTCCAGGCGCTGACGATTAAACGCCTGGAATTCGGGTTTGTCTTGATGTCATGAATCAGCCGGGAGATTTGATCGATGGTCTCGCCGTCCGCTCCGCGCCATGAACGCCATTGAGAACCGTAAACCGGTCCGAGCTCTCCGTTTTCATCCGCCCATTCGTTCCAGATGCGGACTCCGTTATCCTGAAGGTAGCGGACATTCGTATCTCCTTTTAAAAACCAAAGCAGCTCATGCGCGATGGATTTAAAATGGAGCTTTTTCGTCGTAAGCATCGGGAAACCTTCCTGAAGGTTAAACCGCATTTGGTAGCCGAACGTGCTGATCGTACCCGTTCCCGTACGGTCTCCTTTTTTTTCTCCGTTTTCTAACACATGACGGCACAAATCTTTATATTGTTTCATTTTTTTCATCCTTTTAAAGTAGTCTTTTAGTAGTGTAACACAATAAAAAATCATTTCTGCAAAATTTCTCAGAAATGATTTTTTTATTTCTTCTCGCTATTACACGCTCATCCAGTCAGGCGGCGTATTGCGGTCCCAGTAAATGCTGCCGAGCTCATGATGTGACTGAAATCCGTCTTCAGCGGTATGGTAATGAAAATTAAACCAGTAGCCGTCTTGCGGAGGATGATCCCGGCGGACGTGGAACCTTAAAAGATCTTCACCCGTCAGCCTGTTATACACATGAAAAATTTTTTCAGTTTTTCCGGCCGACGGTTTGCTGGAAATAACCACATCCTGATACGCTTCATCATCTTGAAACTTGGCTAAATGTCCTGTGATCACATCTTCGATTTTCGGCAGAATTTCACTTCTGTAATCATCTTCAATGACCGGAGAGATTTTGCTGCCGAATTTTAAAAATGATTGATTTTCAGCATCACCGAGAAGCTGCTGCTGATACGATTGAAACAGTAATTCAGGCTCCCGCCCTGCCTTCTCTTCTCCCGGCAGGGCGTGTTCATCATAAAAAGCGGTGTAATCATTCTGCTCAAGACTGCTCGACTGTCCTGAAGGCTTGTCTGTCATCAAAGCAGCCGGAGGAGACACGAGTCCGAACGTTACAATGGTAAACAGAACCACAAGGGTCTTTTTCATCCACAATTTCATGACAGATTGTTCCCCTCTGTTTTATTGTCCTCTTTTCCTTTATTTTAGCATAGATGAAAGCGCGGCGTCATGTCCGGCAGCGTATTATCATGCAATATGGGAAATTGGTAACTGTGACCGAGCGGATAAACCGCTTACAATAAGAAGGAGAAAAAGGAGGGGATGAGATGATTAACGTTTTATTTGCGACAGTATCACTTCTCACGCTGCTTTATTTTGTCGTTATGGAAATCACTGATTAACGAAAAAGAGGCCCATGATATCATGAGCTCACATGGATGACACCGAAGTGGAAAAGCGCCGTCTTTCTTTTCAGCACCTTGAAGCCGTATCGTTCAAACCGCGGGCTTTTCCAATGGTCTTTAAGCACTACGCATTTTTTCGCCGCCCGGACGGCTTGCGTGATGCACTCTTCGTTAAAACCCTCTTCTGCCAGCGCGCGGAGCGGTGCAATGCCGTCTGACGTTTCAACAGGTTCGTGAAACATCGGGTCAAAATAAATGACATCTACCGATGAATCAGGAAGCTCCCGCAAATAATCGGCGCAGTCGGCATGTTTGACCTGAATGCGTTTCATGGCGGTTTGGAGCTGCTCCATTCCGGTTTCCCACGTTTGAAGTCCTGTTTCAACAAGCAATGAGACAAGCTTGTTTTTCTCCAGGCCAATGACTTGTCCGCTTTTTCCGACTGCCAGGCTTGCCAAAATCGCATCGGATGCCAGGCCGAGCGTACAATCTAAAAAGGAATCCCCTTCGCGTAATCCGGCTGCTTTTAACAACGGCTCGGCTTCCCCTCTCAAAAACCGCTTTGCGCGGAACATCGCTGTATTCGGGTGAAAAAAGAACTTCTCCCCTTGCTTCGTGTAAAGTTCGAACCGTTCCTTTCCGATGACTAAAAGATCGCCAGCCGCTCGTTCCAGCATTTTTTCAATGGGCTGTTTATTGCGGCTGCAGTAAGTGTCACCCAGCCTGACACTGAGTGACTGCGCTGTGTGTATCGTATATTCGCTTGGTCGGTAACTCGTTGTGATCATCTTTTTCTCCAAAAAGAAAATGCCCGGAATTCGGGCATTTCAGCAGTGCGCATCGAAGGCATCCGTCAGATTTTTCATAATTTCCTCCATGTCATGCCCTTCGATTTCGTGACGGGGAATAAAATGAACGACCTCTTTACCTTTTAACAGCGCCATTGATGGCGAGGAAGGTTCCTGCCCTGTAAAGTATTCACGCATTTTTGCAGTTGCGTCTTTATCTTGACCGGCAAATACGGTAACCGTATGATTAGGCGCTTTTTCATGCTGTAAAACAGCCTGAGTCGCAGCCGGACGGGCAAGACCTGCTGCACAGCCGCACACAGAGTTGACAACGACCAATGTCGTGCCCTCTGCCTGTTCCATAAAGCTTTCTACTTCTTCAGCAGTCGTTAATTCCTGAAAACCCGCACCCGTCAGCTCACGGCGCATCGGCACGACCAGCTGGCGCATATATTCTTCATAAGCCATTGACATAAAAAAGCCCCCTCTAAAATCCTTATATGAAGTCAAGGATACTATAGAGGGGGCCGGAATTCAATTGTTCAGGCCTCTGTTTTATATTTTCATGATTCCGCCCGTATTGGCGCTTGTTACGAGTTTGGAATACCGGGCCAGATATCCTGTTTTTACTTTCGGCTCGAAGCCTTTCCATTCGGCCTTGCGTTTTTCCCATTCTTCTTCAGGCACTTGTACGTCCAAAATCCGTTTTTCTATGTCAACGATGACATGGTCGCCGTTTTCTACGAATGCGAGCGGGCCGCCTTCAGCCGCTTCAGGCGATACGTGCCCGATTGAAAGGCCCCGGGACGCTCCTGAAAAACGGCCGTCTGTAATAAGCGCCACTTTCGGGCCAAGCCCCATTCCGACAATCTGAGACGTCGGAGCGAGCATCTCCGGCATGCCCGGGCCGCCCTTTGGCCCTTCATAACGGATAATGACAACATCTCCTTCTTTTACTTTGCGGTTTATAATGCCTTCAAGCGCGGCATCCTGGGAATCAAAGACAACAGCGGGGCCTTCATGTCTTGTAATCCCGTCCTGCACCCCGCCTGTTTTGATAATGGCGCCGTCCGGAGCCAGATTCCCAAACAGGACGGCCAAACCGCCTTTTTCGGTAAACGGATTGTCAAGCGGATGAATCACGTCATAATCCTTTACTTCATGACCCGCAATTGTTTCTCCGAGTGTGCGGCCTGTTACAGTCAGCGCGTCAAGATGAAGCGCCCCTTCTTTTTTCGCTAATTCATTAAGGGCCGCCGAGACTCCGCCCGCTTCGTGCAGATCTTCAATGAAGACGTCCGAGGCCGGCGCCAATTTCGATAAGTGAGGCACTCGTTCAGCCACTTCGTTAATGCGTTCTAAAGAGTACTCAACCCCAGCTTCATTGGCAAGCGCAAGCGTATGTAGCACTGTGTTGGTTGAGCCGCCGAGAGCCATGTCTAACGCAAATGCGTTGTCAATCGCTTTTTCGGTGACGATATCGCGCGGCTTAATGTCTTTTTTGATGGTCTCCATCAATTGGGCCGCTGATTTTCTCACAAACTCTCTTCTTTCCGGTGAAGTTGCAAGAATTGTTCCGTTGCCCGGAAGCGCCAGACCGAGCGCTTCAGACAGACAGTTCATGGAGTTTGCCGTAAACATGCCCGAACAAGATCCGCACGTCGGGCAGCCGAACTGTTCCAGCTCCTGCAGGTCGCTTTCACCGATTTTCCCGGCTTGATATGCGCCGACGCCTTCAAATACTGAAGAAAGCGAAATTTTGCGACCGTCGCTTGTGCGGCCGGCTGCCATCGGCCCCCCGCTGACAAAAATGGTCGGAATATTAATCCGCATAGCCGCCATCAGCATTCCCGGCGTAATTTTGTCGCAGTTCGGAATGCAGACCATTCCGTCAAACCAGTGCGCCGAGACGACCGTTTCAACTGAATCGGCAATGATTTCGCGGCTCGGCAGCGAATATCTCATGCCGATATGCCCCATTGCGATTCCGTCATCTACTCCGATCGTGTTAAATTCAAAAGGCACACCGCCCGCTTCCCTGATTGCTTCTTTTACGATTTTTCCAAATTCCTGCAGGTGAACATGCCCGGGAACGATATCGATGTATGAATTACAGACCGCGATAAACGGCTTGCCGAAGTCCTCTTCTTTTACGCCGGCAGCGCGAAGAAGGCTGCGGTGCGGCGCTCTGTCAATTCCCTGTGTGATCATGTTACTGCGTAATTCTGCCATGGTGATCCCCCTACTGTTTTTAGACTGTGCACTATTTTTAAAATTTTCAGTTTATTCTAGGGCGCGTTCTGCAAATTTTACAGTGTCTTTGCCCTGTCTCGCTTTTCTATTCTTTCTGTATTTCGATAAAAACCCTCCAACAATTAATATTGTACTTACTATATAGAGTTTTGAATCATTTTTCAACAATATTCTAAATAATTTTTATAAAAAGTGAATTCAAATAAAAAAGGTGCATGGCGCACCTTTTTGTTATAACTGTTCTTTTTTTCTGCTTTCAGTCATCTGTTTCCAGACTGAACCTTTCGCCTCTTCTCCGTGCTCAATCCGTTCAATCGCCATTTTGACTTGCAGGCTGACTTCGAATTCCGGATCGTCTTCCGCCGCTTTTAATGCTTCCAGCGCGCTTTCATCGCCGACTTCATATAAAAACATGGCCGCGCGCCAGCGCACGAGCTTGCTTGAGTCACTGAGCGATTTCATCATGGCCGGGATGGCGCTCGCATCGCCGAGATCCGACAGGCAGTCACCCGCCGTCCTTCTGACCGTCACCGTTTTGTCTTCAAGCGCTTTGTATAACAGCGGAAGCACAGACGGCTTTTCGATCATTCCCAAATAAACGACGGCTTGTCTTCTGATCGAAGTCTTCGGATCATGCAGCGCCTTTTCCAATACTGGTAAATCGTCTTCATCCGGATCCATTTGCTCAAGATGGGCATAGCGCTGTTTCCAGTCTTCATCATCAAGCATGTCCAGTGTCACTTTATAAGCTTTCCGCTGCACTGCCGGTCTGGCCTCACCCTTTTGCTGTGCGGCTGCTTCTGTCAGACGTTTGAGCCGCTCATCACTGTAGGCGGCCTGAAGCTCTTCTGTGACATCGTGTCCGATTTCGGTAAAATCTCCGAAGCGCACGCCTTGTTCTTTCCAAGTCCGCTCAAATACAACATTTGAAGCTTCGGAACGCAGCTTTAAAATGGCTTCTTGGAAACGTTCCGGAAGGCCGAAGCGTTCTTCACGTTCGCCGTCCGTCAATTTGACCTGCATCGGGATTCCGCTGAACATTTGTACGAAAACCTTCACTTCACCGAACGATTCCTGTTCAGAACGGCTCTCAGACTGCTCCGTATGTTCCATTCCGAAGGCGGAACGGACCTGAGGCAGAATTTCCTTCCAGTCAAAACGTGCGTTTCTCTCCACAGCAAGGAAATCGGCAACGTGATAAACGCCCTTTACTCCTTCAATGTTTAAAATATCACGTACGACAGCCGGAGCATCATCTGCCTGATCGGGCTTGTAATTGTTGCTTTTCCCTGCCGGAAGCTCTTCAGTCAAAATCACTTTCATCGTGTTCGGACTCGGCGTCGGTTCTATTGATTTAATCTTCATATTGGTCCTCCTATGCACAATCTGACACTTATTCTAACATAGTCGGCACAAGCGTTCTATTGCGCCGCTTAGCTTTTGCAAATGCCGGCCTCTTTTTGGATACGGGCGGCAAACTGCAAAAGAAATTGATGCCGCTCCTCTGCTAAACCGGCCCCCGCTTTTGTATTCATTAAGCCTTTAAGCTTGATTAATTTATCCTCTATATGGGCCAGCACACTTGATTGAGTTCCGTACATCGGGTGACCCTTCGCCCCGGCAAACATAAAAGCCCTGCCGATGCCCGCTGCGCCGATCGCATCAAGCATGTCTATCCTGAACAACTTTCCCCTCCAATGAAAGCGGCCGCTTTATCAGCAGTTCCCTATGTCTGAATGACATTCTCGTGATAATATCCGCGATCTCCTGAATGGAGCCATCCGCAATGTTGAAAGCAGCCAGCCGTTCTGTCACTTCGCCTGCCGTCAGCCTTTCGCTTTTTTCGAGCTTGGCGTCAATCAGATCATGAACCAGCGCGGCCGTCTCAGTGATAAATAAGTCGGCGCCTTCTTCTTTTGCCATATAAACAGAAAGTGTTGCGACCCGGGAAATATGAAGCCAGTCATGGCCCGTTCGTTCATTGATAAGCTTTTCTCTGACCCAATTCCTGACGCTTTCCAGCTGCTCTTTTTCGTTCACCGTATCACCTCTTATCGGGCCAAAAGCCTCTGCACCGTATCTTCAAGCTCTTTTGGGTTGACGTTCGGTGAAAAACGCCCGGTGACTTCACCGTTTCGGTCCACGATAAACTTAGTGAAATTCCATTTGACCGCTTTTGTGCCGAGCATCCCCTTCGCCTGCTCCGTCAGATATGTGAAGAGAGGATGAGCGTCTGCTCCATTGACATCAACTTTCGCAAACATAGGGAATGTGACTCCGTAGTTTTTCACACAGAACTCTTGAATTTCCGCTTCGTTTCCAGGTTCTTGGTTCATGAATTGGTTGCAGGGAAATCCCAATATTTCAAGACCTTCCTCCCGATATGTATCATAGAGCTCCTGAAGCTGCTTGAGCTGGGATGTGAACCCGCATTTGCTTGCTGTATTCACAATGATCATCACCTTGCCTCTGTAAGCCGATAGCGTCATGTCTTCGCCTGTTATGGTCCGTACGTTTATATCGTAAATTGTCATCTGCGGCCCTCCTTTTTACATTCTTCATTTATTTTACCTGTTTTACACTGCAAAACAAACGGCAACCGCTTTTTCCTTCCACTTAACGGAAAACGTTTTTTTCGAGGAACCAAACGGCTCTTTACCCGTCATAATAAAGAGCCGCTCCGAATTTATGCCCATTTGCCGCTTTTATCCCTGTCATTATGCGTTAAATGCGGTTTATTACGCCGGGATGGATTGAAAAATGGCTTAAAAATTTCTATAATGAAGAAAATTAACGGGGAATAACGGAGGTGGCATGTTGCCTATTAATATACCAAATCACCTGCCCGCTAAGCAGGTGCTTGAAAGTGAACACATCTTTGTAATGGATGAAAGCCGGGCTTTTCATCAGGATATCCGGCCGCAGAAGATCGTGATTTTAAATCTGATGCCGAAAAAAATCCAAACGGAAACCCAGCTCCTCAGGATGCTTGGGAATTCACCTTTACAAGTTCACTTTACGTTCTTAATTCCGAGCACACATACTCCAAAAAATACGGCAAGGCAGCATCTGGATGAATTTTATACGGATTTTTCCAGCATCCGCCACAAACGGTTTGACGGAATGATTATTACCGGGGCTCCGATTGAGCACCTGCCGTTTGAAGATGTTTCTTACTGGGAAGAATTGAAGGAAATCATGGAATGGAGCAAAACGAACGTCACTTCAACCCTCCATATCTGCTGGGGCGCTCAAGCCGGTTTATACTATCATTACGGCATTGAGAAAGTGGAGCTGCCGAAAAAAATCTTCGGTGTGTTTGAGCATACCGTTCTTAAAAAACATGAGAGATTGGTAAGAGGATTTGACGAGCTATACTATGTGCCCCACTCACGGCATACAGATATTAATAAGGAGCAGCTGCAATCGGCTTCGGATCTGGATGTGCTCAGCGTTTCAGAGGAAGCGGGGGTCTGTTTAATCGTTTCAAAAGACGAAAAACAGATTTTCTTAACGGGTCATCCGGAATATGATACCGATACGCTACTTCAGGAGTATGAGAGAGACATAGAGAGAAATCTTTCAAACGTAGAAGCTCCTAAGCACTATTTTGCGCCCGGCGGGAAAGAACCTGTTAACCGCTGGAAAGCTCATGCAACGTTATTGTTTATGAATTGGCTGAATTATTACGTATATCAGGAAACCCCGTATGAATGGGATTAATTTTTGTTTTGAGTGATACGGTGACAAAAATATGATAAAATACTCTTGATTCAGTATGCGTATAACAAAACTTTAAAATAATGGAACATATCAATTAAATTTAGTTTAAATATGTTGCCGCGCTTATTATAAAATGATGCACTTGTGTTATGTTTATCTATAGACAATAACTCCTTACGATGCATGAAGCTTGCTTGTTGTTGATTACATTGAGGTGAATTTACTTGAATACCAATAAAAAAGTATTAATTTTGACTGCAAATTACGGAAACGGGCATGTTCAAGTGGCCAAAACGCTCTACGAACAATGTCTGCGTCTCGGCTTAGATGTGACGGTTTCCAATTTGTATCAAGAGTCAAATCCGATTGTTTCAGAGGTTACTCAATACCTTTATTTAAAAAGCTTCTCAATCGGGAAACAGTTTTATCGTTTGTTTTATTACGGAGTTGACAAAATCTATAATAAACGCAAATTCAATATTTATTTTAAAATGGGAAATAAACGTTTAGGCCAGCTCGTCGAAGAGCATAAGCCGGACATTATTATCAATACATTTCCGATGATTGTCGTACCGGAATACAGACGGAGAACCGGAAAAGTGATCCCGACGTTCAACGTTATGACCGATTTCTGCCTTCACAAAATCTGGGTTCATGAAAATGTTGATAAATATTATGTCGCCACAGATTACGTGAAGGAAAAACTGATTGAAATCGGCACTCACCCGAACAACGTAAAGATCACGGGCATTCCCATCAGGCCTCAATTCGAGGAATCGATGCCGAAAGAGCCGATTTATAAAAAATACAATCTCTCTCCCGACAAAAAAGTTCTTCTTATTATGGCGGGAGCGCATGGTGTGCTGAAAAACGTAAAAGAACTGTGCGAAAATCTCGTTCATGACGATCAGGTGCAGGTTGTGGTGGTATGCGGCAAAAACAGCTCGCTGAAAGAATCCCTCAGCAGCTTGGAAGGTGACAATGCCGACCGGCTGAAAGTCCTGGGCTATGTAGAAAGAATTGACGAGCTGTTCCGTATTACGGACTGTATGATCACGAAACCGGGCGGCATCACACTGACGGAAGCGACGGCGATCGGAGTACCCGTTATTTTGTACAAACCGGTTCCCGGACAGGAAAAAGAAAATGCCATTTTCTTTGAAGATCGCGGTGCGGCTGTCGTGGTCAACCGCCACGAAGAAATTTTAGAGTCTGTCACCTCCCTTCTCGCGGATGAGGAGAAGCTGAACCGGATGAAGGACAATATTAAAAGCCTGCACCTCCCTAACTCCTCTGAAGTCATTTTGCAGGACATTATAAAAGAATCTGAAATGATGGCCGAAAAGGCGGATATGGCATTATCGTAAGAGAAAAGCACACGAACGATTCGTGTGCTTTTTGTTTTTTTCGGTTAAGCTTTGTGACTGGAAAAATAAAGATAAAAAATAGGGAGCGGCCGCTTGACGTCCGCTCCCATATGGTGTATAGTTGAACCATCATTTAACAACGTTTACATACGTACGGTTGGATGATGACAAAATTTTTTTTAGCACGAAGGTGCTACAGTACTAGGAGGAATTAAGCAATATGCAAAACGGTAAAGTAAAATGGTTCAATAACGAAAAAGGATTCGGCTTCATCGAAGTTGAAGGCGGAGACGACGTATTTGTTCACTTCACTGCTATCGAAGGAGAAGGATACAAATCATTAGAAGAAGGACAAGAAGTTTCTTTTGAAATTGTCGAAGGTAATCGTGGACCTCAAGCTTCTAATGTTGTAAAACTCTAAACTCAATACATGTTGATCAGATGACAAATAGAGGAGAGGCGTATGCCTCTCCTATTTGATTGCCGTCTGAATCTCAATTGCGACAAGATTCTGCTTGCAGCGCTGCTCAATTTCTTCAATTTGTTTCTCCATTGACGGCATTCCTTTTTTTGCCATTTCCGCTAAACTTCCCAAATCACCGTATATTTCTTTAAATGTCTGCTGAAGGATTGTTTTTAAATCTTTATCATTCACGGCTGGTTTTTCCCTTCTCTCCCAAGATACCCTGAATAATAGTAAATAAGCCCTAATTAATCAGGTTCAATAGTTATATCGGCTTATTTTCTATATTTTTTTCTATTTTCCGTACATATTTCTAAAAAAAATCTCCAAACTATTTGCGGAGGTGTTTTTTAATGGACTCTGAATTTTTCCCAAACGGACTGACGGATAAACGCCAGCTTGAATTAGCGGTGGAAACGGCCCAGAAAACAACGGGAGCGGCTACCCGGGGCCAAAATTCAACTTTGGTGGAATCTGCTTACCAGGCGATTCAGGATGCCAGAACAATGTCACAATCCAGTGAACTGCAAGCTCTCGACCAGGATTTTCTGCAAAAGCAGCGAATGCTTCTCGACGATTGCCAGCATCAGCTCGATGAATTCGAAAAATAAAACCGCAGAAGCTGCGGTTTTATTTTTTATTGATTTGTCAGCACCTTGCCGTAGGCTTTCAGCTTCTCCCCCACTGTGCATTGGTTGATGCAGAAAGAATGAGCGTGCGTTTTTCCAAACTCTTTGCGGAAATGCTTTTTTACGAAACAGTCTTTGCAATATTCATCCTGAAGCTCTGTCAATTCTTTATAAATGCTTTTTTTATCCAATATCAGTCATCTCCGTTACCTTCTAATGTTATGCGGCTTTCAATCTGCCGGTCCGAGAGAATTTTTCTGGCAAGGTCATCCGCTTCTTGATTTTCCTTTCGGTTTACGGCTTCATATGTCGGTGTCAGCTTTAAGGATTCGAGCAGCGCTTCAATTTTATCCAGCCATTCGTTTTGCGTTTCATCATAACACGGCCAGCTGCCGTCAAGCTGATGCAAAACGACGAGGGAATCCCCTCTTATCGTGATTGAATTTCTGCTTGCGCCAAGTTCCTGCACTTCCTTAAGCGCTTCGTATAAAGCGGCATATTCCGCCTCATTGTTCGTCTGAAGCGTTAAGCTTTTGTTTTTTCGTATGCGGTGCCGCTTGCCGCCGAGAGAATAATACACGACAATTCCGAGTCCGGCGCGTCCGCTTGTTTTGTCAAAGCCGCCGTCGAAATACACTGTAATGTCGTCAGGTTCGTGCGCAAGCTCTTCAGTAAGCTTTTCTAATTCTTTAAGCGTCCAGCTCGCGCCTTTTTCATCCTCAAAATGAATGTCTTTTATATAAGGAAAGCGGCTGACTTCTCTTGCAAGCATGCGCGCTTTCGGAACGGTCAGCCAATCTTCGGAAAAAAACGCGACAGGGCCTGTTCCTTTTGCTTCTATTTCGATATACGGCTTTAGATTCATTGAAATCACCTTACCATTCATTAGTTGACGGGCGTGTGCTATAATCAAACCATTCTCAAATTGAAAGGAAGTCAGCAGGTTTTGTTTAACGATGTGTTATGGATCTTATTTGCGGTCATTCATTTTATCATTGTTCTTCTGTTTTATAAAGGATTTGGCAAAACGGGCCTATTCGTATGGATCGGTTTCGCCACGGTGTGCGCCAACTTGCAGGTTGTCAAAACAGTCGAGCTGTTCGGGCTTACGGCGACACTGGGAAATATCATGTACGGCACCGTTTTCTTCGCAACGGATGTGCTGAATGAAAAATACGGTCCCAAGGAAGCGCGCAAAGCCGTCTGGCTCGGGTTTTCCACTCTGCTCGCTTTGACATGCGCCATGCAGGGGGCTCTTTTATATAAACCGGCTGCGTCAGATATCGCACAGCCTGCCCTTGAGACGATTTTCGGTTTTCTCCCGCGTGTTGCGCTCGGAAGCCTCTTGGCTTTTATTTTCAGCCAAACGATAGATGTTTATGTATATTCAGCCATTCGGAGAATCTTTCCTTCAGACAGGCTTCTCTGGCTCAGAAACAGCGGAAGCACGGCGCTCAGCCAGCTGCTGGATACATTTATCTTCACTGCCGTGGCCTTTATCGGCGTTTATTCCGCGGGCGTATGGTTCAGCATCTTCATTTCAACTTACCTGATTAAATTTGCGGTATCACTCATTTCTGTCCCTTATGCGTATGCGGCAAAACGAATGACACCGAAGGGAGAGTGACGGATGATGCCCGCTGAAATTTATGTAGACGGTGCAAGCGCCGGAAACCCGGGCCCGTCCGGTATCGGTATTTTTATTAAACATGACGGGAAAACAGAATCTTTCTCAATTCCGATCGGCGACCATTCAAATCAGGAAGCTGAATTTCTCGCTTTAATTGAAGGAATGAAGCTGTGTGCCGCCCGCGGATTTGAGTCCGTGTCATTCCGGACGGATTCGGATATCGTGGAGCGGGCCGCAGATCTTGAAGCGGTTAAAAACAAGGCTTTCCAGCCGTTTGTGGACGAAATCATCCAGTTAAAGGCCGGATTTCCATTGTTTTTCATTAAGTGGATTCCCGGCAGACAAAACCAAACAGCCGATCAGCTCGCAAAAAAAGCGATTCGGCTGAATAAATAACCGGAATGAAATTGCGTCTCACTGTTCATCCTACAAATGAGGTGAACAGCTATGAGAAAAGAAAATAAAGGCAGGCTGACCGGGGGCGTGAATCCTCAGGGAAATATGGAAGGAAATGCGCATAAAGACCCGAAATCAGCCCTTGAAAACAACGCAAAAAAAAGCAATACAAAACGCTAGAGGGATCAGCTGATCTCTCTGGCGTTCAGCTTTTCGAGCATCCTTTCAATTCCTTTTATCTGATGACGTCTGAGCATTAATGCCGCCTCTTCCATCTTTAATGAAAAAAGCGCTTCTTCAAGCGTACAGACTAACGGCACCTCGCAATGTATTTCAGCAAGCTGCCTTGACAGCTCCAATTCTTTCAAGCTTTGCTGAATTTTCGTTTGCTGGCCCTTCGGCAAGAGAGCGAGGCTTTCTAATAACCGCTCTATGTTTTGATATTCACGGATCAGCTTGTACGCCGTTTTTTCCCCGATCCCTTTAACGCCGGGATAGTTATCGCTCGTGTCTCCCATCAGCGCCTTAATGTCAATCAGCGCTTTTGGAGGAACTCCCGTTTCTTCTCTGAATATCTCATCTGTATATACCTTATAATTACCGATACCCTTTTGCAGCAGCGCTACTTGAACTTGATGATTCAGCAATTGAAGCAGATCTTTATCACCCGTTACAATCGTAATTTCCGCTTCCCCGGAAAATAGGGCAGAAAGCGTACCGATACAGTCATCCGCCTCATAGCCTTTTATGCCGATGTTTAAAAAACCGAGCTCTCGCGCTGCTTCTTTCGCTAGATCAAATTGCGGAATCAGCTCTAGCGGCGGTTCGCTTCTGTTGGCCTTATAATCTTGAAACAAATCATTGCGGTACGTTTTGCTTCCCATATCCCAGCAGCAGACGACATGTGTAGGCTGAAACGTATCAACCGCCGTAATAAGATGCTTTAAAAAACCGTTGACTCCGTTTGTGGGAATTCCGTTTTCATTTATCATAAAATTGCGATGAACGGCCGTCGCGAAAAACGAGCGGAACAAAAGCGCCATGCCGTCAACGAGCAGTAATTTTTTATTCATATATCGAAACTCCTTTTTTATTCAATGTTCCTATTTTACCAAAGAAGGCGGTAAAAAAACAGCATCCCCCCATTTGGAAGATGCTGCCGTCACGTTTACTCACCGTGTCTTTTATTGCTTGCCATCAGCTTTTCAGCTTCACGGCCGGCATAAGAATCAAATTTCTGTCCGAAGCCGTTTTTCTTTTTGGCATTGTTATTCTGCTGAGCATTTCTGTTTCCCAGTTTTGTTCTGCCCATGGTCATATCCCCCTTTAGAGAAGATACGGATAGTATGTACAGCAAGTGCTGATGACACACGCGGCAGGTTCATCCATTACTGTCTGCTGACGAATTCTTTCACCATCGCTTCACTTACGAATCGTCTTTGCGGCACGATGCCCTTTTTCGCCAGCTGGTTCATTTTTGCGGTGATGCCATTGATGGCATCTGTCGTGAACGGTTTATTCTGTCTGCATTTTACAACGGCTTCTTCAATGGCCTGTTCACGCTCATAATCAAGCTGTACAAATGTTTTGACGTGCTGATGCTGTTTTGCGGAATGTGCTGAAATTGCTTTATGGACTTCTGACATAAAAGGTTTCATCTCGCTTTTTTTCATTTTAGTCTACCACGACTGTTATCTGCCCGCCAAGCGGATTTTTAAATTTTCAGCATTTCATCTTTCTTTTTCCATGCTTTTTCGGCTTCGTAAAGGTGTTCAATTTCCCTTGCACTCGTATTTTCCGCAAGACCTTGTAAATAAGTGTCCCGCTGCTCGCGGATCTGGGAAAGGCTTTTATCCGCCATGTCTTCTTGCAGACGGCGCACCTGCTCAGCATATCGCTCTGAAAGGCTTTCTTTCTCCTGCTCAAGCCACTTTTCTGTCACTTTTTGCAGGCTCAGCCTGAGCCCTTCTACAAACGCTGCTTTTCCGTTCTGTTCAAAAAACTGCTTCGGTGATTTAACTTCCTTTACGTGATGTGAGAATGCCGAGACGTCAATGACCGGAGCGACCTCTTTCAGCTGAACGGCAAATTCGTTTTCACCGCTCACATAAATGGAGAAATCTCCGTCTTCCATAAGCTTCTTCTGACAGTTTTCCATCCATTCCTCAGTCATATGGCGCTCAATAAAACCGGTCATTCGGATATCGAGCGTTTTCAGCTCTTGAATATATTCAAAACGGAATTCCTTGAGCGCTTCATTCAGCGCCGCTGATATATTTCGTTTCCAATCACCGTTTTGAAGACCCGGATGGAAGGCGGTTTTCAGCATATCATTCGCATAAAACGTCAGGCGATGTTTAATGTGGTAGAGCTGTTCTTCCGTATCTTTCATCACTTTTCGAATGATGACCTCAGACGTACGGCGCTTTGAAATGTCAGCGAGAGCTTTTTCATAGGAGAACTCCAGACGCTGTTTCTTTTTCTCTTTTTCTTCTGCCGACTGGTGAAGAGATTCGTGAAGCTGTTCCACCATATCGCACAATTTGTCCGCCTCTGTTTTCAGCTGGGCGCAGCTGGCCCTCATTACATCTTCCTCAATAAAGTGCTCAAGCCCGGTTCTTACATCAGAGAACCTGTTATAAAAAGCTGCTTTTTTACCCGCAAGCTCTTCTTTACTTGAGACATGATATAATTTCGGCCGGTTAATCCCCTCTTTTGAGAGTTCTGAGCGGACATAGTCTTTGACGGTTTCCAGTTCGCTTTCGGTTTTGGCCAGATCGGCGGCGTTAATGACAAAAAACATTTTATCCATGCCGAATGATTCTTTGACGAGGCCGAGTTTCTTCAGAAAGGACCTGTCTCCTTTTGAAAAAGAATGCTGATAGTACGTCATATAAAAGAACGCGTCAGCATCTTTTATATATTGAAAGGCAAGTTCCGTATGGCGCTTGTTTATACTGCTTGCTCCCGGCGTATCAACAATGGTGATGCCTTTTTGCGTGAGAGGCGAATCATAATACACGGTGACTTCTTTTACGCAGCAGGCCGTTTTTTCTTCGGCTGCGTACGGTTTTAAATCTTCAACCGGCACCGACAGTGTCAGCCTTTGACGGATCTGTTCTTCATACGCATCAAACGCCTGCAGCATCGTCTGAATCACCGGGATGAGTTCATCCGGAATTTTTCCCTTTTTAATGGCATAATTCCATCTCTCTTTCAGTGAACGCCCCTTTACGTCAGCGTCTTTCAGCTCAGTCAGCTGAAGCATTTCAGCATCCAGCTCCTCTTCCGTTTTAAAAACGATCTCCGCAGTTTTATGCGGTTTGCCGTCTTGCGGTTTCGTTATTTTGTTGATCGTAGCCGTTGTGGGCGTCGGTGATGATGGAAGCACGTATTCACCGACAAGCGCATTTGCAAATGATGATTTACCGGAACTGAATCCGCCGAATAACGCCAAGGTAAACTGGCGGTTTTCAAGCCGCTCAATCCTGCTTCGAAAGGCTTCTGCCTGTTTGCCTAAAATGCTTGAGGATTCAAGAATCCCGGCAAGCTCATAGAACCGATCAGTCTGCTCTTTTATAGGGAGTTCCTTCATCGCATTTTTTTCGGGCTTGCTTACTTCATGCTGTACAGCCTCTTTTGGTTTCTTTTGGACGGGCGCTTTTGCAAGGCGTTTTTTTCGCGTATACCAGTCGCCGCTTCCCGTATCACAGGTCAATTCTTCTTCCCACAAAGCGCGGACGCGGGCTGCTTTTTCCAAGGCATTGCGTTCTTCTTTTGCCGATTGCGCGAGCTCATCCCTTATTTTCTTTTCTTTTTCGAGCCGGTTTTTCAAGTTCTCAATGAGCGGTCCGTTTTTTGTCTGAACATAAGCGGTCAGCTCCTCAATGAGTTCCGCTGTCTGTCTTTTGGCTTCCCTTCTGATCATTTCAGCGAGGTCTTTCGTATAAGTTAATACGTATTCAGATGAAAAGGCCGCTCCCTGCTTAAGGGCCTGAGCGGTGATATCATCAGAAAGCGGTGTGCGGTACGCCTGGATTTTCTTGATCAGTTCGTCCGAATCCGCTTCATACCGCTTGGCCGCTTTCGTAAATGTGTCGATAATATGCCAATCCGCTTCCCCTTCCGTTCTTTTTTTAATATCGGCAAAAAATTCAGCATGCCTTCTTTCTTTTTCCGAAGCCGTTTTCGCTTTTGAAAAGAATAATCCGGTTTTAAATGAGGGCTGCTGTGATTCAATATAAGCAGATGCAAGCTCCCTCATCTCAAAGGGTGTCAGATTAGCGTTTTGCAATATGTTCTGCACGTCTTTTCTGATGTCTTTCTCTGCTGTTTCAGCCTGTTGAACGGCTTGTTTAAGCTCATCTTCAACAGAACGGACAAGTGCTTCTTGTTTGTCAAACTGCTCTCCGCTGCCGTTTTTATCTTCTTTTACGAGCATCTCTGTATGCTCTTTGACTAAGTGTGCAACTTTTCTCTCCGTTAAGGACCATAAATTTGTTTTTGCCTGCTGTTTCAGCTTCTGCAGATGTTTTTTCAGCTGTTCCATGCCGTTTAAAGGATGGTCAGGCTCTGTGACAGACGTAAAGAAAAGCGATTCTTTCGGTATTCCCGCGCCTTCAAGCATGTCTTCCACCTGCCTGCGGTACTCTTCAAACTTCGTTTCAGTTTCATCATGTCTGTCAATTTGGTTGACGATCAGAAACAAATTTGGAATACGGTCTTTAATGGAGCTGAGAAACAGCATATTTTCTTCTGAATGGACGTGATTATAATGAACGACGTAAAATAAAGCGTCAGCCTGATGCAGAACCGAAGCGGCAGATAAAAAGTGCGCTTCGTCCGTCGAATCAATTCCCGGTGTGTCAATGTAGGCCGCATAAGGCTCTGACTCCTTAAAGCCGGCATAGACTTCCACCGTTTCAATTTGCTCACCGTCTTTACAGAATTGCTGCACTTGTTCTTTATCGTAACTTCCTTTAATTTCTGCATAAGCCCCCCCCGTCGTATGAAGCACGACTTTATCTTCACCGTGCCGGATGACAACGAGGTTGGCGCTTGTGGGAATCGGGCTTGTCGGCAGTATGTCTTCACCGAGCAATGTGTTTAATAAAGAGGACTTTCCGGCCGAATAATGCCCGGTAAACGCGATATAAACCTCTTCATCAGCCGCTTTTTTCATAATGGCCGCGAGCTGATCGGCCCGTTTTTCATCCTGATGATCCAAAAATTGTGCGTATAAGGCACCCGTTCTGCTGAAAATCTCCCTGTTATGGCGTTCTTCTTCTGTCATGTGTCTTTACCCCTTTGTGTCTGTCGCATCAAATGACGTTTTTCATTTTTAGAAAGCTCTGAAAAAAACCTCTCCCCCATTTTACACAAGAATGGCTCACTTTTCTTCAGGAAACGCAAAAAAGCCGCCGATATCGGCAGCTGATAAAGAAAAAACATCCGCGGCAGGAAAAACCGCAGATGTTTAAGAAGACATCGATTTATTCGAAACTTTTTTCAATACGAAACCAATTAAAACACTGTATGTACAAACGGCTGCAAATAAAAATAACATTGTCATTTTCGGCACCACCTTGAATGAGAATCATTTTCATATTTATATCTTATCATGAGTGAGAATGATTTTCAATCTCTATTTTGCGGTGTTTTCTTCTAGCGCTTTCTCTTCGGCGTGAATCCTCACAGTGAGCATGCAGGCATTGAGAATCGAAAAGAGAAACAGTGTCCAATACGCTCCGTATAACAGCGGCAGAAAAATAAATTCTAAGACGACGACCGCGTAGTTCGGGTGCTTCATCCACCTGTACGGCCCCTTTCTGACAAGCTCCGCATCCGGCACGACAAGGATTTTCGTATTCCAATACCGCCCTAATGATAATAGCGCCCAATACCTGATCCCCTGTACAAATAAAATAATACATATAATGGCGGCCCACCTTGGAGAAGGCGTTTTTTGAAACGCCGCCACCTCAGCTGTAAGAGAGACAAAAAAGAGCACGTGCATCAGGACGAGAAAGGGATAATGTCCTTCTCCGTATTCGACTGCGCCTTGCTTTTTCACCTTTTGCTCATTGCGCCGGGCCACGATCATCTCCGCAATCCGCTGGGCCGCAAGCACCATGATAAACAGCCAAAACATTAAGAAGCCCCCTTTTCCCAGCTGAACAGCAAAAGCTCAGACGAAAATCCCGGCCCGAGAGCGCCGATCAGCCCTTTTTCGTTTTCTTTCTGCCGTCCGCGGAGCAACTGTTCTTTTATCACATGAAAAATAGTTGCGGAAGACATGTTCCCGTGTTTTTGCAGCACCTTCCGAGATGCCGCAAGCTGACCGGTGTCCATTGAAAGACTCGTTAAATAGGCGTCAATGACCTTTTTCCCGCCTGGATGGGCAAGAAAGGTTTTAATGTCGTGAGGACTGACACCATATTCAAATAAAAATTCATCAACATTGTCCTTCAGCCACTGTGAAACCAGGGTGGGAATGTCTCTTGAAAAGATGACTTGAAAACCGCTGTCGGTGAATTCCCAGCCCATCACATCTTCCGCATCCGGCATCATCACCGATTGAGTGGCGAATATCCGCGGAAGAAGCGGCTGTTTGACGTCGTTTCGGTTCGCCTTTTCTCCTCCGATTAGTAATGCGGCAATCCCGTCCGCAAACAGGGAGGTTCCGATTAAGTTGCTTTTTGACTTGTCGTTCGGCTGAAACGTTAAACTGCAAAGTTCAGCCGCGATGACAAGCACGTATGCTTCAGGATACGCGCGGCAGTATTCGTACGCCCTGGACAGGCCGGCCGCTCCGCCCGCGCATCCTAAGCCCCAGATCGGTATCCGTTTTGTTTTCGCAGAAAACGGTAGCTGATTCATCACTTTCGCTTCAATGCTGGGTGTTGAAAGCCCGGTGCTGGAAATAAAAAAGATCGCATCCACTTTTTCATATGGAAAGGGATTTGTTAAACAATCCGGGTTTGTTAAACAATCAAGCGTTGCATCCGCACTGTGCTTAACGGTTTCTTCCGTATACAGCCGGTTTTTTTCTGAAAAACCCCGTGCCGTTTTATACCATTCAATCGGCCGGACAAACTGCCTTGATTCAATTTCGCCGTTTTGAAAGGCTTTTAACAGCCGATCAATATCCTTAAATGAATCGGCAAACATCCCTCTCGCAAAATCCGCCGCCGTTTCTTGCGAGACATGATACTTTGGAATGCTCGTTCCGACAGATAACACATATGCCATGCCCATCACCTCTTTACATAAAGGTTTCCGCTTTTTTTCTGAATGTATGCATAAGTTTGAATCGAGGATTTCACTGACATGCCATTTTAATAGGAAATTGGCCCTTTTGAATAAGAAACCGTTCGACTATACTTGATCCATTCATAAAAAAGGTTGTGATAAGAATGCTGACACCTGTCATTCTTAGAGGGTCACTCGTTCAGTTAGAGCTGCTGACGATTGATCACTCTCAGGCACTTTGTGACGCTGCTTCAGAAAATAGGACGAATTACGCTTACACCCATGTCCCTGACGGAATCGAAGAAACAAAGCGTTATATTGAGCGTGCGCTTTCCGATTATGAAAAAGGACTTGTATTGCCTTTTGCAGTACGGAGTCTTGAAACAGACCGAATCGTCGGAAGCACGCGGTTTATGGATGCGGAAGTGTTTACGCGGACGGCGGACGCAGCTCCGGAAGTGTGTGAGATCGGCAGCACATGGTATGCCTCTGCCGTGCAGCGGACCGGTGTCAATACGGAATGTAAACTTCTGATGCTGACGCATGCGTTTGACGTGTGGCAAGCTGTCAGGGTGACGCTGAAAACCGACGTTCGCAATCAGCGCTCACGTACCGCAATTTTACGGATCGGAGCCCAATTTGAAGGGACCCGTCGCGCACACATTCCGGCTGTCGACGGCGGCCTCAGAGATACTGCCTACTACTCCATCCTTCGGGAGGAATGGCCTTATATCCGGCAAAACCTTTCTGGCCGGCTCGCAGCATATAACTGAAAAACCTGCCGATATACGGCAGGTTTTTTCACATATTCGGATCATATACGTATAAATTGAGATCGATCCGTCCGTCTGACGTGACCGCTACCCCCTCAGCTTCAAGAGACAGCTTCTGTACAGAAAACATCTCTTCGTCTCTCAATCCGATTTCGCCCTTTGCATTGATGACCCTGTGCCAAGGAAGACGATGCTTTTTACTCATGGAGTGAAGAATCCTCACAACCTGCCTCGCTCCCCGCGGACTTCCCGCAAGACCGGCAATTTGACCATACGTCATCACTTTTCCTTCAGATAATGGCTACCGCCCGTTCCGTAAATGTCATGCAACTCCCCATTTCGCAAGAGCAGATGATTTTTGAGAAAATCAGCCACTTCCTGATCTTATATTTATAGATGATAATTGCTTCATCATCATACTTATTTCATCTCTGCGTTTAAATAGATTATCTGTTTGTTCACAAAAAATCAACAAAGATAAGCATGTACTTATTTAACATAATATGTAATAATACAATTGTATTAAAAAAGAAAAGGAGTGTTTACAATGAAAATGAAGAAAGCTTTAGCCGGCTCAGCCCTATCACTCGCTTTACTCTGTTCTGCCGCCCCTGCTTTTGCCGCAGGTCCTGCTGATACACCTTCTGCAGAAAGTAAAACGAAGGAAGTATCTGCTTTGGCGACGTTCATACTTAATGGTTCCGGCCCTGATTATCCTACTTCAATTTACCGGAATGGAATCACCTATTATTTAGACAACATCACCTTCCATGGTGCTGATGGCACTTGGACAGCCGTTTACAAAAGCTGATTTTTCATGACGCGGAATGTTTGTTCTAAGCAACAACTAAAAAAAATCCATATGTTACAGTGCCGATAAGAGAATAAATGATTGCTAACATGTACCTAAGAAGTGTCAAAATTGAAAATTGTGACAGATTCTGAATTATCTCTTGCTCTACTTGTATCGGAATCTCCTGCTTTTGCAACTTCTGGAGGATATGAACAATTGGTATCTAAAAGAAGTTTCTTTCTGGAACGGAATCTGGTATGGGAATGATGAGCACTGTTACTAATATGAAGGGGGCTTTGCCCCTTTTTCTAGTTTCACTGCCTTTTATAATTGATCCAACATATAGCACCTAGGTGCGTAATTTCATTTCACCCAATGATCATTATCAGTTGTACTGTTTTCTGCTTTTAGACGCAAAAACACATAATCTAAAATTCTCTCCTGCCATAGGTTTTTTGATCGGATCCTGCAGCACTTTAGTGAATCACATGTCTATCCAAAAGCCGAGCCTCAACTCTTTACGAAGAATCAATCCAGATCCTTCAGAACATTTCTATGGACGCTTGAGTTCCCCAGCTCATGTTAAGGTAACTCTATTCTTGATATATGCTGACGTAAACAAAAGGCCATGGAATGTTTTTCCTCCCCTCTTTAGTTATCAAATGTAAGGGCAATAATTCTTCGTGAGCAAGTACCCCATAAAACCTCTTACTTGCTCTTTTATTTTTGATAAAACACAATCCAAGGTGATAACATGAGATTTGCTTGGGAAGAATTAATTATAATTGCATTCGGAATGATTTTACTGAGAATTTCAGGGAGAAAATCCATTGCACAAATGACCATTGCACAGACAATGGTGATGATTTCAATCGGTACGATTATCGTTCACCCCATTTTAGAAACCAGTTTATTGAAAACATTAATCGCTGCGTCTATCCTTTTTAGCGCTTTGATTTTGATGGAATGGTTTCAAGTAAAAGTAAACTGGATTGAATCTTTTTTAACCGGAAAATCTAAATTCGTTATAGAAGACGGCCAACTCAATATAGAAAACTTAAAGAAGCTGAGACTGACAGCAGATCAACTCGAAATGCGTTTAAGACTTCTTGGCATTTCAGATATAAACACAATTAAATATGCCACTTTAGAAGCTAATGGACAATTAGGCTACGAATTAAAAGATGACTGTAAGCCTTTAACCATCAAAGATCTTAAAAATGTGATCGATCCAAAATGTCTTAACAAAGAGCCTCAGCCTCAAAAAGATGATCAAGCCAATCTATTCGAGGAAATCAAAAGACACCAGACTCAGCACAAGCCAAAAAAGTTTGAATAATTCGCTGATTGGTAAAGCCTTTTTACTATTCAAAACTAAGGCCGAATCAAACCGTTGACCGCAACAAACAAAAAGGCATCTGAAACAGATGCCTTTTTTTCAATCGTGATCCCCGTATTTTCCGACGAGGTCCTTGTATGCGCCTGAATATGCTTTTCAGCCGCCTATCCCCACCGCCGGCCTTAGCCATAATGTCAATCAGTGAGTTTTTATAAAATCATTGATTAATTGATCAGTCGTTAATATTGTGGCGAATTCATCATGCAATGTTGCCAGAGATATATTGTGAATAGTCTCTGCATCATAATATGTATCATTTTGGTCTCTCATTCCAAAGGCTGCTGTTGCATCTGAAATCAGGTATGTATCAAATCCTAAATTACCGCTCATCCTTGTGGTTGTTGAAACACAGTGCGGCGTAGTCAAGCCAGTGATTACGACAGTTGTTATATCATTTGCTTTTAAGAGCTCTTCTAGATTAGTCCCAATAAAGCTGCTGTTTACTTTCTTGGTTATAATGACTTCTTTATCCATAGGTTTAACGATTTCCTTTATAGCAACCCCCTCATTTTTTGGATAAAATAAAGAACCAGGTTTATCAGAAATATGTTGTATGTATATGACTGTCCATCCTTTTTCTCTCCATAATTTCAGTATTTTGCTGATATTTTCTTCCGCCTTTACGTTATTTCGGTCTCCCCACTTTTTATCATCAAAGGCTTTTTGTACATCCACAATGATTAAAGCTTTTTTCTTTTCTGCCATCAGATAACCTCCTATATTGAAAATCCGTATTTATAACATTTTAAATAAAGATTTTACTTTTGTACAATTATTTCAGTGTTAAATTTCATATCGCACCTTCCCCGTTGGAAAAGCGCTGGAATAGCTAAAGCAAGCACTGACTCAAAGGCTGCAGCTCACCAGAAGCCAGCAATATTCAACTCTTTTTCTCTATATACTTATCAATATTCTGAAATAAGCCGCAACAGTGAATGAAAGGACTGCCCCTAACTACATTCACGCTCACAAAATATTAACAAAAAAAACCTTGGTTATTTTTGTATTGTATGTGATAATACAAGTGTATTAAAAAACAAAGGAGTGTTTAAAATGAAATTAAAAAAAGTTTTAACTGGTTCTGCCTTGTCTCTCGCTTTACTCGTTTCCGCTGCCCCTACTTTTGCATCTAGCCCTGGTCATACAAATAGCGACTCAACTCAAACAAAAATTTCGACACAAGCGACCAAAGATTCTTTTACAATGGATTACCTTCATAGATGGGATATCCCAAATACAACTGCTAAGAATGGTGTTACATATTACCTTAAGAAAGTAGAGATAATCGAAGGGTTCTATCGCGCAACTTTTGAAGGATGGATTAATTAAAAGAAGGGGCTTTCCCTTCTTTTCACTCTCATTTGTAAGGATCCGTGCACAAGATACTCGTTCACGTACATATAGTCCAGGACGGTTTTTCGGCGAAATAAGGCGGATGCCTCATCACTCAATTTGTTTCTTTTCAAACAATGAAACTAATAAAAAAAGAGAATGCCTCGCAAAAAGTTCATCAACTTTCGGAAGCATCCTCGATCTGGATAAAATAAGATGTTATTTTAAAGAAAAACGGATAACTAACCCTCTTGAACCCTTGTCACATCAAGGGTTTTTTTCGTTTTAGGAATCATATTATAAATAATATTCAAAAGGACGGCGGTAAAGCTTCCGGCGACGATTCCGTTTGTGGTCAGCAGATTTAAGTAAGACGGCAGGTGCTTAAACATATCGGGAACGACGGTTACACCGAGTCCCAATCCGACCGAACACGCGACAATCAGAAGGTTTTCCTGCTTTTTAAAGTCAATTTGACTGAGCATTTTAATGCCGTAGGAGATGACCATGCCGAACATGGCCACCATCGCGCCTCCCAGTACGGAAGACGGGATGATGGTCGTGAAGGCTGCGATTTTCGGAAAAAGGCCGAAGAGCATTAAAAGTGCGCCCGTGACACCGATAACCGCGTTTTTCTTAATTCCTGTCAGCTGCACGAGGCCGACGTTTTGGGAATAAGCCGTGTACGGAAAAGCATTAAAAATGCCGCTGATGAATACCGCCAGGCCTTCCGCGCGGTAGCCTTTTGCTAAATCACGTTCAGACAGGCGCCGGTTTGTCAGGTCACCGAGAGCGAAATAGACGCCGGTTGACTCAACAAGGCTGACAATGGCAACGATGGACATCGTAATAATCGGTGCCGCATGAAATGTCGGCGTCCCGAAGTAAAACGGTTTAATCATTTGAATTGCGTCAGCATTCGCCACATTGTCAAATTGCACTTTTCCCATAAAATATGCGATGACCGTCCCGATGACAATGCCGATTAAAATCGAAATGGATTTCAAAAATCCTTTTGTAAACCGATAAAGCAGCACGATGATGACGAGCACCGTAAATCCGAGGGCAAGGTTAGCCGGATCACCGAAATCCTTGCTGCCTTCCCCGCCGGCAATATGATTCATCGCGACCGGCATTAAGGTCATCCCGATAATCGTCACGACAGATCCGGTTACCACAGGCGGGAAAAAGGATACGAGCTTGCCGAAGAAAAACGACAGCAGAATGACAAGCAGACCCGATGCCAAAATGCTCCCGTAAATGGCTGAAATCCCGTACTCCTTACCGATGGAAATAATCGGCGCTACCGCGGTGAACGTACAGCCAAGCACAACAGGCAAGCCGATGCCGAAACATTTATTCCTCCATACTTGAAGCAGCGTAGCCGCCCCGCACATAAAAATGTCAATTGATACGAGATATGTCAGCTGTTCTGCGTTCAGTCCCAATGCCGCTCCTACAATTAAAGGAACGACGACGGCGCCGGCATACATGGCAAGCACGTGCTGGATACCGAGGGAAAGTGTTTTGGCATAGCCGTTTTTCATGAACGGACCTCCTGTACAAATGTCACTTTTCCGTCTTCAAGCGATTGAATTCTCGCCAATGATTCGACCCGGCATCCTTTTTTTATCAGCTCATCTCTTCCCGGCTGAAATGACTTTTCAATGACGATTCCGATCCCGCAAACCGCTGCGCCTGCTTGTTTTACAATGGATAAAAGTCCTTCTGCCGCCTGTCCGTTCGCTAAAAAGTCGTCAATGATTAACACGCGGTCATCTTTCGACAGATGATTTCCGGAGATTGCAATCTGACTTTCTGTTTTTTTCGTGAAAGAATAGACGGATGCCGTCAGCAGATCATCCGTTAATGTGAGAGACTTCCTTTTTCTCGCAAAGATGACGGGAACGCCGAGTTCAAGGCCGGCCATCACCGCAGGGGCAATGCCCGAAGATTCAATTGTGACGATTTTGGTTATCTCGTCTTTTTCAAAACGGCGCGCAAATTCCCGGCCGATCTGCTGCATGAGAACCGGATCAATTTGATGGTTTAAAAAAGAATCCACTTTCAGCACTTGATCAGAAAGAACAATTCCGTCTTCTGCTATTTTTCGTTTTAATGCTTCCACAATGATTACCCCCGCTTATAAAAAAATAAAAAAGCATTGCCCGCTCTCCAAAAAAAGAGCAAGCAATGCCGAATGATCTACACGCAACGGCCGAATAAAGCCGTTCCATTGCTCACTCATAGTCGGACATTTACGGTGACCGGTAGAAACTTGCGTGCCATATCCACGCGATTATATGAGTGTTCGTATGATATTAATCAAATTATAACAAGATACACTTCTTTTGCATAGTGAAATTTGAATATTTCCGAACTTTTACAAAGAATTGGTTTTCGATTATTCGTCTTTTTAGAATTTTTAGAAAAACACCCGGTGTATGCCGGGCGTTTCGTTTATAAATATAAATTTGAATATTTGCCGACGAGATACTCAATGAGATATTGAACGTTCAGCTCTTCTCCCGTTGCATCTTTTATGATGTCAAGCGGCATTTTGCGTCTTCCGTGCTGATGAACCTTTTCTGTCAGCCATTGTTTGATCGGCTCAAAATCGCCCCGTTCTATTAATTGGTCAAATTCGGGCAGATCGTCAAGCATGGTATGCTTCAGCTGTGCCGCATACATATATCCGAGCGCATAGGAAGGGAAATAGCCGAAATCGCCGCCCGCCCAATGTACGTCCTGCAAAATGCCTTTGGCGTCAGATGGCGGCGTAATGCCTAAATAATCATGATATTTTTGATTCCACAATGCAGGCAGTTCTTCCACTGTCACTTTATTGCTGAAAATCGCTTTTTCAATTTCATAACGGATAATAATATGAAGCGGATATGTCAGCTCATCGGCTTCAATTCGGATAAATGTCGGTTTCGCCTCATTTACGGCGCGTACAAAGTCCTCTCTTTTCACATCTTGAAATTGATCAGGCGAAGCCTCAACCATTTTTTCATAATAGGCGGTCCAGAAATGTTGATTTCTGGCGATAAAGTTTTCATAAAATAATGATTGGGATTCATGAATTCCCATGGATGCACCATCAGATAAGTTCGTTCCGCTCAGCGCTTCGTCAATATTCTGCTCGTAGATCGCATGCCCGCATTCATGAATCGTTCCGAAAATTGCCGTGCGGAAATCGTTTTCGTCATATCTGGTCGTCACCCGCACATCGCCCCGGTTGATTGTCGTCGCAAACGGATGCACCGTCTCGTCCAGGCGGCCGCCGTCAAAATCATACCCGAACTCTTTTAAGAAATACAAGGAGAGGTCTCTTTGTTGTTTTTTCGGAAACGTTTTCGTTATAAAGGAAGTGTCCGGTTTATTGCCGGATTCCGTCACTTTTTTGATAAGCGGAATAATCGCTTCCTTCAATTCAGAAAACAGCTGATCCAGCACCTTTACCGTAACACCCGGTTCGAAAATATCGAGCAATGCGTTGTATGGATGATCTTCATAGCCCCAATACGAAATAAACCGCTTATTAAAATCAATCAGCTTCTGAAGGTACGGAGCAAACATAGAGAAATCAGAGTCCGCCTTTGCATTCTCCCAAGCCGTTTCAGCTTTCGATGTTAAAATGACATATTCTTTATACTCATCTTCAGGAATTTTTTTATTATGATCATAATCTTTTTTCGCAAGTTCCGCCGCTTTCACTGTATCTTCAGAGAGCTCCTCTGCATGCGCGAGAAGGATGTCGATCAGCTCTTTCATCCGGTCGGATGTCTGGATTTGAAAAACGTCAGCCGACAGCTGTCCGATGCTTTCCGCCCGGTCATCAGAGCCTTTTTTTGGGGCTCCCGTTCTTAAGTCCCAATGCATAAGTGCAATGGCTTCGACATAGTGGGATACTCTTTTTAACAGATCAAAAAACTCTTTTTCATATGTATGTAAATCCATATCCGTTCCCCTCCCTTTTCACTATCAATTACAGGCTAATGGAATGCCGTGATAAAGTCAACTTCCCGGATTTAAAAAAGCCGCAGGATAAGAATCCTGCAGCTTTTGTTTTTATACGATTTTCGGTGTAACAGGCAAGATCTTTTTGACTTCGGCCAAGACCCGTTCACTTTCTCCGCCCGCATAAATGGATATGGTTCCGCTGTCCTGATTAGAACGGATGAGGCGGCCGATTCCCTGCCGGACTCTCAAGAGCATGTACGGCAGATCAACTTCCTCAAACGGATCTTTTTTCGCTCCGTTCCGCTTTGCGGTAAACACGGGATCATGAGGCGGATACGGCAACGCCCAAATGGTCACATTCCGGAGCGAGTCACCGGGAATGTCAAGACCTTCCCATAAGTGGACGGAACAAAGCACGGATTCTTCATCCCGCTGGAATTTTTCGACCAGACTGGAGATCTCTTCGTCACCTTCGTAGTATATCGGATACGGCAGCTCCCACGCGGCAGCCTGTTCTTTAAATTCCTTCATGTCTTCAAAGGAAGGGAAAAGAACGAGGGTGCGTCCTTCATTCTCCTTAATGGTTTCAATCGTTTCGGCAGTTTTCTGCTCAGACGTCATGTCACCGTGAAGCGCAACAGACATTTGCTCCTCGTAATCGTACGGAGATTCAACGGTGAATGATAAAGGATCACGGATTCCGAGGCTGTCAGCGATATAATCAAATGAACCGCCCTCAGAAAGAGTGGCCGATGAGAAGATATAAGGAATCTTTTTAGAAAAGACCTTTTCTCCCAAAACTTCGGCTACTGTTCTCGGCATAACGACAAACGTTGAGTCTGTATCCCGCGTTTCAAGCCAGCTGATGGCATCCTTTTGATACAGCGACAGCGAATATGCCATTTGTTCGACGTATTCTTCTACAACTGACAGCTCGTACTTATCGATCGTATACATTTCCGATTCAAATACGAGCGCCTCGCCGATTTTATCGAGCAGACGGCACAGTTCGTCAGCCGCACGCTTAACACGCTGGTCGTTTTGGATGTCCAATCGGTGAGAGCCGGCGATTTCCTTCGATTCCTCTGACAGCACATAGAAAAACTCATCGTTTGCGGCAAGGGCATCTTCAATCAGTTCGGCGAATTCCTCTCTGATATCATTTTGAAGCAGACGCTCTAAAAACAGCTCAAGCGTCGACTGCTTCACACGATACGTTAACGCTTTTTGCGCGGCGAATTCCAGCAGATGTCCTTCATCAAACACGACGGCGCTGTGATCCGGCAAAAGCGGCAGCTGTCCTTCCCTTTTGCGTGATTCTTCCGTCCATACATGCTCCATGTAGAAATCATGGGAGCAAACAATCAGATCCGTTGATTTTCTGTAATGATCTCTCGAAAGTGTTAAACCGCATCTATGTCTCATATCACAAGTTAAACAATCTTGGAAGGAATCATAGCTGACGCCTGCCCACTCTTCATTCGTCAAATCAGCGTACTGTTTACGGTCGCCGTACGGATAAAAGCGCTGCATCGCTTGTGACTCGTGTACGAATGAAGGCAGCGACTCATAAAGATCCAGCCACTTTTCATCATCAGAACGCTGCATCGTTTTCTCAAGCTTTTTCAGACACAAATACTGCTCATGGGATTTGGACAGCCGTGTATCAATCTGCAGATCCAAATGTTCTGTCAGCTTGGAAATGTCGCCTTCTTTTTTGACAAGCTGTTCAATTAACGTTTCATCGGCGCATGCGATAATGGCCGGTTTACCCGTATATCTGGCATAGCTGATGGCAAACAGCAGATACACCAGCGTTTTCCCCGTACCGACTCCTGCCTCAGCGAACATGACTTTTTTCTCTTTAAATGCCCGTTCAAGCTGAAACGCCATAAATACCTGCTCATCCCGAAGGTCAAAGCCTTTCTCGGGAAGGATATCGTAAAACACGTCACCAATCCAATTGTTCAATTCTTCGTAAAAATTCTTTTCTTTTGTTAAAGCAAAAGGCAAACGTGATGTTGTCACCCAACTCCAACCCCTAACTATTCGGCATTCAGACCATCTATAATATCATTTAACCCTTTTCAATACAACAAAAAAACTTGGCCTCGCCAAGTTTTTGTCATTATCATTTCCGGTTAATGATATGTGTACATAGGAACGGATGGTCTGTTGAATGTGTATGTTTTACCGCATTTTCAAGTTCTTCCTGTGCGTGTGTCATGGCGGAAGGACCGAACTCCGCTCCGGCTTCCTCCAGCCGGAAAGCAGTTGCGTCTAACGCCTTTTGTATTTTACTGAAGTGCTCGCTGTTCAGCATAAAATAGATCACCTCTCAAATAGAAATAATCATCATTCTATGCCGATGCTTCACTTTCTATACATGCCATTCTGAATGATCCGCACCTGACCTGCACAAACTACAACAGATATTCGATCGAATATCCATCTTCACAAAATTATTCTATCCGGGAGTGATGGTTACATGAGTTATAAAGATCGATTAGATCAGCATTCTGAATTGTTTCATCACAATTGGACGCGGCCGAAACGCTCTAAATCGCAAGTGAACGGCCACACCGAAATGTCCCAGACCAACATTATTTTACGGAGCAACGCAAAAGCGCACCGCTGGTAATGGCAGAATAAAACGTAAAGATGCCGGAGAAGACGCTGTTTCAGGCGTCTTCTCTTTGTTGCGGCTTTTTCCGCTGCGGCCGCACTTTAGCCCAGTACTGATAATAATCCGTTTTGATAAAACCGTTAAAGAGCTTCCGTTTTTTGGTTGCTTTTCTTCCGTAGACCTCTTCAAATTGTTCATTTGACGTCAACATGTAGACAGACCATGTATCAAGAGATTCAAATGCCCGGCCCATTTCTTTATACATCTGCTCGACTTCCCTTTTTTCGCCGAGCCGTTCGCCGTACGGAGGGTTTCCGACGATTACGCCGTATTCGAGTTTCGTCGTAAAATCCTGCACCCGCATTTGCTTGCATTCGATCAGGTCACCGAGTCCCGCTTCTTCTGCGTTTTCTTTGGCGATGTTTACCATCCGGTGATCTACGTCACTGGCAAAGATCTGCAGCGGCTGATCATAGTTCGCCTTTTCTTCCACTTCAAGACGCGCCTTGTCCCACAGTTCTTTTCCGATCCATTCCCAGTCTTCTGAAACAAAATCACGGTTAAAACCGGGAGCAATGTTTTGTCCGATTAAAGCGGCTTCAATGGCGATCGTGCCGGAACCGCAGAACGGATCGACGAACGGACGGTCAGGCGTCCAGTTGGTTAACTGAATTAACGCGGCAGCGAGCGTCTCTTTAATCGGAGCTCCTCCCTGATCAACCCTGTATCCCCGTTTGTGAAGGCCTGTTCCTGATGAATCCAGTGTAAGCACGGCTTTATCTTTTAAAAGGGAAATCTCCACCTTATACTCGGGGCCCGTTTCTTCAATCCATTCATTTTGTTTTCCTGATTGAAGTTTCAGCTTTTCCGCTATCGCCTTTTTGACGATCCGCTGGCAGTCAGGCACACTGGCAAGCACTGATTTCACGGATTTTCCGATAACGGGGAACTTTGCGTTTTCCGGAATGTACGCGCGCCAGTCAATCGCTTTTGTTTTTTCAAACAGCTCATCAAACGTTTTCGCCTGAAACTCGGCGACCTGTACTTTGATGCGGTCAGCCGTCCGCAGCCATAAGTTAGCGCGGCAGATCGCAAGCGCATCTCCTTCAAAAATGACTTTTCCGTTGTCTACTTTGCATTCATAACCTAAATCACGCACTTCTTTGGCGACGATCGCTTCAATTCCCATCGGCGCCGTCGCTATTAGTGTGTACTTCTTCATCGTATCACCCTGTCTCTTTTAAGCTTTCGTCTCATTCAAGATAAAAGCTCCCCTTTAAAGGAGAGCTCTAATTTGTCATATCAATAATGTTTAACGTTCTGTAAGCCATGTTTTGTTCCGTCGTACTGCAATCGGCTCATCACCTCGTACTCAGGCGGCAATCATCTATCTACAGAAAGCATTCTGTCCTTCTATCTGTTCAATTCCTTCAAGAAGGTTCCCCTACCAAAATTTGGGTTTCTCGCTCGAGGGGTTTACCGCGTTCCACTCTCACCATTTCTGATGAGACTTCGTCACTGTGGCACTTTCAAGGATACTCAGCCATATCCGGAGACGTAGGCTTTTTTCCTGCCGTCAGCCTATCAAGGCTGCCCTAGCTTATTTCTTCGCTAGGCACGAACACTACGGGCATCTCAGCACCGTGCGAGCATGGACTTTCCTCTACAGATTCAAAGATCTGCAGCGATTACCCGAACGTTAAGAACACTTGTTCATTATAAAGCAACTTGTCTCATTTGACAAGTGCATCTGCCCTATTCGTCATAAAGTTTGCTGCCGAATACATGTTTCTCAAGGTTGGACAGCCTTTTCAGAATGTCAAAGTTGGTCGTATTGGACTGCACCGGCTGTTTTTTGCTTGCTTCTTCAAGCTGTTTTTTCAGCTGCAGATTTTCTTGCTGCAGTTCTTCAATTTCTTGATGAAAGGTTTCATAATCCTTAATAATCATATCTAAAAATTTGTCAACGTCTTCTTGTCTGTAACCTCTAACGCCTGTTTTAAATTCTTTTTCCAAAATGTCTTTCGCAGAAAGCTTTACTTTATCAGCAAGCATCTTTTTCACCTCATATCGTGAATCATCATGTTATATTTTATTCAGAAACACGTCCCGTTGTCAAATATTCTCTGACGTGTTATAAAAAGAAATCTTCTTCTTCAACGGCGGCACGGAGATCATCCATCGTAATCGAATAAATCGGATATCCGTCTGTTTCACGGCGTTTTTCTGCCTGCTGCAGCATATATTTCGGCGATCCTTCCATTTCAGGATCATATAAAAGCAAAAGCGCATCTGACTTTTCAATAAAGAACGCGTTTTTCTGCCGGAATTGGAGCGGACTTTCGTACGGCCGATGCGTCAGGCTCTCCTCATAATCTGCCTGAGCAAGCACCGCTTCATACATTTCTTTATTCGGTTCCTTCCACTTTTCTTCTTGGCCGTAGAAAGGCGTGATAACGGCAACCTTTAATTCCGGATACTCTTCTCTGAGATCGTACGCCGTTTCAGCCGCCCAAAGCTCAGTCCCCAGCTGTCCGGATATGAGAATCCATTCCAAGCCTTCGTCAATAAAGCTTCTGAGTCTGGTTTCTATCGCCTTTTTTATATAAACAAGCGCCCGGTCATCCTGTTTAAAAATTCCGAGTTCAAACGGCTTGTATCCTGTTACGGCTAATACTTTCAATTGATCACCTGCTTAAAAAATGGGGCTCCCCATCGGGCCCCATTTTGATTTGCTGATATCCTAACCGATCTTGCTTAAGCGTTCAATACTAATGATCGCAGCAAGGGCTTCCGCACTGAAAATGCTGGTGAGTTGTCGGGTCAACATTTGAAAAAGTGTGCGGATAGTAATGAACGTGCTCAAAGTTGTGGTGATTTACGTTAGTTGTATGTTGCGGATGAATATGCGGCACAACTGTGTTAGAAAAACAATGGTGTTCACAGCAATGAGTCGGATGGACAATCGGCGGCATCACGTTTGGTCTGCAACAATGATGATGAAACATGCTAAATCCCCTCTCCATTAACTTATATTACACTGTTAGGTTATGAAGAAAAGAGGGTGCATGTTCTAATTCAATCACCCAATTTAAAAGTGTGTCAGCAAGCTGTCTTTAAAATTCGAAAATACAAACGCAATCAAAAAAACCACGACAAAGAACAAGTAAAAAACACCTTTATACATACCAACTCTCCCCTATAAATAACTAACGCTATTTTACAAGATGCGGCACCATTCTACAACAAAATCGATGCGGATTCAGAAAAAAATATTTTTGGCGAAACAGCTCGGCTTTTGCGCTTTCCCGGGCAATATTTCAAGAAGAATATTTCCTCTTAAGCCGGGCAATTCTCACATGGAGCTTCTCGGCTTCTTTTTCCGATATTTCCCCGTCTTCTGCCGCCTGCTGCGCGGCCTGCAGAGCTTTTTTATAATTTTTTGCGTGATGTTCAAAATAGATCGCCAGCTCTACCGCTGATTGGTGTCTGCATATGTGAAGATCAGAGCCCGTCAGTTTCTCCCAAAGGGGCACGGCGTCTTGCCTGCGGTTTTGTTTTTTATAAAGCATTGCTAAGTCAAAAAGGGCCCGATCCGAATCTTCAAAGTCTTTGCCTTGCAGCGCTTCCAGCTGTGAAACAGCCCGATCGGTTTCTTTATGAGCGATAAACCATTTCGCCATGGCGTATGCTTCCTGACGTTCTGACGTCTGATCAGAAGATGCAAAAATCTTTTTTGACATATGGATGTAAAGAGCGATGAGGGAAAGCACATCTTGTTCATTATGCGAGAGCACTCCCGTTAAAAGAGCCGGATCCTCCGCCTTTAAAAATTGAAAATACAGCATCGGCGCCAAATAACCAGGTGTGTCTTCGTCCCTTTTAAAAGCAAGCTCTTCATTTTCAACCGCCGAAAGCGATACACGCTCTAATTTATGTTTCCAAAGCCGTCTCGCCCCGTGCAGAAGATCAAAGTGACCGAAGTCAGGAAGCTTCGGAACCCTGTCCCGCAGCAATGTATGCCTAGTTTTCACCTGAGGCCAGTCAAAGGCTTTTCCGTTATACGTAACAAGAGACGTAATGTCAACCTCACTTAAAAAGCTTTTGTAAAGAGCCGTCTCGTTTCCCGGTTTAGGAAGCAGATGCTGTTTAACCGCGACACGGTCTTCATACACTCTTGCATGGCCGAGCAAAAAGATCATATTGCCGGCCCCGCCGCCGAGGCCGGTCGTTTCAGTATCAAAGAAGAACAGCTGGCTTTTTTCGTATCCTTCTGCTGATAAAGTATGTGTCAAACCGCCTTTATTCCATAATGCCATGACGTCATCAAGTTCACTGAAGCTGTACCGTCCGTGGCGGTGCGAAAGCGGATAGACGGTTTCGCGGATAAGACAGTATTCATCCTCAAAAAAGAAAGGCTTCACTCCGAATGCCTCCCATTCTTCTCTAAATGGGACTTGAATATCCGGGACCGAAAGTTGTGAAGCTGCCGGCTTTTTTTCAGCTTCCGGCACATTCAGGTGGTTTTTCATCCGCTTTAATTTATTTTTCAAGGACATCTTTCGTCCCCCTTTTCTTTTACACGTAATTCAAGAGCCGGAGTATCGCTTTCTTTGCATCTATTCCTTCTATTTCGGAGCCGATGCAGGAAGGACATCCGTCTTGACATGGACATTGTCTGATCAGGCGCTCAGCCCCTTCATTGATTTCATCAAATCGCTTATATACTTCATCAGCAAGTCCGATTCCGCCCGGATAATGATCATACAGAAAGATTGTCGGAAGTCCGGTATGTGCGGCTTTGATTTGCGGCACGACATGCACGTCATTTCGGTCGCACATGACGTATACAGGCACGATATGCTGCAGGACGTGGGCAATGCCTAAAAGCAGCTGTTCAAGCGTTTTTTCGCCGATCTCCGAATCCGCCTCTTTCAATTCAAGCCAGGCAGCACTGGTATGCAGTTCTTCTTCTGGAAGATGAATCGGCCCTGATCCTATATTTTCAAATGTCGTCATTTTAATTTTTTTAAATATTGTCGGAAGTGCGTTCACGGTTACATCGCCGAAATGTAAGGCCGTTTTCTTTCTGCTGTCCGTTCTGTCAATGTCCAGCACTTTCAGCTGCACCGCTAAATTGGCATCTGTATAATATTCGACATCGACCTTTCGCACGTACGCTTTTTTATGATCCCAATCAAGCTTTTCAACCTGGTACTGCACCCCTTCATGAAGATAAATCGCTTCATCATGAAGAAGCGTCATCGCGCTGAAGCGGTCCATTTCTCCGATGATTTTTACATCAGCCGTCTCTGACCGGTCAACGATGACCACGTTTTCCTGTGACGCCGAACGGAGACTGATGTTGGAGGCGGGAAAAGATTCGCTCGCCCAGTGATAGCGTTCGCGGTTTTCGTGAAGCACCCCTTCTTCTTCTAAATACTCGAGAATGTCTCTTGCATCATTTTCTCCGAATGTTTCATCGGCTCTGAAAGGCAGCTCATACGCGGCGCATTTCAGGTGATCGACCAATATAATGAGATTATCGGGATTGATCCTTGCAGATTCAGGCGAGCGTTTAAAGAAATAATCAGGATGGCGCACAATATATTGGTCAATCGGATCAGAGTTCGCCACCATCACGATAAGCGCCTCTCCCTGCCGCCGCCCGGCCCGGCCCGCCTGCTGCCATGCGCTCGCGACACTGCCCGGGTACCCCGTCATCACGCAGACCTGAAGCTGGCCGATATCAACGCCGAGCTCCAGCGCGTTTGTGCTGACAACGCCGAGAATGCTTCCGTCTCTTAACCCCCGCTCTATTTCTCTTCTTTCTTTCGGAAGATATCCGCCGCGATAACCTCTGACAGACTTCGCACCGATTTCTTTTTTTACGATCTCCTGAATGTGGCTTAAAATAATTTCAACCCGAACACGGCTTCTGGCAAAAACAATCGTCTGGATCTTATTTTTTAAAAAAGTTTTGGCAAGTTCGTTCACTTCCACGGTGGCACTTTTTCGAATATGCAGCGGTTTATTTACAATCGGAGGATTGTAAAAAGCAAAGTGCTTTCTTCCGGCCGGGGCGCCGTTATTGTCAATCAGGCGCACTGATTTTCCCGTCAGCTGCTCCGCCAATTCCCTCGGATTGGCGATTGTGGCGGATGTACAGATAAATGACGGCTTGCTTCCGTAAAAAGCGCAGATTCTCATTAAACGGCGGATGACGTTCGCCACATGGCTGCCGAATACGCCCCGGTACGTATGTAATTCATCAATGACGATATATTTCAGGTTTTCAAACAGACTCACCCATTTTGTATGGTGGGGAAGAATGGCTGAATGAAGCATATCAGGGTTTGTGATCACAATATGCCCGGCTTTTCTGACTTTCTGCCTGATGGCCGGTGACGTATCTCCGTCATAGGTAAAGCTTTTAATGTCCATGCCCGTCTCGTCTATAATTTCGTTCAGCTCGCTTTTTTGGTCCTGTGCGAGCGCCTTTGTCGGAAATAAATACAGCGCGCGGCTTGAGGCATCTTCCGCGATAGACTGAAGAACCGGAAGATTATAGCACAGTGTTTTTCCGGAGGCCGTCGGTGTGACAGCCACAATGCTTTCTCCGTTTTGAACCGTCTGAAAAGCGGAGTATTGATGTGTAAAGAGCCGCTCGATCCCCCTCTTTTCGAGAGCCGCCCGAATTTTCCGATCTACTTGCTCCGGCATCGGCATGGTTTTCGCCTCCCGCGGTTCCTCTTCATGCCAATGCACAATATTTTCATGATTTTTTAATTCCTGAATCAGTTCGCTCAATGATTTTTTCTTCATCGTTCACACCTCTTTATGAGGTACAGTTTACCGAATATTTGTTTGCCTGGCTAGATGAAAATCCTGCACAAGAAAAAAAGCAGGGAATCAGCCCCTGCCTACTTCATTTTTATCGTAAAAAGCTCTGTTTGTCCTTTTTTCGCTTCATTTGCGCCTGCAAATTGCAAAGGTTCTGCGGCATCGCCATTCATAATCACCATAGGGATGACGGTGCTGCTTGCTTTTTCTTTTATTAAATCCAGCCGGCACGTTAAAAGCAGATCGCCTGTTTTCACTTTGTCTCCTTCTTTTACATGCGCTTCAAAGCCTTCGCCGTTCATATTGACGGTATCCAAACCGACATGTATCAAAAGTTCCGCTCCGGAAAGGGTGCGGATGCCGACAGCATGTTTTGTATGGAACAGCTGAATCACTTCTCCCTCAACCGGTGAAACAATGTCTCCGTTTGCAGGCTCGACGGCGATCCCGTCCCCCATCATTTTTTGTGAAAATACGGGATCCGGCACTGAAGCCAAATCCATCACCGCTCCGTCAGCCGGAGAAAAAATCACTTCCTCGGCCGGCTTTTTCCGGCTGTCTCCCAATCCGAATAATTTTTTCAGCAATGTGTTGTGCTCCCCTTCCTAAATGTGAATCCGTTACCAGTTTATTCTCCACTATTTAACCATACTTTCTTTTTTCCTTCAATTCTTAACCATACGGCATAACATCGCATAGTCTGTTTGTAAAAAGGCGGTGGTCATATGGATCAATCACAAAACGATAAACTTGATCCGCAAAGTAATGAGGACATCATCAGCCATGCGATGGACCAATTTTTTCACTCAGGTCCCTTCGCAGAATTGATGCAGGGTTTTCAGCACCTTGTCAATTCGGCTTTTACTGAAGCGCAAGTGACGATTGACGTCAGAGAAGAGCCGAAGGGCCTCGCGGTTGATATCGGCGTTCCCGAGACGTTCCGTGACGGGGATATGCTGGTGGAAACGAAGGGGTGCTACCTTCACGTTACAATCCGCTACGATCATAAACAGGCTCATTCATCCCATGTGTCTTCAAGCATGACAAGAACCGTTGTCCTCCCGTATAAGGTGAGTGAAGAAGATATGGAAACATCCTGGAATGAACAGACGCTTACCCTCTTTTTCCCTAAAAAATAAGCATGAATGATGGATATCATTCATGCTTTTTATTTGAAGATACTGGTGAAGCCTTTCACCAGCGATCCGACCTGATTTACGGCGCTTACCATCTGCCCCGTTGTATCTATCATTTTATTAAAGTCAAACTGTCCGTTCGTTTTTTTAAACTGGGAGAGTATGCCTGAGAATTGGGAAGACTGCTGCTGATTCGGTCTGGGAACGGGGTAAGGATTCACAAACCCCGGCTGCCCCCCGGGCATGGCTGCCTGAGGAGGAGAGGGAGCAAACGGCTGCTGCATATGACCGTATTCCTGATTCGGATAAAATTGCTGCGGGTACTGCCCTTGCTGATGATATGGCGGATGCTGCAATGGCTGTATCTGCTGCGGACTCGGCGGCTGTAGCGGCTGTATCTGCTGCGGATACGGCTGCTGTAATGGCTGTATCTGCTGCGGGTAGAAATATCCCGCCGGCTGCTGGTACATATTTTGATATGGCTCTGCTCTCCATTGCATACGACATTCCCCCTTGTCTCTCACTAAGTTTCTGCTATATATGTATGAATTCCGCCGTGGTTATGTGCTTTCGGTGATTCTGATTTTTGTCAAATGCTGTCGAAAGTCTTAATTTTTTAAAAACAGAAAAAAGTCGAATCGTTATGTTACCATAATCTCAACATACATGAGAGGGGATGCACCATTATGAACGTATCATACTTAAGAAAGCGTTTTGCTGAAGTGAAAAAATATGAAACAGATTGTGCAGATAAACTGATGGACTTTGCAAAATTCCTCTATATTCAAGGCCATCTCACCGCAACCGAATTTCGAAACAGTATGAAGGTTCTCGAAGCAAGTGGAGCAGAAAACCCGGCGTATGAATAACATACCCGACCCCTTTATATAAAAGAAGGCAGCCGTTTTCAGCTGCCTTCTTTTTCAATTTCATCCCTTAATATACGAAGCGTATATAAAACAGATTCAGTTAAATCCCTGTATCTTTTTTTATGAATATGATGAACATATGATTGGAGCATCAGCTCTCCGAAATTTTCTGTAACGGCCTGAATTTGTGCGTGATGAACGTATTTCGGACGGTTTTCCTGAATAAACGCAAGTGCTGCTTCTGTCCAAAGCGCGCAAAGCCGGTCTCTTTTTTCAACATCGGGTTTAATAATCTCAAAAAAATCATATGAACGGCCTGACTCTTTTCCATCCTGATACCTTTTTTCGGCTTCCAGAACCGCCTCTATCATTTGTTCTGTCAGCTCCAATAACGACTGTGTCTGCAAACGGACTCACCTCAGTACATATGGTACCAAAGTTTTTGCATAAAATCAGCTGATCCGGCAGACTCTCGGCAAATCCTTTTTACGCCGGTCAGCCAAAAACAGGTCATCAATACAAACATGAAGCTCCCGCGCCTCTTCCTCAAGGCGGGAAAGTTTCTCCTGTCTGATTTCTTCAGCTTCCGCCTGACAGGATCTGACTGCTTGGGTAAGCGTCTTTTCAGCAGCAGAAATCCGGAATTCGATATCAGAAAGCAGACGGAGAATATCAGCCTTGCTCGTGTAAACAGACATTCATGTTCCTCCCTTTTATCACTTGCGTCTCTTTAGAATATAATTCTCGTTTTCATACCGCTCTCCTCTGCACATGACAAAAGTAGAAGCAGTTCGGCAAACAAACAGAGATTATCCTAAAAGGCGTGCCTTTCGACAAAAAAGTGCCGCAAACTTTGTATGAACCGGCACGTTAATGCAAACGATACAGTTGAGGAGGTGCCGTATGAAAACGAGACCGAAAAATGCAGGTAAACAGCAAAAAACCGAAGCAAAAACGACTGATACGCTTGATAAAAAATTAGGCGGCCCAAACCGCCCTTCCACGTAACACATCAGCAGCCCGAAACCCCAGCGAACGGTTTCGGGCTTTTTCATTTCTTCAGCCACTCTTTAACCGCGAAGAGCGCATGGAGCTCCCGTCTTTTCTGGAAGTACCAGTCCGTCAGTTCAAGCTGTTTCGGCATTTTCTCCTGTAAGAAAGCCCCTTTTCTTAACCTTTTTTGAAACCAATCCGCCCTTTCGCCGTCTAATGGGTGGGCAACAATGGGATAGGTTGTCCTCAGCATCGGTGATGTTCTTTTTTTGATGCCGATCATTTTCTCCATATCAAAGCGTGAACCGGTATGAGGAACGGTATCAAGAAAACGGTAAAAAGAAGCGTGAAGATCAGGGCTGAACAGAAGGCGGGCCAGCTGTTTTCCGAGCGTAATTCTCTCTTCGGTTTTTGAAAACCGTTTGACGGAAATTCCGTATAAATGTCCGTCAATTGAAGGGAATATCACCGTATTAAAGTGAAACCAATCACTTAAATAAAAAGGAATCGTGCCAAAAACATTCTTTTTAAACGAAGGATTTTGTATAATAGGTGCTTGGATAGTGTTTTGTTCATTTATAATAAGAGCATACATGAGCCGTTCCGTATCTCCGTCACGCCAAAAGCGAAACCACTCTTCCTGCATAAAAGCCGAGACGCGGAAATGAGGAAGATGACGGAAAAGAGGTTCGCCGATTTGTTTTGACCACTGGTAGACCAGAAGCTGAGGATAGGCATCAGAAAAAATCAGCCAATTCGCCCTTTCATACGAAAGGAAAAAACAGTTTTTCTGACTGCTGTCAAGGCCCTCCTGATAAAGGACGCCTCTTAAATCAGTCATCGACCAGCCCGCATTGCGGGACACAAAGGATGCCAAAAGCGGCCACTTGATCTCAGGATGGCGGTCAAAATATGCTTTATAGGCATTCGTCCGGGAAATATTATCGGCATTTTTTATTTTCGTCTCTTTTTCGATCAGGCGAAGAATGGCGGTTACGGTCTGTCGTTTATGCACGTTCATTCACTTCCGTCACTATTAGTTTGATAAGGAGGATGGAAAAAGTGATTCGGTACCCGAATGGAAAAACTTTTCAGCCGAACAAAACGGTTTCATCCCAAAACAGCCAGAAACGGTCCCATTCATACAGTAATCGCGGCATGACCCTCGAAGACGACCTGAATGAAACGAATAAGTATTATCTGGCTAACCAAATTGCTGTCATTCACAAAAAGCCGACACCCGTCCAAATTGTAAACGTCCACTATCCGAAAAGAAGCGCCGCAGTCATTAAGGAAGCTTATTTTAAACAGTCTTCCACAACTGACTACAACGGCATTTATAAAGGACGCTACATTGATTTTGAGGCAAAAGAAACAAAAAACAAAACGGCATTTCCGCTGCATAATTTTCACGATCATCAGATTGAGCATATGAAGCAGGTGGTCAGGCAAGACGGCATTTGTTTTGTTATTATATCCGCTTTCGGAAAGGTTTATTTCCTCGAAGCCGACAAGCTGTTTGTCTTTTGGGAGAGAAAGGAGAACAATGGCAGAAAATCAATTCGCAAAGACGAATTAGAAGATGCTTCCTTTCCGATTTCTCTTGGATACTCACCGAGAATTGATTATATTAGTATTATTGAACAGCTTTATTTTTCGCAGGAACAGTAGACTGAGCGAAAGGTTGATAAACGAAAGGTTGAGATGTTATGTCAGATCAATTTACGAGCCGTGAAGAACGCCGTAAGGCAAGGCAGACGAAAAGCACTAAGCCCTCTTCACCGAAAAAAGGCAAGAAACAGCGTAAAGGCGGTTTATTCAAAAAGATTGTGCTGTCCTTGGTTATTCTGTTTGTCCTTGGCATAGTCGGCGGAGCGGCGGCATTTGCCGTTTTGGTTTCCGGCGCGCCGTCTTTGGACGAAGCCAAGCTGAAAACGCCTTACTCTTCAACGATTTACGATAAAAACGGCAAAGAAATCGCGGAAGTGGGCGGTGAAAAACGAACCTACGTCCCGATTAAGGATATACCCGATGTTGTGAAAGAAGCATTTATCGCAACTGAAGACGCCCGTTTTTATAAGCACCACGGTATAGACCCGATCCGGATCGGAGGCGCCTTGGTCGCCAACTTTACGGATGGATTCGGTTCAGAGGGAGGAAGCACAATCACCCAGCAGGTTGTGAAAAACTCGCTTTTGACCCATCAGAAAACGATTAAACGGAAAGCACAGGAAGTGTGGCTTTCACTGCAGCTGGAGCGCCATTATTCTAAAGATGAAATCTTAGAAATGTATTTAAACAGAATTTATTTCTCACCGCGTGCCTACGGCGTCGGTAAAGCCGCTGAAGAATTCTTCGGCGTAAAAGATTTGAGCAAGCTTACGGTTGAACAGGCGGCGACGCTTGCCGGAATGCCGCAAAGCCCGACCGGATATAACCCGGTTAAAAATCCGAAGGCTTCCGAAAAACGCCGGAACATTGTTCTCAGCTTAATGGAAAAACAAGGATTCATTTCAAATTCTGACTACCAAAAAGCAAAGAAAGTGTCCATGAAAGATGAAGGCGTCGTCAGCCAAAAGGAATACGATAAAAAGGACACAAATAAATACAGCGCTTTTGTCGAAGAAGTTATGAAAGAAATTGAGACAAAAGAAAAGAAAGACGTCGATATTTCAACTGACGGATTGAAAATTTACACGACTCTTGATACGAAAGCACAAGATTATCTTGATCAATTGATGAACGGAGATACAGCCGGCTTTTCGGAAGGCATGCAGGGCGGCGTCACGCTCCTTGATACGACAAACGGAGAAATCCGCGCTATCGGAGCAGGACGGAACAGAACTACCGGGGGATTCAATTATGCAACACAAGGTAAAACCCAGCCCGGTTCAACGATAAAACCGATTCTTGATTACGGCCCGGTCATTGAAAATAAAAAATGGTCGACGTATGAGCAGATTGACGACTCAGCTTATACGTACTCTGACGGCACTCCGATTCACGACTACGACAATAAATACAGAAATATGATATCAATGCGAGAGGCTCTCTCAGACTCGCGTAATATTCCGGCTCTGAAAGCATATCAAGCAGCCGGTAAAGATAATGCCGTCGACTTCGCAAATGACTTAGGACTAGGATTAAACAAAGAGAGTGTAACCGAATCTTATTCGATCGGAGGATTTGGTGAGGATAACCGCGGTGTATCTACTATGACAATGGCGGGCGCCTACAGTGCGTTCGGAAATAACGGAACGTACAATGAACCGCACGCGGTCACATCGATTGAATTTAATGACGGCACTAAGCTTGATTTAACACCGAAACCGAAAAGTGCTATGAGCGATTACACGGCATTCATGATTACCGATATGCTCAAAACAGTCGTGCAGTCAGGAACAGGCAGACTAGCTCAGGTGCCGAACGTGGAAGTCGCCGGTAAAACGGGTACGACCAACTTTACTAAAGAGGATATTCAAAAATATAATATCGCACAAGGCGGAGTCCCAGACTCCTGGTTTGTCGGATACACCCCTCAATATACAGCAGCGGTTTGGACCGGAGTTGAGTCTGGCAACAAAGCAGGCAAGAAATCACTGTCTTCTGCTGACCAGCAAGTCGCAAAACGGATTTTCCAAAAGCTGATCTCTTACGTTGATAACGGTAAAGGAAGCTTCAAGCAGCCTGACAGCGTCGTAAAAGAAACAGTTGAGAAAGGCTCGAATCCTGCCGCTTTAGCCGGACCGAATACACCGGATGATAAAAAAGTGACGGAGTACTTCGTGAAAGGAACGCAGCCAACTGCCGTTTCTAAAACGTACACGAAAGAAAAAGCCGATAAACCGTCAGGATTGCAAGTGAAATACGACAAAGATAAAAAATCATTAACTTTAAGCTGGAATTATGACGGTGATGCAACATTCAATGTCAAACAATCCGTTGACGGCGGAAGCTACAGTGACATTCAAAACAGTTCAGCAAAAGAAGCCGTCGTCTCAGATGTCACACCAGGCTCCACATACAGCTTCCAGGTGACAGCGGAAAACGATGACGGAAAAAGCGATACGGCATCAGCTTCTTTCAAAGTCCCGAAAGATGAAGAAGACGATGCGGATAAAGATAAAGCGACTGACGATGAGCAGAAGTCTGATGAAGATAAAGACAAAGACAAGACGCAAACCGATGATTCAAACACAGATGACAATCAGACAGATACGTCTGACGGATCGGATCAAACACCAACTGATGACCCCGATAAAAATCAGGATCAATCCGATAAGGATCAAACAGATAACAACAATCAGAATCAGCCCGGTAACGGGACCGATAACAACGGACAGCAAGATAACGGCTCTGATAATGATTCCGATTCCGGTTCAGACGGCTCAAATAAACCTGACAACGGTCAAACGGACAAAAACCAAGACTCATCTTCAAATATCAACGGGCAGTCCAATTCGTCAACCATCCAGTCAAATTCCGCTCATTAGCGGACGAAATCCTTCACCTCAACCAGGTGAAGGATTTTTTTCATACAAAAAAACCTCCTTATGAGAAAAGGAGGTTTTTAACATTTGTTCATGGCTTCATATTTATGATATTGCTTCTTCATCTCCGTCATCAATTCATCAAGCTGAATAAACGAGTGATATTGAGTCGGTTTTGTTAAAATAAACGCCATTCGCTCCGCCCAATTGATCGGTTCGGCGGGAAAATGCTTTGTTTCAAGCACAGACCAATCGAGTGATGTGACCCGCTCCCCTGCCGTCCAGTGAAAAGCGGCAATCAGACAGGCAATTCCCTTCAGCATGTCATTTTGATCACATCTCGATTTTCTTGTTTGAAAAACGGGAAGCAGCGTTTCTTTCGTTTCGTTCCAAATCTGAAACAGAAACGGGACATATTCGCCCCTTTCCCTCCATGGCTGCACGATTGGCTGACCGCTGAAATCCATATACAGCGGATGGCGGCGCAGCGCCGTTTTGATCTCAAGGCTTTCCAAGTCCGTAAGGCTGCGCAGGTATGTTTCATAGCCTGCCAGAATGTGAATCGCCGTCACCGTTTCACCAGCCCTTTTTTGTCACGCTTCTGCCCTTCTCTGCATAGCGGAAGCAAAGGACATTCCGCACAGCGGGGAGATTGCGCTTTACAATGATACCTGCCGAAAAATATTAATCTGTGGTGTGTAACAGACCAATCCTCTTTCGGCACTTTTTTCATTAATGTTTTCTCTACTTCCAAAACAGAGTCCTTCCAGCGGCAGATACCGAGCCGTTTAGAGACCCGCTCCACATGAGTGTCTACTGCGATCGCAGGTACGCCGAAAGCAACAGACACGACCACATTTGCCGTTTTCCGTCCGACACCCGGCAGATTCACAAGCTCATCCCGGTCTTTCGGCACTTCTCCGCCGTACTCTTCGATGATCATTTTGCTCAGCTTTTGAATATTTTTGGCTTTATTACGGTACAGGCCGATTGATTTAATATCCTGCTGGAGTTCTTCCAGCGATACGGCAAGATAATCTTCGGGCCGTTTATATTTTTGAAATAGCGTTTTTGTCACTCTGTTGACGAGAGCATCCGTACATTGCGCGGATAATGCGACTGCCACAACCAGTTCGAAAGGATTTGAATGGACAAGTTCACATTCTGCGTGCGGAAACATATCGCCGATTTTTTCAAGACAATATTCAATCTGCTTTAAATTTAACACGTTTCTCCCCTTCTCATGTTATTGTTCCAGCCAATTGTAAAAAGGCACCTGCCTCGTATACTCTTTTTGCGGATCATTTTGTTTCGTTTGAACACGCCGGAATTTTTGGCTGTGCGCCTTCGCCTGCTCAACCGTTTTGAAGCCGTTCTTTTTCCATTCAAATAAAATCCGGTCAATATAGCGAAAACTGAGTTTCCCCGATAAAACAGCTTCTTTTAAGGCGTGTTTAATCAGAATCGCATCATGCTGATCCTGATCCTGCCATATGGCCAGCGTCTCGCATTCAAGCGGTGACAGCGGTCTTCCGAACTCTTCTTCAAAGATGGTATACAGGCTTTTTTGTTCTCTTTCTGACGTTCTTTCCTGCGTTTCGTTTTGTGAATGCTGCATGTAATCATACAGCTTCGCCCATAACGGCTGCAGAGAATATTTTTCAAACTTTATGCCGTTATGGTCTTCACATTCTTCAATAAACAGAAAACCTTTTTGAATAAACATTCTCAGGCAGCTTGTACATTCTTCAGCAGAGATGGACATGCCTGACTGAAGTTCAAACGGCGTCGGAAAATAAGAGCCCTTTTCCAAATGCATTTTAATCTTCAAAAGCAGGATCAATTCGGTTTCATTCAGCCCGAGCTGCCGGTAATGTGTCAACAGCAGGTTGGGAATGCTTGAAATGCCGAGTTCCTGCATATCTATAAATTGCTGTTTTTTCATCCTTACACCTCTTACTGTAAAAGGTTATCTCCGGGAGCTTTCCCCTTTACTTAGAAAAAGTCTCCCTTGCAGGAGACTTCGTTTTTCATAACTATTACGGATACAGACGGTTCAGAAGTCTCGGGAACGGAATCGTTTCACGCACGTGAGGCGCTCCGCTGATCCAAGCCACTGTCCGCTCAAGTCCGAGGCCGAAGCCGGAGTGCGGAACAGAACCGTATTGTCTGAGTTCAGCATACCATTTGTAAGCATCTGAATCCAGACCGTGTTCTTTTAATCTTTCTTCCAATAAATCCATATCATGAACGCGTTCTGAACCGCCGATGATTTCCCCGTAGCCTTCCGGAGCGATTAAGTCGGCACATAACACGACATCGTCACGATCTTTGGCAGGCTGCATATAAAACGGTTTTAATGACGTCGGATAATGAGTGATAAACACCGGTTTGTCATAGCTTTCTGCGATCGCTGTTTCATGCGGCGCACCGAAGTCATCTCCCCACTCAATATCGTCAAAGCCTTTTTCTTTCAGGAATTCGATCGCTTTATCGTACGTAATGCGCGGGAATGGCGCTTTGATTTGTTCAAGCTTCGATGTGTCTCTACCTAATGTGTTCAGCTCGATCTTACAATGTTCCAGCACACTTTGTACGATGTATGCAACATAATTCTCCTGAACTTCAAGGTTTTCTTCAAATTCAACAAATGCCATTTCAGGCTCAATCATCCAGAATTCGATGAGATGGCGTTTCGTTTTCGATTTTTCCGCTCTGAACGTCGGTCCGAAAGAGAATACTTTTCCGAGCGCCATTGCAGCTGCTTCCATATACAGCTGGCCGCTTTGAGACAAGAAGGCGTCTTCATCAAAATATTTCGTCGCGAACAGCTCAGTCGTGCCTTCGGGAGCGCTTCCCGTCAAAATCGGCGGATCAACTTTCACGAAGCCTTCTTTGTTGAAAAATTCATAAGTCGCACGAATGATTTCGTTGCGGATTTTCATAATTGCGTGCTGGCGTTTCGAACGGAGCCATAAATGTCTGTGATCCATTAAGAATTCCGTACCGTGCTCTTTAGGCGTAATCGGATAATCAGTCGCTTCGTGAATGACTTCAATGGATGTAACAGCAAGCTCATAGCCAAGCGGTGAACGCTCGTCCTCTTTCACAATTCCTTTTACATAAAGTGACGTTTCCTGCGTCACTGATTTCGCGATTTGGAAGATGTCTTCTTCTACTTCAGCTTTGACGACAACTCCCTGAATGAAGCCGGTACCGTCTCTCAGCTGTAAAAATGCGATTTTACCGCTTGAGCGTTTATTAGCGACCCAAGCTCCAATCATTACTTCCTCGCCTGTGTGTTTATACACTTGGTTGATTGTTGTTTTCAAACTCTTTCCCTCCAGAACAAGAAAGACATTCAGGAATCTGCCTGAATCTCTTTTTTCATCACTTTATTATACCCGTTCTACTCTAACGGGGTCAATGCAAGTGAAAAGCGGCTTTAAAAGCCGCTTTTTCAGAATCAGCTGTGTTTTTCCGTGAAGCGGCGGATTCTTTCGACCGCTTCTTCTAAAAGATCGAGTGACGTTGCGTAAGATAAGCGGACGTTGTCCGGTGAACCGAAACCCGAGCCCGGCACGACGGCGACTTTTTCTTCTTCCAGAAGCGCCTTGACGTATTCATCGACATCTTTGAATCCGCAGTTTTCTGCGGCCGCTTTGGCGTTAGGGAACAAGTAAAACGCCCCTTCAGGTTTGACACAGGTGAATCCGGGAATCTCACTGAGCTGAGCGTAAATGGTGTTCAGTCTGTGCTCAAATGCCTGTCTCATCTCTTCCAGCGGCTCAGCCGGACCGTTATAGGCCGCAATAGCGCCGTATTGAGCGATAGACGTCGGATTTGATGTGCTGTGGCTCGCAAGGCTCGTCATCGCTTTAATAATCGTCTCCGAACCCGCCGCATAGCCGATCCTCCAGCCCGTCATGCTGTGAGATTTCGACACGCCGTTAATGATGATCGTCTGCTCTTTCAATTCATCTGAAAGCTGTGCGATTGAGACGTGTTTTTTTCCTCCGTATGTAAGCTTCTCATAAATCTCGTCGGAAACGATCAGAATGCCATGCTCCAGACACACTTTTCCGAGTTCCGCAAGCTCTTCTTTCGTATACATAACACCTGTCGGGTTGCTCGGTGAATTGATAATGAGCGCTTTTGTTTTCTCGGTGATAGCCTGCTTCAGCTGCTCCGGTGAAATTTTAAACTGATTGGATTCCAGCCCTTCTGCATAGACGGGACGCCCCCCTGCCAGTTTCACCTGCTCAGGGTAGCTGACCCAGTAAGGAGTCGGTATAATCACTTCGTCCCCTTCATCGAGAATAACCTGAAATAATGTATACAGAGCGTGTTTCGCTCCGGTGCAGACAATGATTTCTGACGGCTTATATTCAATCCCCTGGTCGTTTTTGAATTTTTTTGCGATACTGTCTTTCAGCGCCGGCAGACCGCCTGAAGGCGTATATTTCGTATGGCCTTCATTCATGGAACGCACCGCGGCATCTATAATGTGCTGAGGCGTATTAAAATCCGGTTCTCCTGCTCCGAGGCCGATGACATCATGGCCTTCTGCTTTCAGCTCTTTCGCTTTTGCAGTAATTGCAAGTGTTGCAGACGGTGTTAATGCGGATACTCTTTTTGCCAATTTCAACTTGAACTCCCCCTAATACGTCTCACGGTGTGATGTTTTTGAGAATCTTGCCGCTTGTAAAGTCCACATAACTAAAGCTATACTGCCCGCTTTTGTTGATATAGGTCACTTCCCATAACGGAACATTGTTTTCTCTCGCCGGGTGAACGCCATTCAGCTTGGAAACAAGCCCTTCGTCCCGAACGATCTTGGCAGCCTTGCCGCTTGAAATGCCGTCACTGGCTTTTTTTGAGAGAATTTTTGCTTTTTTGTCGGCCGGAACCCATACATACATATCTTTTCCATGTTTATCCGTTCCGGTAACAACATAATATTTCTGTTTGCCGACAAAGGTCTCCACTTTCTCAGCATCTGTCAGATCCGTTTTTTCTTTAGCGGCTGCGGCAGCTGTTTCGTGGCCTTCTTCTTTTTGGGCCATTGCAGATTTAAAAATGCTGGCCGAAAATAAAAGAACTGCTAAAAAAATAATACCAAATACGGCTGTAAATATTAATGCTTTTTTTCTCATCTTTTTCACCTATGTGCGATAAATGGTGAAGACCGCTTCATTTTGATTTTCTTCGTCGAGCGCAAGCCCGAACATCAGATTGTCCCGTTTCAAAGTCCGGTTTAATGTATCGACGATTTTATATAAATCATCTGAATGCTCCACATTAATCGTTGACAGAATTTCAATTTTGCTTTCCATTTTTATACCCTCCATCGGTCGAACAAATTTTGTTAGTCATAACGGGATGCGCCCGCGGCATAATAAAATCACAAGGCGGCATGAACCCGCTTTTACTATAAAAACAATTCCTCATCCCACACCACGAAAGCCGCGTTTATGCGGCTTTTATTCCGTTTGGCTGACATAATCCCCGAGTTCGGCATCCGTCAGCTCCAAAAGAGATGAAGTCGGGAGCGCTTCAAGAAACAGCCGTCCGTATCCCGCCGTCTTTACACGCTGATCTAAAAGAACGATTGTTCCCTTGTCTCCCGCCGTACGGAGCAGGCGCCCGATCCCCTGTCTGAACGTTAACACGGCCTCAGGCAGGGAAATCGTCTGAAACGGATTTTTCCCCTGCTTTTTGGCAAATTCGCATTTTGCGGCATGAAGCGGATTGTCAGGCGCCCTGAAAGGAAGTCTTGCGATCATGACGGTTGACAATTCATCCCCCGGAAAATCAACGCCTTCCCAGAAATGATTTGTCCCGAGCAAAATCGCCCGGCTTGCCGTTTTAAAGGTTTTCATTAATTTACCGGGACTCCCGCCCGAAATACCTTGGGCGAGAAGCTGAATGCCTGATATCTCCATACTGAGTTTCAGTTCCTGATACACTTTTTTCAGCATATCATGAGACGTAAACAGGACAAGGATCTTCGGCTGTTTTCCCTTTAACATGATTTCTGCATACTTGGCAATATGCTCAATGACTTCCCGCTCTCCGTCATATTTAACGGATTTCATCTCTTTCGGAATGATGACGTTCATCTGATCATCGTAAGAAAAAGGAGACGGGATGCTTTTGGTACGCGGATAAAAATCCGCAAGTCCGAGCCTTTCAATCATAAATTGAAAAGAATGCTCCACCATTAAGGTCGCTGATGTGAGCACAACGCTTTTTTTGCGGGCGAAAAACTGGTCTGCCAGCATTTCACCGGGCTCCAAAGGCTGCGCATAGATACTGACGGCATTTTTTGCGCCCTTCGCGTCAATTTCAACCCAAACGGCTTCTTTCTCATCATTTTCAAACAGCAGCCTGCTGAACGTATCGCGATATTCTTTCAGCCCCCTGATACACTTTACATATTCGGCCGCTAAAAAAGCCGCTCCGCTTTTCATCTGATCAAGCTTTTGATGTAACAGTTTCTTCTGTACTGAAAACATGTCAAGCAGCTGATCCAGCATCGCACAAAGCCGCTCGGCTCCGTCCGTTATCATGTGAAACCCTTTATCCTGGCTTTTATGATTGAGACTATAAACGAGACGGTTCAGATCGTCTTTAGGTTTTCTTCGTTTGACAAAAGAATGCACTGAACTGAAAAATGCGTCGCTTTCCGATTGAATATGCTTCATCCACTCATCGGCGTCAAAAAAACTTTCCGCCGGCAGTTCATACGTATAAAACAGTTTTCTCATCCGCTTTAACAGTCCGTGTTCCTTTAAGGTTCCGATTCGGCTGAGCTTTGTGTGCAGTCCGATGTATGAAGCTCTCTTCCCAAGGTGCTCGCTGGCGGCGCGTTCGAAATGATGCGCTTCATCAATGATGACCGTTCCGCTTGCAGGCAGTTTTTTCGTTTCACTGCTTTGATCTGAAAACAGCAAAGCATGGTTTGTGATAATCAGATCTGCGGCCTGCGCCTTTTCTTTAGCCCGTTCATAAAACCCGGCAGCCGAGTCCTTCCCTTTTTTTAAAAAAGAATTCTCATCGTAAGCCATGCGCTCCCACAGCAATCTGCCGCCTGATGGAAGATTCAGCTCAGCGGCGTCGCCCGTTTCAGTCTCCGTCAGCCAGACGAGAAGCTGCGCTTTCGTCAAAACCGCATCATAGTTGTCATCTTCCTCATGCAGAATATGTTCAAACTTAGGCAGGCACAAATAATGTGATTTCCCTTTTAAAATAGCGGCTTTGACCGGCCAAGGAAACATACGCTCCAAAAGCGGAAGATCTTTAGACATGATCTGCTGCTGCAAAAGAGTAGAGTACGTGCTGATAATCACGGGAGTTTGCTCCGCTTTGGCAAATAAAACAGCCGGAACGAGATAACCGATCGTTTTTCCGATGCCGGGTGCCGCTTCAATCAGCGCATGCTCCCGATTGCGGAAGGCGCCTAGCACTTCATCCATCATCGAAAGCTGCCCTTTCCGCTTTTCATAGCGGGGGATGATATCGGATAAGATCTGTTCTTTTTCTTCGTTCCACTTTTCAAGGTCAATGGCCGCATTCACCGGACGGGAAACCGGAATGTGATCGGGCTCTTTAATTGAAAAAGAGGCGTATGGAATGCAGCTCTTTTCTTCCGCCGGCCTGCTTTCATGTATAAAAGAATCCAAAAGCAGCGTCAAATCGCTGATAAAATGCTGTGAAAGCCTTCTAAGCTGCTTTAATGTCGGTAAAGGCAAATGTTTCAGTTTATGTAAAATGTCTAAAAAGACCAGTCCCGTAACCTCCGCATCGCTGTCTGCGCGGTGAGGTCGGTCATGAACAATATTCAGCTCCGCGCACAACTCACCGAGCTTATATCCTTCAAACCCCGGGAAAACAATACGTGAAAGCTCAACCGTATCAAGCACTTCACAATCCGGCAGCTCATAGCCCGCTTCGCTCAGTTCATGCCGGACAAATCCGAGGTCGAAATGAATATTGTGGGCAACAAAATACGCGCCGTCAAGCAGATGAAAAATCTCCTCCGCGACCGCTTCAAACGGCAGTTCATTTTCAACCATTCCGGACGAAATTCCGGTCAGCTGTTCAATAAACGGCGGGATGGCCTGATTCGGATTGATATATTTTGAAAACCGCTCAGTTATTTGTCCATTTTCAATGACAACCGCTGCGATTTGAATGATTTTATCGCCCTTTTTCGGCGAATTTCCTGTTGTTTCGACATCTATGACAACGAACCGTTGTTTGTTCATTAAAATGGACACCTCAATTCTTGCATACGAGAAAAGTGTAACACGTTTTGTTGAGAAATGGAGCGGAAAAACAGCTTTTGCCCCTAAATCTTAAAAGAAAACCCCCATGAAGGGGGCTCTTTTACAAAATCGTGTGTGCCGGCTCCTGACCCAGCATCTGCTCGATTTTATTCTGATCATCCAGAACGGCCACCTTCGGCTGATGGCTTTTTGCTTCCTGATCAGACATCATTTGATAAGAAATAATAATGACTTTATCTCCTTCTTGGACGAGACGGGCGGCTGCTCCGTTTAAACAGATGACGCCGCTCCCCCGCTTACCGGGAATAATATACGTTTCAAGTCTCGCTCCGTTATTATTATTCACAATCTGAACTTTTTCATTAGCGAGCATTCCTACGGCATCTAAAAGATCTTCATCAATCGTAATGCTGCCGACATAGTTTAAATTGGCTTCCGTCACGGTAGCACGGTGCAGTTTTCCGGCCATCATAGTGCGGTACATATTATGATCTCTCCCATTCATCAATATCAATAATGATATTATCAATCAGTCTGGCTTTAGAAAATTGGACGGCGCAGGCCAGAATGACCTTGCCGTTTAATGTTTTAAGCGGAGTCAGCTCCGGATAAGCGTACAGTTCAGCATAATCAATGACGCCGCTTGTGTTTTCGATGATATCGGTGACGGTTTTTATAACGGTTTCCGGATTTCTTTCACCGTCTCTGATCAGTTCGGCGCCTTGCTGCAATGCTTTATAGATCATCGGCGCTTCTTTGCGTTCCTGCTCAGTCAGATAGACGTTGCGAGAGCTTTTGGCAAGTCCGTCTTCTTCTCTGACCGTGTCCACTGCAACCAATTCGATATCCATAAAGAAGTCCTCAATTAATCCGTCCACAACCGCTGCCTGCTGGGCATCTTTCAGGCCGAAGTAGGCGCGGGTCGGTTTAACGAGATTGAAAAACTTCGTCAGCACAGTGGCCACTCCGTCAAAATGGCCGACGCGGGAGGCGCCGCACAACACGTCAGTTCTCCTTTTCACTTGCACGGCAACATTTTGCTCGCCTTTGTACATATCACTTGAGGACGGCGTAAACAAAACATCTGCCCCCGCCTGTTCTGCAAGCCGGGCATCGCGCTTTAAATCTCGCGGATATGCTTCGAAATCCTCGCCCGGTCCGAATTGAGTCGGATTGACAAAGATGCTCATCACAACAATATCGTTTTCTTTGCTTGCTTTTTCAACCAGCGTCAGATGTCCTTCATGAAGAAAACCCATTGTCGGGACGAATCCGATCGTCCGGCCTTCTGAGCGGTATTGTGCAATTAATTCTTTCAGCTGTTGAGTTTCTGTCAGTTGTTTCATCGCTTACTTTCCTCCGTACAAGCCTTGCAGCACAGTTTGGTTTATCTGAAAGGAATGCTTTTCTTCCGGGAAAACCCGTTCTTTCACATCACGGACGTAATCGCTGAGGGCCGACTCAATCGTGCCGTCGATTTTGGCGTATTGCTTCACGAACTTCGGTGTTCTGTCCACGCCGTGGCCGACGACGTCATGATAGACAAGGACTTGGCCGTCCGCTTTTGCACCAGCTCCGATTCCGATGACGGGAATGGATACTTCTTCTTTTATTTTAACAGTCAGTTCAGCAGGCACGCATTCAAGCACGAGCATCATCGCTCCCGCCTGCTCGCATTTGATGCTGTCTTCAATGAGCTTTTTCGCGCTTTGCTCATCTTTTCCCTGCACTTTATATCCGCCTAATACGCCGACAGACTGCGGTGTGAGGCCTAAATGGCTGACGACGGGAATTCCGCCGAGAGTCAGCGCGCGGATGGATTCGAAAACGCCGTCTCCGCCTTCCAGCTTTAACGCGTCCGCGCCGCTTTCCTGAATAATGGCCGCGGCGTTTTTCAATGTATCTTCTTTTGAAAGGTGGTAAGACATAAACGGCATGTCAGTTACGATAAACGTATTTTTCGCACCGCGTTTTACCGCTTTTGTATGGTGAATCATGTCACTGACCGTTACGCCGACTGTTGAATCGAGTCCGAGCACGACCATTCCGAGCGAATCCCCGACTAAAATCATGTCGACTCCCGCCTGTTCCGCAAGCTTTGCCTGCGGATAATCGTAAGCGGTCAGCATCACGATCGGCTCTCCGTTTTCCTTCATTTTCATGAAATCCAGTTTTGTTTTCATTCTGTTTCTCCTCCTCTAAACGGTGAGGAGATGAGCCGCCAATTCTTCGCAAGCAAAAAAGCCTTCTGTAAAATAAGAAGGATTCCCACTTGTTTAACGTTCGGCGAATGTCATCCCTCTGTCCCAGTCCTTTTTTGGATCAAGGCAGACTTTTCGTAATCTCTGTTCTGCTGATCAGGTGCAGTTCATTATGATACTGCCCATAGGAAGTATACCAAATTCACGAGGCTTGTACCAACTAAGATTAATTGAGCTCAATATCGGCAGAATAGATCTTCTTTATGCCGTCTTTCGTTTCCAAGAGAAGAACTCCCTCATCATCAATGCCGAGCGATTTCCCGTAAAACGTCCCTTGCAGCGTTCTCGCTCTGAGCTCGTTCCCCAGTCCGACCGCATAGCTTTCCCATAGCAGCTTGATCGGTGTAAAGCCGTGGTTCAAGTAATCCTGATAGCGTTTTTCAAAAGTCAGCAGAATCTCTTGTATCAGACCCGCTCTGTCAATTTTTTCGCCAGCTTCCATGCTGAGGCTTGTCGCAATGTCCTGAAGCTCGCCGGGAAAATCGGTTTCCTGCTGGTTCACGTTGATGCCGATCCCGAGAATAACCGAACGGACACGGTCTTCTTCTGCCTGCAGCTCAGTTAAAATCCCGACGGCTTTTTTGCCGTGAATCATTAAATCATTCGGCCATTTAATGGCGGGCTGTACACCTGTAAAAGCCTCGATGGCCTGTACGACCGCAACGGCGGATAGCAGGGTGAGCTGCGGCGTTTTTTGCAAAGGAACGTCGGGTCTCAGAATGAGGCTCATCCAAATCCCGTTTCCCTCCTGTGAATGCCATACTCTGGCCATTCTTCCTCTGCCTGCCGTTTGTTTATCGGCGACTACGAGCGTCCCTTCCGGCGCGCCGTCATTGGCAAGTTCATGAGCGGTTTTTTGGGTGGACGGCAGGACGTCCCGGTAATGAAGCTGTTTGCCCAAAACCTCTGTTTTCAGCCCGAAACGGATTTCGGACTCACTGAGTTTCCCCGGTTTTTTAATGAGCCTGTACCCTTTTCGCCTGACCGCCTCAACCTCATAGCCCTCTTTGCGGAGCTCCTCTATATGTTTCCAAACGGCGGTTCTCGAGCAGCCGAGCGCGTCACTTATTTTCTGCCCGGAGATAAAGCCGTCACCCGCCTCAGAAAATAAATCAATTAATCGGGTTCTTAATGTTGATCCCATGATGCGAGCCACTCCTTTATGTCATGTTTTCGGTTAGGGAGCTTCCCTGCCAATACCGCTTCTTCAATCCGGCGAAGTTCTTCGGCCACCCATTTACCCGCGCGGCGGTTTCTGAGCTCCATCAGATCAGCGCCTGAGATGTCGAGGTCTCGAAGGCTTTTGATCGGCAGCTGCTCATACAGGCTCTGAACCTCTTTCAGCTTTTGTTCATCAATCGTCTTATGCTTTTTCAGCATCCCGATTTTAACGGCTGCAAACAGCGCCTCTCCCGCCCGGTACATCGCTTCTGCTTCCAGCTGCGCCGGATAAACGCTTATAATCTGCACCGCTTTTTTTATGACTTTTCCCGGCAGTTTCCATTGTTTTAAAAACGCCTCGGCGCTTTTCGGACAAAGACCGAGAAACAATAACAGCGCTGCCCAGCGTTCTTCGCGTGCATCTAAAGAAGAAAACGGAAATCCGCTTGCTTCCAGCATTTGCTGCTCATAACCGGAAAGGCCGGGCAGCTCTTGTATCAGACCTGTCTGCACCATCGTTTGAATTGCATCCTGTGAGAAAGCGCCCTGCAGCAGCTTTTCAAACTCGACGGTCTTTCGTTCTACTGATACATGTGCCAAAAGCTCCCTGTCTTTTATGACGGCCTCTCTTGTTTCTTTTTCTAACAGAAAGCCGAGCTGACTCATAAAGCGGACGGCTCTCATCATCCGCAGAGCGTCTTCCCGAAAACGGTCTTCAGGATTACCCACCGTACGGATCAGCTTTTGTCCGATATCATGTGCGCCTCCGAAATAATCAAGCAGCTCTCCTTTGGCAGACATCGCCATCGCATTAATCGTTAAGTCTCTCCGCTTTAAGTCTTCTGATAAAGAAGTAATGAACCGCACAGCTTCAGGGCGCCGGTAATCCTTATATTCTGATTCGGCACGAAAAGTGGTGACTTCATAGGTTTCATCTTCCCACAGGACGATGACGGTGCCGTGCTCTTTTCCTACATCGACAGTCCGCTTAAAGAGACGCTCCACCTCATTCGGCGAAGCGCTGGTTGCGATGTCCACATCACCTATTTTTCGTTTCATATAGCTGTCTCTGACGGCTCCCCCGACAAAGTACGCCTGATGGCCCGCCTTCATCAGATGATGAAGGATGGGGAGGGCTTTGACAAATTCCTGTTCCATAAGATCACTCCGGTCCTGCCAATTCGTCATAAATCCGTTCATACTGACTGACGATTCTTTGCGAAGAAAAGGCGGTCTCCGCCATTTTCAGCGCATGATCAGTCAATCGTTTGCTGAGCTGTTTATCTTCTAAAACGGCAAGCGCTTTTTCAGATGCCGCCTGAATATCGCCGACTTCCACCAGAAAACCGCTTACTTGATCTTTAATCACTTCCGGTATTCCGCCGATATTTGTTCCGATGCACGGCACGCCGCAGGCCATCGCCTCCAGAAGTACGAGTCCGAAACTTTCTTTTTCAGAAAGAAGGAGCTTAAGGTCACTGATGGAATACAGCTCTTCCACCCTGTCCTGATTTCCGAGGAGCAGCACTTGATCCTGCAGTCCGTATTTTTCGACAAGCTGCCAAGCGACGCACTTTTCCGGTCCGTCGCCGACAAGCAGGAGCTTCGCCTTTGTTTTGGCTGCGATATTACGGAAAACGCGGATGACATCTTTAACACGTTTTACTTTTCTGAAGTTCGAAACATGGATGACGACCTTTTCATCCGGCAAAATGCCATGTTTCTCTTTTATACTCTCTGTATTTTTCTTAAGATAAACACGTTCATCAATAAAGTTGTAGATGGTCTCAATTTTTTTATCCGGCTTGATTAAGTCATATGTTTCTCCGGCAAGCGCGGTTGATACCGCCGTCACTCTGTCGGACGCTTCGATGGCAAAACGGATTAAATCTTTTAATGACGGATCATATCCTAAAACGGTGATGTCCGTACCGTGAAGCGTCGTCACGATGCCGATGTCACGCTTGAGCATCTGTTTGGCGAGATAAGCGCATACCGCATGCGGCAGCGCATAGTGCGCGTGAATGATATCAAGATTTTCCCTCGCGGCAACCTCGGCGATTTTGCTCGCCAGCGTAAGGTCATAAGGCGGATATTTAAATACCGCGTATTGGTTGACTTCCACCTCATGAAAATGAATATTCGGATGATATGTATTTAATCTGAACGGGATGCTTGATGTGATGAAATGAACCTGGTGCCCTTTTTCCGCAAGCAGCTTGCCGAGTTCCGTCGCAATAATACCCGAGCCTCCGACACTCGGGTAGCATGTAATCCCTATTTTTAATGGTCTCATTGTCCGCCCCCAAAAACATCATCATTCAAAACGGGAAGCTGTTTTGAAAAGAAGCCTTCGGCATACCCCGTCCCGGCTTCTTTGCCATACAGTCTTTCCCGCGCTTCCACCATTTCGATATAACCGTTGGTCAGCGGTGTGTTCACTGACTGCGCCGTAGGAATAAACTGGCTTTGATAGGCGTGCAGGCTTTCTTTTTTCAGATCGATGGTTTCCGTTATGTCGATTACAAAGTCCGGACGGTGAAACCCGTTGATCATATAATAGTATACGCGCTGTGCCTTATGAGCCGGCAGTTCCTGGTGATCTCTGTATTTATGAATTCCCGCCGAGAACACCGCTTCTTCGACCAAAGCCGCCGCATTGCCGTGGTCAGGATGGCGGTCTTTCGGATAAGGCATGAAAACGGTTTTCGGCCGGCAGGCTCTGATGACACTGACAATCCGGCGGATGCCGTCCTCACTTTTCAAAAGCCCGCGGTCGGGAAGCGTAAGCTGGATTCTCTCTTTTACGCCGAGAATCCGGGCCGCCTTTGCCGCTTCTTCTTTTCTTATCCCTACCGTTCCGTTGGATGATAGTTCGGCCTCGGTCAAATCGCATATCACCGCGGTTTTTCCTTGAGCCGTAAATTTTGCGATCGTGCCGCCCATACCGATCTCGACATCATCACTATGGGCGCCGAACGCCAGAATATCAACGTGTTCAGACATTCGGCTCTCCTCCGCGCACAAGATTGCGGAAATCAAATGCCCCGCCGTCCAGCGTCCGGACGAGGATTTCCGCTGTTCCCATATTTGTGGCGAGCGGGATCGCGTATACGTCACACAGCCGGATCAACGCCGAGACATCCGGTTCGTGAGGCTGCGCAGTTAACGGATCGCGCAGAAAAATGACAAGATCCAGGGCATTTGCCGCAATCAATGCGCCGATTTGCTGATCTCCGCCGAGCGGGCCGGATTGAAAACGTTCAACGGACAATCCGGTCGATTCCTGGATTTTCAGGCCTGTCGTACCTGTCGCGTATAACTCATGATGGCTCAGTATATCTTTATATGCGGTCGTAAACTGAACCATATCCTGCTTTTTCTTATCGTGAGCAATCAAAGCGATTTTCATTTGATGTTCTCCCCCTTGCCGATTCAGTCGATAATATTTTCGAGTCCGTATACAAGCTGGTCGATTTTCATCACTTGCTCCACTGACAGCTTCACTCCTGACATAAAGGAAGCCCGGTTATAGGAGTCATGGCGCAGTTTCAGCGTCTGGCCGTCCATGCCGAACATGACTTCCTGGTGGGCGATAAGGCCCGGCAGACGCACGCTGTGAAGGCGGATGCCGTTTAATTCAGCACCGCGGGCGCCCGGCAGAATTTCTTTTTCATCAGGATGGCCCTGCTGCTTTTCTGTACGGACGCTTGAGATCATTTCCGCTGTTTTCAGCGCCGTTCCGCTCGGGGCATCCAGCTTTTGATCATGATGAAGCTCAATGATTTCTACATCTTCAAAATAGTTGGCGGCCATTTGTGAGAACTTCATCATCAGCACCGCGCCCAATGCAAAGTTCGGAGCGATGATGGCGCCGATTCCTTTTTCTTCAGTCAAGGCTTGAAGCTCCTCTAAATCCGCTTCAGAAAATCCGGTCGTTCCCACAACGGGGCGGACGCCGTGTTCAAGAGCGGCTTTCGTATGTTTTTTGCCGATTTCAGGCGTTGTCAAATCGATCAGCACATCCGGTTTTGTTTCTTGGAAACATGCGCGGATATCCGTATAAATAAGAGCGTCTGAATCAGCTGACATCACTTCCCGCAATGTTTGCTGATCGTATGTATGGTCAATGGCGCCGACAAGCTCAAAATGAGGCGTGCGGACGGCAAGTTTTACGGCCTCCTGGCCCATTCTGCCTCTCGGTCCGGCGATGACGACTTTAATGGTTTCATTTGACATGGTTTCTCCTACTTTCCTTCTTCTTTTCTAGTCCAGCGGTCTTTATCACGTGTATTAAATTTATGCATGACGCGGTTATGAGCTTCCTCCAATGAAATATCAAGGGAGTTGGCGAGGCAGATCAGGACGAACAGCACATCGCCCATTTCCTCTTCCATGCTTTTCTCATTTTCCGTCGTTTTCTTCGGCTTTTCCCCATAATAATGGTTGACTTCTCTTGCAAGTTCGCCCAGTTCTTCCGTGAGACGGGCCATCATGGCAAGCGGGCTGAAATAGCCTTCTTTGAATTGGCCGATATATTCATCGACCTCAGCTTGTAAGTCTTTCATCGTTTTGTCACTCACTGTGCGAATACCTCCTGTCATCTCTTCCATGTTAGCTAATTCAAGTACATTTGACAAATGTTAAAAACGGCAGTTTGCTGTTTTCTTTTGTATCCACTATAATATTTACGCAATCCTATGGAAGGAAAAGGGGTTTGATGCAATGCTTGGAGAAATCAGAATCAAAAACATTTGCTTTATTTTAATCGGCGCCGCTGTTTTTTCATTCGGACTGGTTCACTTTAATATGCAGAACAATTTGGCGGAAGGCGGATTTACCGGCATTACGCTGCTTTTATATGCGTTATTCCACATCAGCCCTTCTATTTCCAACCTGGTATTGAACATTCCTATCTTTTTCATCGGCTGGCGTATGCTCGGCCGGACGATGTTTGTCTATACCCTGATCGGCACCGTCTCTCTTTCTGTTTTTCTGAGTGTTTTTCAGCGTTACGAAATTCATATGCCGCTGTCGCATGATTTAGCGCTGGCCGCCTTATTCGCCGGTGTATTTATCGGCGCGGGTCTCGGCATTATTTTTAAATACGGCGGCACGACGGGCGGGGTCGATATCATCGCCAGGCTGATCAACAAATTTTTCAGAATTCCGATGGGCCGGACGATGTTTGCCTTTGACGCCTGTGTCATTCTGCTTTCTTTGTTTACGTATCTTTCTTACAAGGAAGCGATGTACACGCTTGTAGCCGTTTTTGTCGCTGCGAGATTGATTGATTTTATCCAGGAAGGCGGCTATGCGGCAAAAGGGGCAACGATTATTTCTTCGAAAAACGATTTGATCCAGCAAAAAATCATTGAAGAGATGGAGCGCGGCGTCACTGTTTTAAAAGGACAGGGATCATATACAAAAGAAGACAGGGACGTTCTTTACTGCGTCGTTCCGAAAAACGAAATTGTGCTTTTGAAAAGCGTCATCACTTCCGTTGACCCGCACGCCTTTGTTGCAGTAAGCGACGTCCATGATGTGCTCGGCGAAGGATTTACGCTTGATGAAAATAAAAATCCGATCAGACGATAATAAAAAGGCGGCTTTTGCCGCCTTTACTGTTTGTGTTTCCATTTGACAACCGGTGATTTTTTCTTCTTCAATCGGCGGGCGAATGCCGGACTGACATTGAGCGTCTGCTCGACGAAGCGCTGCGGCGTCAGTGCCAGCCATTGGTTTAAAGAGACATCTTCAAAACGGTCGCTTTTGAAGATTTCCAGAAAGCGAAGCACGGTGTCACCGGTATTCTGAACATAATGTCCCATTGCAAAAGGAACATATCCTACGTCACCTGCTTGATAGTTAAATGTCCGCGCTCTTCCCTCCGCAGCAAACACCGTCATTTTCGCTTCTCCTGAAAGATAATACTGCCACTCGTCCGTATTCGGATGCCAATGCAATTCTCTCATGCCTCCGGGTTCGACTTCCACGAGAGCTGCGGCAATCGTTTTTGACACCTTAAACGTTTTTGAATCGACAATCTTTACTCTTCCCCCGCTGGTAACAAGGGGCTCCTGCCGGGAAAGCTTGTAGCTGAACGGCTCCAAAACGGTGCCTTCCGGGGAAGAAACTGCTGCCTTTTCAATCGGGGGAGGCGGTTCCAGCTGGAACATGTAACGCTCTTTCTTGTGAATGTAGGCCAAGTCATATCCGGGAACACCGAAGTTCGCCTCCAGCACGCTGCGCGGGGTATGGGCAAACCAGTCCGTTACTGAAAAGGTGCTGTTTTCTGAAAAAGAGCCGTCATCAAAGACGAGCAAAAACTCACTGCCCTGCTCTAATCCTTGAATGGAATGAGGAATGCCGGAAGGAAAATACCACAGGTCCCCTTCACTTACGTTGTCAATAAAATTCCGCCCATTTTGATCGACCGCAGTTAAACGGACTCCTCCGTTAATCACATATCCCCATTCGGCTTCTTTATGCCAATGAAGCTCCCGCACAGCTCCCGGCTTCAGTCTCATGTTCACCGCCGCGATGTTTTTGGATACCGGCAGTTCCCTGACCGTCACCTCTCTGGACCATCCGCCGTCTTCAAGCCTCATATGCGTATCAGAAAATGAGAATTTTAAGTTTTGAACCGTTCCTGCATCCGTTGAAGGCGGAACGAGCATGTCAGGATTCTGGAAGTCACGCGCGAGGTTTCGCGGTCCTTCGTCAGTCGCCCCTTTTCTGCCTCTGATCGGCTGCGGGAGGTGTTTTGAAGCCAATTGCTGGATGAGTTTTTTCACTGGCTTAGCTCCTTTACAGCAATTTGTGTTTATTTAGACTTAGGATACTCACGCTTTTTCTCTTTCTTTTTTTCCGCTCTGTATTTTCGGTAGCCGACATATGTCAGCGCAGTAATAATGATACCGCCTGTTGTCAGAATGACCCAGAGCAGCGAAGGGTCAGCGTCATCCCGCTCCACCTTGTCAAAAACCCGCTTTAAATCCTGCTGCAGGAGCGTCAGACGCTCAAGCTTTGTTCCTTTTGTCATCTGCTGAAACCCGTCCTGCTCAATCACCTCGATATGTTTCGCCACCGTATCAAGCTGGCCGGCCGACACATCCATTGTCAGGCTGGGATAAATTAAATCATATAATGATATAAATTCATTCCACTTTTCATTGAAATTTTCACTTCCGTTTCCGCTGACATCTTCTTTTAAGGCGCTGAATGTCGCCATAATCGGTCTTTCAAGCGAACCCCACAGCGGATCGGAGTGGTCTTCCATCGCATCCATTACCAACCTGAACTGGGCGGCTGCCCGGATTTTTTCGGTATCTGAGGCGTCTGCCTGTTTCAGAACGCGCACTAAATCATTGAAACCCAGAGTCACCTGCCTGACTTCGGCGCCGCTCAGTGAGTTTACGTGTGTCATTTTTTTCTTAAAGTAGCCAAGCACTTGCAGAGCCTCATCATACTGCGAATGCCGCGTCATTTGGAAAACGGTATCCGAAAGGTCGTTCAGTTCCTTGAGACCGCCCTCATCTTCAGCTTTGGCAGTTGTGATGAAACACATAAGAGCAAGTAAAAGACAGATCGTCAGCTTTCGTTTCATAGAGGTCCCTCCCACTCCTTCTCTTTACAGAATATGAGGAGCGGGACAAGGTTAGACCAAGATTCTATCAGTGTAAGTCAAGCTTTATCCGTCTTTTGGAAATCACCAAATAGTATGCAAGGCCGAGTGAAAATATGCTCAGCCAGAATGTAGCATAGCCGATCACTTGCATATAGTCATTGAGCATTGAGTAGCGGGGCATCATGCCGAAAAGATAATCAATGACATCATTATGAAGCGTCCAAACAGCGGCAACGGCAAGATGCCATAACCGGAACCGAAAATACGGGCTGTATAAAACGCCTTGAACGGCCATGGCAAAATGTGAAGCAATCAGCATGTACCCTTCCAAAGGCATCTGCCCCATTTTGACCAGCACAAAGACATTCATTCCGACCGCCCACAGCCCGTATTTTACAAGGGTTACAAGAGCCAGCGCTTCAAACAGCGGCGCGTTTCTTCCCATGAGAAATGCCAGAAGCACGAACAGGAAGAAAAACGTCGCCGTCGGGCTGTCAGGCACAAATATCAGAAATCGGAACGGCGTGTCCGCAAGCTGAGGCACATACCAATAATAGCCGTACACCGTACCGATAAAATTAACGGCAAGAACAAGCAGAAGCATGCCGCGCAACCCTAAAAGATAAGAAATCCACCTCATACCATCAACTCTCAGTCCGTAAAAAGTATGTATCATGCAAAAAAAGCTGACATCCGGTCAGCTCTTTTCATAAAAGTATATCCTGCTATTGTCTACTTCACAATACGTTATTTCGCTGTCGTTTCAGAAATGAACTTCGCCAGCTGATCAAGCTGTTTGTCATTCCCTTTAAAAATACCGGCTGGCATCTGCCCTTTCCCTTTGACGGCGATTTTTTTAATTTCTTCCGGGCTCAGCCCGTTATCGACCAGGGACGGACCGGCGCTTCCGCCTTGAAGATTATCCCCGTGACAAGAAATACAGCCTTGTTCTTTAAATACCTTATAACCGTCTGATTCAGTATCAATGGCGGCTTCTTTTTTGATTTTCCCTTGCTCCTCCGCCTTCGCCCAGTCATGCGTCGCGACTGACTGCCACGTTAAAAAGACCGTAGCGCAAAGCGCCAAAAGCATCATGCCGACCGCAACCGGACGCTTCCACGGCCTTCTTTCAGACCCCCTGTCGAGAAACGGAGCCAAAAGCAGCGACCCGAAGGCAAGACCCGGTATAATCATCGCGCCGATAACGGTGTAGCTCCCTGCGGCATATTCATATTTTAATAGCTGGTATAAAAATAGAAAATACCAATCCGGCAGCGGAATATACCCTGTATCCGTCGGGTCCGCCACCCGTTCCAAAGGCGGCTCGTGCACAATCGTTAAAACGAGAAATCCGACGAGGAAAACGGCCCCGACCATCCATTCTTTCAGCAGGAAGTTCGGCCAAAACGCCTCTGTCTTTCCAGGATACTCTGAATAGTCTTTCGGTATATTCGGTTTTTTTTCAGCCGGTATCCTTGAATCTCCTACAAACTTCATTCCTTTCCCCCGGTGCATGTCATCCCCTCCCTTTTATATCAGATTTGTATTAAAGCGGTCCTGAAATTCCCTGCTTGCGGATCATGACAAAGTGGGCGCCCATGAGCGCAAACAAAGCGGCAGGGAGAAAAAATACGTGAATCGCAAAAAATCTCGTCAGCGTTTGGGCGCCGACAATATCGTGGTGGCCGGCAAGAAGAGTTTTCACCTGCGCTCCGATCAATGGCGTCGCCTCCGCAATCTGAAGACCTACCTTTGTCGCAAACAGCGCCTTCATATCCCATGGAAGCAGATACCCTGTAAAACCGAGACCGAGCATCACAAAAAAGATCAGAACACCGACGATCCAGTTCAATTCCCGAGGCTTTTTATAAGCTCCCTGAAAGAAAACCCGCAGCGTATGTAAAAACATCATCACGATGACTAAACTTGCGCCCCAATGGTGCATACCCCTTACAATCTGCCCGAAAGCGACTTCATTCTGCAAATAATACACAGATTCCCACGCGTTTTTTATATCCGGCACATAATACATCGTTAAAAACATCCCGGACAGCACTTGGATAACGGTTACAAAAAACGTCAAACCGCCGAAACAATAGACAAAAGCCGAGAAATGGTGAGCGGGATTTACATGTTCCGGCACTTCATGGTCGGCGATATCCCGCCACATCGGCGTAATATCGAGACGTTCATCCACCCAGTCATAAATTTTGTTCAGCATGTCACCCTTCCCCCCTAGGCTTTGCTTTTCCAAGATACAAAAAGCCGTCCTTTACTTTTTGCTCATAACGGTCAAGAGGCGCGAGCGGCGGCGTGCCCGGAACGTTCGTGCCGTCTTTTTCATACAGCCCGTAATGGCAGGGACAAAAGAACTTGTTCGGATTTTTAGGATCATTGTTCCAGTTTACGGTGCAGCCCAAATGCTTACAGATCGGAGAAAGCGCTATAATTTCATCCCCATGCTTGTAAACCCAGGCTGACCTGGATTCTTCCGATTCGTACCAGGCGTCGACTTGATGAATTTTAAAGTCAAACCGCTTCGGCTCCTTCGTCAGCTCATCCACACTGACAACCTGCACCATTTTTTGATCTCCCGTCGGTTTTAATACCGGGTCCAGCGCAAAACGGACCATGGGCATAAGCGCACTGGCGGCCATAAATCCCCCCACGCCGGTGAGCGCATAGTTTAAAAATTGTCTTCTTGATATATCTTGTTTTCCGCCCATCTCTTCCCCCCCTAAAGATTGACCAAAAATTAACTAAAATAGAAAATAATTCTGAGATTTGACACCCTCATAATATATGAATCTTTCAGCAAGGTCAACAGAGGCAAAACGGGTGTTTTGCGGGATGCCTGGTGTTTTTAAGAATTGTTCCACTTCTGTAACAAAACGTTCAAAATTTCTCCGCACTTGTCATCCGCAATTTTTCTCTTTAAAGAGTCTTTCATATGTTCAAACGGAACGGCAGGTATGTATATGACATCAGACCCTATTTCAGAATCCTTCCATTTTTCGTCTGCCGTCAGAAACAAGGCGTGCCGGAAGTTGGTCATCACCTCTTCTTTGAGTTTTTGAAGCAGGGCGATTTGTGATTGGTCTATATCAACATATGTATAAGAGGGGAATAAATATACCCGTCCCTTCAATTGGCGCTCAAGCTCTTCAGAAAGCAATTGAGTGCTTTCCCCCTGTTCAACGGCCTCTTTTAAGCCTCCTGAAGACGTTATGGAAATTAACGGAATGACAGCGGTATCAATGTAATCCGCAGATTGTATATAGGCATCGGCATCAGCGGCCCTCCATCTCATGTCTCGTTCCTCCTCTTTACGCAACAAGCCTTGCATATTCTGCAAGGCTGTCATTTATGTGAGCTGATTCAATTGGCGGGAAAGCTTTTCAAATGTTTCTTTGTCGTGGCGGTCCAGCGCCTCGTCGATATCTTTAAGCAGCTTTTCCCGCTGGAAAGTGGAAATGGCATGTTCTAATATTTTTTCGGCCATCCCCTGATCCTGTTTATTTTCAAACAGGTCTTTCGGCAGATGCGGATTTGATTCAAGAACAGCGGCATATTCCGGTGAGCTGTAGGCCGAACGGAAATTCAGCTGGATAAATAAATCCTGCTGTTTATTTAACCGGATGTCGTGAAAAGATTTTTCCGCGTCCGTAGTCATGACATTTTCTTTATAAAACCTAAACGGCACCTCATCAACGCAATGAGTAGACATGATAATGCCTCTCGGGCAAAATTCGGCTTGTTCTACAAAATGGACTTTTTCCATTAATGAATCATGACTCATTAAATAATTTAAAATCCAGACGCACTCCCGGCGTTTAAGCTGATAATGATTTAAAAACCAACGGATAAAATCCTTTTTTTCATTGACAGAAACAGGGGTCTGCATGTAATTCCCTCCTCTATCGATCGTATAATCTGACATCACTTATACATTCAGCAAGCATGGTCCAAAATCCTGCTTATCTTAAAAATTCATCCTCTATCCGTAAGATTGTTTCTTCAAGCTCTTCGTTTGTTCCATCCATTGAAAGCACTTGTTTTAAAAGCGGCAGCGCTTCTTTCTGGAGACCCTCTTCCAATAAGAAGTGAGCGTATTCATATAAGAAATCCCGATCATCCTGATAATGGAGATACGCAGCTTCGAAGCTTTTTTTCGCTTCAGCGTATTGCTCAAGGCCTGTATAGGCACCCGCCAAATACCAATTGTATTTCGGATCTTCTTCTCCGTAGCCGCGGACTTCCTTAATCAGATCAATAATCTCTTCAAAGCTTTCTTCTTTATGATAGACGGCTAAAAGCGTATGGAGCGCTTCCACGTAACCCGGATCGAGCGCCAGCGCTTCCTGAAGAAGCTTTTTGCCTTCCTCTTCGTTGCCGAGCTTTAACGCCATTTTCGCCGCATAGAGAAAAAGCTCTTTATTGTATTCATCGTAAGTAATACCTTCTTTAGCGGTTTTTAATGCATCTTCATACATGCCTTCTGCCTCATAGCTTTTTGCAAGCGGCATATAAAGCGATGAATAGGAAGGATCAAGCCCTTTTAAATCAGACAGCTGCTTGATGGCTGTTTTGACCATTCCCGCCTGATAGGCTGTGAACCCGTACCCGAAAATCGTATTCGGTTCTGTATGTTCTGCCGCCGCTTTTTCATACCATGAAATCGCTTCCTCAAATTCACCCGCCGCGCTCAATGACTCAGCCAGCCTCTGATGAACATTTACGCCGCCGATTTCGTGCCGTTCTTTTGCCGTCTCTTCATAGTAAGGAACGGCTTTTGCGTATGACCCCTGAGTGAAGTATAATTCCCCCAGAGCGAAATCAATAACAGGTTCATCTTGTAACATCGTTTTCGCCTGTAACAGCTTTTGCTCACTTACTTCAAATAAGCCCTGCATCTGATACAGATCAGCCATTAAAAGAAGGCTTTCCGCGTAAGACGGGTCTTCCGGAGAAATTGTCTCCAGCACCTCAAGAGCTTTTTCTTCTTCATCAATATCTATTAACAATTCGGCGTAAAAATTCGTCAGCTCAGACTCATCCGGATAAAGGTCATGCAGATCACTGATCAGCGCTAATGCTTTTTCGGCGTTTCCCCATTCATAGTAGAGCTGGGCTGCAATGGCTTTGTCTTCGTCATGAAGCTGCGTTTCAGCTTTTGAAAGCGCTTTGAGTCCCTTTTCGGTTTCACCTGCTTCAACTAATTTTATGGCTTCTTGAATCAATGTATTCAAATCAGACCGGTCCTTTCTTTTCCTATACCTCATCAACCAATGAAAAGGGTTTTTATTCGGGTTATTCTTATCATAATTCAGACAGGGCCTGCCCGCAAATAAGATGCTTCACCCGGCATTATAGTTTATCAGAAAATGGTTAAGAGGAAAACGGCAAAAAGGGGGACGGCATCTTTATACGCAAACAGCGCAATTTGTTCCGGCTGTTTCTGTAACGAAAACGCATTCCCCCTTTCTTTTATTTTTCTGTTTAAGACAAGCTATGTCAAAGCCCAAAGTTTTATGACACATGAAGAAAAAAGCCCGAAGAATCGTCTTCAGGCTTTTTTGGCTAATTGATCTAAATGCTCAAAAAATGTCGGATATGAGACATGGATCGCCTCAGTATCACGGATGTCAATCGGCTCTTTTGTAAGGCACGAAGCGATACCGAGCATCATGCCGATGCGGTGGTCGCCGTGGCTTGACACATCGGCTCCGCCCGCAAGCATTTTTTTGCCGTGTATTTTCATGCCGTCTTCAGTCGGTTCAATGTCTGCGCCGATTTTCCGGAGCTCTGATACGACGGTGTCGATCCGGTTCGTTTCCTTCACCTTCAGCTCCGCAGCGTCTTTAATGACAGTTGTGCCTTCAGCCTGCGTTGCCAAAAGGGCGATAATCGGGATCTCGTCAATTAAACGGGGAATGATTTCTCCGCCGATTTCTGCCGCTTTCAGATCTGAAGTTTCAATAACCAGGTCTCCATAAGGCTCAGCGCTGTCCGCTTCTGAAGGAATCACTTCAAGTGAAGCCCCCATTTGCTTTAAGACATCAAGTATTCCCGTGCGTGTCGGGTTCAGGCCGACGTTTTTCAGCACAATCCGGCTTCCGGGAACGACAGCACCTGCCGCGAGGAAAAAGGCCGCTGAAGAAATATCGCCGGGCACGAAAATATCAGCTCCCCGAAGCTTCTGACCGCCCGTTACGGAAGCGCTCGTCTCCGTTTCCGCAAGCTCGGCGCCAAAAGCGTTCAGCATCCGTTCCGTATGGTCTCTCGATTTATGAGGCTCAGTGACGGTCGTCGTCCCTTCTGCCTGCAATCCGGCAAGCAGCACGGCGGATTTGATCTGCGCGCTTGCAACAGGGGAGACGTAATCAATGCCTTTCAATTGTCCGCCTCTTACGGATAAAGGCGTAAATCCTCCGTCCGCTCTTCCGTCAATCGCGGCTCCCATCTGTTTTAAAGGCTCCGTCACCCTCTTCATCGGGCGCTTTGCAATACTTTCGTCGCCCGCTACCGTACTGTGAAATGGGCGTCCGGCTAAAATGCCGAGCATCAGGCGGATGGTCGTGCCGGAATTTCCGACATCAAGAAGGCTGTCAGGCTCAGAAAGTGCGTCAATGCCCTTTCCGTATATCTTTACATCACTTCCGTTTTGTTCAATGGAGACACCCATTTTTCTGAAGCAGGCAATGGTGCTCAGACAATCGGCTCCGGGCAAAAAGTTTTTTACCGTTGTCGTTCCTTCCGCAAGCGCTCCGAACATAACAGAACGGTGGGAGATGGATTTATCCCCTGGAATATGAATTTCACCGTTTAAAGACGTCACTTTTTCTCTTTTCAATGTTTTCCACCTCAGTCAGCGTAAAATGTGTCATATTTGGCGCGGGATTGAATGCAGGTTTCCGCGCGCTTCCGGTCATCATCAGTCTGGAAACTGATTCTGAGAATTCCGTTAATATCTTCTCTTGTTTCGATAATGCGGATGTTGGTGATACTGATTTGTTCTTCTGCCAATATCGCCGTAATTTCCGAAATGACCCCCGGATGATCGGGAACATCGACATAAAGGTCATAAAAGGATGGGATCGCTCCTTTTTGACGGAGCGGCAGACCGTCGCGATAATCTTTCGCTTTTTTAAAATATCCGAACAGGCTGTCCGCATCTTCATTTTCTACATAAGATTCGATCGTGTCAATCTCCCGTTTCCATTCTTTGAAGCGGTCAAGCAGTTTATCTTTGTTATGAAGAAGTATGTCCCTCCACATCGCCGGACTGCTTGAGGCGATCCTGGTGATGTCCCGAAAACCGCCGGCTGCGAAACGTTTCAAAAACGGATAATCTTCTTCAGCATGATGAGCCTGATGTACGAGGCTTGCAGCAACGATATGAGGGAAATGGCTGATGACGCTCGTTACGCCGTCATGCTCCTCGGGAGTCATCTCCACAAAGTGGGCGTTTGCCGCTTTCAAGAGTTCCTTCAGATGCGTTACTGACTCTTTAGAAGTTGATTTTCCGGGTGTTAAAATGTAAAACGCATTTTCGAATAAAAATTCTTTCGCGGCAGCGGCCCCGGATTTATGAGATCCCGCCATCGGATGGCCGCCGACAAATTGATAGTGAGCCGGAAGCACTTTGTCAGCGTAGCTGACGACTTTCTGTTTCGTGCTGCCCACATCCGTAATCAGGAGTTCATGGGTGATGTCTGATGCGGCCAGCACATCGAGCATTTTCAGCGTTTGGGCGACAGGCGTGGCGATAATGACAACAGACGCTTGCTGCGCCCCTTCCGTAAATGAGCCGGCCCGCTCGTCAATAATTCCGAGCTTCAGCGCGGCAGTGAGCTGTTCTTCCGAAATATCCACACCGATAATCCGTTTATGCGGATGCTCCTTTTTGATGGCCAATGCGATCGATCCGCCGATCAGCCCGATCCCCGCAAGCAATATAGTATCCTTCATTTCACTCATTTCCTTTTTCAACTATTTTAATAGAGCAAAGAGGTGATGCCTGATCACCTCTTATAATATTTCAGCTAAAATTGTGAGAATTTCCTCATTCTGCTCTTGCGTACCGACCGTAATCCTTAACGCTGTCGGAAATCCGAGCGCCTGTCCTGAGCGGACGATATATCCTTTTTCCAACAGGGCTTGGAACAGTTCATCCGCCGGGCGGTTAAAATCAATGAGCACAAAGTTGGTTTGTGAAGGATAACAAGTTAATCCGAGAGTTTCTGCAAAATCATAATACTGCTTAAGGCCTGCTTTATTTTTCTCGACGCATTCCTGAATAAATGTCTGGTCATCAAGCGCTGCCAGTGCCGAAGCCTGACCGATTCTGCTCGTATTGAACGGCTCTCTCGCCGGTTCAATCTGGCGGATCAGCGCTTCGTCCGCAATGCCGTATCCGACGCGCAGCGCGGCAAGTCCGTACGCTTTAGAGAAGGTGCGGAGGATCATAACATTCGGATATTGCTTTACAAGCGGAATGCTTTCTGGGTAATCTTCCGCCGTAACATACTCGTAGTACGCTTCATCAAGTACAACGAGTATATGCTCGGGAACTCTGTTTAAAAAGGCAATTAGCTCTTGTTCAGAAGTATATGTCCCCGTCGGATTATTGGGGTTGCATACCCATATGACTTTCGTCTCGCCGTCAATTGCTTCCAGCATCCGGTCCAAATCATGAGCGCCGTCACTGCGGAGCGGCACCTCGCGCACCTCAGCGCCTTCAATCACCGCATTGTGTCTGTATTGCGGGAAAGTCGGGGCGGCGGTAATCGTGTTTGCCTGATCATTTAATAAAGAACGGCAGATAATCTGCACTAGCTCATCAGAGCCGTTGCCGAAAATGATCGAAGATTCACTGACCTGCAGATGCTCACTGAGCCGCGTTCTCAAGGCGGCACTGTAACCATCGGGATACAGCGCAAGCTGCTCAATCTCCTGATGAAGCGCATCTTTAGCGGCCTGTGAACAGCCGAACGGATTTTCGTTAGAAGCGAGTTTTACTACTTTCTCAAGCCCGTATTCCATTTTCACTTCTTCTATTGGTTTGCCCGGCTGATACGGTTTCAGCTGCCGCAGCTGTGCTTTTATCTGCAAATCCAGTCACCTCATTTTACACTGTACAGTCGTCCGAACGTCTTTGCGTATTCTTCAAATTCAAGAAGCGCATCAGCTCTTGTTCCGGGATTCACAAGCTTTATTTTAAGCTCTTCAACTTTTTTGACAAGCGCGCTGCCGACAACAACACCGTCAGATATTTCATTCATCCTGTCAACCTGTTTGCGGTTCGAGATGCCAAAACCGACCGCCACCGGAACAGAGCTGAATTCTTTCACCTTACGGATGAAAGAGTATACAGACGGATCGAATTCGCTGCGTACGCCCGTCACTCCTAAAGAGGATACACAATACACAAAGCCGCAGGCCTGTTCAGTAATTATTTTCAAACGGTCTTCACTTGTCGGCGCAACCAGTGAGATATAAGCGATATTCTCCTTTTTGCATGTCATTTGCAAAAGGGAGCTTTCCTCTAATGGAAGGTCGGGTACAAGCAGACCGTCTATGTCGTTTTCCCGCAGTAAAGCGAAAAAGCATTCTTTTTCTAATTGTAACACAGGATTGTAATACGTAAAGAGGATAATTGGAATATGAACGCCGTTTTTTTTCATTTTGCCGCCAAGTTCAATTGCTTTTACGATATTCATTCCGTTTTCCAGAGCCCGTTTTGAAGCCCGTTGTATGACGGGTCCGTCCGCAAGCGGATCTGTGTAAGGAACGCCGATTTCAAGGGCAGAAGCGCCTGCGTTCTGCAATGATATTGCCAGTTCAACAGAAATGTCAGGAAGCGGATCGCCCGCTGTGATAAAAGGGATAAATAATTTTTCAGACTCTCGCAGATTAAACATGTGTCTCCACCCCGTTTTCCAAAACATTCATCAGCGTATGAACGTCTTTATCTCCTCTTCCCGATAAACTGACGAGAATGATTTTATCTTTATCCATGTCTTTTGCCATTTCAAACGCTTTTGCCAGGGCGTGGGCAGATTCAATAGCCGGAAGAATACCTTCTGTTTCAGAAAGCAGACGTAACGCGGCAATCGCTTCTTCGTCTGTCACGCTTTCGTACGTTACACGGCCGCTTTTATGCAGATAGGCGTGCTCAGGGCCGATCCCCGGGTAATCAAGGCCTGCTGAAATGGAATACGGTTCGATAATCTGCCCGTATTTATCTTGTATTAAATAGGTCATTGATCCGTGAATCACCCCGAGCGTCCCTTTTGCGATCGTTGCCGCATGCAGCGGCGTATCAATTCCTTTTCCGGCAGCCTCGGCGCCGATCAGCTTAATATCTTCGTCTAAAAAGGCCTGAAATATGCCCATCGCATTGCTTCCGCCGCCCACACATGCAACAACCTTGTCCGGGAGCGTTCCTTCAACCCGGCGGAGCTGTTCTTTCGCTTCCTCTCCGATGATTTTCTGAAATTCGCGAACGATATACGGATACGGATGCGGCCCCACTACAGAACCGATAAGGTAGAAATGATCTTCACAATGCTGGACCCAATACCTGATCGCCTCATTCGTCGCATCTTTCAGCGTGCCGTTGCCGCTTGTGACCGGCACCACTTCCGCGCCGAGCAGTTTCATCCGGAATACATTCAGCGACTGGCGCGCAACGTCTTCTTCACCCATAAAAACTGTACACTTAAAACCGAATTTTGCGGCGGCTGTCGCGGCAGCCACACCGTGCTGTCCCGCACCGGTTTCGGCGATGATTTTCGTTTTGCCCATCTTTTTGGCAAGCAGAATCTGGCCTAACGCGTTGTTAATTTTATGAGAGCCGGTATGGTTTAAATCTTCTCTTTTCAGATAGATTTTCGCCCCTCCCAAATACTCTGACACCCTGTCTGCGAACGTTAATGCGGTCGGTCTTCCGGAGTAATCAAACAATAGCTTTTTATATTCGGCATGAAAAACGGGATCATTCTTTAATTCTTTGAAAGCCGTTTCGATTTCCTCAAGGGGCCGCATCAATGTTTCAGGGACAAATTTGCCGCCGAATTCGCCGTATCTTCCGATTTCATTTGGATATGGATACATAGTGGTTCATCCTTTCTTCTAAAAGCCGGATCAGTGTTTGATCCTTTTGTCCGTTTTTTTCAATTCCGCTGGCAAGATCTATACCGCACGGACGCGATCTCAGTAAGCCGGTAATCGTTTCAGGATTAACGCCGCCCGCGATAAAACAGCGCTTGTTTGCATTTTGAGCCTGCTTTCGGTACATGGGGACACGAGCCCATGAAAACGCGATTCCCGTGCCGCCTCTCATTCCTTTTACTGAAGAATCAATGACATATCCGTCGACAGCAGGTGCAAATTGAGCCATCTGACGAAGCGTCCCTTCCCCGTGATGGAGGGCTTTCCATATCTCCGAGCGCACAAGCGGACGGAGACGGAGGGCATCCTCAGGCGATTCATCACCGTGAAGCTGGATGGCGTCAAGTGCCAGATGAGAGGCGATTTGCGCGATGTTTTCTATCGTTTCATTTACAAATACACCGACATGTTTCTTGTCTGTCCGGACCTGCTCTTTCCATTTCCGGACCTCATCCGGCGTTACTCTCCGTTTGCTTGCGGCAAAAATAAATCCCAGATAATCCGCTCCTGAAGCTGCCGCAAGTTCGTAATCACGCTTCGATCGTATTCCGCAGTACTTTACCTCAGGCTTTTTCATATCATCACTCCCCGAACAGTCCGCGGATCGCCTTTTGCTGCGAATCCTCTCTCATTAAGGATTCTCCGACCAATACAGCCTGCGCCCCGTGCTTGTTGACGAATTGCAGGTCAGCCAAAGAACCGATGCCGCTTTCGCTGACCAGCAGACAGCCGTCCGGTACAAGCTGCGCTATTTTTTCCGTTTGCGAAACAGAAGTACGGAACGTTTTTAAGTCCCGGTTGTTTATGCCGAGAATGTCCGGCTGAAACACTTGTAAAATCCGTTCAAGCACAGTTTCATCATGGACTTCAACGAGAACGTCCATGCCCTTCTCGCGGGCTTCCAGATAAAGCTCATGAAGCTCTGAAGGTTCCAGCGCTTCCCCGATCAGCAAAATGGCATCGGCGCCGATCCTGAACGATTCCTCCACCTGAAGGGAATCAATAATAAAATCTTTTCTCAGCACGGGAAGAGACACGGTTTGTTTAACATCTGTCAGAAATTGATTTCTCCCCTGAAAAAAACGGGTATCCGTGAGAACCGAAAGGGCGTCGGCTTTAGCCGCTTCATAACCCGCCGCAATCGTTTCCGGAACAAAATGCTCTTTAATCAATCCTTTAGACGGCGAAGCTTTTTTCACTTCGGCAATCAGCCCGATAAAACGGTTCGGGTTCTGGAGCGCTTTTTTAAAGGATCTCCGTTCAATTTGACAGGTTTCCGGCAGCACGATGGATTTGATTTCTTCTTTTTTCTGCTGAATGATTTGATCAAGCATACATTTCTTCCTCTTTCTGTTTCAGACGTTCGAGCTGCCTTTTGGCATCTCCGTTTTGAATCGCTTCTAAGGCGGTTTTCGTTCCTTCTTTCAGATCGTTTGCAAGACCTGCCGTATAAATGGCCGCGCCCGCATTTAAGGCGGTAATATGCAGAGCGGATGACGGAGCTTTATTTGCAAAAATATTCTGAATGAGGAGCGCGCTTTCTTCCGATGAACTCACTTGAATATCCTTTAGTGAACCTTCTGCAAAACCGAATTGTTCAGGTGAAACGGAATATTCCAGACGTTCACCGTTTTTCAGTTCAATAATATCGGTCGGTGCTGTGATGGACAGTTCATCTAATCCGTCACGGGCCGACACAAGCATGACGTGTCTGACATCAAATTGTTCCAACGCGCTTGCCATCAGGCGCGCTTTATCTAATGAATAGACGCCGATCACCTGCCGCTTCACCTGCAGCGGGTTGCTGAGCGGGCCCAGCAGATTAAATACGGTTCGGAAGCCAAGCTCTTTTCTTGCGGCGGCGACGTGCTTCATTGACGAATGAAACAGCGGCGCAAACAAAAACCCCATTTGTTTCATTTCAATGCTGCGTTTAACGCTTTCTGGAGTGGCTTGAATGGAAACCCCCAGCTTTTCCAGCACATCCGCGCTGCCGCTTTTTGACGAAACGGAGCGATTTCCGTGCTTGGCAACTTTAGCTCCGGCGGCAGAAGCTGTAATCGCCGCTGCCGTGGATATGTTAAACGTAGAAATCCCGTCTCCGCCTGTTCCGCACGTATCAACGACATCCGCCAAGCCACCTGATGTCTGTGCCCGCGCCCGCATCACTTTTACAAATCCGGCAAGCTCCTCCGCCGTTTCACCTCGGTGGGCTAATACCGATAAAATCCCGCCGATCTCAGACTGCGACATGTCCCCGTTCATCATCATCTCCATCAGCTTTTCGGCTTCTCCGGTTTTCAGCGTACGGCCATTAACGCACGATTGCAGAAATTTGTTCATCCGTCTTCTCCTCCCCGCCAGAAAAGATGTCTTCTGCAATTTGAATCGTTTTTAAAAGCGCCCCCGCTTTGTTACAGCTTTCTTCATATTCGGCTTCAGGGACGGAATCGGCGACTATTCCCGCACCCGCCTGCACCGACGCCGTACCGTTTTTGACACTCATGGTGCGGATGGTAATACACGAATCAATTGACCCGTCAAATCCGATATAAGCGATACATCCGCCGTAGGTTTCTCTGGAAGTCGGTTCTAATTCATTTAAAAGCTGCATCGCGCGGATTTTCGGAGCGCCCGTGAGTGTTCCTGCCGGGAATGCCGACATCAGCGCGTCAACGGGATGGACGCCCTGCTTTAAACGGCCGGTTACAACAGAGATGATGTGCATCACATGTGAAAAAGAAACGACCTTTGTGAATTCCGGAACGGCTACGGAACCGTACTCCGCAACTCTGCCGATGTCATTGCGCGCAAGATCGACGAGCATGTAATGTTCAGCTTTTTCTTTTTCGTCATTCATCAGCTCTTTTTTCAGGCGTTCATCTTCTTTTTTTCCGGCGCCCCTTCTTCTCGTTCCGGCAATCGGATGAATTTCCAGGTGCCTGTCATGCACGCGGATCAGACGTTCAGGCGAACTACCGACAATGTCTCTGTCAGGCAGTTTGATATAGTACATATAGGGTGAAGGATTGATGATGCGGAGCACCCTGTACAGCTCAAATGAATGTCTGGATACCGGAATGTCAAACTTTTGCGAAAGCACCCCTTGAAAAATGTCTCCCGCTTTTATATATTCTTTCAGTTTATTGACGCCGGCCATAAACTCTTCTTTCGTATAATTGGATGTCACAGCGGCAAAACTTGGCGTGTCAAACGTTTCTTTAGAAAAAAACGGCTCTTTCATATCTTTCGATTCTGTCAAAATACCGATAAGCTTACGAAGCTCCGCGCAATTTTCTTTAAAAACGGCCCGCTTTTCTTCCTCCGTCTCCCGGCCGTTAAGCGCCGCATATTGAATGAAATGCACTTGTTTCGTTTCGTGGTCGTACGCGATGATTTTCCGGCAGACAAACAGCATACATTTTTCGAAATCTGTTACTTTCGCGTGGCTTGGCACGGAAGGCTCAATCAAAGGAATCATGTCATAGCTCAGATAACCGACCGCCCCTCCCGAAAATGGGATATCAAGCTCGGGTGTTTTAATGCGAAAGCTCTCATTCATCCAGTCAAGCACGGCTTTTAATTCTCCGGCTTCAAACAGCGTATGCCCGTTTGGATCAGCGGCAGTGAATGTGTTATGACTCTCTTTAATGGTGATAAAAGGATCAAGGCCGATAAAAGAGTATCTCGACCAGCTTGACGACTCATCCTTGCTTTCTAAAAGATACGTAATGTTTCTGTCCAGTTTTTCAACCATCTGAATGGGTGTGATCGTGTCGACCGTAAAAGTCTCTGCGATTGGAATGGTGCGGTGTGTCAGACTGTCCTTTAAAAATAAAGAAACATCCGATTGTAAATTCATGATTCTCCTCCTTACGGTAAGGAGAATGAGATGAAGAGTGAGAGGAGTCTTGCGTATAAGAAATAAACCCAAAAGAAAGGCTTCTTTTGGGCAGAATAAAAACGTGTTTATCTCAGCTCAGCTAAACTCATTCTCTGCTACCCTATTCTAAACTCAACTGTTCAATGTCTTACTTACCAGCTCTATACACACTCTTGTGTATTTCTAAGCTTTGTTTATCGTATTACATGTCAGTATTTTTTGTCAATGATAAATCCGGCCTTAACACAACGGCTTTTTCTAAATAGACATGCTTGATTTCATCCTGAGGCGTATCCGTCTGAACCGTCATCAGGACACGGATACACTTTTGCAGAGCCCCGGTGACATCCATTTCCTGCATGCACGTCACCGGGACGTACTGCCACCCGGAAAGGCGGCGGACCGCTTTTGCCGGAAATACGGAATGGATATCAGGCGTGGCGGATAACAGGATCTGTACAACGTCTTCCGGCTTGCATCCATTTTGTTCAATGATTTTTTCAAGCAGCTGCTGTGTTTTTTCTAAAATTTCTTGTTCGGTGTCTTGTTCCACCGTTGTTGCTCCGCGAATGCCGCGTATCATCATGCTGTTTCCTCCATTCGCCATTTATTCAGCAAATTTTCGAGCTCATCTTTTGAAAGCATGCAGTCCCGCGCTTCGCCTAATTCTTTTAACACGATGAACTGTGTCATGCCTCCGCGCGTTTTTTTATCATTCATCATCCGGGCGGAGAGAACCGGCGTTTCAATATCTTGTCTGATGCTTCCCGGGTAGCCGAGCCCAATCAGCCATTGTGTGAGTTCTTTCCTGTTCATCTTGCAACCCGCAACCTGTTCACTCACGTAAAGGGCAAACTGCATGCCGAGGGCGACCGCATCTCCATGTGTAATCCGTCCGTAGCCGTATTCCGCCTCAACAGCATGGCCGAGCGTATGGCCGAAATTCAGAAAAGCTCTTATCCCCTCTTCCTTTTCGTCCTCACGCACGACAGCCGATTTGATTGAAATTCCTTTATAAATCATTTCATTCAGCTCAGCGCTTGTCAGTCCTTGCAACGTGTCAAACGTGAGAAGTTTTTCTAAAAAAGCATGATCGGCGATAAACGCGTGTTTGATCACTTCAGCCATGCCCGATCTCAGCTCTTGTTCCGGCAGGGTTTTCAGTAGCTCCGTATCGTAAATCACCGCTTTCGGCTGATAAAACGCGCCGATTAAATTCTTTCCGAGTTTATGGTTGACGGCCACCTTGCCGCCGACCGCGCTGTCATGGGCAAGCAGTGTCGTCGGCATTTGAATGAAATCAATTCCGCGCATAAAAGTTGCTGCGCAAAAGCCGGCCAAATCACCCGTCACGCCGCCTCCAAAGGCGATCATACATGAGGAGCGGTCCATATGGAAAGCGATCGCTTCCGTTTGAATCCGTTCATACTCTTTTAGAGACTTCGCTTCTTCTCCGCTTGGAACGATCACTTTTTTCACGGACCATGTTTCGTTTAAAAGCCGGAACATCTCATCACCGTAAAGCCGGTCAACTTCAGCATCAATGATGAGAAGGATCTTTGTCAGCGGCCTGTTCAGTGAAGACAAAAGGGCAGCGGCCTGTTTCCTTATGCCTTCACCGATATACACCGGATATGCGGAGGAAGCTGTCCGAACCTCAAGCTCTTTCATCAGAATTCCCTCGATAATTTTTTCATGTTTTCAACATTTTCTTTAATTCGGTCGATCTGGTCAAGCCCGAATTGTTCTACGACAGCATTTGCGATTTCCCAGGCCACTGCTGCTTCAGCCACTACACTTGCTGCCGGAACCGCGCAGCTGTCTGAACGTTCAATGCTCGCTGTAAACGGTTCTTTCGTTTCAATGTCGACGCTTTTCAGCGGCTTGTACAAAGTAGGGATCGGTTTCATAACGCCGCGGACGACAATCGGCATTCCCGTCGTCATACCGCCTTCTAATCCTCCGAGCCTGTTTGTGGCGCGTGTATAGCCTTTCTCTTCATCCCATACGATTTCATCATGAACTTCACTGCCGTTTTTGCCGGCCGCTTCAAAACCGATGCCGAACTCTACGCCTTTAAACGCGTTAATCGACAGAACGGCAGCAGCGAGCTTGCTGTCCAGCTTACGGTCATAGTGGACATAGCTTCCGACACCGACCGGCATACCTTCGACGATCACTTCAACGATTCCGCCGATCGAGTCGCCGTTTGCCTTCGCTTCATCAATGGCTGCCATCATTTGACGGCCTGCTTCTTCATCGTAGCATCTGACCGGTGATTCTTCCGTTACCCGTTTGAGATCCTCAATGGATGTGTAATCGGTTTTCTCTGCTTTTACGCTGCCGATTTGCAGGACATGCCCGGCGACTTTAATGCCAAGCTCCGCTAAAATCTTTTTAGCGACGGCTCCGGCAGCCACGCGAACCGTTGTCTCACGCGCGGAAGATCGTTCTAACACATTTCTCATATCACGGTGATTATACTTAATAGCACCGTTCAAATCTGCGTGTCCCGGTCTCGGTCTTGAAATCTGGCGTTTCATTTCACTTTCTTCTTCTTCTGTAATCGGTGCTGCGCCCATAATTTTTGTCCAGTGGGTCCAGTCTTTATTTTCTACAACGAGCGCGATGGGTGAACCGAGTGTCCGGGCATGCCGCACGCCGCTTGTGATCTTCGCTCTGTCCGTTTCAATCTGCATGCGGCGTCCGCGGCCGTGCCCTTTTTGACGTCTGGCAAGCTCAAAATTAATGTCTTCTTCAGTTATATAAAGCCCCGCAGGCACACCTTCTATAATTGTCGTCAGCTGCGGACCGTGTGATTCTCCGGCTGTTAAGTATCTCATTTTTTTCTTCTCCCTTCATCGCATTAACGCTTTTAAGTAAAACTATACCACAAGTTTTCATTAAATGTCTTCTATCTTTTTTGATAAAAAAATGTATCAGTGCTCTCAAGGCCGAATTTTTCCGGGCTGAAAATTTGTTCTGTACTGCCTACAAACAGAATTCCGTTCTTTTTCAGACTGCCCGCCATTTTCACATACAGCTCTTCTTTTGCTTTTTCAGTAAAATAAATAAAGACGTTGCGGCAGACGATCAGATCAAAATCCTGTTCATAGCTGTCGGCAAGCAGGTTGTGCCGCTTAAACCGGATGTTTTTCTGAATCTCTTGTTTTACTTGATAACTGTTGTCAGCCTGCTTAGTGAAATAACGGCTTTTCACGGAAGCCGGCACCTCTTGCAGCGAGCGTTCCTGATAGATGCCCCGCTTAGCTTTGCTTAGCGCCTTTTCATCAATATCTGTCGCCAATATATCAAATCCGGCCAGTCCCGTCTGCTGATTGAGAATCATAGCCAAAGTATAGGGCTCCTCTCCCGTTGAACAGGCCGCACTCCATATTTTTAACGGTTTTTTATGCTTTATTAACGGAAGAATTGAGGTTTCAAGAACTTCCCACCGTTTATAATTTCGGTAAAATTCAGAAACATTGATCGTCATTCTGTCCAATGTTTCGTTTAATAAAAGCTTGTCCTTTTCCAAAGCGGCGGCAAATTCCTGAAAATCTCTGAACCCCTTCTTTTCATAAAGGGACGTCAGCCGCCTTTTCATCTGTGCTTCTTTGTATAAAGATAAATCAACGCCGGTTATTTGTTTCCACTTGGTGATAAAAATGTCGTAAGGCTCCATTGCTTCTCTCCCAATCTCGCTGTCTTTTGTCCTAGTATAGCCTGTTTTCTTTCTAATTTGTACGATTTCAATAAAAAAATCAGCCCGCAGGCTGATTTGTGAGAAATGAAAAGACAGGGCAGCGCAGCCTCTGTCTTTCTTAAAATATGTAAACCTTTTCATAACAAGAGAAAAAGAAAGGCTGACGGCTTAGTACACCCAGTCGGCCATTAATTTTTGATACGGTACAAGCTCTTCCTGTTTGAAGAAAATGTCAATTTCCCGCTCAGCGCTTTCTAAGGAGTCTGAACCGTGAATGATATTTTTGCCGACAAACATGCCGTAGTCACCGCGGATCGTGCCCGGCAGTGCATCTTTCGGGTTCGTTTTTCCGATCAGCTGTCTTGTGATCTCTACTACATTTTCCCCTTCCCATACCATTGCAAATACGGGTCCTGATGTAATGAATTCCACAAGCTCGCTGAAAAACGGCTTCCCTTTATGTTCAGCATAATGGTTTTCAGCCATCTGTTCTGAAACTTGCATTAGCTTGGCTCCTGCCAATTGTAAGCCCTTACGCTCAAATCTGGATAAAATCTCTCCGATTAGCTGACGCTGTACGCCGTCCGGTTTTACCATGATAAAAGTTTTTTCCATAAGATTCTCCACCCCATCATTATGTATAGGCTTTCAAGTTGCACACCGAAATCGTAACATCTTTCTGACAATTAATCAATCCAGGGCGGAGAATGTTCACATCTTGTTCGTAAAAGGAATTTAAAATTTCCGTTTGCCGATATATTTGGCGATGGCGGCCAATGATGAGCGCGCACGTCCTCTCGGCAGTGTATTCAGTTTTTCAAACGCTTTTTTTAAGTACCTGTCACTGACGGCCATTGATTTTTCAATCGCGTCTGTGCGTTTAATATTTTCAATAATGGGGGCGAGCTGCTCCTGTGTTGTTTCACTGTTAATTAATTTCAGCTGATTTTTTAATTCAGGCTGACGGAGCGCGTACAAAACGGGCAGAGTGACATTTCCTTGCAGCAGATCCCCTCCGACCGGTTTTCCCAGTTCCTCTTCCGTTGAAGTGAAATCAAGAATGTCGTCAATAATCTGATAGGACATGCCCACGTAATAACCGAACCAATATAATGCTTTGTGAATCTTCTCATCAGCTCCCGAAGCGATGGCGCCGAGCTGGCAGCTGACGGCAATGAGAAGAGCCGTTTTCCGTTTGATGCGGCGCAAATAGGTTCTGAGGTTTTGTTCCATATTGTATTTATCTCTGATCTGTTCAATTTCTCCGAGGCATACTTCTACGATGGTTTTGGACAGGATCCGGTGGGCTTTCGGCTCATCCAATCTCGTCATCATCTCAAGTGAGCCCGCAAGCATATAATCACCGGTATACATGGCGATGCGGTTGTCCCATTTGGCTTTGATGGTCGGTTTTCCCCTCCGCAGCTCGGCGTCATCAATGACGTCGTCATGCACGAGGGACGCCATATGAATCATTTCCAGCGTCACCGCAACATATTTTATTTTATTAATGTCATAGTCGCCAAACATTCCGGAAAGCAATACGAAAACAGGGCGGATCCGCTTGCCGCCCGCCTGGAGCAGGTGAAGCCCGGCTTCACTCAGCAAAGGATAGTCTGACCGCACCGTTTGCTCAAGCTCCCTTTCGATCACATCAATATCGTCATTTAAAAAAGAATAGGCCATTTTAAATTTCATATCATTCACCCAAACATCTGTATATTCATCATTTCCAACCGATATGCGTAGCGGCCACTCCGCCGGTAAACGAATGGTATTTGACATTCGTCAGGCCCGCTTCTTCAAACAGACGCGCAAGTTCTTTCATACCGGGAAATTCTCTTGCCGATTCTTGAAGCCAAGAATATTCTTTATAGCTCTTCGCAAACATTTTTCCGAAGAAAGGCATGATGTATTTAAAATAAAGAAAATACGCCTGTCTGAATCCGAACATTTCCGGCTGGGATGTTTCCAGACATACGACCTGCCCGCCCGGTTTGACGACCCGCCGCATTTCTTTCAGCACGGTCAGATAGTCGGGAACGTTCCGCAGCCCGAAGCCGATGGTGACAAAATCAAAAGAATCATCAGCGAAAGGAAGCTCCATCGCATTTCCGTGCAAAAGCTCAATTTGGCTGTAACCGCCCTCTTTCACTTTTTTCTCACCGATGCTCAGCATATTTTTGCTGAAATCCAGTCCTTTGATTTCGCCGCTTTTTCCGGCCGCTTCTGCGAGGGCAATCGTCCAGTCAGCCGTTCCGCAGCAGACATCAAGCGCTTTTGCGCCTTCTTTTACATTCATGATCTGCATCGTTTTATCGCGCCATTTTTTATGCTGCTGAAAACTGATGACAGAGTTCATTTGGTCATAATTTTTATAGATTTTTTCAAACACGCCGTGTACGCGCTGTTCTTTTGACTCCTGCATGTTGATTACCCTTCTTCCACTTTCTGATGATATGTTTTGTCCTGGCTGATCGCTTTAAGCCGGTTCAGCATGAGGTTTTGGATTGGTGAATTGAGCGGCAGCAGCGTTTCAATGCTTTGCTTTGCCTTTCGGAAGCTATCTTCCATTATGTCAGCCTTTGATTTCCCTGACTTTACAATATTGCCGATGACATCGAGAAATATAGCATTGCCGTTCATCAGCCGCTTATATACAAAAAAATCACTCGCCAGCTCTTTCCAGCGCGGAAGATTAAAGTGGTCTGACACTCTGTGAAACAGGGCCGCTTCCACAATCGCCATGCTTTCGATCAATTGATTCAAGTCATTGACAGACCGATCGTACAGACGGATTTTATGCTCATTGATTTCTTTAATTGCCGTAGCGAGCGTCCGAATCATATAGATATCCTTCATTTCAGATAAAAGCGAATAATACAGTCCGCTGAAATAGTCGCCGGCAAGCACGGTGAGCTGCCGGTTTTTATTTTCGTCTCGCTTTAACGCTCTGGCTGTTGTCACTTCATCGTGGGTATCAAGGGCGCTTTGGACAAGCATCGCAGTTACTATGTAATTTTCTCTGTCGTTGTTCTTAATGTCCGCCTCTTCAAACAAAGCGTGAAAAAGAAGAAGCTTATCCTCATCGATTTTAGGCGCAGAAATATGTTTCGCTAAATAAGGATGAGACAGCTTTTGTTTTAATTTCATATTTAGATTCGCTAAAGTTCCGTAGATGTCTTGCAAAAATATCACCCTTGTCCCCAAATTCACATTTATTCTAATATGTATGAGATTTACTCGTCATTATTATACGCAGGTATCATTATAGCATAAAAAAAAGAAATTGGCTGTATTCTCCCGCCGTTTGCGGGCATTTGGCAAAAGCGGGAAACAGCCGGCTTATTTTTTTTCGCTGTTCATTTCTCCGTAAGCGGTCTGGATGAGGGCGTTGCCTCTCACTTTGATGGCAGAGGTATGCTCAGTAAACTGAGCGATAATCACTTCGCCTTTGTCCAGTTTTTCGGAATGGTGAAATTTCGTATCCGTTCCTCTCGTTAAACCGATGACGTTCACGCCGTCCTCGACCGCTTTAATGACGACAAAATCACTTGAATGCTTTGAATTCATATCTGCACCCTCTATCATTATTAATCCGCACGTTTAATATGTTCTAACACTTCGGAACGCGCCGCTGCGTCATCTTTAAAAATACCTCTTACAGCGGAAGTCACTGTTTTTGCACCTGGCTTTCTTACGCCCCTCATTGTCATGCACATATGCTCAGCCTCGACGACAACCATGACGCCGTGGGGATCTAAGGTCTCTACGATGCTTTCTGCAATCGTTGAAGTGATGCGCTCCTGCAGCTGCGGGCGTTTTGAGACGGCTTCCACCGCCCGCGCCAATTTACTCAGGCCCGTCACTTTGCCGCCGCGCGGAATGTAGGCAATATGCGCTTTTCCGTAAAAAGGAACAAGGTGATGTTCACACATGGAATGAAACGCGATATCTTTTACAAGAACAAGCTCCTCATGGTCTTCTCCGAAAACGGTTTTAAAGTGTTCTTTCGGGTCTTCATTTAATCCCGAGAATACTTCCGCGTACATTTTCGCCACGCGTTTCGGCGTATCTAAAAGCCCTTCCCGGTCCGGGTCTTCTCCAATCGCCTCTAAAATCTGGCGAACCGCCTGTTCAATCTGTTCTTTATTAACTTCTTTCATTGTCTGTGTCCTCCACCATTGAATACATTTAATTTCGATTCTAGCACATTTGCCGCGCCAAAAGCAAAACGAAAGTCCTGCCCGGTGACCGAGGCTGCTTAAATATGAAAAGCCCCTTTATCAAGGGGCTTTTCTGTGAAGAAACAAAGTGTATGTATCAGATGCATACACGATCTATATTCACAATTATTTTCCTGCAACAGCGTCTTTAAGAGCTTTACCTGGTTTGAAAGCAGGTACCTTGCTTGCAGGGATTTCGATTTCTTCACCTGTTTGCGGGTTACGTCCTTTACGTGCAGAGCGCTCGCGCACCTCAAAGTTACCGAAACCGATCAGTTGGATTTTATCACCGTTTTTAAGTGCATCTAAAATCGTATCAAAAACAGAATCAACTGCTTTTGTAGCGTCTTTTTTAGACAATTCGCTTGCTTCAGCAACCGCATTGATTAGTTCTGTCTTGTTCATGCCTTTCACCTCCTCCCAAAAGGGTATCAAATCAGCAGTTTATTATCATTTCTTCACAGTTCAGCCTGATTCTAAACCTGTCTGATAAAAAATCAAAGCAGGGAAGAACAGACAAGTAAACGGCTTTTCAAAAGAAAACAGACACTTTGAGGAACGTTTGTCCAACAAAGTGAAGATTTTCTGTATGTAGAGTAACACATATAAAAAGCCATATCAAGCATTTTAAAGCCTCAATCCCTTGCTCGTCAAGGTTTTCACGTGTTTTACCGAACAAATATTCCTTTTTTTGCTTTTTTCCTCCTAATCCTTGATTGATTTCCAGTATCTAAAAAGAATAAAAAAAGACCCCCCGTTTCAGGAAGAGGTCCTTCAGCTTACAAAATAATGGCGATCAGGCCGCCTGAGCCTTCGTTAATAATTCTCTCCAGCGTTTCTTTCAATTTATATCTCGCATTTTCCGGCATGAGTGACAGTTTTGCGGAGATTCCTTCTCTTACGATAGAGCTCAATGATCTGCCGAAAATATCGGAGTTCCAGATAGAAAGCGGATCATCTTCAAAGTCCTGCATTAAGTAACGGACAAGTTCTTCACTTTGTTTTTCCGTCCCGATGATCGGCGCGAATTCACTTTCCACATCCACTTTGATCATATGAATGGACGGAGCGACCGCTTTGAGCCTTACTCCGAATCTTGATCCCTGTCTGATGATTTCCGGTTCATCAAGGCTCATATCGGCTAAGGCCGGGGCGGCAATGCCGTAGCCGGTCTGTTTCACCATTTTCAGCGCATCTGATACCTGATCATATTCTTTTTTCGCGTGGGCGAAGTCCTGCATTAATTCAAGCAGGTGGTCTTTCCCGCGGATTTCAACGCCGACCACTTCTTTTAAAATCTGGTCATATAAATGATCCGGCGCATACAAATCAATTTCTGCGACACCCTGGCCAAGTTCGATTCCGGCCAATCCGGCGCTTTCAATAAACTCAAATTCACTGAAGTGGCCGACAACCCGGTCGACATCGCGCAGGCGTTTAATATCTTTTACGGTTTCTTTCACTGATTCCTGGTAGCTCTCTCTGAGCCAGTGATTTTCTTTCAGCACCATGACCCAGCTCGGAAGGTTGACATTGACTTCCAGCACAGGGAACTCGTAAAGCGCTTCTCTGAGGACGCTTAACACATCTGTTTCCCGCATGCTTTCAACACTCATGGCGAGGACGGGAATATCATATTTCGCGCTTAATTCAGCTCTGAGCGCTTCTGTTTCCGGGTGGTACGGTTTTACCGAGTTGATAACCATAATAAACGGTTTGCCGACTTCCTTCAGCTCGTCGATGACTCTTTCTTCCGCTTCCACGTAATCGCCCCGCGCAATATCGCCGATTGAGCCGTCTGTCGTAATGACGACCCCGATTGTGGAGTGTTCCTGGATGACTTTTCTCGTACCGATTTCCGCTGCCTCATGAAAGGGAATCGGTTCTTCGTACCAAGGTGTATTGATCATTCTCGGGCCGTTTTCATCCTCATATCCCTTCGCCCCGGGAACCGTATATCCCACACAATCCACAAGACGGATGTTGACATCAAGTCCTTCCGCGACATGAACGGACATGGCTTGATTCGGGACAAATTTTGGTTCTGTGGTCATTATCGTTTTTCCTGCTGCGCTTTGCGGAAGCTCATCCTGCGCCCGCGCTCGGTCGGCCTCATTGCTGATATTCGGGAGCACCACGAGCTCCATAAATTTTTTAATGAATGTAGATTTCCCTGTACGGACAGCGCCAACGACTCCTAAGTATATATCGCCCCCTGTTCGTTCAGCGATATCCTTGAAAATATCGACCTTTTCCAAGTGATCCCCTCCCGGACTTCCTATCCTTATCATTTTTCATTCACCATTCTCCAATCAAATACAGGACACTATATGTGTATGACGTTGTCCTATTTCAATATGACATCTTTAGAAAATTTTCAGGCAGTCTTTTCTATCAAAATCAAAAAAACCTTTCTCCCTATTTGTATGCGCGGGAAAAAGGTTCATTCCTGTTTCGTCTGACTTTCTAAAAAAACGGGTTCCTGTTTTTCATTTACGGTGTATGTGACTGAAAAGGCCGGGACGAAAGGAGTCTCTTTCCATAAAATATCTTGAATTTCCGCGCCCGGTTTGATTTTCTTTTTGTTTTCCTTCAGGCAGCGGGCGAGATCGACGCGATAGTCGGCATAGATTTCTCCGTCAGCGCCGATTAAAAGCGGCAGAGACGTGCCTGAAACCGGACTTTTGACTGAAGGAGAGTCTTTCATGCCGAGCTTTTTTTTATTTAAAGTGAACAGCCCTTGTGAAACGGCGTCCTCATAAGGAGGATATGTATGCTTTTCCTGATACATTTTGACACGAAGCTTCATGTCGCGGATTGCTTCCGCCATTTGGAGATCGACCAGCTTGACGGTCGGCTTATTTTCCACATCGACAAGCACGTATTGGTACATTCCTCCGCTTTCATAAGCTGAGGCCGGCGGCTCCTCTATGTATCTGGGCGCGAGCCGCTTAAAATCTATCGGATATTTTTGATAGAGCGGTGTTTTCATATCTTTTGTCTGAATCGGCAGAAGTCCGCCGTTCGCCTTTTTAAATTCATCCACTGCCGCTTGCACCTGCTGAAGCTGATGTTTGTAAGATACTTTATTTTCAGTTTTTTTTGCTTCAGGGTACAGACAGCCGGACAGCAGAAGCACCGCCATTGCCGTTATGACGGCCATTTTTAACTTATGCATTCCGCGCCCCCTTTTTGCTTTATTCATTGACAGGCCCGCTGAAAACGACCATTAACACGATCAATCCCGAGATGACCATGCAGGCATAAGCGAGTGAAGAAACCGCTGCTTTTATCAGTTTGTTTTTCACTTTGTACCTGCTGACATAAATAGAGGCCACCGCAACAAACATTAATCCCATAGCACCAAGCGCAAACCACATTTTCATCAATGCCACACTCATGTTCGTGCCCCCCGTCCCATCATTGTAAGCGTTATATTTCATTTTAATATACAAATGTTGAAAAGATCAACAGGTTTTCCATCTATTGAAAAAACAAAAAAACTGAAGCAAAGAGGGGGACTTTGCTTCAGTCAAGTTGACTATATTCACCTGTACGTCTGAGATACACTCTCTTGGACTTCGATGCTATAGTATGCGCAGATGCATACGTCTGCATCCTCTTCTGCCTAAATCAGCAAATGTTTTAAGCGATTTCAGCCGGAGAGTTCTGCGTTTTGGACTTTCGTCACTTCAGAATATGCTGACGGCATGTTATTGTCACTTCACCCGATTTTCGAATGTGTTGACCAAGTCTTCCATCTCATGGGTTTTCACTCTGGCCATTAAGGATTCTACGGCCGTTTCTACCTTCTGCCCGTTAAATAATACTTGGTGAAGCGCCTCTGTGATCGGCATTTTCACTTGGTATTTTTGAGACAGCTGATACGCAGCTTTCGTCGTCCGCACGCCTTCAACAACCATCCCCATCTTATCCAGGACAGCTTCCAGCTTATATCCTTTGCCGAGCAGGTTGCCGGCGCGCCAGTTTCGGGAATGAACGCTTGTACACGTCACGATTAAATCGCCTACGCCGGTCAGGCCGGAAAAGGTGAGCGGATTTCCGCCCATCTTTGTGCCGAGTCTGGCGATTTCAGCAAGACCTCGGGTGATTAAGGCCGCTTTTGCATTATCTCCGTATCCCAATCCGTCTGTAATCCCCGCTGCAAGAGCGATGATATTCTTTAACGCTCCCCCTATTTCAACACCGATCATATCCGGATTGGTATAGACGCGGAAATGCTGGTTCATAAATAAATCCTGAACCGCTTCTGCAGCCTTGATATTTTTTGAAGATGATGTAACAGTCGTCGGGTGTCTTAATCCGACTTCCTCAGCGTGGCTCGGCCCTGAAAGCACGACGATGTCTTTTCTGTACTCCTCAGGCAGCTCCTCTTCCATTAATTCTGAAATGCGGAGAAGCGAATCCGGCTCAATTCCTTTGCTGACATGAACAAAAATCGATTGTTTCGGGATGTACGGCAGAGCCTTTTTCAGCACTTCCCGAATGGCTTTTGTCGGAACTGCCACAATGATGAAGTCAGCTCCTTTTAAAGCCTCGCTTAAATCAGCTGTACCGATGATAGAACTTGATAGCTCCACCCCCGGCAGGTAATCTTTGTTTTCATGCAGTTCGTTGATTTGATCGATCAATTCGGCACGGTGTCCCCACATCATGACTTGATGTCCGTTATCAGCCAGCACTAAAGAAAGTGCAGTGCCCCAGCTTCCCGCTCCAAGCATTGCCACTTTTTTCATCTCTGTATCACACCTTTTTATTTTCTTGCTCTTGCAAATATTTTAATTGGCGTACCTTCAAATCCGAAAGCGTCCCGGATTCGGTTTTCTAAAAAGCGTTCATAAGAAAAATGCATCAGTTCCGGATCGTTGACAAAAACAACGAAGCTCGGCGGCTTAACAGCGACTTGAGTCGCATAATAAATTTTCAGACGGGAGCCGTTGTGCGTCGGAGTCGGATTCATGGCGACCGCATCCATAATGACATCATTTAAGACATTTGTCTGTACGCGGAGAGAGTGGTTTTCACTCGCTTTAATAATCGCAGGCATGAGTGTATGAATCCGCTTTGTCGTCAGTGCCGACATAAACAGCACCGGCGCGTAATCGAGAAATTGGAAATGTTCCCGAATATTCTGTTCAAATTCTTTCATCGTGCGTTCGTCTTTATCAACGGCATCCCATTTGTTTACGATAATGACGACGGCTTTCCCGGCTTCATGGGCGTACCCGGCGATCCGCTTGTCCTGCTCAAGGATGCCTTCTTCTGCATTCAGCACAACGCCGACGACGTCTGAGCGGTCAATGGCTTTTAACGCCCGAAGCACACTGTATTTTTCTGTTGTTTCATATACTTTACCCTTTTTTCTCATTCCCGCCGTGTCAACGATTACAAATTCCTGCTGATTGTAGGTGAACGCCGTATCCACAGCGTCTCTAGTCGTTCCGGCTACGTTGCTCACGATAACCCGCTCTTCGCCGAGCATCGCATTGACAAGGGATGATTTTCCGACATTCGGGCGGCCGATCAGGCAGAATTGAACGACATCATCACTGTACTTCGTCTCCGGAATGTTCTTAAAATGCTCGGCACAAGCATCGAGCAAATCTCCCAATCCTAAACCGTGTGTGCCCGAAATCGGATACGGTTCTCCAAAGCCGAGCGCATAAAAGTCATAGATGTTCGCTCTCATTTCGGTATTATCTAATTTATTTACGGCTAATACGACCGGTTTTTTCGTCCGGTACAGTATTTTTGCCACTTCTTCATCCGCAGACGTCACACCTTCGCGGCCGTTCACCATAAAGATGATCACATCAGCCTCGTCCATGGCGATTTCAGCCTGCTGGCGGATCTGTGTCAGAAACGGTTCGTCTCCGATATCAATTCCGCCCGTATCAATCAGGTTAAAATCATAATTCAGCCATTCCGCCGAACTGTATATCCGGTCCCGCGTCACTCCGGGGGTATCTTCTACTATTGAAATTCTTTCACCCGCAATCCGGTTAAAGATTGTGGATTTTCCCACATTCGGTCTTCCGACAATGGCTACGACAGGTTTACCCATAGTACCCTTCCTTTCAATCCAGCCGCTTACATTTTCACAAAAAATTGTTCAACCGGTTATTAAAAATCATCTTCGTTATGAAAAGAACCCTTCAAACAGAAGGGCTTAACTCATTTATTATATCAGTTTTCACTGAGATCACAATGTATTCTTCAAAATGTTTCGCATTCATGTAACAGTCTCCGTCTGTTTTCAAGACATTTTTGTCGCTCCTTTGCCCTGCTTTTTGCTTTTTTGGCTGATGCGCGCCGCAAGCTGTTCATATGTAGTCAGCCCGACGAGGAGAATCACTCCCGCCGAACAGCCTGAAAGCCATTGATAATCCCCGACGGCTGCCGCACCCGCAATGTTGCGGATGACCGCAGCATACAATAGCTCCCCCTGGCACATGCCGAGAACAAAAAGACAAAGCCTCTCAGGGAACCGCCCCTCAACGGAAAGCGTAATAACGGTAAGCAGTATAACCGCCGCCCATTCAGGTTTTATGATAAACCAAACAGGATCATATAATGCAAAAAGAAAAATAAAGCCGTACGCCGCAGCCGCCGTCAGATGAATCACAATATTACGGAGCCGTTTATGCATACCGAGGCTTCCCGCATAAACAAATGCCGCAGCAAAAAACATGACATATGCCGCATTCAGCGTAAAATAAGCCGTAATCTGATGTATGCTTGCCATCATATTAGTCAAAATAAAGACTGATACGTAAAAACGGCTTTTCGTTTTGGCAAAAATAAAAGTCGCTAGTATCCATAAAAACCACATTGACCAGTAATAATAAAACGGTTCCATAATCGCTCCTCCTCTGATCAGTATGGAGCGGGAACGCATTTTTTAAACCAATTATGCCTGAAAGGAGCGGATAAGGATGGGAAAAGACAGACAGGAGAAAAAACTGAAAGCCTCCCGCCGGGTGGAATCTGATCGCGATGATTCGATTCACCATAAAGGAGCGACAAGCCTTGAGCAGAACGGGGAATTCCGAAAAAGAAAATCGTAAAAAACAGAAAAAGGCATGCGGGTTCGCATGCCTTTTAACGTCTGCTGAAACGGGACGTGTCAATCCCCCGTTCAGAAAGCCAGTGATGTGTGTCACCTTTTATGACCAAAGGCGCCTTTTGCAATTGGGCAACCGATCGGCATCCGAGGACGGTCATAATCATTTTCAGCTCTTGCAAAAGCGCCGTCATCTCGTCAAACAGGCCCTCTTCTCCTTTAGAGGTGAGAGCTTTCAGGAAAGTGCCCGCCATTCCCGCGCCGGAAGCGCCGAGGGCAATCGATTTGGCGACATCCAGGGCGCTTTGCAGCCCGCCGGATGCGATAATTGATTGATCAGCGGAGAGCGAGTGGATTTCCGCTAAGCTTGCGGCAGTGGAAATTCCCCACGTATTAAAAAAATGAAGCGCCTTCTCTCTGCGCATATTTTCAATCTTAGAGAAATTCGTACCGCCGTATCCGCCGGCATCAACTGCTGCTGCGCCAGCATCAAATAACTGCCGTGCCGATTCCCTGCTCATTCCGAAGCCGACTTCTTTGACAAAAACGGGCACTCCCGCTTCCGCCGCAATCCGCTCAATGCGGCCGAGAGCGCCGGTAAAGCTTCTGTCACCCTCTGGCATGACGATCTCCTGAATCACATTTAAATGAATCTGGAGGGCATCTGCTTGAATCATATCAACTGCCCTTTTCGCCTGCTCGGCATCCGCCTCGCTGCCTAAATTGGCAAATATCAGCCCGTCCGGATTCTCTTTTCTGACGATCTCGTAAGAACACCGTTCGGAGGGATCTTTTAAAGCTGACATTTGCGAACCGACAGCCAGCGGCATGCCGGCTTTGCGCGCGGCTCTTGCCAGCGATCTGTTAATTTCGTATGTAAGCTGTCCGCCGCCGCCTGTCATCGCATTGATAAAAATCGGCGAACTGCTTGTGAGTCCGCCGATTTTCGTTGATATATCCACTTTTTCCAATGCTAGGTTCGGTAGGCTGACATGAACAAACGTAATATCATCAAGCCCCGTTTCCCGGTTTTGGCCGGTAGACAGCGCATGATTTATATGTTCTCTTTTTCGTTCTGCTCGTGTCACGTTTTATCACCAATTTATTTTAATTTATTAAGCTTGTCTCCGATTAAATCGCCAAGCTGGAAGCCGGTGCTCGGCTCTTCTTTCGCCTGGTATTGGCGGAAGTCCTCCTGATCGGCTTTCGGCGCTTCTTCAAGCTCACGCATGCTTAAGGAAATGCGCTCTTCGCTTTCGTTCACGTCAAGCACTTTCACTTTAACAGTCTGTCCTTCTTCAAGCACTTCATGCGGCGTTCCGATATGTTTATTGGAAATTTGCGAAATGTGCACAAGTCCTTCCACGCCCGGAAGAATTTCAACGAAGGCGCCGAAGCTTACAAGGCGCTGCACTTTTCCTTCAAGCACATCTCCCTGTTTTACCTTTTCGCCGATCTGGCTCCAAGGTCCCGGCAGCGTTTCTTTAATAGATAAAGAAATACGTTCGTTATCGCGGTCTACGGACAGTACTTTCACTTTTACGTCCTGACCTTCTTCAACCACGTCAGACGGTTTTTCGACGTGTGAATGAGACAGCTGCGAAATATGAACAAGCCCGTCAATTCCGCCGATGTCGACAAATGCGCCGAAATCAGTCAGACGCTGCACTTTCCCTTCAAGCACGCTTCCAACCTCAAGCGTTTGGAGAAAATCATGCTTTTTGGCTGTCTGTTCTTTTTCCACTACAGCCCGGTGTGACAGAATCACCCGGTTTTTATCACGGTCGAGTTCAACGACGATAAGAGAGAGGGTTTTCCCTTTATAGTCAGTGAAATCCTCGACGAAATGAGCTTCGACAAGTGATGCGGGAATGAAGCCGCGAACGCCGATATCAACGACGAGACCGCCTTTCACCACATCTTTCACTTCAGCTTCAAACACTTCTTTTGTGTCGAATTTTTTTTCAAGGTCTTCCCAAGCGCGGTCAGCATCAACGGCACGTTTAGATAAAATCAAAGCATCGTCTTCCACTTTTGTTACTTTCAGGTCAAGCTCGTCGTCAACTTTTACGACATCCGATGCTTTCTCTACATGAAGACTTGATAATTCACTGATTGGAATGATTCCGGACTGTTTGACATTGACAATTTCGACATCTACATGCTTGTCCTCTACCTTTGTCACAATCCCTTTTACTACATCTCCAACCTCTGGCACTTGAACATCAATTTGATTCATTTCCTCTGTCATTTGAATAACCTCCTTGGTCCAAACCTACACAGCTTAATTAATACGGTTTGAAAGCTGAACATGTGAATGTCCGCTTTTCAGCCGAATATGTATTAAAGAATCATCCAAAAAAGATTTTGAATGATCAATAAAAAGTTTTATTAGTATTAACTTCTAATAAATGGACTGGTTTGTCAAGCAATAACATCTTGTCTTTCGAAAAAAATTATAAAGCGCTCCGCCCGAAGTTAACGTGATTTCTGTTCGACGATCTCCAGAATTTTTCCTGCGACTTCGGCAATGCTGAGTGACGTCGTATCGATTTCAATCGCGTCTTCCGCTTTGCGCAGCGGGGAAACTTCCCTCTCTGAATCGAGCTTGTCGCGTCTGGCAATTTCTTCAATGAGCGTCTCGAAATTCACGTCATAGCCTTTTTTCTTATTCTCTTCATATCGGCGCTTCGCTCTTTCCTCTACGGACGCGAGCAGAAAAATTTTCACTTCGGCGTCAGGCAGCACGTGAGTACCGATATCACGGCCGTCCATGACGACACCGCCTTTTTGTCCGAGCTGCTGCTGTCTTTTGACCATTTCTTCTCTGACGCCTTTATGCTTGGCGGCGATTGATACTTGGTTGCTGACTTCGTCTTTACGGATTTCTTCTGTCACATCTTCTCCGTTTACCAGAACGATTTGTCCTTCCGGAGCGGATACAAGCTCAATTTCCGTACGCTTCAGCAGCTCTGTAAGCGCGGCTTCATCAGTTAAATCGGCATTCTGCTTGAGCGCCGTATATGTAATGGCACGATACATCGCTCCTGTATCAATGTACACATATGATTTTTTCTCAGCCACTATTTTAGCAACGGTGCTTTTTCCGGCAGCGGCCGGCCCGTCGATCGCAATTGATAATTTCTTGTCCATAATCTCTCTCCTTGCTCTTTACTCCTCTATGGATTGTATCATGAACTGCCGGAAAAGGGGCGAAAAAATTGAGCTGATTTACCGCTTTACCGTTTCAATCCATTCTTTTTTCTCCATTTTATCAACTCCCTCATATTTCACAGCTTTCGAAATATAAGGTTCAATAGGCTGATAATGAAGCAAAAACTGCACCGCGCCCAAAATGATAAGCTGAATGCAGACCAATTTAACCAGCAGACGTTCAAACGTTTTCATACACGCGCACCTCCATTAGGATTAGTATGGAAAAGTGCGCTGCTGTTTATTCCGACAGACTGTTTCTTCTCTGCTGAAGCTGCGCGCGCATACAATATTGGAGTAAAAGCTGCTGTGATGCGGGATCGATTTCTGCAAATTCAAGCGTCATTTTTTGTTTATCCGCCTTTTCATCATAAAAAATCCGCTGGGTAACAGCCTCGGCCGTAATATCGGCTGTATTTTCCTTGCCGGGAAGAGAAAATGAGACATACAGCTTTTCACCTGGTTCCGCGGAAATATGCTCAGGCATCACAACAGCGATTCCGCCGGCGCTGATATTAGAGGAAACCGTTTGGAAAGCGGTTTTTTCCGCTTCCATTTTGACGGATACATCCAATACTGCGTCTGCACGGACGTATCGGCGTCTTTGAATCCGCTTCATTTCCTCCTGAGGGGGGATGTCCAATCCGATCATCGGGATGGGGTCTTTTTTCTTTCCTTTGATTATGCTTTTAAATTGATACGGCACTTGGCCATCCCCCATAAATTCCGCTGTTATTTCCACTCCTTTATGCAAAAAGACCGTCCGTCCCGAATCCAGATCGACGGGATATGAGATGTGCAGTTCGCCGTTTTCAACGCTTACTGCTTTGCTCCTCGCTTTTTTGGGCTCATTGTTCTCTATGTATTCAATCCAAATATAATCTCCGACAGCTATCATGGGCCTTCACTCTTTCATTATTTATGCTTTTATTAAAGCATGTAACGAAAAAAAGGAAAAGACTTTTAGTCCTTTCCTCCTTTATTTTTATAGGTCTTTATATATAGGTTCTGCACTTTTTAACTTTTCTATTTTTTCCTCTTTTCCGTCGTCCGCATTAATGAACATTTGATACGTGTCTTTCCCGATCGTCCCGAGCATTTCGTAGCAAAGCACTTCCTGACCGAGCTCATTCGTGATCAGCGCCTGCCGGGTCTCCCGCACTTCAACATTTTTATTCAGCTTCGCTTTCGCTTCATCAGCTGACAAAGCGGGAGCCGGAATCGTTCTCGTGCGGTGCGCCGACAGGTAATCACGCGCGGAAAAACCGACGACTTCACCATCATCCAGCGCCACTTTCATTCGGATGGCTTCCGGATAAATGCGGACGTTTTTCTCCACGGGGATAAAAGAAAAGACGCCGATGTTATTATATTGCGCGCTTTCATCAATTTCGAGGCCTTTTGTTTCATATCCATTTTTCTTTAAAAACGCGACGGCCCGGTTAGATGCTTCATTGAGGCTGATCTTTTGTTTCTTCACGGCCCGTTTTTGAATCAAATAGACCGGATGTCCGCCTTTTTGGGTAATATCCATATAGATAAAAGACTTGTTGTCCGCGTCTTTCATGCGGATGCTGTATACGTCCCGATTCGTTTTCCTGCCGCTTTTGACCACTTTAATTGAATAATTATGATCAGGCGCAAACCGTTGTGCGATTTTGACCGCTTCTTTTTCCGTAATTTGTTTTCCTTTCAGATGCGTAAAACCTTTTCGTTCTGTATTTGCTCCCGTAAATGTGGGGCTGATGCTGTCTTCAGAAAAAGCGCCTACATTTTTTTCCACTGTTTTAAAGCTGTCGACGATCGTATTATCGCTTTGTTTTTTGTCAGAGGCGAGCGCCATCTCAACATCCATCCACCGTAAATTTTTGCTCATGACGAGATGCTGAACGCTGCGGAGCTGGTTTTGAATGTTCTCCGCCTGTTTGTACAGACTGTTCAGTGTTGTATATTCTTTCTTATCAAGCGGTTTTTGGTCTAAATCCCGGACGGATGTTTTATAGCTGAAATCTCCTATGTTGGATAAAAACTCCTCCGTCTTATTAAAAGGCATGAGAGTCAGGGGCAGCTGGCTCACATTGTTATGAGCTTCAGATGTTATTCTCCATACATCAATGAGCGCCGGAGACAGAGATTTTTTACTGTTCATCGCAAGCGTCGTCCCGATTTTGTCGTGAAGCTGATCTACATGGTACGTCAATTCATGAAAAGCCCTCTGATAATTATTTTCCGCATGCAGAAGGACCGCATCTTTTTCCTGATGCTCTTTATATCCCCAGTATCCGGTTGCGGCGATCGCGACACCGAGAACAGCGATAATGATTCCTCTAATCATGTTAACACCTCATTTTGCGTACTTTTACTCACAGAAAATGTGTTTTCCGATTCTTTTTATCTGCGGACGTCCCCAAATCCATTTGCTTGTCGCCGTATCAGGATTGAAATAATAAATTGCGTTTTCAGAAGGATCCCAGCCGTTGATCGCATCAAGAACCGCTTCTTTTGCTCTTTCATTCGGCTGCATATATATTTGGCCGTCGGCAACGGCGGTAAACGCGAGCGGTTCGAAAATGACGCCGGCCACCGTATTCGGAAATAACGGGCTTTTAATACGGTTTAAAATAACCGCGGCGATGGCAACCTGCCCTTCAAACGGCTCACCGCGCGCTTCCCCGTACACAGCCTGTGCCAGAAGATTGATGTCGTTGTTTGAGAAACCGCCAGGCATATTGGCCGCTGTCGTATTTTGCTTTTGATTTGACTGACCGCCTGTATTGTTTTGCGGCTTTTGAGCAGGCTTATTCGTTCCCGTCGGCTTCTGCGTTCCGGCTCTCGGTTTTGTTTGGTTTTCCAATGGGACGTTGCCATAATGAGTGAACGTATTCCCTTTTTGGATCTGCTCCATTACATATTCACGGTAATATTTTGATTTTGAAATCAGCACCTGTTTGGTTTTCGCGCCGACGAGGCCGTCAACCGGTTTCATGCCGAATTTCTCCTGAAAATTTCTCACGGCCCAGTATGTGGTCCAGCCGTAAACACCATCGATTTTCCCGTTATAAAATCCGTTATATTGAAGACGGGCCTGCAATTCTATAACATCATCACCCGTCGCGCCTCTTTGAATCACTTGATTTGAAAACGCATGAACCGTTTCATGATGATCGAAGAAAGCGGCGGCGAAAGAAAATAGAATGAGACATGCCATAAAGGCTCCTTTGCACTTCATCTCTTCAAGCCTCCTACTGCAAAATTTAAAGTGTACCCGTATTGTCTGTCACGAGGTTATTTTTATGCACGTTTCCTTCTTATCCCCTGTCAAGGCATAAAAAAGAAACCGCACGCGACGCGCGGTTTCTTCACACTTGGATCATATTGACGGAGCGTGCTTTTTTTGCCTTTCGCAGCCCGAACCACCATAAAAACAGCATAAACGGCAGCATATAATATACCCAATGATTGAGGGCGGTAAGAATAAAATCGTAAGAACCGTGCAGACATGAAGGCACGGCCAGCGAAATCACAAGCCATTTGACACAGGCTTTTTTCTGCGAAAAGCGGGCTTTTCCGAGATAAAATCCCATAATCACTCCGATCAGCGCATGGCAGGAGACCGGCAGAAGCGCCCTGATGAAAGCATGTTCAACGCCGTGGCCGAATAAATACAGAATATTTTCAAGCGTGGCAAATCCTAAAGACACACTGGCCCCGTAAACGATTCCGTCATAATGCTCATCAAAATGAGCATGCGGATACACACTGATCATCAGAACGAACCATTTCACCGATTCTTCCAGAAATCCCGAAGACAAAAACGAAACGAAAAAGCTTCCTCCCCCCACATGCTCTTTTTCAAGAACATATTGGATAAACATGGTCGGAAACACAAGGACAACCCCGAGAAAAAAAGACCTCAGCACCATATGTACGGGTTCATTGTCATACTGATCTTTTAAATAAAAATAGCTTAACAGCGCAATGCCGGGAGCAATTCCTGCAGAGATGATTGCAAACATCAGGCAACCTCTTTCCTTTATATTCCTATATCTATCGTACCATGTTGTTCATATTTTTACATCTTTCAATTTTTTTAAAAAAGAGCATATGAATGATCATATGCTCTCTGCACCCAGCCGTTTTGATATTTCATTTGCGATCAAGCCGCCGTGAAAACGGCCGTTCTCGATAAAAATTTCGTTGGCGTTATTTCCAGCCGCAATGACTCCGGCGATAAAAACACCGTCAACATTTGTTTCCATCGTTTCTTCCCGGAAAAACGGCCGGCCTGATTCCGCATCAATCCGCACACCGATTTTTTCGAGGAAACCGTGATCGGGATGGTATCCCGTCATGGCAAATACGAAATCGTTTTTCAGCCGGACCGTCTCATTTCGGCTGGAGCGGAAAATGATTTCATCTTCCGTCACTTCTTCAAGACAAGCGCCGAATTCCATCCGGATTGTGCCGTTTCTGACGAGGGCCTCAAACTCAGGCAGAATCCACGGCTTGATGCTCGGGGAGTACTCATGTCCTCTGTAGAGCACCGTGACGCGCGCACCGGACTTCACCAATTCCAAAGCCGCGTCCACACTTGAGTTTTTCCCGCCGATCACAGCAACATCTTTATCAAAATAAGGATGGCCTTCTTTAAAGTAATGAAATACCTTAGGAAGCCCTTCACCCGGTATGTTCATATAATTCGGATGATCATAATATCCTGTCGCAATGATACAAAACGGAGTGAGGTAGCGGTCTTTTGATGTTTCTACAAGAAAACGGCCGTCTTCCTGTTTCGTTACGCGCTCCACTGTTTCAAAGGCGTTTACGCGCAGCTCTTTTCTTCTGACAACCTCTCTGTAGTAAGAGAGAGCCTGTATTCGGACCGGTTTTCTGTTTTCCGTAATAAAGGCGACATCGCCGATCTCCAATTTTTCACTTGAACTGAAAAAAGTTTGGTGGGTCGGATAGTTATAAATGCTGTTTACGACATTCCCTTTTTCGATTACAAGCGCGTTCACGCCAATTTGCTTCAGATGTATAGCCGCCGATAATCCGCAAGGACCTCCGCCTATTATAATTGCTTTTTCTTCTGTCATGTCCTTCAACTCCTGCGATTGGCATTTCCATCATAAGTTTCCACTCATATAAAAAATCTCCTATATTATCATAGGAGATTTTTTTTGTTTATGCAAACGATTGGTTTATATCCAGCCTCTGAAACGCGAAGCCTCCGCCATTTTCCGCACGCCGACCATGTAAGCCGCAAGCCTCATGTCAATCCGGCGGTTTTGGGACATTTCATAAATATTATTAAACGATTTTATCATCATATTTTCCAGTTTTTCCTCGACTTCTTCTTCACTCCAGTAGAAGCCTTGGTTGTTTTGAACCCATTCAAAATAAGAAACCGTTACACCGCCGGCGCTCGCCAGAACATCGGGAACCAGCAGCGTTCCTTTGTCTGTCAGGATTTTCGTTCCTTCCAGTGTCGTCGGTCCGTTTGCCGCTTCTACAACGATTTTCGCTTTGATGCGGTCAGCGTTCTCTTCTGTAATTTGGTTTTCGATCGCCGCCGGGACAAGTATATCACAGTCCAGCTCAAGCAGCTCCTGATTCGTAATGGTGTCATTGAAAAGCTTCGTCACCGTTCCGAAGCTGTCTCTGCGGTCAAGCAGATAATCAATATCAAGACCGTCCGGATCGTAAAGGCCTCCGTACGCGTCAGAAATTCCGACAACTTTCGCGCCGGCGTCATGCATAAACTTGGCCAGATAGCTGCCCGCGTTTCCGAATCCTTGTACGACGACGCGCGCGTTCTGAATATCGAGACCTTTTTTCTTGGCCGCTTCTTTTATGCAGATGGTGACGCCTTTTGCCGTCGCTGATTCCCTGCCGTGGGACCCGCCGAGTACAAGCGGTTTTCCCGTAATAAAGCCGGGTGAGTTAAATTCATCAATTCTTGAATATTCATCCATCATCCAAGCCATAATCTGCGAGTTTGTAAATACGTCAGGCGCCGGGACGTCTTTAGTCGGTCCGACAATCTGACTGATTGCTCTGACATATCCCCTGCTCAGCCTTTCAAGCTCTCTGAATGACATATTTCTCGGATCACAAACAATTCCGCCTTTACCACCGCCATAAGGAAGATCAATAATTCCGCATTTTAAACTCATCCAGATGGAAAGTGCTTTCACCTCTTTTTCAGTTACATTCGGGTGAAAACGAATGCCGCCTTTTGTCGGACCTACGGAATCATTGTGCTGCGCACGATAGCCTGTAAATATTTTCACAGACCCGTCATCCATCCGAACAGGAATTTTAACCGTTAATAATCTGAGCGGCTCTTTCAGCAGTTCATACACTTCTTCTGGATACCCCAATTTTTCCAGAGCTTTATGTATTACGGTTTGGGTTGATTTTAATACATCATGTTTGTCTTCTTCATTATGACCGGTGAATCGATCGGCTGCCATTTGAGTTAACCTCCTAAAATCTTCTGTTTCTCTCATGCTCCCTTTCAGTGACTAGTATACACCTTCAATATCTCCGTGCATAGAAGAAAGACAATGATTTTTCCATTATTTCGCTTAAAAAAAGACGGCCGCTGAAAACAGCTGCCGTTTCAAATCTTTTTTATGAAAAATGTTTCTGGATGGTCTCCACAGCATTGCCGTCCATGATGAGTTTTCCGTACTCATGGAGCCTGTAAATCGTAATCGTCGCCGGGTGTCCGTATTCAGCCAGCACCGCGATGACGCCTTCGGCGGAACGGGAGCCGAGGTCTTCAAGGCTTACATAGTATTGGTTCTCATAGTGGTAGACGGTGCCGCCGGTAATCCCGATTCGGTGAAGGCTTCCGGCAAGCTGAATGATATCTTCAAACGAATGGAACTGATAAATAATATCCGGACTTTCGTCAAGTTTGACCTGCATCTCGATATAATCATCGTCATATTCGTCATCTTCTGCGTCCGCGTCATGATTTTTCGTTACAATCACAACCATGCCTTGTGCCTGAAGAGAATATACTTCCACCGCGATCGGACCATTCGCTTCAAAGCCGAGCTCTGTATTTGCTTCATTCATCATATCTTTAAATAACTGGTGGACTTTAAACGAGTCCTTCCAGAGGTCTTCTTTTGTCAGTCCCCGATCAGTCAGATCGTCGAGGGTTAAAAAGATTTTAATCTTATTATAGTTCAGACGCTCAAGCCGCATAATGTTCCCTCCTGCCTCTTCTTGCACACAAATCATATAACACAGTATATGAATAAATGAGTCATAGGTTCTTAATTTGTTATCAGTTTACACCGTGTACAGCGGGAAGACAAGCAGAATGCCGTTTTTTATCACCGCGGCCGGGTTTGTTTCAGGAAGACGGCTCATCCGGTCCGCACAGCGTAATCATATGCGTCTCCGGTTTCGCCCCGAGCCTCAGCGGAACTTTTGTCGTCCCGTAGCCGTTGCTGATCAGGTAATGCGCTTTTTTTACCGTTCCCGTCCCGCCCAATTCGTACGGCCCGAACCGGCCGAAACGGATTTGGCCGCCATGCGTATGGCCGCTGAACACAGCGTCAATCCCGTCTGACTCCCTCATCTGCTCATGGATGTCCGGGTTATGGCAAAGCAGGAGGTTTACTTTGTCAGCATCCGTATATCTGATTGCAGATTCGTAATCATCCATCATCATCCTGATATCATCCACCCCGCAGATCGTAACGGTTTCCCCTTTATAAGCAAACTGAACCGATTCATTTCTCAGCGGGATCACTTTATATGCCCGTAAAAGAGAGAGCAGTTTTTGCTGGCTGACCTCGTAATCATTATTCCCCCACACATACATGACAGGCGCGAGAGCCGTAAGACGTTTGATGTTTTCTTCAATTCTGGCGTAAGGAACTCCGCCCTCCGCCAAATCACCGCCGAGCAAAACGGCATCCGGCTTATAACCTGCCGCTTCGCGGAGAAGCTTTTCATCAATTAAACGGCGGTGCACGTCAGATATAAAAAAGATGGTGAGCGGCTTCATCCCCTTCATTTTATCAAGCGTAAATGTATGTGTTTTCAGATGGCTGCCGTTTGCCGTTTTGTACATAACGGCAGCCATAACCGCAGCCGCTCCCGCCAATGAGCCGAGAATTCCCGCTGTAAGCTTCATAAACGCACTCTCCATTCTGTCATTGTCTTATATTAGACGGACAAACAAAAAAAGACGTTTCTATCCTTTCCGGAAAACGCCTCATTTTATTTGCTTTCAAAATAAAGATTGATATCATACCGATGTTTCATCAAGTGAAAAACAGATTCTCTCGCCCTCCATTTTTCAGGCTGGGGCCATAAATCCGTGCTTTTTTGGATAATTTCACATCTCAGTTTATGAAATTCACCCTCAGCTTTTTCTTCCTTTTTTTTAAAATAATAAGAAGTGCAATACGCAAAAGCGGAAGCCATAATCCAGCACAAGTAAACCGTATGGCCTAATATTTCCTGCAGAATCAGCTGCGGAGAGGCTTGGGGGGCATTAAAGCTTTTAAACATCAGCAGTATGCACATCAGGGAAAAACAAACGAGGGACGCCCACTGCCATCTTCGGCATTGTGCAGCATAATTTTCGTATTTTAATTTCCGTTTCACCAGCGCCTGAAGCATTTGTTTCGTCGGTCCGTCAGCAAATCGGTCTAATTGCTTCCATAAAGAATCCATGCGCTTCACACCTTGTCCGTTTTCATTGGTACACTATATGAAAAACGCGGTGAAAACATGCATTTATTTTAATCAGACAGCGGAATGTTCAGAACCTGGCCGGTGTACACGTCGTTTCCGTTTAATCCGTTGTAGCTGCGGATTTTTTCTTCGCCCGCCCGGCTTTTATAATATTTCATTGAAATACGGTAAAGCGTTTCTTTCGGCTGTACAGTATGCTGTACGGTCCGCACTTTTTTTGGGACAGTCCCGGCTTGATCACTCGCCTCAGCCGAAGCCGCTTTTTCACGGACAGCCGGCGGAGACTGCTGTTTTGTCTCCGCGTATTCGGTGTCTGTCGGCTTTACTTGTTTTTCTGAGGGCGTTTCCGTTTTTTTAGGTGTTTTTTCACTTGGTTTTTCTTTCGTTTTTTCAGGTGCAGCCGCTTCTTTCTTATCTTTGTCGTCAGACTTTTTTTTCGGTTGTTCTAAAAGAGCGGTTTCTGACGTTTCTTTCTGAGCGCCTTTCGGAATAACGGCAGGCGCGCTTTCACTGTGGTCTATGAAGACATCTTCATAGTCCTTCGGGTCAAATCTGCTGCTGTTCGTCATATAAAGAAGACCGAAAAAGACACCGATTGTTACGATAATGAACAGGACGGTCAGAAAAGTGAACAGCGGCGTTTTTGTTTTGGTTTTTTCCTTCACCTGCTCTTCCTTTTTTTTACGCTCCTCTTTTACAGATTGTCTTGTCGGGAGGCTGTCTTCAAGATATTCAATTTGTTCATCCGCGGCCGCGGCAACCTGCTGCTCGGCACGCAGCTGAGCTTTTCTTCTTTCAACTCTTGACATTTCCGTCATGCAAACCCCTCCTAACATATTGAAAACGGATCTGACAGGCAAATACCGCATCAATAATAAAATGCGCTGTAACCGGAACGAATAAATTGCCGGTCCATTCATAGATAAGCCCCAGCAAAAGACTGATACCCGCAACCATCATAAACAGAAGCCACTTCGCCAAGTATCTGAAATGAAGCACGGTAAAAATGAAGCTGGCGGCCCATAAGCCGATATGTGTCTGCAGAACGCCTCTGAACAAAATCTCTTCGCTGAACGAAATGAGAAGCGTCAAAAACAAAATATGCAGAACCGGCCTGTTCTTAAAAAGCAATACATTAATGCCGCCGTCATCATATAAATGCGAAGGACACCATTTCATCACCGCCAGATCGGCAAAAATGACAAGGACGGCAAGAGTTACACCGTACCATATGATATTATCGTCACGTATATGCCACAGCTTTAAAAAATCGTGAATGTCGGTAAAAAAGAAAAAGCCGATAACAGCTGAAACCGCCAATATGAGCAATTGGGTGGCATACAGCTGCATCACAATCTCCCGGTCTGAGAGCTGCCGGATCAATTCGCTTTGCCGTCTCAGCTGAACTCACCCGCAGACTCTGATCCGAAAATCCGGCCTAATTCCAGCTTCCAATCTTCAAACCGTTCCATATTTTTACGTTCTCCTTTTTGCTCGTACGGAGCCAGATCAAGTCCGCAGCTGCTGCAGCATTGTCCGGTTTGACCATCAGGCTCATACGGTTCATCAAAATAAGACAGCAGCGCTTCTCTTATACATTCTTTCCGCTCTAATAACGCCGAAAAACGATTCATTTTACGCAGCTTCTTTTCCACGCGCGATGTCAGTTCTTCCTGCAGCTGGTCTTTTGTGGTTTTTCCTTGCAGATACAGATGGACGGCCGTTCGCGCCTGTGTTTCCTGGACGCCCTTATTGATCAGAACGTCCCGAAGCTTTCGCTCATCACCCGTACCGGCATCCCGTATGACGGCCAGAATGCCTTCCAGGTCATAATCAGACAGGCTTTCTGTCTGAATAATCTGCTGCTGAAGCTCGGTATCGCCGGGCGCCCTCAGCAAAATACTGACACTCGGGCTGCCGTCGCGTCCCGCTCTGCCGATTTCCTGCATAAAGGCCTCGGCCGTTTGGGGAGGATAAAAGTGAATGACAAAGCGGATATCTGACTTATCCACACCCATGCCGAACGCATTGGTGCAGCAAATGCAATCAAGCTGGTTATGGATAAATTGCTGCTGGATTAAAATCCTGTCGCCTGTATCCATTCCGCCGTGATAATAATCCGTCCGCTTTCCCGTTTTTTCGTTCAGCTCAGCCGCAAGCTCTTCCGCCCATTTTCTGGTCGGACAATATATGATACCCGGGCCTTCAAGCTTTTCGGCAAGCTCCGTGAGCCTGCTTATTTTTTCGGTATTATCAGCCAAATGTTCTGCCGCCAGAAGAATATTCGGCCGGTTGACTGAATAAAGATGACGCACCGCATGCTCAAGTCCAAGCACATCCGTCACGTCTCTGAGTGTTTCTTTTGTCGCTGTTGCGGTCAGCGCCAATACAGGCGGCTTTCCGAGTGCCTGCCTGAAAGGCCCGAGCTTCGAGTAATCAGGCCTGAAATCATGTCCCCATTCTGATATGCAATGAGCCTCATCAATAACAAATAAACTGACCGGAACGTTTTTCAAACGGTTCAGTACATAAGGTGAAGAAAGGGCTTCAGGAGACATATAGAGAAATTTATACCTGCTGATGTTGCTGAGAATAAAATGCCGCTCTGCGGAATTCAGCATGCTGTTTAATGCAGCAACCCGCTTTTCTCCTTTCGCTTTCAGCTGCTGCACCTGATCTTCCATTAATGATAGAAGCGGTGAAATAATCAGCACCAGCCCGTCCATCATGTAACCCGGGAGCTGATAGCATAATGATTTTCCCCCGCCGGTCGGAAGCATGGCGATCGTATCTTTTTTTTGGAGCACGCTAGTCATAATCTCTTCCTGCCCTTTTTTAAAGGAATGCAAACCAAAATACCTGGATAAAGCTTTATGCAGCTCAGTCATGCTGATTCACCGTCTTTGCCAGCGCCAGCCTGATCTGAAAATAGCTGAAGCGCATCTGCATTCCTTCGCGAATCCGTTTAATTTTATTCGTTTGATGCTGTTTTGCAAATGCCGTTATCATACGCTGTTCCTCTTCAGAAAGATACTGTTCTGTAAAAAATGCAGGCTGATGCAATGATATTTCTACGATATGATCTTCGATTGTGGCGGTTTTTAAATTTCTGACCGCGGCGATCCGTTCAATCGGAAACCCTTTTTCCAACAGCTCAAAGGTTTTTCTGGCAGACTGTGTCAGCGCGCTTTCCGCCTGCAGATCGGACAACAGCTCGCGCAGAGCGGGGTATGCACATTGCGGAAGCGATTGAATAACATAATGTACCGCTCCCCAAAACTGGACGGACACATACCATTCATCTTCGTTCAGCTGGAGAGCGAGCTGCTTATTCGTTTTGCCGATTCTGTTGAATGAAGTTAAAGAATAGACAAAAATAAGCGCCTGCCGTTCACTTAAGCCTTGCAGAAGGTGAAACAGCGTCTCATGCATTTGGACGGAGAGCTCTTTAGCGTCTCTGTTTTTCCGCATGAACCGTTTGACCCATCTCAGCGTCTGCACATCGTTTGTAACCGGGATATATTGACTGCATTGATGCTCTTTGTTTGACAGGACTTGAATGAGCAGGGAAAGCCGCCTCCACAGGGTAACAGCAGGCGTTTGATAATTCGCGCCGTGGCAGTGCTTCGGCCAAGGCCGCTCGGCAAACGCCCGTTCAAGCTTTTGAACGCCGCGCGCAGTCACTTTCCACGTTCCCTCTTCTTTTCCGGCTGTAATGTATGAGTTCTCGGTGAGTTTATGCAAAGAAGCCGCAATATCGCCGCGTTCACAATGTGAAGCCATGCCGAAATATTTAGCGATCTGAAATAAGCCGGCATCCTGAATGGTTTGAGACGACTTTTTTCCTTTTAATAAATGAAACACAGCACTCGGAGTCCGTTCGCCGTCTATTTTGTCCAGACAGTCGAGAACCACGGTATCAAAGTAGTTTATCGCCAATCTAAACACACCTACATTTCTTCTGTGACAAGTTTCGTTTTTTGGTTCTTTTTATTTTAACAGATTTTCATATAAATTTGACGTTTAAAGTCATCTTTTAGGGGGAAGTGCTAAAGAGAATCCCTTATGTGATAAGCATTCTCAATCATTTTTCTGTTGAAATTTGACACTAACATCATTACAATAAGTAAGAGGAATAGGTGTTATATTTAAAAATATATAAGGTAAACCATTTGTTCCAACACGAACAATCTGGGAGGTTTTATTCATGGCAAAGTACACAATTGTAGATAAAGATACGTGTATTGCATGCGGCGCCTGCGGAGCTGCGGCACCAGACATTTATGATTATGATGATGAAGGCATTGCGTTCGTTACGCTTGACGAAAATAAAGGCGTCGTCGAAGTTCCGGAAGTTCTGGAAGAAGATATGATTGACGCATTTGAAGGATGCCCTACTGATTCAATCAAAGTTGCGGATGAACCGTTCGAAGGCGACCCGCTGAAATACGAATAAAAAAGCCCTCCCCGTGAGAGGAGCTTTTTCGTCCTGAATAAGACTCCGGCTGTTATCGGCCGGAGTCTTATTTTTTTTGCGTGATCAAACAATCAAAAAAGCGCCCGGTCTGTGTTTTACAGAGCGGGCGCTTTGGAGTGGTTATTGTGTCTGGATGCTGCGTTTTTGTTCAATCCAAGGTTTCAGCTTCGTAAAGATGAACGTAAAGACGATGGTGATGATAACGCCTTTTACAATGTTAAACGGCAGAATTCCTGCGACAACCGCCGTTTTTAACTGGCTGTTTGACAGTGCCGGTGAATGTAAAAACCAAGTATACGCGGGCAGGATAAGAATATAGTTCAAAATGCTCATCAATACGGTCATCGCCGCGGTTCCGGCCAGCAGGCTCACTGCAAGCCCTTTTGTCGAATTGAGCTTTTTAAACATAAACGCCGTCGGCAGAATAAACAGCGTTCCCGCGATAAAATTGGCTGCCTGCCCGACAGGCACGCCGGCCATGCTTCCTTGAATGATATACTGCAGAATATTTTTAATCGCTTCAACCGCAATCCCCGCCGCAGGCCCGTAAACCAAAATGGCGATAATTGCAGGAACGTCACTGAAATCAATTTTCAAGTAATCCGGCAGCCCCGGAAACGGGAAATTTAACAGCATAAGCACAAAAGCAATACTGCTAAGCATACTGATGACAACTAATTTTTTTACTTTCACAATGCTCTCTCCTTTTCGATCAAATCTCTCGAAAAGAGGAAAGGTTCTTTTGCGCCCCAATAAAAAAACCGCTTTTGTTAAAAAGCGGGAGCTTACTAAGGCTTGGCAAAGAAACGTTTGATATAAGCATCAAAACGTCTGCTGAACCTCCATCTTCTCCCATCCAGACTATACTGTCGGCTCCGGAATCTCACCGGATCCTGCCGCCGAAGCAGCTCGCGGGCTTAGAGCATGATGCTCATCACCGCCGGTAGGGAATTTCACCCTGCCCCGAAGATTGATCTTATGAATTTATTCACATTATATATGATCAAGTTGCAATTGTATAGAGAACTGCTCAAATTTAAATAAAATATTGGGGAAGCCCAATTTAAGCTGATTCAGCGGTTTCCTTTTCTCCTTTACTGCGTCAATACACATTGACACTCTATTGAGAATATGATAAATTATCAGATATTTAGTCAGCTAAACTAGGAGGAAATCTAACAATGTTTCGAGTTTTGGTCTCAGATAAGATGAGCAATGACGGCTTAAAGCCGCTGATGGAATCAGACTTTATAGAAATTGTTCGAAAAAACGTCGCGGATGCAGAAGATGAATTACATACCTTTGATGCCCTGTTAGTCCGCAGTGCCACGAAAGTAACCGAAGAATTGTTTAAAAAAATGACCTCTTTAAAAATCGTCGGCAGAGCCGGTGTCGGCGTAGACAACATCGACATCGATGAGGCCACAAAACATGGGGTTATCGTGATAAACGCGCCGAATGGAAACACCATTTCAACGGCAGAGCATACATTCGCGATGATTTCTTCATTAATGAGACACATTCCGCAAGCCAATATCTCAGTAAAATCAAGAGAATGGAACCGGACGGCTTTTGTCGGGGCGGAGCTCTACGGAAAGACTTTAGGCATTGTCGGTCTGGGCCGGATCGGAAGCGAGATTGCCCAGCGCGCCAGAGCGTTCGGTATGACGGTTCATGTATTCGATCCTTTCTTAACCGAAGAGAGAGCCGGCAAAATCGGCGTAAACAGCCGGACATTCGAAGAAGTGCTTGAAAGCGCGGATATCATTACCGTCCACACGCCTTTAACAAAGGAAACAAAAGGACTGCTTAACAGAGAAACCATTGCCAAAACGAAAAAAGGCGTCCGTCTTATCAACTGCGCAAGAGGCGGCATTATTGATGAAGCGGCGCTTTTGGAAGCGCTGGAAAGCGGCCATGTCGCAGGCGCTGCCCTTGACGTATTTGAAGTGGAACCGCCAGTTGAATCAAAGCTTCCCGACCATCCGCTGGTGATCGCCACACCTCACTTAGGCGCTTCAACGAAAGAAGCACAGCTGAATGTCGCGGCACAGGTTTCTGAAGAAGTGCTGCAGTTTGCAAAAGGTCTGCCTGTCATGTCAGCGATCAACCTGCCTGCAATGACGAAAGATGAATTCAAAAAAATCCAGCCTTATCACCAAATTGCCGATAAAATCGGAAGTCTCGTGTCACAATGTATGAAGGAACCCGTCAAAGATGTTGCGATTCAATATGAAGGCACCATCGCCAAACTCGAAACATCATTTATTACAAAAAGCCTGCTGTCCGGTTTCTTAAAACCGCGTGTAGACTCAACGGTCAATGAAGTGAACGCCGGCGGTGTAGCAAAAGAACGCGGAATCAGCTTCAGCGAGAAGATTTCCTCCAATGAATCAGGATATGATAACTGCATCAGCGTAAAAGTAACCGGAGACCGGAGCACATTTACGTTAACGGCTACGTATATCCCTCACTTCGGTGAACGAATCGTTGAACTGAACGGCTTTAATATTGACTTAAATCCTGCCGGCCACCTCGTTTATATCCAGCACCAGGATACGACCGGTGTAATCGGACGCGTAGGACGCATCCTCGGCGATAACGATATCAATATCGCTACCATGCAGGTAGGCCGTAAAGAAAAAGGCGGAGAAGCCATTATGATGCTTTCTTTTGATAAACATTTAGATGATAAAGTCGTCAATGAGCTGACTTCAATTCAGGATATTGTTTCCGTTAAACTGATTGACCTTCCGTAACCAACAAAAAACCCAAAACATTCATATGTTTTGGGTTTTTTTACGTTAATGGCTTGGAAGCGGATTAGGCGCGGCAGGCACAGCGATAGGTTTTGTCACATCATAATTACCGATTTTCTTTGTATGCGCATGTGTGAACAGCACCTCAGAATAACCGAATTCCTTCGCAGTTAACAGAAGCCCTTCGATCATTAAAATCCCTTCCAGCGAATCTTCAACCTTATGTTTTTCGGACAATTGAATCCGCAGCTGCTCGCCGTCTTCCCTTTCCGATACCGATGCAATCGCATCGGCTTCTATAATGCTCGCGGTCTGTGAGCCTCCGTCTGTTGTCTTCATCCCGTCAATAGCCTGATATACTGAATAATAGGTTTGTTCAGACGGGATGAGATACTCTTGTCCCAGACTGTCGCTGTAAGAAAAATACGCCCGGTTTGTCTGTTTATGTACGGACATCTCAGCGGAAATGCCGTAAGATTTATAAAAATCCTGTCCGGCTCCGTTTTGAACCTTTTTCAATTTAATCCGCTCGTAAGGACTCCATGTCAAAGTCTCTTTCAGCACCTTTTTCAATAAGTCAGCATCGGCAACTGATTCGATAGAGAGCCGCCCGTTTACCTGCACAAGCAAATCCTTCTTATCCGCCGTTACCTGCACACCGTCCAAAAGGTTCGGCACAGACAGGAAGGATTCGGGCACTTCTAGGTTTTCTGCTTCGGATAAAGCCTCTGATACCGATTCATCCGGCTTCTTTTTTTCAAAACTGACCGGTATGACGGCGGATGTATCTGAATCGGCAAACGCCAAAGTAATGTAATTGTTTTTGTTTTCGTTAGAAACGACAAACGTCTTCTGATCCGGCTTGACAGCAGCTGACTGACTGGCTTTTTCAGCTTGACCGCTGTCAGCTGTAAGATCACCGGCAGATTTGTTTGTCATCAGGTGAGGAGATATAATCAGAGCGATGCACAATGCGCAGACGCCGGCTGCGGCGGGGCCGATCCAGCTTCGAGCCGGTTTTTTCCTGTACGGTTTACCTGTTTCAATATTCCGGTAAATGGCCTCGGGTGAACGATGATCTCTAACCGCCGGAAGTTGTCTTAACAACTCCTCTACTCTTTCTTCGTTCCAATATGACTTCATCATCCATTAGCTCCTCCCTCAAAAGCTCCATCTGTTTCCGAAGTATTTTGAGCCCTCTGTGTTGGGTCGTTTTGACTTTGCTTTCCGAGAAGCGGAGAGCGGCGGCTGTTTCCTGAATGGAATATCCCTGAATAAATCTCAAGATAATAACAGCTCTTTGATCAATGGTGCAATGATCAAGCGCGGTATATATTTCCCGGACGTTTTCATGCTGTACGGCGAGTTCATCCGGAAGCAAATGCTGATCTCTGACATCTTGTGTATCCCAATCAAACGTACCCATAATACGCTGTCTGATCGTCTGCTGCTTGCGGAACCAGTCAATCGCCACATGGCGTGCGATGGATAACAGCCATGTTTTTTCACTGCTTCTTCCTTCAAATGTATGATAGGAATTCAAGACGCGGATATACACTTCCTGCGTCAAATCTTCAGCCTGCGACTTATCTTTTACCATATAAAATAAAAATTGATATAAATCTTGATGGTATGCATCATATAATATCTGAAAGGTTTCTTCCATGGGAAACCCCTCCGTTCACTTTTTTGTCGTAAAAATGCGTTGAAAAGTTACATTACAACTATATTACGAGGAACTGGAATTTGGAAGGGAATTTATATTAACATATTCTTAAATTTTTAAAGGAGAAACAAATAAAAAACACCCGCAGAACATGCGGGTGTTTCGTATGGAACAAGATTGTTCGTCAATTTCAGACGTCATCCTGCACTTTTGTCGGAATATAAAATGTAAACGTCGTCCCTTTGTCGATGCTGCTGTGAACCGCAATTGAGCCGCCGTGGGCTTCCACGATATTTTTTACGATGGCGAGCCCGAGTCCGGTTCCCGCCCTGCCTCTTGTTCTTGCTTTGTCCGCTTTATAAAAACGTTCAAAAATAAAAGGCAGGTCCTCTTCCGGTATACCAGAGCCGGAATCTTTGATATCGATCTTCAGTCCGTCTTTTACGGTCTGAGCCGCGATATGAACGCTTCCGCCTGACTCCGTATGGCGCAGCGCATTATCTATAAGGTTGGTAAACACCTGTTCCATTTTGTCTTCATCAAAGACACACTCCGGCTGAGACACTGAGATGTCCTCTGTGAGCGAAACGCCTTTTTCCTTCGCTACCCCGGAAAATTTGCGGGAGATCTTCTCCAGAAATTCATGCAGGTTTACCGTTTCATAGTGCAGGCCCGTATGTCCGGATTCCATTCTGGCCAAATCCAGCAAATCATTGACGAGTCGGCCCATGCGAAGAGATTCATCATAAATGATCTGTGCGATTTCTTTTTTCTCCTCTTCGGTGCTTGCAATGTCGTCCACTATTGCTTCGCTGTATCCCTGCAGCATAGAAATCGGGGTTCTGAGCTCATGACTGACATTGGCAATGAAGTCTTCACGCAATTTATCCAGCCTGCGCTCTTCGGTCATATCACGGAGCACGGCCACGGCGCCGCGGACGTGTGATTCCGCATAAAGAGGCGACATCAATAAAACCCATGACCTTCCTTGAAGCGTCATTTCAATCATTTGCTCTTTTTCCGTGTTCACTGCATTTTGAAATAGCTCTTTTGCTTCAGGGGGAAGGTTGTCTCCTTCTTTAATGTTCATGTTCTGCTCATAATACCATGCCTGCAGAAAACGTTCGGCCGGCGGGTTGGTCACCAAAATGGTGCCGTCGATATTAATGGTGATGACCCCGTCTGCCATACTGCTTAAAATATTGGACAGCTGTTCTTTTTCCTGATTCAGCGCGTTAATATGGAAATTGAGCTGCCGTCCCATCTGATTAAAGGCAATGGCCAGTTCCCCGATTTCATCTTGGGTCAGAATCGGAATTTTTGTATCAAACTTTCCTTTCGCCAAGTCTTGGGCGCCTTCCCGCATTTTCCGAAGGGGATATGTCACCCTGCTGGATAAAAAGAACGCGAAAAACGTTGTCAAGACGATGGCAATGCCCGCCGCAAGAAAAATATAGCGTGTCGTATGTTTCGTCGTATCTTTGACGGCAAGCAGCGATTGGGATAAAAAGACCATGCCTTTTTTGCCGTCTTTTTCATACGGCACTCCGACGATCAGCCGTTCGTTATCCGAACCGGCATTGTTGGGGACCGCGCGTTTGCTTACTTTTTTGCGGTCTGTCAGCGCCTTGTGCAGATCCCGGTCATGTTTGATCTGCTCTAATGTAATAGAGGATAAATGATTATCGTCATTGGGCGAATACCAGACATGTTTATCATCCTGAATGATCGCGATGCTCGTTAAATTGTCCGCCAGTTCCCACGTGATGGATCTGGCAAGCGGCTGGTCTTCATGATTTTCTATTATGACCGCAATTTTATCGGCAAGCTGCGTTAAATCTTTTTCCGCTTCTTCAACGTGGTAATTTTCTATAAATTCCAGAAGCAGCACCGTTAAAATAAATAAAACAATTAACACGAGTGAAAGAATGGTAAACCAAAGCTTTCCTACTACGCTTTTCCAAAACTTCATTCAGCGCCTACCTCAAATTTGTATCCGACTCCCCAGACGGTGACGATTTTTTTCGCCGCTCCCGGGGACACTTTATTTAATTTTTCACGGAGCCGTTTGACATGGGTGTCCACCGTTCTGAGGTCTCCGAAAAATTCATACTGCCACACTTCTTTTAAAAGCTTTTCCCTGTCATACACTTTGTCCGGTGTTTTCGCCAGGAAGTACAGCAGTTCATATTCCTTCGGCGTCAGGCTCACCTCCGTGCCGTCCGCAGTCACCCTGTGAGCATCGTGATCAATGGATAGATGCGAAAAGACGAGCACATTTTTTGTCGGGGTATTTGCTGTCAGATAAGATGTTTGGGAAGCCCTTCTTAAAAGCGCCTTTACCCGAAGCACCACTTCTCTCGGGCTGAAAGGCTTGACGATATAATCGTCCGTACCCGCTTCAAACCCCTGGACGCGGTTGGCTTCTTCCCCTTTTGCCGTCAGCATGATAATCGGCGTCGCTTTTTTTTCTCTGAGCTGCCGGCATACTTCGATTCCGTCCGTTCCCGGCATCATTAAATCCAAGAGCACCAGATCATAATCTGATGCCAGCCCCATTTTAATGGCCTCGTCGCCGTTTTCCGCTTCTTCAATCACATAGTTTTCCCGTTCAAGGTACATTCTTAAAAGGCGTCGAATTCTGGCTTCATCATCTACTACTAATATTTTAGTTTCATTTGTTTGATCCATCGTTTTCCCCCTGCTTTCCTTCTGTTACTTTCATTTTAACAAACTGTGCAGCAGCTTGAGAACTGTATCGGCTTTTTGCATCTATGCGTACGAATGAAGTCCGGCAAGCACGAGATTCACAAAAATTAAGTTAAACATAATAATGGCGAAGCCGATGACGGCAAGCCACGCGGACTTTTCGCCATGCCAGCCTCTTGACAGCCGCAAGTGCAAATACGCTGCGTAAAATAAAAAGGTGATCAGCGCCCATACTTCCTTCGGGTCCCAGCCCCAAAAACGCGTCCATGCAAGCTGCGCCCAAATCATCGCAAACACAAGCGCGCCGAGTGTAAATACCGGAAAACCGATGGAAACAGCGCGGTAGCCGACTTCATCGACCAAGTCCAGATTCACATTTTTGACGAGCGGGCTGATAAGAGCGCTGATTCTCTTTCTGAATATCAGCCTGAGCGCACCGTATAAAACGAGGCCTGCGCCAAACGACCAGATCACCGTATTGACCTTTCTGCCTGAAAAAATGGCCGGAAGCTCAATAAGCGGCTTCATTGCGCCTTCCGTAAGCAGTTCTCCCTCATGCGGGCCGACAAGCGCAGGCATATTATATATCATGACGCTTTTGGCTTCTTTTTTATCCACCCAATTAAATTCAGCTTTGTAGTCCGCCATCCGGAATGCCGACGTGACGGCGATAAATGCCACGGTCGTCACGAGTATAAACATGATGACTTCGAGCCAGAACGTTTTTTTACCCGGTCTGGATTGGTCGACGTGCTTTAACAGGAAAATGACGCCGGCTACAAAACTGATCGCAAGAATCGCCTGCCCGAGCGCCGCCGTCGTGACGTGAATGTACAGCCAATTGCTCTGCAGTGACGGAATAAGCGGCGTGATGTCTGTCGGAAACATGCTTGCATATGCGATAAGCAAAAGCGCGATAGACAATGTGAACATGCCTAATGAAGGCAGTCTGTAAATAAAGTAAATAATAATAAAAGCGAGAACAAGCATCATGCCGAATGACGTCGTAAATTCAAACATATTGCTGACAGGCGCATGTCCGCTTGCCGACCATCTCGCAATGAAGTAGGCGAGATGACAAAGAAATCCGAAAATGGTTAACGTGATTCCGATAGCCGACCAGCGGCCCTTACCGTCCTTAGCACCTTTTGTTCCCCGGATGGCGCCGCCGAAAACCGGGACGGCAATTAAATAAATCAAAAAGGCAGCATAAAGAAAATTTGCGCTCAGCTCCGCCATGACACCACTCCTTTTTCACTAGGCCTGATTTTTGGCCAATTCTTTTTGATCGGCCGGCTCTTGAATCCCGGTCCCGCTAAGAACAAATTCGATATCTTTTTTCAGACCGAACCAGTTTTTGTTCGTATGTCCCGCCACAAGCACTTCATGATCACCTGTTTTGATCCAGATCCTTCTGTGCTGCCAGTACATTCCTTGAATGACGCCGATCATAAAGATCGCGCCGCCGACGGCAAGCACCCATAAGGTTAAGTCTTTTCTGACGGTGAGTCCTGTAATGTTTTTCGTTTCCACATGGTCGAATTTTAATTTGTACTTGTTACTTTCGGAACCTTCAACAGTCTGCTGAATCGCAACAAAACTTTTCTCCCCTTTCGGCTTGTCAGGAGCCGTGATTTTAAAGACAAAAGCCGGATTGTTAGGAACCTTCGTTTTCGTGCTCGGTTCTCCGTCCTTGTTAAAATAAAAATCAGGAAGATAACTGGCGATCTGCACTTTGTAACCGTTACCAAGATCATAGTCCGTGTCGGGATCAAGAAGATTGATCTTCAGTTTGCCGAATGACTGTTTTGTTTTTTGGTCGATCAGCTGAAATACCATTTGATCGAGCTGGTTTTCTTTATAGTCCACCTGATATACAGAATAGGAGTCAAAGCGCAGCGGTTCATTGACGCGGATATTGTTTTCTTTGACTCTTTTAAGCTTCGGCTTTTCACCGAATACAATGTCGCCTTCCCTCTTATACAAAACCGCGTCCGTTGTGAAGGATTTGGCGACTTTGCCGTTTCCGGCTCTGTCAATGGCGTCGGCGAATACTTTTTTCTCAGTGTCTTTGTTATATGTCTGCATCGTGAACCGGTTGTTTTTTAAGTAATATTTGCCGTCAGTACCTGGGATCTGGGCGGTTTCGCCTTCACGGACCCAGAGCGTTTCATCGACATACATACCGGGTACAAATCTCAGCATGGCTCCGATCAGAAAAATGATCAGGCCGATATGATTGACGTAGGGCCCCCACCTTGAAAAACGGCCTTTTTCCGCCAGAATGCTGCCCTCTTGTTCTCGCACTCTATAATGCTTTTTTTTCAATCGTGTTCTGAGGCTATCAGCCGCATCCCCGCTCAGCTCGGTTTCTGTCCGGCTGTATAGACGCTGCCTCTTCAAAAAGACCGGATTCCGCCGAACTCCTTGATTTTTCAGCGCCCTGTACAAAGGAATCACCCGGTCCAGGCTGCAGATGACCAGTGATATGCCAATAGATGCGATCAGGAGCATATACCACCATGAGCCGTACAGGTGATGAAATCCCAACAGATAATACATTTGGCCGATTATGCCGTACTGCTGTTCATAATATGTATCCGGCTGGGCGCCCGGCGGCAGATAAGCTTCCTGCGGAAAAACCGTGCCGAAAGCAGACGCCGCCAGAGTAATGACGATCAGCCATATTCCGACTTTTACGGAAGAAAAGAAGTTCCATACCTTATCTACGATTGTTTTGTTATATGTTTGCGAACGCCTTGCGCTGCCGTCGTACCGCATATCGGCAAGCGGCGATTTTTGATCATCAAGCGGCTCCCCGCACGACTCGCACAAAACCGTCCCGGCTGGATTCACGTGCCCGCATTCACATTTGACCTTTTTCATGAAGACGCCTCCGGCTTAATTAAATTCATATAGTCATGAACCATGCGTTCTGTCATCGTGCCGGTTACCACTTTCACGACTTTTCCGTCGGGATTGATCAAAAATGTCGTCGGAATAGGTGATACGCCGTACGCGTCCAGCACTTGCCGGTCAGTATCGAGCGCAACCGGGAAATTGACGCCGTATGTTTTCATAAAATTATGTACTGCAATTTTTGATTCGCCGACATTTACCGCAACCACCTCGACACCGAGGTCTTTAAAATGCTTGTATTGATTCTCCATGTAGGGAAATTCCTGCTTGCACGGCTCACACCACGTTCCCCAGAAATTCAGAAAAACACCTTTTCCTTTTAACTGACTCAGTTCTATGAGTCTGCCCTCTGTATCTTTCAGCGCGAAATTCGGGGCTTTGGACCCCTCAGATATACGCTCACCGTTTGTGTATACGGCATTATAGATGGTATATCCGAGCGCGCAGAGTAAGATGAGAAGGATGCCGGTCCGAATGAATAAACGCCGCCGTTTTTTGTTCATTGTACACTGCTCCCCTCCCCTGCCTGCAAATCCATTCAATTATATCATCAACACGTTTTGTAATTTTTGAAGGTTATGTGAAAATTAGAAAGCGTTTTTACCGTGTTCAGCTAAAGCCCGCAGCCTTTTCACCTCATGCGGCGACAATTCTCTTGCGTCTCCTGTGCGCAGGCCTCTTAAATCTAAAAATGCGTATTCTTCACGTTTTAGTTTCAGCACGTCATGACCGATCGCCTCGAACATGCGGCGGACCTGTCTGTTCCGGCCTTCATGAATCGTCAGCTGAATGATGCTCGTCTGCTTTCTTTTGTCCAGGGAAAGCATTTTCGCTCTGGCCGGCGCCGTCTTGCCTTCTTCAAGCTGAATGCCGCGCTCAAGCTTTCTCAGAAGTTCCTTGGAAGGAATCCCCTTCACTTTGGCGACGTACGTCTTATCAATTTCGTATTTCGGATGCATGAGTTTGTTGGCAAACTCGCCGTCATTTGTCAGCAATAAAAGTCCGCTCGTATCATAATCAAGCCTGCCGATCGGATAAATGCGCTGCGGCACTTCTTTGAAGAAGTCGGTCACCACTTTCCGCCCTTTGTCGTCATCAGCTGCTGAGATCACTCCTCTCGGTTTATAAAGCAGAAAGTACACGGGTTCTTCCCGCTCCACCTTTAATCCGTTTACTTCAATCTGATCAGAACCGGTCACTTTTACGCCGAGCTCTGTTATTACTTTTCCATTCACCTTTACTTTTCCTTCTTTTATCAGCTCTTCCGCCTTTCTGCGTGATGCCACGCCGGCATGAGCAATAACTTTTTGCAGTCTTTCCATGTCGTTCACCTCAAGTATAATCTTACTTTTTTCCCCTTGAACAAACAAGCTTTTTCAAGGAGAGTTATTCTGATATATAAAAAGCGCCTGATTTCAGGCGCTTCCAAATAATAACGTAACTATGATGATTGATGCAACCACCCCGATCAAATCAGCAAGAAGACCAACCTTTAAAGCATCCCCCATTTTTTTGATGCCTACCGCCCCGAAATACACCGTCAGGACATACAGCGTCGTGTCAGTCGATCCCTGCATGACCGAGGCCAGTCTGCCGATAAATGAATCAGGCCCGTACACGGCGATCAGATCTGTCGTCATGCCGAGCGCCGCCGTCCCCGAAATCGGGCGGATCAGAGCAAGCGGCACGACTTCTGCGGGAATGCCGATCGCTGTAAAGAAAGGCTTGCACAGCCCCATGACAAAATCCAGCGCGCCCGAGGCCCGGAATACGGTAATCGCCACCAGCATCCCGACCAAATACGGAATGATGGAAAACGCAATCTCAATTCCTTCTTTTCCGCCTTCAACGAATGATTCATACGTCGGCACTTTTTTGATCGTGCCGTATATCAATATACCGGCGATAATAATCGGAATCATGGCTAAAGACAGCCAATTCACCATTTCCATTCGCTTACCTCCCTTTTCTTTTGCGGCGGTACCAGAAGTAGCGGTCAATGAAAATCGCGCCGATTCCCGAAATTAAAGTCGCTAAGATGGTCGGCCCGACGATATCGGTCGGTGATTTCGCCGAGTAAGCCATGCGCACGGCAATGACGGTTGTCGGTATCAATGTAATACTCGAAGTATTTACCGCCAAAAAGGTAATCATGGAACGGCTGGCCTCAGACTTACCTCCATTCAGCTTTTTCATCTGCTCCATGGCTTTAATGCCGAGCGGTGTCGCCGCATTTCCCAGTCCGAAAAAGTTTGCCATGAGATTTGATAAGATGTATCCCATCGCCGGATGATCAGGGGGAATATCGGGAAACAGCTTAGAAATAAACGGGCGGCACATTCTGCTGAATATATCCAAAAGGCCGGACTGCTCGGCTATTTTCATCAGGCCGAGCCAGAACACGAGAACGCTCATTAATCCGAACGAGATCGTAACCGCTTCTTTCGCTCCTTTAAAAACGGCTTCATTCACATCCTGCAAGGTCCCGTTAAACATCGCAAAGACAAGTCCGATTACCGTCAGACATACCCAGATTAAATTGACCATGACGAACCGCCCGCCGCGCTCATAAACAGGCTCGTAAACGTCTCAATGAAATGCTTTTTCGGTTTTTTATGGCGCTCATTTTCATAATAGACGGGGATCTTGGCGATCACTTTCCCATCATGCATAACAGTCATCCGGCCGACGACATCAGGAATGAGAGAGGCGTCCTTTTTCCAGGCTTTTTTCGGTTTTATTAAGGTTGTGCTGATTTTTACATCGTCGATTTCATCTTTTTTTAACAAATATTTAACATCCCGGGCAATAAAAGCGCGCTTTCCGTAAAACGTCTTTTTCAGCTTCGGAATGCCGCCTTTTTTGGCGATGACATAGGTTTTATAGTGATCAAAGACATAATTAAACATATTCATATGATCATCCCAATCATCCGGATCATTTATGGTGACCGCGATGAGATCCGTACCGTCTTTTGAGGCCGTCGAGACGAGCGTCCGTTTCGCGATTTTTGTGTAACCCGTTTTTCCGCCTGTGCTGTAACGGTAGAGCCCGGTCAGAAGCTTGTTTTTATTTTTCCATACCCGGTCCATCGTTTCCGCCTTATACACTTTTGTGCCTGAAACGGTCCGGTATTCCTTGATTTTCATCGCGTATTTAGTCAAAAGCGCCATGTCAAACGCCGTTGAATATAAATTTTCATGGTCGTCCAGCCCGTGCGGATTTTGAAATTTTGTATTTTCCATCCCGATTTGCTCGGCTTTTTTGTTCATCAAAAATACAAAACCGTCAAGGCTTCCGCCGACATATTCCGCTATTGCCGCAGCGGCGTCATTTCCTGATCTCAGCATAAGCCCGTATACGAGATCTTTCAGCTTTACTTTTTGTCCCGGCTGAAGATAAATGGCTGAGCCTTCCGTTTTTACGGCATTCGGGGAAACCGTCACGGTCTCTTCCATCTTCCCTGATTCAATCGCCAGCACCGCCGTCATGATTTTCGTAATGCTTGCAATCCGCCGCTTATGATGTTCATCCTTGGCGAATAACACCCTGCCAGATGCTCCGTCGATTATAATCGCGCTTTTTGCGCTGACATGTATTTGGGCATGTGCCGTATTGCCGTCTGTAATGGAAAAAAGAATAACAAAAGTCAAAAGAAATACGGCAGCTTTTTTGAGAAAGCGCATGAATGCTCACGTCCTTGTTGTGGGTTTGTACAAGTTTATGCGCATGTCCATGACTTATGAATACCAATTGCATCACTTTCACATAAAAAAACTCTCCCAAAAGGAAGAGTTTTTATCTGACTGGTGCCATATTTGAGCCTGATGCTTCATATTGCGCCAATTCTTCCCGCATGCGCAGAAATTCACTGCTGAGCGAAAGCAGAAGGCTCCGCAGCGAATCCGGCACTTGCTGGTAGAATTCAATCGCGCTTTGGCCTGTATAAGCGGCGCGGCTGTTTTCGTACCATGTATCCTTTTTCGGCATGAAAAACTCTTCCACGCACTGATGATATACTTTATACAGCGTTTTTTCCGCTCTCGCCTCATGAAACGGCTCCTGCATTAAAAGCCGCCTGCAGGCTTCCTGGGCGCCTTCGCAAAAGACGGTCATCCTCCTCAGCACACTGAGCACGTCGCGGCAGTATGCTTCATCCGCCTCTCCTTGAGCCCGCATCTCCGGCAAAGTTGTATGATTTAAATAGCTGCTGACCATCGTGACAACCTCGGCTAAAAATTCACCAGTTTCTTCAGTATGGGCCCTCACAATCGAATTTCCCATTTCCGTCCGTTTCCTTCCTCTCTTGTACGTCGTCATTTGCGTCATTCATCAATGGCCTTTCCCTACTATCGTATGATGAAAAACGATTATTATTTAATATCCTCAAAAGTTTGGTTGAAGTTTTCAAAGAATAAATCGGCTTCCTCCTGGAGAACGTCTTCCTCCGCATTTTCAGGAAGCGGCGGGAGCTCCTCCAATGTTTTTAAGCCGAATTGTTCAAGAAATACCGGTGTCGTGCCGTATAAAATCGCCCGGCCGGGACCGTCGGCGCGGCCCACCTCACACAGCAGCGCTTTTGACACGAGGCTGTGCAGAATCCGCTCAGACTTCACGCCCCGGATATCTTCAATTTCCGCCCGTGTGATCGGCTGCTTGTACGAAACGATCGCCAGCACTTCCAAAGAAGCCTGTGACAGCCCTTTTGACGGCACTTCGATTAGTTTTTTCAAATAAGGCACGAATTCTTTTTTCGTTCCAAGCATATACGTATCCGCATATTCGGTAAGCTCGATGCCTCTGTCGTCTTCCTTGTACTGAGCGGCCACTTCTTCCATGATTCCGGCCAGTTCCGCTTCTTCTATTTCAAGCACCGTCACCAATTGCTTTTTGGTCAGCCCTTCATCACCCGCCGCATACAGCAGGGCTTCCACAATCGCTTTCCAATTCACGATATCAAGCGCCATGAATGGATTCACTCCCCGTAATGTATATATCTGAAAAGTTTTCTTCCTGTTCAATGATAATCTGCTGATTTTTCATCAGTTCCAGGACTGCTAAAAACGTCACGACGAGATGGTCCTTTTGCCGAGAAGGAAAAAGCTCCGTGAAGTTTATTCTTCTCCCCGCCGTTTTTAAGCTTTTTACGATTTCGTTCATTCTGTCTTCAATCGGTATTTCCTGCCTTGTAATGGTCGTTTCTTTCGGCCGCGTGATTTTTTTACGCTGAAGCACCTTTTGAAACGCGCCGATCATGTCATAAACGGTCACCGACAGTTTCTGCTCCGTCTGTTTGATTTCTTTTGCATACTCACTTAAATCACTCGGCGGCTTTGTAAATGACTTTTGTCTTTCTTCTTCCCGCTCTTTTAAATCCTTCGCAGCGGTTTTATACTTTCTATACTCAATCAGCTTTTCAATCAGCTCGTCCCGAGGGTCTTCTTCTTCAAGCATTTCGTCTTCAAACAGCTCTTCCTCTTGTTTCGGAAGCAGCATTCTGCTTTTAATGCTGAGAAGCGTCGCCGCCATGACCAGATATTCACTGGCGACATCAAGTTCAAGCTCTTGCATTGTATGTACATATAATAAATATTGTTCAGTAATGGTTGCCACGGGTATGTCGTATATGTCGATTTCAAGACGGTTAATCAGATGAAGCAGCAGGTCCAATGGGCCTTCAAACGTATCAATTTTCACTTGATATTCTACCATTATCTCACCATTTTCAATATCACTCTCATTGCCGGAAAAACTGGCTACCCTTTAGTATAATCCACCGAAATGCTCTCGTCCAATACTTTTATACACGTCATCCGTTATTTAGAAAATACTGAAAAAGAAGATATACGCCTATACCTTTAAAGGCGGATGCACATATGATAGCCGTGTAAACTTGAAACAAAGGGAGGCTGATTTCACATGAGCGGAGCTTGTTTCGGCGGAGGTTTTGCATTAATTGTCGTTCTGTTTATTTTGCTCGTTGTCGTAGGAGCATCTTACATCTGCTAGTTCCTCAGGCTTCAGACACCAAGCCGCTCTTTTTTCCTTTTCATAGCGCTGTGGTACACTGGTTTTAGCATAAAAGGAGGAAGCGGCTTGTATCCTAAAGCTTATATCGGCTTTTTGGCCGAATTTCACGCATCAAGAGATTATTTTGAGTGTCATGAACTGTTAGAGGAATATTGGAAAGAAAGCCCGGCTGAAAAGCGGAGCATTCATTGGGTCGGCCTGATTCAGCTTGCCGTCGCTCTGTATCACCAGCGCAGGGGAAATGAAGCCGGGGCGAAACGGCTGATTGCCAACAGCTTACGTATTCTCCGGTCTGAAAAGCAGGCGGTCTGTTCTCTCGGTCTCAGCCACCCGAAGCTGATTGAGCTGATAGAAACGCTGTCAGACGATATAGAAGCGGGCCTGCCTTACAGAAGTGTTATGCTGCCGATTACAGATGAAGCCCTGAAAGAAGCATGTCTTGCCGAATGCCGCCGAAAGGGCTATACATGGGGGCAAGACGGCGTATCAGATACCTTTCTTATTCATAAACACCGCCTGCGGGACAGGACGGATGTCATTAAGGAACGCGAACGGGAAATTGAGAGAAGAAAAAAAAGCAGAGGCTGACGGTCAGCCCTGCTTTTTCTATATCAAAACAGCTCCCGAAACCGTGAAGATTCCGGGAGCATTTGTCAGTTATTATATGAGATATCCTGATCTTTTTGATGTTGACAGCGTTCAAAAAAGCTTTGCGTTAATTCATTCGGAACGAGTGCCTCCGTTTTGAACAGGCGTTTTAAGGCGTCCATCATTTGCTTTCCGATTCCTTGATGGCGGTGAGAAGGATTCACGCTGATATGCCGGATTTCAACTTCTGAGTCCTTTTTTTCGACTCCGATCGCTCCGACGATATCTTCATCCTCTTTCCAAAGAAAGAGCTGGCGGCCAGTATCCGTTTCATAGTCCTTTATTGTCTGCTGAAGCTGCTTGAGATCTTTTTCATTCGGCATAAATGACAGAAGACCCATCGCAATCTTTTCAAACGATTTTTTATAACGAATTAACATAAAAACCCCTCTATATCCAAAATGTCCATTCATGTCCTATCAAACGGATACATAAAGGCGATCCGTTTCCTCACATTATATCATTTTCGCCGCTGTTTTAAACGCTTTTCAACAAATTATTCAAATGAACGGTTTAAATTTGCCATTTCAATGGCAGATACTGCGCAATCCGCTCCCTTATTTCCGGCTTTTGTTCCGGCTCGTTCGATGGCCTGCTCAATGGTTTCAGTCGTCACGATGCCGAAGATAACCGGGACGCCCGTCGCCGTTCCCGCCTGGGCGATGCCTTTTGCCGCTTCATTGCAGACATAGTCATAATGCGTTGTCGCTCCTCTGATAACCGTGCCGAGCGTAATGACGGCATCGTATTTTTTCGTTTCCGCCATTTTCTTTGCCGCAAACGGGATTTCAAACGCTCCCGGCACCCAAGCGACGTCAATGTCGTTTGATTCTACACCGTGGCGAAGCAACGTGTCTTCCGCTCCGCTTAACAGCTTGCTCGTAATAAATTCATTAAATCTGCCGACGACGATTCCGATTTTAAGTCCTGTTCCTACTAGGTTTCCTTGTATGATATTCATATGTTATCCATCCTTTTTTGTGAGATTTGTTTTTAGAAATGAAGCAGATGTCCAAGTTTTTTCATTTTGGTCTGTAAATATTGCTTGTTATGCTCACTCGCGTCCATTTGAAGCGGCACCCGTTCTGAAATGCTGAGACCGTATCCTTCGAGGCCGGCGATTTTCCGGGGGTTATTGGTTAAAAGTTTCATATGCTGAACCCCTAAGTCGCGGAGAATCTGGGCGCCGATGCCGTAGTTGCGCAGATCAGGCAGAAAGCCGAGCGCTTCGTTCGCTTCAACCGTGTCATACCCTTGTTCCTGCAATCGGTACGCCTTCAGCTTATTGATTAAACCGATTCCTCTGCCTTCCTGGCGCAAATACAATAGAACGCCGCGGCCTTCTTCAGCAATTTGCGCAAGCGCGGCATGAAGCTGAGGTCCGCAATCACAGCGATGGGATGCAAACACATCGCCCGTCAGGCATTCTGAGTGCACTCTGACAAGAACGGGTTCGCTGTTAAACGGGACATCCCCCATGACAAAGGCGAGGTGTTCTTTTCCGTCAACCTCGTTTGTATATCCGTAAACTCTAAACGTGCCGAAGTCAGTCGGCAGCGTAATATCAACTTCTCTGTTCACAAGTGTCGTAATGTTGTAACGGTACTCTATTAAGTCTTTTATCGTAATCATTTTCAGCTGGTGGCGTTCGGCGATTTCGGCTAACTCCGGCACTCTGGCCATTGTGCCGTCTTCATTCATAATTTCACAAATGACGCCCGCTCCCTGAGATCCGCAGGCTTTTGCAAGGTCAACGGCTGCTTCCGTATGGCCGGCCCGCTTCAGGACGCCTCCTTTTTTTGCAATTAAGGGGAAAATGTGGCCCGGACGCTGAAAATCGTCAGACACAGATTCTTCGTTCAACAGCGCCTGAATGGTAAAGGATCGTTCCTGCGCGCTGATGCCCGTTTTTGTCAGCCTGTGGTCAATACTGACCGTAAACGCTGTCTCATGTGAGTCCGTATTATGATCGACCATCGGGTGAAGATCCAGCCGGCCGGCGATGTCTTCAGACAGCGGCGTGCAGATCAGGCCTCTCCCATGGGTCGCCATAAAATTAACCACTTCAGGCGTGGCATGCTCAGCCAGCGCTACGAAATCTCCTTCGTTTTCTCTGTCTTCATCATCGACAACAATGATGACTTCACCTTTTTTCAGCGCCTCTAACGCCTCTTCTATCGGATGAAACATATCGATCTTCCTTTCTAAAAGCCGTTCTCGCTTAAAAAGGCTTCCGTGATAGTTTGATTGCTTTTCGTTTGTTCTGTTTTGTGCAAAAAGCGGTATAAGTATTTGCCGATCATGTCACACTCAATATTTACGGTCGATCCGACTGTTTTCGTCTGAAAAATCGTTTCTGAGATGGTATGCGGAATGATGGATACCGTCACGCTTTCGTCTGATAAACCGAAAATCGTCAGGCTCACGCCGTCTACCGTAATTGAACCTTTCAATACGAGCGTTTTTGTCAGTTCCGGCGAAAGTTTTAAATCGTAATAGACCGCGTTGCTTTTTTTCTCGATCCGCGTAATTTCCGCCGTTCCGTCCACATGCCCTGATACAAAGTGGCCGCCGAACCGCCCGTTGGCGGACATCGCTCTTTCCAAGTTTACTTTACTGCCTTTTGACAAGCCGTTCAGCGAAGTGGCTTTCACTGTTTCCGGCATGACATCAACCGTAAATTGATTGTCAGAAAATCCGGTTACGGTCAGGCAGATGCCGTTTACCGCAATGCTGTCGCCAAGTTTCACATCACTTGTCACTTTTGAAGCGGCGATGGTTAATGCCATGGAAAGGCCTGTCTTTTTGATTGCTTGGATCGTGCCTGTTTCTTCAACGATTCCTGTAAACATCGTCACCATCCTTTCCATCTTTAGGTATGGCCGTCAGTTTTATATCCGGCCCGATTTGGGTGATTTGTGTGAATTGTAAATGGGGGACATCTTTCATTGATTGAAAACCTTCACCGGAGATCAAGCTGGGAGCAAGCGTTCCTCCGATTAATTTAGGGGCGAAATAGAAATGAAGCTCTTGGAAACAGCCTTCCTTGACAAAACTTCCGTGTACGGATGCTCCGCCTTCCACATAAACCGACATTATGCCGTTTTCAGCGAGAATACTGAGCACCTCAGGGACGTGAATGCGGTCTGTTTCCAGCGGAATAACTTTTATTCCGAGTGCGGTCAGCCGGTCTTTCTTTTGCACGTCTGCACCTTTGGCCGTAAATATCCATGTCGGCGCAGCGCCGTCAGTGAGCACATTTGCCGTTTCAGGAATGGTCAGCTTTGTATCGAGAATCACTCTGACCGGCTGCTTCACCGCATCAGGAAGCCTGCAGGTCAGGCTCGGATTATCGGCTTTGACTGTGCCTGCTCCGACAAGAATGCTTTGATGCGATTTCCTGTATTGCTGGGCATCAAGCCTTGCCGCCTCTGATGTAATCCATTTGCTGTCACCGGTTTCAGTCGCTGTTTTCCCGTCAAGGCTCGCGGCCGCTTTCAAGGTGACATACGGAAGTCCGGTCCGCATGAAGTGAAGAAACATTTTATTCAGCTCTTCTGCCTGCTGCCTGAGAAGTCCGGTTTTCACTTCGATGCCCGCTGCTTCCAGCATTCCGATGCCTTTTCCGGCTACAAGCGGATTCGGATCTTTCACAGCGATAAACACCCTTTTTATCCCCGACTTTATTATCAGTTCGGCGCATGGCGGTGTTTTTCCGTAATGGCTGCAAGGCTCCAGCGTCACATACAAATCGGCGCCTTTTGCGTGTCTGCCGGCCATATGAATCGCGTGAACCTCGGCATGCGCTTCTCCGTATTGCAAATGGGCGCCCATTCCGACGATCTGTCCGTTTTTGACGACGACAGCGCCGACAAGAGGATTGGACTGTGTCTGTCCTTCACCGCGTCTGGCAAGTTCTATTGCCGTATTCATATAATATTCTTCCATCGTTATCCCTCCCTTCTTCCACGCAATTTGGCGTCAAAAAAGCCCCGAATGTTTACACAGTTCGGGGCTTTGCCAGTTTTAATCCATAGGAAATAAGACTATACAGTAAGTTTATTTTTTGCATAGCTTCTCTCATCCTTCTCCCATCCAGACTTTCACTGTCGGCTTCAGCTTTTCACTGAATCCACCGTATACAGATGCATACGGGTCACGGGCTGTAAAGCGCAAAACGCCTTATTACCGCCGGTCGGGATTTTCACCCAGCCCCGAAGGATACAATCAATATTTTTTTGTCCTTATCCGTTATTATAACATCCTTTGCGGCAGGCGCAATGAATTTGCACCTAATTATTCAGAAAAATAAAAAGCGCCCTTTTCCCATAAAAGGCGCCTTTATTTATTCGTTCACTTTGACGACCTTCAATAAGCCGTCAATCCGGTTTGATTTGCTGAAATACGCTTTAATCTTATCTCCCTTTTTCACATCGGAGAGATCCTGCTTCAGCTTGTCGCCGTTAAAAATAATTTTTGTGCCGTTTTCTGCCGTACCGTGGTACTCAGTTCCTTCGATTTTCGTAATTTTATATGTTTTGACTGTATATTCTTCTTTTTCCTGGGACAGGGTTTGTCCGATTGCAGTCGGCACGTCTTTCAGTTCAATATCGTTTATGACCATATAACCGCCCGCTAATAACAGCAGCAGTACAAGTAAAATGGCTGCTTTTGTTTTAATTCTTCCCATTTTTCTACCTCCAGCCCGTATCAATCTATTCATTATTATGTCATTTTCCTTTTTTTCATGAATAGAAAACCGTTCTTCCCTGCGTGAGTTATTCATATAACGTTTCATAAAGGGAAGATGTTTCATGTATCTGTAAAACTTTCTATCTATTAAATAGATATACGAATTTATGTTCTGTTTTTGAGGGTGGAAAGATAAATTTATATAAAAAAAGCAGTTTTCCTCATGAAGAAAACTGCCTGTACGGTTTATTTCGTCTTTCGAATTTCATTAAACGGGAAGAAGACGAATTTTGATGTGCCCGCGATTTGTTTTTTCGTAAAGAGACCGAGGCCGTTACGGCTGTCCATAGATTCTCTGCGGTTATCACCCATGACGAAATATTTGTCGTCCGGCACTTTCACCGGCCCGAAGTCTTCTGTCAGCCGATCATAGCCGTCTTGCTTCGCCTTGTGCTTGTTTGCCGCTAAATACGGTTCAGACACTTTTTTGCCGTTGATATACAGCTGATCGTTTTTCATTTGCACCGTGTCGCCGGGAAGTCCGATAATCCGTTTGACATAGTGCTCATTTTCTCCGTTCAGCACGACGATCTGGCCGCGTTTGAAGTCGCTTATGTATTTGACCGTCATATTGACAAAGATTCTCTCGCGGTCATGCAGCGTCGGATCCATTGATCTTCCATCAACGAGATAAGGGGCAAATAAAAAGTTTCGGATGAGCAGTGCCAGAACGACAGCGATGATAATGGCTTTCGCCCAATCAAGTACGGCGCTTTTTTTAGAAGTTTTTTCTTTTTCTGATTTCAAGTGATTTCCTCCCATTAGCCATGGTCGTTTTTATTTTACCATGAATCCCTGCACAGAGGGCAAATAAGCCCCGCACCTCATCCATTTTTTTCATTTTATAAGCCGGATCTGCTGATTTTACGGTATTTCACGAAGCTTCCGATCCGCCAAATGCACAAATACACAAAAGCAAGTTCCATCGTTAAAACGGCGAATTCCGCCGCGTCAATGTTTTTGAAATATTGGCTGAGCACGATACGGATCGCAATAATCGCGATAATGACAAATTTAAAGTTTTTATTCCGCTTGGAGTAGACAAAGCCGTCTTCCCGGATTTCATAGGCGGTTTGCGACAGCATGATGACGCCGAATACCGCGCCTAACAGTCCGGCGATGGCGAGCTCCCAAAGAGCGGGAATATGAAACGGCTTTCCCGGGATATTCATGAGCTGGCTGATGCTGAATGTAAAAATGACGGCGATAATCAAAAGCGGGAGAATGATGCCGAAGCCGCCGCCTTTAATCGGCCTGTTTCCCTTTTTCACCCTGAACCAAATCATAAGTGCGAGAATGATAATGACAAATAAAACGGTTGCCAATTGAACCAACGTTTCTACCTCTTTTCATTGTTGTAATCGGTCTTTTTCACTATACCAGAATGATCGCTGATGTTCATATATGTATTTTTTCATGATTTACACATGAGAATTTTCATATACATAAAAAAACCCGCCTGAAAAAGGCGGGTTTTTTGTCATTATCCTTCTACACGGATTTCTTTCATTTTGTCTCCGTTAGACATGTTTTTCGCATGCTCTAAACCGCTTGTCACTTTTCCGAATACAGTATGAACGCCGTTTAAATGCGGCTGCGGCTCATGTACGATGAAGAATTGGCTTGAACCCGTGTCTTTACCGGCATGCGCCATTGATAAAGAACCGGCTTCGTGCTTATGCGGATTGCCTTCTGTTTCACATTTGATCGTTTTTCCGCTTCCGCCCATGCCTGTCCCAGTCGGATCTCCGCCTTGGCTGACAAAGCCCGGAATCACGCGGTGGAAAATAACGCCGTCATAAAAGCCCGTATTCGCCAGGTTTTCAAAGTTAGCGACTGTATTAGGTGCTTCATTCGGATAAAGTTCAAATTCAATTCTGCTGCCGTTTTCCATTTCGATGTAACCAGTTTTCATTCTCATTCCTACTTCCGTATTGTTTTTTGTCAAAGCCTTCTTCAATATGAATTTCAATTGTAAGCCGGCTTTCTTTTTGATATTCTTTTGAAGGAAGAGGCCTCTGCTCTTCTTTTCGCGGCTATTATACCACACCTTCAGCCGGAAAACGAATCTCCCCGCTTCCGCAGAAAGAAAATGAAACCAGAACAGCTTCACAGCCGTCTATGTATCGGAACTGCTTCACGCAGGCCCTCACAAACCGCTTCAAAACGGCATTTGTGAAAAGAAGGAGGTTAACCGCTTTGAAAAAAATGTGGATTGGATTGCTGGCGGCGGCCGTTGTATTGTGCACAATACCGAAAATCAGCCTGGCCGATGCCGCAGTCGGAGATGTCATCGTCACACTGGGGGCGGATCTGTCAAACGAAAACCGTCAGAAAGTGCTTGACGAATTAAATGTCCCTGATAACGCGACAAAAGTGACGGTCACGAATAAAGAAGAACATGAATATCTGGGAAAATATATATCGAATGCCCAAATCGGCACAAGAGCCATCTCTTCATCATCCATCACGGTGGCAAAGAAAGGGTCCGGGCTTGACGTTAAGACCCATAATATCGATTCCATCACGGATGAAATGTACTTAAACGCCCTGATGACAGCAGGAGTGAAAGATGCGAAAGTATACGTGACGGCGCCGTTTGAGGTATCAGGCACCGCAGCATTAACGGGAATCATCAAGGCATATGAAGTCTCATCAGACAAAGCGATTTCAGAAGATGTAAAACAGGTCGCCAACCAAGAGCTTGTCACCACTTCAAATCTCGGGGATAAAATCGGGGATAAAAACGCCTCCGCGCTCATCGCAAACATTAAAGATGATTTCGCGAAAAACGGTGTGCCCGATACAAAAGAAGGAATCGAGAAAAAGGTCGATGATGCGGCTTCAAACCTTAACATTACACTGACTGACGCTCAAAAAGACCAGCTCGTTTCATTGTTTAATAAAATGAAAAATGCCAAGATTGATTGGGGCCAAGTCGGCAGCCAGCTTGACAAGGCAAAAGACAAAATCACGAAGTTCATTCAATCCGATGAAGGCAAAAGCTTTGTTCAAAAAGTCATTGATTTCTTCGCTTCGATTTGGAATGCGATCGTGTCTGTATTTACAGGAGACAGCGGATCAAGTTCTAACAGCTGAATGCAAAAAGAGACCGGACGCCATTGTTCCGGTCTCTTTTTTATTTATTGTTTGACCCCCGTCTTAAACGGCAGATCCAGTTTTACAATGTCTTCATAAGTTTCCCTTCTAATGACAAGATGCGCTTCGCCGTCTTCCACAAAAACGACGGCGGGACGCGGAATGCGGTTGTAGTTGTTAGCCATGCTGTATCCGTATGCTCCCGTGCAGAAAACGGCGAGAAGATCGCCTTCTTTCACTTCCGGAAGATCTATATCCCAAATGAGCATATCACCGCTTTCACAGCACTTACCCGCGATGGATACCGTTTTATCGTGGTGTTCTCCGATTCTGTTTGCCGATACGGCTTCATATTTCGCCTGATACAGCGCAGGACGGATATTATCGCTCATGCCCCCGTCAACCGCTGCATATTTACGGGTGCCGGGCACTTCTTTTTGCGAACCGATGGTATAAAGCGTCGTTCCGGCGTCTCCGACGAGCGAGCGTCCCGGTTCAATCCAGATCTCCGGAATGTCAAAAGCGTGCAGCGCTGCGTTTTCTTTTACCGCTTCGATAATTTTTTCCACATAAACGGCGGGATGAAGGGGTTCATCCTCCTCCGTGTAGCGGATGCCGAAGCCGCCCCCTAAATTCAGCACTTCAGAGACAAAGCCGAATGATTCTCTCCATTCATTCAGTTTTGCGAAGATTTTTTCTGCGGCCAGCACAAAGCCCGCCGTATCAAAAATTTGCGATCCGATGTGGCAGTGAACGCCGAGAAGGCGGATATGGTCTGACTGTAATACTTGTTCAATCGCCTTTTCTATTTGCCCGTTATGCAGATCAAAACCGAATTTGGAATCTTCCTGTCCCGTCGTAATATAATCATGCGTATGCGCCTCTACCCCCGGAGTGATCCGCAGAAGCACATCCATTGTGCGCCCTGATTTGCGGCACAGTTCCGCGAGTAAGGATATTTCATAAAAATTATCAACGACAATGCAGCCGATTTGATGATCGAGCGCCATTTTCAACTCTTCTTCGCTTTTGTTATTGCCGTGAAAGTGAATCCTGTCAGCCGGAAAACCAGCCGCAACCGCCGTAAACAGCTCTCCGCCGGATACAACGTCCAATGAGAGCCCCTCCTGCTCAGCGAGCTGTATCATCGCAACGGAAGAAAACGCCTTGCTCGCGTACGCGACCTGCGCCTTTAAATCCGCGTCAATGAATGCCTGTTTAAAGCTTTTAGCGCGCTCACGTATTAAAGCCACATCGTAAACATAAAGAGGCGTGCCGTAATGCTCCGCTAAATACAGCGCGTCCACACCTCCGATTTCCAAATGACCTAGTTTGTTTTGTCTGCTTGTGCCATGTAAGAACAATGCTCATTCCCTCTTTCTGATCCGCATATGGGTGAAAAGGACAGCTTCTTTTGAGCTGTCCTTATACAAGTCCCGTATAAGTTAAGACATACAATATCATAATCTTCTGTCGGTTTCAATGCGATTATGAACCGCTTGGCTGTCTTTGACGGTCTTTCGGGTGAACAATGCTCGGTCTGACTTTGGCTCCCGGCACTGTCGTCCGGACGAGCACCTGCCAAAGCGCCTTGCCGTTAAACGGTAAAAACGGCCATAAATACGGCGTGTGAAACGAGCGGATATTCGCCATTATGATCAGCAGCAATGTAAAACCTATCACAAAGCCTTTCACTTGGAAAATGGCCACGAGCACCATTAAGATGAGGCGTATCATTTTATTGGCGAGGCTGAGCTCATAGCTCGGCGTGGTAAATGATCCGATGGCGGCGATCGATACGTACAGAATCACTTCTGCTGAAAACAGCCCCACCGCTATGGCGATTTGACCGATCAGCACCGCCGCAATCAGACCCATGGCGGTGGATAAAGCGGTCGGCGTATGGATCGCGGCCATCCTGAGAAACTCAATCCCCAAATCGGCCAAAAAGATTTGCAGAATGATCGGGATATGCGTATTTTTATTTAAACCGATAAAATCCAATCTTTCAGGCAGAAGAGACGGCTCGAGAACAAAGAGGAACCAGATCGGAAGCAGAACGGTTGAAGCGATAATACCGAAAAACCTGATCCATCTTAAAAATGTGCCCACTGAAGGCGCCTGCCTGTATTCTTCCGCATGCTGAACATGGTGAAATATTGTTGTCGGCGTTATGATCACGCTCGGTGACGTATCGACGACGATGATGACGTGCCCTTCCAAAATGTGATTGGCGGCCACATCCGGCCGCTCCGTGTATCTGACCATCGGAAACGGATTGTAGCCTTGTTTGACGATGAATTCCTCCACCGTTTTATCAGCCATCGTCAGTCCGTCAATGTCAATCGCATTCACTTCGTTTTCGACGATGCTGACAAGGTCCGGGTCCGCGATGTCCTCTATATACACAATCGCAAGATCGGTCTTAGAGCGCTCGCCGACTTTCGTAATTTTGACGCGGAGCCTTTCGTCCCTGATTCGTCTTCTGATCAATGCTGTATTAATGACGATATTTTCAATAAAACCGTCTCTTGCACCGCGGACGACCTTTTCCGTATCCGGTTCTTCAGGTGTGCGTCCGGGATAACTTCTGACGTCAACGATAAAGGCGAAGCCCGCGTCTTCAACGATAACCGCCACAAGTCCGGAAAGCACTTGATCCGTTGCTTCGTCGAGCGTTTTGACTTTTTGGACCTGCTGATTGACAAGCCTGTTTTCAACAACGTCAATCGCTTCATCCGCATTCTCGTCATAATTATTGACGTCGACGAGCTGTTCCATTAAATGAATGATAAACAAAGTATCGGTTAATCCGTTGACAAAGTAAATCTGGACTTCCCGGTCTAATACTCGAACTTTGCGGACGCCGACATCATAGCTCGTTCCCATACCGACGCGGTCTTTAAAAAATTGTTCATTTTTTCTAGGATCCCGGTACACCTTGATCATGTTTTCCGGTTTTTCCGGCATGGCTTTCGCTCCTTTCTAAAATGAATTCGACCGCCTTCATCGTGATCGGCGAGCCTTTGGATATGTCATCTTTTCTCCCCATCTTTCCTATGTCGCCGATGCCCACAATGAGGGGAACGTCCAATTTATCCAGACAATACACCGTATCTCCGTTCATTCTGTGCTCGTCCATTTCTCTCATTCCGGTTTTATCGACGCCAAACTCCGTCACTTCTCCATCACGGTCAATGGAGACATCGACTTTCGTCCATTCAGCCTGATGGGTCTTAGAAGCGACCGCAATCACCCCCAGCACTTCAATGTCCTGATGTGAGGTGACATATTTCAGCGCCGTTTCGCCCGGCCCTTCCCCTTGCAGGCCTGAATCGTCAAACATGACAAACACCGGGTCATTCGGCGCGGCTTTAATCAGCTGAACAAGTTCGGGGCCGCTTCTCGTTGACGGATTGCCTTTTGATTGGGAAATACACCGTCCGCCTGCTTTTTCCGCGGCATATTCAATTGTTTTGGCGGCGTACACGTCCCCGTCTGTCACAAGAATGACCTTCCGTTTCGTCATCAGGCATTATCCTTTCGGTTTAAAAATAACGGCTACAAGAAATGCGAATAAAATCGCTGAAGATATACCGGCGGAAGTAAGTTCAAAAATCCCCATGGCGATCCCGATAAATCCATGCTCGTGAGCTTGATGCATGGCGCCGTGCAATAAGCTGTGACCGAAGCTGACGATGGGAACCGTTGCGCCCGCGCCCGCGAATTCGATAAATTTGTCATAAATTCCGAACCCATCTAACAAGGCGCCGATGACGACAAAAGTTGTCATCACATGGGCGGGTGTCAGTTTAAAAATGTCAAGCAGCAGCTGACCGATAATGCATATGATTCCCCCGCAAACAAAAGCCAACAGATATTCCATTTATGATGCACCTCCCGCCCGCTCAAATACCACACCGTGCGCGATGGTCGGAATGGTTTCCTTCTGCTGGATCATTGTCGGACTCAAAAGCGCTCCTGTCGCGACAACGAGTACCCTGTTTAGAGTCCCCGCTTTTAATTGGTTAAAAATATGTGTGTACGTAACAAGCGCGGAGCAGGCGCAGCCGCTTCCGCCCGCAAACACCTGCTGGTCCGGCGTATAGATGAGAAGACCGCAGTCATCGTGTTTCGTTCCCACGGGATAGCCTTCTTCTTTGAGCAAATCTTTCACGATCGGCGAGCCGACGCCTGAAAGGTCTCCCGTTAAAATCAGATCATAATCATCCGCCGTGCGGTTTAAGTCCTGCAGGTGCTGTTTGATTGTGTCGGCGGCAGCGGGCGCCATGGCGGATCCCATATCGAACGGATCTGTTATTCCGAGGTCGCTTACTTTTCCCACTGTTGCGCTTGTAATCTTGATATCAGAAGGGTTTTGGCTGATGATGACCGCCCCGCCCCCCGTGACCGTTGAAGTGGCGGTATCCGGTTTTTGCCCGCCATACTCCGTCGGATTGCGGAATTGCCGTTCTGCCGTCGCGTTATGGCTGCTCGTGGCTGCGATCGCCCGGTTCGCAAAACCGCCGTCAATGAGCGCGGATGCGACGGCAATCGTTTCCATTGATGTCGAACAGGCGCCGAACAGACAGAGGAACGGAATTTTCAGATGTCTGGCGACGTAGTTGGCGGTCACATTTTGATTTAAAAGATCCCCCGCGAGTAACAAATCAATATCGCTCTTTTTCAAGTTCTGTTTTTGCAAAGCGGAGTTGATGGCATCTTCCATTAACTGACGTTCCGCCATTTCCCAGTTTTTCTGATTGCAATGCATTTCATCGTATGTCTTATCAAACAGCGAACCGAGCGGGCCGTCTTTTTCTTTCGGTCCGGCTGCCGTCCCCGCCGCATTTACAAATAACGGGTTTTCAAACACCCAGGTTTGCTTTCCGGTCAATTTCATTTTTTCTCCTCCTACGAAAACAGTTTTTCACAAGCAAACCGTATCAGGCCTACGATATAGGCTGCCACCACGCCGAATACAATGACGTTTCCCGCCAATTTAAACATGTTTGTCGCTACTCCGAGCACGAGTCCTTCACTTCTGTGTTCCAGAGCGGCGCTTGTCATACTGTTTGCAAAACCCGTCACCGGCACGGCTGAACCCGCTCCGGCAAACTGCCCGAGTCTGTCATAAATGCCGAATCCGGTCAAAAGGGCGGAAATTAAAATAAGAGTGGCGGCCGTCGGGTTGCCCGCTGTTTTTTCATTAAAATTAAAAAAGTGGATGTAAAAGTCTTGAAGAGCCTGCCCGATCAGACAGATCAAACCGCCGATCAGAAAGGCTTTGACGCAATTCCAAACATATGGCGGTTTCGGCTGATAGTCTTTCACTTTTGTTTTGTAATTTTCTTTTAAGTTTGTCATGTCGGTTCCTCCTTATGAATGATGGATAAAATACAGCCAATGAAATAAAGAGCCGGCTATTTTGCCGAACACAATGGCCATCAGCAATATGATGATTTTGCTGCCGAAGCCGATCCGTTTGGCAAGAATGGGAAGCACATTCAGCACTTCTGTAAGCGCGGCGGCCAGCATGCCGACAAACATGCCGGCCAAAAGCCCGACCGGAACGGCCAGCCATTCAGTTAAAAAAAAATGATTCATATTTAAGGTTTCCCAGCCGCCGAACACAGCTCCTGAAATAACAGCTCCTTCGTAGGCCTGTACAAAGCGCATTGTTTTTGTCAGCTGCATAAGGCGGGGGACGATTCCCATAACGGTTAAAAAAGCCACAAAGCCCGCTCCCACGGTCAGCCCTCCGCCAAGCCCGACAAACATAACGAAAAGAATGCTAACGATCATGCAGATCTTTCATCGTCTCTTCATTTTCGTGCATTGCGACATAATGATCGAGATCAAGCTGATAATTAAACATCTCGACTTCCAGCGGGCTTGGCTCTTCATTCAGGCGTTTTTTGAAGATGTGATTAAAAAAGACGATCATACCGAGACCGAGGCCGATGCTGTATGGAATCTGAAGCAGATACGGATATTCATTCCGTTCGCCCGTTATGATTTCATATAAGGCGATATGAACTTCTCTCATACTGACATCTTCATGAAAATTCATAATGGCAAGACATGAACCGATAAAAAGCAGGAGCCAGACACCGACGAACAAAACGGCTGACAGCTGCTTTTTTTGGTAATGGATTTCCACTATCGTTTCAGCGCCGCCGACGGTCTGTACATCAAGAGCGGGAAAAGCGGTATGAATGGTTTTCAGCACTTTTATGATGTCCAGCACGACGATATTTTTATCTTTTTTCGTGACCTTATACAGCGGCAGTGCCGACAGTTTTTTTTTCAGCTTTTGCTGTCCCGCAATCTGCGCGGCGTCGCCGATTGTGATGATATCTCCGGTATGAGCCTTCACGCGGTGGCGAAGTCTGAGAAATATTCGTCTTTCCATCTTGCATCACCATCTTTCGGGTGGTTATATATGTAGTATGCGGTTCACTTTTGTTCTCATTCATCAGCGGCAAAAGACCATAAATTACCACCGATGCACAAATAAAAAAAGCCGGCCCGTAAAAGGTCAGCTTTCCGTATGATCCATCTGCACTTTAATCTGCTTTAATATTTTTTTCTCCAGCCTCGATACCTGGACTTGGGAAATCCCGAGCCGTTCGGCTACTTCCGACTGTGTCTGATCTTTATAATATCTCAGATAGACAATGAGTTTTTCCCGTTCTTCCAAATCACTGATCGCTTCCTTGAGGGCGATTTTGTCAAACCACTTCTCTTCTGAATGATCGGCGATCTGATCAAGCAGGGTGATCGGGTCTCCGTCATTTTCATACACGGTCTCATGAATGGATGAAGGCGCCCGCACCGCTTCCTGCGCAAGCACCACATCCTCCGCGTCAATTTCTAAATGGTCCGCGATTTCCTGGACGGTCGGCACTCTTCCGTATGTTTTTGACAGTTCATCTTTCGCCCGGCGTATTTTATTGCCGAGCTCTTTTAAAGATCTTGAAACTTTGACGGTTCCGTCATCGCGGATGAAGCGCTGGATTTCTCCGATAATCATCGGCACGGCATAAGTTGAAAAACGGACATCATAGGACAAATCGAATTTATCAACGGATTTTAACAATCCGATACAGCCGATCTGAAACAGATCATCCGGCTCATAGCCTCTGTTTAAGAACCTTTGAACGACGGACCACACAAGACGCATGTTTTTTTCTATGAGGAGGTCTCTTGCCTGCTGGTCGCCCTCTTGGCTCTTTTTGATTAATTCTTTGACTTCATGGTCCTTGAGCTGCGCGTTTTTGCTGTTTTTCTTAACCTCCACATCCATAACAAATCTCCTTAATTACAAAGCGCTTTGCTTTTTGATAGGTGTTTTGTTAAGCGTATCGTCGTTCCCATCTCCGGCGAGGAATCAATCGTGACATCATCCATGAAGTTTTCCATAATGGTAAAGCCCATTCCGGAGCGCTCAAGCTCGGGTTTTGTCGTAAAGAGCGGCTGGCGCGCTTCCTCAAGATCCGTGATCCCGAGGCCTTCGTCACGTATGGTCAGATAGACGACATGATCCTCCAGCGTAACGGAGATGTACACCTTTCCGTCACAGTTTTCTTCATAGCCGTGGATGATCGCGTTTGTTACCGCTTCGGATACGACGGTCTTGATTTCCGTCAGCTCATCCATCGTCGGGTCGAGCTGTGCGATAAAAGAAGCAACTGTTACGCGCGCAAACGATTCGTTCTGACTGAGGGCTGAAAATTCAAGATGCATCTCGTTTTTCATGATGCCACCCCCAACGTTAAAAGCGCTTTTTGTTCTGATTGTTCGAACCTGATGATTTTAAACAGGCCGGACATGTCAAACAGACGTCTCACCGCGGGTGAAATCGCGCACACGACCATTTCTCCGCCGAGCTGTTTAATTTGTTTATAACGCCCTAAAATCACACCGAGGCCGGAGCTGTCCATGAAGGTAAGATCTTCAAGGTTCAGCACAATGTGACGGATGCCGTCAGCCTCCAGCGATTCAGTAACCTTTTGTTTTAATGATTCTGCCGTATGATGGTCGAGTTCACCTGTTAATCGAATACAAAGCACGGATTCTTTGACATGAAAGTCAATTCCAAGGCTCATGCTCATTCCTCCTTGATATGATCGGATAATGAGTGTTTCGATTTTCGGGAAAGCAATTCCTTCACTATGACAAAACTAGTGCCCGTTCGCCACGATTATTTAAATTTAGTCCAATCTCCCATCGTCCGCTTCAGAAAAGTGAGAAAACCCGCTTTTTCCATGTCGTCTTTTGCCGTGACCGGGCTTTCAACGAGCACCTTTCCGTCTTTTTTCAGAACGAGGCTGCCGAGCACTTCTCCTTTTTTAACCGGAGCCGTTACATTGCCGTTGATTTTCACTTCTTTTTTTACTTTGTCCATGTTCTCTCCCTTTTTGGCCAGAAGAGAAATCGGCTCAGATGTGGTCAGCTTGATCAGTTTCTGTTTTCCTTTTTTCACTTTTACCGTTCCGACGATTTGATCCCGTTTGTACAGCGGGTGTGTTTTGAACTGGCTGAAGGCGTAATCAAGCATTTTGGTCACTTGGGCATTTCTTTCTTTCGGAGTGCTGGCTCCGAAAACAACAGCAATGACCCTCATATTTCCTTTTTTAGCGGTGGCGGTTAAACAATACTTCGCTTCGCCTGTAAAGCCCGTCTTCACGCCGTCTACACCCGGATAAAATTTGATCAGCCGGTTTGTATTGACGAGCCAGAACTTTTTGTCTGTATTTTCTCTTAAATAATCCTCATACGTTCCCGTAAATTGAGTGATTTTATCATACTTTAATAATTCCTTCGCCATTTTCGCCATGTCATAAGCAGAGCTGTAATGGTCTTTTTCAGGCAGTCCCGTCGGGTTTTTGAAGGAGGTATCTTTCAATCCCAATTCTTTTGCTTTTTTGTTCATCCGGCTGACGAAATCCTCTTCTGAACCGGCAATATACTCCGCCATTGCGACGGATGCGTCATTTCCGGAAGCTATCGCAATTCCTTTGAGCATTTCTTTTACCGTCATTTCTTCTCCGGGTTCAAGGAAAATCTGTGATCCGCCCATGGACGCGGCATGTTCACTCGTCCTGACTTTATCGCTCATCTTTATTTTCCCTTTGTCAAGCGCTTCCATGATTAAAAGCATGGTCATAATTTTTGTCATGCTTGCCGGCGCCAGACGCTCCCGGCTGTTCTTGTTATAAAGAATGCTTCCCGTATCGCGTTCAATCAGCACGGCGCTTTTGGCTTCATGAGCGAGCTCCGATGTATGTTTTCCGTCCGGCTTTGCAAAAGCGGACGGTGCTGATGCCGTTAATAAAATGCCAATCAACAAAGTGGATATAAGACGTTTCATCTCCAAAGCCCTCCATTTCATAATCCTTTTTATTTTTTCCAAATCCGGTGGTTTTATACGCCTCATCTGGAAAATGTTTCGTGTTGAGGGCACAAAAAAACAGCTGCTTCCGAAGAAACAGCTGACTTATGCTGACTTATTTTTGAGATCGTGCGACTACGGCTTTTACAAGCTTCAAGAAGCCGCCTTTTACTTTTTCCGTCATTTCCATTACTTCTTCATGGGATAACGGCTGGTCAAGAATACCTGCCGCCGCGTTGGAAATGCATGAGATGCCGAGCACGCGCATCCCCGCGTGGTTGGCGACGATGACTTCCGGCACGGTCGACATGCCGACAGCGTCAGAACCCATCGTTCTTAAAAACCGAACCTCAGCAGGCGTTTCGTAAGACGGCCCCGTAACAGCTGTATACACCCCTTTTTGAACAGGAATGCCCAGCTCATCGGCCGTTTTTTCAGCCAAGCCTGACAGCTCTTTGTCATAGGCTTCTGACATGTCCGGGAATCTCGGTCCGAATTCAGCTTCGTTCGGCCCGATTAACGGGTTGGTGCCCGTAAAGTTGATGTGGTCTGTAATAATCATCAGATCGCCAGCGCGGAATTCAGTGTTGATACCGCCGGCTGCGTTCGTCACGACAAGAGATTCAACGCCGAGCGCCTTCATCACGCGGACGGGAAATGTGACCTGATCCATTGAGTAGCCTTCATAGTAATGAAAGCGGCCCTGCATCGCGATGACCTGCACGCCTTCAAGCGTTCCCATCACAAGCTGGCCGGCATGGCCTTCTACCGTTGAGACCGGAAAATCAGGGATCGTTTCATATGTAAGCTTGACAGCTCCTTCAATTTCATCGGCCAATACGCCGAGCCCTGACCCTAAAATCAGACCGATCTTTGGTGTTTCTTTCACGTGTTCTTTAATAAATGCAGCAGCACGTTCGATCTTTTGTTTCAAAAAAAGTCCCCCTACTGTAATCTTGATAAAAAGCTTTTTCCGTATTTCGGCTTTTCCGTTTTGAAATTATCCGCAATGGTTGCGCCGATATCGGCAAATGTATCCGCAAGCGGCAGCTGTTCAGTGTGTTTGTGCTTTTTGCTGTACACAAGAAGCGGCACATACTCCCGCGTGTGATCCGTGCCGTGATGGACAGGATCATTGCCGTGATCCGCAGTGATGATAAGCAGATCGTCTTCTTTCATTTTCTCAAACACTTCCGGAAGCCTTGCGTCGAATTCCTCGAGCGCTTTTCCGTACCCTTCCGGATCGCGGCGGTGTCCGTACAGCGCGTCAAAATCAACGAGATTGGCAAAGCTCAGGCCCGTGAACTCTTCACCGAGCGTTTCAATCACTTTGTCCATGCCGTCCATATTAGATACCGTCCGGCGGGAAGATGTAATGCCTTCTCCGTCATAAATATCAGAAATTTTGCCGATGGAAATGACGTCTAATCCGCTGTCTTTCATTCCGTTCATTACCGTGCGGCCGAACGGTTTGAGCGCATAATCATGACGGTTCGGCGTGCGTTTGAAGCTGCCCGGTTCTCCGACGAACGGTCTTGCGATAATCCGGCCGACCATGTACTTCGGATCAAGCGTCAGTTCTCTTGCCGTTTCACAGATGCTGTACAGTTCGTCCAGCGGAACGACATCTTCGTGAGCCGCAATCTGCAGTACGGAATCTGCTGATGTATAAACGATCAGCGCACCCGTTTCCATATGTTCTTTTCCGAGCTCGTCCAGAATCGCCGTGCCTGAAGCCGGCTTATTTCCGATGATTTTCCGTCCTGAACGCCGCTCAAGTTCCTGAAGAAGTTCATCCGGAAATCCTTCAGGGAACACTTTAAACGGTTTTTCAATGTAGAGGCCCATAATCTCCCAGTGCCCCGTCATCGTATCTTTCCCGTTTGACGCCTCCTGCATTTTTCCGTAGTACGCAAGAGGGTGCTCCGTTTTTTCCACGCCCTTAATGTCTCCGATCAGTCCGAGACCGAGCTGCGCCATATGGGGCATATGTAAGCCGTTCATGTGCTCTGCGATGTGTCCGAGCGTATTTGCGCCTATATCATTAAAATCGGCGGCGTCCGGCGCTTCGCCGATTCCGACAGAATCCATTACGATCAAAAATACCCGGTTATATTTGTATTCAGACATCATAAAAACCTCCTTTTCTTCCATCTGTCCATTGTAGCTTACAGAGGTCAGACAACTCAAGTATAAACCGTTTACATTCTTGTTGACAATGCCGATTCAAATAATTAGAACCTTCTCTGTATTCCGCCAATCCGGCAAAAAAAGCCGCGGCCCCTCTGGCAGCGGCTCCTAAGCGCGCGGATGATACTGTTTGTACACGTCCTTCAGCCTTGTTTTCGTCACATGCGTATAAATTTGCGTCGTGGAAATATCGGCATGTCCGAGCATCTCCTGCACGGCGCGCAGATCCGCCCCGTTTTCGAGCAGGTGCGTTGCAAAGGAGTGCCGGAGCGTGTGCGGTGTCAGCTCTTTTTTAATCCCCGCTTCAAGTGCGATTTTTTTCAGGTTTTTCCAGAATCCCTGACGGCTGATCTGCCTGCCGTGATGATTCAGAAAAAGCGCTTCGGTTACGTTTTTCTTTAATAATTTCCCTCTAGCTTTTTCGATATATGCTTCGATCGCATGGGAGGCGGCTTCACCGATCGGCACAATCCGCTCTTTCCGCCCTTTTCCGAAGCAGCGGACAAATCCCATCGTCAAATGGACGTCGGATAATTTCAGCTCGATCATCTCGCTGACCCTGATGCCGGTTGCGTACAGCAGTTCAAGCATGGCTTTATCCCTGAGGCCGAACGGACTGTCAAGCTTAGGCGTGTCCAATAACCGCTCAACTTCGTGAAGCGCCAATACTTTCGGAAGCGTCCGCTCTGTTTTTTGTGTTTCAATATGTACCGAAGGATCTTTATCCGCGGCTTTTTCCCTTAACAGAAATTGATGAAAAGACCGGATCGACGCCAAATGCCTCGCAGACGTCTTGCCGGATTTCCCGGAGTCCTTTATATGCTTTAAATATTGAATAATATGAAGACGGGTCACATCATTCCATGAAGTGATCTGAAGGGTTTCAGTTAAGAAGAGAGAATAACTTTTCAGATCACGCTCATAGGACATCATCGTATTTTGGGACAGCCCTCTTTCAACCCTCACATAATGGATGAAATCCTTAATTTGATCCTTCACTCTTGATCTACTCCCCGTTTTGGTAAAAAAAGATCAATCGGCCGAACCAGCCGTCTTTCTCCTCATGTTCCGTTTTGGCCACTTTGACGGCGGAGCCTTCCGGTTTATCGTACCGATGATAGTTTTCATACTCTGAATTCACCCATATCATAGCATAATAGAACAGCGCGGTAAAACCTGTGAACAGAATAAACACTTTGATCGTATCCGCGGCTGTTTTTAGGAATCTGCCCATCTTTCGATCGACCCTTTCTTTTGGCGGCTGTTAGTACACCTTATGCCAATTTCAAAGGCTTTTATACATAAAAACAGCAAAAAACCCTTTCCTGGCAGAAAAGGTTCGTAGGCTTTTACTCTGTTTCATCCCCGCGGCAGCGGTGGCAGATTCCGTGAAAAGTCAATCTATGATCTTTAATTTTAAATTTCCAATCACGTTCAATCACTTCTTCAACGTCTTCAAGCAGATCTTCTTCAATTTCATCGACGGCTCCGCACTCCATGCACACCAAATGGTGATGAAAGTGAGCCGCGCCTTCTTTGCGAAGGTCGTAGCGGGATACGCCGTCCCCGAAGTTAATTTTATCAACGACTTTTAATTCTGTTAATAATTCTAATGTACGGTATACTGTAGCGAGACCAATTTCAGGAGATTTCTCTTTTACGAGGAGGTATACATCTTCTGCGCTTAAATGGTCTTCTTCGTTTTCAAGCAGCACTCTTACCGTTGCTTCCCGCTGTGGCGTAAGCTTGTAGCTTGACGAGTGCAGCTGCTTTTTAATTCGATCAATACGGTTTTCCATGTCTTTCCCTCCTACGCCGCATTCCATGACTCATTATAACAAAATACGCGCAGAGTTCCAACTATAATTATTATAAACTGATAAATAAAAGTATTATTTTGTGATAATAATTCTAAAATATGCGTGATGACAGCTTTTCCATAAACAGCGGAGACACGTACGCCTCGAGCAGCGAGGCGATGACCGAGAAGAAAACGATGAGAATCAGCACGAAGGCGTAACGTCCGAACCATTGGATCGGCGCGTCATGAAGGCTGCGTTTGACAAACAGCTGCCGGATCAGTTTCAGTGAAAAAGCGATAGAGCATGTCCCCATGATAAGATACGCCGGAATGAGAACGATGTTTTGCGGCAGAACCGAAATAAATGACAGGAAAAACCCGTTCATCCCCATTTGATTCACTAAAAAACCGACCGTGAAGCCGACGACGATTCCTTTTAAGAACACCATAATGAAAATAACCGGAAGACCGATCACGGAAATACCGAGAATCCACATCAGCCCCAAATATTTCACATCATGAAAGACGGCCTGCCAAAACATTTCTGAAGCGCCGGCATGTTTTCCGTCAGACAGCTGTCCGAAAAACTTGCTTAAATAGTAATACAAATCTTCTTTCTGCGTGATGGTCATGCTGTTGACGATGATCGCCCCGAAAATGACCCCCATCAAAAACAAGACGAACACAAATATATAAAGTGACAGATGATCCTTTACATGGCGAAAAAACAGTTCTTTGTACGATTGTTTTCTCATACCGCTTTCCTCCCGCTAATCTATTGACTTGATTTAGTAGATTGTATGAAAGAAAAGAGAAAACATGACAGAGAAATCATAGAAAGGCGCGAGATTCGGGCATAAAAAAAGAACCCCCGTCATCACTCCGGTGATCATAAGGGTTCCTTTTTTTATGCTTTATTCTTTCAAGCCTGTCTTTTTTGGTTTTCGTTACTCTTTCATGGGTGCTGAAAGACGGCGCCGTCCCCCTTGACAGGACTGCGTCACGCATCCCGTTTCTTTTGAGATGCTCCCGCATTTTTTTCGTTTTGCTCTTCGCCATGTGCCAATCGCTCCTTTTTCCCTTTTCTTTATCATAATAAAAAAATCCAGATGTGTTCATGAATACGGCTTATGTTTCGACCGGTAAGCGCGCAGAGACGTTTTGGCAGATGAATAGCTCCCCATTGCGGCGTATCCGTAAAAAAACCCCATAAAAATCCCCGCATACACGTGTTCATGATGACCGAAAACGATAGACACAACATTTCCGGCAGCAAGGGCAATCGTGGGAACGAATATGCCCGGAACCCGGCAGAACACTTTGATCAGCTGTGTGACGCATAAGACGACCGGCACGCCGATCACAGCATCCCAAATATTTGTATGGATCAGCGGAAAATAATCCACATCGACACCTCTTTATTCCGTCTTTTGCTATCTGTTAGCCTGCCTAAGAATTCCGCTTCCTATTCATGATAAAAAAACAGCACCGGCACATGTCCGGTACTGTAAGAGTTGTTTATTTCCCTGCCGCGGCCCGTTCTACGGCTGCTGATACGGCTTGATGCACGTCGGCATCCAAAGGCTGAGGCACGAGATCGCCGTGTTTTGTGCAAGAGGCGATGGCTTCTGCGGCCGCCACAAGCATTTCATGGTCGATTTTCTTGCTTTTGGCGTTCAGCGCGCCGCGGAAAATCCCCGGGAAGCCGAGAACATTATTGACCGAACGGCCGTCAGCTGCATAAGCGGCTCCGGCTTGTAATGCCTCTTCCGGTTCAATCTCCGGCTTCGGATTAGATAAAGCCAGAATGACGTGTCCTTTTCTGACATCCTCTTTTTTAATGAGACCCGGAACTCCTGTGGTGCTGATCACAATGTCACACGTGTCCATTAATTCTTTGATGCTTCCAAGCGGCTGACCTCCGTACTGAGCGAGGCGGTTCATTGCGTCTTCTGACTTGTCCGTTCCGCAGACCGCTTTGACTCCGTATGCCATAAACATGCGGCAGATGGCGACGCCTGCCGCGCCGAGACCGATCTGACCGACCTTCGCTTCTTTTAAATCAAGACCGGCGCTTTTACAAGCGGAAATGGCAGCGGCGAGCGTGACGACCGCCGTGCCGTGCTGGTCATCGTGCATAACCGGAATGTCCAGTTCTTCTTTCAGGCGGTCTTCAATGTCAAAGCAGTGGGGCGAACCGATATCTTCAAGCAGAATTCCGCTGAACCCCGGAGAAATATGTTTTACCGTGCGAATGATTTCTTCCGGATCAGAGGTATCGAGCAAAATCGGAATTCCGCTGATACCCGCCAGCTGGTCAAAAAGCGCGGCTTTCCCTTCCATTACGGGCATTCCGGCGACAGAGCCGATATTGCCGAGGCCGAGAATTGCCGTTCCGTCGGTGACAATGGCGACAGAATTGCTGATTGTCGTATAGATGGACGCTTTTTCAGGCTCGTTTTCAATCAGTCTGCACACATCGGCGACACCCGGCGTATAAACACGGCCAAGCTCAGCCAGTGTCCGGATCGGCATTTTGCTTTTCATCTGAATTTTGCCGCCTTCATGAGCAGAGAGCACTTCATCTGAGACTGTATGAAGCCGGATGCCTTCACCGAGAGCTTCAATGGCTTGAATGATTTCCTGCAGCTGCTCTTCATTTTCGGCCTGCACCGTGATGTTGCGCATTGTGTAGTTCGGGCCGACTTTAACGGTTTCAACTTCCCCGATATCTCCGCCCATCACTCCGATGGCGGTTGCCACTTTTCCGAGATTTCCGGGAACAGTCGGCGTTTCAATCATTAACGTCCGAATCATATGCTTTGTTATCATGAAATGAACCTCCTAACCCAATTTTTGAGATTGCAAGGATTTTTCTTTCGTGTACCAAATGAATTTCCCCGTGTATCCGTACAATATTGCCAGTCCGATAGATACAAAACTGAGCCACATGAACGGCAGATAAGAAAATGTGGATACGCCGAGAATGCCAGCCATATAGATGCCGTTATCAGACCACGGCACCATCCCTGAAGTAAGCGTGCCGCCCACCTCTGCGTTCCGGGATAAAACTCTTCTGTCAAGTTTCAGTTTATCATAACTGTTCTCCATGATTTTCGGCGTCAGGATCAATGACACGTACATCGCACAGCCGAAAATGTTTCCTAAAAGGGCGACGATCAATGTCGAAAGCGTCACATTTCCCGGTGTGGTCAGCTTTTTCTCAAAAGTTGAGACAATCACTTTTAATACGCCGAGCTTCTCAAGAATTCCTCCAAAACCGAGACCGAACAGGATAACGACTAACGTATCCAGCATACCGGTAATGCCTCCGCGGTTTAACAGGCCGTTTAAAAATTCGACGTCCGTTTTAATAGAAAAACCATTATAAGCAGTCGCGATGGCACTGGCAAAATTCATTCCCTGAAAGACGGAAGCCCAGATTGCGCCAAGTAAAGCACCGATGATGATAACGGGCATAGACGGCTTTTTCAAAATCAGAAGGACAACGACGACAACAGCCGGAATGAGCATCCATATATGAATGTCAAACGTTTTCTGCAATGAAGATTTTAAAAATTCCACTTTGTCGAGATCAATATTTTTTCCGCCGTATATAAATCCCGTTACGGTAAATAGAATGGCCGTAATAATATAGGACGGAATTGACAGATACATCATCGCTCTGACGTGTGACAGCACATCCACCTTAGAAAGCGTGGAGGCAAGCACCGTACTGTCAGACAGCGGTGAAAGCTTGTCTCCGAAGTAAGCGCCGGACAAAACGGCTCCCGCTACGATCGGAAGCGGTATACCCATTCCCTCTCCGATGGCAATCATGGCGATTCCCGCGGTTCCCACGGTTCCCCAGGACGTTCCGGTCGCAACGGACATAACGGAACAAATAACCAGTGTAGCCAGAAGGAAAACATGAGGATTAATAAACTCTAAACCATAATAAATTAACGTCGGCACAACGCCGCCGGCAATCCATGTCCCGATGAGCGCACCGACCGAAACAAGAATCAACACCGCTTCAAGACCGTTTGATATCCCGGTGACAATCGAATCCTGCAAGTCTTTATATGAATATCCCAGCCTGACTCCGAGAATAATAGCGAAAAACCAGGATATTAATAGAGCTAGCTGGATCGGCAGGTCTAAAAACACTGTGAACGATAAGACAAGTGCTAAAAACCCGAATAATAAGATAATAATTTCCAATAAATTTGGCAATCTGACCTCTTTCACAAGAAAATCCCCCTAGAAGAAAAAAGCTAAAACGCTTTCATCAAATGATATAACAAATTATACTATACTGCCTCATCCCTTTGTATGGCAACCGCCTATTCACTAAAAAACGTGAAAAGGCGGCTGTTGTTGCTTTAAAATTTATTTTTCTAATAGATCTTTTCCGGCAATCCCCGGTTTTGTCATTTCATACGGATTCAAAATGATATCCAATTCTTCTTCTGTCAGTACATCATTTTGAAGGCAAAGATCTCTTACAGATTGCCCCGTCATGATTGCTTCACGGGCAATTCGCGCAGCCGCTTCATACCCAAGGTGCGGATTGACCGCTGTAATGACGCCGACGCTTTTTTCCACGTATTGCTTCAGACGTTTTTCGTTGGCTTCAATTCCCGCCAGACAATGATCGGTAAATGAACGGAACCCGTTATTCATGATGCTGATGGATTGAAGCAGGTTAAATACGAGTACCGGCTCCATTACGTTAAGCTCCAGCTGGCCCGCTTCTGAAGCGAGGCAGATCGTATTGTCATTCCCGATGACCTGGAAGGCGATTTGGTTGATCAGCTCTGCCATTACAGGGTTGACTTTCCCAGGCATAATAGATGATCCCGGCTGACGGGCGGGCAATGAAATTTCCGCAAGTCCCGCGCGCGGACCTGAAGCCATTAAGCGCAGATCGTTGGCGATTTTAGACATGTTCATCATGCATACTTTCAACGCGGCTGAAACTTCCGTATACGCATCAGTGTTTTGTGTGGCGTCAACCAAATGGCCGGCGCCGACAAGCGGCAGTCCGCTGATGTCAGCCAGGTGCTTCACAACCTGTTCTATGTAGCGCGGATCGGCGTTAAGTCCCGTACCTACGGCCGTTGCCCCCATGTTTACTTCATACAGATGCTGGCGGGATTGTTTAATTCGCTTTATGTCACGCTCAAGCACGCGGCTGTATGCTTCAAATTCCTGTCCGAGACGGATCGGCACAGCGTCCTGAAGGTGTGTGCGCCCCATTTTAATGACAGAATCAAATTGTTTCGCTTTATCTTTAAAGACACTGAGCATATGCGCCATCGTATCAAGGAGCTTATCCAAAAGTTTCAAGGTTGAAATATGGATTGCCGTCGGGAACACGTCGTTCGTCGATTGTGACATGTTGACGTGTGTGTTCGGGCTGAGGTGAATGTATTCACCTTTTTTATGCCCCATGATTTCAAGAGCCCTGTTGCCGATTACTTCGTTGGCATTCATGTTCATGGACGTTCCGGCTCCCCCTTGGATCGGATCGACGATAAATTGGTCATGCCATTTTCCCTCAAGTATTTCATCTGCGGCCTGTACAATCGCATTTCCGATTCCTTCATACAGCCGTTTTACATCCATGTTGGCAAGCGCCGCCGCTTTTTTGACGATGGCGAGCGCATTAATCATTTCTTCATGGATGCGGTATCCGGTAATCGGAAAGTTTTCTTTCGCGCGCAGCGTTTGTATTCCGTAATACACATCAGCTTCAATTTGTTTTTCTCCGAGGAAATCTTTTTCCTGACGATATTCTTTTTGCGCGTTTGTCATGCTAAAACCCTACTTTCTCTTTGTGGTAGTCATGTTTTTACAGTACAACGTCGTCTGCGATCGGTGTCTCCATAATGTTTTTGACTTCAGCCAAGTTGTGAGACTGGCCGAGCGCCCACATTAATTTCGGCACGATGGCTTCCGTGTTCATATTTCTGGAGCGGATAATGAGATCTTGATTGACTCTTCGGCCGACTTCATAGACGCTCATGTCCTCTCCTTCTTCAAGACATTGTGTCGTAATGACGACGACAATGCCGCTTTCAATCATTTCATTGACTTTGGCGAGAATGTCTCTTCCTTCAAACGGCACGCCGCCGCTGCCGTAGCTTTCAATGACGATTCCTTTGTACATGCCCTTTAATGCGTCAAACATTTCCGGTTTCAGCCCCGGGTGTAGCTTGAGCAGGCACACGTCCGTGCAAAGTGAAGTATTGACCGTAAAAGCATCGTCTTTTGGCATGTGCACTTGTTTGTTGTATTCAATTCCGTTTTCGGTAATAAACGCGATATACGGATAGTTAATGCTCTCAAATGCATCATAGCTTTTCGTTCTTAATTTAATGGCGCGTGTGCCTTGAATGACTCTGCCGTCAAATACGACGTATACGCCGCCCACCCCTTCACATGCGAAGCGGATCGCGTCCGTGATATTTTTTTTGGCATCGGTTTTTTGAAATGTAATCGGGATTTGCGAACCCGTAATGACGATCGGTTTATCAGCATGCTGAAGCATATAAGACAGTGCCGCTGATGTATAGGCCATTGTGTCTGTTCCGTGCGTAATGACGAACCCGTCATATGCGTCATATTTTTCTTTGACAGCATTTGCGATTTCGGCCCAGTATTCAGGCTGCATATTTGTGCTGTCGATGTTCATTAACGAATGGGTTTCCATCGTGTAATCGTTATCAAGTTTTGATACGTAGGTTAACAATTCGTCTGCTTTCACCCCGGGTGCAAGCCCGTTTTCTCCTTCGACTGAGGCGATTGTTCCTCCGGTTGTTAACAGCAATAATTTTTTCATACCCTGCACCTCTTCATCCATTTCTCAAGATGTGTTAAGCATTCGCTTTTCGCATACTTTTAATCAAATTATAGACAGACGAATGAAATTAATCAAGTGATTATTATTCAATTCGCGTACACTTTTGCATATCGATATGATATAATTTGCTCAAGTGAAAAGGAGCGGTTTTGAATATGAATTTAGATCGTTTAACTGAACTGAGAAAAAAGAAAAATTGGTCTCTTCAATATACGGCTGACCGTCTCGGCATCGCCAAAAGCACGTACGCCGGGTATGAATCAGGATACCGGCGGCCGTCATTCGAGGCGCTGGGCACGCTTGCCGATCTGTTTGACACGACGTGCGACGATTTACTCGGGCGCACTGAAAAAAAGGCGGAGCCGTTTGCCCAGACCATCGAATTAACAAACGCCGCACAAGGCCGCGGCACACTGACCGTTGACGGACAGCCGCTGAACCAGGATGAAATCATCGAATTGATTGCGTTTGTCCGGACGAAAAAGAAGGTGCAGGAGGAGCTCCGCTAAAAACCGGCTTTTACGGCTTGATTCTGCCGTACGTCCCTCCGCCCCCGGCCTCAAGGACGAGCTGCCCGGTACGCGCTTTATGAATGACAGCCGCTATTTTAGGCTGGACGACACGCGCCAATTCCTCTTCTTGCGCCTGATGAAGAATCGCCATCTCCGTCCCGAAGGCCCGCTTCAGTTTTTCTAACGTTTTCGGCCCGACCCCGGGAATGAACTGCAGCGGGATTTGATGAATATACGGCGGCCGCGGCATGCGGCTTTTTTTCGGTCCGCTCAGTTCCTCCAGCCGTTCACTGACCCCTTTTGTCATTGTTTTCCCCCCGCACTCCGGACATGCGGAAGCTCCTTTTTCAACCGGGCTGCCGCAGCGGTCGCACGCCGTCCGGTAATACTTCCCGAGCTTCGGGTTCAGCCCGTAATTCGCCGTGATTTTTCTTCCGTCCTTCCCTTTTAAAGCCAGCGAAAATTCCGTGAAATTCGCTTCTTTAAGAAGCATTTCATTATATTCTCTGCCGATTTTTCCTAAGGAATGCGCATCAGAATTTGTTAAAAATGTATACGGATCAAGTTCTGTTACCCGCGAAGCCATGTCGGTGTCACAGCTTAATCCGAGTTCCGCCGCGTCAATGAGCGCCGGGTCGAAAACTTCTGTCAAAGAAGATATGACTCCTTTTCCGTACAGGCTTTTATGCGGGGTGAACATATGGGCGGGAATAAACAGCCCGTCCAATTCCTTTGTTTTCCTTTGAAGATTCAAACCGGTCTCATAAATGCGCTGGGAACTGAGATGGATATTTTTAAGCCTTTTTGCAAGCCACTCAGAAAACATCTTCATTTCGGCAAGAGACGGCATAAAGACGAGAACGTGAATCGGCCCGCGGCATGTGTGATCATAGATTTCAAGCTCACTGCCCAACAGAAGCGTCGTATTCCGATACCGGATGCCGCCTTCTTTCAGCTCACGGTATCCGCCTTCATCAATTCCGCGCTCGATTTCTTCTATGACTTCCGGGGAATGGCAGTCGATGATGCCCAATAGTTCAATTCCCTTCCCCTCACTGGCTTCTTCTAAAATCCGGTGCAGCGTCAACGTTTTGGCCCCGGTGATTTTGACCGGTTTTCCCGTATAAGTGCGGCCGATATGAATATGCAGATCCGCATAGATGGTTTTCATCATTTTTCCTTCAGCGCTGCTTTCAGCTGGAGATACTGAATCGCGTACGCCGTTTTTGCGTCATACACCCTGCGGGATTCAATCAGCTTCACGGCCTCTTCAAGCGTGACCTGCATGACTTCGACAAATTCATCCTCATCCAGCTCTCGTTTTTCTTCCAGCGGCGAAAGCCCTTCCGCAAGAAAGAGATGCACGATTTCATCAGCAAACCCGGGTGATGTATAAAAAGCGGTGATTTTCGTCAAGGTTTCCGCCGTATATCCCGTTTCTTCCTCGAGCTCTCTTAACGCCGTATGTTCCGGCTCTTCCCCCTTTTCAAGCTTCCCGGCCGGAATTTCAACGATTGTCCGTTCCAGCGGCTTTCTGAACTGGTTCACCAAAATGATTTTTCCTTCCTCGGTCACCGCAAGTACGGCCACTGCTCCCGGATGTTTGACGATTTCCCGCTTGCTTGTTTTTCCGTTCGGGAGCTCTACATCCTCTAAGTAAAGATCTATGACTTTCCCGTCATACAGCTTTTTTTTCGCAAGTGTTTTTTCTTCTAAATGTTTCATCATGTCATCTCCCGTTCTGTCTCTCTATTATGCCTCATATATTTTATCATACATGCATGAGAGGGAGGTGCTTTTCGATTGAAGGTGTACCGGAAGGATAAGAGTATCGTATTGGTCGGAAAGGCGTGGGAAGTGCGGGCTAAACTGAAAGAATACGGACGGACATTCCGCTATGTCGGAGATTGGATCACCGGGCCTTAACAGTTGAAAACTTCGCGCCTTTATATTACGGTCAATAAAAGACTATAAAAAGGAGCGAAACGATGAGAAAACGCACACTGGGACATTCTGATTTAGAAATAAGCGAAATCGGGCTCGGCTGTATGTCGCTGGGCACGGATAAAGCTAAAGCGCTGTCTATTTTGGATGAAGCGATCGAGCTTGGAATCAATTATTTAGATACCGCTGATCTTTATGATTTCGGCAGAAATGAGGAAATTGTCGGGGAGGCCGTCAAAAACCGCAGGCACGACATCATTTTAGCCACGAAAGCCGGAAACCGCTGGAATGATGATAAAGACGGCTGGCATTGGGACGCTTCCAAAGGATACATAAAAGAAGCGGTCAAAAACAGCCTGCGCCGGCTGAAAACGGACTATATCGACCTTTATCAGCTGCATGGCGGCACGATGGAAGACCATATTGACGAAACGATCGAAGCATTTGAGGACTTAAAACAGGAAGGTGTCATCCGGTATTACGGCATTTCCTCGATTCGTCCGAATGTTATTAAAGAATATGTGAAAAAATCAAATATCACCAGCGTTATGATGCAATACAGCCTGCTGGACCGGCGTCCCGAGGAGTGGCTTCCCCTTTTAGAGGAGAACGGAATCAGCGTAGTCGCAAGAGGGCCTGTCGCTAAAGGGCTTCTTACGGAAAAACCGCTTGATCAAGCGGCCGCAAGCGTAAAAGAGAACGGCTATTTAACATATTCTTTTGCAGAACTGTCAGAAACCAAAAAAGCGATCAGCGCTGCCGCACCTGACTTGAGCATGACGGAGCTTTCTCTTCAATACTTGCTGTCACAGCAGGCCGTCGCTTCTGTCATCACCGGAGCCAGCTCACTTGAGCAGCTGAGAGAAAACTGTTCGGCTGCAGAGGCCCGGCGTTTAAGCAGCCAGGAAATCAAAGCCCTGCAATACCATACAAAACGGGACGTATACGAAGCCCATCGTTCTTAAATAATAAAACCGGCACCTTTTCAGATGCCGGTTTATTTATATTTGTGCCAATCGAGACTGCTTTCATTCAGCAGCTCTTCAAAGCTTTTATGTTTTTCTTTTTCTTTTCGTTTTCTGATTTGTTCCGCCTTTTGCTGCGCCTGTTTTCTCTCGTCTTCTTCCTTCAGCTCACTTTTCATTTGCAAAAGCCTGGCCTTCAGATCTTCCTCCAGATCGTCTTTTAAGCTGTGTTTTTCTTTAGGCAGCTGCTTTTTCATCATTACGCCCCCCGTATCTGAATATGGTGAAGCAAGTGTACCACGGAGCGCCGGAGGCCGGCAACGTTCACGGTCCTGAAAAGCCGGAGAGCTACCGTAAAGCCGTTCAAACCTTTTTAGATACCATGACGCAAACGTAAAAAAGCGAAAGAACGTATGCTGGTTCTTTCGCTTTCACGTCATAAAACGTCGGTAATCCCGTCCATATTTTCTCCGATCCAGTCAATGGCGAGGTCGATTGTCATAAACTCCTGCGCTTTGAAGGTCATCTCATCTTGAAGCAGCCAGACATCCTTCTGAACGGATTCAGCGCCTCCGATGGACCAGTGCAGCAGACTGTACGGGTGGTTGTTGTTCAGAAAGGATACCCACGTTTTATGCTGTGCCGTCTGTTTAATGGCTTTCAGCTTTTGATTCACTTTCCGTTTCTCCCTGCTTTACTAATATGCTCATTCTCGGGCTCAGCATCTCTGCCGGGCTTTTTAAGACGAGCGTTTTTGCCTTTTCATTGTAATCGATTGTCATTTCCTCGTCAAAAAACACTTTTTGTGAGGTCTGGATGTAAAGCGGAAGTCCGTTGGTTTCAATGGCTTCGCATTGTCCCGTTAATTCGTCCGCCAGCCAGATGGTCGGCACGCCGCTCACCGCGCACCCGCAGCCTTCTGCGTCATAGCGGAGCTGCGCTTTTTTCCCCGGGTTGGCGTCCATTGCCTGCTGAAGTGTGTGTTTCGCCGCATCCGTCACATGTATTTGCATAGATGATCCTCCGTTTTTCATTTTCGCCATTGTAGCATACCGAGCCGCTGTATGCATTGTTTCTGCTTTCTTTACAGCAGCCCGCTCTCCCAGACCTTTGCCTCTTGTTCAGCCGCCTTGATCCAGTCATTTTTCCCTTCACTATACTTTGCCATATCGTATGGGTACGTCTTAGCGAGGTGCCGTTTCAGTTCCATGTATTGAGCCGCTTTTTCAGGCTTTGCGGTGAGGTAATCCCGGAACAGCAGATGACGCTTCACGTCCGGATGCCCTGTTTCGTATATGTGAACGTGGTGTGTGCGCCTGTTGCCGCCTTTTTGAAAGAAACGCCGGCCCTCTATCCCGTTTTCCCCTTTCGCCTCATAGCCGAGTGCTTCCAGCTGCGGACTGAATCGGTCAGCGTCCGAAATATCTTTAACCTCCGCCAGTATATCGATGACGGGTTTGGCGGTCATCCCCGGGATGGAGGTGCTGCCGATGTGGCTGACAGAATGAAGTGCTGGGCCGAAGATTCGGATCAAGTCCGCCTTCTCTCTTTCAAACATTCCTTTCCATTCCGGCTTGTACGGAACAACTTCCGCTTTCCTCTTCGGATAAAGATGAAAAAACGAGAGGGTCAGCCCTTCCGGCGTCTCTATCTGTCCGGCTTCTGTGAACCCGGTTTTTAAATAGAGAGAGACTGCCGGAACGTTTTGGCTGGCGGTAGCCGCCTCTATTTTTTGGGCGTCCCGGTTCTCGTCTATCACAAATTGAATAAGCGCCCGTCCGATTCCTTTTCGAAAGCCGGACGGGTGCACCGTCAGCCTGCATATGACAAGGTCATATCCCTTTTTTTCATACGAAATGACGCCTGCAAGCTGATCTTTTTCCTTGAAACCGGCAAACGTCTCCCGTGACCGCTGTATATCATCGGGTGTTTCATGCAAGGCGGGGATGCCGAAAAAGCCGATCAGCTCTGCTTCTTTTTGATAAGAGCAGCGCTGAACCGCCGCAATTTCCCGCGCGGTCTGTTCTTGTGTATGCTGTAAAAATGTAATCAATCTTCCGCCCCTTTTGACGCAAACATCCGCTGTGACTCCGTCTTCGTAATGCGGACCGCGTACGCTTCATACCAGGCGGTTTTTCCTTTTTGTTTTGCCGCCTGGTGGTCAGTATGATCTTTCCACCTTTTAATCGCCTCCAGGCTGTCCCAGTAGGAAACCGTGATGCCGCAGCCGTTTTCCTCCCGAACGCTTTCCGTGCCTAAAAAGCCCGGCTGTCCGCCTGCCAAATTCATCATGCGCTCTGCCGTATGTTCATATTCCTCATCATATTTTCCCTTTATTGATGAAAAAATGACCGCATAATAAGGCGGTTTGGGCGTGTCAGCTAAAAAACCCATATTCATCCCCCTCTACATATATTTCACAAACAGAATCCGGTCTTCTCCCGGACCGTCATAATTCGCAAAAACAGGGATTCCGTTTACGGTTTTGGTTCCTTTTTCAGCTTCAAAGCCTAATTTTGTATGATAAGCGATTGATACTTTATTGACAGGCGCCGTCACGCAATTGACTTTTGTGCAGCCCCTTTTTTTCACCGTCTCCATAAATCGATCGTAGAGCTGTTTTCCAATTTGCATTTTTCTGAAATCCGGATGCACACCGGAAAAATGAATGTAGGCTGTCTCAGGGTCTGATTGTGACTGAAAACCGATTAAAAAACCGGTCATTCCCTCCGGCCCGTACGTGATAAAGCTTGTGTCCTGAAAATGTTCAAAAAACAAGCGCGGCAGTTTGTCTTTCATCTGCCTGCCGCCCCACCATTCATTCAAAACAGACGTAACCATTTCATAGTCTTCAGAGGTAATTGTTCGAATATCCATTATCGATTGACTCTCCTTTTCGTCCGGCAAAATGAATGTCAGCTCTTCTCATTGGAATATAAAAAATTATATGTGGGTTGTTTGCAATTGTAAATGATTTCTTTTCAAGCAAACGAATCAGCACGTCTTCCAGCCAGGGAATGATTTACCAGTATAAACGTGATCATTGTTCGGGTACAATGAAAAACAGAACAAATGTTCCCGGAGGTTTTTTTATGGCTGATATTCTTCTTGTAGATATGCAATCGTTTTATGCGTCTGTGGAAAAAGCGGAAGCGCCTCATCTCAAAAGCCGGCCCGTGATTGTCTCGGGAGATCCCGAAAGACGCAGCGGCGTCGTGCTTGCGGCTTGTCCGCTCGCCAAACGATACGGCGTAAAAAATGCCGAACGGCTGTGGGAAGCGCAGGCCAAATGTCCCGATGCCGTTATTGTCCGTCCGCGGATGCAGCGGTATATTGATGTATCCGTCATGATTACCGAACTGTTTGAACGGTATACCGATCTTGTAGAACCCTACTCCATCGATGAGCAGTTTCTCGACGTGACCGGGAGCAGGCGGCTGTTCGGTGATCCTTTTACAATTGCCAAAAGCATTCAGCAAGCGATTATGCGTGAATTCGGAATTTATGCCCGTGTCGGCATCGGGCCGAATAAGGCGCTCGCGAAAATGGCTTGCGACCATTTTGCCAAAAAAAACGCATCCGGCATCCACAGATTGGATATGTCAAATATCAGGCAGGATCTGTGGCCGCTGCCGGTCGGAAAATTATTCGGCATCGGAAAACGGATGGAGCATCATTTAAGACGGATGGGCATCAGCACAATCGGCGGGCTTGCCGGACACCCCGCCGAATTGCTGAAAAAACGCTGGGGCATTAACGGCGAATTGCTTCAGCGGACAGCCCGCGGCATCGATCCCTCTCCGGTCACCGTCAACACGCACAGCCGGCAAAAAGCGATCGGCCATAACATGACCCTCCCGAGAGACTACAGCCGCTTTGAGGATATCAAAGTCGTGCTGCTGGAGTTAAGCGAAGAAGTGGCCCGCCGCGCCCGTTTCAAACAATACATCGGCCATACGGTTTCGGTCAGCATCAGAGGCGCTGATTTTGAATTCCCTTCAGGTTTTCACAGACAGAGAAAGCTGGTGTCTCCGACTAATTTCGGAATGGATATTTTTAAAACGGCGGTCAAGCTCTTCAAAGAGCATTGGAACGGTGAGCCCGTCCGCAGCGCCGGCGTCTCCCTTTCCCAGCTGGAGCCTTGTGATTATGTTCAGCTGAGCCTGTTCGATGCCCAGGAAAAAAAGATCAGTCTCGGCAAAGTATTGGATGATATTCATGAGCGGTACGGCCCTGCGTCGCTCCTCCATGCCGCTTCACTGACAGAGGCCGGCCAAGCCTTTCACCGGGCTGAAAAAATCGGCGGGCATTACAAATAATTTGAGGTGATATACATGAATCCGAACAAATTAACACCCGGGTATAATGTCATGTGGGAATCAAGCCGGATGATGCTGCCCGAACATCGGGAGCAGCTGCTTGCGAAAAAACGAAAAGAACGGGAATTCCGGCCTCCGGAACTGAGCGAAGAGCAACTGAACGACATGAACCGCATCATTGCGGCGTCGATTGAAGAAGACAGGGCCATTTCGGTCACCTACGCTTCCGCACACGGCCCCCGCCGCTTTTGGGGCTGGGTAAAACAAGTGATGCATGACGAAAAGCGTTTAAAAATCATAAACGATGAAGATGCGTTAACGCTGCCGTTTCATCGTATTCTCTCGGCTGAACTGGAATAAAAGCCTAAATCGTCCTGACAGAAAATATGATAGAAGAGTGGGAGGATCACATGATATTTAGTAGAATAAAGATGAATGACAAGAATAGGAGAATATATGATGGATCAATTTATAGAAAAAATGCTGGGACAAGCCCTCCGCCAGTATGGACGGAATGTGTCGACAGATCCGCTGAGCCCCTATGAAAAACAGAGTTTAAAAAAAGCTTTAGAAGAAAGAAGGAATGAAGAACCCGATGAGGATCTCCATGCCCATGTAGAAGATATTATCTACGATTACGTCACCAATCAAGGGCAGTTTTCCTGACACGGACGTTTATGCACCGGGCGATAAGGGAAATGTCCGAGAGTAAACCCTTAAAGATTGCGTGGTGCAGGATATGCCTGTCGGGCCTTATTTCAGGATCGGCTATGCCGTTCTTCTGTTATTTCTCATCATTTATCTCGGAACATTAATAGACTTTTTGTTCCAGCCTGTTGTGATTACGGTTAAAACCTTGTTTCCGCCCATTGTATTATCGGGCGTCCTTTACTATTTGTGCCGCCCGCTCGTCAGAGTGCTGCATACGAAATTAAAGCTGCCCGAAGGAATCGCGATTTTAGCGATTTATGCGGGAACAGCCGGCCTTTTTGTCCTCTTCCTTTATACGGCGGGCCCTGCCGTTCAAAAACAGTTTACAGCCTTCACAGATCATATTCCGGAGCTTTCCGCAAAAGCTGAAAATTGGATCGGGCATCTCCAGGACAGCAAATGGTTTTCCCGGCTTCAGCATGGGGATTCCTTTAAAAAATTAGCAGACAAAGCCGCAAATTATTCCGGTTCAATCGCTGATTCTCTCAGCAGCCTGGCCGGTACGGCTGCCAATGCCGCCATCACCGCCGCCATTATTCCGTTTGCGCTGTATTACATGTTAAAAGAAGGAAACAAAGCCCCTCGGCGACTGCTGCGGCTTCTTCCGGAAAAACATCAAAAAGAAGGAAAACAAATCCTTCGGGATATGGATGAAGCTCTCAGTTCATACATACAAGGACAGCTGCTCGTCAGTTTCTGTGTCGGCGTTCTCGTCACGATCGGCTATTTTATAATCGGGCTCGATTATCCGCTCGTTCTGGGCGCGTTCGCCATGGTGACAAACCTGATTCCGTTTATCGGGCCTTGGATCGGCACATTTCCCGGAGTCATTGTCGGATTGTTCGATTCACCGACCGAGGCGGTGCTGGTGATTACGGTCGTCGTCATTGTCCAGCAGCTTGAAAGCCAGCTGATTTCCCCGCAAATTATGGGACGGAAGCTGGACATTCACCCGCTGACCATTATTTTTCTTCTGCTTGCCGCCGGCAAATTCTCAGGAATTGCCGGGATGCTTCTGGCCATTCCGGGATATGCGGCCGCAAAAGTGGTCATAAGCCACATGCAGAAACTATTCATTCTCAGAAAAAAACAAAGCTAGGAGAGAAATGATTCATCCCCCATGTCTTCACATCGGTCAAAATGAAAAAACGGCGGGCTGAAGAAGCCCGCCGCACACGGAGGTAAAAAAGATGAACATCGGTGATGTCATTTTTCAATTGATTTCATTTATTGCAGCCGCGGTTTTCCTGTTTGCCGTGATATACGTATTCAGAAGCTTGAACAAGCGCCGCATACAATTGGACAGAATCGAAAAGAAACTCGACGCGGCGCTGCGCGAAGAAAAAAACGAAAAGTTATAGTTCATTCAGAAGCAGGAGCAACGAGCTCCACTTTTATCCGATCCGGGTCCTCCGTGTATACGGCATAATGCGTGCTTCCGCCTGCATATGGATGGCGGTCCCTGTAAAGCACGGGGCATCCTCTGGCAAGCAGCTTTTCTGTCATCTCGTCAACCTGCTCTCTTGATGCAGCATGAAAAGCCAGATGGTTCAGCCCGACCCGGCATCTGTGGTACTCCGGTGTTAAAAAACGCTCCTCTGTCTGTACAAGCACAACATAAAATCCTGCGTTTTTCCAGCTGATGCCGGAGTCCCAATTTTGAAATTCCCTATAACCGAGCTCACCTAAAAACCATCCCCAAAACCGGGCGGAGGCTTTCAAGTCAGATACATACAACTCAATATGGTGTATCATAATATTCGCTTCCTCCTCACATCACACCCGCCTTACCAGCACCTCTTCAACTTTATGGCCGTCACCTTTTCTCAAAATCAAATCCGATCTGAATTTTGTCGGCAGAATATTTTCATACAGATTCGGACGGTTGACGCTCTCCCAAATGGAGGCGGCCATGGTATCCGCTTCTGCATCAGACAAATCCTTAAATTTATGAAAATAAGAAGCCGGATCCTGAAAAGCGGTTTCTCTTAAGAGGCGGAAACGCTCCAAATACCACGTGAAAATCCGGCTTTCTTCGGCATCCACATAGATCGAAAAATCAAAGAAATCCGATACAAAAATCCGCGGATCTTCCCTGTCGTCCTCTAAGGTCGGCGACTGCAGGACATTGATTCCTTCGATAATAACGATATCCGCACCTTCGACAACCTCGACGGCGCCCTCTTCCCTGTCATACGTAAGATGGGAATATACGGGCGCCTCCACTCTCTCTTTCCCCGACTTTATATCGTTCAGAAACTCAAGCAGCGCTTTCACGTCGTAGCTTTCCGGGAATCCCTTTCTGGACAGAAGGTTTTTCCTTTTTAATTCCGCCGTCGGATACAAGAAACCGTCGGTTGTCACCAGGCTCACCTTCGGCCTGTCCGGCAGACGGGAAAGAAGCTTTTGCAAAATTCTCGCCGTCGTGCTTTTGCCGACGGCGACACTGCCCGCGATTCCGATGATAAACGGGATTTTCGCTGAATGCGGATGCTTCAGAAACACATTGACATGCTGATTCCGTCTTGCGGCAGACGTAACATGAAGATGGAGCAGGCGCACAAGCGGAATGTAAATCGTTTCTACTTCTTCCACCGACAGGTAGTCATTCAGCCCCTCTACGGCCTTGGCTTCTTCCTCTGAAACGGCAATGGAAAGATGGCCGCCGAATCCGGCCCACGACTCGCGGCTGTGCTGCGTATACAATGTATGTAAGTTCAATTCTTTACTTTTCACAATTCACACCAATCTCTCTGTATGGCTTTCCGATAAAAAAACAAACGCTTACAAAGATTGTAACGGAAAACCGCTTCACTGTCTGCCCATTTTTTTCAAAAATGAGGAACCGATCCGGCTGTACTCTTCCATTTCCTCCTCCGGAACCATGCTTCCGCCGGTGCTCCACACAAGGTGCACGGCATTTTCCATCTCAAGCCCCCGCTCTTTTATATAACGGTTTCCGGCTTCGGTCTGAACGATCTTGACGGCTCCGGCCAGTCCGGCGAGTGCAGAGGGTTCAAGGCTCTTATTCTCGGCCGCCCTTAATTGATAAAGCAGCGAAAAAAGCGTGCCGTCATCGGCGGTATAACAGCCGCTGATTATAGGCTCCATCAGAGGGCCGGCCAGCCCGGACGGCCTTCCCACCGCGAGTCCGTCGGCGGCCGTTTGATTATCAAGACCGATATCCTGCACGCTGATTCCGTCATGCAAGCCGGAAAACAGTCCTAACAGCATACACGGTGAATGCGTCGGCTCACCGAAAAAAATATGGACATGCCCGCCATAGATCAGCTTTAGCGCAAGCGCGACGCCGCCCGGACCTCCTCCGACCCCGCACGGCAAATAAACGAAAAGCGGTTCATCTGCATCAGGCTTTATGTTCATTTGATCGAGCTGCTTTTTCACACGGCTTCCCGCAACGGCATACCCCAAAAACAGATCCCGGGAATGCTCATCATCAATAAAATAACAATAAGGGTCCTGCTTCGCCTGAATGCGCCCCTCTTTGACAGCCAGACTGTAGTCTGCTTCATATTCGATGACGCGAACCCCCTTTTCCCGGAGCAGCTCCTTTTTCCACTGCTTTGCGTCACTGGACATATGAACGGTCACACAAAAGCCGAGCTTCGCGCCGATTATGCCGATACTCAGACCTAAATTGCCCGTAGAGCCGACGGCTATAGAGTATTTTGAGAAAAAAGCGGTAAACCGTTCTTCAGTCAATATGCTGTAATCGTCGTCTGCTGAGAGCATTCCCGCTTTTACCGCGAGATCTTCGGCATGCTTCAGCACTTCGTAAATCCCGCCGCGCGCTTTAATGGAACCGGAAATCGGAAGTTCGTCGTCGCATTTCAAAAGCAGACGCCCGGGGAAAGCCTGAGCGGCGCTGTGTTCCAGATGCTTCTTCATTTCATTAATCAAGACAAGCGGAGATTCAATGAGGCCTCCCTCCGCTTCCGTCTCCGGAAAAGCCGACGCGATATAAGGCGCAAATCGGCGCAGCCTTTCTTCCGCTTCGGCAATCTCCTTTTTCCATTCAGCGCCATGCTTTACTGGATCATCGGTTTTATGCGGATTGATCCAAAATACTTCACGCGCCTCCGCCATTTGCCTGACTAAAGGCTCTGCCATCAATGCCTGTATATCCCGGTCGGACATTCCTTTTTCCCCCTTGTTACTTTTTCTTTAATGCGCGGCCGGCCAGTTTTTCTGTAAACGATGGGAAAAGCTGATACAGCTTCGTCCCGAGGCTCATCCATCGCGGAAGATTCATTTCCCGTTTATCCGTCAGAATCACGGATGTAATGCGCTCTGCCACATGGTCGGCATCAAGCATCCATCTGCCGACGCTTTTCACATAACCGCCCTCTTTATCTGCAATTGTAAAGAAGTCTGTTTTGATCGGACCGGGATTAACCGTTGTCACGGCTACACCCGTACCGGCCAGCTCAAGCCGCAGCGCATTGGAATACCCTAACACGGCGTGCTTCGTTGCGGAATAAAGGCTTGATTTCGGCGTCGCCAATTTGCCGGCCTGTGAGGCGATATTGATAATATGGCCGCTTTTCGCATGAAGCATCACAGGAAGACAGGCCTTCGTACAGGCGATTAATCCGAAGACGTTGACTTCAAACATTGCCTTCATATCATCCAAAGATGAATCAGCGGCCGTTTCAAAAATGCCGAAGCCGGCGTTGTTGATTAATACGTCAACATGACCGATCAAACGCCTTACGTTTTCAGCCTCTTCTGCATGCCGGACGTCAAACGGAACGACATCACACTGTCCGCCGCGCGCGGTAATCGTCTTTTTCACTTCCTGCAAGCGGTCCTCCCGCCTGGCGGATAAAAAAACATGAGCCCCTTCTGCCGCGCAGGAATATGCAAGCCGTTCTCCGAGTCCGCCGGATGCTCCGGTGATCCAAATCCGCTTATCCGTTAATCTGCCCATTTCCTTCACCCCTTCACAGCTTTAAACTTCAGAGTGTTCCCCGACTGAAAGGATACAGCCTTCCCTTCGGCGGCCAGCACGTCAAGATGGCCGATCGTTTCTGACATCGTTAAAAACAATTCATTTTCATACACAGCCGGAAACAGCCGCCGGCATACCTGGAAAGCCGTCAGCGTTTCCTCTGACAACAGGCGCAGCACATATTCCGACCGACTTCTCTGTTTTTCAAGCCGCCTGTCAAAAGCAGGCTTTACGTCTGTCAGCAGATCGCCGTGTCCCGGATATAAAAAGGACGGGTTTACGTCATACAGCCGCTTCATTGAGTTCAAGTAGTCGAGCATCGGGGCCGCGCGCACGCCCCCCTTTTCCGGAGCTTCCAGAATCGGATTGGTGGAGCTGTTGGATAAAAGCAGATCGCCGCTGAACATTTCACCGCTTTTTTCATGGTAGAGCGCAATGTGAGAAGCGGCATGACCCGGGATTTCGAGCACCGTCCAGCCGTTAAGCCCGTCAATTTTTCCGCCTTCCCTCACTGTTTTCGTTAACGGACGGTTTGCAGAAAATAAGTATGACAGCTTAACTGTTTTATGTATGTCTTCAGGCGTCAGGGGAACGTCCATTTCAGTCATAAGCGACAGAAAAAAGTCCTCCTGCCGGGCGATATACGACTGATCCTGAGTAATGTACCTGTCATTCAGCGGATGCCCTATTACTTCCGCATCATCGGAAAAAAGGTGCAGCAGACCTGAATGATCTGCGTGATGATGAGTGAGCACCACCTGTTCTATATCTGCCGCAGAAACGCCGTGTTCCTTAAGCTGCAATGAGAGCGATTCAGCCGCTTCCTTTGTATTCGGGCCGCAATCAATAAGGGTTAAGGCTTCATCTTTTACTAAATAAACGATAACGTCGCCGACTGCAAACGGAGTCGGCACACGTATCGGAATGATCTTTCTCGCTGCCATGTTTACGCTCCTTCGTTCTTTTCATTCCTGAATAATCATATTTTAGCGTTTTCTTTTCACTGTGTCATTATTGCCGCATATCGGAAAAAAAGATTGACATCCCGCTCTTGCGCATAGCATAATGAACAACAAACTAGAAAACACGGAACGCGATGACGAGGAACTAGTATATAAACAACGGCAGCAGAGAGCAATGTCCCCGGCTGAAAGACATTGCGGCCCTCTTGTTTACAGAACCTGCCCTCAGAGCGGTTAGGAAAACCTAAACGTATCCCCTCGTTACGGGATTTGAGCTGAGCACGGCTGATTCGTGCTAATGTAAGGTGGTACCGCGAAACCTTTTCGTCCTTTTTGACGGGAAGGTTTTTTTGTGTTTTGAGAAGAAGGAGGATTTATATGAAGAAAATCGGTTTTATCGGGGCCGGAGCAATGGCGGAAGCAATGGTGAACGGACTGCTGCAAAGCGGAATGACAGCCCCCGGACATATATATATGACAAACCGGTCAAATGACAGCCGGCTTGAAGAGCTCCAAAAAACGTACGGAGTAAAACCGTGCCGGGATAAAGAAGAGTTTTTCAGCAATACCGACATTCTCGTTCTCGCCTTTAAACCGAAAGATGCGGCAGAAAGCATTGAGAACATTCGCGAATACGTGAAAGATCAGCTTGTGATTTCTGTCATCGCAGGGCTGACGATTCACACGATTCAGCAATATTTCGGCAGAAAGCTCACCATCATCCGGGCGATGCCGAATACATCCGCGGCCATTCAGCAATCGGCGACCGGTTTTTCCGCAAGCTCCGAGGCGAGTGAAGCTGAAATCCGGACGGCAAAAGAGCTTCTGGAAACAATCGGAGAAGCGACGCGCTTTGAAGAAAAACACCTTGACGCCGTCACAGCCATTGCCGGAAGCGGTCCCGCCTATGTGTACCGGTATGTCGAAGCAATGGAAAAGGCCGCCCTTCAAGCCGGCCTGCCGGAAGAAACGGCAAAAGAGCTGATTTTACAAACCATGGCCGGGGCGACGGAAATGCTCAGAACAAGCAGCAAACGGCCTGAACGCCTGCGCAAGGAAATCACAAGCCCGGGCGGCACGACTGAAGCAGGCCTTCGCGCATTAGAAGAGCGCCGCTTTGAAGAAGCCATCATGCACTGCATCGCAGAAACCGCAGCCCGGAGCGCCGAAATTAAAGAACAATTCGCAGGCTCCGTTCTGCAAAAGACGGACCAGTGATAAAGCATGGGGCTTCCCATGCTTTTTTCATTCTGTTTAACTGCCGTATAAGCGGCTGATTCTCTCTTTTACTTCAGGAAGATGGAATGTGGCTTCGTGCATGTTCACCTCTTCCTCAACCGCTTTTGTCAGCTCTCTTTTGATCCGTGCCGTCACATTGGTTTTCAGCGCAACCAGTGAGGCTCTCGGTTTATCCGCCAGCAGCCGGGCCAATTCGCGGCCTCTTTGAAGGACGTCTTTTTTCGACAGCACTTCAAACGGAACTCCCCGTTTTTCCAGAGCGGCGCCGCTGAAATTCGCGGCAGTAAACAGCATTTCTTCCCCGAGGACAATTCCCAGTTTTTCAGGCACAATATACGTCGCGCCCATTCCCGGTGTAAATCCGTACTTCATATAATTACAAGAATAAAAACTCTCTCTGCTTAAAATCACAAAATCCGAGCTCAGACCGATCGTAAAGCCGGCTCCGATCGCATGCCCCTGCATGACGGAAATCACGGGAATCCTGCAATCCAATAAAAGACTGTGAAGCTTTAAATCTGTAAATTGGAGCTTTCCGCTCTGAATGGTCAAAAGCCCCTCCTGCGTTCCTCCCGTGCAGAAATAATTTCCGTAACCCGTCAGAAGGACGGTTTTATAGGACGGATGGGCATTGATGTCTTGGAATACCCGGTGCAGCTCTCTGACAAACTCTTCTGACAGCCCGTTTTTCCCGGCCGTATCCTGCATTGTGACCTGCACAATGCCCGGTTCTGTTTCCTGTACATCAATCATTGGATTCATGTTTATTCTCCGTTTCTTTAAAAATACTCAAGCCTTTCCGGCTCTGAGTGTTTCTGATATTAAGTCGTCCATTCATACTTTCTGTGAAACTCTTTTATTTCAGTCAGCACCAATCGCGTTTTTCCTTGATGCGCATTCGGGATGTCTGCTGCGGGCGCGGCATTTCTTGTGCCGAATTTTACAATGCCGCTGTCTTGGAGCAGCCGGTCGTAATCAGCCATCGATAAACGGACGCGTTCATCCAAATGCCGGCTGATTTGAAATTGGTTCTGCCGCGTACGGCTTTGCGGCATAACGACACCGCTGTAAAATTCAGAGCAGCAGCCCGAACCGTATGAAAAACAGCCGACGCGTTTCGGCGTTTCAAAAGAGCCGTTATCAATCGTGCTGGCAAGAGATAAAAATACGGTAGCCCCCATGATGTTGCCGACGCGCTGGCAGTATTGAATCCCAGGCAGCACGCGTTGCTGAAAATCCGCTTCAATGTCTTGCGGCTTAGCCTTTGCTAATTTTCTCATCATCGTCCGATGCGCTCCTTTTACCATTCCGCCAAACGGAGTATGAAAAGAAAGGTATTGAAATGTATTCTTATAATCCGCCCCGCTCACACGCTTTCGGTATTCCTGAAATGATTTTTCACAGCAGTCCAAATAAGACATGAGCGACAGATCAGCATCCCCCGCTTCACTATCCGGAATCGGGCGGCAGGTATCCATGACTTCATACCCGTAATACCCGCTTGCGCCTTGATCAAGCAAAAAGACATGAGGGGTGCTGCTGACTAAAAGCGCCACAGCTCCCGCCCCCGCACTCGGTTCGGCATAGGACCATTCCTCCGTCAACGCGTCACCGCCTTCAGCCACTAAAAAGCGGGAAATATCCGTTCCGATGATGAGCGCTTTCGCTCCCGGCGATGTTTGCGATAAGATGAAATTCACGCCCATTTGAAACCCGGCCGTTAAAGAATAGCAAGCCTGTTTCACCTCAAATAACCGGCAATTCCGCTTCAGCTGCAAATAATCATGGACGTATGTACTGATGGATTTGCCAAAATCAATCCCGGATTCCGTACAGGTGATGACCATTTCAATCTGATTCCGTTCCTCTTCTGACAGAGAATCGATAATCGGTTTTGCGGCATTTACGGCGAACGTAATCGGATCTTCAAACGGAAGCGCCACCACTTTTTCTTTCATCAGCAGGTTCTCAAACCTTTTTTTATCCAGGTTCCGATGTTCCGCAAGCTCCATGACGTCTACATACGCGGTTCCGCCAAACACGTTCATTGCTTCGATTCCTACATTCATTTCTCCAAGCCCCCAGAGTAAAGAGGCTTCCTGTGGAAGCCTCTTTTATTTTTTCGTTCAAAACTCAACAAGCAGCCTGTCAACGCCGTGAAATACAGGGCTCGGAACCAGATTCGGCTCTTGATCCTCAGTAAAACGCCATGCGGACATCTGTTCAAAAAAGTGGGAAAGCGCGATTTTCGCTTCAAGCCGGGCCAGCGGCGCTCCTAAACAATAATGGCTGCCCTGACCGAATGACAGATGCTGATTCGGCTTTCGTCCCAAGTCAATCTGATCGGCATTTTCAAACTTCTTTTCATCTCTGTTCGCCGATCCAATCCACGCATACACTTTTTCTCCGGCCGGAATCGTTTTTCCGCCAATCTCGCTTTCAACCGCGGTGTAGCGGGTTACCCGCTGAATGGAAGGTCTGAGGCGGATGACTTCCTCAATAAAGTCAGGAAGGAGCGCCTTGTTTTCAAGCAGCCGGGGCAGAATGTGCGGGAACTCCTTGAGACTGAGAAATGAATTTCCGATCACATTTTCCGTCGTTACGTGCCCCGCGACGATCAACAAGCCGCAAAAACCGATTAATTGCTTGTCTGACAGCGGCTCTCCGTCTAAATCAGCTGAAATTAAATGGCTGATTAAATCATTTTGCGGCTGTTTTCTCCGCTGTAAAATAAACTGCATGAAGTATCCGATCATCTGCTTTTGCACTTCATTCATTTTCTTTTCATCTTTTACATTCTGGCTTTGGTCGACCCAGCTTTTAAAGATATCTCTGTCTTTCGGAGGGAATCCTAAAAGCTCTGCGATCACGATAATCGGAAGCGGAAATGCGTAATCTTCAATAATGTCCATCCTGCCTTTTGAACGGACGGCCTGAAGCAGGTCATCAGCGATAGCGGCTATACGCGGTGCAAGAGTCTCAACCGATTTCGGCATGAACGGCTGATTGACCAATTTTCTGAAGACGGTGTGTTCAGGCGGGTCCATTTTCAAAAGGCTGTCTTTGTTAATATGCCGGATCATTTTTTCCTGTTTGTCCGCACTTAAGTATTTATGATCGGAAGAAAAATGACTGTAGTCAGAAATCACCCGCTTCACTTCATCATAGGTGAAGATTTCCCAGCAATCTTCCTTTTCATTGTAATGAACGGGAGAGGTTTCTCTCATCGTTTGGTACCACTTGTACGGCTGCTGCTGTCTGATTTTTGTTAAACTGGTCATTTTCATTCCTCCAAGATGTGTCCAAGATTTGAAATGACCCGCCAAAGCTTACGAGTAAACCCGGCGGGCGGATATGTGAATTTACGGTCTTGTTTTGGCGGGCTGCTTCAGCATCTCACCATGCACGTTCAGTATCTTTTCCTGCAGCTGCAGGAAGCTGTGTTCTGTCATTCCGTCTGCCGAATATAAAACGCCGCAAAATTCAGAAATCGTTTCGGCTGTGCTGTCTTCTGCCAATAACGTCATATGGTTGGATACCGCCACATCCATGATGGCGATGTTTGTCATATGCTCTTCCCACTGGCTCCAATAGTTGACGAAATCAGCGGATAAAATATCGGCCCTGATCGTAAAATACGGATCAAGCTCACCCAAGAAAATACCGTTTTTATTTCGGAAATAATAGCATGTCACCCCGTTCGGATCCGGAAGCGGCAGGAGTTCGTAATCAGTGATTTCGTAAGCGTCCTGAACATTTATATTCTGCCTGATCAGATTTTTCACCAATGTGTCCGTCTTCGTTAACCCCCGCTGTTTGGCTTTTGCGATTAATTGCTCTAAAAATATGTCTTCATGAAGATCGGCATTCAGTTCATCACGATGAATTAACGTTTCAGATATGCGTTCCGGATGTTGATAGATCGGTGCAAATAAAGCCATGTTCACCGTCTGCAGCATCATATTTTTATCAAATAATTCATCAGGAATGTTTATTTCCCGCGCACCCGCCGCGTCAAAGGAGTCGAGCATGACGATTGACTCAACGGTTTCTCCAGCCAGCTGCAATTGCCGGGTGACTTCATAAGCGAGCATGCCCCCTAATGAATAGCCGCCTACATCGTAAGGACCCCGGGGCTGCACGGTACGTATGAGCTTAACGTAATATTCCGCCATGTTTTTAATGCCGCGGATCGGTTCCCGGTCTGTCATCCACCCTCTTGCCTGAATTCCGTAAAAAGGACGCCCGGTCCGTTCGGCAACAGGCTGGTACAGCTCCACTGCCCCCAGCGCGGAATGAAACCAGAAAATCGGTCTTCCCTTTCCCCCCGGGTTAAGACAGATCAGCTCGGGCGGTTCTTGATCATCTGTCTCTTCTGATATATCGTTTTGTTTCGTATGTTCCCCATGTACTTCCTCGGTGTCTTTTTGGACAGAACCGGTCAGATACCCGGCTAATGTTGCGATTGTCGGGTATTCATAGACCAGATTTGCCGTAATAGACGCTTGATAGGTTTTATTAATGGACTGAACCCATTCCACACCGATAATAGAATCCAGCCCCATCTCAATGAATGCCTCATGCTCATCAATATCTTCCGGCTTCAGAAACAGGATGTCCGCAAGGCTTTCTTTGAGCTCTTTGCGCAAAGTGCCGTCAGAGATGCCGGCAAGGGGAGTTTCTGCTTCCGGGATTTCCGGACGTACCGCGGTTTCCTCCGCTTCAGCATACTCGGGTTTCTTTATTTGTCCCGCTATATATTCCGCAAGCTCTTCAAGCGTCGGGTGTTCATACACCTTATTGGCAGTAATCTCAGTGTGGTACGTTTTATTTACTGTTTGTATCCATTCAACCCCGATAATGGAGTCAAGACCCATATCGATGAAAGGCTCATCAGCATCAATATCTTCCGGTGACAAAAATAAAATATCTGCCAGGCTTGTCCTCAATTCTTCAAGCAATGTTCTATTGTCTTCGGAAACGGCTTTTTCCGGCTGCTGGACAGAAACAGTACAATCCAAAGGCTGTAACACGATTGGCTTTTGCAATGTCTCCGGTTCAAACGCTGTCATTTCGATCTCAGTTAAAGGACTCAGAGAAATCAGCCCTTCATGTTCAGGCTGCGGCGAAGACGGGAGAACGGTTTGCGTTTCAGACTTTTTCATGGCTTGGCCTGGTAAAGAACTGTTTACATCAGCCGCCCAATACCTTTCTTTTAAAAACGGGTAGGCCGGCAGCGGCGTTTTATAATATTGTCCTCCGTCAAAAAGCCGTGTAAAAGGAAGATCATACCCTCTGCAAAAAAGGTCAGCGATATGTGCCAGGTTTTCTCTGTACTGTGCGGGCGAAGCTGCCGAGCGGCACTGTTCAATGCATTCCATTCCGAATGTTTTCATTCCGGCTTCTTCTGCCGGCTTCTGATCCTTCAAATTGGACATAAACACACCCGGAAGCTCTCTTTTTACAAGCCACTCCGATAATACCCGCTTCAGTTCGTCCGCACTGCTTACGATACAGGCAAACCGGTGATGTAAATGCTTTCTGCCGAGCAGGAGCGTATAACTTATATTTCCCAGATCGCTGTCTTTGTTCTTGCTGAGTGAATCCAGCAGGCGTTCTGCCTGAATTTCCAGCTGACGCTCCGTCCGCGCAGATAAAGGAATGAAGCAGACCGGTTTTGCCGGCGACCGGCGCACGGTTTGCGGCGCCTCTTCAATCACAAGATGGGCATTTGTTCCGCTGAATCCGAATGAACTGATGGCGGCTCTGCGCGGTGCATCCGGATTCCGTTCCCACGGTATCAGCTTTTCATTCACAAAAAACGGGCTGTCCGCAAATTGAATATGCTGATTGGCTTGATGAAAATGCAGGGAAGCCGGAATCTGCCGATGCTTCAGCGACAGCAGGATTTTAAACAGTCCGGCCATCCCCGCGGCCGCAGCGGCATGTCCGAGATTGGTTTTCACAGAGCCGATGGCGCAATATCCTTTTTTATCCGTATAGCGGCGGAAAGCGCGCGTTAAGGCGCCGAATTCGATCGGGTCGCCCAGTGCAGTGCCCGTTCCGTGAGCTTCCACCATTTGAATGGTTTCCGGATCAATGTGAAAAGTATCATAGACATGACGTTCCAATCGTTCTTGAGAAAGCGCGCTTGGAGCGGTGATTCCGTTTGTAGCGCCGTCCTGATTCATTGCAGATCCTTTTATGACGCCGTACACATGATCTCCGTCACTAACGGCGTCGCTAAGACGTTTCAGCACCACCGCTCCCACGCCTTCACCCGGCACGAACCCGTCCGCGCTTTGATCAAACGTATGGCAGCGTCCGGTCGGTGACAGCATATTCGCCTTATTTGACGATTGATAAAAAGCGGGAGTGGATTGAATGAAAACCCCGCCCGCCACCGCCATTTCCGTTTCTTTCGTCCAGAGCCCCTGACATGCCAAATGAATGGCTGTCAGCGAACTGGAACATGCTGTATCAACAGTGATCGCCGGCCCTTGTAAATTAAGATGATAGGCGATCCTTGCCGGAGTGACGGAATTGTGATTGCCCCAAAACGCCTGCGCGGGCCCCTGCTGTTTAAAAATGGCCTGGTAATCTCCGCCGCAGGAGCCGGCATACACGCCGCATTCCCGGCCTCTTACCGAGTCTCCCGCATATCCCGCATCTTCAAGCGCTTTCCATGATTCTTCCAAAAACAGCCGCTGCTGAGGGTCCATATAGGTCGCTTCACGTCCCGATATATGAAAGAAAACGGGGTCAAAACATTCAATGTCCTCTATAAAACTGCCATACTGGCATTGGCTGTCAGAGATATCCCATCTGTCTGCTTTTTTAATCAGATCCCGTCCGGCGGCTAAGTGTTCCCAAAACTCATGGAGATTCTCCGATTCAGCAAACCGCCCGCTCATCCCGATAATCGCGATCGGTTCTTTTTCAGGTAACACAGCTGCTGATTTTACTGTATCGGCCGGATCCTTTTGTTCGGGGCGGTACGTCATTTGATACGGCTCAGAAACGCTGATGACGATTTTCCCGATATTTCCGCGGTCATCCAGACAGTGATACGCTTCTTTTATGTCTTCAAAGGAAAAGATTTTTGAGATGACAGGCTGAATGACTCCCTCTTCCGCCAGCCGCTGCAGTTCCAATTGATAGTCCTTGACCTGGTCCGGATTTTGAAGGGACAGCTTCCGCAAATCCACGCTGTGAAACGATTGATTGTTATGAAGGACGGACAAGTCGACTGATTTAGCGGATTTCAGCGCAGTCATGGCAATTTCGATATATCTTCCGCCCGGCGCCAGGCAATTCATTCCTTTTTGCAAGGCATCACCGGCCAGGGTATTAATGACAACATCCACCCCACGGCCGCCGGTCATTCGCATGATTTCCGTTTCAAAATCTTCTTCTAAATAGCAGATGGTATTGCGGACCCCGAGCGAATGCAAATACTCAATTTTTTTCTGTGATCCGGCCGTGGCATATATTTCCGCGCCGATATGCCGGGCCATTTGCACCGCGATCAGCCCCGTTCCTCCCGTCGCGGTCTGAATTAATATTTTTTCGCCTTTTTTAAGTCCGGCTTTCCGGAAGGCGTCTATCATGGTCACCGCCACGGTGGGAAGAGCGCATGCTTCTTCAAAGGTCAGCCGGGCCGGTTTATGATAGACTTGATGTTCTTTACATGTGATGAGATTCGCCTGAGATCCAAATTCCTCTCCCATGCCGACAATCACTTCATCACCTGGAATGACGGATGTTACATGCCTCCCTGCCTTGATCACGACGCCGCTTGCTTCAAATCCCGGAGTGAACGGATAAGGCGGCATCGTCGGGTACAGCCCTCTGACACAAAGCAAGTCTCCGAAGTTTAAAGAAAAGGCGCGGACGGCTATTTGAACTTCGTCATCTTTTGTCTCGGGCACCTCACTGCGGGCAATCGTCAGATCTTCAATGCCGCCCGGACGGTCAATCACAACCCGGAACATTCCCGAGTCATCGGACTTTGCGAAAGAAGGCGGCATACGTTCTTGTTTCGGTTTCTGATAACCGTTTTCCTTTCTTTCCGTCTGCAGAGGTTTTTCAGCAGGCCGTTCTTCCTGAAGCGCCGGGCGGATTTTCGCTCTATCGGTCTTCAGAGACGAGGCTATGATGGTTTCGTATTCTTCCGAGATATAACCGGTCAGCAGTTTCACATGATAGTAATCAAATAAAATCGTTGTCTGCAGTGTAAGATTCAATCGCTTATTAATCTCGTTAATCACATTGACGGCCAGAATGGAATCAATGCCGTATTCAGAGAAGTTCAGTTCTTCCTGAATATCCTCTTCTTTCATTTTTAATACATCGGCAATACTTGTTTTGATGACAGAGCGGACATGGGAAGCGACCGATTCCCCATCAGCCTTAACAGCTTGATGCACCTCTGGCGCGCGGCTGCGGGAAACAGGCTGCGCGGGCTTTCGGAAAACTTCGGCCGGGGCGGCGTATGGCTTTCTGCCGTCTCTGATCCCTTGCATCCGAACGAGTCCGTCACTCTCAGCTGCGATAATCTGCTGGCCTAAATCATGAGCCGTTTCAGCAGGGAAACAAACCGCTCTGTATCCTTCCGAATGCAGCACACGCTCCCACGATTTTGGATATAGGCCGGGACTTCCCGGAATCCGAAGCTCAGCATCCTCATAGGACCACCAGCCGTCAAGCAGCCCGAAGGTTAAATGGGTAAAAACAGAACGATCGCTGATTTCGTTTATCAAAATCATCCCGTTGTATTTCAGGAGCGCTTTCAGACGGCGCAGTGTCAAACCGATATTTTTTGTGGCGTGAAGCACATTGGCGGCGATGACAATATCGTAAACACCCGTTTTGATATTTTGTGATTCGCAAGGCTCCTCTGCATTAAACAAGGCTGTTGTCAAATACGGCACATCAGGTCCGTATTCCTGTTCGGCATGCATTAAAAAAGCTTTAGAAACGTCCGTATAACAATATTCCGCAATCTGTTTTGCAAATGGTTTCAGTTTTGTAAACAGCATGGCGCTCGTTCCGCCCGTCCCGGCCCCTACTTCTATCAGCCTGATACGGGCATCGGGGTGTTCTGTAAGATAGGCTTTCAGGTAAGCGGCCGCGGAATCTGCTAACACTTCATTAAAATAATCCGCGACAGGATTATGCTTATAAACACCTTCAACGAGCCGCATTGATGAATCGGGAAATACGATATCCGTAGCCGGACGTTCTCCTTTTAAAATGGAAGGCATCGCTTTTATCGTCGCCTCGGCCAATTCAGCTTGCGCAAGCTCCCCATTGGGAAGCAGGCGTTTATGGGCATTCCACTCATTCCAGACTGTGCGGCCGTCCGGGCGCTGATCCGTGAGAAGAGTGACCGTGTATCCGTCATACGCGATATATCCGTTTTCTTTTAATAGATTCAGGCTTTCTTCCAGCCATCTGCCGTATGTGCCGATCACGCCGGCGCTCCGCATGGATGCTGCAGGTGTAGTGACAGGCTCGCTGAAAAAACCGATTGACTGTAATTGGTAAAAGAGCAGTTTGCAAAGAAGGCTGTTCATATGCGCAACTCCATTTCTCGTTTTAAAGTCTCAAGCCGTTCATTCCGATCCGGATTTTGCCGCTTGACGCTTTCCATAAATGAAGGCTTCGGGCCGGATACAACCGATATTGCATCTTGATCCGTCAGCGCGGCTAAGCCGTGCGGAGCAGCTTTGATGAATGCCGCTTGGCTGAACGGTTCTGATAGTAAGACTTCCAGCGCCTCCATTGCTTCATCGGGTTCAATAGAACCGATCCCTGACGCCTCCATCCGTTTTCTGTAAGACGGGTCTGATACAACACCCAGACTGCCCCAATATCCCCAATTCATGACTTTCACTTCACAATCAAGCAAGGAAGCGATATGGCGGGCAAAGGCGTCTTGAAATGTACACCCTGCCGCATAGTTGCTTTGCCCGGCATTTTTTGTGAAAGAATTAACGGATGAGAAAAACAGCACAAAATCAAGCGGTTCTTCCTTAAAAGCTTCGATCATTCGGACGCTCGTATTCACCTTAGCTGAATAAGCGTTTCTGAAAGAAGCTTCATCCATATTCGCCATACTTTTGTCGGCAAGCGTTATCGCGGAATGGATGACTCCCGTTATATTGCCGTATTGCTCTCTTACGGAACGGACGGCCGCTTTAAGCGCTGCGGCATCTTGAGCATCAGCCTGTATATAATGCGGCGCGGGGCCTGATAGCGCCAGCCTGTCTATTTTGCTCTGAATCTCCTGATCCTTCGGCCGCCTGCCGATCCATATCATCCGTGCCTTGTAACGGGTGATCATGTATTTGCTCCATGCTTCTCCGATGCCGCCCGCTCCGCCGATGACAGCATAAACGCCGCCTTCTCTGTACGACATACGCGGAGCGGAACTTGTCAGCACCCGGACTGTTTTTTGCTTGTGCCAAGCTCCGTTACGGTACGCGGCAGCATTTCCGTCCGGATCTGGAGGAAGGCGCCAGATGTTTTTCATCTCAGACGAATCACTGCCTTCTTCTGCATCAATCAGCCTGATGTCCCAGTTCGGATATTCTTTTGCCAATGAACCGATCAAACCGTGTACGCCTGCATGCTCAGGCTGCGGCAGATCACCCGGATACACGGACTGTGTCTGCCGGGTCACCGCCGTAAAGCTGATGTTTCGGTTTCCATACCCGAGTGACAGCAGCGCTTTGATGAAACGGAAACATTGAATCACCCCATTCTCCTGCTCATCAAGCATTTCCTGACTGACGGATGCGGGTGCGAAACGATCCGGCGCAATCCATAAGAAATGGCGGATATCCTGATATCCGGCTGTCAATTCACGGAATGTTTGCTCGCTTGAATGATCCGGCGTCTCCGCCAGATGGGCGCGGGGCCACATTTTTGTCGCAGCCTTTATGGTATTTCCCGGCTTTCCGATGATCAGCAATTGTTCCTGATCAACCGCTCGATTTTCTTCCAGGGAAAAGAAAGTTTTGTCCCAAACAGGGGCAAGCATCGCCGTCTGAACTTCCTGCCGTTTGCTTTCGGTTTGGTTTGTCTGCCGGACAGCCCGGCAGGAGAATCCTGTTAACCTCATACAAACAGCGCCGTTTTCATCACATAAATCAATATCCAGCGTCAGCGCTCCGTTATCTGACCGATCGCTCTGTTTGCGGACAAGCGCCCACATCGTTTTCTGAGTCGGCTGAAATATTTCTGCCTGCCGCAGGGAAAACGGCAGCATCGGAGTGTCTCCGGCAGTATCTGAACCGGCACCCAGTGACGCCTGAAACGCGGCATCTAAAAGACTCGGATGGATGACAAACTGATCGGCGGTACTGTCTGCCGATTCCGGCAGCGACAGCCGGGCTGCAGCTCCCCTCTCTCCGATCATCAGCTGATCAATTCCTTGATGGCTCGGCCCGTATATCATACCCGCATGCCGGAAAGCCTGATAAACCTCATCAGACGTCATAACCGATTGGCTGCAGCCGGACAGCCAGCCCTCTAAGTGAACTGACGGAACCGCTGCTATCTCTCCTGATACCGCGGTGCCTTTACTGTATATAATCCGTTCTCCCCCGGGTTCTTCCGATAGGCTGTAAATCGTAAATTCAATGTCTTCATTTCCCTTAAGGATAAGGCTGATATGGACTTCTACATCCGTCCCCTTATGAACGACAGGCCTCATCCATATGAGATCTTTCAAATACATTCCTTTACGTCCGTCCGGCACAGCGTATGCGGCACGCTCAACGGCCGCCCTGGCCATTTCGATCACGGCGGCTCCCGGGAGCACCTTCTCCCCATTGACTGTGTGGTCAGTGAAAAAGAATTCCCGTCCGGTAAAAACGGATGTGAATTTCAGCTCCCACAGATCGGATGTGTTTTCATGAAGCAGCGGATGGATCACCGTTTTGCCGTCATTCCGTTTTGAAACCGCCTCGGCTTCATCTTGAATCCAGCATCTGACCTTTGCAAACGGATAGGCGGGAAGGCTGATTCTCCGGGGTTTTTGTCCCGAATATAACAAGTTCCAGTCCACATCGACTCCCTGCACCCACATGTTCAGCAAATGACCGTACTTTCTCTTTTTCAGCCATTTGACCATGGCTTCCTGCAAATCTTCATCAGATTCAAACACAGCCACTGTCTCATGATTTCGCTTCGCCCGCCCCCTGTAAAGATGCGGTGCGTTTTCATTTTCCAAGTACGATCTGAGCTTGTCCTCCAGCTCCTTAAGAGAGTCCGCAATGAAAGCCAGCCGGTCATCCATCGCTTCCCGCCCCGCTTGTAAAGTGTATGCGACATCAAATAAGTCCGGCTTATCCGTATGCTTCTTTTGAAGAAAAGCAAGAAGGCGCTCCGCGTATTCTGTCAGACGCTCCCCATTTTTCGCAGACAGCAGAATGACAGCCGGCTCTTGGCTGCTGATTGCTTGTTTGACAGGAGCCTCATATTCTTCAATAATGATATGCGCGTTAGAACCGCCCGCACCAAAGCTGCTGATCCCCGCCCTGAGCGGCTGTTCTGCTCCGTCTGCGGCAATCCGTTTCCAATCTGTTAATTCCCGGCAGACGGAAAACGGCCCTTCATCAAATTGGATATTCGGATTTAAAACATCCGCATGCAAAGATGGGGCGATTTGTTTGTGCTTCATCTGCAGCAGCACTTTTGTGACAGCGGCGATGCCTGCTGCAGATTCCCCATGTCCGATATTTGATTTGACAGACCCGATGAGACATGTTTCAGAAACATCACCGAATGCATCGGTTAAAGCCCGGATTTCAATCGGATCGCCTAATTTCGTCCCTGTTCCGTGCGCTTCCACATAGCTGATCTGGCCCGGAGATACCCCCGCCTCCTGTAAAGCTTGAGAAATGACTTCGCTTTGCGCCTTGGGGTTCGGTACGGTGTAACCGCTCGCTCTTCCGCCGTGATTAATGGCAGCTCCCTTAATGACGCCGTAAATCCGATCTCCGTCTTGTACGGCGTCTTCTAAACGTTTAAGAAGCAGCACCCCGACCCCTTCTGCCGGAATATAGCCGTCACCCCCGGCGCCGAAACTCCCGCAGTGTCCTTTAGATGAGATGAACTGCCCCTGGCTCAGCATGAAGTACTTGTTAGGATGAACGGTGAGATTCACTCCGCCGGCAAGCGCCGCGCGAATCCGATGATCCCGCAGATCCCGGCACGCCATGTACAATGAAGTCAGCGAACCCGAACACATCGTATCGACCGAAATGCTCGGCCCTTGAAAATCACAAAAATAGGAGACACGGTTAGCAATGGATGAAATCCCGCCGGGGAGCCCGATATGCCGTCCTTTCACTCCCGCTTCAGCCGCGAATAGCGGGTATTCCTGATACATGACACCGGCATACACACCTACCTGACGGCCAAGTTCGGGTGATGTCCTCGTATATCCCGCATCCTCCATGGCCATCCACGCATGCATTAAAAACAGCCGTTCCTGAGGATCAAGGTGTTCCGCTTCACGGGGGGAAATCTTAAAGAACTCAGGATCAAAATCGGCGATCCCGTCAATGAATCCGCCCCATTTGCTGTAAATCGCTCCCGGCGCCGTCCGGTCCTCGGAAAAGTAATGTTCCCATTTCCAGCGGTCTTTCGGAATTTCGGTAATACAATCCTTTCCTTGTTTGAGATTTTCCCAAAACGCATTGATATCATCGGCCTGCGGATACTTGCCGGAAATCCCGACAATGGCAATATCCAGCGGTTTTCCTTTCGTTTTCTGACGGCTTTGATTCCCGGACGGGGCAAAAGACGCATTTTCAAGCCGATTTGGCTGAAGCACTTCTTTCACAGACGCGTTTTTCAATTCCGCCAGCTGTTCCCCGGTATGACTGAGGACTGCGGCATCAAATGAGAGAAACCCGTCTTTTTTATGTTTGATTGTATTCACCACATAGGCGGTATCAGACATGACTGGTCCGTAAAGCGTCAGCCTCTCAATCATGAGCGGGACGTGAATCCGCTTTTTCAGCTGCAATTCTTCTTCACCGAGCGACATATAACAAGAATTCAATATAAGCGGGTCAAATGCAAAGTGACGCAGATCGCCTTTTTCTTTTTTTCCTGATAAGTCCAGCTGCAATAAAAAGGAGCTCTCACTCATTTTGTATCCCGCCGTTACCGTTTTCAGCATCGGGCCTATCGTGAAGTCGGCAACCGAATCGTACAGACGGGAAATAACATCCGGCGCTACCTTTTGTGCGTGCGCCTTCATTTGTTCAACGTCATACGATTTTTTTACGGGTGCCTCTGTATATCTGCTTATTTCTCCTTCGGCACACGTCTTCCGGCTTTCTTTACCGGAGACAGTGCAGCTTGCGGTAAAGCGTTCGGCATTCTTTTCTGCCGCAAATGAAATGTCAATCTGTGCGGCCTCTCCCGGCTCCAGCGTGACGGGCCCGCCCGTAAAGCGGATATCTTTCAGCTCGGCGGGATACGTGCCGGAATGAGACGCTCCGGACGCTTCAAGCACCAGACACGGATACACTACACCCATCAGTGCCGGTTTGCCGAAAACCAGATGATCCTGAAGGAATGCTTCATGTTCATAGAAAGTAAATGTCTGACTGACTGATTGCGTTTCAGAGACCGGTGCTGCATCCGCGACAAGGCCGGAAGATTCTTCTGTTCCTTTTGTTTTTATGTCTTCAAGCAGTTCGGATATGCTGCTGCACTCAAATAAAAGAGTCGGATTCAGCCGCAGATCAAACGCCCCTTCGATGTCTTTAATAATGGCCAGAAGCTGTGACGATTCAAGGCCTAATTCAAAAAATACGGTGTGCGCATCATTTCTTGTGACAGGACGGCCTACGTATGTTGAAAAAATGCGGTATAAGGTTTCCTCCATCTGCTGAACGCCTGGTATCAGCTGCCGGTCTGTCCGCACCTTTTTGGCTGTCAGGCCGAGCAGTGAAGCAATATGCGCACCGCTGGGGTTGTAAAAGTCAATATCCATTTTCACCATTTCAGAAGGCGTGCCGGATTTTTTCGAAATCACCGCGTAACAGCGCTCCGTAACGGTTTCAGCGGCAATAAACGAATCATAATAAATCGGTAAAAACAAACCGGCGCCTGCAGCTGTCTGCAATACGCCGGAGGCCATGGCGGCACCGTCCATCAGCGCGGGATGAAAGAGAGCGCCGGGGAGATTTTCCTGGCATGAATCAGACTGCCGAATATCAAGGAAACATTCCTCTTCATTTGCATAGATCTCTCCCTCCGGCTTCATCAGCCCGTCATGCGACAGTCCGCGGCTTCTCGCGTCTTCGTAAACCGTATGCAAGGAGACTGATGGAAGCGCAACTTGTTTTTTCTCTTCCGCGTCAAGGCGCTTATCTGATGAGAAAACCCCTTCATGCACCTCCGCTGATAAGAAAACCGTCCCGGAATCCGCCCCGCAAATCGAGGCAGTCCAGAACTCCTTTTCTTTACTGAATATGACACTCACATCAAGCCGCTCTGACCGTTTCACTGATAAAGGATGATAAATGGTCACCCGTTTCAGACAGATGGAACGGAATGAAAGATCAAGGCTTTGCTTTGCCAGCTGATACAGCATATCAATATAGGCCAGACCGGGCATGACAGATTCTCCGTGAACAAGATGGTGTTTCATAATGGGATGTTCTGCCGTCAGGCGCAGATTCACTGTTTTTTTCATGGTTCGTCCCCTTTTAAAAACGTCACGTTGTCACCTGCCAAAACGAGTCTGCAGGTGCAGTGCTTGTCTCTGCTTTTTTCTCATATTTCTTTAAAAGATCCGCAATGTCTGTTTTTTCATTACTTGTTTTTTCCGCTTCATTCTCCGTGCTGTTCCAGCCGCCCAAAAGCGGGTAGTGTTTTTTTCTGAATTCCGGCGGCTGAGGCGCCCGGTGATGTTCCCGCTGCCTTTCACCTCTGTATTCTTCAACGAGGATATGAGCATTTGTCCCGCCGTCAGGAAATGAACTCTGAGCTGCGACGCGGGGTTTCTTCTCTGAATGCCAATCAACGGGTTCACGATTAAAATGAATACGCGACGCTTCAAAGTCATAATGTTCAAATGGCTCACGCGCTGATAAGAAAGGCGGAATCCGCTTATGATAGACGCTCAGCACACATCGGATGAAGCCCGCAAGACCTGAAGACAGAAGCAAATGCCCCACATTCGGTTTCACCGATCCGATCCGGCAGGGCAGAAGCGTTTTCCGGTTCAGCTGATAGACATCTGAGAGCGCCTTGATTTCCACCGAATCAACGATTGGGGAACCGCCTCCGTTCACTTCTATATATCCAATGTCTTCGGGCGACTTTTCCGCCATGTCAAGCGCAGTTTGAATGGCGTCTCTCTGCGCTCTTATATTCGGTGAACCGGGACCGAGCGTCCGGCCGTCATTGTTTACCGAGACGGCTTTTATGACGCCGTAAATACGGTCTCCGTCCCGCACCGCATCGCTCAATCGTTTGATAAAAACCGCCCCCGCTCCTTCTCCGAGCACTTCTCCCGCTGATTCACGGTCGAATATATGAAACACGCCGTTCTCATTTAAAATATGGCGTGCTCCGAATAACCGGTGCGCGGACGGAGATAAGAGCAAACTCACCGAACCGACTAAGGCCGCGTCAATCCTTCCGGCCAAAAGGGCGTCTTTTGCAAAGGACAGCCCGATCAGCCCTGAGGAACATGCTGTATCCACGACAAGGCTCGGCCCTGTGACATTCAAAAATCGTGAAATGTTGGCCGCCAAATAGTTTTGCCCCGCCCCCAAAATCGGGTTAGGCGCCTGCAGGATATGTTCCATACCGGCTGAAGGCTGCGCCCTGCCGCCGATGTACACGCCGACTTTCCGGCCCGACAAATCCTTTTGGCCGTACCCGGCATCATAAACAGAATGAACCGCTTCTTCTAATATGATCCGCGCCTGCGGGTCCATAATTGCCGCGTCTTTTTCAGAGATGCCGAAAAAGCCCGCATCAAACATGTCGATATCATCAATCCACCCCGCATAATCCTTTGCATGTGCTGTTGCATGCCAGCGCGTTGCGGGGACAGGCCGGATGGCGGTGTTTCCTTTCATCAGCAGCTCCCAAAAAGCATCCGTTCCGCCCGCCCCCGGAAAACGGCAGGACATGCCGACGACGGCAATATCGTCTTCGGTATCCGCTTTCGGCTTCATGGATGTTCTCTCTTCAGCGGCGGCGGCTAAATCAGGCTCTACGTCCCTGTCTTGAACGAAACCATTTTCTTTTGTCACAAAATCGGCTTCATGATGCGCTGCGAAATAGTCAACCATTTCTGTAATCGTTTGATATTGAAGCATTAAGGACGGTGTTAACTTTATGCTGATCCGTTTTTGCAATGATTGAACCAATTCCGCAAAGAGTATTGAGTCAATCCCGTATTCATCAAACGGCATATCATCTTTTATCTGCTCATCCGTCATTTTCAGTTCTTCGCTGAAAACGGTGCGCACCCATTGACGAATCATATCCTTCACCTTTTGGTCACCGGCAGTGCTTTTTTTCATGGGAGCTTCAGCTTTCTTCACCTTCAGAAGATCACCAAAATCAGCCTCACTGTCTTCGGGAACACAAGGAATTCCGCAGCTTTGTCCGTTTAAAATGATGTAATCTAAAAACTTCAGTCCGTCTTCGGCAGACAGCCTGGAAAGTCCTGATTTTTGATAAGCAGGTGTTTCCGGCAGGCCTTCAGCCATGCCGGTTTCTTTCCAGACGGGCCATTGAACGGCTTTAACAAACACGTTTCCTTTACCTGCTTGATGATTTGCAAAAGAGTCCATAAATGAATTAGCCATCGCGTAGTCACTTTGCCCCGCAGCAAGCGAAGGGATCAGGCTCGAAACGGATGAGAACAAAATAAAAAACGACAGCGGCTCATTCTGAACGGCTTCAAAGAGACCGCGAAGCCCTGTTACTTTCGGCGTGCAAACGCTTTCGATTTCAGTTTCGGTTTTGTTATAAAAAGCGGGGTGTTCTCCCATTGCACCCGCGCAATGAAAAACGCCGGTAATCGGCCCCATCGTGCCGCGGATGCCGTCCGTCATGTTCCGGAGCCCCTTTTGATCCGTAAGAGAAACGCTGTAATAACGGATCTCCGCGCCCCGCTCGGCTAACCTCTGCATCCGCTCGGCTTTTTCCGGGAGAATGCCGTCCTTTTTCATGTCTGCCCACTCTGAGGAATCAGGAAGCGGCTCCCGCCCCATGATGACCAGTTTCCTGCAGCCGCGTGAAACGGCATGCTCCGCCGCAATTGCGCCGATTCCGCGCGATCCGCCCGTTATTAACAGCACATCATCAGACGAATAGGAAAGCTCAGGCGCCGCCGAAACATTCATACCCTGCTTCAGAAACGGCACATAACGGCGATTCAGCCTGTAGCAGCATTCACTGCCGCTTTTGGCCCGCGGCTGTAAAAATTCAGTCTCAATCTGTCTGCTTAATTCTTCTGTATGCTCAATCGCACAATCGCTATCTATCGTAAAAGAATGAATGTTGGCATACTCAGCGCCCAGCATCCGGTACAGCCCCGCCGTTTTCGCCCCTTGCATCAGAGGTTTACTTTCCTTGAAAGGCTGGAGGCGGTGTGTCACTTGGCTGAACACAGCGCCGCTATGACGGAGTGATTCCAGAGCCTGCTGTAAAAAGGCAAGCTTTCCGTGTTCTATCTCTTCCTGCCGTTCATATTCCGCGTCATATGCGGTTATGTCGACGACCCCGAGTATCTGTTTGTTTTGAAGAGACTCCCGCACTCTGCCGTAAAGGTTTCGCCCCGATGCGGCGGCATAATAATCGGCGCCGTCTTTTGCCTGATGGATGAAGCAGATCGTTTCAATATGGCCGTTTCCTTTAAAAAGAGCATCGGCCAATCGGCTCGTCTTATCAGTTGCAAGTATCATTACTGTTCCTGATAATGCTTCAGATTCCGCCGGATCTTGCTGCTTCCAGTCTTTTTGAAGAATGATCTTTTGGTTTTCCGCCGGTTCGTCTGTCTGTTTCCGGATATCCGCAGGCACAGGCACCCAATACCGCTCCTTCGCGAACGGATATACAGGAAGGCTGACCCGTTTCGGCTTCTCTCCTTCGTATAACAGGCTCCAGTCAACGGCGGCTCCTTTTGCCCACTCAGTGAGCAATCTGGAATATTGCTTGTTTTTCAGCAGCTCGGCCATTCCACTTGATGAAATATCATCTTGAGCACGTCCGCGGAAACATCCTTCAATTTCTGTTTTCCGTTCAAGCACATCCTTCAGCTTCGCTTGCAGGCCGCAAACGGATGTAACGATAAATGCCAGCCGTTCAGGCATCGCTTCTCTGCCAGCTTGAAGCGTGTAGGCCAGGTCTTTAAGGTTGACTTCTTTTTCCCGTAAAAAGCGGTCATACCGTTTGACATATTCTAATAGGCGTTCTTCATTTTTTGCCGAAAGCAGAAACAGAACCGGCTCGTCTTCCCGTATATTTACCGATTTCTTTTCAGCCTGCGGCGGCAGATATTCTTCTATGACAAAATGGGCATTGCTCCCGCTGGCGCCAAAAGAACTTAAACCCGCTCTTCTCGGCTGGTCAGAATGTGACGGCCGTTGCCATTCTTCCAGCCGGTCCGCCACATAAAACGGCGTGTCCGGAAACGGAATATGGGGATTCAGCGTGTCCGCGTGCAATGACGGAAAGATTTCTGCATGCTTCAGCTGCAAAAGCACCTTTGTTAATCCGGCGATTCCGGCTGCTCCTTCTAAATGGCCGATATTTGATTTGGCAGAGCCGATGGCGCAAAACCGCTTCTTGTTTGTCCATTTGCGGAAAGCGCGGCTCAGCCCTTCAATTTCAATCGGATCACCCAGAGACGTGCCTGTTCCGTGGGCTTCAATATAGCTCAGTGTCTCCGGATCAATGCCGGCACCCCGAAAAGAATCTGTAATGACTTCCGCCTGTGATGCCGGATCAGGCACGGTCAAACCGGATGTTTTTCCGACATGGTTTAAAGCGGAGCCTTTTATGACGCCATATATCGGACAGCCCATTCTTTCCGCTTCTTGAACGGTTGTCAGTAACACCGCGCCGACGCCTTCTCCCGGCACATAACCGTCACCGCCGTCGGCGAAGCTTTTGCAGACGCCTTCTGAAGACAGAAATCCGGCATTCGCCAAAAACGCATATTTATGCGGGTGTGTGACCGCATTCACACCGCCGGCAAGGGCGAATTCGCACTCCCCCCTTTTAATGCTTTCACATGCCAAATGTATGGATGTGAGCGAAGAAGAGCACATCGTATCCACAGCCATTGACGGTCCCGTAAAGTTCAGGCAGTGAGACACGATATTCGGAACAGAGGCAGGCGTCACGCCCATAGACAGCGGTGTGCCCCGCTGTGTGATTTCAGCCCCGAACAGCTCATAATGGCTCCAAAACACACCTGCGAATACCCCGACGCGTTTTCTCTTTTGCGAAGATGGCCCGCGCGCCGTTCTGTCCTGATAAAAACCGGCATCTTCACAAGCTTCCCAAGCCGTCTCTAAAAACAGCCGCGCCTGCGGGTCCATCATTTCAGCCTGGCGAGGAGTCAGATTGAAAAACAGCGGATCAAAGCTGTCTATGCGATCTAAAAATCCTCCGTAACGGTAGAACTGATCTGCTTCATATGAGAAAGGATAACCTTTCCATCTGTCTTTCGGCATTGTTGTGATGCAGTCTTTCCCCGAGCGCAGATTTTGGTAAAATTCATCAATGCTTCCCGCCTGCGGGTATTTTCCCGCCAATCCGATTACCGCAATATCGCGCTCTTCTGTATGTCTCTCTTGTTTTCGGCTCCTTCTCTTTACAGCTGCATGGGATAATGAAGAGCGGTTCTTGTCTGCCATCGGAACCAATCGGGCCATGCTCTCAGTTACAGCGGGCTCCTTCCCGTATAAAATAACGGATTGCAGCTTGCCGAGACGCAGCATATATTCAAGTGCAGCCATCCCTTCCCCGGCCGGAAGCGGGCTGGTGCCAGTTGCATCATTCATGATCTCTTTCATCAAGCTGTCAACCTGCATGCCACCATCTTCCCAAAGCGGCCAGTTGATCGTCATAGAAGCCCCGGTCCGTTCGCCTTTTTCCGCTCTGCAATCGCGATATTTCATATATTCATCCATAAAAGCGTTCGCTGCGGCATAATCTATTTGGCCCGCATTTCCGGCCAACGCCGAGAATGAGGAAAATACGGCGAAAAACTCAAGCGGTTCATTCCGTGAAGCTTCGTCCGCATGAATCAGGCCGCTGATTTTCGGCAGGAACACCCCCTTCAAGTCAGAACTGTCTTTTTGGATGATAAATTGATCTTTTAAAACACCGGCGCAATGAAAAATGCCCGTCAGCCGGCCGAAGGTTTCTGTAATCTGAGCAAATGCCCGCTCTGTTTCGGCTTTGCTGCCGATGTCCGCTTGAACGTAAAGAACTTCTGCGCCCAATGCTTTCAGTCTGCTGATCTTCTCAGACTGTTCCGGCGAACGGCCGATGAGTGCGAGCTTCACTTTTTCTTTTTCTGCAAGGTGACGGGCAAGCAGAAATCCAAGACCGCCGAGGCCTCCTGTAATGACATATACGCCGTTTTGTTTCCAAGGAGACTGTGTCTGCCCGTCCAGTTTCTCAATACGTTCGAACAATCTGATCTGCCGCATATTGTCTTTATACCGAATGTCTGTACATCCTGCATGAGAGCAGTCTGCTTCTGTTCTAATGATTGCGGCCGTCTCACTTGGCAATTTCTCATTCTTTTCATAGAAGGTGATGACCTGAATGCGAAGAGCCGGATTTTCCAGATGTGCCGTTTTCAGCATAGCCCCGAGAGCGGAAGACAATGCCGCTCCATTCTCAACGGCGCATACAAGCTGAATCAATGTATGTTCTTTCGGATGGTCTGTCAGTTCCCGTTTGAGCATACGAAATATGCGCTCGGCATCTGCTCCAAACTGCTCATCTGCAGCCTCATGCTCCCTTTTCAGTTCTATCACTTCCGCTTCCGGGCAATGTATGACGAGTTCACCTGTGAGACGGGGTTCTGCATCGGCAGCGATAATGAGATGACGGGTGTGTTTTTGCCCGTTCTGCACCGCCGTTCCCAGCGGATGATCTTTCCAGGCGGGTTCAAAAAACAGAACTTCATCAGCAATGTCAGCGTCTGATGTATGCCGTTCTTTTGCCGAACCTTTCAGCACACAGCCCGCTTCATTGATAAGGTAATCCGCAAGGCGGCGGACAGATGAATATTCAAAAAGCAGTGTCGGATAAAACTGCTGCTGAAAAGTCTGCTCTAATATCTTTACAAGCTTCAGCAAATGCGCCGAGTCAAGCCCCATATCATAAAAGCCTTTCCTCACATCAATATCCTGTGCCGGACGATTGACCAGCCTGGCGATTTCCGACTTTATGTAAGTCACCATGTTTTGTTCCGGCGTTTGCTGTTCAGACACGTCTTCTGCGGCCACAGAATTTTCCGACTCACCACGGCCGCTTCTGTTCTGCTGAGGCGGCTTCTCTTTGTCTATCAGATGGGTAATCATATTCTCTTGTCTGACCCTTTTTACTGTCAGTTTCTCACATTCGGCCAATACGTTCCCTGCCCTGTCGTAAATCGTGAAGTCGGCCGAATAAACATCAGGTTCGCTATCTGATACGCCGCTTTCAGTGCGGCTGTTTTTCGCAGAATAAGTGTAAATCGTTTTCGGAAACGGCTGATACATGCAAAAACGATTGATCATAAAAGGAATATAAGGTGTGTCATTCTGCTTTTGGGCCGACAATGCAAAGGAAGAGCCGGCAAGGGTGGACGCATCCAAAAAAGCCGGATGCGCCTTAAATTTCTCCCGGAATCCTTCAGCCAAATCACTCAGAGTAAGCTCCATTAATTCTTCTTTATCCTGAAGCTGATAAACGGCCCCTTCATTTTTCATAAACTCGCCATGCTCAATATGGCTTCTTCTTGCAATTCCATAAATGTCATGCATGTCCCATTTTCGGCTTGCGTTTTTCATGAACGCTTCAATATTCAGTTCTTTTGCCCGCGGCGTGTCTTCTTGCAAATAAAGCTGGCATTCCATATTCTCATCCCGGTTTCCGCCAAGCGGTGTGCCGTTTTTTGCTTTTTCGCTAGTAATCTCAACTTTCCAGCTGTCACACGCCGACGTAAAGGTCACATACAGGTGTTTATCAAACTCTTCAGATGTTACAACAGGCTGCTTAAAAATAATCTGTCTTAATTCTATAGGCCGTTCACCGAGATACCCGGCGGCGAGCCGATACAGCATATCTATTAAAGTCACGCCCGGGAGGACGCGGATTTGATGAACGCGATGATCCCGGACGATATAATTCGTATGGCTGATTTTCTGCAGGAACGTTTTGACTTGATCGGTGGCAACTGCCAATCTATCACACCTCGCTTATTTCAAACATTGCTTCTGTGCCCGCCTCATTTTCTTCCGCTTCGGACAACTGTGCTTTTTCAGGCCAATACCGTTGTTTTCGGTATACTGTCTGGCCGCCTTTCGGTTCCATGGCCGCTTTTCGCTCTTTCGGAATTCCTTCGTTGCTGACAATGATATGGGCGTTATTCCCGCCCAAACCGAACGCGCTGACCCCGGCCCTGAGTATCTCTTTTTTTCCGTTCCACCGCTTCAGCTCAAGCACAGGATAAAGCGGAGAATCTTTAAATTGGAAGCGGGGGTTCGGTTTATGGCAATGCAAAGTCGGCGGCAGTTCTTCATTGGCAATCGCCAGCAAAACTTTGATGATTCCCGCCGCGCCCGCCGCACTCAGCAAGTGGCCGATATTGCTTTTGACGCTTCCTACACCGCAAAATTGTTTTTCATCGGAATAAGCAGACAAGACATTGGTTAATCCCTTTAATTCAATCGGGTCGCCGATCAATGTACCGGTTCCGTGCGTCTCTACGTATGTCATGGTGTCCGGATCGATTTCCGCTGATTGAACCGCCTGCTCAATCAAGTCCTGCTGCGCCCGGGGATTCGGCGTCGTCACGCCCATTGTGCTGCCGTCGTTATTAATCGCAGAGCCGTCAATAACGCCGTATATTTTATCTTCGTCTTCTATCGCTTTTTCGAGCGGCTTCAGCATCAGCACACCGCAGCCCTCTCCGATTCCTGTTCCGTCCGCACCGGCATCGAAAGATTTTGAACGGCCATTTGGCGATAAGATTCTCGCCGCGCTCATTGTGAGAAAAGGTTTTTCATCAAGCAAAATGTCAACCCCGCCCGCAAAGGCCGCTTCCGCTTCTCCATTTTGAATAGCCTGCACGGCCAAATGAATTGCCGTAAGCGAACTGGAACAGGCCGTATCCACGACCAGGTTGGGCCCTGTAAAGTTATAAATGTGCGCCATGTGTGCGGTAATAAAATTTTGCCCCGCGCCAATAATCGCGTCTTTTTGCAAATATTGAAATTTCTGATGAAACGCACCTGCCCTTGCACCGGCAAAAACGCCGATACGGCGGCCCCAGAGATCCTCTTTTTGATAACCGGCATCGGCCAAAGCTTCCGCGCTCACTTCGAGCCACTGCCTTTGCAGCGGGTCTATCATCGGTGCCAGCGTTTCTGAAATATTGAAATACTCCGGATCAAATTGATCAATATCGTGAATAAAACCGCCCCATTTACTGATGCTTTTTCCTTCTTGATATTCACCCGGCTGATAGTGTTCCCCGGCGTTCCATCTGTCCGGCGGAACTTCAGTGACGGCATCCGTTCCGCTGCGGAGATTCTTCCAAAATTCTCTTATATCCCCCGCTTTCGGAAAATGGCAGGCCATGCCGATGATCGCAACCTTTCCCCGTTTCCCGGGGTTATCTGCCGTTTTTTTGCTCCGTTTCAGCGTCTTCTGCAAAGGGACCTTCTCCGCGGGAACCGCTGCATCTGCCGAAAAAGCTTCCGGACAATGTGCGGCTAAATAATCCGCGAGCTGTTCTATGGTAGGGTGTTCCAGAAGGACAGTCGGATCAATTGAAACGGACGGCAGTTTTTGATCGATCTTTGTCAGCACTTGCGCCAGAAAGATAGAATCCATTCCGTATTCCTGAAAAGGCACATCGATATCCATATGCGTTTCATCGATACTCAGCTCTTTTGCCAAAAGCGACCTCAGCCAAAATTGAATATCAATCCGGTTATGTTCCCGTTTTTTTGTTTCAGGAGGTTTGGAAGCTGCTTTCATTCCTTTATGGGCGGCTGGCTTGGCATTTTCCAGCGCTTTGGCGTCCCAATCATGTTTCACTTGTGCCGGCAGCACGACAGCTCCGGGTCTTTCTCTTAAAATGTAATCAAGCATCTTGAGACCTTCAGCGTCAGAGTGCCGCAGCAATCCCGTTTGCTCATAAATCCCGCTTTTTATATCCCTGCTCATGCCCGTCTCATCCCATGCCGGCCATTGTATGCTAATGATGCCGCTCTCATTGTTTTCTGCAAAATAGTCCATGTAAGAATTAGCCATCGCATAATCGCTCTGACCCGTCGCAAGAATCGGGACGGCTGCCGAGACAGATGAAAACAGGACGAAAAATGCCGGCGCACCATCCTTTACACTCTCATACAGACTGTGAAGGCCGTCTGCTTTCGGGGCGAGCACCCGCGCAATACTGTCTTTGGATTTGCGGAGAAAAGCAGGGTTTTCACGGTCCGCAATTCCCGCGCAATGCAGAATGCCTCCGACAGGTCCGAGCGTTGAGGTTACCTCTTTTATAAGCCGTCCGACGGCCTGCTTATCCGTCAGATCAACTGCTGAGACGCACACTTTTACGCCTTGTGATTCCAGCTGCCGGATAAGCTGTATTTTTTCCGAAACGACAGGGTCTGTTTGCTCAAGATCCCACTCGGTTTTCGGCGGCAGCTCCTTTCTGCCTGTCAGAAGCAGTTTCTTCACACCGTATGCGGAAACGAAATGCTTGGCGCATAAAGCGCCGAGTCCGCGCGTTCCTCCGGTTATCACCAGGACGGCGTCTTTTGGAAACGCAGTCCGGTCTGTTTGCACGGCTTCTGGTTCAATCTGATCAGTCTGCCGAAGAACATAGCTGAAGCGCTTGCCGTCCCTATAGCAAACAGCAGACTCCGTTAAGTCTGATTCAATTTCTTGTTTAATAAAAGCGGCTGTCTGCTCCAGCGGCCCTTCAGGATCAATATCGGCGTGACAGGTGAGAATATGGCTGTATTCATGCCGCAGCATGCGATAAAGCCCCGCTTTTTCAATACCATGCATAACGGCAGCCTTATTTTTGAAGGCTTCAAGCCCTTTTGTAAGATAAAGCATTTTCATGTTTTCTTGTCCGCGGCCGTATTCAATCAGCTGCTGCAGCGATGCCACCCAGCTGATGTCCTGCCGCTTTTGTCGGGAGCCGCAGCCGGTGAAGTCAATAAACCCGGAATAGATGGCCGCGTTCGGACCCTGTAAGAAAGAGATGAGCTGATTTTCCTGCACAATGTCAGCATCATTCAGCTGTTTTTTCACCTCGGCGGCAAGGTCTTTTGTATCTTCAGAGACGATGAGCGCTATTTTGTTGTTGAACGGCTCGGATGAAGACACTGCCTCGCAAGGCTCCCATGTTTTCTGCAATAATACTGTTTTTTGATTCGAAAGCGGCAGCTGCTCCCGTTTCGGCACCCAATAGCGGTCGGCTCTGAACGGATAGGAGGGCAGGCTGATGCGGCGCGGCTTACTGTCCGTATACAGCTGCTCCCAATCCGTGTCAAATCCGTTTGCCCAGAGCCGCAGCACTTTCCTGTATTTCTTTTTCTCAAGCCAGGCGCTGACGAGGTCAGCAGCGTCTTTATCGTCTGAGAACATGGAGATCGTGTTATTCTCGCGTTTTTTACGGCCGCTGATGATATCTTCGCTGTTTTTTCCCATCAGAAACGCGTTCAGTTTTTCAGTCAGTTCCTCTGCGGAGCCTGCAATGATTCCCAGCCTCGCTTCCATCGCATCCCGTCCGGTCTGCAGTGTGTATGCGGCATCTGCAAGATCGATATGGCGGGATGATCCGTTTTTGATAAAGTCGCGAAGGAGACGCGCTCTTTCTTTCAGCCGCTCTTCATTTTTAGCCGACAAAACAAAAAGAGATGACGCTTTCTCACGGGCTTCCTGCTGTTCCGTCTCACTTCTGCCCATGTATTCTTCAATAACGATATGCGCATTGACACCTCCGAAACCGAATGAGCTTACACCCGCCCGGCGGGGCAGGACCCGGCCGTTTTCATCACGCAGCGCTTCCCACTCCTTTGTTTCTGTCACAATGTAAAACGGGCTGTCCTTCAATTTGATATGGGGATTGATGTTCTCGCAATGCAGACTTTTGGCGAGCGTCCGATGTTTCAGCTGCATCAATACTTTGATAACGCCCGCAATACCTGCTGCGAGCTCCAAATGTCCGATATTTGTCTTCACTGAGCCTATCCCGCAATATCCGCCCGGCGCCCCGTCTGTTTGGAAAGCTTTTTTCAATGCATTGATCTCAATCGGATCTCCGAGTGCCGTTCCGGTTCCGTGCGCTTCTATATAAGTGATCGTTGAAGGGTGAATACCGGCTTTTTGATAAGCGCTTTTCAGCACATCCGTCTGAGCCTGCGGATTCGGCGCGGTAAGTGACGCTGAGCGTCCGCCGTGATTTTCCGCTGTACCGCGGATGAGGCCGTAGATGTGATCCCTGTCATGCTCTGCCTCTGAAAGCTTTTTCAAGACAATCATGCCGGCACCCTCTCCTCTGACATAACCGTCAGCCTGATCGGAAAATGTTTTGCAGCGCCCGTCTTCACTGAGCATGCCTGCTTTTTGAAAACCGATATGCCCTTCAGGCGTGACGATCGTGTTGACGCCCCCTGCGACCGCCATATCACAATCTCCCGTTTCAATGGCTTTTACCGCGCGGTGAATGGCGACTAAAGAGCTTGAACAAGCGGTTTCTACCGGCTCGCTCGGCCCGTGGATATCAAGAAAATAACTCATCCGGTTCGGCCCGACGGACGGCACGATTCCGGTCATCGTATACCCCTCGACAGGAAGACCCGCCTTATTGATTAAAGTTTGATATCCGCTTCCCAGTGTGCCGGTGAAAATGCCGGTTTTTGTTCCGGCAATCCGTTTTGCTGAGTACCCCGCGTCTTCAATGGCTTTCCACACATACATCATTAATAGACGCTGCTGAGGATCCATCATTTCAGCTTCTTTCGGAGATATCCCGAAAAACAGCGGGTCAAACCCGGCGATTCCATCTATGAAACCGCCCCATTTAATTGACGTTTTATTTGCATCCGCTGCCGGATCGCCGTAATATTCGCGCCAATCCCAGCGATCTCGTGGAATTTCTGTGATGCAATGCTCTCCTTTTTGTAAACGTGTCCAGAATTCATCTATGTCTTTCGCTTGCGGAAAAATACCGCTGATTCCGATAATGGCTATCGGTTCGGTTTTTTCTTCTGATTTTCCTTTTACGGATACGGGCGTTTCCCGCTTGACATGAACGGCCGCCGGAGCTTCAGCTTTTCTTATTCCGGCTTTTGGAGCGGTTTTTAAACGCTCTCTTTCTAAGCCGCTGAATGCTTCTTTCCATTCAGATATCAAATGGCCGCTCAGTTTGCGCAATGTCGGAAATTCAAAGAAGATAGTCGGGCTGAGCTCAAGCTGATAAGACCGATTTAATAGATTTGTAAATTCAGTGAAAATGATCGAATCAAATCCGTATTCCGTCAGTTCGCTGTCAGCCTCGATATCTTTCATGCTTACCTTTAAAAGATCTGATACATGCCGCTTTAGTTTCTCTTGAACCTGATCTTTCAGATCTCTTGCATCTGCCACTGCCGGAGCTTTTCCGGCGGCGCTTTGTTCTTCGCCCAGATCGAAAATATGGCTGCGAATCCGTTTTTCGTCGCCTTCTGCCACCATGACCTGGTGTTCTCCGGAGGCAAAAGCGGCGTAAAGCGCTTGGATGCCTGAGGCCGATCGCATGGCTTTCATTCCGGTCTGTTCGTACATCAGCTGTTCGGTCTCTTTGTCCACACGCATACCGCCTTCTTCCCAAAGCGGCCAGTTGACGGACAGGGTCTGCCCGCTCCGCCTGTTGTCCCGCACGAGACGGTTCCGGCGGGCTGCATAAACGTCCATAAATGCGTTGGCTGCCGCATAACCGGCCTGCCCCGGATTTCCCATACCTCCCGCCAAGGAAGAAAACAGGATGAAAAAGTCCAGCCGCACATCTTTCGCTGCTTCATCAAGATTGATAAGCCCTTTCACCTTCGGCGCCATGACGGTCTTCCGTTCGTTTTCTGTCTGGTTCAGAATGTAATTGTCAGCGATTACGCCGGCGCCGTGAATGATCCCGTCGAGTGTTCCGTGCTCCTCCTGTATGCCGCGGACGAGGGCGATGACCGCCGCCCTGTCTGTCACGTCAACCGGTTGATACAATACACGGGCACCCGACGCTTCCAAGCGCCGTAAGCGGGCGGAGCGGTCTTCATCAAGCGCTTCCGCCCTCCCCGTTAATATGAGAACGGCATTTTTGACGCGGGAGGCTATTTCTTCAGCGAAAATCAGGCCGATGCCGCCCGCTCCCCCGGTGAGGAGGTAGACCCCTTCGTCTTTCCACGGAACGGCGCCGCTTTGAGGGGCAGGCAGGTGACGCCAGTTTCTGACGAGACGTTTGCCGGCTTCATAACGGATTTCCGCTTGTTCAGGATGCGCCCGGTTTTCTTTCAGCTTGGCAAGAAGCGCCGAGGCTGACTCGTCCGGATCGGCTTGGATGACTTGGCCGTACAGCTTCGGATGTTCAAGGTGAGCCGTTTTCAGAAAAGCGGCCAGCCCCGCCAATACATTGTCTTCCCCCCTGTCGGGGACAAGAAGCTGGATCAGCGTTTTTTTCTTCTGTTTTTCTTTGATAAGACGCGTGACGATCGCTGACAGCTCCGCCGCGCAGGCGTCATAACGGTCTTCAATCGGACCTTCGCCGTCAGCCGCACATACGGCGCCGCTTATGTCCTCAGCGTTCATTCCGCCATACAGCGTCACGTATCTGAAAGACTCTTCTTGTCCGCCGCCTTCATCCGGCGGTGATTCCTGCCACTTTGGCTGAAGCAAGAGCGGTTTTTCCTCCGTTTCCTCTTCCAGAAAACGGGCGGTGAGCCCCGTCAATCGGACACATACCGCGCCGTTTTCATCACACAGCTCAATATGATAGGCGCCGTCCGCTGAGGAAAGCACCGCCCACATCGTCTCCCGGCACGCAGAAAACACCTGCATATCCTGCAGGGCAAACGGCAGAAACGGCCGTCCGGACGCGGAACCGTCTGAGAGCACGAGACCGATAGAAGCCTGAAGGGCGGCGTCCAGCATGCTCGGATGCAGGATGAACGGATCCTTTTCCTCGCGGGCGGACGGCGGAAGAGTGAGCTTCGCGAGAACTTCTCCGCTTCCGGCATAGACGGCGTCAAGCGCCTGATGCGACGGTCCGTAGGTGATGCCGAGGCTGTCGAACGCTTCATAGCACTCAGCCTTTGACAAGTGACGGCCGCTGCAGCGCGCCTGAACCGCTTCCACATCGAGAACAGGAGCACACTCCGTCTCTTCGAGCACGGCCTTTCCCTGGAAAAAGACAAGCGGCTCTTCTCCTTCGGCATACGCTTCAAAAGCGATGTCTCCGTTTTCTCCCGGCTGAAGCTTTACATGAAGCGTCACTCCTTCAGAAAGCGCCGTCACCGGACGGAGCCAAACGATCTGTTTGAGCCTTACACCCGTTTTCCCGCCGGGCAAGTCTTCAGCAGCCAGCGTAACGGCGGCCCGGGCCATTTCTAAAGCAGCCGCGCCCGGAAGCACCGGTTTTCCATTGACGATGTGATCGGTAAAAAACGGTTCATGCCCTGAAAAAACAGAAGTAAAGCGCTGGGCGGTCAAGGTCGATGTATTCGCATGGAGCAGCGGGTGAAGCTTTTCACGTTCGTCTGAATTCCGGCTTTCAAGCTCTCCCTGAAGACGATCGGACGCCCAATACGTCTGCCTGGCAAACGGGTAGCCCGGCAGATTGCCGATTCGCGGCAAAGGTCCGCCATAAAGCAAGTCCCCTTCGATTTCATAACCTTGACAATAAAAATCTGCCAGCACGCATAACAGCTCCTGATATTTTCTATGGTCAGAATATGAGGCGCTGCACTTGCCGAGCACTTCTATTATGTGCTCCTGAATATGCTGACGCCCTGCAAAATGCTGCGGTACTTTTCTCGAAAACACATAAGGATGATGTTCATTAAGCTTTGCCTGCTTCCATACATACACCGCGTCATCAGCATCTTGCACCACGATGGCGGCGCGATGGTTAAAGTGATGCCGTCCTTTTAACAACGTATAGCTGAGCTGGGCCAGATCATTTTCTTTCAGTCCGCCATTTTCCGCCCAAGTGATCATATCTTCGATTTTTTCCTGAAGGGCCTCCTCTGTTTTTGCAGACAAAGTAAGTAAATATGCAGGGGCATCACGATGAGGTGAAGCGCTGCGCTTATAGCTTTCCATAACGACATGGGCGTTTGTTCCGCTCATCCCGAATGCGCTGACTGCCCCCATTCGGTTTTTACCCGGCAGAGAAGGCCACGGTCTACCCGTTTTATTCACATAAAAAGGACTCTTCTCCCAGTTGATATAGCGGTTTTCCCCGCTGCAATGCAGACTGGCGGGAATCATCTCACGGGAGAACGCCTGTAAAAGACCGATTAAACTGACAATGCCTGATGCGGCAAACGTGTGGCCGATATTGGTTTTAATTGATGTGAGCGCGCAAAAAGCTTCTTCGTTTGTATAGGCAGAAAATGCGTCATAAAGCGCGTTAATTTCCACCGGATCACCGAGTTTTGTACCTGTGCCGTGTGTGACGATATATTCGATATCTTCAGGGTTGATACGGCCCCGGTCATAAACAGAAGTAAGCAGCCGGGTCTGCGCGACGCCGCTCGGAGCGGTAATTCCGTTTGTTTTCCCATCATAATTGATGCCGCTCGCCCGAATCACCCCGTAAATCGGATCACCATCTTTTTCCGCCTCTCTCAGCGGCTTCAGAACAACCGCCGCGGCCGCTTCCCCCGGAACCATGCCGTCAGCCCTTTTATCAAACGCGAAGCATTTCCCGTTTTCCGACAGCATTCCGGCTTTATCTATCGTTTCAAAAAAGTCCGGGGTATTCATGATATTCACCCCGGCCGCAACAGCTGTTGTGCACTCTTTATTCTGCAGGCTTAATACCGCCTGATGGACAGAAACGAGCCCCGAAGAACATGCTGTATTTATCGCCATCACAGGACCTGATAAATTCAAGTGATAAGCCAGCCGTGCCGCCAAAATACCGTTATGATGAGACGTGACATTGCCTTTGTCCCGTGTTAAAAGGTGATAATCTCCTTCTTCCGCCCCCACAAACATACCGATCGTCTGCTGCCTGATGTGACTGGCGCCGTAGCCGGCGTCCTCAAGGGCCCTCCACGCTTCCTGAAGAAGCAGCCGCTGTTTCGGATCCATCGTTTCAGCTTCCCTCGGCGATATTTCAAAAAATAAAGGGTCGAATTCGTCCGCCCCCGGTACAGCGCCGAGTTTCCATTTTGAACTTGTGAAGCCTTTTTTTGCGACCGGTGCGACAACATCCTTTTCCTGAAACAGAATGTCCCACAGCTCGTCCGCCGTGCGCGCCTGAGGAAATCGGCCGCTCATGCCGATAATGGCAATGGAATCAGCTGCCTGACTGCCCTCGGTTCCGGCGTTCAGCTTATTTCTTCCCCTCTGCTTCTTTCGCTTTTCCGTTCCTGCCTTTTCAAAGACAGATTGATCTGCGGATTCAGGTTTCTTTTCTTCATAGACATGCTCCATGACGGACTTGTGTTCCGTCAGAAAATAGCGGACGACCTTCTCCAGTGTGGAATGTCCGAAAAACAGGGCCGGTGTCACTTCAATTCCGTAATGGGCGGACAAAGAAGAGGCGAATTCCGCCAAACTGATAGAATCAAAGCCGAAATCAGCCAGATTGTCAGCGTCCGTCAGTCTGTTCTTGTCTATTTTCAAAAGCCCCGCCGCCAGTTCTTTCACATCCCAGCTTACGCATTCTTCCAGTGTAAAGCCTTTCATTTCACTCCGCCTTCCTGAAAACGGGACGTTCCTGTTTACAGAACCCGAAATCGGCCGTTCGCCTTGATCTATCTGCAGGAAGCGTTTGGCCCTCGACGGAAAACCGGCCAGGACGAGATACTGGCTGGACGGCTGGACTAACAATGTTTCAAAAGCTTCGAGTCCTTCCTCAGTGTATAAATAACGCTGTCCGCTTGATTTTAAATACATATCGGTGCTTTCCGCCGTGCCGACATGCATCCCCCCTTCTTTCCAAAGCGGCCAATTGATTGCAAGTGACTTGCCGCTTCTGAGTCCGAGGCTCACAAGTTTATCCCGGTGACGGACAAAAGCCATTTGGAAGCGGTTCCCCATCGCGTAGTCACAAGAACCGAAGTCTCCTAAAATCGCTGAAGAAGAAGAGAAACAACAGAAGAAGTCAAGCGGCTCCCGTGACAGAACCTGATCCAACACCGCGGTGCCGTCCGCTTTTGGCGATAAGACTTGCTGAAAGGTTTGCAGATCTTTCTCCAGAATGCTTTCAGTGCCTTGAAGACCTGCAGCGTGAATGACACCGTGAATCGGCCCGCATCCTTTCTCTTTCACTTCTTGCAAACCTTTCTCCATCTGGGCCTGATCTGCGGCATCCGCCTGCACGTAAAACACCTTGGCGCCTGATTCTTCCAATCTCTTTATCTTGTTCAGCACCGGGCCGGCTGCCGCTGATCTCCCCGTCAAAATGAGCGTAACCGGTCCTTTTTCAGCGAAATATCCGGCAAATAACAAGCCTAAACCCCCGCATCCGCCGGTAATCAAGTACGTTTTTCCGCTCTTTATCACACGCTTCTCAACAGGGGCGATATCCGTCTGCTTCATTTCCATGACGTGGCGGATTTCCCCACTGTACATGACACTGCCGAACGACTCGCTGTGAAGTTCTTCACATACGTTATGGATCAGCTTTTCAAACGGTCCTTTTTGTCCAAAATAAACCGCGGCCGTATCCGTCTCCGGCAAGATCAGTTTCAGCGATCGTTCCAGCCCGATCCATGACTCGGCGTAACTGATATCGGTATCGCTCCCGCACTGAGCGGAAAGAAGGATCCGCCTCGGTTTAGAACGCAAAGAAGCAGCTGCGCGGATCACATGATACAGAACGGAATAGTCTTTCACGGCCTTTTCATCTTCAAGCGGCCATCCATATAAAACGGCATCCGCTTTGCCTGCAGCCGTTTCAATATGCCGAAACGTTTCTTGATATGCTTGTCCGTCAGTGATTTTAATTTGATAATGCGTGTTTGAAAGCTTTTGAGTTTCCTCACCCTGTGAAATAAAAAACACGCCGGCTCCCGGATAAAGGGTTTGTAAAGACTGATAAGCATGCTTTCTGGCAGCTTCTCCCGTAAGAAAACAGATGACCGTTTTCAGCTCTTCATGAATAGATTTCTTCAGAGGCTGCTGAGTCCACATTTCTTCAAATATCATCATCTCGGATTGTTCCTCTTGCCCGTGATCCTGCTGAGACGGCTGTCTCATTCTTATCCCTTTGATTTCTGCGCAGACAGTGCCGGTTTCGTCACAAAATTGAATGTCACAGCCGGTTTGATTCTTTTTATTCATATACATCCACATGCCGGATGAGCACGGACGCATGACGCGCAGTTCTTCAACCGCTTCAGGCACGATATGGACTGACGGCTCCGTTTTTGCCAGGACATGAAAAGCTGCGTCCAGAAATTCCGGCGGCAGATGATATCCCGGATTACAGCCGCTTTCATCTGTGAGAGCAAGCTTCGCCCAAACCGCACTTTCTCCCGCATAAAGCTTTTCAACGGTGCGGAACTCCTTACTGATCGTTACACCTGATGTGCCTGGTGTTTCATAATCGAATGACAGCGGGCGGCAGTCTTTTTGTAAGGAGGCAATATCAAGCACGCGGGATGGCTGTATGTTCCCTTGTCCGATGATTCCATAATGATGCAGCTTCTCTTCGTCACTGTATATTTCATAATGGATGCCTTCCTCGTCTTCAGACAGAAGGGAGAGATTGATGCCCGCACCGTGATGTCCGCCGGTAATCGGGTCAGTCCATGCCGCCGTTCGGATCCATATCTCTTTTTCTTCAGAGCTGTCTGCCGCATGATGAAAAGCCGCAAGCGCCATTTCTAAATAAACGGCTGCCGACAAAACCCGCTCCCCGCTCACATCCTGGAAAACGTGTTCCCGGCCTGTAAAAGATGTATGATAGCTTTGCTCCGCCAAGGTTGACGTATTTTCATGCAGGAAAGGATGCACATATTCAGTTGTTCCTGTTTTTGGTTCTTCCCGCTTCATCCAGTAGCTTTCTTTTGCAAATGGATAAGACGGCAGACTGATACGATGCGGCAGCGCGCCTTTATATAAAGATGCCCAATCGACGGGCGCCCCGTGAACCCAGGCATTCAAAAGACTGTCAAATTGACGTTTTTCCATCCATTCACTGACTGTGCCTCCCGTCTCCGTGACAGCACTATCACTCCGGCCCGTAAACACCCCGCTTACAGAACCGGAATTATTCAGAAAAGCAGTCAGCTTCTGTTCCAATTCAGAAACAGAGTCCGCTGTTATCGCCAGCCGTTCTTCCATCGGGACCCTGCCGACTTGATGGGTAAATGCCGCGTCAAGCAGATTCGCATCTGTAATTGTTCCGTTTCCGGCGGCATCCGACAGCAACAGAGCCCGCTCGCGCAAGCGGTCTCTATCTTTTGCCGATAAAACAAAAAGCGCCGGACGGCCGGAGTCTGCTGAAGTCATTTCAGCCGGTTCATACTCTTCTATCAGCAGGTGGGCATTTGCACCGCCCGCTCCGAAAGAAGATGTACCCGCGATTCTTGGATATTCCCGTGTTACTCCTTCTGATTCTATGACCGGCCGTCTCCATTCCGCTGTTTCCTGCTGCACGATAAAAGGAGAAGTTTCAAAATCAATTTCCGGGTTCAGCTGCTTTGAATGCAGCGACGGCACCAGATATCCGTGTTTCATCTGAAGAAGAATTTTGGTGACCGCAGCAATGCCCGCCGCACTTTCCAGGTGTCCGATATTGGATTTAACAGAACCGATGGAACAAAATTGGTTTGCATCCGTATAGCGGCGGAAAGCCTTGGTTAACCCTGAGATTTCAATCGGATCTCCCAAGGAAGTGCCGGTGCCGTGGGCTTCCAGATAGCTGATTGCTCTCGGGTCAATCCCTGCCCGCTCCATCGCATCTGCGATCACTTCTCCTTGTGCATTCGGATTCGGAACGGTGAACCCGTTCGTTTTGCCGCCGGCGTTCAGAGCGCTTCCTTTAATGACACCGTATATATGATCATGATCTTCAACAGCCTTTTTCAACGGCTTTAACACGATACAGCCGACGCCCTCTCCGTCAACAAACCCGTCAGCCTTATCACCGAACGCTTTGCACGCGTTTGACGGTGACAGCATTCTCATAGAAGAAAGTCCGATATAATGAACCGGATCTGTAATCAGGTTTACGCCGCCGGCAATCGCGCATTCAGATGCACCTGTTCTGATGCTTTCTGCGGCGAGATGAATGGCGGTTAAGGATGAGGAGCATGCAGTATCGACCGCGATGCTCGGACCGTGAAAATCAAACACATAGGATACGCGGTTCGGGATAAAGTGGTAGTGGGCCCCTGTCGGATAGTTGCCGTTCATGACACCCGCAAAGACACCAACCTTTTTACCGGCGCATAGTGAATCAGGGGTATATCCGGCATCCTCCAGGGCCGCATAAGCGGTTTCCAGAAACAGTCTCTCCTGCGGGTCCATGCGCTCCGCTTCTTTCGGGGAGATTTTAAAAAACAGCGGATCAAATTTATCAATATCTGTTAAAAATCCGCCCCACTTTGTATACATCCGGCCTTCCTTACCTTTTGTCTCATCATAGTAGTCCCGCCAATCCCAGCGGTCTTTCGGAATTTCGGTGATTCCGTGTTCACCGGTCTTTAACCGTTCCCAGAACTCATTAACATTTTCAGCTCCGGGATACCGTCCGGCAAGACCGACAATTGCCACTTCAAAGTGTTTTGACGGCGGTTCGGAAGCAGGCGGCGCCTTTTCAGAAAAAGATGCCGCTTGGCGCTTCGTCAATCCGGCGCTTTTTTTACGGCTTTGCTTTTTCTGTAAAGTGTGCGTCGCCTTTTCGGCTTCTTTATTTGTCTTGAAAATCCCAGCCATATCTTCCTGTCTTGAGCTGACGAGATATTCCGCTAATCCGCCGATTGTCGGATACTCGAAGAACAAAGTGCTGCTGATATCAGGGACGTCTTCCCGCACGCGGTTGGTCAGCTGTACGATTAAGATGGAATCGATTCCGTATTCTTCAAGGGGCGTATGGGCTTGAACGTCCTCAATCGGCATCTTTAAGATGGCGCTGACGATCTGTTTCAGGTACTCTGTGCTTTTTTCAAGCAAAGAGCCGGATGATGCCGCTTCAGTATGAGGGACTTCTTCAGAAAATTGCGCATGCAGTTCGCGCTCCTTCGTTTCAGCCAAGAATGCGGCAAGCTCTCCTATCGTCCGGTATTCAAAAAACAGCGTGCTGCTGATATCAGGGACGAGATCCCGCAGCTCATTCGTCAGCTGAACGATCAGAATAGAGTCAATGCCGTATTCATCCAGAGGAGCCAGCGGATTTATCTCTTCTGCCGGCATTTTTAATACTTTTGCCGCAGCCCTTATCAGAAAAGCCGCTGTCTTTTCCGAAAGCCCCTCTCCCGCTTGTTTGATGGGGAGCTGACGATCAGAGGATGTTTGCGGTACGTTTGATTGGCGCTTTTGCGCGGTGTAAGCTTCCCTGCTCTGCCTGATGACTCCGTTGCTTTTCGCCGTGATAATCTGCTGGGTGTGCAGACGTTCGTTTTCAGCCGGAAATTGAATGGAATGAAAACCTTCAGCCATTAAAACGGATTTCCATGTTTCCGGATAAAGACCGGGGCACCCCGGAATCCGCAGCGCCTCGTCTTCGTACAGCCACCAGCCCTCTAATAAGCCGAATGTAACATGTGTAAACGGCGTATGCCCGCCCAGTTCATTAACAAGCAGCAAACCGTCCTTTTTCAATACGGCTTTTGCCGTCCGTAAGGTTTTCCGGATATTTTTGGTGGCATGCAGCACGTTTGCGGCAATAGCGATATCGTAGGTTCTCAGATGTAATCCCTGGCCCGCCGCAGGCTGCTCCACATTAAACAGCTGATACGTCAAATACGGATTGTCCGCGCCGTATTCCTTTTCGGCATGCATTAAAAAAGCTTTTGACAAGTCGGTATAACAGTATTCCTGAATATGGTTTTGATAGGGGCGGAGCTTTTTAAACAGTGTGCTGCTCGTTCCGCCGGTGCCCGCTCCGATCTCCAGCAGACGGATGTTTGCCTCAGGATTGTTTTTCATTACATTTTCCACATACATACACGCTTCATTTGCCAGCACATCGTTGTAATAATCAGCGAGAATATTATGCTTATAGATTCCTTCAACAAGCTCCATTGAGGAATCGGGAAACATCACGTCAGTGGCTTTTATTTTGCCTGTTAAAATGTCAGGCAAAGCTTGAATGACGGTATCCGCCAGCAGAGCCTGCGCTTTCATATCCGGATCTTTCAGCCATTCGTTTTTCTTCTTATGCCACTCTTCCCAAACCGCGGCCGTTTTACCGCTTTTAAAATCGCTGTCTAAAAGACGGATGCTTTCTTCCAGCCAGCGCTCATATAAAGGCAGACAGGAAGCCGCCGGCGCTTCGCCGGTCAGACCCATTGAACGCAGCGTCATCCGCAGCACTTGCAGCAAAAGCCGATTCAATTCTTTCATTTGATTGCTTATTTCTGTTCTTAAGGATAACTGTGTACGGTCTTTTTGTTTGTCTCCCTTACCCAAAACCTTATCCTCCTAAGAAAATTAAATTTGCTCCGTCAATTTGACAGGCAATCAGATAGTCACAAATTCATGAGGGTTCATTCCCTCGATCGGAATCGGCTTGGTCAGCTTCATCAGCCCCATGCGGGAGATCGGCTGCGTCAGCAGAGTTTCCAGCGCCTGCATCCCTTCCGCCCGGCTGATCAGCCCGAGACCGATTGCACTCAGTCTGTCAAACTCTTCAGAAATGTGATTGTCAGCCCGCTCCCAATAACCCCAGTTCATCACTTTGACCCGGCATGACAGCCGTCCGGAAAGCTCATGGGCAAATGCGTCTTTAAATGCGCACCCCGCCGCATAATGACTTTGATTCGGATTCTTAATATATGAAATAACCGAAGAGAAAAAGAGAATAAAGTCCAAAGACTCTTTCGCAAATACTTCGGCAATGTTGACGGAAATATCCACTTTCGCCGCAAGACCGGCGTGAAACTGTGATTCTTCCATATCTTTTACGCTTTCATTCGCAAATACCATCGCTGAATGAACGACGCCGCTGATGGTGCCGTATGTGTTTTTAATCTGTTCATAGGCGCGCTGAAGCGATGGAAGATCAGAAGCATCTGCCGCTATATATTCGGGAGCCGGGCCTGATGGCCGGTACCGGTCTATTTTTTGGCGTATCCGGCTGTCCAGCGGCCGCCTCCCGATCCAGACGACTCGGGCTTTATACGTCGTCACCATATAATCTGTCCAAACCTCGCCGATGCCTCCCGCACCGCCGATGATGACATATACGCCTCCATATCGGTAAGGAACACTTTCAGACGGCCCGCTTTGGACCGGAAGCAATTGAGGCCGGTACCATTCCTGATGTCTGCGCACCCATGCTTTACCCGTACGGTCGCGGGGCAGGCTGAATATGTCTTCTGCGGGGAAATCCCCCCCGTCTTCAAGATCGGCGAGACGGATGTGCCAGCTCGGATGTTCTTTAGCGAGAGACCCGACGAAACCGTGCACACTGGAATGAGCGGGACGCACCTCATCATATTGGGTAATAGGCTGTGCTTGGTGCGTAATCACCGTCATCCCGAGCTGCTCTTTTCCATACCCGAGACCGATAAGAGCTTTGGCCGCTCTGAAAATTTGCAGCACCCCGCTTTTTTGATCATGGCTGTCAGAATCAGCCGGCTGAGGGGCAAACCAGATCATATGCTGAATCTCACCGAGACGGCGGAGCCGATCAGATATCACTTCAACGGAAGCACTTTGGCCGATATCAAATCGCACAGCTTTAGGAAACAATCGTAAAACCGCGTCCGCCTGCCCGTCTGTACCGCCTATGATGACAGCTTTTGCTTCAGAAATGGGGAAGCCGGTTTGGTTGTCTATCGGTTCCGCGTCCCATACCTGCATCAGTTTGACGGCTCCGGTAAGGTTACCCGGGAGATCGTATTGCTTATTATCGGTAACGGCCGGTTCACTTTCGGCCATCCGGGCAGAAAATCCTTTTATCCTTACACACACATTGCCGCGTTCATCACATATATCAATGTCCATTCTTCGCACGGCCGGTGTTTCATGCGTCACAAACACGGCAGCCCACATGTTTGGCCTGCACGGATGAAAAACGGTCAGTTCATGCAATTCAAAAGGCATTAACGGCTGCTCCGGATAACCCGCTTGATCTTCATTCATAACGCCGATGGCCGCCTGAAAAGCGGAATCAATCAGGCTCGGATGGAGCATAAACTGTTCGGCCTCATCAGAAACGGAAGCGGGGAGCACCAATTTAGCCAAGGCTTCTTTTTCCCCGCAATAAATGTGATCAATTCCTTGATGTGAAGGTCCGTATACAATTTCCGCCTTTGCAAACGCCACGTAGCAGTCTTCTTTTGACAGCACTTTTTTGTGGCATCGCGCTTTCAGCTGTTCAATATGCAAAACCGGCGCCTCAGACAGCGGCTCAATCACAGCACTGCCTTCACAATAAATGTCTGAATCATTTTCACTGCTGTACACTTGAAATGAAACATTGCCGTTATCCTCCAAAGAAAGCCCTGTCGTCATACGCAGAGGCTCTTTTTTATGAACGGCCTGGCGTATCCAGCTGATATACCGCAGCGAAATGCCGGTTTTAGCCGTGTATTCAGCGGCTAACGGCGCGGCAGCCAGTTCAGCCGCGGCTCTCGCCATTTCAAGATAAGCCGCCCCGGGGAGAACACGCTTGTTTCGGACGATATGATCGGCTAAGAAGAATTCATCTCCGTTCAGTATCGTACTGAATTTTTGTTCTAGCAAATCTGATGTATTGCGGTGAAGCAGCGGGTGAAGCCTGCTTTCTGTATTTACTGAAGTGACGGGATGATCGGGCTCCGGTATCCAATATCGTTCCTTTGCAAACGGATACGTCGGCAGACTCATCCTGCGCGGTTTCTCCTCCTGATACAGCCGCGTCCAGTCTATCTCAAATCCTTTTGACCACAGCTCCGCAAGTTTTTTGTAAGTGCCGCTGTCCATCCATTTTCGGATCAGCTCCTCCGTATCCTGATCATCATTCAGGAAACCCCTGATTTCCGTTCCGCTGTCAGACCGCCCTTGAAAGCAGCCGTCAATCTGCCGTTTTTGTTCTGTAAATTCAGTTAATTTCTTGATCAGGTCTGCTTGATCGTTCACTAAAAAAACAAGCCGCTCTTCCATTGCCAGCCGTCCCGTTTGCAGCGTATACGCCAGTGACCGCAGGGAAAAAGATTCACCAGGCTGCTTATCTAAGCCCGGCTGGCCGAAAAGACCGGAAAGAATATTCTTATGTTTCTCATCGTTTGTCAGACATTCTGCTAAAGTCCGGACGGAAGTATGCTGTATGAGATCAGTCATGTCTATTGCCAGCCCGTATTGATCCGTCATCAGCTCAGAAAACTGTGTCAGCTGCATGACATCCAAGCCGAATTCCTTCCAATCCTGTTCATCATCTACCGAACCGGCCGCAACATGCAGAACTTCGGCCAGAACACCTCGCAACGCATTTTCCAGCTGATTTTGCATTGTATCTCTTTTGTCATGAAGCGGACCGCTTCCTTCAAGCGCTTTATCTTTGAGAAACATCAGCAGGCGGGCAGCGTATTCCTTCAGCCGCTCCGGATTTTTCGCTGACAGAGGCACGATATACGGTCTCTCTTGATCCTCCGTAATACCGGGGTTTTTAGGCCTGTACTCTTCTAAAATGAGATGAACGTTTGAACCCGTCGCCCCGAATGAACTGATGCCTGCGCGTCTCGGACAGGAATGTTTACGGCCGTTCTCTGTATACGCCGGCTTTTTCCATGACTCGGTTTTTTGCTGCACGTAAAATGGCGAGTCCTCTAAACGGAGATACGGATTAATCGTCTCTGAGTGCAAAGAAGGGACAAGCGTTTTGTGAAACAGCTGCAAAACCGTTTTATGAAGCCCGCTGATCCCGGCAGCTGATTCCGCATGTCCGATATTCGATTTAACGGAACCGATCGCACAAAATTGCCGATCCTCCGTAAACGTGCGGTAAGCTTTAACAAGACCTTGTATTTCAATCGGATCTCCTAAAGAAGTTCCGGTTCCGTGCGCTTCCACATAAGAAATCGTCCGGGGATCGATCCCCGTCTTTTCAAGACATTCAGCTATCATATCCCCCTGCGCCACGGGGCTCGGCACGGTAATCCCGCTGACGGTCCCCACGTGATTGACGGCGCTGCCTTTTATCACCGCATAAATATGATCCTTATCTTCTTCGGCTTTGTGGAGCGGCTTCAGCAGCACGGCTCCGATGCCGTCAGCTGAGACATAGCCTGTGCCTCCTTCGCCGAACGTGCGGCACAGCCCGTCACTCGAATGCATATCCATCAAGCCGTATGTGATATATTTTGTCGGGTGCAATGATAAATTGACGCCTCCGGCAAGAGCTGCTTCACATTCACCGCGTCTCAGACTTTCCGCCGCCATATGAACGGCCGTCAAAGATGACGAACACACCGTGTCAACCGCCATGCTCGGCCCGTGAAAATTGCAAAAATATGAAACCCGGTTTGCGATCGGCGCATAGTTCAAGGGATAAGGAAAGACCAGCCCTTTAGCAGCAGCTTCAGCGCCGGCGAGAGAATAATCCATATGCATCACCCCGGCAAACACACCGACGTTCATTCTCTTATTCGGCCCTTTCGGCTGAACGATTGTTTCCGGGGTGTAGCCCGCATCCTCAATCGTTTCCCAGCATGTTTCTAAAAACAATCGTTCTTGCGGATCTTTAGCTTCTGCCTCCCGCGGAGAAATCCGAAAAAATTTCGCATCAAAACAATCCGGATCGTCTATAAAACCGCCCCATTTGGAAATCGGCTTGCCGGACGGCGATCGCAAATGCTCATATGTCCTCGTATCCCAGCGGGAACGAGGCACTTCCGTTACGCTGTTTTCTCCATTTTTTAAATTTGTCCAAAATTCACGAAGATTTTTGGCGCCGGGGTACCGTCCCGCCATCCCGACGATCGCAATATCTCCATTCTGCGTTCCGGCTGACGCCGATTTTTTCACGCGGATTTGGGTTGTCCTCTTTTTTTCCCGGGGCAAAGGCTCAGCACTTGAATGCCCGCTTTGAGCATGGCCGAAACCGGCTCCGTAATGTTCGCACAAATATCCCGCCAATTCCGCGATGGTCGTGTATTCAAATAACAGTGTCGGCAGAAGCTGCGTTCCGATTTTTTGTTCAATTTCCTTTACCATGTCCAACAGCCCCGGAGAATCCAGCCCCATTTCATAGTAGCCGATATCCGGGTCAATCTCTTTCACAGGTTTGTTCAATCGGGCGGCAAGCAATTCTTTTAAATAAAGGATGCACTGTTCAGTAAGGCCGGCGGAAGCCTCCGTACGGCGGGGCTCAGAAGGCGCCGGTTCCGCTCTTTGAGCCGGGACGGCATTCCGCCCGTCAGGTTCTTTCTTTTGCCGTTTCTGATTGATCAGTTCCGGGTCCCTCACCAGTTTATTGGCGAAGTTTTTCAGTTCGCCGACTTTTCTGCCTTCCTCATTGAAAAACTCCATTGTCACGTAAACGAGATCTTTTTTACGGGTGACGGATTCTTTTTTTATCTTGGTGATACATGTTGTCTGCAGCAATTCGGTGCAATAAAACGATTCATAAAACAGCGGCAGAAATAATTGCCCCTCCTCCCTCGTCAAAGGAGCAAGATATACATTGGAGCCGATGCTGCTCGCATCTATCAATGCGGGATGAAACATCGCCTCTTCTGCATGTTCCAGCTGATCCTTTTGCACCGACAGATCAATATAAATCTCTTTTTCAGTTTGGTAGACGCTTCCGCAGCCTTTCATCATTCCTGAATGAACCAGTTCTTGATCCCTGCATTCCGCGTAAATGTCCTCAAGCGGTATTTCTGCCGCCGTTTGTTTTACGGCATCCATCCGGACGCTCTCTTGGAAGCCGGCGGGCTTGACGGAATGCATTTGCGCCGCGGCATATACCTTTGTCTCTGCTGCTTCGTCACCTTGTTTTTGCCCTTTCACCTCTACCTTCCACTGCTCTTCGCCGTTCTCTGTACAGTCAACGGAAAGCAGGATTGTTTCTCCCTGTTCAGGAGCTAAAGGGTGAAAAATCGATAAGTGCCTGAGTTCAAGGCCGGCATGAAAAAAACCGTTTTCTCTGAAAGTCTGATAGATCAGGTCAATATAAGCCAGACCCGGCAGCAGTTCCTTTCCATAGGCTTTATGATGTTTCAGAACGGGATGCTGATTGTTAATAAGAAGCTGCTCTTGCATATGAACTTCCTCCATATCGACGTTCAATTTTCAGCGCAATCAGTAAGTCTTCATTTGTTTCCAAAACGTATTCGGACGGGACTTATGTGTGTTTTCATGCAGGCTTTCGGCTTTGCCCGGACGAATAGGCCGGCGTTTTAATTCCTGTCTCGGCAAAGGCTTTCTGACCGGGGTATACGCCTCTTGCTCCCAGGCTTCCACTATGACATGGGCATTTGTCCCTCCGTCAGCGAAACTGCTGACGGCGGCAATCCGCGGTGAATTCGTCCATTCACGCAGAGCGTGCGAAAAATAAAACGGCGAGGCGGACAGATCGTAATGCGTCATCGGCTCTTTGCCCGAAAGGAAAGGCACACGCATTCGGCGCGAGAGCATAAGCACTGTTTTAATGAATCCGGCAATCCCTTCAGCGCATAACGGGTGTCCGATATTCGGCTTCATCGAACCCAATTCACAAGGCGCGCTGTTTTGCATACGGTACACCGCTTCAATCGCCCTCAGTTCCAAAAGGTCGGTTACCTCAGAGCCTGAACCGTTTGCTTCAATGTAGCTGATATCCTCCGCTTTTCTGCCGCTTTTGGCAAGCGCCTTGGCCATCACTTCTTTCTGCGCCTGTATATTCGGTGTGGCAGGCCCCGCGGTTCTGCCGTCATTGTTTACGGAAATGCCTTTAATGACCGCATGAATCCGGTCCCCGTCTTTTACAGCCTGGGCAGCTGTTTTTAAATACACCATTCCGACGCCTTCTCCCAATACGATGCCGCCGGTGCGGCGGTCAAAAATATGAAACGCAGGCTCTTCGCTTAGCAGTTTGCGAAGTTCGAACATCCGGTGGGTTTGACCGGATTCCAGCAGACTGACTCCCCCGACCACCGCTGAGTCGATTTCACCGCAAGAGAGCGCCTGTATCGCCATATTCATCCCGACAAGCGCTGAAGAACAGGCCGTATCCAAAACGAGACTCGGCCCCTTCAAATCAAAAAACTGAGAAAGATTGGCCGCTAAGTAATTCGGACCGGCTGCGACTATCGGATTTTTTGCATGCTTCAGACGGTTTTCATCAGGCATACTGCCGCCGCGTCCTCCTAAATAGACACCGGCTGACCTGCCTTTCATTTCTTGTAAAGAGTAACCGCTGTCTCTGAACAGATGAAGCGCCTCTTCTAATATAAGAAAGGACTGGATATCCATTGCCTTGATGTCTTCTTCGGGAATAAGGAAAAACCCCGGGTCAAAATGCGTTACATTTTTTAAAAGGCCCGCATAATCCGCCTTCTCCGTTTTCCAGCGTTCTTTCGGCACCCTTTGAATAGCCGACGTTCCTTCAGACAGTAGCTTCCAATAAGCTTCAATTGATTCAGCTCCCGGAAAACGGCAGGACATTCCGACAACAGCGATGTCTTGCGCCGCTGCAGCTCCAGAGGGCTGAATGACAGCGGCTGCAGTTTGTATGGGAACGTCCGGTATTTCAGGCTGAACCGGTTTTGAAACGGCAGCTTTGATTTTGGGATATGCTGTTTCAAGCCATCCCGCCAGCGCAGCAACCGTAGGGTATTCATACAGCACCGCCGGGTCAAGGTCAGCTTTGATCCTCTTTCCGATCGCTCTGGACACTTGAGCAAGCATAATGGAATCGGCTCCGTAATCTTGAAACGGTGTATCAGATTCAAATCTTGACGGCTCCAGTCTTAATTCCCGGCAGCAAATGCCCGTCAGCCACTCCTCAACGCTTTCTGTATCGGCCTGTTCCTGCTGCTTTGTTTCAGTAAGGCCGGATGAAAGCAGCAGACGGTCAGGCTCCCATTTTTCCGGGTGAATGACGGCCGGCATAATAACAGATCCGCAATCGCCTGCCATGATGGCATCAAACAGGCTCAGCCCTTCTCTGTCAGTGATGCTCTTTAAACCGCTTTTCAGATAGGCCCGGCTTTTTGATTCGCCCATACCCGTTTCTTTCCAGCTCGGCCACTGGACGCTCAGAACCGGAAAACCTTTTGCGGCCGCAAAATAATCCATATAGGCGTTAGCCATGGCATAATCGCTTTGTCCCGCTCCTAATTCCGGCATCACGCCGGACACTGAAGAAAACAGCGCAAAAAACCGGAGAGGCTCCTTGTGCAGCGCTTGATACAAAAGGTCCAGTCCGTCTGTTTTAGGCTCAAGCACGGGCATCATCTGTTCGCTTGTTTTGCGGATAAAGGCCGGATGATCGAGATCTACGGCTCCCGCTGCGTGTATCACGCCTCCAATCGGGCCCATCTTCTCTTTCACCCGGCTGACGGCCTGCTCATATTCAGGGCCGGATGATACAGACAGCACTTCCGTTCGGACACCTTTTTGTTCGAGCTCTCTGATTCTTCTCACTTTATCGGAAAACGGGGAATTCCGTTTGACATGATCATCCCACTCCGCTTTCGGAGGCATTGTTTCTTTTCCGGTAAGCACGAGTTTCGTGACTCCGTATCGTTCGGCAAAATGCCGGGCGAATAAATATCCGAGCCCCCGGGTCCCTCCGGTGATCCAGAGCACATGGTCTTTCGGAAATGAAAATTCTTTTTCAGCTAAGCTGTTTGTTTCCTTTAACCGCGCGTGATAACGCACACCGTTTCGGTAACACACTTCGATGTCTTCAGAATCGCGAAAAAACTCCTCTGCGATCTGGTTTGCCAGCTCAGGATCTTCGGCAGTCCGTTCTGCATCCATATGCCGCGAGCGGATATCCTTATACTCACTTTGGAGCATCCGGTACAATCCGGCCTTTTTTGCACCTGAGAGATTTATCGTTTCATTTGCAAAAGGTTCAAGCCCCTTTGTCACACAAAGCAGCTGAAGCTTTCGGCCGCGGTTTCTGTTGTCAATGAGAGACTGCAGACGATGAATCCAGCCGTCATCATGATTGATTTCCGTCCCGCATCCGGTCACATCAATCAGACCGCCAAATTGGGCCGCGTCCCCGGATATTTCCGGTGATGCAGCGTCAATGATTTCAGACTCGGGGAAATAACGGGACAGCTCAACGGCTAAATTTCCTGTCTGGTGATCAGCAGCTATTCCGATGACGCCCCGCACTTCCTTAGCCGGAACACGGCTGCTTTCTGCCCAGCTTTTCTGTAAAAAGCGGATTTCACGAAATGTTTCAGAATGTGATTCAGCATCACGAACATTGTCCGGCGCTGCATCGTCCGGCCAATACCGATCCTTTATAAATGGATAACCGGGAAGGCTGATGCGATGCGGCAGGCTGCCGTTATAAAGCTCTGACCATTCAATCTTCAGCCCTTTTACCCAAAGTTCCAGAAGCTTCGCGAATTTTTTTCTTTTCATCCATTTACGGACGGCTTCCTGCATATCTTCATCCTTAAAAACGGCTAGAATGTCTTTATACTGTTTGCTTTTTCCCCTGAAGCAGCCGTCTGTCCCGCCGTCAATAAAACGCTGCAGTTTTTCCGCTAACTGCTCTGTCGACGTCACGATAAACGCAGCACGTTCTTCCATCGCTTCTCTTCCGGTTTGAAGGGTGTAAGCCGCATCCCGGAGGCTGCGGTCTGTGACGTCATTTTTTCTGATCGCTTGAAGAAGCTGCTGCGCCCGCTGCTTCAGGCTGGCCTCCTGTTTGGCGGATAATAAAATGACTGCGGGATCTTCATCTGTGAATGGCTCATAAATCTCCCTATCAGGTTCAATATATTCTTCTATCAATATGTGGGCATTTGCCCCGCCCGCGCCAAAAGAAGAGATTCCCGCGATTCTCGGAATCTCTTTTTGCGCTCCGCTTTCCTCAATGACCGGCCGTTTCCAGTCTGCCAATTCATGCTGCACCACAAACGGCGTCCGGTCGAATGCAATATTCGGATTCAATTTTCGGCAATGTAATGAGGGAGCCAGCTGTCGTTTTTGAAACTGAAGCAGCAGTTTCGTTACACCGGCAATGCCTGCCGCGGCTTCCAAATGCCCGATATTGGATTTAACTGAGCTGATGGCGCAAAAGCCTTTATCTGACGTTTTCGTTTGAAATGCGCGGGTCAAACCGTCAATCTCGATCGGATCTCCGAGTTCAGTACCCGTGCCGTGGGCTTCGATACAGCTGATCATCCGCGGATGTATTCCCGATTTTTCAAGCGCGCCGGAAATCACGTCAGCCTGGGCGCTCGGACTCGGCACTGTATACCCGTTTGTTCTACCGCCGTGATTGATATGAGTGCCGCGAATCACACCGTAAATATGATCCTTATCAGCCATCGCTTTTGACAGCGGCTTTAACAGCACGGCCCCGACGCCTTCCCCGGGAACAAATCCGTCCCCGCCTTCACCGAAACTTTTGCACGTTCCGTCTTTTGAAAGCATTCGATAGGCGCTGAGCTCCGCATAAGCCGAAGGATGCGTATACACATTCACACCGCCGGCAATCGCCATGTCGCATTCGCCGCGAAGGATGTTTTCACACGCTTCGTGAATTGCAGTCAGCGAAGATGAGCACATCGTGTCGACCGGCATGCTCGGCCCTTTCAGATTAAGAAAATAGGAAACTCTGTTGGCCGCTGAACTGAACGACGTTTTCGGCTGCAGGGTGCCGCCGTTTTTCCAGTACATTCCGTACCCGTTTTTCGTAATGCCCGCAAAAACGCCGACCCGGCCGTTATACAAATTCTCAAGCTGTTCCTTCGTATAACCGGCATCCTCCAGCACCTGCCAGCACATTTCAATAAAGAGACGCTCCTGCGGGTCCATATTCAAAGCATCACGGGGTGAAATTTGAAAAAACAGCGGATCAAAGAAAGCGGCATCTTTCAGAAACCCGCCCCGCTTACTGTAACTTTTCCCTTCTTTCACGGCCGCTTCAGGATCAGGGTTGTAGTACTTGTCCTTTTCCCAGCGCTCTTCGGGAATTTCCGTCACACAGTCTTTTCCGGCCGCTAAGTTATCCCAGTACTCTTCAAGTGTTTCAGCTTGCGGATAACGCCCGCTGACTCCGATAATCGCAATCCCTTCTTTTGTCTGGTTCTCATTGGAAAAAGCAGGCCGTTTCTTTCGCTTGATAAACGACGGAAGCACCGGAAAATCTTCATTTGCCAAAACCTGTTCTGATATGCCTGAACGGTGGTCATCATCATTTGTCCATTTTCGGCATTCTTTTGGATAATCCGTGACAAAGTGAGCTGCCAGAGATCCCAGTGTCTTATATTCGTAAAAAACCGTTTTGGAAAGGTCACCGAAAAGCAGAGACAATTCGCGGTTCAATTTCGTCACAGTGACTGAGTCGATTCCGTAGGTTTCCAGCGGCTCTTCAGTATCTATGTTGGAAACAGCAATTTTTGTAGTCAGGCCAAAAAGCGTTTTGAGCTGAAGAAGCGTTTGTTCATACAAACGTTCACTGCGGTGTTCGGCATTGGTTTTTCCGGGAGCGCCCGTCTTGATGACAGGCTGCAGCTTCAACCCCGACAAGGAAGCCCATATTTTCCCCTCTTCGTCACATAAATCAATATAAAAGCTCCCCGCCTTCTCTTGTATCTCGGCCCATACCTTGTCAGGACAAGATTCATAAAACAAAAGCTCGTCCAATGAAACCGGGGCGAGCGTTTTATATTCTTTGCCGCCAAGCAGCGCGCATGCCTCTGTCACACTTTGCATCACACAGGGAGGAAGGCCGAATCGGGCGGATTCTTTTTGGTTTGTCAATGGAATTGATATGTCTGCCAGCATCCGTCCTGCTGAGGCGTAAATACGCTCAATTCCTTTCATGTGCTCACTGTATTGAACGATATCGTTCTGAGTGATGGCTTCAATTTGCTGCTGATCCATCAGGAAGCCGCTGTTTTCCTTCAAGCGGCTGATATCCAGCATGCCGGGCGCAGCATCAACTGGCTGAATCGTCCCTTGGCTGTACACATCATGATGACTGAAATCGGCAGAAAATGGATTATAAATCTCAAACCTTTTGGCTTCACCCTCTGCGGGTATCAGCCTGATTTCGATATGGAACGGCTCAGCCTCAGTCAGAATGGGCTTTGACCACACGATATGCGTCAGCCGGACAGCCTCAGTCTCCTTTACTGTCAAAACAGCGGCAGCTCTCGCCATTTCCAAAAGAAGTTCTCCGGGCATAAGCTTTTTACGCTGTAAAGAAACATCAGCGAGAAAAAATTCCCGGCCGCTGAAAGCTGCCGAGAATCCCTGTCCCGTTTCATCGGAAATATGCTGCTGAGCAAGCGGATGAAGGGAAGCCGCTTGGCGAAGTCCCATCCGCATATCATAATCGCGCAAAATGCCGATCGCATCCTGTTTTGTCATTTTTTTATTTTTGACGTCAGAAAAAACCCGATGCAGAAACTCTTTCATATGGTTTCCTCCATTACGCTAATCCCTGTAAAAACCGATCGTTCTTTTTACAGCGGCTTCTATGCTTATTTCGTTTTTCTCCAATTCATCAAGCAGGCGTTCATAAGTCTCAAGCGGGGACGTATCAATCTCATAAGTCTCCCGGTGCCTTATATGCTGCGCACTGTGCGGTATCCAGCAATGTGTTTTCGCAAAAGGATAGACGGGCAGGCTGACTTTTTTTGGCCTTTGGTCCGGATATAATTTATTCCAGTCGACATGTAAACCTTGCACCCATAATTTTGCAAGCATTGCATACTTTCCTGCTTCAATCCATTGATCTACGGTCCCGCTCATTTCTGCGTTGTCCGTCATCTCTGTAAACAGCTGTTTCATCGCTTTGTTCCGGCCTGTAAAGAAATTCTGCCCCGTCTCCTTGCCGCTGAGGAAATCATTCAGCGCGTTCGTAAGCTCTTCTTTTGTTTCAGCAATGACGGCAAGACGCTCTTCCATTTCATCCCGGCCAAGCTGAAGCGTATAAGCGATACCCGCAAGAGCTCCGTCAGCTGAATGTGTCTTTTCCAAATATCTGCGCAGCTGTTCCGCACGTTCCTTCAGCTGTTCCGCCGTCTTTGCCGAGAGAATGAATAAGGACGGCTGAAGTTCACCGGACGTCCATTGTTTCTCTTCAACAGGAGAAACATATTCTTCGAGCACGACATGAGCATTGACACCGCCAAATCCGAACGAGCTGACACCCGCTCTCCGCGGCAGTTCATTTCCGCTATCATCAGTCGCCGCTTTCCACGGCTGAGTGTCGCGGACGAAATAAAACGGGCTGCCGTCGAGGCTGATATACGGATTAACGGTTTCACAATGCAGACTTTTCACGAGCGTTTTGTGCTGCATCTGCAAAATAATTTTTAAAAGCCCGGCCATGCCGGCGGCAAGCTCTGTGTGGCCGATATTCGTTTTGACGGAACCGATGGCGCAATGAGGCTGATCGGGTGCCGTTACTCCGGCTTTCTGATAAAGCGCTGCAAAAGCCGCTTTGAGTCCGTTGATTTCTATCGGATCTCCGAGCGCCGTTCCCGTGCCGTGGGCTTCAATATAACTCACTGTACGGGGGTCGATGTTCGCTTGCTGATAAGCTTTTATCATGACTTCTGTCTGTGCTTTCGGATTCGGCGATGTAAGGGAAGCCGCCCGTCCGCCATGATTTTCCGCCGTTCCGCGAATAACGGCATAAATACGGTCGCCGTCACGTTCCGCATCGGATAATGTTTTCAAAACAATCATGCCCGCACCTTCAGCTCTGACATACCCGTCCGCTTGATCGGAAAATGTTTTGCATCGCCCGTCTTCACTGAGCATTCCCGCTTTATTAAAGCTGATATGCATATCCGGCGATACAATAGCATTGACGCCTCCTGCAATCGCGATGCCGCAGTCTCCGGCCTGAATTGCCCTGACCGCACGGTGAACAGCGACCAATGAGCTTGAACAGGCGGTTTCAATCGGTTCGCTCGGCCCATGTATATTCAGAAAATAGCTCATACGGTTCGGACCGATTGACGGAACCGTACCGGCGGCGGAAGAACCCTCAATCTCTATATGGAACTTTGAAGCTTCCTGAGCGTAACCGCTGTTTGTCGTGCCTGCAAAAATGCCTGTATTTGTTCCTGACAGGCTTTTGGCAGAGCAGCCTGCATCTTCAATCGCTTTCCATACATGCATCATTAAAAGTCTTTGCTGAGGATCCATCATTTCGGCTTCATGCGGAGAAATACCGAAAAATAAAGGGTCAAATTGAGCGGTTTCATCAATGAAGCCGCCCCACTTTACATTGCTCGCATTTTTATCTTTCTGCGGATCTCCGTAATACTGTCTCCAGTCCCAGCGCTCCGGCGGTATTTCAGAAATGCAGTCCTTTTCTCCGGCTAAATTCTCCCAAAACATTTCCGGATTTTCAGCCATTGGAAATGCACAGCTGATTCCGATTATCGCCACGGGCTCAGGTGCAGCTGCGGTTTTTGTTTTAGGAAGACGGGACGGAATCAAGAATGGCTCCGTCTTCATTTTTTTACGCACAACCGGTTTCTCCGTTTCTGCCTGTGAGCCGAATGTATCCGGATGTTCCGTCAGCAAGTATTGGGCAAAACGAAAGACTGTCGGGTATTCAAAAAATACGGCCGGTGTCAGTTCAAGCCCATACGTTTTATTTAGTTCATTTGCAAACTGCGTGAATGAAACCGAATCAAAGCCATAATCTCTCATCTCTGATTCAGCATCTATCTCGTCTTCTTTCACCTTCAGAATGCCTGATATCATATGTTTGAGTTCCGCTTGTACTTTATTCGGCATATGGACGGGCGTCTTCCTTGACACATGAATGCGATTGGACGGTTCCGGCGTTTCAGGCATCAGGTTTTTTCGAATCCGTTTTTCGTCGCCTTCTGCCACCATGACCTGGTGTTCTCCGGAGGCAAAAGCGGCGTAAAGCGCTTGGATGCCTGACGCCGATCGCATGGCTCTCATTCCGGTCTGTTCGTACATCAGCCGTTCGGTCTCTTTGTCCACACGCATACCGCCTTCTTCCCAAAGCGGCCAGTTGACAGACAGAGTCTGCCCGCTCCGCCTGTTGTCCCGCACGAGACGGTTCCGGCGGGCTGCATAAACGTCCATAAATGCGTTGGCTGCCGCATAACCGGCCTGCCCCGGATTTCCCATACCTCCCGCCAAGGAAGAAAACAGGATGAAAAAGTCCAGCCGCACATCTTTCGCTGCTTCATCAAGATTGATAAGCCCTTTCACCTTCGGCGCCATGACGGTCTTCCGTTCGTTTTCTGTCTGGTTCAGAATGTAGTTGTCAGCGATCACGCCTGCGCCGTGAATGATCCCGTCGAGTGTTCCGTGCACCTCCTGTATGCCGCGGACGAGGGCGATGACCGCCGCCCTGTCTGTCACGTCAACCGGTTGATACAATACGCGGGCACCCGACGCTTCCAAGCGCCGTAAGCGGGCGGAGCGGTCTTCATCAAGCGCTTCCGCCCTTCCCGTTAATACGAGGACGGCGTTTTTGACGCGGGAGGCTATTTCTTCAGCGAAAATCAGGCCGATGCCGCCCGCTCCCCCGGTGAGGAGGTAGACCCCTTCGTCTTTCCACGGAACGGCGCCGCTTTGAGGCGCCGGCAGATGACGCCAGTTTCTGACGAGACGTTTGCCGGCTTCATAACGGATTTCCGCTTGTTCAGGATGCGCCCGGTTTTCTTTCAGCTTGGCAAGAAGCGCCGAGGCTGACTCGTCCGGATCGGCTTGGATGACTTGGCCGTACAGCTTCGGATGTTCAAGGTGAGCCGTTTTCAGAAAAGCGGCCAGCCCCGCCAATACATTGTCTTCCCCCCTGTCGGGGACAAGAAGCTGGATCAGCGTTTTTTTCTTCTGTTTTTCTTTGATAAGACGCGTGACGATCGCTGACAGCTCCGCCGCGCAGGCGTCATAACGGTCTTCAATCGGACCTTCGCCGTCAGCCGCACATACGGCGCCGCTTATGTCCTCAGCGTTCATTCCGCCATACAGTGTCACGTATCTGAAAGACTCTTCTTGTCCGCTGCCTTCATCCGGCGGTGATTCCTGCCACTTTGGCTGAAGCAAGAGCGGTTTTTCCTCCGTTTCCTCTTCCAGAAAACGGGCGGTGAGCCCCGTCAATCGGACACATACCGCACCGTTTTCATCACACAGCTCAATATGATAGGCGCCGTCCGCTGAGGAAAGCACCGCCCACATCGTCTCCCGGCACGCAGAAAACACCTGCATATCCTGGAGGGCAAACGGCAGAAACGGCCGTCCGGACGCGGAACCGTCTGAGAGCACGAGACCGATAGAAGCCTGAAGGGCGGCGTCCAGCATGCTCGGATGCAGGATGAACGGCTCCTTTTCTTCGCGGGCGGACGGCGGAAGAGTGAGCTTTGCGAGCACTTCTCCGCTTCCGGCATAGACGGCGTCAAGCGCCTGATGAGACGGTCCGTAGGTGATGCCGAGGCTGTCGAACGCTTCATAGCACTCAGCCTTTGACAAGTGACGGCCGCCGCAGCGCGCCTGAACCGCTTCTACATCGAGAACAGGAGCACGCTCCGTCTCTTCGAGCACGGCCTTTCCCTGGAAAAAGACAAGCGGCTCTTCTCCTTCGGCATACGCTTCAAAAGCGATGTCTCCGTTTTCTTCCGGCTGAAGCTTTACATGAAGCGTCACTCCTTCAGAAAGCGCCGTCACCGGACGGAGCCAAACGATCTGTTTGAGCCTTACACCCGTTTTCCCGCCCGGCAAGTCTTCGGCGGCAAATGTAACGGCGGCCCGGGCCATTTCTAAAGCAGCCGCGCCCGGAAGCACCGGTTTTCCATTGACGATGTGATCGGCAAAAAACGGTTCATGTCCTGAAAAAACAGAAGTAAAACGCTGGGCGGTAAAGGTCGATGTATTCGCGTGGAGCAGCGGGTGAAGTCTGGCTGCTTTCTCACTTTTCGCTGAGCCTGTTTTGTCAAGTGACACATCAGCTTTTGTGACCCAATATCGGTCTTTGGCAAAAGGGTAGGCCGGGAGACTGATGCGGCCCGGGTTGCACTGATAAAGAGCTGACCAATCGACGTCAAGTCCTTTAACCCAAAGGTCAAGCAGCTTTCCGTATTTCCCTTTTCTCAGCCAGGCATTTATGGTAAGCGCCATATCTTCATCAGAAGTGAGCGAAGCCGCCAATGAATGATGTTTGGCTGTCCTGCCCCGCCAGATATGAGCATGTTCGATATTATGATCGTTTGAGAAACTCATAAGCTTCATTTTCAGTTCTTCTATCGACTCGGCCGTAAATGCAAGCCGCTCAGCCATCGGTTCTCTTCCCGCCTGAAGCGTGTAAGCGATCTTGGCCAAATCCCCGTCAGAACGTTTTTTTCTTATGACATCATCCAGAAGCTGGCGGGCGCGCTCTGATAATTGCTGCTCATTTCGCGCTGATAAAATGATAACAGCCGGTTTTTGCGGAGAAACAGACGCGTTTTCCATTGGTTTCAGGCTGTCAGACGGCACATATTCCTGAATGATGACATGTGCGTTTGAACCTCCTGCTCCAAACGAGGAAATGCCGGCAATTCTCGGATATTCCTTCATTTTACCCGTGATATTCAAGACAGGTCGTTTCCATTCCGTTTCTTTTTGCTGTACGAAAAACGGAGTGTGCTCAAACTCAATATTCGGATTCAATTCCGCGGCATGCAATGAAGGGGCAATCCTCTTATGTTTCAATTGCAGAAGCAGTTTGGTGATCCCCGCAATCCCGGCAGCGCTTTCTAAATGTCCGATATTTGATTTAATGGAACCGATGGAACAAAACTGCCGGTCTTCTGTTGTCAGGCGAAAAGCTTTCGTTAACCCGTCGATTTCAATCGGATCACCGAGCGCAGTGCCCGTTCCGTGGGCTTCCAAGTAACTGACCGTTCTCGGGTGAATGTCTGTCCGTTTCAACGTCTCTGCGATCAGATCAAACTGCGCTTTCGGATTTGGCACCATATAAGCGTTTGTCCTGCCTGCTGCGTTCAGCATGCTTCCTTTGATAACGCCGTAAATATGATCGCCGTCTTTCTCCGCTTGAGCAAGCGGCTTTAACACAATCGCCCCTACTCCTTCACCGTCAACAAAACCGTCCGCACTGTCTCCGAAAGATTTGCATTTATCACCGGGAGACAGCATTGAAAAAGCGGACAGCCGCTCATAGTGGGCCGGATCAACGATAAGATTGACTCCGCCGGCAATCGCTGTTTCACTCATTCCGCTCCGCAGGCTTTCTGCGGCGAGATGGACAGCTGTTAAAGAAGAAGAGCAGGCTGTATCCACAGCCATACTCGGCCCTTGGAAATTGAACAAAAACGATACTCTGTTTGCGATAGACCAGTCGCTGGGAACTGTCGGGTAATTGCTGTTCATCACACCGACAAAGACTCCGATTTTCCGGCTGTCACAAAGCGTGGCCGGGGTGTACCCCGCATCTTCAATGCTTGAATAAGCAGTCTGCAGAAACAACCTTTCCTGCGGATCCATCCTTTCAGCTTCCGCGGGAGATATACGGAAAAACAGCGGATCAAATTTATCAATGTCATCGAGAAAACCGCCCCATTTTGAATAAATGGACCCCCATTTTCCGCGTTCCTCGTTATAAAACGTTTTCCAGTCCCAGCGATCTTTCGGCACTTCAGTAATAGAATGCCTGCCGGCTTTTACATTTTCCCACAGCTCATCAACGTGATCGGCGCCCGGATACCGGCCTGACAGACCGATGACAGCGATATCCTGGATATAGGGATCTCCGTTCGTCCTGCTGCCTTCCTCGTTTTGAGGAATCTTGTTTTGTTTTACATTCAGATTATCTGTGTGATCAGACAGCTGTGCCTTACGCACACCCATCGCTTTCATAAATGCTTCCGGCTGAGAAAGAAGCAGGTAATCCGCGATTTCTTCTATCGTCTGATATTCAAAAAAGAGGGTGCTGGTCATTTGGTCAAACACGTTACGAAAGGCATTTGTGAGCCTGACGACCAGAATAGAATCCAAACCGTATGCGGTTAAGGAAACCGACTGATCCATTCTCCCGCTCGGAATCTTCAGCGTTTTTCCTATTAATTCCGTCAGATATGTGATGCCCCGTTCCCTTACGTTTGGAATCGGCGCGGCGCTTTCTGCGGGAGCCTGCACCCGTCCGGCGTTTTCGGGATGAGCCCGTCCATTCCCGAATTGCCGCTCGAGCGCTTCTTTACGGGAAGACAGAAAGTAATCAGCAAGCTCATCAATGGTTTGATATTCAAAAAATAAAGTGCTGCTGACAGAACCGAAGACGTCTTTTAACGCGTTGGTCAGTCTGACGACCAGTATGGAATCCAATCCGTATGCGGTTAAAGGTTCACGGGATAAAAGACGATGCGCCGGCACTTTAAGCGCTTCACCGATGACCTTCTTCAACAGTTCAACGCTTTTTTCTCTCAGGCTGACATGCAAAGTATCATCCGAAAGACCATCTGCGTCATACGGACGGCGCTCCGGCTTCTCTTCTGACGCCTGCGGGAGGGCAAGCCTGACCGTTCCGTCACTTTCAGCCGCTATAATCTGCTGGCCTAAGTCGTGTGCGGCTTCAGCCGGAAACAGAGGATGGACGAACCCTTCAAGCGAAAGCGCTTCCGCCCAGCCGGCCGGCTCAACCCCCGGACAGCCCGGAATCCGTAAATCATGATCCTCATACAGCCACCAGCCTTCAAGAAGGCCGAACGTCACATGGTTGAATATGGTACGGCTGTTGATCTCATTTATAAACAGCTGACCGTTTTTTTGCAGCATTGCTTTCGCATGGCGCAGCGCAGAGCGGATATTTTTTGTCGCATGAAGCACATTGGTCGCGATCACTGCGTCATACGTGCCGATGTCCGGCGCTTCTGCTGATACCGGCTGCTCAGCGTTGAATATTTTATAAGTGACATAAGGATATTCCGGACCGAATATGTCTTCTGCATGTAAAAGAAATGCTTTAGAAATATCCGTGAAACAATATTCGGCAATATGCGCTTCATACGGTTTCAATTTTCTCATGACCGCAGCGCTCGTCCCGCCCGTTCCGGCTCCGATTTCTAAAATGCGGATTTTCGCCTGCGGATCTTTTTCCAGACGTTCCTTCAAAACTGCAATCAATGTGTCAGCAAGCTTGTCATTGAAAAAATCAGAAATGATATTATTGCGGTAAATGCCTTCCACAAGACGGAAAGAGGAGTCAGGGAACATCACTTCCGTTGCCGGAAGCTTACCGGTTAAAATGTCTGGAAGCACACGCAATGTCTCTTCTGCCAATCTGACATGCGCCCTCATGTCTTTCTGGCGCAGCCAAGTCTCTTTTTTCCGCTCCCATTCCTCCCACACCTGCCCTAGATCCGTTTTTTCCGGAGTAAGCGCTAATTTATTCAGGAGGACAAAGCTCTCTTTCAGCCATCTGCTGTATTGTTCCGTTATGCCGGCAGCCGATTGAAATAACGGCAAAGCCTGACCAAGCCCGGCTCCCATCTCATAAAGGGTTGATACAAGCATTTTTTCAATAAGGGACTCCATCTCTCTCATGCAGCTCATGACACTTGATGCTTTTAACCGCTCAGCTTCGTCATTCTGCGTGATGTTAACCGTTAATTGTCCGAGTGCGGAAGGAATCTTTTCCGGATAAACCGTTACTTGTTCTTTCAGATCGTCTTTCATAAAAACCAGATCTGTCGTTTTGATCAGCGCCAGCTGGTCAAGAGGTCCGGAAAGCAGGGTTTCCAGCGTTTTCATCGCTTCGGGCGCCTCAATAGAAGCGATTCCGTCCCGCTCCATCCGTTTCCGGTATTGTTCTGAAGCGACAACGCCGACACTTCCCCAAAAGCCCCAATTGACAACTTTTACGGCATACGGCGCTTTCTGTGAGATCCGCTTAGCAAAAGCGTCTTTAAACGTGCACCCGGCGGCATAATTGCTCTGTCCCGGCGCTTTTTGAAACGACATCATCGAAGAGAAAAACAGCAAGAAATCCAAGGGTTCCCCTTCAGCTACCCGGGCAATCTGCAAGCTCACATCAGTTTTTGCAGAAAGTGAAGCGCGGAACTGCTCCTCTTCCATATTGGCAAAACTTCGGTCTGATAACACGATGGCGGAGTGAATGATTCCGCGGACCTTTCCATTTTCCTTCACAATAGTGTCATACGCCCGTTTGAGAGAGTCATAATCCGCAGCATCCGCGCTGAAATATTGCGGTGCGGGACCTAAAGCTGCAAGTCTTTTCAGCTTTCTTTCAATCTGTGTATCTTTTTTCCGTCTCCCGATCCAGATAATTTTCGCCTGATAGGTCTGAATCATATATTCAGTCCATACTTCTCCTATTCCGCCTGCTCCGCCGATAATCACATAAACCCCGCCGTGCCGGTATAATGAAGGCTCATCTGCATGAGGCTGGCAGACGGCCAATTGCTGGCGGTGCCACTGACCTGCACGAAATACCCACGGATTTCCCTCGGAGTCCGCCGGTAAAGAGAAGACATCGGGGAGATGCCGGTCTCCCCTTTGAGATTCCAAATCAAGAAGCCGGATGCTCCAATTGGTGTATTCTTTTGCGAGCGACCCCGCTAATCCGTGTATGCTTGCATGACTCGGATTGACCTCATCATGTTCATGAATCGGCTGTGCTTGAAACGTGCAGATTGTCAATGATAGTTGTTCCATGTCAAAATTCAGAAGCAGAAGCGCTTTTACCAGCCGGAAAAGCTGCATGACCCCGTGCTCCTGTCCCTCGGCCGTATCCGCATCATAAACGGATGGAATGGGATGATCCGGCGCCGCCCATATCATGTGTTGAAAAGAGCCTTGCGCTTTCAATGTTTCAGCCATTTGTTCCGCGCTGTCCAAAGAAGTGATGTCCGGAAAACGGACATCGGAATACATCTCTTTCAAAGCCTGCTGAAAATCCGGCCCGGCCCCGATGACGATTATTTTTTCTTCACGCATGAAAGACATGCCGGTTTCCGGAATGGTGACGGTGTTCCAAACCGGTGTCATAAGCAATTCCGTTTCACGGCTTTTCTTCGGCGTGACGCCGGCTTTTTGGTTAAACCCGGCGCTTTCCTGCACCTCTTTTATGATAAAATCTTTCACTGCCGCCAACAGCACGCCGCGCTCATCACAAATATGCAGATCAAATTGGTGAACGGAGGCCGCTTTTACCTCCGCATGCACAAATACGGTTTTCGCTAACGGTTCAAGCAGCTGTATTTCTCCGAAGGAAAACGGTACGATAAGCGCAGGCTCTTTTTGAAATTGCAGCACATGCGCCATTGCAGTTTGAACAGCGCCATCCATTAAGGACGGATGTAGGATGTACTGTTTAAAATCGGCTTCCAAGTGTGACGGGAGCGTTAATTTGGCCAGTGCTTTCCTTTCTGTATAAGAGAATTCGCGGATGACCTGAAAACTGTCCTTTTGCACGATTCCCGCCTCAGAGAACGAGTGATAGATGTCTTCCGGCTCCGTTCTCTGCGCAAATGGCGCCGGGAGCTGAAAGGCCGGGGCCTCTAAAGACGTCCCTTTTTCTTTACAAATCACTTCTCCTTGCGAAAAGAGGGTGCCGTCCGCTCCTTTTTCTTTAATGACATAGCTTATACGCTCTTTTTCTGCTTCAAACTCTATCATGACGGATCTTGGGTCTGTCCCTGTCACAATCGGCTCCATGTACCACACACTTTGAAGAGAGACGACCGGGCGTTCTCCCCACAATCCCGCGCCGTATGCCGCCATTTCCAGATGACAGACTCCGGGAAGCACATATTTTTCGTTCACTAAATGATCTTTAAAGAAATATTCATCCTTGGAAAATATCTTTTGAAACGTCCCTTTCCGGGCGGATGAAACATTCTCATCAAGCAGAGGATGCAGCGCTTCACGCCTTTTGATATTTTGGGGCTTTTTTGTATACCGCTTTTTTTGATCGGTCAGCCAGGACGTTTCCTTTAAAAACGGATACGTAGGAAGCGGAACTTTCTGATACGGCGTTTCCGGCTTTTTGCAACCTTGAAGGCCTTTCACCCACAGCGCGGCAAATTTCTCAGGATCTGAAACGGATTGGCCTGAAACGTCCGGACGCCCGGGTGACGCTTTTCCGAAGTACATATACCTGCCGTCGCTGTGACCGCTTACAAATCCGTCCAATTGCCGTTTCAGCTCAGAAAGGGATGATGCAATGACAGCAAGCCGGAAGGAGAAAGGCTCTCTGCCTGACAATAAGGTGGCAGCGATATTTTCCAGACTGTATCCGCCGGCAGAAGGCAGGTTTTCCAATCGGGCAAGAAAAGAGCTTAATTTCCCGGCATATTCTTTCAGCTGCTGTTCGGTATGTGCGCTTAATACGACGGCATGCGGTTTTTGCTCAGTATTCCCGTCCGCTTGCCGTTTTGGCTGATAAGCACCTACGATCAGATGGGCATTAGAGCCTCCTGCGCCGAATGAACTGATTGCGGCGATTCTCGGTTTATCTCCTTCAGCCGGCCACGGCCGGTTGTTTCGGACGACATAAAATGGCGAATCAGAAAAAGAAATCTTGCGGTTCAGTTCCTCGGAGTGCAGACTGGCGGGAAGCGTTTCATGTTTCATGCTTAAAAGCACCTTGATTAAACCGGCGATCCCTGCAGCCGCTTCCAAATGTCCGATATTGGATTTCACCGAGCCGATTCCGCAGTAGTTTTTCTCATCGGTCTGTTTATCAAATGCCATAGACAGGCCGCGTATCTCAATCGGATCGCCGAGCGCCGTGCCGGTTCCGTGAGCTTCAATGTAGCTGATATCCGCCGGACTTACCGCGGCTCTGTTTAGAGCGGATAAAATCAGGTCCCGGTGCGCTTCCGGATTCGGCACCGTATACCCGGTCGTTTTGCCGCCGTGATTAGTGGCTGACCCCTTAATGACACCGTAGATGTGGTCTTTGTCCGCAATCGCTTTTTTCAATGGTTTTAACAAAACGGCTCCCGCGCCTTCGCCGGGCACGTAACCGTCTCCGCCTTCACCGAAACTGCGGCATTTTCCTTCAGAAGACAGAAAATGTGATTGGCTTAAAAACATGTATTTTTGCGGATGTAAGCTGAGGTTGACGCCTCCGGCAAGCGCCATTTCACAGTCGCCCGACATAATGGCCTGACAAGCCTGATGGACGGCGACAAGCGATGAAGAACACGCCGTATCAACAGCGATGCTCGGGCCATGGAGATCAAGGAAATAAGAAACCCGGTTCGGAATGCCCCAATATAAGGAGCCGGGGCCTTTGTACTGATCTTTGAGGAAACCTTCTTCGTGTGCAATTAATGAATATTCATTCCAGGTCACTCCGGCGAATACACCGATTTGATCCGTCGGCCTGGCCGCCGGGTTCCCGTAACCGGCATCCTCCATCGCTTCCCAGCAGCACGTGACATACAATTTTTGCTGGGGGTCCATTAAATCAGCTTCCCACGGGGAAACAGAAAAAAACAGCGGGTCAAATTGATCCGGATGATCAATAAAACCTCCCCATTTACTGTATGACGCGTATTCTGCCGTTTTCTCTTCCGAGTAATAAGAGCTGTCCCATCTGTCCTCTGGGATTTCAGAGACACAATCTTTATTTTCCATTAAATTGTTCCAAAAATCATGCTGGTTTTCCGCTTTCGGAAACATCCCGCTCATTCCGATAACCGCAATATCAGAGCTCCCGTCCGTTGCCGGTTCAGGCACCTTTTCAGCCGCCTGTACGGGAAGCAATTCTTCTTCCTGCGGGCTTCCCGTATCAGGCTCCGTTTCTTTGAATTCAAGAACGCTTTCGGGATTTCGTTTCTGCGCACTTAAAAACTCACTCAATTTCTCAATGTTCGGATATTCAAACAGCAGCGTTTCAGAAAGGCCGGTAAATTCTTTATGCAATATGGTCATGATTTCTTCACTGATGAGAGACGTCACGCCAAGAGTAAAAAAAGCGGTTTTATCTTCCGCCTCGGTCACCTCGGCACCCAGCTTTTCCGCTATTACCGTTCTTAAAAATTCGTTAATACATTTCATGAGGATACCATCCCTTGTACAAAAGAATTTTTCTGTGCTTTAACAAGTTAATCCGCCGTCTATGGCCATTGTCTGTCCGGTCATAAAGGACGATTCAGGAGAAAGCAGGAAACGAACGAGTCCGGTCATATCGTCTGTTTCGCCTAAACGCCCCATCGGTGTCCTTCTGATAATCTGCGATTTTTGTTTTTCCGGCATATTTTTCGTCATATCGGTATCCACAAAACCGGGCGCAAGTGAATTGACACGGATTCCTTTAGACCCGAGCTCCCTGGCCAAGCTTCGCGTCAAGCCGTCAAGAGCCGCTTTGGATGCGCTGTAGACTGAAGTGCCTTTAAATCCTCTTGAGCCGATAATGGAGCTTATGTTAACGATTGATCCGGAATTTTGTTTCAGCATGACACGGGAAACGTTTCGGGTCAGCTTGATGACTGAGCCGATATTCAGATTGAGGATGCGGTCAATGTCTTCATCATTGGTCAGGGGCAGCAGCTGATCAAGGTTCAAACCGGCGTTATTGACCAAGCCGTCTATTCTGGAAAACTTGCGGTATACTTGAAGAACAAACTGTTTCATGGCGGCATCATCCGCCGCATCCGCCGCTTCCCAATAAAAGCGGCCGCGGTACTTTTCACTCTCTCTCAATGTGTTAATAAAATCAGATTCACTGCGGCTGAAAGCGGCTACTTTGTAATCCTCATCCAAAAGCGTATGTACAATCGCTTTTCCGAGCCCCCGGCTTCCTCCGCTGACGACCGCTACTTTTCCGTTATTCATATTTGCCTCCTGTTTTACACGTTTCTTATTTTTTTAAATCGGTCATTAGACAGTTTCCGATCTGTAACAGAGATGATCTGCGGTATCTGATATGGCTGCAGCTTCTGTTTGCAATGAGCTACGGCCCGCTTTCTGAAAGATTTGATATCTTCCTCTTTTTCAAGCACGGCCTCTGCTGCGACAATCTCGCCCGTAATCGGATTTTTTCTTCCCGTTATGAGAACATCCCGGACATTCGGTATCTCCAGAAAGACGCTTTCCACCTCTGCCGGAAACACTTTCTCTCCGCCCACATTAATGATTTCACTCTTTCTTCCAAGGATTCTTATATATTCGCCGTCTGTTTCCACCTGGTCACCGGTGTCATACCAGCCGTCTTCATCGAAAGGTGACGGTGCGTTTAAATAGCCGAGCATCGCCGACTCAGAACGGACCCAAAGCGTGCCTCCGGTAATTTTGGTCTCTGTTCCGGCACCGCCCACTTTCATCCAAGTGGATTGGCTGTCTTTTGATTTCGTTGAGAATATACCCAGTTCAGTTAATCCATATGTTTGTTTCAGCCGTACATCCGGAAACAGCCGGTGAATGCCGCGCAGCGTTGATTTGGGCATCGGTTCTGTGCCGTAAGTGATCAGCCGGAGTGAAGAGAGGTTATAGCCGGCATCCGCCTTGGACATCAGCAGCATGTTTAAAAAGGTCGGGGTGGCGGGGAGCACTTGGACAGCATGCTTGTCGACCGCCTGATAAACGGACTCCGGCGTTCTGCTGTCTGATGTGACGATGGTCCCCCCGTTAAACAGAATCGCAAACAGCGTATTAATGCCGCCGATATGATCCAATTTCAGAAAAATGAGCGTACGCAGCGGTTTTCTCTTCGCCGTTTTATATTTTTCAAGCAGCCGGCCGGCGCTTAACACGGATGCTTTGCTTTTGCCGGAAGTTCCCGATGTGAAAATAATAATGCCTGACTCCCCTCTCTCGCGCAGGTCATCAAGCAGAGGGTGAGAGGCGCTTTCAGAACCTGCACGAAGCGTCCAGCTGTCATTTTCATTTATTTCAATGATTTGATTCACTTTCGCGTCTTCAAACATATCGAGATGCTTTTCCCTTGATTCATTGCTGAGAGGGACAACGATATTTCGGTTTAACAAAAGCGCCATCAGCAAAAAAATGGCGTTCGGGGAATAATCCCCGATAAGCGCCACACATTCTCCTTCACGTATTCCGTTTTGTTCAAGTTCTTTCTGAAAAAAGCTGATTCGTGTCAGCAAATCATCATACGTAAAAGTCTGCCCTTTAAAAATGAGAAACTCACTGTCTTGCGTTTCCCTAAGCTTATCAGTCACCCAGCTGATATCTCCCCCGCTTTCTGTTTTCATGATTGAGCACTGTCCATATATTTTTGATAAATATCACAAATGCTGCCGACGGTTGTAATGCTGGAAATCGTTTCTCCTTGGGAAAAAGGATCTACTCCGGTTTCCATCTCCATCTGTGCGACTAATTGAGCGATATCCAGTGATGAGAAGCCCAGATCCTCTATGACTCTCACATCATCCCCCGCTTCGACGGCCCGATATGACTGCTGTTCTTGAATGTCCTGAATGATTTGTGCGATGATCTGCTTCATTTCCTTGGTTTGTTCCATTTGCTTTCAGCTCCATTCTTCATTTTATAAACTTCTGATGACCCGCTTATAATCCGGAATATGATCTTGTGAAGAGGTCGGCACCGCCAGCAGCTTGTCCACCTTGGAAATGGCCAGCAATGTATGATTTCTTTTCATATAGACTTCAATCTGATAGCTGATTTTCGCCACTGAGATCATACCGAGGGACTCACCGTGAAAGTCGGGATCGCATTCTTCAATGTGTCCCGTCATATAAATATCAAGCTCTTCATCTGCAAAACAATTTCCGTAATAATACGTCTCTCTTTCAAGCAAAAATAAATGCCGCGCGATTGAAACCGGAAAACCCGGCTTCGACCGGCGCGTCATCCATTCAAATTCCGCCGCATCCATTATCTTGCTGAATTTCGCAAACACCATGGCATGCCCGGGCGCAGCATCCTGATCAATAGGAACCCGATATGAAACGGGGTCTGCTGTTTTGAGATTGCCCGGCTTCATACCGAAGGCGTCCGTTCTGATTTTCTTTGACCGCATCAGCGCGTAAGGCGGCTTGGCTAGCTTAGAAAGTTCCGCAATGCATTCAGCCTTAGGCGCTGAGACTTTGCGCGTCGAACCTTCTGTTTGTGTGACGTCGACGACAATTAAACTATTGGCTTTCATAGAAGGAAACCGTCCCCGGTCCCACTCGCTTTTATCAGAGCTGACCGCTCCTTTCGGCCCGAACAAATAATCAGATTCTAATATGGTTTCTCCAAACCGGGAGATATCGACTCCGACGGAAACCTCGTCCCATAATCGGTACTGATCAAGAGGCTGATCTGAAGGAACTTTGAGATGTGTCATAAAATAAGCCGGATACAAAATCAGCCCTTGGTGATCGGCCATCTGATCAGGCCGGAATCCTGTTCCGTCCGTTAAATGGTGACTGTGTGCGTTGCCGAATAACAGCAGCAGCGCGTACTCATTCAAATTCCCTAACCCGACATGGCTCATCGTTAATTCATGATTTTCAATCAGCATGGTCTGTCCTCCGCAGAAAAAATGTAATGTCTGGTCATACTCAGCCTGTAATCGATACCAGCCTTTGCGCAAGAAGGCCGGCTGTTTCTTCCATGAGCTGTTTGCCGATCAGATCGACATGCCTGTTTCTCCAATTTTCAAGCGGGGTTCCTTTCACCCATTGATTAAACGCGCCGAGCGCAGGGCCGCAATGAATTTGGTAATCTATTTTACTTTCGCTTTTTCCTTCCAGAGCGAGCCTTGTCGTATGAGAAAAATACCATTTAAATACCATCGCCATTTTGTGTTTCGGATTCTGTTCGGCTTTGGCGATCTGCTCAGGAGATTTATCACGTTTCAACTGCTCATACACTTCTTCAAAACTGCGCTGGAAATACTTTTCTTCAATTAATGTTTTCGTTTTTTCATCTATTTCATCTAAAGAATTGTATTGTCTGTACAAGTCAAAGAGTTTATTGGCTCTTGCCGGGAAAAACAGTCCTTTTTTCAGCACCTGCACCCTTGCTCCCGCTTCAAACATATCTCCCGCGGGAGCGTATGACGTATCCTGAACGTTCGCTTCCTGAAGCAGATCTTTCACTGAATCACTTGTCCCGGCTTCGACCGTACATTGATTAATAGAACCGGTTCCGATAAATTCGGCGCCGAGCAGAAACGCGGCAGCAGCCGCTTCCGGAGTGCCGATGCCGCCCGCTGCGCCGATTCTTACTTTTTTCGCATAACCGTGCTTCTCCATCATGCGGTCTCTGAGTCTGATCATGGCAGGCATTAATGTATACGGAATCCCTTGGTCAGTATGCCCTCCTGAATCCGCTTCAACGCAAATGTCATCAGCCATCGGAATTTCTTTTGCAAGCGCCGCTTCCCCGGCTGTCAGCCGATTGTCAGACACAAGTCTTTCCAGCACATGAGCCGGAGCCGGATTCAGAAAGGCCTCAGCGACTTCAGGCCGGGATACTTTCGCGATGATTCTGTTTTGAACTGACACCGACCCGTCATGATTCCTGCTTAGTCCCCTTGCCCTGTATATAACAAGAGCGGGGGTTATGCCCATAAATGCCGATGCTTCAATAAGATGAATGCCGTTTTTCAAATATAAATCTATCATTCTGACTTCCTTGTCAGGTGACATCATATGATGAAGAAGATTCATTCCGAATGTTTCCCCTTGCCGCAGTGCAGACCGGATGGTTCCGATGGCCTGTCCGATCCGTTCGATACTCAATCCGCCCGTTCCGAAAAAGCCCAGCATTCCCGCTTTTGCCGCTTTAATGACCATCTGTTCCGAAGCAATTCCCCTGTACATGGAGCCCGTCATGTAAGCATATTGGATGTTATAATCTTTTTTAAAATCTTCGTTCCCTAATCTCATTCCCGCCGTTTTTTGCGGATCAGCTGCCGATACTTTAACATCAGCAGTATCAGACTCTTCTTTCGGCATAGGTAATGGGACGGCATCTTTTTTAATCTGACGCGTCAGTTTTGTCAGCACTTCCCCGGGCCCGACTTCTGCAATTTCATTATTTTCAAGTCCCATCAGACGGCGTATCGTGTCCGTCCACTTTACCTGATTGGTCATTTGCAAAGTCAGATTTGTTTTGATTTCATCATTCTTATAAGGTGCGGCATGAAGATTTGAGATCACCGGAAAACGAAGAGGCAAAAACGCCGTTTCTTCTAAATAATCCGCGAACTCTTTTTCAGCATCTTTCATATAGCGGGAATGGAAGGCGCCGCTCACATTTAAAGGAAGGTACATTCTCACGCCGGCTTTTTCAAAAACGGGGCCCGCTTTTTCAATGTCTTGTTTCGTTCCGGCGATCACAATTTGCGAAGGTGAATTGTGGTTAGCGATATCAATGCCGGTCAGATGATAATCGGATAGAACCTCTTTTACTTGTTCAGCGGTAAACCCCAAAACCGCCGCCATGCCTCCGGGAGCTGCCTTGCTCATGAGCTCCCCTCTTTTTTTTACAAGCTGCAAACCGGTCTCAAAATCAAAGCAGCCGGCCGCAAATAACGCATTATATTCTCCTAAACTGTGCCCTGCGGCGTAATCAGGCTCTCTGCCGCACTCTTTCATTTTCTTTAAATAACTGAGTGCACTCACCGTATATAACGCCGGCTGGGTAAATTGCGTTTTCCCCAGCTGGTGATTCGGATCCTCCAGACACAATTCTTCTATAGAGTAGCCTAATATGTCATCAGCCTGACGTGTCAGATCTTGAAATTCATCAAACAGTCCGGCTCCCATTCCTTTAAATTGAGAACCCTGCCCCGGGAACACAAACGTAAGCATCTTATCCTCATCCTTTCCGCATCGCCAATTTTGTACATCACATGTGGATCTCCATACAAAAACGTCTCTTATTTCATATATTGACTGGTGTAAACACCGGCATAAAAATAAAAACACAAACGCGTTTGCGATTCAGCAAAGGTTTAAAAATCGCAAACGCATTGTGTTTTCCTTTTCTAACATAATTTATATAAAGACATCTTGCTTGTTTACTGAATGTTTCGCATGACAAGCTGCAGTGCCAATATGCCCGAAAACAGCCATGACGGCACACTTCTCCCTTATCATGTATATGTAGATATATACACTACAATCATTTTTATAATCCCTATTTCCTCTTCAACGTGCCGAAACAGCGATTGAAATTTAATAGGTGCTTTACATCAATTTAATAAATTTAACAAATAGTTGCTATTTAAAGAGAATAATATCAATTTATAGATAATAATGTCAAGGATTTATTTCGTTATTTTCTGACATTTATTCCACAGTTTTATGTTCGGTGGACAGTCGGCATAATTGTTTCGGGATAAATGTCAGATAATTCCCTGAACCCTTTTCATGTCAAAGAAAATTTCATCGCTTCTCTGTCAATTGGGTCTATACTTATTTTTCATTTTCATATATTATGTAAAAAAAAGACGAATTAGAAAAATTTTTAATCACTTTAAATACTATCCATTAAATACTTTCTTTGTATAATAATTTCTTATTATTCTAAGGAGGACCCAGTCATGAAATGGTACGCACTTTTTGTAGAGTCCGGAAAAGAAGAAACAGTTCAAAAATTTCTGCGTCTGCAGTTTGATGAGCAGGCTCTCTACTCAATCATACCCAAGAAAAAAGTCACAGAACGAAAAGCCGGAATCAAATACGAGGCACTCAAAAAGATGTTTCCGGGATATGTGCTGTTTAAAACGAAGATGACAGAGCGGACATTTCATAAAATCAAAGAACTCCCCATTTCATGCAGAATCGTGAATAACGGCGCATATTATTCCAAAGAGCGTAAAACCTATTTCACGACAATTAAGGATGAAGAAATCCTCCCTATCATTAGGCTGATCGGAGAAGGAGACACTGTAGATTATTCAAAAGTCTATATTGAAAATTCAAAAGTAACCGTTGCCTCAGGGCCTCTTAAAGGAATGGAAGGCATTATTAAAAAGATCGATAAAAGAAAAAGACGCGCCAAAATCTGCCTGTCTTTTATGGGACTGGACAAAATGGTCAACGTCGGAATTGAAGTGCTCTCCAAACCCTAGCATTTCAAAAAAAGCATCAACAGCATGTGCCGTTGATGCCCTTTTTATATACAAACGAAAGCCCGACACCGAAATAACCCCGCTCACCACCGTCACGGTCAAACTTTTTGACATAGTTGACCTGAAGCCGGGCTGCGCCCATGAGGCAAAATCACATTTAGGGGAATACATTTTAATCAAGAGCGGTGAATTGACGGTTGAGCTTGATGACGAAAAGCATGTGCTGACTTCGGGCGACGACGCCGCACGGTTATTTTAATTCCTCGGATGAACCGGTGACATATTTTATGCTGGTCTATTATGCTGAACCGGTTTAAACGGTCCATCAGGCTTCTTCAGACAGAAGCCTGACGGACCGCAACCCATTCTTGTATGCATTGAATCAGTTTCTGGACAGAAGGTGTCTGCGTCTCCTTTGCATGAGCTGTCAAAATGCCGAGCTGCCTGGAGACATACCGGTCGAACCGTTTGATGAGCACATCACAATCATTCACCAAAAGCTGCGGCAAGATGCTGATCCCCAGATTGTTCCGCACCATTGCAATAATCGCTTCATCCCCTCTGATTTGATAAGCGACCCGCGGTGTGATCTTTTCTTCCTTCAGCACTTTCAGCACATCAAAATGTGTCTCCGGATAAGGCACGATACATTTGACGGATTCCATGACATGTAACGGAACCGTTTCACATTCCGCCAATTTATGCTGCGGGCTCATCACCGCTACAATCGGATCCTCGGCCAACGGGTAAAAATGCCACTTCTCGCTGTGGGATGTCCCGATCGCCGCATCAATCCGGTCATCTTTCAGCCATTCTTCCAGTTCAGTAGAATTTCCTTCAAACAAATGCACCTTAATGGAAGGATACAGCTCATTAAATTCCCTCAAAATTTTCGGCAGCCATTTTACCGCCACGCTCGTAACAGTGCCGAGCCGGACTTCCCCTCTTTCTAACCCATTAATATTATCAACGGTTTGAGACAGTTTTTCATAGTTTTTTTGAATTTCCTTCATAATATGTAACACTTTCAAGCCATTTGCGGTGGGCCTCACTCCATGCCGCTGTCTGATCAAAAGCGGAAAACCGTACTCTTCCTCTAATTTACTGATCATTTGGCTGATGTTCGGCTGTGTGTAATTCAATATGGCAGCGGCTTGGGTCAGGCTGCCGCTTTCAACCGTTTTAATAAAGGCTAAATGCTTCTTTAAATCCAACCGGCTTCATCTCCCAGATATCATTCTTTATTATCCAATGCATTAGTTATATTTAGTTTACTTATACATTAATCAAAAATAAAATGGCAATGTCTCCATCATTATACTTGATCACAAACAGAAGGTGAGCGTTTCAGCATGAGTTTTCTCATTCAATTTTTTATCGGCGGCACCGTTATGGTGGCCGCCGCGTATTTAAGCAAGTCGAAATACTTATTTTTATCAGGCGTTATTACATTGCTGCCGATTATGACGTTACTGAATATTCACTTGCAGCTGAAAAATATGAGCCCCGACGATTTCAGAGCCGCTCAAAAAAACGGAATATTCGGTGCCTTCGGCGCGGTGATCTTCATCAGCTCTATTTTCATCCTGACAAACTGGTTCAAAGGAGGCCACGCAGTCATCGGTGCGTTTCTCATCTATATTTGCTATATGATCGGCTGTAAATGCCTGTTATGAAGATACGGCACCGCTGTGTATAAAAAAATGCCCGTCCAGAACAATAAGAACGATGTGTTCAGTTGTGAGCAGTTTATATGACTGAATGATCATGAGTTGTTATAATCAATGTCTAAAAACATTCCGGGAGGCGAAATAAATGGCCAGAAAATTATTCACACCATGGACCGTTAAAGATGTAACGATCAAAAACCGTATTGTTATGGCACCGATGTGCATGTATTCCTCACATGAGAAGGACGGAAAACTGCAGCCTTTTCATATGGCGCACTACATATCGCGTGCAATCGGACAGGTCGGCCTGATTATCGTGGAAGCGACAGCCGTTAATCCGCAGGGGCGCATTTCCGATCAGGATTTGGGCATTTGGAGCGATGATCATATCGAAGGTTTTGCCAAACTGACGGAACAAGTGAAAGCGCAAGGATCTAAAATCGGCATTCAGCTTGCGCACGCCGGACGTAAAGCTGAGCTTGAGGGAGACATTTACGCTCCGTCAGCCATTCCGTTCGATGAGCAGTCCAAAACACCGGCTGAAATGACGACAGAACAAATTAAAGAAACCATTCAGGAATTCAAACAGGCAGCGGCGCGCGCGAAAGAAGCCGGCTTTGACATTATTGAACTTCATGCGGCACACGGCTACTTAATGCACGAATTTCTGTCCCCTCTGTCCAATCACCGTACAGACGAATACGGAGGCTCACATGAAAATCGCTACCGCTTCTTAGGCGAGACCATTGAAGCCGTCAAGGAAGTCTGGGACGGCCCGTTATTTGTCCGTATTTCTGCATCGGATTATACAGACAAAGGGCTGGACATTGCGGATCATATCGGTTTTGCGAAGTGGATGAAAGAACAGGGAGTCGACCTCATTGATTGCAGCTCAGGCGCACTCGTTCAAGCTGATATTAACGTCTTCCCCGGCTACCAAGTGAGCTTCGCAGAGAAAATCCGTGAACAGGTCGAAATCGCAACAGGCGCCGTCGGTTTGATAACGACGGGAACAATGGCGGAAGAAATTCTGCAAAACAACCGCGCTGACCTTATTTTTGTCGCGAGAGAACTTCTGCGCGATCCGCATTTTGCAAGGAGTGCAGCGAAGCAGCTGAATACTGAAATACCGTCACCGGTTCAATACGACAGAGCATGGTGATGAAGTGACAGCCGGAGTTTTTCGATCCGGCTGTCTCTTTTTTTATTTTTTGAGAAACGATTGCCGAAGCTTCTCCGTCTTCCCTATAGAACCAATTAGAGGGGATGACTCCAATGAAAGCAGCATGGATGGAAAGGACATATCTGATTGACGGGTGTCCGTATTATACGAAACACCGTAAAGGCGCCGGCGAAGTGACGATCGTCTTTGAAGCCGGCTACGGTACTTCTTCTGAAACATGGACATCATTACTCGCTGACATAGATGAAGAATTTGGGGTTTTCACATATGACAGAGCCGGAATCGGCAAAAGCGGACAAAGCCGAAACAAGAGAACGGCGGACCACATGGTACAGGAATTAAACGCTCTTCTTCTGAAGGCCGGCGTCAAGCCTCCTTATCTTGTCGTCTCGCATTCATACGGCGCGATTATCAGCAGACTTTGGGCGAGCCGGAACCGCCGGGATATTCTCGGGATGGTGATGCTTGATCCGGTTTCTGAGGATCAGGAGACGAAAGTGCTTCCGCTTCTTCCCGAAGAAATGAAAGCCGCCTATTTGAAACAGTTCATATTGGAAGGATCACACGCGGAATTTTTGACGAGCCTTCGTCAGATCAAGCATCAGCAGATTCATTTCGGCGATATGCCGCTGTTGATTTTATCATCGGGAGAGCGGGATGAGCGCTTAAAGCACGCTCATGAACAATGGGTGAAACTGCACAGAAGCATGCTTGATGTCTCTTATCAAAGCGGATGGATTCAGGCCAAAAACAGTTCTCATGCCATTCACCACGATGAACCGCACATCGTCCACCTTGCCATTTATGATGTTTGGTGCGCGGTGCGCCAGCAAATGAATGCTCCTGCCTATCAGGCGGTAAACTGATAAAACAAAAGCCATTGTGCAACGACACAATGGCTTTTGTTATCGTGATCTATTTTGTCTCACGATGCAAAGTATACTTTTTCAACCGGGGTGAATACTTTTTCATTTCTAACCGGTCCGGATTCGTCCGTTTGTTCTTCGTCGTAATATAATTTCTGTCCCCTGTCTCTGTACAGGCCAATGTAACATTCACACGCATCATTTTCACCCCTTATACAAATCGTAATTATTACGCTTTATTATATCTCATCAGAAAAAAATGTCAAGCGTCCATTTTTTAAGACCGCTCCACAGTGACCTCCATGAAGTCAAATGCGATCTTACTGTTTTCAAACACCGCTTTCGCCTCATGTTCGAGACGCTCTATCGGCGATTCACCCTGATACCTTGCGCTGATATGAGTTAAGATCAGCTGTTTGGCGCCTGCTTTTTTTGCCGTTTGCGCAGCCTGTTCTGTCGTCGCGTGATAATAATTATGTGCGAGCTTTGCATCTTCCTTGGCAAACGTCGCTTCATGAACAAGCACATCCGCATTGCGCGCCAGCTCCGTTACCCGCTCTGATGCCCTCGTATCCCCGGAAAAAGCGACGATTCTCCCTTTTTTCGGCGGTTCCAAAAAATCCTTCCCGTTGATTATTCTGCCATCGTCAAGTGTGACCGTTTCGCCTTTTTTGATTTTCTGATAGACGGGTCCGGGCGGGATATTCATTTCTTTCAATCTGCCGGCCTGCAATGCGCCGGGAATATCCTTTTCCTGAACCCGGTAGCCGAACGCTTCCACGCCGTGAATGACGGATGCTGCGGTAACAATGAATTGCTCATCTTCAAAAACCGTCCCCTCTTCGATTTCATGTACAGTAAGAGGATACGTCAGATGAGTCGCCGTCACGTTCAGGCTTGTTTCGATAAAGGCTTTAATGCCTTTTGGCCCGTAAATCGTCAGCTCTTCTTCACCGCCCTGAAATGAACGGCTCCCCAACAGACCCGGAAGACCGTAAACATGGTCGCCGTGAAGGTGGGTGATGAAAATCTTTTCAATTTTCCTCGGTTTGATTGTTGTATGTAATATCTGATGCTGAGTGGCTTCTCCGCAATCAAACAGCCATACGGAACGCCTTTCTTCAAGAAGCTTCAGCGCGACGGACGTTACATTTCTCGTCTTTGCCGGCATGCCGGCCCCCGTCCCTAAAAATAATAATTCCACAATGCTTCCTCCTAGATCTTTGTACTACTAAGGATACAGGATCAGGCTGAAAATGTGAATTCACCCGGGCCTTCTCCGGCCTGATTAATTTTTTTCCGCAAACCGCAAAAAACAGGCTGAAATGTTTGCTTTCAACGAATTTTAGATTTAAAATGAAGGAAATATGCGGGGTTTTAAACCATGCTTCAGATAAAGTGAGGTACTCTAAGTGAAAACAAACGACAAACCAAAAGCAGTAATTGTAATATTTGGTGCCACAGGGGATTTGGCAAAACGAAAACTTTACCCATCCATTCACCGTTTATATAAAAATGGTCAAATTGGTGAAGAGTTTGCAGTTGTAGGTGTTGGAAGAAGACCTTGGTCAAACGAGGACCTCCGGGAAACCGTTAAAACGTCTGTTTCTTCTGCCGGGCAAAAAGACATAGACGATTTCACATCTCATTTTTATTACCATCCGTTTGATGTAACGAATCCGGGTTCCTATCAGGAGCTAAATGTCCTGCTTGATCAGCTTGAACATACATATGAAATCCCGAACAACAGAATGTTTTACTTGGCGATGGCTCCTGAGTTTTTCGGCACGATCGCAAAATCACTTAAAAACGAAGGTGTCACAGCGACAAATGGCTGGTCCCGTCTCGTCATTGAAAAACCGTTCGGCCATGACCTGCCGAGTGCGAAAGAGCTTAACAAAGAAATACGCGAAGCTTTCACGGAAGATCAAATTTACCGGATCGACCATTACTTAGGCAAACAAATGGTTCAAAATATCGAAGTCATCCGGTTTGCGAATGCGCTGTTTGAGCCGCTGTGGAATAACCGCTACATCTCAAACATCCAGATTACGTCAAGTGAGGATCTCGGCGTTGAGGATCGTGCGAGATATTATGAGAAATCAGGCGCACTCCGTGATATGGTTCAAAACCATATTTTACAAATGGTCGCTCTCTTGGCGATGGAACCGCCGATTAAACTGAACACGGAAGAAATCCGCAGCGAAAAAGTGAAGGTGCTGAGAGCTCTCCGCCCTGTCGCCCCAAACGAAGTGAGCGACTACTTCGTCCGCGGACAATACCAAGCGGGAACGATTGACGGAAACTCCGTACCAAGCTATACAGATGAGCATAATGTAGCACCGGATTCCAATACGGAAACATTCGTGTCCGGAAAGCTGTTGATCGATAACTTCCGCTGGGCCGGCGTTCCGTTTTATATCCGCACAGGGAAACGGATGAAAGAAAAATCAACGAAAATCGTCGTTCAATTTAAAGACATTCCGATGAACCTTTATTACGGCAATGAAACGAATGTAAATCCGAACCTGCTTGTCATCCATATTCAGCCGGATGAAGGCATTACACTATATCTGAATGCTAAAAAATTAGGCGGAGCCGCTCATGCTCAGCCGATTAAGCTGGACTACTGCAGCAACTGCAGTGATGAAATGAACACACCGGAAGCCTATGAAAAATTAATCCATGACTGTCTGCTCGGTGATGCGACAAACTTTGCCCATTGGGACGAAGTGGCGCTTTCATGGAATTTCGTCGATGCGATTTCCGAAACGTGGGCAGCCGACAAAACCCTTTCTCCGAATTATGAAGCCGGGTCAATGGGACCGAAAGCTTCGGACGATCTTCTTGAAAAAGACGGTCTCCACTGGTGGAATATATAAGAAAATATCAAAAACCGCGGCGCCGTTCATGACGGCCCGCGGTTTTTAATATCAGAAAAGCCCCCGCAATAACTGCGGGGGCTTCTTCATTACTTCATCCATTCAGTATGGAAAATACCTTCTTTATCTGTGCGTTCATACGTATGCGCGCCGAAGTAATCACGCTGCGCTTGGATCAAGTTTGCAGGAAGCACTGCCGTACGGTAGCTGTCGTAATACGCAAGTGCGCTTGAGAACGAAGGTACCGGCACGCCTTGGGCTACGGCAAGTGAAATCACTTGGCGAAGGGCGCCTTGGTAGCTTTCTGCAATGTTTTTGAAGTAGCTGTCTAACAGCAGGTTGTCAAGCTCCGGTTCACGGTCATATGCGTCTTTGATCTTTTGCAGGAACGCCGCGCGGATGATACAGCCGCCGCGGAAGATCATCGCGATTTCACCGTATTTCAGATCCCAGTTATATTCTTCAGACGCGGCTTTCATTTGGGCGAAGCCTTGTGCGTAAGAACAGATTTTACTCATGAAGAGCGCTTTTCTGACCGCTTCAATCAGCTCTTCTTTATTTTCAGTGACCGGCTTAACGTCTGGTCCGGACAGTAGGCCGCTTGCTTTCACACGCTCTTCTTTCATTGCGGAAATGAAACGCGCAAAAACAGATTCAGTGATAATCGGAAGCGGCACGCCTAAGTCAAGAGCGCTTTGGCTTGTCCATTTACCCGTTCCTTTTTGGCCTGCTTTATCAAGGATGACATCAACAAGCGGTTTGCCCGTTTCTTCATCTTTTTTAGTGAAAATGTCAGCCGTGATTTCGATCAGATAGCTGTCAAGCTCTCCTTTGTTCCACTCAGCGAATACTTCGTGAAGCTCTTCGGCAGACAATCCGAGCACCTGTTTCAGAATGAAATATGACTCAGAGATCAGCTGCATGTCACCGTATTCAATACCGTTGTGCACCATTTTTACATAGTGCCCCGCTCCGTCCGGGCCGATGTATGTCGTACAAGCTTCTCCGTCCACTTTAGCAGAAATGGCTTCTAAAATCGGTTTTACGAGTTCGTGCGCTTCCTTTTGGCCGCCCGGCATAATAGAAGGCCCTTTCAGCGCTCCCTCTTCACCGCCTGATACACCCGTTCCGATAAAGTGAATGCCGCTTTCGGCAAGCTCTTTGTTCCGGCGCTGTGTATCTTTATAGTATGTATTTCCGCCGTCAATCAAAATATCGTCTTTTTCCAGATGAGGAAGAAGAGATTGAATCGTCGCATCCGTTGCAGTTCCCGCTTTAACCATTAATAAAATTTTACGGGGTGTTTCAAGAGACTGGACAAACTCCTCAATGCTGTATGTACCGACAACATTTTTGCCTTTTGCCTCTTCTAAAAACTCTTCCGTTTTGCTGCTTGATCTGTTGTATACAGACACAGAAAATCCCCGGCTTTCGATGTTAAGAGCCAGATTTTTACCCATTACCGCAAGACCGATAACTCCGATTTGTTGTTTTGACATATTCTAACGTCCCTTCTTCAAACGTTTAACCATTTTAAAATTTAAATTAAAATAAAATGATATTTATACTAAAGAAATTATCATACATAACCCCTTTTTTCAAGTTATTCACCTTTTCTTTTCATCCTGGAAAAAGTCTCTGTTAAAGCTCGTTCCCCTTGTTTTGCTTTCTTCTTTTTTTATAACGGCGCCTTTTCTGATCAGGTTTTGGCCGTACTTTTCATTCAGCTCGTTCATCATCTGAAAAATCGGCTCATCCTTTGCGTCCTCCTTGAATGAAAACAGATCAAGCTGTTTATACGCCTGCTGTTTTTCAACCAGTTCCGTTCCGGTGATGCCGAGAAGCCTTACCGGGTTTTGGTTCCAGTGCTTGTCAAACAGTTCCATCGCCGCTTCCATGATGTCTTTTTTCTGATCAGCCGGATTGCTGAGGGTCATGCTTCTTGTGACTGTTTTCCAATCCGCATACCGAATCATGATGAACAGCCGGCAGGCCATGACCTCCTTACGCTGGAGCCGTTCGCTCACAGACAGCGCGAGCCGGTCAAACACGCCCGTTAATTCATCCCAGTCAGCCGAATCATGCGACAGGGTGGATGAGTTGCCGACGCTTTTAAATTCATAAATCCGCTCGGGATTGACTTCTGCAGGATGGATGCCGTTCGCTTTATCCTTCAGCCTCGGGCCGTTTATGCCGAGAAGCGTTTTCAGCGCATGTTCATCTCCTTTTGCCAAATCACCGATCGTTTTGATGCCGAGCGTTTTTATTTTTTCCGCAGTTTTCGTTCCTATACCGTGCATCTCTTCAATCGGAAGAGGCCATAATACGTCCGGCAGCTCTCTTTTTCTTAAAATGGTGATGCCGAGCGGTTTTTTCATGTCAGAAGCCATTTTAGCGAGAAATTTATTCGGGGCGATGCCGATGCTTGACGGAAGCAGAAGCTCTTTTTGCAGTCTCGCCTGAATGTCTTCGGCTGTCTCATACGCCCTGTGGCTGTGCGGTGTGTCCGTAATATCCATGTATCCTTCATCAATAGAAACAGGCTCGACTAAATCCGTATACTCCCTCAGAATGCTGAACATTTCTTTTGACGAACTCCGGTAGCGGTCAAAATTCGGAGGCACGACGATGAGTTCCGGACAGAGGCGTTTTGCCCGCCACACCGGCATGGTGGTCTTTACGCCCCGCGCTCTCGCTTCATAGCTGCAGGTGACGATGATTCCTTTCCGTTCCTTCACGTTTCCGGCAACGGCGATAGGTTTTCCTCTTAAAGACGGATCATACGCCATTTCTACGGAGGCATAAAAACTGTTCATATCGATATGAAATATAATTCTCCCTTTTCCGGCCACTCCCGGCGCCTCCTTTCCTTTCATAGACAACCTTATATATATGTAGTAAAATAAGAGCTGAATGGATGTGATAAAATGATTCTTGAGTCAATGAATGACTTTTTATTTTTAGTCGATTTTTTCACAATTATTCTTCCCGCTCTGACCGCGATCGGCATCGCTTTTCTTTTGCGTGAGCGCCGCGCAGGCGAGCATTGGAGAACGAAACGAATAGATGAACATCAAGCAGTCGTTCAGCTGAACCGAACAGACTTTCTTATTATTATATATCATCGCATTACAACTTGGATACGTAAAGTCATCCGCATGAATTCACCGGCGAATGATGATGAAGATGTCAGCTTCCTCCTTTTATAACGGCAAGTGAAGATAAAAAGGAGGAGACATAATTGTCTAAAACATATCAAAAATGGATCGCATTCGGATTGTTTTTTATCGTACTGTGCACAGGCCGCTCGGCTTTTGCGGCGACATCTCAGACTCAGACGGGAGGCCTCGGGAATATCGGTTTTTTCCACGATTACCTGATCGAGCCGTTTTCGGCACTTTTAAAAGGTGTGGCGGGCCTGTTCCACGGTGAGTACGGATTGTCGATTATTCTGGTGACGATTATCGTCCGGATCGTTGTATTGCCTTTGTTTGTGAACCAATTTAAGAAACAGCGGGTGTTCCAGGAAAAAATGGCTGTGATCAAACCGCAGGTCGACAGCATTCAGGCTAAAATGAAACAAACGAAAGATGCGGAGAAACAAAAAGAACTGCAAATGGAAATGATGAAGCTTTACCGTGAGCACAATCTGAATCCGATGGCAATGGGATGTCTTCCGATGCTGGTGCAATTCCCGATTTTGATCGGTTTTTATTACGCCATCCGCTCAACGCCGGAAATCGCTTCACACTCATTTCTGTGGTTCAGCTTAGGGCATTCTGATATTCTTGTATCACTGTGCGCGGGGGCCATGTATTTCTTACAGGCTTATATTTCCCAAAAATTAAACGAGAAATATTCACCGGCTGCTCAAAATCCGGCCGCGATGCAGTCAGCAAAAATCATGGTCTTTATTTTCCCTGTCATGATGACCGTTTTTTCACTTAACGTACCGGCTGCGCTGCCGCTTTACTGGTTTACAAGCGGACTGTTTTTGACAGTGCAGAATGTACTTTTACAGCAGACGCATCATAAAAAGAAACAAGCTGCGGCTCAGGCGGAGCCCGCCAAATCATAATACTGAAACCCTGCCCGAACTATCCGGCAGGGTTTTTTTCTTGTATCTGCAAGGCTTTAAACCAATTATCATGAAGAATGAAAAGCACCCAATCAACTGGGTGCTTCGTTTTTAGTTGGCCGCTGTTTCGATAATGGCAACGACCATTTCCGCCGTTTTGACGAGCTCTTCAATCGGCATTTTTTCATTTTTCGTATGGATTTGTTCATAGCCTACTGACAGGTTGACTGTCGGAATGCCGTGGCCGGCAATGACGTTTGCGTCACTTCCGCCGCCGCTTGTCTGAAGTTCGCTCGGCCGGCCGATTTTTGCCGCCGCTTTTTTCGCGACTTCCACAACCTGATCGCCGTCCTGATATTTGAAACCCGGATACATGACCGCGATGTCCACTTCCGCGCGGCCTCCCATCTCAGCTGCAGCAGATTCGAAAGCTTCTTTCATTTTCTGCACTTGCGCTTCCATTTTTTCAGGCACTAATGAACGCGCTTCAGCCAGAATATCAACCTGATCGCAGACGATATTGGTTTGCGTGCCGCCTTCGAAACGTCCGATATTAGCCGTTGTTTCTTTATCAATACGGCCGAGCGGCATTTTAGAGATTGCTTTTGATGCGATTGTAATCGCGGAGATGCCTTTTTCCGGTTCTACCCCCGCATGAGCCGTTTTCCCGAAAATGGTTGCTCTCACTTTCGCTTGTGTCGGTGCGGCTACAATAATGTTGCCGACTTTTCCGTCTGAATCAAGCGCAAAACCGTATTTCGCGGTAATGTCTGAACGATCCATTGCTTTTGCCCCGACTAATCCCGATTCTTCTCCGGCCGTGATAATGAATTCAATGGTGCCGTGCTCGATGTTTTGTTCTTTCAGCACTTTAATGGCTTCAAACATTGCGGCAAGTCCCGTCTTATCATCAGCGCCGAGAATCGTCGTGCCGTCGGATTTTACATAGCCGTCTTCCACAATCGGCTTAACGCCTTTGCCCGGGACAACCGTGTCCATGTGCGATGTGAAATAAATCGTATCCGCATCTTTTGTGCCCTTTAACGTACAGATTAAGTTGCCGGCTCCATGCCCCGTCACTTCTTTTGTATCATCTTCTTTTACGCTCAATCCTAAATCAGTGAATTTTTGTTTGAGCACCTTGCTGATTTCCGCTTCATGTTTTGTCTCTGAATCAATTTGAACGAGTTCAAGAAATTCTTCAAGCAGACGTTTTTCGTTTACCATTTTCAGTTCCCTCCGTTTAAAGCGGTATATTACCGTGCTTTTTTTTCGGTCTTTCCTCTTCCTTATGCGCAAGCATGTCAAATGCCTGAATCAATTTTTTCCTCGAGTCTTCCGGCCGGATGATATCATCCACCATTCCGCAGGCCGCCGCTTTATACGGACCGGCGTTTTCCTTTTCGTATATGGCTTTTTTTTCGCGCTTCGTTTTCTCCGGGTCCTCAGAAGCCTGTATGTCTCTGCTGTATAAAATCGACGCCGCGCCTTCCGCTCCCATCACGGCGATTTCCGCATTGGGCCAGGCGAATACAAGATCTGCCCCGAGCCCTTTCGAATTCATGGCGACATAGGCGCCTCCGTAAGCTTTTCTGATGATGAGCGTCACTTTCGGCACCGTCGCTTCGGCAAAAGCATACAGCAATTTTGCTCCGTGACGGATGATTCCCGCATGTTCCTGCTGAAAGCCCGGAAGAAATCCCGGAACATCAGCGATCGTCAATAGCGGAATATGAAACGCGTCACAAAAACGGATGAATCTCGACGCTTTGTCAGCGGCATCAATCGTGAGGCTCCCCGCCAAGTGTTTCGGCTGGTTTGCGACAACACCGACTGTACGCCGTCCGAGTTTCAGAAAACCGACAGCAATGTTTTTGGCAAAATACGGCTGAATGTCAAAAAACGTTCCGTCATCCGCCAGCTCTTTTATTACCTGTAACACATCGTAAGGTTTCGAACTGTCCGCGGGAACGAGGGTGTTTAATAACGGTCTGGCGTCTTCCTTTTTAACGGGTGATGCCGTCTGTCCGCCGTGCGGGAGATAAGAAAGCAGGGTTTTCACAGCGGAAAGAGCCTCTTTTTCCGTTCGTGCGGAATAGTGGGCATTTCCGCTTATCACATTATGTATTCCCGCACCGCCTAAACTTTCCGCGTCAATCTGTTCACCCGTCACCTGTTCAATGACTTTCGGGCCTGTAATAAACATGTGCGACGTATGTTCCGCCATAATCACAAAATCCGTCAATGCGGGTGAATAAACAGCACCGCCGGCACACGGCCCAAGGATGACAGAAATTTGCGGAATCACTCCCGAGTAAAGGACGTTGCGCCTAAAGATATGACCGTATCCATTTAATGATACCACACCCTCTTGAATTCTCGCACCACCTGAGTCGTTCAGCCCGATGATCGGAGTTTTATTTTTCGCCGCCAGATCCATTACCGCCGCGATTTTTTCCGCATGTGTCTCGCCGAGCGTCCCGCCGAGTACGGTAAAGTCATGGGCAAACAAATACACGGGCCGTCCGTCAATTGTGCCGTATCCGGTAACAACGCCGTCTCCCGGAGCATTCTGGCATCCGGGCATGCGGCTTTTGGCAAACGGCTGCAGCTCTGAAAAACTGTCTTCGTCCAATAAATAGTCAATTCTTTCTCTTGCCGTCAGCTTGCCTTTTTTGTGCTGTTTTTCATTTTTTTCCGCTCCGCCGCCGTTTGTTAAAAAGGAACGTCTTTCATTTAAGTGTCTGATATGATCACTCATGCTCATCTTGAGTTTCTCCTTTTTCAATTGTTTCACAAAGCTCAATCAGGACCCCGTTCGCCTCTTTTGGAGAGAGAAATGCGATCTTCTTCCCGCCCGCTCCGTTTTGCGGTTCATGATGGATCAAAGTCATGCGGCATGCTTCAAGCTCCTTGATCGTTTCCTTCATATCGGCGCAGCGGAATGCCAAATGATGCAGCCCTTCGCCTCTTTTCTGTAAAAAAGAGCTGACGGGAGACGCGTCCGACAGCGGCTCAATCAGCTCAAGCTTTGTGCCTCCCGCTTCTAAAAAAGCAACTCTCACATTTTGGCCGCTTACCAGCTCGTCTCCCATATACGTAAGCCCGAGCATCCGTTCGTAAAATCCTCTCGCGGCTTCAATAGAGCTGACGGCAATGCCGACATGATCAAGTTTTTTCATAGCGCGGCCACCTGCTTTCCGCCATAGGATATGGCTTGTTCATACAAGCAAAACACGTTAAAATGATAGACAGTAATCTTAAGGAGTGAAACAATGTCTCAAAAATTTATGAAAAGCGCCGTCATCGTCATTTTGGGCGTATTTATACTTTCAACCCTCCTCTCAGGCATTATGATGTATTTGCGGTAAAAAAGCAGGCTCCTCATTGCAAGGGGGTTTCCTGCTTTTTTATGAGGGCTTTCCGCTCTATTGCAATGTCCTCGAATGAGCGGTTTTCTTTTGTAATCAATACTTTCGTTCCGGGAGGGATAATCCGGAAAATACGGATGACATCCCGGTTTTTCATACGGATGCAGCCGTTTGAAACAAACCCCCCGATCAGCTCTTCTCTGTTTGTTCCGTGAATGCCGTATATCCTGCCGTCGGTTCCTTTCGCGTCAAAACCGATCCAGCGGACGCCGAGCGGGTTTTCCGGCGCGCCTCCCTTTACATTTTTCTTCCGGTAATACGGATTGACGGCTTTGACCGTTACCGTAAATTCTCCTTCAGGCGTCAAATCATCCGTTTTTCCCGTCGCCACCTGATAAATGCCTTGTATTCGGTTATCCTTCACAACAGCAAGCGCATTTGTGGCTTTATTGACGATAATATAAGGGTCACCCGGCAAAGGGTTCGCGCCAAGCGGCCAAAGCGGAGACAGCAGCAGGGCGGCTGACAATAAAAAAAATCGCATGGGCTCCCCTCCTTTTTTCATTAGAATGACCAATGAAAGGAGGACTCATGCGATTGATCCATATGTTTTTTACAGCTTGATGCCTTTGAAATAACTTTTAATCACGAGATATTGTTCCATCTCACCGAGGAGGTGGAACAAAGCCGCCCGCGCTTCAAACTCTTCGCGCGTTGCGGGGAGCGGCATTTCTTCAAATTCCGTTCTCATTTCTGCAAGTCTTTTTAAAAATTTATGAGCGGTATTGCCGGGATGAATGGCTTCCCTTAATTCATGGATGAAATGGGCGATTATTTTGCCCTGCTCCACCGTTATTGAAATAGAGGTAATCTTCGGCAGCAGCCGTTCAATGATTTCAAATTGTTTCTGTCTCATCTTAAAATAATGATAGTAAAGATTTTCATGGCGCAAAATATGATTCTGCACGTCCCGATAGGCGAGGTTTTTCGCCTCTTGAATCATCTGATGCGTCTCCGGTATTTCCTTCCCCGACCAATCTTGCTCACCTGTTAACAAATACCGTTCGATTTCGGCGAAGATGACGGAAAAGTTGTCCTCGATTTTTTTCCGGTACGCCGCGAGTTTTCTGTCGAGGCTCGGCATATACAGATTCATTAACAGCGCGACGCCGATACCTACGGTGATCAGCTGGAACTCATTCCAGATAAACGCCATCGTAATGCCGCCGGACATATATAAATGAAGAATGATTACTGAGCTGGTGACAATTCCTTCGTTTATTTTTAAAACGACTGTAGTCGGAATGAACAGCACCAGCAATATTCCGATCGCAAACGGATAATAGCCGATCAGCCCGAAAAAGACATATGAGAAGACGATCGCCAATAAACAGGCGGCAAATCGGGCCCACGAGGCCTGAAGCGACCGCTTTTGCGTAATCTGGATGCACAATATGGTGATGATTCCTGCGGATGCGAAGTTTTGCAGATGCAACAGCTGGGCTAAATAAATGGCCAGCGCCGTTCCAAGTGCGGTCTTTAGTGTGCGGTAACCGATTTTAAACATTGCTTGCTCCATTCTGTTTGTTTCTTTCTCAAAAAAAAGAAGAAGAGCACTCTTCTTCTTTTCTTACAGTTATATTTTATAATATTTTTTCTAAAAAGTCCTGTGCTCTTTTTGACTTCGGAGAAAGAAAAAATTCTTCCGGCTGCCCGTCTTCCACGATCGTCCCTTCATCCATGAATAAAACGCGGTCTGCCACTTCTTTGGCAAATCCCATTTCGTGCGTTACGATCACCATCGTCATGCCCGTCTGCGCGAGCTCTTTCATCACCTCAAGAACTTCTTTGACCATTTCCGGGTCAAGAGCCGAGGTCGGTTCATCAAACAGCATGATGTCAGGATTCATGGCAAGCGCACGCGCGATGGCGACCCGCTGCTTCTGTCCGCCTGACAAACGGTTCGGATAGTCGTTCTGTTTGTCAAGCAGTCCGACTTTTTCAAGGAGGGCGCACGCCTTTTCCTCCGCCTCCTTTTTAGACTCTTTCTTCACGCTGACTGGCGCGTATGTGATATTTTCAAGCACCGTTTTATGAGGAAACAAATGAAAATGCTGAAATACCATGCCGATATTTTCCCGCACTTTCAGTTTATTCGTTTTAGCTGCGGTAATTTCATTTTCTTTAATGGCAATCGTTCCGCCGCTCGGGGTTTCCAGCAGATTTAAGCAGCGCAGAAACGTTGATTTGCCGGAACCGGAAGGGCCGATGACAGCGACGACTTCCCCTTCTTCGATCTGTGTTGAAATGTTTTTTAGTACTTCATGTTTCCCGAATGATTTTGACAGGTTGTCGACCTTAATCATTGGCTTTCAGCTTCCTTTCTACGCCTTTTCCGATGAATGCTAAGATCAAAACGAGCACGTAATAGATTAAGCCCGCCACAATAAGAGGTTCTAAATAGTTGTATGTTGCGGCGCCGGACTGGTAGGCCCGTCTCATAATGTCGCCAAGACCGATAACTGTGACGATCGCCGATTCTTTCGTTAAGGTGATTAATTCGTTAATAATAGCCGGAGAAATGTTTTTAAACGCCTGCGGCAGCAGCAGATCTTTCATCATTTTTCCGTACGGCACGCCGAGAGCGACGGCAGCCTCTTTTTGTCCTTTGTCAATTGCGTTGATTCCCGCTCTGATAATTTCAGAGACGTAAGCGGCTGAATTGAGCGATAATGCGGTGACCGCCGCCCAAAATTGATCGATCTGAAAGCCCAGAAGCTGCGGCATACCGAAATAGATGATCATCAGCTGCAGCACGAGCGGCGTGCCGCGGAATATCGAAGTATAAAAATCCGCAATCCATTTCAGCGGACTGATCGTGCTGATTTTAAATAAGCTGAGCACGATGCCTAATACAAGACCGATGACCGCTGAAACGAGCACAATTTTTAATGTGACCGCAAGGCCTTCCAATATAAAAGGAATTTGGGGGATTGTCGCTGAGAAATCCAAATTCATACGTGTGATCTCCTTTGTCTTTATTCAAGATAAAAAGCTCAACGAAAAGTTGAGCTTTCTTTTATTTCTCGTTGGTGAACCATTTTTTCTTCAGTTTTTCGATTTCTCCGTTTTTCTCCATTTCTTTCAGCGCTTTGTTGAACTTCGCTGTCAGATCACTGTCTTTGCGGAACGCAATCGCGGAACCCGATTCGTCTGATTTCGCATCTGCTGACGCAAAGCCCTGCAGATCTTGATTTGAACTGAAATAGCCTTGTGCTACGATGTCTTCGATAATCGCGGCATCAAAACGCCCGGATTTGATCTCTTCGGTTAAGTCTGAGATCCGGTTGCGGTCTTCGAGCTGAAAACCGTATTTCGAAGCGAGCTTCTTGCCTTTTTCCTCTTGAATGGAGCCGAGCTGAACACCGACGGTTTTGCCTTTCAGATCATTCAGGGATTTAATGCTGCTTCCCTTTTTCGTAACGATCATATTGTTAGCAGTATAATAAATATCAGAAAAATCAACTTGCTTTTTCCGTTCCGGCGTAGGTGTCATTCCAGATAAAATCATATCTACCTGCTTGGACTTCAAGGCTGTAATCAGGCTGTTGAAGTCCATGTCCTGCACCTCAACGTCATAGCCAGTCTTTTTGCCTAGAGCTTTTGCCAGATCAACGTCAAATCCGGTGATCTGATCGCCGTCTTTATATTCAAATGGTTTATAGTCAGCCGATGTACCCATAATCAGCTTGTTCTTTCCGCCCTCTGAGCCTGAATTGCCTGATCCGCAAGCGGACAGCGCAAAGGTGATACATGCGGCAGCTAATACCAACAGCCATTTCTTCATGATTCATTTCCCCCATATCTACTGATCTCTTAAATTTGAATATTTATTCGTTAACTTGTATTTTAAACACTTTTTAATTGTGATGCAATACTATTTTTGAAAAATATATTTTCCTTTCTATGTTTATTATAGTCATTGTTTTTCAGATTAGTGACAGCTGAACGCTGATGTATAAATATTTATATTTATACAGATGTCATATAAAAAAACCCCGCAAGCGGTTGGCTCCGGGGTTTTTCTTTCACTTATACTTCTTCACAATATTCTTCAAATGCTTCCTGCAGTTTTGTGACGACGGCCATCGGCTCATGGCCTTCAATTTCATGGCGTTCCACCATTTTCATAATTTTCCCGTCTTTTAAAATGGCAAATGACGGAGAGGACGGCGGATAGCCTTCAAAGTATTCTCTCGCTTTGGCTGTCGCTTCTTTATCCTGTCCGGCAAATACCGTCACAAGCTGATCCGGGCGTTTATCGTAATGTACGGAATGGTACGCGGCAGGCCGTGCAATACCGCCTGCGCATCCGCACACAGAGTTGACCATGACGAGTGTCGTTCCTTTTTTCGAAAGCGCTTCGTCCACTTCCTCAGCGGTTTTCAGCTCTGTATACCCGGCGGCCGTGATTTCCTGGCGGGCTTGACGCACGACATCATTCATAAATAAATTAAAATCCATATTCAACTGGGACCTCTCCTTTTTGATCATCTCTTCTTATGATAGCAAGGAACCTCCCTATCGGCAAATGACACCGCTCATATCCAATTGTTTTTTGTCCCTTTTATGTTCCCGATGTAAGTTTATGACCCTTTAAAAACGGGAAACTTGTTAAGGAGATTGTCTGAAATAAAGGAGCAGTCGTATGAGCCAACGGAAAGCAGTATTAATTTATAACGGAAACGCCGGTCAAAAACAGATTGATAAAACGCTCGGCACGGTCGTCCCCATTTTGGCCCAGTCAGCTGACGAACTTTTGATTAAACCGACCAAACATCAGGATGATGCCCGTCAGTTTTGTGAAAATCTCGACAGTTCAGTTGACCATTTATATATTTTAGGCGGAGACGGCACTGTGCATCAATGCATCAACAGCATCAGCAAGCTTGATCACAGACCCGCTGTCGGCATTTTGCCGGGAGGAACGTGCAACGATTTCTCCCGGGCGCTCGGCATCCCGCAAAACCTTCAAAAGGCCGCTGAAGCGCTCGCGGCCGGACATAAACGGATGATTGACGTCTGTAAAACGGATGACGGCTATTTTCTGAACTTCTGGGGCATCGGACTGATCACCGAAGCATCAAGCCATATTAATGAAACTGAAAAAGCATGGCTTGGTAAAATCAGCTACTTCACGAGCGCCTTGCGGACGATGACAAGCGCGAACCCATTTCCTGTCAAATTGACGATTGACGGCGAGGTGAAAGAAGACGAAGCCGTAATGGTGCTTGTCATGAACGGGCATTATATCGGGACAAACAGAGTTCCCCTGCCTGATGCCAGCCTCCAGGACGGCTTAGCCGATGTGTTAATCTGCCGCAACACAAGCCTTGCCGCGTTGCGGGAGCTGATGACGATGGAGCAGGGTTCGTTTGATGATTTCAAAGGGGAGCTGTCCTATATTCAGGCCTCCAGGATTGAAATCGAAACCGGACGTGAGATGGACGCGGATACAGATGGCGAGGTATACGGAACAACACCTTGTACGATCGAAGTGAAAAAACATCATCTCACTATGATTGTTCCCGAGGATTCACAATGAAAATAAAAAAGCTCCTTTTGCCGCCCGGGCAAAAGGAGTTTTTTTAATAGACGGAAGTATGTTCATCAATGTTTTCTAAGATCTCTTTGACGCGTCCGAGGAATCGGCCGCACACGAGCCCGTCGAGCACTCTGTGATCTAAAGACAGGCAAAGATTAACCATATCACGAACGGCGATCATCCCGTTATTCATGACAACCGGACGTTTGACGATAGATTCCACCTGAAGAATCGCCGCCTGCGGATGGTTGATAATGCCCATAGATTGAACTGAGCCGAAAGATCCCGTGTTATTGACGGTAAATGTGCCGCCCTGCATATCTTCCGCAGTAAGTTTTCCGTTTCTCACTTTTTTCGCAAGGTCCGTTATTTCTCTGGCTATGCCTTTAATCGTTTTTTCATCAGCATGCTTAATAACCGGAACAAACAGCGAATCTTCCGTGGCAACGGCAATGGAGATGTTGATGTCTTTCTTTTGGACGATTTTGTCTCCCGCCCACATGCTGTTCATCTGCGGGAACTCCTTGAGAGCCTGCGCCGCCGCTTTTACAAAGAAAGCGAAAAACGTTAAATTGAAGCCTTCTTTCTGTTTAAATGAGTCTTTAATGCTGTTTCTGTACGCCGTCATATTCGTGACGTCGACTTCCATCATCGTCCAGGCATGCGGAATTTCTGTTTTGCTTTTATGCATATTGGCGGCGATGGCTTTTCTGACGCCTGTAACCGGAATTTCAATATCACCGGCTGACAGAGCTGGTGCCGGTGCTTGTTCTTGCTGTTGTTTCGGCGCTTGTTGCGTTGTTTGAACGGCAGCCGGCGCCGGTGCTTCCGACTTCTGCTTCATTCCCGAATCAATGATCTTTTGAATGTCTTTTCGCGTAATTCTTCCGCCTGCACCCGTTCCTTCAACTTCTTCAAGCTGAATGCCGTGTTCTCCCGCTAATCTGAGCACGGCCGGCGAATAACGCGCTTTATTTGACTGATCTTTACCTTGACGGTTTGCATCAGTGTCTGAAGGGCTATTCTGCTCTTCTTCCCGCTTCGGCGCCTCTTCGGTTTCCGTTTCTTCTGTTTCAATTTTGCAGATGATCTCGCCGACTGCAAGAGTCTGGCCTTCTTCTCCTACAAGTTCTCTAATCGTACCGGTAAAAGAAGACGGCACCTCCGCGTTCACTTTATCTGTCATGACCTCCGCGATGGGGTCATATTTATTCACTTGATCACCGGGGGATACCAGCCACTTGCTGATCGTCCCTTCCGTCACGCTCTCTCCGAGCTGAGGCATAGCCATTTGTTCAATCGCCATGTCAAAAACCTCCTTACGTCTTTAAAACTCCGCTAATTCTCTCATCGCGGCTTCTGCTTTGTCAGGATTCATCATGAAGTATTTTTCCATTGTCGGCGCATAAGGCATTGCCGGAACGTCAGGACCTGCAAGCCGCTTGATCGGCGCGTCTAAATCAAATAAGCAGTTTTCAGAAATAATAGCGGCGACCTCGCTCATAATACCGCCTTCTTTCGTATCTTCTGTGATCAGCAATACTTTTCCTGTTTTAGACGCGGCTTCAATGATGGCTTCTTTATCTAACGGATAAACCGTACGCAAGTCTAATACGTGTGCGGAAATTCCGTCTTTTTCAAGGCGCTCGGCAGCCTGCAGAGCAAAATGGACGCATAATCCGTACGTAATAACAGTAATGTCGCTGCCTTCGCGTTTTACATCCGCCTTTCCGATCGGAAGGACGTAATCATCCGCAGGGACTTCGCCTTTAATCAGACGGTACGCTCTCTTATGTTCGAAAAACAGCACCGGATCTTCGTCACGGACTGCAGCTTTCAACAGCCCTTTTGCGTCATAAGGAGTTGAAGGCATGACAATTTTAAGGCCCGGCTGGTTGGCAAAAATGGCCTCCACAGATTGGGAATGATACAACGCGCCGTGCACGCCGCCGCCGTAAGGCGCTCTGATGACCATCGGACAGCTCCAATCATTGTTTGAACGGTAGCGTATTTTTGCCGCTTCTGAAATGATTTGGTTGACCGCAGGCAGAATGAAATCGGCAAACTGCATCTCGGCAATCGGGCGCATGCCGTACATCGCGGCGCCGATCCCTACACCGGCAATCGCTGATTCAGCAAGCGGCGTATCCATCACCCGCTCTTCTCCGAACTGTTCATAGAGACCCGCCGTTGCTTTAAACACGCCGCCTTTTCTCCCGACGTCTTCCCCGAGAACAAAAACGCGCGGATCTCTTTCCATTTCTTCTTTCATTGCTGCATTAATACTGTCAATATAAGACATTACAGACATAAGTATTCCTCCCTACTTCGCATAAACGTGATCAAGCGTTGATTCAGGAGATGCGTATGGCGCTTTCTCCGCTTCGTCTGTCGCTTCGTTTACGATAGCCATGATGTCATCCAGCATGGTCTTTTCTTCTTCTTCACCTAGAAGCCCGGCTTCTTGCAAGTATGCTTTGTATAAAAGAAGCGGATCTTGTTTCTTCGCTTCTTCTACTTCTTCGCGTTCTCTGTAGCTGCTGTCGTCGTCATCACTGGAATGCGGCGTCAAACGGTAGGAAACCGTTTCTATTAATGTAGGGCCTTCACCTTTAGACGCCCGTTCGCGCGCTTCTTTTACGGCCCGGTAAACTTCCAGCAGGTCGTTTCCGTCAACAGTGACTCCCGGCATGCCGTAGCCTGCCGCCCGGTCGGATATTTTCTCGCACGCCACCTGTCTGTCATACGGGACAGAAATAGCATACTTATTGTTTTCACACATGAAAATGACCGGCAGTTTATACACGGCGGCAAAGTTTGCCCCTTCGTGAAAATCCCCCTGGTTGGAAGATCCTTCTCCAAAGGTAACGAAAGAGACGATATCCTTTTTATCCATGCGTCCCGCAAGCGCGATTCCGACTGCATGAGGAACCTGCGTCGTAACAGGGGATGAGCCCGTTACGATTCTGTTTTCCTTTTGCCCGAAGTGGCCCGGCATCTGCCTTCCGCCTGAGTTCGGGTCAGCTGCTTTCGCAAAACCCGACATCATCAAATCCTTTGCAGTCATACCGAATGCAAGCACAACCCCTATATCTCTGTAGTACGGAAGCACATAGTCGGTATCACGGTTTAAGGCATAGGCCGCGCCTACTTGCGCCGCTTCCTGTCCTTGACATGAAACAACGAACGGAATTTTGCCCGAGCGGTTTAAGAGCCACATTCTTTCGTCGATTTTTCTGGCTAACAGCATGGTTCTATACATTTCAACGGCTTCTTCGTCAGAGAGCCCTAATGCTTGATGGCGGTTTGTAGTCATTCAAACCCCTCCTTCTTTCCTTTTAAAAATGAATCGCGTTTCCGTCTGCGGCTAACGCAGCTTCTCCAATCGCTTCTGAAAGGGACGGATGCGGATGTATGGACTGGCCGATTTCCCAAGGCGTCGCATCGAGCACCTTGGCAAGCCCCGCTTCAGAGATCATATCGGTGACGTGCGGGCCGATCATATGAACACCGAGAATATCATCTGTATTCCGATCGGCGACGATTTTGACAAAGCCGTCGCTTTCTCCGTATACAAGAGCCTTTCCGATCGCCATGAACGGAAACTTCCCGATCTTCAGTTCATGCCCTTTTCGAAGAGCTTCCTCTTCTGTCAGACCGACGCTCGCCGCTTCCGGATTTGAATAAATACATTTCGGCACAAGAGCGGCATCAAGCGGAGCCGGATTAAGGCCCGCCATATGCTCAACGGCAATGATGCCCTCACGTGAGGCCACATGCGCAAGCTGCAGCCCGCCGACAACATCACCGATCGCATAAATGTGCGATTCCTTCGTCTGCCCGGCTTCGTTCACGATGATAGAACCGTTTTCCGCTTCAATATCCGTGTTTTCAAGTCCGATCCCTTCAATGTTCGGCTGGCGGCCGATGGAAACAAGCATTTGTTCCGCGTGATACGTTTCTTTTTTTCCATTCTTTTCAGCGGCAATTGAAACGCCGTCCGCTTTTTCCAATGTATCCGGAAGCACTTTCGCACCCGTCACGATCTTAATTCCTTTTTTCGTTAACAGTTTTTCCATCTCGCTTGAAATATCACGGTCTTCCGTCGGCAAAATGCGATCCGCATATTCAATCACAGTGATATTGACGCCGAAATCGTTCAGCATGGATGCCCATTCAATTCCGATGACACCGCCGCCGACGATCATCATGGATTGGGGCAGACGTTCTAGCTCTAACGCTTCATCTGATGTCAGAATATATGTACCGTCTGCTTCTAAACCCGGCAGCATTTTCGGCCTTGAACCGGTTGCGATAATCAATTGTTTCGGTATCAGCATGTCGTTTTCTTCACCATTTGCGTATTCAACGGAAACCGTACCGGGAAGAGGTGAGAAGATGGAAGGGCCGAGCATACGTCCGTACCCGTTGAATACATCAATCTTCCCCTTTTTCATCAAGTGGGCGACACCGCCGGCCAGCCGGTCAACGATTCCCTGCTTTCGTTTTTGCACGCTGTCAAAGCGGAGGGAGACACCTTCCGTTTCAATGCCGAATGCTCCCGCTTCCTTTGCGGTTCGGTACACTTCCGCGCTTCTTAACAGCGCTTTACTCGGGATACATCCTTTATGCAGGCATGTTCCGCCGAGCTTTTCTTTTTCTACAACGGCCGTTTTTAAGCCGAGCTGGGCCGCTCTGATGGCGGCTACATAACCGCCCGTGCCGCCGCCCAGAATGACCACATCATACTCAGTCGCCATTTGTTTTCACTCCTTCGCCGATCTGATATTGCTTTGACTGCTCCTCACCGGCTAAAACCCGAAGCGCGCCTTGCGCGAGAGATTGCAGTTCATTTTCTCCCGGGTACACCAGTACATCCGAAATCCAATCTATGTACGATCTGATGGCGGATACGAAACTTTTCCCGTACGCCAATCCGCCCGTCAGGACGATAATGTCTACTTTTCCTTTTAAAACGGCGCTTGCCGCCCCGATTTCTTTTGCTACTTGATAAGCCATGGCGTCATAAATGAGCCTCGCATGCTCATCTCCGGCCTGAATGCGTTTTTCCACCTTCACCGCGTCCGTTGTCCCCAGGTAGCCGGAGAGTCCGCCCGTGCCGACAAGTTTTTTCATCATATCGGCTTTTGAATACTTGCCGGAAAAACACATTTCTACCAAATCACCCGCCGGAACGGTTCCCGCGCGCTCCGGGCTGAAGGGTCCTTCTCCGTGAAGCCCGTTGTTAACATCCGTCACCCGTCCGCAATCATGGACACCGACTGTGGTGCCGCCGCCCATATGAGTGACGATCATCTTCATCTGTTCATACCGTTTGCCGAGGGACGCCGCCGCCTGACGGGCAACAGCTTTTTGGTTCAAAGCATGGAAAATGCTTTTCCGCTTGATTTCAGGCATTCCTGATACTTTAGCGAGCGGAGTCATCTCATCCACCACGACCGGATCGACGATATACGCGGGGATATTTAATCCGTCAGCTATTTCCCTGGCAATAATTCCGCCCAGATTAGAAGCATGCTGGCCGTTGTAGCCGTTTTTCAAATCAGTGATCATGGCGTCATTCACTTCATATGTGCCGCCCTCAATCGGTCTGAGCAGACCGCCCCTGGCACAAACGGCATCGAACTTTGAAATGTTGATGCCCTGTTCGTGCAAAGACTCAAGAATGCTTATTTTTCGAAATTCGTATTGGTCGATGATGCTGTTAAATGTTTTCAGCTCTTCTTCGGGATGCCGCAGCGTCTTTTCAAAGATACAGCGTTCATTGTGAAAGACACCGATTTTCGTTGATGTTGAGCCTGGATTCAGAATGAGAATGCGTTTTTCCTTTTCGAACATTTTCATACCTCCAGATCAAATTCCTATCGTCTGCTTAATATACTTTGGCCGTTTTGCAGAAACTGGCTTCTTGAACGGCGCATGCGCTCAATTCGTTCCTCAGCCAGACGGTCAGCCGCTAAGTATGTCGGAATGCCGTCACGCGCGGAAATATCGAGCACCCGCTCAATGTTTGCATAAATGCCTTCAACCTTTTTCAAAGCCCGCTCAGCATTGTAGCCGTAAAGCTCATCGGCCACATTGATGACGCCGCCTGCATTGATGACATAATCCGGAGCGTACACGATTCCCATTTCATGAATGGTATCGCCGTGACGTGTTTCTTTCAGCTGGTTATTGGCCGCTCCCGCAATGACTTTCGCCTTGAGCTGTTTAATCGTGTCATCGTTAATGACGGCGCCGAGAGCACATGGGGCATAAATATCGCACGCCTGTGAGTAAATGTCGCCGGGATCAACTGCGCGGGCGCCGAAGTCCTCAACGGCACGTTTAACAGATTCTTTATTGATATCCGTTACGATTAAAGAAGCGCCTTCTTCGTGAAGGTGGCGGCATAGATTGTAAGCCACATTTCCCACGCCTTGCACGGCAATTGTTTTACCTTCCAGGGAATCAGTGCCAAACGCCGCTTTCGCTGCGGCTTTCATCCCTTTGTAGACGCCGTACGCCGTAACCGGGGACGGATTTCCTGATGAACCGAATGCCGGAGAAATTCCGGTTACATAGTCTGTTTCATCATGAATGATGTCCATATCTTCAACGGTGGTGCCGACGTCTTCCGCCGTAATATACCTTCCGTTTAAGCCTTGGATGTACCGGCCGAACGCGCGGAACATTTCTTCATTTTTATCTTTGCGCGGGTCTCCGATAATAACGGTTTTCCCGCCGCCTAAGTTTAAACCGGCAGCCGCATTTTTATAAGTCATGCCTTTTGCGAGTCTCAGTGCATCTTCAATCGCCGCTTCTTCACTGTCATATGTCCACATTCTTGTTCCGCCGAGTGCAGGGCCGAGCGTCGTATCATGAATCGCGATGATCGCTTTTAATCCGGATTGTTCATCTTGGCAGAATACCAATTGTTCGTAATCATAAGTCTCCATATATTTAAAAATTTCCATAGGTTCGTTCCTCCTACTGTTCTTGTGATGCGCAAATCGCAAGCGCAATTGAATACAGTTTATTTTCTGCGGTATCCGCTCTGCTCGTTAATGCGATCGGCGCTTTTGCACCGGCGATGACGGCAGCAACATTTGCTTTCGCAAAATAAATCATTGACTTATAAAGCATATTTCCGGCCTCGATTGAAGGAACCAAGAGAATATCCGCCTGGCCCGCTACGCTTCCGGAAATCCCTTTTTGCAGCGCAGCCGCTTGGGATACGGCATTATCCAAAGCAAGCGGTCCGTCCGCAATGCAGCCGGTAATCTGTCCTCTGTTGCACATCTGGACGATCGCAGCCGCGTTAAGGGTCGCCTCCATTTTCGGATTAACCGTTTCAATAGCGGCAAGGACTGCGGCTTTCGGCATAGGGTTCCCTACTGAATGTGCGACATGAACCGCATTTTGCAGAATATGCCCGAGCTCTTCAAGAGACGGGGCAATGTTCAGCGCTGAATCAGTCACATACATCAGCCGGTCATAGTCCGGCACCTCAAAAACGGCTACATGTGATAACACCCTTTTTGAACGAAGCCCTTCATGGCGGTTTAAAACCGATTTCAGAAGAGTTGAGCTCGGGAGATTCCCTTTCATTAAAACGTCCGCCTCTTGTTCACGCACTGCGCGCACTGCTTTTGCCGCAGATTCTTCGGGTGAATCGGCGTGGATGATTTCAGCATTGAACTTCGGCTCATTTGCCAGAAGCTCTTTCAGCTTTCCGCTGTCACCCGTCAGTAAAAATCGTGCCGACAAGTGTTCTGCCGCCATTTTGACGGCCTGGATCACTTCTTTATCTGCTGCGTGGGCCACTGCAATGGTTTTTGCGTTTTTTGCCGCGGCTTTTTCAACTAGGTCTCTCAGCTTCATTTTTTACCACCTTCCTTGTGCGAATCCGCTTTTAACAATGCAAGTTCCGTGCCAAATATGCGGGAGGGTTTATTCCGGCTTTCTTCAAGAAAACATGCAGCTGTTTGCGCTTTCTCTGCAATTTATTGCATGCCGTCATTTGCAAGGCCGTACTTATCCATTTTGTAGTACAGATTCCGAATACTGACACCAAGCGCTTTTGCCGTTTTGGTTCGGTTGAATTTATGCTTTTCAAGCGTTTTTTGAATGACGTGCGCTTCAAATTTTTCAACAGCCTGAGACAGCTTTTCCCCTTCCACATCCGGAAAATCACTTTGGGTGCCGTTTTTTTCATTCAGCTCTGATTCAAAAACAGGCAGGTGCTGCTGTTCGATCCGTTCCATGTGCGGCTCTAAAAATATCATTGCCCGTCCGAGAACATTTTCAAGCTCCCGGACGTTTCCCGGCCAGCTGTAGGCTGATAAAGCTCGCAGCGCGTTCGGCGTGAGCCCCTTTACATTGCGGCCGTAATCCTGATTGATTTTTTCAATGAGCCGAATGCTCAGCGCTTCAATATCTTCTTTGCGCTGCCGAAGCGGCGGGATTGAGATCGGATAGCGGTTAATCCGGTAATACAGGTCTTCACGGAACGCGCCTTCCGCCATGGCCTTTTCGATGTTGACGTTTGTCGCTGCGATAATTCTGACATTGACAGAAATCGCTTTAGCGCCGCCGACTCTGATAATTTCTTTTTCCTGCAGAACTCTGAGCAGCTTTGCCTGGGTGCTTTGGGTCAGCTCTCCGATTTCATCTAAGAAAATGCTGCCGTTATTCGCTTCCTCAAAAAGTCCTTTTTTGCCCCCGCGCCTCGCGCCCGTAAACGCGCCTTCCTCATAGCCGAAAAGCTCGGATTCTAGCAGTGATTCAGACAGGGCCGCACAATTGACCCGAATGAACTTATTGTATTTTCGGTCGCTTTCATTATGGATGGCGTGGGCAAAAAGTTCTTTTCCTGTGCCGGATTCTCCCCGCAGCAGAATCGTCGCCGGCGTTTTCGCCCCGAGCTTCGCCTGTTCAAGGGCGACCAGCATTTGTTCACTCGTGCCGATAATGTCGTCAAACGTGTATTTCGCTTCAAGCGTGCGGATAATCTGGCGCGCCCGATTCAGCTCAGCAGTCAGCGTTTTAATTTCTGACACGTCGTGGATGACGCCGACGCTGCCTTTTAAAATACCGTCCACAATAACGGGGGCAACATTTACGATAACATCCTTTTTATTGGGGCCGACCTTCATTCTCACACCCCGCACGGGCCGCCTTGTCCCCAATACTTTCAGGTGCATGCTCTCCCCTTCTGAGATATCGGTGGAAGCGGGTTTTCCGATGACTTCGCTTTCTGACAGCCCGGTCATTTTTGTATACGCTTTGTTGATTAACATTCCGATGCCGTTTTCATCAACGACAGAAATGGCCTCGTCTGATGATTGTATAATCGCTTCAAGCATGGTGCGGATTTGTTTTAAGTTCGTGACCTCTTCCGCCAGTTCAACTGCGTCGGTGATGTCTTTAAACACGCATAACGCGCCGAGAAGTTTTCCGCCTTCATCAATGATCGGCAGTCTTGTCGTGACAATCTGCAGGTGCTTTCCGAGAAGCTGCTTCTGGTTATATTCCGGCTCTCTCGTTTCCAGAATCCGCGGCAGCTTTGTGTTCGGCACTACATCTTTAATTTGGCGGCCGATGACATCCTCCCGTTTTTGGCCGACCATTTTTTCTGCCATCTGATTAAATAAAATGATCGTTTCGTTGACGTCTATAAAAATCATGCCGTCGTGCGTTGAATTAAAAATCCGGTCATGCTTATACGTCTGCGACTTCAGCATTTGGATAAGCTGCTGTTTTTCCTCCATCAGCTGAAACACCATGTACGCCAATTTTCCCGGCATGACGATGGTTTGTTCTTTTTTCTCATGGAGCAGCTCATCCATGACCGCTTTATCGCCTGTTGTATGGATGATAATATCTATATCTTCAGTTATGTAGGGTTTCCAATCTGATGAGGTTGCAATTCCATATCTCCGGGCTTCTTGCAGCCCTTGCGCCTCCGGATCTTGATCAACCACCGCAATAATCCGGATCAGCTTTGTTTTCATCAAAATCTGTAGGAGCGCCGTGCCTCCTTTACCAGCACCTATAATCAGCACCTTCTGCATCCCGATACCCCTTTATATGAAAAAATTTGCACGCCTGTATTTCCTGTTGCAATAATTTGCACAACCCCTATGTTACCACGTTTTGATCTCTTGACAAAATATTTTTTCGATTGGACAATAAAGGAAAACATATCGTAAAGGGGTTTTCTGAATATGAGCCGGCTTGTTGCGCTTTTGATTCTGGTCCTCCCCGGCGCTGTCGCGGCGCTCGGCATTAAGTTGATGAGAGATGCATTATTCGGGCATGCGTTTTCCCCGTTTCCGTCCCTTTTTCTTCAGGGGGCGGCCGGATTGGCGTTTTTTTTGTTCGGCCTTTATGTTCTGGCCGGGTTTATTCTGTACAGAGATCGGAAACGCAATCAAGTCAGCCCGCGGTTCAGGAAAAAAAAGCTGTAAAAAAAGCCCTTGCAAAAAAAGGGCTTTTTCAGTCGTCCGGCAGTATTGTTTTGGCAATGGATTGATCCAGTTCTTCATAGTCAGCGTAAGCGATCGTTTCATATAATTCTTTTCTCGTCTGCATATCCGAAAGCCCCTCTTTTTGCGAGCCTTCTTCTTTCAGAAGGCGGAAAATACGCTCAAAAGCCTTGGCCGCCGTTCTGAGTGACGTGACCGGGTAAATGACCATCTGACAGCCCATATCGGAAAATTCATCAGCACTGTAATACGGCGTTTTTCCGAATTCAGTCATGTTTGCGAGAATCGGCACACTGATTTGTTTGGAAAACGCTCTGAATTCACTTTCGGATTGGAGCGCTTCCGGAAAAACAGCGTCAGCACCCGCTTTTATATAAGCGGACGCCCTTTTTAATGCCCCCTCCAATCCTTCCTGCTGTCTGGCGTCTGTTCTCGCAACAACAAGAAGAGTCGGCGCGGCCCGCTTGACCGCTTGGATTTTTTGCGCCATTTCTTCAATCGGCACGAGCTGCTTCCCATTCAGATGTCCGCATTTTTTCGGCAGGCGCTGATCCTCCATCTGGACGGCGGCCGCGCGCGCTTCATACATTTCTTTCGCCGTCCGGGCGGCATTCAGCACTCCTCCGAAACCCGTGTCAATATCGACAAGGACGGGCAGATCAGACGAGCGGACCAGATCTTTAACCCGTTCAGCCATTTCCGCCGACGTGATGATCCCTAAATCGGGAAGCCCTCTGCTCGCCGTGTAAGCCGCGCCTGATAAATAAAGAGCCGAAAACCCCGTTTTCTTGGCGATAAGAGCGGCCATCGCATCATGGGCGCCGGGGATCTGCAGTAGATCCGGCGCTGTCATCAGCGTACGAAACCGCTCTGCAAGCTCCTCTTGAGACGACTGCTCGCTGACGATCCACGTCATGTTTGTCACCCTCCTATTTTATACGAGAAATAAGTCAATAAATTCACTGACGCTGAGCTTCTGCATTCGGCCGCTATGTTCGCAGGCCTCTTCGATTTTTCGCTGCTGCTTCAATGAAAAATGAGTGCTGATGTTTGCTGAAAACTTGGCAAGAATCTTCGGAACGGCTTCTTTTCTGCGGAACCGGTGCCCGAGCGGGTATTCACATTCAATCCGTCCCGTAGCCGTGCCGTCTGTAAAATGCACCTGTACGGCATTTGATATGGATCGCTTATTCGGGTCTAAGTAATCTTTTGAGTACGCTTTGTGTTCCGTCACCTCCATTTTGCTCCGCAATGTATCAATTCGCGGGTCAGACGCCGTTTCCTCTTCATAATGATCCGCCGTGATATCTCCGAAAAGCAGCCCGATTGCCGTAATATACTGGAGGCAGTGATCCCGGTCAGCCGGATTGTGAAGCGGCCCTTTTTTATCGATAATCCTGATTGCCGACTCATGGGTCATAATCGTGATCCTGTCAATGTCTTCGATGCGGTCTTTCACCTCCGGATGAAGCCGGACCGCGCATTCCGCCGCTGTCTGGGCATGGAATTCAGCCGGGTAGGATACTTTAAACAAAACATTCTCCATCACATAGGACCCAAGCGGGCGGGCAAGCTTCATTTCCTGCCGGTTAAACAATACGTCTTGAAATCCCCACCCAGATGCGGTCAGAGCCGTCGGGTACCCCATTTCACCTTTTTGCGCCATAAGGGCCAAATACACGCCTCTGCTCGTCGCGTCGCCGGCCGCCCATGATTTGCGTGATCCGGTGTTCGGCGCATGACGATACGTTCTGAGGCTTGAATTATCAATCCAAGCGTGAGATACGGCGTTATTGATTTCCTCTCTTGAGCCGCCCAGCATTTGTGCGCAAACAGCCGCAGTCGCCACTTTCACAAACAGCACATGATCAAGCCCCACTCTGTTTAAGCTGTTTTCCAAAGCGAGAATTCCTTGAATTTCGTGCGCTTTGATCATTGCGCAAAGCACATCGCGCACGGTAAGCGGTTCTTTCCCTCCTGAAATCCGCACTCTGGATATATAATCCGCACAAGCCAATATGCCTCCGAGATTGTCAGACGGATGACCCCATTCCGCAGCAAGCCACGTATCATTATAATCAAGCCACCTGTTGATACAGCCGATATTAAAAGCAGCCGTGACCGGGTCTAAAACAAAAGGCGTGCCCGGGACTCTGCTGCCGTTGGGCACGGCGGTTCCCGGGACAATCGGGCCGAGCAGCTTTGTACATTCGGGATAGCTGAGCGCCAAAATTCCGCAGCCTATCGTATCAAGAAGCACATGTCCTGCCGTAGTAAAAGCTTCTGAACTGTCAATCTCCTGATGGAGCACGTAGTCAGAAATCTCTTCGATTACAGCGTCCATTCGGCGGGGTTCTGTCATGTTTTCATCTTCCTTTCTCATCTGATTACAGGCGCGCTCCGGTATAGCGGACACGCGGGCGGAAAAGCCGGTTTCGGCTGTGCTGTTCAATGACGTGAGCGCACAGTCCGACCGTCCGTGCGCTGAAGAATATAGGCGTGTACAGCGGTATCGGGATGCCGAGCATGTAATAGACCGGCGCTGCGTAGTAATCTAAATTCGGATAAAGGCCTTTTTTCTCCCGCATGACGGTTTCGCCGGCTTCACACATATGATAAAGACGGAAATCACCTGAAAGATCAGACAGCTGTTTCAACGCTTCTTTCATCATGAGCGCCCTCGGGTCCATTTTTTTCATGTAGACACGGTGGCCGAAGCCCATGATTTTTTCTTTGTTTGCGAGTTTTTGAGTTAATAATTGTGTAAACCCGTCTGTATCCTTCGCTTCCTCAAGCATGTACATAACCGCTTCGTTCGCGCCGCCGTGAAGATTTCCCTTAAGCGAGGCGACGGCTCCGGTCAGAGCGCCGTAAATATCCGATTGCGTCGAAGCGATGACACGGGCCGTAAACGTTGAGTTCGGCAATTCATGCTCACTGTATAAAAGAAGCGACCTGTCGAAGATTTCTTCTTCCAAAGATGACGGCGTTTTTCCGGTAATCATATATAAAAAGTTTGCGCTGTATGATAAGGTTCCGACCGGAGCCAAAGGCTCCAGCCCGTTGATGACTCGATAGCTGTTGACCGTCAGATTCGGCATTTTGCCTATCAGTCCGCGTACGCGGTGCTGATTTACGGAAGATGAACGGTCATCGATGTCCTTGTCAAAGCCTCCAAGCGCAGACAAACCCGTCCTCAATCCGTCCATCGGGTGAGTATGTTCGGGCAGCAGACGGCATATGTGCAAGATTTCCTCGGGAAGGTGTCCGCCGCGCCGAACGTCTTCTTCAAGCGCTGCCTTCTCTTTCGCATCAGGAAGTCTGTCTTCCAATAAGAGATGAACAATGTCCATATAGCCGGCCGTTTTAGAAAGCTCAATCAGATCGTGGCCTTTGATTAAAATACTGCCCTGCTGTGTATCCAGGAAAGAAATCCCCGTTTCCACCGCAATGACGCCATCTAAACCGGGAGAATAAGATTCCATGGTTTCGCTCCTTTGCGCACTTTTTATTGAAGAAGATACTTAGAAATAATCAGCCTTTGAATCTCATTGGTTCCTTCATAGATTTGCGTAACTTTCGCATCCCGAAATAAACGCTCCGCGGGATACTCTTTCATATAGCCGTAGCCGCCGTGAATCTGCACAGCCTCCACCGCCGCTTTCATCGCCGCATCGGACGCGAATTGCTTCGCCATAGATGCTTCTTTTCCGCACGGAAGCCCTCGCTGATACAGATCAGCAGCATGATAGACCAATAATTTGGCAGCTTCCGCATTCGTCGCCATGTCAGATAATTTAAATGAAACAGCCTGATTCGAAGCGATGGGTCTGCCGAACTGGCTGCGGGTTTTGGCGTACTCCACCGAGCAGCCGAGCGCCGCTTCGATAATCCCGAGCGCCTGAGCCGCTATGCCGATCCGTCCGACGTCAAGGTTTTTCATGGCGATTGAAAAGCCTTCGCCCTCTTCGCCGAGCCGGTTTTCAATCGGAATTTCCGCTTGGTCAAACTGCAATTCGACAGTATTGGAACCTAACAATCCGAGCTTTTTTTCTTTTTTTCCGATAGAAAAACCGGGTGTGTTTTTTTCAACGATAAACGCTGAAATCCCCTTTCTCCCCTTACCCGGATCGGTTATGGCGAATGTCAGATACAGATCTGCCGCTCCGCCGTTTGTAATAAAGATTTTTGAACCGTTCAGAATATATGAACCGCCTTTTCGCACGGCCGTTGTTTTCAGGCCTCCCGCATCAGATCCGGATTGAGGCTCAGTAAGCGCAAAAGCCCCAATATATTCGCCCGCTGCCAGCTTCGGAATATACGTTTGTTTTTGGGCTTCTGTCCCGAAATGCAAAATCGGGATTGTCCCTACTGATGTGTGGACGGACAAAATGACGCCGACGGCCGCGCTGACTTTTGATATTTCATGAATCGCTAAAATGTAAGATGTTGTATCAGCACCCGCCCCGCCGTAAGTTTCCGGGACGGGAATACCCATCAATCCCGCTTCGCCCATTTTTTTAATCAGCCGCTCCGGAAATTCATCTGTTGATTCCATGAGCTCAACCACCGGCGCGATTTCCTTGCGGGCAAAATCACGCACCATTTTTCTCATCATGATGTGCTCTTCTGTAAAATGCATGGCTGCCGTCTCCCCTCATGATCTTTACGTCATCTGCCGTACTCATAAAAACCGCGCCAGCTTTTTTTGCCAAGCCAGCCGGCGCTGACATATTTTCTGAGCAGAGGGCATGGGCGGTATTTCGGATCTCCGAGCCCCGCATAGAGAACCTCCATAATGGAAAGGCACGTATCCAGCCCGATGAAGTCAGCTAATGTTAATGGACCCATCGGATGCCGCATGCCGAGCTTCATCACCTCATCAATCGCTTCCTTTGAAGCTGCTCCTTCGTAAAGGCAATAAACGGCTTCGTTAATCATCGGCATTAATATGCGATTAGATATAAAGCCCGGGAAGTCATTGACTTCGACTGGGGTTTTATTCATCCGGACGGCAAGCTTCTTTACTGTTTCCGCCGTTTCTTCCGATGTGGCGAGTCCTCTGATGACTTCGACAAGCTCCATGACAGGAACCGGATTCATAAAATGCATGCCGATTACTTTTTCAGGCCTTTTTGTGGCCGCGGCAAGCTCCGTAATGGGAAGAGAAGACGTATTGCTTGCCAATACGGCATGAGGGGGACAGATTTTATCTAGTGTGTCAAACAATTCTGCTTTTGCTTTTTTGTTTTCTGCAATGGCTTCAATTACAAAATCAGCATCTCCCGCTTCTGTGAGCTCTGCCGGGGAAATACGGCTGAAAACGGCATCTGTCTCCTGCTGTGTCTTCCGTCCTTTTGCCTGCTCTTTCTCCAGGTTTGTCTTTATGCGGTGAAGACCTTTTGTTACCGTTTCCGGCTCCCAATCGTATAACTTGACGGCAAACCCGGCTTCTGCAGCCGTCTGCGCGATGCCTGCTCCCATCTGACCCGCACCTGCGACCATGATTGTTTTCATCTTCATCCGGCGCTCCCTCCTTTGATCAGTACACCTCAAGCAGGACGGCATCTCCTTGAGCCGCTCCGCTGCATATAGCCGCTATGCCTAAACCTCCTCCGCGACGCTTTAATTCGTATATTAAACTCATGATGATTCTCGCTCCGCTTGCGCCGATCGGGTGGCCGAACGCGATTGCCCCTCCGTTTACATTCACTTTTTCCCGGCTGAACCCGGCTATTTTTTCACTCACCAGCACGACAGACGCAAATGCCTCATTTACCTCAAACAAATCAATATCGTCAACGGACAGTCCGGTTTTTGTCAAGAGCCGGCTGATGGCCTCTCCCGGCGCGCTGGCCAGCTCGGACGCTTCCAGTCCGACTGACGCAAAGCCAAGTATCGCTGCGAGCGGCCTGACATGCTGCTTCGCGGCTTTTTCCTCTGACATCAGCACAAATGCTCCTGCCCCGTCATTTACACCGGGAGCGTTTCCGGCTGTAACCGTTCCGTCGGCTGTAAAAATTGGCTTGAGCGCTGCAAGCTGCTCAAGGCTCGTATCAGGGCGCAGCCCCTCATCCGCTTCAACGGTATGCTGTTTGCCCTTTTTGCCGGTCCAGGTGACGGGGACAATTTCTTCACGCAATTTGCCCGCCTCGGCCGCCTCAGCCGCGCGTTTCTGACTCAAAAGAGCGTAATGATCCTGTTCATCCCGGGAAATGCCGTACTTTTTGGCCGCAGTGCTTCCGTGGACAGCCATATGCACCTGGTCGAACGCACAGGTCAGCCCGTCATGAACCATTAAATCCTGAAACACCCCGTCCCCCATCCTCACACCCCAGCGGCCGGCCGGAATGGCGTACGGAATGTTGCTCATGCTTTCCATTCCGCCTGCAATCAGCACGTCCGCATCTTTCGCCCGGATCATTTGATCACAGATGATAACGGCCCTGAGCCCTGATGCACAGACCTTATTAATGGTTTCAGCCGGAACGGACCACGGAAGCCCGGCATATCTTGCAGCCTGCCGTGCCGGAATCTGTCCGGCACCCGCCTGGACGACCATTCCCATCACCGCTCCTTCCGCTTCGCTTTCACTGATAGCGGCGCGCTTGATTGCTTCTTTTATGGCAATGCCGCCAAGCTCGGCTGCCTTTACCTCTTTTAATGCGCCGCCAAATTTTCCGAACGGCGTTCTTGCCGCACTGACGATAACCGTTTTTCCCACAATTTTGCCTCACTTTCAATAAGATAAAAGATAACGCTTACACAAAACGCCCTGTTACAATATATGAACCGGCTGACCGAGTTATGAGTGCACCGCCTTTTTCCCGCCCATAAAAAAAGAAGACTGTCTGAACAGTCTTCTCAGCTGCGGCATTCTTCTTTTATAGAAACAGCCAGCTTTGGATAATCGGTAAAAATTGCGTCTGCTCCCGCTTTCATCAGCTGCTTCATATCCTCAGGACGATTGACGGTGAACGGACGGAGCGCCGCTTGGTGTTTTGCAAGATGTTTGATCACTTCAGCGCTCACCGCCGGCGTACCGAGCTTCGGATGATAACCCGAAGCGGGAATGGCGGCAAGATACCGTTCAGGCCGGTACAGCACATCCATTGTCAACACCGCCCGTTCAATTTCAGGCGCCAGGGCGTGGCAAACCGCAAGACTCTCATGATTAAATGAAGAAAAAATAACGCGCTTTTCCAGTCCGTAATATCTGACTTTTTTAATCACTTCTTCTTCCATTCCTTCGTAACGGAATACACTGTTTTTCAGCTCAATGTTTATCAGAAAATCAGCACGTTCCGCAAAACGCAGCACATCTGACAAAAGCGGAATTCTGACACCTTTAAAAGCATCTTTCCATTTTCCGGCGGCATCGGCGGTTCTGATTTTGTCATACGCCGTATCTTTCACAAATCCTTTCAAAGACGTCGTGCGGTCGAGTGTTTCATCGTGAATGACCACGATCCGGCCGTCTTTTGTCATCTGTACATCAAGTTCGATTCCGTCAGCCCCGTCCTCAATCGCTTTTTTGAACGCGGGCATCGTATTTTCAGGGCAGTCGCCCGACGCCCCCCGGTGGGCAAAAATATTCGTCATATGTGTCACCTCAGGTGTTTGTCATCGGTTTTCTCTATTATAATCGTTATGCACATAAGGAGGACGCTATTTACACATATTTTATAATTACCGTCCGCTGTAATAGGTTTCGATTCCGTTTACAACGGCGTCCGCGGCGTGCTCTTGTCCGTTATCACTTTTCAGCTTGTCCGCATCTTGAGGATTTGTGATAAAACCTAATTCAGCCAGCACACTCGGCATCTTTGAATATGTAATGACATAAAAAGGAGCTTCTTTTACGCCTCTGTCCTTCATCCCTAAAGACGTGACAAGCTGCTGCTGGATGTCGGAAGCAAGCCTTTCGCTGTCTGCTCCTTCATATGTCGAATTAAAATACGTTTCCGTGCCCGATGCCGTTGAGACGGCTGAATTCGTATGGAGGCTGACGAATAAATCGGATTGGCTGGCGCTTGCTTTCGCCACCCGCTCGTCCAAACGTAAAAAAGTATCGTCAGTCCTTGAAGCAACAGGTTTTGCGCCTTCTGTCTCCAATTTGGCGATCACCTTGTTTGACACCGCTAAATTGATGTTTTTCTCAAGCAGTCCATTTCCGCCGGCCCCGCTGTCTTCTCCGCCATGTCCGGCATCGATATAAATGGTTTTCCCTTGCAAAGGTTCAGCTGCATAAGCAGACGGCGCAAGCAGAAGAAGAGCGGCACCGAAGGCAGCAGCGCTTTTTGTCAGTAAACCCACGTTTTTTCCTCCCCGTTTTCACATATCTGTTTCTTTTTTCAGTTCCTCAAGCCGTAATTGTCCGTTGCTCTCTTTTTTATAGGTGATTTGCACCGCCGTATGTTCAGGCAGAGACTGACATTCAAACCGCTTAGCGAAAGGCACCTTCACCTCTTGCCTTTCTCCGTCAATTTCGACCGCGATCGTATCGTTTCCGGCCGCTTTTATAAATGTTCCTTCCTGTGTAAATAACGGCGCCGCATCAGCCTCCGCGGTATACTCGCAGCCTGATAACAGCCATGCGGTGAAGATCAGAAGTATGACAGACTTCACACAGATCACCTCACGTTTTCTCATTCGGCTTTATCTTTGAACAGAATGACCGATTTGTAAAGGGAGCCTCCATTCCTCCAGCGCTTTTCCATATTTGGAATGAAGGCTATCTGACCTGCTGTTTACCTGAACTTAGAAAGAAAACAAGCTGATCAGTCTATGAAAAAGGTTCTGTCTGAAGGCCGAATATGCAGAATTTAACGGAAACGGACGACTTTCTGTTCATTTTGAAAAAATATCAGATCGGCAAAAAAAGAGAGCCGCGTCATGCGCTCTCCCGAATAGAAACATTCATATTTATTTTGAGCTTTTCATAAAATGAACGGGACAACTTAAAAGAGCAGCGTATTGGCGGCAATGATGAGAATAATCACTCCGCTCAGCACCGTGCTGAACTGTCCGACGTGAAAAGAACCGATGCGCAGTGACGCGGCTTTTTTTCCAAGCGAGCAACCGATCCATATGGTCAGAAAGCTTCCGACCGCCGCAGTGATGGAAATGGCAGCGGGAGAAAGCCCGATCAACCCCGCGCTTAATCCGTTGGTCAGCGCATTTGCGGATACGGCCACCCCGAGAACCATGGATTCCAATATACCGATTTCTCCCGAACCGTCGGCATCCGCTGCCTCCGGATTTTGCATCAGACCGGCAAAACGGCCTTTTTTTCCTGACGCGCCAACACGCGCTGTTTTTCTCGGCACAGCCAGCAGAATGATGCGGATACCGATGACAGATAAAATAAACGCCGCCAGCAATACAGGAAGAAAGCCCGGTAAAACGGCTGAAATCCATTTGCCGAAATAAATTCCGATATAACTGAATACAAAACAGATAAAAGCGATCATCATATTTGACGCATGCGATATTTTGATTTTTCTGATGCCGTATGACATCCCCACTCCTAAATTATCAATGCTCGAGGACACTGCCAAACCTAAAATCAATAACCAAGCCATGTTCGTTTCTCTCCATTCTTTGATGTCTTTTCAACTTGTTGTGCCGTTGAATCTACACTATCCTATTCAGCAGCACAAAAAAGGTACCTTTTCTGCAAAAAATATTGATTAATGATCATCATTCCGGCGGAAACGAGGTGACACCCTTGACAGAAAATAAAAATACGACACTGGGGCCCCTTTTAAAATCACTGCTTGATAAGCACTCGCTCTCCATGAGAAAACTCGGCGCCTTAACAAACATTGATACGGCCACCATCTCCCGGATTATAAACGGCAAGCAGAAGGCCAATTTAAAGCATCTTCAGGAATTTTCAAAACATCTCCGCACCCCGCTGGAGGAATTGCTTGAGGCGTCAGGCATAGACATCGGCCATGAAAAAGAAGCTGCGCCGCAAGACCCGATGCACGCGATTCAGGATATGCTGAATATGGCCGAGATGTTTGATCAGCCTTTTTCCCGGGAGCAAATTGAGCGCGAACTGACCAGATATGAACAATATGCCAAAACCCAGCAGGGCCATCGCCTGATTTGCGATGAGTTTCAAAAGAAAATGGACAATGAAGAAAGCGTCGGCCCTTTTATTGATCATTTGAAAAACATGCATCATCAGTATATGGATGAATCAACACCGGCTGAAGACCGCGCGATTCTCGGGAGCGCGCTGCTGTATTATATTTTAGCGACCGACGTCATTCCGGATTACATGTTTCCGATCGGCTACCTGGATGACGCCATCGCCGTTCAAATCGCTTTGAACCGGCTGAAAAAAAAGTAAAGGCGCTTAAAAAAGCGCCCTTTTTGTGTTGAAAAATATGAAACACCGCATTACGGTTTTGTCAAAACAGAGACAGCTGTCATATGATACATCAACCTAACAAAAAGGAGGGTGTCTTCTATGGACAGCAACACAGTTGTGGCAGTGTGCGCTCTGTTAAGTGTTGTGATTCAGATCGGAACGATATTCGCCGCAGGAAAGTGGAAAAAAGAATAAATAAAAACAAATTGACGGTTTTTTCGCACAAGCGTATGCTTATAAATAACCTTGTAAAAGATAAGAAAGAAGATATGTATATGAAAAAAATCATTCTCCTCTTCGCCGCCGCTGTCATATTCAGCTCGATCGGCCATCAAATTTCAGGAGGATATAAAGATCCTGAAAAGGAACGGAGAAAACCGTTTCATTCGTTTAAATGGTTCAGCCGGTCATAACCTCAGGAAGAAGAACAAGCAAAATAATTGCACACAATTAAAACATAAGCTAGAATACGGACGAGTTAAACTCCTAAGGAAGAAGGCGAAATGATGAAGCAAACTTATAAACCGCTGTTTGAACCTTTTACGTTCGAAAGCGGCGTCACTATACCAAACCGTATTTCAGTCGCACCGATGACACACTATTCATCAAATGATGACGGAACGATTTCCGACCGTGAATTAAACTACATTACTCCCCGTTCAAAAGAAATGGGCATGGTCATTACGGCATGTGCAAACGTAACGCCGGACGGCAAAGCGTTTCCAGGCCAGCCCGGCATCTATGATGATTCTCACATTCCCGGCTTGAAAAAACTCGCTCAGGCGATCCAGTCTCAAGGAGCGAAAGCCGTTGTGCAGATTCACCACGGAGGATTGGAATGCCCTCCTGAACTCGTGCCAAACAACGACGTCGTCAGCCCGAGCGGCTCAGAAGAAGACGGGAGACAAACGTCCCGGGCTCTCACCGAACAAGAAATTGAGCACATCGTGAAAGCATTCGGCGAAGCGACACGCAGAGCGATTGAAGCCGGCTTTGACGGTGTTGAAATTCACGGGGCAAACGGGTACCTGATTCACCAATTTTATTCACCGAAAACAAACCGGCGCACAGACCGCTGGGGCGGAAGCGATGAAAAGCGCCTTGCGTTCCCTCTTGCAGTCGTTGACGCTGTCAAACAGGCAATTGATACACACGCTGAAAATCCATTCGTTCTCGGCTACCGCCTGTCACCGGAAGAGCCGGAAACAACGGGGCTTACAATGAAAGAAACATTCATGCTCGCCGACGCGCTTGCGGAAGAGAACTTGGATTATCTGCATATTTCACTGATGGATGTCAATTCCAAAGCCCGCCGCGGGGCGGATACTTCACGGACGCGGATGGATTTATTAAACGAACGCGTCGGCCATAAAGTGCCGCTGATGGCCGTCGGTTCCATCTATACCGCGGACGAAGCGCTTGCTGTATTAGAAAGCGGAATTCCGCTGGTGGCTCTGGGACGTGTCATTTTGATTAACCCCGAATGGGCGGTGCTGGTCAAAGAAGGCCGCGAACAGGAAATCGAAAAAGCCATTCAAGCATCTGAAATTGAGAAATACCGACTTCCTGAACCGTTATGGGAAATGATTCAGAATACAGGCGGCTGGGTGCCGTTTGAAAAGTAGACTAAAAAACTGCCGGATGTCCGGCAGTTTTTTTGATTCACAAGTTTTTACCGCTTTGTTTACTCCTATTTCTAACACACAGCGTACATATAGTAAATAGATTAATAGAAAGGAGACCGTATATGATGGCTGGTTTTCCTATTACGATTAACAGTCTTTCCGGAAACGGGGTTGTCAATGTCGGCGGTGCGTTTTCGATAAGTCCTTTAACCGTATCAAAAACCGTCTACGGCTCAGGTGGGGGAAATACGGGGATGGTCCTGCAAATGAATCAATCCAGCACATCTCAATCTTCAAGCTCACAATACTCTGATCAAAATGTAACGAAAACATTATGACATCCGTATTTCCCTCCCTTTTCGGCTGGCAGCAGCCGGATTCTTTTTGCCGTTTTGTTTAATCTTATTCCATATCACAGCGTACATATAGTTAGTAGACTGTGAGAGAAAGGAGAAAAAATAGAATGAGCGGTTGCCCGATTACGATAAACAACGTATCAGGAAACGGAGTTGTCAATGTTGGCGGCGCCATATCCATCAGTCCGCTGACTGCATCAAAAACCGTTTTCGGTGCCGGAGGGGGAAATATCGGCATTGTCATTCAAAACAATGCTGTAAGCCAGTCCAAAATGTTTGAACATCAATTTTCAGATCAGAATATTGTAAAGTCAATTTAAGGGCTGCCAAGCAGCCCTAACTGCATAAATAAAGCAGGCACACTGATTTCCCGAAAACTTGATTTTAAACATCAGCGATCACCTTTCCATGTTTTGAATGATTTCAGTTAAAGATGAATAGAATGCAGATTGAAAGCATGAGTACTGAATCTCATTAAGGAAAGAAGGAATCGTGATGAAAAAACTTTGCCGGGAAGTTTGGATTGAAGTTGACCTTGATGCGATAAAAAAGAACGTACGGGCGATCCGCCGCCATATTCCGAATACGTCTAAAATTATGGCCGTCGTAAAAGCGAACGCTTATGGCCACGGCTCTGTTGAAGTAGCGCGGCAGGCACTGGAAAGCGGAGCGAGCGAGCTCGCTGTCGCCAGCGTCGAAGAGGGAATTGTGTTACGGAGAGCGGGAATTACGGCACCTATTCTTGTGCTCGGCTTCACAGCTCTCAGCTGTGTGAAAAAATCTGCCGTTTGGAACATAACATTATCAGCGTTTCAAGTCAGCTGGATCAAAAAAGCGAATCGGATATTGGAAAAAGAAGCAGATTCGAAACGGCTGTCCATTCATATCAATGTGGATACGGGAATGGGCCGGCTGGGTGTGCGTACGGAAGAAGATCTTTTAGCAGTGGTGAAAGCGCTCAAGTCGAGTACATATCTGTCATGGGATGGCATCTTTACACATTTTTCAACAGCGGATGAACCGGACACTGAGCTGACGATGCTGCAGCACGAAAAGTTTATCAGCTTTCTCCGCTTTTTAAAAAATCAAGACATTACGCTGCCTACCGTGCATATGTGCAATACAGCCGCCGCTATCGCATTCCCGGAATTCAGCGCCGACATGATCCGTTTAGGCATTGGGTTATATGGTTTATATCCGTCCGCCTCGATAAAGGAACTGAACCTCGTGGATCTCACACCCGCACTAAGTTTAAAGGCGCGTATCGCTTATGTGAAAGCCATGGTGACAGATCCCCGGACCGTCAGTTATGGCGCCACATATATCGCCGAACCTGGTGAAATCATCGCGACGATTCCAATCGGCTATGGTGACGGTTACTCCCGCGCCCTGTCCAACCGCGGGTTTATTCTTCACCGCGGCAGACGGGTGCCGGTGGCGGGGAGAGTGACAATGGATATGATCATGGTCAGTTTAGGTGAGAATGAGGGCAAACAAGGAGAAGAAGTCGTCATCTACGGTAAACAACAAGGAGCCGAGATTTCCGTTGATGAAATTGCCGAAATGCTCGGTACGATCAGCTACGAAGTCTTATCTGTGTTAAGCCGCCGCGTCCCCCGCTTTTATTTCAGAGACGGCAAAATCATTAAAATATCAGCTCCGGTATTATACGTGTAGACGGCATAGACCCCGCATTTATGTATAGAACAAGTACCGGCGTGAGTGATTTCCATTGTTTTCGTCAGCAAAATTTCAAAACGCCTTCTCTTCCGCGTTCATGCACGGAATAGAAGGCGCGAAAAAGACATCTAGCCAAAAGCTTGCGTTACGAAGCTTTATGCTCCAATCTCAGCTTGTCAGCAACCATCGCGATGAACTCTGAATTGGTTGGCTTTGCTTTTGTCATGCTTACCGTATATCCGAACAGTGAAGAAATGGAATCAATATTTCCCCTGCTCCATGCGACTTCAATGGCGTGGCGGATGGCCCGTTCTACACGGCTTGCAGTCGTGTTGAATTTTTTGGCGATGTCGGGATAAAGGACTTTTGTGATGCTGCCGAGGAGTTCAATATCGTTATACACCATGGAAATGGCTTCACGCAAATAAAGATAGCCTTTGATATGGGCAGGCACACCGATCTCATGGATAATGCTTGTAATGCTGGCATCGAGATTTTTCCGCTTCGGCTCAGGCTGGCTGCGGATAATGCTGCTTTGCGCAGACGGCGCACGGTGTGTGACACTGCTGACATTTCCGCTTACCTGGCGGATATGGCCGACAAGGTTTTCCATATCAAACGGCTTCAGGATGAAATAGGACGCGCCTAAATCGACGGCTTTTTTCGTAACGTCTTCCTGACCGAATGCCGTCAGCATGATGACGTTCGGCTGCTTCTCGAGCTCTGATTCCCGCAGACGCTCCAAAACCGCAAGTCCGTCCAGATGCGGCATGATAATGTCTAAAACGAGCACATCTGGATTCTTATCTTTAAACAAAGAAAGACATTCCTGTCCGTTATAAGCAACGCCAATCACTTCCATATCATCCTGTCCCTCTATATATTCACTCAACAGGCTTACAAGCTCTCGATTATCATCAGCAACACAAACTTTAATTTTCTCCACGTTTCTTCCTCCCCCAATGTATTAACAGGACGCAACCCATTTGACTGCTACATGTTACATTCGACAAAACCACTACTTCCCCTTTTAAAAAATCCATATTTACCAATAATAGTGGTATATCTTTGTTTTTCTAGCATTTTCTAGGTTTTTCGACTAAAAATTAAGTTTGACAAATCAGGAAACGTGAATTTGTCGAAAAATCTTCATGTCTTATTTTACATGAATCCAGGAAAGAAGTGAAGAACGCATCACATAAAAAAACTGCCGGATCATCCGGCAGTCAGCTTGCTTTGTCTTTCCCGTAAACATCAACACCCGCTTCAGACAGCATCCATTCGATATGAACGCCGTAGCCGCTTGTCGGATCATTGACAAATACGTGGGTTACGGCTCCGACGACCTTTCCGTTTTGGATGATCGGGCTTCCGCTCATCCCCTGAACGATTCCGCCGGTTCTTTTCAGCAGTTTCGGATCTGTCACTTTCAACACCATTCCCTTTGTCGCCGGGAATTTTTGCGGCGTGGTGCTGACGATTTCAATATCAAATTTCTCTACTTTATCGTTTTCGATAACCGTCAGCATTTGCGCAGGTCCTTTTTTTACTTCATTTGACAAAGCAATCGGAAGCGCTTTGTCGGAAATGTTGTTTTTAATCGGCTGATGCAGTGTCCCGAAGATGCCGAACGGGCTGTTGCGGTTAATATCGCCGATCGTTTTCCGTTCTGACGAAAACCTTGCCAGTTTTTCGCCGGGATTGCCGCCTTTTCCTTTTTCAATTGATGTTACAGTTGAACGGACAATTTCTCCGTCTTCTACAACAATCGGTTTTTTTGTATCCATATCAGAGATGACGTGGCCCAATGCGCCGTATTTTTTTGTTTTCGGTTCAAAAAAAGTCATGGTGCCGATGCCGGCTGCCGAATCGCGGATATAAAGGCCGATTCGATATTTCCCCTCGGCTTCGTCCTTTGTCGGAATCAGCTTTGTTTTGATTTTTTGCTTATCGCGTTTCACCAATAAATCCAAAGATTCACCGGTTTTGCCCGCTTTTTGAATAAACGGGGCGATGTCGCTCATTTTTTCAATTTTATGTCCGTTCATTTTAATAATGATGTCGCCAGATTCAATTCCCGCTTGTTCTCCCGGAGACTTTTTCCCATCCTTTGTCATCACTTGGTGAAAACCGACCACCAAAACACCGACTGAATGCAGTTTTACACCGATGGACTGTCCGCCCGGAATGACCTTCAATTCTGGAAGGACACGCACTTTCGTTTTTTTAATGGGAAATCCGGCAAGATCATATACTACTTCTGACCGGCCATGTGTTTGCCCTATTATGTTTGCATGGCCGTGCTCTTCTTTCAGCGTAAAGGCTTCTGATAATTCGCCCTTTTCAGCGCTTATTGATGCATTGACCGGAACGGCCTGTGTCTGGTTTTCAAAGACGCTCATTTCTGACGGTATCAGTAAATATTCTTTAAATGGCTTAAAAAAGCCTACACTTAGTAAAGAAACAAGGAGAATTACACCTATTGCTTTCCTCATGTTATCGTGCATTCATTCCTTCACTCTCCTCGCTCCTATCCCACACCACTTTCTTTTTCTGCTACATCTATACTTTTGCCTTCCTGCGCTTGATTTATAACCGGCATACGAAGAAAAACATTGGATACACTGTTAGAGAAATGGAACAAAAAAATAAGCTGCCTGTATCAGCAGCTTATCCTGTCGTTTTTACCTGTCCGGCCTGTTTTAAAAGCTCTTGTGCATGCCGTTTTGTCAGATCGGTCACTTCGACGCCCGCAATCATGCGGCCGATTTCCGCTACCTTGTCCTGTTTAGAAAGCGGCGTGACATGCGTTGTCGTCCGGCCGTCTTTGAATTCTTTTGCGATCAGAAGGTGCGTATCCGCCATAGCGGCAACCTGCGGCAGGTGTGTAATGCAGAGCACCTGTGAACCGGTCGATACTTTATGGATTTTTTCCGCGATGGCTTGGGCAACCCGCCCGCTTACACCGGTGTCCACTTCGTCAAAGATGATGGAGGTGACATCCTGCTGGGAAGAAAAAATACTTTTCATCGCCAGCATCACCCTTGAAAGCTCGCCTCCGGAAGCGACCTTTGACAGCGGTTTTAAAGGCTCACCGGTGTTTGTTGAAATTAAAAACTTCACAAGGTCAATCCCCTTTTGGGTAAGCTGCACGGGCTGCCCGTCAACAACCGGTGCTTCACTGGCTGACGGATCGGTTTTCACGAGAAATTCCGTATCAAACGTTGATTTGCCCATATACAGACTTTTTAATTCCTGATGAATCGCTTCCGCCAGTTTCTTAGCCCATGCTTTTCTGATTTTTGATAAATTGGCGGCTTCTACGGCCACATCTTTGCCGACCGACTCCAATTCCTTCTTCAGCGCTTCAAGGTGGCTGTCGCGGTTCTCGATCTGATCGATTTCCTCTTCTATTTTGGAGCCGTATTCCAAAATGTCTTCTACCGTCGCTCCGTATTTGCGCTTCAGCTGTTTGATCTCATTTAAACGGGTTTCAATAAAATTCAGCCGTTCCGGGTCATATTCCAGATCATCTAACAGATTGCGCATCTGAAAGGTTGCATCCTCCAGCAGATAATAGGAACTTGACACACTTTCTGACAGCTTTTGCAGCGGTTCATTGATATCCGAAATATCTTCAAGCTGGGCAGAGGCCATTCCGACCCAGTCAAGCCCCCCCTGTTCGCTGCGGAGCGCATTATAGGCGTTTTGCAATGATTCATAAATTTTTTCAAAGTTGGATATCTGCTTCCGCTCTTCCTGAAGAAGCTCGTCTTCATTCAATTCAAGCTTCGCCGACTCGATTTCTTCAAGCTGAAATTGAATCAGGTCTAATCGATGCGCCATTTCCTGCTCGCTTTCTGACAGCTTCTTCACTTTTTTGAGCAGCTTCATATAACGCTCATAGCCTTCATGGTAAGCCTGAAGCGCGGATTCGGCCTCAGCGCCCGCAAACCTGTCCAACAGCTCTAAGTGTTTATCGTCCTCCATTAACAGCTGGTTATCATGCTGTCCGTGAATATCTAATAAAAGTCTGCCGATTTCCCTCAAAGCCGCAATCGTCACTAATTTTCCGTTGACACGGCAGACGCTTTTTCCTCCGGCATTAATGTCCCTTCTCATGACAATCATGTCGTCAGATGCGTCTATTCCCTGCTCACGGCATACTTCAAAAACGGGATGACCGCTGTCCAAAAGAAACAGTCCTTCAAGCTCGGCCTTTGTTTCACCGTAACGGACAAATTCAGACGAGCCGCGGCCGCCGACTAATAGGGAAACGGCGTCTATAATAATTGACTTGCCGGCCCCTGTTTCTCCCGTCAGGACGGTGAGCCCCCGCTCAAACGAAATCGTCAGTTCCTCTATAATGGCAAAGTTTTTTATTGATAGTTCAGCTAACAAACAGCATTCCACCTTTTATCTGATAATTACGCTACAGCAGCTCCAAAAGACGGCTTTGAACACCCTCCGTATCTTCAGGCGTCCTGCAGATGATTAAGATCGTGTCATCTCCGCAAATCGTGCCCATGATTTCTTCCCATTCGAGATTATCCATCAGAGCGCCGATTGCCTGAGCATTCCCCGGCATCGTTTTTAATACGATCATATGGCTTGCTGAGTCAATTTTTACGAACGCATCCATTAATGAACGCTTCAGTTTTGACAGCGGATTGAACCGCTGATCCGCCGGCAGGCTGTATTTGTAGGAGCCGTTGTTTGTCGGCACCTTTACGAGATGCAGCTCTTTAATGTCTCTGGAGACAGTCGCCTGAGTTACCTTATATCCTTCTTCTCTCAGCATGTCAACTAAGTCATCCTGCGTTTCAATCTCATGGCTTGTAATAAGCTCTCTGATTTTTATATGCCTTTGGCCTTTTGTCATGTAAGCACCTCTGTTTTCAAGCTGTTCTTGTCATTATGTTAACCGCTTCTTGATAAAAAGTACATGATGGCAGAAAAAAGGAATAATAGCCCCCTATTATTCCGGTACATCTGTCTTTTTGGCTTTTAATGTCTCATGTGCTTCGCGGACGGTACGGAGAATGTCTTCTTCCGGCAGTTCAGCGCCGTTTCCGTCTTCTCCGCCCCATTCCAAATGAAGCAGAAACTCAATATTACCGTCTCCCCCTGTAATCGGTGAGAAGGACAGTCCTTTCACTGTATATCCTTCAGAAGCGGCAAATTGATTCATGCGGCGGAGAACGTCAGTATGAACGCCGGGATCTCTGACAATGCCTTTTTTTCCGACGGATTCCCGTCCGGCTTCAAATTGCGGCTTCACCAGTGCGATACAATCGCTCCCCGGTACAAGCAGCGTTTTTAAAACCGGCAGAATGAGGCGGAGTGAGATGAAAGAAACATCGATTGTCGCAAATTCCGGCAAACCCTCTGTGAAATCGGAAGGCTCGGAATAGCGGAAATTCGTCCGTTCCATGACGACGACCCTCTCGTCCTGTCTTAGCTTCCAGGCAAGCTGATTATAGCCGACATCCACTGCGTAGGACCGCTCGGCTCCGTTTTGGAGGGCACAATCCGTGAATCCCCCTGTAGACGAGCCGATGTCAATCATCGTTTTGCCTTTTACCGAGACGGGAAAAACTTCCAGGGCTTTTTCAAGCTTTAATCCGCCTCTGCTGACGTATTTAAGAGGGTTTCCTTTTACCGTTAACGGAAGATCCCGGGCGATTTTTTCACCCGGTTTGTCCAATCGGTTTTCATTTGAGTATACGATGCCCGCCATAATGGCGCGTTTCGCTTTTTCCCGCGTTTCCGCAAGGCCTTTTTCTACAAGAAGTACATCTAATCGTTCTTTTTTTGCTGTCATGATCCAATTCCTTTATGTGTCTTCGGCGGCATCAGCAGTTTGATCCGGTTCATAACCTCAACCTTCGTGAGACCGATTTCTTCAAGCAGGGCGGTTACGCTGCCGTGTTCAATAAACCGGTCTGGGATGCCCATTCTGTCAATCGGTGTATGATACATGCCGAGGTCATGAGCGTATTCAAGAATCGTGCTGCCGAATCCGCCTTCAAGCACGGCTTCTTCTATCGTTAAAATCGGCAGACCTTCATTAAAAATGGCCTTCATCATTTGTTTATCAATCGGTTTTATAAACCGCGCATTCACGACACGTACGGACAAGCCTTCTTTTTGCAGTTCTTCAGCCGCTTCCAGCGCCATTTCAATGGTCGTACCGAATGTTAAAATGACCGCGTCTTTTCCGGGACGGAGCACTTCCCATGTTCCGATCGGAATGGTTTTCAGCTCTTTATCCATCTTTACGCCGAGCCCGTTCCCGCGCGGGAAGCGCATCGCGATCGGACCCTCCTCATAATTAAGGGCTGTATTGACCATATGGCGGCCTTCATTTTCATCCTTCGGCATCATTAAAACGAGGTTTGGTATATGCCGCAAAAAGGCGATGTCAAAGACGCCTTGATGCGTCTCCCCGTCAGCGCCGACCAAACCGGCGCGGTCAATGCCGATAAATACATTCGCGTTTTGACGGCAGATGTCATGGACGACCTGATCGTACGCCCGCTGCAAAAAGGTCGAATAAATCGCAAGAAACGGCTTCATGCCTTGGAGCGCCATTCCAGCCGCCATCGTCGCCGCATGCTGTTCTGCGATTCCGACATCAAACATGCGTTCAGGGAATTCTTTCGCAAACCCTTCCAGTTTGGAGCCGACCGGCATGGCCGGTGTAATGGCGACAATTCTGTCATCCTCACGTGCCAGCTCCTGCACGGTGCCGCTGACAAGTCCGCTCCATGAAGGCGCCGCGGCTTTCGGCTTGACGAAATCACCCGTATTGATTTTATACGGACCCGTTCCGTGCCATGTGCCGATTGTGTCGGTCTCAGCCGGTTTATAGCCTTTGCCCTTTTTCGTGATGACATGTAACAGGACAGGGCCTTTCGTTTTTTTGGCGTATTGCAGGTTTTCAAACAGTTCGTGGTAGGAATGACCGTCAACCGGGCCTAAATACGTAAAGCCCAGCTCTTCAAAAAACATGCCTGACACAAGCATATATTTCAAACTGTCTTTTATCCGTTCAGCTGTGGCGGCCAATTTTCCGCCGACGGCCGGGATGCGCTTAAATAAATATTCAAGCTCGTCTTTTACCCATTGATATTTGCCGGCCGTGCGAAGCCGTCCCAGCATAGAATGAATCGCCCCGACATTCGGCGCAATGCTCATCTCATTATCATTCAGGATGACGATCATGTCTTTCTTCTCATCACCGATATGGTTCAGCGCTTCAAGCGCCATTCCTCCGGTTAAAGCGCCGTCTCCGATAATCGGGATGATATATTCTTTCGATCCTTTAATATCACGGGCGGCAGCCATTCCCATCGCGCCTGAGAGCGAGGTTGAGCTGTGCCCTGTTTCCCATACGTCATGTTCGCTTTCGCTGCGTTTCGGGAAACCGCAAAGCCCTTTATATTGGCGCAAGGTTTCAAACTCCTTGCCGCGTCCGGTTAACAGTTTATGAACATAGGACTGATGTCCGACATCCCATAAAAATTTATCTTTCGGACTGTCAAATTCTTTGTGAAGCGCAATTGTCAGCTCGACAACCCCAAGGTTCGGCCCGATATGGCCGCCAGAGGCAGACAGCGATGTGATGAGGAAATTGCGGATCTCCTCACTCAGCTCTTCCAGCTGTTCAATTGACATCTTTTTAAGAAATGACGGGTCCTGTATTGATAAAAGATCCAAAGCGGATCAACTCACTTTCAGCATGAATTTCTGCAAATTAAACAGTGTCTTTTTGAAAAAAGAAAAAGACTCCCTTTGTATTTTCATCGAAACTGCTTACATTTTACCATAGGAGCGGCAGCCCCTTCAAATCAGGACCGTTTTTAATGATCTCTCGCCGCGATTAAATCACAGAGGTCATGCAGCAATTCTTTCTGAAGAGAAAGGCCGCTGATGATCTGTTTCGCCTCGCTTATATGATACGCAAGCTTTTCTTTCGCGCCTTCAAGCGTTAAAAGCGACGGATACGTTGACTTTTCATTCGACGTGTCTGAGCCGACCGGTTTGCCGATCCTCTCCTCATGCCCTTCAATATCAAGGATGTCGTCTCTGATTTGGAATCCGATGCCGATATGGCTGCTGAACAGACGGAGCTTTTCGACTTCATCCTCCGGCGCATCTGCCAAAATGGCGCCCGCCGTCACGGAAAAACCGAGGAGCTTGGCCGTTTTCCGCTCGTGGATGGATTCCAGCTCCTCAAGCGTTATCCGCTTTTGTTCCGCTTCCATGTCGGCAGCCTGTCCGCCGACCATTCCTTCCGTTCCCGCCGCGCTGATCAGCTCATCGACGAGACGGAGCCGTTTTTCTGCTGAAACCGCCTCAGACACATGAGATGTGATCAGTTTAAAGCTTTCTGTCAGAAGCCCGTCTCCGGCCAATACGGCTGCCGCTTCTCCGAAGACTTTATGGTTTGTGGGCTTTCCCCGGCGCAGATCATCATCGTCCATGCAAGGCAAATCATCATGGATTAAAGAATACGTATGAATCATTTCGACAGCGCATCCGACCGGAATCCCGTCTTTTTCATCTTTTCCGTAAGCATTCAGAACGGCTAAGACGACGAGGGGGCGCAGCCTCTTTCCGCCCGCTTCCAAAGAATACAGCATAGATTTTTTGAGGGTTTCCGGCATCGCAAGCCGTTCTGTATACAAAGAAAGCTGCTGTTCAATCAGTTGTTTGCGCGATGCTAAAAATGCGTCCAGTTTATTTGTCACCTTCGTCTTCCTCCTGAACGCTGAAAGGTGCAAGTTCGCCGTTATCTTTTAAAATAAAGTCCATTTGCTTTTCAACATGCTGAAGCTTTTCATGGCACATTTTTGAAAGGGCCATCCCTTCCTGAAAATAATTAATCGCCTGCTCCAGCGGCACGTCTCCTTCTTCAAGCTTTGCCACAATGCCTTCAAGGCCTTTCATCGCCTCTTCAAATGTCAGCTCTTCACTTTTTTTGGTTTCTGTCATTATCGTTCGCCTCTCTTTTGCAATACTTCACACGTCAGAACGCCGTCTGTCATCTTTACTTCTAGCGTATCATTTTGTTCCACTTGATCAACGCTTTTGATCAGCTCTTTGTCTTTATAGGCCAGGCTGTATCCTCTCTCCATCACCTGAAGCGGACTTAATGCATTCAGTTTACCAAGAACCGTCTGAAACTGCGAATGAAGCTGCTTCAGCTGGACATTCATGCTTCGGGCGAGCTGATTTGAGCGCTCCTCGTACCGTTTTTTCGCCTGTTTCAGCTGGGTTTCAGGGTGGAGCGCCGTTAATCTGTACGTATTCCGCTCCAGCTGCCTTTGTTTCCTGTCCGTAAGCCCCGTGAGCTGTGATTGGAACTGCTGATACAAAAGGTCAAACTGCTGTTCTTTTTGGGTATACAATCGTTTCGGAAAACGGAACGCGTAGGATGACTGGAGCGATTGAACCCGTTCTTTTTTCTTGCTGATATGCTGCTGCATCGCTCTTGTCAGGCGGACTTCCGCCGTTTTTGTCCGTTCCATTAAGTCCGTCGTGTGGGGGACGGCGATTTCTGCCGCTCCTGTCGGCGTTGCCGCCCGGATATCTGCGACGAAATCACTGATTGTAAAATCTGTTTCATGTCCGACGGCTGATATAATCGGAATGGCGGAAGCAAAAATCGCCCGGGCCACGATTTCTTCGTTAAATGCCCACAATTCTTCGATCGAGCCCCCTCCCCTTCCGACGATCAGGACGTCACACATTTTTTGTGCATTGGCTTCTTCAATGCGCTTCACAATCGATCTGCTGGCATTTTCACCTTGAACGAGCGCGGGAAGCACAATGACTTTCACAAGGGGGTATCTTCTTTTGAGTGTGGTAATGACGTCTCTGACGGCTGCTCCCGTCGGTGACGTGACGACCCCGATCGTGGCCGGAAAAGCGGGGATGGCCTGCTTATGCCGGTCATCAAACAACCCTTCGCCGGCAAGTTTTTTCTTTAATTCTTCATATGCTAAGTAGAGCGCCCCCACACCGTCCGGCTGCATTTCTTTCGCGTACAGCTGATAGCTTCCGCTCGGTTCATAGACGGAGATGCCGCCTCTTACGATGACCTTCATTCCGTCTTCTGGCTTAAACGCAAGCCTCGAACTTTGCCTCTGAAACATGACGGCCTGCATGCGGGCATGCTCATCTTTTAATGTAAAATAGATGTGGCCTCTCGTATGAATTTTAACATTGGAGAGCTCACCCTTAATCCAAATGTCTTCAAGATGAGGGTCCACATCGAATTTTCGTTTAATGTATTTGGTCAGCGCGGAAACCGTGACATATGCCGCTTCACTCACATCCTGCACTCCTTTCATAAAGGCTTTTTGCCCTAAACTAAGAAAACCCGCTCTGGCTGAAAGGAGCCTTAAGAAGCGGGTATCGTGCTCATTGTCACACTTTTTGTGACTGTCTCCGGTTATCTATGATAACGTACGTCTGGCAGATTTAACAGTATTATGCGCAAGCATTGTGATGGTCATCGGACCTACTCCGCCCGGCACCGGCGTAATGAAAGATGCTTTTTCTTTCGCTTCATCAAACTGAACGTCTCCGCAAAGTTTTCCGCTTTCGAGACGGTTGACGCCGACATCAATGACAATGGCGCCCTCTTTGATTTGATCGGCTTTGATGAAGTTCGCTTTACCGACCGCTACCACAAGAATATCTGCTTTTTTCGTATGCTCAGACATATTTTTCGTCCGGGAATGGCAATATGTGACGGTCGCGTTTTCGTTCAGCAGCAGCTGGCCGACCGGTTTACCGACAATATTGCTTCGTCCGACTACAACAACTTCTTTGCCGGAAAGATCTACGTTCGTCTTTTTCAATAACTCGACAATTCCGTGCGGCGTGCATGGAAGAAATGTATCTTCGCCAAGCAGCATTTTCCCGACGTTGAGAGGGTGGAAACCGTCAACATCCTTATCAGGGGAGATCCGCTCGATTACGGCTTTTTCAGAAATATGATCCGGGAGCGGCAGCTGGACGAGAATGCCGTGGAATTCCGGATTTTGATTATACTGATCAATCACTGTTAAAAGCTCCGCCTCGGTTAAGCTTGAGTCAAAGCGGTCAAGCTTAAATTTCATTCCCATTGTTTCAGCGGCTTTTTTCTTGCCTGTCACATATGAAACAGAAGCGGGATCGTCTCCGATTAAAATGACCGCCAATCCAGGCACTACGCCTTGTGCTTTCAGCTCTTCTACTTCTTTTGCCAATTGTTCGCGTTTTTCTTTAGCCGTTTCTTTTCCGTCGATGATTGTTGCAGTCATTTTCTTTCCTCCTATGATTCGATATCAGTTTTAATGTTAGAAAGAACCCCGTTTACGAATTTTGCAGCTTTATCGTCGCCGAACCGTTTTGCCAGCTCGATTGCTTCGTTTAATGACACGTTAGCAGGAATGTCGTCAGAATAAACCATTTCATACACCGCCAGACGCAGGATCGCGCGGTCTACGTTTGCAATCCGGTCAAGCTTCCAATTGACGAGATGGCCGGAAATCATTTCATCAAGCTGAACCTGATGTTCGATCACTCCGTACACCAGCTGTTCAAAGAAGGCATCTGTTTTTTCACCATCAAGCGCGTGCTCAATGGCATCGTTCGGTGCAATATCGCTGACATCAATCTGAAAAAGTGCCTGCAAAGCTTTTTCTCTAGCTGTTCTTCTTTTCATTTTCTTTCTCCTTCAGATCCGCTTTATCCGCTTGTCGTTAAGCTTAAAGAGATCATAACATATTTTTTTCTCAATCGCATGTCGAAATTTAGGTTTTTTACCCTAATGCCGAATATTTTCACAAAACGCATTAATTTCATTCGGATTTCACAGCATGAAGAAACTCGGCTGCCGTTTGTAAGCCGGCTTTCTTCATGCCTGAAATGACGGGAAACGTATAAAAAACCAAAGGGCTGCCCATCCCCTTGGTTTTTATACGCTCATTACATTTCTTCGTCGATTTCGACTTCTTGGGCTTTCGTGTCAAATTGAATGCCGACGATATGAATATTGATTTCATTAATGGTCAGAGACGTCATGTTTAATAAGGTTTGGCGGATATTCTCCTGAACGCTTGCCGCCACTTTCGGGATCGAGATCCCGAATTGAACGACGCAATAGACGTCGATGGTAATCCCGTCATCGGCTAAATCGACCTTTACGCCTTTGCCGTGATTGATTTTGCCGAAGCGTTCTACGACGCCCGTGGCGAAATTGCCGCGCATTTCAGCAACTCCTTCAACTTCGGAAGCGGCGATGCCGGCAATGACTTCAATGACCTCAGGAGCAATTTCAACCTTGCCTAAATGAGCCTCATCATGATCCATTTTAAGCACACTGTTGTCTTCCATTCAATTCACCTCCCGCAAAAATTATGAGCCCATTACATCATATGTTTCTAAAAACTTTGTATTAAACTCTCCGCTGACAAATGTTTCGTGTTCAAGCAGTTTCAAATGGAACGGAATCGTCGTTTCAATACCTTCAATCACGAATTCGCTCAGCGCGCGTTTCATCCGTGCGACTGCCTCATCACGCGTTGTTCCGTATGTGATGACTTTAGCAATCATACTGTCGTAGTACGGCGGGATCGAGTAGCCGGGATATGCGGCTGAATCCACGCGTACGCCGAGTCCGCCCGGCGGCAGGTACATGTTAATTTTACCGGGTGAAGGCATGAAGTTTTTCGCAGGATTTTCAGCGTTGATGCGGCATTCAATCGCCCAGCCGTTAAATTCAACATCTTCCTGTCTGAGCGAAAGCTCCTGTCCGGATGCCACTTTGATCTGTTCTTTGATCAGATCCGTTCCCGTCACCATTTCTGTGACAGGGTGCTCTACTTGAATACGCGTGTTCATCTCCATGAAGTAGTAGCGCTGTTCTCTGTAGTCATAAATGAATTCTACTGTGCCGGCTCCCGTGTAACCGACGGCCTTCGCTGCTTTTACCGCTGCTTCACCCATCTGCTCCCTGATTTCAGAATCAAGCGCAGGTGACGGTGACTCTTCAAGAAGTTTTTGCAGACGTCTTTGGATAGAACAGTCACGCTCTCCGAGATGGATCGTGTTTCCGTAATTATCCGCAAGCACCTGAATTTCAACATGGCGGAAATCTTCTATGTACTTCTCGATGTACACACCCGGATTTCCGAATGCCGTAGCGGCTTCCTGCTGGGTAATCTCAATGCCTTTGATCAGTTCTTCTTCTGTGCGTGCGACCCGGATGCCTTTTCCGCCTCCGCCCGCAGTGGCTTTTATAATGACAGGATACCCAATTTCACCTGCAAGCGAAACCGCTTCTTCCGTATTTTTTATGATTCCTTTTGAACCGGGCACAATCGGCACGCCCGCCAGCTGCATCGTGTCGCGCGCGATATCTTTTGTTCCCATTTTTGAAATGGCGTCAGCCGTAGGGCCGACAAACGTTACGTTTAATTCTTCGCACAGCTCGGCAAAGTCGGCGTTTTCAGCTAAAAACCCGTATCCCGGATGAATCGCATCCGTGCCGGTCAGCTTTGCGACGCTGACGATGTTCGTTACATTTAAATAGCTTTCTTTTGATGTTTTCGGCCCGATACAAAAAGCCTCATCGGCCATTTGGACATGCAGGGCGTCTTTATCTGCCTCAGAATAAACGGCTACAGTTTCAATGCCCAGCTCTTTGCAGGCCCGGATGATTCTGACGGCGATTTCTCCTCGGTTGGCGATCAATAGCTTTTTAATCATAATAGCAGGTCTCCTTACTCAGCTTTTACAAGAAATAGAGGTTGTCCGTATTCGACCAGCTGGCCGTTTTCAACTAACACTTCAACGATTTCTCCTTTTACTTCGGCTTCAATCTCGTTAAAGAGTTTCATTGCTTCTACGATACAAACAACTGTATTTTCGCTCACTTTTGAACCTTGGTTTACGTAAGGGCCGGCTTCCGGCGATGAAGAAGCATAAAACGTTCCGACCATCGGAGACGTAATTTTGTGCAGGTTTTCGTCTTGTTTCGGCGCTTCCTGAGCAGGAGCGGCTTCACTCGCTTCCGGTTTTGCAGCCTGCGGAGCAGGTGCGTAAGCGGCGGGAACGGCTTGGGCTTGTCCCGTTACATTCACTGCCGGCGCTTCATTTTTTTTCAGTTTGAGGCTTACGCCTTCAATTTCGTAAACAAATTCGTCGATGGAAGATTCATCGATTCTTTTTATCAGTTCATGAATTTCGTTGATTTTTAACATCAGTTTCCACTCCTATGTATAAAAAATAGAAATTTATGGGTTGCTACTAAAAGTACATACTATGTTTATCTTACAGGAGCGCTTGTGTAAATTCAACACTGATCTAAAATGACATCAGAAAAGCCCGCAGCGGGTGCGGGCGGTTCAGGTCTCTTATTTTGTCGGTTCAAACGTGACGGCGACGTCTTTCATCGTCTTGATTTCTTTTTCCACCAGGTCAATGATAGCGGAAGCTTTTGCGTTTGAATGTTTGTCAGACATGACGGTAATGTTGATTTTGTCTCCTTCAGCATCCACGAGCGCATCTTTGTAGCCTTGTGTTTTAATCAGCGTTTCCAGCTGTTTTTCCGTCCCTTCAGCATTGCTCAGCGCCGTCATTTTATCGTAGGCTTCGCTTTTTTCCTTTGCGGTCGCATCATCGCTTGAAACAATGCTGTTTAACTGTTCCCTTTCTTTGCTTCTCGCGTCTTCAAGTTCCATGCGGTATGCGGTAAATAAGTTTTCATCAGCTGTTTCTGTGGCGACCGATCCGTCTTTGTCCGATGCTTCGGCTGATGTTTCTTTATCCTCTTTTGTGCCTTTAGAATCTTTCGTTCCTTTTGTGCCGTCTTCTTTTTCCGTGCCGCTTCCGCTCTTATCTTTCGTTTCAGGAGCCGGCGTTTTTTCAGTGGCGACTTCTCCGCTGCTTTTTTCGCTTTTCATCTGCACGGCATTTTTGCTTTCCGGCGACATAATATAATAAACACTTAATACCACGACGAGACTGAGCATTGTTAAAAGCCAAACCGTTTGTTTTTTCAGCATGATTTATGAATCCTCCTTGATTTTTTTAGGGGCAACCGCTACACGATAGCTCGGAACATCGAGCACCCTTGTGACGGCATCAATGATGGTTTTTTTTATTTGAACGTTGTCCACTCCCTGAGCGACAACGAGTACACCGCGGATATCGGGCTTTTTCGTCTGGACGACGACCGGGGTTTCCTGGTCCCCGTTTCGAATCATGACAATTTGTTCTTCAGAGGTTTGATCGGTTACGCTTCTTTTGCCGCCTTCTTTATCGGTTTCTTCAGTGGTGGTGTCTTTTTTCGTTTTATTTTTCTCAAACACTTTCAGAGATGTTGCGTCTACGTTTACGACAATTGAGACATCCTCCACGCCGATAATCGTTTCAAGGATTTCTTTCAGCTGGTTTTCATAGTCTCTTTCGTAATCATCGATTGTGGTTTTTGCGCTGCCGTCTTTCGATGCCTTAAAAACGGGTGCGCTTTTTTGCCCGCTTTTGTCTTCCGTTCGGCCGGACATGACGGTCTGCGCCGTTTGGTCCTTCCCGGTTTTCTCCGGTGAAGAGAACAGCTGGCTGACCAGCATAAAAGATACCCCGAGCACAAACACGAACAGAAAGTAATGATATTTTGTCAGTTTTGGTTTTTCTCCGTCTTTCGCCTGTCCGATCATCAGCTGTTTTTTGAGTATGGTCCATAGTCCGTTTTTATTCATGGCCGTTTTTCTCCCCGCCTTCCATATAAACCGTAATTTTCTCACTGCCGATTTCCCATATATCCGCAAGTTTTTCTTTGATGTCTGCGGCCTCTTTTTTGTCGGCTGCGCCTTCCGGTTCGTATTTGCGGTCTGTGCGGATGTCGATCGGTGCGACGGTTTGCACGGTTTTTTCAGAAGATGGGGCCATATACACGCTGATCGTTTTTACATCTTCTTCTGAACGAACCTGTTCTTCCGCTGTAAGGCGGATGTCGTCTATTTTGTATTCGTCATGACTGAACATCTCCTCCGCTTTCTTTTTTAGTTGGACAGCCATTTCTTCTAAAACATATGCGCGGTTTGATGCTTGTATTTCTTTTTTTTCTGATTTAATTTGATTTTTTATATCAGCGGATTGAGATTGCTCTTGTTTTGTCAAATAATCGAAGATGATTTCCGGGTCTGTTTTGAAAAGTTTGAATATCGGGTTGAGCATGACAATGATTAACAGCAGGCTGACAACCATCTTGGCGTATTTTTGCATACTGGAGCTGGGCAGCAGCATGTCGATGACGATGGCGAATAAGATAAATAAAATAATGCTTGTCAGCCATTCTGTTAAAAAGCTCATATCCAATGGGCCTCCTTTATTTCATCATCATGGTGAGGTTGCCTGCTGTAATAATGACTGTGATGCTGAGGAAAAACATGAGAGAGACGATGGCGAGCGCCGCGAAAATATACAGTACGCTTCTGCTGATGACGCCGAGGCACGTAATGACGGGCCCGCCTCCGAGCGGCTGCAGAATAGCGGCCGCGAGCTTATAAATAAAAGCGAGCGAGAGCACTTTGATCGCCGGAAACGCGGAGATGCAGATCAAAATTCCGACTCCGAGGATTCCCACGGTGTTTTTTAATAGGAGCGAAGCGCTGATGACCGTATCCGTCGCATCCGTAAACATCCGGCCGAGCACGGGAATAAAATTGCCTGTTATAAATTTTGCAGTCCTGAGCGTAATCCCGTCCGTCACGGCGGCCGAAGCCCCCTGTACGGAGATGACGCCGAGAAACACGGTGAGAAATACGGCAAGCGCGCCGATCGCGATATTTCTGAGCAGATTGGCAAGCTGCGTGACTTTATATTGATCCGTCATCGTGCTGACGATGCTTAAAATCGCTGACAGGAAGATAAGCGGCATGACGATGTTTTGAATGAGAAGGCCGCTCGTATTCATCAGAAATAAAATAACGGGGTGAAAAAAAGCTGCGGAGACGGCTCCCCCGGAAGACGCCAAAAGCGCGAGTAAAAGCGGGATGAGCGCGAGAATGAAGCTTGTCATCGTCTGGATCGCTTCACTGGCATAATTGACGGCAACATGAAAGCTGTTTAAAGCGAGAATAATCAGCACCATGTAGACGATTGCATAAGCCACTTTGCTGACGGTGCTCTGCTGGAACGCATTTTGCAGGAGCTGCAGAATGACACAAAAAATGGTGAGAAGAATCAAAGTTCCCAGAAGCTTTCCGTTTGCGAGCACTTCATGAAACAAGTATGAAAATAAAGCCTTCAGCCATGCCTCCGGCGAGAACGTTTTTTCTCCGTTAATAAAGTCGATGATGCTTCCCTTTTGGCTTTCAGGCAGAAGACCGCCGTATTCTGTCATGATGTCGTCCCAAAACTTTCCGATGCCTTCTGTTTTCAGCGCTTCGGCCTGCTTTTTCGCCACTTCATCAGCGGATTCTTGGTGAACTGCGGTTTCCTGCGACGCACCGTCTGTTCCGGCAGCTTGTACACATTCAGTCTGAAAAAATAAGAGGATGAACAAAAAAGCTCCCGCCCACCGAAAGCGCTTCATTTTTTGTGCCCCCCTTTCCATTTTATTTATGATCAAGAAGGAATAAGTCCGAGAATCGTTTCAATAATGACGGTGAGTATCGGCACGGCCATTACCAGTATCAAAATTTTTCCGGCCAGCTCTATTTTCGAAGCAATCGCTCCCTGGCCCGCATCCTTTGTAAGCTGCGCTCCGAATTCAGCAATGTAGGCGATGCCGATAATTTTTAAAATGGTTTCCACATAGACCATATTGACATTTGCATTGACGGCTATTTTTTCTATCATTCTGATAATGTCGTAAATCTGGTCGATGAGATAAAGAAAGATCACGCAGCCGCTGAAGACGACAATCATAAACGCGAAAGTCGGTTTCTGTTCTTTTACGATCAGGGAGAGAAATGTGGCGATCAGGCCTAAACCTACAATTTGAACAATCTCAATCTGTAAGCCCCCCTATCCTTGGAATAGAAACACAGCTTTGATCTTTTTGAACAGGTCATCGACAATCGTCGCCACCATAAATAAAATATAGATAAAGCCAAGCAGCGTCACCCACTGGGCGTATTCTTTTTTTCCCATTTGGTCAAGTATGGTGTGCAGAAACGCAACCACGATACCGACTCCGGCGATTTGAAAAATGACATTTACGTCGACTCCCATCTTATGTTTGCTCCCCTCATGTTTACATCAATAGAAGAATGAGTAACAGTCCGGCTAAAAATCCTAAGCTTTTCACCATTTTTTCATTTTTCGCCTGCGCCCGTCCGGCATCCGCTTCCGCCGCTTCCAAATGTGTAAGCGCAAGCTTGATATGTTTCTGCTGAGAAACACGGTCATGGAGCCCGAGCGTCTCTCCGAATTGCTTCAGTACATCATATTCGCTTTTTTTCATCGCCATGGACGACCAATTATGTTTCAAGCTCTGTTCCCAAGCCGTTTTGGCGGAATCGCTTCCCTGCTCAAGCCTTCTGCTGAAAGCTTGAAACAATAACGATACAGGTTTGGAAAGCTGTGCGGCAATTTGTCCCGAGGCGATATGCAGCGGTGTATGCCCGAACATGATTTCCGCTTCAAGCGATTGGAGCGCCGCGCGCAGCTGACGGATCTGCCTCGGCCTTTCTATATACATTTTGGCGATCTCAAATCCGGTCCAAGTCGTCGCTGTCAGAATAAACACGGCACCCAAAAGCTTCAGCATGTCATCACGCTTTCAGCATGCGGAACAGGTTCCCCGTCCTTTCCGTACATCCTGCTGATCGTTCCCGGACCGCGGCGCCTTGACAGTTCAACATACCGGTCAAACACGTTTTCCTCCCAAAGCATTTTCAGCGACGGCCTCTTGACCAAGTCTTTCATATTCCACCCGTGCGCAGATACGATAACGGATACGCCCGCATGGAGCGCCTCCAGCAGCGCTTGTGAGTCTTCCATTCTCCCGATTTCATCCACAATTATGACATCAGGACTCATAGAGCGAATCATCATCATCAGCCCTTCCGCCTTCGGACAGGCATCAAGGACATCGATTCTGCGGCCGAAACTGTGCTGGGGAATGCCCCGCAGGCAGCCGGCAATTTCCGAACGTTCATCTACGATACCTGTCTTTTTTGCGGGAATGCGTTTTGATCCGGTGCTGGAAAGCCGGGCCAAATCACGAAGCAAGGTCGTTTTCCCCGTTTGCGGAGGACCGATGATCAGCGTATTCAGCCAGTTTTCTTTCCATAAGAAAGGAATGAGCGGTTCTGCGATTCCCAGCTTCTCCCGGGCGATTCGGATATTAAAAGAAGTAATATCCCGGAGTCCTTTGACGGCTCCGTTTTCGACGATGACTCTTCCGGCCAGCCCCACACGGTGGCCTCCTCTGATTGTGATATATCCTTTTTTCAGCTCTTCTTCCAGCGTGTACATACTGTAATTGCTGAGCCGGCTGAGGATCAGCTGTGCGTCGCCGGCCGTACAGACATATGACAAATACAAAGGTTGTCCTTTTTGGATCAGTTCAACCGGCCTGTCGACGCGGATTCTGATTTCTTCTGTATCCCGCCTCGCTTCTTCGGGCACAGCGGAGATGGCATCTCTCAATAATTCAGGGAGAACCTCTGTAATCTCATTCAATAGAGTCTCCTCCTTTTTTACCGATTGGCTTCTTTAAAATGTATGATCCGGGACAGACTTTATGACACCCCGGCCCTCTATTTATGCACACCGGCCAAAATCAGCACCACTCCCGCAAAAATCAATATTAATTTTGCATATGAGAGCTGTCCGGCAATCTGATAAATGCCGATCGTCATTGTGATGATAAAGATCAGCGGGCCGACGATTGCCAAAATACTATTCACCACAACCGCTTTTCTGATGTCGTTTGTCAAAAGCATGATAATAGCGGCCGATAATTCAATGAGCGAGGACAAAACTCGTAAACCGGCCATCGTTAAAACAGTAGAATTGATTGAACCAAACAAAAATTTCATTGCAATCCCCCAACTTCAAGCATTTTGTTACACTATATGCTCTAGCTGACGGAAGTAGTCTCACTATTTTCATATAGAAGAAAGATTCTGAGGCAGAACGCAAAAAAAGCCTGCCCCGTAAAAGGAGCAGACTCCGAATTTCTTTAACTACGCTCTTGACACGTAAGAACCGTCTGATGTATTTACAACCAGCGTATCGCCTTCGTTCACGAAAAACGGTACGTTTACGACAAGGCCTGTTTCCGTTTTGGCAGGTTTCGTGCCGCCTGACGCCGTGTCGCCTTTAATTCCCGGCTCTGTTTCAACAACTTTCAGTTCAACTGTGTTCGGCAGTTCAATACCGAGCGTTTCAGACTGATACATCATGATGTGCACAGACATATTTTCCAGAAGATATTTTAATTCTTCTTCGATTTGGTTTTCGTTCAATTCAAGCTGTTCATATGAGCTTGTATCCATGAACACGTGCTGATCGCCGTTGGCATAAAGATACTGCATCGTTTTTGTTTCGATTTGAGCTTTCGCGACTTTTTCACCTGCACGGAATGTTTTCTCCTGAATAGCGCCCGTGCGGAGGTTACGCAATTTAGAACGGACAAATGCCGCTCCTTTTCCCGGCTTTACGTGCTGGAAGTCAACGACGCGCCAAATGCCGCCGTCTACTTCAATCGTTAGTCCTGTACGAAAATCGTTAACTGAAATCATGTTTGATGTCCTCCTATATTCCGATCACAAAATAATTAATTCTTTAGGGGAATGCGTAATTGTCCGGTTGCCGTCGTCAGTGATGATGATATCATCTTCGATTCTTGCGCCCCCAACTTCCGGTATGTATATGCCCGGCTCAACCGTTACCGCCATGCCCGGCTCAAGAACGGCCGATGACCTGAGAGACAGCCCCGGTGATTCATGGACTTCCATTCCAAACCCGTGTCCTGTCGAATGGCCGAAATACTGTCCGTAGCCTTTTGCGGTGATGTGATCCCTCGTCAGGGCGTCCGCTTCTTTTCCCGTCATGCCGGGTTTAATATGCAGGACACCAAGCGCTTGGGCATCGTATACGACCTGATAAATCTCTTTCAGTTTATCACTTGGCTCTCCGACCGCGACGGTGCGTGTGATGTCAGAACAATAGCCTTTATAATAAGCGCCGAAATCGAGCGTGACCAAGTCTCCCTTTTCAATCAATTTGCCGCTTGCCACTCCGTGGGGAAGGCTGGATCTGACTCCCGAGGCGACAATCATATCAAAGGAAGAGCCGTCTGCTCCTTGACGTCTCATATAAAATTCAAGCTCGTTTGCAACTGAAATCTCTGAGATGCCCGGTTTGATAAACGTCAGAATATGTTCAAACGCATCATCCGCAATCTTCGCAGCTTCCTCTAATATCTTAATCTCTTCACTTGACTTAATCAAGCGCAACTTTTCAACGGAATCCGCGACGGGAACCATCTCCGCTTCCTGCAGCACCGCTTGGTAGGATGCATATGTTCCGTACGTCATGCTGTTTTGCTCGAAGCCGAGTTTTTTAATGCCGTACTCAAGAATCGTATCCGCAGCCGTTTGGATTAAGCTTCCGCCGTGCTCGATAATGTCAAAACCCTTCACTTGCGTCTTCGCCTGCTCGGTGTAACGGAAATCCGTGATAAATGCCGCACGTTCTTTCGATATGACCGCAAGGCCTGACGAACCCGTAAATCCCGTCATATACTGCAGATTGGCGGAGCTTGTCACCAACATTCCGTCTATATCCAGCTGACCGAAAAGATTTCGCAATTTCTCAAGTTTCATTCCCTTTCTCCTCCTCGCCGATTCTTGACTGCCGCCTGACAACGCGGGAGCATCCCCGCCCGGTTTTCAGCATAAAAAATGTTCACTTCTCGTGAACATTTTACCATACCGGACAGGGATTATACACTTATTCACTTGTTGCCGAGCGCCCTTGCAAGCTTGTCTGACGTAAGTTCATTGTAGTTGAAGGAAATTGAGTAGCCGACAAACAAACCGTACAGAATGTAAAGGCAAAGCGTCGTCACGATTGTATCTGATTTCAATTCAGTGACGGATTTCACATCTTCGAAAATCGGATTGAATAAGAAAAAAACCGCACACCATAAAATGACGCCGTACACCATCCCCGGCCACATGGTTTTAAAACGCTTCAGGCAGACGAAATAAATAAACGCCCCGGCAATTGAAATGAATCCGATGACAACGATGCTGACCATCGTGCCGAGCCATTGTTTTTTCCATTCTCCGATCATAAACGGCTGAAGAATCATGTTGGGGCTGATCTCTGAAAAATGAAAGACATACCCGAGATAGCCGATCAAACTCCAAAATACACCGCCGGCAAATCCGATACCGCAAATTCTGCCGGTAAATGAAACAGGCTGCTGATCATCATCCTGCTTCTTTTTTTCTTCCTGTTCTGAATGTTTTTCGCTTGTCATCATGGCACCTCCAGTCATAGACTGCCCCAAAATTGAAAAGTCATAAAAAACTGCGCCATATTTTCATTCAATGAGTAAAATCTAAAGAAACGGGGTATACTGCATGTAGAAAAAGCATTGATTTTCCGGCTGTCTAACTAGAGGTTTACCGCGGTTTCCTGTACAATAGAGTGAAAGGAAATGGTTAGTAAATCCTAAAAAAACAGGCAGGTTGATAAACAATGTCCAAACAAAAAACGCCCCCTGCTTACGGCGGGCAGGCTGTCGTTGAAGGGGTCATGTTCGGCGGCAGAAAAAATTATGTTACCGCCATCCGCAGGAATGACGGAAGCATTGATTTTTTCAAGCTTCCGAGAGTGCCGAACGCCAAGCTTTCGGCTTTAAAAAAGATTCCTTTTTTGCGGGGAATCGTCGCCATCATTGAGGCGAGCGCCAACGGCACAAAGCATTTAAACTTTTCCAGCGAACGTTACGGGCTTGATCCTCAAGATGACGCCAAGCTGGAGCAGGAAGATAAGAAGGGTTCGGGCTTATCGATGTTTTTCAGCCTGGCGGTGATCGGCGTTCTGTCGTTTTTGTTCAGCAAATTCGTTTTTACGCTCGTCCCGGTCTTCTTAGCGGAGCTTGTAAGGCCCGTCTTTTCCTCAGACGCCGCGCAGATCGGAATCGAAAGTCTGTTTAAGCTTATTCTGCTTCTCGGCTACATTTATTTTTTATCAATGACGCCGTTAATTAAAAGAGTGTTTCAATATCATGGAGCCGAACATAAGGTCATAAACTGTTATGAACAGAATTTGCCAATTACAATAGAAAATGTTCAGAAGCAGTCACGGCTTCATTACCGTTGCGGTTCAAGCTTTATTTTATTTACGATCATTGTCGGCATGTTCGTCTATTTACTCGTTCCGACAGATCCGCTTTGGGTGCGGATTTTAGACAGGATTGCGCTTATACCGGTCGTTCTCGGCATCTCCTTTGAAGTGCTCCAGCTGACGAACAGAGTGCGGAATATCCCCGTTTTGAAAGTGCTCGGTTATCCCGGCCTGTGGCTGCAGCTTTTAACGACAAAGGAACCGGCGGATGACCAGGTCGAGGTTGCCATAGAAAGCTTTAACGAGCTTCTCAGACTGGAAGACATTTCAGAACAGAGCGAAAAGCCGTCTCACAACGTAATCTGAACAGTTACCGTTATTATTTTGGAGGTGGGCAGTTATGAATCATCGTGTACAACCTTTTTTTGCTGTATTGATAGCGCTTGGCGCATTCGGTTTCATTTATGCAGCGGTAACCAACCCCGGGCAGATGATTTCAAGAGCGATCACCGTTATTATCGCAGGCATCATTATTTATTTTATCGTGAGGACGGTCCTGAACCGCCGCACCGGCCGTGACGGAACCGCTTTCAGAAAAGCGGCCAGACAATCGCGGCTCCGAATGAAGGAGCAAAAAGCGAAGCACCGCGCCGGACACAGAGGCCGGGTCAGCCATTTGCGGAGCGTGCCGAGCAGCAGCAGACCGAAGCCGATGATTCTTAAGAAAAAAAGCCAGACCCAGCTTACCGTCATAGAAGGCAAAAAGAATAAAAAGAAAAACAGAGCGCTTTTTTAATAGCTCCATTGCTTCAAAAATTGCTCTGTTCTGCTTTTTCCTAGCTCAATGAGAGCTAGTTTTTTTTGCGGTGTGAGATGAAACTCCGTCGCCATCACATGTTCCACCGGAATAAAAATAATATTCTGTTCGTACTTTGTCGCGATATGCCTGGCATCATGAGCGTCTTTCATCGTTTCAAACAAAGCCCCGAACAGCTCAAAAGCGTTGCGGATTGATTTTTTCGGGCGCTCTTTTTCGTTGGGCGAAAGCGAAATTCCGATGACCGGCCGTTTGCGTTCTTTTGAATACAGCCAAATCGGGAAATTGCTTAACACGCCGCCGTCAACGACCGTTGAGGTGCCTTTTTCGGTCTTCAGTTTTATCGGTTCAAAAAAATAAGGAATGCTGCAGCTCATTCTGACGGCTCTGGCAACCGGGAACATCTCCGGATTTAATCCGTAGCGGGGAAGATCGTCAGGAAGCACGATCATCGTTCCGTTCGTCAGATCTGAAGCGATGAGACGGAGCGAGCCTTTTTTCAAATCGCCGAACGCAATGATGCCCTTCGCTTTTAATTTATCCGCTATCCATTTTTCCAGCATATCGCCTCTGTATAGTCCGAGGCGCCAATATATCGACACCCACCGCAGGATTTTCAGCGGGAGGAATGAGTATCTCTGATCAAGCAATTGCCTTCCGTCCACCTCATCTATGATGGAATGAACCTCTCTGCTCGTATAGCCCGCAGCGATAAATGCGGCAATAATTGCGCCGGCGCTTGTTCCGGCGAGCCTTTCAAAGCGAAAGCCCTTTTCTTCCAGCGCTTCATAAGCGCCGGCAAGCGCCACCCCTTTTATCCCCCCGCCCGAAAATACGCCGTCAATCTGCATAGCGCGCCCTCTCCCTTCCATCTCAAGGTGTATTATTATTTTAAGAAACGGCTGGGCGAAATAGACCAAAGAATGAAGACATTAAAAAAAGGGCGCCCCATTTCGGGCTGCCCTTTATTCACCGGGATTTTCGGTTTTTTTCTGTACGGATTTCAATTCTTTTTTCCGGCTTTCGTCATCTTCGAAATACTGAACGAGGTCGCCGATGCGGTCAATGCTGTTCCAGCTAAGATGATGTTCGATTCCTTCAACATCATTGTAAATCTTCTCTTCATCAACACCAATGATTCTTAAAAACTGCTCAAGCAATTCGTGTCTGTATACGAGCCGTTTGCCGATCTTTTTGCCTTTTGACGTCAATACGAGCCCGCGATATTTTTCATAAATCAAATACTCGTCTTTATCTAGTTTTTGAACCATTTTCGTTACAGAGGAGGGGTGGACTGCCAAAGCTTCCGCGATATCAGAAACCCGTGCATATCCTTTTTCTTCTATCAGCATATAAATCTGTTCAATATAATCTTCCATACTTGGTGTTGTCATAAGTAACCCTCCCAAAAAGCACCTTAACTTTATAAACCATTACAAGTTTACACTAACGGTCATGAAAAAACAAGGATGCTTCCGGTCTGTCAAGCCTTATCAGCGCTTATAATTCCATTCATCGGACGCGTATTTCGTCTCAGCCAGCTCATTGACAAATGCAAGCTCTTCAGACGTGAGTGTGTAGGGCTCAAGATGTATGTTCAGCCCTTCCTCAAAACCGGCTTTAAAAGCGATTCTGGCCTCATCCATCGTTACCCGTTTCGGCGCTAAGGCGTTGATGGCTACCGCTTTGTTTTTGAAATTCCGCTGCATGCGCTCACGGACTCTGTCGCTCGGATATAAAAACAGATCAAACAGTTTATCCTCATCAATGTCAAGCAGGATGGAACCGTGCTGAAGAATGACGCCTTTTTGGCGTGTCTGTGCGCTTCCGGCAACTTTCCGCCCTTCGACGACCAGTTCATACCACGAAGGCGCATCAAAGCAGACGGACGAGCGCGGATTTTTCAAGCTTTCTTTTTCTTTCTCCGTTCGCGGAATCGCAAAGTAGGCATCAAGTCCAAGGTTTCTGAATCCCTGCAGAATACCTTCTGAAATCACCCGGTACGCCTCTGTCACCGTGGCCGGCATTTCCGGGTGATCCTCTGAAACGATTACGCTGTATGTCAATTCTTTATCATGCAGAACACCCCGTCCGCCTGTCGGTCTTCTGACAAACCCGAGGCCGTGTTTATGTACTGCGTCAAAGTTAATTTCCTTCTTAATATTTTGAAAATACCCGACAGACAAAGTTGCCGGATTCCAGCCGTAAAAACGGATCACCGGTGGAATTTTTTTTTGGCTGTGCCAATATAAAAGCGCTTCATCCAGCGCCATGTTAAATGCCGGGCTTTCGTTCCCTGAGTCAATAAACCGCCATGTTTCTTTTTCCATACACTGAACCCTTCTTTATCGTTTTAATAAAATCAGTTTAACAAACTGCCTTGAAAATGAAAAATATTTCGTTTCATTAAGGATGACAATCGCTTCATGCTTTACTATAATAGTATTTGTCCCAAAACGTCCGGTAAGCCTTGTTTTCAGGAAGCAGGGTTTTGATTTTATAAGTTAAAGGAGTAGAATCGCATTGTCTAATATGATTGCTTTAATTATTGTTGCGGCGTTTATCGTTTATATGATCGTGTCGTATTTTTACCAGCAGCGTTTAATGAAAACACTTACGGAAGAGGAATTCCGCGCGGGCTACAGAAAAGCGCAGCTGATTGACGTCCGTGAACCGAATGAATTTGAAGGCGGCCATATTCTCGGCGCGCGCAACATTCCGCTGTCACAGCTGAAACAGCGCAAAAGTGAAATCCGTCCTGATAAACCCGTTTATCTGTACTGCCAAAACAATGTCCGCAGCGGACGCGCGGCACAGACGCTCCGCAAACACGGCTGCAAAGATATTTACAACCTGAAAGGCGGATTTAAAAAATGGGGCGGAAAAATTAAAGCAAAAAACTAATCATAAAAAAGAGCTTCCGTATAAAACGGACAGCTCTTTTTTTTTACACCGTGTCAGCGGATGCCGTCAAGTGTACGTTCGTATTTTAAAACGGGCTTTCTTGCCGCCTTGGTTTCATCCATTCTTTTGACAACTGTTGTATGCGGCGCTTCCTGAACGATTTCAGGCGATTCCTCCGCTTCCCGCGCAATTTGAATCATGGCATCTATAAACGCATCTAGCGTTTCCTTTGATTCCGTTTCCGTCGGTTCGATCATGATGCTTTCTTCAACATTGAGAGGAAAATACACAGTCGGCGGATGATAGCCGAAATCCAAAAGCCGTTTGGCAATATCAAGCGTTCGTACGCCGAGCTTTTTCTGCCTTCTTCCCGATAACACAAATTCATGCTTGCAATGACGGTCATACGGGAGATCATAATAAGGCGCGAGTCTTCTCATCATATAATTTGCATTTAAAACCGCGTTTTCGGTCACAGCTTTTAAGCCGTCAGGCCCCATGGACCGGATATACGTGTAGGCTCTGACATTAATGCCGAAGTTGCCGTAATAAGGTTTTACGCGCCCGATCGACTGCGGCCGGTCATAGTCAAAAGTCAAACGGCCCTCTTTTTTCGTGAGAACGGGTTTCGGCAGATACGGAATGAATTCTTTTTTCACTCCGACCGGACCTGAGCCCGGTCCTCCCCCGCCGTGCGGCCCGGTAAATGTTTTATGCAGATTAAGGTGAACGACGTCAAATCCCATATCTCCCGGTCTTGCTTTACTTAAAACGGCATTTAAATTCGCTCCGTCATAATAAAGCTTTCCGCCGGCCTGATGGACGATTTCAGCCATTTCCGTAATGTTTTCCTCAAATAACCCGAGGGTGTTCGGATTCGTCAGCATCAGCGCCGCTGTTTCTTCGTTTACCGCTCTTTTCAAATCTTCAATGTCAACCAGCCCGTGCTCATTTGACTTAACGGTAATCGTTTCAAAACCGGCGACCGTGGCGGATGCCGGATTCGTACCGTGGGCTGAATCAGGGACAATCACCTTCGTCCGTCCGAAGTCTCCCCGCGCTTCGTGATAAGCGCGGATCATCATCAGGCCGGTCCATTCGCCGTGAGCGCCCGCCGCAGGCTGCAGCGTCACCTCGTCCATGCCCGTAATCTCCTCCAAGTGTCCGCTTAAATCGTATAAAAGCTCAAGCGCCCCCTGAACCGTGTCCTCGTCCTGAAGCGGATGAATAGCGGAAAAACCTGCGATCCGGGCAATTTTTTCATTTAATTTCGGATTGTATTTCATCGTACAGGAGCCGAGCGGATAAAAGCCTGAATCAACTCCGTGGTTCCTCTTAGAAAGAGCGGTATAATGCCGCATAATATCGAGCTCTGATACTTCCGGCAGCTTTGCGTCTTCATCGCGGATATAGTCACCGGGAAGAAGGCTTTCAAGCTCTGTTTCCGGCACATCAAGCTCCGGAAGGCTGTAACCGATACGCCCTTCGCGGGACATTTCAAAAATAAGCGCCTGATCTTGATTATTCATGTTGATCCCCCAATCCCGCAATAAGCGAATCGATCTCTTCTTTTGTTCTCAGCTCTGTGACGGCAATGAGCATATGCTGATTCAGTTCCGGATACGCAAGGCCTAAGTCATATCCGCCGATTATGCCGTCTTGCAGGAGCCGCCGGTTTGCTTCCTTGACGGGAAGATTCAGCCTGACGGCAAATTCATTAAATATCGGGCCGTCAAATGCTACGTGCAAGCCGGCTTTTTCCGCTTGGCGTCTCGCGTAATCAGCTTTCAATATATTTTGGCGGGCCATGTCTTTGACGCCGTTTTTTCCGAGCGCCGTCATCGCGACTGAAGCTGCTAAAGCATTCAGCGCCTGATTTGAACAAATGTTAGACGTGGCTTTGTCTCTTCTGATATGCTGCTCACGCGCCTGAAGGGTGAGAACAAAACCTCTTCGCCCGTTTTCATCTTCCGTTTGGCCGACAAGCCGGCCCGGCACCTTTCTCATCAGTTTTTTCGTTACTGCAAAATAGCCGCAGTGCGGGCCGCCGAACGCCGCAGGTATGCCGAAAGGCTGCGCGTCCCCGACAACGATATCAGCTCCGTATGCCCCGGGCGGTGTCAAAATACCGAGCGCGAGCGGGTTTGAAGAAACAATCAGCTGGCTGTTTCCTTTATGTGCGAGCGGCTCAATGTCCTTTAACGGCTCGATTTGTCCGAAGAAGTTCGGATACTGGACGATCACGGCGGCCGTTTCATCACAAACGGCATGTTCCAATGCTTCAAGATCTGTGACGCCGTTTTTCGCGGGCACCTCTACAACCTCAATATATTGGCCCTTTGCGTATGTTTTCAAAACATCCCGCGATTCCGGATGAACGGCTGCGGAAATGACGATTTTTTTCTTTTTCGTATGTCCCGACGCAAGCATCGCCGCTTCCGCCAGCGCCGTTCCCCCGTCGTACATTGAGGAGTTTGCGATATCCATTCCCGTTAATTCACAGATCATCGTTTGAAATTCAAAAATCGCCTGCAGCTCTCCTTGTGAGATTTCAGGCTGGTAAGGCGTATATGCCGTGTAAAACTCTGATCGGGATATCACATGATCGACGATAACCGGCTGGTAGTGATCGTACACTCCTGCGCCCAGAAAAGATGCATATGTAACAGCGTCTTTATTTTTCGCCGCAAGCTTCGTCAGCTCTCTCGTCAGCTCTGTTTCTGATTTTGCTTTTTTAATTTGGTAGTCTTTTTGAAACCTCACATCTTCCGGAATATCGGCAAACAGTTCATCAATTGTTTCTGCGCCGATAGCTTTCAGCATTTCTTTTTTATCCTGTTCTGTCGCGGGCAAATATCGATGCTTCATATGACTCTCCTTTTTCAGCTCTGTTTTGGACGTTTATAAAACGGTGTGCGGACAATCTTCGCTTTTACCGTTTTTTTACGGATTTCCACTTCTACTTCCGTTCCGACTTCACTGAATTCCGTTTTGATTAAGGCAAGGCCGATATTTTTCTTTAAAGTCGGAGATTGCGTGCCTGTCGTGACTTCACCGATCGGAACACCGTCTTTTTTCACGGCGTACCCGTGTCTCGGAATCCCTTTTTCAATCATCTCAAGTCCGACCAGCTTTCGCGGGGCTCCTTTTTCTTTCTGTTCGCGCAATACAGACTTCCCGAAAAAATCGGAATCTTTCTTGTGTTTCACGGCAAATCCGATTCCGGCTTCAATCGGTGTAATATCTTTCGTCAATTCCTGACCGTATAAAGCAAGCTTCGCTTCAAATCTCAGCGTATCACGGGCGCCGAGGCCGCACGGAACGAGGCCTTCATGCTCTCCCGCTGCAAGTATCTCCTTAAATAGATGAACCGCATCTTCATTGCGGCAATATAACTCAAACCCGTCTTCACCGGTATAGCCTGTTCTTGAAAGCAGGACTTGGCGTCCGGCAACGTCCGCCCCATCAATAAACGTAAACGGCTTTAAGGAGGACAAATCACATTCAGTCAGCTTCGTAAGAACCGACTGAGCATTCGGCCCCTGAACGGCAAGCAGTGAAATCCCGTCAGACTGATTCGTCAGCGTGACATCGCCTTCCGCATGTTCCGTCAGCCAAGCGATGTCTTTTTCAATATTAGACGCGTTAATCACGAGCAGATAGCAGCTCTCGCTTTTCTGATAGATCAGCAAGTCATCGACCGTACCGCCGTCAGGATAACACATGGCGGTATAAAGCGCGTTTCCCGGCTTTAAATCGGCAACGTCATTTGTCATCATTTTTTGCAGAAAAGACAGGGCGTCTTTACCGGATACTTCGACTTCCCCCATATGAGACACATCAAACAGGCCCGCTTTTGTGCGGACGGCTTCATGCTCCTCTTTAATAGAAGAAAATTGAACCGGCAGCTCCCATCCTCCAAAATCAATCGTTTTTCCGCCGTATTCTTTATACACGTCATAAAGCGGTGTTCGTTTCAGCATCATCTTCCCCCTTCAGTCATTGGCGCATGGTAAAAACATATAAAAAAGGACAGAGAAACACCTCATGAAAATGAAGGTTTCTCTGTCCCGGCACCTGAAAGTTTACTTTATGAACATATCATAAAGACGTCCCCTTTGGTGGCCTGCTTCTTCTAAGTGCAGACACTCTCCAGAGTTGCGTCGAGCAAGAGTTCTTTTGCCTGAGAGATTCACTCCGCAGTTTGCTCCTTCGGCGCCCGGACGCCCATCTTTCGTCCGAGTCTCTCCCCTTGCTGTCATTCGCTCATATTTACCAATTTTATGGACATACTAAAGCAATATCTTTTAGTGAAATCATTACTTATATCCTACCACCCTCATTTACGTCCGGCAACAAAAATTATGATAAATCAGTTTTTTAAAAGAAAGGCGGTTTTGTTACATATGACAGCAGAGATCATATTTGATGCAAACTGGCCGGGAGAGTTTTCTGAGCGGCTGAAAACGGACGGTCCCTGGTCAAATTGGGAGATGTACAAACTGTCGGCTGAAGTCCAGCAGACCCTTGCCATTCCTGAATTTGAAGGGTTGAGGGCTCCTTTATACCTGCCCGATTTCACTCCGCTCCCCCATCAGCTTGAGGTCGCGCAGAAAGTCGTTGAAAAAATGAACGGCAAGGCGATTTTGGCTGATGAAGTGGGGCTCGGAAAAACGGTGGAAGCGGGCCTGATTTTAAAAGAATATATGATTCGCGGGCTGGCCAAAAAAATCCTGATTCTTGTGCCGGCATCACTCGTTTCCCAGTGGGTGAAAGAGCTTCAGGAGAAGTTTTTAATACCCGCTGTTGAACAGAAGAAAAGCTATGTGTGGGAACAGTGCGATATCGTCGTTTCTTCTATTGATACGGCCAAACGCTCGCCTCACAAAGACATTGTGCTTTCTATTCCGTATGATCTCGTCATTATTGACGAGGCGCACAAGCTCAAAAACAGCAAAACGAAAAATTATGAATTTGCGAGAAGTCTTGTGAAGAAATACTGCCTGCTTCTGACGGCGACGCCGATTCAAAACCGGATCGAAGAAATCTTCAATTTAGTGTCACTGTTAAAGCCCGGCCATTTAGGAAACGAAAGCGGATTTCAAGAAACCTTCAATCAGAAGGACGGGATTGACGCTCATGAGCATTTGAAAGAGCTCGTCAATAAAGTGATGATCCGCAACACGCGGAGCGACACCGGCCTTACATGGACGAAGCGCCACGTGGAAACAGTGCCGATCACCTTTTCACCGACGGAACAGGCGCTTTACGATGACATCGCCGCACTGAAAAACGGCACGGAAAAGCCCGCCAGCGCATTTTCCATTATGACGCTGCAAAGAGAATGCTGTTCAAGCAGGGAAGCCGTGTATATGACGCTCAAAAAAATGCTTGACCAAAAAGACAAACAAGCGCCCGCATTCGATGATCAGACGATCGCTAATTTAATGGACCGCATCAATCAAGTCACGCAAAACTCAAAAGCGATTCAAGTTGTTGACTTGATCCAAAAGATTAATGACAAAGTCATTATTTTTACTGAATACAGGGCGACACAGATTTACCTGCAATGGTTCCTTCAGCAGAACGGCATAAGCTCCGTTCCATTCAGAGGCGGATTTAAACGCGGAAAAAAAGACTGGATGAAGGATCTCTTCCGCGGCAAAGTGCAGGTGCTGATCGCTACAGAAGCCGGAGGCGAAGGGATCAACCTGCAATTCTGCAACCATATTATCAATTATGACCTCCCGTGGAACCCGATGCGGCTTGAACAAAGAATCGGAAGGATTCACAGACTCGGTCAGGAAAGAGATGTCCATATCTACAATATGGCGACAAAACATACGGTGGAAGAGCATATCTTAAGACTTCTGTATGACAAAATTCATTTATTTGAAAATGTCGTCGGAGAATTAGATGACATCTTAACAAAAATCAAAGTGAGCAATTTTGAAGACCATTTGCATGATATTTTATGCCATTCGCTGACAGAGGAAGAAATGAGAATCAAAATGGACAATCTCACCTCTTTTCTGTCGTACGGTACGGAAAAGCCCGCCAGAAAAAAAGGATCTTAATCTAAAAGGAGGAAGCGCGACATGAGACAGCAGGAGGTTCACGAATTTTTACTGCGCTTTTTTGAAGCGAACCACTGTCCGATTACAGAACACGGGCCGGGTTTTATGACGGTTCAGTTGACGGTCGAGATGGACAAACAAATTATGAACCGCCCGTTTTATTGGCATTGGCGTGAAAAAACGGGCGGCGAACCGAACCCGATGAAGATCACGTTCATCACTGATAAAGAAACGGCTCCGGAGGATATGGACGGCGAATTTATTTACTTTGGAGCCCCGCGCCTCTTTCAAATCTTTCAAGCAGTTAAACAAAATGGGAGATTTACAAGAATATATGAGAAAATTGAATCAGCCGGAGCCAGAGTGCCGCTTCAGCCCTGGCTTGGATTAAATGTAGTGATTTCATACCAATCCGACATGAAAAAAGACAGAATTTTGTCTTTAGGCCTGCATCTTGTTTCTGGAACAATTATAGAAGGGTTTCAGCAGAAGCTTGCACCGCTTCCGCTGACCTCGCAAATATCAGACTATTGCTTTACCATATCGCCGATGATTAAGCCGGAAAGCGGAATTAAAAGAATGGAGCATTACTTAAAAGACGCTGCCGCCAAAGAGCCGTCAGACTGGGCTGACAGCGCGATCGCCAGATGGAAAAAGGACCTCAGGCTGCTCGATCAGTTTTATGAGCAGACAGAGGAAAAACCTGAGGAATACCATTTGGAAAAACAAGCGCTGAAAGCCTTATATCAGCCGAACATTCACATTCAGATTGAAAACGGCGGTTTATTTTTCCTGCAAAGTAATTTTTCTGGATAAGCGTTATCCATTCGACACCTTTCCCGTTTTTTCTGGAAATTCTATATTATAATAAAAGTATATAGAAAAAATTTCTGGCGTTTCGCATGCGATGAATCACTTCCAGACATGTAAAGATAAGGTCATGGGCGGATTGGCTGAAATACATAAACAAGTATTTTAGGAGGAGAAAATGCATGAAAAATGCAAAAATGGAATTTTCGCAATTAGATAAGGAATGGGTTGAGCTGATATTAGAAGCCCAAAAAGCAAATATCAGCCTAGAAGAAATACGCAAATACCTGCTTTCGCATAAAAAGTCTTCTCAACATATCCAGGCAGCCAGAAGTCATACCGTAAATCCTTTCTGAATGTGCTATAATATCACAAGGAAGGTGATGACATTGATTGGCCAGCGTATTAAACAATACCGAAAAGAAAAAGGCTACTCACTATCAGAACTAGCTGAAAAAGCTGGGGTAGCGAAGTCTTATTTAAGCTCAATAGAACGAAATTTACAGACGAACCCCTCCATTCAATTTCTCGAAAAAGTCTCCGCTGTTCTGGACGTCTCGGTTCATACTTTACTTGATGAAAAACATGAAACCGAATACGATGGTCAATTAGATAGTGAATGGGAGAAATTAGTTCGCGATGCGATGACATCCGGGGTATCAAAAAAACAATTTCGTGAATTTTTAGATTATCAAAAATGGAGAAAAGCGCAAAAAGAGGAGTAGTGCCGCCATATGTGCACAACTCCTCTTTTAACTGTCCGACTTTCGGATTAGTTTTTATCCTCACTGTGAGCCTTTTCATTTTCCTTGACGTAACCGTCTTTATCCGTATGATCTTTCGTAATGGTCAAGCCGTTCCATTGCGTTGCTTCAAAAGAGAATTGAAGAGAAATCGCATTGCCTTGGAACTTGTTTTGCACACTTAATCCGTCCGCAGTTTTTGCGGTGTCATTTTTAAATTGGATTTCCATTCTCACCTGGTCATAATCAGCAGGCGTTTTCGGAACTCCGTCGTACTCAGGAGCTGTTTTGCCGTTAATGGTTGCTACATTGACTTTTCCGCTCTCACTCAGGAATTTCGGATCAATGTGCTTGCTGATCGCTTCGGCAGCTGCTTTATCCTGTTTTGTTGACATTAAGTATAAGTCTTTCAGGCTGGCCGCCTTCAAAATGATATTTTTAGGATAGCCGTTGCCCCCTTCTTTACCGACTGTCAGAACCGTAATTTCAAACTGACTAAGGAAATCCTCCGCAGATTCATTTCCTTTCTTTGCTCCTTTAAAGTCAGTAAAATTCAAAGCCATCAGCACTTCTTTAATAGCAAGTGAACCATTGTTTCTGAATTCAAAATCTTTCGTCAATTTATCGCCTGGTTTTAAGTTTGACAAATTGACATTGGCTGATTGTTCTTTAGCCGATAAATCAAGTGTTCCTGACGCAAATGTAGCGTCTGTCGACTTCACATCATTAAATGCGGCCCATGTGCCTCCTCCTACTAATGCTAAACCGAGTGCGGCTGAGGCAACGCCCAAGCTTAATTTCTTTTTCATACCCATGTTTGTACTCTCCCCTTACTTTTTATTTTTGTTATCAAATCCTGTCGCCAGGTTGCAACCGTATTCATGTGGAGATGGTTCCCTTTTTCGCATGTTCTTCCAGCGCTTTCGTTTTCCGCTCAATATCGCGGAGGGCGCTGACAATGACTGTTATTGAGTAAATCAAAAGCATGACGCCGGGAACGATTAACAGAATCGCCGTTCCGATCGGCTGGCTGGCCAAATGTATGACATATCCGGCATACGGAAGCTGATATCCTGTATACTGGGCCGCCACTTTTTCAGCTTGAACGGGTGCGGCATCCGGGGCGGCATTATGGTCCCCTTTTGTCTCAAACAGCAGGTTCCCGTCCTTTTTTGTGATCCCGATTATTCTGTGTGTGACGGCTGTTCCGTCATCTTGGGTAAAGGTGATCACATCCCCTTTTTCTAAGTCATTCACGTCAGAAATTTTCTTTACCGCTATGAGCGAACCCGTCTTAAATTCCGGGTCCATTGAACCCGACAGCACGGATTTCAGCGTATAGCCGAAGATGGCCGGCTCACCCCCGGAAGCCCGGGTCGAAATCACCGTTAACGTCAGCACAATAATCAAGCTGAAGATGACGGCATACAAAATATTACTGATCAGTTTCAGCGTTTTTTTCATGTTCTTCCCCGCTTTCTTTTACCGGCTCAGCCGGCTCTTTCTCTGTTTTCTTTAGATCGGAAACTGTCGCCTGTTCCCGGCATTTGACGAGTTTCATCGGTTTTGACCACTCAAATTTTTCTTCGTCCGCCGGATACCCTTCAGGCTTGTAAACCTTGAATGCGTATATGCCCGGCTTCAAAGACCGCTTTGACTCAATTTTATAAATCGTTTTGCTTTTTTTATCAGTAATAAGCCCTTTATCCACAACATTGCCGTTTCGTAAAGGCTGCTGCTGAGAAGCGATTTTATGGAGCTCCCATTTCCAGTCAGAAACAGTCCGCTCTTTTCCCTTATTCTCCAGCTCGGCATAGAGCTGAAGCGGCGCACACACGGTGCCTGACGTATCAGTTTGATTTGTTATATGTAAATCACTTTGATCCCAGCGTTCGTCATAACGGCAATCGTCATCCGTATATTGAAAATCTCCGCACGTTTGAACCTGGAGACTGAAGCTTTTCACATCATTGAAGGAGGAACTTGTATCACCTGTGAACTGAGCACATATCGTCACGGACAGGCAAAAAATGAACGAAAGCCGTAACAATAGCATCATCCGCCATCTCACCTTGCCCTTTTTTTCCATTCGCAACAATCGGAACATGCCTTACCCCCTGTAAAACTGTTAATAAATATGACAACCGTTCTCTTTAAAGAACTTTATGAACAAAGTATAATCAAGGATTATCGTCTTGAAAAATGTCAAAATCGGTCAAATTGTTCGTTTTTGAGAATGGTATCTTTTAAAAACAGCGTTTTGCTTCAAATTACACACCTTTTTGGAATTTTTTCTAATAAAACGTGAGAAAATAACGAGGTGCCTAGAACAAAATGGAAAGTATATACAGCGAAAGGACGAAGAATGATGATCAAACAAAGTCTGATTTGCCTTTCTCTTCTTGTTTTCGGGGTTTCAGGAACAGCTCAGGCGGAAACGGTGCCTTATTATGCTGTTCACCATAAATCAAAATGGGAAAAGTTAGCAGAAAAGGAAGCTAAAAAAAGATATCCACTCGCCCAAACGTTATTTATTCAAAAGGTGTGGGATCGGAAAAGAACGGACGAAGCAGTCAAGCAATACCACTTGACATTGCGGGATGGCGCAAAAGAATTTGGCGTGTTTGTTACGATTTCTTTTAATCCCTACAGCCAAAAGGTAAATAAAATTGCCGTCATTGAAGAATACCAATAAGGCCCTCCTGTATCAGGAGGACCTTTCGTGTGATTCACTTTATTTTTTCCGCTGCATCCACAGCTTAAAACTATACGGCAATATTCCGAACCAGTGCTGAGAAGCCGGCACTTTCTTTTCTTTCCGCACTTCTTTTCGCTCTCTCCGTTCCTGTTTCGGCGTATCGAAATATTTAACGAATTGCTCAGTCATATATTTTACATAATCATTTGTTTTCACGGCTCTCACCTCATAGTGCTGTCTTTACTATGAAGTGTTGTCCCGCCGCCTCTTTTTTATACTTCCGTCCATTGAATCAGCTGTTTCTTCTTCTGATCGAACAAAAGGTGAGCCTCCCGTCTCGTACCTGTCGTGGTTTCCGCCTGAATTGTAACCTGAACCGTTTCCCGGCGATCACTCCCCGTGATGTGAAAAGAAACGGTGCCATACGGAAAACGCTGTGTACCAGTTTGGACCTTTTGTCCCTGTGTCATATGGCGGCTTGACAGCAGCGCGCCGTTTTGGAGCAGGTTCTCTCCGATCCAGTACTCCCCGGCCTCTTTTGCAAATGTTTTTCGGGTGATGAAATCAGAGGAAGTATAGCTGATGACAAGTAAAACTGCGGCAGAAACAAACAGAACCGCGGGATATATAAAACCGTCAGATTTGTACATTTAATCACCTTTAAAAGAGCTGTAAACCGGAATGACCGCCTGATTCTTTTGACCTGTAACGCTTGAAATCTCTAATAAGAGCAGGCCGTTTTTCACATCAGCCGTTAATGATGCCGCGTTTTGCAGGATCGGCACGTGGCCTTTTCCGTTAACTCTTTTCCTTATCATCTCATGATAAATTTCAAAACGCACTTCTTCGCCTCCTGTTTTCCGGCATGCTAACGCCCGTCCGCCGTCCGCCGGCTTCACAGTCTCAGCCTGTTTACATTCGTTCATGATCTGCTGAACGGCAATTTGATGCTCCCGGCTGTCTAATCCGCCGTTATCGGTCCGGTTTGATAAAAACAGATGTAAAATCGGGCCCAAGGTGCCTGATAGGAAAAGACAGACTGCCAAGGAGAACAAAACATTAAGAAGCGTAAAACCAGTCTGTTTTGAGAATGCTGAGGCACATTTCTTTTTCGCCGCGGTCAGCCGTACACACTTTGTAATACTCACCATCCTCCTTCCACTTCACACCGGGAGACGGCGGCTTTTTTCCGGTCATCATATAAGTGCTGATATGTTCCTGAAGAAGCCGGTACGCTTCCTGGCGATCTTCTATTTTCAGACCATCTGTCAGCATACCCGTCCAGACCGGAATGATAGACGTCATAAGGAACAGCCAAATGGCCATTGCTGATAGTGTTTCAATAGTAGAGAACCCCTTATTTCCGTTTAGCATGGACATTTCCGCTCCCTAAGTAAACTGTGATCTCATAGGTGAACCCGGCACTCTTCAATTGGATCTTTCCTCCCGAATTCGGATGGCCTTTTTCGTTAAATTCAAGGCTCTCCGGTAAAGTCACAAGTGTAATGTGAAGCGAATCAAAAGAACGCTCGACAATCCTTCCGCCTGACTGCAGTTTGTATCTATGCTCTTTTGGAAGAAAAGTGATTTTTGTTCTTTTATGTTCTGCGATAGCCGTTTCCTGCGCAAGCTGAATATCTTTTTGAAGCTGTTCTGTTTTTTGCCGCACGGCAAGGTGGGTGCAGGCCGGCGGAACCGTCGTGAACAAAACTGTCAGCAGGACGGACGCCAGGCTTAACACAATCAGGCTTTCAAGAAGGGTAAACCCATTTTCTGTCCGCCTGTTATTGTTCAACTGTAACTTCTCCGCCACTAATTAAGATCTGTTTACCATTCGGGCAGGCTGTATTCTTTTTGATATACCCCTCTGATTGTAAATCGTTCATATCCGGCATTTTACCTTCATGGTCGATTTCGTACGCCGTCACTTGGGCTTTCACCATATTCTGCAGTCCTTCACAGCCTTTATGCTGAATGCTTTGATTATGTTTTGTAACGTTAGGAATGGTGATTAAAAGCAGAATGGAAACGATAAATAAAACAATCAGCATTTCAATTAAAGTAAATCCATCTTGATTTTTCAGACGAAGCACTCCCTTACATTTGGTTCATCATCTGGTACATCGGCATCAGCATTGACATGTAGACAATTAAAATCATACCGGCCACAACACCGTAAATGACAGGCTGGAGAATGCCGGTATACTTCGCCGCGTTTTGTTCAAGACGCTCCATCATAAACTGGCTGTACGTATAAAGTTCGCGGTGAAGCAGGCCGTTTGCCTGTCCGTGGCTGACTGCAGCCGCAAGGTCTTTTTCATAACACGGATGCCCAGAAAGAGCGGATTCTATGGTTTCTCCGGCTTTCAGACGTGTAATGAGCATCTCTGCTTCTTCTCGATAAAAAGGCAGAAAAGATTGTTCTTTAAAAGCTGTTAAGCTGTCATAGATAGAAAGGCCGGATTTCAGAAGACTGCTGAGCTGTAAAGAGAAAAAGTAGCTGTTAAAAAGAACGGCCGCTTTTCCCAAGAGGGGTATTTTCACAACAATCAGCATTTTATCTTGCGGGGACTTTTTCTTACATAAGAACCAAACGTACAAAAACAAGCAGAAAGCGGCGGAAAGCGCCAGTGCGCAGGCTTCATGAAAATGCCGAAAAAACGCAAAGATGAAAGCAGTCGTACCGGACGTATTCATATTCATTGATTGATAAATCCCAGAAAACTGCGGAATAATTAAACTTTGCAGGATATAAAACATGACACAGACGGAAAAAATTAAAAACATCGGATACCGGAGCATTTTTTTGATTTGATTCGTCTGCATGAGCTTTCTCTGTAATAATTCGCCGCTTTGTTTCATCGCCCCCGGCAATTCCCCGTGTTTCTCCGCGAAATAGCAGATAGAGACGGCTTCTTTATGAAAAGACAGTGCCTCAAGCACTTGGTAAAACGCATCACCTTCTCTCAGCCGGCGGATTCCTTCCTTCAGCTCTGCAAGCTGACGTTTATGCAGCTGGAGTTGCAGCAGTCTGAGCCCTTCAATCAGGCTGTATCCTTTTTCCGTCATTTCACCGAGCCTTTTCAAAAAAGCCGCTTGATCCTTCAACGGCCATGTTCGTTTAATCCGCTTCATGATACACCCACCGATCGTAATTGTCGGTCGTGACATAGCCGAGCGCGATTCCTTTTCTGATCAGCCTGCGGAGCGTCTGATATTGAAAATTGGCGTGCTCTCCCTTTGCTTCCTGAAAGCATTGGGTGAGGTTTTTCCCGTAGAGCAGTTCATAAATGCCCGCACGGCGTGTCTGCCTGTACATCCGGCAGTACACGGAACAGTTTTCCTCTTTGCAGAACGGACATGTTAAATCAACCAGACGCTGAGCGGCAATAGCAATGACGGTTTGTTCAATTTCTGTCATGTTCACGCCGAACTCCAGCAGCCTGTATATGGCGCCCTTAGCATCTCTTGTATGCAGGCTTGAAAGAACGAGGTGTCCCGTCATGGCCGCGCGGACTGCGATTTCAGCCGTCTCGGCATCTCTGATTTCCCCTAAAATGATCATATCGGGATCATGTCTTAAAATCGCTTTTAAACCGGCGGAATATGTGACTCCGGCTTTTTCATTCACCTGAACTTGCAGCACATCCTCATCTCTTGTTTCTACGGGGTCTTCAAGCGTGACAATCCGCCGGTTGAAATGCCTTTTTGCATAGTTGACAAGCGAGTAAAGAGTGGTCGTTTTTCCAGATCCGGTGGGGCCGGTAAACAGAAGCAGGCCGTGCGAATGCTTCAGAAAGGACAATAGTGCGGCGCCCGCCCCCCGAAATAAGGACAGTTTATCCAGAGGGGGAATCTGCCGCTTAGGCAAAAGCCTGATGACAAGACTTTCATCATTCATTGTCGGCAAGGTTGACATTCTCAAATGAACGGTTTCCGTCGGAAGCGGCAGAGACAATGACCCGTTTTGCGGCTTACGTCTTTCTCCTATATCCATGGCCGATAAAAACTTAAAATGAGAAATAAGCCTTACGCATTCCTCTTTTTTTAAGACTCTTTTTTTCTTTCACAAGAGCATGGCCGATGCGAAAATGAATGAAAGCATCCTTTTCTCTCGGCACAATGTGTATATCTGAAGCCCTTGCCGTATAGGCCTCGTTTATGATGTTCCTGCTATATGTTTCAATATTTTTCACAAGACTTCCCTCCTTCCGCACGTATTGTAAATCAGATACACAAAAGCCGGCAAAGGAGAGATTATGCGTTTTACAGTGTGTAAAACGTAAAAAAATAAAAAATAAGCCACCTGACATTGATTTACCGAATGAAATCCGGAACCATTCGGCCATTTTCAGCCATCAAAAAAAGCAGGCGTATGCCTGCTCTTCTTAGCGTTTCTTTTCTTTCCGCAAATATTTTTTTTGATGCTCCCTCAAAATGTCCCCTGTCCAGCCTTTCTGCCGCAGATAAATATAAATCAGCAGGGTTGATACAATAATGAGCACGATGGAACAAATATACGCATATTTCCAATGAAGCTCCGGCATGTTATCAAAGTTCATCCCCCAGAGAGCTCCAAGCGCCGTCATCGGTGTAAAGAGAGTTGTAAAGATCGTCAAGGCTTTCACAATTTCATTTCCTCTTTGGGAGGTAATGACTTCCTCGGCGTGCAGCAGATTGCTCAGTTCCTGATCAAACTCATTGATATATGTAATTCCTCTTTCCATCTTTTGGTGAGCTCTGAGGTAATCTTTCTGCCTGTCATTTTTCGGGAGAAAAGCTTCTTTTAAAGCCATTTCCACTTTTTGAGCCCCCAGTGTAAGGCCTTTCCAAATGAACAGCTCATGGCGCAGTTTATGCACATTTTCCAAGATTCCTTTGCTGTTGTCATCATGAATCTGCCATTTCAGCGTCCGCTGCTTGACTTCAAATTCATCCAGTCCGATCAGATAGGAATTCATCAGCTCTCCCAGCAGAACAAAAAAGCCTTCAATCGGATTTTCACAGGTTTGAATCTGCTGTGTGGCATGCTTTTCTTTTACACCGCGCAGCAGCGAAAAATCAAAATTAATTGTAAAAAAGAAGTCTCTCGTAATATAAAAGTGAAATACGGTATGGTTTTTTTCATCATCTAATCCTTGATGATAGATTAAAGAACCGAAAACCGCTTCATTATTCTGATCATTTGTATCTGAGCGCAGAAAGTTTATATGATTTTCATGTTCAAACCACTTTTCGCATTGCGGCCAGTGATTGTGATGGATCATTTTTTTCGCTTCTGTTTTTTCATGCGGACCGAGCTGGTACCACAGCCAGTCCGCTCCCGAATGTACCTTCATCTCTTGTCATCCTCCAGTATCGCTTTCTTGTTTTATTACCGTAAATGAAGCAGGCTAAACCAGGTTCGATGTTTGAGCAGCTTTCTACAGTGGTATTATTCCGAAAAAAGGGAGGTGCAAGCCTTCCTTCGCGGAAGGCGTTACATTGTATATCATCAAACTATCTGCCATCGTACTATTTATTTTATTAACGGCATGTTTTGTCGCCATAGAGTTTTCAATCGTTAAAGCAAGGCGCTCCCGCATTAATCAGCTCATTGAGGAAGATGTAAAAGGAGCAAAAGCAGCCAAGCATGTCATTACACACCTCGATGAATATTTATCGGCATGCCAATTGGGCATCACCGTCACCGCTTTGGGAATCGGCTGGCTGGGTGAACCGACAGTCAAAGCGATGCTTCAGCCGTTATTTTTAAAGACCGGAGTTCACGAAGCGGTTGCCCAAGTCCTGTCATTGATCATCGCCTTTCTGCTGGTTACATATGTGAATGTCGTTATCGGCGAACTCGCCCCGAAAAGTTTTGCTATCCAAAAAGCCGAGCGGATTACACTTTTGTCTGCCAGACCGATGATTTTGTTTTATAAGTTAATGTTTCCGTTCATCTGGCTGCTTAATCATTCCGCCCGCCTGATTACAGCCATGTTCGGCTTGAAGCCTGCTTCCGAACATGAAATGGCTTATACGGAAGAGGAATTGCGGGTGCTCCTTGCCGAAAGCTATCGAAGCGGCATGATTAAAAAAAGCGAGCTGCATTACGTAAATAACATTTTTACATTTGATAAGCGCACTGCCAAAGAAATTATGGTGCCCCGGAATGAAATGGTGAGCCTGCCGTTAGACAGCGGATCGGGACATATGCTCCGGGACATTATCAAAACAAATAAATATACCCGGTATCCCGTAGTAAAAGGAGATAAAGATCATGTAGTCGGCATCATCAATATAAAAGAAGTTTTATTCAGATTCCTGTCAGAAGGAGCGGCGTTTACAAAACACGAACTCAGCCCTTACATCCAGCCGGCGATCCATGTGATTGAGACGATTCCGATTTATCAATTATTCGTTAAAATGCAGCGGGAACACGCCCATATGGCCATTCTCATTGATGAGTACGGCGGAACCGCGGGATTAGTAACGGCGGAAGATATCATTGAAGAGATTGTCGGCGAAATCCGCGACGAATTTGATACGGACGAAACACCTTCTGTTCAAAAGCTTGGGAAGAACCGTTATCTCCTGAACGCCAAATTGCTGATCAGTGACGTCAATGATGTACTCGGAACAGAGATTACGGCTGATCAAGTCGATACACTCGGGGGCTGGTTTCTTACTCAGCATATTGACGCGAAGCCCGGGAGCACCATTGATTTTGAAGGCTACACATTTACGGTAAAAGAAATCGACAGCCATCATATCATTACGATTGAAGCTGAAAAAGCTGAATAGCTGAGGGAGACATCCCTCCCGGCCATTCAGCTTTTTATCATCTTAATGATTCTTTTACGATAAATCCGTTTTTTGCCAGCGCTTTCGCCAGACTCTGCTCCGTTTTCACCTGAGAAAAATCGATGCCGAGCTTCACGACGGTCTGCGCGATTTCCGGCCTGATGCCTGAGATTGTCGTTTCTATGCCAAGAAGTTTTGTGCTGTCAATCACTTTAAAAATCTGATAAGCGACCATCGTATCCACAATCGGCACACCTGATATATCTAAAAATAAATAAGAAAGACGGAGTGAAGAACATTGGTCAAGCACCGATTCCAAAATCATTTTTGCCCGGTAGGTGTCAATTTCGCCGACGAGCGGCAAAATTCCAATACCGTCGGCAATCGGCATAATCGGCGCGCTTAGTTCGTTAATCATTTCTTTTTGGGCGTTTAATTGTGTAACCGTCACTTTATAATATTCCTCTGTAAATACTTCAATCATATGGTCAATTGCTTTGTTCAGCTTCTCTCCCCAATGGAATACCGCATTCGCCCCAGGCTTCTCAGACATTGTTTCACAGCACGTCTGTATGCGGTTCCAGACCAATCTCCGGAATTCTTTAAAGCTCGTGACGCTTTCATAGACCGGTATTTCATGGACGGCCCGGTCCCTTGCGAACTGAAGCGCCCATTTCGTCAGCTCCTCTTCCCCGCCGTCTTTTTCCGATAAAATGCCGGCAACGATTTCAATTAACAGACGGTGCTGCATTTCCGCTTTCTGATCATCTGTAGGCCGCCCCGATTTTGGTATGAGCAGCCACTGGCGTGTGATTTCACCTGATTCTTCAATTAAGGTTCGAGATAATGCTTCACTCAAATGTTTCACGGGTCTCCTCCATTCAAATTCCTTTGTATGTATAAATCGGCGCCGGACGCACATACTGTAATTACATCCGATGGGCTATAGCCAAGCGGTAAGGCAATGGACTTTGACTCCGTGATCGTTGGTTCGAATCCAGCTAGCCCAGTCCCGCAACCGCAAAAAACGAAGATTAGCTGATAAATTTTGATCAGCGGATCTTCGTTTTTCTCTTATGATACAGATTGATGTACCGTTTTTTTCTTCGTCAGCTTCATCAGTTCTCCCGGATTGTATCCGATAACGAGCTTATTGCGATCGATCAGAATCGGACGCCGCAGCAGTTTCGGCTTCTCAGTCAAAAGCTTCAGCACTTCATTTACAGTCATTTCTTCAATGTTCAGGTTGAGATTTTTAAATGTTTGACTTCTCGTCGCCAATATTTCATCAATTCCTTCAGTCGTTAATGATAAGATCTGCTTCAATTCATCAATTGTCGGTGTCTCCCTGAATAGATGGCGCTCTTGAAAGTCAACATTGTGGGCTTTTAACCAATGTTTCGTTTTTCGGCATGATGTGCAGCTCGGGTATGAATAAAAAATAAGTTCTTTCATTTTTAAAAATTCCTCCCTCGGATAATCCGTCTCTTTGTTAACATAAGTACCCTGAACTTTTTTTCATTAAACATATTTCAAAAAGATTTTTCGGATCTTTTTCAGAGAGCGGCATAAGATATAAAACACAGGGAAAGACATAAATTCCACAATAAATATAATCATGAAAATGTTTACATTTTGAGTGCCGATCTATTATAATAAACTTCAGATAGACTCTCGGGAGGGGATAAGGAATGAATCGCATGTTCCGGGTGTTAGGATTTTGGACGGGGATATTTGCAGTCATGTTCTTTTTAGGGGGCATGAAAGACGCTTCACTTTTGTTTTTTGGACAGACGATCTTTTTCGTATTTCTTTCTTATTTGAATCTGACTGAGCGGATGTATATTTATATTTTCGGAGCTTACTTAACCGTATTTTTCGCCGGATTTACATATTATTCTATTTTTATTATGACACCGGGCGGCGGAACCCACTGACAGAAAAAGACAGACCGATTATGGTCTGTCTTTTTTCATTTACAGTGAAAAACCATTGATAAACGGGTTTCGCTCCTGCTCTGTCTGAATATCCGTTTCCGGCCCGTGCCCGCTTAACACAAGTGTATGCCCGGGAAGCGTGAGCAGTTTTTGATGAATGGAATCAAGCAATACGTCCTGACTTCCGCCGTGTAAATCAGTTCGGCCGATGCCTCCCTGAAAGAGCACATCACCTGAAATCACCAGATCCGCGTCCTTCACATAATAAGAAACGCTTCCCGGTGAATGTCCCGGCGTAAACAATGTCTCCAAATGGAAAGGCCCGATGTCCAATATGCCGTCGCCTTCAATCAGCCGTTCGGCGGGCCGTGCCGTTACGGCGATGCCCCGCAATATGCCTGATCCGTTTAAGGAAGAGTCCTCCAGCCACTTTTCTTCATTTTTGTGAAGATATACGGGAACATCCCATCTGTCTCTTACTTCGTCAAGCGCGCCGATATGGTCAAAATGGGCGTGCGTCAGTAAGATGGCCAGCGGCTTCAGATTGTTTTCTTTTATGTAATTGTTGATTTTGTCCGCTTCCCCGCCCGGATCAAAAATAAGACAGGACTGATCCTCACTGACAAGAAAATACGCGTTTGCCTGAATCGGACCGGCCGGCATTCGTCTCCATTTCACTTTCATCACCTCTTTATGTATATGCCCTTATTATGAAGGTTTTCTGCGGAATATTCAATGAATGCGGCCGGGAAAACGCTATCGACAAACAAAATGAAAACGGTTAAAATGAAATGGAAAGATTTTCAGGTTCCAATGACAAAGGAGGAGCATGATGTTACTTGTTGTAATCTTCGGCCTTGTCGCATTATTAGCTGTATTAGGAGTCCTGCGGGCTGTCAGACAGAGAAATATCCTGGGATTTTTGTTAGCCGCCGCCACGCTGGGCGTGTTTGGCTGGTTTACCGTAATGACCGTTGTAACCAGCGGCTATCCGACTGCACATTAAAAGCCTGTATCCAATGGATACAGGCTTATTTTTTATTGCTGCAAATGTTTGTTGACACTTTTGATTTTGCTCTCCAGCGTCGTTTCTTTATCACGTCTGTCATCAATGCGGATATTTGTCGCCACTCTGTGCAGCCCTTTTTGGAACGGGGCTTCGTGAATGTCCTGAATGACTGCGAATAAGTCGCTCAGCTCACCTTCAATCAAAGTGTTCATCGGCGTGAGCTGAAATTTGATTTTGCCGGCAGCTTTGTAACCCTCCAAAATGTTTTGCACATCCGCTACATACTCACTGACGCTCGGTGTTTTTGTTCCGATCGGAATGATTGTCACATCTGCAATTGCCATTTGGTTCAAACTCCTTTTTCATTTGTTATGATTGGTTCTGTCATGCCTGTTTTCAGTGAAATCAGACGGTCATACGTAAAGCCGTATAAAGCGTATTCCCCGTTCGGAGAGATCTGAATCGGCTCCATTTCCGTGTTTTTGAGCACCGTCCGCTCCCGTTCGTCTCCTAAGTCAAAGCTGATCAGATTGTAAGAGCGGCCTTCAGGCTTGAATATGTAAAACCGCTTGTGTGTCTGATCGTAATCATACTCCATCGGCGCAAAGCTCTCATACTTTTCTTGGAGAGGAAAGCGGTGCGTCACGGATGCCGGCTTTTGGAAAAGGAACTCGCCGTCTCCGTCCGATTGATCCGTTTGTCTGACGGCAATCGTCATGCCCGGGCGGGAATCGGCCCAGATGACGTGATGAAGCACTCTTTTTTCTTTTTTCGTCTGCAAGTCATAAGAATATAAAGGACCCTCTTCCTCCGTTTTTCCTTGCTTGATATATTGGAATTCATCAGTGGAGGTCCAATGGACAAAAGGGGCCTGAACGGGACTCTTTTTTAAAATGCCATTGTTCATATCGGCCGTATAGGCAGTGAAGTCCCATGTTTCAGTAAAAACGGTAATCATCATTTGATACGGGTCATACGGATTCCAAGCCGTCTCCAGCTCATAAGAGTTAAAGGCTTTGTGATAAAGTCTTTTCCCCTGCTTGTTCATAAGCACAAGCTCAGTCTGACCGCTGCTTGTCACCTGTACGAGAATCAGCTGTTTTTTCCGGCTGATCTTTACATTGACAATATTGCCCTTTGTTTCATAGAGCCGTTCGGATTTTCCGCTGAAAAGATCATATTTCATCAGCTGATGATGTGCTGTATACAGAATCGTTCTGTTATCCAGCCATCCTTCCGTTTTCTCCGCTTCCTTTTTACTGAGCGGAACGATTTTCTGTTCTGCCGATTTTGCCGAAACGCCTGTGTCTTGCTGCTGATGAGATGGTTCACAGGCCGCTAAACACAGAACGAATGCGGACAGCAGAACACAAACCAAGTATCTCACCAGCCTTCCCTCCATTCTTTTCTATTGTCCCATATTTGTTTATGTAAACAAATGAGAAATTTCACAGATGTCTCAAAAAACAAGCGACCTCCACAAAATACCTTCCGTCGCTTGATAAATATCAGCAAACTGATGAAAAGGCAAAGGGTTTTTTCCCTTTCCGAGCTCAATGGTATAGCCCTCTTTTCCATACTGCTGTATAAACCAATCCCTAAAACCGGCATGGCTGTCAATGGTTTTAACGCCTTGATAGCGGTTTCCGCTTATCGCTTCAAACTCCCGAATCATCCGGGATGATTGCTCCGGTTCACATCCTTCGTATCCCCAATAAATCTCTTCTCCCTGCGTATGAAGCGCGATCAGCCTGTCAGGCGGCTGCTCCGTTATCAGCCGGTGCATCGCCTGCGCCTCCGGTTCAGTGAGCGGCGCCGTCCCCGGAAAATCACGATATGAAGGGGCCTTCGGTTTGCGCCTCTGTTCAATATCCCAATTGGATGGGAAATGTTTATTTAAATCCACACCGTTTATATTCGCCTTCCATTCGCGGAAATCCGGGCGGTGCTCATTTAATTGATTAAGAAATTCATTTTTTTCTGATAAATCTTCACATCCGTAAAGTACGAGATCAACACCGTCGGGATTTACGAGCGGAACGAATGACAATGATGTCAGGCTGAATATATCAAGCGCAGAGTGCCCGAAAACGGTTTTATTTTCGCATAATGCCGCGCAATATTCTTTACACCATTTAAGCGCGACCGAGGTGGTGATCCATTCATTGGCATGAAATGAGGCATTTACATGGACTTTTCTTTCAGCCGTATCCGCACCTATTTTCAGCTCATAAAGCGGCTTTCCCAATACGGAACTGCCGATTTTACGGCACGTGACAAACGGAAAGACATCCGTTATTTTCTCAATTTCTTCATAAACCGATTGGGACCCGTACACCTTTTCTTCCTTCACCCATTGATCAGCGGAAAGAATCCTTTCACAGTGCCGGATGTATCGCGAAAGCCCGCTCAGCGTCTCAAGCGGCGGACCCTCTGACTGCCCGCTCACGGCAAAGCCGGGACACAATAAATCATCATTTTCCGCCGTTTTATCAGCGGCTTTCAACAGTTTTTCATCAATTGAAAGCACCTTTGCAATATCTTTCATATGCTGTTTCAATTCAGGTTTGACACGAATTCCCGCCATGTTCATCCCCCTTTTTTAAAAACTATATGCCAGGGGAGATAAAAAAAGAAAGCCGCCCGCGATATGGGCAGGCAGACTTTCTTCAGCAGTTTTGATGTTTGAGCCATTCATTTTTGGCAATCCACGCCCCGCCGATGACTCCGGCGTCATTTCCAAGTGCCGCAATCGAAATATCCGCCGCTTCCGCAGAACGCGGGAATGCGGTGATTTTGAAAGTCTCTTCCACTTTTGACCGCAGGATTTCACCCGCTTTAGACACGCCTCCGCCGAGCACGATTTTCGTCGGATTCATGGCGCTTGCCAGATTTCCGAGCACGAGGCCTAAATGTTTTGCGACATAATCGACGACTTCAAGCGCTGTCTTATCCTGCTGTTTAGCCGCTTCGAACACGTCACGTGCCGTCAGATCATCCACTTGTAAGAGCGAAGAGTCGGAAACCGCCGCAAGCTTTTCTTTCGCGATGCGGACGATGCCGGTTGCGGACGCAATCGTTTCGATGCAGCCGGATTTTCCGCAGTTGCACGGAGCTCCTCCTTCCGGAATACTGCAAATATGACCGATTTCTCCGCCGGCCCCGTTTTTACCGTGAACGATTTCTCCGTTGACGATGATGCCTCCGCCGACTCCGGTTCCGAGCGTCACTAAAATGACATCTTTGGCCCCGTCACCTGCACCCTTCCACATTTCTCCGAGCGCCGCGATATTGGCATCGTTTTCAATGACGGCCGAAATACCCGTTTCCGCCTCAAGATGGTCTTTCAGCGGATAGTTTTTCCACCCCATATTTGTCGTCTCATAGACCATCCCCGTCGCCATTTCCACGGGTCCGGGCGCTCCCATTCCGATCCATTTTACGATCCGTTTCGGCTTGTTCAGTTCTTCCAGCTTCTGATCAAGCGCTTTGGCGATCGTGACCGTAATTGTGTTTCCTGATTTATCGGTCGGAACTTCCCATTTATGCTGAATTTCACCGTACATGTTGATGAAGGCCAGCTTGATGGTTGTCCCGCCAAGATCAATCCCCGCAAACCATGTATCTTCCATAATAATCTCCTTTTCTTATTAAAATCCTGCTGTGTTATCTGCCTTTGATCCGCTCCGATTCTCTCTGAAGAACTCCGGCGGCTTTTTGCCATACTTCTCTTTCAATCACGTTTGACAAGTACATTTCCTTTAATTCATCTTTCATAAAGTCAATTTCGGCTTGTCTGTCACCGAAATAAACGATATGTCCGAATGACTTAAACAGCTGCTGCACGTCATAAAATGAATTCATCTGCTTCACCATTTCTATTCTTCTTAGTATAAGCGTATTTCATCACTGATCCGGGCGTCAAGCAAAAAACGATTGGAGAAAATATCCTTGTATTATTTTCATAAATTGTATATTCACAATTGTAAAAAAACACTCATTTAAGCGTTTTTCTGTTACAATACTTTCGTGCCCAAAAGCACAAAAGGATTAAAGTTTGATGGGGTGTTGTTTTGAAACAAGAAAAAAGGCTGACGTTCATCTCAGCCATCAGTTTATTTGTCTTGATGTTAGCAGTCATTATGTCCTGCCTGTTTTTCTTTCATACAGAGCCGCATATGCCGCTGTTCTTTTGCGTCATTATTCTGTCTCTGGCAGGTTTGTGGCTCGGTTTCTCGTGGGAGAGTCTTGAAAAAGGAATTGTCAGCGGATTGAAAAACGGTGTGCAGCCGATTATCGTACTGGCTTTGATCGGTATGCTGATCGGCGCCTGGATGTACAGCGGCGCCATTCCCACCGTCACCGTTTACGCTTTGTCAATTATACAGCCGAGTCAGCTGCTTTTGACCGCATTATTTTCCTGCATGATTATCAGCACGCTTGTCGGCTCAAGTCTGACAACTGTCAGTACAATCGGCGTCGCGCTGTTAGGGGTAGCAAGCGCGGCGGGAGTTCCGCTCGAATGGACGGCGGGAGCAGTCATTTGCGGGGCTTGTTTCGGTGATAAAATGTCACCGATGTCCGACACGACGAATTTTGCCGCCGGAATCGGCGAAATTCCGATTTTTAAGCATATTCGCCATATGATGGGCACTACCGTTCCGGCACTGCTGATCACGATTGTTCTTTTTTATATTCTCGGTTCATCGGTTTCAATAAATGCCGCTTCAACGCAAAATATTGAGGCGGTCATTTCCGGAATGAAAGAGGCCGTGCACATTACGCCTTGGTCGCTTCTTTCACCTCTGTTGGTGATCATTTTAGCTGTGAGACGGGTTTCCGTGATTCCGGTGCTTACCGCCGGTATTATTTCCGCAGGGCTTCTGACTGCTGTTTTTATTCCTGACAGCAGCATTCAAGGATTTATATCCGCCCTGCAAAGCGGGACGGCGTTTAAAACCGGCGACCAGGCTGTGGCCAGCATTATCAACAGAGGCGGGCTCCAATCGATGATGGGATCAGTCTCTCTGATCATGATCGCCTTTGCGCTCGGCGGCCTGATGGAAAAAACGGGCCTGATCGCGGCGCTGCTTCAAGGATTGATAAAAGGCGTGCATACGAAAGGACGTCTTGTCATGGCGACCGTCTTCTCAAGTATAGGCGTAAACCTTGCGACAGGTGAGCAGTATTTGTCGATCTTAATTCCGGGTCAATCTTATAAACCTTTATATGACAAGCTCAGCATTAAGCGGATTCACCTTGCGCGGTCGCTTGAGGACGGCGGAACATTGATCAACCCGCTGATTCCCTGGGGAGTAAGCGGCGCTTTTATGGCAAGCGCATTAGGGGTTCCCGTCATCGACTACCTGCCGTTTACCTTTTTCCTGTACATTTCTCCTATGATCTCAATTCTGCTCGGTTTCCTGAAAAAAAGCTGACAATACGAGAAAACCTGCCGTTTTTTACCGGCAGGTTTTCTTATGCAAAAAATCCCGCTGAAAAACGGGATTTGTTTAAAATGCCTGCTGAATGAATTTGTTTCTGATAAACGGTATTTTTAAAAAGAAATGAATGAATGACCGTCTGATCCCCGGCTGGCTGAGCACGCTGTTCATCAGACGGTAGCGGTTTTGGTAAACGGCTAAAACAGATACGGCGCATAATGAGTAGATCAACAATTTTTTCATCTTATCCCTCCTGCCCCTATCGTTTGTCAAACAGCGAGAATTATTCCGGTGCAAGAAGTTTTTTATGCGATTAAGCGATGGTTTCAGATTCAGTCACGATCTTATCGACCGGAATATCGTGGGGCATGCGGGGAATGCGGTCTGTCAGCTGGCAGTCAAAGAGAAGCGACACGGTACGGCCTTTATAACCGGAGAGGTACCGATCATAATATCCTCCGCCGTATCCGATTCTGAAGCCTTCCCGGTCAAAAGCCACACCGGGCACAATCACAAGGTCAATGTCTTTTTGGGCGGCTTTTTCCGTCTGGCTCTCGATCGGTTCACTGAGGCCCGCATATACGGTTTCCAGCTGATCATACGCAGAAAATGTACGGAACTCCATCGCTCCCGTCCGCGGAAAGCATTTTGGGATACAGACTTGTTTTTTCTCTTTCCAGGCCTGTTCAATAATCGGCCGTGTCGGAATTTCCAGGCGTGTCGAGATGGTAACGGCGATCACGCGGGCCTGTTTCCATTCTTTTAAAGAAAACAGCGTTTCACGCATGCTGCGGCATTTTTTCTCCCATTCACTTTCTGTCATGTCAGAAAGCTTTGCTTTGATAGCGGTTCTGATTTGTGCTTTCACGTTTCTCAAACCTCCCTGAAAGACAAAAAAGCCAGAACTTTATTGAAAGCTCCAGCTTTTTCCGCTGTTTTAAACAGCTTATTTTGTTTCACGGTGTAACGTAGATTTTTTATCACGTGGGCAATATTTTTTAAATTCAACGCGGTCCGGATTGTTGCGTTTGTTCTTTTTAGAAATATAGTTACGCTCACCACATTCAGTGCAAGCCAAAGTAATATTAACGCGCATTATTTTCCCTCCAAACTAAATATCATTTACTTATTCAGACTTATATATAATACCACTATAATGGACGGAATGCTAGAGTGATTTACATGAAATGTTGTTTAAGTGCAGAAAACATCAGTTTATGCTTCTGATCCTCTGAATGAGCTTGCATCAGATGAAGGGAAAATATGACGAAACAGGACAAAAAAGGACTTTCTGATACGAAATCTATAGAGAAATAACCGTTTGCTCCCCGAATAAAAAAGATTTCCCGACAAAATTCCGTTTTTTTCTCTATTTCCTTTAGAATGGCGGCGTTTTATGGTATAAAAAAGAAGGGCAAATTAATAATAGAAGGTGATGAAACGTGGAAATTGCTATTATTGCGTTGTTTATCGTCAGTATAGCGCTTATTGCATTCTCATATTCTCAAAGAGATCCGATGAAAGACGTGGAACAGGAGCTTGAAACGCTTCAGCTTTCCGCCATGCAGGAAATTTACAAGCTGAAAAAGAAAATGACGGTGCTTGAAGAAGAATTGCTGGAAACCAACCTCGTGATCCGCAAAGCCAAAAGCAGCGGCATTAACCAAAAAATCGCCAAACAAATCATTTCAAAATATAACAACGGAATGTCTGCGGAAGCCATCGCAAAAGCGGAGCACGTGTCTGTCGAGGACGTCAATACCATTATTAAAGATAATGAGAAGGTGCTCGTATGACAAAACGGGGCATTCAGGCTTTTGCAGCAGGCATGATTTTAGCGACGGCCGTTCTCGCCGCTGTCTTCTATTTGACTGACCATGACCAGGCAGCCGCCGTTAAAACCGAAAAAACAGCATTGACAGAAAAAGAAGTAAACAGCTACCTCGACGATCAGCAAAAAGTCTCCGTCAACCGGGATGACTATCAAAAACTGCTTGATTCTAAAGAAAAATCGTTAAACAACGACCAAAACACAGACGCCAAAAAGAAAAAAGTAACATACAAACTGACGATTAAAGACGGAATGAGCACTGCTGATGTGTCATCCATTCTTGAAAAAGAAGGGATTATTCCTTCAGCGAAGGACTTTAATGATTACGTCATTGACGCAGGCTACCATAAAGAAATCCGGGCCGGCCATTTCAAAGTCGACTCAGATATGAGCTTTAAAAAAATCGTCAAAACATTAACCCGCTAAAAAAGCTTGCAGGCATCGTCCATTCAGATGGATACGGCCGGCAGGCCTTTTTAATAAGGAGTATAAAACGGACCCAGTCAATGGCCGGGCCCGTTTTTTTCATCCGAATTTTCCGGTGATATAATCATGTGTTTTTTGATGATCCGGCTGAGAAAATATTTTGCCCGTATCGCCCCACTCTACCAGTTCGCCCATATAAAAAAACGCGGTTTGATCAGAGACCCTCGCAGCCTGCTGCATGTTGTGCGTCACAATGACGATTGTATACTTTTCTTTCAATGTCAAAATCAGCTCTTCTATTTTCCGCGTGGATACGGGGTCGAGAGCGGACGTCGGTTCATCCATCAGAAGGACGTCCGGTTTTGTGGCGAGCGCCCTTGCGATGCACAGCCGCTGCTGCTGACCGCCTGACAGTGAAAGCGCCTGCTGGTGAAGGCGATCTTTCACTTCATCCCAGAGCGCAGCTGCCTTTAAAGATTCCTCGGCGATTTCAAGCAGTTTCTTTTTATTTTTTTCGCCGTGAATTCTCGGACCGTACACGACATTCTCAAATATCGACTGGGGAAACGGATTGCCTTTTTGAAACACCATACCGATCTGTTTTCTTAATTCTGCCGCATCCGTCTTTTCTTTCAGCAGATTGCGCCCGTTATAGATCATGTCGCCTGTCACTTTGACATTCGGGGCCATTTGCAGCATTAAGTTTAATGTTTTAATAAAAGTGGATTTCCCGCAGCCGGACGGACCGATGATCGCAGTTACCTTCCGCTCCTCAAAACCGATCGTAATGTCTTTTAAAGCCTGGTGGGCTCCGTACCATACGTTCATGCCGTGAATATCAAATAAATTCTGTGTGTGCACCGCTTCCTTCACAAGGCTCACAGTCCTTCCCCCTATCCGAACTTTCCGTTAATGTAGTCATCTGTCTTTTGCGCTTTAGGACTCGTGAAAATTTGTTCTGTCTGCCCGTATTCCACCACTTCCCCGTTTAAAAAGAAAGCCGTTCGGTCAGACACCCTAAGTGCCTGCTGCATGTTATGCGTAACGATAATAATCGAATAATCTTTTTTCAGTTCTGTCAAAAGCGTCTCGATTCTGGCGTTTGAAATAGGGTCCAGAGCTGAGGCCGGTTCATCTAAAAGTAGCACGGCAGGTTTCATCGCAAGCGTACGGGCGATACAAAGACGCTGCTGCTGGCCGCCTGATAACGAAAGAGCCGATGAATGAAGCCGGTCTTTGACTTCATCCCAAAGCGCCGCCTTCGTTAAGCTTTCCTCGACCGCATCATCCAAAACGGCTTTCCTGCGTTCCCCCGCATACTTCAGCGCATGTGTGATGTTATTGTAAATGGATTTCGGGAACGGATTCGGTTTTTGAAACACCATACCGATCTCCCGTCTGAGAGACACGACATTAATCGCTTCCCCCAAAATATTCAGCCCTTCATAAAGGATCTCTCCCTCGCTTCTTGCAAAAGGAATGGCATCGTTCATTCTGTTAATCTGTCTCAAAAATGTTGATTTCCCGCAGCCGGACGGACCGATCAGAGCCGTCACCGCATGTTTTTCAATATCCATGTTCACATCTTTAACCGCTTGTTTGTCACCGTAATAAATTGATAAATGCTTCACTTCCAAAATTGAAGACTCCGGCGAACGCTTTGTCTGTTCCGCTTGTTCCCTGATGATGTGATCAATCATGTTTTCGCCTCTTTCCGATTAATTTGCCGTAAGCTTTTTATAAATGACAGATCCGAGCCATCTTGCACAAAGGTTAAACAAGAGCACCGAAATCACCAGCACCGCCGAGCCGCCGTTTGCAATCGCTTCGGCGTCAGGGATGATTCCCTGCGTATTGACACTCCATATATGAACCGCCAGCGTCTCAGCCGGCCTGAAAATGTTGAAAGGAGATGATTCAGAAAACGGGTTCAAATCCGTAAAGTTCAGCCGCGGCGTTGTCAGTCCCGCTGTAAATAACAATGCGGCCGCTTCTCCGAATACTCTTCCGGATGCGAGAATGGCACCGGTTAAAATCGAAGGAATCGCACTCGGAATCAGCACCGTTTTGACGGTATGCCATCTCGATACGCCTAAAGCGAGAGAAGCTTCTTTCAGCTCCTTAGGAACTGCAGTGAGCGCACCTTCCGTCACCCGGACCATAACGGGAAGGTTAAAAACCGTTAATGCGAGCGCGCCCCCGATAATCGTGTAGCCCCATCCGGTCAGGTTTACAAACATCAGCATGCCGAACATCCCGATGACAATGGACGGAAGCGAAGACAGAACCTCAATACACGTTCTGATAAAATCAGTGATTTTATTTTGGGGCGCATATTCAGCCATAAAGACGCCGCCCCCCACACCAAGCGGTATCGTGATCAGCATGGTGATAAACAGAATGTAAAAGGAGTTAAAAAGCTGATCCCGTATTCCGCCGCCTGACGCAATGGCGCTCGATTTTGACGTAAGAAAATGCAAGGAGATTTCAGAGACGCCGTGAATAAGAATGTACAAAAACAATCCTGCCAAAATCGCCGCAATTACAGCGGCGCATAACCCGAATACACCGGTGGCCAATTTATCCGTTATTTTCCGGTTCATTACACTTTCCTCCTAGACGACAAGTAGCGTATGAGCAATATAAACAGAAACGACATGATGAGTAGAACAAGCCCCATAGACCATAACGTATTATTTTCAATACTGCCGTATGTGGTATGGCCCATGTTTAACGTAATAATCGTCGTTAATGTTCCCGCCGTATCAAGCAGGCTTTCCGGCAGAAGCTTTGTATTTCCGATAACCATCTGTACGGCTAGTGCTTCTCCGAACGCTCTTGCCATCCCGAGCACGACAGCGGTCAGCAATGTCGGAAACGCCGCCGGGATAAGCACCTTTCTGATTGTCTGCCACCTCGTCGCACCAAGCGCGTATGAACCGTCGCGAAGGTGTTTCGGAAGTGACGCTAGCGCATCAGCGGAAATCGATGTAACAGTCGGCAGAATCATCACCGAAAGTACAATCGTCCCCGCCAGAAGGCTGTGACCCGTTCCGCTTGATTTAAAAGAGCCGATAAACGGAACCAATACTGTAAGACCTATGAATCCATAAACGACGGACGGAATGCCGACAAGCAGCTCAATTACCGGCTGCAGCACCTTTTTTCCCCAAGTCGGCGCAATTTCCGTCATAAACACGGCACCCGCAATACCGAGGGGCGCTGCGATCAGAGCGGACAGAACCGTGACCGCAAATGATCCGAAAATAAAAGGCAGCGCGCCGAACTCAGGTTTTGCCTGGGTTGGATTCCAATTCAGACTTGTTAAGAACTCAATCGGGCTTACACCATTTACAAAAAAAGATTGCAGCCCCTTTATGCCGAGAAAAATTGTGATCGCCGCTGATGCCGCAATGATAATCGCGGCACACACAGACACAATCACCCTTCCGCGGACTTCATCCATTTGCCTGTTTTGTTTTGAGCTTATTAAGCGTTCGCTTACAGACTCTTTTTCTCTGTGATTTATCATTTGTTTACACTCCTATAAAGAAGAAGAGGCGGGGAGCCCGCCCTCCCCTCAGCTTTGCTTGCCGTTTGCGTCACGTGTGACTTTCATATCAGAGATCGGAATGTAGCCTTGATCTTTTACGATACTTTTCTGTACTTCATCGCTGTTCATATAGTCAAGAAACATTTTTGTAAGGCCTGACGCTTCACCTTTCGTATAAGAGTGCTCGTAAGCCCAAATCGGATACTCGCCTGTGACGACGTTTTTCTCTTCCGGTTTGATGCCTCCGATCGATAAAGGCGTTACTTTGTCATCGTTTATATAAGAGAATGCCAGATAACCGATAGCTCCCGGCGTTTCCGCAATGATTTTTTTGACTGTATTGGAGGAATCCTCTGTGATGCCCTCAGCAGGATCTGCTCCGTCAAGCGCGTATTTGACGAACGTAGCGCGTGTTCCTGATGAATCAGGACGGTTCACGAGTGTAATTTTTTGATCTTTACCGCCAAGCTCTTTCCAGTTTTTAATTTTTCCTGTAAAGACGTCTGTCAGCTGTTTTTTGGTTATATCCTTTACGCCCGCACCGGGGTTGACCGCAGCCGCCATCGCCACTACCGCTACTCGGTGGTCTTTTAGGGCTTTCGCATCAATGCCTTCTTTTTCTTCAGCAAAGACATCTGAGTTGCCGATTTGCACTGCCCCTTCAGACACTTGCGAAAGACCTGTTCCTGAACCCCCCGCTTGCACCTGCACATCAGCATCCGGATGTTTTTCCATAAACTTTTCCGCCGCTGCCAGTACTAACGGCTGCATGGCTGATGAACCAGAAATGGTTAAAGAACCTGATGCTTTTTTATCCTCACTTGCAGATTGACTGTCTGTCTTGCCGCTTTCCTTTGCATTTCCGCATGCTGCAGCAACAATCATAACAGCAGCCATCAGAAGCATAAGCATCCATTTGTTTTTTTTCATTTCCTGAATTCCCCCTGCATTTAATGTGTAATTTGTCCTACAGGTCTAGAGTAAAGGGTTCTTGTAAAATGCGTATAAATCAAGTGTTAAGGTTTTGTAAATCCGGATGTTTTTTTGTATAAAAAAAAACGCTCACAGGTTGTGAGCGTTTTTCTGTTAGTGATTTGTATTGCCGTTTTCAGCGTCTTCCTGAATTTTATCTTCGTTTTTCTGCTTCGTATTATTATCTTCTTGTTTCTTTTTCAGCTCAAAGTATTTGTCCAGAGCTGCTTCCCCGATGTCATTAGTTATTGAATACCTGTCATTGTAATTTTCATAAGCCCATGGAACCACTACCGAAATAGCAACTTCAGGATGATCTGCAGGAGCATAAGCCACCAAAGTTGTGTTATAAGTAGAAGCACCAGTTCTTGATTTTATAGGTCCATCATAGAAAGCTTGTGCTGTTCCGGTTTTACCGGCTGGGTGATAACTTTTATTAGCAAAATTTGCTCTCGCAGTCCCTTGAGCTCCATTCATAACAAGTTTAAAACCTTGCTGAACACGTTTAATTTCACTTTCCGTCATATCAAGACGGTTCATCACTTCCGGATTAACAGATTCAACGACGGCCCCGATACCTTTTTTTGAAGGTTTTCTTACTTCTTTCACGACTTGGGGCTTCATACGATAGCCGCCATTAGCAATGGTCGATACATACTGAGCCATTTGAAGCGGAGTGTATGTGTCATATTGGCCGATCGCAAAATCAAGCAAGAAACCTGACTGTCTTTTAGTTCCCACATATCCTGTAGCTTCGTTAGGCAGATCAATTCCTGTTTTTACCCCTAAACCGAATTCACTGAAGTAATAACGAAATTTATCAAATGCGCTGTAATCAAGCGGAAGTGAATGTCCTGATATATATTTACCCTTACCAATTGCAATCGCAGTTTTGAACATATAAACGTTAGATGAACGCTCAAGTGCAGTTAAATCATTTATCGGCCCCATTACACTTACCGATTTTTTAGGAGGGGAGCCTTTAATATTTAAAACTTCATCCGTAAATATATTTCCGATTTTAATAGCACCTGTTTGATAACCTGTTAACAATGTTGCCCCTTTTACAGCTGAGCCCATGTTATAAGAGGAAGTCATTGTTCCTAGTGCATAATCATCAATTTTATATTTGCCGCCTGCTTGTTTAATCTGTTTACCCGCCATTGTAAGCACTTCTCCATTACGGGGATCCATCATTACGACAAATGCTCTGTCAAGCAACTGTGTACTCGGTCTTGCCTTTGCAGCCCTTAAATTTTTCTCAATAATTTTTTCAACGTCTTTTTGCAATTCGGTATCTATAGTGAGCACTAAATCATCCCCGGCTTTACCTTTTGAAACCGTTTCTGTATCTGTTACGTTTCCAGAGGAATCTGTCACATTTCTCACTTTCTCTTTTTGGCCCTGCAGCAGATTTTCATATTGATACTCTAAATAACTTTTTCCTACTCTGTCATTCCTGCTGTAGCCGAGTGACAAATAATGCTCAAGAAGATTTGAAGGGAGTCCCTCATTGGAGCTCGAGACACTGCCGAGAACTGATTTTAACAACCCTTTATTTGGATAAGACCGTTCCCAGTCAGACGTCACGTCAACTCCCGGCAGTTCATCCAAATGTTCGCTGACGACGGCCATTTCTTTTGCCGACACCCCTTCATTTTTGATGTATTGAGGCGTCAGTGAGTAGCCTGAATCCATCTGCCTTTTGATCGCAAGGATCTGCATGTCTTTTGAAGTGAGCTCATTCAGCTGTTTGTCTGTGATGCGTTTCAGCTGAAGCTGATATAAATCATCTTCAGACAGTTTTTTGTCTTCAGCTTTTTGCTTTTCTTCGGCCGTAATCAGTTTTTTCGCTTCATCAGGCCTGGTTAACATCCAATAGTCTTTTTTATCCCGCTCAGTCACCTTTTTGGTGCTTACCTTAATCATACCCGACAGTTTTTTTGCGATTTTTAAACGCTGCGCCTGGGTGGTTGAGGCTGAACGTGTATATGTAATCGCATTTAATGCTTTATTCGTTACGATGGGATTTAGGTTCCGGTCGTATATTTTCCCTCTCGGAACCGCCGTGCTGACATCAGACTCCTCCTGCTTATTAGCGGCGTTTTTATAATCATCACCCTGAACGATCTGCTTGATGCCAAGCTCGACGATAATCCAAGTGAAAATAAGAAACGCGGCCAAAAACAAAAAATTAAGCCGGATCGGCAGTGATTTTTTCTTTTCTTTATTTACAGCTATTTTCTTTTTATTTCTCCTCATGACATCACCTTTTCTTATTTACAGAAAGAAATGACACCTTCTGTTCAGGTGCCATTTTTCATTCTAAAGGTTTTTTCGATATTTTTCTACAGATAACCCTTTTATCTTTCTCCTTTTATAAAATTCGGTTCCGCCGCCTGTTTTTGTCGGTCTTCTTCTACTGTTTCATCAGAAGTTTCCGTATCCAGTTTGATGTCTTTTATAAAGTAATAAATCAGCGGATGGCCGGCTCCGAGCAGCACGAGCGCCGCCGGTATTCCCACTTTTTCCTTGAACAATGTAACGATTACAAGGAAACAAAGGATGGAAACGATCCGGCCCGCATTTAAAAATAACTCCCTGAGCACAATGTATTCAATTCTGGCTTTTCTGGCAAGCCGCGCCCGGCCTATCACATCATATGTAAGCGAGACATACGGCACGAGCAGAACTGGATAGCCGATCGCAATAAACACTCCGTACAAAAGGAGCGTCGTGAAGCTCATTTTAAAAATGATGAGAAACAGGGCGCCGTACAAGATCAATCCGCCGATAAGAATCGCCTTTTTCCGCGCTCTTTTTTTGATGAGCCTTGATGCAAAATAATAGGCAAAAAAAGAAACCGCGGAATTGACGAGACCGAATGTTCCGAGCGCCAGCTCACTGTTTGTCGCAATGAATACAAATACGCTGATTAAAAAAACAAAAATCCCTTCTCTCAAGCCTTGAAAAAAGTGCGCGTTGGTAATCCGGCGCCAATTCAGATTCGTGTGGCGCTCATCAAAAACTTTTTTCAGCATAAACCGGCCTTTCGACTCCCTCCGCTTCAGAAAAAAGCTCATGACCACGGCAAGGGCAAATAAGCCGAGCGACAGGCTGAAAATGATTGTATAACCCGTATTGTTTTCAAGTCTTGAAATGACATATCCGGCCACAATCGGACCGATCATGCCCGCCGATGAAGACAAAATGCCTAAAAACCCGTTAAAAAAATCTCTCGTTTCCGGTTCCGTGATTTCGAAAGTCAGCACATTAAAAGCCAGCCAGTAAAAGCCGTATCCAACTCCGAGCACGGCCCCTATCAAAACGAGACGGGAAGCCGCAGTTTCTCCGGCAAGCAGCACACTTAAATAAAAAGCGGCCAAAAAGATAACGCCGAACCTTAGAATAAACACCCTGTCAATTTTTTTAGCCAGCCGGCCCGCCAGCAGAAAGGTAACCGGCTGCATCGTTACGACCGACAAATTGTATATGGCCAAATCAATAAATTTTCCCGACTGCTTCCACAAATACACGTTGACAAATGTATTTGACAGCGCGATGCCCAATGAGTAAAGGCCGCCAATCGTCAATAACAGCAGCAGCCCTTTATTTATTTCGATGTCGCCGATAATTTTTTTTATTTTGCTCATCATTGACTCCCCTTTACTACACATTAGTTTGTCTCACTCAAACTGAGATATGTAAAAGGAATCAAAGTCAATAAAAAAACAAGGCCTCCCGCGGGAGACCTTGTGATCATTCAACTCAATTATTTTGCTTCGCTGTAAAGACGGGCAACTTCATCCCAGTTCACAACATTCCAGAAAGCTGAAATGTAATCAGGACGGCGGTTTTGGTAGTTCAGGTAGTACGCATGCTCCCAAACATCAAGACCGAGAACAGGTGTTTTACCTTCTGAAAGCGGTGAATCTTGGTTTGGCGTGCTTGTAATTTCAAGTTTGCCGTTGTTTACAACGAGCCAAGCCCAGCCTGAACCGAAACGGCCTGCAGCTGCTGCGGCGAATTTTTCTTTAAATTGATCGAAGCTTCCGAACGTGCTTTTGATCTCTTCAGCAAGCTCACCAGTCGGTTCGCCTCCGCCGTTCGGAGATAAAAGAGTCCAGAATAAAGAGTGGTTTGCATGTCCGCCGCCATTGTTGCGGACTGCCGTGCGGATGTCCTCCGGCACTGCGTTCAAATCAGCAACAAGCTCATCTACAGATTTCTCTGCAAGCGCAGATCCTTCGATCGCTTTGTTGAGGTTTGTCACGTATGTGTTATGGTGCTTCGTATGGTGAATCGTCATCGTTTCCTTATCGATATGAGGTTCTAAAGCATCATAAGCGTAAGGCAATTCTGGAAGTTTGTAAGCCATAATTTTTTCCTCCTTTAAATATATGTACTGAAATGCCGCTTAACGCGAACTTTTCTAATCTCAATGTAACAAAAGAAAGCGTGGTAATCAATGAAAAAGCTCACAATCCGGCGATTCCAGCAGACATATTACACTTTATCCGTTCACGGCCGAAATTAAACCTTTCTAAAGCACCGTCCATAAGAAATACCCGATCATAAAGAGCTGAATGACGCCTTTTGCCGCCACGCTTGTTAAAAAGCCGATTAACGAGCCGAGCCCCACTTTTGCCGCGGACTTGATATCCTTTTGATGAACAAACACCTCAGCGCAGAGAGCACCGATAAACGGGCCTAATATAATGCCTGCCACGGGAATAACGAAGGGCCCGATCAATAATCCGATCGTGCTTCCCCAGATTGCCGCCCTGCTTCCTCCGTACCTTTTAACGCCAAGTAAATTTGACACATAGTCAGCTGCGAATAAAACGGCCGCAAATACCGCCTCAATGAGCCAAAACAGGTAAGAATAAGGACTGAAGGAAAACAAAAATCCGTAGAGAAGAAAACCGGCCACAATAAAAATAACGCTTGGAATCACCGGATATACAAGCCCGATAAAAGCAATGACGAAGACCGCAATGATCATCAGCCAATACAAAACACTCATGACAAAAACACCCTCCTTTGTTTTGCGGGCGATCACCGCTTCCCGCTTTATCTTATTATGTATGATTCCTTATCACCGCTTTAAATACTCTCACTTGTGTTCATCCCCTGTGAACGATACAATAAGCAACATATACCAGTTTAGGCTAGGAAGTGAAGATGTTGAACATATTTACGGCTTTATTGAAAAGTACATACTCTCCGGCGGATATTGCAAAAACACGGTTTCAGGGGATAGGAAAAGCGATCCTTTATGTATTTTTGCTGTCTGTCCTTTTTACGCTGCCAAGCGCTTATTACCTTTGCTCCGGCACCGTAAACTCAATGAACGGTTTCAAAACCGTGTTAAAGAAAGATTTCCCTGATTTCAGCATTTCAAACGGAGAATTGCAGACGAAAGCGTCCGCCTCTAAGGAAACGGAAGCGAACGGGTTCGTCATCGTGTTTGATCCGACAGATGCTTACGGCGCTAAACAAATAGCGGCGAAACAAAATGCGATCGGCATTTTGAAAAATAAAATGGTGCTTGCTGTAGACGGACAGGCGACAGAAATGAATTATTCGCTGATGCCTGCTGATATCACAAAAAAAGAAATCATATCAGCATTAAACCAAAATAAAACGATGATCGTCACCGTCCTGTCCGTTTTGCTGTTCATCATGACAGCGGCCGGAAAATTCATTGAAGTATCATTTCTCGCCGTCATCGGCCTCATATTGAAAAATGCGCAAAGAAAGACATTGAATTACCAGCAGCTCTGGAAGCTTTCGGCTTATTCCATTACACTTTCGACCATATTCTTTACGATCATGCGCGCGCTTGTTATTACGGTGCCGAGTGAATTTTTAGTGAATTGGTTTGTAAACTTTATCATCCTTTTCCTCGTCTTAAAAGAGATACCGCCAAGAAAAACAGCTGTGTAACAAAGACTGCCCCCGGCGGTCTTCTTTTTTGTCATGAACAAAATGGGACAAGCATACAATGAAGTAAAAATGTATGCGGGAGGCGGTTGGAATGAAGCGGCTTACTTTTGTATTCGGCAGTTTATTTGTGATATTCATTATCTTTTACGATCTTAAAATCGGCACGATCCCTTCTCAAGACCTTCCAGCATACGCAGCGGCGGCGCAGCCAGCCCAACAGGAAACTTCATACAGAACGGTTACGGTCAAAAAAGGCGATACGGTGATGTCGATAGTCGGCGCACATAAAGCGCCTGATGATATTGTACAAGATTTTGAAGCGCTGAATCCGAATGTAAAAGCAAACGCCATTCAGGCAGGCACCGCTTATAAATTCCCCGTCTACCGCAATTAAACGTTAATTTCTTGTCAGTTCGGCAAATACACTGTTACAATATAACATGTAAATAGAAGTTGCCTGACATGTAAAAGGCTCAGCCTGCAAAAGCGGTAACTACAATTAAGGAGCGATTGACAAGTGAGTGAAATCACACATCGTACAAAAACGCGTCCCGTCAAAGTGGGACCTTTAACAATAGGCGGAAATAACGAAGTCGTCATTCAGAGTATGACGACGACCAAAACACACGACGTAGAAGCAACAGTTGCGGAAATCAACCGTTTAGCCGAAGCCGGCTGCCAAATTGTCCGGGTGGCATGTCCGGACGAACGCGCCGCTAACGCGATTGCCGACATCAAAAAACAAATTTCCATCCCTCTCGTTGTCGATATTCATTTTGACTACAAGCTTGCATTAAAAGCAATTGAGGGCGGGGCCGACAAAATCAGAATCAACCCGGGAAACATCGGCCGCCGCGAAAAAGTGGAAGCCGTCGTAAAAGCAGCGAAAGAAAAAGGAATTCCGATCCGGATCGGCGTAAACGCGGGTTCTTTGGAAAAACGCATTTTAGAAAAATACGGCTATCCGACTGCTGACGGAATGGTTGAGAGTGCGCTTCATCATATCAAAATCCTGGAAGACCTTGACTTTCACGACATCATCGTCAGCATGAAAGCGTCTGACGTCAATCTAGCCATAGAAGCATACGAAAAAGCATCAAAAGCATTTGATTATCCGCTCCACCTCGGAATTACAGAATCGGGCACGCTGTTTGCCGGAACGGTAAAAAGCGCGGCCGGACTCGGAGCGATTTTAAGCAAAGGAATCGGAAACACGCTCCGGATCTCTCTGAGCGCCGACCCGGTTGAAGAAGTAAAAGTAGCCAGAGAACTCCTGAAATCATTCGGTCTTGCTTCAAACGCGGCTACGCTTATTTCATGCCCGACATGCGGACGGATCGAAATTGATCTCATCAGCATCGCAAATGAAGTGGAAGAATACATTTCTAAAGTCAAAGCGCCGATTAAAGTAGCCGTTCTCGGATGTGCCGTTAACGGACCGGGCGAAGCAAGAGAAGCTGATATCGGGATTGCCGGCGCGCGCGGCGAAGGACTTCTTTTCCGCAAAGGCCAAATCGTCCGCAAAGTCCCTGAAGAAACCATGGTCGAAGAGCTGAAAAAAGAAATCGACAAGCTGGCAGAAGAACACTACGCAAAGCTTGAAGCGGAAAAAGCAAAAGCAGAACAAGAAACACAAAAAGCTTGACGGATATTCCGCCAAGCTTTTTTTGCGTTGTGTTAAAAAAACGGTGTAATGAAGATGCCGAGCACAAGGGAAACAACACCGATTCCCATCGCCCATCCGCCTAAAGCGCCTGCTCCTCTTCTTCTGGCGATATAGCCGACGATAATGCCGCATGCCCCTAATAAAACAGGGAGCACAAACAGGGAAATGATAGAAATAGCCAATGCTGCATACCCTATCCCCCGGCCTTCACTTACTCCGTCCCGATTATCATCACGGTCTGCTGCCCGGTCAGAAGCACGATATGGCTCTGAGATTTCGGCCGCTGTTTCTTCTGAATAAACATCACGCGTGATATCGGTTCCTTCCGATCCATGATCCACGTAGTAGTCGTTGCCTTTTCGATTTTCGTAATCGTATGCCACCTTCAATTCCCCCTTTTTCTTTTATGAAAGGAGCTTTTTTAGTTTCCGCGTTTTTTACGGATTCATGTTTGCTAAACTTTTCTGGTATTGTTAATTGTTTATGTTACACTTGAAGGGATGAATTTATAGGAGTGTGGACATGTTACGGTTAGGTATAGATATTGACGGCACAGTTACGGCACAGGATACATTTGTCCCTTATTTAAACCGCTCATTTCATCTTTCCATTACCTTGGATGATATGACTGATTATGATCTGACGAAGCTTTTGAACATTACAGACGAGGAATTTTGGGAATGGATGAACGTTCATGAAGCAGCCATATATAAAGAAGCGAAGCTCGCGCAATTTGCCAAGCAGGCACTGGACGGACTGAAAGAAGAGCACCGTCTGATCTACATTACGGCAAGACGCGGCCACTTAGAAGATGTTACGCTGGACTGGTTTGCAAACCGGGACATTCATTACGATCACATTGAGCTTGTCGGAGGCCATCACAAAGTGGAAGCCGTCAAAAAACACGGCATTGATTTATTTTTCGAAGATCACCACGGCAATGCGACAATGATCGCAAAAGAAGCAGGCATTCCGGTTATCCTTTTTAACTCCCCATATAATCAGCTCCCCATCGATTCCAATATTATCAGGGTGCAGAATTGGCTTGAAGCCGTCGCCTGGATTAATAAAAACAAACATAGCTTTCAGCATGTCAAAAGCTGAAAAAACCTCCTGTATAAGCAGGAGGTTTTTTATCGGCACGCCGGACAGGTGCCGTAAATTTCAAACTTATGGCCGCTGATTTCATACCCTTCCAAATCATCGTGCAGCTTATCCATCGGACAGGACTCAATTTCCTTCGTTTTCCCGCAGGTTAAACAGATAAAATGGTGATGATGATGGGTATAAGAGCATGTAAAACGGAACAGTTTTTCTCCGGAAAGCTCCGTCGTTTCCAAAATGCCGAGTTCTTCATATAACGAAAGATTTCTGTATATGGTATCAAAGCTCAGACCCGGATAGTCGTCATTTAATGCGGCAAGCACGTTTTTGGCGGTCAGATATTTATCAGAATCAGCAAAAAGCTGCAGCATGTCTTCTCGCTTACTCGTATATTTATACCCTTTTTCTTTCAGCAGGTTCAACGCTTCTTGTACGTTCATGAGGACCTCCCCTTTACAACACGGTATCGCTCCAAAAAGAAAATGGCAGCTGTCTGAACAGCAGGCCATTTTCTTATGATGTATCAAATTATACCTATAAAATGATGAAAAGTAAATGAAAGCCTAGTGAATCGCGGTTTTGAACTTACCGCCCCTCGTTTCATGGGTATTCATGATCGTAATAAAGGCGTTTTTATCAATTTCAAACACAATGGATTTCAATTTAGTCACTTCAAGCCTTGTCACGACCGCGTAAATGACTTCTTTGGTTTCATCCGTATATCCGCCTTTTCCCTGAAGCTTGGTGGTTCCCCGTCCAAGCCGGTGCAATATAGCATCTGAGATCTCAGCATATTGCTCTGCAACAATAATGACCGCTTTTGTTTCATCAAGCCCCTGGATGACGGCGTCAATCGTTTTCATGGCAATATAATAAGTCATGAAAGAATACATTGCCTGCTCCGGACCGAACACAAAACCGGCCCAAATGAAAATAAACACATTGATGAGCATAACGAATTCTCCGACTGAAAAGGGCAGCTTTTTCGTGAGAAGGATACCGAGGATTTCAGTACCGTCCATCGAGCCTCCGTTTCGGATGACAAGGCCTACCCCGAAACCGAGCAAAAGCCCCCCGAATACCGTCGCCAAAATAGGCTGGGTCGTAATGGCCTCCACATGGTGCAATGAGGATTCAATCAGCGCTAAACCGACGATTCCGATAACAGTAGAGATGAGAAATGTTTTTCCGATATATTTATATCCGAAAATCATAAATGGAATGTTGAGTAACACAACGAATAAGGCAAAATTGAGGAGGGGATTGGACATAAAGAGGTGGTCTAAAATTAATGAAACACCGATAATGCCTCCGTCGATAAAATTATTAGGGACCAGAAACAATTCAATACTTACGGCGGCTGAACCCGCCCCGATCAGAATCATAATGACCCTGAAGATAAAGTGTAAAAATGATTCTCTTTTATGCTGTTTATTTGGGGTCATAAAATCTCCTTTCCTATAATAACTATTTTAAACAGTAAGCAACTTTATTTTACCATTAAAAGCTGTAACATTTTAATGATCTGCTCAATACATTATGTCTAAAGAGGTGAAAGTATCGATGATTTTAATACAAAGAATTATTTTGCAGCGGCTCAATCAAGTCACTGCGGACGATCTGCTGAAATATTCCAAGCAATACGGGATCAGCATTACAAGAAGTCAAGCGGCTGAGGTAGCGGCTCTGATGCACGGAAAAAACATCAATATTTTTGATGAACAGGAGCGGCTGCGCCTGCTGAAAAAAGTGGAAACGATAACTTCAAAAGAAACGGCGCGGAAAGTTGACGAACTTTTCAATCAATTCTCAGGGTAAAAAAGGAGGGACACCCGCCCCTCCTTTCTTTCTTATTGAGCTGATATTTTTTCAAGAAGCTCCTTATCAAACTGCTTTTCTTTCAGCATTTCGATTTCAAAACGGTACGGCGGCTTCTTATTTTTCTTGTCTTCGCCTACATACGGCGTTTCGAGGATTTTCGGAATATCGGCAAGCTGCTCGTGATGAACGATGTACTGCAGAGCGTCAAAACCGATCTCTCCGAACCCGATATTTTCATGGCGGTCTTTCCGGGCGCCTTTGATATTTTTACTGTCATTCACATGAAGGACTTTTATCCGATCGATGCCGACGATTTTATCAAACTCGTTAAGAACACCGTCAAAATCATTAGCGACATCATACCCGGCGTCATGGGTGTGGCAAGTGTCAAAGCAGACGGATAGATGTTCATTATGCGTGACTCCCGCAATGATCTCGGCCAGCTCTTCAAAGCTTCTCCCGCATTCTGATCCTTTGCCCGCCATTGTCTCCAGCGCAATCTGCACGTTTTGCCCGGGAACAATCACTTCGTTTAGACCTTCAATGATTTTTTTGATGCCCGTCTCAGCCCCGGCTCCGACATGCGCTCCTGGATGAAGCACGATCTGTCTCGCGCCGATCGCTGCCGTTCTTTCAATTTCAGAACGCAGAAAATCAACGCCCAGCTCAAATGTTGCCGGATTTGTCGTATTTCCGATGTTAATGATGTACGGCGCATGCACGACAATCTCGTCGATGCCGTTTTCCTTCATATGGGCGCGGCCCGCTTCGATATTCAAGTCTTCAATTTTTTTGCGGCGCGTGTTTTGGGGAGCGCCCGTATAGATCATAAATGTATTCGCCCCGTACGAAACAGCTTCCTTGCTTGCGGCAAGGAGCATATGTTTTCCGCTCATTGAGACGTGTGAACCTATTTTCAGCAACCCGATTCCCCTACTTTCCTTTGTTAGATTTGTTTCTTCTCTGCTTTCTTTTTATCTTTTCCATTTCGTAGCCCATTTTCTTTTTATAGCCCGGCTTCACTTTTTTCGGTTTTTTCACAAGGCGCTTCGCCATTTGGTCGGCCTCATTCTCCGATTTTTTGCGTTTTTTGCGGCGGTGGCGGTCATCGCCTTTCTTCCATTCGCCGTTTACAAGCTCCGCATAGTCAAACACAATGCCCATCTTTTCGAGTCTTACGAGCGCATCTTCGTCAGAAAGCTCATAAATGGTCAGTGCCTGGCCTGATGAACCCGCGCGTGCGGTTCTCCCGACGCGGTGAACATAAAAATCCAGATCGTCCGGAAGCTCATAGTTGATGACGTGGCTTACGCCTTTAATGTCAATTCCTCTTGCCGCAAGGTCTGTCGCAATGACATAAGTGAATTCCAGTTCATTAATCTGCTTCATTACCTTCTTACGCTCACGCGGCGTTAATCCCCCGTGCAGAAGACCGATCCTCATGCCCTTTTCAATCAGGTATTTCGCAATATGGTCAGCCGTGTTTTTCGTATTTGCAAACACAATGCCCAGATAAGGGTTCAGATGAGACATCATATCAAAAAGCAGTTTGTCTTTATCACGCTGTTTAGAAGGAACCAAAACATGTTCAATCTTTTCGGCTGTGATTCTTTTCGGCTCAACATGCGCGTACTTCGGATTTTCCATATACTTTTTCAAAAACGGCTTCAGCTTTTCCGGAATCGTAGCTGAGAACACAAGCATCTGAAGTTCTTCTGGCATACGCGACCCGATGTAATCAACGTCTTCTAAAAAGCCCATGTCAAGCATCAGATCAGCTTCGTCAATGACGAGAGACTGCGCTTTATAGACGTTCAATGCCTGCGCCTTAATCAGATCCGCGATCCGGCCCGGCGTTCCGACGACGAGATGAGGCTGTGTTTTCAGCTTATCAATTGATTTTTGCTTGTCCGTCCCGCCGATGAAGCATTTTGTCCGGATCGGCTCATCTTCCGCACCCTGTGTGATTTTGAGCGCTTCCTGATGAATCTGATTGGCAAGCTCTCTCGTCGGCGCCGTGATAACAGCCTGTACCGTATCAGAACCCGGATCAATCCGATTCAAAATTGGCAATAAATAGGCGTGGGTTTTCCCCGTCCCCGTCTGGGACTGCCCGATCACGCTTTCGTTTTTCAGTACGGCAGGTATCAGACGCTTTTGAATATCTGTCGGTTCATAAAAACCAAGGCGGTGAACTGCATCTATAATAAACGGTTTTAAGTTGTATCCATCAAATTTAGTTTCTTTCATTTTTCCCAGCTCCTTAAAGCGGCACATTCTGTGTCCATCATCACATTATAACCGATTTTACTTAAAAACACCATGTCTTGGGGGAATCCTGTTTTCGAGACAGAAAAGCAAATGCCCCCTCCGATGCATATTGTAATAGCAGAGAGACAGAAAGGAGGTACAAGTATGTTTCCACAGCAGCCGATGAGAAATATGGCGCAGCAGGGACGGCCGTTTATGAATCCGCGTATGATGATGGGAGGAAGACCGTCATTGCCGGGACGGCAGCTGATGCAGCAGGGACGGCAGCTTTTCCCTCAGCAGCAGATTGCCGGAGCGGGCCTGAGAAACGCAGGCACGGGCGGCGGAGGGGGCTTAAAAGGGATGCTTTCCCGTTTTTTACCCGGTTCAGGAGGAGGAAGCGCTGCCGCGTCGGCACCGGCGGCGGCCAGCGGAGGAGCAGGTGCAGGACTGCAGGGAATACAGAACCTGGCAAGTCCGGCATCCCTGTCGAGCATGCTCGGCAACGTTCAGAAGGTGCTCGGTGTGGCGCAGCAGGTTACGCCGATGATCCAGCAGTACGGTCCTTTAGTACGGAGTCTGCCCGCCATGATGAAGCTTTACAGCCAATTAAGCAGCAGTGATGACGAGAATGAACCTGACGAGACGAAAGAAACAGACGAACAGGACAAAAAGGATGAAGCTGAAAAAACAGATGAAACAGAAGATGAAAACAAATCAGACGCCTCATCCAAAACATCAAAGAAGACGTCTGAAAAAGCATCCGCTTCAAAAGAAAAAGACGCCGCACAGGCGGACTCAGCGGAACAGCCGCGTCCAAAAAGAACATCGGGCAGATCAAAGCCGAAATTATATATTTAACATTCTTTGATATCTCACGAAAGATTAGCTATAATGAGATCAGAAGAATGCAAGATTTGAGCCGTTTAACTACGGCTTTTTATATTGCCTCTACACTCACTTTTGATAGGAGGACATCTACATTGGACGTTATCAAAATATCGCCGCGCGGCTACTGTTACGGCGTTGTTGATGCCATGGTCATAGCCAAAAACGCGTCACTCGATAAAACACTGCCAAGACCTATATATATACTGGGAATGATTGTTCATAATAAGCATGTCACAGATGCGTTTGAAGAAGACGGCATTTACACGCTTGACGGCACAAACCGTCTGGAGATTTTAAAGCAGGTGGAAAAAGGAACCGTTATTTTCACGGCTCACGGGGTATCTCCGGAAGTAAGAAAAGCCGCTGAGGAAAAAGGGCTTGTTACGATTGACGCCACATGCCCGGACGTCACGAAAACACATGACTTAATCCGAAAAGTAAAAGCTGAAGGTTATCACGTCATATACATCGGTAAAAAAGGCCACCCCGAGCCTGAAGGAGCCGTCGGCGTCGCTCCTGAAATCGTTCATCTCGTTGAAACAGAGGAAGACGTGAGAAATCTCGATATTCAGGCTGAGAAATTAATCGTTACAAACCAAACGACAATGTCCCAGTGGGACGTCCACGATATTATGGAATCAGTCAAAGAAAAGTACCCGTACGTGGAATACCATCAGGAAATCTGCCTGGCCACACAGGTTCGTCAAGAAGCTGTATCAGAGCAGGCAAAAAAAGCGGACTTAACCATTGTTGTCGGTGATCCGAAAAGCAATAACTCCAACAGACTGGCGCAAGTGTCAGAAGAAATCGCCGGAACAAAAGCCTACCGAATCGGAGACATCAGTGAACTGAAGCTCGAATGGCTGAAAGACGTCAATACCGTCGCCGTTACCGCAGGCGCATCAACACCGACACCGATTACAAAGGAAGTCATCCGCTTTTTAGAGCAGTTTGACCACAACGATGAATCGACATGGCAGCTTGAACACAGTGTGCCGCTTAAAAAAATCCTTCCGAAAGTAAAAATAAAAAACTGAGGCCCGGGGCCTCAGTTTTTTTATAAGAAGGTAAATGGGTTTGTATCTGTTTCGGAAGCGAAAATGCGCACATCATAGTTTTTCTCCCCGGCCATTGCCGTAAGCTTCTCAGCCGTGCCTTTTCTCATGATCTTTTCAGCATAATGCCCCGGGTCCACGACGTTTAATCCGATCATCATCGCATCATGCGCTACATGGAAATAAAGATCGCCCGTCACGTAAACATCTGCACCCTTCCGCTTTGCCTGATAAATATATTTATTTCCGTCACCGCCAAGAACCGCGACTTTTTTCACCTTGCTGTTTCGCTCTCCGACCATCCGGACTCCGTTAACGTCAAACTTTTCTTTCACAAACAGCGCAAACTCTTCAAGCGTCATGTCTTGCTGAAGTTTTCCGATGCGGCCGAGCCCTTTTTCAAGCGGAGACTGCTCCACCGGATAAATATCATATGCCACCTCTTCATACGGATGGCTTTTTTTCAGCGCTTTTACGACGGTTTTCTCCATACTTGCCGGAAAAACGGTCTCAAGTCTCACTTCATGGACGAGTTCCAGCTCTCCCGTCTGTCCGATAAACGGTTCTGCCCCGTCCAGCGGCTTAAAGCTGCCGATTCCCTCAGAGGAGAACGCGCAATGGCTGTAATTGCCGATATGTCCCGCTCCGGCGTTGCCAAGTGCGGTTCTTACAGCTTCTTCATAGTCTTTCGGAACATATACGGCAAGCTTTTTCAGCGGGTCCGAATATGTCGGGACGAGCACTTCTGTGTCTGTCAGGCCGAGAGCTTCGGCAAGCAGGTCATTCACACCGCCGTCCGCTACATCAAGATTCGTATGAGCCGCATATACGGCAATATCATGCTTTATACATTTCTCAATCAGTCTTCCGCCAGGCTGATCAGTGGTGATCTGTTTAAGCGGCCGAAAAATCGGCGGATGGTGGGCGATAATTAAGTCAACTTTTTTCTCAATGGCTTCATCTACCGTTTGTTCCAGAACATCCAGTGTCACCATGACATTTTTCACCGGCTTATTCAATGTACCGATCTGCAGGCCGATTTTATCTCCTTCCACCGCAAAAGCCTTCGGTGAAAATTGTTCAAACAGCTGGATGATTTCCTGTCCGTTCACATGTTTAGGCATGTCCGATTACCTCCTTCAGCAGAGAAATCCGCTCTTTCAATTCAGCTAATTTTTCATGACTTTCATGCTTTGCGCTGCGGCTGATCTGTTCATAAATTTGTTCAGTATGCTTAAGTTCCTGGCTCCATTTCCGAAGAAACACATCATTCCTCTCTTTTAATAAAAACGGACCCGCAAGCATTCCGGCAGCCATCGGCACGTCCCGATACGGCGCATCACGGTCGCCAGTTTCCGCAACGAGGATCTCATAACACTTTCCGTCTTCTTCGAGAATCACTTCATTAATCAGTTCATAGCCTTCCTGATACAGCCACTCTCTTATATGAACGGCATGAATATTCGGCTGCAGAATCAGCCGTTCACGCCCCGTCAATTTCGTTTTTCCGGACTCCAAAATATGAGCGATCAGCGCTCCGCCCATGCCCGCGATTGTAATGGCGCCGGCTTCTCCTTTTTCAAGGACGCTCAGCCCGTCACCTTTCCTTACGGAGATAAGAGTGCTTAAGTCCAGTTTTTCCACCTGCTGTTTGGCGGATAGAAACGGTCCGTCTGTAATTTCACCGGCGATTGCCCGGCTTGCCAAATGATTCAAAACGGCATAGCAAGGAAGATACGCGTGGTCCGACCCGATATCAGCAACCAGGGCACCCGGAGGGATATATTCCGCCACAGACTGCAATCTTTTAGATAACTTCATTTCATTCACAATATCACAACTTTTCTCAGGTTCTTTTTCCTTTACTATCATATAAAAAAACCGCCCGGAATCCAAGCGGCGGATAGAGTTTTTCATATGTCTTTTATATAGGGACCGGTAAAGCTTTATTTAATGTCAGAAACCCATTTTGCCATGTCATCCAGCTTTTCGGCCGGCACAAGGCCTGCGGGCATCCCGTTGCCGCCTTTTTCAATTTTTGTTTTAATCTCAGCGACATCTTTTCTTTTGCCGACGCCTTTTAAGTTCGGCCCTGATACACCTTCATAGTTTTCCCCGTGACAGGTGATGCAGTTCGCTTTATAAATCTCTTCAGGTGAAGCGTTTGCAGTTTCCTTCTCGGCATTTTTACTTTCACCGCCGCTTGCGATCTGATGCGCATCTCCATTGCCTTTTACAGCTAAAAAGAAAGTCAGCCCTATTCCCAGCACTGCAATGAGCAAAAAAGGAATCAGCGGATTCCACTTCATATCTCCATCCCCCTTTTTCATTCTCCCCCTATGTAAACACTTCTAATTCTAACTTATTTTTACAAAAAGTAAATGGTCTTGTTCAGCAATTTCTTTGATTTCACAATTTATACAAAAAGCAAAAATAACTGTTTTGTTTATCACAAAATTATCTTTATTCTATTGTATAATGAATTGTATACGCTTACAATAAAGAATATAAATAAACTTATCTCATTTTCCCCCTTTCAGGACATGCCGCATTTTTTCCAAACTCATTTGCAAAACATATGCTTATCCAGTAAAATAAAGGTATATTATCCATATATCTTATACATAAAAAAGAACGGATCAAAAAGACCCGTTCCATTCTATTCGAGAAAATCCTTCAGACGTTTGCTTCTGCTCGGATGTCTCAATTTGCGAAGCGCTTTTGCTTCAATTTGGCGAATACGCTCTCTCGTTACTCCAAACACTTTGCCTACTTCTTCCAAAGTTCTTGTGCGTCCGTCATCCAGACCGAAACGGAGACGCAGCACGTTTTCTTCACGATCTGTCAACGTATCCAGCACATCTTCCAGCTGTTCTTTTAAAAGCTCATATGCCGCATGATCCGACGGAGATGTCGCTTCCTGGTCTTCGATGAAATCACCGAGATGTGAGTCGTCCTCTTCACCGATCGGCGTTTCTAAAGAAACAGGCTCTTGAGCAATTTTTAATATTTCACGGACTTTTTCAGGCGTAAGATCCATGTCTTCAGCAATCTCTTCCGGTGTCGGCTCTCTGCCAAGATCCTGAAGAAGCTGACGCTGCACCCGGATTAATTTGTTGATGGTTTCCACCATGTGAACCGGGATACGGATTGTTCTCGCCTGGTCAGCGATGGCGCGTGTAATCGCCTGTCTGATCCACCAAGTCGCATACGTACTGAATTTATATCCTTTACGGTAGTCAAACTTCTCGACGGCTTTCATGAGACCCATGTTTCCTTCTTGGATCAAGTCTAAGAAAAGCATGCCGCGGCCGACATACCGTTTAGCAATGCTGACAACTAAACGAAGGTTTGCTTCAGCCAGTCTGCGTTTAGATTCCTCGTCACCCTCTTCAATTTTTTGAGCGTAGGTGATTTCTTCTTTAGCAGAAAGAAGATTTACCCGTCCGATTTCCTTAAGGTACATGCGGACTGGATCATTGATCTTTACGCCAGGCGGTACGCTGAGGTCATTAAGGTCAAATTCTTCTTCGGCTTTGGCAAGCTGTTGAATATTAGGATCTTCCGTTTCTTCATTTTCACTAATTAATTCAACACCTTGTTCTCCTAAAAATTCATAATACTCATCCATTTGGTCTGATTCAATTTCAAAGCTGGACATGCGTTCAGCAATTTCTTCATATGTTAAAACGCCACGTTTTTTTCCAGTTTCAGTAAGCTGCTCTTTTACCTGGTCTAATGTAAGTTCTGTTTCTGTTTCGTGGGTTTGTTTATCAGCCATTATGGATCCCTCCTTCCAAAGCTTGCAACGAATTCTAAAAGCGGTATGTTTCTTATCCGACCCGGAAGCCTTCTCTCTTTTTCAGCATGCAGGGCTGCGGATAATAAATGACAATTCATGATGAGGTTAAGCGATCTATTTGCTCCTCCGCAAGGAATCATTGCCAATCAGAACGCAAGCCTCTTTTTGGTGTTACTTTAATGATCGGTTCAATGCAACAATTTCTTGAGCCAGAGACGCAGCTTTCACGAAGTCTTTCTGCCTCTCCGCATCCGCTCTTTCTGCTTCTTTTTCCTTTATCATTGACCATTTTCGGTGATCCAACACTTTTTTTACGTAATCGGATAACTCGGCCTCTGAGAGCTCCTCGTTTACTTGGAGCATCCCTATATCTGAAAGCAGCTGGCTGATTTCCTCATCCTGCACTCTCGCCATAAGATGCTGCGGCGTCATGTCAGCCCCCTCTTCATATACAGCGTACAGGTATGCTGCCAGCGCACGATGTCCGTCAATGTTAAATTCAAAGCCGACACGCTCAATCACTTTCTTTATGACGTTTCGGTCTCTCAGCATATGAGCGAGCAGAAGTCTTTCCGCGTTCTCATAGGCGGGACGGAGACGGCGCCGTTTTGCTTTTGTCGTCACCCGGGCCCGTCTTGTCTGCGGTTCGGCGTTTTTGTCGCCGGGGGCGTTTTGTCTGGCGTAGATGGAAAGCTGTTCCGTCAAAGATTCTACCGAAAGAGAAAATTCTGAGGCGAGCTGCTTCACATACATTTCCTGCTCAAGCGACCCGGAAAGAGCGCTGATTTCTTTCAGCACTTCTTTCATGTAAGCGAGCCGGTCTCCTTCGTCAGATAAGTTTTTCCCTTTGCGGAAATACTGCATTTTAAAAGCCATGACCGTAACGCTTGCATCAATGATATCGGTCCGGAATTTTTCTCCGCCCCGGGTTCTGATATAATCATCAGGATCAAGCCCGTCAGGCAGCATGCTTACTCTTACCTTACAATCGGCTTTCTGAAGCAGGCCGGCCGCTTTCAGCGTAGCTTCGTACCCGGCTTTATCCGAATCGTAGCAGAGAATGACCTCCTGAACATTTCTCCTGAGGATTTTCACATGTTCTTCGGTGAGCGACGTCCCCATTGTGGCGATACTTTCTTTTACGCCTGAGCTGACGGCGGATATGACGTCAGCGAAGCCTTCAAACAGAACGGCTCTCTCCTCTTTCCTGATCGGCAGGCGCGCCTTATGAAAGTTATACAGCAGCTTAGATTTATGAAACAGCGGCGTTTCCGGGCTGTTCATATATTTCGGCTGCTGGCTTCCGAGCGCCCTTCCTGAGAAAGCCGCCACGGCTCCGTGGTGATCATGAATGGGAAACATAATTCTGTTTCTGAAACGGTCAAAATACCCGCTGCCGTCTTCCCTTCTGATCAGCAGACCCGCTTTTTCCATCAGTTCTTCCTCAAAACCGCGCTTTTTCAAGAATTTCGTCATGAAATCCCAGGAATCCAGCGCGTAGCCGATTTCAAACTCATCTATGAGCTCTTTCGTAAAACCCCTTGATAAAAGGTAATCTAACGCTTCCTGGCCTTCCTTTGTATTTATTAGCAAATGATGGTAAAATTTCTTCAGAAGCTCGTGGGCTTCCGCCATCTTCTGCTCTCCGGAAGATTCAGGCCTGGATGCAGAGTGAATCGTTATATCATCAGGGAAATCAATCTGATATTTATCCGCAAGGTGAGAAACAGCTTCCGTAAATGAATAGCCTTCCATCTGCCGTAAGAAAGAGAAAACGTTCCCGCCCGCACCGCATCCGAAGCAATGAAAGATCTGCTTATCGCTGGAGACGGAAAACGAGGGCGTGTTTTCCCCGTGAAACGGACAGAGCCCAAAGTAGTTGCGGCCTTGCTTTTTCAATTGGACATAATCACCTATGACTTCAACAATGTCTGCTGACTGCTGCACCTGATTAACTACTTCATCTGGTATGCGGTTTCCCATCTTATAACACTCCGTCGTACATTATTCGATGTTTTGATTTGAAATCCCTTCATCATTCGACAGGATTTTTTTAAGCAGGGTAACAAATCGATTCCGATCTTCTTTATTTAATTTTTTAGGTCCTTTGGAATGAATGCCGCTTCTTCTCATTTTGCCTGACATATGACGGCTCATCAGAGCGAAGTCAATCGTGTCTTCAGTATAAGAACGGCCCCTTTCCGATAAGACGGCAATATTTCTGTTCAGCAAAAGAGAGGCTAAACCGATATCCTGCGTGACTACGACGTCTCCCGATCTCACATGGTTTGCGATATATAAGTCTGCCGCTTCTTTATGAGGATCAACGTATACCCAGTTCTCGTCTTTGCTTCTGGAAAGCTGGTAGTGTTCAAATGATGCGACGAAAATAACCCGAACGCTGAATTGCGATGCAATGAGCATTATTTCCTCTTTTACGGGGCATGCGTCTGCATCGACAAAAATCGTCTTTTCTTTTTCATTTAGAAGACTAATTCTCCATCCCTCCATCAATCTCCTGCATAAAAACAAGCGAAATCGCATATGCTCCATGACTGCGGATCTATTTTGAGCTTTGTCGAAAAATTTCCGGGAGTTATTCTTGACATCTTACCCATAATAGTTTATTCGTATCACACGAAGCTTAAACCTAAAAATAAACATTTTATCACAATTTTTTATTATAATACAAACTTCGCGAAGATGCCATCCTTTTTGTTTATTCCCTATTTGCATACCCAAAAACCCAGGATAAAGCGTCCTGAGTTATCGGCCCTTTGTTTTGAGATGATGAATGATGTTCGCTGTTTCCTCGACCGCTTTATTCGAAACGTCAACGACTTGGCAGCCGATCCGGTCCACGATTTTCTCAAAATACTCCAGCTCTTCTTTAATTCTGTTGATATTGGCGTAAATGGCTTTGTCATTTAAGCCGAGAGATTTTAACCGTTCTTTTCGTATATGGTTCAGTTTATCAGGGCTGATTTTTAAGCCGATGCATTTTTTCGGATCAACGCTGAACAGTTCTTCCGGCGGATCGACCTCAGGAACGATCGGCACATTGGCCACTTTCAGACGCTTATGGGCAAGATATTGTGATAATGGGGTTTTAGACGTTCTGGATACTCCGAGCAGGATGATATCGGCTTTTAAAATGCCTCTTGGATCTCTGCCATCGTCATATTTGACGGCAAACTCGATCGCCTCGACCTTTTTGAAATAATCTTCATCAAGCTGGCGGACGCGGCCCGGTTCATATTTAGCGGTCAGACCGTAAGCCGATTCCATTTTATCGATGAGCGGACCGATAATATCGTAATACAGCACATTCGCTTTTTCCGCTTGTTCAACCAGGTATTTGCGCATTTCAGGAACAACGAGCGTAAAACAAATAATGCCGCCGTCCGCTTTGGCGAGAGACACGACTTCATTAATGGTGCCGATATCTTCCACATAAGGTATTCTTCTGATATGCGTATCATCTGCTGAGCCGTTAAACTGGCTGAGCGAGGCTTTTACAACGAGTTCGGCGGTTTCTCCGACTGAGTCTGATACTACATAAATGATGCGATTGTCCATGTTATCCCCCCGTTAGTTTTCAAGCTTATATGATTTCATTTTCTGATAAACTGACAAGTATCTTAGTCATATTCGTTTTGGTAAACCGGCCGATGACCTCAAAGCCTTTATCCGTATCTTTAATAACGGGCAGGGCATCGATCTGTTTTTCAATTAAATACTTGGCGATGTCCATCACATAATCGTCACGCCGGCAGACGGCGATATTCGGCATTCTTGTCATGATAATATGAACCGGTATTGAGGCAAGTTCCTGCTGGCCGATGCTCGCCCGCAGCAAATCTTTGCGTGACAGCACACCGACTAAGACAGCATCACGATCTACGACAAATAACGTGCCGACATCTTCTAAAAACATGGTGCAGATGGCATCGTATACCGAGACATTCTCATTGATGACAACAGGGATCGATTGAAAATCTTTCACTTGCAGCTTTTTCAGTTTATCCGCAAGCAGCTGATTTCCCGTTTTCCCCGTATAAAAATAACCGACCCGCGGACGGGCCTCTAAGAAGCCTGACATGGTGAGTATGGCCAAGTCCGGCCGCAGCGTGGCCCTCGTTAAATTGAGCTGTTCTGCGATATGCTCTCCGGTAATCGGGCCGTTTTCCTTTACAATCTGTAAAATTTGTTCTTGCCGTTTATTTAATTCGATCGTACTCACCACCTTTATGGAAGGGTTTCTTTATCTATGTTTTCATTCTGTGATGTTTATGTAAAAGGGGAAAAGACGATTGCCGATCACACAGCAACCGTCTTTTTCTTTATTTTACAATAAGATGATTCATATTAGCAAAAGACTTGATCACATCTGCAAGAGCGGTCATTTGCGCTAAACGGTTGGTTTTTAATGCTTCATCGTCCGCATTTACCATCGTGTGATTAAAGTAGTCTTCAATCGGCTCCTTTAATCCGCTGAGCACGGCAAGCGCCTGTTCATAGTTTTTGGAGGCAAAGCTTTCCGCGACACTGTCTTTTGTTTGTTGATAAGCGTCAAACAGCTTTTTCTCCTGTTCATTTTCAAACAGATCCGGATTGATATCGCGGCTCTCGCCTTTTTTGCTGATGGAGATGACCCGGCCGAGTGATTCAGCCGTTTCTTTAAAGCCGGGTGTGCCGAGGTGCTTCTCAAGCACTCTTGCCTTATGAACGGCTGCATACGGCTCAAGCTCTGTGCTGTCCAGAACGGCTTCGATAACGTCATGACGGATGTCTTCAGCGTTTAAGACGTATTTCAGACGCTGTGTAAAGAAATCGAGGAGCTCATTTTCTTTTTCCGTTTCTGTCAATGACAGCAGCTCTTTAAAAGAAATGCCCCAGTTGCGGTCGATCAGAATGGAAACGATGCCGCTTGCCTGACGGCGCAATCCGTACGGATCCTGAGAACCTGTCGGAATTACGTCAATGCTGAAGAAGGAAGCAATCGTGTCCAGTTTATCAGCTAACGCCACGACCGCGCCGGTAAAGGTTGAAGGCACTTCTCCCCCGGCCGCTCTCGGCATATAGTGCTCATTGACTGCGGCAGCGACGGCTTCATCTTCACCGAGCATGCGCGCATATTTTTCTCCCATCACGCCCTGAAGCTCAGGGAACTCATAGATCATATGTGTAACCAGGTCAAATTTAGAAATCTCTGCGGCGCGCTTCACAAGGTTTTGCGTCTGTTCATCCGCTTTCAGGCGGACGGCAAGTTTGCCCGCAATGGCGGCCGCTCTTCTTACTTTATCTCCAAGGGAGCCGAGCTCTTCATGGAAAACGATATTTTCCAGTTTCTTCACGTTTTCATCAATGTTCAGCTTTTGGTCTTCTTTGTAGAAGAACGCAGCATCTGAAAGCCTTGCTCTCAGCACTTTCTCGTTTCCGCGGGCAACATTTTCAATTGCATGGCTGTTCCCGTTTCTTACCGTAATAAAATGAGGCAGCAGATTCCCGTTTTCATCTTTTACCGGGAAGTAGCGCTGATGCTCTTTCATTGTTGTTACAAGTACTTCTTCAGGGATAGAAAGAAACTCGGATTCAAAAGATCCGTAAAGCGCCGTCGGGTATTCCACCAGATGGTTGACTTCGTTCAGCAGGTCCTCATCGATCGGAATGTTCCATTTCTTCTCGGCCGCAAGCGCGTCCAGCTGGCTTTGGATCATTTGTTTGCGTTCTTTCGGGTCAGCAATGACGCTTTGTTCTTTCAGCAGCTTTTCGTATGATGACGGTGCATCAACAGATACTTCTTGGCCGAGAAAGCGGTGTCCCTGCGTGTTCCGGCCCGTCTCGACATTTGTGATTTCAAACGGAATGACGTCTTTCCCAAAGAGAGCGATAATCCATTTGATCGGACGGATATAGCGCAGATCCTGCGTGCCCCAGCGCATGTTTTTCGGAAAATGCATTCCGGCAATCAAATTTTCCAGCTGCGGTAAAAGTGTCTTCGTCTCTTGTCCCGCCTGGAATTTTTGAACGAAGACATATTCCGTGCCGTTTACATCTTTTATATACAGATCATCCACTCCGGCGCCTTGGCCTTTTGAAAATCCGATAGCGGCTTTTGTCCAGTTTCCGTCAGCATCCAGAGCGATTTTTTTCGCAGGGCCTTTTGCTTCTTCCTGAATATCAGCCTGTTTTTCTGCTACGTCTTTTATATATACTGCCAGACGTCTCGGCGTATTAAAAAGTTTCACTTCGCCATGGGCGATATTTTTTTCAGCCAGCCAGTCGGTCAGCTTTTCACCGAGCTGCACCATGCTGTCATGTAAAAACCGCGCCGGCATTTCCTCGAGTCCGATCTCTAAAAGCAAGTCTTGTTTACTCATGGGAAGAGCCCTCCTCTTTAAGCATTGGGAACCCTAATTTTTCCCGTTCTTCATAATACGTTTTTGCCACTTTTCTCGCTAAGTTGCGGACACGGCCGATATAGCCCGTCCGTTCCGTCACCGAGATCGCGCCTTTTGCATCGAGCAGATTAAATGTGTGAGAGCATTTCAGCACATAATCATAGGCCGGATGCACGAGCCCGTTATCCATTTGTCTGATCGCTTCTTTTTCATAGGTGCTGAACAAATGGAAAAGCATATCCACGTCAGATGTTTCAAAAGTATAAACGGAATGCTCATATTCAGCCATCATAAATAAATCTTTCACAGTAAATCCTGACGTCCATTCAAGATCAAAGACGTTTTCTTTATCCTGAATATATGACGCGAGACGTTCAATACCATACGTGATCTCAACGGATACCGGTTTACATTCAATTCCGCCCACCTGCTGGAAGTATGTAAACTGAGTAATTTCCATCCCGTCAAGCCATACTTCCCAGCCGAGACCTGCACAGCCTAAAGACGGGTTTTCCCAGTTGTCTTCTACGAAACGGATATCATGTTCAAGCGGGTCAATGCCGAGCGCACGCAATGAATCAAGGTAAAGCTCTTGAATGTTATCAGGCGACGGCTTGATAATGACTTGGAATTGATGATGCTGATAGAGCCTGTTCGGGTTTTCACCGTACCGTCCGTCCGCAGGCCGTCTGGACGGCTCAACGTAAGCCACTCTCCACGGTTCCGGCCCGATGCTTCGTAAAAATGTATACGGGCTCATTGTGCCTGCGCCTTTCTCCACATCATACGACTGCATGAGCACACAGCCTTCATTCGACCAGTGCTTCTGCAAGGTTAAAATCATATCTTGAATGTTCATTTCAAGCACCTCCACTTTCTCCATTCTTTTACAAGTGCGGCGGCAACCAAAAAACTCCCGTCTCTATGCTTGCCGGCCGCAAACATAGGGACGAGAGTTCTCCCGCGGTTCCACCCTAGTTGCTGAGGATGTGAATCACTCAGCCTCTTTTTAAAGGGTTGCTCGAGAATGCCTTTCGTTGCGCGCTCATCCTTAGCTTACACTGCCCTAAGGTCGCTTGTATGAGTTGGACGCAAGTACTTCTTTCTGTCACTGCAACATATTTTATAATAAATGATCATATAAAAAGATGGGCAGAATGTCAACTTTTGTTTTCATCCAAAAGGTTCTTCATGCTTTCCATCTGATCTAAAAACCGTTTTGACTTTAAATAAAGTCCTGAATATTCCTCGTAATACAGATCAATGACCCGTTTAATTTCGTTTTTGGTTTCCTGTTTTAACGAGACGCTGCCGAGCCTTCCGATATCAAAGTAATAAAAAAGCCTTAGCAGCCTTGCCGTTTGCGGCGAAATCGGAACTCTGTACGGATCCTTTTCAAAGCAGCGGTGGCAGATAAACCCGTTATCTCTTATCGAAAAATGAAACGTTCCTTCCCCGCTTTTGCAGTGGACACAATGATTCAGCTCCGGATACAGCCCCATGACGCCGAGCATTTTCATCTGCACGATGAAGGTGATCACGTCCGGGTCAGTCCCGTCATTCAGCCTCTTAAAGGATTCGAGAATCAATTCGAATAAATAGGGGTTCGGTTTCTTCTCTTCCGTTCCTTTGTCAGTGAGTTCAGCGATAAAAGCGGCATACGCCGTCAAAAATAAATCTTCTCTGATCGTTCTCATGCTGAGAATCATTTCACCCTGCTGGAGCGTGCCGAGTCCGGATGTTCTTTGCATTAAAAATGACCCGTACAAAAACGGCTGGCTGACTGCTGACAGCCGGCTGGCTGACTTCCTGGCGCCCCTTGCCATGACGCCGATTTTGCCGTGTTCCCTCGTCAGCAATGTCACGATTTTATTCGTCTCCCCGTAGTCATTCGTACGGAGCACGATTCCTTCACATTTAGTCAGCATTTCCGCACCTTCCAACAATGGGAGGGGCCAAGAGGTTTACAAAATTGGAAAATCAATTCGGGCTAGCTCATCTTCCGGTTCTTCGGGTCTTTCCAGGTTCTCTTTTTCCAGTTCTTTAAAAAGAAGGTACGTATCAACACTTCCTGTTTGAGAAAATACGTTCCAGGTAAAATTCAACACAAAAAACCCACCTTTCATCATTAAACTAGCTTGCAATCCAAATTCTTACCCTTATCTTGACCTGATGTCCTCCTTTTCATGTTAAACAAATTTTGCTAACGAATCCCTGCTTCTGTGAGGTAATCTCACACCTCAGGCATGCGCCTTAGATGAATTAATATTCATCCTCTTTGAAGCCGAAATCACGCAGCTGAGACATTTTATTCCGCCAGTCCTTCTGCACCTTCACCCATAATTCCAGGTAAACGCGTGAGCCCAAAAGAGCTTCAATATCAGCCCGCGCTCTTTTGCCGACTTCTTTCAGAAGCGCTCCTTTTTTGCCGATGACGATGCCTTTTTGAGAATCCCGCTCGACCACAATGGTGGCGGCGACATGGACGGAGCCGTTTTCCTGCCCTTTAATGGACTCGATGGCGACAGCGATGCTGTGCGGCACTTCTTCCCTTGTCAGATGGAGCACCTTTTCCCTGATCAGTTCAGAAATAATGAACCGCTCGGGATGGTCAGTCACCTGATCGCTCGGATAGAACTGAGGCCCTTCCGGTAAATACGCTTCAATCTGCGCGAGAAGGGTTTCGACGTTGTTCCCTTCCAAAGCTGAGATCGGCACGATTTCCTTAAACGGATAGCGCGTACGGTACTCATCAATTAAAAGAAGCAGCTGGTCAGGGTGGATCTTATCAATTTTGTTTACGATCAGAAAGACCGGTGTAGACGTCTGTCCGAGCTTTTCAATGATAAACTCGTCGCCTTTTCCGTACCCTTCTTCGGCGTTAATCATAAATAACACCAAGTCAACTTCTTTCAGCGTATTCTGCGCCACTTTCATCATAAAGTCGCCAAGCTTGTGCTTTGGTTTGTGAATGCCCGGTGTATCAATAAAAATGGTCTGCGACGTGCCGGTTGTCAGCACCCCTTGGACTTTATTTCTTGTCGTCTGGGGTTTGTCGCTCATGATGGCGATCTTTTGACCGATGACCCTGTTTAAAAAGGTAGACTTTCCTACATTCGGCCTTCCGATGATAGATACAAATCCTGATTTAAAGCTTTCGTTCGTCATGTAAATCCTCCGATGAAAATGCGCCTGGTAATAATTCTTCCGCAGTCATTTCTTTTATTTGTCCTTGTAAGTTGGTCAGAATAACAAGCATATCCTTTGAGCACAGCTCGGAAATTACTTGTCTGCAGGCTCCGCACGGCGAAACCGGTCCCGGAGTATCCGCAGCCACGGCGAGCATCGCAAATTCCGTATCCCCCTCGGAAACAGCTTTGAATATCGCCGTGCGTTCAGCACAGTTGCACATGCTGTATGCCGCATTTTCGATGTTGCAGCCTCTGTACACTTTTCCGTCTTTGGTAAGAAGAGCGGCTCCCACTCTGAAATTTGAATACGGCACATACGCTGTGTCCCGCGCTTTTAATGCTTCTGCAATCAATTCTTGTCTGTTCATGTGTACTTAATTCCTCTCTTACCTTTATCCTGTATGATACCGCTGTCACTTTTATTTTACATAATTATGATTGGTTTTTCACGCCCATTTTTGGCAATGTAAAATAATTGTAAGAATCTTCTGCTAACATATCTTCGGCAAGAAGATGAGTAAACCAATGATACACGATATCACGGCAAAGACGCAAACGGCTCCGGCGGCCGCGTCCTTTGCCGCTTTTGCGAGCGGGTGATACTGATCGGTAACTAAATCCACAACATGCTCTATCGCCGTATTTAAAAGCTCCAAAGCAAGCATTCCTCCGATCAGCACCAAAACAACGGCCCATTCGGCTGTGCTCAGCCCGGTGAGAAAACCGCAAACGATAACGGCGCAGGCCGCGGTAATATGAAATTGAAAATTCCGCTCTGACCGCGCCGTTTTCCAGATTCCCCTCCATGCATGGACAAAGCTCTTCAGGAACCTGCTCCACTCGTTTTTATGATCTCGTGAGTCCATACTCATCCAGCAAATCCTTTTGCTTTGAAAACATTTCTTCCTCTTCTTCTTTTGTCATGTGATCATAGCCAAGCAAATGCAAAAAGCCGTGCACGGCCAGAAAACCGAGCTCCCTCATAAACGAATGGCCGTACTCTTCCGCCTGCTCTTTCGTTCTGTCTGCGCTGATGATAATATCTCCTAAAACAGGCGGCATGTCGGCGCCTACGATTTCAACCTCGTCTTCGCCTTCTTCTTCAAGCGCAAACGAAATGACGTCAGTCGGAGTGTCTTTTCCCCGGTAGTCTCTGTTGATTTCTCTGATTTCCTCATTTGTCACAATCGTGACCGATACTTCAGCCTGGTCCTGAACGCCTTCTTTTTCCGCCGCGAATTGGAGCAGCTTCTCCACTTCTTGGAGCGCATCAGCTGAGACGCTGTTCGTTTCATCAACAATATCTATGAGTAAACCCATTTATTTCACCTTCTTCGTAGCCTCCGGATATTCAATCCGGGAGTGGAAAATTCCTTTTAAAGTCGCACATAGTGTTTTTGCGATCGTATCCAGTTCTCGGAACGTGAGATCACATTCTGAGAATTGTCCGTCCTGAAGCTTATCGGATATAATTCCCCGCACCAGTTTTTCGATCCGCTCGGGATTGGGATTATGCATGGAACGGACGGCGGCTTCAACGCTGTCGGCCACTGAGATAATAGCCGCTTCTTTCGATTGCGGCTTCGGCCCCGGGTAGCGGAACTCTTTCTCTGTAATCTGGTCGCCCTTTTCTTTCGCTTTATAATAAAAGAATTTTAAAAGGGACGTTCCGTGATGCTGCTCCGCGATATCCACAAGCTCTTTCGGAAACTTATAGCTTCTGAGCATATTCGCACCGTCTGTCGTATGTGCGATAATGATATTTTTGCTGAGCTGAGGAGACAGCTTGTCATGCGGATTATCCATATTCATCTGATTTTCAATAAAATATTGCGGACGTTTCGTTTTGCCGAGATCGTGATAATACGCTCCGACCCGTGCTAAAAGACCGTTTGCCCCTACGGCTTCACAAGCCGCTTCCGACAGATTTGCCACCATGACGCTGTGATGATATGTACCGGGTGTTTCCGTTAAAATCTTTCGAAGCAGGGGATGATTCGGATTAGACAGTTCAATCAGCCTCATTGTTGAAAGAATGCCGAATCCCGTCTCAAAAAACGGCATCAGACCGATAATCAAAACGGATGAAGCAAGTCCCGAGACGACCCCCATCAGCATCAGCGTTCCGATTTCAACCGGTGACAGCGCCGTATTTTGTATTAATAAAAGCGACAGCACGATAATCATATTAATAAATGAGACGAACAGTCCCGTCTGCAATATTTTTGATCTCGCATTATGTTTTCCCAAAAACAGAATGCCTGAAATGCTGCTGATTAAATAGTAAATGCCGATGACGTAATTAAATGTTCCCGTCACACCCTGATTAAACATCATACTGCCGCAGATCGCCAGAATGATGCTTCCTAAAATGGCGAGCCTTTCATTGAGCAGCAGCCTGATTAAAATCGCGCCGGCGGCGATCGGCACAAGATAGCCGATATTGGTGTATTCAATCTTCTGAAAGAGACTGACGACTTCCATAATGACGAGAATAAGCGTTGTAATGATAGAAAACAGCAAAAGAGATTTATTTTTCAGCTTAAGCTCCTGCTGCTGTTTCTCAAAATAGTAGACAAGCGTGGCAATAAACAGGCCGATCATCAGAAGGAGACCGCTGATCGGTTTTAACAGGTTGGAATTATTCAAAAGACCCGTCAGTTCAAGCTTCCTGTATACTTCCCGGTCAATCAGATCATTCTCTTCCACGAGAACCTGTCCCTGTTTGATCTGTACCGGCTGGACGCTGTCTGACGCTTCCTGGCGTTTTTCATCGGTCGCTTTCGGATCAAAAACGTAATTCGGGATGACCGCGTATTTTCCGATTTCAGTCGCAGCCGCTAAATATTTTGACGGCACAGAAGCGCTTTTCAGCTCTTTTGCGACCTTATCCTTCGCTTCAGCAAGCTTTTCAGAAGGAATTTCACTGCTCATCACCGTATTCACCGCGGTAATGACGGAATCCCTCACAAATGAGAAATCTTCATTGTTTGCATGGAGAAGCGATTTAATGGCATCTTCCGAGACGGATTCATTGACATCCTGTGTCAGCTTGTTTTTCACCGATTTTACCAGTGATTTTTCCGAAGGTGACTTTTTGTCTTTTTCCGCATCTTTTTTCACTTCGCCGATACTGTCAAAAATGGAAGTGATCAGGTCAAGCCGGTTGTCGGTATAGCCTTTTTTCAGAGTGTATTGATCTTCCACCGCATCTTCGGCCGCCTGTTTTTTCGATTCCGTCGCCTGCTGATCTTCCACTGTGGCGGGCGCGTAAATCGTTTTATCACTGACTGCAAACAAATCCAAATTAAGTGATTCAGGTTTTACATGAATAAAGAGCAAACCAAACATGATCGCTGAAAGCAGCAGGTACAGCAGCACATGGGCTGAGCGGGCATGTCTGAAACTGCGGAACCGTTCCCGGGCGCTTTTGCCCTTTCCCTTCTTTTTCAAAACAAGAACCTCCTCCCTGAAACATCAGGAACACATCATATAAAAATGACCCGATAACGGGAGATCGGGTCATTTTTGCATTACTTTTGCTTATCATAAGCTTCAATAATTTTTGCAACAAGCGGATGCCTGACCACATCTGTCTGGTCAAGTTCAATCACGGAGATGCCGTTTACGTCCTTCAGCATGTCCTTCGCTACTGCAAGTCCCGATGTGACGCCTTTCGGCAGGTCAATTTGGCTTACGTCGCCCGTAATGATCATTTTAGAGCCAAAACCCAATCTCGTCAAAAACATTTTCATTTGAGCGGGAGTGGTATTCTGGGCTTCATCAAGAATCACATACGCGTCGTCAAGCGTCCGCCCTCTCATATAGGCAAGCGGGGCGATTTCGATAACCCCTCTTTCCATAAGACGCTCCGTATGGTCGCTTCCGAGCACATCATGGAGCGCATCATACAGCGGGCGCAGATAAGGATCTACTTTTTCCTTTAAATCTCCGGGCAGAAAACCGAGGCTCTCGCCGGCTTCCACAGCGGGTCTTGTTAAAATGATTTTTTTAATGTGGCCGTTTTTTAAAGCATGCACCGCTTTTACGACCGCCAAATAAGTTTTGCCGGTTCCCGCCGGCCCGATGCCGAACACCATGTCGTTTTTCTTCATCGCCGCCACATATTCTCTTTGGCCGATGGTTTTGACACGGATCGGTTTGCCTTTTGCCGTTTTCGTTATTTCCTCTTCATACATGCTTTCAAAATAGTCCAGTTCATCTTTTTTTGCCATTTTCACGGCATACAGCACATCACGTTCCGAAATCTCGATCCCCTTGCGAATTAAAGTAAGGAGCGAGCCCAATAATCTGTCAGCGATCTCAAATGTTTCATCATTCCCGGAAACGTAAATGGTTTCACCGCGTGTGATGAGGCTAATGCCCAGATCCTTCTCCATTAAATGTAAAAAGGCATCTTGGCTGCCGAACAAAGAAAGTGCTTCGTCCGGGCTTTTCAGTTTGTGATTAATCGCAAGTAAATGTTCTGCCATTCTTTAGTCTCCCTGAACAATAGGTGTGGTTTGAACGATATCTTCTATAACTTGGTAGAGAATAATCAACTTTACTTTACCATTCTCAACGGATTGGTGCAAAACTTTTTCACTTTCCACCTCTCCGCTGCCGTTTAATCGCTTTTCTACATCTTGTCTTCCCATTTTGATACCGGCCTGAACCGCTTCGCCTTTCGTATAAGTCCGCACGGATGTTTCACTTTCTCTTGTCTGTTCTTGAACGTAAGAAACCGGAAGCTTCATCCCCAGAAATTGAAACGGATGCTTTTCTTCCTCTGTTTTCGGATGTTTCAGCGGCTTCTCATTAAATTCAAAGCCCCAAAAAGGAACGCCCCATGATCCGAAAGACAGCTTGTGCTTCGTCCTTACTTTACCCGTATATAGCGTAAATGATGTTTCAAGGGGCACGGTTACTTCTGACTTGTACCATGTTTCTCCGTAAATTTCCGCTTTTGAGGCGACTTTCCGGTCTTCATTTCCGATCAGTCCTGAGACGAGGAGCTGTCCTTTGTCAACATGATCGTTCACAAAAGCCATCGGCTGCCCCTTTTGCACGAACATCCTTTTGATGACCGCCTTCTTTTTGGCAACGATATGGCGGGGGCTTACGTACTTTTCTTTTGTCGGTTCGTTCTTTTCGACCACTTTCATATGAAGGGCTGTCCCGTTCAATTCCACACCGACCCACGTAATATTATCGATGCCGTTTGTTAATGATTTTTGAATTTTCTCCGGCGTCATCATTAAAAATTGCAAACGGCCTTTTTTCACACCGATTTCTTCCAGATGCTTTACCATCTGATGCTCGGTCTCTGGCTTGGCCCCTTTAATATCAATGTCCCAAATCATGTTTGACAAAAGAAACAATATAACAAAAAATATCACAAATCCCGCAGTGAAGCCCAGGTTTAATTTTGATTTGAGAAGCAGAAAGGGAAGACCCTTTCTTTTTGTAAAGCTTGCTTTGCATTCATGTTTTCTGATGACTCTTCTGAAAGCATGTACATCTTGAAGCTGAATCATCAGCAGAACACAGTCTTGCTTTTTTTTCACCGCAAAGATGGCGATTCCGTTTCTCGTGCATTCATTCAGCAGCCGTTCAATCCCTTTTCCTTTGACTTCCACTTGGACTTTACCCGAAAAAAATGACAGCCATTTGTTTTTCACATTATTTCCCCCCGGCTTTATGAATCGACATATCGTACGTGATCTATCGTGCCTTCCAAAAGGATTTCCTCAGGAAGGATTGCCTTAATGACCAAGTTTTTTCCTGATATGATACACTGCCCCTGCTTGAGCATCAGCCTGACTTCTTCTTCACTGAACAGCAGGAGGCCTCTGTGATTCTCTATGTAGATATGAAGCCTGCCGACCATCGTAATACGAGGCAGATCCATCATAACGTCCGGGGGAATTTCCAATGCTCTTGTCAGCCATGCCTTTACACGATTCTTTCTTTGCCCCATAAAAAAAGAACCCCCTTTCATCTCATATGTATGATTTGAAAAGGGGTTCTAACACTTTATTTTTTACCGATGTTCCGCATGGTCCGGTGCGGTTTTTTTGCACGGGGCGGACCCAAAACCTCACTGAATATAATGCCTTGGACCGCAGTTTCTTTATTTATTTTGAGGGCTGATTTCTTCAGAGACGCGTTTCGTGCGCGTGCGGATGTCAGCTTATGTTCGAGCCCGTTAAACATCTGCTCCGTCTCCGCTAGGCGCTTTTCAGCTTCCCTTCTTTTTTGCTCAAAAGGGTTCTCTTCTGAAACGGCAGGCAATTCTTCCGCTTTTGGCTTATGCTCTTTCTGCGGCTGTTTTTGATCCTGCTTTTTTGCCTGATTTCCGGGACGTGTACCCGGCGGACGTTTTTCATCTTTGTTTTTCTTGCCGAATATTGCCGATATAATGCCGATGACGGCGGCAATGACGAGCGGATTTGTCAGAATCTCGTGCATATAGCGGCTCCCTCCTTAATAGAGAGGTTATTGTTGGTCTTCATCTTGCTGGTCATTCGTCAGCTTGCCGATAGAATCCCTCATGTCCGTATCCGCGTCGATATTTTTTATGTTCATATAGTCCATGACGCCGATGTTTCCTTCACGCAACGCTTCTGCCATCGCAAGCGGCACTTCGGCTTCTGCTTCTACGACTTTCGCACGCATTTCTTCTACGCGAGCGCGCATTTCCTGCTCTTGGGCGACCGCCATGGCGCGGCGCTCTTCGGCTTTGGCCTGCGCAATGTTTTTGTCTGCTTCTGCCTGATCCGTCTGAAGAATCGCTCCGATGTTTTTGCCGATATCAACGTCGGCGATGTCAATCGAAAGAATTTCAAATGCGGTGCCTGAATCCAGCCCTTTGCCAAGTACGGTCTGCGAAATCATATCAGGGTTTTCAAGCACTTTTTTATGATTGTGTGAAGAACCGATTGTCGAGACAATCCCTTCTCCGACACGGGCGACAACCGTCTCTTCTCCCGCTCCTCCGACAAGGCGCTCAATATTGGCTCTTACCGTGATTCTGGCTTTTGCTTTTACTTCAATTCCGTCCATGGCGACACCCGCGATAAACGGTGTTTCAATGACCTTCGGATTGACGCTCATCTGTACGGCTTCCAATACGTCACGCCCGGCCAGGTCAATGGCTGCGCAGCGTTCAAATGACAGCTCAATATTGGCGCGCTGTGCCGCAATCAGGGCATTGACCACCCTGTCGACATTACCTCCGGCCAGATAATGGCTTTCGAGCTGATTTGTTGTTGCGGACAGGCCGGCTTTGTGCGCTTTAATTAACGGATTGACAACGCGGCTTGGTATGACGCGCCGCAGCCTCATCCCGACCAAAGTGAAAATGCTGATTCTGACTCCTGCCGCAAGCGCCGAAATCCATAGCATCACCGGTACAAAGGTGAAGAATATGGCTAACACAATAATGGCAGCAGCAACTAATGCTAAAATCGCCAAACTTGACAGTTCCATCTAATTCCTCCTCAAGGTTATCATCTATATTTCTCTCACGACAATGCGTGAGCCTTCCGCTTTCACTACTTTCACCTGTCTGTCTTTTTCAGTGAATGATCCTTCCGAGACGACATCCAGACGTTCATCATCAATTATGACGGTGCCTGACGGTCTGAGGGCTGTAGCGGTAACGCCGACTTTTCCCAACAGCTCCGTCCGGTTCTGATTTGAAACATAACCGCTCTCCGTGCTTGTTGAATCAGTTAATATTAATTTTTTAAAGAATTTCATTCGTTTCCCCAACACCCTTGTTAATATGATAAAGGCTGTAATAGACACAGCAATGGCGATCAAGAGAGAAACCGCCATTACGGTAAAGCTGCCCGCAGCGAGAAAGAGGCTCGCGATGACGCCTGCAATACCGATAAGACCGATTATGCCTCCGGGCAGAAATATCTCTAAAAGGATAAAAACCAAGCCCGCGCAAAATAAGAATACGCTGTCATAGCCGGCGAATCCGGCAGCGATATGCCCGGTGAAAAACAGCAGCATGGCCGTCAGTCCGACGGCACCCGGTATCCCGAGGCCCGGCGAGAACAATTCAATGGTCAAACCAAGCAAAGCAAGCGTTAATAAGACGGGGACAACAAACGGATTTGTCAGCCATCTGCCCAGTTTGCCGACGAAACCTTCTTCTGCATGGTGAACATCCGCTTTGTCAAAACCGAGCTTTGTATATAAAGCATCAAGGTCTGAAACCGTGCCCTCCGAATATCCGACTTCCTTGGCTTTTTCAGCTGTCAGTGTCAGCAGTTTTCCCTTTGGGGCGCCCGCTTCCTTTGCATTAATGGCGGGATCTGCCATGGCCAGGGCGTATTTCGGATTTCGGTTGTTTTTAACCGCTGCGTCCTCCATTTCTGCATGCCACAGTGATTGGGCCTTTTTGTCTGCCGCGTTTCCCTTTCCGTCGATGATGGCTGCGGCACCCATTTTTCCGCCCGGCGCCATATAGAATTCATCTGCCTGGAGCGCTATATACGCTCCGGCAGAAAGCGCCCGTTTATTAACGTAAGCGGTAACAGGCACATCCGCGCGGCCGATGATATCCGCAATATCCAAGGCTGATTGAACGGCGCCTCCCGGTGTATTGATGTCAAGAATAATGTGTGACGCGCCGGACTCCTTCGCTTCTTTGAAAGAACGCGATAAAAACGAGGCGAGCCCCTGTTCGACATTTTTCTCAACCGGGATGACATAAACCGATGGGTGATCAGCTTTCGCGTTCAATTGAACCCCTAATAAAGATAATACAAATAAGCCCAATAGAGCAACAGCAATTCCGGTTTTTTTTCGGAACAAGGCAAATATACCCTCCTTCCCGTTTCGTTCTTCTTTATATACGTAACAAATGTACTTTAGTTTCATTTTTTTATGTATAAAAAAAGACATCTCTCAAGGAAAGATGTCTTTTTTCTTGTCAATTAAGATAATTGACTGCTGACAAGTCTGTTAATTACGCTGCCGTCAGCTTTACCTTTTACTTTAGGCATAATAGCACTCATCACTTTGCCCATGTCCGCTTTGGAGCTCGCACCGACTTCAGCGATGGTTTCATTTACGATTGTCTGCAGCTCTTCTTCAGAAAGCTGCTTCGGTAAATAAACTTCTAAAATGTCCAGCTCTTTTTGAACTTTATCTACTAAATCTAAACGATTAGCGTTTGAAAATTCATGGAGGGAGTCTTTACGTTGCTTAAGTTCACGAGATAGGACAGTAAGTTCCTCATCCTCGGTCAAACTGTCTTTCTTAAGCTTAATTGCTTCGTTTTGAAGTGAAGCTTTCACCATTCGAACGACAGTCAGTTTGTCTTTCTCACGGCTTTTCATATACAGCTTCATATCTTGGTTAAGTCGCTCAAGAAGACTCATAAATCCACCCTCTTTTAGAATTTGCGTTTTCTAGCAGCTTCTGACTTTTTCTTGCGCTTTACGCTAGGTTTTTCATAAAATTCGCGCTTTCTTGCTTCTTGCAAAGTACCTGTCTTTGATACACTGCGTTTGAAGCGACGAAGAGCATCTTCAAGCGATTCGTTTTTTCTAACGACCGTTTTTGACATTCTCTTTCCCTCCCTCCGAATACACCAATCGACTACCTTTAAAAAGATACATATATAAACATGTACTTTGACATTATAATATAAGCCATCAGTCAGGTCAACTAAGCGAGCTCACTTTTCCGTCATGAATAAGGCTGCTTGTCTATATAATGATGGAAAGGGGTGTTTCGTTTGATGATACTGATTCTCTTTACCGCACTTATCCTGGTTTTTTTACTCGGAATGAGCCTGCTCAGGCAGGGCCTGATCGCCTTAACGTATTCAAAAATTGAGAAGAGCCTGCTCTTATTTACCGACCACCCTTTGAAAGCTTTTCTCATAAGCATCGTATTCACCGGTTTTCTTCAGAGCAGCTCAGCCTTCATGGTCATTGTCATCGGCTTTGTCAGCGCAGGCGCTTTATCTTTTAAACGGACCATTCCGATGATTCTCGGCACGAATGTCGGCTCCACGTTTACGACGGAGTTTTTAGCCATAAAGATGGATGTGCTCATTTGGGTGCTTTTTATCGGAGGCCTTGTGTTTATCCTCCTCCGTAAATATCCGTTCAGGCAGATCGGCATAAGCTTCCTCGGTCTCGGCATCATCTTTTTTTGCATCACATGCTTCAGCCGGCTCGCCGTTCCGCTGACAGAAATGAAGGCGGGGGCGGAGGTTTTGCGACATGTGAATGATTCGAGCTGGTCCGCTCTTTTTATCGGCATGATATTGACGGCAATCATTCATTCAAGCTCCGTCTGCATCGGCATTTTGATGAGTTTTATGAACGAAGGGGTGATCGGCATTGAACAAGCGGTCAGCGTCGTTCTGGGATCTAATATCGGGACATGCGTCACGGCCGTCATGGCTGCTGTTTCAGGCGGTTATGCCGCCAGACAGACCGCCGGTGCTCACGTTGTGTTTAATATTCTCGGCGTGCTGCTCGTATTTCCCTTCCTGTCCGCATCAGCAGATTTTACGGAGCGCCTGTCTGATGATCCCGCGCAGATGATTGCGCATTTCAGCCTGTTATTTAACGTAGTCACCGCCTTATTGTTTCTGCCGTTCACACATTTGTTTTACCGGCTGATTGACAGGCTGATTCCTCCGAAACCGTAAAAAAACCGATGCGGGAAAGCACCGGTTTTTTTATCTGTTATGAAGACATGCGCATGTTTCGGGTCATTTCATCCTCAACGACGCGGACGAATTGTCCTTCGTTATACGGATAGCCCGCTTTTTGAATTTTGACTTTGACAAGTTTGCCGATTACATCTTCCGTGCCTTTGAAGACGACTTTCATGTAATTGTCCGTATAGCCGACGAACATGCCGTCTTCATCAGACTCTTTAAACGTCTCTTCAGGAATGATTTCCAGAACCTCTCCTTCATAATCGGAGGCGTATTCTTTTGCAAGCTGGTCAGACAGCGCAATCAGCTTATGCACCCGTTCGTTTTTCACGTTCTCGTCAACCTGGTCTTCCATTCTGGCCGCAGGTGTTCCGGTGCGTTTGCTGTAAGGGAATACGTGAAGCTCTGAAAACTTATGTTCTTTAATGAACCGGTATGTTTCCATAAATTCTTCTTCCGTTTCTCCCGGGAAACCGACGATGACATCAGATGTGACGGCAAGACCCGGCAGCGCTTCTTTCAGCTTATTTAAACGGTCCGCGAAAAATTCCATCGTATATTTGCGTCTCATCCGTTTCAGAACGGTGTTTGATCCTGACTGAATCGGGATATGAAGGTGACGGACGATTTTATCAGACTCATCCAGCACTTCAATCACTTCATCAGTGATTTGGCTTGCTTCAATAGATGAAATTCTGATCCGCTTCAGTCCTTCTACACGTGTATCAAGCTCGCGGAGAAGCTTGGCGAAATTATAATCTTTCATATCTTCGCCGTAGCCGCCCGTATGAATCCCCGTCAGGACGATTTCTTTATAGCCGGCATCCACCAGCTGCTGCGCCTGTTTAATGACTTCTTCCGGATCGCGGGAACGAAGCAGGCCACGCGCCCAAGGGATAATGCAGAACGTACAGAAGTTGTTGCAGCCCTCTTGGATTTTTAACGACGCTCTTGTACGGTCAGTAAAAGCGGGAACATCCAGCTCTTCAAACACGCGTGCTTTCATAATATTGCCGACGCCGTTGATCGGCTGGCGCTCTTCCCTGTACTGCTCAATGTAACCGAGCATTTTTTCACGATCCTGCGTGCCGACGACGATGTCAACACCCGGGATGGCCATAATTTCCGCCGGAGAGGTTTGCGCATAGCACCCTGTTACGCAGATGACGCCGTCAGGATTTTGGCGGATCGCCCGTCTGATGACTTGACGGCTTTTTTTATCTCCCGTGTTTGTTACCGTACATGTATTAATGACATATACATCTGCTGTCTGTTCGAATTCTTTTCGTTCATAACCCGCATCTTTAAACAGCTGCCAGATTGCTTCTGTTTCATAATGGTTGACCTTGCAGCCAAGGGTATGAAAAGCAACAGTTGCCATTACTGATCACCTCTTAATAACTCTGTATGATAGGAAACTGCGCTTAACGCGTAAAGAGGCGCAGTTTCAGTCCGTAAAATTCTCGGTCCGAGGCCGCATAAGACGGCGCCTTTTTCTGAAAGCTGATGAACTTCAGACTCAGTCAGACCGCCTTCAGGGCCGAATACGATTAAAAGAGACGAACCTTGCGGAAGGCTTTTGAGCTCCGCAGCGAAAGCGCCCGTTTCTCCCTGCTTTGATGACTCCTCGTATGCAACGACACATTTATCGACATTCTCCGCCATTTCAAGCAGCTGCCGGAACGTATGAACGGTTTTCACTTCGGGAATTTCATTGCGGTACGATTGCTCCGCCGCTTCCTTCGCGATTTTCGCCCATCTCTCCCGCTTTTTCTTTGCCTTTTTGTCATCTAGCTTAACGACGGATCTGGCGCCCTGAAAGGGGATGAACATACTTGCCCCCAGCTCGGTCCCTTTTTGGATAATCCATTCAAGCTTATCGCCTTTCGGGAGGCCGCTTGCGATCCTGATTTTTAACGGCAGTTCACGGTTTTCACCCGTCCACTCAGCAATGCTGCATGATATATGATCTTTAGAAACCTCTTTAAGCAGGCATAACGCTTCATGGCCGTCTTTCGAACAGCAGATAATCCGGCCGCCCGCACTCATTCTCATGACGTTCGCTATATGGTGGACGTCTTCCCCCGTGATTTGAAAATCGGGAGTTTCGTCCATCTCCTGCTTCGTGAGCTCGATAAAATATCGTTGCATACGCTGTGACACCTACTAACTGTTATTTTTTCGCGATGATGCTGACCCAATCTTCCATAGACAGAATTTCTATGATGGTAAAGCCGGCTTTTTCCAACGCTTCTTTTACTTCCTGTTTTTTCTGGCCGATAATGCCTGAAGTAATAAAATGGCCTCCGTCTTTGAGCAGGTCGTACGCCTGTGATGTAAAGCGGAGAATCACTTCCGCCAAAATATTTGCGACAATGACATCATGTTCGCCCGTGATGCCGTCTAACAAATTGTTCTGCTTCACTTCGGCCGCATCACTCACTTTGTTCAATTTCACATTCAGACGCGCGCTTTCAACAGCGACCGGATCAAGGTCATACGCATGAACCGATTCGGCCTCAAGCATGGCGGCCGCGATGCTTAAAATTCCTGAACCGGTGCCGACATCAATGACACGGTCGCCTTTTTGAACGATACGCTCAAGCGCCTGAATGCACAGAACGGTTGTCGGATGCGTTCCCGTACCGAATGCCATACCCGGATCCATTTCGATAATCAGTTCATCTGTATGAACAGGTGTGTACGTTTCCCAAGTGGGAACGATCGTGAACTTTTCAGAAATTTTCACAGGATGATAATACTTTTTCCAAGCTGTCGCCCATTCTTCTTCATTAACTTCAGAAATGGTGATTGTGTTTCTGCCCAAATCAATGTCGTACAAAAGCAGATTATTAATCGTCTCTTTAATGCCGTCCACCGTTTCGCCGAGGAAACTGTTGATCGGCAGATACGCTTTGACAATGACACCCTCATCGGGGTAATCATTGGGGTCGAGCTGGTAGATTTCCCCGTAAACATTCTCACGCTCTTTCATTAAATCAAGCGGATCTTCGATGACAACCCCGCTCGCACCAGCTTCATGCAAAATATTTGAGATGGGTTCGACCGCTTCATGTGTTGTGTGAATGCTGATTTCGGACCATTTCAAAACTACCAACTCCTATCCAATCATTACTCGCCTTTAAATGCGCGTTTTACTTTGTCAAAGAAACTCATTTCTTGTTCATCCGGCAGGTTTCCGCTGACTTCAGCGAACTCGCGGATGATGTCTTTTTGTTTGTCTGTCAGATTCGTCGGTGTGACGACGCGGACGACAATGTGCTGGTCGCCTTGTCCGTAGCCCCGGACGTTCTGAACGCCTTTGCCTCTTAATCTGAATTTCGTGCCTGTTTGTGTGCCGGCAGGTATTTTCAATTTCACTTTTCCGTGAAGCGTCGGCACTTCCACTTCGTCTCCGAGTGCCGCTTGCGCAAACGTTAACGGCATTTCGCAATAAATATCGTCTCCGTCGCGCTCAAAGAACTCGTGGGCGCGCACATGGAATACGACAAACAGATCTCCCGCAGGCCCTCCGTTTACGCCCGGTTCACCTTGGCCCGGAACGCGCAGCTGCTGTCCGTCATCCACACCGGCAGGAATCGTGACATTGATTTTTTTCCGTTTTTTCACTTTGCCCGTGCCGCCGCAGTCAGAACACTTGTTTTTGATGATTTTTCCTGTTCCTTCACAGTGGTGACAGACTCTTCGGTTAACCACTTTGCCAAACGGCGTGTTCTGTTCGACGTTCAGCTGGCCTGAACCTCCGCAGTGCGAGCACGTATCCGGCTTTGTTCCCGGCTTCGCGCCAGATCCTTTACATGTTTCGCAATTCTCTTCGCGCGGAATTTCAATGATCGTTTCTTTCCCGAATGCCGCGTCTTCAAATGACAGGGTCATTGTATACTGCAGATCCGCGCCTTGCCGCGGCGCATTCGGGTCACGGCGTCTCGTGCCGCCTCCGAAGATGCTTGAGAAGATGTCATCGAAACCGAAGCCGCCGAAGTCTCCGCCGCCTCCGAAACCGCCGCCGAATCCCTGGTTAGGGTCTGTATGGCCGAATTGGTCATATTGAGCGCGTTTTTGGTCGTCTGAGAGCGCTTCGTACGCTTCTTTTACCTCTTTGAATTTTTCATCTGCTCCGGATTCTTTATTGATATCAGGATGATATTTTTTTGAAAGCTTCCGATAGGCTTTTTTGATTTCATCCTTTGAAGCGCTCTTACTTACCCCAAGCACTTCATAGTAATCACGCTTACTCATCTCGCTTCACTCTCCCGAATTTCTCACATAAATTAGATTGTATCATTTTGAATTATGTTTTTTCAATTCCTTTTATCCCGGGCAAGAAAAAAAGTCAAAGCCAAGAGATGCCTGACTTTGACTTTCTGTCTGTTGAATCAGAATATGCTGTGTGTTCTTCCGCCTATAGCCATGCGGGAAAGAACTTATTTTTTCGTTTCGTCGTCTTTTACTTCTTCGTATTCCGCATCGACAACGTTGTCGTCCGCTTTTTTGCCTTCAGCGTTTGCTCCGCCTTCAGCCTGCTGCGCTTTCGCCGCTTCTTCGTAAAGCTTCATAGAAAGCTCTTGAACGATTGTTTGAAGCTCATCTTTTTTCGCTTTGATGTCTTCAATTTCGTTTTTCTCGATAGCGGCTTTCAGCGCGTCTTTCGCGTCGTTTGCTTTTTTCACTTGCTCTTCGTCCACTTTGCCTTCCAGATCTTTTAATGTTTTTTCCGTTTGGAACACAAGCTGGTCAGCTTCGTTGCGGACTTCGATTTCTTCTTTTCTCTTCGCATCAGCGTCAGCGTTTTCTTCCGCTTCTTTTACCATGCGTTCGATCTCATCATCAGAAAGACCTGAAGAAGATTTGATAGTAATGTTTTGTTCTTTTCCTGTGCCTAAATCTTTCGCTCTTACGTTTACGATACCGTTTTTGTCAATATCGAAAGAAACTTCGATTTGCGGTACGCCGCGCGGTGCAGGCGGGATATCAGTAAGCTGGAAGCGGCCGAGCGTTTTGTTGTCGGCAGACATCGGGCGCTCACCTTGAAGCACGTGAATGTCAACAGCCGTTTGGTTGTCAGCTGCAGTTGAGAATACTTGAGACTTGCTCGTCGGAATTGTCGTGTTGCGGTCGATCAGTTTTGTGAACACGCCGCCCATTGTTTCAATACCAAGAGAAAGCGGTGTAACGTCAAGAAGAACAACGTCTTTTACGTCTCCCGTGATGACGCCGCCTTGAATCGCTGCACCCAGCGCTACAACTTCATCAGGGTTTACGCCTTTATGCGCTTCTTTACCCGTTTCTTTTTTGATTGCTTCCTGTACGGCTGGAATACGTGTTGATCCGCCGACAAGGATAACTTTGTCGATTTCGCTCGCAGAAAGATCCGCATCTTGAAGAGCCTGACGGACAGGAGCCATTGTGCGCTCAACAAGGTGAGCGGAAAGCTCTTCGAATTTAGCGCGGGTCAGTGTCAGCTCAAGGTGAAGAGGACCTGCTTCTCCCGCTGTGATAAATGGTAAAGAAATTTGTGTAGATGCAACGCCGGAAAGATCTTTTTTCGCTTTCTCAGCCGCATCTTTCAAACGCTGAAGCGCCATTTTGTCTTTTGAAAGATCAATGCCGTTTTCTTTTTTGAATTCTGCTACGAGATGATCGATGATGACTTGGTCAAAGTCGTCCCCGCCAAGACGGTTGTCACCGGCAGTTGAACGGACTTCAAACACGCCGTCGCCAAGTTCAAGAACAGATACGTCAAACGTACCGCCGCCAAGGTCGTAAACAAGAATCGTTTGGTCTTCGTCCGTTTTATCAAGTCCGTATGCAAGCGCTGCTGCAGTCGGCTCGTTGATAATACGTTCTACTTCAAGACCGGCGATTTTACCGGCATCTTTTGTCGCTTGGCGCTCCGCATCGTTGAAGTATGCAGGAACCGTGATAACGGCTTTTGAAACTGTTTCGCCGAGGTAGCTTTCAGCATATGCTTTCAGATGCTGAAGGATAATAGCTGACACCTCTTGAGGCGTGTAGTCTTTTCCTTCGATTTCCACTTTATAGTCAGTACCCATATGGCGTTTGACAGACATGATTGTGTTAGGGTTTGTGATGGATTGGCGTTTCGCCACTTCCCCTACTTGGCGCTCGCCGTTTTTAAATGCAACGACTGACGGAGTCGTACGGTTTCCTTCAGCGTTGGCGATAACTGTAGGCTCTCCGCCTTCAAGCACTGCCACACATGAGTTTGTCGTACCCAAGTCAATTCCGATTACTTTACTCACTTTGAATTACCTCCTGCTATGTAGTTATTGATTCACTTTTACCATTGAAGGACGGATGACGCGATCCTTCAGTTTGTAGCCTTTTTGCAATTCTTCGATAACAATATTGCTGCCGAAGTTTTCATCTTCCACCTGCATGACGGCTTGGTGAAGGTTCGGATCAAATTCCTGACCGACAGCTTCGATGGCTTCAACGCCTTCTTTTTCAAGTGCGTCCATCAGCTGGCGGCGGACCATTTCCATACCTTGCAGCAAGCTTTTTGTCTGCTCGCTTTCAGCTTCTACCTGTAACGCCCGTTCAAAGTTGTCGAGCGCCGGAAGGATTTCCGTTACGACGTTTTGAGAACGGTATTTCTGAGCAGCTTCCATTTCAAGGCGGCTGCGTCGTTTATAGTTTTCAAAGTCTGCTTGAACACGCAAAAGCTTGTTTTCTTTTTCATCAAGCAAACCCTGCAATTCATCAATTTGGTGCTGAAGGGCTTCTTCCTGACCTGCCGTTTCTTCATGCTGCTCTTGTGAAGCGGCTTGTTCTGCCTGTTCTGTCACTTCTTCTTGTTCTGCTGCTTCAACCTGTTCTGCGGTTTGTTTTTCTTCTGACATTGTGTTCACCTCCCTCAAATGCTGTAAAAAGATGACTGAAAATGATTGCCAAAATTCCCTTATTCATCATACAAACTTGTGAATGCTTTTGACAAGTCCGAAGTCACATGCTGCAGCAGGCTGACGACTCTTGAATAATTCATGCGCGTCGGCCCGATAATCGCGATTGATCCGATCTGCTTCGTATCAACTGTATAGGTGGCCGTGATTAAGCTGCAGTTTTCCATTTCTTCGTAGTCGTTTTCTTTCCCGATTTTGATTGAAATCCCGGCTTTTGATGACTGAAACAGCTTCAGAACATCCTGCTCTTTTTCAATTAAAGATAAGAGCGAGCGGACCCTTTCAATATCATGGAACTCCGGCTGATTCAGCATGTTGATCTTTCCGCCGAAAAACAATTTCTCAACGTGGGCCGCCGGATGGAATGTGGAGCGGAGCGATTCAAGTATGCTGTCATAGTTGGCGATATGCTGCCTTAAATATGTGACAACCTCTTTGAAAATGCGCTCATTCAGTTCGTCCATCGGCACGCCCGCTAATCGATCGTTTAGTATATTGACCAGTTTTTCAATATCGGCCAAATCCACTTTAGCCGGGAAATTGATGGTGCGGTTTTCGACATGCCCCGTGTTCGTGACGAGGATGGCGACCGCCTTATCCGGCTGGATCGGAACGATTTGAATCTGTTTAAGATAGTTCTCGCTCAGCGTCGGCCCGAGGACAATCGATGTGTAGTTTGTCAGGTCGGACAGGATTTGCGCTGATTTTTGGACTGTTTTTTCCAGCTCGAAGATTTTTTCTTTAAATATCGAGTGAATTAAATCCAGATCGGTTTTTGTCAGCTTGACGGGTGACAGCAAATGATCGACATAATACCTGTACCCTTTTTCCGACGGAATCCGTCCTGAGGATGAATGGGTTTTTTCAATAAAGCCCAATTCCTCCAAGTCAGCCATCTCGTTTCTGATCGTTGCAGAGCTGAATGTAATCTCGTCTTTTTTTGAAAGAGTTCTTGATCCTACAGGCTGCGCTGATTGTATAAAATCATTAATAATCACTTGCAGGATCAACAGCTGACGATTTGTTAACATCATCATCACCCCTGTTAGCACTCAAGGTCAGCGAGTGCTAATTCTATATCAAAAGTAACAAACCAAAAGAAAAATGTCAATTATAACTCACCCAAAAAAGCGCCAAAAACCTCATTTCCTAATAATTTGCCCTCATGCGTTAATGCAACCGATTCTTCCGTGTCACAGATCAGGCCTTTTTCGGTTAAATCTTTGAGAACATCGGGAAACAGTTCGTCGACCGAGCGTCCGAATTTATCGAGAAAAGCTTGCTTTTGTACGCCGGACATTTTTCTGAGACCGAGGAACATTTCTTCTTCAATCTGCTCCTCACGTGTCACCTCGTGCGTGTCACGGTAAGGCAGCCCCTTTTCTTCGATGAGCTGCATGTAATGTTTCACAGGCCCGGCGTTGACGGTGCGCGTGCCGCTGATATATCCGTGAGCGCCTGCGCCAAAACCGAAATACTCTTCATTGCTCCAATACGTCAGATTATGCTGGGACTCGTATCCGGGCTTTGCAAAGTTACTGATCTCGTATTGACGGATGCCCGCTTCACTCATCTGCCTCATGACCGTTTCATACATCTCGGCCTCTTGTTCTTGCGCCGGGAGATGCAGGCGGCCTTTTTGCATTAAATTATAAAACACCGTTTTCGGCTCTACGATCAGCGAGTAAACGGAGTAGTGCTCCGCATCAAGAGACAAAGCTGTTTTGACGGAATTGTCAAGATCAGCCAGCGTCTGACCCGGCAGGCCGAACATCAAATCGAGACTGATGTTGTCGAAGCCGAGAGCCCTCGCACGTTCAAAGGAAGTGAATACGTCCTTTTGTTTATGCACTCTGCCGATTTTTTGTAAAAGCTCATCTTCAAAGGTTTGAACACCGAAGCTCAGCCGGTTGACACCGGCATTTTTCAGGATTTTTAATTTTTCCGGAGACAAATCATCCGGATTCGCTTCCGCGGCAAATTCTATGAGTCCGTCAGAAGGCTTCAGCACGCGGTGAATGGAATCCATCAATTTTTCCAGCTGGACGGGTGAGAGCGATGTCGGCGTGCCTCCCCCGATAAAAATCGTGCGGAGATCAGGGCGTCCCGTCCGTTCTATTGTATTTATCATTTCCTTTTCGAGTGAGTTTAAGTACTCATCGACAGGCTGGCTCTGAATAAAATATTTATTGAAATCGCAATAGTGGCAGATATGCTCACAAAACGGAATATGAATATAAGCTGATTTCATTTTGAAACACCTTCTTCTTTACAGAAAGAAGCCGCAGCGCGGGGCTGCGGCGGCTTCCGTTATTTTTTCGGGCTGTCATCCATTTTAAGAACGGCCATAAACGCTTCCTGCGGCACTTCTACTGAGCCGACCTGCTTCATCCGGCGTTTTCCTTCTTTTTGTTTTTCAAGAAGCTTCCGTTTCCGCGAGATGTCTCCGCCGTAACATTTAGCCAATACGTTTTTACGCATCGCTTTAATGGTAGAGCGGGCCACGATTTTCTGGCCGATCGCCGCTTGAATCGGTACTTCAAAGTGCTGGCGCGGAATGAGCTCTTTCAGTTTTTCTACAATTACTTTTCCGCGTTCGTACGCGTAATCGCGATGCACGATAAATGAAAGGGCGTCGATTTTTTCTCCGTTCAGCATAATGTCCATCTTGACGAGTTTAGACGGTTTGTAGCCGATCAGTTCGTAATCAAAGGACGCGTAGCCTTTTGTGCTTGATTTCAGCTGATCAAAAAATTCATATACGATTTCCGCTAATGGCATGTCATAGACAATGCTGACACGATTTGCGTCTAAATATTGCATGTCGATAAAATTGCCGCGTTTTCCTTGGCAAAGCTCCATCACCGCACCGACATAATCGTTCGGCACCATCATTGTCGCTTTTACATACGGCTCCTCGATTCTTTCGATCTTTTGTGGGTCAGGCATGTTGGACGGGTTGTCAACAACAACCTTTTCGCCGTCCGTCATATAAACGTCATAAATAACGCTCGGCGCGGTCGTGATCAGGTCGATTTTAAACTCACGCTCAATCCGCTCCTGAATGATTTCCATGTGAAGCATACCTAAAAATCCGCAGCGGAAACCGAATCCGAGCGCTTGGGATGTCTCTGCTTCATATTGAAGCGATGAGTCATTCAGTTCAAGCTTCTCAAGAGCTTCCCTTAAATCATTGTATTTGGCCGTATCGATCGGATACAAACCGCAATACACCATCGGGTTCAGCTTGCGATACCCAGGCAATGCTTCGGCAGCCTGATTGGCCGCGCTTGTTATCGTGTCACCGACGCGTGTGTCACCGACATTTTTGATCGCAGCAGTTAAAAAGCCTACATCGCCGACAGTCAGTTCATCTGTCGGAGTTGCTTTCGGCGTGAACACACCGACTTCTGTCACTTCAAACTCTTTTCCGGTTGCCATCATTTTAATTTTCTGGCCCGGTTTGACCGTTCCTTCTACGACTCTGATATACGCGACGACTCCGCGGTACGCGTCATAAAGCGAGTCAAAGATGAGCGCTTTCAGCGGAGCTTCCGGATCTCCCGCGGGAGCCGGCACTTTTTCTACGATCTGTTCTAAAATGTCTTCGATGCCGATGCCCGCTTTCGCTGAAGCGAGGACGGCGTCTGAAGCGTCAAGGCCGATAACGTCCTCAACCTCTTGACGCACACGTTCTGGCTCTGCGCTCGGGAGATCGATTTTATTAATGACAGGAAGAATCTCAAGATCATTATCAAGCGCCAGATAGACGTTCGCCAATGTCTGCGCTTCTATTCCCTGAGCCGCATCAACAACGAGAATCGCGCCTTCACAGGCAGCCAGGCTTCGCGATACTTCATATGTAAAGTCGACGTGTCCGGGCGTGTCGATGAGATGAAATATATATTCTTCTCCGTCTTTTGCTTTGTATTTCAGCTGAACGGAATTTAATTTGATGGTAATTCCCCGTTCGCGTTCAAGGTCCATTGAATCAAGCAATTGTTCTTTCATTTCCCGCTGGGTGATCGCCGATGTTTTTTCTAAAATCCGATCCGCCAAGGTCGATTTGCCGTGGTCTATGTGGGCGATGATGGAGAAATTCCGGATTCTTGACTGCCTCTCTAAACGCTTTTCTTTATCTGTCACAATCTATCACTCCTACTATTAAACGCAAAATACACTAGCTTAGATTATATCAATAGGATTGTAAACATTCAATTAAAACAAGAAAGAGAAAAGCTTCCTTTAAGGAATCATCCGCTTTTCTCTTCATCAATGCTAACGGTTCAGTTTCGAAACCCACTCATACATCGCCTGCGCCGAGTCCGTCACGGTATTTGAAAGGGTTTCTCCGGCTTTTGAAAACAGGTTGAAGGTTTCCGCCTGTTCCAGCTGTTTTTGTTTTTCTTCCAGATCTTTCGCCGTAACGGTTTGCCCCAAAATGGAAGCTTCTTTTTCCTGTCCTTCTCCGCCGCCGAGCGTGAATGCTCCTTTTAAGGAAGGGTCTTTGTATCCTTTCATATCAAGCATTCCGCTGTTTGCCTGCTGCATACCGAACAATACGCCGAAAAACATGACAATGGCGATCAGCAGGCATTTGCCGGTAAAACGGATCATTCGAATCACCTGATTTCTATTGTTTTTTCTTCTCTCCTGATTGCGAGCTGACCTTTTCTGCATCCCAGTACAGTTCGCTGAACACATCGGCCACGGCATCTGATGCGCGCCTCAGTTCTTCAAGATTGTTATCCACGCCCCCGAATTCCAGCAGAAGCGACCGGTCGTTTAAATCTTGGTTGTATACTCCATTATCTCCCGGAGAGCCTTTTGATAAAACACCGACGCTTAAGCCGGGGTATTTTTTCTCCATCAGCTTATGAAGTTCACTTGCGAGTTTATAGTTTTCTTCAAAATTAGCGCTTTTTTTGCCGACGACGATGGCGACTCTGGCATAGCTTTTTCCTTTGATGTCGGCTGTCGTATTTTTCTTGCGGCGGGAATCCCGGTGAATGTCTATGGTATATTGCAGGTTTTTATTTTTGGCGAGCGCGCTTTTTACGACCGGCCTTGATTCGTCGTAGCTTCGCGCATAATTTAAGCCGTCTTTGTTCAGGCGGGCCTGAATGTCGGTTTTATCTACGGTCGCTCCTACACCTTGCGCTTCAAGCGCTTTTCCGAACATATCTCCGACAAGCGTGACATTGGCCTTCGAATGGCGGGCGTTATCCGGATTTGTTTCCCCCTTTAACAGAGGAAGATAGGATTCGGTATTATGAGTGTGGTAAATAAAAACGACTTTTTTGCTGCCTGTTGAATGTTTTGGCGGCGCCGTTTCTTCTTTTTTCGTTTTGTTTTCGATTTCTGCCAGGTTCACTTCTTTTTCTTTTTCCATCACCTTTGACGGCGGCGGAGATTCAGCCGGCATATTCGTATAATCCGTCCCCTGCCCCGCCAGAAGGATCTCCGTATCGTATTGGGCAAATCCCGGCAGCTCACGTCCCAAGAAACTCCGCGGGTCTTCCATATTAATGCTTGTCGCCAGTTTTAAGGAAAGCCGGGACAGCTGAAAAGAGTCTTTTTCAGGAAGCTCTGAGGCGAAATAATGATTTTCCATGCCGAGGAGGTGTGCAAACGCGTCACCCGGAAGTTCTCCGGCAATTCCGTGAAGAGAATCCGAAGAAAGCCTCAGTTCAGGGCGAAGCGATGTGAGCACACCCGATAATACGAAAATTACGATAAGGCTTGTCATAAACAAAAACATGCCCTTGAGCGCATTTCCACCGTTTACTGCAACGACAATTTGACGGTTTCTGCGTTTTTTTCTCATGATTTGAATCCCTCCAGCGCTTGTCTAGTAATTACTCTATGAACAAGCTAGAGGAGGTAGAACCATTTTAATGATTATAAGAACCTTTGTTATCTTGTGACACTTTTTCATGAAGGGCGGTGTTTAACCCGTTTGCAAGCACGTTCGCCATATCATCAATAAAGGTGTCAATCTCCTTCGGCGTGACCATCAGATTATGGCCGAGCGGAGAAAGCACTTCGTGAATCAGCTGGCGTTTTTCGTTTTCGTCCAGCGTGCCGACAATACCGAGAAAGGATTGGCGTTCTTTTTCTCCGGGAAGGTCTTCGTCTGTCAGCACCTTCTTTTTGCCGAAGTTCATTCCGGCGGGCACCAGAGATCTTGACGGGCTGTCATCTTTCATCTCTCTTCCGAAATGTTTTAATATATAATCCACCGTATCGCTTGCGATCGTAACCGCATCAACGACAGTCGGTACCCCGATTGCGATGACGGGAATGCCGAGCGTTTCCTTGCTTAATTCTTTTCTCTTATTGCCGACGCCTGATCCCGGGTGAATGCCCGTATCAGAAAATTGGATGGTCGTGTTCACCCTTTCAACGGCTCTGGCCGCAAGAGCGTCTACCGCGATCACAAAATCCGGCTTTGATTCTTTGATCACACCTTGAATAATATCGCTCGTTTCAATTCCCGTTAATCCCATCACACCGGGAGCAAGCGCGCTGACCGGCCTGTACCCTTCCTGCACGTTTTCCGGCTGAAGCCTGAACAGATGCCTTGTCACAAGAAGGTTTTCGGTCACGAGAGGGCCGAGCGCATCCGGCGTCACATTCCAGTTGCCGAGACCGACGATCAAACAGCTTGCATCCTTTGGAATCTTTAATGCCGACAGATAGGCGGAAAATTCCTCGGCAAACACTTCCGTTACTTTTTCCTGCATGTCAGAGTCGTGTTCCCGAACCCCTTGAGCCTCGATCGTGACATAGCGTCCCTGCTTTTTCCCCGATAGCTCGGCGCCTTCTTTGGTAATATCGACGGTTCTGACTTTAATGCCGCCCTTGTCGCGTTCTTTTTCAATAAACCCGTTTATTTCTTTTTTCTGACCGGCTTGTCCGTCTTTTACCGCCTGTTTCGTTTCTACCGCTAAATCCGTCCGTATCAGAAATTGATTGACATCCAGTTCGTTGTTTTTCACAGGGAAGACCTCCTTCAATCATCGTGGTACATAGTGTGGCCATTTACAAAACGAATCATGCGAATTTACCCATCAACGAAAAATACTTTACATTTATATTGCAATCTAAAGTTCTGTTTGATAGAATACAATTTGTTCTATTGTGAAGAAGATTTAACCTTAAGACACTGTGCTACAGGTTGTATCTTAGGAGGTGAAACACATGCCAAACATTAAATCAGCGATTAAACGTACAAAAACAAACAACGAACGCCGCGCTCATAACGCGACAATCAAATCTGCTATGCGTACTGCAATCAAACAAGTTGAAGCTTCTGTTGCTAACAACGAAGCGGATAAAGCGAAAACTGCTCTTTCTGAAGCAGCGAAACGCATTGATAAAGCAGTGAAAACAGGTCTTGTACACAAAAATGCCGCAGCTCGATACAAATCTAGACTTGCGAAACAAGTGAACGGACTTTCTGCATAATACAAAAACGATCCCTTTAACGGGGATCGTTTTTTTCATTCAGTCCGGAGAAGCTCAAGGAGAAAGAGCTCCAGCAAGAGCTGCTTGTCCTTTTTCCCCGTTTTCATTTCATAATCCATCACTGCGAGTCTTTCTATAATACGCCGCAGCTCTTCTTCAGAAAAAAGCCTCGCCTGATCCATCGCCAGCTTTACCCGGAAGGGGTGCACCTTTAAGTTGGAAGCGATTTGCTTTTGGCCGTATCCTTGTCCCGCAAAATACTTCGTCTGCATAATCAGACGGAATTGGTTGGCGATCAGCGCCATAATTTTGATCGGTTCTTCGTTTTGTTTTAAAAGATCATAAAATATTTGAAGACTTTCCGTCCGTTTTCGGTTCACGATTTTGTTGATCAGCTCAAAAATATTCTGCTCCAAACTTCTTGCGACGAGCTCCCGGACATCTTCAAGTGTGATCTCATGTCTGTCACCGGTGTAGGCGGAGAGTTTTTGTATTTCCTGATATATGGATGACAGATGGCCGTTTGCAAGCAGAACCAAATGCTCGGCAGCTTCTGTATCGATCATTTTATTTTCGGATTTCGCCAGATTAATCGTAAAATCAGTCGTCTCCTTTGCATTCAGCTCCTTAGCTTCAATCATAAGGGCTTTTTGCTTCAGCGCTTTCGTCAGCTTTTTCCGTTCGTCCAGCTTCTCATACGGAGCCACAATCACAAAGACCGTGTAAGGTGCAGGCTCCTTCAGATAAGTCTCCAGAGCGGCTGTATTATGCTCTATTTTTTCTTTCTTTTTTTCCCCTGTTAAAAAAGACGGATTTTTTACGATGACCAGCCGCTTCTCTCCCATAAACGGAAACGTTTCCGCATCGGTTACGGCCTGGTCAAGCGGATCCTCTTCAAGATCAAAAACAGACAGGTTAAAATCCTTTGTCTCCTCATCAACGACAGCTTGTCTGATCCGGCTGACAGTTTCTTGGAGCAGATACGTTTCTTTTCCGTATAAGCAATAAACGGAGCGGACATCCCCTTTTTTCAGGGCTTTCCAAACATCAAATACCATGATCGTATGACTTCCTCTCTTTCTTGATCCCCTTCTATCCTAAATTGAGTTCGGCAAATAGTAAAGAGGAAGCTTTAAGGACAGCTTCCTCATTTATAATAAACGCCTGATTCACAAGCTCCCGGGTCTGCTTGTAAAAAGGCGATAATCACAAGAACAGAAAACGTTACCATCACTTCTAGATTTTTCAAAACAATTCCAGTATACTTAGGGAAGTCAGGAGGGATGAAATTGAATGATTTTGAAAAAAACGTTCAAAGCAAACGAAATGATGCTGTTGACTCAGCTGTCGGTTTTGTCGTGTCCTTCGGATTTTTCGCCTTTTTGTTCGTGATGGCAACAGCCATCCATCTTATCGGCTCTTAGCCGCATTCCGGGCTGCTGTCAATCGGCAGTCTTTTTTACTTCTTGCGCCCTGGTTTCTTCTATATCATATGGAGGGAAGACGGAAAACGTTCCGGCGCCTTTTTTAAATCTGTATTGAATCGTTCCGCTGACATCGGTGCGAAGCACATTGACAGAGTACGCCTTCAAACGATCCAGCACTTCTTCATGCGGATGATGGTATCGATTCTCTTTTCCTGCTGAAATCAGCGCTGCTTCCGGCTGAAGCTGCTTCAAAAAGGCTTCACTCGTTGAGCTTTTGCTGCCGTGATGACCCGCCTTCAATATATCAGCCTTCAGATTCGGATACGTTTTCAGCACTTCCGTTTCGCCGTCCGATTCTAAATCTCCCGTCAAAAGCCAGCTCACTCCGCCAAAAACCGTCCAAAGCACCAGTGACGAATCATTTTTACTCCTTCCGTCAGACGACTCCGGAGACAGCACCTGAAACTGAAGATCCCCGGCTGTAATGGTGTCGCCCCGCTTTGCTTCGGCAACGGGAATGTTGTTTTCTTTCGCCATATTTAATATGTTCTGATCTTTCGGTTCTTTTACGAATCCTACGGGGACAATTAACCGTTTGACTCTATGATTTTTGATTAACACTCCGGCTTCCCCGATGTGATCTTGATCCGCATGGGTTAAAATCAGCGCATCCAGCTTTTTCACCCCTTTTCCGTTTAAAAATGGAATCAAAACCTTCTCGCCGATAGAATATGGGTGGCGTTTTTCTTTCCATGATTCTCCGGGATAAGCAATCACTCCCCCTGTATCAACCATTACGGTCCCTTTGCGGTGCGGCGCGCTTATAAACAGTGAGTCTCCCTGCCCGATATCAAGCATATCCGCTTCTCCCCATGGACTGAAATACGGACGGCATATTAAATAAGCCAAAACCGCGCAGAAAAAAAGAGCCGATTTCCTGAGTTTTAAAAAACCTCCCTTTTCCAAAGCCGCAAAAAGCGTAAAAACGGAAACCGCAAGCAGAAGAAGGGAAACAAAGTCAGGCTTTGACACAATCATAGTAAATAAATCAACGGATGCCGCATATGTAATGAAATCATGCACAGGCTTCATCACAAGGTCAAACATACCAAACAAACATTCTCCCATCTGCCTTGAGAGTAAAAGAAGAAGGAAACCGATGACAGAAACCGGAATGACAAATAACGTATAAAAAGGCACCATCACCATATTCATCGGAAAACTGACAAGTGAAATCTGCTGAAAATGATAGAGAAGAAACGGAAGTGAGCTGAGCTCCGCAATGAATGAAGCCATCGCAAGCCCGGCAAGTCTGCTTTCCCCTGCTTTCTTTAAAATGGAGGATGACAGAATTAAAGAGGCGCTTACCGCAAAGGAAAGCTGGAAGCCCGCCTGCCAAAGGAAGTAAGGATTAAACAGCAGAAGCAGCAGATAAGACAAGGACAATGCAGCAGAGGAATGAATGCCGCGTTTAACAAGAGTTCCGGCGATATAAAATCCCAGCATGAGGGATGCGCGCAATACGGATGGGGCGGCACCGCTCAGCAGCGTATACACCGGCAAAAACAGCAGCAGCAAAATTCCCGCCTTTTCTCTTGTCAGCCCGATTCTGATCAGAGCATAAAATAATCCCGCCGTAATAAGACCGACATGCATTCCGGAAATCGCCATTAAATGAACGACTCCCAAATTTTGATATGCACTCAGTATATCGTCCTCTATAGAAAATCTTTCACCTAAGGTCAGCGCTTCAACAATTCCGGCGGAAGATTCAGGCACGTGATTCCGAATGATCGAAATCAAATTTTTTCTGATGTTCAGCAGTTTAAACAGCGGCTGTTTGGATTTTTCACACTGCTCAATGGAAGTCACGGAAAATAACCAGTGAATCTGCTGAGAGTAAAGATATTCCTTATAATCAAAACCTCCGGGAACCGTCGCATGTGCAGGCTGTTCCAGAGAGCCTGTAAACGTGCAGCGCATCCCCGGTTCAAGCTGTTCAATGAGTCTTTTTTCCTCAAGAGAACGGATTTTGTACGAAGCCGCCCATTTTTCCTTGTCATGTGTACGGATAACAGCTGACATTTTCGCTCCGTCAACCTTCGGAATATTAGTGATGACGGCCTGTTCAGTATAACTGCCGGCCTGATAGCGCGTTACATTCGCAGCGTCACAAACCGTATAAAGATAGAAATAAAGACAAAAAGAAACGAGGCAGACGATAACCGGAGCATGGTGCTTTGTTTTTACAATAATAAAGAGAAGATACAGAAGAAAAAGGAGCAGAACCCAGAAGACATGAGCGGCGGCAATTCCCGCAGTTGCAGAAACCGCCGCCAGAGGCAGAAGAAGGTATTTATATTTCATTTATACGTAACTGGTAAACAGCTCATTGGCCTGTTCATGAATTTTTTTCAGTTCATCTGCCTTAACTCCCGCATCAGATAATTGCTGAATCAGACCTGCGACAAAAGACAATTTTTCGCGGTTTTTCAGATCGATGATCATTTCATCAAGTTCGACCTGCTCCACCTTGACTCCGGCTTGGCTGAACAGCTCTTTTGCATAAGGCTGTGTTTTGTAATCTTCGGCATAATAGACCGTTTTGATGCCTGCCTGGATAATTGATTTGCAGCATTGAATACAAGGATAATGCGTCACATAAATTTCGGCGCCCTCCGTCGGAACACCGAACTTAGAACATTGCAGAATCGCATTCATCTCTGCATGTATGGTCCTCTGGCAATGATTATCTATTAAAAGGCATCCTTCATCAGCGCAATGGACGCCGCCGGCGATTGAGCCGTTGTATCCGCCGGCAATCATCCGCTTATCTCTGACTACGGTTGCCCCGACTGACAGTCTCGGACATGTGCTTCTCAGCGCCAGCAAATGGCTTTGCGCCATAAAATATTGATTCCATGAGATTCGTTCCACAAGTGTTCCCTCCAAAAAGTCTTGTTGCTTTTCTAAGTTTACATAGATTTAAGCAGAACCGTCAATTCACTTTACCGTAATGGAAGTTTTTATCCGCTCAAATGACTTTTCTCCAAAGCCTGATACATTCATCAAATCTTCAGCAGTCTGAAACCGTCCGTTTTCTTCTCGGTAGGCGATAATCGCTTCCGCTTTTTTCTGCCCCACCCCGGAAATCGCCTGAAGTTCGTCCAGAGATGCCGTATTGATATTGACAGCTGCATTCTCCTTTTCACCCGCTGCTGTTTTCGGGCGATTCTCCTCTTCGCCTTCACTCGGAATATAAACAATCGTCCCGTCCTGCAGCTGCTCTGCTAAATTAACATTCAATTCATCCGCCTTTTTCTTCAGGCCGCCGGCTTTTTCAATGGCTTGCGTCACCCTGTCTCCCGCTTTCATTTCATACACGCCGGGATTTCGGACCGCGCCTTTCACATCAATCATAATCTTATCGGCTGCGGTGTCTTTTTTGTCCGCGACGGATACTGAGGCTGTTTGGCCAAGCACGGACTGCTGTTTGACCGGCTCTTCCTTTTCAGAACGAAACAGCCAAATGCAGATAAAAATCGCCCCTGCCGCAAGACAAGCGACCAGGATTTTCAGGTTCCGCCGCAGCCGCTCCGTCATCATCGCTTTCGTCATATTGCATTGCCTCCCCGCATAAGGTTTAGAGGATTAAGGGAAAAAGGAGGGGAATTCATTGAAAATAGGCTTTATCGGCACCGGAAACATGGGAACGATCCTGATTGAATCGTTTATCGAATCAAACGCTGCCGATCCCTCACATATCACCATCACAAACAGAACAATCGAAAAAGCATTAAAACTAAAAGAACGTTTCAGCGGCATCCATGTCACCGAGGATCAGGAAAAGCTCGTACAGGATAATGAAATAATATTCATTTGTGTAAAGCCGCTGGATATATATCCTTTGCTGAAAAAACTCACACCGCATTTACGGAAAGACCACATTTTAATCTCCATTACCAGCCCCGTTCAGACGGATCAGATTGAACATACGGTTCCGTGTCAGACGGCCCGCGTCATTCCGAGCATTACGAACCGCGCCTTGGCCGGCGTCTCGCTTGTTACGTTCGGCAAAAGCTGCAACGAGTCGGCAAAAGCGGATATTCAAACGCTGTTCACTCATATTTCAAAACCTGTGGAAATCAGCAGCGGCATTACAAGAGCGGCGTCAGACATTGTCAGCTGCGGGCCCGCTTTTATGAGTTATCTCGTTCAGCGCTTTATTGACGCGGCAGTGGAAGAAACGGACATCACCAAAGAAGAAGCCGTGATTATGTCGACGGAAATGCTTGTCGGTCTCGGAAAGCTTCTGGAAACAGGGCATTACACACTTCCCGCCTTGCAGGAAAAAGTATGCGTAAAAGGCGGCGTCACCGGAGAAGGACTGAAGGCTCTCGAAAGCGGTGTTCAGGATATGTTCAACCGTGTCTTTCAGCGTACACATAACAAATACGATGAAGATATATCGTTAGTGAAGAAGCAATTTCACGTGTAACTGAGTATGCCATAAAGTGCTTTATCGCGCCAATCGCAAAAAATGCATTTTAAAAACCATCGTTCCGTTTAAACGATGGTTTTTGGTTTGCCTGCCGTAAAGAAAAGACGTTCAGACTCTGTTGAAGGAGGCCGGTCTGTAAAATCGGCCGTCACTTTCTTCAGTTCAAATCCGGTCTCTGCAAGCATTTGTTCATATTCTTCAATGTAAAATGTTTTTTGCTCATGCGTCTCGTCATAACGGTCATAAGATTGTCCGTTCCATACAAAAAAGGACATATCATGGATGACAGAAAGCTCTTCATCGCCGGCAAAGCTTTGCCAGATATAGCTGATCTGCTCATCCTGATCCGCATGGGTGCTGTCCGGAAAAAGCTCCGTCATTTTAAATGGGGAATGGACGTCAAACAGAAGCAGGCCGCCCTCCTTCAAAACTTGAAAAACACTTTTGAAGGTGCTTAAGACATCATTTTTCGTTTTTAAGTAATTTAGGGAATCACAGCAGATGACAACGGCATCAAACTGTTCTTCAAAACCGGAAAGCTCTCTCATATCCTGTTGGAGAAAAAGAATCGGCTTTCCCGTTTTTTTCTGCTGGGCACAGCTCAGCATATCTTCACTCAAATCAATCCCCGTGACTTCGCAGCCTTTTTCAGCAAGCCTGATGGATATTTCTCCGGTTCCGCAGGCAAGATCAAGCACCCTTCCCTTTTCCGGAAGAGACGCTTCGATCCAGCCCGCCCATTCATCATACGGCGCATGTGACATTAACTCGTCATATACGCCGGCGAAGCCTTGGTAAATCATGAGTTCAAGCCGAGTTCAAGCTCTGCGAGCGGCGCGTCGCCCCATAGCTTTTCAAGATTGTAGTAGCTTCTTTCATCTTTATGGAAAACGTGGACAATGACGTCGCCGAGATCAACTAAAATCCAGCGGGCCTCATCAAACCCTTCCATCTTTTTGACATCAATGCCGTTTTCTTCTGCCTGATCTTTAATTTCACGCGCAATTGCCTGAACCTGCTTATCAGAATTCCCGTGGCAGATTAAAAAGTAATCCGCTATAAGTGAGATTCCTTCCATGTCCAGCGCTAAAATATCTTCTGCACGTTTATCGTCGCATGCTTTTGCCGCGATTTTTAATACGGAAGCTTGATTCATTCTTTAAATTCCTCCTGTCAATTTTGAGACACCAGCCAATTATAGGTTGCAAACGTCTCCGGAAAGACTGGCTGGTTTTTTTTCATCAGAAATATCATTGTATTTTTCATTGCTTGTATGAGCGCATCGTTCAGATCTGTTTCCGCCAGACGGCGCACCTCTTCCACTCCGGGAAAATGGCGTCCGGGTTCAATGTAATCCGCAACGTAAATGACTTTGTCTAAAAGGGTCATCCCGGGACGCCCTGACGTGTGATAGCGGATTGCATCCAAGATCTCAGGATCAGTGATCCCCGCTTCTTTCTCAGCCAAATACGCTCCCACAGGGGCATGCCACAGCTCGGCATTGTAATCCAAGAGCTCAGCCGGCATTTTTTCCCGCACGATGATCTGCTTCATTTCTTCTTTCGGCCGGAATTTCGCATAATCATGAAAAATAGCCGCCATTTCCGCTTTTTTCGGGTCTGCTCCGAACCGGCCTGCGAGAATAACCGCCGTATCTGTCACGCCGATTGTGTGGATGTAGCGATGCTCGGTCAGCTGCTCTTTGACGCAGGCAAGTGCTTCCTCACGATTCATATAAATCATTCTCCTCTATATACTGCCTCACTTTATCCGGCATTAAGTATTGCGTCGGCTTTTTTGCTTTGAGACGTTCTCTCAGCATCGTTGACGAAACGTCAAATTCCGGAACGTCGGCAAAAAGCAGCGGGTACGGGGTCTCAATATGATACCCCGGGCGCCGCACTCCGATAAATTGAATGAGCGTGAGAAGTTCGTCCAGTTTGTACCATTTCGGCAGATATTCAATCATATCCGCCCCGATAATAAAGAAAAGCTTGTCGTTCGGGTGCCGCTCCTTCAGTAAACGGACGGTATCATAGGTATAAGAAGGGCCTTTCCGGTCCATTTCCGCAAGCTCAAGCTTAAAGCCGGAATTTGAGCTGATGGCAAGCTTCAGCATCTCCACCCGGTGCCGGCTGTCTGTAAAATCTTCATTCTGCTTATGCGGAGGGATTTTATTGGGCATAAACCAAATCTCATCGAGCTCCGCCTGATGAAGGACTTCATTAGCCATCAGAAGATGTCCGTTGTGCGGAGGGTCAAATGTGCCCCCGAATATTCCGATTTTCTTCATGTCAACCACCTTACGGAAGCTCGATTTGTTTATTTTCCTTTGATTCCTTATACAGTACGATCGTATTTCCGATCGTTTGTACCAATTGTGAGCGGGTGCCTTTCACAAGGGCTTCTGCGACATCATTTTTATCGTCTTCGCAGTTTTGAAGCACGCTGACTTTAATCAGCTCTCTTGCTTCTAAAGCCTCGGCAATCTGTTTCACCATGTTTTCGTTGACTCCGCCTTTTCCCACTTGAAAAATAGGCGTTAAATGATGCGCTTTTGAACGCAAAAACCGTTTTTGTTTTCCTGTTAACATTGTGTTCCTCCTAGTTTTCCTTCAACAATTGCTCTCATTAAGCCGCTGTCAGGCTCTTGTTCCGTCCACAGCTTGAAAGACAGTGCGGCTTGTTCCACAAACATGCCGACACCGTCAAGGGTTGTTAAACCTCTTTTTTCAGCTTCTTTTAAGAACGCCGTTTGAATCGGGTTGTATACGATATCACAAACGATGGCGCCCGTTTTGGCCCGTTCCAATGAGAGCGGCACGGCATCCGTTTTCGGATACATGCCGACAGATGTTGTATGAATAATGACGTCATATTGTTCAAGCTGATTTTCAGCTTCTTTTAAAGTAAGGGCGCGTTTCTGCTGAAAAGAGGGAGCAGCCGCAATCAGATTTTCTGCTTTTTCCGGCGTGCGGTTGCAAACGTCAAATTGTTTCGGCTCTCCGCGGACGATCGTCGTAAAAATCGCTCTTGCCGCTCCTCCCGCCCCAATCATGAGGATGGAGAGCTCTGATATCGGTTTGTCCAATACTTTGACTAAGGATTTATAAAACCCATCTCCGTCAGTATTATACCCGATGAGCCTGTCTCCCTCTCTTTTGACGGTATTTACGGCCCCGAGTACTTTCGCGCTTTCATGTATTTCATCCAGATGCTCCATGATCGCGACTTTATGCGGGACTGTGACGTTCACTCCGCAGATGCCAAGCGCCTTGATTCCGTTAACGGCGTCCTTGAGATGATGAGGTTCCACCTGAAACGCAAAATACTGCCCGTTGATGTTCTTATCTTGCAAAGCCGCGTTATGAATATCGGGTGACATTGAATGTCCGATCGGATTTCCGATTACTCCGTACAATTGTTTCATGCTCCCTCTCCCCTTCTCTCTATATTAATGAACGGCGGACAAATACGTGTACGCCTTTCGGAGCGTATGCCGTTATTTTTTTATCTGCTTGCTGCACCGTGACCCAGCCGAGACCGGAAAAAACGATATCCGTCTTTCCTTCTTTAATCGAAAACGTATGGGGTGTAAGCTCCGGAAATTCATCCAAATGATCTTTTCCGGGCGGGGTAAGCAGTTCTCCCGCATGCTTTTCGTATAAGGCATCAGCATTTTCAAGCTTTGTTCTGTGAATCATCAATTCATTCGGCATATAGCAGACAAACGCCGTTTTATCGCCTGATACATAGTCAAACCGGGCAAGCCCGCCGAAATAAAGCGTTTGTTTTTCATTCAGCTGAAAAGTGCGCGGCTTCAGTTCTTTTTTCGGTGTCAGCACCTTTAAGTCACGCTTGTCCACGTAATGCGCCATCTGGTGATGGTTAATGATTCCCGGCGTATCATAAAGCGCAGATCCGTCATCGAGCGGGATTTCAATCGCGTCAAGTGTCGTGCCCGGAAATTGAGAGGTGGTAATAATATTCTCTTCCCCTGAGACCTCTTTAATAATCCGGTTGATAAATGTGGATTTGCCGACATTGGTACAGCCCACCACATACACATCGCGCCCTTCGCGGTAATGTTCAATGGCGTCAATGACTTCTTTCATCCCTTGTCCGCGGGAAGCGCTGATTAAAAAGACATCAAGGGGTTTTAAGCCGTATTCTTTCGCTTCGCGTTTCATCCATTGAACGAGCCGTTCCCGTTTTACGGATTTCGGCAGGATATCGGCCTTATTACCGACAAGAATGATCGGATTACCGCCGACAAAGCGGTTCAGCCCGTTTATCCAGCTTCCGTTAAAATCAAAAATATCAACGACTTTGACAATTAGAGAGTCAGTATCGCCGATTGTGTGCAAGATATTTAAAAAGTCATCATCCGTTAATGAAACATCTTGAATTTCATTGTAATTTTTCAGTCTGAAGCAGCGCTGGCAGATGACATTCTCTTTCGTGAGCGATGCCTTTGGCGCGTATCCGAGACCTTGTTTATCCTCGGTCTGGATCGTTACTCCGCAGCCGATGCAAACAACCTTTTCCATTTCTAATCCTCCCACTGAATATGGCCTTTACGTTTCAAAGAACTCAATATTCTCCGTTCAATCCGGCGGTTAAAGCGCGTCATGACTCCGTCAGAGGAAGCGACAGGCACGACGAGGATCGTATGATACCCGTTTCTGTTTCCGCCGAGAACATCAGTAAGCAGCTGATCGCCGATGACCACACAGTCTTCTTTTTTCAGATCCATGCTGCTGACGGCTCTTTTAAAGGCGCGCCCCATCGGTTTTCTTGCCTTATAAATAAACGGTATGCCAAGCGGCTCCGAGAATAATTTCACTCTTCGTTCATTATTATTGGAGACGATCGTGACTTTAATGCCGTGCTCCTTCATTTCTTCAAACCACTCGATTAATCGAGGTGTCGCACTCGGTCTGTCCCACTCCACAAGCGTGTTGTCAAGGTCTGTAATAATCCCTTTCACATTGCGTTCTTTGAGCTTTTCCGGTGTGATATGAAATATATTTTTCACAAATTCGTCAGGTAAAAAAAACTTTTTTAACAAAACCCGCACCCTTCCTTTTCTTTCTATCATCTATATGTCGAAACCTGTCAGATTTAAAAACAAAGTCGGACTCAGTAAAAAAATTTCGACAAAAATTGGGTTTCTTCACCAGTTGTGGATAAAATTACACACATTATCCACTCTTATTACATCCGGATTTATCCAGATTATAAACAAGATACTAACAAGTTATCCACTTACGAGTGTGGATAACAGAACGATTGTTCTTATTTGTATTTCATGGTAGATTAAAGATAACCTCACCATGATTGAAACGCAACCTTCCATCATATGCTTGCGTCTGATGATTGATTACAATTGTAAGGAGGTGCCACTCCCATTAATTGGGTCCCCGGCATGAGAAAGCTTTCTGATGAATTACTAATAGAATCTTATTTCAAAGCCAATGAAATGAATTTGAGCCGTGAATTTATCGAGTTAATTGAAAACGAAATCAAAAGAAGATCGCTCGGACACATTATTTCCGTTTCTTCTTAAACAGAAAAAAATTCCCGGGCGAATTTCCTTTTTTTACTCAGATGACTGATATTATATCACTTCGGTTATGCGCATTACTACCACTTTCAACAAAAAACACCCCTAAAATAGAGGTGTTTAAGAGGACGGCTGCTATATATTGAACCAATACAGACCGCCCAGGACGAGAATGACGACGAGCAGCACAACAAAAAATGCGTACCAGTACCCCGCATTCACCCGAGGAGGCGGGCATACAGGATATTGCGGAGGGAAACCGCGGTTCATAGCAATCGCCTCCAAAGAGATGTTTTTCTACAGCCTATGAAGCAGAAGCAAAACGGTTTAGGCAGCTGACGGCGTCAGCGTTCCAAAACCCGCCCATTTTTTATGCCTTCAATTAAGATTCTGGCGCCTTTTGGCGTCATATGATTTCCGGAGGGATCTATCAGTCCGGATTGGATCAGCGCCCGGTCTGTATCTTTGCCGCCGTCCGCGCGTATAAAGTGTTTCCAGTTATCCACCAGCGGCACTTTCAACTCAGCTGCAACCTGCCTCGTAACGCCGTTATAGGAATTATGCCATTTTCTCGCGCCGCCTTTTTCTTTAAAGGCTGAGGCTTTATATCTCGAATAGTAATAGAGATGATGCGTTCCGTTTCCTTCTATAACCGGGATGCACGTCATTAAAATCGGCTTTATGCCGTGATTTCTGCTTTCGTTTATGAAATAAGTCAGGTTTTCTTTAAACCGTTTCTTTGATACCCGCGGCTGATCGCCCGTCAAAATGCCCGCATCATTTGTTCCGAACATGATAAATAAATATTGGGGCTTACGGTCCAGCACGTCGCTTTGAAAGCGCAGGCGCGCATCCTCAGTCGTCTGGCCGCCTATTCCCGCATTTATAACCGTAAGACGGCCGCGTTCCGCTGTTTTTAAAATGTTTACCCACTGCTGCGCCTTCGGATAATCACGATAATCCCAGTTGGAACCGCGCGTATTGCTGTCGCCGAACGCGACAACACTTTTTTCTTTGCCCGCAGCGCATCCTGATAACAGACAGATTATCGTAATAAAAAGAACAGCAAACTTCATTTTCTCTCCCCCCAAACCTTACCTCCTATGGTACACATCTCTTTGGCGGCTTTCAACGCGGCGCTCTCTTTACTGGATATGAAAAGGACCGGAATCCTGTCCGATCAAATCCGAAACCTTAACAAACGTGTAGCCCTGCTTTTTCAGCTTGGGAATGATTTCTTTCAAAGCCTCAACCGTCTGGCGCCGGTTTCCTCCGCCATCATGCAGAAGAACGATATCTCCATCTCTGGCATGTGAAACAACGTGCCTGACGATTTTTCCTTTCCCGGGCCTTTTCCAGTCTCTCGGGTCTTGGTTCCATGACCACATGATGATATGATAGCCCTCTTTTAAGATGCTTTTGAAAGCCGTACGATTCAGCGACCCTCCCGGCGGGCGGAATAACTTGTCCCCTTCCGGCTGAAGCGATGTGATATGATGCGCGGAGCTGTGAAGCTCTTGTAAAATGTCTTTGCGTTTCAGTCGGTGAAAATAAACATGGTTCATCGTATGGTTGCCGATTTCATGCCCTTCTTCAACGATGCGTTTTGCCGTTATGGGGTATTTGTCTATACGGCTCCCGACACAAAAAAAGGTTGCTTTAACATTGTGCTGTTTCAGCACGTCTAACACAGCCTCCGTATAGACAGGATGGGGGCCGTCATCGAAGGTTAAAGATAGTTTCTTTTTTTCAGACCTTATATCCCAGTACACGTTTCCCGTCTTCTCCATGTCACTTCTTTTTAAAGATTTCGCATCGGCGGACACGGCAGTGAGACTCGTGAGGACGCATATCATGATGATCAGATGAAAGCATCTCAACGTTTACACCTCCAGTAAACACTACTGTTAACGTGTCCCCTTTTATAAAAATCATTCTCTGCATCAAATGATGCACATCACCCGCTTCCCGCTTGTTTTTGTCCAAACCCGGGTGCCAGCCGTTTCTCATCAAACGGCAAATGCTGATAAATCAAATACGCTTATCGGACAGCTTATTTTAATAGAAGGAGATAGATTTGTGCTGTATACTAATTGACAAGAGGTGAACGTGCAGATGATAAAAAAGGGATTCAGTCTTGCCGTCATCATTGCTGTCGTGATGATCGGCTTTATGCAAAAAGACGTCTGGCTCAGCATGATTCGCGCGGGCGGCATGTACGCCGTGCTTATGAGTATCCTTCTGGTCGCAGCTGACGTATTTTTTCCGATTGTTCCATTCGCCATTATCGCGGCCTTAAACGGAGCGGTTTTCGGGATTGTAAACGGGGTGTGGATTACATTGTCAGGCGCGATGCTCGGAACAATGGCATTGTTTTTTCTCGTCCGGTACGGATTCAGAGACTGGGCCAGAAAAAAGCTGCTGGCTTACCCGGCAGCGGCCCAATATGAAGATTCATTTCATCAGCACGCGTTTACGGCGGTGCTTTTCGGGCGGCTGATTCCGATTATACCGTCGCTTGCCATGAATACCGTCTGCGGGCTGAGTAATATCCGATGGCCGATCTTTTTTTCTGCGTCGGTGCTCGGCAAAATTCCGAACATTGTGATCGTGACCGTCGCAGGCGCTTCATTTACAAGCAACAAACTGCTGTCTTTCGGGATTTACGGAATGTATATGCTCGTCTTAATGGCGGTCATTTATAAGAAGTTTCCCGGCCTTTTAAAAACAACGAAAAAATGAAGCGCGTACCGCCCCCTATTCCGGCGGTACGGCTCCTCTCATTCTGAGAACTTTTCCGTTACATTCTGAACCGATCACTTCCATGTTTTTCTTTCTGTAAAATGACAGAGCCGCTTCATTGCCCGGCGAAACTCTCAGGTGATATTCCGAAACACCGTTCGCTCTGAAAAACTGATTCGCGTATTGATACAGTTTTGTTCCGCACCCCCTTCCCCTCTGCTGCTCAGTCATATAGTAAAGGTGCATATAACCGGTTTTTTGGCTGCGGTAAAATTTGATGGAAGCTTCAAGCTGTCCGATCGGCTGCCCGTTATGAAGAAGCAGCTTAAAATTGTCGGGTGAGTATTTGATTTGGGATGACAGCCACCTGAGATATTCATCCTTATTAAAATGATCCGCCGTGCCAAAGCTGACGAAAAACGAATCCTCACGAAATGAAACGGCCGTCTCTTTATGTTTGTTTACATTGATCCGCTTGAAATACATCGGGAGTCCTCTTTTTTGAGGCCGCAAATAAGAACGAGCATAAAACGGCTGCCAACGCCAGCATAACAGCAGCCCCTGCGATGACGATGCCGCGGACGGAAGAACTGACAGCCGCCGCTCCGAAAGCCGCCGTTACCACTATAATGAAGACGGCTTCGACTAATGAATAAAAGCTCCCCACTCTCCCCATGATGTCCACCGGAACATTCTTTTGATAAAACGTCAGAAAGCCTGTATTGGCAAACGCCAGAAAAAAAGCGAGAAGGAAAAATCCGAAAGCAGCCGTCCAAAAAACGTCAGAAAACGCATAAATCATATATCCGGCCGCTGTGAATAAAGAGCCCATTCCCATCAATAAAGAAGCCGGCATTTTTTTATTAAAGAACACATTGACAAGCGCCCCCGCAATAATGCCTGCCCCTGAGACACTGACAAGAAAACCGTAATCGGCATCAGTCAGCTGAAGAACCTCTTTTGCAAAAGCGGCTTCAAGCGAATCAAGCGCGGATGGCATAACGGTCATGACCAGACTGAATAAAAAATAAATGATCATGACGTTTCGCGCCGTGCGGCTGAAGCGATAGACGAGCTTCCAATCTTCTTTGTACACTGCCAAAGAAAGCTTCTGTGCGGGAGAATGTACGTGGGGCTCATTTTCAAGGTTCGGCAGCATCATCGTAATGAAACCGGACAGCACTAAAGCCGCCGCATTCACCCAAATCGCAAAAATCGGCGTGCCGGCGATAAAAAGCAGCCCGGCCGCAGCCGGCCCGAGGAGAAAAGCCCCTGATTCCGACAAAGCCCTTAGTGAATTGAATCGTTTTCTCCTTTCAGCCGGAATAAGCATCGTCACATACGCCATGGAACACGGACGAAACATCGCATTGGCCATTTGAATCAAAAATACGATACAATAAACGGAAAATAAAGACCGTGCAGTAACCATCAGCGGCAGAACGGCAATGAATGCAGCCCGGGTGAAATCAAGCGACATCATCATATTCCGTTTGTTACACCGGTCGATGATGCTGCCCGCCCACCCATTTGTCATCAAAACAGCCGCAGGCCTGATTAAATAAAGGATGGAAACCGCAAAAGCAGACCCCGTTTCTTTTAAGACAATAAGATTAAGAGACAAAAAATAGATCCATTCACCAATATTTGCTATCCCGATTCCGGTTAACAGAAGCATCGGGTACCGCCAAGACTTCAGGTTTTTCATCTTATCCCTCCCTTAAAAATAAAAAACGCCCTCAAGACAATAAAGTCTTGAGGACGGGAAACAGCCCGCTATGCCACCTCAATTCGGTTTGGTGCCGGCCTAAGCCGGGTACAAAGCTTACTCGGTAACAGGAGTATCCGCCGCATCATCCTCGTGTTTCATGATTCCGATGCGAAGCTAAGAGGTTTGTTTCAACACATCCATTCATACTCCTTCACAGCTCCCGGAGCTCTCTGTCATGAATGATATCTGTCTACTCGTCTCTTCAGCGCTTTTCGTTATATTCTTTTCACCCTTACTTTTTTTAACAATATACAGGCTCAATCAGCAAAAATCAAGAGGCTGTAAGAAATAAAACCTGCCTTTGATTAATTTCCCTGTACAGACACAAACAGCCTGACTGCCACATACAGTTACATATAGGCTTTTGCCTACATAACTTTGTGGAGGTGAGGACGGTGACAGGTGTTTTTGCAGCGCTCGGGTTTATTGTGAAAGAACTTGTGTTCTTAGTATCATACGTGAAAAATAATGCCTTTCCACAACCGCTCTCAAATAATGAGGAGAAAAAATACTTAGACCTTATGGCTGAAGGAGATGAACACGCCCGCAACATGCTGATCGAACATAATCTCCGTTTAGTCGCCCATATTGTGAAAAAATTCGAAAACACGGGAGAGGACGCAGAAGATCTGATCTCCATCGGTACAATCGGGCTGATTAAAGGAATTGAAAGCTACTCAGCCGGAAAAGGCACGAAGCTTGCCACATATGCCGCACGATGTATCGAAAATGAGATTTTAATGCATCTGCGCGCATTGAAAAAAACGAAAAAAGACGTCTCCCTTCATGATCCGATCGGCCAGGATAAAGAAGGGAATGAAATAAGCCTGATCGATGTCCTCAAGTCGGAAAGCGAAGATGTGATCGACACCATTCAGCTCAACATGGAACTTGAAAAGGTCAAAAAATATATCGATATTTTAGACGACCGCGAAAAAGAAGTCATCGTCGGCCGCTTCGGGCTTGATTTAAAAAAAGAAAAAACGCAGCGCGAGATCGCAAAGGAGCTCGGCATTTCAAGGAGTTATGTGTCGCGGATTGAAAAACGCGCATTGATGAAGATGTTTCATGAGTTTTATCGGGCGGAGAAGGAGAAGCGGAAGAAGAAGGGAAAGTGAGCGAAAAGCCGGATCTGACATCCCGGCTTTTTCTATTTTATTTTTTCAATCATGACTATAAACAGAATATGCGTAGCGCTCAGTATGAAGGGACAAATATACAAACTGTTTAATCGCGTCAAGGCCTGTGATGAATTCATTTGTGATACGGCCATTTTCAAAATCTATTTTGTAGGTTTGAGAGGTCCCTATGACTTCGCTGTCATCTTCAATATCATCAAATTCAATTTCTGAGGAAAGGGTCATGATAAGATCACTCCTATAACGTTCCTCCATTTATTGATTGAATGAACCATAATAAAAACCGCTCCTAAAGAACGGTTTTAACATATAGGAAGTAATCATTCTAAGAAAAAATTGAAAGGGATTTATTTACTGCTTTTTGAGCATGGATTAAAGTCGTATCAAATAATGGCACCTCTGAATCCTCTACCTTTACTAATAGTCCAATTTCAGTGCATCCAAGAATGATTCCTTCTGCTCCTCTATCCACCAAATTATTTATGATCTTCTTATAAATGTTTTTGGAAGACTGTTTAATTTCACCCAGACACAGTTCTTGATAAATAATATTATTTATCAATTCTCTTTCATCATCATCAGGAACAATGACATTAATATCATGAGACGCAATACGTGATTTATAAAAATCTTGTTCCATCGTATATTTAGTACCTAGCAATCCTACTGAGCGAATGTCTTGTCTAATAATTTGTTCTGCAGTTGCATCGGCAATATGCAAAATAGGTATAGTGATCATTTCTTGGATATATCCAAGAACTTTATGCATAGTATTTGTACATATTACAATAAAATCTGCACCTGCTTTTTCTAATGATCTTGCAACTTGACCTAAAGCTTCACCTGCTTTATCCCAAGCTCCTATGGATTGATAATGTTCAATTTCCTTAAAATCAACACTGTATAAAAGGCATTTTGCCGAGTGAAGCCCTCCTAACTTCTTTTTTATTTCTTCATTGATAATTCGATAATACTCAGCTGAAGATTCCCAACTCATTCCGCCAATAAGACCAATAGTTTTCATAACCCACCTCGGATGAAATTTTCAAAATATTATAGTTATTCTATAGCATAGATTAGGTCTTTACAATTATTTATTTTTTCAGGATTATTATCATAAATTTTATCGAGAATAAAAAATGATTGCCCGCCCTTTAAGGAGACAACCATCAAATTCCCACCCATTTTCAGTCCTTCATCTTCTCCAGAGCGCCACCGTTTAGGAATAATAATCAAATCAGCAGGTATTATTAATTTGTCATTTCCATTATGCCTTATTTCAATAGATGAAACGGAAATCACTTCAGCCGGCATAATATCCACCGGTGACTCAGAATCAATAAAGTCAGAATATAGAAAAAGAGATGTGACAGTTATGAAAATCATTTTTCTCATTCGTTACTGCATTTTGGTATCAAATGACTTGACTTATAAGTCCTTAACTTGCGTCCTCTCTCAAACGATTCAACGCCGGACGCTCTAAAAAGCTCCTCAGAAAATCCTTCACAGGCATACTTCAGTCCCTGCTTTCTTTATGCAGATCTCGATCTGGCTGAAAGAAAAACTAGTTACTGATTAGTAACTAGTTTTTATCTTAAAAGATTCAAATATTAGGTTTCAGATTTTCTGGTTTAACCATCTCATCAAATTGTTCTTCCGTTAAAATGTAAGTTGCACGCAGTCTTTTTAGCATTAACCCTTCCTTATGAACAAACTTGGAAATTTTCGAATAATATTCATACCCGATAAGGTTCTAATCCCTAAGTTGTAGTATCGATATCCTCTGTGTAATCCATGGGATTAACCTTTTAAGTTCATTAAACTTAACTGTTTTATTAGACAAAGCTTACAGATCGAATTTCATGGCGCCTATCGATTTTACAATTTCCGGATCTTGGTGCGACCCGAAAAGACTTTCTCCTTTATCAAGCGTGGAAATTTTTTCAATATCCTCTAAACTTAACTCAAAATCAAAAATGTCAAAGTTTTCGACAATCCGTTCTTTGCGCACCGATTTTGGAATCGTAACGACTTCACGCTGAACAAGCCAACGCAGCACGACCTGGGCGACGGATTTATTGTGTTTTTCCGCAATGGAAGACAACACGTCGTTGCTGAACATGTTATTGCGTCCTTCAGCGAACGGTGCCCATGACTCGTGTTGAACTCCCTGCTCTTTCATAAAAGCAGCACTTTCTTTTTGCTGGCAGAATGGATGCGTTTCGACTTGATTGACGGCTGGCACGATTTCATTATGCATGATCAGATCCATTAGACGGTCGGGATGGAAGTTACTGACTCCGATTGCCCTGATTTTTCCTTCGCGGTACAGATCCTCCATCGCGCGCCAAGCGCCGTAGTAATCGCCGTATGGCTGATGAATAAGGTATAAATCAAGATAATCCAGCTGCAGCTTATTTAAAGATTTGGAAAATGCCGCCTTGGCTCTTTCATAGCCGGCATCCTGAATCCAGAGCTTGGTCGTAATGAACAGCTCCTCACGCGATACGCCGCTCCGCTTGATTGCACGTCCGACTGCCTCCTCATTTAGGTAACCGGAAGCAGTGTCAATCAGGCGATAACCGGCCATCAGTGCTTCATATACTGCGTTTTCACATTCTTGAGCATCGGGGACTTGGTATACACCGAAGCCGATAATTGGCATTTTCACTCCATTGTTTAATGTTACGGTTTGCATTGTAATTCCTCCTATTGTTCAAATGTAGAACGACAAACGGCACGCATCCCGAAAATCGGGCACTGCAGAATGAATTCCGCTGCGGCTGGTTTGCGTTATAATAAGCTTATTATCTTCGTGTAACACGAAGGCAAGCACTTTTTTAAAAAATTTTTAAAGGAGGATTACCCATGCATACAGTCAAAGAAGCAGCGATGATAACCGGACTCACTGAGCATGCGGTGCGCTTTTACACGGATAAAGGCCTGGTGCCGAGCGTACAGCGCAATAAAAACAATATCCGTTTGTTCGATGAAGAATCAATCAACTGGCTGTTTGGCGTCAAATGCCTCAGGCAATCCGGTATGCCGATTGAAGTCATTAAAACGTACGTGAATCTCTGTCTTGAAGGAGATTCGACCATTCCACAACGGTACACACTCATGATGGAGCATAAAGAAGATGCGCTCGCCCAGCTCGAAGAAGCCAAACAGCACATTGCACATTTGGAACAAAAAACCGCCCTATATCAGGCCATTATGGAGCACCGCTCTTTTGATACAACGAATCCCGCCAACTGGGAAAAAATACAGCATATGCATAGTGACGTATTTTACTCACCCACTGTCCGGTAGATGTGAAAGACATTTATGAACACATCAATCGCTCTTAAACTCCTAAATTAGAATCCATATTGCTAAGTTTGATGACATATTATGAGGGATTAAATTTGTTTATACGGCCATAGGGCTGCAAGTCCTTAAATTTTTTCTTATGGTTACTTTCTATTAATTAGAAAATGATAGAAGTCGCATACAGATGCGACTTCTTGTTCGATGTTGTTTTCAAGTGTGTCATAGGTAATGTTAACTTCAGCAATTACTTCTTTTGTGCTTAAGTTAACTGTACTAATTGATGGAACAGACTTTTGATCCTTAGTCAGCGCAACTCTTAAAATCGTTGGCATGTCTTGAACCATTCGAATAAAAGTTGAAGCTTGAACAGGCTTGCCGTCAAAAGGATCGGCTTCTCGCACGCTTGGTTTTCTGTATTTTCTTTGTTTGAAGGCTCGAAAACTTAGTTGCCATCGCATCCCAGTCATTTTTCCATCCAACATCAGACTTACTGAATTTCTTTTTGTGCTTTTCTACTTGTACCTTTGTCCAGTACACTGTTTTTCGGAAGCCATTTATCAACTCAAAATAAGCTGCATAACCAATCACTACGTCTGAATTCACGCTTTTCAAAATCGATCTCGTCTCCTCAATCAGCGGATTCCACTTCTGCAATTCGCCTTCATGAATCGGTATGCAATTGATAGACTTATATTGGCCTGTTCGCAAAGCAGGCTGTATGTACCCTTTGTACCCAAGCTGGAATTGAGCCTATCCAGGCATAACCCTAAGTTTTTATGTATAGGCAGGTCGAGTGTAGCTGCCACAGGAACGCTTTTCATACATACTAATAAAACCTAGTTGAAACTTTACAAGACAAGCTGAATTGACTATAGTCTAATTAGACTAAAATATTGATGTAAAGAAGTGAAAAATTAGATGATAAAGTCTTTTTTAATGTTGGGGCAGTCGAATATGGCGGGCCGTGGATTTTTGAATGAAGTAGACCCTATCTATAATGAAAAAATAAAAATGCTGCGCAATGGACAGTGGCAGATGATGACAGAGCCGATTAATTACGACCGTCCGGTTTCCGGCGTTGGCCTGGCGGCATCTTTTGCAGATGCATGGTCGAAAGCTCATCCCGATGAAGAAATTGGCTTGATCCCGTGTGCGGAAGGTGGCAGTTCATTGAATGACTGGCATCCGGAAGGCATCCTTTTTCAGCATGCTTTGTCCGAAGCCCGCTTCGCCCTCCGATCCAGTCAAATTTGCGGAATTCTTTGGCATCAAGGTGAGAGTGACAGTTATCGTTCGCTGCATGAAACTTATTACGAGAAATTAATTCTTATCATCGGGACGCTAAGAAACGAGTTGGAATTAGATGAGGTACCGTTGATTATTGGAGGGCTTGGTGACTTTCTTGGGAAGACCGGTTTTGGACAGCACGCGACTGAATTTCGACAGGTTAATGAACAATTGCTGCGTTTTGCTGATGAACAACAGAATTGTTATTTTGTTACTGCGGCAGGTTTGACTGCGAATCCTGATGGCATTCATTTAGACGCAGCTTCACAACGCAAATTCGGTTACCGTTATTTCGAGGCTTTTTCGAAAAAGTACCATATCCTGAAACCCATTTCGGGAGAGGAGCAATCACTGAAAGTGAATGGTGACTATTCTAAAACAGAACAGATTTACCTTCATAGTATGGATTTGGCTTCGGGTAAAATCACGTACGCGGAATTTGAAGCGCGGATGGCGAAGGTGATGAAACCATGATTCCCTTACTTATCCTTGGCTTGCTCATCCAAAACCCCGGAGCTCACGGCTATGAACTTCTGGCCTTAATGGAAAAACGTCATTACAAGTACATCGTTAACTTCACGAAAGGTTCATTTTATTACAATCTGCAGCAACTTGAAGAAAAGTGTTTGATTGAACAGATTCAGCAGAAACCCTCAACCGGCGGGCGTGAAATCCGCAACTTTAAAGTCACAGATTCGGGAAGGGCAGAATTCGAAAAATTAATGATCAAATACGGCACCAAATCGGAATATGTGAACCTGCAATTTTATGGGGCGTTACTCTTTGCCGATGAATTCGACAAAAATAAATTACTGGATCTGATCCAATCACAAATCGATCAGACTAAAACTCGAATCGAGCTCCTTGATAAATACCTGTCCATCACTCAAGAAATTCCCGGCACAATCAATTACTTTCGCCGCATGAATGAAAATTCCCGTTCACATCACTTGGTTAATTTAGAGTGGTTCGAAAAATTGAAAGCAGAAATAGAGTGAACTATTGCATCACAAAAAATGCAATGTTACATATATAGGAATATTAGTTACCTGCATATAAAACCTGTGTCGCAGATATCTCGTAACATCATTGATACAGGTTTTATACCCCTTCTTTAATTAAACCAGTAATGGGGTTGTCAACACTTGCCCCAAACAAGAGCAAGTGAATCTGCTGCGTGTTCTTCTTTTTCAATCCGTATGAATAACCGCTTTTTACACCTATTCAGTATTCAAGTAAGTCAACTGATTTTTCTCCATCTTCCGCTGAACTGCTGCTTGCCCTGTTGTTTTAGCTTTATCTGAATCTGTTTTATCTGTAGAAGCAGATTCAGACCCACATGCAGCCAAAGAAAAGCTTAGAGATAATGCACCAATGCCTAACCATTTCTTCAATTTTTCATCAACTGAATTAATCCTATTTTAAGATTTTGTTAAAGTTCAAATCTCCTAAGAAAGTATCTTTAACAAAAGGAAGAAGCTTCTTACATGTAATATGATGTGGTAAAATTTAGATAAGATTAAGTGGGAAGGAGACAGATATGAAAGTATTTGAAGCATCCTCGTTAATCTCAGCAGCGGAAAAGCGAGCAAAAGAATATGATCAGATTAGAGAACAATTTATCAATCTCAGGAAAGCTTTTCAGGGAATGGCTGACTTAGATGACAATGAGTTTTCGGGCAAAGGTGCTGATAACATCAAAGCATTCTTTCAAGATCACGCTAGTGTCACAGACAGCTGGCTTGATCTGATCGATATGAAGATTGCTTTTCTTAACAGTCTTTCTGGAAAAGTAACTGATGCGGGATTGGCCGATTCGTTTGTGGAAGAGTCATTTTTAGAACATGAGTTGATTCATGCGAAGAATAAATCACAAGCCATCATGCAAGAGCAGCGCAATGAAATGAAAGGTATCCTTGATGAAATCAGCGATATCATTCATCTTGATGTTTTCTCTACAGAAGATGTCGATCAAAAGCTTGAGTCAGCAGATAAAAAAAGGAACGATACCATACATAAACTCGGAAAGCTTGATCACGATCTAACGAAAGAATACGCAGAAACCGAGGCAAATGAACATTTCATTCAGGCAGACTTTCAACAGCTCCAAAACGCTACGGGCAAAGGAAAAAACGCCACTCCGCTTCATTATAACGCCAAGGCGTACAGAGAAAGTGACATACATAAGAAAAAAGGCGAGATTGCAAGACACTCAGACGCTTACCTGACAATTAAGAAGGAAGAGGCGAAAGAGCGGGAAATCAAGGATCTGAAGAAAAAACTCGCCGACGGTGTGACCGATCCGGATGAATATTTGGAAATTGCGAAGAAGATCGGCTATGAAAACCTTGAACCTTCCCAGCAGCAATATGTGATTCAGCTTGAACAAGCACAACAGCTCGAAGAAGTTGGTGAAACCACATGGGAAGTCCTGAAAGGAGTTGGAGTCGGTCTCTACGATGTCGCTAAGGATACTGTGACTGGCGTTAAAGATTTAGCTGTCGGGACTTGGGAGTTTTCCCAGCTCTCCGAAGAACAAAAATTAGCCAAAACAATTTCAGCTGTATTGAAGACACCTTCCTATGCAAAAATCATATGGACAAACATAGCGGATTCATGGAATGATAAAATGGTTAACGGAGATGCATACTCACGATCTCATTATATTACCTATGTGGTCGGGAGCCTTGTTGGACTAAAGGGCGTTGGCTCTGCTGTGAAAGTAACAAGCAAACTTGGTAAAGCCGGTGCTGCCAAAGTAGATAAAGTGATTGGAGCTGGAGAAAAAGCAGCTACTAGACATGTAAACAAAGGGATTACCGTAGGGAAAAACTACATAAATTCTTTATCTAGAAATAAAGATGATCTAGCACTTGTAGGTATAGCACAAGATATTGAGAATACGCATAATGTAAAGAATACGTCTATATTAAAAAAAGCAATACAATCCAAACATGATCAATTTGTTAAAGCTGCACCATACACGTACGAAAACAGTGCGGGCAAAACAACGACCATTAACTTAAGAATGGGTCATTTGAAAAATGATGTCCATCCAGTAACAAAAGTTCCCTATGATAAAGACGGATTTCCAATATTCGAATCAAAACATACACTCACACTTGATAAAGCCGACTTTAAAAAAAGTAGAGACCAGCATTTTGACAAATTAAATAAACAATTATATAAGCAGACTGAAGAAGATCCATCATTGATTAAGAAGCTTGATTTGAACGAAGATGATTTACTTGATCTTCAAGATGGAATAACACCAGAGAAATACACATGGCACCACCATCAAACTCCTGGAAAAATGGAGCTAGTAGATCGAGTCATTCATGCTAAAACTGGTCACACTGGCGGATATAAAATTTGGGGAAAAGATGAGAAATAGGAGGTTAATCAATGCAAAGTATTAAATGGAGAAAACGAAGCACTTTTAAAGAGGCGACAAACAGTCAGATCGAAGAGGTAGAAGAAAAATTAAAAATCAAGTTCCCGACAGATTACAGAGAGTTCATTAAAGACCATAATGGATGCTCTCCTATAGATAAAAAGGTTGTTTCATTCCAAAATTCTCGAGAATCAATAAACAATTTACTGAGTATAGGAGATCCAACTCGACCAATTGATCTCCTTAGTACACTTGATAATGTTAAAGATCGGTTAGTTGATAAGATCATACCTTTTGCTACAGATGCAGGGGGAAACCTCTTTTGTTTTGATTATAGATTGTCTTCTCAAGAACCCGTAATTGTTTTTTGGGATCATGAGATCGCTAATGAAGATAAGGGAAGTTCCATTAGCTATGTTTGTGATTCATTTACAGACTTAATGGACAAGCTTGAAGAACAACATTAAGTTTTTTGACTATAGTTCTGAAATTTTCGAACATAACTCTGAGTGTCCTTGGCATTCAAGGTTCTAAAAATAGCAGAGGAATATTGATTAATGTTTAATAATTCATTAACTTTCTTCTTATATTTTTGTTATTATTCTTATTTTTTTCTCCCTCTACCCATGGATATTCATAGACCTAAAAAACAGCTTAGAACCTTTATGGAATGAATGGGCACGCAAATAAAAAATGTCAAATTTATTAATGTTAAGGCCCCTATAGAGGGTCTTCTCTTATTTTAATAAAGTTTTATGTTGCTCTTTCAGTCTATAAATACCATCTCGATAAGCTCGGCATTTCAAGGAGTTATGTGTCACGGATTAAAAACGCGCATTGATGAAAATGTTCCATGAGTTTTACCGGGCGGAGAAAGAGAAGCGGAAGAAGTCGAAGGGGAAATGAGCTTAAAAGCCCGATCTGACATCCCGGCTTTTTCTATTCAATATAAAACAATGATAACTTTCTTTCATCTTATGAAACCCAATCAGTTATTAGGTGTTTTCTTTATCTGTACAAATACAGGTGAATCACTTAATTTATTACATATAAGTTATCCTGCAAAACTGTGCACGAAATGTCGGGTAGATACATTTCGCTCCTGTTATTCTTTTGTTAAAGGAGGTCAAATAAATGGATTCGCTTAAAAGGATGAACAGCGCATTAACGTATATTGAAGAAAACCTCACGAACGATATTGATTTCAAAGAAGCAGCAAGGCTTGCTTTCTGCTCTGAATATCATTTTAAAAGGATGTTTTCCTTCCTTACAGGTATTTCATTATCGGAATATATTCGTCGACGACGTCTTACTCTTGCAGCTTTTGAACTTAAAGACAGCCGCGTAAAGGTGATTGATCTTGCAATAAAATACGGTTATCACTCACCAGATTCTTTTGCACGAGCATTTCAAAATCTGCATGGCATAAGACCATCAGAAGCTAAACATAATGGCCATTCACTTAAAGCTTATCCGCGAATGACCTTCCAGTTATCAATCAAAGGAGGAAATGAAATGAACTATCGCATTGAAGAAAAAGAGGCATTTCGCATCGTCGGCATTAAAAAAAGAGTCCCTATTTTGTAAAGGCGTGAATCCTGACATTGCATCGATGTGGGAAAGTTTAGATGAAACAGCAATCAATCAACTAAAAGAGCTTTCTAATGTAGCGCCTGTAGGACTCATCAGTGCATCCACGAACTTTTCTGAAGGCCGGACAGAGGAAAACGGAGAGCTAATCACTATATTGGCGCAGCCACAACGAGACATTGCCCAGATCATCTATCACAGCTTGAAGTCCCTGCCTCAACGTGGGCTGTATTCGAAGCAGCCGGATCTTTCCGGATGCACTGCAGGAAGTATGGGGACGGATTTATTCCGAATGGTTTCCATCATCACATTATGAACAAATTGAAGGCCCAGAAATCCTGTGGAACGAACATAAGGATGTAACATCGCCATCTTTTAAAAGTGAAATTTGGATACCCATTTCAAAAAAGTAATATATCTTACAATGAAATTAGAGGAATTAAAGGTTTTAAGGAAGGGGTCTCATCCCTTCCTCTTTTTGCACCGACTCGAAGACTTTAATGAGCATTGACTATAAAGTCTGAGTTCTTTTCCATAATTCCGCATGTTTTTTTACGATATTTATAAATTCAGCCATCGCTAAGGAATACCATCTTTTTTTATGATAAGCCACCTGCATTAAAATACGTGTTTCATTCAAAATCAATCCACTTAATTTGTTTTCTTTCAACTCTTTTTGTACAGTGATCAACGGTAATAACGAAATTCCTAATCCGCACATCACACACTGCTTAATTGCCTCAACACTCCAGAATTCAAAGGTATTCTCCGAAACCAGTCCTTGGTGTTTCATATACTCTTCAAAGTAAGTACGGTAGCTGCACCCATGTTCTGTATATAGAATCACTTCATCAGATGAAAAATAAAAATCATCAAATGGAATATTTTTCAACTTATGATGTTCAGGGAATATCAATATCATTGGCTCAGTTATCAGTTTTTCTATATATAAATCAGCTTCCTCTTGTTCGTACCCCAAAAGAAACGCTAAATCCACCTTCCCATTTCGGAGGTCATTTTTTAATTCCCAGCATGTCGATGATTTTAATGTTATTTTCACTTTAGGAAAGAGCTTTTTGAATTCGTGAATAATTGGAGGTAAACGGTAAACCGTTAAAGATTCCGGAGCACCAATAACGAGAGTACCGATCGGTTCATCGTTTGATTGTATTTGTTTTACTTTTTCGGAAATCCTGATCATTTCGTTTGCATAAGGAAACAAAAGTTCCCCCGCTTCAGTTAACAGCATTTTCTTCCCAAAACGATTAAATAACGGTTTTCCTATTTCTTGCTCAATATCTTTAATATGTGAAGTTATGGTCGATTGGGCATAACCCAAATATTCAGCTGCCTTTGTAAATCCTCCCTTTTCTACAATTGTTATAAATGTTTTTAAGTGCCGTAATTCCATCATGTCTCCCCCTTTGAACATCACTAATCCCGATGGAAAAGTTCATATATATCTATTTTACCGATGAAAGGAAACAAATTACAATTGGAATATGATCGTAAAACACGTTTAGGAAAGGATGGAAAGTAAAGTGAGAGAAAGAAAACTCGGCCCCGTGCTTTTAAGCGGATTAATTGTTGGTCCTATTTTAGGATCGGGAATTATATTGCTTCCACCAATCATTTATGGTAAGACTGGAGATTATGCCATATTAGCATGGTTTATGATGATGATCATGAGTTTTCTATTTGCTTCATTGTTTGGAAAATTGAGTGTTTTATTTCCGAATGAATCTGGTGTTGCGCATACAGTCGAACTTGCATTTGGACAACATATAAAACAATTAACTTCTGTATTTTTTATTATTGCGGGCAGTGTGGGGCCAGTTGCCGTTCTCATGACAGCCAGTCAATATCTAAAGGCTTTGTTTAAAAGTAATGGTTGGCCGCTAGAGACATATGGAATCATTCTGATGATGATTTGTTTATTCGTTCTTTTATTGAATATCTCTTCTGTAGGAAAAGTGTCATTTATGTTCTCCACAGTTGCCACAGTAGTATTGTTAAGTGGAGGAATTAGTTCAATCCCCTTTATGAGGGATAAAGCTTTTATTAAAACACCATTTCATCTTGATGATTTTGGTTATAGTATTCTTTTGCTTTTTTGGGCTCTAGTTGGTTGGGAAATTATAGGGAATTATAGTTTGGATGTCAAAAATAGAAAAAGAACGATTCCCCAAGCAATAGTAATAAGCTCAGTGGTCATCACAACGGTTTGTATCATTGTAGCTGCTTCTTATCAATGGATTAATTTACATCAGGCGCACACATTAACGATTATTTTAATTCCATTGCTTGGAACGTTTGCTTCACCGACAATGGCTTTCATCACAACAATATTATGTATGAGCACATATTTATTGGTTACTGGCGGAGTATCACGTCTAATAGCCTCAGAGAATAAAAAAATAACCTTGATTTCTTTCCGCTCCAAAACAAACATACCAATTGGAGCCCTAGGCTTATTAACATTAATTCATGCAATCGTTTTTATTCTTTTATTTATAAATTTCATTAATGTTGAACAAATTGTCGGCATAGCAAATGCTTTCTTTATTAGTAATGCGATTTGCGGTATTTTGTCTGCATATAAACTGCTACCTGGTAAGTTTTCAAAGAGTTTATCATTAATGCTTATTATCAGCTTTTTGATTATCCTTTCTTTCTCATCAATATGGATTTTATTAATGATTGCCCTTATAACTGCTTTTTATTTGATCCGACACTTTATTTGGATGCGTCAATTAAAGAAATCCGCTACTAATTCTCAAGACAAATTACGATTTTAAGAATTTCTCACCCAAGCTTGGATGTATAAACAAGAACGGGAGATTTTACAGTTTGTATAGGACATAGTTATTTCTTTTACAATGATTACTTACGGACACCTTCCGCTCATTTACATCATTTTATATTCATTTTGGCCAGAAAAAGGGCACTGTTTTCAGTCTGTCCAAGTAAAAAAGGAAGGGGTTTTCCCTTCCTTTAGCCCTAACTTGATCTCCTGCCATTTTGAAACCGACATTTGAAGCACTGTCTGCATCAACAAAGTGAGTAAAAGGTAAGATGCTACTTGATCCATACTGTCTGTCAATGAAATTCGACTAATCATCACTAATGATAAGTTCAGTCATTGCAGATAACTTGAGTTTTCATCCATCATTAAGATTCAAAGTCTGATGTTCAAGCAGCATCACCCCTTGGGTAATGCTATGTAACAGCCGTTTGTCCTGATAAAGTTATTTTCATTACACTCCTTTTATTCATTTGCCATCATTTCTATTTATAAATGATGAGGAAAAAACAATAAACGTCCGTCCTAACTGTTTCATCTTATTTATTAAAATTTTAATCTCTTCCTTGTAAAATAAAGAAGCAATCTCATTTCCAGGCAGTTCATGTCATGTCCTTGGGACAAGTTCATCAATTCTTTTATTCTGCTCCAACTCTCATTCACAATTAGGACATTTCAGTGGCGTATCGGTATAAAGTGAACTAATTTATTAATGTTCAACAACAGAATTTCGTCTATTGACAATAAAGAATGCACAAATCATTGCAAGAATGGCCATCGCCCACCAGAACGTTGAGATCGCCTGATCATGATCGATGATTATCAAACGAATGACAGCCGTGATGCCAATATAAATAAAGTAGCGAAGCGGGAAATGAAAGTCTGATTTGAAGTATTTGATAATCAAAGCAATGAACTCAAAATACATGAAGAATATAAGCAGTTCCCCAAGCATCTCATAATAGCTGTCCACTTTGTTGAACAGTGACTTGTATACGAATTGCACAATGTACCATGTCTCGCTGATCAGAAGTCCGCTTAAGGCTATCGCCAGGAAGAACAGGCAGACATTGAGAAGCGCTTGTAACAGGTAAGGCGCCTTTTTAAAATTGTTGGAAAATCTCATCTTGTTGTCTCCTATTTCAATATTTTCGTCGTTTTGATCCGCAGCCTACATCTTTCTGTTCCAAAATCGCAGCACGATGCAGTACTTGGAATTCTTTTGTATACTGTGAAACTGCCCCTGCATGCGGGACATCATTCGCGCAATGCTTCTTTCACCGAGTCCGTTGCTTTCCGGTGTTACATCCGCAAGTTTAATCGTATTGCTGATATGAATCTCAAATATTTCTTGATCCGATACAAACGTGATGCTGATTTCTTCTTCCGGATCTGCGTATTTAAATAAGTTTGACATCACATTATCAAATACACGACCAAGCTCCTCCAAATTCACGTTAATATAGGTTTCCGGCAGCTCGCCTGAAATATGGACCCGGAAATGCTCCTGATGAAGGATAGCAATCTGATCTGATATTAGATCGTAGATCACTTCTTTCACTGCAACGGTCTCCAGGTCGGCCCCATGTTCCTTATTCAGCAGGAAATACGCAAACAGATTGTCAGACAAGTTTTTTAATTGCAGTGCTTTACCATAAGCATTGGCTACATAACGATCTTTGCTTGTACCCGCTTCGCCTCCTTCTTTTTTGGCAAACTCCAGATTCATGATCAGCGACGTCAGCGGTGTGCGCATATCGTGCGACATTTCGGTAACCAGGCTGCGGCTCTCTGCTTGCAATTCCTCGATCGCTTTAAGTTTGTCCAAGAAAGCTTTCCGCAGATCCTCAATGCTCTTTGCAATCATCGCTAATTCATCATGCCCTTTTATCGTCATCTCGTAGTCCAGCTGGCCCCCTTCAAGAATATGAATCTCTTGGTGAAGCGTTTTAAGGTAGCGAAGACTTTGACGGATGCCCAAGAGAACAATGATTAAAAAGATGAGGGTTGCACCGAGCAAATCCAATGTAAAGGCCAGATCATAATATCGGGAAGAGTAGAAACCGTCGATAATGACTCGTCCTTCACCATCGCTGAACTTGACAGGATGTGAATGATTTTGAGCGTACTGAGTCAGCTTTTCCTTTCCATAATCCGATTCGGAATAAACGGAATCATATTGCAGCTCCTGATCCTTAAATATGGTGAGGTTAATGTAATTTTCTTTTTTGACCCACTCGCCAAACGCTTTTCTATCCGATGTAGACAACCCATTTTCTGAAACGTACTGACTGAATTTTTGAATGTATCTCGCTGACTCCTTGTGATAATACTCATCCGAACTCAGATATCCCTCGATCAGATCATCTGTAATCTTTTGCAACGTCAGAAAGATTACACCGCTCACAATCGCAGCAACCATGATCAGCAAAGCCAGTTTTTTGGTTAGCGTGAATTTACGATGTGCCAAATCGATATCCTCTTCCCCATTCAGTTTTTATATAAACCGGACGTGCCGGATCATCCTCAATTTTGGAGCGCAGTTTCCGAATATGCACCATCACCGTATTGTTAGAACAGTAAAAGTAAGGCTGTCCCCACACACTCTCATATATATTTTGAGCAGAAAATATTTTGTTGCGTTTGCTCATCAGCAGTTTCAGGATACGATATTCCAGATCTGACAGCTTGATTTGCTGCTCCTCTTTCCAAACCTCATTAAATTCTTCGCTCACTCTCAGTTTGCCCCCGATAAGAAATGTTTCTTCCTGTTCCTTCTTTTCCTGATAGATTGTATATCTGCGTAATTGGGCAATCACTCTAGCGTGAAGTTCCTCTTCCGAGAAGGGTTTAGTCATATAATCATCGCCGCCGGCGAGTAATCCCTCAGTTTTATCGAGTGTACTCGATCTGGCCGTCAGAAACAGAATTGGGACGTTAGAGGTTTTCCTAATGTGCTGACAGGTTTCGATTCCAGAAATGCCTGGCATCATAATATCCAAAATAACCAAATCAAGCGAATCATTCACAAGTTGCAATGCTCGCTTTCCATCCTTGGCTCTTAGCACCTCGTAGCCTGAACGCGTAAGGGATTCCTTCAAAAGATCACCAATATCCCGATCATCCTCTACGACTAATATTCGATGGGTCATGCCTTTTTCACCTCATGATTCTTGATGTTATTTCTGTCACCTTACTATATATCATTCATAAGTAACGTACGTTATAAGATACTACGTAAATCTTAACAGTTTATGAAAGCTGATGTCCGCCACAATTTTGTCACATTTAAAAAAAAATGATGAACCTTCATAAATTGTTAAGATTCTGTCTTTATATTTATCCATTGTAAGGCTCGAGTTTTTCAGATCCGCACTGCACATTGCAATGGTAAATGGGAAAGGAGTATTGATATGATTGTACAAAAAGAAGAACGCGGGCAACCAGTGAGTCTGCGGGAACGGGTTCATTTTCTGGATATCGTACGTGGATTTGCCTTGCTTGGCATTATTATTGTCAACTATTTTCTGATCGTAGATTCAGTAAAGGGATTCGAAATGGCCTCCGGTGACCTCCTGCACAATCTGGTTTCCTGGTTTGCCGAAGGGAAATTCGTTACATTATTCTCCTTCTTGTTCGGAGTTGGGTTTATGATCTTTATGGATCGAGCCGCGCAGAAGGTAGATAGTCCCAACAAGCTGTTTGCCCGCAGGTTATCTATCCTGTTGGGGTTTGGCATTTTGCACATTACATTTGTTTGGGTCGGTGACATATTGACCTTTTACGCCGTAAGCGGCTTCCTGTTACTCGCTTTCTATAAACGCACGGCCAAAACGGTTCTTAGATGGATTATCGCACTTATCGTGTTTCAATTCCTGACTCCTGTTTTCACAATGTTGTACAATGTCATCAATACTGCAGGGTCAAAAAACCCGAATTTTTCAGAGTTTACTTTGTTTAGCCACACAAGCCTTACCTACATGGAATCCATCAGCACCCGGTGGACAGATATGGTCACGATGGCGGCTAGCTCTTTCTCTATGATCTATTCCATGTTTCTCATGTTTCTGCTGGGCGTGTACTTTGTTAAGATGGAATTTTTCAAAGACATGGAAGCGAAAAAGTTCATATGGAAGCGTATCTGGATCATTAGCACAATCGCTTTTCTAATAACACAAAGCAGTATATTACTAGACATGTCTAATCTTTCTGAGAATATGCTGTGGAAGGACATTTCCTCTGTCGTGGGTCAAAATGGCGGCTTAACCGGAAGTATGTTTTATATGAGCACTTTTGCAATGCTGTTTCTGTACGTTCCTCAGCTGCGAGGCCCTATGATGATATTCACCAAAGTCGGACGGATGTCATTGACCTGCTATCTGCTTCACTCTATCATTGGAACAGTTTTGTTCCTCCGGTACGGATTCGGGCTTGCGGATCATATTCAATCCGCCGGCACGTTCATGTTCAGTCTGGCCGTGTACTTCGTGCTTATGAGCTTTAGTACATTGTGGTTGAAACGGTTTAAGTACGGTCCGATGGAATTGATATGGCGCAAGCTGACGTACGGCAAAGTAAACGGAAGTCCCAAAGCGACTCCGCTGCATTCGGAAAAATCAATTCCGAAATAACCCCTTTGCACAGATTGCATGACTTCAAATTAGTTGTTGACGGAAGTGGGTATTAAACTTTTATATTATTTAGTGCTTCTTTGGGCTAACTCTGACAGAAAATTCACCAGAGTTTACTCAATGTGCATAGCTCGTGATCGAATCTAAAATGAATCTTTTGCGCATGCCTATAGTCAAGGGCAACACATTCGACTATTTTATGCGATTTTGTGATAGGAAAAATTCGAGAATAATAACTAAACCTTTGCAGCAAGTATTTTAACGCCAAATTTACCGCGGAAGAAAAAGCGGCAGAGCAGCTGGAATGTTTTACTGAACGACTGAACTCGTTATTTCAGCAACTGAAGGAGTGAGCAATCATGAACACAAAAAAGGAACCAAAAGTTATTCTGGAACCAGCAAAGGAATCTGATCTGCCAGAATTCCAAAAAAAATTACAAGAAGCCTTTGCGATCGCCGTGATTGAAACGTTCGGTGATTGCGAAGATGGACCGATTCCATCGGACAATGATGTTCAGGAATCTTTCGACGCTCCCGGAGCAGTCGTTTATCATATTCTTCGGGATGGTAAGAAGGTAGGTGGTGCAGTAGTACGTATCAACAGCGAAACACATCATAATTCGCTAGATTTATTCTATGTATCTCCAGAACATCACAGCCAGGGGATTGGTCTTTCTGCTTGGAAAGCCATAGAAGCACAGTATCCGGATACTGTGCTTTGGGAAACCGTGACACCTTATTTCGAAAAGCGAAATATCAACTTCTATGTGAATAAGTGCGGATTCCATATCGTAGAGTTCTACAATGAACATCACTCTGATCCGCATATGCATCGCAATGGACGCGAAGATGACAAGCCCCTGCCGGATGATGACTTTTTCAGATTTGTAAAGATTATGAAAAAAAAGCACTAAACAATTGAACACTGCGAGATGCCGCAGAAAGTTGCCGGTATCTTTTTTATAGATATTTGTTTGGATCGAAAAAATTCTAAAAATATATTGTGGAAAGCCCTTCTCGTTATGAGAGGGCTTTAATTCAGTCTGAAAATGAGATGGAGAATAAAAATAAACAAAGAAATAATTGATTAGGTGATGAACGATTTATACGAATTTTAGAGAAATACTCCAACGGAGAACTTAATGAAGAACAAATCACTTCTCTATTGTGGGATGCTGCCGAAAATAAATCACTTCACAACAGAGAAACTGAAAGCGGTATAAAAAAACAGCTCCGTTAAAATGGCCGGAACTGTCTTTGAATTTTGGTTTTTCAGTTATCACCATCCGTTAGTTTAATTAAAATTCAGATAATCCAAGACACGATCAACTCTTTCATTGACTGAGTAATCTCCTTCAATTTTCAGCAATGGACAAGATAAATCCGCCATCCAATGTTCGTGTAAAGCTTTGCTTCGAACTTCCATTCCGGCATTATCATATAAAGAAGCCCACTCTAAAAATGTTTTTGATTGTTCATATTTACTGCCGCCGGCTAACACTTCGTTTCCATAACGCTGAAATTCCCTATGCCTTAATCTCTCAAGCCGTATATCTTGCGGAATCCATAAGAAGATGACAAGGTCAAAATAACTTTTTAGATCATCGCCCCAGCCGCACACTGCGCCAGAAAGAATCCATTTCTCATTTATTGTCAAGTCTTTTTCAAGCAACTTTCTTCTTTCAGGAATTTCTCTTTTCTTAGTGAATTTATCTGTCCAATAGTAATCATCGGTATCAAGATGCGTATGAGGCAAATGCTTTGATAATGCAACACCCAGTGTTGAAGTTCCGACTCCGGAGGCTCCCAGTATGTGAATATTATTCATAGTTCCCTCTCCTTATGAAGCAACGAAACTCCCTGTCCGCTGCCCAAGGTTCTTACTATTATTTTAACATAAATCCCCAAAAACCTTTATTTTGCCAGGGAAATCCAAATGCGTGTTAAAACCATACTGCTTACGAACATCATGGTCATTTTCAAAAAGAATGATTAACTTTCTCCCCGGCCTATTTTAATATCCTCATACACTTTCTCAAAAGTCTCGATTGGCAGTGAAAACTTGGTTGTTTTCTCGTTACGATAATTGATCATGATCTCAATTTGATTATTTTTTTGTTCAAACTCAATAAGTGCATTCTCCCATTTATCTCTGATTGAAATGATACAATTTCCATTTTTCTTTTCCTTTTTCTTATAAATGTAATTCACTTTAACTCCCCTTTCATTGATCGACAAAAGGTTTCGGAATAAGGAAGCTCCTCAAAAAAAGGATCAAAACTTTTATCAAGTTTGATCCTTTTCCCTTTTTAGTCATTTCTTTGCGAACGTTTATAGACATTCATGTTTACCAGCCAGCTCAAAACGATGATTCCTGCAAAAAGAATGAGCATATTACTGTACAAATAAGCGGAATGATCAGCGTTAACAGGCAGCAGCCTTTGATTCAGCAAGCGGGTCGATAATAAACCGCCTGCAATCGAAATACCCGTTCCCTCTGATAAAAAGCTCGTAAAATTAAGCAGACTCATTCCGGCGCCGGCTTCCTTTTGTTTCAAACTGCCAGACACAATTGTAGATATAACCGTTTTTGTGAAGGAGAGCCCCCCAAAAACAAAAACGATGATAACGGTCATGAGCCATGGTGTCGCATCTATAAAAAAGGCAGCGATTAAAAAGCTGAAAGACATCAATGCAATCCCAATGGTCAGCACATATAAAGAACCTTTCCGATCAACAAGCCATCCTCCAATGTAACCGAAGATGATGACGCTCATCGTTCCGGGAAACATAATCCCGCTTCCAATTGCCGCAGTACTTAAATGGTGAACATCTTTCATCATATAAGGAACCATAGACACAAATCCTGCAGCAGTGCCGAATATCAGGCCTCCGCAAAGGACGCCCATCATAAATAAGACATTTTTCCCCAGTGCAGGGTCAACAAAGGGATCTTGAGTTTTCCTAATATGTTTCACAAATATCAGGAAAGCTAGAATACTGATGATCAGAAAAGATAGTCTATATGACGTTGTAAACAGCAGAAAAAATACGATGCCTGCAGATATTAATATAATTCCCGCCATATCAAAGCGCCCGCTGATTCTTTCTTCCTTTTCCAGCAGTTTCATCAAGAATGGAACGGTGATAACTGTTGCTGTCGGAATAAGCAGCAAATATGACCAATGAATATAATGAGCGATCATTCCTCCAATAGCTGGTCCGGCGCCTTCCCCCATTGCCACCAGCGACCCGATCAGACCAAATGCTTTACCCCTGTTTTCTTTCGGAATATAGCGTACTACTGCAACCATCACAAGGGCCGGGAATGCGGCTGCACCAGCCCCTTGAATAAATCGGGCCAGAATGATTACAGGAAAGAAAGAGTGTCCGACAAATCCAATGATCGACCCGAAGCCATTTACCATAATTCCAAATAGGAGCAGCTTTTTGATGCCCAGCTGATCTGATAACTTCCCATACAGAGCAGTTCCGATGGAAAAGGTTAACATAAAGGCCGTGTTCACCCAGTTTGCACTCGCCGGCAGTTTATGAAAATCGTTGGCGATATCAGGTAACGAGACGTTCAAAACCATTTCATTTAATACGCTGAAAAATGACAGAACACAAAGCCAAATGAACACTTGGTTGTGCCGTAACGCTGACTGTGAATAAGGCGTATTCACAACTTTCCCTCCATTAATGAGGGCAGACGCAGTTTATAGGGCCATTGATACGCTTCCCTCTTTTAATTGTACCCTGTTCATTTTTTTGCACTTCATCCATAACTCCCCCTGCATTGATTGATATACCTTATTATAAATCCTCAAGCAGATGTTTTGAATACTTCGCGACACACACCCGCTAAATGACGAAACATCTAAAATTTACAGTACCAAAAAACCGCAATTTCATTTGCTGTTGAAAAATTGGAATAAAGCATTGTATCGACCGCTCCTATGACAAAGTTATTTTTGGCATAAAAATGACAAGCTGAAACATTAATATCTTGTGTTTCAAGCATAAGACCGCATAAATGATTCTCCTTTGCCCACTCAATCGCTTTATGCAATAAAGCCGTCCCGACACCATTTTTTCTATAATCTTCTGCAACGGCAATGTCTTCAATCAGTGCGTATCCATTCCAATTAGAACGAAGCTTACTCCGGCCGACACAGTCGTTCTCTGCGTAATAAAAAAAGACAACTTTATCCTCTTCTTCAATATAACTGACATCAATGTCTTCATCGTCATATTTTTTGACATAAGGCTCAGCAAATTTCTCCTCTGTATATGTCCAAACATTGTCCTCAAATGAAGGGATGATTCTCCCTGAAACTACGAAAGGTTCGTTTGGTTTATTGAAGTCTTTCATATTGAATCGCGTCATTTTAGTTATCATCATAATCACCTTTCTGCATTTATTGACCTTAATTTACATCTATTGAACTGTTGATTCGTCTGCATGTCATGGATACCGGTTTAATCACTCTAAGACTAAAACAAAAAAGATACCAACATCGATTGGTATCATCTATTCATTCGAGCCCTTACAACAATATCCTATTTCGGAGCTTCCAAACCGAATTTAATCCATTCCTCTTTTGCCGGACCGTAAATACCCGGAACAGGTAAACCTGCTTGTCTCATAAGGACAGTCATTTGTCCTCGATGATGGTTTTGATGTTGAATTAAAAACATCAAAAGTGAACCATTTGGCAATTGCTGACCAATAAAGTTGACACATTCTTGAAGTGTATCGTCAGTCCATTGCGTTTTTAACGCCTGTACAAATGCATTACTGGCTTGATGATAACTCTCAGCAATAAACCGCGCCGATGCAGGAACAGGATAATCTTCGGCCGGAGCGTGAAACGTTAAATCTGTGTTTGAGGTAATGATGTGAATGGCAGCGACAGTATGCCAAGCAATACGGCCTAAAGTCCAATGTTCAGAAGTGATTTCTTGTTTAAGTGATTCATCAGTCAGATGATTCAGCAGTTTTTGTGTCGCATCGGCTTCGAATTCCCAAGATTTCAAAAAATGGTCTAAGGTTTGAAACATAAAAATCCTCCTTATCCTTTTTTGTTTTTCTATGTATCTACAGTTCAATTATAGTGCTCCGTTTAGTTAAAAAAGAACAAAACGATAGACAGACATTTTCAACAGAAAGCCCGATCTGACAACAACAGACAAAATATAAGAACATAACGGATAACTCTATACTTCTTTTTCTTCAATCGACAAAAAAAGGATAGCTGTTCAAACAGGATTCTTCTGTCTAATACTTTCGCTTTGCGAAAGTCCATATCGTCTTAGTAATTGAACCGGAGACAAAACAGCTCCCCGTCATCATAGCCACCCAAATGAAAAATGTCGGTTCGGCGCCTATTACAATAAACATGAATATCAAGGACAAAATGAAGACAATAACAACCATCATCCATACTTTTTTAAAGATGAAATATCCTAAAATCCCTAACAGAAAAGAAGCTGCCGGAAGAAAAATAAGAATGATATACGCGGGGCTCAACAGCGGGCTAATACAAACACCTCCCAATTTCAAAACGAGGCAGTTCCGACTTTTTGTCTGATATGAAGTGATTTTTTTCATCTTGATATTACACCGCTTCATTCATTTTATACATATTATACCAATACCATCGAGTCAAATATAGATATTTATTCATTTTTAACATATTTTAGAAAAACCAGAAGTGAATTAAAGTCTGAGGATAGCCCGCTTTTTCTATCCCTAGTAAGCCCTGCCGCATTGATTTTAGCCCATCATTGTTTTTGCAGCGCTAATATTCTCAAAATCGTGTGCATGACGCTGCTTTCCTCATTTGATTTGATGACAAAGTGCGCCGCATCTTTTATTTCGTCAATGGCGTTCTTAACCGCAAAGCTGTAGGATGCCGCTTCCATCAATTCTTTGTCATTGCGGCCGTCTCCGAACGCCATTGTTTCATCAGCCGAAACCCCTAATAATCGCTGCAGTTCTTGTACTGTTGTTCCTTTATGTATTCCGATATTTGATATGTCCATCCAGGTATCCTCTGATGCTACGATATATAATTGGTGAAAAAATTCATGCAGCTTTTCTCTCGTTTCCGGACAGTTGGCGTCGGGGTCATGAACCGTAATCTTGATAAAATCGTCTTTTATCTCAGTAAAATCAGTTATTTTCGTTACATGTGCATAAGAGGCATTTACATATTTCATTTCACTTTCAGACAGATTTTCTTTTACGATCGCGCCATTTTTTGTGCATGCGATAATGCTATGCCCGCAGCTGATTTTTTCTAAAGCGCCTATAATTGACAGTCCCGCTTCATTGCTGATCAAAGATTCATATACGAACTTGCCGTTCTTTTTTATACGTGTGGCACTGTCTCCTAAAATCCAAAAATCGTTCGCATCTTCTCCGAATAAAGCTTCCACCCTTTCACACTGCTTCCCGGTGCAGATGGCGAAAGCGACATGCTGTTCCTCCATTACTCGTTTTGTTTTTTCAAATAACGTTCTGTCAAAATCGCCTTGATTATTTAAAAATGTACCGTCTAAATCCGTAATCACTAATTTAATCATCGTTCAGCACCTCCGCAGTTAAAACGTCTTTTTCAGACAAAGGGTTTTTCACATTTGAGGATGGAATCAATCGCATTTAAGACCCCTTCTTCATTGTTTGATTGCGTGATATGCGCCGCAGCCTGTTTAATGCTTTCATGTGCATTATCCATGGCGACTCCATATTTCACGGCAGACACCATCTCCAAATCATTGCCGCTGTCTCCGAAGGCCGCACACTCTTCATCGCCCATCCCCCATTGTTTCTGGAGGAGCTTAATCCCGCTTGCTTTATGAAGCCCCGGTATGATCAGATCTATGTCACCGTGCCCGCTTGATACAGGCGTGACGAAAGACCCGATGGCGTTTTTTAAACGGCTCAGAAGTGCGGAACAATGTTCGGCGGGAAAGCTGATGGAAAATTTCAAAATGTCATCATCGATGTTTTCAAAATGCGGCACCCTTTTTAACACATAATAATACTTACTGGCATGCAGATATTCATCTTCACCGGCATTTTCATGAATATACGCGCTTTTTTTTCCGCAGGCAATGACGTTTTTCACCTCATACTGCTTTAAAGCACGGATCACTGCTTTTATAGTGTCTTCAGACATCCTGCCCGCGAATAATTCTTCTCCGGCATTCACGACGAAAGCGCCATTCTCGGCAACGAAAGCGATTTCACTTTTGATTTCCGGAAAGAAGGATGTAAGCTGCGCATACTGGTTTCCGCTTGCTACGGCAAATTTAATTCCCCGCGATTTTAATTCACGATACTGATTCATAAAACGCTCTTTGTTATATGCCATTTCATCATTCAAAAACGTTCCGTCCATATCAACCGCTATCAGTTTGATACTCATATTGTCCTCCTTTTTTCGGCCGCTTTTGTCAGAGACCCTTGAAGAGATCATGCATAAAGCGTATGAACGAATTATATCCGCAGTTGTTTTGCGCCGTAAATCATTGGCTGACGTCTTGTTTTGAATGACACAAAAAGTGATTTGTCACATAAATATAACACTATGTTTCTTTTAAAAATGATATGTTACGATTAGATGTACATTCACCATTCTCATAAAAAGGAGAATCCCCCTGCATGTTCACACACGAAATGATTGCTTCATTTAACGAGCTTGAAACTTCTTTATACAACTACATCTCCCAAAACAGCGAGAAAGTCGTCTATATGCGAATCCGTGAATTGGCAAATGAAACCCATGTATCTACGGCTTCTATTTTACGTTTCTGCAAAAAAATAAACTGTGAAGGGTTTTCGGAGTTTAAGGTGAAGCTGAAAATGTATACGGAGGCAAATAAAAAAACGATTTTAAAGAGTCCCCATCATTCCGTTGCCGAATTTTTTGAAAGAACAGTAAGCGGAGGGATGGAAGAAAAGCTGAAGGAAGCAGCAGCCCTTGCGGCGGATGCAGAAAGCGTTATTTTTATCGGAGTGGGAAGTTCAGGAATTCTCGCCGAATACGGAGCCAGATATTTTTCGTGCTTAGGGAAACTTTCAATGTATATTAAAGATCCTTACTTTCCGGCCCATTCCCATTTCCGCCATAACAGCATCACAATCGCATTATCGGTTTCAGGTGAAGGAGATTCTACGGTGACTCATCTGAATCAGCTGAAACAAGAAGGCAGCCGGGTCATCAGTATTACAAATCATAAACATTCAACCATTGCCAAAATGTCCGATGTGAATATTTCATATTACGTGACGGAAGAATGGGTTGAAAATGCGAATATCACCACCCAAATCCCCGCTATGTACATACTTGAATCAATGGCTCGGGAGATATACAAATTGAGAGAATAAATTCAGGAACGAAAACACTGATACACTGGAGATTTCGCCCTTTTTGTAAAACCCTTCTCTGATGCCAGAGAAGGGTTTTGAGGATCACAGATGAGACACAATACAATTTGCATGGCCTGCCAGTTTATATTCTCCCAAACCGGAAGGCAGGAGAATATGATCTCCTTTTCTAAAGGGATATTCATGCCCGCCTGCAATCATTATTCCGTCTCCTTCGATCACGCTGACAAGAAGGAAGGGATGATGCTGGAATAGATTTGCTTCACCTTTTACAACCCACTTTTCGACTGAAAAATAAGGACATTCTATTAAAACAGCTGCCAGCAAATCATCTGTTTGTTTATATTGAACGGTCGGCCGTTCACGGACAGATGGAACGTCTATCACTTCTATACTTTTTTTCAAATGGAGCTCGCGCATCCTGCCGTCCGCATCTTTTCTTCCGTAGTCATACAATCTGTAAGTCGTATCTGAATTTTGCTGCGTCTCTAAAATAAGTGTGCCCTTTCCAATCGCGTGTACGGTGCCGCTTGGGACAAAGAAGAAATCTCCCGGCATTACCTTAACTCTGTTCAGGAGCCCGTCCCATTCTCCCCGCTCAATCATGGACATCAGTTCTTCTTTTGTTGTTGCGTTGTGGCCGAAAATGATCTCCGCATCTTTTTCACAATCAATGATATACCAGCATTCGGTTTTTCCAAGTTCCCCGTTTTCATGCATTTTGGCAAAGTCATCATTCGGATGCACCTGAACGGACAGGTCTTGGTCCGCGTCCAAAATTTTTGTAAGAAGAGGAAAACGGTCTCCTTCAAGGTTTCCGAATAAATCTCTGTGATGCTCCCACAATTCACCGAGCGTACATCCTTTATACATGCCGTTTCGAACTGTGCTCTGTCCATTTTGATGAGCGGCGAAGGCCCAGCACTCCCCTGTCCGCTCGGACGGAATATTATAGTGAAAATCACGCAGGGCGGCGCCTCCCCAGATTCTTTCTTTGAAAACCGGATTGAAAAATATCGGTTCAGTAGACATGATCATCCCCCGCTTTATTCGATTTCTTCCAGAAGCTCATACGCCTCTTCTTTTGTCTGAACGGAGAGCAGCCTTTCCCGATAGCTGTCATCCATCAGTTTTCGGGATAACATCTGCAATATTTTCAGATGCTGATTTCCGCCGCTTTCCTTCGGTACGGCAATCATAAAAATCAGTTTTGCATCAGAACCATCAAGGCTGTTCCAGTCAACACCCGAACGTCTTATTCCGAATGCGACACCCGGCGTTTTGACGGCTTCAGACTTTCCGTGCGGAATGGCGATATTCATACCTATCGCCGTGGTTCCCTGCTGTTCCCGGCTCAAAATGGCCTGCTTAAATCCGCTGTCAGACAGCAGCATACCTTTACGGGACATTTTCTCGATCATTTCATCGATAATGTCATCCCTCGTTTCGCCGGATAAATGCGGTTCAATCAAGTCCGTACTGATAATGTCAGTCAGTTTTTTGATTTCGGTCATCCCGGCTTTTCGGCTGTCAGCCTGAGATGGTTCCTTTGTTTCTTTTGCCGCTGCAGCTTCATTTGGTGCGGCAGACGGCAGCACCTCGCCGGGCGCGGGGGATTTCGCCATATCTTTCTTCAGTACATTAACCAACAGAGCGGTGACAAGAGAACCTGCTGTTACAGCGATAAAAAACATCAGTACATGATCTACTGCTCCAAGTACAGCAACGATGGGGCCGCCGTGTGCCACTCTGTCCCCCACATGGCCGATCATCGCTATCACCGATCCGGTCATAGAACCCGCCATAATACTCGGGATCACACGAAGGGGGTCTTGGGCCGCAAATGGAATGGCTCCTTCCGTGATACCGAAAAGGCCCATCGTAAATGATGCTTTTCCCATTTCTTTTTCTGCGGCGGCGAATTTTCTTTTTCCTAAAAACGTTGCAATCCCAAGCCCTATCGGCGGTATACAAATGGAAACGGCAATCGGGCCCATGATTTCATAATTTCCTTCTCCGATCATTGCCGATCCGAAAAGAAAGGCCACCTTGTTTACGGGTCCTCCCATATCAAAGGAGATCATCGCTCCTAAAATCAATGCCAGAAGAATTGAACTCGAACCTTTCATTCCCGCAAGCCAAACCGTTAATGATGCGAAAATATGAGCGACGGGGGCGCCGATCAGAAATACAAACGCCAAACCGACGATCAGTGAGGCAAACACCGGAATAATAATGATCGGCATAATCGGCTGTATTGCTTTAGGAACTTTACATTTTTTGATTCCAAGCGCCGCATATCCCGCCAAAAATCCCGCAATGATTCCTCCAAGAAATCCTGCGCCGCTTGCACTGTCGTAAAAGCTGCCGGATGCCGCAATATATCCGCCGATCATTCCGGGGACAAGACCCGGCTTATCAGCGATGCTGAACGCGATGTACCCGGCTAAAATCGGGATCATGAATGAAAAAGAAGCACTGCCGATCTGTTCAATCATCTTCCAAAAAGACTCGTCCGGAATGACTAAGCCCTTTGGTGTTTTTTCTCCTCCAAGCGTCAATGCAACCGCTATCAATAATCCGCCGACGACAATGAAAGGAACCATAAAAGAAACGCCGTTCATTAAATGACGGTAAATCGGGTTTTGTTTTTTGCCCTGCTGACTTGCGGATTCAGCTTTTGAAGCAGATTGATAGACCGGCACTTCACTGCTAAGCGCTTTTTGAATTAATTCTTCCGGTTTGCGGATGCCTTCCTGAACCCCGACGGCCAGCAGCTTTTTTCCCGCGAATCGGTCTTTGTTCACCGAGCGGTCCGCCGCGATAATGATTGCGTCTGCTTCCCGGATTTCCTCTTCGGTCAGCCTATTTTCCACCCCGATTCCGCCCTGGGTTTCCACTTTGATCTCAACGCCTAATCTGCCGGCTGCTTTTTGTAAATTTTCAGCAGCCATATACGTATGGGCAATGCCGTTCGGACATGATGTAATCGCTAACAGTTTCATATAAATCCTCCTTTGCAGTCTGAATTTCAAGATCTTGTCTCAACTTTATACTGAAATCAGCCTGTGATAAGCGCGTTTTTTTACCATAAGTTCCGGAAATAACGGCATTTTTCCCTATAAACAGAAAAAAAGCAGGGAGCCATTCCCTGCTTTTAATAGTTTAAATACGATAAAAACGTCATCACATTTTTTTCTTCCGTCAGTTTTTGAATAAATGCCGGCTGCTCGCTAAGATAGGAAAGCTCACTGAATAATTGCTTTACCTTGTTTTGATCTTCGTGTTTGACGGCAAGCATAAAAACGAGCGACACCTTTTCTGTCCCCCATTCAATCGGCTCTTTTAAGGTGGCGATTGCAATGGCTGATTGTTTGATATATTTAGAGTTCGCGTGAGGGATGGCAATACCCGCCCCGATATTTGTCGCCGACATTTTTTCTCTCATTACTGCATGAATGCCATACTCTTTTTCTACATAGCCTTTTTCATACAAAGCCTGCGCCAGCTTTTCAATGACCTGATAACGGTGCTCTGTCTCTTGCTGTAAAAAAACGAGAAACGGAGTCGTGTCGTTCAGCATTTTAAACGTTTTTTGCTCCCGGCGATGTGATGTATCAAGCTGTTGCATAAATGCGCTGAGCTTCTTTTCATCAGCAGACTCCAAAAGCGGTGATACGACAATATGAGGGATCGTTACATTTCCAAGCCCTATCGTAGAAATGACGAAATCTATATCTTTATGCTTTTTGATATACTCTGTCAGCTCCGCTTTTGCGATACAGTCTTTTACCGTAATGTGATGAAATTTGCGTTCAATTTTAGTCCGCAGCAATTGCGACATGCCAATGCCCATATGGCAGACGATGATCGTCCTTTTAGGGTTATGACTGTTTCGGCGCAGCCGTTCGATCGCTGCCTGAAAATGCAGCGTCAAATAGGCCGCCTCTTCTTCAGGAATATAAAGATCAAATGTTTGATTGATGTCTTCTAAAACGTCAATGATAAGATGAAACAAATAAGGGTACATTTTTTTGATGTCGTGAAGCATGGGGTTTGAAACAGAGAGATCATAGCTCAGCCGCTTCAACACCGGATCGAGATGAATGTTCAATCCGTTGATTAGTTCCTGGTCTTTATGAAAATCCAGCATTTGCAGTTCTGAAACACGATTGATCAAATGCCTGACGACTTTGGAAAGCTCAGAATCTTCAAGATCAAGCTTCTTTTCTTGCTGCGATGGATAGCGGACTTTCCCGCCTATTATATGTAAAGTTAAATAGACGGCTTCTTCCTCAGGAAACCGGATGGCAAATACCGGCTCAAGCCGTTTTAAACAAGCCAGTGTCCATTCATATTCTTTCTTCTTTTTTACCGCGTCCAGCTGTCTTGCAGAAATGGCGACCGGCTGTTTCATTTTGATACGGCGGATAGTCAGCAATGTATGCAGCAGCAAACTTTCAAATGTTTCATCCGTAAAATAGATAGAATGGTTTTTTTGTAATAACTTGATTTCTTTTCTCACAAAGTCCGCTTCATGACTTAAAAACTTACTTTTTATAAATTGGCTTGTAAACTCCGTATTATCAATCAAATCTGAAATTCGCGCCAATGCTTTTCTTTTGTTTTTTTCGTCCCCTTCAATCTTTAAGCCAAGCCGCTGTTTAGAAACCAGTATGAGATCAAATCGCTTCAGCCACTCCTCAACCGCACTTACATCCTTTTTAATGGAAGCTCTGTTTACAAAATGCTGTGCGGCAATTTCTTTTGCGGAAACGGGCTTTGAATTCATTAATAAATCATAAGCGATGTGAAGTATTCTTTCTTCATCGGTCTTGTGCCCGCACGTAAAGTGCTCATTATAAATTTGCCGGCTTAACCGTGACCTTTCCTGTTCAGATATATGTAAATAGACGCCTAATCCCGGTTTGCGGATCAGCTGAGCTTGAGCATGTTCATTCAGGAAATCTTCAATCGTTTTCAAATCATTCCTGATCGTTTTTTCAGAACAGCGGACCCTGTCTGCGAAATCTTGCACAACTAAGTAGTCATCAGGTTCAGATAACAACAGATACAAAATCTTTTTCTGCCTTGAATTCATGTATTTCATCTGTTTTTCTATCCTTCCTGTCCGTTTCTGCTGGAGCAATTGTGATAGGTTAAATATACTGCGCATACGAAACCGTTTTCATTTTATAGTGAAACAAAAGAGTAAAAAGTTTTGTTTTTTACCGCATGTTCCGGAAAAATCATGTTTTATACAGAGACAATTCACCTTTGATTGACGTCAAAACACCAACCGTTTTTAAACGATTGGTGTCGGCAGCGAAAACCTGCTGTTACAGCCAAAATGTTTCGCCAAGCGCTAATGCTTTCAGGTTTTCAGGAGGTAATGCAAGCCGATCCCACTCGCCGTGCAGTCTGCTTAATGCTTCCGGGCCTGTATCATCAGCAAGCCGGAATGCCCCGTAATGCATGGGAATGAAGCTGTCAGCCTTCAGCTCCAAAAACGCTTTTACGGCGTCTTCCGGATTGATATGTGACACTTGCATAAACCATTCCGGTTCGTATGCTCCGATCGGCATCAGAGCCGCCTTAATACGAAACCTCTCTCCGATTTCTTTAAAGCCTTCAAAATAGCCTGTATCTCCTGCAAAATAGATGGACTCGCCGTTTTTGCTTTCTATGACCCAGCCTCCCCAATGAGAGGTATCGGTATCCCAAAGCGTTCTCCGTGTCCAGTGCTGGGCCGGAACAAATGATATATTCACCCCCCGCATCTCAAAACGATCCCACCAATTCATTTCATGAACGTTTTTGCGGCCTTTTTTGTTGAACAGCTTTTTCAATCCCGCAGGCACGTAAAAATCCGGGTTTCCTCTCAGTTTTTTTATACTCGGAAAATCAAGATGGTCATAATGCCCGTGTGAAATGAGCACGGCATCAATGTCAGGCAGTTCGCTCAATTCATATCCCGGCTCTGTCAGCCGTTTTTGAAAACCCATCCGCCGCGCCCATACAGGGTCGGTCATTATGTTAAGCCCCTGTATTTGGATCAGAAATGAAGAATGGCCGATCCAAGTTATGGCGGTTTCCGTCCGATTGACGGCAACATCACGGACATCCCTTGTGACCGCTTTCGGAATGTTCTCGCTTAAGTCTTTACTTTTTTCTCTTCGTTCTTTCATCCATTTCCACATGTCCCTGAATCCATGTTCATTCTTCACGCCATTCAAGTTTTCATATCTTTTTTTCATTATCATTCTCCCTTGACACGTGTTCCATTAGATTCATCGGACATTTATACAATGTCTGTAAATACCGCCCCGCTTGCTTTGGCCAAATCTTGAGGCGCTGCTTTCAGCTGCATTCCGATTTTCCCCGCACTGACAATCATAAACTCCAGTGTTTCAGCGGATCTATCAATAAAAGTCGGAAACCTTTTTTTCATGCCGATCGGAGAGCAGCCGCCGCGCATATAGCCGGTTACTCCCAAAAGGTCCTTCGTGGCAATCATTTCTATTTTCTTCTCACCTGCCGCCTTCGCAGCTTTTTTCAGATTCAGTTCTTTTGCAACGGGAACGACAAAGACGTAATAACGATCAGTTCCTGCAGATGCCACTAAGGTTTTATAAACATATTCGGCAGCGTATCCGATTTTTTGTGAAACGGAAAGACCGTCTGCGGGCTGTCCCCCTTCTGTTTTGTAACCTAATAGCTCATAGGGAATGTTTTGCTGCTCAATGATACGGACAGCATTTGTTTTCACTGTTTTTTTCGCCATGGTTTTCCTCCGTTTTTGTATTTCTTTCTGCTTTATTTTCAACTTCGATTTTAATAAAATGACCGCTCAGTTGCGTGCTTTGTAATACTCAAGTGCAAACTGTTTAAAACGCTCAGCAGCGGGAGAGAGAGCATGGTTTTTCAGCTGGGCTAACGCTATGGTGCGTTCGCATTGGTAATCTGCAACCGGAAGAAAAACGACCGGAAAGTATGAATGCTCCGCGGTTTTCGGCAGCACTGCAGCCCCCAGACCCGCGGCGGTCAGCCCTAATATGGTTGACACTTCCTCTCCTTCAAATGCGAGATGCGGGTGTATATTCAAATCCCGGCACATCAGATCAAACATATACCTCAGCCCGTATCCCGGTTTAAAACCCACAAAATCCTCGTCCTGCATCTCTTTCATTTGAATGCTTTTATTTCCTGCAAGCGGGTGGTTCTCAGGTAGCACCGCATAAAGAGGCTCTTTCTCCAGCACTGTCCATTGTAAAAGCTCGCTGGGAAGCGGCGGGGAGCTGAGACAGATATCCGCATCTCCCGTTTCCACCATTTTGCGAAGCGTTTCATTTGCGCCTTGATAAAGCCGGAAGGTCACGTTTGGGTATAGCTTTTTAAATTCGGCAATCAGCTGAGGCATTAAGCGCAGCCCGAGTGTATGAAGAAAAGATACAGATATTTCGCCGTGCTCCAGGCTCATATTCTTTTTCACTTGTTCAACGCCTTCATTTAAAGCTCGTCTCGCTTGTTTTGCTTTTATTAAGAACTGCTCTCCGTGCCTTGTCAGCCGGACGGCTTTTGTCTCTCTGTAAAATAACGGCGCGCCTAATTCTTCTTCGAGCCTGATAATCGATCGGCTTAATGCCGGCTGAGAAATCATTCTTTCTTTTGCCGCATTTGTGAAATGCTGATGAGTTGCCGCCGCAATGAAGTTGTCAATTTGATGAAGCTCCATTTTCTCCTTCTCCCCTTTCTTCATAACCTACACGCATTAATTCTATAGTTATTATAAATTAGACACATTGAAATGAAAAGCGTACGATACATATATAACCAACAGTGAGAAAAGAGGGACATTCATGACGTTTATTCAGCCTCATACAAAGGCTTACAGAAAGGCCAGCTTGGCTCTGTTTATCAGCGGCTTTGTGACCTTCGCCACGCTTTACACGACACAGCCGCTTATGCCTTTGTTTTCGGAAGAGTTTCATATTTCCGCTGCGGCTGCCAGCTTAACTTTATCCATCTCAACAGCCGTTTTGGCATTTTCATTATTGGCCGCCGCTTCGTTGTCTGACGGATTCGGCAGAAAAAAATTAATGGTGCTGTCGTTAACAGCTACTTCTGTTTTAGGTCTATTAACAGCGTTCAGTCCGGCTTTTCCCGCGCTTTTGGCGATGAGAGCGCTGCTCGGTATTTTCCTGGCAGGCGTTCCGGCTGTCGCTATGACATATGTAGGCGAGGAGTTTGATCCGAAGGGCCTCGGGAAAATGATGGGCTTGTATATCAGCGGCACAAGCATCGGGGGAATGAGCGGCAGGCTGTTAACGGGGCTTCTGACCGATGTATTCGGCTGGCGGCCGGCGCTTGCCATCATCGGCATTCTTTCTATTGTATTAAGCTATTTGTTTTGGCGTTTTCTTCCGGCTCCGCGCCATTCATCTCAGCGGCATGCGGGCGTAAAAGCGGCATGTAAGGAATACGGAGCGGTCCTGCACCGCAAACGGCTGCTTTTGTTAATATCTCTGGGATTTATATTAATGGGGAGTTTTGTGACATTATATAATTATATCGGCTTTCATTTAATGGCGGCTCCTTATCATTTGTCGCAGACTGTGATCGGTTTTATTTTTATTGTCTATCTCGCGGGAACGTTCAGCTCGGTCTATATGGGGAAAAAAGCAGATCTTTTCGGAAGCGCGAAAATGATTAAGATTGCGATTTTTGTTATGCTTGCCGGCGCAGCGGTGACACTTTTGCCCCAGCTTGCGCTCAAAATCGCGGGGATTGCCGTCTTTACCTTCGGCTTTTTCGGCGCGCATTCGATCGCAAGCGCCTGGGTCGGCCGCGCAGCCGGTGATCATCGTGCGCAAGCCTCTTCATTATATCTGCTTGCATACTATATCGGTTCAAGCGTGGCAGGGTCTTGCGGCGGTTTCTTTTGGACGCATTTTCATTGGATCGGTATCATTTCATTTATTTCGGTTTTGCTATTGCTGTCTTATCCGGTTTTATTTCTGGCGGAATTCAGAAAAAAGGGACATAGCCGCCTGCATGTAAATCAATAAAAACATTAAAGATTTGTGTCTTTTGTCCGATACTAAAGATAAGGCCGGCACGATACTCCCTATAACTATTCCTTTTGATTCAGTAGATTTCAAATATCGTGCCGGCTTTCTTCAATTAAAAAACATTCTTCAGTTGTCTCACTCTTCTGTTACATACCTGCCCAAACATCTTTCGCATATCTTCCTTCCGCCTGCAGCTGTTCAAGCCACTCCAAGGAAACTTTTGAATCAGTGTTATGCACCTTTTCATACGCCTGAAGCAGTACATTTTCGACAGCCGGAGCCATTTTGCTTCCGTCACCGCATATATAGAGATGGCCCCCTTGGTCAAGAAGGGCAATAATTTGTGCAGCCTCGCGAAGCAGAACATCCTGTACATATACTTTACAGTCCTGATTTAACCTGGAATACGCCCGATGCACGGTGACAAGGCCGTTTTTCTCCGCATGGTCGAATTCATCTTTGTACAGATCGTCTTCTTCAGGATGCCTGCAGCCGAAGTATAAATGAGCTTCGCCCAGGCTGTTACCGGACATTTTTTCGGCAGCCCGCGCCTGGATAAATCCCCTGAACGGCGCAATTCCTGTGCCTGCTCCGACCATAATGAGAGGCGTTGTCGGATTTTCAGGCAATGCGAAACCCGACTGCGGCGAGCGGATGAAACAGACGGCAGAATCGCCTTTTTGTAATCCGGCTAAATAGTTCGAAGCCACGCCCCGGTATTCCCCACGGCCGCTCCATGCCGGAGCCGTCACAACGCCGACCGTGATACTGAGCTCCCCGCTGGCTGCCTTCGGTGAGCTTGAGATTGAATAATAGCGCGCCTTTAAGGACGGCAGAAGTTCTAAAAAGCGCTCAAACGGCAGTTCACATGCGGGATAATCTTCCAGCAGGTCCAGCATGGTCATTCGTTTTTTCAGCACGTTTTCTTTATATGCCGCATCATCAGAATAAAGATGCTCCAATTCTTTTTGGTGCGGCGGGCACACGGTATGTGCGGCAAGTTCGCGAAGCTGGGCTCTCGTTGCCGGCTCCTGCAGCTCTACATAGGACGCCAAAAGCTCCGGTGCATTAACCGGCCGGTCCATCGGCAGATGAGGCAGCTGCCGGCCCTTGATCTTAAAGTGCTGGTTCGGATCAAGACCGAATCGGCGAATGACACGGCTGATCAGTTCCCCGCTGTTTTGCGGAAGCACCCCGAGATGATCTCCTTCCTGATACGTTTCTGTTTCGGGGAGACGCAGCTCAATATGCCGGACTGAGCGCTTGCTGCTTTCGGTATGAAGCTCTTTGTTCGTAATGACCTCCGCCTCAAATGCTTTGTACGTTTTGGCAATCGGCGTCTCGGCTGCTTCACTTACGTATTCGATTGATAACTGTGATTTGTTTGTCTGTTTTGGAGCGGACTCTATATGAAAAGCTTTCATGATGTCCTTCCAGAATGAGTCTTCCCAGACTTCCTGACTGTACTCAAAATCATCGGCATTGTCGCCCTCCCCGATAGAGGTCAGCCGTTTTGCCCCTTTTTCTTCAAGCACTTTGTCTATCAGGCGGGGGATCCTTTGGTAAGTGGCGGCCCAGTTGCGGTCTCCGCAGCCGAAGACGGCGTAAGAAACACCCTTTAATTCCTGATCTTCAAGGGTTTCCATCCATTTCACAAAACCCGCCGCATTATCAGGCGGCGCCCCGTTATAAGAAGCCGTAACAATAACGACCGCGCCTTTTACAGGCAGTTTCCCGGCATAATCATCGAGCGGGCCGGTTTCAGTTGAAAATCCTTTGCTTCTTCCGATATCAGCCAGCTCTTCCGCGATTCCTTCCGCAGTTCCTAAATTTGATCCGTAAAGAATGAGAAGCGGCGTTCCGTGGGACGGGATTTCTTTCGTTTCTTCTTTGTGGCCGCTTCCTTCAGCTTTATGGTTTTGTACGGGCTGATGATTGGACACGTCCTTGTTTTTCACACGGATTTTAAAATCACCGGGCTTAATGGTTAGAGCTTCTTTAATCGTAAGCTCATAATCAGTATGATCAATCAGTTCAAAGTGTTTCAGGACAAGGCCGAGCACCATTGTCGCTTCCTGCAGGGCAAACTGCATCCCGATGCATGCGCGCTGTCCGTTTCCGAACGGCTTATACGCATCTGCCGGAATGGCCGCGGGATCACTGAACCTTTCCGGACGGAATGACTCGGCATCTTCTCCCCACGCGCTTTTATCCCGGTGCAGCTGCGGAGTCAGAATCGTCACCGGCTGTCCCTTCGCAATCGGATATTTCCCGCCGAGAACCGTATCTTCTTTCGCGTACAGAGAAAATGCCGGGGCAGTCGGATACAGCCGCAAAGTCTCGTTTAGCACCATGCGGATATATGTCAGCTGCTGAATCTGCTTATATTCAGGGGTCTCTCCCGTCAGCACCCGCTCGGCTTCCTGAACGGCTTTTTTCAATTTATCTTTATTTTTCAGCAGGCAGTATATCGCAAAAGAAAGCAGCCCGCTTGTGGTTTCATGCCCAGCGATCAAAAAGGTAATGATTTGATAACGGATATTTTCATCATCCAGCCTTTCCCCCGTTACAGGGTCTTTCGCTTCAAGCATCAATGCTAAAAGGTCAGACAGATTCTCATCCGGATTTTCCCTCCGCTCAGCGATGATCCGGTCTACAAGCGAATTCATCTCTTCAATATCCTGCTGGAACTGATGTCTCGTTTTGATCATCAGCTTGTCCTGCAGGCTGTGTCTCTGCGATTGGCGCATTGCCTCCTGCAGCGCACGAAGCATACTTGTGATAAAAGGATGCTGTGTGTCGCGGTAAAAGCTGTTAAAGCGGTAATGAAATCCGCACAGGCCGATTGTATCCAGCGTCAGGCGCGTCATATCTTCGGCAACGTCAATTTCTTCATTCGGATTTAATCTGCTCCACTTCTGCACGAGCTGCATGGCAATATCCAGCATCATTGAATGATAGCCTTTCATCGCCTTCTGGCTGAAGCTCGGCAATAAAATCCGATGCGCTTTCTGCCAGTTCTTTTCGTGAGTCCAGCTCGTAAATAGTCCGTCACCGCCAAACTCACGGACCTTCAGCAAAGCTTTGCTGAGATTTTTGTCAAATCGCTTTTCATCACAGACTTCTGCCGCGAGCTCGCGGCCTGAGACGAAGACCCCGACAGAGCTCGGAAATTCAAAACGAAAGATCGGGCCGTATTCTTCGGCAATTTTCCATAGCGATTGTGACAGTTTTTCTTTTTCCAAGTGAGGGAGATTTTTCAGAGGTCCGTATGTTTTCGGCTGCGGTATAGCGCTTAGCTGTTTCATATCGATCTTCCTTCCTTCGGCGAATAATTAATGAGTTCTGATGGCATCCCAAGAACATTGCTCCAATTCTTTCAAAAACGGTTTTGTTATTTCGACGCTTCCCGTCCGGACAAGCTGATAGAGTTTGAGATATGCCCCGAGCAGCAGCGCCATCAGCACATTGGACGGCAGATTGCGGAGCACGCCTTCAGACTTGCCGCGCTGAAAAAAGACGTCAAGCATCTGTGTTATTTCATCAAGAAGCTTACGGCTCGTTTCATTCAGAAAGTAGGCGTCCTTATTCGTTTCAAGAAAAAACAATGCATACTCACTTTCCTTCGTAAAATCAATCAGACAATAAAACAGGTGATGAAACCCTTCTCTTACAGATATCCCCTGAAAGTCCGTTTTGACTTTTTTCATAAAACGCTGCGCACTTTCCTGATACAGTACGTTCACAAGTGTCTCTTTACTGTCAAAGTAACGGTAAATTGTGCCGGTTCCGACATCGGCCTGAGCGGCAATCATCGGAATCGTCGTGGCGTCAAATCCTCTATCTGTAAACAAAGTAAGCGACGCTTTCATAATGAGTTCAACCTTATTTGAAGCTGTCATTTCATCCCCCTTTCTAAACGCGGAATGAATATTCATTCCGTTTGTTCAAAATATTTAAAATGTACGGTCATCTGATTACCATTGTATAAGAAAAAAACTTTTTTTAATATAAAATATATGTGAAATAACCAAAAATAAGGAAATATGCCCAATTTCACAAAAAGAGCTGCAGTGACTTAAGCAGCTCTTTTTATTTCCCAAGAAATATTCTATTTAATGGCAGTAATAAAATGGAATGAATCTCTGCTGACAACTGAAATGTCTCTGAAATGCTGATCATAGAGCACCTCAATCACATCCTTTTCACTCATCCGCGAAGGTTTCAAAACCATATAGAAACACCCGTCAATTTGAAGAACGCGGTACACTTCTTTACATGCCGTCCGGTAATCGCTGACTGTTTCAGCAGTATGTAACGAGAAGACTTTATGAAAACTGCGGTCGCGGAACGGTATGCTTTCCGGCCTCCCCTGCTGAATGTTTCCGAGCCCGGCTTTTATAACCGAACGGTTTGCGCGCTGTGTTTTCCGTATTTTACGTTTCGATGTTTCTATGCTTTTAAGACTGCCCTTTTCAAGCTGTCCGATGATTTGTTTAAACATTGAGCCGTTTCCGGTCCCGATTTCCAAAATGCGGTCGTATTCCTGTATGTCCATCAAGATTTGCTGAATGACTGACTCTGCCGGTTCTGATGCAGCAAAGTATTTCGCGCGCATTCGTTTTAATGCTGAAGATGTATGTTGCAACATTGTATAACACCCGCTTTTCCATTCCTGTGATTTATTATTCAGAAATAATATTACCTCGTATTAGTATGAGGTACTAACTAGACGCACTTCTCTTCATGAACGTTTCGATTTATTTGAAATTTATATTTGTTTTCATAAAAAAAAGACGGAAAACGTAGGTTTTCCGCCTGCTCTAGTACCAATAATACGGTGCTATATATCTTGTCTGCCGGGAAAGAGCCGCCATTCTCTGCCGGCGATACGGGTTGCCGTAGCCGTGTTTAAATGAATGGGGCATTGACGCATACCCGTGCCCGATGGATGGAATTCTGTTCTGACCGCCTTGCATGCTATCACCCGCTTACCAATTTTTCTTTCTTTACCATGGTATGCAGGCCGTCTGCGACGTGACAGCAACATCCTCGCTAAACCTGGTCCTTCTCCATTGTGTAATAATTCAGCAGTTCAATTCTGAACATGATGATCTCCTCCTTCTCCTCCGTTTTGGCCCTTCGTGTCCGTTAGTTCATATAAAAATGTTTCAGCTGGCGTTCTTTCGCTTCATTATAAAACTCTTCGACCTGCTGTTCTCGTTCATACTCTTCCGCACTTTTAAAACGCTTTGAAATGGTCAGTGTTAAAAAGAAAAGATTAATGGTCATTATCGCTCACCCCCTTTCAATATCCGCACAAGCGAAAATAACCCGCAGCAAAGTTCATATGCGCTGCGGGCAGACTAAATCCGCAGACAAAAGAAGACTGTGCTTCTTTCCCTGCGGGGAGCTGCGAATGTCCTGATACTCCGAAATTAACGTGCTTGACGGGCAGAGGTTAAGGAAGGACACGAACTCTTCCACAGGCTGAATCGGTTCAATTGTAGATTTTGATTGCCGTTTAACGTCGTCATGTGATTCAACCTCCCTTTGCTTTTTTCTTACTTTGTAAGTATATCCATCAGCTTCCATTTTGTAAACATTTTTTTCAAGATTTGGACGGAAAATGTGCTGGCATTCCGCTTCAATTGTCCGTGTTTTCCGGCATCTTTCTTACCTCAGGAAACTCTTTTCATCCCTTGCTTTTTCTGATCTTTTTTTGAATATGCAATAAAATAAATAAGGCTGACAAACACTGCCCCGCCGATGACATTCCCGATAAAGGCCGGAATGAGATTGCCAATCAGATCACCCCACGAAAAAGAGCCTGCAAATATCGCAGCCGGGATGATAAACATATTGGCTACAACGTGCTGAAAACCAATTGCGACAAACGCCATAATCGGAAACCATATACCCGCGATTTTTCCGGCTCCGTCTTCTGCGCCGAAAGAAAGCCAGACGGCCAAACAGACAAGCCAGTTACAGCCGATCGCCGAAACAATGACTTTTCCAAACGGCATATCCAATTTGCCTTGTGCGACCGCAATTGTTTTTTCCAAGTAAGGTCCTGTTTCGGTTAATCCGACAACATGTCCGAAAAAGTAAGCGACAAACAGTGCGCCGACAAGATTCATCAACGTCACGATCACCCAATTTTTCACCAATGCACCGGCGGATATTCTTCTGGAAAACAGCGCCATGGATACCGACATCATATTTCCCGTAATCAGCTCCGCTCCGGCAAGAATGACGAGCACCAATCCGATGGGAAACACGGACGCCCCGATTAAACTCGACAGGCTTCCCCATTCTTTCGGAAGGTCGCCGATGACACGGATATCAAGCAAATAACCGAGTGCGATAAACGCTCCTCCCAAAAATCCTAATACAATCAGTGCTGAAAGCGGTGAATGCACCTTTTTTACCCCTGATTCGACCGCAAGCTCCGCTATTTCGTCCGGTTTACGAAAAGCCATAATAACCCCTCCATTTATCATTTCAGCCCGCAGTTTCCAAAGACGCCTAACAAAAAAGGCAGCATTCAACTAACCCGTCTGAAAAAACGGGGTTTGAATGCTGCCTAACTTGTATGCATACCCATACAACAATATCAAGCAGAATGAAAATATGCGGTATAGAATATGTACAGATCATGCACACATTCCATAAAAAATCGTCCTTAGGCCACTGCTGGCAGTTCATATCATATCAAATGTGACAATTTCGTGTCAATTGAATATTGTCAACTTTTGATTTCTTCTTTATGCTCTTCAATTGAGCGGTCAAAGACAAACACCGATACAGCAATATTTTCCTCTATTTTAATATCTGAAAACAGATGTACAAGCTTTGCTCCGATGAGCTCTTCCATTCCGTCAGGCGTTTGTTTTGAATACAGCTCCTGAATTAAGCTGGTTCGCGCCGCATGAACCATTTCTCTTCCTTCAGGCGTGCGTGCGATAAACTGCTCACTTGCGCTTAGATTTCCGTAAAGCGTAGATACCGCCATGTTATCCACAAAAACGGTGTGAATTCGTTCAGGCCCCTTTCCAAATAATTCTTTGCGCAATTTCCGGATAATATCGTTAAATTCATGAATTTTTTTAGACATATTGACCCCTCCGATTTTAGCCTATGAAAGACATTCCCGGTTCCCCTTTGTGACATTTCACTTGGTTAAAGTTTTCCTTTCGTATTGTATTATAATAAATATCACCTTATAATAAAAGCAGTGAAGATGGATTTGTAATAGGAAACGTGTTATGAGTCTATCGTTTTATACAAATAGGATTGGTCTGTTAGTAAGACTTGCTAGTGAACTATTCCGCCATGCGTATTTATACCGATCTCCGGACTGGAGGCCGGTATCTATGTGCATGGCTTTTTTCGAGTTTAAAAGATGGAGGGGAATTGGAAGTGACAGACGTTCAGTCTATCCGTGTCACAATTGACGGCACGGAGTATGAAGCACCAGAGGGGTCTAAGATTTTAGATATTTTAAATCAAAACGGAATTGAGATTCCGCAAATTTGCCATGTACCGGAAGTAGATCCGATTCAAACATGTGACACTTGTATTGTTGAAGTAAACGGAAAATTGCAGCGCTCTTGTTCCACGGCTGCAGAAAACGGGATGTCCATCTCGCTTACGTCGGGAAGGGTAAAAGAGGCTCAGACAGAGGCCATGGACCGCCTGCTCGAGAATCACCTGCTTTACTGTACGGTATGCGATAACAACAACGGCAACTGCACACTGCATAATACAGCGGAAATGATGGGAATTGAGCATCAGAAATATCCGTATACGCCGAAAGATGATTCAAAGTGCGCGGTTGATATGTCTCACCCGTTTTACCGCTATGATCCGAACCAATGCATCGCCTGCGGCCAATGTGTGGAAGTGTGTCAAAACCTTCAGGTGAATGAGACCCTTTCAATTGATTGGGAGCGCGACCGCCCGCGGGTCATTTGGGATGAAGGCGTCGCCATTAATGAATCTTCCTGCGTCAGCTGCGGCCAGTGTGTCACTGTCTGTCCTTGTAACGCACTGATGGAAAAATCAATGCTCGGCCAAGCCGGATTTATGACAGGAATAAAAGAAGATGTCATGGAACCGATGATTGATTTAGTGAAAAATGTTGAACCCGACTATACAAGCATCTTCGCCGTGTCTGAAGTGGAAGCGGCTATGCGCGATAAACGGACGAAAAAAACAAAAACAGTCTGCACGTTCTGCGGCGTCGGATGCTCTTTTGAAGTATGGACAAAAGGCCGTGACATCCTTAAAATTCAGCCTGTTTCCGATGCTCCGGTTAATGCGATTTCCACTTGTGTGAAAGGGAAATTCGGCTGGGACTTCGTGAATTCGGAAGAACGGATTACAAAACCGCTTATCCGGAAAAACGGCGCATTTGTTGAATCGTCATGGGAAGAAGCTCTTGATCTTGTCGCTTCAAGACTCGGTTCGATCAAGACCGAACATGGAAATGGTTCTGTCGGTTTTATTTCTTCTTCTAAAATTACGAATGAAGACAACTACGTCATTCAAAAATTGGCACGCCAAGTATTTGAAACCAACAACGTGGATAACTGCTCACGCTACTGCCAGTCACCGGCAACGGACGGCTTATTCCGCACCGTCGGTATGGGCGGAGACGCTGGCACAATTAAAGATATCGCAAAAGCGGGCCTCGTGCTCATCGTCGGCGCCAATCCGGCGGAAGGACATCCGGTTCTGGCCACACGCGTGAAACGCGCCCATAAACTGCACGGCCAAAAACTGATTGTTGCCGATCTGCGCAGAAATGAAATGGCTGAACGGTCCGACCTCTTTATCAGCCCGAAACAAGGAACTGACCAGGTCTGGCTCATGGCAGTAACGAAATATATGATTGACCAAGGCTGGCACGATCAAGCGTTTATTGATGAAAATGTCAACTACTTTGATGATTATAAAGAAACGCTGGAAAAATACACATTGGAATATGCGGAGCGCATCACCGGACTTTCTCAGGATACGATCATCCGCATTGCCGAAATGATTCGTGATGCAGACGGCACTTGTGTTCTTTGGGGCATGGGCGTTACCCAGAATACAGGCGGCTCTGATACATCAGCGGCGATTTCCAACCTGCTGCTTGCCACAGGAAACTACCGCCGTCCGGGCGCCGGAGCCTATCCGCTGCGGGGACATAACAACGTTCAAGGCGCTTGCGATATGGGAACTCTTCCAGGCTGGCTTCCGGGGTATCAGCATATTACCGATGATGCGGCACGCGCTAAATTCGAAAAAGCTTACGGTGTTGAAATTGACGGCAAGCCGGGTCTTGATAATATCGAAATGCTCCATGCGATTGAAGAAGGAAACATGAAAGCCATGTATCTCGTCGGTGAAGATATGGCGCTCGTTGATTCAAACGCCAACCATGTTCATGACATTTTATCCAGCCTAGATTTCTTTGTTGTGCAGGATATTTTCCTTTCAAGAACGGCGCAATACGCGGATGTCATCCTGCCTGCGGTTCCATCTCTTGAAAAAGACGGAACATTTACAAACACAGAGCGGCGTGTGCAAAGATTGTATCAGGCGCTTCCGACACTCGGCGATGCAAAACCCGACTGGTGGATTATTCAGGAAGTCGCCAATCGTTTAGGCGCTGATTGGAATTACACGCATCCTAGCGACATTTTCTCAGAAATGGCGAGCCTTTCTCCGCTGTTCGGAAAAGCAAGCTACGACGTTCTTAGCGGCTGGAACAGCTTCCTATGGGGAAGCTTTACGGGAGAAAGCACTCCGCTTCTTTATGAAGACGGCTTTAACTTCCCGGACAAAAAAGCCCGTTTTGCGCTGAGCGATTGGGTGGAGCCTGCTGTATTCCCTGAAGAATATGACCTGCATATTAACAACGGACGGATGCTTGAACATTTCCACGAAGGAAACATGACAAACAAGTCAAAAGGCATTCAGTCTAAAGTTCCGGATGTATTTGTTGAAGTATCGCCGGAGCTCGCGGCTGAACGCGGAATTTGCGACGGGACAATGATCCGGCTCGTCTCTCCTTTTGGGGCGGTTAAATTGAACGCGCTTGTGACAGACCGCGTCCGCGCAAATGAGCTTTATCTGCCGATGAACTCTACAGATAAAGATTCTGCGATTAATTTCCTGACCGGGCCTGCGTATGATTCACGGACACATACACCTGCCTATAAGCAGACAAAAGTCCGCATGGAAGTGCTTGGTTCCTGTGATACTCCGCCGCTTCCGAAAACGAATCCGCGGAACAAAAAACGTCATCCGCAAAACGGTGTGGAAGCTCAGCGAAAATGGAACCGTCCGGGCTATGTGCACTTAACTGATTAAGGAAAGGAGGAAACATTATGGCAAGCCCAATTACTGAAATTCAAAAAGAAACGAAAACAGAGGAACAGCTGAAAGCTGAAAAACTGGAAGAGCTGAAGACGCTTCTCGCAGAAAATGAAGAAGCCGTCGCGAAAACGATGTCCATCATGGCAGAGCTGAATAGCTTGGGCATTTTTGATGCCGCCGGCTATATGCTCCAGGCAAAAGAGGAGATTGCCAAAATCGCACTCGGACAGATTTCCCGGGAACCTGTCACCAATCTCCTGAATACGATGATGGCCGCGGGAGGCGCGCTGTCAAAAGCTGATCCCGAATTTATGGGCAGACTTTTAGAAAGCGCCATGGCCGGGACGGATCAGGCGCAAAGATTTTTAAAAGAGGACAGGAAAGTCAGTATGTTTGAACTGATGAAAGCCCTCGGTGATCCTGATATTAACCGCGCGCTCGGCTTCGGGCTGCAGTTTTTAAAAGGAATGGGAAAAGAATTACGCGAAACCCCGTCTGAATAAGAAACGAAAAAGCCATTGTCAAAAGACAATGGCTTTTTTTTATTCTTCGGCCTCTTCCAGCCTCTTTTTATAAATAAGTGAACGGTCAACGCAGAAATAAGCGCCCGCTAAAAATACACAATCCGTTACAAACATCAGCATTTTCTGGCCCGCAGTCAGCCCTTGTCCGGGAAGAACCGCGCCGATATAAATGAAGGTGCTGACTGCAAGCAGAATAAATGCGTAATGCTTAAAATCTTCTATTAATGATTTCAGTCTTTTCTTCTCCATATAAGGTCACCTGCCAGTTTTATAGTCTACCAACATTATAATACAAGCTGACAGCCGACAGAGAATGTAAATCTATCCATTCTTTATAAAAGTGAATCAAGCGCCTGTTTCACATCCGCCGTTAAATCCTCAGTATCCTCAATACCGACTGAGATCCGCACGAGCCCGTCGGTAATGCCAAGCGCAAGCCGGCGGTCGCGCGGGATCGAAGCGTGCGTCATTCTGGACGGCACGGAGATTAAGCTTTCAACCGCTCCTAAACTTTCCGCGATCGTAAACAGGTTCAATTTTTCTAAAAACGCGTCGACGCGTTCGCTACTGCCGACATCAAAGGAAATCATTCCGCCGAAACCGGAGCTTTGCGCTTTTGTCAGCTCATGGCCCGGATGTTTCGCTGATCCCGGATAGTAAAGCGTCTGAACGGCATCATGCGCTTCAAGCAGCCCGGCGATTTTTCCGGCGCTGTGATTGATGGCATCCATTCTGAGTCCCAGTGTTTTAATGCCTCTCATCAAAAGCCATGAATCCTGCGGTCCTAAAACGCCGCCTGTTGAGTTTTGCACATAATGAAGCTTTTCGCCCAGTTCTTTATCAGCCGTGACGACTAAGCCGCCGACGACATCGCTGTGGCCGCCGAGATATTTTGTCGCGCTGTGCAGCACGATGTCAGCGCCGAAGCTGAGCGGCTGCTGGAAATACGGCGTGTAAAACGTATTATCGACGATAAGCAATACGCCCGCTTCTTTTGCGATGTCAGACATCAGTTTGAGGTCAGTCACTTTCAATAGCGGGTTTGTCGGTGTTTCGATATAAATGGCTTTCGTATTCGGGCGAATGGCCTTTTTGACTTTTTCTTCACTGCTCGTATCGACAAAGTCCGCTTCAATGCCGAAGCGGTTCAGCACGCCTGTCATCACCCGGTAAGTGCCGCCGTATACATCATCCGTCAAAATAACATGATCGCCGCTGTCAAACAGCATCATGACGGCAGTAATCGCAGCCATGCCTGAGCCGAACGCATATCCCGCCGCGCCGCCTTCAAGCTCTGCAATTAAGCTTTCAAGCGCCGTCCGCGTCGGATTGGCCGTTCTTGAATATTCATAACCCGTGTGCTCGCCCGCTTTCGGCTGCCGGTACGTGCTTACTTGATAAATCGGTACGGAAACCGCTCCTGTTTTTTCATCTCCCGTAATTCCTCCGTGCACCATCAGCGTTTTTTTCTTCATCTTACTGACCTCCTTGAAAAATGTTTTTGCTTATATATCGATCGCTGCCGTCAGGGAAAATGGTGACGATATTTGATCCGGCGGGCGCTTTTTTCGCTTCTTCAAGCGCTGCATAAAGAGCCGCCCCTGAAGAGCTTCCGATTAAGAGGCCTTCTTTCTCGGCCGCTTCTCTGACTAGCGAAAACGCCATATCGTCTTCCACCGTGTAAATGGCGTCAAAATGGTTCTCGTCCATATAATCCGGGATAAACTCCATGCCGATGCCTTCCGTTTTATGGGCATGCGGCTCTCCGCCATTCAGGATCGAGCCTTCCGGTTCAACGATCACCGTTTTGACAGCAGGATTTTTCTCTTTTAAATAAGCTGCCGTACCGGCAAAGGTGCCGCCGGAACCCGCTCCTGCGACAAAAGCGTGGATATCCCCGCCGAGCGCGTTCCATATTTCAGGTCCGATCGTTTTGTAGTAAGTCAATGGATTTACTCGGTTTTTAAATTGCAGAACGGCATAAGAATTATTAATTTCTCTCTCCAGTTCAAGCGCTTTTCGGATGGCTCCCTGCATGCCTTCTTCTCTCGGCGTATGCACGATGTCCGCTCCGAGAGCTTTCATAATTTGCTGCTTTTCTCTGCTGAAATGCTCCGGGACGCAAAAAACGGCGCGAAGCTGATGCTTTCTGGCGCACAGAGCGAGTCCGATCCCGGTGTTTCCGGCAGTCGCCTCAATGATAACGCCGCCCGGTTTCACCTTTCCCGTGCGAAGCGCATCTTCAATGAGCATCCCGCCCAGCCTGTCTTTAATGCTTCCGCCCGGATTCATCATCTCAAGCTTAGCATAAACCGCTGTTCCCTCCGGTAGATCAAAATGCTTGAGACGGAGCAGCGGTGTATTTCCGATCAGTTCTGTAATATCTGTTATCACGTTCAATATATGTCCTCCTCCTGGAAAAGCGGAGGAGAACGAGAATCCCCCGCTTAGTGAATTCGTTTGATGACATTCAGGACAAGCTCAGTTGAATGAACGGCAGCCTGTTCTAAAAATTTATCAAATGAAACGTCAGATTCTTTTCCGGCAATATCAGATAAAGCTCTGATGACAACAAAAGGCGTTTTGAACTGGTGGCACACCTGTGCGACAGCCGCAGCTTCCATTTCAACCGCGTACAAATCCGCAAATTTGGCGCGTACGTCTTCAACCCGCTTCGGATCATTCATAAAAGAATCTCCCGTTGCGATTGTGCCTTTGGCGACTTGAATGCCGTTCAGTTCAGAAACCGCTTCCTCAGTAATACTGATAAGCTTTTCATCAGCTTTGTATGCTGCCGGAAGACCCGGCACCTGTCCGTATTCATAGTCAAACGCCGTCACATCCACGTCATGATGGCGGACATCTGTTGAGATGACGACGTCGCCTACATTCAATGTATGATGAAAACCGCCCGCTGAGCCTGTGTTAATCACATAATCAGGTTTGAAACGGTCAAGCAGAAGCGTCGTGCTGATCGCCGCGTTGACTTTCCCGATACCTGATTTCAGCAAGATGACTTCGACGCCTTCATAGCTGCCAGTTGTAAACTCACAGTGAGCGATCATCTCTTGTTTTGCGTCTTTCAGTTTGCTTCTTAAAATCGTAACTTCCTCTTCCATTGCTCCGATGACTGCCAGTTTCATTTATACACAATCCCTTCGATTTACCGTTTAATCGCCTCCATTATCCAGACAAAGTCATTTTGCTGCGTAAACTGCGCGGCAAATCCCTCTTCTGAAAAGATGTTTTTCATTGTCCCGAGTGTCGGATAATGTTCCGTCTTTAAATCATCCGCTAATTGATGATAGCCGTTTCGGATTGCTTTTTTAATGGCTTCATCATAAGCTTCATGATCTTTAAAGACTGTATCGGCAAACACTATTTTATCATGCTTCTGAAGGATTGCGCCATACTGCTTTACAGCCGTTCGCTTTTCTTCATCGGTTAAATGATGAAAGGCGTACGAGCTGACGATGGTATCTATTTGAAAAGGCGGAGCGGGAAACTCCAGAAAATCTCCGTCACTGAACACGGCTTTGTCAGAAAGCTTGTCAGCCGCCAGTTTTCTCATTGACGGAGACGGTTCTACACCAAACACCTTTTTGTTCGCGGCGGCTAATTTCGCCGTTAAATTCCCCGTTCCCGGTCCGAACTCTAAAACGTTTGAACCTGAAAGTGCGACGATGCTGTCAAGAATGTTGTCATATCCTTTAAAAACTGCGGCATATTGTTTGTCAGCCCCGTGCACTGTGGCATCATAAGTCGCTGCCCAATCTTCAAATAATGGAATAAATTCACGGCCCATATTTTTCACTCTCCATAATTTATAATTCCTATGAGTATAGTATGGATTAATCGTGGAACAGTTCCTATCCTATCACAAAAAAGAATGGAAGGGTACTAAAATACTTTGGGATTATTGCGCAATTACGGCAGAAAGGCTTATACTTTCATTGACTCAGAAGAAAAATCAGGAGGATCTGTACTGATGAATTTTCAATTGGATTTAATCAAAGATAAAGTAGAATTTTTCGAAGCGGCATCTTTGCAGGAGCTTGAAAAGAAAATAAACGTTCAGATTGAAAACAACCAGGCGATTATGCTTCGCGTCCGTTCCGTATCCCATCAGGTGACGGCCGTTGACGGCAGAATCCTTTACAGCGCGTCGGTGCATTTTTCAGCTGACGTATGACAGAAAAAAGCAGCTGAATAATCAGCTGCTTTTTTGCGGTTATTTTAAGGTTTCTACTTTTGTCGGCTTCCAGCCTTTTTTGTCTTTCCAAGTGATGGTAACCTGATACTTTTTGCCGTTCGTTTTGTCTAAAACTTTCCCCTTCGCATCTTGCGGGCTTCCATTGTTTCCGAGCCACAGCACTGTCATGTGATCTTTTGACACGCCTGTTGCGTAAGAGATGGCGTCAAGCATTTCGGACCAGTCTTCAGAGCTTGAGTCATACGTCGCCGCATGTTCTCCCGTCTGCTTTGTGCCGACCGCTTTCCATTTTGGGTTAACAATTGTTTTCTCGACATCGCTTGATGAGCCGCCCTCTGTTATTTTTGCGCCTTTAAAAGGATCGCTTGAATCAGAGTCTTTTTTGCTGCTGTCATCACTTTTCGATGAATCATCGTCTTTTTTGCTGTCAGAGTCTGAAGATGAATCAGATGTGTCCTTATCCTGTTTATCTTTTTTGTCATCGTCTGATGCCGTATCTTTTTTGCTGTCTTTTATGTCTTCATCCGATGTCTGCTTCGTCTTGCCTGATGCAGGTGTTTCCTGCTTCTGGCTCGTGTCCGCTTTTTCGCTCACTTCGCCCGACGGACTGTTGATGAAGAGGCTGACGGCAACGACGACAATAAGAATAGATACGATAGCAATTAAAATGTTAAGCACCATATTTGCTTTTCTGCGCTTATCACGGTTTTCAAAACGAGATTGTTTATTGCTCAATCATTCTGCACTCCTTTATCCCTCTTGCTCAGCATATATTTTAACATGGGCTGAGCGGTTGTTCTATGTCTGATTTATTTCATTTTCATGTACCTTTTTAACAATATCATAAAACACTGTATTTGTCAGAGCCTTATCCCCCGGCGTGTCCATGTGCAGCACCACGAGAGCATATTTCGGCTTGTCCGCGGGAAAGTATCCCGCAAACCATTTGTGGTAAAGCGTCTGTTTTTCTTTTGTGAACATTCCCGTCTGGGCCGTTCCCGATTTGCCTGCTATCTCATACGGCAGATCCTGAAACCTTCGGCCGGTTCCTTTCGGTGAGGTGACGACTTCTCTGAGAATTTTTTGAAGCTGCTGCGCCGTATATTTGTCGATGTTTTCCCCTTTTAACGGCTGATCTTTGAATGACGCCATCGTCGTTTTGTTTTTGTATTCAATTTTGTCCGCGATTTTGACTTGTTTTTTTTCACCGCCGCGCGCGATCGCCGCCATCATATTGGCGACTTCAAGAGGCGTGACTTTCACGTTTTTTTGCCCGATCGCCGTCTGTGCGACGGCTTTTTTTACGGTTTTGTCTTTGTCATCTCCCCAAATGACCCCGCTTTTTTCATTATACAGCTGCCTGAATCCGTCTTCCCGGTACAGCTTGCCTTCCCAGCCCGCCCGCTGGGTGAGACCAAGTTTTTCCGCCATGTTTTCAATAACGGAATCATCTTTTTTGATCAATTTTTCCGCAAGGCTTGTAAACGTATAATTGCAGCTTTGGGCAAAGCTTTCTCCAAAACTGAGCGTGCCTTTGTCATCCCCCGGCTCTCCGTACAGGTTGAGATTGCAGTTAAAGGATGTGCCCGGCTTCACTTCGTTTTGTTCTATTGCGGCTGCGGCGATCACCGTTTTAAATACTGATCCCGGATAAATCGGCGTCAGCATGTAATTTTGCAGTGTCTGCTGCTTTGACATGTCGGCGTCAGGCTTTGATACCATTCCGAGCACACTGCTTTTTTCAATGTCTAAAAGGACGGCTCCCCCCTTTTTTAACCCGCGGTCTTTCAATACATCTTCCATTGCTTTTTGAATATTGCGGTCGATGGAGGTTTTGACTTGCAGCGGATAAAACGCGTTTGCTTCAGCCGTATATTTGACGTCCATTCCGAATAAAGGGTTTCCCCTTCCGTCGACATGATACAAAAGTTTTGTGTCCTGATCCGCCAGTAAAAACTCATCAAACGTCCGCTCCATCCCGCTTGTCCCGATCTTTGCCGTGATCGGCAGTTCCTTCCTGCCGGGGTATTTCTTTTTCAAAAGCTCAGGGTCCTGGTTTGTCGCGCCCAACAGATGAGCGGCTATGTTTGTTTCTTTGCTGTCTTTCATATATACGCCGTAAATGCCGGGATATTTCAAAGAATTGATATTTGACACGGATTGTTTCGTCAAATGTTTTATTTTTCTGCTGTTCAGGACCACCGGTTTTTTCGCTTCCGTGAGCAGCTGCCTGAGCTCCCCCTGTTTCATTCCGAGAATGTCTGATACCCGGTCAACCGGCCAATCCTGCGTCACGAGAAAGGGAAACAGTATGACGGCAGGCTGCTTTTTTCCGGTCAGTTCTTTGCCGTTCCGATCAAGAAAAGAGCCGCGTCCATCTGAAATAAGGACTTCTTCCGTCCGCTGCTTGACGCTTTCCTGAATCAGATTAATATTGGATTTTGAAAAAGATTCTGTAAAAAACAGCTGAATTTCAGCCAGCCTCGCAAGCAGAAAGAAAAACACAAGCAGAAAACAAATCACGGCCGTTTTCAGCCTTTTTGATACGATCATAAAAAACACCTCATCCACATTTTGGACGAGGTGTTTCATTGTTAAACGGATCTTATGAAATTTTCACAATTTTCACGAGCATTTCTCCGCCCGGCGTCTGAACTGTCACTTCTTCGTCCACTTTTCTGCCGAGCAGGCTTTTGGCGATTGGCGAGTCGTTTGAAATTTTCCCTTCAAACGGATCGGCTTCAGCGCTTCCGACAATCGTGTAAGATTCTTCTTCACCGTCCGGCAATTCGATGAATGATACGGTTTTTCCCAAACCGACTACATTTGAACCGCCGTCGTCCTCGATGATTTTCGCATTGCGGATCATGTTTTCAAGCGTCGTGATGCGCCCTTCCACAAATGCCTGTTCTTCTTTTGCAGAATCATACTCAGAGTTCTCTGACAGATCTCCGAAGCTTCTTGCGATTTTAATTCGTTCTACTACTTCTTTACGTTTAACCGTTTTCAATTGCTCTAATTCTTGTTCTAGTTTTTGTTTTCCTTCGTGAGTCATCGGAAAAACTTTTTCTTGTGCCATGTTCCTTCACTCCTTGGTGGTTGTCCCTCAACAATAACGTGTGATTATGTATGAGAGCATAAACGAAAAAATCAAGAATGAGAACACAGGGCAGTCCTCGTTCTTCTCTCCCATATAGGTACTGTTTATCTTAAACTGAATGTGTGTTTTCTGCAAATGTTTCGGTTTATAAACAGGGAAAGAAGGGAACTGTCTCATTCCCTTCCAGCCTATACATAATATGGTCTGAGTTATTTATGTCTATGCTATGGTATTACAAAATTGCATTTTGTTCAAGGATCGTTTGAATCTTCGTGACCATCAGATCAATTGCGACGTGGTTTTGTCCGCCTTCCGGAATAATGATGTCCGCGTAGCGTTTCGTCGGTTCAACAAACTGATTGTGCATCGGTCTGACGACGGACACATACTGCTCAATGACAGAATCGATTGAACGGCCTCTTTCGTTAATATCTCTCATAATCCGTCTGATGATACGGAGATCCGCGTCCGTGTCGACATAAAGTTTCATATCCATGAGGTCGCGAAGTCTTTTATCTTCGAGAACGAGAATGCCTTCCAGAATAATGACATCCTTCGGCTCAACCGGAATGGTTTCCTCAGAACGCGTATGCAGTTTATAATCATAAATCGGCTTTTCTATCGGCCGGTAATTCAAAAGCTCCTGAATATGCTCAATTAAATAGTCATTATCAAATGCGAGCGGGTGATCATAGTTTGTGTTCAGCCTTTCTTCAAACGGAAGATGGCTTTGGTCTTTATAATAAAGGTCTTGCTGGATCATTAAAATCGAGTGTCCTTTAAACTGTTCATAGATGGAACGGGTGACGCTTGTTTTTCCTGATCCGGAACCTCCTGCGATGCCTATAACTACAGGACTCTTACCCATTGGTGATTACTTCCCCTTTCTCATCATGTTGCTCGGATAAATCTTTTTGTCTACTTTAAATGTAACGATTTGCAGGGGATGGCGGGCAGCATCAAGCTCGTTTCCGTCTTCGTCCCAAATAGTGCCGATTGTGAATGTGAAATTGTCGATTTCAGGACCGAAAAATTCCACTTCGTCACCTCGTTTAAAGAAATTGCGCTGCTGGAGCGTCACCATTTGAGTTTCCTCGTTATACGCGAGCACGAGACCGGCAAAATCAAATGTTGTTTTCTTTCCGTGTTCACCGAACATCTGCTCTTCATACCCGGGCGTGCCTTCAAAGAAAGCAGGCGCGGTATCCCGGTTTGCACATTTGTCCAGCTCATCCAGCCATTCTTTTTGAATGACAAAGTTTTCAGGATCAGCGCAGTATGCGTCGATGACTTTGCGATACACGCTGACAACCGTCGCAACGTAATGAATTGATTTCATACGGCCTTCAATTTTCAGGCTGTCTATGCCCATCTCGATCATTTGCGGAATGGATTCAATCAATTTTAAATCTTTCGGGCTCATCGCAAACGGAGCGTCTTCTTCGTCATAGAGTGCGACCGCGTTTGCACCGTCTGTCTGATACAGGTCATAATCCCAGCGGCAGGACTGACAGCAGCCGCCGCGGTTAGAATCCCGGGCCGTCATGTGATTGCTCAGCACGCATCGGCCTGAATAAGCGATACACATGGCGCCGTGGATAAAGGTTTCAATTTCAATATCCACCTTTTCCTTCATTTCTTTAATTTCCAGTCCGCTCGTTTCACGGGCAAGCACCACGCGGTCAAGCCCTTCTTCTTTCCAGAACTGCACCGCTTTCCAGTTGGAAAGGGACTGCTGTGTGCTGAGGTGAATTTCTACGTCCGGGGCCACTCTCCGGCATGTTTCAATAATCAGCGGATCAGCGACGATAATTCCGGCAACTTTTGCGTCTCCCAACGCTTTTAAGTATTCTTCCAGACCGTCCATATTTTCATTATGGGCGAAAATGTTTGTTGTCACATATATTTTTGCCCCGTATTTTTTGGCAAATTCTACGCCCTCTGCGATTTCTTCTATTGAGAAGTTATCCGCATTTGAGCGGAGTCCGTATTCCTGTCCTCCGATAAAAACCGCGTCCGCTCCGTAATGAACGGCAATTTTTAATTTTTCAAGGTTTCCTGCCGGAGCAAGGAGTTCAGGTTTTTTCGTAATGACGCGTTTTCCGTTTACGACTTTGGAAATGGTTTGATTTACGGCTGTCATCCGTTGCACCCTCCTTTTTAATAGACCGTTTCTTTAAAGAAGAATCCTGTGTCGATGCTTCTGTTCACAGGCTGAATGCTTTCAATCCGCTCTATCCAGCTCTCTTTTTTCTCTTCGTATGTCTCTCGGCTTTCGAAGCACAAATCGATTGCTTCTCTGTACATGCGGGTCACTTCAGTTAAGTATTCAGGAGACTTCAAAACTCCGTCGATTTTGAAAGAATCGATGCCGGCGTCCATCAGGTCCTCTAGTTCATCAATCATGCACACATCGTTCGGGCTCATGATGTGCGTGCCGTTTTCATCTTCAAAAATCGGGTATTTATTGCCCCGTTCCTTGTCATGCAGAAACATCCCCGCTTCTTTTTTCTTCTGTTCGATGTCCATGACTTTACCCTGGTATTCGAAGTAATGGCCCACTAAAGAACGCTTCGATTGGAACATGCACGTCATGCCGTGGATTTGAATTTCAATTTCCACTTCGGCGTTTTCTTTTATGTCAATGATGCTGTCCATATTTAATTCCTTAGCCAGCACTGCCCGCCGTGCGCCTTTGCGTCCCCAGTAATTGCAGGAATAGTAGTTGGTTCCCGTTGTTTCCGTGCTCCAGTGCAGTTTAAGCTCGGGAGCCGCTTCACGCGCCGCCATTAAAACGGCCGGATCACCGAAAACAGCCGCATCAACGCCGGCCTCCTGCAAAAAGGCAAGATAGCCGTTCAGCTCGTCCACTTTTTCGTTGTGAAAAATAGCATTGACGGCGGCGTACACTTTCGCGCCTTCCTGATGAGCTGTCTTTACGGCTTCTTTTATATCTTCTCTTGAAAATTCACCGGCCAGTCTCAGGCCGTATCTCTGTTCTCCGACCAACAGGGCCGTTGCGCCCGCTTGAATGAGCGGAAGAATATCCTGTACAGAAGTCGGAGTCACCAAAAGTTCAGGTTTTTTCATGATCCTTCACCTCTTCTTTTTACTGATGGCGATGCCGTCTCCGACCGGCAGTATGACCGTTTGATAGTCAGGCCGGTCCATCAGCCATTGGTTATATTGATCAATTTTTTCAACAAGCTTCCGTCTTCTTTTCGGCTCAATGTCCGAGTGATTTTGTGCCACCAGCCCTTTAAACAGAACATTGTCCGTAAAAATGACTCCATCCGGCGCAAGCATCGGTTCATAGAGCTCAAAAAAGTTCGTGTACTGGCCTTTGGCCGCGTCGATAAAAATGGCATCATAAGGAGCCGTGACACGGACAGACTCAGAAAGTTCCAGCGCATCCCCGTGCATTACGTGAATCCGGTTTTCCATTTCAAAGTCTTTTATATTGTTCACAGCTTCTTCATAGCGTTTGTCGTCCCGTTCAATCGTGTAAATATTCGCATCCGGAAGCTCAAGCGCCATCCGTATGGCGGAATATCCGATTGCCGCGCCGATTTCCAAAATGTTTTTCGCCTGTTGAATCGACAGCATTTGAAGCAGCACTTCAATGCCCGCTTCTTCCATAATCGGAACATGGTGCTCTTTTGCATAGGCTTCAAGCTTTTTCACTTTATCAGGCCGAGGCTTCAGCATCGCGTTTATATACTCGTTTATTTGTTCATACCGATCATTCACGGCAAACAGCCTCCGTTCTAAAAAGGAGTGCCCCTGACGAATCCGCGGGGACACTCTCTTAAGACACTTCTTTATCCATAAGTAAACAACCCGATATATTTTATCATAAAACCTTTCAGAATGGAATAAAAGGAGAGCTTTTGCCCTCCTTTTATTCGCTGTCTTTTTTGGAAATATACTTTTCCTTCGCTTTATTATGGTCTTTTAATGTTTTGGTGAAAACAACCTCGCCGTTTGATTTTGCAAGGAAATAGAGATAATCCGTTTTGTCAGGGCGGAGAGCCGCTTCCCATGATGAATCACCGGCATTTGCAATCGGTCCCGGCGGCAGCCCCTTATGTTTATACGTATTAAACGGAGAATCAATTTTCAGGTCTTTGTAGTAGACCCGGCTTTTATGCTTACCGGCCGCATATAATACCGTCGGATCAGTCTGCAGCGGCATTTTTTCTTCGAGCCTGTTGTAAAAAACGCTGGCGATTTTGTGACGGTCAGCTTTGGCGGTGGCTTCTTCTTCAATTAGCGATGCCATTGTCAGCGCGTTATGGACGGAAAGTTTCTTTTTTTCCAGTTCAGATTTATACGTTTCGATACGGGTGTTTGTTTCCTGAACCATTGCCGTCAAAATCGTGTCAAGCGATGCATCCGGATCATTAAACGGATATGTGGCCGGATACAGATAGCCTTCGAGCGGATGCTTGAGCTTCTTGTTTGAAAGTGCGTCCGTTATCGTATCAGGAAACTGTTTCTTCAGTTTGCCGATGAATGTTTTGTCATCCAGTTTCGCCATGATCTCTTCTTTAGAATATGATGTTTCTTTTGCGATCGCCTCTGCAATCTGTGTAAGCTGTTTTCCTTCAGGAACGGAGATCTGAAAGGCATATCCCGTTGATCCCGCGGTCAGTTTTTTGATAATCGCATCCGCATCCATTCCTTTATTCAGGTGGTAAAATCCCGCCTGAAACCCGGAAGCGCCCTTATACTTCACATACAGCTGAAATGCTTTTTTGCTTTTGATGACATGCTGATCCTCAAGAATTTCAGCGATTGCCGAAACGGAAGAACCGCTCGGAATATTAATATTGACTGCCGTTTTGCTGCCTTTGTCAACCGGAGACAGCAGAGATTTTCCATAGAAAAAAGCACCGCAAATGATGATAAGCAGAGCGATCACGGAGGACAGTATTATCGTCGTTTTTTTGTTTTTACGCGGAAATGAATGTTTAGTCTGATTGATATTCATACAAGTATTTTCCTCCCAACAGCTCTTATACTACATGATTCATGTGCATTCGGCAATTTATTACAAAAAAAAGCCGAAGCGCATATGCGCTACGGCTTTTTCCGTTCATTTTATTCTTCGTCTTCTTCCGCTAAAAACGTGTTGAGCGTTTCTTCGATCATTTCCCACTCTTCATCGGTTTCAATCGGCATCAATTCGCCGTCTTCACCGTTTTCGTTCGGTTCGAAGCTTGAAGCGTGAATTTCGATTTCATCATCGTCTTGAGCATCAATCGGATAATAAAGTACGTAAGATTTGTTGAATGTGTCGTTTTCAAATGTGAACAGCACTTCGCAAAGCTGTTCGTTGCCTTGATCATCGACAATTGTAATGTGTTTTTCGCCGTGTTCCATTTTTTTCACCTCTTAGTTTAAACTGTCCAGATATCCTTGAAGGATCATGACAGCCGCCATTTTATCAATGACTTTTTTTCGTTTTTGCCTGCTGACGTCAGCCGCGATCAGCATTTTTTCAGCCGCCATCGTCGTCAGACGCTCGTCCCACAGCACAACAGGGACATTGTACGCTGTTTCAAGCAGTTTCGCAAATGTTTGGCTGGCTTCGCCTCTCGGACCGATCGTCCCGTTCATGTTTTTCGGAAAACCGAGCACGATCTTCTCTACATTATAGTCTTTCATCAGCTCGGATAAACGGTCCAGACCGTAATCTCCTTCAGCCTCGTTTATTTTTATCGTCTCAATGCCTTGAGCGGTCCAGCCCATTTCATCGCTTAAAGCTACGCCGAGTGTTTTCGTTCCAAGATCAAGTCCCAATATTCTCATGAATGTATTTACGCCTCTTTATGCTGTTCTAGATAGGATTTTACCAATTCCTCGATTAATTCGTCACGTTCCAGTTTGCGAATTAAGTTCCGGGCGTCGCGATGCCTAGGAATGTATGCAGGATCTCCAGACAGCAAGTATCCGACAATCTGGTTGATAGGATTGTACCCCTTTTCCTGAAGCGCATCATATACCGTAATCAGCACTTCTTCGACGTTTGTTTCAGCAGAATCATCGGAGAAATTAAATTTCATCGTTTTATCAAACGAGCTCACCGTTTTGCACCTCTTTCCCAAATTCGCAGGCAAAGTTCAGCCTGAGGTCCTCATCTTATCATCATTCTACACTAGTTGAAAGGATTATAAAACGGATTTTATCCAATCTTCCGCAGATGCGAGCGCCTCTTCCAATTTTTCAGGCTGCTTTCCGCCGGCCTGCGCCATGTCCGGACGGCCTCCGCCTCCGCCTCCGCAGACTTCAGCCGCTTGTTTGACCATTTTGCCGGCGTGAAGGCCTTTTTCAATCAGGTCTTTCGTCACGCCTGCTGAAAGGTTGACTTTCTCATTTTGCACGGCGCCGAGAATGATGACTGCAGAACCGAGCTTCGCTTTCAGATCATCCACCATAGTGCGAAGGTGGTTCATGTCTTTCGCATTTACTTTTTCAGCCAGCACTTTTACGCCGCCGATGTCTTTTACTTTAGACAGAATGGCTCCGGCTTCCACATTGCCGAGTTTGCTGAGCAATGATTCATTTTCTCTTTGCGCTTCCTTCAGCTCCGCTTGAAGAGACTGAATTCGCTTCGGTACGTCTTTTACGTTTGATTTCAGCTCGTCCGCAGCGTGCTGCAGAAGGCTGAGCTGGCTGTTCATTTCCTGATAAGCGCCTTTTCCTGTTACGGCTTCAATTCTTCGCGTCCCTGCGCCGATCCCTGATTCGGATACGATTTTAAACAGGCCGATTTCAGCCGTATTCGTGACATGGCATCCGCCGCAAAGCTCAAGGCTGTAATCTCCGACTTGTACGACGCGGACGATATCGCCGTATTTCTCGCCGAACAGGGCCATCGCGCCCATTTCTTTCGCTTCATTGATCGGTTTTAAATCAATCGCTACCGGAATGCTCTCCCAGATTTTTTCGTTGACGATTCCTTCAATGCGTTCAAGTTCTTCTTTCGTCACTTGACCGAAATGAGAGAAGTCAAAACGCAGACGGTTTTCGGTAACGAGTGAACCCGCTTGGTTGACATGTGTGCCGAGAACGTCTTTCAGCGCCTGGTGCAGAAGGTGGGTAGCCGTATGGTTTTTCACCACGCCGCTTCTCATTTGATCTTCAACTTCAGCCGTCACGCTTGCGCCTTTTTGAATCGTGCCGCTAGCCACCGTGCCTTCGTGTACATGCTGACCGTTCGGAGCTTTTTTCACGTCTTTAATGGTTACGACAGCCTGCTCGCTTCTCAGCACTCCTCTGTCACCGATCTGTCCGCCGCTTTCAGCATAGAAAGGCGTTTTGTCAAGAAGGATTTGGACGGTATCCCCTTCATGCGCCTCACTGATTAATTGCCCGTCATGAAGAAGCTCGATTACCTTCGCTTCAGCTTTTACGGCACTGTAGCCGACAAATGTGCTTTCTGCGGTAATGTCGCGCAATGCGCCGCCCTGAACCTGCATGCTTCCTACATCTTGGCGCGCATTTCTCGCCCGTTCACGCTGTTTTTCCATTTCGGCTTCAAAGCCTTTATGGTCAACCGTCATTTGCTCATCTTCCGCGTATTCCCCCGTCAATTCAACCGGGAATCCGTACGTATCGTACAGTTTGAATACGTCTTTTCCGGAGATGATGCCGCTGCCTTTTTCCTTTTCTTTCTTTATCACGTCAGATAAAATGGCAAGACCTTCGTTCAATGTTTCATGGAAGCGCTCTTCCTCCGTTTTGATGACTTTGGCAATAAACTCTTGCTTTTCTTTCACCTCCGGATAGAAAGCGTCCATAATTCCTGCAACAGTCGGTACTAACTCGTACATAAACGGACGGCTGATACCGACGGTTTTCGCGTATCGCACTGCCCGGCGCAAGAGGCGTCTCAGTACATACCCGCGCCCTTCATTTGACGGCAGAGCTCCGTCGCTTACCGCAAATGCGACCGTTCTGATATGATCGGCGATTACTTTAAAGGCCGTATCCTTCACTGCATCCTTTCCGTAAACATCTCCGGAAATGCGCTCTGTTGCTTCAATAATCGGCATAAACAAATCAGTGTCAAAGTTTGTCGGGACATCCTGAATCACGGAGACCATCCGTTCAAGCCCCATGCCCGTATCAATGTTTTTCTTCGGAAGCGGTGTGTACGTGCCGTCCGGGTTGTGGTTGAACTCTGAGAATACCAGGTTCCATACTTCAAGATAACGATCATTTTCGCCGCCCGGATACAATTCAGAATCTGACGGGTCATTGCCGTATTTCTCGCCGCGGTCATAGAAAATTTCCGTATTCGGTCCGCTCGGGCCTTCGCCGATATCCCAGAAGTTCCCTTCCAGACGGATGATTCTTTCTTCCGGAACGCCGATTTTTTCCGCCCATAGCGTATAAGCTTCTTCATCCTCAGGGTGAACCGTTACAGACAGCAGCTCCGGATCAAAGCCGATCCACTTTTCGCTCGTTAAAAACTCCCATGCCCATGTGATCGCTTCTTCTTTAAAATAATCACCGATGGAAAAGTTTCCGAGCATCTCAAAGAACGTGTGGTGGCGCGCCGTTTTCCCCACATTTTCAATATCATTTGTTCGGATTGATTTTTGCGCGTTTACAATTCTCGGATTCTCCGGCACAACGCGGCCGTCAAAGTATTTTTTCAGCGTCGCAACGCCGCTGTTGATCCATAATAAAGACGGATCTTCATGCGGAACCAATGAGGCGCTCGGTTCAATGGCATGGCCTTTTTCTTTAAAGAAATCTAAAAACATTTGACGCACTTCAGCAGAAGTTAAGTGTTTCATCTATATTCCTCCTTATCACTACCCGAAATTCTCTTTTGCGACAGCAAAAAAGCTCTCTCCCTATGCAAACCATGCGTTCACACAGGGACGAGAGCTGTCTCGCGGTACCACCCTGATTACAGGCCGAAAAAGGCCTGTCACCTTTCATCCCGTAACGCAGGACTGCGGCAGCCTTTAACTGCACTCAGGATTAGCTTCGGCCGATCTTCTGCTGAAGCTCCTTTCAGCGTATCGGAGCTTCTCTCTTAAACAGGGCTTCGGCGTACTCATATCCGTCACTCGAGATTCGTATGTATTCTACTCGAAATTATAGACAAGCAGAACCCGAATGTCAATGTTCCGTCCTGATCCGCAAAAAGTGTATGGCCGTCACTTTTAAAACGGCTGCCGCCGGAACAGCGAGAATCATGCCGGGAATGCCAGCGAGCTCTCCTCCGGCAAGGAGCGCCAGCATGATCACGACGGGGTGCATTCTGAGACTGCGCCCGACAATAAGCGGGCTCAAAATGTTTCCTTCTATAAATTGCAGAATAAAAATCGTGACGATTACGATGATCACAGCTTTAGCAGAAATCGCCAGCGAAAGGAGCAGCGCCGGTACAGCGCCGATAAAAGGACCGAAATACGGGATGACATTCGTAATCCCGATGGCAAGGCCCAAAATCAGCGGGTAAGGAAGCCCGAACAGCCAAAATGAAACGCCGGCTATTAGCCCGAGCAAAAAACAAACGAGAAGCTGACCGCGGATGTAATCACCGAGAGAGTCGTCCACATCCCGCAGAAATTCACTCCCCCTTTTTCTCCAGGACTTCGGCGTCAAATACCAGACTGTCTTTTTCATGACGTCTATATCCTTCACCATATAGAACACGAGAAAAGGAATCGTCGCCGCGATCAGGATATAATCAAGCACGAAACGGATGCTTCTGATCGTGCTTTCAATCGTGCCGGCAAGAAACGTTTCTGTCTGCTGAATCATTTTGTCCATTCGATGGTGCATGCCGTCAGGCCAATGATCCGTGTGATTATGCAGATGCTTCAGCATGCTGTTGTAGTTTTTGGCAAGACCGGGAATGCTCTCAGACAGATCCTGCAGCTGTTCAATTAAAACAGGAACCCCTTTATAAACCCCCCAGCCGATTCCGCCGAAAAACAGGCAATAAATCAGAAGCAGGCTTAAAGTTCTAGGCATCCCTTTTCTATGAAGCCATTCAGTAATCGGAAGTAAAAGATAAGCAATAAATACTGCGATGAATATAGGAATAAAGAGAGATTTTATAACAAGCCAAATGGGAGACCATAACATATCGAGCATGCAAAAGACATACACTGTTAACAAAACGAGCAGACATACAGCCGTCCACATTAAGAGCTGCAGCGGTTTTTGAAGCATGACGTTTCACCTCTTGCTTTATCTTTTGACAGAAAGCCGGAATTATTCCCGTTTCATAAACTCCGCCTTATGACGCAGACCTCTTGACGGAAACAATTATCAGAAATTACGAAATAATCTAAATAATATTCATAAAAATCTGTATAACCATTGTAATATGTTAAAGGATTTCAGAAACTGTCCAGTCAATATGACTCATGTTTTTTAAGGAGGATGGCCATGATTTCATTTCAGGATGTAAATAAGCACTACGGACATTTCCACGTACTGAAAAACATTAATCTGCACATTAAAAAAGGGGAAGTCGTCGTTATCATCGGACCTTCAGGATCGGGAAAAAGCACGCTTCTCCGCTGCATTAATCAGCTGGAAACAGTTGATGGAGGCGCCTTAACGGTAAACGGCGTCTCCATCCATGACAAGAAAACGGATATAAATAAGGTCCGCCGCAATATCGGCATGGTGTTTCAGCATTTTCATCTGTACCCGCACAAAACCGTTCTGCAAAACATCATGCTCGCACCGATCAAAGTACTTAAGCAATCAAAAGAAGAAGCAAAAGAAACGGCCTTATACTATTTGAAAAAAGTCGGTATACCGGAAAAAGCGGACGCTTATCCTTCACAGCTTTCCGGCGGCCAGCAGCAGCGTGTCGCCATCGCCAGGGGGCTTGCGATGAAGCCCGAAATTATGCTGTTTGATGAACCCACATCTGCGCTTGATCCGGAAATGATCGGGGAAGTGCTGGATGTCATGAAAACACTCGCAAAGGAAGGCATGACCATGGCAGTCGTCACACATGAAATGGGATTCGCAAAAGAAGTGGCGGACCGCATCGTGTTTATCGACGGCGGAGCCATCTTAGAAGAAGCTGCACCGGCTGAATTTTACGAAAGCCCCCGTGAAGAGAGGGCGCGTTTATTCTTAAGCCGTATTTTAAATCACTGAAAAGAAACGGAGGAGCGCTTATGTCACGCGTAACAAAATGGCTGTCATTCGGATTGATATCACTGCTGGCCGTCTTTATGCTGGCCGCCTGCGGAGGGAAAGAAACGTCCGGAGATTCAAAAGGAACGGGAAAAGACACGTTAGCCTCTATTAAAGACAGAGACAAAATCATCTTCGGCGTCAAAACCGACACGAGGTTATTCGGGCTGAAAAACCCAAGCTCCGGTGATATTGAAGGCTTCGATATTGATATCTCAAAACAGCTCGCAAAAGATATTCTGGGGGATGAGAAGAAAGCGGAATTTAAAGAAGTAACGTCAAAAACGAGAATTCCGATGCTGCAAAACGGCGATATCGACGCTATCACCGCCACGATGACGATAACGGATGAGCGGAAAAAAGAAGTTGATTTCTCAGATGTTTATTTTGAAGCCGGGCAATCCCTGCTCGTCAAAAAAGGAAGCAGCATCAAAAGCACCAAAGACCTGGGAAAAGGCTCAAAAGTATTGGCGGTAAAAGGCTCTACTTCCTCACAAAACATCAGAGAAAAAGCGCCTGACGCCTCAGTGCTGGAATTTGAAAATTACGCCGAAGCGTTCACTGCGCTTAAAGCGGGACAGGGAGATGCGCTCACAACCGATAATGCGATTTTATACGGCATGGCAGATGAAAATAAACAATATCAGCTGACAGGCGAAACCTTCACCGATGAACCTTACGGAATCGCCGTCAAAAAAGGCCAATCCGAACTCATCAAGGAAATCAACGCCTCTTTGAAAAAAATGAAAGCCGACGGCAGGTACGAAAAAATCTATAAAAAATGGATTAAAGAAGAACCGGCAAAATAGAAAGGACCGCGGGATGAGCAGGCATGCTCATCCCCGTTTTATAAGGAGTGACATAGATGAACTTTTCAATTTTAACGGAAAACTTCGATATGTATATGGACGGTTTCCTGCACACATTGCTTGCGAGCTTCATCGCGCTGGCAGGCAGCTTTGCGCTGGGCGTTCTGATCGCAGTCATGAGAATCACGGCTTTCAAACCCCTTCAATGGATCGGCACTGCGTATGTGGAATTTATCCGCAACATCCCGCTTCTCCTCATCACATTCGTTTTTTATTTCGGACTTCCGAACGCCGGGCTGAGATTGGACGGCTTTCAGGCGGGAACGATTGCGCTGACGATTTACACATCCGCCTTTATCGCAGAAGCCATCAGAGCCGGAATTCAGACTGTCTCCAAAGGGCAGATGGAAGCGGCCAGATCGTCAGGCTTCACCTACAGTCAGGCGATGAGATATATCATTCTTCCTCAGGCCGTAAAAATCGTGATTCCCCCGCTCGGAAACCAATTTCTCAACCTTGTCAAAAACTCATCAATACTCGGAGTGGTGGCGGGACTCGATTTGATGTATCAGGCGGATCTCGTTTCCTCAAGCACTCTTGTCGTGTTTGATGTCTATATTTTCGTCGCGCTTTTTTATTTGATAGTAACGATCCCGCTCAGCATCGGGGTTCACTATTTGGAAAGACGTCTCGGAAAGAGTTATTAGAGAAGGAGAGTGAAAAACATGGATTTTAGCAGCGCCTATACACCTGACCATCTGCTGTTTTTATGGGACGGCTTTTTGGTCACACTTTATGTTGCACTGATCTCCATTGTCCTGAGTTTTATTTTCGGGCTTGCCGCCGGCACTTTGCGCTATGCGAAAATTCCTATCGTCTCGGGCATTATAGCGGCCATTGTGGAAACCATCCGCAACCTGCCGCTGTTATTAATCATTTTCTTTACGTTTTTTGCCCTTCCGGAAATCGGGATCAAGCTGGAAATTACCGCGGCCGCCATCACGGCGCTGACGATTTTTGAATCGGCCATGCTGTCAGAAATCATCAGAAGCGGTTTGCAATCCGTTGACAAAGGACAGATTGAAGCGGCGCGTTCTTCAGGACTGACGTACACGCAGACTCTTTTTCTCGTCGTCATGCCGCAGGCGCTCAGGCGTATGGTTCCTCCGATCGTGAGCCAGTTTATCTCCTTATTAAAGGATACGTCACTTGCGGTCGTCATCGCTCTGCCCGAACTGATTCATAACGCGCAGATCTTAAACGGACAAAGCGCTGACGGAGGGTATTTTTTCCCGATCTTTCTGCTGGCGGCCCTGATGTATTTCGCGGTCAATTACAGCCTGTCTCTCGCAGCCAGACGGCTGGAAGCGAGACAAACGTAAAAAGGATACTTCCGGAGAAGTATCCTTTTTTCTGCTTAAAACATTTTCATGACTCGTCTTCTCATCCGTTTCATACCTTTTTTATTCAGCATATCGGACTGAGAAGCCATACGATACATAACGGCTCCAGCTCCTAAAGCCAACAGAGAGGTCATTGTTCTGCCCATCGCGCGTATCTCCTTTCAACTTTAAAAATTGATACTGCGTTCGTCTTCAGAAAACAAATCATCAAGACTGCTTAACGTGCCGTCTTCCTCTACTTGATGTGTCGCAATTTTGCCTTTGGCTACCGTCAGCTCAATGAAGCAGCCCCAGCAATAGTATTGGTTTACGCCGATTTTGCCGATATCTTTACTTTTGCAGTTCGGACATACAAGCACAGACTACACCTCTTATCCGTTCAGGACGATGCCTTCTTTCCCCGCTTCAATAAGCGTATCGGCGGCGCGGCGCACTTGGCGTCTGCCGGCCAGATCTGAAAAGAAGCCGTCCGAGAGTTCATATGCTACGATTATGCCCCTGTCCAAACAAAAGTATACATCTTCCAGCAAACCGAACATTTCACCATCAGGCGATTTCACCGGCTGCATCTTAATCTGTTCAAAGGTGAAACAGCTCTTCGGCAAAGGCTGCAAATGAGCATGACCGGCAGCTACGGCTTCTTGATCCATCTCTTTTATATCACTTGCCTCTAAAAAAAGATGGCGGTTGTGAAACAGGCGTTTCTGCTCCAGCACGAAACCGAGAAACCGGCCGTCCAGAGAGAAACATACATCCGATATCATCCCGAGACTGCGCCCGGTGTTTTCGTCATATACGGTTCGTCCTTCAGCTGCATGGCATGTTCTCAAAGTGTGATCAACCACCTTTTGTTGAACACGTATAGGTTTTGCCAAGAAGCCGGGCAGCATACTTTGAAATGACTTCCACAGGCGAAAACCCGGCGCATGTTTATACTCCGGGTTTTATTTACGCTTTTTCTTCCATAAAGTCAAACGGCGTGATGCCTTCCATTCCGATGTTCGCATCATATACACTGAACGGCAGCTCTTTTTGCAGGGCGGCCAGTTCTGCATCCATCTCTTCAGTCTGCTCTGTGAGCCTGTTTCTAAGCGACGTCTGTCTGACGGTGGCATCATTGTTTTTGACGCCCCATTCAAGCGCTTCTTCTTCTCCGCAAAGAATCAGAAATTTTTTCGCCCTTGTTATGGCGGTATAAAGCAGATTTCTCCTGAGCATTCGATAGTAGCCTTTGACGACAGGCAGGACGACAATCGGGAATTCGCTCCCCTGCGACTTATGAATGGAACAGCAGTACGCGTGGGTAAACTGGCTGAAATCCTTTTTCGTAAAGGTGATTTCATTGCCGTCAAACGAGACGACGACCATGTCTTCTTTTTCCGTATTTTCTTTGGCATAAAAAATGGATACGATTTCGCCGATATCGCCGTTAAACACATTGTTTTCCGGCTGGTTGACAAGCTGTAATATTTTATCGCCCGTCCTGTAGACGACATCACCGAATTTCAGCTCCCGCCTTTTTTCTTTCGGCGGATTCATGATGTCTTGAAGAAGCATATTCAGCTCGTTAATTCCCGCTTTTCCCCTGTACATCGGGGCCAGCACTTGAATATCCCTGGAGGTATACCCCTTTTTTAACGCGTTCGAGACGACCTGATCTACGACTTCTTTAATCTGTGAAGAATTACAGCGGATAAATGAGCGGTCCTTTGTCGGCGCGGTCAGCCCCTTTGGAAGCAGTCCTTTTTTCATATCATGCGCAAGTTCCACAATGGATGATCCTTCAGCCTGACGGTAAATATCTGTCAGGCGCACGGTCGGCAGCACCTCAGAAGCCAAAAGGTCTCTGAGCACCTGTCCCGGTCCTACTGAAGGAAGCTGGTCTTCATCACCGACGACAATGAGCTGAATGTGCTTAGGAAGCGCCTTAAACAAATGGCTGGCGAGCCAGATATCGAGCATACTCGCTTCGTCTATAATGATCAGTTTCCCTTCTATCGGCTGATCTTCATTGTAGGTAAAGCCTTCAGCGCCATTCCAGCCGAGCAGCCTGTGTATCGTAACAGCCGGGAGACCCGTAGATTCGCTCATCCGTTTTGCGGCTCTTCCCGTCGGCGCGGCAAGCAGCACCGGGAACGTCTCGTCTTTTTTATAATCACCGGGGTCAAGCGATACTCCGTGCAGTTCACTGTATAATTCCACGATTCCTTTAATAACGGTCGTTTTCCCCGTCCCAGGTCCTCCGGTCAGTAAAAGCATCGGTGAAGACAGCGCTTTTTGAATGGCATCCTTTTGGCTTGGTGCGTATTGAACATTCATCCGTTCTTCCAGTTCACCGAGTGCAAGCAGAAATTCCGATTCAGGAAATTGATCGGCATACTCCGTCTGAGCCGCAATGTCGAGAACGCGTTTTGCGACATTTTGTTCGGCGTAATACAAGGACGGAAAATAGCAGCGTTCTCCTTCTATGACGATATCCTTACTCTCCCCGAGGGCGATGATGCCGTCAGCCGCATCCATTTCCGTGACGCGGCCGCCTTCAGCTGACTGATTCAGGAGCGTTTGCGTATTGATTATCAGCTGCTTTGTTTCTATGTACGTATGGCCCTCTGAAAGACAGGTCGATTCAATTGTATATAAGATAGCCGCTTTGATCCGCTCCGGGTGGTTTCCTGACAGACCCATTTTTCCGCCCAGCTCGTCAGCTTTCACAAAGCCGATGCCTTCAACGTCTTTTACAAGCTGATAAGGATTTTCCTGAATTTTCTCCAGTGTTTCCGTTTCGTAGGCCTGATATATTTTCATGGATAGCTGGGGCCCGAAACCGTATTGGTTCAGAGAGATCATAATCTGCTCAAGCCCCTGATGCCGCTGCAGCTCTCCGGCAAGCTTATCCGCTTTCTTTTTCGACATTTTCGGCACATCGTAAAGCACCGATGCATCCGTCAGAATTTTATTGAGCGCGCCGTCTCCGAGCTTTTTGACGATTTCTTCCGCCGTTTTTTTTCCGATTCCTTCAAACAGATCACTTGATAAATAGTGAATGATCCCTTCTTTTGTGGTCGGAATTTCTTTTTTAAAGTGTTCAGCCTGAAATTGCAGGCCGAACTTAGGATGCGTGGCGGTTTTTCCGTAAAATGTGTAGGTCTCATCTTCTTGCAGCAGAGGGAAGTAGCCCGTTACGGATACGACCTTGTCTTCGATCGCCTCAGACGTTTCTGCAACCTTGACTTTCAGCACTGTATACAGGTTGGTGTCATTATGATAAATGACCGTATGAATGACGCCTTTTACATACGGCTGTTCTTCGATGTTCAGCTGATCCACGAGCCTTCCCTCCTTTTGTTATGACTGGGTGATAAGCTGTTTCGCATGAAGCGCAAGCATATGATCAGGCTGTATGCCGATTGCGCCTTCCAGCATCTCAAGCGCCTTTTCACGATTTTCTTTGTACGCGTAAGCGACCCCGGCATTATAAAATGCGTCCGCGTGGCTTGGGTCCTGCTCGATCACCGTCTCAAACTGCGCCAGAGCTTCATCCAGCATTTCTTCGTTTGCGAGGCACATTCCGAACTGGAAGCGTGCTTCCGTGTCATTTTCATTTAATTCAACGGCACGCTGCAAATATGGCAGTGCAAGCTTCGGCCGCTCTAATTTAACGAGAACGGTCCCCAGCATATAAAACAAATCTCCGTTTTCCATTCCGGAGCGAAGCGCTTTTTCAAACATATCCTTCGCTTCGGAAAACGATTCTTTCATCACATATACGTTTCCCGCACCGTAATAAGCGGCTGCCGCCGAATTGTCCAATTCAAGCGCTCTGTTATAGAATGCAAGCGCCCGTTCGAGTTCGTTCACAGAAGAAAGCAGATTTGCGAAGTTGATATACGGCACCGGATCTTGGCCGTTTTCCTCAATCGCTTTCGTAAAAGCCTCTGCCGCTTTTTCAAAATCGCCCTCCTGCATGGCGTCAATCCCGATTTTATTATAATCCATTTTTAACTTCCTTTCGCTAAAAAACCCCAACATGCGAGTTGAGGTTTTTTACATGTGTTATACGTACCACAGTTTTGTTCCGTCTTTATAAACGTCATCTATCGTTCCGCCGCCGAGGCACTCTTCTCCGTCATAAAAAACGACGGCTTGTCCCGGCGTAACGGCGCGTACCTGCCCGTCAAAAATGACTTCCGCTTCATCATCACCCGTCATTTTCACCGTTACTTTGTGATCTTCCTGACGGTAGCGGAATTTCGCCGTGCATGTCATTTCGCCGCCGTCCATCAGACCGGAACGCGTCCAGCTGACATTTGTCGCCGTGATCTTATCAGAATACAGAAGCGGATTATGGAATCCTTGATCAACATACAGAATGTTTTTTTCAAGATCTTTACCGACGGCGAACCACGGCTCGCCGCTTCCGCCGATTCCAAGACCGTGGCGCTGTCCGATTGTATAATACATCAGTCCGTCATGACGCCCTTTTACTTCTCCGTCCATTGTCATCATATCGCCCGGCTGAGCGGGGAGATATTGGCTGAGAAACGTTTTGAAGTTGCGTTCGCCGATAAAGCAGATTCCCGTGCTGTCTTTTTTCGCAGCTGTCGCAAGTTTCGCTTCTTTGGCGATTTCCCGCACGCGGCTTTTTTGCAGATCACCGATCGGGAACATGACTTTGCTGAGCTGTTCCTGATTGAGCTGATTCAGAAAATAAGTCTGGTCCTTGTTTTCATCCAGACCGCGGAGCATGCGCACTGTACCTGCGCTTCTGTCCACGCGGGCGTAATGGCCCGTCGCAAGATAATCCGCGCCGAGTGACAGAGCATGATCCAAGAAAGCCTTAAACTTAATTTCTTTATTGCACATGACATCCGGATTGGGGGTTCTTCCGGCTTTATATTCATCAAGGAAATATTGAAATACCTTTTCCCAATATTGCTTCTCAAAATTGACGGCATAATACGGAATTCCGATCTGGTTGCAGACCCGGATGACGTCTTCATAATCTTCCGTCGCCGTGCAAAAACCGTTTTCGTCCGTATCATCCCAGTTTTTCATAAAGATTCCGATTACATCGTAGCCCTGCTCCTTCAGCAGAAGGGCCGCCACGGAAGAGTCCACGCCGCCGGACATGCCGACTACGACTCTTGTATCCTCCGGCCGTTTTTCCATTTGCATTCACTCCATTAAAAACGTAAGTCCGCCGTTTTAAGCAAGCCGTTTAACGACGGCGGCAAGCTTTTCGGCGGCTGTTTCGATTTGTTCCGCCGTATTGCCGAGGCCGAAGCTGAGGCGGATTGACGAAGTCAACCTGCCGCTCTCACTTCCGAACATGGCCGTAAGCACATGGGACGGAAGAACGGATCCTGCCGTACAAGCAGATCCGCTGGAGACGGCAACGCCTTCCATGTCAAGATTGACCAGCAGCGCTTCCACCGGCACACCGGGAAAGTAAAGGTTTAAAATATGAGGCAGGCATTTCTCGGCATCTCCGTTCACCTCCGCTGTGACGCCGGATTTTTCCAGCGTGCTCATGATAATGTTCTTAAACTCCTTATACTTCGCTGTTTTCTCTTCCCTCTCACGGTTTGAAAGGACGACCGCTTCTTTTAAGCCGGCGATGCCCGGTACATTTTCCGTCCCCGCGCGGCGCTTTCGTTCCTGCTCTCCCCCGAGAAGAATCGGTGACAGCTTCACCTCTTGATTTACATATAAAAAGCCTGTCCCTTTAGGCCCGTTAAGCTTGTGACCGGAAACAGACAGCATGTCAATTCTGCTTTTTTTCACGTCAATCGGCATATAACCGAATGCCTGGACGGCATCTGTGTGAAAATAGGCCTGATGCCCGCTTAACAGCTCTCCGATTTCGTCAATCGGCTGAATGGTACCGACTTCGTTATTGCCATACATGACGGTAACAAGGATTGTATCATCACGGAGCGCTTCTTTCACCTGATTTGCACTGATCCGTCCTGAAGGGCCGGGGATGAGGTATGTCACCTCAAAGCCGTCTTCTTCCAGCTTTTCGCAGGCGTGCAATACAGCATGATGCTCAATAGCGGTCGTAATGATATGCTTTCCTTCATTCTTCCGGGCGGCAGCCGTTCCGAAAATCGCTAAATTATCAGCCTCCGTGCCGCCGCTTGTGAAAATAATTTCCTGTTCTTTCGCACTGATTTCGCGCGCGATGTCCGCTCTCGCTTCATCGACCCATTTCCGGGATTCTCTCCCGAATGAATGAATGCTTGACGGGTTGCCGAAACTGCCGAAGAAATGGGGCTTCATCTCTTCGAGCACACGCTCATCCATCGGGGAAGTCGCGGCGTGATCTAAATAAATCCGTTCCATTGTCTGTACACCTCTGGTTTAAATATAGAACATATAAGCTTCCTGCTCGCCGTCCGTGTAGCTCGCAAGGTCTTCTAACGTCGTGCTGTCCAGCACGTCTTTTACAGCGTCGCGGATGCGGATCCATAACTCCCGCTTGGCAGGCTCTTCATCCTCAAGCACTTCTACCGGGCTGATCGGCCCTTCCAGCACTCTGATAATATCTCCGGCCGTTATCTCTTCAGGCTGGCCCCCGAGCACGTAACCCCCGTAAGCGCCTCTGATGCTTTTTACGAGTCCGGCGTTTCTCAGCGGTGATACAAGCTGTTCCAAGTAATGCTCAGAAAGGCTGTTTGTTTGGGCGATGCTTTTGAGCGACGTCGGACCGTCTCCGTGCTTTTTCGCCAATTCAATCATAATGGTGAGCCCGTATCTTCCCTTTGTCGATATTTTCAATATGAACACCCCAGTCAATTCTAATTGTTAATTTATACAAGTAAATGGATATGAATAATCTGTTTAGTATCTTATAGACCAACTGTTATTATAACATAACTTATCCTAATTTTCATTGAAACACGGGGCCCGCCGCAATTCGCTTTTCTAATCGTCCATTTTCCGTTACCCTGTATATGTAAGGAGAGATGTTCATGAAACCATTGGCGTATCGGATGCGGCCTGCCAATATCGAAGACATTATCGGCCAGGAACATTTGGTCAAAGAAGATAAAATCATCGGCAGAATGGTGCGTGCAAAGCACTTATCATCCATGATCCTGTACGGACCGCCGGGCATCGGAAAAACGTCCATCGCCACAGCGATCGCAGGATCGACAAGCATCGCATTCAGAAAATTGAATGCCGTCATTCATAATAAAAAAGACATGGAGATTGTCGTACAGGAAGCGAAAATGTCAGGCCAGGTCATTTTAATCCTTGACGAAGTGCACAGGCTTGATAAGGGAAAGCAGGATTTTCTGCTGCCCTATTTAGAAAACGGCATGATTATTTTAATCGGCGCGACGACCGCCAATCCTTATCATGCCATTAATCCGGCCATCAGAAGCCGGACCCAGATATTTGAGCTCGAACCGTTAACACCCGATCTGATCAAGCAGGCATTGGAAAGAGCGCTCACAGATGAACACCGGGGGCTCGGTTCCTACAGCGTTTCGGTGGACGACGACGCGATGGATCATTTCGCGCAAGGGTGCGGAGGAGACGTCCGCTCCGCTTTGAACGCACTTGAGCTTGCCGTGCTCTCCACAAAGGAATCAAGCGACGGCACGATCCGGATTACACGGGAGACGGCGGAAGAATGTCTGCAGAAAAAAAGCTATACTCATGATAAAAACGGCGATGCGCATTATGACGTCTTATCCGCCTTCCAAAAATCGATCCGAGGCTCGGACGCAAACGCCGCCCTTCATTATCTGGCCCGTCTGATCGAAGCCGGCGACCTTGAAAGCATATCAAGAAGGCTTCTCGTGATCGCCTATGAAGATATCGGCCTCGCAAGCCCGCAGGCAGGCCCCCGGGTGCTGAGCGCGATTCAGACCGCAGAACGGATCGGCTTTCCGGAAGCGAGAATTCCGCTGGCCAATGCGGTAATCGAATTATGCCTCTCGCCAAAATCAAACTCCGCCATCTCAGCCGTTGATGAGGCGCTCAAAGACATCAGGACGGGTAAAATCGGCGATGTGCCGAAACATTTAAAAGACGCCCACTATAAAGGGGCCCAAGAGCTCGGACGCGGGATCGGCTATCAATATCCTCATGATTTCGAGAACGGATGGGTCGAACAGCAATATTTACCTGATCCGTTAAAAAACAAGCAATACTATAAACCGAAACAAACGGGAAAATTTGAAGCCGCCATAAAGCAAGTGTATGAAAAACTGATGAAGCAGAAAAAATAACCGGACAAGGACACCCTATGTGTTCTTGTCTTTTTTGATACCGGCCAAAATCTTTCGTGTAAACGGCGGATTCAAATAAAAAAACAGCCTTTCCTGAAGAAGGCTGTTTTTCTTTTTATTTATCTTTAACCCGTTTAATGTCGATGTCCTTTAAGAGCTCCATGACTACATGTCCGCCCATAATCAGACCGGCCACTGACGGAACCCAGGCGTTGGAAGACGGCGGCATTTGCGCTTTGCGGATTTTCGCTTCATCATTCCCGACTTCTTTTCTGACGTCTTCACGGATGACGATCGGGCTTTCATCAGAAAAAATGACCTGTACGCCTTTTTTAATGCCCTCTTTACGAAGCCTTGTGCGGACGACTTTGGCAATCGGATCGGTATGGGTTTTTGAAATATCAGCAATCTGAAAGCGTGTCGGGTCTGTTTTATTCGCCGCTCCCATGCTTGAAATCAGCGGAACATTCCGTTTCAGACATTCTTTCATCAGATGAATTTTATAATGAATCGTATCCGACGCGTCAATGACGTAATCGAGCGGATGCTCAAAGAACTGCTCATACGTCTCTTCCGTATAAAACATTTTTAAGGCGACGACATCGCAATCCGGATTAATATCCGCGATCCGCGCTTTCATCAAGTCTGTTTTCGGCTGTCCCACCGTCGACAAGAGCGCATGCAGCTGGCGGTTTACGTTTGTAATGTCAACATCATCTTTATCGACAAGCACGATCCGCCCCACTCCGGACCTCGCCAATGCTTCGGCTGCGAATGAACCGACTCCGCCGACGCCGAGAACGGCCACCGTGCTGTTTTTTAACGTGTCCAGCCCTTCTTTTCCAATCGCTAGCTCATTTCTGGAAAACTGATGTAACAAGAACCTCACTCCACATTCTGGTTTTATAAACTCGGCTTGTCAAAAAGCCGCTGGTTTTAGCGCACAAAAAATAAAGTCCCAATTGTGCCGTTGCAGCTTTCCTTCGTTTTGAACCCGCTCTCAGCAGGTGGGTGCCCTTTTTTAAATCTTGTAAGTCCTCTTTAGCGAATGAAAAGAGGCATGTACGCCATTTAAAAATGCGGGCTCCCAAATCAAAAAAATGTTCGGTCAAAACTAGGTGTACAACTAACACATCAGGACTTTATTTAACTTGTCAAAATCATATCACAGCAGATTTTGATTTTCAAGAAACAAACTGCTGATCTTTACTGTTTCACTTTTCTTTTGACAGAAAGGTGAAGTTCTTCAAGCTGGGCGTCGCTCACTTCGCCGGGCGCTTCCGTAAGAAGGCAGCTTGCGCTTGCCGTTTTCGGGAAAGCGATCGTATCTCTTAAGTTTGTGCGGCCTGCAAGAAGCATAACCAACCGGTCTAAGCCGAGCGCGATTCCGCCGTGCGGAGGGGCGCCGTATTCAAAGGCTTCCAGAAGGTATCCGAACTCCTCCTCCGCTTCTTCTTTTGTAAAGCCGAGAAGCCCGAACATTTTTTCCTGAACGTCTTTTTCAAAAATACGGATTGAGCCTCCGCCGAGTTCATAGCCGTTTAAGACAAGGTCGTAAGCCTGCGCTTTCATATCTTCAGGCGCCGTTTCAATCAGGTCAAGATCTTCACGGACAGGCATTGTAAACGGATGGTGAGCCGCATAGAAACGGCCTTCTTCCTCGTCATGCTCCAGTAACGGCCAGTCCACAACCCACAGGAAGTTGAAGAGGCTTTCGTCAATCAGGCCGCGTTCTTTGCCGAGCTTTAAGCGAAGCGCGCCGAGGGATTGAGCCACAACCTCAAACTTATCAGCGCCGAACAGGAGCAGATCGCCTTCAGAAGCATCAAGCGCTTCAGCCAGTTTTGCCTGCTTCTCTTCATCAAAGAATTTCGCAATCGGGCCTTTTACGCCGTCAGCTTCAACTTTCACCCAAGCGAGACCTTTCGCGCCGTAATTTCCGGCAAAAACGCCGAGCGCATCGATATCTTTTCTGGAATAGTCGCCGGCAGCGCCTTTGACATTGATCGCTTTTACAACGCCGCCGTTTGCCACGGCTGATGAGAACACCTTAAATTCAGTATCTTTCACTATGTCTGACACGTCCGTCAGCAGCATGCCGAAGCGGGTGTCAGGCTTGTCGGAACCGTAGCTGTTCATCGCTTCTTCATATGTCATTCGCGGAAGCGGCAGCGGTACTTCAACACCTTTTGTTTCAAGCATGACTTTCGCCATCATCTCTTCCGCCAGAGCCATGATGTCCTCTTGACTCATAAAGGACATTTCGATATCAATCTGCGTAAATTCCGGCTGGCGGTCGGCACGCAAGTCTTCATCGCGGAAGCAGCGGGCCACTTGATAATACCGTTCAAAGCCCGACACCATCAGAAGCTGTTTAAAAATCTGCGGCGATTGCGGAAGGGCGTAAAATTCTCCTTCATGCACCCGGCTCGGCACTAAGTAATCACGGGCGCCTTCGGGAGAGCTTTTTGTTAAAATCGGTGTTTCAATATCAAGAAATCCGTTTTCATCCAAGAAATGGCGGATAGATTTTGTGACTTGATGGCGCATTTGCAATGTTTGAAACATCGCCGGGCGGCGCAAATCCAAATAGCGGTGTTTTAACCGGACGTCTTCAGAAACCTCAGCCGCCTGGTCACTGATCGGAAACGGAGGCGTTTTCGCCGTACTGAGCACCGTCACCGCTTCAGCTTTGATTTCAATTTTACCGGTTTTCAGGTTGGGATTCACCGTGCCTTCTTCACGGGCAGAAACCGTGCCTTCGATATCAAGCACATATTCGTTTCTGATTGCTTCCGCTGCGGCAAGGGCTTCCTTCGATACGTCAGGGTTGAACACAACTTGCACAATACCCGAGCGGTCGCGCAAATCAATGAAAATCAAGCCGCCGAGATCGCGCCGCTTCTGCACCCACCCTTTCAGTTTGACGGTTTCGCCAATCGCTTTTTCAGTTATCTCACCACAATAATATGTTCTTCCAAACATAGCGTTCCTCTCCTTCACTGCTTTTGATCTGCCTTTAACACTTGTATCAGCTCGTCTAACACCACTTCACGCTGCTCTCCTGTTTCCGCATCTTTTACATTGATTTTATTTTGGGCAAGCTCATCTTCCCCTAAAATCGCAATAAAACGTGCGCCGAGACGGTCAGCTGTTTTAAATTGGCCCTTCATCTTTTTATTTTCATAATCGATTTCACTTGAGATGCCCGCTTCTCTCAGTTTGTACACGAGGGAAACGGAATAATCCTTCGCTTTTTCTCCGAGCGTCACGATGTAGCAGTCAATCCCCTGATTGACGGGAAGCTCTGTTTTCTCAGCGTCAATGGCTGCCAGCAGACGTTCGATGCTCATCGCAAATCCGATACCCGGCGCTTCAGGTCCGCCGATCTGTTCAACAAGCCCGTCATAGCGGCCCCCGCCGGCAAGGGTTGTAATCGCTCCGAATCCTTCGGCATTGCTCATAATTTCAAAAGCGGTATGGTTATAATAATCAAGCCCTCTGACAAGGTTCGGATCTATTTCGAACGGGATGCCGAGATCGTTTAAGTATTGTTTTACTTTCTCAAAATAGGCGGCTGATTCTTCATTTAAGTAATCAAGAATGGACGGAGCCGTTTTCATCAGTTCATGCTCTCTGTCTTTCTTGCAGTCAAGAATTCTGAGCGGGTTTGTGTGCAGACGCGACTGGCAGTCTGAGCAAAACTCTCCGATGCGCGGTTCAAAATGTTTGACGAGCGCTTCCCGGTAGGATTTGCGGCTGTCCTGGTCACCAAGGCTGTTCAGCACAAGCTTGACATGTTTCAAACCGGCTTTACGGTAAATACTCATCGCAAGCGCAATGACTTCTGCATCCACGGCCGGATCTTTGGAGCCGATCGCTTCAATTCCGAATTGATAGAATTGGCGGAAACGCCCTGTCTGCGGACGTTCGTAACGGAACATCGGTCCGACATAATAAAGCTTCGTCGGCTGCACCGGGTTCGCAAATAATTTATTTTCATTGAACGCGCGGACTGCGGCGGCTGTTCCTTCCGGCCGAAGCGTCAGGCTTCTCCCTTTACGGTCTTCAAACGTGTACATTTCTTTCTGCACGATATCTGTAGACTCACCGACGCCTCTTGCGAACAATTCCGTATGCTCGAAAATCGGCGTACGGATTTCTTTATATTGATAAGTGCGGCACGTCTCCCTCATAATTTGTTCGACGAACTGCCATCTGTCTGATTCACCCGGCAGTATGTCCTGTGTGCCTCTTGGAATGTGATATGCCATGTTACAGGCCTCCTTAATGTCTTTCTTCAAATAAAAAAACTCCCGCTCCTACTATACATGTATAGTAGGGACGAGAGTTATACCCGTGGTGCCACCCTAGTTGGAATGCCGAAGCATCCCCGCTCTGACCTTTAACGCAGGTTCACGTCCGCTGCCTAATGACTTGCAAAAGCGTTCAGCAGGGAACCTCCGGAGTGTTGTTTCGAGAAAGATGCAGTGCGGATCCGCTTTCAGCCCGGGACGGTTCCTCTCTTCTCCATGCATTCTGACCTACTCTTCTCCATTATCGGTTCAAAATCGTTATCATGACTTATGTACATCAATTTCTATTATAATAATGGGATTGCACTCCCCTGTCAAGTTTTATTCCGTCTGTTTTTCCTTGCGACCGCATCTTTCGATAAAAGACCGAACTCCGTCGCCGTCTCTTCAAGAAAACCCGCCTTTTCTCTATCGCTCTGATCACTGAAGTGCAGATTTCCTTCCGCATCGTGCAGCGCGCGTCCCATTTTTGGTTGATATTTCATGATTTGCACACCTTTTCGCTGTATTTATGACTAGTATAAACAAACCATTTTATTTTTATTTAACATTCAGCAAGGAAAATACGATATTATACAAGAATGTATTTTAGTTAGTTCAGAAAGGAGGACAGCCATGAAGAAGAGAACTCTTGCTCTTATTTTATGCGGCGTCATCATCACAGCGCTTCTTCCGTCATTCCACACCGCAATCGCCGCAGAGGGAGAAGCGGTCATCGCGACAGACAAGATCAATGTCAGAGGCGGTCCCGGCCTGAGCTACGGAATTAAGGCTGAAGTAAAAAAAGGGGAAAGATACCCGATCGCTAAAGAAGAGGGAGACTGGGTACAGCTTCAGCTGAGCCCCGGTAAAACCGGATGGGTCGTTTCCTGGCTGATATCAAAAACAGCCGGAGGAGCAGACCATTCATCCGCAACAAGCGGAACGGTCACTTCCACCGATCCTGACCTCCGCATCAGAAAAGGCCCGGGGACATCATATGAAGTCATCGGCAAACTTCCGCAAGGCGCACATGCATCCGTGCTGGACAAGAACAGCGGATGGGTGAACATTTCTTATCAAGGCACAACCGGATGGGTTTCTTCCGAATACGTCACCGCGGACAGCGGCGGATCGGATACGAAAGCCACTTCCGCCCGAAGCGGGTCAAAAAACGGGACTGTCGGCGTTTCTTCATTGAATGTCAGAAGTGCAGCGTCACATGATTCAGCGATTATGACTAAATTATCACGCGGAACAAAGGTTTCCATCTTAAGTGAAGACCACGGCTGGCTGAAAATTGAAGCAAACGGGCAAAAAGGCTGGGCAGCAAGCCACTACATCATAAAGGATTCTGACTCATCGGACAGCGCATCCGGCTCGGGGGACGGTTCTGCGGGCTCAGGCTCCTCGAAAAAAGCGTATATTGTTTACGGCGGCACCAACTTAAGGAGCTCGGCCTCGACTTCCGCTTCTATCGTAAAAAGAGCAGATAAAGGCGCAGCCTACCCGATTGTCGGCTCAAGCGGCAAATGGTATGAAGTCCGGCTTGAAAACGGACAAACCGCATATGTGGCAAACTGGGTCGTACAAACGTCAAAAAGCGGTGAGGAAACAGGTGAAGCACCTTCTCCCGACACGTCAGGCGGCAGCGGCTCACTTAAAAACAAAACGATCGTCGTTGATCCCGGACACGGAGGAAAAGACAGCGGAACGATCGGCTACTCCGGAAAGTTTGAGAAAAACGTAACCATTAAAACCGCTAAGCTGCTGGCCCAAAAATTGCGGGCGGCCGGTGCAAACGTGTATATCACCAGACAGGATGATACTTTTATCAGCCTGCAGGCTAGGGTTTCAACCTCTCATTACCGGAATGCGGATGCCTTTATCAGCATTCACTATGACAGCTATGCCGATACGTCAACACGGGGAAGCACGGCTTATTATTACAGTCCGTCTAAGGATCGCCAGCTTGCCTCAGACGTCCATTCTGAAGTAGTGAAGCGTTCCTCAATCCCGGATCGCGGCGTTCTGTTTGGCGATTATTACGTCCTGAGGGAAAATAAACAGCCTGCCATGCTGTATGAGCTCGGCTATCTCAGTCAACCGCAAGAAGAAACAATCATACATAGCGGCTCTTATCAGGAAAAAGTGACAGACGGAATTGAAAGCGGATTGGAACATTATTTTCAATCATAAAAAAAAAGCTGCCGAACGGCAGCTTTTTTTATTGTTTAGAATCCATAATCAATGTAATCGGCCCGGAATTCGTCAGCTGAACATCCATCATGGCTCCGAATATTCCGGTTTCCACTTTGACTCCTTTTTCCCGAAGGAGTTCGTTCCACTTTTCATAAAGGAGCACAGCCTGATCCGGTTTAGCCGCATTCATAAAATTCGGGCGTCTCCCTTTCTTCGTTTCGCCGTAAAGCGTAAACTGTGAAACGGATAAAATCTCCCCGCCCGTATCCAAAAGCGATAAATTCATCTTGCCGCTTTCATCATCAAAAATCCGAAGATTCACGATTTTATCCGCCAAGTAAGCGGCATCTTCTTCTGTATCTTCATGAGTGATGCCGACAAGCGCCATAATGCCGGGTCCGATCCGGCCGGCAACAGCGCCGTCAACCGTCACACTCGCTTCTGTTACACGCTGAACAACTAATTTCATAGCAAGCGCTCCTTTTAGTTCATTACCCGGCGGACTGAATAGATGTCTCTGATCTGCTTAATCCGCTCGACCACTTTGTGCAGATGATTGATGTTTTGAATAAAAATCGCCATATGAATCGTAGCGACTTTATTGCGGTCGGATTTGCCGGAGACAGAGGAGATGTTGGTTTTCGTTTCATTTACGGCTTGGAGCACCTCATTTAAAAGTCCGAGACGGTCATATCCCAAAATCTCAATCTCAACGTTATATTCTTTGCGTCTTTGAACCTGTGATTCATGCTCCCATTCAACGGGGATCAGACGTTCCTGCGCTTCATTCGTTTTGACGTTCGGACAGTCATCCCGGTGAACGGATACACCGCGCCCTTTTGTAATAAAACCGACAATATGGTCGCCAGGCACCGGGTTGCAGCATTTCGACAAGCGGACGAGAAGGTTGTCAATGCCTTTTACGCGCACACCCGCTTCCCGTTTTCTCCCTTGCGGATAATGTTTCGGCTCGGAAGTGACTTCCTGAACGATTTTTTCCTGCTCTTCCTGGTCACGCAGCTTCCGTTCTTTTTCGGTGAGCCTGTTGGCCACCTGAAGAGCGGTAATGCCGTTATACCCGACCGCCGCGTACATATCCTCTTCATTTGAGAAATTGAACTTGTCGGCAACTTTTTGAAGATTTTCGAGTGTTAAAACATCTTTCACTTCAAAATCAAGATTTTTAATTTCTTTCTCGACAAGCTCACGGCCTTTTTCGACGTTTTCTTCACGGCGCTGTTTCTTAAAGAATTGGCGGATTTTGTGTTTCGCCTGGGACGTCTGCGCCAGTTTGACCCAGTCTTGACTCGGACCGTATGAATGCTTGGACGTCAGAATCTCGACGATGTCGCCCGTCCGGAGCTTATGGTCAAGCGTCACCATTTTTCCGTTCACTTTCGCCCCGATTGTTTTGTTGCCGATCTCCGAGTGGATCCTGTAGGAAAAATCAATCGGCACAGAGCCTGACGGCAGTTCAATGACATCGCCTTTTGGCGTAAATACGTATACCATGTCAGAAAACAGATCGATTTTCAGCGATTCCATAAATTCTTCCGCATCGGTAGACTCGTTTTGGAATTCCAGAATTTCACGGAACCAGGACAGTTTTTTCTCAAATGTCGCTTCTTCGTTTGCAGCCTTGCCTTCTTTATATGCCCAGTGTGCGGCCACCCCGTATTCAGCGATCTCATGCATCTCAAATGTTCTGATCTGCACTTCCAGCGGATCGCCTTTAGGCCCGATTACGGTCGTATGCAGGGACTGATACATATTCGGCTTAGGCATCGCAATATAATCTTTGAATCTGCCCGGCATCGGCTTCCAGCACGTATGAATTATGCCGAGGACGGCGTAGCAGTCTTTAATGCTTCCGACAAGAATACGGACGGCGAGCAGATCATATATTTCATTGAACTGTTTATTTTGCAGCGCCATCTTGCGGTAAATGCTGTAGATGTGCTTCGGACGTCCTGAAAAGTCCGCTTTGATATTCACTTCTTCGACCCGTTTTTTCACTTCATTGACAACCTCTTCGACATAAAGTTCGCGTTCCGCGCGCTTTTTCTTCATGAGGTTGACGATTCTGTAATATTGCTGAGGATTCAAATAACGGAGAGCGGTGTCTTCCAGCTCCCATTTGATTTTAGAAATCCCGAGCCGATGGGCCAGCGGAGCGAAAATTTCCAGCGTCTCATTTGAAATTCTCCGCTGCTTTTCCTGCGGAAGATGCTTTAACGTCCGCATATTGTGAAGGCGATCCGCCAGCTTGATCAATATGACTCTGATATCCTGAGCCATAGCGACAAACATTTTTCGATGGTTTTCCGCCTGCTGCTCCTCTTGAGATTTATACTTAATTTTACCGAGCTTCGTCACGCCGTCGACAAGCATCGCCACTTCTTCAGAAAATGCTTCCTTCAGGTCGTCGAGGGTGACATCCGTGTCCTCTACCACGTCATGCAGAAATCCGCCCGCAATTGTGGAAGGGTCCATTTCCAGATCGACGAGGATCCCCGCCACCTGAATCGGATGAATGATGTACGGCTCACCTGATTTGCGGTACTGTTCGCGATGCGCGTTTTGCGCATACAGGTAAGCTTTCTCAACAAACGCAATCTGCTCCTCCGGCAGATAAGTGCGCGCTTTATCTATTACTTGCTCGGCAGTCAATACTTGTTCGTTCGCCATGGAATCACCTTTTTTAAATGTAAACTGTATTAGTTTATTATCAAGAAAAAAACGAGAGATGTAAAGGGCAGAAGTTCAAAACACCTAAAGAATCTGTCAGGATGATGAAATAATAGGAAAAAAGCACCCTGACACGAGTGCTTTTTTCCATATGCGGTTAATATTTCATTAATGTTAAAATATCGTAATCGTCAAGCTTGTCTCTGCCGTCAAGGTAAGAAAGCTCGATTAAGAACGCAATACCGGCTACGACGCCGCCCAGTTCTTCGACCAGCTTAATCGTTGCTTCGATCGTGCCGCCTGTTGCAAGCAAGTCATCAGTAATCAGCACGCGCTGTCCCGGCAGAATCGCATCTTTATGAATCGTCAGTACGTCTTTTCCGTACTCCAAACCGTAATCGACTTTAATGACCTCACGCGGAAGTTTTCCTTCTTTCCGAACCGGCGCAAAGCCCACTCCGAGAGCGTATGCAACCGGACAGCCGATAATAAAGCCGCGCGCTTCAGGCCCGACAACTAAATCAATTTCTTTTTCTTTTGCATATTCAACAATTTGGTCAGTGGCGTAACGGTATACGTCGCCTTTGTCCATCAATGTCGTAATATCTTTAAATTGTACGCCTTCTTTCGGGTAATCGGGCACAATTGTTACGTATTTTTTAAGATCCATCTGTTCTATGTCCTCCTCGTACTTTCATAAGCTTCTGAACCTTGGTTCATCAGCTTATTCAGCCATTCCTTCAGCTCATAGGCTGCGGAATAATTGAGCTTCTGGTCTAATTCCATCAGCTGCTGTTTTACCTGATAGGTTTGCGAATCTGCCAGGTCGCGTTTTTTCGCGCCGCTCACGACAGACAGCACACCATCTTCTATTTTAACAAAACCGAGATCAAAAAACACCTTTGTCATGAAATTGATTGTGTCAATTGACCATCCTCTGTGTCTCGCAAGCTCTGAACCATGCTTGCCGAAGTCAAAAGCGCCCCTTTTCAAGAGAAATGCGTAAAACCACTTGAAGTCATTTCGAGATGGAAATGAGGACAGGAAATGTTCTTCATGATTGATAAAAACAAAATAAATCCGTTCCGGCTTCTTTCCGTCAAGCAAATGCTGCAGGCGATCCGCTGACGGCGGCACATCCAGAAAAACGGCATATTTTCCGTCAAGCTGGAGAGCTTCCGCCTCGGATTCCGATGTGATCCCGGCCAGCTCGCCCGACAGCTCTTTTGCACGGAGCTTCTGAGCGGTTTTTTCGTTAAAGCTGATGAGCACCCGTTTTTCCTTCGGCAGCGCGGTGACCGTGTCTTCCCACGTCCGCTTGCCCCTGATATCAAAAAGCTGCCATTCCGGCACCGCAGCGTCTTTAATCATCAGCTGGGGCTTCTTTCTGTTGTTCCATTCATTAATGGACATCTCGCCGACAATGGAAATCGTTGATCCGGGGACAACTCCGGCTTCAAGCTCTCCTTTGTTAAAGCCGACGCAGTCAAGGACGGCGGAATCACTTTTCACCGTCATTTTCACGTGATTTTTATTCGCTCCGATCAGGCGCACATCATCAAGCACGGCATTTTTCACCATCACATGCGGTTTAGGGTTAAGCATGCCGAACGGCGACAGCATATTTAATTCTGTAATGCTTTCAACGGTTATGTCTTCTACGCCGCAGACAAGATCAACCTCCTGAACGGGAATAAAATCCTCTTCCGTAAGGGTTTCTTCAGCCATTTGATTCAGCCTGTCCCTTAATTCCGCCACATCTTCAGCCTTCAATGTCATTCCTGCCGCCATCGGATGCCCGCCGAAATGAGGAAGAATGTCTCTGCACTGTGAAAGGCTCGTAAACAGGTTGAAGCCTCTGATGCTTCGCGCCGACCCTTTAGCGATTCCCTGCTCCTCATCTATCCCAAGCACAACAGCGGGACGGTAAAAACGTTCAGCCAGCTTCGATGCGACAATACCGACGACTCCCGGATTCCAGCCGGCTTTTGCCACTACAATGGCAGACGGGTTTCCGCCTTGCTGCTGAACCATTTCAACAGCCTCTTCGGTCATGGTTTTCACCATTTTCTGCCGCTCTTTATTCAGCCGGTCAATATCCGAAGCCAGTTCCTCCGCTTCAAACTGATCTTCGGTCATCAGCAGATGGACGGCGGGATCGGCCTGTTCTATTCTTCCGACGGCATTGAGCCTCGGCGCGACCTGAAATCCGATCGTTTCCTCATCAGCTTGTCCGATATCTCCGCCGGAAAGCTTAATCAGGGCTTTGAGGCCCGGCCGATTTGTCGTCCGAAGCCTTTCGATTCCGAGTGACGCAATTAATCTGTTTTCATCATGAAGAGGCACCAGATCTGCAACCGTACCGATTGCCGCCAAGTCCAGCATAGCTTCCGGCAAAGAACCCGTAAGCGCGTGGGCAAGCTTAAACGCCACACCGACGCCGGCCAATTCTTTAAACGGATAGCCGCATCCCGGCTGCTTCGGGTGGATGATCGCAAATACGTCAGGAAGCTCGGGTCCCGGCTCATGGTGGTCGGTAATAATGACGTCTAAGCCCAGCTCTTTTGCGACTTCAGCTTCATGGACGGCGGCGATTCCCGTATCCACTGTAATGATCAGCGAAAATCCCCGCTCTTTTATGGAGCGGAAAGCTTGTTCATTCGGGCCGTAGCCTTCTGTGAAACGGTCGGGAATATAAAAGTCAACGTCCGCCGACAGCTGTCTCAGTGCCGTCAGCATCACCGACGTGCTTGTAACGCCGTCTGCATCGTAATCTCCGTAAATCATAATCGGTTCCCCTTGAGAAACCGCCATTTTTATCCGATCAACTGCTTCCCGCATTCCCTTTAATTCATACGGGTCATAAAAGTCTGCATCCTTTGTATGTAAAAACAGCCTTGCGCTTTCGGCAGTATCAAAACCTCTTTTTACAAGCAGTGATGCCACAAGAGGTGTTATGTCCAATTGTTCTGTGAGTGATTTGACTTTTTCCTGATCCGGCTGCTGGATTTCCCAGCGCATTTTTGACGCTAACATAAATTCACCCCTCAACCACCCTATTATACTAGAGCGGACTGAGGGGTTTCAAATGTTATTCTGATCCTTTTTTCTCTTCAAGCATTTCTTCCGGCGGCGCGGCTGTTTTTTGGCCGTCCGAATCAGCCGTCAATTCAGCCGCAGATCTGTTTTCTTTCCGCAGCATTTTAATTTCGCGCTTCAGCTTCATCACTTGAAAGATACCGGCTGAAAACACGATCAGCGCTCCCATTAACACAGAGCCTAAAATGACTAAAATCAGCGGCCATTCAGCGGTTCCGAACAGATAATCAACCTCAACCGCCCGCACGTTAATGACAGCAAAGATGGCGACAATCAAAGTAAATAGTAAAGCGAATATAATAGTCCATTGTTTATTCATGCGTCTGCCCCCAATTGTTCATTCTTATCTTTTCCCCCATTTCCCCGGGAGTAAACCCCGGTCTCAGGAAATCCGGGCCGTTAATTGCTCGCGGACCAGCTTTTTCAGTCCGCTTCTTTCTCCCGATATGACGAGGGTGTCCCCTTCTTCAATTACGGTATCAATGCCGGGGCTCAGCTGTTTTTGCCGGTTTTTCTTTACGATCGCAATAATCTGGACGTTGTAATGTTTCTTGATCTCCAAATCTCCGATTGTACGGCTGACAGCCGGTGCATGAGATTCGGCTTTAAACCACTCAATGACGAGGTCATCAAGCGCAACTTCCACAGATTCCAGCGCTTTCGGCTTATACGTCATCCCGCCTAAAATAGCGGAAATCTGCCTCGCCTCTTCGTCGTTAAATTCAACGGATGCCAAGCATTCGTCATGATCATTCTCATCGAAGTAATAGAGCTCTTTTCTGCCGTCATCATGAAGAATAATACTGATTTTATCATGATTTTTCGTAATGACTTCTACTTTCTGGCCGATGCCCGGAAGCTCCGACTCACGAACGTTCATAAGAACCCTCCTACATGTTTTTACAATGATGATTGATTATGTAAGCGTATGTCATTATAGCAAATGCAGGTTTTAAGTTCAATGCGGCCTAAAAAACAGGCTGCCTTCCGGAAGACAGCCTGTTCCCATTTTACTCTTCGATTGATTTTTTCCCTTTAAATTCTTTACCTTTCCATACAAGCCACAGCTGCGCGGCGATGTAAAGAGAGGAATAAACGCCCGTCAATAAACCGACCAATAAGGCGACGGAGAAGTTTGTAATTGACGATGAGCCCAAAATGAGCAGCACGACGACAACAATCACAACGGTCAAGACCGTATTGATCGAACGTGTAAAGGTTTGCTGCAAGCTCAGATTCACGATATGTTCCAGATCGGCAAATGACTTCGGCTTACGTTTTTTCATCTGCTCACGTATCCGGTCAAATGTAACGATCGTATCATTTATCGAGTAACCGATTATGGTGAGAATAGCGGCGATAAAGGTGACATCGACCTCCAGCCTGGTAATGCTGAAAAACGCGACGATAAAGAAAGCGTCATACAGCAGGGATACAATTGCGGCGATAGCCATTCTGTACTCGAAACGGATTGACACGTAAATAATGATGCCGATTGATGCAATGGCGACAGCATATAAAGCATTACGGGCCAGTTCTTTTCCGACTGTCGGCGATACCGTGCTGACGTTCGGTTCAGATCCGTATTTGTCCTTAAAGTACGTTTTGATTTCAGCGATTTTTTCTTTAGATGGCTCTCCGACAAACCGGGCCGCGGCAACATGGTTCTCTTTACCAGAAAGCACGATGTTTTCCGGTTCCATGCCGAGAGAGTCAAAGTCTTTTTCAACCTGCTGCGCCGTCAATGCATGATTGCTCTGCACGTCAATCCGCGCACCGCTTGCAAAATCGATTCCCAGGTTGAGCTTAAAGACCAGTAAGATGATAATTCCCGCAATGGTTACAGCGCTTGAGAAAATAAAGAAATATTTTCGCTTGCTCGTGAAATCCCATTTTTGGAATGCCGTATGCGGTTCAGTATTTTCATCCGTTTTTTGAATGTCCATAATGTGTTTTTTCTTGACGCCGAACCAGCCTTTTTTCCGGTCAAGCCATCTGCTTTCCACGAGAAGGGAGAGCAGGAATCTTGAAAGGAAGACAGCTGTAATAAAGCTTGTCAGAATTGACAGAATCAGCATCGTCGCAAACCCTTTTACAGAGCTTGCCCCGAAAATAAAGAGCACGACCGCTGCGATGATCGTTGTAATGTTCGCATCGAAAATCGTCGCGAATGACCGTCTGTTCCCTGAACGGAAAGCTGAGCGGACGGATTTGCCGAGTTTCAGTTCTTCTTTTATCCGTTCATAGGTGATGATGTTGGCGTCAACCGCCATCCCGACACCCAAAATGAGCGCCGCAATACCCGGAAGCGTCAGCACCGCCTGCATCCAGTCAAACACTTGAAGCGTAATATATACGTATACAGAAAGCGTAATTACCGCTATGAGTCCAGGCAGTCTGTAATAAAGCAGCATAAATAAGAAAACAATTGCAATACCGATGATGCCGGCCTCTACCGTATCATGCAAAGCCTGCTGTCCGAATTGCGCCCCTACTGAAGTAGAGTATTTTTCGGTCAGTTTCACAGGCAGCGCGCCCGCGTTTAAAATATTGGCCAAGTCCTTCGCTTTTTGAACGGTGAACTGACCTTCAATCGTGACATCCTTCGTGTTTAATTCCTGGCTCACATTCGGAGCGGATACATATTTCGGATGTTTTTTGCCGACTTCTTTTTTAAATGAATCGCCTTTTTGGTAATCAAGCCAGATCACAAGCTGATTATTAGGCGCCATTTTCTTGACTTTTTTCGTCACTTCTCCGAACTTATCCGCATCCTTCAGCTTAACGCTGACAATCGGTTCGTTCGTCGTCGGATCAAAGGTTTGCTTCGCGCCGTTTTCCACGAGATCAGAGCCGTTTAACAGCTCTTTATCATTCGTATCCCTGAACGAGAGCTGCGCTTCCGTTGACAGAATTTCGCGCGCCCTGTTCTGATTCGTGACGCCCGCCAGCTGTACGCGGATGCGGTTATTTCCTTCAATCTGAATATTCGGCTCGCTTACGCCGAGAACGTTAGCCCGGCGGTTCAGCGCCTGCACCGTGCTGACGAGCACGTCTTTTGTGATTTTATCGCCTTTTTTGACGGGCTGCACATCGTACAGAACTTCAAACCCGCCGCGTAAATCCAATCCTAACGTAATATTATTGGCAGCCGGTTTTGTAAAATACCCCAGCCCTGTGCCGATCAATAATACGATCAGGAAAAACGCAATCAAGCGTCCTTTTTTCATTATGTATTTCCTCCTTAAACCTATGCCGTCAAATCATTATCTCAACAGTTCATCCAAAGCTTGCTGACCCTCATCGCTTTCCAGCCAATTAGACGACTTAAAAGCTTCAACGGTTGCATAGTTCATAAAATCGCCAATTTTTACTGATAAAATATGACCGGCCAATTCATGCAGCGGCAGTTCCTTTTTCTGTTTCCACTTTTTATGTATTAAGTATGACCATAAACTCTCGTGCTCAACATCATCGTATCCGAGGATTTTGAACTCTTCAAGTTTACTGTACAAGAAAGGCCGCAAATGATCTTTGTACATTTCGGCGGGATGTTTCTCCACTGGGCGCTCGCTCCTTTTTCCATTTTTCTCGAAGACTTGTCATGCTCGGACGACATCGGCGCATATCTTTATTGTATATGATTCCAGGTAGTTTGAGAAGGCAGGGGTTTATAAAATGGCAAAACAGACTTTTTTAAGGGGCACTCTTATTCTCATCGCAGCCGGGATGATTACGAGAATGCTCGGCTTTGTCAACCGGGTGGTTATCGCCCGGTTTATCGGTGAAGAAGGGGTCGGTTTATACATGATGGCTGCCCCGACATTTTTCTTGGCCACCACTTTGACTCAATTCGGCCTCCCCGTTGCCATCAGCAAACTTGTCGCTGAAGCAAGCGCGCGGGGGGACCGGCAGAAAATGAAACACATTTTAGTGATGTCGCTTACCGTAACCGGGATATTAAGTCTCATCTTCACGCCGCTGTTTTTATGCTTTGCGCCGATTATGTCCGAAACGATGCTGACGGATCAGCGCACGGTTTACCCGCTTCTGGCGATTACGCCCGTCGTGCCGATTATCGCGATCTCCAGCGTGCTGCGCGGTTACTTTCAGGGCAGGCAGAATATGAACCCGCTGGCGTTTTCCCAAGTACTTGAGCAGATCGTGCGGATTTCACTTGTCGCGGTCTGCACGACGGTGTTTCTGCCGTACGGGATTGAATATGCCGCAGCAGGAGCCATGATTTCGTCTGTCATCGGGGAGCTTGCCTCTCTTATTTATTTATTCATTTGTTTTAAAGCAAATAAAACAATCAGAATCAGAAAACAATTTTTCAAGTCGATCGCAAATGGAAAAGAAACCTTCCGCCAGCTGATGAGCGTGTCGCTCCCGACAACCGGAAGCCGCTTCATCGGAAATTTATCTTGGTTTTTTGAACCTATTGTCGTCGCGCAAAGCCTTGCGATTGCAGGAGTGGCCACCGCTGCCGCCACCAGCCAGTACGGAGAGCTGACCGGATTTGCCATGACGGTTTTGACGCTGCCCAGCTTTATAACCTATTCTCTGTCAACGGCGCTTGTTCCTGCGATCAGTGAAGGAATGGAGCAAAAAAAGCTGCAAGTTGTCGAATACCGTCTGGAACAGGCGATGCGGCTGTGTCTTTTAAGCGGAGGCATTTCGGTGGTTATTTTATTCTCTTTCGCTGATGAACTGATGTCCGTCATGTACGGATCAACTAATGCGGCGGTATTTGTTAAAGTGATGGCGCCGTTTTTTCTGCTTTATTATTTTCAGGGGCCCCTTCAGGCGGTGCTGCAGGCTCTCAATTTAGCCGGGGCCGCCATGATGAACAGTTTTATCGGCGCCGCTGTCAAAACTGGCCTAATTTTTGTTTTGGCGACCAGGCCTTCCTTGGGCATCATGGGCGCCGCACTTGCGATTGTAACGGGGATGGTTCTTGTCACCCTGCTGCATGCGGCCACCGTAAGCAAGGTGCTTCCGATCAGCATTAAAATAAAAGAATACGCGCTCTGTTTTGCCGTCATATTCATTTGCGGCTATGTCAGCCGCATCATCAAACACGCCGTTCATTTTTCAGGGTCAGAGGCTGTTAATCTCACAGGCTGGATTGCAATGACCGCGATTTTGTACATTGCGCTTCTTCTGTTATTCAGGCTGATTAAAAGGGAAGAGCTGATCCGGATTCCGGTCATCGGCAAGTTCGTGACGCGGTGAAACCGATTCATGGCTCCCCTTTTTCATCTTTAAGATCAATAAAAAAAGCGCCGTCCGTAAACGTGCAGAATGATATAACCGAAAGATCGCGATATCCTCTTTTTGCTAAATTTTTTTCGAGCCAGTGTTTATCTTTCCCGATTCTGTCCAGATGCTCGTTCTGAATGACCCCGTCAACGATAAGCGATGTTTCCATCTGCTTATCCTTATTGTTTTTCTTTTTGACGATCGACAGTTTGCCTGAAGACTCCAAAATGGCATATGACACGTCAGAGATTCTATCGATGTTATTCTCCCTCAGCTGCATAAGAAGATCGTCAAAATTGTAGCGCTGCGATCTCATCGCCCGTTCATCAATTTTTCCCTGTTTTATAATAATGGTGGGTTTTCCGTCAAGCAGCTGCCGTATTTTTTGGCTTTTGAGCGAAATAAAAGCAAGGCTTACTTGAATAATCATTAAAACGACAATCGGCACAATCGTATGCAAAAGCTTATCTTTTACATTTTCAATTGCCAATACGGCAATCTCGGCAATCATAATGGAGACGACAAGGTCTAAAATGCTCAGTTCTCCGATTTCCCGTTTTCCCATCAGTCTGAAAATCACAAGAATGATAAAATAAAGCACAATCGTACGAAACGTAATAATGAAAATATCTTCCATATCGCACCTCCAACGGTCATAGCATTTGCCATCGGCTCTGAATTATGTAAGAAACGGGCTGAACATCATGCATTTACGTCTAATTCGAACATTCAGAGAATACATTTAGAAAAAGACGGGCTCCGGCTTGTCATATATCAGGCCGCAGGGCGGAGAGGAGATAAAAATGGAAGAAACGAAACAAGTGGGAAGAGGCGTCTTGTACGGCTTAGTGGCTATCTTTGCGGTGATGCTTCTTACGAGTTTGGCGATTTCGCTTTTACTGACAGTTACCTCAATGGAAGAATCATCTTTCAGCTGGCTGATCACCGCGCTTTCTTTTCTTTCTTTATTTGCGGGAGGTTTTATATCGGGCGGCAAAGCGAAGGAAAAAGGCTGGATGATCGGAGCGTTAACCGCCGTCTGTTTTTCATTAATCATCTTGCTGTTTCAATATTTAGGGTTCGGAAAAACGTTTACATCCGGTCAGCTTTTGTTTCATCTCGGCTTTTTGGGAGTCAGTATGCTGGGCGGCATTTTCGGAGTGAATTTGAAAGGAAGCAGATCAGCGTAATAAAAAAAGAGCGGATTCTCCGCTCTTTTTTTGTATGTATGAGCTTCGCTGTTATTCAGCGGAAGCTTCTCTAATTGCGCGGCGGTCAAATGTTAAACGGGTGTTATCACCTGTTTTAATGACGACCTTGCTTTCATCAATTGAATCAACAGTGCCGTGCAATCCTCCGATTGTCACCACTGAATCCCCTTTTTTCAGCTCTTCCTGCATCTGGCGTACGGCCTTCTGCTGCTTTTGCTGCGGACGGATGAGCAGGAAATAAAGCACTGCAAACATTAAAATAATAGGAACGATTGTACCTAAAGTACCCATCTGTTTCCCTCCCTTCAAGAATGGTTTTATTTAGAAGCTTTTCGCATTTGGCTTATTATAGCCGTAACGCTCAAAGAACTCTTCTCGGAAATCACCAAGACGATCCTCCCGGATGGCTTGTCTGACCTGCTCCATTAAGTGTAACAGAAAATGAAGGTTATGGTAAGTTGTTAATCGAATTCCAAACGTTTCATTACAGCGGATCAAATGTCTGATGTAAGCGCGGGAGTAATTTTTGCATGTATGGCAGCTGCACTCTTCATCAATCGGACGGAAATCACGCTCATATTTGGCGTTTTTCATATTCAGACGCCCTTCATTCGTAAACACCGTGCCGTTTCGGGCAATCCGGGTCGGCAGTACGCAGTCAAACATATCCACGCCGCGAATGGCGCCGTCAATTAAGGCATCCGGTGAACCCACACCCATTAAATATCTCGGCTTGTCCTTCGGTAAAAGCGGAGTTGTAAACTCAAGCACTCGGTTCATGACGTGCTTCGGCTCGCCGACAGATAATCCGCCTATGGCATACCCCGGAAAATCAAGCGAAACCAAGTCTTTTGCACTTTGTGTCCGCAGGTCTTCGTATTCTCCGCCCTGTACGATTCCGAACAGCCCCTGCTCATCTGAGCGCCCGTGCGCCTCCAGGCAGCGTTCCGCCCAGCGGCTGGTCCGTTCCACAGAGCGTTTCATGTAATCATACTCTGCCGGATACGGCGGACACTCATCAAACGCCATCATGATATCAGAGCCGAGGGCGTTTTGAATTTCCATCGCTTTTTCCGGAGATAAAAACAGCTTGTCTCCGTTTAAGTGATTGCGGAAATGAACGCCTTCTTCTTCTATATTACGAAACTTGCTCAATGAAAAGACCTGAAAACCGCCGGAATCCGTTAAAATCGCGCGGTCCCAGTTCATAAACTTATGAAGCCCGCCCGCTTCTTTTACAATGTCGTGTCCCGGGCGGAGCCATAAATGGTACGTATTGCTTAAAATAATGCCCGCATCCATAGATTTCAGCTCGTCCGGAGACATCGTCTTTACCGTAGCAAGCGTGCCGACCGGCATAAATACAGGCGTCTCAAAGGAGCCGTGGGGCGTATGAACTCTGCCCAGTCGCGCTCCCGTTTGTTTGCATTCCTTTATAAATTCATAACGTATCGGTTGTTCAGCCACTTTGTATGAGGCCTCCTGTCATTCAAATTAGATAATCAGCATGGCGTCGCCAAAGCTGAAGAAACGATATTCCTCTTCTACCGCATGACGGTAGGCGGAAAGAACATGCTCTCTGCCGGCAAGCGCAGAAACGAGCATGATAAGGGAAGATTTCGGCAGATGAAAATTGGTGATCATCCCGTCAATCGCCTTAAATTCATATCCCGGATAAATGAAGATGGACGTCCAGCCGCTTGAAGCGGTAAATACGCCGTCATGCTCGCCGGCAATGGTTTCCAGGGTGCGCGTTGATGTCGTCCCGACCGACACAATGCGCCCTCCCGCCTTTCTGACCTCGTTTAAAGAGGCGGCGGTTTCTTCCGTCATTTCATAAAATTCCGCGTGCATGTTATGCTCTTCCACATCATCCGCACTGACCGGGCGGAATGTGCCGAGTCCCACATGAAGTGTGATAAATTCAATCCGCACACCTTTTTGCTTCAGCTCGTCCAGAATCTCTTCCGTAAAATGAAGTCCGGCCGTCGGAGCTGCGGCAGATCCGATTTCTTTTGAAAAGACGGTCTGATACCGTTCTTTATCATCAAGCTGCTCTTTAATATAAGGAGGCAGCGGCATTTCACCGAGTGATTCAAGCACTTCGTAAAAAATCCCGTCATACCGGAATTCTATTTTTCTGCCTCCGTGATCAAGCTCCTCCGTGCAGACCGCTGTCAGCCGGCCGTCGCCAAATGTCAGGACCGTTCCTTTTTTTACGCGTTTCGCCGGCTTTACGAGCGTTTCCCATGTATCATTTTCTTCCTGTTTTAATAACAGAAGCTCCACTTTCGCTCCTGTATCTTCTTTTGTGCCGAATAATCTTGCAGGCAGCACACGGGTATTGTTCAAGACGAGGCAATCCCCTTCATTAAAAAAGCTTACAATCTCTTTAAATGAACTGTCCGTCAGCCCGCCCGTCTGTTTGTCGAGCACCATCAGCCGCGATGCGTCACGCTCTTTAAGCGGCACTTGGGCAATGAGGCGTTCAGGCAGTTCAAAATCAAATAAATCGACTTTCATCATTTCACCTTAATTCTGTCTATTGTTATTTCATTCTGCCGAAAAAATTAAGCAGAATGGATAGTATCACACTGATCACAATACAAGTGACAACGGGAAAGAAAAATGTAACATTTCCCTTCTTAACGAAAATATCTCCGGGCAGCCTTCCGACAAAGTGCCAGACTGCGCCGGCAATAAGCAAAACGGCACCGAGAACCATGAGAACCTTCGGAAAGTCAGTCACGGGCGGGCGCCTCCAATCGAAAATGTTCATACACAGCCGGCGTCACGACCCGTCCCCTCGGCGTCCTCTGAAGAAATCCGATCTGCAGCAGATACGGTTCGTACACATCCTCTATTGTATGCGGTTCTTCGCCGATTGTCGCGGAAATCGTATCAAGGCCGACGGGACCGCCGCTGAATTTTTCGATCATGCCCATCAGCAGCTTATGGTCGATATAGTCAAGGCCGAGCGCATCGACTTGAAGACGTTCGAGCGCGTCGTGAGCGATTTCTTCCGTGATGCGGCTGTCGCCGAGCACCTGGGCAAAATCTCTCACCCTTCTGAGCAGACGGTTTGCAACCCGCGGCGTTCCCCTTGACCGTCTGGCGATTTCCAGAGCCGGTGCTTTTTCGATATCCACTTCAAAAACGTCAGCCGTTCTTGACACGATATCTGTCAGCTCTTCCTGCGTATAGTATTCAAGGCGCGACAGCACCCCGAACCGGTCTCTGAGCGGTGCGGTCAATAATCCGACCCTTGTCGTCGCTCCTACAAGCGTAAAAGGGGGAAGGTCGAGACGGACGGAGCGGGCGGACGGGCCTTTTCCAATGACGATATCAAGGCAGAAATCCTCCATCGCCGGGTACAGCACTTCCTCAATTGAGCGGTTCAGCCTGTGAATTTCGTCTATAAACAGCACATCCCCTGGTTCGAGCGCCGTCAAAATGGCTGCCAAATCCCCCGGTCTTTCGATGGCGGGACCTGACGTCGTCCGCATCTCCACACCCATCTCATTGGCCACGATAGACGCAAGCGTTGTTTTCCCGAGACCCGGAGGCCCGTATAAAAGAACGTGGTCCAGCGTTTCCTGCCTCATTTTCGCCGCATCGATAAACACGCGCAGATTTTCTTTCACTTTCTTTTGGCCGATATACTGGGCGAGATTCTGCGGCCTGAGGCTTTGCTCGATTATTGATTCATGGCTGTCTGCTTCACTTGAAACGAGCCGTTCATCCATGAACATCACCTTACTTTAATAATTTTTGCAATGCTTTTTTCACATATTGATCTGTTGAAAGCGCCGTTTCCTCTTTTAAGTGAGGAAGCACTTTTTTAATTTCTTTTTCGGCGTAGCCGAGAACCCGGAGCGCTTCAAGCGCCTCGTCAAGCGCCGTTTCAGCCTCTTGTTTTTCAATGCGCGCTTCATGATTGAACAGGTTGTCAATCATTTCAGGCACGACGTCGGCAAGTTTGCCTTTCAAATCAAGAATAATCTGCCGCGCCGTTTTTTTGCCCACACCCGGAAATTTCACCAAAAAGGCTTCATCTTCCTGTTCGATCGCTTCGATGACGGCTCCGGGATCACCGGAACCGAGGATGGCGAGCGCCCCTTTAGGCCCGATGCCGGTGACGTTCAGCAGCTTTGTGAAAAGCGCTTTTTCTTCCCGGGTTGAAAAACCGTACAAAGAAAAGGCGTCTTCTTTTATATGATGATACGTAAAAATGGTCTCTTGATTGCTTACCTTATAAATAAACGGATTCGGAGTGAAGACCTGATAGCCGATTCCGCCGTTTTCAATCACGATGTATTGGGGAGATACATAATCAATCGTCCCCTTCACGAATTCAATCACACCTATTCACCTCTTTGACTGCTTATCATTGTAACACAAAAACAGCCAAAGTCTTATAGAAAAGTTAACGTATGTTCGCTCTGACACCTTCCATTCAGAAAAAAAAGACATGTGTCACATGTCTTGCGTCAAAGTCAGCCGCTGTAAGTCTTAATATGATCGATCACGCTCTCAAACTCCGCTTTTGTCCTGTACGGTATGCCGTGTTCCAAGTGCTTTTGCAATCGGCTTTCCAGCCTTTCTATATCAATCTGGAAGAAAGATTGAATCGGCTCGGCCAGCGATCCGGGACGGCCGTGAAAAGTGGAGATGACGCCTCCGTCCGTGACGCCGATATAACCGTTAACCTTACTGAGCGGAGAAATGTCATCAACATGCTTACGGAAAAGGACGAAGCCTTTTTTCTGCTCAACGAGCGTCCAGCCGGCATATGAGGCCCAAAAATCCTCCATCGCCAAAACGGTTTCATCCGTATGTTCGATGCCGACATCACCGTCCAGATAGACCTTTTCCAGCTGGACGTGCACCCGAAGCGGCCCGTAATGCTCAACCTCCGCCCCGTATGCGCCTTTTCCTCCGCAAATCAGGACTGCAGCCGATAAGACAAGCATAAACAATAGACGAGCACCGCAAATTCGTTTCACCAATAACACCTCTTTATTCAATCAAACTCTTGATGCTAGTTTGACCAAAGATGCCGGTGCTTAATCGTTTTCTTTCATTTGTCTGTTTCAGCCGAAAAAAAGCAGCTCTCTAAATGAGGGCTGCTGCGATGATTATGCCCGGCCGGCTGAAATCAGTTTCATTTGTCCGGGCGTCAGTTTGAGCCGGTATCCCCTTACGGTCAGATACACAGTTTTTGCTCCGCGGCTTTTGTCATGCTCCGTTTTTTTCATCCCGGCCCCTCCGTTACGTTTTATTACTTTTATGTTAACACCGCAATATAAAGAGCGTTTTAAGAATATGTAAAGAAATGATGAAGCTTTATCCATAAAAATACTGCCGGATGAAATCATCCGGCAGTCCCGTTTAACGGCTGTTTCTGTTCATGTCTTGCAGCTTTGTAAAAGTAGCGTTGTCGGTAAACACTTGAATTGTACGGCCGTCCGCGAATTTTTTGGCCGCATGTTTGACATGTTTATCATCATTCTTCGTAAAAGGATGATTTGTTCTGACGGCAATGACGACTCTCGTGTCAGTCACGATGACCTGACTATCCTGTACGCCTTTTACTTTTTTCACGCGGTTTGCAACTTTTGCCGCCAACCTGATGTTTTCGGCGTTGTCATACCCATTATAAGACATTGCTGCCGGCGGCGTATTGACATTTCGGCCGTTATATGTGCCGTCCGTCGTTAACGGAACCCCGTCATTAGGTGCGTACTGATCGGACACGTTTGTCGTATTATGACGGCCGTTTCGGTTTTCCATCATTTCAGAAACGGGTCCTTGATGGTCCATTCCGTACTGGCCTCTGCCGTTACCATTATCATTCGAATAATATCCGACCGGACGTGTTGACTGGTTGTAGCGTCCGTCATTCATGGCATTATTTGCTCCGCATGCCGTTAAGCTTGCCGTCACGGCTAAAACGCCCGCGATCGTCATCAGTTTTTTACCCAATGGAAAAACCCCCCCGTGGATTCATCGCTGTTTTGAGCGTTTTCCGCTCATGTTTAGGATGCGCGGCGGGCGGCGGGTTTAAGCTTGTCAGTTATGTCCATTCCTCAGTTGGACATAAAAAAAGGAACGACATACATCGTCCCGAAACATTAATCTTCTTCTTCCTCCGGCCGTCCGAATACTTGATTTGGACTCGGCTGATTCGGCGCGGCATTAGGATTTGCTCCGCCGTAAGGCATAAAATATCCGGCGTTTGCACCCATATTCGGATACGGCTGCACAGGCATATTTGCGTGATGGTGATGTGAACCGTGGTGATGGTGGTGGTGATGATGTGAATCATGGCAGCCGCAATCATCATCCTTATATTTTCCATCATGATGAGGCGCGTTTGCGTAATGTGACGAATATCCGCCGTAATACGGCATTTGACCGTACGGAGCACCGCCGAAACCAGATGCAGAACCATCATAATGCTCTGCATTTTCATGGGCCTGGTTTTCATATTCACCGTAACCCGCATGCGGCCCAAATCCCGGATGATGGAATCCGTACGGTAACGGCATCGGCATGACCGGAAAGCCTCCAAAACCTCCTCCAAAACCGCCGAAACCTCCGCCTACCGGGAAGCACGGATGGCATAGTCCCGAACCCGGCAGCATCGGTGTCACCGGAACCGGACAAGGACAAGGCATGCACGGCATCGGGTAATGCATAAAAGGCGGTTCAACGGCCGGCATATTCGGAAACGGGACATTCGGAATGTTTGGCATGTTCGGCAGATGATAAGCGGCGTTTTCTTCTTCCATCTTTCCGGCTTCAGGCGCCTTTGGCATATTCGGGTAATTCGCGTTTTCCATGTTGATCATTTCCTCCTGTTGTGGAATGTTATTGTCATGCTCTTTTTCTTTCGGCTCGACAAAATGTGTCACCGGTTCCTCCGGCTTAGGAGGCGACCACGGCTGAAACAGCTGATTGGACGGGTAATATTGGTTCATATCAGCTTCCGGCAGCACATTTTCATGCTTTTCAGGGATTGGCGGCACATACGGAATTGACGGCTTTGGTTCTTCCGGTATGGTGTCTTCAATGTCCACAACTGATTTCGGTTTTTCTTTGGCATATGGATGCTCATGCTTATGCGCAGACGTTCCGAAGCCGGCCTTAGGTTCTTTTCTGACCGGAACGGCTTCTGAAGGCACCTTTATCTTCATTCCAGGCATAATTAAGTCTGGATTGCTAAGCTGATGATTCAGTTTTTTTAACTCTTCAAGATCAACTCCGTATTTTTCAGCTATTTTCCAGAGCGAATCGCCTTTTTGAACGATATGAATTTTCAACGTTTTCCCCTCCTATGCACAAAACGTGAACGGTACATTTGTCATTACAATACGTTTCTTCACACTATATGCCGATGGACTGGGCATGATGATAAAAAATTTGGGAAGGAGGGGAAATTTTATGATTACGTATGACTCAGCATTCTGTTCAAAGCACGAAGCGCTTCTGTCCGAACCGCTTCCGGAACTTTAATGACACCTTTCGGCTCGCCTTTTTCAAGCTGCTCAAGCGACCACAATAAATGCGGCAGGTCGATTCTGTTCATTGTCAGACACGGACACATATCGGGATTCAATGATTCAATCTGTTTATCCGGATGCGAGTGAATGAGGCGCTGGACAAGATTCATTTCCGTGCCGATCGCCCACTTGCTTCCCGGTTCAGCCTGTTCGATCGTATCAATAATGTATTTGGTAGACCCGCTGTCGTCACTGAGCGAGACCACTTCCCGCGAACATTCCGGATGAACGATAATGCGGATGCCGGAATCCCGCTGCCGCAGCTGAGAAATATTTTCCGCTGTAAACTTTTCGTGTACGGAGCAATGCCCTTTCCAAAGGATAACCTTAATGTTTTCCGGATGGTCAGTAAGCAATCGGTTCTGCACCGGGTCCCATACAGCCATTTCTGTCAGCGGAATGCCGAGGTCATAGGCCGTATTTCTGCCTAAATGCTGATCCGGCAAAAATAAAATTCTCTCTTTTTGTTTAAAAGCCCATTTCAGCACACTCCGGGCATTTGAAGAGGTGACGGTCGCTCCTCCGTGCCGTCCGACGAATGCTTTAATTTCCGCCGTCGAGTTAACATATGTTAACGGAATGATGGTGTTACCGTACAGTTCTTGAAGCTCTTGCCATGCTTTGTCCGTCTGCTGAATATCTGCCATATCAGCCATCGAGCAGCCGGCGCGCATGTCGGGCAAAATGACGGTTTGGTTATCATCAGTCAGCATATCAGCGGTTTCCGCCATAAAATGCACGCCGCAAAACACAATATATTCCGCCTCTTTATTTTTTTCTGCCACTTGAGCAAGCTGCAGGGAGTCACCTGCCGTATCGGCGAATTGTATTACTTCGTCTTTTTGATAGTGATGCCCCGGAATGAACAGGCGCTTTCCGAAAGCCCGTTTAATGGCGGCGACCCGCTTTTCCATTTCTCCTGTGCTCATGTCTTTATAATGGCTCGGCATCATTTCGGCTGATGCAGTTAGCACGTCAAAAATAGACATCTTAAAAATCCCCCTGTTCCGCAGCCTCAACATCCATGCTGATGTCGGCGCTTTTTACTGAATGAGTCAGAAATCCGAGTGAAATATATTGGACGCCCGTTCCTTTATAAGCGGGCAATGTGCCGAGCGTTATGCCTCCGGATGCTTCCGTTTTGATATGGCCCGGTGTCATGCCTGCAAAACGCCGGACGGACTCAGGCGGACAGTTGTCAAACATAATAACGTCTGCACCCGCTTCTATTGCCTCGAGCAGCTGCTGTTCGGATTCGATTTCGACTTCCACCGCAAGCATCTGCCCCGCCGTTTTTCTTGCCCGCTCCACGGCCGCCCTTATCGATCCGCAGGCGGCAATATGATTATCTTTTATCATGATGCCGTCATATAAGCCGAAGCGATGATTAAAGCCGCCTCCGACCCGAACGGCGTATTTTTCCAGCATTCTGAGCCCGGGTGTCGTTTTTCTCGTATCACAAAGCTTGATGGACGGATCATCAAGACGCCTTTTGGCCTCATCCGTCATTGTCGCAATGCCTGACATTCTTTGTATGAGATTCAGAATGACCCGCTCCCCCGTAAGAAGAGCCGCCGCCTGGCCTTCCATTTCAGCGAGCACGTCTCCTTTTTTCATCCGTTCTCCGTCTTTTTTCAGGGAGCGGATGCGGATATCATCGTGTAAAAGCTTCCACCCTTCAAAGATAACGGCTTCTCCGGCAAACACGCCGTCTGTTTTTGCGATGATTCGCGCTTTACATTGCTGATCTGAAAAAATCGCTTGTGACGTCGCATCACCCGTTCCGATATCTTCCTGAAAAAAATGAGTCAGCATTTGTTTCAGCTGCAGAATGTCCATAGTTCCCCAATCCTTTCGTTTTTTCTGATAGCTGTTCCAGATGTTGAATGAATGATTTGTTTTCCGTGCCACTCTTTCTCCGTCCCGGGAAAATCAGCGCGAAAATGAGCGCCCCTGCTTTCTTCCCGAATAAGGGCTGAGGTCACAACAAGTTGCGCAGTCTTCCATAGGCAGGATAGCTCGGCTTGTTCTATTGTGATATCCTTCACATTTATATGACGCACAGATACGTTGTTAAGCCAGGATGCCAGCGCCTGCAGGTTTTCTTTTTCCCTGACGATGCCCGCTCCGGTTGTCATTTTGGCTTGGAGCACATGAAGCGCTGTGTCCGGCACTTGTAAGATGACGTCAGATTTCTTCGGGGTTTTTTTATATCTTCCGTTTAACGGTGTTTGAATGATATGTTCAGCACATCGTTTCCCGCTTGCCAGCGCTTCCAGCAGTGAGTTGCTCGCAAGGCGGTTCGCCCCGTGCAATCCTGTGCAGGCGGTCTCGCCTATGGCGTACAAATCAGGCACGGACGTTTTCCCCCAGGTATCGGCTTTTACTCCGCCCATTAAAAAATGCATTCCGGGTGCTACAGGAACCCCGCTTTCAAGATCAACACCGGCTGTTTGACAAATTTCTGTTATGGTCGGAAAACGTTTCTTAAAATCGGCTATTCGGCTGCAATTTATAAAAACAGGATTTTCTTTCATCATTTCTTCATAAATCGCCCGTGAAACCACATCCCGGGGCGCCAAATCTTCAAGCGCGTGTCTGCCAGCCATGATCCTGCGCCCGAAGCGATCCGCTAAATATCCGCCTTCTCCTCTCACTGCTTCAGAAATCAGGCCGTACACAGTCCCGTTTTTCACAAGGAGGGTCGGGTGGAACTGGGTGAACTCCATATCCGTGATCTCAGCTCCCGCGCGGAAGGCAAGAGCGATGCCGTCTCCCGTTATGGCGGAATCATTTGTGTGATATTGGTACAGACTGCCGCAGCCGCCTGATGCAAGCACTACACAATCCGCTCTTCTGTAAGAAACGGCGCCTGAAGCATCCTTTACGGCAACACCTGCGCATCGTCCGTGTTCAATCAGCAGATCAACAACCGTCTCGTGTTCAATGATCCGTATGCCGTCCCTCACCTGCTGAACCAGAAACTCAACCAACATCCGTCCGGTCGCATCTCCCCCGGCGTGCAGAATTCTCCTTTTGGAATGAGCGCCTTCCCTGCCGAGACAAAACGTCCCGTCCGACTTCGTATCAAAAGGGAAATGGCCTTCTATCAGCCTGTTTATCATGCTCTGTCCGCTTTGCAGCAAATGCCGCACGGCTGTCACGTCATTGTGTCCGCATCCCGCATACAGTGTATCGTTCACATGGGATTCTATCGAGTCATCTTTTGCGTATGAAACAGCAATCCCGCCTTGAGCATAATGCGAATTGCTGTTCGTTACGTTTCTCTTTGTGATGACGGTCACTTGGTATGACGGAGGAAATGAGGAAGCACAGGCAAGGGCCGCCGTCCCCGAACCAATGACGATAATTGTTTTTTCAAACATACATCAACCTCCTGTTACGTTTACACCTGTCTTGACACCTATATTTACACAACGATAAAATAAACTCAAGCTTTTTTTAACATAAACGGATAGGAGACGGGCTGTATGATTTATCTTGATTACGCGGCGGGAGCGCCTTTAAGCAAAGAAGCCGCGAAAGTCTTTCAGCATCTCAGCACAGAGGTATACGGCAATGCAAGCAGCCTTCATGACGCCGGAGGAAGAGCGGCGGACGTGCTGGAATATTGCAGACATTCTGCAGGAAAATTGATCGGCGGAGCGGCAGACGGCATTTACTTTACAAGCGGCGGAACGGAAGCGAACATCCTGGCCGTCCAATCATTGCTGCACGGCCTGCCCGATCACAAAAAACATTTTATTACGACCGCAATGGAACACCATTCGATCCAAAATGCCGCTGCGTTTTTAGCTGACCGTGGAATTGATGTCACCATCATATATCCCGACGAAAACGGCCTTATAACCGAGGACATACTGGCGGCTCATGTCCGTCCTGACACGGGGCTCGTTTCCATACAGCACGCCAATTCAGAAACCGGTCTCATCCAGCCTGTGAATCGTCTGGCCGCTTTTCTTCACCAGAGAAACATTTTGCTGCATTGCGATTGTGTTCAAAGTTTCGGCAAACTGCCGATTGATGCGGATCAGGAGGGAATCGACGCCCTTTCCATCTCCGGTCATAAAGTATACGGCCCGAAAGGCACCGGGGCTGTTTACATTCGGCCCGGTGTCAGCTGGAACCCGGTTTATCCGCATACCGTGCATGAAAACGGGTTCAGGCCCGGTACGGTGAATGTGCCGGCCATCGGCGCTTTTACCGCTGCTGCGGAGTATGCAGTGAAACACATGGAGGAACACCGTGAGCATGCTGACAGGCTGAGGAATTATTTGTATGACCAAATTCGGCGTCAAGGCCTCCCCATTTCATTTTCAGAGGAAGAAACCGGCGGTGAATGCCTGCCCCACATTGTCGGGTGTTTTTTTCACTCCTTTGAAGGACAATATATTATGTTAGAATGTAATCGTAACGATATTTGCATCTCAACCGGGAGCGCATGTTCCGCCGGCAGCCACGGCCCTTCTTCAGCTATGAAGGCGCTGGGAAAAACCGAACGGGAAGCGCGGCAGTTTTTCCGGATCTCATTCGGAAACGAAACAACATGTGAACAGCTCGATATGCTGATACATACATTTACGGCGCTATGGGAGCAAAAGAAAGGAGAATCAGCAATTTGACAGAAGGAACGAAGCTTACTGGGGAGAAAAGACGCGACATGCTGCTTCATTGGCTGAAAGAAGCCGGCTCGCCATTAACAGGAGGCGAATTGGCCAAAAAAGCAAATGTCTCAAGACAGGTGATCGTGCAGGACATATCGCTTTTGAAAGCAAAAAACGAGCCGATTATCGCGACGAGCCAAGGCTACTTATACATCAGCATGAATGCCGGCGGCGAAAAAAATGCCGAACGGATTGTCGCCTGTCTGCACGGCCCGGAGCGGACGGAAGAAGAGCTTGAACTCATTGTCGATGAAGGTGTCACCATAAAGGACGTCATTATTGAACACCCCGTATACGGCGATTTAACCGCCGCCATAAGAGTCAGTACACGGAAAGAAGTCAAACAATTCATGGATCACATTAACTCGACAAATGCCGCTTACCTTTCACAGCTGACCGGAGGCGTGCACCTCCATACGTTAAGCGCCCCGACAAAAGAGCGGATTGACCAAGCCTGCCAAGCGCTGGACGACGCGGGTATTTTAATAAAAGATTAAAAAAAAAGCCCCCTGAAGGGCTTTTTTTATATCGAATAGGATTGATATGTTCCCAGAAGCTTGACCCGGCAGCCGAGGGCTTCCATCTCTTGAACGGCACCGGGAATGAGAACCTGATCCATCGCCTGTTCAATATCAATAATAAAGAAATAGTTGCCGAGACCCGTTTTTGTCGGGCGCGATTCGATCTTTGATAAATTCAGGTTTCTCCATGAAAAAGCGGACAGCACCCTGTGCAGCGCACCTGATTGGTCATCTTGGGGAAGCGTTACCATCATCGTCGTTTTCGGCCGTGAAGACAGTTTCGCATTCACTTCGAATGAGACGTCTTTTTCAGGCGAAAGAATGACAAATCTCGTGTGGTTGTCCTGATAATCCTGAATATCCCGCTTCACGATGCTCAATCCGTATGTAGCGGCGGCCATTTCATTTGCAATCACGCCGATCGGAAGGTCCGAATGCTCACTGACATACTTGGCAGCCGCACCTGTTGACTTCGCATACTCATAAGGAACGGACGAAAAATGCCGGTGAAGAAATTTGTGGCATTGCGCAATCGCATGGGAATGAGAATAAATTTTCTCAAGCTTTTTCCACTCATTTTCTCTCGAAGGGTGAACGAGCAGATGCTGGTGAATCGGCAGCGTCATTTCCCCCACGATCGCAAGAGGCTGCTCATGAATCAAATAGTCAATCGTTAAGTTAACCGAGCCTTCCAGCGCGTTTTCCAAAGGAACAAATGCAAGATCAACTTCTCCCGCAACCGCCGCATCCATGCATGCCGGTATTGTTTGATAAGGTGCTTGTGTCACGCTGTTTTGAAAGCAGGAACTGACTGCTAGATGTGTAAATGTGGCTTCTGGCCCTAAATAACCGACTTTCATGTCTCTTCTCTCCTTACGCGCCTGACCCTAAGATCTCAACTTTTTCTATAAAATCAAATTTTCTCAGTTTATTCATTAACGTATGAATGTTTTCTTCCATTGCGGACGTACTGATTGAGAGCGTGACATTCGCCCTGCCCTGAAGCGGAATCGTCTGGTGAATGGAAAGCACGTTGCTTCCTGAGTCAGCCACCGCCTGCAATAGCTGGGATAACGCGCCTGACCGATCCTCCAAATGAAAGAAAAGTGTGATTATTTGTTCTTTAACCATCGTGTAAAAAGGGAAAACCGCGTCTCGGTATTTGTAAAAAGCGCTTCTGCTTAAATCAACTTTCTGCACGGCATCTGCAACCGATTCAGCCTTTTTTCTGTCGAGCAGCTTTTTGACTTCAAGGGTTTTCCGCATCGCATCAGGCAGAACGTCTTCACGCACTAAATAAAATGTCTCTTCTTTCACCTGCACCCCTCCCTTTTACATCAGAGAGCCTGCATTGCAAGCTCTCCGTTTTTTTAATCAATAAATTCAAATTCAAATTCCAGAAGCCGGATGATATCGCCGTCTTTAGCACCGCGTTCTCTGAGCGCTTCATCAACGCCCATACCGCGCATCTGTCTTGCAAAACGCTTGACGGATTCGTCACGGGAGAAATCAGTCATTTTAAAGAGGCGTTCCAGGCTGTCACCTGAAAGCACAAACGCGCCGTCCGGATCACGGGTAATGTTAAATGGAATTTCTTCATCTTCCATCGTGTACATTACGCGGTTTTCCGCCAGTTCTTCTTCATCATACAGCGGGAATTCAGGCGTTGTTTCCAGCTGGTTGGCGACTTCAAACAGAAGATCGCGGAGCCCTTCTCTCGTCACAGCGCTGATCGGAAAGACAGGGTGATCATCCTGAAGCTTTTCTTTAAACGCTTTAAGATTTTCAGCCGCTTCGGGCATGTCCATTTTATTCGCAACGATAATTTGCGGACGCTCCGTCAGCCGCAGATTATATTCACTGAGCTCCTGATTAATGGTGACATAATCCTCATACGGATCACGGCCTTCCATCGCTGACATGTCAATGACGTGAACGATGACGCGCGTCCGTTCGATATGGCGGAGAAATTGGTGGCCTAAGCCGACTCCTTCGTGCGCTCCTTCAATCAGGCCGGGCAGATCCGCCATGACGAAGCTTCTTCCGTCATCCGTTTCCACCATGCCCAGATTCGGAACAAGCGTTGTAAAATGATAATCGGCGATTTTCGGCTTTGCCGATGAAACGACAGACAGAAGCGTAGATTTTCCGACGCTCGGGAAGCCGACGAGGCCTACGTCTGCAAGCACTTTCAGTTCAAGCACGATATAGCGCTCTTTTCCGGGCTCTCCGTGCTCTGACAGCTGCGGTGCCGGGTTGGCCGGTGTCGCAAAGCGGGTATTTCCGCGTCCGCCGCGTCCGCCTTTTGCGATGACGGCGCGCTGCCCGTGCTCTGTCAGATCGGCAATGACCTGTTTTGTATCGTCATCCGTTACGACTGTGCCGGGCGGAACTTTAACAACCATATCGTCCGCATTTCTGCCGTGCTGGTTTTTAGACATGCCGTGCTCGCCGCGTATCGCTTTGAAATGCCGCTGGTACCGGAAGTCCATGAGCGTGCGCAGTCCTTCATCAACCTCAAAAACGACGTCGCCTCCATTACCTCCGTCACCGCCGGCAGGCCCGCCTTTCGGCACATATTTTTCACGGCGGAACGCAACCATTCCGTTACCGCCGTCGCCGCCTTTTACATATACTTTCACCTGATCTACAAACATAATATCCTCCGTTCTAAACCGTAAAAAACCGCTAGTTCATTCCAATTTCGGCCACACATTCATGGCCGGTCAGCTCAAATTGCATGACATCAAAGTCCTCATGCCGGGATTTGCGAAATTCATCAAACACATCTGCATTTGCAATCGTTCCATGAAAATCGAGATATACAATAAGCTGTCTGTCAGGGTGATCCGTCTGCAGCGATACGGTCAGATGATTTTCACTTTCATTGTTTACCGCCAGACCGAACAGATGAAACAGTTTTCTCATCAGGTTCGACAGCTTTTGATCATATGCCGATAAATCTTTAATTTCTCCGAGCACTTCGTATTCGAGCCTCATATAACGGGACTTCCAATTAAATGTAAGAAAGTCAAACGCCAAGTGCGGGGTTTTCAGGTTTGAGAGCTTTGATTCGTGCTTTGCATCTATGACCATTTCGTCAATAATTTCAACGACCCTGTCATACTTCTGCAAACTTAAGTTTCCTTTTATCAGCTGCAGCTTATTCATCCAATCATGACGGAAATGGCCCATTAATTGGATCAGCTCATTGATCAGAGCCGCATCGCTTACAGGTTCTTCTTGTTTCTTCGATACATCCTTCATTTTCGCACTCCCAATCGTTTAATTTCTTTTTAGGAGTCTTGATAAGTGTGTACTATGAATTATAACAGAGAAGGCTTTGTTAAAAAAACACTTGTTTTTCCTGGTTCATCATGTTCCTTTTTCGGATCGCATACAATGCGGATGCCAGGCAGAAACATTTTTGGTATCACTGCTTGGGGAACATATCCAGTGGGTATGGGAAGCTGATGTCCTCATTCAAGGCGGGGTTCACTCACGCATCCTCTGCTTTTCATTCTTGATGTTACTCCGCTTACTGCAAAAAAAACTCCAGTCAACGACCGGAGTTTTTTGTGTCATTATTGAGCTACAGGATATACGCTCACTTTTTTGCGGTCACGGCCGAAACGTTCGAATTTAACAGTTCCGTCGATTTTAGCAAAAAGAGTGTCATCTCCTCCGCGGCCCACGTTTTCACCTGGGTAGATTTTCGTTCCGCGTTGACGGTAAAGGATAGATCCGCCTGTTACGAATTGACCGTCTGCACGTTTAGCGCCTAAACGTTTAGATTCAGAGTCACGTCCGTTCTTTGTAGAACCTACACCTTTTTTAGAAGCGAAAAACTGAAGATCTAATCTAAGCATGTAACTCACCTCCTATATTTGGTTTGCAGTCAACCGTAAGTGTTCACTGTAATCCCGCTCGATCGTTTCAAGAGAAACAATCATGCCTTCAATCAGCAGCTGCGCTTTTTGCAAAGCTTCCTGATCAGCGGCTTCTGGGAATTCAAAGTAGAAATAACCCCCGTCCTCGCCTATATCAAGAATCGGTTCGAGAGGAGCCAGCGCGATAACCGCATTGACCGCTCCGAAAACGACAGCCGTGACCCCGGCGCATACGAGATCTCGTCCATGTTCAGCAAAATCGGCATGTCCCGTCATTTCAAAGGACAAAATGCCCCCGTCATTCCGGGATCTTCGAATTGTTGCCTCTATCATGCTTACGCGTTGATTTTTTCGATTGTCAATTTAGTATAAGGCTGACGATGACCTTGTTTTTTATGAACATTTTTCTTTGGCTTGTAACGGAAAACAGTGATTTTTTTCGCACGGCCTTGTTTTTCAACTTTAGCTGTAACTGTCGCGCCTGCAACTGTTGGGTTGCCGACTTTCACGCTGTCTCCGCCAACAAACAATACGTCTTCAAACGTCACTGTTTCACCTGCTTCAGCAGCAAGTTTTTCGATGTAAACAGTTTGACCTTCTTCAACTTTGATTTGTTTTCCGCCTGTTTTAATGATTGCGTACATTCTCTGCACCTCCTATTAGACTAAGACTCGCCAGCAACAGGGGGCTTTAAAGCTCTTATCACCTGTCCCGAGCGGTTGTAGCATTGGTGCTACATCCATAACATTAAAAAATATATCAGAACCAAAAGGATATGTCAATCTATTTCTAGTAAGGCAGCAGCAGGTCTTCCATAGAGGAATCTGTCCGTTTATCGGCAAAATACGCATGAAGCACTTCATTTTCATCGAGCTGGCTGAGCTTTTCGCCGGCTTTTTCAACGATAATGGGGTGCTTGCATCCCCGTTTGAATTCGGCCATGACATGCTTTACTTTGGCATCGGCCGCGACCGTCAAAGGATGCAGCATGGCGACATCGCGGTTTTTGCCGTAGTATCTCTCCAAAAGAAACCTCAGCTGAATATAATGCCGCTTCCGGTATTCATCCCATAAAGAAGCGGCGAGAAAGACGAACAGCACCCATGCGCTGACCTGAAGGGGGACGGCCAGCACAATCCAGCAGCAGAGCAAAAGCGCGGAAACGGCCGATGTCTGCAGGCTGAGGAGATGCGCTTTTTGAAAAGCCATTTGTTTAGAGAAGTATAAAAACACGAACTTTCCGCCGTCAAGCGGCCAGATCGGCAAAAGATTGATGAAAAGAATGGAGAGATTATAAAAGGTAAACATCTCAAATGTCTGCTCACTTGCAAAGCCTGACATGAAAAAGAGCCAGGCTGCCGCCTGAAGCCACACATGCTGAAGCGGGCCCGCCAGAATGACCGCGAATTCCTCTTTAAGCGGCCGGTTTCCGTGCTCCTCCACCTCAACCGTCCCGCCGAAAGGGAGCAGAAAGATGCGTTTAATGCGCCACGAAAAAAACACAGCCAGAGCAGCATGCCCCAGCTCATGAACGGATACGACCAGCAAAAGACACAGCAGCGCTTTGATGTGCCCCGTCATAAGACCAAGCCCCATGATAATCCAAAGAAAAGGATGGACATGAATTTTAAAAAGGAGGATGAGCCATTTATTCATCAAATGTGATCACCTGGATCGGATCTATGAATTTATCGCCATCCTGGATCGCGAAATAGTACTGGCCTTTACTTTTATCGTTAAGCTTGATCGAACCGATCTTTTTCCCTTTATCGACAAAGTCGTACAATGAAACATTAACATCTTTTAGCCGGCCGTAAATGCTGCTGGTATTGTCGGCGTGCTGCACCTTCACCGTCAGCCCTGTTTTTTTATCTTTGCTCACTTCCATAATGTAGCCTTCTTTTACGCTGTCAATGGCTTCGCTGGCGGTTTCGACGACGACGCCTTCTCCGTTATTTTGAAAGTCCTGCTGGATTTTCCCCGCGGCAGGAACGGCCATATCCTGACTGACCGCCACCTGACCGTCCTTCTTTTTCGTTCCCGGCGTAAGAAAAGCGAGCGGGTTTCCGAAGGAAGATACGAACCAATTGCTTACGGCAGCAAACTGAAATTCTTTTTGAAAGGTTTGTGCGATCGCCGGTTTGATCTGACTCAGCGGCTGTTTGTCAGTTTTATAGGCAATAGCGGAGATCAGTACGAGACAGGCGGCCAGCAGGCATTTTAAAATAATAGAATGAGCGCTGATCAATGGATGCCGTCCGTTAAATTCGAGCGGGTGTTCCGTTTGATATTCGTAGTCCGGTAGAAGCTTGTGCTTTTCCTGCTCCTTGACCGTCTGCCACGCGGGAAAATTCTGCGTTTGGGCGTTTTGAACGAAAGTCCGTTTTGATTCAGGCCGCTGTTTTCTTCTTTTGGCCAGTCTTTTTCTAATTTCATCAGCTCTGTGACTCATCGCCATCATCCTTTGCAATCGTTGGGTTTGTACATCCTATGTCTTGTCCATTGCAAATATGCGCTCTTGAAAAACAAAAAGACCTGATAAGCTGGGCTTCATCAGATCTTTGTATTCTGGTATATATTATGAACGCACGCCGAAAAATGACTTAATTTTCGCCATCATCCCTTTTTGCTGCTCTTCAAGCACCTGCAAAGGAACGGATTCTCCTAAAATGCGCCGGGCGATATTGCGGTACGCAATGCTGGCGCGGTTTTTGGAATTCATGGCAATCGGTTCGCCGATATTTGAAGCCCTGATCACTTCATCATCGTCAGCAACGATTCCGAGGAGATCAATAGACAGATGATGAACAACTTCATCCACATCCATCGTGTCACCGTTTTTCATCAGGTGATTTCTGATGCGGTTCACGATAAGGCGCGGCGGTTCGATATCTTCCTGCTCCAAAAGTCCGATAATGCGGTCAGCGTCCCGCACCGCTGATATTTCCGGCGTCGTCACAACAATCGCCTTATCAGCTCCGGAGACGGCATTTTTATAGCCTTGTTCAATTCCGGCCGGACAATCAATAATGACATAATCAAATTCCTGCTTAAGCTCCTGCACAAGCGATTTGATCTGCTCAGGGACAACAGCCGTCTTGTCGCTTGTCTGGGCAGCCGGCATTAAATGAAGCAGATCATCAAAACGTTTGTCTTTGACAAGCGCCTGATGCGTCTTGCATCTGCCTTCAATTACATCTACTAAGTCGTAAATAATTCTGTTTTCAAGACCCATTACGACATCAAGGTTGCGCAGTCCGATATCTGTGTCTACCAAACAGACGCGCTTCCCTAAAATGGCTAAGGCGGTACCGAGGTTTGCAGATGTTGTTGTTTTACCTACTCCGCCTTTTCCCGAAGTTATTACGATAGCCTCACCCAATTTCACATTCCTCCCTCAAGCCTTGTTAGATCAGGTCTTAAATGAGCCAATTGCTGAAGGCGTTCAATGACCATATTTCCGTCAGTATCTAAATAAGCACATTCCATGTCGTTCCCTTTTTGAATGTGGTCTGGGGAGCGATTTAACACGTGATTGATCCTCAATTGTGTCGGCATCATTTCTGATGCGGCGATCACAGCCCGGTTATTTCCGTTATAACCCGCGTGGGCAATCCCTTTTAATGAACCGAGAACAAATATATTTCCTCCGGCTCTGATCGTACCGCCGGGATTCACATCTCCGATTAAAAGCAAATCTCCCGTCACGTGAAGCACCTGGCCCGAACGGACGATTTTGGAAACAGAAACAATTTCCTGCTCCTCTTTCATCCGCTGCGCTTCTTCTTTGGCGATGACTTCACTGTCAATTGAATGCACGACTAAATCTTTCTTTGACGCGATCAGATCAGTCAGCTGCTCTGCCTGTTCCTGATACAGATAACGATGCCCGAGTTTAATATGAACACTGATTTTTTGGCCTTTGCCATCAGTATATTGTTCAATCGACAGCATGTTTTGAAGACCATCGAGAAGCTCATCAAAAGAACACGCATCATCCAGATGCAATGTTAAGCCGTTTTTTGTTCCTTTTATTGTTACATATTGCTGCTTTTTGGTCTTCATCAATGTTCACCTCAACAACATACTCTTTTCGTCAAAAAAAGATAAAATCCTTTTTACTCATCTCTTAATTCTTTCTTCAGACTTATATAAAACAGCCTGAAGGGCAGGACTAATATAACGGCTCCCGCAATATTCAGCAAAGCGGTCGGCAAGAACCTCTGAATGACAAAATCATTAAATGTCATTGTGCCGCTGCGGATTAACGTCTGAATGCCGTAGACGTAAAATTCAAGCACACATACGCTCAGCACTGCAACCAGAATGACCATCAGGGCGTTTGTCTGCAGCACTTTAAACGCTTTGGCCGCCAGATAGCATAAACCGGCAAAACCAAACATATAAACGCCTAAAACACCCGTATAATTGATGTCATAAAGAAATCCGAAAATCAAACCGTAGATCACCGCATGCTTTTGGTTGATATAAGCGGACATAAAAATCAGCGCAAGCAAAAGAAAATGCGGAACGACCTGCTGCTCGACGGAAACGAAAGGAAAACGCACCAGATCCGTATAGATGCTTTCCGCACAAAAGACCAAAATCATAATCAAAGGGAGAAGGAAACGTTTCACGATCCTTCCTCCCCTGTTGCTACGCTTCGGTTCACGACGATGACATGGTCAAGATCGTACAGGTCGGCAGCCGGTTTCACGTAAGCGATTTTCGTCAGGCCGTAAGCATCTGATTCTACATCGGTCACTTCCCCGACCGTCAGCCCTTGAGGAAATACGCCGCCCGTTCCGGATGTCTCCACGAGGTCGCCTTTTTTCACTTCACGTTTTTCATCCGGCTCAAGGATGGTCATTTTCAGAGTCTGTTTCTTTTTATCATACCCTTCAATTAAACCGTAGCCTTTGCTTCCCTTTTTGCCGGAGATTTTGGTGGCCACTCTGTTATTGCGGTCAACATCGCTCAGCAGCTGAACGGCGGATGTGAAACTGTTGAGTCCGCTGCTTTTGATCTTCCCGACCAGCGCACCCTTTTCGTTCGTGACAGCCATGTCTTTGGCCACTTTCTGCTTCGTTCCCTTATTGATCATGATCTGCTTGTACCATTGATCAGGGTTTCTGGCGATAACGGTCGCTAAAATCGGATCATAGTCGGAAATTGATTTGACATGTCCGAGTTCATCACGCAGCTTCTTGTTTTCATCTTTGAGTTCTTGGAGCTTCGCTTCATATTGTGTCTGTCCGTCCAGCTTTTGTCTTAAGCGTTCGTTTTCCTTGTACGTGTTTTTCAGGTCTTTTATGTCCCCGAAGAACCCTGCAAAATATTCGGCAGGCGTGTGAAAAATGTTTTGAAATACTCCCGTCGTATCACCGATCAGCTTTTCAGGCCAGGTGGTATTACGGCCGTTCTTCAGCGAGAATCCAATCATAGCCACCAATATGATAATACACAGAAGTAATAGCATTAACCGTTTGTTCGGCATCGTGATACACCTCTTCTATTTAACTCCTGATTATCTTGTTTTTCCTTTGAAAAGATGGATGTGTTCCAGTGCTTTTCCAGTGCCGATCGCAACACAATCCAGCGGATCTTCAGCGATAAGAACAGGCATTTTCGTTTCGTCGCTGATGACTTTGTCGAGATTGCGCAGCAGGGCGCCTCCCCCTGTTAATACAATACCTCTGTCCATAATATCAGCGGCCAGCTCAGGCGGTGTTTTTTCAAGCGTGCTCTTCACCGCGTCAACGATTGAGAGAACTGTATCACGCAGTGCATTTGCAATTTCCGTTCCCGTGATTTCGATCGTTTTCGGCAGACCTGTCAGAAGATCGCGGCCGCGGATTTCCATTGACGCATTTTCTTCACCGGTTTCTGCTGAACCGATTTCCATTTTAATGGCTTCCGCCGTACGGTCACCGATCATCAGATTATATGTTTTTCTGATATAGCTGATGATTGAGTCGTCCATTTCGTCACCGGCTACGCGGATTGACTGAGACGTGACAATGCCGCCTAAAGAAATGATCGCCACTTCAGTTGTTCCGCCGCCGATATCAACGACCATGCTGCCCGTCGGCTCCCATACCGGAAGATTCGCGCCGATTGCTGCCGCAAACGGTTCTTCAATCGGATAAGCGTCACGTGCGCCCGCTTGTCTTGTCGCGTCGATGACCGCCCGTTCTTCAACGGCCGTAATACCTGACGGCACACACACCATAACGTAAGGCTTTCTCGCAAACAATCCTTTATTTTTCACAGCCTGATTAATGTAGTATTTCATCATTGTCGCAGTTGTTTCATAGTCAGCAATAACGCCGTCTTTCATCGGACGGAGCGCAACCACGTTGCCCGGAGTTCTTCCGATCATGTTTTTCGCATCGTTACCGACCGCAACGATTGACTTCGTATCCGTTTGCAGAGCAACGACAGACGGCTCTCTCACTACGATTCCTTTACCCTTAACAAACACAAGCGTATTCGCGGTTCCCAAATCTATACCAAGGTCTCTTGTACCAATTCCGAACATATGTATGTATCTTCCTTTCTTAAAGCAAAAATACCCTAAAGGGAAAAACTCATAAAATCTATTATATCTTAAATCAACGAAAAAAAAAGTGTTACAAATATCCTTTTTCCTTTAAACTCACAAATTTTTTGTCACCAATGACCAAATGATCCAGCAGCTCGATGCCGATTAAATTTCCGCACTCAAAAAGCCGCCTGGTTACCTCTATATCTTCCCTGCTCGGTGTAGGATCTCCTGAAGGATGATTGTGAACGCAAATGAAGGACGCGGCGGATCGTTTGAAAGCTTCTTTAAACACCTCCCGCGGGTGGACAATAGATGAATTCAGACTTCCGATAAAAACGGTGCGTTTATGAATGACTTGATTTTTGGTATTTAAATATAAACAGACAAAATGCTCCTGGGATAAAAAGCGCATATCCTCCATCACATACTTCGCCCCGTCTTCCGGAGAGCGGATGACGCAATGCTCCCCGGCGGATGTCTTATGAATGCGGCTCCCCAGCTCAATTGCGGCAAGAATCTGAACGGCTTTCACCGTGCCGATTCCCGGAATGCTGGAAAGCTCCTGGGCAGAGGCGCCTTTTAACAGTCGCAGCCCGTCAAACGTCCGCAGCAGCCGGTGAGCGAGGTTCATGACGGACTCATGTTTCGTTCCCGTCCGCAGCAGGATGGCGAGCAATTCATTGTTAGAGAGATGTTCGGCTCCGAAGTGCAGAAGCCGCTCTCTCGGTTTTTCTTTTTCGGGGAAATCTCTTAATTTTAACGGCAGATCACGGATGATCAACCCCTCCTTGTTCCCCTTCCCGGTTTGAACATCAAGCTTTTATATTAAATTCTTTCAAGGCTCTCATTGTTTTAGCGACAGGAAGCCCGACGACAGAATAAAAATCACCGTCTATTTTTTTCACTAAAAGCGCGCCTTTTCCTTGGATGCCGTATGCACCTGCTTTATCCATCGGTTCTTTTGTTTCAATGTAGAGCTGTATGTCGTCTTCACTGAGCGGCCAAAACGTCACTTCCGTCGTGTCACAGAACGTTTCTTTCCGGTCATGCGTCTGAATGCTGACCGCCGTAATGACTTGATGGCTTCGGCCGGAAAGCCTCCGCAGCATGTGTGCCGCTTCTTCTCTGTCATGCGGTTTGCCGAGGCACTCGCCGTCTATGCACACCATCGTGTCAGCCCCGATAACGACTGCATCGGGATTTTCGGCCAATACAGCACCGGCTTTTTGCTCGGCCAAACATTGGACGTTTTCTTCCGGCGAAAGGTTTCGATTTAATTTTTCTTCTGTGCGGCTTGCAATAATGCTGTAAGGAATCTGAAGAAGATTAAGGAGTTCTTTTCTTCGCGGAGATTGTGATGCGAGTATTAAGCGTTTTGTCATGATTGTCATCCTTTCAGGGTTTGCTTAAGAAAAAAAGATACTTGTCTATCCTACCAAATCAAACGGGCAACCACAATTTCAGAAAAATAACTTTTTGATGACAAAATAAAAAATCCCGCCGGATGACGGGAAATGAGATACTATTTTACAACACTTAAAAGCTCTTTTTGGGCTTTCCAGCCGGATTCCGAACCCGGCGTTTCCAGTTCTTTCAGCGCTTGAAGGACGGCCTCTTTCTGCTTTTTGTCAGCGGCGTCTGCACCGTCTGCCGCTTTTGCCGCTTCAGCCACTTCTGTTTTTGAAAGATCTTTGCCGGTAATCGCTTTGGCGGAGAGCTCAGATGCCTGTTTAAAAGAGTCTTCCAGTCCTGAATCGACCGCAAAGCTGAGCTCTTTTCCGCCCCAAGCCTCAAAATCATGGTCTATCAGTGTCTGACCCAATTGCTGTGATAAGCTTTTTTCCGCTGCAAGCCCGGCGATCACGTATGTGTATCCGTCTTCTTTTGCCAGAGAGACGGCCGAGTATCCTTTTTCAGTCAGCTGGTCAACAAGCGTTTGCGCTCCTTTTTCTGATGAAAATTTTCCGGCCTGCACCGCATATGTTTTATAGTTTCCCTCTGAAGATTCCGCATCTCCTGTGCCGGCTGTTTCAGATTTGTCTTTAGAAACATCTCCCGCTTTCGCCGTCTGCCCTTGTGAACCTTTGTCAGCTGATGCCGGAGCGGAGGCTTCTTTACTTCCCGACATATTTAAGGCGACAAGGCCGAGCCCGGTGCCTAAAACAGCCGCAACGGCAATTGTCGTGACCGCTTTTTTAACTGGAGAAGACGGCTGCTTTTTTTTCGGAAAATGAGGGCCGTTTTTTTTCTTCTGGTATGGCGGAACGACTTTCGGGTCATCTTCAAATACCTCAGAATTCTTCTCATGATCCCAATTGAAATCTTCTTCTTTCGGATCTTCATGGGATGCGGCGGTCTCCTGCTCCGCCTTTTTTGTTTCTTCCCAATTTGAAAATGTGACGGTTTTCTCCCCGCCTTCTTTCACATCTTCTTGTCCATACATCGTTTCTTCTTGTCCGTTAATGGTTACTTTAAGGGCATTGTTTTTTGCGTTGCTGTGCTTTTTGCTCTTCCTTTTTTTCAACGTCTCTTCCCCCTTGCATTCGTCTTGGCCGTACCTTGAACTGATCATGGTTCACACTTTAGCATAGGCGAAAAAAAAAAGAACAAGACTTTTGTCGTCTTGTCCAAAAAACGTTCGCCAAATTTTTCAAGCCCCGCCTGAAGCGAGCTTGATGTAAAACGAAAACAGCTCTTCACCGTATAAATAACTCAAAGCGCTCCCGGCTGAGATGGCCGGCGCAAACGGAAATGGCTGCTTTTTACCAAGCCTGCCCCGGGCTGCGGCGCACATACCGTATACGGCTCCGATCATAACGGAAAGAAAGAATGCAATGAGCACGAGCTTCACGCCGAGCGTCAGGCCGATCACCCCAAACAGTTTCACATCACCTGCGCCGATGCCTCCTTTACTGACAAACATGATAAAAACAAGCAGAAAAAATCCGCAAACGGCTCCGGCAAACCCTGCATACCATGAATCCAGCGGAGAAAACATACGGCCAGCGATGAAAAGCGGAAGAAAAAACAGCAGAACCTTGTCAGGAATCAGCATATATTGCAGATCCGTCATAGTAACAATCATGAGCAGAGACAGAAATAACAGCGCGACTAACAGTTCTTTTGAGAAACCGAAATGAATGCCTGCAGCCGTGAATAAACACGCCGTCCAGCATTCCGCCGCCGGATACATAACCGACAGCTTCGCACGGCAGTTTCTGCATCTGCCTCTTTGCAGAATATAGGAAACGACGGGCACAAGCTCCCCCCAGGAGAGCGGCAAGCGGCAAAACGAACAGGCTGAACGCGGCGAAATAACCGAGATTCGCAGCGGGATACGGCACGCTGCTGTATAAAAAAAAGAACCGAAAATCAAGCCGAGAAAAAACAGAATCAAAAGCACTCAGACCACACCTTTACTATCAATCTGGCTCAGATTATAGCAAAGAAAAACACCATGACTGAAATGGCTGAAAATATATTTTCAGCATAAAAACACCCGGCAAAACCGTAAAATGGTCTGCCGGGCATCCGAGGGGCTGTCAGATAAGCCGCTTTCTCATTTCTGAAATAAAATATAAGGAGCCGGTAATGATGATGACATCATCCGCCCCGTCTTTTTGTTCTATCCATTCTTTCACACTGTCCGGGTTCTCATCGAAGCTCTTATCCGCTAGACTGCTTGCGTTATAAAGGGCTTCGGCGCTTGAAGCACGCGGAAAGTCAAATGATACAAAGTGAATGGAATCCGCTTCGGTTTCAAGCTTTTTAATCATTTCCTGATACGGTTTGTCTTTTAATGCGCTGAATACGACATGGACGTTTTTACCGGCAAAGCGCTGCCGGATCGTTTCTATCAGCGTTTCAACGCCCTCTTCGTTATGCGCACCGTCCGCAAACACTAAAGGGCGGCTTTGAAGACGTTCAAACCGGCCCGGCCACGATGCTTTTTTCAGGCCGTTTCGCATCGCTTCTTCAGAAATGGCTGCGGCTCCCAGACGATTCACCCATTCAGCGGCCAATATCGCCAATGCCGCATTCTGCCTTTGGTGAATGCCGATCAGCGACGTTTGGATGTTTTCATAGCATTTCGTTTCCGTTTCCAGCGAAAAGCTTTCACCGGACGGAAGCGCCGCTTCATTAAACAGTCTGCACGTTTTATATAGTGACTGATACGGAGCCTGCTTTTTTTCGGCTTCCGCTTCAATGACGCCGAGTGCTTCCGGCTGATTGACGCCCGTAATAACCGGAATGGAATTTTTAATGATACCGGCTTTCTGCCCGGCGATCTCCTCGATGGTATTTCCTAAAATCGCCATATGGTCATGTCCGATACTTGTAATGACCGACAGGAGCGGATTCACAATATTGGTTGAATCAAATGTGCCGCCGAGCCCCGCTTCAAAAATGACAAAATCGATATCAGCCCGCTTCGCAAAATATAAAAATGCACACGCTGTAATGATTTCAAATTCTGTCACCGTTCCGGCATCGGTCTTATCAAGCTCATCGACTATCGGTTTTATGTCATTAACGAGCGTTCTCCATTCCTCATCAGAAATCGGCGTGCCGTTGACGCTGATACGCTCATTAAACGTAATGATGTAAGGCGATGTGAACGTGCCGACTTTATAACCGGCTTCTTGAAGCACGGAACGGATAAAAGCGACGGTTGATCCTTTGCCGTTTGTGCCCGCCACATGAATGGCGCGAATGTTCTTTTCCGGGTGTTCCAGTTTTTCCATCAGCTTTTCCATACGGAGAAGGCCCGGCTTAACGCCGAACTTGAGTCTGCCATGAATCCAGCTGATCGCTTCTTTGTACGTATTAAACAATGAAATCCCCTCTTTTATACGACAAGGCGGTTTCTTAGGAAACCGCCCCGCTGTTTTATCAGCCTTTCAGCTCTGCAATCCGCTGCCGGACAGCTTCGCGTTTTGCCGTGTAGTCTTTCTCTTTTCCGCGTTCTTCTTCAATGACATGCTCAGGAGCTTTTTTAATGAATCCTTCGTTGCCGAGTTTTTTCTGAACGCGTTCGACTTCTTTTGTCAGCTTGTCGAATTCTTTTTGCAGACGGGCGATCTCCTCATCAATGTTAATCAGCCCTTCAAGCGGCAGAATGACTTCCGCTCCGGTGACGACCGCTGTCATCGCTTTGTCTGCCGCAGTGATATCCGTCCCGATTTTCAGCGTGCTCGGATTCGTAAAGCGTTCAACGTAAGAACGGTTCTTGTCAAGGCGGCCGGCAATGTCTTCGGTAGCTGTTTTAATATAAAGCTCAACCTGCTTGCTCATCGGCGTGTTGACTTCGCTCCGGATATTGCGGACAGAACGGATTAATTCAACGAGCAGTTTCATATTCGCCGCTGCCTCTTTATCCGTATGCTCCGGCACCGGAACCGGCCAAGAGCTGATCGTGATTGACTCGCCTTCATGAGGAAGATGCTGCCAGATTTCTTCCGTTAAGAATGGCATAAACGGGTGAAGAAGACGCATCGTCTGGTCAAGCACATATGCCAGAACAGAACGGGTTGTTTTCTTCGCCGCTTCATCTTCCCCGTACAGCGGAAGCTTTGCCATTTCGATATACCAGTCGCACACATCGTCCCAGATAAAGTTGTACAGGTGGCGTCCGACTTCACCGAATTCATAACGATCCGCAAGCTGGGTTACGTCTTCTATCGTTTCATTCAGTCTTGTGAGGATCCACTTATCAGCAACTGATTTTTCACCGGACAGATCAAGCTCGTCATACGTCATGCCGTCCATGTTCATTAATGCAAAACGGGAGGCGTTCCAAATTTTATTTGCGAAATTCCATGTGGATTCCACTTTTTCATAGCTGAAACGGAGATCCTGTCCCGGTGAACTTCCGGTTGCCAGGAAATAGCGCAGGGAATCCGCTCCGTACTTGTCGATGACATCCATCGGGTCCACGCCGTTCCCAAGGGATTTACTCATTTTTCTGCCCTGCTCGTCACGGATTAAGCCGTGAATCAGCACGTCTTTGAACGGACGCTCGCCGGTAAACTCAAGACCTTGGAAAATCATCCGGGATACCCAGAAGAAAATGATGTCATATCCCGTTACGAGAACATCGGTTGAGTAATACCGCTTAAAGTCTTCAGCGTTTTCATCAGGCCAGCCCATTGTAGAAAACGGCCAAAGCGCGGAGCTGAACCATGTATCAAGCACGTCTGAATCCTGTTCCCAATTTTCACTGTCCTTAGGCGCCTCAAGGCCGACGTACACTTCTTTTGTTTCTTTATGATACCAAGCCGGGATGCGATGGCCCCACCACAACTGACGGGAAATACACCAATCACGGATATTTTCCATCCAGTGCAGGTACGTTTTCTCGAACCGGTCAGGAACGAAGTGAACTTTCTCTTCTTTTGACTGAAGGTCAACCGCAGCATCGGCCAGCGGCTGCATTTTGACAAACCATTGTGTGGACAGGTACGGCTCAACAACGGCGCCGCTTCTCTCACTATGTCCGACAGAATGCATATGGTCTTCGATTTTAAAGAGAACACCGGATTCCTGAAGATCATTGACGAGTTTTTTGCGGCATTCAAACCGGTCCATGCCGTTATATTGCAGCGCTTTTTCATTCATTGTTCCGTCTTCATTCATGACGAGAATCCGCTCTAAATTGTGGCGGTTTCCGAGTTCAAAATCATTCGGGTCATGGGCAGGCGTGATTTTAACGGCGCCTGATCCGAATTCCATATCAACATAATCATCGCCGACGATCGGAATTTCGCGGTTTGTAATCGGCAGAATCACCGTTTTGCCGATTAAGTGCTTGTAGCGCTCATCTTCAGGATGAACCGCGACAGCCGTGTCGCCAAGCATCGTTTCCGGACGGGTGGTCGCGATTTCAATTGAGCCTGAACCGTCTGCTAACGGATAGCGCAAATGATAAAACGCGCCCTGTACGTCTTTGTAAATTACTTCAATATCGGATAAAGCCGTTTTTGTGGCAGGGTCCCAGTTGATGATATATTCGCCTCTGTAAATCAAGCCTTTTTTGTACAGCTTGACGAATACTTCCCGCACTGCTTTGTTCAGCCCTTCATCAAGAGTGAAACGTTCGCGCGAATAATCGAGTCCGAGTCCCATCTTGGCCCATTGGCTGCGGATGAAATCAGCATACTCTTCCTTCCACTTCCACGTTTCTTCTAAAAACTTTTCACGGCCGAGATCATAACGGCTTGTGCCCTGTTCGCGGAGTTTCGCTTCGACTTTTGCCTGAGTGGCGATGCCGGCGTGATCCATGCCCGGAAGCCAGAGCACGTCATAGCCCTGCATGCGTTTCATACGCGTAACGATATCTTGCAGCGTCGTATCCCACGCATGTCCGAGGTGCAGCCTGCCCGTCACGTTCGGCGGCGGAATGACGACAGAATATGGCTGTTTCGTTTGATCGCCGCCCGCTTCAAAATATTTTCCTTTCAGCCAAAAATCATAGCGGCCTTTTTCAATCGCAGACGGATCATATTTTGTCGGCATTGTTTGTTCGTTTGTATCCATGATAACCCTCCAGCATGTTTAGAAATGGCTGAGCAACTAAAAAAGAGCCTTCATCCTGATAAAGGACGAAAAGCTCTTTCGCGGTACCACCTTTTTTCATGAACAGATTTGTTCATGCACTTAAACGGATAACGGGTGCGGCCCGAATTTCTCTACTGTATGTTCAAGAAATTATGCTCCCGGGCGACCTTCCAATGAGACAGCATAAGAAGCCTTTCAGCACAGTAGCTTCTCTCTCTTCATGCGTCTTTCTTGTACTCTTCCCGTTCAAAGCAGGTGTATTTATATCAGCTCATGATCTTATTTATTATGTTCTTTATTATAGTAAAAGTGTTTTTGATTCGTCAATCATCTTTTCCAAAAACCGCTGCCGTCATACATAAATGGGCATGCACCCCGCCCTTTCCCTTACATACGATACATAGAAAGGCGAATGTGAGGAGGAATTGCCCGTGAGAAAAAAATTCAATTCTTATTCGCTCCCCCAGTGGGCCAGACAGGTCCGCCTTGTATCCGTGCAAGTCATTATCCCAATTACGATCTTTCAGGGGATCAGGACGATTTTCTTTCCGACGACTTTTGATGTCCTGCTGCTTGCCATCCTGCTGTTTTTAGCGTGCGCCCTGCATTTGGAATGGATATAAAAAAACGAGTCCCGTTATGAAGAGGACTCGTTTTCCGCTTTTATTTTTTTCTCCCGCTCAATCTGATGAACCTTCATGAGAAAAGGCTCAACATTTTTCATCTGCCAAAACGCTCTTAATAATTGCGTGCACTCTTCTTTTTCAGAGCCCCTTTGGCCGGTCTGATACCGTTTCAGCACTTTGTACATGGCGGACGGATAAGCCATATAGCTGAGAAACAGGCTGATTTCCGCTTCACGGAGCGGGAATGATTTGTGATACGTATAAAACCAGTCCAGACACTCCGGGCATGCTTTCGGATAGCTTCTGAACATTCTGGAGTAAAAGCCGAGCAGGTCGTTTTGCGGAGGGCCCAGCGCAGCTTTCTCGAAATTCGTGAAAAAGCCCGATCCCGCATCATTATACAGAAAGTGGCGGCTCGATAAGCTGCCGTGGTTGATCACCGCTCTCGTCTTGTCATGATCCTTTGCTGCGTCAAACCATTCTTCCAGACGTTCCAGAGCAAAATTGACGGCAGAAACCGTTTCTGTAAGATACGTAACAGCCTGCAGTTCAAAAGGTGAAAGATACCACTCTTTTTCCGCCCGGTCGGCGAATTGTTCATAGACAAGCTTATCATTTTCCCAATCTCTTTTCGTTGCTTCATAAAAGCCGCTGATATCTTCAGTCCGGATTTGGATGTCCCGCACAGTCGCGGAGTGGAGCTTCGCGACCTCTTTAAAAAGGTAAACATGTTTTTGGTCCCGTTCCTCTTCCTGATCGTACTGAAGCCAAGGCATTAAATAATAAGAATTCTCCGTCTGTGTTCCCGCAAAAAAATCGCCGGCATACGTGCGGCAGATCGGCACAAATGATCTGTAGCCTTTCTCCTCAATCTCAATCATAAGATCCGTAAATTCACTGCTGCGGGCCGGCTTGAGCTGTTTCAAAGCAAAAATGCCGTAGTTTGAGTAGACCTTCCAAACATGCGGGCTGACAGGCTCAATATACTCAGCCGCCAGCCCGTATTCCTGAAGCACTGATTGGACTGCTTCCATTCCATTCACCACATTTTTACGGCCTCTTTGTGCTTACGCATGGCTGTTATTATATTCAGGTATATACAGAAGCTGACCTTCTTCAAGCTCGTCATCAAACGATAAAGCATTCGTTCTGATGAGCTGCTGGGATGTTATGTCATATCGTTCACACACCCGGTCGATAGTATCTTGCTGCTGTACGATACAAATTTTCATTCTTGAAAACTTTTCTTCTTCCCTTGTAAATAATTTTGTCAAGTAATGAGAGTTGTCATTTTCCTTCTGCTCGGTTCCCGGTGCCGCTTCTTCATTCTTTCTTTCAGACTTAAGCGGCTCAGGCGGTTCAGCTTGCGCCGGCTCCTCAGGCGGCAGTTTGGAAAACTGAAAAGACAAATCGAGAGGCTTCCCGGTTTCCTCCTCCGGCGGCGCCATCTTCCTTACCTCAATTTCAAACCCTTCTTCATCATGATCCTCTTCTTCAAGCAGCTTAGGAGCACTGTAAAACTCCTCTTCCTGCCGTTCCGGAACGAACTCGCGATAAACGGGCGCCTGCTCTTCTTGAAAAACCGCAGGCTCATCTTCATCTTCTGCCGTCTCATGATCACTCTGACGGAGAAGCGGCTCGGCCTCTGGCTGCTCTTCTTTTTGAAGGAAGGGCTGTTCCGCAATTTTTGGCTTTTCTGCATGCGGAGTCAGAGTGAACGCAGGGAAAACCGGCTCGTTATCATCTTTTGGCTCTTCCTGCACTTCTGCTGAATCATCCTCAAATACAGGTTCATTCCTCACAGCCGACATGATTGCAGGCTCCTCAGCTTCTTCCGGCTTTTCTTCGTGTTGGAAGGAAACGGGAGGAGGAGGCTCAGTAAAGGAAACAGGTTTCGGCACCTCTTCCTGCTCCCTCAGAACCGGGGCGGTCTCCTGCTCTTCTTCTTCCCGCTCCCTCAGAAGCGGGGCGGTCTCCTGCTCTTCTTCTTCCCGCTCCCTCAAAATCGGGGCTGCTTCCTGCTCTTCTTCTTCCTGCTCTCTCAGAATCGGGGCTGCTTCCTGCTCTTCTTCTTCCTGCTCTCTCAGAATCGGGGCTGCTTCCTGCTCTTCTTCTTCCCGCTCCCTCAGAATCGGGGCTGCTTCCTGCTCTTCTTCTTCCTGCTCTCTCAGAATCGGGGCAGCTCCCTGCTCTTCTTCCTCCTGCCTGAGTAAAGGCGGGGTTTCTTCCTCGTTCTTCTCGGTTTCTTGTGCTGCTTCTTTTGATACACTCAAAGGTATTTCAGGCTCATGGCGTATCATTAATTCTGGTTCGTTTTCGTCCTCCGAATGATGTCCGGCAAGATTGATCATTTCTTCTCTGGCAAATTCAGGTGCCACGTACAAAGGGATCTCCGGCTCTTTTGGCTCGGATTCCTCAAGCAGCCCTTCAATTGCCAAATCAGCCTGAATGGTTAAGATCCTTGAATCCGTCAGCTGATAATCAAAGGCATCGATAAATACGAAAACATCATTGAGGTGGCTCACTTTATTTTTCGGAATCGTAATGTCCACCGGGAAACAATGAATGAGCTCGGCCGTGCCATCCTCCCTCGCCCTCACTTCCTCTACATGCCTCAGCTCCCTATCAAGCTCTTCAAAATGACTGCTGTGATCTATGTTGTACTCGCCAGTAAGTTCTAATGATCCTTTAATTGAGACATAATCATTTACTTCCTGCACCCTGATGTCAGGGTCTAATGAAATCGAAAGTAATTCAGAAACTTCCTGTCCTTTTTGGAAACAGATTGATTCTTCAACAGAAAATTGCAATCGGTGATTATGCGGCAAGTTCATATCCTCCTTTCATCTAATCCATACAATTAGATGTCACTAAAGGTGTATGCCGCAATCCGGAAAAATATGATAATGGAGGCATTGAAAAAAGCCGATACAAGTCTTGCTTGCATCGGCTTTTCGGTATCAGCGGCTGATCGCCTGGAACACTTTCTCAGCGGCTTGAATGGTTTTTTCAATATCCTCCATTGTATGCGCAGTGGAGAGAAACAATCCTTCAAATTGAGACGGCGGCAGAAATACGCCTGCGTCGGCCATCCCTTTATAATACTTGGCGAACAGCTTTAAATCAGAAGATTTGGCTGCTTCATAGTTAATGACAGGCTCATTGGTGAAAAAGAAGCCGATCATTGAACCCGCCCGGTTAAACGTGTGCGGAATGCCATGTGCTGCAGCTGCTTTTGAAATGCCTTCTTCAAGCATATCGCCTTTTTTCACAAATTCTTGGTAAGATTCAGGTGTGAGCTGCTGTAACGTCTCAAGTCCCGCTGTCATGGCAAGCGGATTTCCTGACAATGTTCCAGCCTGATAGATCGGACCGCTCGGCGCGATTCGTTCCATAATGTCAGCTTTTCCGCCATACGCACCGACAGGAAGACCGCCGCCTATGACTTTGCCGAGACACGTTAAGTCAGGCGTCACGCCGAAATACCCTTGCGCACAGTTATAATCCACGCGAAAACCGGTCATGACCTCATCAAAAATGAGCAGCGCGCCATACTGTTCCGTCATGTCGCGAAGTCCTTGTAAAAAGCCTTCCTGCGGCGGAACAACGCCCATATTGCCTGCTACCGGTTCAACAATGACCCCGGCAATATCTTCACCGTACTCCCGGAATGCGAGTGCAACGCTTTCCAAGTCGTTGTATGGAACGGTAATCGTATTCATTGCTATTCCTTCCGGCACGCCCGGGCTGTCCGGAAGGCCGAGTGTCGCCACTCCGGATCCCGCTTTGATCAGCAGTGAATCACCATGGCCGTGGTAACAGCCTTCGAATTTCAAAATTTTGTTGCGGCCGGTATATCCTCTTGCCAGACGCAGGGCGCTCATTGTCGCCTCTGTGCCGGAGCTGACCATCCGCACGATTTCAACAGACGGCACACGGTCAATGACCAATTTGGCCAGTTCGTTTTCCACCTCAGTAGATGCTCCGAAACTTGTCCCGTTCTCGGCTACTTTTTTCAGGCTTTCAACGACCCGGTCGTTCGTGTGACCCAAAATGAGCGGCCCCCAGCTCAGGACGTAGTCGATATATTCATTGCCGTCAATATCAAATATTTTCGATCCTTTTCCGCGCTGCATAAAGATCGGGTCCATATCGACTGATTTAAACGCGCGCACCGGGCTGTTCACTCCGCCCGGCATCAGTTTCTGCGCTTCTTTAAAAGCGGCTTTTGATTTTTCATAGCTTCTCATCTGCCTCAGCTCCCGTCAAATGAAATCGTTACTCAGCAAGCCATCTTGCTGCGTCTTTTGCATGATACGTCATAATCAGATCGGCTCCTGCACGTTTCATGCTCGTTAAAATTTCCAGCACCATTTCTTTTTCTTTAATCCAGCCGTTTTGGGCTGCCGCTTTCACCATGGAATACTCCCCGCTCACATTATATGCGACCAGCGGCAGGTGATGGCGGTTTTTCACATCACGCATAATATCTAAGTATGACATAGACGGTTTGACGATTAAAAAGTCAGCGCCTTCTGCCGCGTCTGATTCAGCCTCACGGAGCGCTTCCAAGCGGTTGGCCGGATCCATCTGATATGTTTTTCGGTCTCCGAACTGCGGCGTGCTGTCAGCTGCGTCGCGGAACGGACCGTAAAATTCACTTGAATATTTCACGGCATAAGACATGATCGGAATATTCGTGAATCCTTCTTTGTCGAGCGCTTCCCTGATCACTGTGACAAAACCGTCCATCATATTTGAAGGAGCGATGATGTCAGCGCCGGCTTTGGCCTGGCTGACGGCTGTCTGCGCCAGCAGCTCAAGCGACTCGTCATTTAAGATTTCTCCGTCTTTTACGACGCCGCAATGGCCGTGATCCGTGTATTCACAGAGACACGTATCAGCGATGACGATCATTTCAGGATAATGCTTTTTAATTTCAGCAATCCCTTTCTGCACAATGCCGTGATCGTGAAAAGCCTGGGTTCCGCAGGCGTCTTTTTCTTCCGGCACGCCGAAAACGATGACCGACTTAATGCCGAGCGATATCAGCTCAGCCATTTCATCCTTTAACAAATCGAGTGATACATGATAAACCCCCGGCATGGAAGGAACTTCTTTTTTTCCTTCGAGCCCTTCAACGACAAATAACGGGTAAATAAAATCTGAGGGGTGAAGACGTGTTTCTTTTACTAAATCTCTCATCGCAGCGTTCGCGCGCAAACGGCGGTGTCTGTTAAATGTTTGATTCATCATTATCAATCCTTTCCCGACATACTGCACATGACGTCCAGCATGCCTTCAATCGTATAAGTGTCAGGCACATGGGATGAGATCCCGTATTCCAAGAGCGCTTTCTCTGTCAAAGGGCCGATGCTGATATAGCTCGCACCGCTGTTTTCCCACGCTTTTTCTCCGTCTCCGACCGCGTGCATAAACGTATGGACCGCCGATGAGCTGGTAAACGTAATAAAATCAAAATGAGAGCGGGATGCAGCCCGTCTCAGCTCGTCCATGCCTTTTTCATCCTGAATGGTATTGTATAACACCCATTCCCTTATTTGATAGCCAAGCGGCTCAAGCTCCGCTTTTATGACATCGCGTGATAAATTGCCCTTTATCACTGAAATGGGTTCGGCAGCTGATGCGTGCCGTTTTAAAGTATCAGCCAGACATTCCGCCACATACTCGTCAGGCATCGCATCCGTCCGGGCTCCCCGCTCTTTCAGGGCGCGCGCAGTCTTTTCACCGACGGCTGCGATTTTTTTCCGTCCCGAAAGCGCAAGACCGTGACGATCAAGATAGGAAAAAAAGAACCGGACACCGTTTACGCTTGTAAACACAAGCCATCCCGGCTCAGAAAGGTCTTCCCGCAGACTGTCCGCACATTCATCCGGGAGCGCTTCCTGAAAAGCGATCAGCGAAGCGGAAACAGCCGTTCCGCCGAGCGCCTCCACTTTTTTTCGGAACGGAGCGGCCTGTCTTTTGTTCCGGGTGACAAGCACGGTCTTTCCTTGTAGAGGAAGGTCATTTGCCATCCTGATCGAGCTCCTGTTTCACGCTGTCGATTAGTGCTTTGGCTCCTTTTTCAGACATCATCGCCGCACAGCGTTTCCCGATTTCTTCCGGATCATGTCCCGCCGCTGTTTCTTTATAAATCGTCTTTCCGTCCGGAGACGCGACAAGACCGACCAATTCAACCTCATCCCGGTCATTGACGGACGCATACCCGGCTATCGGCACTTGGCAGCCGCCTTCCATCGCGTGTAAGAAAGCCCGTTCGGCTGCCACCGTGCGCTGCGTATACTCATCGGTAAATTGCGCAAACAGCTTCAAAAGCTCCTCATCCGACTCTCTGCATTCAATGGCAAGAGCGCCTTGGCCGACCGCAGGCAGACAGCGGTCCGGTTCGAGAAATTCAGATACGACATCATCTTTCCAGCCCATTCTCGAAAGTCCCGCAGCCGCTAAAATAATAGCATCGTAATCTTCCGTTTCAAGCTTTTGAAGTCTCGTATCAATATTGCCTCTGATCCACTTAATTGTAAGATCTGGGCGTTCAGCAAGAATCTGGGCGCTTCTTCTTAAACTGCTGGTGCCGATGATGCCTCCTTCTTTTATGTCGTCCAGCTTTTGATGCCCCTTTGAAATCAGCGCATCACGCGGATCCTCACGTTTCGGTATGCATCCTATGACAAGACCCTCAGGCAAAACGGCGGGCATGTCTTTCATGCTGTGAACCGCCATATCAATCTCCTGATGCAGCAGCGCCTGTTCAATCTCTTTGACAAACAAACCTTTGCCGCCCACTTTTGACAGTGTAACATCGAGGATGCGGTCGCCTTTTGTGACAATCTCCCGGATTTCAAAGTTATAGGAAGGGTTCAATTCCTTCAGTTTGTTAATCACCCATTTTGTCTGGGTCATAGCCAGTTTGCTCCGTCTGGAACCTACCTTAATCGTTCTCATTTTCTTTCCTCCCGAATCTGTTTGGGCGCGTGCGTTAACTGAACCAATGGAATTGCGACAGGCTTCCGAGCAAAAAGTAATTAATCATCAGCACGAGAAAACATGCTGAATTCCATAACGCCGCCACTTTTCCCTGCAGTTCCTTAATCATTCTGATATATAAATAGTAGCTGTATAAAAGCAGCACAATAAACGAACCGAGCACTTTTGAATCAAACCAGTACAGCGTTTCCAGCGACACATACGCCCAGATCACGCCTAATATCAGGCTCAACAGCAGCATCGGAACCCCGATGACATTTAAAACGTAAGCCATATAATCAAGTTTTGACAAATCTTCAATTCTCAACAGCCATTTTCCCCACTTTTTCTTCTTTAATAAAGAATATTGAAACTGATAAAGAAGCGAAAAGACAAAAGAAAGGGAAAAAGCGCCGTAAGACAGAATCGCCATTGTAATATGAATGACCAAAAGCTCTGAGACCAGCTGGCCGGAAAAAGCGGCCGAATGCTGATCCGTCGGTGAAAACGTATGGATCGCAATCATCGAGAAACCGATGACATTCGTGAAAAACACGATAAAATCAACGCGCAGAATCTGCGTGACCACAAGTGAGAGCGTGACAAGCACCCACGCATAAAAGTAAAGGGCCTCCGTAATATTCAAGACCGGAAATCTGCCCGTCTGCCACATAAAATAAGAAAGATAGACGGTTTGCAGAGTCCAGACAATAGAAAGCAACCAGAAGGCCATTTTCCCAGCCTTCCGGTTGTGTTGAAGAAAATCTATAAAGTAAAAAAGGACGCTTACTGCATAAATAACAATTGTCGCTTCATTAAGTCTTGCCATTGCTGTATCAATCATACAGCCCTCACTCACTTACAAGCGGACGTAAGCCCGTTTTTGCTTCTGCCTTTTGAAACGAATGAACCGTCTGGCGGTTATCCAGGCTTTTGTCCAGCTGGCGGCCGGCCTCTTCCTCAATATCGAAAATCTGCATAAACAGCTTCAGCTTTTCATCTGAATCCGCTTCAGCCGCAAGCTCTTTCGCTTTCAGAATCGGGTCGCGCAGCATTTGGTTAATGATGCTTTTCGTATGTTTGCTGAGAAGTTTTTTCTCTCTTACCGTCAGATGAGGCAGCTTGCGCTCAATGCTCTGCATCGTATCGGACTGGATGGACAGCGCCTTTTCACGCAGCGCCGAAATGACCGGCACGACGCCGAGCGTATTAAGCCACTGCTTAAACTCAACAATTGCCGCTTCAATAAACAGCTCGACTTTTTCAGCGGTTTCACGGCGTTCTTGTAAGTTGGCTTCAACGATTCCTTCAAGGTCATCAATATCGTACAGAAAAACACCTTCAAGATCGTTCAGCGCCGGATCGAGATCTCTCGGCACAGCGATATCCACCATAAATAACGGACGGCCTTTCCGCTGTCTGCCCGCTCTCTCCATCATTTCTTTAGACACGACGAAATCACTTGCGCCTGTCGAACTGATTAAAATATCAGCTTCAGCAAGTGCATGTTCAAGCTGGTTTAAGCTGCGCGCTTCTCCTGAGAAACGGTCAGCAAGCGCTTTTGCCTTCAAAAACGTTCTGTTGATGACCGTTACTTTGCCGATGCCCTGACCGTGCAGGTTTTCTGCGGCGAGCTCGCCCATTTTTCCCGCACCGAGAATCAAAATGTGCTTATTTGACAATGAGCCGAAGATTTTTTTCGCGAGTTCAACGGCGGCGTAACTGACGGAAACGGCATTGGCGCCGATATCGGTTTCGGCATGCGTGCGTTTGCCGACGGTCACCGCCTGTTTAAACAGCTCATTGAAAATGGTGCCGATCGTCTTTTCTGCTTGCGCCGTTTTAAAGCTTGAGCGGACCTGGCCGAGTATTTGCGTTTCTCCGATGACCATGGAATCCAAGCCGCACGCCACACGGAATAAATGCTCGATCGCCGCGTCGCTCTCATAAAATTTCAGAAACGGAGACAGCTCTTCTTTCGGCAGCGAGAACCATTCGGATAAAAATGTTTTTATATAATAACGGCCGGTATGAAGCTGGTCGACCACCGCATATATTTCGGTGCGGTTGCAGGTTGACACGATAATGTTTTCAAGAACGCTTTTTTCTTCTTTTAAACGAAGCATCGCTTCCGCAAGCTCATCCGGCTGAAAACTTATTTTTTCGCGTATTTCAATAGGGGCGGATTTATAATCTACTCCCACAACAAGAATATGCATCGCTTTCATGCACCCCCGTACATCGCAATTTATTTATAATCATTCTAACATAGAATTTATTATTTATAATAATTATAACATAGTTTCTTCGGGAAAATGTGAACAGATTTCAAAAATGTTATGCTATAGTATAAAAAGCTCGTTTCCACTGTAATCATCATACTAAAAATCCTTTACTGCGGGTAGGTGACAGGATGAAAAAAACATCAATTTTATTACCGGGACTTCTGCTTGCCGCTTCATTATTCGCATGGCTTCAGAGCGGACAGGTTCACCTGTTTGCGAATCAGGGGGAATGGCCGGTGCTCCTTATGCTTTTGGGTGCCGTGCTCTTGTATCAGGGCAAAAAGGAAGCGGCCGGGCCTCACGTCCTGATCGGCATGCTTCTTTTCGGCATAGGTTTACACTTTTTCGCCAAACCTGAGCTCTCATGGTGGCCGGGAGATTTTGAAATGATTCTCTTCGTCTTCGGATTCTCCTTATTTGCGGCAGCCAGAAAAGAATATGTATACGAAGCGGTTGCCATGATTGGTTTTTCCCTCTTTTTATACTTCTTTAAACAAATTACGGCGTGGCTGGAGTCCGTCCATATTCCGACGGAACACTTCAAAACATACTGGCCGTATGTTTTCATCGGAATCAGCCTTTTATTATTGTTTATCAAGCGGAACAAAACTATACGATAAAACCCAAAACGCACTGCGTTTTGGGTTTTTCATTACCGGCTGATCATTTTTTTAATGGCTCCCCATGCTTCATCTTTGCCTTTTTTCGTTTCAGAGGAAAATAAAATCAGCTCATCTTCAGGATCCATATCAAGCGTCTGTTTGACAACCTTTAAGTGCTTGTCCCATTTTCCTTTTGGAATCTTATCCGCTTTTGTCGCGATAACGATGACGGGAATGCCGTAATACTTCAGGAATTCATACATGTTCACGTCTTCAGCAGACGGCGCGTGCCTGAGGTCGACAATCTGCACGCAGGCTTTCAGCTCTTCGCGGGTCGTCATATAGGTTTCAATCATTCTCCCCCATGCTTCCCGCTCGCTTTTGGAAACTTTCGCAAATCCGTACCCGGGAACATCGACAAAATGCAATTCATCATTGATGATGTAAAAGTTTAGGGTCTGTGTTTTCCCCGGTTTTGATGACGTTCTGGCCAAGTTTTTCCGATTGATTAATGAATTGATAAAAGATGACTTTCCTACATTTGATCTTCCCGCCAGCGCGATTTCCGGAAGCCCCCCATTAGGGTACTGTTCGGGTTTGACCGCGCTGATCACGATTTCTGACTTTGTGACTTTCATTTCTTCTCTCCTACTAAGGCATGTTCCAAAACGTCATCCAGGTGAGAAACGAATATAAACTTCAGTCCTTCTCTGACGCTTTCTGGAATATCCTCTATATCTTTTTCGTTATCTTTAGGCGCAATAATAGTGGTCAGGCCCGCTCTGTGCGCGCCGAGCGCCTTTTCTTTCAGTCCGCCGATCGGAAGCACGCGGCCCCGCAGCGTGATTTCTCCCGTCATACCGACTTCGCGTTTTACCGCACGGTCCGTTAATGCTGAAACGAGCGCCGTGGCCATCGTAATTCCGGCAGAAGGGCCGTCTTTCGGCACCGCTCCTTCAGGGACATGGATATGAATGTCATACTTCTCATGGAATTTCGGATCGATTCCGAACTGTTCCGCTTTCGAGCGGACATAACTGAAAGCGGCCTGCGCTGATTCCCGCATGACATCTCCAAGCTTCCCGGTCAGAATCAGCTTTCCTTTTCCCGGTGACAATGACACTTCGATTGACAGCGTATCTCCGCCGACCGTCGTATACGCAAGCCCCGTGACAACCCCGATTTGATCTTCGGTTTCCGCCTGTCCGTATCTGAATATCCGTTTTCCGAGATAGTCGGCCAGATTTTTCTCTGTAACGGTAATGCGTTTTCTCTCCTCAGACACAATGGCTTTTGCAGCCTTTCGGCAAATGGCGGCAATCTGGCGTTCAAGCGTTCTCACGCCGGCTTCCCTCGTGTAGTAGCGGATGATGTCCGTAATCGCCTGGTCCCGAATCTGCAGGTTGCTCTTTGTGAGCCCGTGCTCTTTGATTTGTTTCGGAAGCAGGTGGTCCTTCACGATCTCCAGCTTTTCGTTTTCAGTGTAGCCTGACAGGCTGATAATCTCCATTCTGTCTCTGAGAGGGCCCGGGATGGAAGCAAGGTTATTCGCAGTCGCGATAAACAGCACTTTCGATAAATCGAACGTCTCTTCAATATAGTGGTCGCTGAATGTGCTGTTTTGTTCCGGATCCAGCACCTCAAGCATCGCCGAAGACGGATCGCCTCTGAAATCAGACGACATTTTGTCGATCTCATCCAGGAGAAAAACCGGATTTTGTTTGCCGGCTTTTTTCATCCCCTGTATAATACGGCCCGGCATCGCTCCGACGTATGTACGCCGGTGCCCGCGGATTTCAGACTCATCGCGCACTCCGCCCAGTGAAATTCTCACAAAACGGCGCCCCATGCTCGTACTGATTGATTTTGCAAGAGATGTTTTACCGACTCCCGGAGGTCCGGCCAGACAAAGAATCGGCCCTTTCAGCGTTTTCGTCAGCTGTTTCACGGCCAAATACTCCAAAATCCGCTCTTTCACTTTCTCTAAGCCGTGGTGCTCTTTATCTAAGATTTCCCCGGCTTTTTTAATATCAAGTTTATCTTCTGTTTCATCCGACCACGGAAGGGCGATGAGCCAGTCGATATAGTTGCGGATAACAGAGCTTTCCGCTGAGCTTGACGGTACTTTTTCGTAACGGTTTAATTCCTTAAGCGCCGTTTCTTTGACACGCTCAGGCATGCCTGCTTCTTCTATCTTTTCCGTGAGCGACTGAACTTCGCCGGTTTTTCCTTCTTTGTCGCCAAGCTCCTTCTGAATGGCTTTCATCTGTTCACGCAAGTAGTATTCCTTTTGAGTGCGTTCCATCGAACGTTTGACGCGCTGACCGATTTTTTTCTCAATCTCCAGCACTTCTTTTTCATTATGAATGGAACGGATGACCTTATTCAGACGTTCTTTAATATCCGCCGTTTCTAAAATGTCCTGCTTGTCCTTTAATTTCAGCGGGAGATGAGAAGCGACGATATCCGCCATTCTGCCGGGCTCTTCAATATCAGTCACAGCCGCATACGTTTCTGCGGAGATTTTTTTAGAAATTTTTATGTACTGGTCAAAATGGTCCAGCAGCGTCCGCATAAGCGCTTCGTCTTCCACATCTTTTGAATCATCCTCATGCATCAGCTGTATATCGACCGAAGTATAATCTTCGAGCTCGGTGTATTCAAGGATCTGCGCCCGCTGAATTCCTTCTACAAGCACTCTGATCGTACCGTTGGGCAGCTTCAGCATCTGTTTAATTTTTGTATAAGTGCCGACGGCGAAAATATCCTCTTCACCCGGTTCGTCTATCGAAATATCCTGCTGAGTGGCTAAAAAAATCATATGATCATGCATCATTGCCTGTTCAAGAGCCTGAACCGACTTGTCACGGCCTACATCTAAATGTAAAACCATTGTCGGGTATACCAATAAGCCTCTTAAAGGGAGGAGCGGGATGCTGCGTTTTGTATCTTCTGCCATGTGACTGACACCTCCGTGACTTTAGTATGAACCATTATAATACAACTTTTTCATCGTTGTACAATTCCGGGATCGGGCTTTAATCGGCTTATCCGCCTGCCCTGTATATAAAACAGTCTCTTCGTAGTATACCCTTTCTTTCTGTTCTGAAAAAGGAAAAGATGTCCTCCATAAAAAAACCCCATTATAAAAATGGGGTTTATACGGATTCTTTATTCATTTGGATATCAAACGGTTTTTGTTCTGAAGGAGGGTCAACCAATATGACGTCCAGCACTTCCTGGAACGTTTTTACCGCTTTAATGGTGATTCCGTCTATTCGTTTCAGAATGGACTGCTGATTTTCATATGGGATAATGACCGTTTTTGCTCCGGCCTGTTTTGCGGCTTTAATTTTCGGAATGACGCCGCCGATCGGTTTGACAAGCCCCGTCAGGCTGATTTCTCCCGTCATCGCCACCGTATGGTCGATCGGGATGCGGTGAATCGCGGAAAAAATCCCCGCAGCCATCGCGATACCTGCTGAAGGTCCGTCAATCGGACCTCCGCCCGGAAAATTGATGTGAATGTCATAGTCTGAAGGTTTGATGCCCATTGTGCGGAGAACCGTCAGAACATTTTCCACAGATCCCTTCGCCATGCTTTTGCGGCGGATCGACTTCGATTGGCTGCCGATGCTTTCTTCCTCTGCAATTCCCGTGATATTCAGGCTTCCTTTGTCCTGCGCAGGTGTGACATTCACTTCGATTTCCAGCAATGCGCCGCTGTTCGGCCCGTAGACGGCAAGTCCGTTCACGATGCCGACTTGCGGTTCATCGGCGATTTTCTGCTCATTTTTAGGTGTAAGCTGACTGGAATGAACAACCCATTCTATATCTTCTGTCGTAATTTCTTTTCTGTCCTCAGTCACCGCCATGCCGGCGGCGATCTGGATCATATTGACGGCTTCACGTCCGTTTCTCGTATATGTGGTCAGCACACTGAGAGCTTCGTCAGAAATCTCTTTCTGAATTTTGTCGGCTGCTTTTTTCGCAACGATTTTAAGTTCATCCTTTTCCAGCTCGCGGAAAAATACTTCAAGACAGCGCGAACGGATGGCCGGCGGAATTTCATTCGGCATTCTCGTTGTCGCTCCGATCAAACGGAAATCTGCCGGAAGCCCATTTTGAAAAATATCATGAATGTGATTCGGTATTTGCGTATTTTCTTCACTGTAATACGCACTGTCTAAAAATACTTTTCGATCTTCAAGCACCTTCAGCATTTTATTCATCTGAATCGGGTGAAGCTCGCCGATTTCATCAATAAATAGTACGCCGCCGTGCGCATGAGTCACAGCCCCCTGTTTCGGCTGCGGAATGCCTGCTTGGCCCATCGCACCCGCTCCCTGATAAATCGGATCATGCACTGAACCGATAAGCGGATCGGCAATCCCCCGTTCATCAAATCGCGCGGTCGTCGCATCAAGTTCAACAAAAACAGCCTGCTTTTGAAACGGTGACTGTTTATGTTTTTTCGCTTCTTCCAATACCAGCCGCGCCGCAGCCGTTTTACCGACTCCCGGAGGACCGTAAATAATGACGTGCTGCGGGTTCGGTCCGCAAAGCGCTGCTTTTAACGCTTTAATTCCGTCTTCCTGGCCGACAATGTCCTGAAAGCTTTTCGGCCGCACCTTTTCTGATAAAGGTTCTGATAAACTGATGGCGCGCATTTTGCGCAGCTGTTCCATTTCTTTTTTTGATTCTTTATCTATCGTCACTTTTTGTGTACGCTGGTTTTTGAGCAAATTCCAAAAATATAATCCGATGACTATCCCGAAAAACAGCTGTACAAATAATGCGATCCCTGTCCAACTCATGCTGGTCCCTCCTGAAAAAACGATTTATGTATCCAATTCATTCCTCTGTCCGCTAGTATCTCCCAGCAAAGCCCGGAATAAACATTTTCAGAAGGGTCAGGACAAGAAAAAAACCTCCTGATCAATTCGAGTCAGGAGGTTTTGTCATGTTATGCTGATGTTTTATCTTGGCCGACAACTGTGCCGTCTTTTAATACAAGACGCGGTGCTTCACCGTCTGCGACTGTCGCTCCGGTAATGACACATTTTTCAATATCATCGCGGGACGGCAGATCAAACATGACGTCAAGCATGATGCCTTCAATGATAGAACGCAGGCCGCGTGCGCCTGTTTTACGCTCGATCGCTTTTTTCGCAATTTCAGATAATGCCTCGTCTTCAAATTCAAGCTCGACATCATCAAGTTCTAACATTTTCTTGTATTGTTTGACGAGTGCGTTTTTCGGTTTAGTCAGAATTTCAACCAGTGCCGTTTCGTCAAGCTGCTCAAGGCTTGCAATGACAGGAAGACGGCCGATGAATTCAGGAATCAGACCGAAACGGAGCAAGTCTTCCGGAAGAACTTTAGAAAGCAGTTCTTCTTTTTCAAGGTCTGCCGCTTTATTATCTGAGCCGAAGCCGATGACTTTTTGTCCGAGACGGCGTTTGATGATTTGTTCGATGCCGTCAAATGCACCGCCGCAAATGAACAGGATGTTCGTCGTATCGATCTGGATGAATTCCTGATGAGGATGTTTACGTCCTCCTTGAGGCGGCACGCTTGCAACCGTTCCTTCAAGAATTTTCAGCAGCGCCTGCTGAACGCCTTCGCCTGATACGTCGCGTGTAATGGACGGGTTTTCAGATTTTCGCGCTACTTTATCGATTTCATCGATATAAATAATGCCTTTTTCTGCCTTTTCCACATCATAGTCTGCTGCCTGAATCAGCTTGAGGAGGATGTTTTCTACGTCCTCACCGACATATCCGGCTTCAGTCAGAGATGTAGCGTCCGCGATCGCAAACGGCACGTTCAGAATACGCGCAAGCGTCTGGGCAAGAAGTGTTTTCCCGCTCCCAGTCGGTCCGATTAAAGAAATATTACTTTTAGAAAGCTCGACATCATCCACTTTACTGTTGGAGTTGATGCGTTTGTAATGGTTGTATACCGCAACCGCAAGTGATTTCTTCGCCTGATCCTGTCCGATGACATATTCATTCAGAATCTCACGGATTTCCTGCGGCTTCGGAACGTCTTTAAATTCGACTTCTTCTTCTGTACCAAGCTCTTCCTCTACGATTTCTGTACAGAGCTCAATACATTCGTCGCATATATATACACCCGGTCCTGCAACCAGCTTACGAACCTGATCTTGCGTTTTTCCGCAGAACGAGCATTTCAATTGTCCTTTTTCCTCGTTGAATTTAAACATTCTTTCACCCCTTAATCTTGTCTCACTTTTTCTTTTACCTGAAGGGCAAAAGAAAACGGTTCTTGCTACGATCGAGTATGTATTGCATTTTACCATACTTTCCAGTAAGACGGTAACAATGTGTTTCGCACTTGCACATTCTATATGTATGACGAAAAACAGCCCGGCAATGACTATCTTGCCCCAAGAAAAAGAGTTATATCATAATTGTACAAAACAAGGCACGAATTAATCGCGCCCTGTTTTATTATGTCTATTATTATGAACCATATTAACGGTTTTCTACAAGAAAATCAATTGCTTTTCGAACTTTTAAATCTTCTTTCATCGCGTCAGTTGAACCGATTGCCTGCTTGATGTTTTCAACCGGCATGTTGTAAGCTTCAGCCATTTTAGTCAGCTCAGCTTCAACTTCTTCGTCCGTTACTTCAAGGTTTTCAGCTTGAGCGATCGCTTCAAGAGTCAGGTTTGATTTTACGCGTTTTGCGGCATCTTCTTTCATTTGCTCTTTTAACGCGTTTTCGTCTTGGCCTGAGAATTGAGTGTAAAGCTCAAGGTTCATGCCTTGCATTTGCAGACGCTGTTCGAATTCTTTCAGCATGCGGTCAAGCTCAGTGTCGATCATCGCTTGAGGAACATCAGCTTCAGCGTTTTCAGATGCTTTCAGAACAAGCTCTTCACGCAATTTAGCGTCAGCTTCGTTTTCTTTTGCTTCTTCAAGGCGTTTTTTTGTTTTCTCAGTTAATTCAGCAAGCGTTTCAACTTCTTCGTCAATGTCTTTTGCGAATTCGTCGTTAAGCTCAGGAAGCTCTTTCGCTTTGATTTCATGAATTTTCACTTTGAAAACAGCTGGTTTTCCGGCAAGCTCTTCAGCGTGGTACTCTTCAGGGAATGTTACTTCAACATCCTTTTCAGCGCCTGATTCAAGGCCTGTTAACTGCTCTTCGAAGCCCGGGATGAATGAACCTGATCCTACTTCAAGTGAGTAGTTCTCAGCTTTTCCGCCTTCAAACGCTTCGCCGTCAACGAAACCTTCGAAGTCAAGAACGACTGTATCGCCGTTTTCAACAGCGCCTTCTTCTTTCACGACAAGCTCAGCCTGACGCTCTTGAAGCGCTTTAAGTTCGTTTTGTACATCTTCGTCAGTAACGGCAGTGTCATCTTTTTCGATTCCTAAGCCTTTGTAGTCGCCAAGTTTCACTTCCGGTTTTACAGTCACTTTTGCAGTGAAAATCAAGCTTTCGCCTTTTTCGATTTTTTCAACATCGATTTCAGGGCGGTCTACAGGCTCAATGCCGGCTTCTTCAACCGCTTTAGGGTATTCTACAGGAAGTAAAATATCTAAAGCATCCTGGTAAAGAGCTTCAACGCCGAAACGCTGTTCGAATAAACCGCGGGGAACTTTCCCTTTGCGGAATCCAGGAATAGAAACCTGTTTTACTACTTTTTTAAATGCATCATCAAGAGCTGTTTTGAACGTATCCGCATCAACTTCAACCGTTAATACGCCTTCGTTGCCTTCTTGTTTTTCCCATTTTACAGACATGTGTTTCCCTCCAAAAATCTATTCAGGTTGTGTCGGTCTTCCATTCTAAAGCAATCCGCGGGTTTGTCAAAGAAAAAACCGCTTTGAATCAGAATCATTATGTAATGAACTGGCAGCCTGTCCAACCGTAATTCTCATTTCAGTTAAACCGCTATACATAAATACAACCACTATATTATAACATAACGCCTACCGCTTTCAACTATATGGTGTGATTTACAAATAAGAAATTTCTTCAATATCCTTAATCATCGTGCAGGCTTCTTCAAGTTCGCGGCTGTCAAACTCGTACATCATATGAAGTTCCTCCGGCTCAATGTCAATGCCGTGCATCTCGTAACCGACCTTATGAAGCGCCGCCGCCCATAAATCTGCGTTCAAAAACTTCGGCATAAAAGGGTGCAGGACGTACAGATGCCTTCTCCACAGCTCCTCGACGGCAGCGTATAATGTAGGGTTTTCATTGCCGAGCGTTTCATCAAGCACCCGGAGAACGCGATGCAAAACCGGAGCCGCATCAGGCTGAACCGTTTCACTCGGAACCGCGGTCATTGAATCGCCGAATTTTGTAATATGAACCGGCTTGCTGTAGTCGTGCTCCGCCATCAGCGTCAAAATCATCGTTTTGATAAGCGGATGTGCGCCCGGATCTTGAAGAATCGTTTTTAAGAGACCCGTGTATTTTGCAATATTGCGGTCTTTGAGAGAATGAATCAGATTCATTTGTTCAGCGGGGTTGTTCAGCACTTTTTCCGCATCAAGAATGTCCTCGTATTCCTCCTCCCACGCTTCATCCTGCTGGTCGGGATCGGTCATTTTGCGGCTGAATTCGAGCAGCCGGTAGAATTGCTCCGCACTTTCTGCGGGCAGCTGGTTTTCTTCCAGCACAGCTTCAATTGTGCTTTTGACTTCTTCATATTGTTTCAGCTGAATTAAAATGGTCATGTACACCTGCAGTACGGTGAAATAATGGCCGTACCCTTCATTCAGCATTTTCTCGCAAACTTGTTTTGCTTCTTCCAATTCCCCGAGTTCCAGAAAACAAATCGCCATGCCTAAATGCACGTCGGACTCGGTATCGCCGTGGCTTACCGCCTCTGAAAACAGTTCGAGGGCCTCCTGATACTGTTTATCCTTCATGGCGGCCATCCCTTTATCAACCAAGCGTTCTTTCAGACGGGGGAAAGGAATGATATCAGCTTTTTTCTTGTCATGCGTCATACTTTATTTCCTTTCAGGCGCTATTTTGTTCAAGTGTATCAACACGCGTCAGGAAACACAAGAAAGGATGGTGTGCACGGTAAAAAAAGCCGCCGGACAGATGCCGGGCGGCTTTTTTCAGGCTTGAAGCCATGAACTTCTTTTCGATTCAAACTGCTGAATGTCGTCCTCCAGCAGAAGCGTTAATGAAATTTCATCATAGCCGTTTATCAGCATTTCCTTCCAGTGAGGATCGACTTCAAATGAAATCTCTTTTCCTTCACTGTCGTGAATGAGCTGGTTTTCCAGATCAACCGTCATGTTAAGAGACTGATTTTCATATTGACCGGCGAGTTTTTTCCACTGATCATACGGCATACGGATGGGAAGCATACCGTTTTTAAAACAGTTTTGATGAAAAATATCGGCAAATGACGGAGCAATGATGATTTTGAAGCCGTAATCATCCAGCGCCCAAGGAGCGTGCTCACGGGATGATCCGCAGCCGAAATTCTCTCCGGCAATTAATATGGACGCGCCTTCATAGACTTTGCGGTTTAATTCAAATTCAGGATCAGGCTCACCGTTCTCAAGGTATCTCCAATCAAAAAACGCGAATCTGCCGTATCCGGTTCTTTCAATTCTTTTCAAAAACTGTTTCGGAATAATCTGGTCCGTATCGACGTTGATCCGGTTTAAGACGGCCGCTTTTCCCGTATGCGTTTTTAAAGGTTCCATCTTTTCGCGCACTCCTTACACAACTGTTTTTTCTTGATAAAACTTTCTTACATCGACGAAATGCCCGTGAATGGCTGCCATTGCCGCCATCGCCGGACTGACAAGGTGTGTTCTCGCGCCTTTTCCCTGTCTGCCTTCGAAGTTGCGGTTGGAAGTGGAAGCGCATCGTTCCCCTTCAGGCACGACATCATTGTTCATACTGAGGCACATGCTGCAGCCTGATTCTCTCCATTCAAAGCCGGCCTCGAGAAACACGCGGTGCAGCCCTTCTTCTTCGGCCTGCTGTTTCACGCTTTGAGAACCCGGCACCACAATGGCTCTGACGCTGTCGGCGACTTTTCGGCCTTTGATCATATCCGCAGCCTGGCGAAGATCGGTCATCCGCGAATTTGTACAGGAGCCGATAAACACATGCTCGACTTTAATATCTTCAATTTTTTGATTCGGTGAAATTCCCATGTATTCGTACGCGCGGATGGCTTCTTTTTTACCGTCTTCAGAATCAATCGTTTCCGGCGCCGGTATTTGGGCATCGACCGGAAGAACCATACCGGGATTGACGCCCCATGTTACCATTGGAGAAATCTCGCTGCCGTCTAGTACGATGGAATGATCGTATACGGCGCCCGGATCGGTTTTTAACGCTTTCCATTCTGCGGCGGCTTTTTCAAATTCCTCGCCTTTTGGCGCGTATTTACGGTTTTTACAATATTCAATCGTCGTGTCATCCGGAGCGATCAGTCCCGCCCGGGCTCCCGCTTCTATTGACATATTGCAGACGGTCATGCGTTCGTCCATAGACATGTTTCTGAATACTTCCCCGGTGTATTCAATGACATATCCGGTACCGAATTTCACCCCGTATTTTCCGATGACCGACAAGATGACATCCTTCGCGGTCACTCCTTTTTGGAGCGTTCCGTCAACACGGATTTCAAGCGTTTTCGGCCGCTGCTGCCACAATGTCTGAGTGGAAAGAACATGTTCCACCTCACTTGTGCCGATACCGAAGGCAAGCGCCCCGAATGCACCGTGAGTCGATGTATGGCTGTCTCCGCAAACGATCGTTTTCCCCGGAAGTGTCAGACCAAGCTCAGGCCCGACTACGTGAACGATCCCCTGGTCTGCGCTGTGAAGATCCGCAAGACGGACGCCAAACTCCTCACAATTCCGTTCAAGCGCGGTTACTTGGCGCTTTGCGACTTCATCTTTAATGTCAAAACGGTTGACGGTCGGAATATTGTGGTCCATCGTCGCGAATGTATTCTGCGGCCGTCTGACCTTTCTCCCCTTCTGTCTTAACCCTTCAAACGCCTGAGGAGACGTCACCTCATGAATGAGGTGCAGATCAATATAGAGAAGGTCGGGTTTTCCTTCACCGCTTTTTACAACATGCCGATCCCAAATCTTTTCGATGATTGTTCGAGGCATCATCTTTGTTTCCTCCCTCTACCTATGAACTAAGACCGCTTTCTTTAAAGCGTCACACTATAGATTTTGTATTCGAGCCGGCTAATGCGGCTTTTACTTTTTCAGTAATGTCATGCGTTCCGGCATATTGGCCGTCCCGGGCGATATCACGTGTACGGCTGCCGTCTGCAAGCACCTTTGCGACCGCTTTTTCCACCGCCTGCGCTTCGTTTTCAAGCCCGAAAGATGTTCTCAAAAGCATCGCCGCTGATAAAATCGCCGCAAACGGATTGGCCATCCCTTTACCGGCGATGTCAGGCGCAGATCCATGCACGGGTTCAAACAAGTGAAGACCTGAACTTGATAAACTGGCTGACGGCAGCATGCCGAGCGAGCCTGTCAGCATGGAGGCTTCATCGCTTAAAATATCGCCGAACATATTCTCAGTTACGATGACGTCAAATTGGCTCGGAGCGTAGATGAGCTGCATCGCGGCATTATCGACAAGCATATGTTCAAGCGTCACATCAGGAAATTCTTTTGCGATTTCATCCGCTGTTTCACGCCACAGCCTGCTTGAAGAAAGCACATTCGCCTTATCAACGGACGTCACTTTTCCTTTTCTGCCGGCAGCCATCTTAAAAGCTTCTCTGACAACGCGTGCGATTTCTTCTTTCTTATAAAAAAGGGTATCGACCGCTTCCTTTTCTCCCGTTTCATTGACATACTGTCTGCTCGGTTCTCCGAAGTAGAGGCCGCCCGTCAGTTCCCTGACGATTACAAAGTCGACGCCGCTGATATATTCTTTTTTCAGCGGAGACGCCTCAGACAGGCTTTCAAATACGGTCACGGGACGCAGATTGGCAAACAGGCCGAGTTTTTTTCTGATGCCGAGCAGGCCTTTTTCCGGTCTGAGCTCCGGAGGATTTTGGTCCCATTTCGGCCCGCCGACTGCCCCGAGCAGGATGGCGTCGGATCTTTCACAAAGAGCCACCGTCTCCTCAGGAAGGGGGTTTTGATGGGCGTCAATAGCCGCTCCCCCGATCAGCCCGTTTTCAAATTCAAATTCATGTCCGAATTGTTCGGCAACGCTTTTCAATACATCTGCCGCTGATTCCACCACTTCCGGTCCGATTCCGTCACCGGGCAGCAAAGCAATACGTTTTTTCAAATCAAACGTTCTCCTTTCTATTACGAGCCGACCGCAGTCTGTCTCTTTAATCCGTCTAAATTGCAATCCAGCACCAGCTGCCGGTTCACGGCGTTCAGATAAGCTTTAGCAGAAGCTTCCAGAACATCCTGCGCGATTCCCCGCCCTGATGTTTCTTTTCCGTTCACGGTCACTCTGACAAAAACTTGAGCCAGCGCGTCTTCGCCTTTCCGGTTGGATTGGATGCGGTAGTCTGTCAGTTCAATATTTTTATCGATGCAGCGCCCGAGCGTATTATAAACGGCTTCTACGCTGCCCGCCCCCGTTGCCGCCTCTTGAATCAGCTGTTCGTTTTCCTGATTTTTTAAAGAGACTGTTGCAGTCGGCACCTGAGACGTCCCGTAATGCACTTGCAGAGACAAAAATTCATAGCCGATTTTTTTGTCTGTCACTTTTTCTTCTAAAATAAGAGAAATCAAGTCATCATCGGTGATTTCTTTTTTCTTTTCGGTCAGTTCTTTAAACATCGTAAAAAATTTATTGATTTCCTCACTATCAAACTGGAATCCAAGCGCATTCAGGCGGTCTTTGAACGCATGGCGTCCGGAATGCTTTCCGAGTACGAGCGCATCAGCAGTCACGCCGACAAGTTCCGGTGAAATGATTTCATATGTTGATTTTTCTTTCAGGAAACCGTCTTGGTGAATGCCGGACTCATGTGCGAAAGCGTTATCTCCGACGATTGCTTTATTGCGGGGAACGGCCATGCCCGTCAGTTTGCTGACAAGATCACTCGTCCGCTTCAATTCATGAAGATTGAGGGATGAATCGGCTTGATGGGCGTCATTTCTGACATGAAGCGCAACAGCGATTTCCTCTAGCGCGGCGTTCCCGGCTCTTTCTCCTATGCCGTTAATGGCGCATTCAATTTGATCAGCGCCGTTCTCAATTGCCGAAAGCGAGTTGGCAACCGCCATTCCGAGATCATCGTGGCAATGGGCTGAAAGCTTTACCCGGTTGATATTCGGAACGTGTTCCTTCATATATTTAAAGATGTTTCCGTATTCAGCCGGCGTCAGGTAACCTACAGTGTCCGGCAGGTTGATGACGCTCGCGCCGGCATCAATCACTTCTTCAACGATTTCAGCCAGAAACGGAAGTTCGGTGCGGCATGCGTCTTCTGCTGACCATTGAACGATCGGAAAGCGTTCTTTTGCATACTTCACCATTTCAACCGCTTTTTCCTTAACCTCTTCCCGCGTCATTTTCAGCTTATGCTTCAGATGAATGTCAGAGGTGGCGATAAAGATGTGAATCCGCGGGCTGGCCCCGTCTTTCAGCGCTTCCCAGGCTGCGTCGATGTCACCTTTGACAGATCGGGCAAGCCCTGTTACCGAACAATTTTTAATCGTTCTTGCGATTTCCTGCACAGCTAAAAAATCACCTCGGGATGAAGCGGGAAATCCCGCTTCAATAATGTCCACCCCGAGTCTTTCAAGCTGCTTGGCTATCGCCAGTTTCTCCCGGGAATTGAGGTTGACCCCGGGGGATTGTTCACCGTCACGAAGGGTCGTGTCGAAAACATTAATTTTGCGCAACGGAGACCACCGCTTCCTTCTTTTTGCCTTGTTTGACAAACGGCATCATTTCACGAAGCTGTCTGCCGACCTTTTCAATCTGATGCTCGTTTTCACTTGCATTGATCGCATTGAAGCGAGGACGGTTCACTTGGTTTTCCACGATCCATTCTTTCGCGAATGTACCGTTTTGAATATCCGTTAATACTTGTTTCATCGATTCTTTTACCTTCGCATCGACTACGCGCGGCCCTGAGACAAAATCTCCCCATTGAGCCGTATCAGAGATAGAGTATCTCATGCCCGCCAAGCCTTCTTCATACATCAAGTCTACGATCAGCTTCAGTTCGTGCAGACACTCGAAGTATGCGAGTTCAGGCTGGTATCCGGCTTCTGTCAGCGTTTCAAAACCCGCTTTGACAAGTGCCGTTAAACCTCCGCACAGAACAGCCTGCTCACCGAACAAATCCGTTTCCGTTTCTTCCTTAAATGTTGTTTCAAGAACGCCCGCACGCGCTCCGCCGATTCCTTTTGCATAAGCAAGAGCCGTATCTTTCGCTTCGCCTGATACATCCTGGTAGATGGCAAACAATGCCGGTACGCCCGCGCCTTGTTCATATGTTCTTCTGACAAGGTGTCCCGGTCCTTTAGGGGCGACAAGGAATACATCCACATCAGCAGGAGGCACGATCTGATGGAAATGGACGTTAAATCCGTGTGCGAATACCAATGACTTGCCCGCCGTCAATTCATCTTTGATTTCAGCTTCATATACTTTTTGCTGCTGTTCATCCGGAAGAAGAACCATAATGATATCTGCCTGGGCAGCCGCTTCTCTTACCGAAAAGACTTTATGACCGTCTTCTTGAGCCTGTGTAAATGATTTTCCTTGTCTGACGCCGACAATGACATCAATTCCGCTTTCTTTTAAGTTCAGCGCATGTGCGTGACCTTGTGAACCGTAACCGATAATCGCTACTTTTTTACCTGCCAATACGTTCTCTTTGATATCACCGTTATAATATACTTTTACCATTTTAATCTCTCCCTTTTTTGTGTTATACAATTGAAATTGTTTTATTGGATGACGCCTTCTGCTGGGTTCCCCTCGCAAAAGCCGTTGTGCCCGTTCTCGCGATTTCTTTAATGCCGTAAGGTTTGAGCAGCTCTATGAGCGCTTCGATTTTATTAGATTCGCCGGTAACCTGAACGACGATGCTGTCTCTTGAGACATCAACGACGGAAGCTCTGAACGGCTCAATGATTCCATTGATTTCCGTTCTGGCCGACGGTGCGGAAACAACTTTGATTAATGCCAGCTCACGCTGTACAATCGATTGGTTTGTAATATCCGTCACTTTCAGGACGTCAATTTGTTTGTTAAGCTGCTTTGTCAGCTGCTCTACGTCATTTTCGCCTTCCACATGGACGACAAATGTAATCCTTGAAACACCGCTTGTTTCCGTGTGGCCTACAGTGATGCTTTCGATATTATAGTGTCTTTTTGTAAACAGGCCGGTGATCCGGTTTAATACTCCCGAGCGGTTGACCACCGTTAATGTGATAATGCGTTTCAAGGTTTCACCCCCACCATTTCATGAAGTCCTTTACCCGGCGCAATCATCGGGAATACTTTCTCGCTTTTGGCGACCCGGACGTCAATAACGGCCGGTTCTTTTGATGAAAGCGCCTTTTTAAGCTCTTCTTCCGCCTCTTCCTCCGATGAAATCCGGACGCCTTTAATGCCGTAGGCTTCTGACAATTTGACAAAGTCAGGCTGCGCCGAGAATTTGGATTCAGAATAGCGCTCTTCATAGAAGATTTCCTGCCACTGTCTGACCATGCCCAGACATTCGTTGTTCAAGATAACCACTTTGACAGGAAGATTCAGCTGCCGGATGACATCTAATTCCTGAAGGGTCATCTGAAAACCGCCGTCTCCGAGGATGGCAACGACCGTGGCGTTACGATCGGCCAGCTGAGCTCCGATAGCCGCCGGAAGGCCGAAGCCCATTGTGCCGAGCCCCCCCGAGGTTACCCACTTATCAGCCTTTCGGAAAGGATAAAACTGAGCCGCCCACATCTGGTGCTGGCCGACATCCGTCGCCACAATCGCCTCACCGTTTGTGAATTGGTGAATATACTCAATCAGCTTTTGGGGTTTCAAGCCCTCTTCTCTGTTGTCTGTATACCAAAGCGGATATTCTTCTTTCCATTCTGAAAGCTGCTGTTTCCATTCCTCTGTCTGTCCCTGTTTTCCGTTTTGCTTCAATAATTCCTGAAGGACGATTTTACTGTCGCCGACCACCGGAATCTGCGTTTCGATAATTTTTCCGATTTCAGCAGGATCAATATCGATATGCGCCACTTTGGCCGATTTTGCAAAATGCTTCAGATTTCCGGTCACGCGATCATCGAACCGCGCTCCGATGCTGATCAACAAGTCACAGTGGTAAAGCGCCATATTCGCTGTGTATGTGCCGTGCATCCCCGCCATTCCCAGAAAAAGAGGATGGTCTGCCGGGAAACCGCCCAGACCGAGGAGCGTGTGCGCTACCGGAATTTGCTGCTGTTCGACATAATTTTTTAAATCTTCTGAAGCTTTACCGTGCAAAACACCCGCTCCGGCTAAAATAACCGGCTTTTTCGCACTGCTGACAGCTTCCACGAGCTTTCGGATCTGCAGATAGTTAGGCTCTTTTACAGGCTGATAACCCGGAAGGCTGATCTCGTGATCATATCTGAACTCTCCTTCAAATGCTGCGACATCCTTCGGTATATCAATTAATACCGGACCCGGTCTTCCCGTCGTGGCGATATGGAACGCCTCTTTAATCACACGGGGGAGATCTTCCGGACGGCGGACTTGGTAGCTGTGTTTCGTAATCGGCATCGTAATTCCTAAAATGTCGGCTTCCTGGAAAGCGTCGCTGCCGATGACCGAAGTGGCCACCTGACCGGTAAACACTACGAGCGGCAATGAATCTATCATCGCATCCGCAAGACCGGTAACTAAATTTGTCGCTCCGGGTCCTGAGGTAGCAATCACAACCCCCGGCTTTCCGGAGACTCTCGCATACCCTTCTGCCGCATGAATCGCGCCTTGCTCGTGGCGGGGCAGGATGTGAACCAATCCTGATTGATACAGTTTATCGTAAATCGGAAGGACGGCTCCCCCCGGATAGCCGAAGATCATCTCGACATTTTCTTTCTTTAATGATTCAATCAGCATCAGAGCCCCGTTCATTGTTTTTGTACATTCGGCAGACAAAGAATCCGCCTGTACATTTGTGCCCATTTTCAGTTCCTCCTTTTTAATGTTCCCTTCTAAAATCCAATTCATAAAACGCAGCGCCGGCTGACGCAAATAAAAAAGCCTTCCCACCCACATTCAGCCAAGCATTTCATGCGATAGCCAAAAGGGGCGAAAAGGCTTTGCTTTCCGCGGTACCACCCTTGTTTACGGTCATATGCAGACCGTCTCATGGATAATGATTATCCGTTTTGATAACGAGTAAACATTGTGTTCACTCGGCCGAGTCCTACTCTTTACATTTCAGACCGGCACTCTGAGGGGAGTTCACTTTGATTTGTTTTACCGGCTCTCAGCGTTACCGGCTCTCTGTGAAAAACTTCAGCAAAGCTACTTATCCTCTTCTGCGCTTTTTATTATGGCAGCTCTTTTATTGAAAAAGAACCTTCATTTGTTTGTTTTTTCAGTGTTTTATGATTTTTCTTTTTAGCGTGAATCATTTATTTATTTTTGTTTGAACTCATATTACGCCCGTTTGCAGGCAGTGTCAACAGCATTTTTATAATTATTAGACAATTTAGATTAATCAATCTACTTTGTATACGCTTTCATTACTGGTACAAAGGGATCTGTAAATATTAAAAGTTTTTATCATTTTTTTATTAATCTCTCAAGATTACATGAAATTTTTCCGTTCATATACGAATATGTCACATTTTATTACACGATTTTTCTCTGTCCTTCCGGCATGCTTGTCAGATATTCCGTTCGATTGAACAGGCTCTTTATACAGACATACGCATACACTGTTCTTATCTCGTAAGAAATGAGTGATGTCATGAATAAGATGTTATCAGGCATGCAGGGCCTGCCTCCTGGATTTCCGCCTTTACCGGTCTTACCGCCGCAGTCTTATTATCCTCCGGCCCCGATGCATACAGCACCATATCAAGGCGGCCCTTCTTTTCAGCAGGGATTCCCGTCATCCGGATACGGACAGCAGACCCCGCAAAGCACGCTGTCATTCGCCGGGCAGCAATTCGTCCCATACCCTTATACAACCGGGTACTACGGCCAATCCTTCAGTGACGTCGGCGGAAGCCTCGGCGCCGGGGCGCATCCCGGCGCGCTCGGGGGCGGTTTCAGCGGCCATGCCGGGGGCTTCAGCGCTCCGAGCGGATTCAGATGATACAAAAACCGGTCTCACACGGCCGGTTTCTTTTCATATTCACAGGGTATAACGGTCATTCCATTGATTCATTTCCTGCTCCGTATAGTAATCAGCCCTTGAAACCTCAACAATGATTAAACCGCATTGAGTGATTAAAAATTGCTTCAGTTCCTCAAACAGCTCGTCTTTTCCGCAAAAGATCGTTTCTATTTTGTGATTTTTATATGCAAATGCGTACTTCAAAGCTAATTCCTCCTGCTGTCTTTCTATCATTCATTGACAAAATGTATGATAGAAATTAGATAATTTTTCACTCAAGGGCGCCTTAAGTATCTTTATACATATATTTATTACGGTAAATATTACATTAAGTTTCATTTATATTAAAATTACTTTACAATTTTCATCAAATACGGAACTTTTGTTTCGTAAAATAAAATACAAAAAAACCTCAAGCCCATTGTCAGGGCTTGAGGTTTTTATACGTCCCAGGAGAGATTCGAACTCCCGACCGACGGCTTAGAAGGCCGTTGCTCTATCCGGCCTTCATCCTTTACATATCGCTATCGTTACGTTCATGTATAACGATCACTTTCCGAACTTTGACCGATTGACTTACTTTCTATTATATTTGCTTACACTTTATAATTCAAGCATTCATATAGTAGAAAACAACCCTATTTAAAAGGTAAAACAGTTGTACTTAAATCTGCTATAAAACGTAAAGGTATTTATTTAAAGGAGTGGTTTCATGAGAGATAACAAAGAATGCTGTCCCTATTGCGATGCTGATGCAACCCACGATAATACCTGTAACACCAAGTAAGCTATGAAAGAATCGATGAGTCATTGTGTATACAACAATGGCATATCCATTTCAACAATATGTACTTTAATGCTCTGTGTGATATCTTTCCACTCGTTTAAAATCCTCTCTTTGTTACGACCTAGCCTATCTAATGAATGTATGTATAACGTATCTCCTTTTCGCAAACGCAATTTCAAAGCTTGGTATCGAGGTCTATTGAAGTCTTTCCCGATTTGCTTATCGATATGTATATCACGCTCATCAATTCCAAGAGCATACATACTATCCAGTTGTCATGCTTCATTTTGGTCTCTGCTGCTTACTCTAACGTGTCCAAATTCTTTGTTGTCCATAATTGATTCCACCTTGAGGCATCGGTATCTTTTCTTTGATATCACTTATAAGTCTACACCCTCTGCTATCGATATTATTATCGAACTCGAATAGGGTTTCACTGCAACTCTTATTACTTTACCATGTTAAATCACATTGAGAATCTGAGTCGTATCGAAAATTTACCGATTGTAGTTTGTGAATGAGAGTGGTTCTGTATCAAACTAATACCACAACTTGGCATGTATACAACCATAAAAGACATCCAATTAATTTGGATGCCTTCTTACAACTATTTTACCTGTTCTTGAAGAACTTCTTTTAACAATTCAATCGCATTTTCTTCCCTTGGGTCATTTGTTCCAAGTTCTCCTCGGAAGGCTTTAGAGAGGGTAGCCTGCTTTAAAGTTTCTAATTTATCTTCAACGTTAAGTATTTTCAAAGTTTCTTTTTCATTTTTCAATAGATTATTTAACATCTTTTCAATTTCTTTTGCTTCTTCTAAAGGGGGGATTGGAATTAAAATAGATTCTACTGCCTTAGAGCCTACGTTTCCTTGATTAACCCCACCTGTTTCAAAACTAAAGAATACATCCCTAAATACAGAAGATTGAAGATAATAAAAAATATATTCATCCATAAAGTTTGGATTTAAAGATAGGATTCGTTGATTGAGAAGTAAAGGTTTTTCAACCCCTTCCACTCTAACAGCATATCCGTAATCTCTCTTATATTTAGTGCCTGTTAATGATAATAAAATATCCCCATTTTTAACTGAATATTTTTCGATTATCTTTTCATCAAAATCTAAAGGCATATAAACAGGGTTTCTATCCAATGCTAAATCATTTTTATAGAGATTACCCATCCTTACCAATTGGATACCTTGTTCCACAAAATCCTTACTCTTAAATGCAAAACCGTTTTTAAAGCTAGCTACATCTTTTAATTTACGCCATTTCCATGTAGTTGGTATTGAATACGGTGAATTTGATTCTATGGATTGATTTCCATTTATTAACTCTACTTCTTTTTTCTCAAGAGAATTTTCTTCTCTCCACTTTCTTGTCAATTCTCCACGAAATGCCTTATCCAAAATAGCCGCTCGACGAAGTTCAAACGTATCCTTCGCTTCCTCAATCAACTGCTTTGCTTCTTCAATTTTACTTAAAAGACGCTCCACTTTCTCAGCAATCCGTTTTTGTTCATTTAATGGCGGCAAGGGCATTTTAAAATAAGATAAATCATTTTTATTAAAACCCGACTGTGCAGAACGAGATATACCCATTAAAGGAATTTGAAAGTGTTCAGATTTCAATAGCCAAAATAAAAATTTCTTATCAACTTTTCCCTTTGGATAAACGACTTTTGCCAAAGCGACATTATAAGCACCACTTAGTCCTGTTAATATCCTTCCAATTGATGCACCATATCTTGCTATTAGAATATCTTCTTCTTTCATTTTTCTTAGCTTTTGAGTATTCGGAATATATGTCTTATATTTATCAGAAGAAAAGTCCCTAATTTGAACTAACCTAACGTATCCTTCTCTCTCTTCATCAACAAATTGGCTTTTTGGGGGCTGAGTGCCACCTTGTACATCAAATATGGAAGTGAATTTGAAATATACCCAGTTCTCAGGAACTTCATAAGTCTGCTCTTCCTTTGGAACTACAGCTTCTTCTAATAGCTCTTCAATGGTCTTTTTATTTTTGCTCACTGTTTGACCACCTCATCCTCTTCAACAGCACGTAACTCCTCAACTACTTCATTTAATAAATCCATTGCCTGTTGAAGTTTCACAATCGCTTCTTCTGCTGATGCAATTGGGTCTGGCAAGTTGTCGTATGAAGATAATGATTCATCTGCAATTAATCCAATATCTAAACTATCATCTTTTTTTGCGATATCTTCTCGTGTAAACACATTCCAACGCTCATCTTCTATCTTAGAACGGTCTTCAGCTACATATGCCTTCATGAAGTTTTCAAAATGAGCCATTGTTAGCTGATTACGTTTTCCAAATGAAGTCATATTTGTACGAAGGTCATAGACCCAAACATCTTTCGTGTTATCTTGGTCTGTTGTTCCCCTTGTAAAGAATAAGACATTAGTTTTTACACCTTGCGCATAAAAAATTCCTGTTGGTAAGCGTAAAATCGTGTGTAAGTTACATTTGTTCATCAAGTCACGACGAATTTGTGAGCCAATCCCGCTTTCAAACAAGACGTTGTCGGGCAAGATAACCGCTGCTCTTGCATTTCCATCATCTTTTAATGCGTTATAAATCAACTGCAAGAAATTCAACTGTTTGTTCGATGTTTCAAACGTTAAATCGTCACGGGATACCCGTTCCCCGCCTTTTTTTGTACCGAACGGCGGGTTTGTTAAAATAACATCAAAGTTCTTCATCCATTTCCCGTTACCCGATAAAGTATCGCCTTGTTCCAAACGTCCTTCGATATTATGAAGCAACGCATTCATGAGTGCCAGACGATGCGTATCTTTAACAAGTTCCATACCTACAAAAGCTTCTTTCTTTTGGAACTCGGCTTCTTGTGGTTCTATATCGAAGTAGTCATCTGTTTGATTCTTTAAATATTGGTCTGCAGCAATCATGAAACCGAATGTTCCAGCTGCAGGGTCAGCGCACCGCTCACCGATTTTCGGGTCGATTAATTGAACCATCACATCAATTAATACACGAGGTGTGAAGTATTGCCCCGCTCCTGATTTCTTTTCACTTGCATTCTTCTCTAATAGACCCTCATAAAGATTGCCTAGCCCTTCTTCTTTTGCATTGTACCAATCAAGGGCATCAATAGATTTAATAATCTTCTCTAAGTTTTTCGGCTCAGCAATACTTGTAGAAGCATCACTGTATATTAGACGCAGCCGCTCATTTTCACTGCTTCCTAATTCAAGTAACAATCGCTGATAAAATGTCTTTAATTCCAAACCTTCTTTATCTAACAAATCATCCCATCGATTCCCTTCTGGAATCACACCTTCTGTTTCCTGCTCCTTCATCATTTTGAGGAATAATAAGTAGGTTAACTCTGTTACATATTGCTGATAGGTAATCCCATCATCACGTAACACATTACATAAATTCCATAGTTTTTGAACGATTTCTTGGTTGTTCATTTTTCAGCCTCCTGCTAACTCCGAGTATATTTTAATGTTGGATTCTCATTCAAACCTCATTAAAGTGAAAATCAAGGATAAAGTAACTTATCTATTATAACTTAAAAAGTGCCCCTATGAAGAGGCACATTATTAACTAATATAAAGGTTCTCATTTATAGTGGTAACAACCGTATCAATATAGTCACCGAACTCCCGCTTCAGCAATTTATAGCCGCCCGGAGTTTTAAATGGTTCTTCCGAGAATGCCTCTTCTGCAGTCGGTGCTAATACAGGCACTTTAAGTAATTGCTTTTCTATTCTCTCTAACCATTTCTTCTGTCTTGGAGTCCAATCATGCAGTGAATACACTTTTTGCATCGCCTGTTTAATACGTGCTTCATGGGCAACTAGCGCTTCACCTAATGCAGCTTGGCGAATAAAGCTAATAATGTCTGCTGCAATGTCTTCATTTTTTGTCTGCTTCCAAGCTGTCTGCAAATGCGATTGCTTAAAGCCTTTCGTTTCTAGAATGGTAATAAGTTCTCGTAAATCCTGCCTTGTTAAATCTTTCGGTCGTGTGCAAATAAGATGAAGAGCGGGAATTTCATTAATATTTTCTTGGATAAAACGAACGAAACCTTCTAAATAATCTTCTGGTCTCTTGTTTCCTTCACCATATCCCCGAACCACATCTGTTACTTCATCCTCTTTGTTGGAGATATATCGTTTCTCGCCTTTTACCCGATAGGCTTCCATATATTCAAATAACATGTTGTGCTGTTTTGCTTCTTGCGGAGTATATAACTGAATTTCTTTCGCCCACTCATCCACATTTTTTCCATTCGACAATTCTTCAAACTTTTGTTTTCCTTCTTCATTCAGCCTTTGCTTGCGACGCTGAATTTTCGCTGCCAATTGGTCACGATAAAACGAAGCTTCATCTTCTGCAGTAGCATTGGCAAGTGATTCATATAGTTCACCGATACTGTAATTTTGTTTCTTTACAACAGGTTTCATCTCCGTATAGTTTTGCAATTTATCGTAGATGCCCACTGCATCGTAAATGTTAAAGTGTGTTTTTCCAATGTCGGGACAAAGACGGGTTGCACGTCCAAGCATTTGGTCATAAAGAATACGAGACTGTATACGCCGTAAGAATACTAGATTTGTTATTGGAGGAACGTCAATGCCTGTGGTGAGTAAATCAACCGTTACAACGACATTTGGCAGCCGCTCGTTCTTAAACCTTTTAATGGCATCTAATGGCTTATAGATATAGCCAGTAATTTTCATAATAGCATCATCTTCAATTTCATCGCCACGTTCTTTAAAGGCTTCCTTTAATAATCGAACAACCAAATCTGCGTGTTGGTCAGTGGCTGCAAAGATAAGAGTTTTCTCTTTTCCTGTCGGATCAATGTATTCAACCAGTTTGTTTAGAACCGCCCGATTAAAAGGTTCAGTAATTACCCGTTTATTAAACTGCTCAACCTCAAAATGAATGGTATCTTCCATTTTTTCTAGTTGAATCTCGCCTTTATCAACATCATACACTTCAACTTCTTCGTCTTTTTCAAGAGTAATGCCGACTTGTGAAAGTTCTGTCTTAAACAGATATGGTGGTTCATGGTCAACTAAGTAGCCATCCAGAACCGCTTCACTATAAGAATACTTAAAAATAGGCATACCAAAAATCTCTGTTGTATGAAGAGCTGGTGTTGCAGTAAGTCCTAAACATGCCGCATCAAAATAATCAATTACACGTCGATATTGGCTAATATAATCATTTTGGTCACGGAATTTCAATTCTTCCTCTGACATTTCTTTGTCACTTGTATAGCCACGATGTGCTTCATCTACAATGATGAAATCATACTGCCCGACACTTGGAAGCTTTTCGTTATCGCTATAGAAAAGTCTTCTAACCATTCCCTGCACCGTCGCAATTTGCACCTTCGTTTCAACTTCTGGAGACATGTCTTCTAAAGATTTCACATCGTATATATCAGCAAATGAGTAGCCTTCAATTTTTGTATCCTTAAGTGCATCCTCTGTCTGTTTTCCTAACGAATTACGGTCTACAAGGAAAAGAATACGACGACATTTTTTGGACTTAATTAAGCGATACATGAGGGCGATAGCTGTACGAGTTTTCCCAGTTCCAGTTGCCATTGCAATAAGCATTCTTCGTTGCCCTTCTTTTAATCCCTCTTCAGCGGAAAGTACCGCTCTTTGCTGATAATGACGCAAACCAAACTTCGTAATATCCTCTTCTTCTAACCGTTTATTCGCATCCTTATCATCTTGACTAAGAAGAAGCTGCAAGTCGTCAGGTGAATGCCAGCCTTCTAATGGGCGAGCATGTTCTAACGGTTTACGTGAATCCCAAAACCAGATGCCCGACTCTTCTTGAAGTTGTTTCAAGTATGGTCGGCCGTTCGTTGCGTATAAGAACGGCACCTTATATTCACCTGTTGTAGGTGTGATGACTTCATCTTCGACTTGTGCCACATTTTTTGCATACACTTTTGTTTGACTTTCTAATGCGCCAGGAATCGTTTTCTTTTTTGCCTTAGCTTCAATAAAGCCAACAAGCTTTAAGCCAATAAACAACGCATAGTCAATCCTGCCGCCATTGACCTTCCATTCAGCAATTGCCATGTTTCGATTTTTCTCTGGCAGCGTTCCGTTCTTTTGATGATTTAGTACAGTTGTGTCTACTTCCCATCCAACAGCACGTAGTTTTCCATCAATAATCGTACGCGTTTCGGCTTCAGTTAATTGCTGTCGACGCATAAAGTTTTTGGATATTTTTTTACGCTCGATTTTTACCTCTTCTTGTTCCACTTCCGCCTGTCGACGAATTGCCTCTAATTCTTCTTCAAGCTTTTTGACTTTTTCCTCATATTCTCGCTGAAGTGTTTCTGTACTCTGTTCTACTTGTTCTTGAAGTTCTGTATACTCTGGTGCTTGAAAATCCCAATCACCATATACCTCCATGAACCAAATGGACAAGCGGAACGTTAATTGCAACAAAGCCTTTGCTTCTTCTACTTTTCCATAATCCGCTTCATGCATCGCTACATTCCCTTTGCGACGAAGAGCCTCTAATATATCAATTAATTCAGGCTCAAGTAACCTTTCCCGACGCAAAGTGTTAATGCGATCCACTTGCGTTGTACCATATGCCTCTTTAATATTTTCAGCGGCAAGAATAAATTTAGTTAGTGTTTCAGCGAACAATCGCAGTTTCATTACTGTTGTATGGGGGTCATGATATACATTTCTCTCAGCTGTCTCTCCCAAGTTAGCAAGTACATCCCATTTCCCTTGAAAAAATGAAAAGTTGCCACTCATTGTTATCACCGTTTTCCTAAAAGGTTGTTTGTGTCTATTATACTATAATCATGCAAAAATTAGGAATAATATGTATCGCTCTTTTTTCTACTCTGCTCCTTAGTTTAGGTTCATTCTTTAACCAAGTGAATAAAAGACGGGTTTTATTAGTTATTGTTTAAATATCGGAGCTGCGACATCAGATTTGATCGATAAAAAGAAGAGCCTCAATTAAGAGACTCCTACAAAGTTTGTGCCTTTTAGGTTATATAAATCGAATAATTGCCGCATCCGCTCCATATATAGATTCTGCAAGTGTAACCTCTTAACTCCCAAGTCATAGCCAGCAAAGATATCTTCAAGTTCTTGCTGCGTGTAGAAAAGTCTAATAAATATTTCCTCTTCCTCAGTGGCAAATCCAATCTTCTGTTCCTTGTATTCCTGAAGCCTTTGCTTGTGACGTTTCTCAGCCTTTTTCATGATATTTACCCTGCGTTTTAGCACATAGTCAGCTTCATTTTCATTTTCTTTTGATCACAACAAAAAACCTCCTATACCGAAAGTGATATAAGCCAATAACAGGTGTAATTTCTTACGTGACCGTTATACTGACCGTTTCACTAAACGAAATAAGAGGTTGATTTGACGGGCTTTACACCCGATTTCTTAGCGTCCCAGGAGAGATTCGAACTCCCGACCGACGGCTTAGAAGGCCGTTGCTCTATCCGGCTGAGCTACTGGGACATGAAAATCAAATTGTTCTGCTGATCATTTTACCATGATATCAGCGAATTGACAATATAGTCATCCGATAAAAAAGTCCAGCGGCATCAGTTTTCACTCTGATGTCACCAGCTCTTTTTTTGTACGTCCCAGGAGAGATTCGAACTCCCGACCGACGGCTTAGAAGGCCGTTGCTCTATCCAGCTGAGCTACTGGGACAGCTTTTGCTTTATGTATCAGCGACAAGATTTATTATATACAGGTTCAAATCATAAGTCAATATTTTTTTAAAAACTTTTGATGGGGAAGAATGAAATCTCCCCCATCACTTGTTAAAAACTGATTGTATTCCCAAAGTCCTTCAATTCCCGACCCGTTTCGTCGTAAAATGTCACGGCGCCTTCTCTTTCTGTAAGAGTAAGAATGGCATAGCTTTTCACATTGCGGACTCTCGGAAGACGGATGCTGCCCGGATTAATCAAAAGCTTGCCCCGAAGCTCTTCACTCCCGGCAATATGTGAATGGCCGAAGCAGACGACATCCGCCCCAAGCTCTTCCGCCCGGTAAAAAACAGTTAAAAGTGACTGTTTAATGCCGTGAAGATGCCCGTGAACGGCCAGAATTTTCTTTGAACCTGCGTCCAGAAGAAGTTCATCCTGAAACCCGCCGCCAAAGTCGCAATTGCCTTTTACCGTGTGAAACGGCGTAAGCGCCGGATGTGCAGCGTCAAGCTCTGAATCACCGCAATGAATCATCAGATCCGCTTCGTCTTCGTGCCGCTTTGCAATCGTCTCCAGCTCGTCTTCAAGGCCGTGACTGTCACTTATTATCAGCACTTTCATTGCATACGCTCCCCCTTATGAATCAAGCAGCTTTGACAGTTTCTTGAGCGCCTCAGCCCTGTGGCTGATTTTGTTTTTCTGAGCGCTTGTCAGCTGGGCCATGGTTTTATCTTTATCTTTTACAATAAAAATGGGATCATAGCCGAACCCGTTATCCCCCTCGGGTCCTTCCGCAATATACCCTTCAACATGACCTTCGACCGTTTTTGTTTCCTGCCCCGGCATGCTGACGGCAAGGGCGCAGCGGAAACGGGCCGTGCGCTGCTCTTTTTCGATGCCTTTTAATTCTGACAGCACCTTGTCCATATTCGCCTTATCATCTTTTGCTTCTCCGGCATAACGGGCTGAATAAACGCCCGGTCTGCCTCCAAGGTTGTCCACCGATAAACCGGAGTCGTCTGCAATGACCATTTTGTTTACGGCTTTTGCCACGGCTTCCGCTTTTAAGATGGCGTTTTCTTCAAAGGTATGTCCGGTTTCCTCAATTTCTTCCGTAAATCCGATTTCCGCCAAAGAAGAGACGCTGTAGCCTTTCGGTTCGAGTATTTCCTTGAATTCTTTCACTTTTCCCTGATTGTGTGTCGCAATAATGGCTTCTTTCACGGTGATCAGGCCTCTCTTTCTTATTTCAGTTCAGGCAATGTTTCTCCCAGCACTTCTTTTTGCTTTTGAATAAGCGTCTGGATTCCTTTTTCGGCAAGGCTTAACAGTCCGTTTAAATCTTCACGGGAGAATGTGGCTTCTTCGCCCGTCCCTTGAAGCTCTACAAAACGTCCGCTTCCCGTCATGATGATATTCATGTCGACTTCAGCCGCCGAATCCTCTTCATAATTCAGATCCAAAAGAAGGCCTTCTTCTTTATCCATCCCGACAGAAATGGCCGCGAGATAATCTGTCACAGGAGAGGTTTTGATAACGCCACTTTTTACGAGTTTGCCGATCGCAATGGCCATTGCCAAGAAGGCGCCGGTAATGGAAGCCGTTCTTGTTCCGCCGTCAGCTTGAATGACGTCACAGTCGATCCAGATCGTCCGTTCGCCGAGCTTCTCCAAATCAACGACGGCCCGGAGCGCGCGCCCGATCAGCCGCTGAATTTCCATCGTTCTGCCGGAGACCTTTCCTTTTGAAGATTCTCTTATCGTTCTTTGATTCGTCGCGCGGGGAAGCATGCTGTATTCCGCTGTGATCCAGCCTTTTCCTCCGCCGCGTAAAAATGGCGGCACCCGGTCTTCCACAGATGCATTACAGATGACCTTCGTATTTCCCGCTGTAATTAAAACAGAGCCTTCCGGGTGAGTGATAAAATCCAAATCAAATGTGATAGGGCGCAGCTCATCGTGCTGTCTTCCGTCGTGTCTCATATTTTACCTCCGATTATATGTACATAAACCTTTTGTTCCGGATTGTGAATAAAGAAAGAGGCAGCCGGAACGCTAACCTCTTTTTTACTAGTATATCAAAAATCGCAAATTAAAAACTACCCGTATTCACTTGTGACGGCCTCGAAACAGGTTTTGAAAGGGATTCTCCTTTTTCATTCACCAGTTCTGATTTTCCGTTTACTTTTATAGAAACACTTTTAATCGACGGCTGTTCGGTTAATGTGAGAACGATGCTGTCCAGTACGCCCGATGATACCATTTTTGTTTTTTCGTCGGCGCTTCCGTAAATGGAGCTGTTAAAGTCCAGTGTAACTTGGCCGTCTTTTACTTTCGGCTTGCCGAGAAGCTTAACATCGTTATTAAAGTCCGTCAAAAGCCCGCTTGCTTTGCCCGGTCCGTCGGCGAGCTGTTCAACGGCAGCGGTGATGTCATTTGTTTCCGAATTGTCAATCCGCTTTGTGACAGGCACGTAGTATTCGCTCGTCTCTGTTTCCGCCAGATAATAGACAGTCAGCGGATGGGTGTCTGTCAGATCATTCACTCCGGCCGTTTCAATATTAATCCCGTCTTTTCTGCTTAAATCGCCCGTAATCGGCGTGCCGCCCACAGGCATTTCTTTCAGTTCGTGCCCGTTGATTCTGATTTTGACTTTATCTATTGAGCTGAATTGGGTAAGCGTCCATGTAATCGATTGCAGGATTTTTTGTTCGTCTTCTTTTTTATAGTTTTTAAATTCCTTCGAAAAATCAGCGACGGCAGTGCCGTCTTTTTTAATATCGACATTTACCGTCGTATCCGCAGGGAGCACCGCTCTGAAGCCGTTCGGCAGGATTTCTGACACAGGCCCTCCCTGAACCAAATACTCAAGGGCCTGCTTTGCGGTTCCCTCACTGTTCGGAAGAGGCAGTGTCTGTGCTGCGACATAGCCGTTTTTATCAATCAGATACAGCTCTCGCATGACTGTATTGGCCGGCTGGTCGGCTTTAGAAGTGCCGTTTTTCTCTGACTGCTTTGGTTTTGCCTGAATTCCCGCTTCATCCTTTACATATGAAATGTCTTGAGGCGGGTCAATTTCCCCGGCTGTTTTATCGGATTGAAACAAACCGCATCCAGATAACACAAAAGCCGAAGTAAGACATGTTGCAGCAATGACTGCAGGTCCTTTTTTCAGCATACTTTTCCCTCCTAAGGCTGTTTGTACTATGATGTATACGAGCCCTGTCCGGGAAATAGACCGGGAAGCGCAAAAAAACCCGCCGTAAACAGCGGGTTTTTTTGATTTATTTTCTGACCGGCTCTTGAAGGGAGATGCACTCGACATGGCCGATTTCGTGGCCGAACCAGTCTTCGGCAATTTTTGCGAAGCCGTTCCGCTCTCCCGTTGTAAGAAATTGATGCTCCGGTGCATGTTTCGATTGGTTTAACAAACCTTTATAAGACAAGATGGTGCTCACTTCTCTCGCCGTCTCGTCTCCGGAGGAAATGATTTTCACATGCTCTCCCATATAGTTCTGAATCGGATCTTTTAAAATCGGATAATGCGTACATCCTAAAATCAAGGTGTCAATTGATGTACCTTTTAAAGGCTCAAGCGATGCTTCAACCGCTTCCTCCGCTGATTCCTGAAGAAACCGTCCGCTTTCCACAAACGGCACGAGCAGCGGACAAGCCGTGTTCTCAACTTGAAGTTCTGCGTTTAACCCGAGCAGCGCCTGCTCATACGCTCTGCTTTTAATGGTATTGACCGTGCCGATGACGCCGATATGCTGGTTTTTCGTGACCTTTATCGCCGTTCTCGCACCCGGCTGAATGACGCCGACAACCGGAATATCCGTTTTGCGCTGAATATCCTCCAAGGCAATGGCCGTGGCCGTATTGCAGGCGATCACGAGCATTTTGATATGGTGGTTTTCCAGCAGGTAATCGGTCATTTCCCACGTGTATTGAAGAACTTCTTCTTCAGGACGCGGGCCGTACGGGCAGCGTTTTGTATCTCCCACATAGATGATATTTTCCTTCGGTAGCTGTCTCATGATTTCCTTAGCAACGGTTAACCCGCCAACCCCGGAATCAATGACTCCTATCGGCTGTTCCAACAAAATCGCCTCATTTTCTTTTCATTTCATGCTGCAGTTTCAATAATGATTTTTCGAAAGCGGCTGTTTCTTCTTCGGAAAATGTCGCAAACATATCCCGCAAATAAGCCTGTCTTTTCAAAATCACTTCTTGGATAATGCGCTCTCCTTCAGCGAGAAGATGAATTCTGACGACCCGTCTGTCAGCCGGGTCTTTCACCCGCTCGACAAGCTTATTTTTTTCCATGCGGTCTATCAGATCCGTCGTCGTGCTGCAAGCCAAATACATTTTGCCTGATAATTCGCCTATTGTCATATCCCCCAATTCATAAAGCCATTGAAGCCCCACGAATTGCGGCGGTGTAATTGCATATTGGTTAAGGATTTCTCTTCCTTTTTGTTTAATGATCGCAGCGATATGGCGGAGTGATTTTTCGATATCCGCAACATGCTCTACAGATTTTGATGTCATTTGTCCATCCCTCACTCAAGGATCTTTCTGGGCTATGCGCTCCGTGTCTATTTTCCTTCTTTTTTTAAGAAAATGCAAGACTGACGGAGAAAAAGGAAAAACCGGGATTTTCACCGCATGCCCATCAGCCCGGGCGCCAACGCAAATAACCGGCTCCTTCTCGAAAAGAAGGAAAACCGGCAAGAATCAGAGCTCTAGCTCACCCATTCTAAGAAGCTCGACAACAGCTTGCGAACGCCCTTTCACACCTAACTTCTGCATGGCATTTGAAATGTGATTCCGTACAGTTTTTTCACTGATAAATAGCTCGCTTGCAATTTCCTTTGTTGTCTTGTCTTGAACGAGCAATTCGAATACTTCTCTTTCTCTTTTGGTCAGCAGCGGCTTTGATTGAAAATCTTTCTCCTTCAAGTATTGTAACCCTCCTTGCTAAGGTGAGAGCGAATCTGAAACGAATGGGTTTATATAGTCAAGATATCATATGTAAAGGGCGCTTCGGAGGTGACGTCTCTTAGAGAAATAGTTATCCGTTCAGGCGAGCAGAATGCCTTTCTCCCGCTCCGTCCAGCTGATCGCTTTGCCGCTTTTCTTCGACACTTGAACCATAACGACGGAACCTGTAAAGCACGGCAGGCCCGACTCATTTTCTCCAAGGTAATGAAGGGTGACGGACGCATTTCCGGCAGCGCTTGCTTTCACATAAATCCGCAGATTTTCATACGGCATCACCTGACGCATATAGTCGCACTGCTGGCTTGCGACGACCGTCATCGTTTCCGAGTTTTGCGCCGTTATGCCTCGCTGTTTAAAATAAGCGATCCGCGCTTCTTCAAAATAGATGAAAGGGGTTACATTATTCATATGGCCGAACATATCCGTTTCTGAAAAACGAACCGATACTTCAGTAAAGAAAGAAAACGACTGTCTCCATTCTTCAAACGGGATATCAATATATTGCGGCTGTTTCATCACCTTCAGCTCCTTATAAAAAAACCTCTCCCGTGCGGAAGAGGCTCTTTTTCTCTTTCTTATACTCTGTCGCTTCCGAAGAAATTACGGAACGCTTGTAAATTGGTATCTCTGTTCAAAGCAGCGATTGAAGTCGTAAGCGGAATGCCTTTCGGGCAGGATTGAACACAGTTTTGTGAATTCCCGCAATCTCCGAGGCCGCCGTCTGTCATTAACGCTTCTAAACGTTCTGCTTTGTTCATCGCGCCCGTCGGATGGGCGTTAAACAGACGCACTTGCGACATCGGGGCAGGCCCCATGAATTTCGACTTGCTGTTGACGTTCGGGCAGGCTTCGAGGCAGACGCCGCATGTCATGCATTTAGACAATTCATATGCCCACTGGCGGCGTTTTTCCGGCATTCTCGGCCCAGGCCCCAAATCATAAGTTCCATCAATCGGCACCCATGCTTTCACTTTTTTCAGTGAATCAAACATTCTGCTGCGGTCAACCTGAAGGTCACGGACAACCGGGAATGTTTTCATCGGTTTCAGACGGATCGGCTGTTCCAGCTTATCAATCAGCGCCGTACATGACTGGCGCGGTCTCCCGTTGATGACCATGGAGCAGGCGCCGCATACTTCTTCAAGACAGTTCATGTCCCATGCGACCGGAGTGGTTTTCTCTCCTTTTGCATTCACGGGATTTCTGCGGATTTCCATCAGGGCGGAAATCACGTTCAGATTCGGGCGGTAATTGATTTCGAATTCTTCATCGTATGGCGCGCTTTCGGGCGTATCCTGACGTGTAATGATAAACCGTATCTTTTTCTCACTCATGATTATTTCGCCACCTTCTTCTTCGAGTAGTCGCGTTTACGGGGCGCAATCAGTGATACATCGACATCCTGATATTCAAATTCCGGAGCTTCAAACGGACCGGCATGTTTAGCCATCGTCGTTTTGAGCCACTCATCGTCATTTCTTTCAGGGAAATCCGGTTTATAGTGCGCTCCCCGGCTTTCATTTCGGTTATATGCGCCGAGCGTGATGACTCTGGCAAGCTGAAGCATATTGGAGAACTGGCGGGTGAACATCGCGCCTTGGTTGCTCCATTTTGTCGTATCGTTGATATTGATTTTCTTAAAGCGTTCCATCAGCTCTTGGATCTTGTCATCCGTTTTCAAAAGCTTGTCGTTGTGGCGGACCACCGTGACGTTGGCCGTCATCCATTCTCCGAGCTCACGGTGAAGCACGTAGGCATTTTCGTCGCCGTCCATCTTCATGATATCGGCCCATTTTTCTTCTTCTTTTTTCACATAGGAATCAAATAATGAAGAAGACAGGTCTTCCGCTGATGTTTCAAGTCCGGAAACATATTTCACCGCATTCGGTCCGGCCACCATTCCTCCGTAGATGGCGGAAAGCAGAGAGTTCGCCCCTAAACGGTTTCCTCCGTGCATTGAATAATCACATTCACCCGCTGCGAACAGTCCGCGGATGCTTGTCATCTGATCATAATCAACCCACAGTCCGCCCATTGAATAGTGAACGGCAGGGAAAATTTTCATCGGAAGCTTGCGCGGGTCATCGCCCATGAATTTTTCATAGATTTCGATAATGCCGCCAAGCTTAACGTCGAGCTCTTTCGGATCTTTGTGCGACAGATCGAGATACACCATGTTTTCACCGTTGATGCCGAGTTTCTGATTCACGCACACGTCAAAGATTTCACGTGTCGCAATATCCCGCGGCACGAGGTTTCCGTAAGCCGGATATTTTTCCTCAAGGAAGTACCAAGGTTTTCCGTCTTTGTACGTCCAGACTCTTCCGCCCTCTCCGCGCGCCGATTCACTCATCAGACGCAGTTTATCGTCCCCCGGGATTGCTGTCGGGTGAATTTGGATAAATTCGCCGTTTGCATAATAAGCGCCCTGCTGATAGACGATTGATGCTGCAGATCCCGTGTTGATCATGCTGTTTGTTGATTTTCCGAATACGATTCCGGGACCTCCCGTCGCCATAATAACGGCGTCAGAACGGAATGACTCGATTTGCATATTGGTCAGATTTTGGGCTACGATACCGCGGCACGTGCGCTCATCGTCAAGAACGGCGCCGAGGAATTCCCAGCCTTCATATTTTGTGACGAGACCCGCCACTTCATATCTGCGCACCTGCTCGTCCAGTGCGTAAAGAAGCTGCTGACCCGTCGTCGCTCCCGCGTATGCGGTTCTGTGATGCTGTGTACCCCCGAAACGGCGGAAGTCCAAGAGCCCTTCCGGCGTTCTGTTAAACATAACCCCCATGCGGTCCAATAAGTGGATAATGGACGGCGCCGCTTCACACATCGCTTTTACAGGAGGCTGGTTTGCCAAAAAGTCGCCTCCGTATACCGTGTCATCAAAATGCTCAAACGGAGAGTCTCCTTCCCCTTTTGTGTTGACAGCTCCGTTTATCCCGCCCTGCGCGCAGACCGAGTGAGAGCGTTTGACCGGAACGATGGAAAACAATTTAACGGCCGTGCCTGATTCCGCTGCTTTAATTGTCGCCATGAGGCCGGCAAGACCCCCGCCGACTACGATAATGCTTGATTGACTCATGATAGCCCCTCTCCCTCTAGTAATCTAGTTCTCTTACACAAACGCAAAAATCGCTTTTAAACCTACGTATGAAAGCGCTAAAAATATAATCAGCGTCACGTAAGTCGAAATTCTTTGAGAACGCGGCGTGACCGTGATCCCCCATGTGACCGCAAAAGACCATAAGCCGTTTGAAAAGTGGAAAATGACCGATAAAACGCCTACAATGTAAAAACCGAGCATAAACGGCGAGCTCAAAATATTCGCCATCATATCGAAGTTGACTTCAGCGCCCATCTGCGCGGCAATCCGCGTCTGCCACACATGCCAGCTGACGAAAATAAGGGTGAGAATACCAGTGACACGCTGAAGCACAAACATCCAGTTTCTGAAATAACTGTAGTGGCCAGCGTTGTTTTTCGCAGTAAATGCTATGTACACACCGTAAACCGCATGATAAATTAAAGGTAAGAAAATAATAAAAATTTCTAACGCATACCTGAACGGCAGACTGTCCATAAAGCCGGCCGCCTTGTTAAACGCATCCGCTCCCCTTGCGGCAAATTGGTTGACGACTAAATGCTGGATCAAAAAGATGCCGACCGGAATAACACCGAGCAAGGAATGCAATCTTCGAAAATAAAACTCTCTGTTCCCAGACATTACTTTACCCCCTGTTTGATTTAAGTGCGAAATGTACTAAAATCTCTGCCCCCACTTCGTTTCAATTGTAAGCACTTTATTAAAATTTATTGACAATTTCATTTTACTCCTCCCTCAAAAGGGCGTCAAGAAAACGTGTACATAAATTATAATTTTCGGAATTGATTATCTGGAGGGAAAATTTTATTTTCCTGCGATATCTTTCTCACATTTTTTCGCGTGTTTTATAGGATCATCCTGTAATCCTCCCCCCTGTTTAAGCTATAATAAACGAAGGAGAGAGGGGAATACATAATATGAAGAATAATTATGAAGCAGCTTTAGAACCTTTAACTGAACTCGACGTCAGCGCATACGGCTACGAATTAATCCGGGAAATCGTGCTTCCGGATATCCTCGGCCCGGAGCATTCATCGATGATGTATTGGGCGGGAAAACGCCTCGCCCGCAAATTTCCTCTTCAATCGTGGGAAGAAATCCCCGCCTTTTTTGAAAAAGCCGGCTGGGGAACTTTGACAAACGCAGGATCAAAAAAACAAGAACTGGAATTTGAACTGGAAGGACCGCTCGTATCCAGCAGGCTCAAACATCAGAAAGAGCCTTGTTTTCAGCTTGAAGCCGGTTTTATAGCCGAACAGATTCAATTGATGAACGATCAGATTGCAGAATCTTATGAACAGGTAAAAAAGAGAGCGGATAAAGTCGTCCTGACTGTAAAATGGGATATGAAGGACCCTGTATAATTGAAAAAAGGCGGTGACTCCAAGTCCCGCCTTTTTGCCTGCCCGTTTACACGGCAGACGGCTGTTTAGAAAGCTCAAACGCATCATGAAGCGCTTCGACCGCTTTCACCATATCATTTTCGCTGACAACCGCTGATACTTTTATTTCAGATGTGCTCACCATTTTGACTTGTACATTTTTTTCCGCCAGTACGGCAAACATGTCCGCGGCGACGCCGGGATTTGAAACCATGCCCGACCCGACAATAGAGACTTTCGCCAGTTTTCTTTCGGTTTCAATTTTTTCATAGTCAAGCGCGTTTTTATATTCTTCAAGCACGGCGACCGTTTGCGCGGCATCTTCCGTTTTCACTGAGAAAGAAATATCCGCTTCCCCATCGTCCGACTGTGTCTGAATAATAATGTCAACGTTGATGTTTCGTTTTGCCAGCGCGGTGAAGATTGTTGAAAGTGTTGTCAATCCGCTTGCAAGGCCTGTAACGGACACCCTCGTGATCTGGTCTTCAAATGCAATTCCTCTGACGATTAAATTCTGCTCCATTGATGATTCCTCCTCAATTAATGTTCCCGCTTCATGTTCCGTACTAGACCGCACTTCTAAAGGCACTTGGTAGTTTTTCGCGAACTCAACCGCCCGCGGGTGAAGAACACCCGCTCCCAGATTTGCAAGCTCCAGCATTTCATCATAAGAAATTCCCGCCAGTTTTCTCGCTGACCGGACATACCGCGGATCTGTCGTAAATACGCCCGGAACATCTGTATAAATGTCGCATTTATCCGCTTCCAGCGCTGCGGCAAGAGCGACCGCCGTCGTATCGGAACCGCCCCGTCCGAGCGTCGTGATGCCTCCGTCTTCCGTTACGCCCTGAAAACCGGCAACGACTGTAATCCTGCCTTCTGCAAGCTGCGAACGAATCGCCGTGATATCAATATCCGTAATTCTCGCATTGCCGTGAACGGCTTCCGTGCGGACACCCGCCTGCCAGCCCGTATAAGAGACGGCGTCATATCCTTTTTCCTGAAGCGCCATGGCCAAAAGCGAAATCGTGACCTGCTCTCCCGTAGACAAAAGCATATCCATCTCGCGTCTGCTTGGTTCAGATGTGATTTCACCCGCGAGGTTAACGAGCGCGTCGGTTGATTTTCCCATTGCCGAAACGACGACTACGACGTCATGGCCTTTTTGCTTTTCAGCAATGGCGCGATTTGCGGCATTTTGAATTTTTTCGGCAGAGCCGACGGAAGTGCCTCCGAATTTTTGTACGATAAGACCCATACTAGACCACCCTTTACATTTTGGTTCGTGCGGGTGAGGAGAAAAGAGCGTTTTGTCCACAATAAAAAAAGCAATGAGAGGAATAGCTCTCATTGCTTTTTCATATCATTACGATTGATTATGAACAACGAGATAGCCCTCCAAGAAAATGAATTCTTGACAGCCTTACATTTATTTAATGCAAGGCCAGCGAATCACACCGATGGGATGTGATACACTTCGGCGACGCTCCCCTTTCAGCCTTTTTCGCAGAATCCATCATTCTCCAAAGGCTTACTATTGAAGTTCGCACCTCTATCTTCACCATATAACACGATCTTATGAAATTAGTTCACATTCTAGCAGATTTTTCAGAAAAGCACAATACTATTTTTTTAATTTTTCAAACAGCAGCTGGGCCGCCGCGGCCGGCACACCCGCTTTTTTGATATCGTCAAGGCTTGCTTCCTTCATCTTTTTGACAGATCCGAAATGTTTTAAGAGCATTTTTTTGCGTTTTTCGCCGATTCCGGGGATATCATCCAGAACGGATTGAAAGGCGCTTTTTCCCCGGATCTGTCTGTGAAAGCTGATCGCAAAACGGTGAACTTCGTCCTGAATGCGCTGAAGCAGGTAAAACTCTTGGCTGTTTCGCTCCAGAAACACCGGTTCAAGCGGGTCGCCGATCAAAAGGTTGGATGTCCGGTGTTTATCATCTTTCGCCAATCCCGCTACCGGGACATCAAGGCCGAGCTCATTCTCGAGCACGTCGCGCGCCGCGTTAATCTGCCCTTTTCCGCCGTCAATGATGATTAAATCCGGCAGCGGAAGATTTTCGCGAAGCACCCTCGTGTACCTTCTTCTGACGACTTCCCTCATTGAGCCGTAATCATCCGGCCCTGTTACGGTTTTAATTTTATATTTGCGGTATTCCTTTTTATTCGGTTTTCCGTCAATAAAGACAATCATGGCCGATACGGGGTTTGTGCCTTGAATATTGGAGTTGTCAAACGCTTCAATCCGATGCGGCGTATAAATATTCAGCGCTTCGCCGAGCCGTTCGGCTGCACCGATTGACCGTTCCTCATCCCGCTCGATTAACGAGAATTTTTCCCGCAGGGCGATTTTCGCATTTTTGTGCGCAAGCAAAAGCAGCTCTTTTTTCGGGCCTTTTTTCGGCTGATGGACGGCGGTTTCCAACAGCTCGGTGATCATGTCCCTGTCAACGCTGTCAGGCACCAGAATTTCCTTAGGCAGAAAGTGATTGTTTTTAGAGTAGAACTGGCCGATGAAGGTCAGAAATTCTTCATCCGCTTCCTGATACATCGGAAACATGCTGACGTCACGTTCGATCAGTTTTCCTTGGCGTATGAAAAAGACTTGGACGCACATCCAGCCTTTATCGTAGGCATATGCAAACACATCGCGGTCCAGAAGGTCATTCATGGTCATTTTTTGCTTCTCCATCGTCGATTCGATGTGAGCAAGCTGGTCGCGGAATTCTTTAGCCCGTTCAAATTCAAGCTTTTCCGCCGCTTCTGCCATTTTCGCTTCGAGCTCTTTTTTGATTTCGTTATGCCCTCCCTTTAAAAAACGGGTAATGTCTTCAACAATCTCACGGTTTGTCTCCTCAGATATATCCTTTACACATGGGGCAAGGCATTGTCCGAGATGATAATAGAGACAGACGCGGTCCGGAAGCTTTGAGCATTTCCTGAGCGGGTAAAGGCGGTCCAGCAGTTTTTTCGTTTCCCGCGCCGCCTGCACATTCGGATACGGGCCGAAATAGCGTCCTTTGTCTTTTTTGACATTCCGGGTGACAATCAGCCGCGGATGGCGTTCATGGGTGATTTTAATAAAGGGATAGGTTTTATCATCTTTCAGCATGACATTGTATTTCGGATCGTATTTTTTAATCAGATTCATTTCCAAAATAAGCGCTTCAAGATTGGAGGAAGTCACGATATATTCAAAGTCCTCAATCTCCGTCACAAGCCGTTGGGTTTTTGCGTCGTGAGAACCGGTGAAATAAGATCGCACCCTGTTTTTCAAGACTTTCGCTTTCCCCACGTAGATGACTGTTTTTTGACGGTCTTTCATTAAATAACAGCCCGGCTGATCGGGAAGGAGGGCCAGTTTTTCTTTCAGTTGTTTATTCATACGTTACCCTTCCTTACATTCATTTCTCGTGTCCATTCAGTGTATCACGAACATTTGTTTTTCTCCATTCTCAGCTTTTGGAAGATCAAAAAAGGCGATTCCCTTCAAAGGAATCGCCCTGCCGTAACGAAAGCTTTCGGCTTACAGATGTTTGTTTACAAGCTCTTCAAGAGCTTCTTTCGGTTTGAAACCGACAGATGTTTCAACGACTTCTCCGTCTTTCAATACGAGAAGTGTCGGGATGCTCATGACGCCGTATTTACCGGCAGTTTCTTGGTTTTCATCCACGTCGATTTTAACGATTTTCAGTTTGTCTCCCATTTCTTGATCAAGCTCTTCAAGAACGGGCGCGATCATTTTACAAGGTCCGCACCAAGGAGCCCAGAAATCAGCCAATACGACACCTTCACTTGTTTCAGCTGAGAACGATTGATCAGTTGCTTTTACGATAGCCATTTTGTTATTCCTCCAATTGTCAAATGATGATTTTTAGTATAGCATCTCCCATTCGTTCATGCTAATTTAATGCTTATATTATTTTCTCCCGAACCCGCCGGAAATAATCTTATTTATACAGTGTATTATAACCGGGCGGCAGGCGTTCAAAACTTAAGATGGATTCGCAGGCAGCGTGATTAATACAACCGCCATCGGAGGAAGCTCCGCCTCAAGTTTTCCGCCCTTTTGAGCAAACCCGGAAAACGGCTTCGGTTTGACGTTTTCCGGACTCCTGAATGTATTGTGGGCATTCATTTTTTCCGCGTGAAGAATCGTTCCCGAAGGCTTCCCTGTCTTTTTCATGCCCCGCAGTTCAATCTTCACATCAGCTTTGTGCAGATGATCGATATTGCAAAGGCTGATATGTATGTCTCCGTTTTGCTGTTTGGACGCTGAAATGCTGACTTGCGGGAGCCGGCCGTCATTCCATTCGTACCCGGCTGCTTTTGTTTCTGTCGCCAAAAGAGAAGCGTCCTGATGCACCTTAAACATATCAAACACATGATACGTCGGCGTCAGCAGCATGTCTTTCCCTTCTGTCAGGATCATTGCCTGAAGCACGTTGACGGTTTGCGCGATATTGGCCATCTGTACGCGGTCTGCGTGCTGATGAAAAATGTGAAAATGCGTGGCTGCCACAAGGGCGTCGCGGATCGTATTCTGCTGATACAGAAAGCCCGGATTCGTGCCCGGCTCAGGATCAAGCCACGTGCCCCATTCATCAATGATCAGCCCGACTCTTTTTTCGGGATCGTACTGATCCATGATGGCGCTGTGCCTTGTGATCAATTCATCCATATGCGCCGCTTTTTTCATCGTGATGAACCATTCATCTTCCGTAAACTCCGTCGCTGATCCTTTCCCCTTCCAGAAATCGCCCGGTATTGTGTAATAATGAAGGCTCAGCCCGTCCATGAGATCAGCGGCTTTTTTCATTAAAGTTTCAGTCCAGCGGTAATCATCGACATTCGCGCCGCCGGCAATTTTATAGATTTCATTACCGCTGTAATTGCGGACATAGGTTTGAAAGTTTCTGTAAAGGTCGGCATAATACTCAGGATGCATGTTTCCGCCGCAGCCCCAGTTCTCATTTCCTATTCCGAAATATGTCAGCTTCCACGGTTTTTCCCGCCCGTTTTCTTTTCTCCAGTCGGACATCGGCGTGCCCGCTTCAAACGTCATGTATTCAATCCAATCAGCCATTTCTTTAACCGTTCCGCTGCCGACGTTTCCGGCGATGTACGGTTCGCAGCCGAGCAGTTCACAAAGCATCATAAACTCGTGCGTGCCGAATTCATTGGAATCAATCGTCCCGCCCCAATGGGTATTCAGCATGGTTTTGCGTTTCCCTACGCCGTTTGCCCAATGGTATTCATCTGCAAAGCAGCCGCCCGGCCATCTGAGGACGGGAATCTGAAGCTGTTTGAGGGCGGCGGCGACATCCGTCCTGACCCCGCCGGTATTCGGAATATCGGAATCTTTTCCGACCCAGATGCCCTCATATATGCCTCTTCCCAGGTGTTCCGCGAAATGTCCGTATATGTTTTTATTAATGGTTCCCCGTGTGATATCAGTTTGAATGACTGCCGTATTGTGAGACAAACTTGATCATTCCTTTCCTTTAATAAGAATGAAAGCACTACAGCCGATCTATGTATCTGGGATGTATGCTGAATGGATAAGTTTGTAAGCGCTTTACAAAAGCTTATTATATTGGTTCGTACATGTCAATCTCTTATTTTATCAACCTTTAATTTGTACGAACCAATTAACACAAATTAAAACCCTCTGACAAATAAGCCAGAGGGTTTATGATTATGAATGAATATTGGCATTTTTAAATTCTTGGGTCAGAAGCGGAACCACTTCGAACAAATCGCCGACAATTCCGTAGTCCGCTATTTTAAATATTTCCGCTTCCGGGTCTTTGTTAATGGCAACAATGACCTTACTATTTGACATGCCCGCCAAGTGCTGAATCGCTCCGGAAATGCCGCAGGCGATATACAAATCCGGCGTAACGACTTTTCCCGTCTGGCCGATTTGAAGGGAATAATCGCAATAGTCCGCGTCACACGCGCCGCGTGAAGCGCCCACCGCTGCTCCGAGCACCTCGGCAAGTTCTTTTAACGGTTCAAATCCATCTTTGCTTTTTACACCGCGGCCGCCTGCTACGATAATTTTCGCTTCTGATAAATCCACGCCGTCCGCCGTTTTTTTGACTACTTCTTCAATGACCGTCCGCAAATCTGCCGGAGGCGCCGCAAGCTCTTCGATATCACCCGTCCGGCTCGCGTCTTTTTCTAATGCCTGAATATTATTCGGACGAATCGTCGCCAAAATGAACGGATCGGTTGAAATTACCTGTTCAAAGGCTTTGCCGGAATAGATCGGTCTTGTAAAAACGATGTTGTCTCCGGTAACGCTTACATCCGTGCTGTCTGAAATCAGCCCCGTTTCAAACCGGGCCGCAAGCTTAGGTGACAAATCTTTTCCCATAGAAGTGTGGCCGAAAATAACCGCATCAGGCTTTTCATTTTCGATCAGATCCCCGAGAACCGCGGCATATCCGTCCGCCGTATACTGAGAAAGCCCCGGCGAATCGGCCGTAAATACTTTGTCGGCGCCGTACTGAATGAGTTCTGGTGCTGCATCAGCTGCGCCTTTTCCCATCAGCACGCCGATGACATTTCCTCCGCCGGAAATGGTTTTGCCTGCGGCTATGGCTTCAAAGGTGACGTTCCGTAAGGCGCCGTCACGAATTTCTCCGAGTACGATCACTTTTTTTCCCATTCTGACATCCCCCAGTTTCTTTAATATCGGTTTATACGACTTTGGCTTCTTTTCTCAGCAGTGACACAAGCTCTTTCGCCTGCTCAGCGGCTTCTCCTTCGATCAGTCTGCCCGCTTCTTTTTGCGGCGGCAGAAAACGTTCGATCGTTTTGAGCTTCGGTGCGGCATCTTCTTCATCAATGTCGAGGTCATCGAGCTCAAGTTCTTCCAGCGGTTTTTTCTTCGCCTTCATAATGCCCGGAAGCGACGGATAGCGCGGCTCGTTTAAGCCTTGCTGTGCCGTGATGACTAAAGGAAGTGAGGTTTTAATGATTTCGGTATCCCCTTCATTGTCTTTCTCTGCCACAGCTTCATCGCCGCTGATTGTCAGTTTTGTGATCGTTGTGACGCAAGGAATGTTCAGCAGTTCGGCAAGCCTTGGAGCCACTTGGCCTGAACCGCCGTCAATCGCGACATTTCCGCCGAGAATCAGATCATATTCCCGGTCCTTGAAATAATGATATAAGATAGTTGAAATGGAGTATTGGTCAGGATCGCTCAGATCATCTTCAATATTGATTAACACCGCCTGGTCACAGCCCATCGCAAGGGCGGTTCTCAGTTCTTTCTCCGCATCTTCTCCGCCGACGGTTACGGCGGTAACGGTTCCGCCGTGCTCTTCCTTCAGCTGAATGGCTTCTTCAATGGCGTATTCATCATATGGATTAATGATAAATTCGGCCCCGTCCTCCTGAATCTTTCCTGCTTCAATGACGATTTTCTCTTCTGTGTCAAACGTCCGTTTCATCAGTACAAATAGATTCATAATCTTATCCCCTTTATCTTCGCCCACCGAATTGAGGCTTTCTTTTTTCGAGAAATGCCTGAATGCCTTCTTTTGCGTCATCTGATGAAAATGCTTCCCCAAAACGCTTTGCTTCAAGCTTTAAGCCGCCGTCATAAGAATAGATCTTGTTTGAATAAAGGAGCTCAAGCAGATAAGCCATCGACTGCGGGCTTTTTTCCGCAAACTTGCCCGCGAGCGTTTTCGCCTTTTTCAGCAGCTCTTCCTCATGTTCGGCGCCTATCGTGACAAGCCCGAGGCTGAGCGCTTCTTCTCCGGTCACAGGTTCTGAAGTGCCGATCATTTCAAGCGCTTTCGCCGTACCGACGTACCGGGGAAGCCGCTGCGTCCCGGCAAAGCCCGGAATAATGCCGAGATTCAGCTCGGGCAGGCCGAGCTTTGCATCTAATGTAGCGATTCTGATATGGCAGGCCATGGCTAGCTCAAGACCGCCTCCGAGCGCAGCACCGTGAATCGCTGCGATCACGGGCTTCGGAAACCCTTCAATTCTTTCCATCAGCTGCTGGCCTTTATCCGCCATGGCAGAAGATTGCTCAAGATTTTCAAGCGACGTAAATTCCTTTATATCGGCGCCCGCCGAGAAAAATTTCCCCTCACCGCGAATGATGATGCTTCTGACGCTGTCATCTGTTTCACACCGGTCGAACAGACCGGATAACTCATCTAAAACCGCACCGGACAGCGCGTTGGCCGGCTGATGATTAATGGTGATCACCGCAACAGATTGTTCTACCGCCATCGAAAGGCTGTTCATCCGTCAACCCCCTTTAGTTTTGATGAATTCCTGACACCAACAGCTCCAATACCTTGTCTGACAAATCCGGAAGATCATATTTCTGATCGTTCATCACCCATGTTGTCACTGTCTCATCTATCGTCCCGAATATCATCTGCCGGGCGAGGCGGACGTCGAGATTGTCTTTCCATTCCCCCGACTTGATTCCTTCGGTCAAAATGGTGTCCAGCATGTTTAAATAACCTTTTAAAATATCATTGATTTTCAGGCGCAGCTTGATATTTGACTGTCTGAGCTCAAGCTGGGTCACAATCGCGAGGTGGCGGTCATTGCCGAGCAGTGTGAAATGCTGCTTAATAACGAGGGCGAGTTTTTCTTTTGCCGTCGTTTTTTCTTTCACTTCTTCTTCCATGCGTTCAATGAACTGGCCCATCTTTTCTTTAAAAAGAGAAATGAGTATATCCTCTTTGTTTTTGAAATATAAATAGATGGTGCCGTCCGCAACGCCGGCCTGCTTGGCGATTTTGGACACCTGTGATTGGTGATAGCCGTTTTCCGCTATGACTTCTACTGCTGCATCAATAATCTGCATATACTTTGGCCGTTTTTGGTTCAATGTCATCGTTCCTTCCTTCGATAAATGAATGACTATTCATTCATAACTTCATGATAAAAAGGAATCCGGATTTTGTCAAGTTTTTCTTTTAAGGCACCTTGTTTTCACGGGAAGCATCTTCCTCTTCGACTAAACGCCTTCTTAATATTTTTCCGACGGCCGTTTTCGGAAGCTCTTTTCTGAATTCGTAAAGCTTCGGGACTTTGTACGGCGCAAGCCGCTCTCTTGCAAACGCATCAAGCTCATCGGCATCTGCCTCGGCGCCTTTTTTCAAAACGATAAATGCTTTCACCGTTTCCCCTCTGTAGGAGTCAGGGACGCCCGCTACGACAATTTCCTGAACGGCTTCATGCTCATAAAGCGCCTCCTCCACCTCCCGGGGGTAAATGTTGTATCCGCCGGCAATGATGATGTCTTTTTTCCTGTCGGCGATGTAGAAAAATCCTTCCTCATCCATATATCCCATATCTCCGGTAAACAGCCAGCCGTCTCTGATGACACGCGCCGTCTCCTCCTGCTTATTCCAGTATCCTTTCATGACCTGAGGGCCTTTTACGATCAGCTCGCCGTGTTCATACGGCCCCGCAAGCCCGCCTTTTTCTTCTGAATAGATTCCGGCGTCGGTATTGGGCCAGGGACAGCCGATGCTGCCGGGTTTATTTTTTCCCCAAATGAAGTTTGAATGGGTAACCGGTGATGCTTCGGATAATCCGTAGCCTTCCACAAGCTTTCCTCCGGTCACTTTTTCAAATTTCTGTTTGACCTCAACCGGCAGCGCCGCTGAACCGCTCGGACAGCTTTCAATGGAGGACAAATCATACTTATTCAGCTCCGGGTGATGCAACAGCCCGATGTAAATCGTCGGCGCCCCGGGAAAAACCGTCGGCTTCAGCCTGTCGATTGTTTTCAGGGTATCCAAAGGATTAAATTTAGGAAGAAGGATCATTTCACATCCCTGCATAATGGAAAAATTGAGCACGGCGGTCAATCCGTACACATGAAAAAAAGGCACGATGCCGAGCACCTTTTCGGCTCCCTTTTTCATTTTGTACATCCAGGCGGCGCACATTTCTGTATTGGCCTGAATGTTCCGGTGTGTGAGCATGACGCCTTTCGGATAGCCGGTTGTTCCGCCCGTGTATTGAAGCACGGCGATGTCATGCGCAGGGTCAATATCAAATGGCTCTGCCTCCTCCGCTCTTTCGTTTTTAAAAATATCCGCTAATTTGTGAATTTGTTCGCATCCGTCATAATCAATATGAACCTGCTGTTTTTGCGTGAGCGTATACAGCATATTTTTCGGAAACGGTAAAAAGTCTTTTATACTCGTTGTAATAATGCGCTCGACGAGTGATAACGTTTTCATTTTTATCACCTTCGGAAACAGCATATCAAGGGTGATGATCACGCGCGGCGCACTGTCTTTCAGCTGATACTCAAGCTCGTGTTCCGTGTAGAGAGGATTGGTCTGAACGACAATGCCGCCGGCAAACAATACACCGTAAAAAGCGATGACCGCCTGCGGACAATTGGGCAGCATAATGGCGGCTCTGTCACCCTTTTTCAGGCCTGTTTTGCGTAAAAAAGCGGCTAGCTTTAACGAATCTGTGAGAACGTCCTGGAATGTGAGTTTTTTTCCGAGAAAATAAATGGCGGTATGGTTCGGGAATTGAGCTGCGGAGTTTGTCAGATTGGATGGCAGGGTTTGATCGGTAAATTCAAGCTCATGCGGAATCTCTTCGGGATATTGAGAAAGCCATGGCTTTTCAGACTGCATAATACCTCTCCCTTCTGTTTTCCTATACGTTATTATTATAGCAGAAGGGTGATTGGAATTGGAAAGCGTTTCATGTGAAATTTCGAGTTTGCTTGCTGGAAACGCTGCATTTTGAAGAGGGAGTTCCTATCCTGCGCCAGCTGCCGAAGCCGTTTACGTCGGCCGCCTTTTTGCTTCATCCCTTTGTCCGGAAGCCTGATGGGTGGGAAGAGCAAAAGCGCACACGGCCTTATGAACATATTTATCCGAGTGATGAGGAGATCATCGCGATGGGCAGACCCGTTTCCTGGCAATCCGTCACGACCGTTTGCGGATTGCGCTCTGAAAAAGAGACGGCGCTTGCGCTTATGACTGCTGCCACGGCACTTCGGGATGAATATGAACATCCTGAATCCGCCAGGCTGTTTAATCGGCTTCATCCCGATCTGTACTTGCCAAGCGACGATGTCACTTCACCATTTTTAATTCCGGGACTTTTGGATGTGTTCCGTTCAAAAGGCATAAAGCGCTGCACTTATTATGAGCCGGTCGAAGAGAAAGGCATATTTAAACGGCGGCTTCGGATGTATGCGGACTGCTGCGGGCTGACATGATCATTGCCGACGAAAAACGGCGCGCCGCTTTTATGAGCCTATATGATTCTTTTACGACACTTTTTCTTATGGAAGATCAAGACATGCCGTCTGTCATCCGCGCCATGAGTTGGGAAGCCGTCATTTGCTCTGATACGGCCTGCATAAACTGGTATTCTCAATAAAAAAGGCCGCCGATTTTAGTTCGGCAGCCTTTTTTCAGTATTAAGATGTCATGACCAGATAAATAAGTCCGATGAACAGAAAAATTCCCGCTGCCGACAGCAGCACTTTCGCAAGCTTCTCCATTTTTCCCCGTCCCCTTAAATCCCGGCGGCCACCACAAATGACAGGCCGACTGAGATGACAAATGAAATAAAGCCGACAGCTCTGTTATCTTTTTCAATTTCTTTATCAATTTTAAACCGGGGCGTCAGAAATTCAAAGATAAAATAGCTGATTAAAAGCATAATAAATCCGTATACGCCCCAGCCGATCATTTGCAAAAGCGAATTATGCTGGGCGATGCTGTGCTGAAAGACATTTGCGATACCGAGAATTTTCCCTCCGGTCGCCATTGCCACCGCAAGATTGCCTTTTTGGATTTCCACCCAGTTTTTATAGGATGTCACCAATTCAAACACGGTCAGAAAAATGACGAGACACAAGACGGCTACACTGTAATAAGCCGCGATTTCAACAAGCTCATTTTCCCAAAAAGCATTCATGACGTTTACTCCCTTTTTATTTTAGTTCGACAATCGTTACGCCTGATCCTCCTTCTCCCGCTTCCCCGAACCGCGAGCTTTTCACGCTGCGGTGGTTTTTCAGAAGATCCTGCACCCCTTTTCGGAGGGCGCCCGTGCCTTTTCCGTGAATGATGGACACTCTCGGATGGCCGGCAAGCACCGCGTCATCTAAATATTTTTCGACGCGGCTGAGGGCGTTTTCGTAACGCTCTCCCCTGAGGTCAAGTTCAAGGGATACGTGATAATCCTTCCCTTTTACGGCGGTGATTGCTTTTTCTTTTTTCGGTTCAGGAGCCGATTTGAGAAACTCAAGATCTTTTTCCTTCACCTTCATTTTAAGGATGCCGATTTGGACGTTCCATTCTTTCTCGCCGGTTTTCTCAAGCAGCGCCCCTTTTTGTCCGAATGTGAGCACCTTTACTTCGTCGCCCGGCTTGAGCTCGCGTTTTTTCTCTGTTTTTCTTTCCGGCTGCTTTGATTTTTCAAAAGCCGGCATCGCGTCTCCGAGACGTTTTTTGGCGTCAATCAGCTCGTGTTCCTTAAAGGATCTGTGTTCTTGCTTGATGGACCGGAGTTCGCGGATGATCTGTTCGGCTTCTTTTGCGGCGGCTTCCAGTTTTTCCGCAGCTTTCTGCTCGGCTTCTTCCATCATTTTATCTTTTTGGGCGTTCAGCTCAATGATTTGCTGCTGAAGCTCTTTGTGCAGTTTTTCTGCTTCTTTTCTGATTGATTCGGTTTCAGAAAGCTCTTCATCCGCTCTTTTTTTGCTTTTTTCAAGGGATGCGATCATCAGATCGACTTCGTTATGTTCGGCGGTCATTTCTGACTTCGCCTGGCCGATGATATGCTCCGGAAGCCCAAGGCGTCTTGAGATTTCAAATGCGTTGCTTCGGCCCGGCACTCCGATCAGAAGCTTATAGGTAGGCGAAAGCGTTTCAATGTCAAATTCAACGCTGGCATTCATGACGCCTTGTCTGTTATATCCGTATGCTTTCAGTTCCGGATAATGGGTTGTCGCAAGCACTCTGGCGTTTGTCCGGTGAACTTCGTCAAGGATGCTCATGGCAAGCGCCGCTCCTTCCTGCGGATCTGTTCCGGCACCGAGTTCATCAAACAGCACAAGACTGTTTTCAGACACGTCTTTTAAAATATTGACGATATTGACCATGTGGGATGAGAACGTACTCAGACTTTGTTCGATCGACTGTTCATCGCCGATATCGGCAAACACATTGTCAAATACTGCTGCTTCCGATCCCTCATCAGCCGGTATGTGCAATCCTGCCTGCGCCATTATCGTCAGCAGCCCGAGTGTTTTTAACGTAACGGTTTTACCGCCCGTATTCGGTCCCGTGATGACGATCGTTGAATAATCTCCGCCCAGTTCAATATCGTTGGCCACGACTTGATCTTGGGGCAGCAGCGGATGGCGCGCTTTTTTCAGCCGGATAAAACCGTCTCCGTTCATGAGTGGTTTTGTCGCCTTCATCGCTTTTGCGTATCTCGCTTTGGCGAAAATGAAATCCAGTGTCTGCAGCACTTCCACATTTTGAGCGATTTCTTGTGTGTGTTCAGCCGTATGCTCCGTCAGCATCCGGAGAATCCGTTCGATTTCCTGTTTTTCTTTTACTTTCGCCTGCTGAAGCGAGTTGTTCATATCTACGATCGCCTGCGGTTCAATAAACAGTGTCGCACCGGATGAAGATGTATCGTGGACAATTCCGCCGTAGCTTGATCTGTATTCCTGTTTAACCGGGATGACAAAGCGGTCATTCCGAATCGTAACGATGGTGTCAGACAGCATTTTAGAAGCGGAAGATGAACGCAGCATCGATTCAAGCCGGTCTCTGACTCTTGATTCAAGTGTCCTGAGCTGCGTGCGGATTCCCCTTAAAGCGGGGGATGCATGATCAAGCACTTCACCATGGTCATCAATGCAGGAGTTAATCTCCCTTTCCAAATCGCCCAATGTAATCAGTTCTTCTGCATGGGCCTGTATCAGCGGAATACCGACGCCGTCTTCTGTCATTTGGCTGATAAAATGCTTCATTTGTTTAACGGCATACAGCAGCCCGGACAATTCGGTGAATTCCGCCGGCGTCAGCACACTGCCGATTTCCGCCCGCCGTAAAGCGGATCTTATGTCGGTCAGGCCGCCGAACGGAGCATGGCCTCTCAAGCGCATGACCGCGGATGCTTCTTCGACTTCATCCAGCTGTTTTTGGATGTCTGAGAGATCCGTCAAAGGTTTCAGCTGCAGAAGCTTCTCCCGGCCGAGCGATGAGGCGGCATGTGCGGTAATCTGTTCTTTTACTTTATGAAATTCAAGTGATGATAACACTTTTTGCTGCACGGTTTTGTGATCCTCCTTACTTAATCATTGCGCGTCAGAAATGCTTTGACCTCGTGTAGCGGCCGGGCGTTTAACACATGTTTTGTCTCCGTCCACCCTTTGCGCGCAGCGGTCACGCCCGTTTTCATATCATCGAGCATCTCGATATTATGGGCATCGGTATTAATGACCAAAGTCACACCTTTTTCATTTGCTTTGATCAGATGCTCAGTCCGTAAATCGAGGCGCGCGGGGTTTGCATTCAGTTCAAGCGCCGTATTTGTTTTGGCGGCGAGTTCAATCAGCATGTCGATGTCGACTTCATAGCCGGCCCGTCTGCCGATCAGGCGTCCCGTCGGGTGGGCGATAATGTCCACGTGCTTATTCGTCAGCGCCTGTTCAAGCCGTTTCATAATGACATGCTCCGGCTGGCTGAAGCTTGAATGAATAGATGCGATGACAAGATCCATTTCAGACAGAACACTGTCATCATAATCAAGCGAACCGTCGGGGAGAATGTCCATCTCTACGCCTTTAAAAATATGAAAATTTTCAAATTCAGCATTTAACGCGTCAATTTCTTCCGCCTGTTTTTTGAGCCGTTCGGCCGTTAACCCGTTGGCTACCTTTAAATATTGAGAATGGTCGGTGATCGCCATGTACTGATAGCCTTTTGCCATACACGCTTCTGCCATTTCTCTGATGGAAAAAGCGCCGTCACTCCAGGCTGAGTGCATGTGGAGATCGCCTTTTATCGCTTTATGCTCCACAAGATCCGTTTCTTCCCGGTACGTGTCGACCTCCTGCCCGCTTTCTCTGAGCTCAGGAGGAATAAACGGCAGACCGAAGTGGGCGTAAAACGCTTCTTCGCTCGGGAATGTTTTGACGTCTCCCGTTTCTATGGTTTCTACTCCGTATTCACTGATCCGTTCGCCGCGCTCTTTCGCCAGCTGGCGCATTTTAATGTTGTGATCTTTAGAACCGGTAAAATGATGAAGTGTGGTGGCAAACTGTTCCTCTGTCACAAGCCGGAAATCCACACTCGTCTCATATTCAAAGGTCAGGATGACTGATACTTTTGTATCCCCGCTCGCTATCACGTCTTTTACGTTCGGGAGAGAAAGAAGCTGTTCTCTGACAGCCTCCGGATGATCTGTAGCGATAATGTAATCCAGATCTTTTACAGTCTCCCGCGCTCTTCTGAGACTGCCGGCCCGGGAATATTTCTGAATATCCGTCAGCCGGGCCAAATGTTCTTCAATTACTGAAGCAATGCTGAGCGCATAGCCGATCGGAAACCGTTCCGGCTGTTTTCCGGCTTCTCCGAGAGCCTGGAGGATTTTCTCCTCCGTTTTTTTGCCGAAACCGGCGAGCCCCTGTACTTTTTGCTGCTCGCATGCTTCTTTCAGCGATTCCGCGTCATGAACGCCCAGTTCCTGATACAGCTTGGCGATTTTTTTGCCGCCGAGGCCCGGAAGCTTCAAAAGAGGAACCAAGCCTTCCGGAACTTCTTTCTGCAATTGGAGAAGCGTGCCGGACACACCTTCCTGCATATATTCACGAATGACGCCGTAGGTGCCTTTTCCGATTCCGGATAAAGACATCATGTCGTCGATTTCCGACAGGCTGCGGTCATCCTGCTCAAGCGCCGCTGCCGCTTTTCGGAAGGCTGATATTTTAAACGGGTTGTCCCCTTTCAGTTCCATATAGACCGCAATCGTTTCAAGCAGCCTGATGATATCTTTTTTATGCATACTGTTAACCCCCAGTCGTTTCCTGCTTTTCATCATACAAATTTTTCTCCTCCGGCACAACTGACGCAGAGCTTGAAAAAAACTTCTCCGGTCAAGAGAAGTTTTTTATGCCCCGTACTGGGCCCACAGTTCTTGCAGGAGCCCTGACAGATACGGCGTATGATGTGTGATGATATTTGCAAGCGTCGATTGTGCGAGCATATCCTGAAGCGCGCTTACCGGCAGTACGGATGCGACGTATAACAGGATAAACGCAAATAAATAGACTTCCAGAAACCCAAGCACCCCGCCCAGCAGTTTGTTGATCTGTTTAATGACCGGAATGCCGGCGATGATATTAAGCGCCGCTCCGATAATCCGGAGCAGAATCTTTGCGATGATAAACAAAATGACAAACGCGATCGCGTTGTAATAAGCCGTCTCTACGTTTCCTTTAATAAAAGACAGAGCCGCCTGCCCGCCGGAAAAATCAGGCGCGGGTATAAAGCTCAGATGCGGGGCCAGATTTTTGTAAAAAAGCGCCGCAAACGCAATCGAGAGGATGAAACTCGTTAAATATATAAATTGGAGGATAAATCCTCTTTTTAATCCAAGCAATGTGCCCATTAAGAGCAAAACTAAGATGATGATATCTATCATATGGTGTTCATTCCTTTTCTTTAAGCTGCCGCTCCAGTATTTCATATTTTTCTTGCAGTTTCATATAATCATGCACGACATTGACCGCAGTCAATACAGCGAGCTTATTTATATCAAGATATGGATTTTTCTCGTTGATTTCTCTCATTTTATCATCAACCACTCCGGCCACATGGCGCATATGCGCTTTGCTTTCTTCCCCGATAATGGTGAAGTGCTGGCCGTAAATGTTTACTGTCGTTTTGGTTTTTTTGCCGTCAGACAACGTTTCTCCTCCATTCCGCGAGAATCCTAGTTCCTATCATACCACGATTATCGTTTGAATGGAAAGACGAGCCTCGGGCTGTTATGATACACTGGTATATACAGTGAAAAGTGCCAAAAAAGGAGATTATATCGTGTCCCATTCTGTTATAAAAGTATCCGCTTCCGCTATGGAACAAATGAAACAATCCTATGCCGGCTCCCTTACTCCCGCCGTTCCGCAGGGCGCCGTCTTCCAGGCCAAGCCTCCGGGCTGTACCATTACAGCCTACCGCTCGGGCAAGGTTCTCTTTCAAGGAAAAAACGCCGGCACAGAAGCGGCCCGCTGGGGAACGGCTGAGGCGCCGAAAGCAAAGAAAACCGTCAAAAAAGCGGCCGATCCGCTCTACGCTCCCCCGGCGGGCATTACCTCCATGTCAGTGATCGGCTCTGATGAAGTCGGAACAGGCGATTACTTCGGGCCGATAACGGTTGCCTGCGCCTACGTAGACAAATCAAAGCTCTCTTTAATGAAAGAACTCGGTGTGAAGGATTCGAAGGATTTAAAAGATCCGCAGATTATTGAAATCGCCAAACTGTTAATTAAAACCATCCCTTACAGCCTGCTTGTGTTAAAAAACGAAAAATACAATCAGATGCAGGAAAAAGGCATGAGCCAAGGAAAAATGAAGGCGCTCCTTCATAATCAGGCGATTTCCAATCTGCTGAAAAAAATGAACGGCGTTAAACCGGAAGCGATTCTGATTGACCAATTCGCAGACCCCGGCATTTATTTTAAGCATCTTTCCGGAAGGGATATCGTAAAAGAAAAAACGTTTTTCAGCACGAAAGCGGAAAGCATACATCTTTCCGTCGCCGCAGCCTCTATCATTGCGCGATATTCTTTCTTAATTGAAATGGATAAGCTTTCCCGAGAGGCTGGGATGACGATTCCGAAAGGCGCGGGGCCCCACGTCGATGAAGCTGCCGCCAAGCTGATCATCAATAAGGGAGAAGGTGCGCTCAGAACGTTCACCAAACTTCATTTTGCCAATACGCAAAAAGCGAAACGCCTTGTTGAACGGAAGCGGTCATAATAAAAAAGCTTGCAGAGTGATCTGCAAGCTTTTTCTTTATCCTCTTAATACGGCCTGATACGTTTCTTCCAGCGCTTTCAGCACGTTTTCATGTACTTTTGTCACTTCTTCTTCTGTCAATGTTTGTTCAGGGTTAACATATTGGAGCGAGAAGGCGACGGATTTTTTGCCCTCTTCCATATGCTCACCTTCGTACACATCAAATACGGTGACTTCTTTCAGCAGCGCGCCGCCGGCTTCTTTGATCACGGCTTCGAGCTGTCCGCTTGTAACGGTTTTATCTGCCACAAGCGCAATATCGCGCGTGACGGACGGGTACTTCGGAATCGGCGTATACACGACAGGTTCTGTTTCCTCGGTCAGAAGCGCGTGCAGATCAAGCTCGAACACATACGTTTCTTTGATATCCAGCTCTTTTTCCATTGCCGGATGCACCTGGCCGATAAATCCGGCAAGCGAACCGTTCAATAGAATGTTTGCCGTCCGGCCGGGATGCATGTTTTTGCGTTCTGACTGGACAAATTCAACCCGGTCTGACACATTCAATTGATGCAGCAGGCCTTCAACGATTCCTTTGGCGACGAAGAAATCAACCGGCTTTTTCTCACCCTGCCATAAATTTTTGCGCCACAATCCGGTTACAGCTCCGGCAACCCGTTCTTTTTCAACCGGTTTTGTGTTTTCTTCTTTCGTCAGAAATACAGAACCCGTTTCATATAAAGCAACGGAATCAGTCTGTCTGGCCAGATTGTATGAAACGGCTTCAAGAAGATTCGGCACGAGGCTGTGTCTGAGAATGCTTCTTTCTTCGCTCATCGGCAGAGCAAGCATCGTGTTGAATGATTTTTCGATTGCAAAAGCGGCCGCTTTTTTATCATTCGTTAATGAATAAGTGGTCGCTTGTGAAAGACCCGCTCCTTCAAGGAAACGTCTCACTTTCCGGCGTTTTGCCTGATACGGTGTCAAGCCGCCTGTCGTGCCGGCCGTTTCCGGAAGCGTGGACGGAATATTGTCATACCCGTACAATCTCGCCGCTTCTTCAATCAGGTCTTCTTCTATTCTAATATCTCCGCGGCGCGAGGGCACCGTTACGACGAGAACGTCTTCAGCTTCACCGACTGCAAACCCGAGGCGCTTGTAAATGCTGATGATTTCTTCTTTAGCGATTGTCATGCCGAGCACGGCGTTCACTTTTTCAACAGACACGTGAATATTGTTTGCTTCGATTTTCAAATGGTTTTCTTCAACCGTGCCTGAGAGCACTTCTCCGCCGGCATATGCCTGAATGAGACTGCAGGCCCGTTCAGCCGCCAGCAAAACGCGTGCCGGATCAATGCCTTTTTCATATCTGGCGCTCGCTTCGCTTCTCAATCCGAGGTCTCTCGACGCTTTGCGGACGGTCTGTCCGTCGAAATAAGCGGCTTCCAGTAAAATCGCAGTGGTGTCTTCACGGACTTCAGACTCAGCTCCGCCCATGACTCCCGCAACGGCTTGCGCTTTTTTTCCGTTTGTGATGACCAAATGGCTGCTTGACAGCTTACGCTCTTGTTCATCCAGCGTTACGATGGTTTCGTTTTCCGCCGCTTTTCTGACGACGACCTCTTTTGAACCGAACCGGTCGTAATCGAAAGCGTGAAGCGGCTGTCCGTACTCAAGGAGGACGAAGTTTGTAATGTCCACGACGTTATTATGCGGGCGGATGCCTGCATTCATCAGCTTCGTCTGCATCCATAGCGGTGACGGGCCGATTTTGACGTTTTTAATGATTTTTGCGGCATAATGCGGATTGGCCTGCGTATCTTCAACCTTAACGGAAACAGCATCCGCCGCTTTTTCTGCCGCTTTTTCATATGAAGCCTCCGGAAGCTTTACCTCTGCGCCGAGGATAGCCGCAACTTCATAAGCCACGCCAAGCATGTTCATCGCGTCGGCGCGGTTCGGCGTTAAGCCCAATTCTAAAATCGCATCATCAAGCTGAAGGGCCGCCATTGCGTCAGCTCCCGTTTCAGCATCATTCGGAAAAACGAAAATGCCTTCCGCATATTCTTTCGCCACGAGCTTGCTTTCAATGCCGAGCTCCTGAAGGGAACAGATCATGCCGTGAGACGCTTCGCCGCGCAGCTTGGCTTTTTTAATTTTGAAATTGCCGGGAAGCACGGCTCCGACCGTTGCAACGGCAACCTTCTGTCCTTTATCAACATTCGGGGCGCCGCAGATAATCTGCACGGGTTCCTCCGCACCGATATCAACAAGGCATTTGTTGAGCTTGTCGGCATTCGGGTGCTGTTCGCGCTCAAGCACGTGTCCGATGACAACGCCTTTTACGCCCTCCCCTTTATACTCGATACCCTCAACTTCAATACCGGCTCTCGTAATTTTTTCTGCAAGCACGGCCGGGTCGATTCCCTGCAAGTCAACGTAATCTTCTAACCATTTATAAGAAACAAACATGTGTATCCTCCTCTTACGCCTGTTTAAACTGCGAAATGAATCTGACATCATTGGTATAGAAATGGCGGATATCTTCAATGCCGTATTTCAGCATCGCGATACGTTCAACACCCATTCCGAAAGCAAAACCCTGGTATTCCTCAGGATTGAATCCGGCCATCTTCAGCACGTTCGGGTGAACCATGCCGGCGCCGAGAATTTCGATCCAGCCTGTTTTTTTGCAGACGGAGCAGCCTTGTCCGCCGCACTTAAAGCAGGTCACATCCACCTCGACAGAAGGCTCTGTGAATGGGAAAAAGCTCGGACGGAGCCTGATTTCACGATCTTGGCCGAACATTTTTTTGGCGACCAATTCAAGCGTGCCTTTCAGATCGCTCATGCTGATTTTGCGGTCGACGACGAGACCCTCGATCTGCATGAATTGATGGGAATGTGTCGCGTCATCGTTGTCGCGGCGATACACTTTACCGGGACAAATGATTTTGACGGGGCCTTTTCCTTTATGCTTTTCCATCGTGCGCGTCTGCACCGGTGACGTTTGCGTTCTCATCAGCATTTCTTCTGTAATGTAAAAGCTGTCCTGCATGTCGCGGGCCGGATGTTCCTTCGGCAGGTTCAGCGCCTCAAAGTTGTAATAATCCGTTTCCACTTCAGGGCCTTCTTCGACGGTATATCCCATGCCGATAAATAAATCTTCAATTTCTTCAATAACGACCGTCAGCGGATGGCGTCCGCCGATGTTTACCTGACTGCCCGGCAATGTGACGTCAATCGTCTGGCTGCTGAGTTTTTTATTCATTTCTTCTTGTTCAAGCTGTTCATTTTTCGCCGTAATGGCTGCTGCAATGCGCTCTCTCACTTCATTGGCGAGCGCTCCCATTTTCGGGCGCTCTTCGGCGGACAGTTTGCCCATGCCGCGGAGAACTTCTGTAATCGGCCCTTTTTTTCCGAGATATTGCACCCGAATGTCGTTAACTTCTTTTAATGAACCCGCCGCTTCTACTTTTTCTGCAGCTTCCAGTTCGAGCTGTTTAAGCTTCTCTTCCATCATGCATCCTCCTTTTATGTAAACCAAACCGTTCTATGCCTTTTTCAGAAAACAAAAAAACCCGCCCCTTGAGAGAAGGGACGAGTTGTGGCCGCGGTACCACCCTTTTTAAGGCAGACTTCATCTGCCGACAGCTTCATTGACATAACGGAAACGATCGTTCCGGTTCACCTTTACGCGCGTTTGGCGCGGTCCCGGTGACAACTCGAGAGGTGAAAATCAATTTTTGTGCTGCGATAAAAATGCTCTCAGTCAGCGGCATTTTCTCCCTGGAAGGCAGTGTGTGCAAAAATTGACGTCCTCTGTCACGGTTTTTACATTATTGCTATCTATTATAGTGAAATCCAAGGCTTTTCGCAACCTATCCTCTGAGATGATAAACGAGGATGGCGGCCGCTACCGCCACATTCAGCGATTCCGCCTGCCCGTACAGCGGAACGTACAGGTTGAGATCCGTTTTTTGCAGAAGGCCGGCGTCCACTCCCGCCCCCTCGTTCCCGACGATTAACGCGAACGATTCTTCAGGCTTCACGCTTTGATAAGCCGCACCGTTTTCAAGCGCCGTGCCGTAGATCGCGACGCCTTGTGATTTCAGCTCAGCGGTGAACTCATCAAGCGGACGTTTCAAAATGGGAATATGAAAATGAGATCCTTGTGCTGAACGCAGCGTTTTTCCATTGTACGGGTCTGCTGTTCCCTCACCAAGGACAACGGCGTCGATTCCCGCCGCATCTGCCGTTCTGATCATTGTTCCTAAATTCCCCGGATCCTGCACGGCATCAATCAGAAGCAGCCGCTTCAGCTGATCAGGCCTCTTATCCGGCATATGGCAGACCGCGGCGATCCGCTGCGGCGTTTCTGTTTCCGTCACGGCTGAAAACGCGTCTTCGCTCAGCACGTAGCACGGAATGCTCATGTCCAGATCGGCCGGGATGGCGCTCTCATCGTTTACGAGAATTTCTTTTACCGTTCCCTTTGATTTGAGCGCTTCTTCTGCCAGATGCTCTCCTTCTATCAGAAATGTATTCGTTTTAAGTCTCTCTTTTTTTGTGTGAAGTTTTTTCCAGTCCTTCACTTTTTGGTTTTTTGCAGAGTCGATTCGTTTCACTTTATGTCTGTGCTCTCCTTTTTTCATGCATGTTGTTATTATATCTTAAGAACAGCACATAATAAACCGCGTGCGCGGTAAGAATATGCGTATCACATTCAGAAAAAGGAGCGGTTGTAATGGATCTTAATTTACGCAATGCCGTTATTGCCAATGTAACCGGCAATAACCAGGATCAGCTGGAGCATACTATCGTTGACGCCATCCAAAGCGGTGAAGAAAAAATGCTTCCGGGCCTAGGCGTCTTATTCGAAGTTCTTTGGCAGCATGCGTCGGACTCAGAAAAAAATGAAATGCTCAAAACACTTGAAGGCGGATTAAAACCTGCGCAATAAGCATGAACCGGGTGATGGGACACCCGGTTTTTTTTGTATAATAATGGCGAGGGGGATCGCCATGCAGTTACAGCCGGAACTGGCAAAGAAATTGATTGCCGAAGTCAAACATATGTACAGCCGCGAAGTGATTATTGCCGATACAAAAGGCATGATCATCGCGGGCACCAACGAGGCGCGCGCCGGATGGTTTCATGAAGGCGCACTGATCTGCGCGCGCGAAAAACGGAATGTCATCATTACGAAAGAAGATGAAAAACGGCTCGAGGGCGTAAAAGCAGGACTGAACCTCCCCGTTTTTTCAGGTCATGAAGTGATCGGAGTATTCGGCCTGACAGGAGACCCTGACGATATCCTGCCTTTCGGAGAATTGCTCAGAAAAATGACGGAGCTGTTTATTAAAGAAACGCGCCATATGGAAGAAGCGCAGTGGCGTGCGAGAATGCTTGAATCCTTTATGGTTGATTGGCTGCAGCTGAAAGAATGGTCTCCGGGCTTTTTAGAAAAAGCAAAGCTCATCGGCGCAGACCTTCACGCATACCGCCGGATCATACTCATTCAAGGCCGTTATGAGCAATATAAAGCGGAGGAGCTCGGGCGGCTCTGGCAGTACGAATGCCCTGAAGACCTGTTTGTCCGCTGGGGAAATGAACGAATTCTCATTAATCATGAAGCAAATTCGGCTTCCAAAACACAGCTCATTAAAAAGATCGGCGCCGTTTTTGGGCAGCCTGTCACCGCCGGCATCGGACGGATCGTTCCGGGAGAGCGCCTCACGGAATCATACGAACAGGCAGATAAAGCACTTTCAGCCGGCATCGGTGACAAGCAGGCCGTCTTTGAAGAAGATTTAAAACTGGATATGTGTCTTGCCGATATCACACCCCGCACGAGGTCGGAATTTTCACGGCGGGTTCTCGAGCATGTACTCGGCCGGGAAGAACTTCTGGATACGCTGCGCGCCTTTTTCGACCGGCAATTATCGTTAAAGCGCACCGCCGACGACATGCATATTCATATCAACACATTGCGCTACCGTCTTTCCAAACTGGAATCACTGACAAATATGAAGCTGGACCGCCCTGAAGACATAACGGCTTTTTATTTGGCGCTGCGCTTTTTAGATCAACATACAAAAAGCACGTAATCATATCATCATTTTTCATATGTTTCTCCATAGTGTGCGGAATCGTTTTTCTTTACAATTAAATGAAAACGCTTTTCTTATCAGGGAGGTTGGGAGAACATGATTTCACGAGAGGCAAAAGAAGCGTTCATCCGGACGGTCGGGAAGGAGAATTATGATGATTCGGCGGCGGGCCGTCTTGTGTATTCTTATGATGCGGCTCCTCAGCTGCAAGCCATGCCGGATGCGGTAATCGCCCCCCGCAGCGCGGATGACGTGTCCCGTATATTGACGATTTGCAGCAGGCATGACATTCCGATCGTGCCGAGGGGTTCAGGCACAAACTTATGCGGCGGCACATGTCCGTCTGAAGGCGGGCTTGTGCTTTTATTCAAACATATGAACCGCATTCTTGAAATCGATGAAGAAAATTTGACGGCAACCGTCCAGCCGGGCGTGATCACGCAAGATATGATCCGTGCGGTTGAACAAAAAGGTTTATTTTATCCGCCTGATCCGAGCAGCATGAAAATATCGACAATCGGCGGGAATATTAATGAAAATTCCGGCGGGCTGCGCGGTTTGAAGTACGGCGTCACCCGGGATTATGTCCTCGGCCTTGAAGCCGTCTTGGCTTCAGGCGATATCATCCGCACAGGAGGAAAGCTGACAAAGGATGTCGCCGGTTATGATCTGACCCGGCTTTTCGTCGGATCAGAAGGGACGCTCGGCGTTGTGACGGAAGCGACTTTAAAGCTGGTTCCGAAGCCGGAAACGAAAAAAACGCTGCTTGCACTCTATGAACATATTGAAGCGGCTGCGGAATCGGTTTCTGCCATCATCGCTGAAAAAATCATTCCGGCGACACTCGAATTTCTGGATCAGCCGACACTGCAGGTCATTGAAGATTACGCCAAGATCGGGCTTCCGACCGACGCAAAAGCGGTGCTGCTGATCGAACAGGACGGTGACATCGACACGGTCAGACGAGATATGGAAAAAATCGAAGCGATTTGTAAAAACGGAGCCGCCGTATCCGTCCAAACGGCTGAAACCGAGGAAGAGGCATTCGCGCTTACAGAGGCCAGACGGTCCGCATTATCAGCCCTTGCCCGGCTGAAACCGACAACGATTCTGGAAGATGCGACCGTGCCGAGATCACAAATTGCCAGCATGGTCAAAGCCATTAACGAGATTGCAGAAACATACGGCCTGTCCATCTGCACATTCGGCCATGCCGGAGACGGCAACCTCCATCCGACGTGCACCACCGATATCCGAAATACAGAGGAGATGGAACGTGTCGAAAAAGCTTTTGCCGCCATTTTTGAAAAAGCGATTGAGCTGGGCGGGACGATAACGGGTGAACACGGGGTCGGCATCGTAAAAGCGCCGTATTTAGAAATGAAGCTGAAAACAGAAGGCATCACCGCCATGAAAGCGATCAAACAAGCGCTTGATCCCCAAAATCTGCTGAATCCGGGAAAAATATTCGCCAATTCATCAAGGAAACGCGTGGTGGTGATGAAATGACAACGGCTAAAGAGCAGCAACAAATTCAAACAGAATTCAAAAACCGCATGGATGAAGGTGAATTGCTGAACTGTATGCGCTGCGGCTTCTGCCTTCCTTCCTGTCCGACCTATATTGAATCGGGATTTCAAGAATCCCATTCGCCGCGCGGCCGGATCGCCCTGATGAAAGCCGTCACAGACGGACTGATCGAGCCGGATGAAGATGTCGAGCGCTCACTTTCGCTGTGTCTCGGATGCCGGGCATGCGAGCCCGTTTGTCCGGCAGGGGTCAATTACGGACAGCTGCTTGAAGAAGCGAGGGATATCATTCATCAAAATAAAAAGCATAAGCCGGGCGTGCGCCTCTTGCGGAAAGCCGCCTTCACCGGGCTTTTCCCTCATCAAAACCGCATGCAGACAGCCGTGAATCTTCTCGGAATATACCAAAGATCGGGACTGCAGACCGCCGTCAGAAAAACCGGTATGCTGCGCGTTTTGCCTGAACATCTGCGCACAATGGAACAAGTGCTCCCGCCCGCCCCGAAACGGAAAGACATGAAGGAAAGGCCGCGTTTTCTTCCTGCCGCGGGTCCCGTCCAAAAACGGGCCGCTTTTTTCTCGGGCTGCTTAATGGATACGATGTTTTTAGCGACAAATCATGCGACAACGGCGCTTTTACAGGCGGCCGGGTGTGAAATCGCGGTCCCGGACGGCCAGGCGTGCTGCGGCGCGCTTCACGGGCACAGCGGAGAAAAAGAGATGGGAAAAGAACTGGCCAAGCGGAATATCGCGGCTTTTGAGGCGCTTGACGCTGATTATATCATTACAAACGCCGGCGGATGCGGCGCCTTTCTTCAGGAATATCCGCATTTACTGAAAGATGAACCTGGATGGGCGGAACGTGCCGAACAATTCGTCCGGAAGCTCAAAGACTTTTCATCCGTACTGGTTGATTTGAAGTTCCATCAAAAAAACCTGCGGGCGCAGTCTCCTCATATCGTCACATATCAGGACTCCTGCCATCTCCGCAATGTGATGCATACGTCAGAGGAACCGCGCACGCTTTTGAAAAGCATTAAAGGGGCTGAGTACAGAGAAATGGAAAAGGCCGACAGCTGCTGCGGGTCGGCGGGAATTTATAATATAACAGAGTCAGAGATGTCTATGAAAATATTAGACAGTAAGATGAAAGCCGCCGGAAAAACGGAGGCGGCCGTCATCGTGACAGCCAATCCCGGATGCCTTCTGCAAATGCAGCTCGGCATTTTACGCGAAGGATTAACAGGCCGTGTCCGGGCGGTTCATTTGGCGGATTACCTTTTGGAAGCGGCGGATTTGTCATAAGATGAAAGCAGAGAGACCGATCGGCTCTCTGCTTTTTTTATGATGCTGCAATGTTCGGACGGCCGCGGATTTATCCGGTTATTGAAGCTTCCAGTCTGGCACTCGGATCACGCCATACATTCGCCCATTTTTTCACAGCCGCAATGATAATCACAAGCCCGAGAATGAGCATGATAATGGATAAAACGCCATTCAGCACGTTGTATCCCGCCGCTTCGGGGTTCAAATACACATACCGCACCATCCAATAACCCGCATAGTTGACGGTCACGTACAAATAAGCGAGAGGAATCAGGCATGTCAGCATATAGCGCCGCTTATCCGCTATTTTTAATACGACGGTCGCACCGATAATTAAGCCGACAGACGCCATAAGCTGATTGGATACGCCGAACAGCGCCCAAATGGAGCTGATGTCGCCCGAATACAGAAGATAGCCCCACAGCAGGCAGGCGAGCGCGCTTGAGAAAATCGAGCCCGGCAGCCAGTCTGTTTTTTTCAGCGGCTTATAGACCTCTCCGAAAAACTCTTGAATCAAATACCGGGCGACACGGGTTCCCGCATCAATCGCCGTTAAAATAAACACCGCTTCAAACATAATGACGAATTGAAAAAAGTATGAAGCCAAATGACTGAAAAACGGAATCTCCGTAAAGATATACGTCATTCCGACGGCAAGCGTAACAGCGCCGCCCGTTCTTCCTTCCAGACTGAGCCCGATTTCTTTACTCAATTCAGGCAGATGGACGACATTCGTCCCGAGGGTGCGGAATATTTCAGGCGTGCTGTTAATAGCAAAATAGTCGGCGGGCTCAAGAGCGGCAGCTGCAATGAGCGCCATAATTCCGACGAGACATTCCACAAGCATCGCTCCGAAAGCAACCGGCTTTATATCACTCCATTTATCCAGCATTTTCGGCGTTGTGCCGGAACCGACAAATGCATGAAAGCCCGAAATGGCGCCGCAGGCAATCGTTATTGAAATAAACGGCCAGACAGGACCCGCGATCACCGGCCCTCCGCCGTGAATAAACTCCGTTACGGCCGGAAATTTAATGGCGGGATTGACGAAAAAGACGCCTGCGATCAAAGCGGCAAAAACCCCGATTTTCATAAAACTGCTTAAATAGTCACGCGGAGCCAGCAAAAGCCAAACCGGAAGCGCCGCGGCGAAAAACGCATAGACAGGAAGCGCAACTGCAAGCGTTTTCGCATCCAGTGTCAGCATGTCCCCGAGAGCCGTTGTCTGCAGCCGCGGCCCGATTACAACACCGGCCATTAACAAAAGAAACCCGACAGTTGATGCGAGTTTGAGATTGCCCGTTTTTTTATAGTAGAGGCCGACCCCCATCGCGATCGGAATCGTAATCCCCACCGCAAACGTTCCCCACGGGTTTTTCTCAAGCGCGTGCAGCACAACCATGGACAGCCCCGCCATCGTGATCGTAATGATAAACAGCATCGAGAGACCCGTGCAAAAACCCGCCACCGGGCCGAGCTCTTCTTTGGCGACTTCAGAAAGCGTTTTCCCGTTTTTCCGCATTGATGCAAACAATACGACAATATCATGCACGGCTCCTCCGATCACCGCCCCGATTAACAGCCATAAAAGCCCGGGCAGATAGCCGAACTGAGCTGCCAGAATCGGTCCGACAAGCGGGCCGGCAGCGGCGATTGCCGCGAAGTGGTGGCCGAATGACACCCACTTATTCGTCGGCACATAATCTTTCCCATCCTCAAGCACATGGGCCGGAGTCGGTGTCTGATCATTGATTTTTAATACTTTGACCATCATAAAGGTACCGTAAAGCCGATAGGCGATCGCAAGAATACATATAGACGCTATGACGATTGTAATCGCATTCATTTAATCCCAGCCCCTTTTCTCTTTTTCTAAATATTATCACAATTATCAGATAACGGGAGATGATTTTTGCGTAAAAAAAAAGCCGGCGGCGCAGCCCGGCTTTTCGGAACATTATTTGCCTGATAAACGGATGACATTCCAGGACAGCGGAGTAAAATGAGCCGTTATCCCTTCAGCATTTGCCGAAGACGTTCCGTTTGAGTGAGGCGTGACTTCATTTCTGTTTTTTTGATTGGTCGCTTTCATATCCTGATGCTCCAGCACGATATGCTCAATGATGCGGTAATCTTCAAACCCTCTCAGCTTGATCTCCGTTTCCATCAGTTCCTTGCTTTTGTTGACGGCAAAAATGGTCAGTGCTTCATCCTCTTCATGGTAAACGGCCGCGGCATCAACATACGGCACATCCGTAAAATCCGCCGAGTCGTATTTCGGGGAGGTGATCAGCAGCTTCATTGAAGTCCCTCTCCCGTAGACAGAGGCGTGCATGTAAGGGTAAAAGATTGGCTGCCTCCATGCTTCTCCGCCCTTTTCGGTCATGATAGGCGCAATTACGTTGACAAGCTGGGCGAGACAGGCGATCTTTAGTCTGTCCGCATGCTGCAGCATCGTAATCAGCAGTGAACCGATCAACAGCGCATCTTCAAAATTGTAGATGTCTTCAAGAATCGGCCGGGCCGTAATCCACGGCTCCACTTTTTTATCCGCTTCATTTGAGTGATACCACACATTCCATTCATCTAAAGAAAGGTGAATCGTTTTTTTGCTGCGTTTTTTCGCTTTCATATAATCACATACGGCTGTGACGGATTTAATAAAATGGTCTAAATCCATCGACTTCGCCAAATAGTTCTCAAGATCATTTTCATGGTTGCCGTAATACGTATGCAGTGAGATGTAATCCACATGCTCATACGTATGCTCAAGCACCTCGGCCTCCCACTCGATGAAGGACGGCATGCCGCTGTTTGAGCTTCCGCAAGCCACCAATTCGATCGTCGGGTCCGTCCATTTCATCACCTTTGCCGTTTCAGCGGCGAGCCGTCCGTATTCATGCGCCGTTTTATGACCGATCTGCCAAGGGCCGTCCATCTCATTTCCTAAGCACCATGTTTTGATGCCGTAAGGTTTTTCATATCCGTGCGATTTTCGTAAGTCGCTCCAGTATGACCCTTCAGGATGGTTGCAGTATTCGACGAGGTTCCGGGCGGCATCGATCCCTCTCGTCCCGAGATTGACCGCCATATTCACTTCGGCGTTCACTTTTTTCGCCCACGTTAAAAATTCATTCGTCCCCACTTCGTTCGTTTCTGTCGTCTGCCATGCCAAATCTAGCCTCCGCGGGCGGTCCTTCACCGGCCCGACGCCGTCTTCCCAATTGTAGCCCGAGAGAAAATTCCCTCCCGGATAGCGGATGAACGGCACTTGCAATTCCTTGATTAACTCCTGCACGTCTGTTCTGAAGCCGTCCTTGTCGGCTTTCGGGTGTCCTGGCTCATAAATGCCTTCATACACCGCCCGGCCCATATGTTCTATAAATGATCCGTACATCCGTTTGTCCACTTCACCGATGATATATTCTTTATCTGCTGTAATCCCCGCTTTTTTCATTATTATATTTCCTCCCTCTCTCTATCCCTTCACTCCGCCTACTGTGAGTCCGGAAATGAAGTATTTTTGGAAAAACAAGAATATGATGATCACCGGAAGTATCGCAAAAACGGACCCGGAAATCAGCATGTCATAGTTGTTGCCGTACGGACTCAGCAGGCCTGAAAGTCCGATTGGAAGCGTAAACATTTCTTTCGACCGAAGCACGATCAGCGGCCATAAAAAGTTATTCCAGCTGTTTAAAGATTGAAGAATGATCATTGCCCCGAATGCCGGTTTCATGAGCGGCGCCATAATTCTGAAAAAAATGCCGAATTCGGTGCAGCCGTCCATTCTCGCTGAATCAAGCAGATCCTTCGGAAGTCCGAGCGCATATTGCCGGAAAAAGAACACGGCGACAGGCGACACAATAAACGGCAGAATCACCCCAGTATAAGAATCGATCAAATGAAGACCCACCGTCAATTTGAACAACGGGAGCATCATCACTTCAAGAGGCACCATCATAATGATCAGCACAAGAACGAAAATAATATTTCTGCCTTTAAATTCGTAGACACCGAGTCCGTAGCCGATCAAAGAGGAAAAAAACAGCGTGAGAACCGTGGTGAGAACGCCGAGCAGCAGGCTGTTAAAAAACCATTTGAAATAAATGCTCCCCCCGTTGAACAAATAGGTGTAGTTATCAAGGCTCATCACATCCAGATCAAGACGCAGATTCAGCCCGATACGCATCAGCTCAGATGACGGCTTTAAAGAACCGAGCAATAGGCAGATCATCGGAAAGATATACAACAGGCTCAGCATGATAAAAAACAAGGTAAACGCGACTCTGTACACGGAAGACATGTGATTGTTACGCAACGCTTATCCCTCCCCTTTAAACGAACCGGACAGTTTCAGTGAAACAAGACTGACTAGTAAGATGACAAGCAAAAGGACAATTCCGATTGCGGCCCCGTACCCCATTTCGTTGTATGCAAGCCCCTGCTGATATAAATAACCGACAAGCGTGAGGCCGATATTGCCCGGGGAATTATTCTGCCAAAGCACATAGCTTTCCTCAAACATTCTGAAACCGCCGATAATACTGATCGTTAACACATAAACGGACACCGGCTTTAAAAATGGAAGGGTAATATGCCGGAACTTTTTCCACGTACTCGCCCCGTCAATTTCAGCCGCTTCATACAATTCTTTCGGCACGTTTTGCAATCCCGCCAGAAAGTAAAGAATGTTAATCCCCATCCACCTCCATGACGCAAGCAGCACCATTAAAAACATGCCGGTGCCTTTGTTGTTGAGCCAGTTTTGGGGTGATGCGCCAAGCTTCATCATCAGCTCGTTTGCAAGCGACGTATTCATTTCTCCGAACATCAGACGGAAAATAATCCCCGCTACGATCGTCGATGTTAAAGCCGGTACAAACAGAGCCGATTTAAACACATTTCTGAACCTGACGAGCTTCGAATTCAGAATCACCGCCAAAAGAAGCGGCACCGGAATCAGCACGATCAGCGTCCAGAAGGTATATTTCAATGTGTTAAATAATGCCGTATAAAAGGTTGGATTAAGAAGAGCGGTATAATTGGAAAACCCGACAAATGTAACTTCTCCCGGCAGTATCCGCTGAAAGCTCATGATAAACACGCTGATAATCGGATACAAAAAGAAAACGAGAAACGAAATGATAAATGGCGCCGTAAACAGATAAGGCGCCGCTTTTTTTGAATACAGCACATTGCGCCGGCGCGGCTTCTTCCGGACTGCAGAAACGGTTTGCGCTGTCTCTGTCTTTACAGGTCTCATAAAAGCTCCCCCGCTTTCACTGTTAAATAGGGCGGCTTCTCCTATTTCTCTAATTGCTCTGCCGCCTCGTCCAAGGCTTCCTTAGGTGTTTTTTCCTGCGTCTTCAGCGCATCGAACAGCACTTGTCTGACAACGAGATCAGCCGCTTTAGAGAAGTCTTCATGCAGATAAATCGGATTGATCTCATCTTTTATTTCAAGGAGCGAGGAAAAAATTGACGTACCGTTCCGGAAGAAATCCGTGTACTTGTTTTTCTCCTTCAATTCTTTTGAATCCCACACGTCCCAGCGGAGCGGGTCAAAGCCGAGCACCGTCCAAAGCTTTATATTCCCTTCCTTCGAACCTTTCGCAAAACCGAGAAATTCTTTCGCGAGCTTCAGATGTTCAGCCTGCTTCGGCACAACGGTGGCTGTTCCGCCTAAACCCGCTGATCTGTCACCGCCTTCTTTCCAGGCCGGCATAGGGTAAATCGCCATTTTGCCTTTTAAATCAGGCATATAATCGATAAACCGTCCCATGTACCAAATGGGCATCAGCACTGAGGCTGCCCCGCCCTGATTCATAAAACCGTAGTATTCTTCGCTGTGATGGCCGCCGCCGGGAGCCGGCAGAAGGGTTTTATCATTTACCATGTCCTTTACATAATTCAGTGTGTCTGTATTCGTCTTGCTGTTCAGAATCAATTTTCCGTTTTTGCTGTAGTAGCCTGACCCTTGCTGCGAAATCATGGATAGAAATGTGGCGGAGTCGTTTGTTTCAACCGTTCCCATCGGTTTCCCAGCGGCTTCACGCACTTTTTTCCCTGCCCGCCGGTAATCTTCCCATGTTTTAATGGAGGCGGGATCAACGCCCGCTTTTTTCATGATATCCATGTTGTAAAACATGACGGTCGTCCCCACATGTGTATCAAGGCCGTACAATTTTCCGTTTTTGCTGTATAAGGCCAGACGCGCTTCCACAAACTTATCGCGGTCTTGTTCAATCAGCGGCGTCAGATCGGCAAGCGGGATATCCTTCCCCTTCAGAAAGTTCGAGAACCGGCTTAATTCCACGTCGGCTATATCGGGAAGCCCCTCACCCGCGATCAGCGAAACCGATAAATTATCATGCATTTGTCCATAAGGATAAACAACGGTATTCAGCTTGATTTTGCGATCCGGATATTTCTGATTCCATTCTTTGACCATTTCCTGATAAAACTGTTCGTGCAGACCGTTAAACGTCCAAAACGTCAGCTCTGTTTCTCCCGGCCGGCCGGCAGTCCGTTTTTGTGAACAGCCGGCGGTAAACAAGAAGAGCATCATCAGCACCAAACATACAGCGGTCGTTTTTTTCATGTCATTACCCCTTCCACTTTAGGCTGTGCGGCTATTGATGCAAATGATGTGCAAAGAGCGCTGCATTTTCATTTATGATGGTTAAACCGGTATAACGGTCTCTCAGTGTGTGCGCATGCTTAAGCGCATCGCTGACAAGGTCCTGTTTTACACCGATCTCATCGAAACAGGCGGGACCTCCCGCAGATGCGAGCCACCCGGCAATTGTCTTGCCGTCGGGAAGCCCTTCATATGCAGATTGAATCGCCTCGCGAAAGTGCGGCGGCAGTTCAGCAAGCTTTTCGTGACAAGCCAGTTCTTTGTAAATATCACTCAGCACCGCGCACGCACAGCCGACCTTCGCACCGTGGAGAATCGGAGGCTGTTTTGCCTTCAGCATTTCCATCTCAATCCAATGCGAGATGTGATGTTCTCCTCCTGAGGCGGGGCGGGAGTGGTCAAGCGCAAGCATGACAAGACCCGAAACGATCAGCGCTTCCATCAGTATCTGAATGCCGGTCTCCGTTCCCATGGCAATGTCAGCGCGGTGATCAATGCACTGCCAAAGCGCGTCTTTCACAAGCTTCGCCCCGGCTTCTGAGTACGGCTCACCCGCAAGCCTGCGGGAAATCTCCCAATCTGCCAGCGATGTTATTTTTCCGAGCATGTCTCCGAAGCCCGCGGCTGTCATTGAACGGGGCGCTTCTTTTAATACATTCGTATCCGCAAATAAGGCGATCGGCGCTTTCGTTTGAATCGTCGTTTTGATTCCGTTTAATATGAGCGGCGCTCCCGCCGACGTAAAACCGTCGACTGACGGAGCGGTGGGGAATGAGATAAACGGCAATCCGCGCTGGCAGGCGGCAAACCGCGTAATGTCGTGAATCGTTCCTGAACCGGCCGCAATGATGACATCCGTCTCTTCCGCGAGGTTGATCAGCGTATAGACCAATGTCCTCTCATCAGCCGCGGCGGCCCCGGCTTCATGCTCCGGAATAATGACTTTTGACGCTTTGATCCCGCCTGCCCTCAATTCGTCCGCAAGCAGACGCCCCGCCGCCTCGTACGTGTTCCGGTCACAGACGATGACCGGATAATTCCAGCATTTTTTTTGCAGAAATCTGAGAAGCTCTTCTTTTGCATTCGCCCCGATCACGATATCTTCTATTTGAATCGGTGAGCGGCTGGCCCCTTCCTTGTCAAACTCGGATTGAATGTCCTCAGGAGAACGTTTCATGAAAGGATTCCCTCCTTCGCTAATTCTGTCAGGTCTTTAATAGAATCAAGGACGACGTCAGGTTCATATAGACGGGGCTCCCCAAGTTTGGCCGACCCCGTCAGAACCAATACGCTTTTCATCCCGTACAGGCTGCCCATTGCGATATCTGATTCGAGGCTGTCTCCGATAATGGCGCATTCCTCAGAGGGAAGTCCGAGCGCTTCACATGCCGCCTCAGCCATCAGCCAAGACGGTTTGCCGATGACAAGCTCCGTTTTTGCTCCGGCGGATGCTTCAATGGCCCCGATCATTCCCGCGACGTCCATGGCATGGCCGCCTTCATTCGGAAAGGAGCGGTCCCGGTTCGTGGCGATGATGCGCGCGCCGGAGGAAGCCGCCTTAAAAGCGAGATTCAGATCCTCATAGGTGACGGTTTCATGCAGGGAGATGACAAGCCAGTCTGCCGCCTGCGGGTTTTGCGCCAGGGCGACACCCGCTAAAGCGAGTTCATCAGTCAGCCCTTTCTCTCCTAACACCCACGCCTTTGACAAAGGATAATGCTTCTTTAAAAATGATGCCGTCACACTGGAGGACAGCACGATGCTCCGTTCATCCGTGCGGATACCGGCACCCAACAGTTTCTTTCGGCACATTGCTCTTGATAGATTGCCGCGGTTGCTTAAAAAGACAACGGCTTTGCCCAGTGACTGAAGGGTATGAACGGCTTCTTTTGCGCCGTCAATCAGCTCCCGCCCCCTGAATACGGTTCCGTCTAAATCAATCAGAAACCCGGCTGCGTCAAGTTTGGCCATAATAAGCATTCGCCCCGTGTTTTCTGTAAAAATGCTTATCATGCAGCACTCTGTCGATCGGACTGAGCTGTTTGTTCAGCATAAGCGAATGGTAGGCCATTTCCGCTACCGTTTCGAGCACAACGGCGTTATGCAGGGCATTCAGCGCGTCCGTTCCCCAGCAGAACGGGCCGTGGCTGTGGACGAGGACACCCGGATTTTGTTCATACGGTTCGTTTTGAAAAGTTTCGGCTATGACTTTGCCTGTATGATATTCGTAATCTTTCACAATTTCTTCTTCATACATTTCCCTCGTGCAGGGTATAGCGCTTTCAAAGTAATCCGCGTGAGTCGTTCCGAGAGCGGGTATGTCTCTTCCGGACTGCGCCCAGCTCGTCGCCCAGCGGGAGTGCGTATGAACGATTCCGCCGATAGCCGGAAACGCTTTATACAGATAAAGATGGGTCGGCGTGTCAGAAGACGGTTTCAGCGAGCCTTCGAGAATGTCTCCGTCCTCATTCAGGACGACCAGTTTGTCAGCGGTCAGCTCACTGTAATCGACACCGCTCGGTTTAATGACGATTCTCCCGCTCTCTCTGTCAATGCCGCTGACATTCCCCCATGTAAACGTGACAAGGTTATGCTCCTCAAGCTTCAGATTGGCGGCGAGCACTTCTTCTTTTAACGCTTCAAGCATGGCGGCTCCCCCCTTTCGCAAAATCACGGTTTTTAATGGCTTTCAGGCGTTTCATGACATTGTTTTCTTTGCCGAAGTAGTGTACGAGCTCTTTATATTCAGCATATAAGCTGTCATAAATCTCAACTCTTTCCCGGTTCGGGGCATAAAAGCCGTCTTTTAATTTCCCCATATGCGCACATGCTTCAGCAATATTGGAGAAACCCCCGTTTTCCCGTCCCGCGGCGAGCGCTCCGAAAATCGCGGAGCCGAGTGCAGGCGCCTGCGGAGACCCGGATAATTGAATGTCCATATTTGTGACGTCTGCATAAATCTGCATGACAAACGGATTTTTTTCGGCGATTCCTCCGGCTGCGTAAAGCTCCTCGACCGGAACGCCGTTTTCCCGAAACGTTTCGATAATCATCCTCGTTCCGAACGCCGTCGCTTCAACCAATGCCCTGTAGATTTCTTCCGGCTTCGTGTGCAGCGTCATGCCGAGCATCATGCCCGTCAAATCGGCGTCCACCAAGGTTGACCGGTTTCCGTTCCACCAGTCAAGCGCGAGAAGGCCGCTTTCCCCCGGAACAAGTTCAGCTGCTTTTTTGCTGAGCAGCTCGTGAATGTCTATGTGTTTATCCTCAGCTTCCTTCTCATAGTCTCTCGGAACGCACGTTTTGACGAACCATTCAAAGTGGTCGCCGACACAGGACTGCCCCGCTTCATATCCCGCATATCCGGGCAAGATGCCGTTATTGACGACCCCGCACATACCGGGGACGATATGTTCTTCCTCGCCGAGCAGCACATGGCAGGTAGAGGTTCCCATAATCATCAGCATTTTCCCCGGCTCTGTAATACCGACCGCGGGCACTGACACGTGGGCGTCGACATTGGCGACGGCAACGGCCGTCCCCGGCAGAAGCCCGGTCAGCTCCGCCATTTTTTCGGTCAGACCTCCTGCCTTTTCCCCAACTGAATAAATGGTGCCGCTTAATTTATCCTTTGTAATCGTTTTCATTAACGGGTTGAGCCTTTCGAAAAAATGATCCGGCGGATACCCCGTCTCCTCATTCCAGATTGCTTTGTAGCCGGCCGTGCAGTTGCTTCGCTTCAATGAACCGCACAATTGATAGACGATCCAGTCTGCCGCTTCCACAATCCGATCTGCCGCCTTGTATATATGCGGCGCTTCTTCCGCGATTTGCATGATTTTCGGGATCATCCATTCAGAAGAAATTTTACCGCCGTATCTTTTAAGGAATGTTTCTTTTGTGTCTTCGGCAATCGTGTTCAAACGGTCTGCATGTTTTTGAGCCGCATGATGCTTCCACAGCTTCACATAACTGTGGGGCTCCCGTTCAAATTCCGGCAGCATACAAAGCGGCTGCCCCGCGACGTCTATCGGCAAAATCGTGCAGGCGGTAAAATCAATTCCTATGCCGATCACGTCTTTTGGATCAGTGCCCGCCTCTTGAAGCAGGTTCGGAATCGCTGTTTCCAGAACTTCGATATAATCGGCAGGATGCTGAAGCGCCCAGTCCCGAGGGAGTTTTTCACCCGTCTTCGGCAGCGTGCGGTCGATGACGGCATGAGTGTATTCTTTTACCGCAGACGCGATTTCTTCGCCCGTGCGGACATTGACAAGCACCGCCCGGCCGGACAATGTGCCGAAATCAACACCAATCGTATACGCCATATCAATTCCCTCCCAGCCGGTATAATACGTCATTCCATTTCAACTCTTTTTTCAGCTCATGTATTTCGGTATTGCGGGAAATAAAGATGCTTTCAATGCCTGCCATCTCAGCCCAGTCAAGCATCTGTTCAGCCGTAAGCCGGAAGGACATACAAGTATGATGGGCGCCTCCCGCCAAAATCCATGCTTCCGCAGCTGTTTTCAGCGATGGCTCCGGCTTCCACAGCACCCGCGCCACAGGAAGATTCGGCATATCATGATCAATCTCCCTGCCTTCCGCTTCATTCAGAATGAGACGGAATCGCCCGCCGATATCAATGATGCTGGCGATGATGGCTGAACCGCCGATTCCGTTAAAGACCAACCGGGCCGGATCTTCCTTCCCTCCGATTGAGAGAGGATGGACTTCGATTTTCGGCTGATCAAGGGCGATCGTCGGACATACTTCAAGCATATGTGATCCGAGAATCATCGCACGCCCCGGTTCAAAATGGTACGTATAATCTTCCATGAAGGAGGTTTGTTCTCCGTCCGCCATTATTTTCATCATTCGCACAAGGGCAGCCGTTTTCCAATCGCCTTCGCCGGCAAATCCGTACCCTTTTTCCATGAGACGCTGAACGGCAAGACCCGGAAGCTGCTTCATTCCGTGCAAAACTTCAAAGGAGGTCGAAAACGCTGTATATCCGCCCCGTTCGAGAAAGGCCGTTAATCCGAGTTCAATTTTCGCCTGTTCTTTAATGGAAGCAACTTTTGCTTCATCCCGTTTTGTTTCGCCGCTGATGACATACAATTTGTCGTATTCCTCATAAAGCGCCTCAATTTCTGCGTCGGTGACGTTGTTCATCACCTCGGTAAGATCGCCGATTCCGTACCCGTCAACCTGCCAGCCGAATTGGATGTGGGCGCCGACTTTGTCTCCGTCAGTAACCGCCACATTCCGCATATTGTCGCCGAACCGGGCTACTTTAATATTCCTGCTTTCATTCCAGGCGGCAGCAGTGTTCATCCATTGCGAAATGTCATGTTTGACTTCCTCATCATCCCAATAGCCTGCGATGACTTTTCTCGTCTGCCCCATTCTTGACTGGATATACCCGTATTCCCGGTCTCCGTGAGCGGATTGGTTGCTGTTCATAAAGTCCATATCAATCGTTTCCCACGGGATGTCGCGATGATACTGGGTATGAAGATGAAGCATCGGCTTTTGAAAAGCGGAAAGACCTTCAATCCACATTTTCGCAGGGGAAAATGTATGCATCCATGTCACGACCCCGGCACAGTTTTCTTGATACTGCGCTTCCCGCAAAACCTCTCTGATCGTTTCAGATGACGTGACAACCGGTTTATGCCTGATCTTGTATCTTGATGACACCCCGCTGAGGCCGTCACATATTCCCTTTGCGTGTTTATCGACAAGCTGCAGCGTTTCCTCTCCGTATAAGTGCTGGCTTCCCGTTACAAACCAAAATTCATATTCTTTGTTCTGAAGCACATTCATTTCCCCTTCCCATCAAAATAAAGCGCTTGCATTTTTAAAAAATATACGTACGAATATAAACAACAAAACTTTTATCCTTTTATTTGTACGAACAATTTTATTATAGTTAAGGAGGAATCAAACTGTCAATCTTTTATTGCAAGTAAAAAAGCCGGACACACATGCCCGGCTGATCAATTAATAGGAAGGCCAGCCTGAACTCCAATCGATATCATTGATGAGCATCTTCGGAATTCCGCTGTTTTCGGCATCATACGCATGACGCACTAAAATATTCCCGTTCACAATGTCTTGACCGCCCGGGCCTTTCCAGCGGTCATTGCCGGAGTCAAGAATCGTCCCTCCGCCTTCTGACATGCTTTTCCCGCTTTTATCGAGATATGGGCCGGTGATGCTTTTGGATCTTCCATAAGCGATTTTGTACGTACTATTCACGCCTGAACAGCATTTATCAAACGACACCATTAAGTAATAGTAGCCGTTCTGGTAGGTGATGGCCGGCGCTTCCAAAGCTCCGCCGTTATTCGGTCTGGCAGCGATGGAATAAAGTGATCCCGTCGGTTTCATTGTATTTTTATCAAGCTTTGTCAGCTTAATGCCGCTCCAAAAAGAACCGAAGGCAAGCCAAGGGTTTCCATCTTTATCAATTGTCAGCTCCGGATCAATTGCATTGTAGTTATCGGCGCTTGTTGAACGGATGACGAGCCCTTCGTCCTTCCAGTTTCCCGAACTGAGGCTTGTAGATGATGCAAGACCGATCGCGGAGGTATTTTTGCCGAATGAAGAAACGGCATAATACAGCCAATACTTTCCGTTAAAATATTGAACATCGGGAGCCCATTGATTCAGCCCGTAATTCGGCACATAATTGCCCCACCATGACAGCGGGGAAGTAAAGATTGATTTCTGAACGGTCCATATGCCGCCGCTGCCCGCCTTTAAGACGCGAAGCCCCCTCTCCCCTTCCAAACCGGTTCCGAAAGCGTACCACGTGTTTCCTTCCTTCGCCATTGTCGGATCGTGAAGCAATTCATTTGATGCCCCCCAAAACGCGGCAGATGCCGGAGATGAAGACATCAGCAGCAGACCGGCTGTAACGGCTGCGCATGAAAAGCGGATCATGCGTCTGAATCTGTTTTTCATTTGTAAACCCTCCCTTTTTTTAAAGCGCTTTCAAAAACATGTTGTCAGATTTTTCTATGTCTTCTCTTATTGTAGACGCAGGGCTCATATTTGTACAGACAAAAAAAGAATCTGCTGTAAAAAGGCAGATTCTTCCGTATCTTTATTGATAAGTAATACGGTCAACCGTTTCCCGGTCTAATTTTTTAATCACTTCTGTGATCAATTTTACCGTATTCTCATAATCATCCCGATGCAAAATAGCGGCATGAGTGTGAATGTAGCGCGTCGCGATCGTAATGGACAGCGCCGGCACTCCGTTTGCGGTTAAATGAATGGAACCTGAATCCGTGCCCCCTCCGGCAATGGAATCGAATTGATACGGAATTCCCGCTTCTTCCGCCGTGTTCACGACAAGGTCGCGCAGCCCTTTGTGAGATACCATTGACGCGTCATACAGAATAATTTGCGGCCCTTCGCCGATTTTGCTTTGCGCCTCTTTTTCAGAAATTCCCGGTGTATCTCCGGCAATTCCGACATCCACACCGAACGCGATATCAGGCTGGATCGTATGTGCCGCTGTTTTCGCCCCGCGCAGCCCGACTTCTTCCTGAACCGTTCCGACCCCGTATACTTCATTCGGATGATCGCTGTTTTTCAGATTTTTTAATACATCGATGGCAATCGCGCAGCCGATACGGTTGTCCCATGCCTTCGCCAATAAATGTTTTTCATTGTTCATCACTGTAAATTCAAAATACGGCACAATCTGGTCACCCGGAAGAACGCCCCATTCCATTGCTTCTTCACGGCTGGACGCCCCGATATCGATGAACATCTCTTTAATATCGGCGGCTTTTTTTCTGGCGTCAGGAGGCAGAATGTGAGGCGGTTTCGAACCGATGATCCCCGTGATGTCCCCTTTTTTTGTCACGACGGTGACGCGCTGGGCCAGCATGACCTGAGACCACCATCCGCCGACGGTTTGAAAGCGGAGAAAGCCTTTATCAGTGATTTGTGTCACCATAAAACCGACTTCGTCTAAATGCCCTGAGATCATGATTTTCGGACCGTTTTCTTTGCCGGTTTTTTTGGCGATTAAGCTTCCCAGCCGGTCTGTTGTGACATCATCGGCAAATGGTTCTATGTATGATTTCATCACTTGTCTTACTTCTCTCTCATTTCCCGGTATCCCTTTTGCATCCGTTAACGCTTTCAGCATGGTGAGCGTTTCATCTAATTTTGTCATCAATAGACCTCCTTTTTTTCACTACCCTTCTTATTATACAAAACCAATGCTGAAGCATACGATTAATTCGCCTGAAAAACGGGTAAATGTTTTTATCTATTTCTTTTAAAAAAATGAAACCTTTTGTTTTGTTTTTCGTATTACATCAGATCATGACAAAGGTGAGGAGGTGCCTTCACACATATGGCCATTACAGTATTGAGGATTGTCTTGCTTGCACTTCTTATTTATTTTATTTACATGGGCGTCAAATTTTACGCAAACCCGAAAAGAAGGCTCAGACTGGCGCAATCAAAAGAGAATTTTTATTTTATTGACGAACAGAAAAACACGCGAAAAAATCTCCAGCTTACTTATAAAGGAGTGCTCTTTGAAGGAGAAAAGCATATCCCTTCCAAAGATCATCCGCTGTTTATTCATACGATATTTGTATGGACCGAAAATCCGGAAAAGCTGAACTGCTTTTCTGCAGGTGATTTTGAAGAAGTCGAAAAAAAGGTATTGGAGCGGTATCCGAATTGCAAGATTGATTGGGACCAGCCCATCAAAAAAGCGAAAAAAGCAGGCGAGCGATAAGCTCTCCTGCTTTTTATGTTTTATACACCAAATACATCAGCACAAGGGCGGCTTCAGTGAGAAAAAGCAGCGGCACCCCGTATAAAAAGGATTTGTGTTTCGTCTTATGCCTGAAGGTGCGCATGCCGATCCATACGCCGAGTGAGCCGAACATGGCGGCTGTGAGCCATATTCGTTTCTCTGATATTCTCCACCGGTGCGCCTTTGCTCTTCTTTTATCAGCGCCCATGATCCAAAAGCCGTATCCGTTTATCAATACGGCGTAAATGAAGAGAGCCATTGATTGTCACCCTTTACGTAAAAAAACCGCTCCCGGAAAGAGAGCGGCTTTTTCAACTTACTTGTCTAACTGAGCTTTAGCAGCATCAGCAAGCTGATTGAAAGCAGTAAGATCGTTTACAGCAAGATCAGCAAGCATTTTGCGGTTTACTTCGATGCCTGAAAGCTTAAGACCGTGCATTAAACGGCTGTAAGAAAGACCGTTCATACGTGCAGCAGCGTTGATACGAGTGATCCAAAGCTTACGGAAATCACGTTTTTTCTGACGGCGGTCACGGAATGCATAGTTTCCTGATTTCATGACCTGCTGGTTTGCTACTTTGTATAATGTATGTTTTGAACCGAAATAACCTTTTGCTAATTTAAGAACCTTTTTACGACGCTTACGTGTAACAGTTCCGCCTTTTACTCTTGGCATTAGATTTCCCTCCTAATTGTTCCTTGTCCGATTACTTGATGTTGGCAAGCTGTTGTTTAATGCGTTTGAAGTCTCCTGCGCTCACAATAGCACCCTTGCGAAGCTTACGCTTTTGCTTTTGGGATTTGTTGGCGAATAAGTGACTTGTGTATGCATGAGAACGTTTTAACTTCCCAGAACCTGTCTTTTTAAAACGTTTAGCAGATCCGCGGTGAGTTTTCATTTTTGGCATGGGATTTCCTCCTTATTGCTTTTCGTTTTTCGGCGCGAGCATTAAGAACATGCTGCGGCCGTCCATTTTTGGTTTTGTTTCGACTGTCGCAACTTCCGCACATGCTTCAGAGAAACGGTCCAATACACGCTGGCCGATTTCTTTATGAGTGATTGCGCGCCCTTTAAAGCGGATAGAAGCTTTCACTTTATCGCCTTTTTCAAGGAATTTAATCGCATTGCGCAATTTCGTGTTAAAGTCATGCTCATCGATCGTCGGACTTAATCTAACTTCTTTTAAGTTAATGATTTTTTGATTTTTGCGTGCTTCTTTGTCCTTTTTCTGCTGCTCGAATCTGAACTTACCGTAGTCCATGATGCGGCAGACAGGCGGTTTTGCATTTGCTGCAACTAACACAAGGTCAAGATTTGCGCGGCCGGCGATTTCAAGTGCTTCCTGACGGGACTTGATGCCGAGCTGATCGCCATTTTGTCCGATCAGACGAACTTCACGTGCACGGATACCCTCATTAACCAATTGATCTTTGCTAATAATGAGCCACCTCCATAGTTTCTTCGAATTGATTCACAACGCTTGTTGACTGCATTCTGCAGGCAAACAAAAAGTGCGGGCATGACAACACACCCACACTACGAACATCTGCATAAATAAAAATGTACGGTCAACCTGCCAACTACATGAATGTGTCAATCAGGTGAGAAGCGGGTGCCTCTGCTTGTGATTTATATTCAATTCAATAACTATTCTACACAATACCGGATCATTAGTCAAGAATGACTTCTCCGGATCAACTTTTTCATTTTAACACGATGCCGGGGCGAGCGCAAGGAAAAATGTGAAATTTCGTTCTTTGCCGCCCGCGGACGTGCCAACACAATAAAAAACCCGGATCTATACCCGGGTTTATCCTCCGATGAGCTGAACGAATACCGGAATGACCAGCACCGTCACCACTCCTACGACGACAACCGCGATACTTGCCATTGCCGCTTCTACTTCCCCCATCTCAATACCGACCGCAACACCGAGTGCGTGTCCGGATGTGCCGAGAGCCAGTCCCTTAGAGATTGGGTGTTTCACTTTAAACAATTTTAAGAATAGAGCGCCCAGAGCATAGACGATAACGGCGTTGAAAATAACGGCGAAAGCGGTGATGTCGGTGATGCCGCCGATTCCTTTTGACAGCGGAAGGGCAATTGCCGTTGTCGCCGCCTGCGGAAGCATGCTTTTCATAACGGCCGCGTCAAGATGAATGCCTTTTGCGATCAAATAGACAATCGTGACTGAGCAGATAGAGCCGACAATGATAGAAGACATGATCTGCCACCAGTATTTTTTCAGTTTGTCACGCTGTTTGTATAAAGGGATCGCAAAAGCGATCGTCGCGGGCTCCAGGAAGAATTTAATAATGTCTCCCCCGCTTTTATAATCTTCATATGAAAAACCGCCGAGCTTCAGAAAAAGGATTCCAAGCACCATCGCGACAAACAGCGGGGTGAAGAGGAAAAAGCCTCTCGTTTTTTTAAATAAATACGTGCCGATGCCAAAGGCCGCAAGTGAAACGACAATACCGAAATATGGACTCATCCGATTTCCCTCCTAATGCTGCACAAGTTCTTTTTCCTGATTGGAACGGCGCACCGTTTGTTTTTCAGGAGCTGCCTTCTGACGTTTTTGGCTGACAGACAAGATCAGCTGAGAAAAAAGGCCCGTCGCCCCTAACAGAATGATGGTAGCGAGTAAGATGACGAGTGCGATCTGCACGCCGTACTGCTGCATGACGCCAAGTGAATTCATCACGGAGATGCCCGACGGGACAAATAAAAATCCGATCAGTGACGTTAATGATGTTCCCAGCGTTTCTACTTGTTCAAGCTTAATCACTTTCAGGCATAAGAGGACAAATAATAACACCAAACCTACTACGGAAGCGGGTATAGGAATGGGGACAATCGCTGCAATCCCATTAGATATGAGCATAATTACGGCAAAAATAAATGCTTGTGTCAGAAATCCGTACACTTTTTTCGCACTCATTTTCTTCACCTCTTTCTCTTTGTTAGGTTCATTATAAAAGAGAAATCGCCTTTTAAAGCGCTTTCATAACAAACGGCTGAATATTCATTCTGAAATGCAAAAAACGGCTGCTGAAATGCAAAAGCCGCCTCATATAATATGAAGCAGCTTTTTTAAGTCCTTGGCGTATGTACGGCTGACGGGAATTTTAGAGCCGTCTTTTAAGATAAGATTGTACGTCGAATTAAACCACGGATGAATTTCCGTAATATGCTCCGTATTCACGATGAACGCGCGGTGCACTCTCAAGAAACCCGTATCAGGCAGTTTTTTCTCAATGACCGCCAAAGTTTCATGAACGGAATAAGACGCGGCAAACGTTTTAACGGAAACGTGTCCGTCCTCCATGCCGGCGAAAATAATGTCCTTCGTATCTAAAATGACAATAGATTCACCGGCTGATACAGCCAGTTTATGCGCTCCGGCTGCGGACGGCTGCTCTGAGACGGCTCCTGCCCTGTCCCGCTTCACTCTTTTAAACTTTCTGATCGTCTGGCGCACTCTTTCTTCATCAAAAGGCTTCGTTAAATAATCGAGCGCGTCGACTTCAAAGGCTTTTAAAGCAAATTGGTCATACGCCGTCGCAAAAACGACGGCCGGCGGATTTTTCATGTTTTTCAGCCGTTTGGCAATGTCAAATCCGTTTTCTCCTGACAAATCAACGTCCAAAAACAGCAGATCCGGTTTTTGATCCATCATACTGTCAAAAGCGGATTCAATATTTTCAGCTTCGTTTATGTCACTTACTTCATTCGTCCGTTTCAGCAAATAAGCTAATTCATCTCTTGCCAGCATTTCATCATCAACGATTAACACCTTCAGCATGTTCTTCTCCTTTAGTCATCAGTTTCAAAGGCAGCTCAAATGATACGTCCGTACCTTTGCCGGCCTCACTTTCCAATCGCAGGGCTGCTTTGGGGCCGAACAGCCCGATCAGCCGTTGATTTAAATTGTAAAGCGCGGTTCCCGTCCCTTCTTTAGACGGCAGCGGACGGTTTCCGAGCACGGACAGCAATTCCGGATCAATTCCCCGCCCGTTATCTCCAACCCGCATTAAAACCGACTGACCGGCGGATACCACGCTGACATTGACGGCACAGCTGTCCTGCTTTCTTGAAAATGCATGGCGGAGCGCATTTTCGACGAGAATCTGCAGCACAAAAGGAGGAATTTCGATGTCCTCCAAACCGCGTTCGATTTCAAGACTGATTTTATATTTCCCGGGAAAACGGGCCTGCTCCAATGATAAATACGCCTGCAGATGGTTCAGTTCTTTAGAAAGCGGGATGAGCAGCTGCCTTGCCCCCTGCAGATTGGAACGGAAATAGACGCTCAGCTGCAGCAGAAGCTTTCGGGTTTTTTCCACATCCGTACGGCAAAGAGCAGAAATCGTATTGATCGCATTAAACAGAAAATGCGGATTGACCTGTGCCTGAAGCGCCTTTATTTCTGCGTCTTTCAGCAATTTGCTCTGCAGTTCCGCCTCGCCGAGTTCAAGCTGGGTGGAAAACAGCATGGCGAGTCCTTCTGCAAGCTCTTCTTCAACCCGGCTTAAACCTGACGGGCTTTTAAAGTACATTTTCAACGTCCCGATCGTTTTGCCGTTTGACGTCAGCGGCAATACGATCGCCGCATGCAGCGGACAGGGATCGTGCGTGCATTCAATTTCTTCCTTCGATGTCGCTTTCATAATATGACCCGTTTTAATGACACGTTTTGACAATCCGGTGATCAGGCTTTCAGACGGAATATGATGGTCGGCACCCGCGCCGACGTGCGCCAAAATCTTTTCGTTATCCGTAAGCGATACCGCGTCCGTTCCTGTTTGCCTGTGAATGATGGCGGCGACGCTTTTGCATGAGCTTTCATTCAGCCCCTGGCGGAAAAACGGAAGCGTCTGGTCTGCAATCATCAGCACCCTGTGGGTTTCAAGGGCTCTCGCCCGTTCTTCCTTCCGGATAATCGACTGAATGATCGAAAGAAAAATAAAAGTCCCTGACCCGTTTACCAATATCATCGGGATGCCGATGATGCTCACAAGCGTCCAAGCATCAGAAAACGGCTTGGCCATCAAGAGGATGAGCAGCATTTGCAGCGATTCCATCCCGAGTCCGACAAGCGCGGCCACCCGCGGTGTCGGCATCGCATAGCGTTTTCTGAAATACCGTCCGATCCAGCCGGACAAAATGCCCGCTAAAACGGATGAGACGGCACAGCTGACTGCGGTCGCGCCGCCGAGTGATAAACGATGCAGGCCGGCCAGTATGCCGACGCCGATCCCCACATACGGGCCGCCTAAGAGTCCGCCGATTTCAACGCCCATAATTCTTGTATTGGCAATTGAACCGGACGGATTAATTTGAAACACCCAGTCATTATTCATGATTGTATTCCGCTGAATTTCTATTCCCGTATAGTTGCTGATGATACTGAACAGCGAGAAAATTGAAATCAGCACCGCTTTGCCTTTATAGCTCTCAGGCTGCTGGAGCGCCTGTCTGAACAATCTAGTATGAGCCAGAACAAATCCCAATATGACGATAATTCCGACTCTTTCCAGCATCATGATGATCAAATGCAGCATACTTTTCACCTGTTCTTTCAAATTTTATTTTATCACGTTTTAGAGCCTGAGACAGAATCTGACACAAACCTGCCTGTTTTTTTCAAATCATCTGAAAACAAATCTTTCACAGTCTATATATCTATTGTAGAATAAACGGGAGCCTTGCGGCAGAGAGTTTCAGAATATAACAAAGAGGAGAAGATCATGAAAGCCGTATTTTTTGATTTGGACGATACACTGTTATGGGATGAAAAAAGCGTCAGAACAACATTCAGGGAAACATGTTTACAAGCGGAAAAAAAATATGGCCTTGACCCGCATACATTTGAAGATGCGGTTCGGAAAGCGGCACGGGAATTGTATATGTCATACGAAACCTATCCTTATACGGTCATGATCGGCATTAATCCGTTTGAAGGATTGTGGGCGAATTTTTCCGAGCCGGTCAGCGAAGGATTTAAACAGCTGAATCGGATTGCCCCGGAATACAGACGAAACGCCTGGACGAACGGCTTAAAAAGCGTCGGTATAGACGATGCGGCTTACGGCGAATATTTGGCGGAGTTTTTCGCGGCGGAACGCAGACAGCGTCCGTACGTGTATGATGAAACGTTTGCGGTGCTTGATAAGCTGAAAGGTGTTTATGAATTGCTTCTGCTGACAAACGGCGATCCCAGCCTGCAGAAAGAAAAACTCGCCGGCGTTCCTGAGCTCGCGCCTTATTTTAATGAAATCGTCATCTCAGGCGCTTTCGGAAAAGGGAAACCCGACGCCTCCATATTCGAACATTGCCTCGGCCTCCTGAACCTGAAAAAAGAAGACGCCATTATGGTCGGAGATAACCTCAATACTGATATATTGGGAGCGAAACGGGCAGGCATTACGACAGTCTGGGTAAACCGGACGCAAAAGAAAAATGATACGGACATTGCGCCTGATTACGTGATCAGCGATCTTCACGAGCTGTTTGCGATTATAGAGAAACAAAAAGAAAGATAATGTTATACGCAAAAAAACCCCATTCTGAATGAACGGGGTTTTTGTATTTCCGGTTATTTTTTCGCTTCGGCTACAGCCTTTTTCACAAAATCGTCCAATGAGACGGTTTCTGATTTCTGCTCGCCGTATTTCCGGACGTTTACCGCGCCGTTTTCCGCTTCTTGGTCACCGACCACAAGCATGTACGGGATTTTTTGCATTTGCGCTTCACGGATTTTATAGCCGATTTTTTCGTCCCGGCTGTCAAGCTCGACACGCAGGCCTTCGCGCTGCAGGCGCTCCTGCACTTTTTTCGCATAGTCAAGATGCACGGACGGTGATACAGGAATGACTTGGAATTGCACCGGCGCAAGCCATGTCGGAAGGGCGCCTTTGTGCTCTTCGATTAAGAAAGCAACGAAACGCTCCATCGTTGACACGACGCCGCGGTGAATAACGACAGGGCGGTGCTGTTTGCCGTCTTCTCCGACGTAAGTGAGATCAAAGCGTTCCGGAAGAAGGAAGTCAAGCTGTACAGTTGACAATGTCTCTTCTTTGCCGATCGCCGTTTTCACCTGCACGTCAAGTTTAGGGCCGTAAAACGCCGCTTCGCCTTCCGCTTCATAATAGTCGTGCCCCATCTCATCCATTGCCGCCTTCAGCATGGATTGCGCTTTGTTCCACATCTCATCATCATCAAAATATTTTTCCGTGTCTTCAGGATCGCGGTAAGACAGGCGGAATGTGTAATCATTCAGGCCGAAGTCTTCGTATACGTCTTGAATCAAACGGACCGTGCGGATGAATTCTTCTTTAATCTGATCAGGGCGGACGAAAATGTGCGCGTCATTTAACGTCATGCCGCGTACGCGCTGAAGACCTGAAAGCGCCCCGGACATTTCGTATCGGTGCATCGTTCCCAGCTCTGCAATCCGGATCGGAAGCTCGCGGTAGCTGTGAATGTCCTGCTTGTAAATCATCATATGGTGAGGACAGTTCATCGGACGGAGCACGAGTGTTTCATTGTCCATTTCCATCGGCGGGAACATCGTATCCTGATAATGATCCCAATGGCCCGATGTTTCGTACAGGTCTTTGCTTCCGAGAACAGGCGTATAGACGTGCTCATAACCGAGGCTCAGCTCTTTATCCACAATGTAGCGCTCGATCACGCGGCGGATGGTCGCGCCTTTCGGCAGCCAGAGCGGCAGACCTTGTCCGACTTTTTGAGAGTTGGCAAACAATTTTAATTCTTTGCCCAGTTTTCGGTGGTCGCGCTCTTTCGCTTCTTCAAGCATGCGCAAATGCTCTTTCAAGTCATCCTTTTTAAAGAAGGCCGTGCCGTAAATGCGCTGAAGCATTTGGTTTTTGCTGTCGCCGCGCCAGTATGCGCCCGCAAGGCTCAGCAGCTTAAATTCTTTAATTTTGCCTGTAGACGGCACGTGCACGCCGCGGCACAGGTCAAAAAATTCGCCCTGCTCATAAATGGAGACCGTTTCGTCTTCAGGGATGGCATCCAGCAGTTCAAGCTTCAGATTATCGCCGATTTCCGCAAACATGGCTTTTGCTTCATCACGGCTCACTTCTTTTCGGATAATCGGCAGATTTTCACCGACGATGCGTTTCATTTCTTTTTCAATCTTCGGAAGGTCATCCGGCGTCAGCGCCTGCTCCATTTCAATGTCATAATAGAACCCGTTTTCAATGACGGGGCCGACTCCGAATTTCACATCTTTATAAATGCGTTTAATCGCCTGGGCCAATAAATGCGCCGTGCTGTGCCGCATGATGTTCAAACCTTCTTCTGTGCCTTCTGTTATGATTTCTACGGCACCATCCTCTTGAATCGGCGTTCTTAAATCAATTTCCTGTCCGTTCAGTTTTCCGGCTAAAGACTTTTTCTTTAATCCCGGACTGATGGATGCCGCGATATCTTCTGTTGTTGTTCCTTTCGGAAATTCCTTTACCGCTCCGTCCGGAAATGTGATGTTGATCATATCTGACATCTTCGTCACTCCTTTTTTTATGCAAATCAAAAACCCCGCCCCCTATGAAAGGGACGAGGTTAAATAAACGGAATCGTGGTTCCACCCTTTTTTCCGCGCGGCCGATTGTTTCGGCACCTGCGGCTCTAAACTCTGTAACGGGAGTTCCCGTCAGCTATTACTGGCGCTTCTTCCGGCGTTCACAGCTGAAGTTCAAAGGCGGTAAAGACAATGATCCATAGCTGGAAAGCTTTCAGCCTGGGCTCTCCTCTCTTATAAAGCCGGTATCAATGCTTCATGTCCTTATCAATACGTGTAGCAATCATTAATCTTTTATGTATTATAAAATGTCTGCGAGAAAAATGCAACTCGGTTTTCCGTCTGATTTCGCACAGACAGCCCTGCCGCTTACGCAAGGCCGTCCGTACGGCTATCCTTCCGTCTTCTCGGCTGCAAACGCGCCCAGCGGAAAAAGGCGCACCCTCTCCTGAAACACGTTTTGAATCGTTCTGGACATCATATGCTCCGGTTTGTCCGTATACAGTTCTACCGTCTCAGGCGCAATGGAGATCAGCGGCGCAAGGAGATGGGAATCTATATACATCGGGTGCTCCCGCACAAACCGTCTGTCTATGTATTTTTTCTGTTCCCGTTCTGACAAATAGCGCAGCTCCCACAGCGTAAAAGCCCGGTCATGTACGATGCGGACTTTCTTCATCCGCGGCGGATTGGATGTCACATAATCTCTCAGAGACTGGATAAAGTTTTGATATTCCTGTTCCATCCGGTATTCATCTATCGCAGCCTCCGCGTATTCTCTGAGCCGCTCATAATACCTGCCGAGCCGGAACGTCTGAAACGAACGCACGGAAAAAACACCCGCATCAAGTGAAATCGTCCGGAGCGCATCTGAAATAAACTGTGTGCGCGGCTCTTTCTTCGGCTCGAACGGATGATCATCAAGCTCTCCTTCCATAATGCTGTGTGCAAGCTGAAGGATTTGCTGCTGTTCATCCTGATCGGTGAAGCAGTATGCATCCTCAATAAGCGAAAGCATATGCTCGTCTTCTTTGCATTCCAAAAAAAACCTGACAAGTATCGGCTCAATAAAGCGCTGAACGCAAAAAGCCGTTTCAGACCTTGCAATTCCGACTTTTTTTATGCCTTCACGGACAATAAAATGTCTCCGGTCGTCCGATTGCTGAATGAGATGTAAAAAAGCGGCGGTATCGTGGTCATCTTCAAAGATCACTTCAAGCATATTTGTCCCCCCTTACGGCATCTGTTACAAGTATATGGGGGATGTTTTTAAAATAGACGTAAAGGTTAGCTTTCACCGCCGAACAAATGGCGCACCTTCTTTTTAAATATAACGGGAAGCGATAAAAATACGATGTAAAGACAGATCACGCCGAGTACGGTCAGCACATTTCCGGACATAAAGCTCGCGCCGAGCACATTCAGGACGATCGTCCCCGGAATGATGCCCGCTGCGGTCGCCAAAAAATACGTCATCGGCCTGACTTTCGATAGGCCCGCGGCATAGCTGATCACATCAAAGTTAACAGGCAGAATGCGCAGGATAAAAATATAAAAGAAGCCATTGGTTTTCATCTGCTTTTGAATGGCTTCCATTTTTCCATGACGGCTTTTCTCATTAAAGGCAAACAGCCCCGCCGCAAAAAAAGACGCGGCGGCAGCGCCCATTGAGCCCGCCAGCGTATACATGGTGCCGAAAAGCGGGCCGAACGCCAATCCTCCGGCGACGGAAACGATTGATACGGGAAACAGCACAAAAGGCCTGACGATGGAAATTCCGATAAACACAAGCGGCGCAAAAACACCGAACGATAATACCCACAGCCGGATCTCCTTAGGCGACAGATTCAGATATTTGCGGTTTGCCCACAGCAAAAGGCCCGCTCCCGCCGCAGCCGCAGCCCAAGTGACAGCCTTCTTATTCCTCATTCCCTTCAAATCCTTCCCATTGGACGCCGGCATCATGAACGGCGGCGGTTTTCCCCGTCAAGACGGACGGGCGAAGCCAAATATAAAATCCGCTCCATCAGTCTTGCCGCTTTTACTTCTTCCTTTTCTCCCCGCTGTGAATACGTAAAATGATGCTTCAGCTCGTCAGGTGAGAAATTAGACGAGAAGAAAGTGGGAAGCTGCTGGCTCATTCTGTGCTGAAGCACGGTGCCGATGACTTCATCTCTGACCCAGCTTGTCATTGATTCCGCTCCGATGTCATCAAGCATCAGTACGGGCGTCGTTTTCACCATATTCAGTTTCGCCTCCAACGACTGATCCTGGAGCGAGTTTTTCAGCTCTCTGACAAATTCGGGAACATATACGATCATTGATGAATACTCTTTTTCCGCCAGTTCGTTAGCAATGGCGGCTAAAATAAATGTCTTTCCGATTCCGAATTTTCCGTACAGATACAGCCCTTTGCCTTTTCCCGTTTCATTATAGCTCTTCAGAAAATCCGTCACATGCTGGAAAATGCCGACTCTGCTCGGATCGGTAATGTCGATCTGCTGAAAGGTCGCGCCGAGAAGATCCTGCTGGATATACATGCTCTTCATCAGGGACTTTTGCCTTTTCTGGCGGTCGAGCTTTCTCTTTTCCGGACATTCGTAATATTCAATATCGATGGAACGCCCGTTGATCACAAGCTTCGGATGATAGCCTTCAAGCAGGCTGTTCGTCCGGCTGTCTTTCGAACAGAAGGCGCACTGTTTGCTTTGCTGAACAAATTCGTACAGTTTATTTAACCCTCTGTCAATCATGCTTTGATTGATTACATCTTTCTGTTCCTTCAAAAAAGCCTGGACGTCTTCGTCGGCCATGACTTGCTGCTGCATTCGTTCCAGGCGTTTTTGAAAGTCAGGTCTTTTCGTCACGCCTTCTAAGGATCGGCTGATCGGTTCCATTCAATATCACCCCGCTTCTCTGTCTCAATAGGCAGAGTATTTTTTCAGTTTTTTCATTTCTTCCATCATTTTTTTCTTCTGTTCTTCAAGATCCTGCGCGGAAAGAGCCGGCTGTTCTTGTTTCTTCCCGGTTTCTTCTTCTTTCATCCAATCAGGGCGCTTTTCTTCCCGGACGGTTTTTTTACCGCGCGCCGCGCCGTTTGTTTTGCCGTCCGCCCAATCAAGATATTGCCTGTGCTCTTCTATTGCGAGTTTCATTGCTTCCCGTACCGTTTTGACTTTCTTTCTGGCCCAGTGGGCGGCGATTTTTTGGATATAGTTTTTGGACAGCTTCATATCCGTTTTCAGCATGACATAATAAATCAGCACATTGGTGACGCCAGGCTCAAGCTTTTGTTCGAACATAATATCGGCAATAATCTGCAAGTCGGCTTTTGACGGCTCGGTCCCGTCCGCAATGTCCTGAAGAAGCTTTCTCGGTGATATGGTCTCAAGCTGTGCGATGAGTTCGCCGTTCAATGAATCGTCCTTTTCCGTCCGGTTTTCTCTCAAGGTGACAGGCTGTGTTTTATCAATCAGTTCCGGAAGCTTACCGCTTCTTTCAATTTGGTACCAGTCGCTGGCCGCTTTCCTCAGCGCTTCGGCCGTTATCGTATCCTGTTCATTAATTGCGGTCATGACGACGTGCTGCATGGAGATAGGATCTATTCCGTATAAATATGAAAGCTTTTTAATGCTCTCCCGCACGTCCTGCGTGATTGATTTACGCGGTATCATCGTTTCTGACAGTCCCGCCATGAAAAGCTCAAAATCAAATACTTCCTCCGTCACCGTATAGGAAGGCGCTTGTCCGACAGACGCCGTCTCATAGTCCTCGGGGAGCTTCATCGCCTCTTCCATATCAGGCGTCATTTTCCATTCACTCGGCTGAAAAGAGGCAAAAGCGTGATTAAACGGACGGGTAATTTCCCTTGCGCCCGCGCCGACGGAAGGGTGCGTGTAAAATTGTCTCAGCTGCTGGTATTTCGTTTTACCGACTCTGTTATAAAGAAAGACATTCAGCATGCCGTCTTCAAAAAAATCATTCGGTCTGAGCGGGGGCAGCAGCTCATAAATAAACATCCGCTCTTTCTGCTCGGACTCCCGGATATACACTTTCAGCAGCCCGATTCCTTCAAGCTTTCCCTGTTCATGATGAATCTTTTTTAAATTTGACTGCATCATGCCCATCAGCTGCCTGTGCGTGGATTCCGCTCCCCACAAGCGGTTCTGCTCAAGCTCCCCCCATAAGGTCATATAAAGGGAGAATGCAAAAGAACCGATCAGCGGCTGGTACAGATGTGTCAAAACCTGTCTGTCGACATCCTGAAGAAGCGAACGGCTTTTGACCGTATAAGGATCTACAGGTAATACGTCATTCCAATAGTCAGCCATGATTCTCAAACCTTCCGATATGTTTCTACTCTCATTTTACACCGTTTCTGCGATCTATCAAATGCCAATTTTGCTCATGAGAAAAGAGCCAGACACAATCTCTTAGCTCTCTCAGCGTTCTTTCTTTATTAAATCTTTCAATTCATCGATAAACACGTTTATATCCTTAAACTGCCGGTAGACGGAGGCAAAGCGGACATAAGACACCTCATCGATTTTCGCCAGACGGTCCATTACCATTTCTCCGACAAGTTCGCTTTTGACTTCAGATACACCTTGGTTTCTCAGCTCTTTTTCAATGTCAAAGCACATGTCTTCCAATGTTTTTAAAGGAACGGGCCTTTTTTCACAAGCTTTAATTAACCCGCGCAGCATTTTTTCACGGCTGAATTCTTCCCGGACGCCTTCTTTTTTCACGACGATCAGAGGCATCTCTTCAAACTTCTCAAATGTAGTGAAGCGGTAATGGCAGGCTTCGCATTCCCGCCTTCTGCGGATTGATTTCCCTTCGTCCGCAGGCCGTGAATCAAGTACGCGGGAACCGTTGTGCTGGCATGAAGGACATTTCAAATTGGATCAGCTCCCATCTGTTTCGTTGCTGTAATGCGGTTCGCAAGCTTCCGGTAAATGCCCGCCAACGTTTCTAGGATGAGCCTATTTGTTGGGAGAGCCGATAGACCGGCCTTATCTTTTCTATTTTACAAAAAAAATGCTTAAAGAAAAAGCAATGCTGTTTTTTTACATTAGAAAAGGAGCATCAGCTTCAAAGCGCGTAATGGCTTTTTCAGCTTAGCTCCCTTGTGTTTGCGTTTTGAAAATTACAGTACTTTCGCTTGTGCCTGTTTAATCTGTACAGGCCCCATTCCTCGCGGTATTTCAATGTTTTCTCTTGTATCTGCATGTAATGCGTCCGCAATGTAATCCGCAGCCACATTAGGATCCAGGTCTCCACAAGTATAAACATCAATGCTTGCATATCCGTGTTCAGGAAAACTGTGAATCGTTAAATGTGACTCAGAGATAATAACGACTCCGCTTACGCCTTGCGGTGCAAATTTGTGAAATGCGACCTCGCGCACTTCAGCTCCTGATTTCAAAGCAGCATTTACAAACGTTTTTTCAATAAAATCCATGTCATTGAGCTTATCAAAATCGCATCCCCACAGCTCGGAGATGACGTGACGCCCCATTGTTTCCATAATCATGGACCCCCCTTAACAAGAATTAAAAAAGTGAATTTCCGAGAACTGACCCGGCCATTTACCACGGGGGAAAGTTAGTCCGGAGAGGTCCTAACCCTTTAAGTAATTCCGAAGCAGTCACGAGCAAGAAGTTCACGAAAGATAGTATACTGTGTTTAAGTTTATTTTGCAAGGTGTGTTTTTTGCGAATATGCCGTTAAGGGTTTTTTTCTAACAAATGTCCATGATCTTTAGTCTACACAGCTGACGGGTGTTTCATTCGCGCGGCGACGTGACGGATAAGATCAACGACCCGGCAGGAATATCCCCATTCATTGTCATACCAGGCGAGCACCTTTACTTTTCGGTCTTCCATCACCATCGTTGTCAGACCGTCGATGATCGCAGAGTGTGAATTCGTATTATAATCCGAAGAAACGAGCGGCTCATCCGAATAATCAAGAATTCCGTACATCGACGTTTTTGCGGCTCTTTGGAAAGCGGCGTTCACTTGCTCGGCCGACACATCTGTTTTCAGATCGCAGACAAGGTCCACTAATGACACATTCGGAACGGGAACACGCAAAGCGAGACCGTGAAGTTTTCCTTTCAAATGAGGCAGCACGAGCGACAGCGCTTTGGCGGCGCCTGTAGAAGTCGGAATGATGGATTCTCCGCACGCTCTCGCCCTCCGCAGATCTTTATGCGGATTGTCGATATTTTTTTGATCATTCGTGTAAGCGTGAACAGTCGTCATCAGGCCGCTTTCAATCCCGAATTCCTGATCAAGCACTTTGACGACCGGCGCAAGACAGTTTGTCGTGCAGGATGCATTTGAAATAATGACATGTTCATCGGGATTGAACTGCTCTTCATTTACTCCCATGACAATGGTAACGTCTTCATTTTTGCCCGGAGCCGTTAAAATGACTTTTTTCGCCCCTGCTTCAATATGGCTCATCGCTTTTTCTTTTGAATTAAATTTCCCCGTTGCCTCTACGACGATGTCTATTCCGCATTCTTTCCACGGAAGCTCTCTCGGGTCCCGGCGGTTGAACAGCATAATATGTTTTCCGTTGACGATCAGGCTGTCGTCGGAGGTCTCAACTTCTTGATCATATTTGCCGTGAATTGTGTCATACTTTATCAAATGAGCAAGCGTTTCCGGGGGATAGCTTGCATTAATGGCTGTTATTTGAATTTGATCATCTTCCATTGCTTTTCTGAACACCATTCTTCCGATTCTTCCAAACCCGTTGATTGCTACTTTTACCTTCATGCTCAGGTCACCCCTTTTTAATATGCCACTCTAATTTACCTTCATTTATATATAGTATAACACATTAAAAGAAATCCGCCAGTACAACTTGATAAAAATCCACCCTTATACCGATCAATATGTTGTTCAATCGGTTTTTTTGCATATAAAATGATCTTTCTTCCATAAAAAAAGCAGGATCAGCGTCTCAGGCTGCCTGCTTTTTTCTTATATTTGTCCCGGTTCTTTAAATTTGTCATTTAAAATGCTGTCCTCTAAAACGGAAGACACCTCGCCGTACCGTTTAGCAATATGCATCGCGCCCCAGTCGCACAGCGCGTTTAAAATTCTTTCCAGACTGTGCCCGTATTCACTCAGCTCGTATTCCACTTTCGGCGGCACCTGATTGTATACGATCCGGTTGATGACGCCGTCAGCTTCCAGCTCCCGCAATTGCTGTGTCAGCATCTTCTGGGTGATGTCCGGCATAAGCCGCTTCAATTCGCTTGTCCGTTTTTTCCCGCGCATGAGGTGGCAGAGGATCACACACTTCCATTTTCCGCCGATCACTTCAAGCGCCGCCTCTACGGATATATTGTATTTTTTCTTCAGCAACGGTAATTCCTCCTCATCTATAGGAACTAAAAAGTGCCTATGGCACTTAAAAGTACGTTCTTTTCAATGACACTTCTATCGATCATAATGACATTTGCCGGCTGAAAAGGAATGTACTCTTATACTTATATCGTTTACCCGGCATCATTTCAACCATACATTATCGTTCAAGGAGGAAAACAGATGTCTTCACATCGCCAAAGCTATTTACCAGCGCTGCTGGCATTAGCCGTCAGCGCTTTTGCGATCGGCACAACCGAATTTATCAGCGTCGGGCTGCTGCCGCTTATATCTCAAGATCTGCATATACCTGTGACCACGGCGGGACTTACCGTTTCCATGTATGCTCTGGGCGTGACATTCGGCGCGCCGGTTTTAACGTCTCTCACATCCGGCATGTCGCGGAAAACGCTGCTGCTCTGGGTGATGTTAATTTTTATCGCCGGAAATACACTCGCAGCGAGCGCTTCCTCAATCGGCGTCTTACTGGCGGCACGGGTCATTTCGGCTTTTTCCCACGGCATTTTCATGTCAATCGGGGCAACAATCGCCGCCAATATCGTGCCGGAGCATAAAAGAGCAAGCGCGATTTCTATCATGTTTACGGGGCTGACGGTGGCTACGGTGACCGGCGTTCCATTCGGCACCTATCTCGGCCAGCAATTCGGATGGAGAATCGCATTTGCCGTCATTGTGGCGGTAGGAATCATCGCATTCCTCACAAACGCGCTTCTCGTTCCGTCACATTTGCGCAAAGGGACGAAAACCGCATTTGCCGAGCAGGTCAAACTCGTCACAAACGGCCGGTTATTGCTTTTATTTATCATTACCGCGTTAGGCTACGGCGGAACGTTTGTCGTGTTTACGTATTTATCTCCGCTTCTTCAGGAGGTAACCGGTTTTCAGAAAGAAACCGTCGCGGCCATCCTGCTCATTTACGGAATTGCGATTGCCATCGGAAACATGATTGGCGGCCGTTTATCAAACCGAAATCCGCTGAAAGCCTTGTTTTATATGTTCATTGTCCAGGCTGCTGTGCTGTTTGTTCTGACTTTTACCGCGCCGTTTAAAACAGCCGGGCTGATCACCATTATTTTCATGGGGCTGTTGGCGTTTATGAATGTGCCGGGGCTTCAGGTATATGTCGTGATGCTGAGTGAACGTTTTGCGCCAAGCGCCGTTGATACAGCATCAGCATTAAATATCGCGGCATTTAATGCCGGAATCGCGATCGGCTCGTTTGCCGGCGGAATCATTACAGACTCAATCGGAATCATTCATACCGCTTGGATCGGGGCGCTGATGGTGCTCAGCGCGGTCGTATTAACCGGATGGAGCAGGAAGCTTGAAAAGCGGGATCGCACTGCCCTTGAAAGGAGGTGAGTTTTTCTTCAGCGCATTTTGATTGTTTCAACAGACAACTAATAGGAGGAATATATACATGACAACACATTTACAAGCAAAAGCAACATTGCATAACGGAGTAGAGATGCCTTGGTTCGGCATCGGAGTTTTCAAAGTAGAGGAAGGCGCGGAACTCGTCAACGCGGTGAAAACGGCATTGGTGCACGGCTATCGCAGCGTTGATACCGCCGCGATTTACGGAAATGAAGAAGGTGTCGGCGAAGGCATCCGCCAAGGGCTGCAAGAAGCGGGATTAAAACGTGAAGACATTTTTGTCACGTCAAAAGTGTGGAATGCCGATTTAGGATATGAAGAAACGTTAAAAGCGTTTGACACAAGCTTAGAAAAACTCGGTTTAGATTATTTGGATTTATATTTGATCCATTGGCCTGTCGAAGGAAAGTACATCGATGCGTGGCGGGCGCTCGAAACTCTCTACCGGGATGGACGCATTAAGGCGATCGGGGTCAGCAATTTCCAAATTCACCATCTGAAACATCTCATGAAAGAGACGGAAATCAAGCCGATGATCAACCAGGTGGAGTACCATCCTCGTCTGACACAGAAAGAACTGCTTGCTTTCTGCACTGAACAAGGCATTCAGCTTGAAGCGTGGTCGCCATTGATGCAAGGTCAGCTGCTTGATCACACCGTCTTACAGGAAATCGCTGAGAAGTACGGCAAATCAGCCGCCCAAGTGATTTTGCGCTGGGATTTGCAGAACGGTGTCATCACCATTCCGAAATCAACGAAAAAACACCGTATTGAAGAAAATGCAAATGTCTTTGATTTCGAACTGTCAGCTGACGATATGAAGCGGATTGATGATCTGAACGAAAATCTCCGTGTCGGTCCTGATCCTGACAATTTTGATTTTTAACCAGAAAAACACCGTTCGGCTTTCCGAACGGTGTTTGTTTATGCCCAGCCGCTCAATACTTCCTCAAGCTGGTGCTTTGTATATTCAAGACTGCCGCTGTTATCAATGACGGCGTCAGCTTTTTTTGTTTTATCCGCTAAAGGCATTTGCGACGTTATCCGGCTCATCGCTTCTTCTTCTGTAAGGGAATTCCGCTCCATCAGCCGTTTAAGCTGAATGTCTGCCGGTACGGTGACGACGAGCACCTTGCCGACAAGATAATCAAGCCCGCTTTCATACAAAAGCGGTATATCCAAAACGACGAACTGCTCTTTTCGCGCAACGGCTTCATCCCGCTGTTTCAGCATTTCCGCACGTACTGCCGGATGAACGATCTGATTCAGCTTCAGACGCTTCTGTTCGTCAGTGAAAACGATAGAACCGAGTTTTTTTCTGTCAATACCGCCATTTTCCAGCAGGATGTCTTTTCCGAATGCCTCCACAATTTGTCCGTAAGCCGGCATTCCTTTTTCCACCGCCTGTTTTGCGATGACATCCGCATCAATGACTGTTATTTTTTTGTCGATCAGCATACGCGCTACCGTGCTTTTGCCGCTTGCGATGCCTCCCGTTAAACCGATGACCAAGCTCAAAAAGCCCACTCCTTCTTACATTTTCCAAATCCCGATGATAATCAGCAGGACTCCCGGCAAAAATGTCATTTTATCTATCCAATTCCATCTTGAAAGCAAATGCCCCGCGTTTATGCCGAGTGAAACAAACAGCGAGCTCATCAGCCCGACAGTCACGCTCATCATAACCGGAGAAAAGCCGAGAATGGCCGCTCCCAGCCCGGCGCCAAACGCGTCAATGGATAAGGCGATACCGAGCAGAAGCGCCTCGACTCCGTTAATGGTTCCGGATTGATCAATATCGGCGCTGGTCGGTTTTTTCAAAATATGAATGACGATGCCGAGCGATTTCACTTCAAGATTAAGTAACGTTTTTTCATGCAATAAGTAATCCGGCTCTTTAGCCGGTTTGAAAAATTGCCAGATGACCCATGCCCCGATTCCGATTAAGATCAGTCCGCCCAGTTTTTCCGTGACGGATACGGGAAAAATCTTTGTCAGAAAATGGCCGATCAGCATGGATATAAACATCACAGAGGCTGAACAGCAAGCGATCACGGCAATCGCTTTGAACGGGATTTTCATTTTTCTCAAACCATACGTAAACCCGACTGAAAAACTGTCCAAGCTGACAGCAAAAGCCAAAAGCAGCAAAGAAACAATCTCCATATCCGTTTCTCCCTTTCTCTTGATCGGCAATTGTGACATATGCCTATTGGGTGAATCACAATATATATATGGAGAAAGGTCATCAACTGTGTTAGAAAAAAGTCATTCTGCTGCGCCTGCTTGAACCGCTTCAGTTCATGATTTTTTTTGGCAGCGGGCGCAAAAATGCGTACCCCTTCCGCCGACCACGATTTTAGAAATCATCGTGCCGCACGTTTTGCACGGTTCATCCTTTTTGCCGTATACGTAATGTTTGAGCTGAAACATTCCGATTTCCCCTTGAGAATTGATATAAGACCGGACGGTGCTCCCGCCCGCGTCAATCGCTTCCTGAAGGGTGTCTTTAATTTCTGTATGAAGCGTTTTTATCTGCCCGTCTGACAGACTGTTCGCTTTTGTCTCAGGATGAATACGCGCCCGGAATAAAGCTTCATCGACATAAATATTGCCGAGGCCGACGACCGCTTTTTGGTCGAGCAGGGCGGTTTTCACCGCGCGGTTCGTTTTTGCAAGCCGCTCTTTTAAATAAGCAGCGGTAAATGCTTCATCATCGGGTTCGGGCCCGAGCTGTGAAAGCGGTAATGCATTCAATTCCTCTCCCGGCGCAAACAAATGCATCGTGCCGAATTTCCGGACATCCCGGTAGCGGAGCTGTGTTCCGTCCGTCATGTGAAACACGACGTGCACATGTTTATCGTCAGGCTCATCGGCCTGATGAAGACCGTATTTCCCCTCCATCCGCAGGTGGGACACCATGACATAATGATCCAGATGGAAAAGCAAAAACTTTCCCCTTCTTCCGATGGATCGGATTGTTTCTCCTGCAATCTGCCGCGCGAATTCCTCCGGCTCGGCGGGTTTTTTGATGATATTCGGCCATCTGATATCCGCCGATTCAATCGTTTTCCCCTTCACAAGACCGGTCAGAGTGCGCCGGACCGTTTCAACTTCTGGTAATTCCGGCACAATCATCACTTCCTTTTTCTCTGTTTATTTTGCATCGTACCAAGACGGCCCTGAAGCATAATCCGCCTTCAGCGGCACGTCTAATGCCAAAGCATGCTCCATCACTTCAGGAACCAGCTTCTCTAATATTTCAATTTCTTCCTTAGGCGCTTCAAAAATCAATTCATCGTGCACCTGAAGCAGCAGTCGCGCCTTCAGGTTTTTTTCTTTCAGCTCAGCTGCCATGTCAATCATGGCTTTTTTAATAATATCGGCGGCGCTTCCCTGAATCGGCGTATTCATGGCCGTCCGTTCCGCAAAGCTCCGCAGGTTGAAGTTGCGGCTGGTCAGCTCAGGAATATAGCGGCGGCGCTGCATAAGTGTCGTGACATATCCTTTTTGCTTCGCTTCCTGCACCGACTCTTCCATATACGCCTTGACGCCCGGGAAGCTCTCCAAATAGCGGTCAATAAAAGCGCCCGCTTCCTTCCGGGTGATGCCGAGGTTTTGCGACAGCCCGTAATCACTGATGCCGTAAACAATGCCGAAATTGACGGCCTTTGCCTGGCGGCGCATCGCTTGTGTCACTTCATCTTCACTGACATGAAATACGTCCATGGCGGTTTTTGTGTGAATGTCCATGTCATTCGTAAACGCTTCGATCAGATTTTCATCTTTTGAAATATGCGCAAGCACCCTTAATTCAATTTGTGAATAATCGGCGGCGAAAATAAGCCAGTCCGGTTCGGACGGTACGAAAGCCTGGCGGATTTTCCGCCCTTCCTCCAGCCGGATCGGAATATTTTGCAGGTTCGGATCCGTTGAGCTGAGGCGTCCGGTTTGAGTCAATGCCTGATTGAATCGTGTATGCACCTTATGAGAATCCTTGCGCGTGACTTTCAGCAGCCCTTCAATATAAGTCGATTGGAGTTTGCCGATTTGTCTGTATTGCAGAATGTGCGCGACGATATCATGTTTGTCTGCGAGCTTCTCAAGCACATCAGCTGAAGTGGAATAGCCTGTTTTTGTTTTCTTTACTGGCGGCAGGCCGAGCTTTTCAAACAGAATGACGCCGAGCTGTTTTGGTGAATTGATGTTAAACGGCTCACCGGCGATGTCATGGATTTTTTCTTCATATTCTTTCAGCTTCGCCTTAAGCTCTTCGCCCATTCGCTTCAGTCTTTCAACATCCACTTTGACGCCCATTGATTCCATTTCTCCGAGAATAAGCGCAAGCGGGAGTTCGAGATCTTCATATAATTCAAGCTGATTATTTTCTTCCAAAGCGTCGAGCAGTTTGTCACGGAGGCTGTTAACAGCAGACGCTTTCCGCGCGAGATGATCGGCAAGCTCTTTTTCAGCCGGAACGGCGCGCTTTGCGCCTTTTCCGTATACCGCTTCATCTTTTGAAACGATATTCAGCCCGTATTCTTTCGCTACGCTCGCGACATCGTCGTACGAATTGCCCGGGTTTATAATGTAGGCAGCAAGAAGCGCGTCAAATTCCGTTCCCTTCAGCTCAATTCCCTGCCAGCGCAAAGCGACGACGGAACGTTTGCTGTCGAACACCCACTTTTTCATCGATTCATCTTCAGCCCAAGATTTAAAAGCTTCAGACTGAATGGCGATTTCTTTCGGAATATAATAAAGACCTGTTTCATTCACGATGGAAAAGCCGAGGATCGGTTCTTCGTGATAGTTATCACCGATTTGTTCGACGACCAAAGCGGACGGCGAAACGAGCATATCTTCGGTGATTTCTTCTGCCGTTTCAACATTGATGTCTTCAAAATTTTCTTCCGCCGTTTCGCCGCTTTCTTCACCGAGCCGCTCAAGAAGCGTATTAAAACCGAGGTCTTTAAAAATGGCAACAACTTGTTCACGGTCAAACCCTTGGTAATCTAAATCTTCGGGCTTGACTTCAATCGGCGCATTTGTCATAATCGTCGCCAGCTCTTTGCTCATCAGGGCTTGTTCCTTATATTCTTCAAGCTTTTCTTTTAATTTTTTTCCGCTGACTTCATCAATGGAATCAAGCAGTTTCTCAACCGAATGGAACTGCTTTAAAAGCTTAATCGCGGTTTTTTCTCCGACGCCGGGGACGCCCGGTATGTTATCGGATGAATCCCCCATTAATCCCTTCATATCAATGATTTGCAAAGGGGTCAGACCGTACTTTTCTTGCACGTGCTCCGGCGTGTAATCTTCCACGTCAGTAATGCCTTTTCTCGTAATGGCAACGGTCGTTTTCCCGGTTGCAAGCTGGGTTAAGTCCTTGTCCCCCGAAACTACCTTTACTTCGAAGCCTTCTTTTTCAGCAGAAACGGCAAGGGTGCCGATAATATCGTCCGCTTCATATTCAGGAAGCTCGTAGCGGCTGATTTTGTAGGCATCAAGGAGCTCGCGGATGAACGGCATCTGTTCTGAAAGCTCCGGCGGCGTTTTTTGTCTTCCGCCTTTATATTCTTTAAACGTGCTGTGGCGGAAAGTGGTTTTTCCCGCATCAAAAGCCACCAGCATGTGGGTCGGCTTTTCATCTTCCAGCATTTTCATTAAAATCATCGCAAACCCGTATACGGCATTTGTATGGATGCCTTTTTCATTGCTTAAAAGCGGCAATGCAAAAAACGCCCGATACGCCAGACTGTTTCCGTCGACAAGCACTAATTTTTTTCGTTCCGTCATTCAATATCCTCCTAAGAGCAAAAGCTCGTCATTCCTCTATTTTTTAATCTCACAGCTTCTCTTATTTTAACAAAGTTCAATTTGAAAGGAAAATGAGCGAACCCCGTGAAAACGCAAAAAAGGACGGGAACAAGAAAACACGTTCCCGCCGTCAAAATTGGCTCCTTGGATGAAGGGGTTCTGTTACATCCTAACAAGATAGGTTTAACAGGTCATGAAGAAATTGTTAATCCTTTGTAAAGCTGATCACGCTTCCGGCTGCCGCTTCAGCGTCACGGTAAATACAGTCCCCTGTCCCGGCTCGCTTGTGACCTCGATTTTACCTTCATGGGCTTCTATTAAGTGCTTCACGATGGCGAGGCCGAGCCCGGTTCCTCCCGAGTTGCGGCTTCTGTCTTTATCCACGCGGTAGAATCTCTCAAATATCCGCGGGATCTCTTCCTTCTGAATGCCGATTCCCGTATCGGACACTTTGATATCGACAACGGTTTCTTTCACATGTACCGAAATCCCCACCGCCCCTTTTTCAGGCGTGTAGGTCAGGGCATTGTTCGCCAGATTCAAAAACACCTGCTTCAGCCTGTGCGCGTCACCCGTCACAAAAATCGGCTCTTCCGGGAGATCGAGCTGAAAGCTGATGCCTTTTTCCTCAGCCTTATGCCGCAAAAGCGCTTCAATTTCATGCAGAATTTTTGCGGCGTCAAAGGACTCTACGCGCATCGTAAAGTTTTGCTGCTCCATCTTGGATAAATCCAGTAAATCCTGCACGAGAGATTGGAGCCGCTCACTTTCTTTCAGAATGATAGACAGAAAGTCTGAAAGCGCCTTTTCGTCTTTCATCGCTCCGTCTAACAGTGTTTCCGTAAAGCCTTTAATCGAGGTGATCGGTGTTTTCAGTTCATGGGAGACATTGGCGACGAAGTCCTTTCTCATCTGCTCCAATTTTTTAATTTCCGTCATATCGTGAAAGACGAGGACGATGCCCTTCCATTCATCGTCAGGGCCCATGATCGGAACGCCGTCAACTTCAAAGTAGCGCCGCTCAATGTTGATGGGAAGTCTGAGCAGCTGGCATTTTTTCGTCTCCGTCATAAAAATGTCTTCGACAAGCCGAATGATCTCCTCATGTTCAAACGCATCATGGTAAAGACGCCGAAGCAGACGTTCAGGCTTTGTATGAAACTGCTTCGTGTATGACCGGTTCACGAGATTGATAAAACCTCTCCCGTCTATTAAAATCAAACCGGATCCGATATTTTCAATGACGGTTAACAGACGATCGCGCTGCATATCCTGCGTTCTCGTCATTTCCATTAAATCGACCGCCAGGCTGTTCATCGCACGCCCGAGACGGTCCGACCGCCTTGCGTAACCGCTGTAGGAGCGGGCGTCATAATTCCCCTTGGACAGCTCCGTCGCCACTTTTGTCGCGGCGTCGATTGATTTTTTGTAACGGGACGTCATGTTTGTATAAAAGAAAACGATAATGATAAAAGCGGTACAAAGACTTGCTGCCAGCATGCCCCACATTTCTCCGGTAACGCTTGAACCGCCGTTGATCTCAGAGGAAACGAGTACATACCCCGCAATTTTCCCGGCGTCATTTTTTACGGCAGTGCCGCGGATGACTTTGCTTTTCGACTGTACGGCTTCCTCGCTTTTATTGTGAGAAATGAACTCCTTTACGGCTGAATCATCAGCATGACTGCCGGAATGATATACGGCGTCACCCTTCTCGTTGAGCACGGCGACGTTTATACCGAGGGTGCGGCCGGCGTCACGGATTACCGTTTCATTGCTTTTATTGCCGATTCTGCCGGCGTCAAGAAGGCCCGCTATGTATACCGATTCCTTTTTCAGCTGATCCGCCGTTCTTTCTTCAGCGGATGAAGAAATAAGCTGCTGTAAAAAAAGGCCGAGAACACTGAAAACCAATATGATACATACAACGAGTAAAGCGAACAGACGCACACGGACTTTATTCATTCATTTTTGGCTCCTCCAGTTTATACCCCAAACCTCTGATTGTTTTAATATAGATGGGTTTTTTGGTATTTGATTCGATTTTGTCGCGCAGATGACTGATATGAACGTCAACAATCCGGGTGTCCCCGGCAAAATCATAGTTCCAGACCGCGCTCAGCAGAAGATCTCTCGTCAGCACTCTTCCCTTGTGTTTTCCCAAATACAGAAGCAGTTCAAATTCTTTAGGCGTCAATTCCAGCTGTTCTGACTTGAAGTACGCTTCGTAATGCTCCGGAAGAATTTTCAGCTCGCCGATGAGGATCTGCCCGTCCTTTTCCTCTTCTCTGCCTTGTGACAGCGAAGAAATGTCAGCCCTTCTTAAAATGGCTTTCACCCGCGCAGTGACTTCCCGCGGACTGAACGGCTTTGTCATGTAATCATCCGCTCCGAGCTCCAGTCCCAGCACTTTATCAAACTCCTCATCTTTTGCTGTCAGCATCAAGATCGGGACCATCATTTTCTGCTGTCTGAGCTGCTTACAGACGTCGATTCCGTCCACTTTCGGCAGCATGACATCCAGTACGATTAAATCCGGATTTTCATTCTCTGCCAGCTCCAGAGCCTCTTCACCGTCTGATGCGGTAATGACATCATAGCCGGACCGTTCCAGATTATACTGTAAAAGAGTAACGATAGATTGTTCATCATCTACAACTAAAATTTTTTTGTTCATGCTGCGCCCTCCGCTGTCTATTTTCCCCGACATCCAATTTTCTCTATTTTATGTGCTGCATATCACTTTATGATTTCATTTTATCCAATACTGCCCGTTCAGACAATTCGCCTTTTTGATCATTTTCAGAGAAAGGATCGCTCAGGGAAAAAGAAAACGCTTTCATTAATTGTAAAAAGAGGAAGGCTTCTGATTCGGAAGCCTTCCCTTTTTTCTTATGACAATACTTTCATCACGTTTTTGACAGATTCAACTGATTTACTCAGCTGCGCTTTTTCATAGTCTGTCAGTTCAAGCTCGATGATTTGCTCTAGGCCGTTTCCTCCGATAATCGTCGGTACGCCTAAGTAAATGCCTTCATGACCGTATTCGCCTTCTAAGTAAGCGATGGTCGGAAGCACGCGGCGCTGATCTTTCAAAATGGCTTCTACCATTTCAGTCAGTGATGCAGCAGGCGCGTAGTAGGCGCTTCCGTTTCCGAGAAGGTTGACGATTTCCCCGCCGCCTTTTCTTGTGCGTTCTACAATCGCATCAAGACGGTCTTTCGGGATAAGCGTTTCAAGCGGAATGCCGCCCGCATAGGAATAACGGACGAGAGGAACCATGTCGTCACCGTGTCCGCCAAGAACAAAACCGGTCACATCTTTTACAGACAGGTTTAATTCTTCAGCGACGAATGTTCTGAATCGTGCAGTGTCAAGCACTCCGGATTGTCCGATGACGCGTTCTTTCGGGAAGCCTGATTCTTTGTACACCGCATATGTCATCGCATCAACAGGGTTTGTCAATACAACGATAATGCAGTCAGGAGAATATTTCACGATCTCACGTGTGACGCTTCTCATGATTTTTTCGTTTGTAGATACGAGATCATCACGGCTCATGCCTGGTTTTCTCGCAATTCCGGCTGTGATGACGACGATATCAGAACCGGCTGTGTCCTCGTAGTTGGACGTGCCTGTGATTTTCGCGTCAAATCCTTGGACCGGACTTGCTTCGAGCATGTCTAGCGCTTTTCCTTTTGTCGGGTTTTCTAATTGCGGAATATCAACGAGCACAACGTCCGCAAGCTCTTTTTGAGCTGTAAGAAAGGCTGTTGTCGCTCCCGTAAATCCTGCTCCGATAACAGAAACTTTACTGCGTGTTTTTCCCATGATTCTCTTCTCCTTTTTTGGCTTCATTAGAAGTCTGCTTTAGGTTCAGTCCATGTTTTTGATTAGCTCTTCACCAAACTCTGAACATTTCACTTCAGTTGCACCGTCCATTAATCTAGCAAAATCGTACGTTACTACTTTTGAAGCAATCGTTTTTTCCATAGATTTAATGATCAAGTCAGCAGCCTCATTCCAGTTCAGGTGTTCAAGAAGAAGCACTCCTGAAAGGATGACGGATGACGGGTTGACTTTGTCAAGGCCGGCATACTTTGGAGCCGTTCCGTGAGTCGCTTCGAAAATCGCATGCCCTGTTTCATAGTTGATGTTCGCTCCCGGCGCGATTCCGATTCCGCCTACCTGAGCGGCAAGCGCATCAGAGATATAGTCTCCGTTTAAGTTCATTGTCGCCACGACGTCGAATTCGCTCGGACGGGTTAAGATCTGCTGAAGGAAAATATCAGCGATGCTGTCTTTGACGATGATTTTTCCTGCCGCTTCCGCGTCGCTCTGCGCTTTATCAGCAGCTTCTTTTCCGTCTTTTTCGACAATGCGGTCATATTCAGCCCAAGTGAATACTTTATCTCCGTATTCTCTTTCGGCAAGCTCGTAGCCCCAGTTTTTAAATGCCCCTTCAGTGAACTTCATGATGTTTCCTTTGTGGACAAGCGTGACAGACTTACGGCCGTTTTCGATCGCATACTCAATGGCAGCTCTGACTAAGCGGCTTGTGCCTTCTTCAGAAACAGGTTTGATGCCGATTCCTGACGTTTCAGGGAAACGGATTTTGTTAACACCCATTTCATTTTGCAGGAAGCTGATCAGCTTTTCAACCTCTTCAGAACCTTTCGCATACTCAATTCCGGCATAAATATCTTCCGTATTCTCGCGGAAAATGACCATATCCGTATCTTCAGGTCGTTTGACCGGAGAAGGCACTCCCGTGAAATATCTGACAGGGCGCAGGCACGTAAACAAATCAAGCTCCTGTCTCAGCGCCACGTTCAGAGAACGGATACCGCCGCCGACCGGTGTCGTCAGAGGACCTTTGATGGCGATGAAGTACTCTCTGATGTCTTCCAGCGTTTCGGCAGGAAGCCACTCACCTGTTTTATTATAAGCCTTTTCACCGGCATAAACTTCTTTCCACGTGATTTTTTTCTCGCCTTTATATGCTTTTTCAACAGCGGCTTCCAATACTTTAGAAGCGGCGTTCCAAATATCAGGGCCTGTGCCGTCGCCTTCAATAAACGGGATAATCGGATTATTTGGTACGTTTAATACTCCATTAGAGACTGTAATTTTTTCACCTTGTGACACAATATTACCTCCCAGTATGTAATTCATATTTAGAAAACATTTTATTTTTCTTGTATAGAAAATAAAATGATTTTTCTCAAGATTCTATCAAAATTGTAAACCAATCCGGGCTTGATTAACAAGAGGCTAACGACATGAAAATCACCAGCCTCCCGTTTGATCAGGCTCTTTCATCAATCGGAACAAAAGTCTGCTTATCCGGACCCGTGTAATCAGCGCGCGGGCGGATGAGGCGGTTGTTATCGTACTGTTCAAGAATATGGGCGATCCATCCTGACATTCTGCTGACCGCAAAGATCGGCGTGAACAGATCGTGATCAATGCCGAGACTGTGGTATACAGATGCGGAATAGAAATCAACGTTAGGCGGGAGTTTTTTCTCCGACGTCACGATTTCTTCGACACGGATTGACATCTCATACCATTTGCTTTCCCCCGTCAGATTCGTCAGGCGTTTGCTCATTTCTTTTAAGTGTTTGGCGCGCGGGTCTCCATGCTTATACACACGGTGTCCGAAGCCCATTACTTTTTCCTTTTTCTCCATTTTGCTGCGGATATAAGGCTCGGCGTTTTCCACTTCGCCGATTTCTGTCAGCATTTTCATGACGGCTTCATTGGCTCCGCCGTGAAGCGGCCCTTTTAAAGCGCCGATGGCGGCAGTGATGCCTGAGTAAATATCAGATAAGGTGGCGACACATACTCTCGCCGTAAACGTTGATGCGTTCAGCTCATGATCCGCATGAAGAATGAGCGCTTTGTTAAACGCTTCCACTTCGATCGGAGAAGGCTCTTCACCGTTTAAGGTGTAAAGGAAGTTCTCCGCGATTCCGTACTCTTCCTTCGGTTCAACAGGATCAAGTCCTTTGCGGATTCTTGAGAAAGCGGCGACAATGCCCGGCACTTTCGCCTGCAGACGGATGGCTTTTCTGTAGTTCGCTTCCGGATTCATGACATCGGCTTCACTGTCAGTCAGACCGAGTAATGAAATCGCCGTCCGGAGCGCAGCCATTGGATGTACGTTATTGAGGGGATAGGATTTGAAGTGCTCAATGATTTCTTGTGGAACGGCAGCTTCTTTCGCAAGCTGTTTTTTCAGTTCAGCAAGTTCCGTTTTATTCGGCAGGCGCAGATGCCACAGCAAATAAATGATTTCTTCAAAACTTGCATTCTCTGTCAAGTCGTCAATATCGTACCCTACATATGTAAGGGTATCGTCGATAATAGAGCTTACAGATGATGTTGTTGCTACAACCCCTTCAAGACCGCGTGTTGCTGTCATATTCAACCTCTCCTTTTCAATCAAAATTCCCCTTTAAAGAGTATATAAAACATACGGCTTACTTAAAATGAGTCATGCAAACACTCCCTTTCCCCTTCAAGAAAATGCTTACATTTCACTGGTTGCGGTTACATAACCGATATGCTTATAGAGGAACATAACAAATTCTTATAAGCTTATTTAAGTTTAAGCCTATTCTTATTATAAACAATAATCTGATTAATTTGTAGACTTTTAACTAAAAATGTTTTAAAAGCCCTATATATCAAGGCTTGGCGTTGATAAATTTAATCGTTTGCTTTCAGGCGCTTTGTAAAACCATGTATTCTCATGTTTTCATTTGGGGGAGTTTTGGAGGAGACTTTAAAAGGACAGGCGCGACAACTTCACCGCAAATTTAACCCCCTTCTTTACCGGAGAAGGGGGTTATTTTGTTTACTCGACTGAATCAATGTTCGGATCAGCTTCAGAAATCCAGGTCTTGGTTTTAGTTGGCTCCCCGCACATGGACTGGAATCGTTTGACTGCATTTGCGCTGTTTTCGGGCTGTAAATATCCTCATCAAACCGTTCATCAATTGAAACTGACTCATTTACTGATATAAGTGAATTTAAATAAATTGCAGAAAAAACCCTCCTCATCTCGAGAAGGGCTCTGACTTATACTTTTTTTCTCTAAATCAGTCCGAAGAAACTAACTGATGCCGCTCAACTTTTCAATCGAAGGGCTTCATCGGGTTCTCCAACTATTTGCCCCTATGCTTTTCTTTTGCTTTTTGTTTTCTGATTAAATATTTTTGTTCCTTTATCTTTTCTCTTTGTTTTCTATTCAGTTGTTTTTTCTTTTCTTTTCTTGCTTCAAGCTCCTGTTTTATCGCTTTTTGTGCCTTAGTTGATATCCCGATATTTTTCATTTCTTTAGAAGCTTGTCGTTGCAATCTTTTTGGGTTTAATTTCTTAGATTTTGCTTTAACACAAACCCCTTCTTGTTCAGTGTGGGAGAGAGTCTGTAAAAGTTGATTATTAACAAAATGCATTATTTCTGAATCCTTTGGCTCTTGTCCAAACAAATGACGAATTGCTCTTAATTTCCCGTCATTCACAACTTCAATGACTCCTACCCAAAACTGACCATCGTAGTAAACCGTTAATTTCATAACGATTCCCTCCTCCTAAATTTACTGAAGAATGATGGACATCCCGAGGAGGGGAAGGTTACTGACATTTTAAATCATGCATCCGGACTACCAACCGAATTGTGTTTTTTCATTCTCATTATAAATTTAACAAACTTTCAAATTGAAGGAAAGGGTCTCCGCTTATTTTAACAACACTTCAAGTTTTGCTTTGGTATAGCCCATAAATCCCATCAGCTTTTAATCTACTGCAATCGCTGTTTTCGCTCCATGTGCGCCGTCAATCCCGAAGCTCTTTGTTACATGGTAAGCCGCTTCATTCATCGGAATAATGTAAATGGCATTTGTCTGAACTACAAAATGCGCAAGTGCAAACTCTAATTTTCTCCACAAAAAAAGCAGCTTTACGCCGCTTTTTTACTTTACGAAGTGAATATTTTAACGATTTGCATGGCCAAGTAGGCGATTCCGGCGCCGATTAACGGGCCGACGGCGACGCCTCCGAAAAGCGCGACGGCAAGTATCGTGCCGATGACCAGCGCCGTTGTAATATGAGGGTCGTTTTCCAATAAGGTGAGACCGTTTTTGGCGATTAAGGCAACCGCGATCCCGGCACCGAGAGCGATCCACGCATAATATGATTTCATCGCTTCTCCAAGCTGTTTAAAACCGATATCACCTGTGGCAATCGGCACTAAAACGGCGATTGTAATGACGGTGACCCCCCAGTTGATGCCTTTTGACTGAATAACCGGAAATAGTTTCTGATCAAGACCGACAGCTTTTATCACAATGAGAAAGCCGACGGCAAAAAGCAATGACTGATTTTTGGCTATCAATGCGATGGCCAGCAATAATAGTAAAAATAAATTCGCCTGTGTAAACATCCTGAAAGCACCCTCTTTCATCATATCTGTATTCATATCCTTTTTTTTGACGAATAAACTAATGTAATAGGACGTGCCGACCGAGAGGAGGATCGATGTGAATCCGCACTATGCAACTGTTTTTTTCCGCGCGCTGTTTGTACTCGCTGCGGCCGGCGGCGCTTTAGCGGCCGGTTACGCCTCATTTCCGTTAACTTATCCGTTTCTGATCGCCCTTATTCTGTCATCAGCGATCATTCCCGTTGTTGACTGGCTGGACAAACTGACGGGGATGCCCCGGTCAGTCAATACAGTCATTGTCCTGGTCTTCTTTTTGCTTATTCTTCTTGGCGCGGCGACATTTCTCGTTGCGGAAATCATTTCAGGAACCGCCTATCTGGCCAAAACGCTCCCTCCCCATATCAGCGCCTTTATGACGTATTGCGAAGAGCTGTTCACTTCCCGCATTCAGCCATTGTACCACGAGCTGACCGTCTTATTTAACGGACTGGAAACCAATCAGCAGGCATCCATCGTGACGCATATTCAGACCCTCGGTGATACAGCCGCTAAAAATGCGGGGCTGATGCTTTCACATCTTTTGGAGCTGGTGCCGAAATGGATTGCCTTCCTTCCCAATACAGCTGCCGTCTTCATTTTCGCAATGCTGGCGACTTTTTTTATGACAAAGGACTGGCATAAGCTGAAGGCGCTGCTTTATTCCATTCTTCCGGAACGGGTTTCAGCAAACGCCAAGGCCGTATCGGGAGAGCTGAAAAAAGCGATGGCAGGTTTCATTAAGGCGCAGGCCGTGCTCATACTTTTCACGATGATCATTGTCTTTATCGGACTTTTTCTTTTAGGGATTGAGCATGCGGCAACCATCGCCTTTTTTATCGGCCTGGTGGACCTTCTCCCGTATCTCGGCGCCGGGTCGGTCTTTGTTCCCTGGATTATGTATTTGGCCATTGCCGGTCAGCTTCCTCAAGCGATCGGTCTCGGTGTTTTATATATTGTGGTTCTTATCCAGCGCCAGCTGACGGAGCCGAAAATTTTAAGCAAGTCAATCGGACTTGATCCGCTTGCGACCTTAATCGCTCTGTTTGCCGGCTTTAAATTGTTCGGAATTTTAGGACTGGCTGCGGGGCCCGCGCTGCTCGTTTTCATTCAGGCCTTTATCACAACGGGCGCTTTAAAAGAAATATGGGCCTATATTACTGTTCAGTCCAAATAAAAACAGCAGCCCTGTAAGAAGGCTGCCGTTTTTATTTGATAATGATCCGCTTGTTTTTTGACATTCCTCTCAGCCATTTGAACAAAAGCGGCTTCATGCGGTTCCGAGTGAACGGAATCAGAAGACAGGCCCCTGCAATATCGGACAGAAAACCCGGAAGCATCAAAAGCAGGCCTCCGAAAAAGACGCATATTCCGTCAAGAAGCGCTTCCCCCGGCATTTTGCCGTGCTGCAGGTCGCGCATCACCCGATGATACACATCGGTTCCCTGTCTTTTTGCCACCAAGGCGCCTAACACGCCTGTCAAAATGATGAGAAGGAAGGTCGGAAAAATACCGAGCCATTTTCCCGCCAGCAGAAACAAACCGATTTCAATTGCCGGACACACGATAAACAGTAAGAATAACACTCTCATTTTTCTGCCCTCCTGCCCTTCTAAAAGCGCGTCACCGCCCGCATGGGAATAGGAAAATCAACCTAAAGACAAAAGAGAAGGGAGAACCCCCCTCTCTTTTTTAAAGCTGTTTAAAGAACGCTTGCGCGGCCTTCATACACAGCGCCGCGGGCAGCGTCAACTGTGATAACCTGTCCTTCTGTTAAAACTGAAGTTGCGTTCTCCAGACCGACGATAACCGGAATGCCCAAGCTTAAACCGACAACGGCTGCATGGCTTGTCAGACCGCCTTCTTCAGTGATGAGCGCTGATGCTTTTTCAAGTGAAGCGATCATGTCGCGGTCAGTGCTTGAAGCAACCAATACTGCGCCGTCTGTCATTTTTTGTTCAGCTTCTTTCGCATTTTTTGCAACAACGACCGGACCGAATGCAGATTTGCGTCCGATGCCTTGCCCTTTCGCGATAACGCTGCCGACAGTGTGGACTTTCATCAGATTCGTCGTGCCTGATTCACCGACAGAACCTGCTGTAATGACAATCAGATCACCGCGTTTCACGATGCCGCTGTCAAGTGATTTTTGAACCGCGTCTTCAAGCATTTCATCGGTTGAATTCGCGTTTTGGCCGCTTGCCGGGAATACACCGAATACAAGACCGAGTTTGCGTGATACAGACTCATTAACCGTAACGGCTACAATCGGAGCCTGCGGACGGTATTTCGCGATCATACGCGCCGTATGGCCGCTTTCTGTAGGGGTAACGATAGCTGCCGCACTCAGATTGATCGCCGTGTGCGCAACTGATTGGCCGATCGCATCGGTAATCGTCATGCCGACCTGATCTCTGCGTTTAGACAGAATTTCTTTGTAGTTCAGAGATTCTTCCGTGCGTGTGGCGATGTTAAACATTGTTTGAACCGCCTCGACAGGATATTGTCCCGCAGCCGTCTCACCGGAAAGCATGATAGCGTCTGTGCCGTCGAAAATGGCGTTGGCAACGTCACTTGCTTCAGCGCGTGTCGGACGAGGGTTGCGCTGCATGCTGTCAAGCATTTGTGTCGCAGTAATAACCGGTTTGCCGAGCGCGTTGCATTTTTTGATCATTTCTTTTTGCACGAGCGGCACTTCTTCGGCCGGAATCTCTACGCCGAGGTCTCCGCGCGCTACCATTAAGCCGTCAGATACTTCCAGGATCGCGTCCAGGTTGTCCACGCCTTCCTGGTTCTCGATCTTAGGAATGATTTGAATGTCAGACGCGTTATGCTCTTCAAGCAGTTCGCGGATTTCAAGGACATCCGTAGAACGGCGTACAAATGACGCAGCGATGAAATCAACGCCTTGCTCGATACCGAATACGATGTCTTTGGCGTCTTTTTCAGTAATTCCGGGAAGGTTGACGCTGACGCCGGGAACGTTTACGCCTTTTTTATTTTTCAGCGTGCCGCTGTTTAAGATTTTTGTTTTGATTTCGTGTTTTTCCGGATTTGATTCTAGCACTTCCAATCCGATTAAACCGTCATCCAACAGGATGATAGACCCTGCTGACACGTCGTCTGCCAGGCCTTCATAAGAAACTGAGAATTTTTCAAGCGTTCCCAGCACCTGTTTCGTAGAAACGATAATTTCATTTCCCGCCTGAAGCTCAAGCGCGCCGTTTTCCATATCGTGCGTGCGGATTTCCGGACCTTTCGTATCGAGGAGAATCCCCACGTTTTTGCCGAGCTTTTTGCTTGCTTCTCTGATGTTTTTGATTCTTGCGCCGTGCTCTTCGAAATCACCGTGTGAAAAATTCAGACGAGCAACGTTCATACCCGCTTCCATCAATTTTGTCAGCATTTCTACACTTTCACTGGCCGGACCGATTGTACAAACGATTTTTGTTTTTTTCAACTCGTTCACTTCCTTCTGAAATCTTCAGCTTCTTCCGCCTTAAATAGACAGTTCTTTTGAAAGCTGATACATGTTTGGTTCAACAGTATGTTTTGATTCTAAAATTTCTATAATATCATGGTCTACAAGCTTGTTGTTTTGTATACCTACGCAGCGTCCGCCTTTTCCTTTAAGCAGAAGCTCAACCGCGTAAGCGCCGAGGCGGCTTGCAAGAACCCGGTCAGAAGCGCTTGGAGATCCGCCGCGCTGGATGTGCCCTAAAACGGATACCCGTGTTTCAAGGTTCGTTTCTTCTTCGATGCGTTTTCCGAATTCAACCCCGCTGCCTACCCCTTCTGCAACGATGATGATACTGTGTTTTTTGCCGCGGTCGTGCCCTCTCTTCAAACGGCCGATAATTTCCTGCATATCGTAGTCCGCTTCAGGAATTAAAATTGATTCCGCTCCGCCTGCAAGACCTGCCCATAAAGCAATGTCGCCCGCATGGCGCCCCATCACTTCAATAACGTATGTACGCTCATGAGACGTAGCGGTGTCACGGATTTTATCAATCGCATCAATTACGGTGTTTAACGCCGTATCAAATCCGATCGTAAAATCAGTTCCCGGGATGTCATTATCTATCGTACCCGGTACACCCACACACGGAAACCCGTGTTCCGTTAATTTTTTCGCACCCATGTATGAACCGTCTCCGCCGATGACGACAAGACCTTCAATGCCGAGTTTCTTTAAATTTTCGATTCCTTTTTCACGGCCTTCAACTGTTTTGAATTCAGGACATCTGGCCGTATACAGCTTTGTTCCGCCGCGGTGGATGATGTCACCGACCGAACCAAGCTCCAGTTTCTCTATTTTACCGCTGATTAATCCTGAATAACCGTTATAAATTCCGTACACTTCGACGTCGTGGTAGATAGCTTTCCGCACAACCGCGCGCACCGCAGCGTTCATACCCGGGGAATCCCCGCCGCTCGTTAAAACTCCTATACGCTTCATTTCCTATTCACCTCAGCAACATATATATGTTAAACATATCATGATCATTGCCCTAAAACAATGAAAAGGGACGCCTGAGCTCCCATGAAACCTTACCTATTATACAATTAAATAAATTGTTTTTAAATAAAATTTAAGGAATATCACAAAAATCACAAAAAATAAACGTGAGCCATAGGCTTCACGTCTATTCAGTTTACCCCGATATATTGATCCTCAACCGAAACTTTCCCGATTGCTTTATATTTTTCATAGCGCTGTGAGATCAATTCTTCGGCGTTCAATTGAAGAAGAGATTTTAACGTTTCTTTAAGAATACCGTCAATGTAGCCCGCCTGCTGCTTAATATCATGGTGAGCTCCGCCCTTCACTTCTTTAATCATATCATCAATAATTCCTAATTCTAATAAATCGGGCGCAGTAATCTTCATGGATTCGGCCGCTTTTTTCGCAAGGCCGGAGTCTTTCCACAAAATGGATGCGGCTCCTTCAGGAGAAATAACGGAATACGTCGAGTTCTCAAGCATCAGCATGCGGTTGCCCACACCTAACGCAAGCGCGCCTCCGCTGCCGCCTTCCCCGATGACGATACAAACGACAGGCACTGTCAGGCCGGCCATCTCGAACAGGTTCTTGGCGATGGCTTCACTTTGTCCCCGTTCCTCCGCCGCTTTACCCGGGTACGCTCCCTTCGTGTCGATGAAGCAGATAATCGGGCGGTTGAACTTATCCGCCTGCTTCATGAGACGAAGCGCTTTGCGGTAGCCCTCAGGGTGAGGCATCCCGAAATTGCGGACAAGGTTTTCTTTCGTGTCTTTTCCGCGCTGATGTCCGATGACGGTGACCGGCATGCCGTGATATTTGGCAACTCCGCCGACAATCGCCGCATCATCTCCGTATGTTCTGTCTCCGTGGCACTCAAAAAAGTCGGTAAACAGGTATTGAATGTAATCAAGCGTCGTCGGCCGGTCGGGAAGGCGTGCGATCTGCACTCTGTCCCACGGCTTCAGGTTTTTATAAATCTCATCCTGGAGCTTGCTGAGCCGGTCTTCAAGTCTTGCGATTTCAGCGCTTAAATCCATCTCCGAATCTTGGGTGAATTTTTTCAGTTCGGCGATTTTCGTCTGCAGTTCAATCACTGGTTTTTCAAATTCTAATCTTGCAGCCACTCATGCTCACCTCCTGTTTGGTGCATGTCCAGCAGAAATGCGAGTTTGTCTTTCATGTCGTTTCGGTGAATCACCGCATCAAGCTGGCCGTGCTTTAATAAAAATTCCGCCGTCTGGAAATCTTCCGGCAGTTTTTCCCCGATCGTCTGTTCAATAATACGTCTTCCGGCAAATCCGATCAAGGCGCCCGGTTCAGCGAAATTATAATCACCGAGAGACGCGAAACTGGCCGATACGCCGCCTGTCGTCGGGTGGGTCATGACAGAAATAATCAGTCCCTGCTCCTCACTGAACAGTTTTAATGCAGAGCTTGTCTTTGCCATTTGCATAAGGCTTAAGACCCCCTCCTGCATACGTGCGCCGCCGGAAGCGGTAAAGATGATAAACGGGACTTTTTCCTCTTTTGCCTTTTCAATTGCAAGCGTGATTTTTTCGCCGACAACCGAACCCATGCTGCCCATTCGGAATGTTGAATCCATGATCGCGATCACGGCCGGGAATCCGCTGATGGTTCCTTTTCCGGTAACCACCGCTTCATTCAGCGATGTTTTCTCACGGTCTTTTTCGATTTTTTCTAAGTATTCCGGGAAACCGAGCGGGTTTTCAGATATCATTCCCTGGTTGAATTCTTCGAATGAATCTTCATCCAGGAGGCTTTCAATGCGCTGCTTTGCATTCATCGGGAAATGGTGCCCGCAGTTCATGCAGACGCGCAGGTTTTTATCTAACTCTTTTGTGAGCATGATTTTTTTACATTTGGGGCACTTTGTCATAATGCCTTCCGGAACATCATGTTTTGCCTGCTCAGACGGCACGGAAGCATATTTTTTCTTTTTTGTGAATATATCCTTTAACAAATGATTACCTCCCTTTTGTGAAGGGTTCTCTTCACTGCATGTCTTCCGATTAGATAGACTTAATAATAACTTTACCGAAACTATTGTACTTTTTTTGTCAAACGGTGTCATCCTCCATTCGACATTTTTTGCTTCAAAACAGACGGAAACGGACGGATTTCATACCGTAAAAAGCGTTGTTCAGCCTTATCTGTCAGCGTTTTCAAAAGAAATAAGGATTCTGCTGAAATTTTTTTAAGACCTGCCCTTAAAAAAATGCCAGCAGTCCGTATATTGAACAGCAGCGCGTTGTTTTTTTCCAACGCGCTGCCATTTCATTTTTGTGTTATTATTCGCCGATGACCGTGAGCTGTCTTGTTTTTTCAGCCACTTCCTCAGGATCGACCGTAATTCTGGCGACGCCCGTTTCCATCGCTGCTTTCGCAACAGCTTTCGCAACGGCAGGAGCCACACGTTTGTCAAATGGAGCCGGGATGACATAATCAGCGCTTAATTCTTCCTCTGTAACAAGGGAAGCAATCGCTTCAACCGCAGCAATTTTCATTTCTTCGTTGATGTGAGTCGCGCGAACGTCAAGCGCCCCGCGGAAAATTCCAGGGAATGCCAGGACGTTGTTGACCTGGTTCGGGAAATCAGAACGGCCTGTTCCGATTACGCTTGCGCCGGCTGCGCGCGCGTCTTCAGGCATGATTTCCGGATTCGGGTTGGCCATTGCGAAGATAATCGGATCTTTCGCCATGCTTTCCACCATTTCTTTCGTCAGCGCGCCTTCGACTGATACGCCGATAAAGACGTCTGCATCTTTAATGACATCCTGAAGCGAACCGTCGTTGCGGTCTTGGTTTGTAAACTTCGCCACTTCGTTTTTCACTGCGTTCATGCCGGCCGGACGCCCTTCGTAAATCGCCCCTTTAGAGTCGCACATTACGATGTTGCGTACGCCGAAATGGTAAAGAAGCTTGATGATCGCGATGCCTGCCGCTCCCGCTCCGTTTGCCACAACTTTAATGGATGACATGGATTTACCTGATAATTTCAGCGCGTTTACAAGTCCGGCAACGGTTACGATGGCAGTGCCGTGCTGATCATCGTGGAAAACCGGAATGTTTGTTTCTTTTTTCAGGCGCTCTTCGATAATGAAGCAGTTCGGCGCCGCAATATCTTCAAGGTTGACACCGCCGAATGTCGGTGCAAGCAGCTTTACAGTGTCAATGATTTTGTCCACATCGTTTGTGTCAAGCGCGATCGGGAATGCATCCACGCCCGCGAAACTTTTGAACAGCACCGCTTTCCCTTCCATGACCGGAAGTGAAGCTTCAGGCCCGATATTACCGAGACCGAGAACGGCTGATCCGTCTGTTACGACTGCTACCATGTTCCCCTTCATTGTATAATCATATACTTTGTTTTTATCGTCATAAATCTCTTTACAAGGCTCAGCTACTCCGGGAGAGTAGGCAAGGCTTAAGTCGTCCGCGTTTCTGACTTCTACCTTTGCTTTTGATTCCAGCTTTCCTTGATTTACTTTGTGTAAATGTAACGCTTCTTCTCTTAATGACATTCTAAACACTCCTTTTAAGTACTTTGTTACATATTCTGCCGCATAGACTGGTACAATCGCTGGAGGTGAAAAATTTCAGAATCTTTAAATAAGATAGCACAATTGTTTCAATTGTATAACAAAACGATTATTGTTACCACTATTTTAACACGACGTTTTCGCGGCCCAGCAGCTCTTTTAAACGGTATAACGCCTGATGGTCCGCCTGAATATGAAAAGTATCCGGCAGCCTGATCGTCTGCTTGTCTTTTTCATAATAAAGATAAACGCCGGTTTCCCCTTTATGCTCCAGTAAAATACGCTTCATCTTTTCCAAAAACTCCTGATTGTGCCGGCTGCCTTCGATTTTGATGTAAACAGACGGCGCTCTGTCTGCCTCCGTCTGCTCAAGAAGAGAGGCGGATGACATGATGAATTGTGTCTTCTCCTGACGCTCTTCCATTTTTCCGGCGGCGAATAAAAGCGCGCCTTCTTCTAACAGCGGAGACAGCCTTCTATATTGGTCAGGAAACACGACGGCTTCCATTTCTCCCGTTTCATCGCTTAATGTGAGAAACGCCATATGCTGACCTGTCTTTGTCCGAATCGTTTTAATGCCCGCGAGCAAAGCGCCAATTGACAGCTGCCCCTTCGGCATCTGCCGCGCTGCTGTGATCGCTTGCGCCCCCCGTTTTTTCAGGAGATCCCTGAAAGCAGATAAAGGATGGCTTGAGAAATAAACACCGAGAGCTTCTTTTTCGAACCGAAGCTTGTCCACGAGCGGAAATTCCTCAGCCTCTACATATTTTGGCTTAATGGAGAACGATTCTTCCAAAAACAATCCCATTTGGTCATCGTCTGCACGAAAAAGTTCAGCGTGCTCTAAAGCCACATCAACGGAGGCCAGCAAGGCGGCGCGATTTTGATTGAATTCGTCCATGGCGCCAGAAAATATAAGGGCTTCGATGGTTTTCCGATTCACGCTTTTTGCGGGTACGCGAAAGCAGAAATCGAAAAGATCCTCGAACGGTTTATGTGTTCTTGCTTTATAAATATCTTTCACTGCCGAGACGCCTACGTTTTTAACGGCCCGCAAACTGTATCTGACGGCTCCGTTTTCAGGCGCAAACGGAAAACCGCTTTTGTTTATTGACGGCGGAAGGACTTGAATCCCGCTCCCCTTCGCTTCATGCAGATATTGCGATATTTTGTCCTCATTGCCGATGACGCTCGTCAACAGCCCGCACATAAAATATAACGGATAATGCGCTTTTAAATAGGCGAGCTGATAGCCGATCATGCTGTATGCGACAGCATGGCTTCTGTTGAATCCGTAGTTAGCGAATTTTACAATCAGATCGTAGACCTCGTTTGCAGTGACTACAGAATACTCCTTTTTTAAGCACCCTTCAACAAAATGGCTTCGCTCTCTGTCCAGAATGTCCTTTTGCTTTTTGCTGACAGCCCGTCTGAGCAGATCCGCTTCACCTAATGAAAACCCTGCCATGCGCGAGGCGATCATCATTATCTGCTCTTGATAGACGATGACGCCGTAAGTGTCACTGAGAATATTTCGTACGTCCTCGTGCGGCACTTCCACACGCGCCCGCCCGTGCTTCCGGTCGATAAATAACGGAATATTTTCCATCGGTCCCGGCCTGTAAAGCGCGTTAACCGCGACAATGTCTTCCAGTCTTGACGGCTTCAGGCGCTTCAGCACGTTTCTCATTCCTGATGATTCCAGCTGGAAAATACCCGTCGTATCACCGTTTGACAATAGCGAGAACGTTTTTTCATCCTGATAAGAAATCTCGGAAAAATCAATTTTCGTATTCGTCTCTTTTTCAATCATCGTTTTAATGGATTCAATAAGCGTAAGGTTGCGCAAACCTAAAAAGTCCATTTTTAAAAGACCGAGATCTTCCAAGTGATCCATCGCATACTGCGTTAAATACACGCCGTCATGCCCTTCTTGAAGAGGGACAACTTCCGAAAGCGGCTCTTTACTGAGAACGACCCCCGCCGCGTGTGTTGACGTGTGCCGCGGAAGACCTTCAATTTTCCTTGCGATCTGAAACACTTTATGAAGAACGGCGGATTCGGACAGCCTCCTGTTCAGCTGAGCGGACTGCCGCCTCGCTTCCTCAAGCGTCATTCCCGGTTTCGACGGAATCAGGCGGGCAAGCTGGTCGGCTTCTTTCGGGCTGATTCCGAACACTCTCCCGGTATCCCTTAACGCCGCCTTTGCGGCCAATGTCCCGAAGGTGATAATCTGGGCGACGTGCATGGCCCCGTACTTATTTTGTACATACTGAATGACCTCATCCCTTCTCGTGTCAGGGAAATCGATATCAATATCCGGCATGCTGATCCGCTCGGGATTAAGAAATCTCTCAAACAGCAGAGAATGTTTAAGCGGATCCACGTCGGTAATGAAAAGGGAGTAAGCGACAAGCGAGCCTGCCGCGGACCCCCTTCCCGGGCCTGTCACAATGCCCTTTTCATGCGCGTACTTCATAAAGTCCCATACGATGAGAAAATAATCACTGAATTTCATGCGCCTGATGACGTCCAGCTCATATTCAAGCCGGCGGACAGCGCGCTCATCAGGAGTGCCGAAACGGAGGCGCAGCCCCTCATGACAGATCTCCGCCAAATAGTCATCGGCTGATTTGCCGTCCGGCGCCGGAAAAGACGGAAGCTGTGTCTGTCCGAGGCTGACATCGACCCGGCATTGCCGGGCGATACGCGCGGCTGCTTCAATCGCTTCCGGATGCCGCGTGTAAAGCTCTGCCATTTCTTCAGGCGCCCTCAAGTATAAGTCCGGCAGATTCCCGCTCTGATCCTCCCACTTCTCTCCGGCTTTAATAGCGCACAGACAGCGGTACGCATCTTGATCTTCTTTCTTGATATAACGGACATCTCCCGCAGCGCAGACAGCGATTTCCGTTTCGGCTGACAGGCGGAGAATCTCTTCTGATAACGTCTCATGTCCTTTAAACGGCTGGTACCCTAAATAAAAACGGCCGTCTCCGAACAGCTCCCGGAATCCTTCGGCAGCCCGGACCGCTTCTTCAAACTTCCCGGCTTGAAGCAGGCTTTCAATGTACCCGTTTTCACCGGGCGTAATGGCGATCAGCCCCTCATGATAGCTCTTCATCCATTTTCGCTTCATGCCGCCCTTTGCCATGGATTGCAGCGCACTGGAGATTTTCACCAGGTTCTGATATCCGGTGTTTGTCTCTGCTAAAAGAATGAGCGGGTGTGCTTCAAGCTCCGTATCGTCCGTGTATATAGAAGCCGTCAGACCGATAATCGGCTTCATTCCGTTTGATTTGCATGCTTTATAAAACTCAATGGCGCCGTACATCACATTTTCGTCCGTCAGCGCCAATGATGAATATCCGAGTTCCTTCGCTTGTGTAACAAGCTCTTTTACAGAAGCGGCGCTGTTTAACAGACTGTAGCCGCTATGTACTTGCAGGTGAACAAAAGACAATGCCGCCACTCCTTTCCCATACGTTCATTTTGCCTTTCTACATTATAAGACGGGTTTTCTTAAGAAACAAATGTTCTTTTTTGACTCATCATCATACTTGTCCGTTTCGCTCAATATGATAGAAAAGTGAGGTGGTGTATATATGGATCAGGAAGCCGGATTTATGGCGAATTTCATCAGCAGTTATTTTATCGCCCTCGGTGTGTTGCTCGGCGGCGCGCTGATCGGCGGCCTCGGAGCTTATTTATCAGGCGAGCCTCCGCTGACGGCGATCACAAAATTGGCGAACAGGCTGAAGATCTGGGCGCTTGTCGCGGCCATCGGGGGAACATTTGACGCGGTATACAGTTTCGAGCGGGGGCTGTTCGAAGGCAATACGCGCGACATCTTCAAACAGCTTCTTTTAATTATTTCAGCAATGGGTGGCGCGCAGACCGGCTGGCTGATTATTTCATGGCTGACCCAGGAGAATATGTCATCATGAGAATTCCCGAGTATTATAAAAAACCGGGATGGCAGCGTTTTTTCGCGGGAATGATGTGCGGAGCCATCGTCAGCTGGCTGTTCTTTCTGTTTACATACGGAACGTTTCAGGAAGAACAGGTGACGTTAATTGAAAAGCAGCGTGAGCACGCGCGGGATTTAAAAAACCAAATCTCCATCTATCAGAAGGATCTTCATAAATTAAATGAGGATAATAAGCAAAGACTTCTCATCCAAAGTGTTGATGTGAAGCTGATCAATGGGGAAAAATACAGAATCGCCCAGCCTGACAAGATGAAATTTGAGGAACAAGTGAAAGATAATATTTCTGAAGTCATCACAAAAGATATTGAAAGCGTGTATAAAACAAAGGAGCTTTTAAAACGGACGATCGAAAACAAAATATACACCATAAATGAGAAGGAATTTAAAGCTGAAGTAAAGGAACTGACGATTTATACGAGATTGTCTGTCGAAATTCATATTTCTTTTGCGACGTAATTATGTCATTTTTAAAAATTTTCCATAGATCTGTCGCTTTTTTCTCCGCTTTTTTATAAACTGTAGATGAGACATTTTCAATGATTCTGAAGGGAGGAAGGGAAAATGGAGGTTTTTAGTGAACGACGCTTGGCAAAAGATCATGCAGCCCGAATCAGACAAGGCTATTCCGCATATGCAGAAACAGACACACTCGCTTCCCTCATAAAAAAAGAACTCCAAATCTGTAATCTCCGCGTCTACGAAGACCTGACTGATTTCGGCTGCTGGTTCATCCCCGTGACAGATGAACACTAAGAAAGAGGGTCTCCCCTCTACTTGTGTTCGTTACATACCTCTTCCAGATCAGCAAGAATCTGATCGGTTTCATCCCAGCTGAAGATGGATGCGCCGGCCGCAAGCGGATGTCCGCCGCCATTGTATTTCCGGGCAATTCCGTTGATGACCGGACCTTTTGAACGGAACCGGACTCTGATTTGATCGTCTTCTTCTACGAAAAACACCCAAGCGCGGATACCCGAAATATTTCCGAGTGTCCCGACAAGCTGCGACGCTTCAGAAGCGGTGGTTCCATATGTCTCCAAAATGTCTTTTTTAATGAACACGGAAGCGACGCCGTTTTCAGACAGTGACACATTTTGATAAATAAAGCCGTTAAGCTTCACCACATTTAATTTTGTTTCATACAATTGATTGAACAGCTCTGACGATGAAAATGGGAACTCAATGAGCTCTCCCGCGTATTTTAATGTCTTTTTTGTGGTGTTCGGGAATAAGAAACGCCCCGTATCACCGACGATACCCGCGTAGATCAGCTCAGCTGCTTTCGTATTCAGTTTCCAGCCGTGCTGTTTTCCTTCCAGGTACAGCTCATAGATCATTTCGCTTACGGAGCTTGCATTCGTATCGACCCATAACAGATCGCCATACGGATCTTCATTTGGATGGTGGTCTATTTTCATGAGCTTTGCGCCGGAATGGTAGCGCTGATCGTCGACCCTGCCTTGGTTTGCGGTGTCGCACACGATGACAAGAGCATCTTTATAGGTTTCGTCATCCACCTCATCGAGGGAATATAAAAAAGACAAGGACGGCTCAGGCTGTCCGACGGCAAAAATATTTTTTTCGGGATACGTTTCCCGCAGGATTTCCGTAAGGCCGCACTGTGAACCGTAGGCGTCCGGGTCAGGCCTCACATGTCTATGTAAGATAATGGTGTCATATAATGATATGGTTCTGATCAGTTCGGATTTCATCGCTTTCTCCTTTTCGTTTTTATTCATTTAATCATACTCTTTATCCATGGAAAAGGAAAATCTTTCAGCAACGGTATAAACGGTTTTGCAAACTCATATAATGGAGGATTTCATTTATGCTGGTTTTTGTTTTTCTCATCGGGCTTTCTGCCTGCTTTTACGTGTATTACAAAGTAAAAGGAATCCAGACGAAACGGGCGCTGGAGAAAGAATGTTTTTCGGCTAAATCAAGTATGGCATTAGGCGCGCTGGTGTTTTTGTACGGAGTAAACCAAATAATTCTGTTTCACTCCGTCCTGACTCTGGTCATCGGCGGCGTCTTCATTTTAATCGGAGCAGGCAGCGCATGGGCCGGGTATAGAGCCTATAAGCATTATGAGCCCATCCATGCAAAGGAAGCGGAGAGGGACCACGCATAATGAATGCCAAGGGACCCGGGTGCGTCCCTTAACTTCTCTCCATCAGCTGCACCATGAGCATCGCTTTTGAAACGATGCCGCTTTGGCTTGACACTTCCACTTCCATTTTCCCGAATTTCCGGCCCGCCTCTAAAATGCGCGGTTTCACTTCAATGACCGACTCCATCTGTACGGGCTTCAGGAAGAAAATCGTAATGCTTTCAATGACCAGCTCGCCGCGTTTGCGGGAGCGTAAAAATCGGCTGGCGGCCTGGGTTAAAATCGTCGTAAACACCCCGTAAGAAATCGTGCCGAGCTGATTGGTCATTTGCGGCGTGACTTCATATTGATAAACGGCCGGCGTTTTGTCATCTTCGTCTTCTTTAAATCCCCTTGAAACAATATCATCCAGCTTTTCCCCGACCTGAGGCTGCTTTTGAACCATTTGAAGCGCTTTTAAGACATCCTGGCGGCTGATCATTCCGATCAATTTGTGATGCCCGTCTGTCACCGGAAGCACTTCAATTCCTTCCCAAACCATCATTTGAGCCGCTGAGGCGACAGATGTTTTCCCGATCACCGTGACAGGGTTTTTGGTCATTACTTTTTCAATCGGAACTGACCGGTCATGCCCCGCGATATCTTTCGATGTGAGGATTCCGTGGATTTTCATCTGCTGATCGATAACCGGGAAGCGGCCGTGTCCGGTTTCATAGTTTTTTTCGTACCATTTCTCCAGCTTATCCTTAGGGGACAGCGTCACTGTCCGATCTGCGGGCGTCAAAATGTCTTCCACGAGCACAATCTCTTTTTTTATGAGCTGATCATAGATCGCCCGGTTGATCATCGCGGCTACCGTAAAGGTATCGTAGCTCGTGGAGAGAATCGGAAGCTCAAGCATATCGGCCAGCTCGATAATGCTGTCGTCGGTATTAAACCCTCCCGTTACCAAAACAGCCGCGCCCGCTTCAAGCGCCTGACGGTGGGCGTTGATTCGGTTCCCGACGATTAACAGGTTCCCCGCCGCCGTATAACGCATCATCGCGTCAAGCTCCATCGCGCCGATCACAAACTTATTCAACGTTTTATGCAGACCGGCTTTTCCGCCGAGCACCTGGCCGTCTATCACATTGACGACCTCGGCGTATGTCAGCTTTTCAATATTTTCTTTTTTCTTCTGTTCAATCCGGATGGTCCCCACACGTTCAATAGTGGAAACGAATCCTTTGTTTTCGGCTTCCTTAATGGCTCTGTAAGCCGTTCCTTCACTGACTTTCATTTCTTTCGCAATTCTTCTGACCGAAATTTTTTCACCGACAGGAAGCGAATCTATGTATGATAGGATTTGTTCATGCTTTGTTGCCAAGCGTTTCACCTCTAAGGACAGTCTTCTGCTTTTATTATAAGGGTACGAGGGATTCATTCGCAATGAGACGCCCGAAAAAAGGCGGCATCACAAAAAGACCTTCTGAATGCTTGATTCAGAAGGTCTTTGACACATATGTCAGGCAAGCTCAATGGTCTCGCCGACCGCCATGACTTTGCCGACGCCTCCGGGCAGACTTTCGGCGAAAGCGTCAGGGTCCTGTTCAATGACAGGAAATGTATTGTAATGAACGGGAACGACCTGTTTCGCTCTCAGCCATTCAGCCGCGAGTTTCGCATCTTCAGGGCCCATGGTGAAGTTATCACCGATCGGCAGAAACGCCAGGTCAATGTGATTCAGTTCCCCGATCAGTTTCATATCAGAGAACAGCGCCGTGTCCCCGGCGTGGAAAATCGTTTTGCCGTCAATCGTCAATAAAATCCCGGCCGGCATCCCCGTGTACGTAATGGTTTTGTTTTCTTCATCAGTGACCGCCGATCCGTGGAATGCCTGTGTCAGTTTCACTTTACCGAAATCAAATTGGCGCGCCCCTCCGATATGCATCGGGTGGACCTTTAAACCTTTAAAGCCGAGATAAACGGCCAGCTCGTTCGGCGCAATGACGAGCGCATCGTTTTGTTTAGCGATCTGCTCTGTATCTCCGACATGGTCATTGTGTCCGTGAGTAAGCAGGATGACATCCGCTTTCACTTCTTCCGGTTTCAAATTTGTCAGACTGTTTCCGGTCAGAAACGGATCAAAAATAATGTTATGGGTTTTCGTTTCCACTTGAATGACAGAATGTCCGTGATAAGTCACTTTCATCGTTTTCACCTCATAAAAAATTAATATTTATCAAGTTCCCTTTTTGACAAACGAAAAAACTTACAGGGATTGATGCCTGTTAATCACATTCAGCCCGCCTGTTGCTTCAATGACCGTTCCGGTTACAAGATCGGAATCATCTTCACATAAAAAGGCGATGATTCTCGCAATGTCCTCTCCGGTTCCGGACCTGCCGATCGGCGTCTTTTCTTTGCCGATTTTCCGTCTTGCTTCCTCTATAGACGCTTCTTTCATATCTCCTACAATATCACCCGGGCAGACCATATTGGCCGTAATGCCTGATTCAGCTTCTTCAATCGCAATGGTTTTCGTTAACGAAGCCAACCCGACTTTAGCCGCTCCGAAAGCGGAACGGTGAAGCCAGCCGGGGGCATGGTCCGCTCCTTGAAAACCGTATGTAATAATCCGGCCGAACCGCTGCTGTCTCATGACCGGGATAACCGCTTTAAACAGATGGAAAACGGCGCTTAAATTCCCTTCAAGCATGTCATACCATTCGTCATCGGAGTAATCGGCAAGCTTTTTGCGCTCAAATATGTACGGCCCGGCATTGTTAATCAGTATGTCAATCCTTCCAAACCGCTGAAGGGCTGCATCGGCGATCCGCATGAGATCTTCTTTCCGGGTTACATCGCCCTTAACGAATTGCAATCTGTCATGGCACCCGGGATAATCCGCCTTCAGACAGGCGACCGCTTCTTCGTCTTGTCTGTAATTCACTGTGACAGAAAAGCCTTTTTCCAGAAGCATTTCAGTCACTTTTCGGCCCAATCCCTTTGTACCGGCAGTGATTAGAGCATGTCGCACATTGAATACCCTCCCCAGGCAACGTTGCCGCTTCAATAAAATCAAGACGTTTCTCCCTCTACTTTACTATAAACAAACGGCAATATCACTTTTTTGCACTTCGTCCGCACGAAAAAAAAGCCGTCTTTACAGACAGCTTAATTTTCTGAAGGAGCAGAGGCTTCCTCCATGCCGACATAACCGCTTTCGTATGCCTCTGAGATGAGCCTGGCCGTTTCTTCACTTTCTTTTTCATCATAGATGTAACGGTCTTGTTCTTTGCGCATTCCTTCTACCTCCCATCTTTATAGATGTAGGGTGTCTGATATGACGGGAAAATATGAAGGAAATTTCAGCAAATTAAATACCGGCGCAGGCTTTTGCTTTTACGAGCGCCTGTTCTACCTGCTGAAAACCCGTTCCGCCGGCGCTCATTCTTTTTTCAACCGCATGATGCGGATCGAGCACGGTATAGATGTCTTCTTCAAAGAGACTGCTGGCTTGAAGGAATTCTTCAAATGCCATATCACTTAAATAGATTCCTTTTTCAATGCAGCTGTACACAAGCTTGCCGACCACTTCATGCGCTTCTCTGAACGGCATGCCTTTTTTAGCTAAATAATCGGCAAGTTCCGTCGCGTTTGAAAAATCTTGTTTTGTCGCTTGTTTCATGATGTCCTTGTTTACTTTCATCGTTTCAATCATGCCCGTGAAAATCTGAAGGCTTCCTTCAACGGTTTTCACCGTGTCAAACATGCCTTCTTTATCTTCCTGCAGGTCTTTGTTGTAAGCGAGCGGGAGCCCTTTCATAATCGTGAAAAGCCCCATCATATCACCGTATACGCGTCCGGTTTTACCGCGGATCAGCTCCGCCATGTCGGGGTTTTTCTTCTGCGGCATCATGCTGCTTCCCGTCGCATACGTATCATCCAGTTCAATGAATCTGAATTCCTGCGAGCACCATAGAATGATTTCTTCTGATAAACGCGAAAGGTGCATCATCAGCATGCTGCTGCCGCTTAAAAACTCGAGAATAAAATCTCTGTCACTGACTCCGTCAAGACTGTTCTCATAAATGGAGTCAAAACCGAGCAGCTCCGCCGAATAGTTACGGTCTATCGGAAACGTGGTTCCGGCAAGCGCCCCGCATCCGAGCGGCGATATGTTAATCCGCTTCATAGCATCGCGAAAACGCTCTTTATCCCGTTCAAGCATCCAAAAATAAGCAAGCAGATGGTGGGCGAAAGAAATCGGCTGAGCCCGCTGCAAATGGGTGTACCCCGGCAGAATGGTCTCGACATTGGCCTCCGCTTTTTCGATCAGCGCTTTTTGGAACTGTTCAATCAGCACGATGATAAGTGAGACATGATCTTTCAAATACAAATGCATGTCGGTCGCCACCTGGTCATTCCGGCTTCTGCCGGTATGGAGCTTGCCGCCTAGCGGTCCGATTTCTCCGATCAGCATTTTTTCAATATTCAAATGGATATCTTCATAATCAACAGAGAATTCAAGCGTTCCTTCCTCTGCTTTTTGCAGGAGGGTCTGCAGCCCCTGTCGGATGGCGCCTTCTTCTTCTTCCGTCAGAATGCCGCATTTTTTCAGCATTGCCGCATGAGCGAGAGACCCTGTAATATCCTCTTTGACTAAGTTTTGGTCGAATGTGATGGATGCGCCGAACTCATCGACCCACTTTTCCGGTGTTTTTTGAAAACGGCCTCCCCAAAGCTTCTTCATGCTTCAATCTGCTCCTTCTTTTTCACAATGCTGTTTACTTTTGTCGGCAGCCCCCAAAGCTCAATGAAACCGATTGCCGCGTGATGGTCAAAAGCATCGTCTTTTGTATATGTCGCAAGTTTTTCGTCGTAGAGTGAATATTCCGACTTACGTCCTTCTACAATGGCATGGCCTTTAAACAGCTTGACGCGCACGACGCCGGTGACGTGTTTTTGGGTTTCTTTCAGGAATGCAAGCAGCGCGTCTTTTAACGGCGAGAACCATAAACCGTTATAGATGATTTCAGACAGTTTTTGTTCAATTGCCGGTTTGAAATGGGCCACTTCTTTCACTAAAGTCAGATCCTCAAGCTCTTTGTGAGCCGTAATCAAAGTCATGGCGCCCGGGCACTCATAAACTTCACGGGACTTAATGCCGACCAGGCGGTTTTCCACATGGTCAATCCGGCCGATGCCGTGTTTTCCGGCAGTCTCGTTCAGCTTGAGAATTAAATCAGCGAGCGGGTAGGTTACGCCGTCGATTGAAACCGGAACACCGGCTTCAAATGCGATTTCGATGATTTCCGGAACGTCCGGCGTGTTTTCAAGAGATGCTGTCAGGTCATATGCCCCTTCAGGCGGCGCCGCCCACGGGTCTTCTAATATACCGCATTCATTGGCGCGTCCCCATAGGTTCTGGTCGATGGAATACGGGCTGTCAAGATTGATCGGAATCGGTATGCCGCGGCTTGCGGCATATTCAATTTCTTCTTCACGCGACCATTGCCACTCACGGACCGGAGCAATGACCTCCAGATCAGGATTTAATGATTTAATGGATACTTCGAAACGCACCTGATCGTTGCCTTTTCCCGTGCAGCCGTGCGCTACAGCCACCGCGTTTTCCTTTTCCGCGACTTCAACGAGTTTTTTCGCGATCAACGGACGGGATAGTGCAGATACGAGCGGATACTTGCCTTCATACATTGTATGGGCCTGCATAGAAATGAGCGCGTACTCCCGGGCGAATTCTTCTTTCGCATCAATCACATAGGAATTTACGGCGCCTACTTCCAGCGCTTTTTGCTGAACGAATGCCAAATCCTTTCCTTCCCCTACGTCTAAACAGCAGGCAACAACATCGTATCCCTGTTCTTGCAGCCATTTTATCGCTACAGAAGTATCAAGACCTCCTGAGTATGCCAATACAACCTTTTTTTGTTCTGCCATGTTAAAAGCTCCCTTTTGTATAAAAATTAGTTTTAATTAATAAAAATGCATTTTGTATGTATACACTGTAACAAGTAAATTCTGTTTTTTCAAGCCTTTTATAAAAAAAACCCCACCCAATTTTTTGAGCGGAGCAGAGCCTTTTTATACATTTATAAATCTTTTCGGATTTCCCGGAGCACATGAGGCAGTTCAGGAATAATCAGTTTACTCATTGCAAGCTTTACGGCGCCTGAGGAGCCGGGCGTGCAGAAGACTGCGGTATTTTGGATCACACCCGCTGCCGCTCTGGACAAAATGGCGGCGGAACCGATGTCCTCCGTATAGCTCAGCATGCGGAACAGCTCGCCGAATCCCGGGAGTTCTTTTGAAAACAGCGGCGTGACCGCTTCAATTGTGACATCCCTTTCGGCAATGCCCGTCCCTCCGTTTAACAGCACCGCATCTGTATATTCATCCATACAGCCGGATAAAACGGCTTTCTGCAATTCATCTTTTTCATCTTTAACAATGTCATAAGCGACCGTTTCAAATCCCGCTTCCCTGAGGAAGTCCATCATGACGCGCCCGCTCTTGTCGGTTTCTTTCGTTCTCGTGTCGCTGACTGTAATCACCTTGCAGCGCACGGCTGACGGGACTTCTTGTTTATGTTCATGCACACTCATTGCTTCACCTCATCGTTTATGTAATAAACATATCGTAACGTTTGATTCTGGGGCATTCAATAAAAAAGCACACCCTAAAAGGATGTGCTTTTTTTGATCATTACTGTGCAAGGCGGACAACGTCGCGTGCGATCATGACCTCTTCGTCAGTCGGAATGATCATGACTTTGACAGGAGAGTGAGGGTAGCTGATAAACGCTTCCTCGCCGCGCACGTTGTTCAGCGCAGGATCCCAATATACACCCATGAATTCTAAGCCGCGAAGCACGCGTTCTCTGACTTCAACGCTGTTTTCACCGATACCCGCAGTGAAAATAATCGCGTCAACGCCGCTCATTCTCGCAGCGTAAGAACCGATGTATTTATGGATTCTGCTTGCAAACACTTCAAGAGCCGTTTCCGCTCTTTCGTTTCCTTCTTTTGAAGCTTCTACGATATCGCGAAGGTCGCTGGAGAAACCGGATACGCCAAGCAGTCCGCTCTTTTTATTTAACGTATTTAATACTTCATCTGCCGTCTGATCCGTTTTTTCCATAATGTACGGAATCAATGCAGGGTCGATGTTTCCTGAACGTGTTCCCATCGCAACACCCGCAAGCGGTGTGAAGCCCATTGACGTATCAATGGATTTTCCGCCTTCTACGGCCGCGATACTTGCGCCGTTACCGAGGTGGCAGGAAATCAGACGCAAATCTTCAAGCGGGCGGCCGAGAAGCTCAGCTGCGCGCTGTGTCACGTATTTATGAGATGTACCGTGGAAACCGTATTTGCGAATGCCGTATTTCTCGTAGTATTCGTACGGTAGGCTGTACAGGTAGGATTGTTCAGGCATCGTTTGGTGGAACGCCGTATCAAACACTGCAACCGCAGGCACATTCGGAAGCACTTCTTTAAAGGCTTTAATGCCGACGATGTTAGCCGGGTTGTGAAGCGGCGCTAGTTCTGAAATCTCTTCAATCTCACGGATTGTTTCATCCGTAAGCAAAACAGAATCGCTGAATTTTTCTCCGCCGTGAACCACACGGTGGCCGATTCCGTCAATTTCATTTAGATCCTTTATAATACCGAATTCAGTCAGCTTGTGAAGCAGCATCTTCACCGCAACCGCATGATCCGGAATATCTGTCACTTCTGTATTTTTTTCGCCGTTAACAGAGATTGTGAAAACGCTGTCAGCGATACCGATCCGTTCTACTAAACCTTTTGTTAGCACCTTTTCTGAAGGCATTTCGAATAACTGAAATTTTAAAGATGAGCTTCCTGCGTTAATTGCAATAATTTTAGACATAAATGACGCTCCTATCAAAATTCTTCTTCGTTTGTTCGTTCTTTTTTCCCAGACCATAATTGCAGTCTAAAAAATATCTGACTTTTCCATTTAAACATTGTCAACTCAGCATTTCAAGTCAACATCCACATTGGTACCGCTTACAATATGAAGTCGATATTTTCTGATAAATTTCATTTGTGCCAAATGGACGGCACGGTCTTACGGAATGTTATTTTCTTTCCTTAATTTGTGTTATCGTCCTGATTCCCATTCATTTTAAAAAGCAAAAGCAGCGCGGGATTTTGCATCTCACACTGCTTTTTCGCCATTATTTTTCTTTTTGAATCCATTGATCCAATTTTGCCGTCATCTCCCGCATCGCCTGCTGGTTCGCAAAAGAAGGAAGATTCGCCAAAAGCGCTTGTTTCGGCGGCTTTGCGTCTTCGCCTTTTTTCTGCAAGATTAAAATGCTCTTTGCCTGCGCTTCGTCTTTAAACATAGTAGCCGGCAGCTGAAGAAGGGCGTTGATATACACTTTTTCCGCAAAAAACCGCTTCAGTTTATCGCTTTGCGCGCTGTCAAACAGATGGTTCGGAATCATAAAAAATAAGTATCCGCCCGGTTTTGTATGTTTGACGCTCTGCTCAATAAATAAGTGGTGAGCAAAAGAGTGGCCTTCATCCGCTTTCAGCTCAAACGCTTCAGCGCCTTCGTCATTCGGATAGTAGCCGACCGGCAAATCGCAGATGACCGCATCGGCCGGTTCGATAAATAACGGCTGAAGACTGTCCTGGCAGAACAGCTCCATTTCTTTTTCCTGCAGATTCGCCTGAGCATAAGCGATCTTCAGAAGGACATCGTCGATTTCAATGCCGAAGCTTTTTGCCGCTTTGTCAGAAAGCTGGTTTGCCGCGGTCAGCAGAAGATTTCCGGTGCCGCAGGCGGGGTCCAGCAATGTCAGGCCTTTTCGGCCGCCCGTAAATTTATTCACGAGGTAACTGATGAAAATGCCGATCGTATCAGGCGTCATCTGTCTGTTCGGATGGGACTTATCTTTCAGCCCTTTTAAAATGGCGAGCTGGAACGCCTTGCGGATCCATTCATGCTCCCATTTTCTGAAGTCTGCTTTCGCAAGCAGGCTGTTAAGCTCGCCGGTTTGCTTTTCCTGAAGCGGAAGCTGGTCGGCCTTTTCAAGAAAATACATTTCTCCCGCTTCCGCAAGCCCCTCAATATAAGAAATCTGAAGGCCTTCTGCTATCACTTGGGCGGCTTCATCTAAAAGTTCATAAATCTGACCGACATGGTCGTGTTGCATGCTGTTTCCTCCTTGCCATGAAAAGAGCTCCGCGGCAGCACCCGGAGCTCTTTTTCTCTCTTTACTTGATTAACGCTTTTGCAGCTTCGATAGGCTTTTCATAATTCGGGTGGTTTGTCGCTTCGCTTACGTATTCCGCGTAAACGACTTTTCCGTCCTGATCAAGGACAAATACGGAACGTGCCAAAAGACGAAGTTCTTTGATGTGAACACCGAATGCTTCACCAAATGACATCTCTTTATGATCCGATAATGTTTCAACTTTATCAATTCCGTTCGCTCCGCACCAGCGCGCTTGTGCAAACGGAAGGTCGGCGCTGATTGTATAAACGTTCACATCACCGAGTTTTGCGGCTTCTTCGTTGAAGCGGCGTGTCTGCGCGTCACATACGCCTGTGTCAATGGAAGGAATAACGGATATGATCGTTACTTTCCCTTTCATATCTGCTAATGTCTTCTCTTCTAATCCGTTTGTCAGAACCGTGAAGTCAGGAGCTTGGTCACCCGGTTTCACTTCTTGTCCGATCAGCGTCACGGCTCCGCCTTTAAATGTAATTTCAGCCATTTTGATTCCTCCCTTTATCTATGTATAGCTCTATCATAGTCGAGTTTTATGCAAACTGCAAAGGTTATGCCGCATCGTAAAAAAAGCTAACTGCGGGCGGCAGTTAACTTTTCTGTTATAAATCGATATCCGTTCTTTTTTGGTTCCGGCCTTTTTCATTCTTTTTAAACATATGCTGGATGCGTTCAATCGTTTGAGGCGCGGAGTCTAACAGTTTATCAATCAGATGGGTGTTTTCGTCTAAATGAAGCATGCGCACGCCGTTTGTTCCGACAATCAGAAACGCAATCGGCGTAATGGATACTCCGCCGCCGCTTCCGCCGCCGAACGGGAGCTTCTGCTCTTTTCTTTCATCGTCCTCGGTTCTTTTTTCAGCCGGCTTTCCTCCAAACTCGCTTCCGCCCGCTGCAAATCCGAATCCGACCTTTGAAACCGTTAAGATTACGCTGCCGTCAGGCGTTTCAACAGGATCGCCGATGATTGTATTCACGTCAATCATTTCTTTTAAATTTTCCATAGCGGTTTTCATTAAACCTTGAATGGGATGGTCTGCCATATGCGCTCCTCCTTAAACTGATGAATCATTCTTTGAAGCAACCGGAACCGGCTGTTTCTTTCGTATGATAGAAAGTCCGTTCCGCCCGTATTTGAGCAATTTGAAAGCTGCACCTATAAGATGTCCAAAACGAAAAAAGAATATACACTGCAAATGCGTCTTGGATGCAGGCACTTGAAAAGACGGAATGACTTCGCACACCGGTTTATGTATGAAACGCAGATGATCATACAGCATCGCCGTAAGTCCTCCCTTTACGGCCCACAATCCGCCGGCGGCGATTCCAGTAACGGCGGCGTCCTTTATTCCGATAACCGTCACCCATTCGAACTTCGTAACACGGACTCCCGCAAGAAATGAAGCGACGATTTGGCGCATCTGAAAGACTTGGTGCAGAATCATTTCTATTCTGTGAATGCTCTGTTTGACATCTTCATATGTGATTTTTTTCTTCTCTTTTTTCTGACCTTTCATTTCTGATTTTGTGTCCTGTTTGACATCAATTGACGCGTCTTCGCTGTTTACTTTAATGACGGGCAGCGTTTTTTTAATACGGATCAGCCCGTATAAGGCCGAGATTTCAAACGTCAGTTTGTCGTTATCTTTATCGTGAAGATATTCGAAAGTCAGGTGGATTTTCATCCTCATGAGCAGCCAGGCTAAAATGAGAATGAGAATAACAGCTGCTGCGGCATATCCCATAAGCTTCACTTCCTTAGCAGCATTATCGCCAAAACCAAAAAAAATAAACCCGGACGTTTATTCCGGGTTTACTGCTTTTATTTGCGGTACAGCGCTTCGTGAATTACCGTTGTGTCGGCGATCAGATCATGAATGCCCTGCTTTTTGGGCGTAAACGCAATGACGATATAGAGAATCCAGATTTTATCGATATAACGCCCCACCGCTTCTCTGAAAATGACGGTGCTCCAAGTCAGCGGCTTTCCGGGCGTCAAAGAAGTGACCTTTAACCCGAAGACCATCTTGCCGAGTGTCTGATGAAACCATTTCGTCATGAACACAAAATAGGCGAGGTAGACGATCAGGGTTGTGACGGAATAAGCTGAGATTGTAAACATTCCGCTTGTTGCCGGGAGCTTCATCAGCGTGAAAATCGGTGAAACGATGAGATGGTTAAGTCCCCAGACCACCAGCCAATCAAGAAGAAACGCCCAAAACCTGATCCAAAAGCCCGCATATGCCTGCTCGGGCGCCCTCTGTTGTTCGGCTTCCTCTTCTTTGCCGTGAAAGCCTTCGTAAGTCGCGTCCATTCTTTCTTCCCCCCTACTTTGCATAGAGATACATCATCCGCGGCGAACCGGATTGCGAAATGAGTTCTTTCATATTCAGAAAATCAATTTCGCTTTTAAACATTTTCGCTGCGCTCATGGAAAAGAGCGAGCCTAATCCGAATCCTTCCTCGTATGTGATGACTGAAGCGTTTTTCATATTTTTATGGTCCATTTTCATCGCGCTGATCGTATCATCGTAAAAACCGAGCTCATCAACGAGGCCGATTTTTTTCGCTTGTCTGCCGTCGTAAACACGGCCGTCGGCAATTTTTTTCACATTCGCTTTTGACATGTGCCGGCCTTTTGAAATGACATTGACAAATCCTTCATAAGAATCGTTGACCATTGTCTGCATGATCTTTCTTTCTTCCTTCGTCATGTCGCGGGTCGGGGACATGATGTCTTTATGCGCGCCGCTTTTAATGGTTTCAAACTTGATGCCGAGTTCATCGGCGAGCTTGGAATAATTGACGCTTTCCATGATGACGCCCAGTGAACCCGTGAGCGTTTCCGGTGAAGCATAGATTTTATCGGCGGCCGTTGAAATATAGTAGCCTCCCGATGCCGCCATGGAGCCCATGGATACATAAATCGGTTTCTTCGTTTCTTTCTTTAGTTCTTCCAGTTTTTTATGTATTTCCGCGCTTTCGTACACGCCTCCGCCGGGGGAATTGATTTTCAGCACAATTCCTTTGACGCTTTTGTCTTCTTTCGCACGCTCAACCTGTTTTAAAAATGATCTGTGATCATACCCGCCTGAGCTGAGCAGGCCAGCGGACCCGCCGTTATCCTCAATCGTGCCGTCCACTTCAAGCACGGCGATTTTACTGCCGGGGCTGCCCTTATCCAGCGTCAGTTCCTCTGTGTCATCTGTCAGTGATGCAAAGTCAGACCCTGTATCCCCGATATTCTTCAGCACCCCGACGGTCACACTTGCAATGACTGATACGCCGAAAATGCCGAGCGCGATGACGAGCGCAATCCATCTTTTTGCATTCATTTGTTCTCCTCCTTTTCTGTCAATATTCGTACGTTCCCCCGTAAAAAAAGATTCATTTTTTTCATGAAGCGCTTTCCCTTAACGGATAAACAGGAAACATGTTACACTATTGCCACAGGTATTTTAACACAATACCTGCTGGGAGAAAAACGTAAATATGACAGCAAAGGGGAATGGGGATATGACCGATCTTCGCCGCAATGTTTATTTTTTTCACAAACAAAACAACGAAACAAAAGAACAAGTCAGCTCTTTGAAGCAGCTTGCTGAATCGCACGGTTTTACAGTTGCGGCTCAACCGGAGGATGCCGGTATTATCGCCAGCATCGGCAGCGACGGCTCATTTCTGCAAGCCGTCAGAAAAACCGGATTCCGTGATGACTGCCTGTATGTCGGCATCGCTAAAAAAGGGAAAGCCCATTTGTACTGTGATTTTCACAGCGATGAACCTGAAAAAATGGCGGCCAGCATGACCGCGGAACAGCTTGAGGTCAGAAAATACCCGCTCATTCACGTAACGGTGGACGGCAGCAATCATTTTCACTGTTTAAACGAGGTTTCCATCCGTTCAAGCATTATTAAAACGTTCGTGATGGATGTGTTAATTGATGATCTTCATTTTGAGACGTTCAGAGGAGACGGGATGATCATTTCCACCCCGACGGGCAGCACTGCCTACAATAAATCTGTTTCAGGCGCCGTTGTTGATCCTTTGATTTCCTGCATGCAGGTATCCGAACTGGCATCGTTGAACAACAACACATACCGTACACTCGGATCTCCGTTTATTTTAAGCTCAGACCGGAAGCTGACACTGCAGGTGGTGCAAGACGGCAATGAGCATCCGATTATCGGGCTTGATAATGAAGCGCTCAGCACGCGGAATGTCAAAAAGGTTGAGATTAGACTATCCGATAAAAAAATCAAAACGGTGAAACTGAAAGACAATTCTTTCTGGGAAAAAGTAAAGCGATCATTTTTATCATAAAAAAAGAGGACGGGCATCACTGCCTGTCCTCTTTTTCATATACGATACGGCCGCCGACGACGGTTTTGACAGCTTCCAATTCATGAAGCTTTTTCGGGTCCGTCCTGAACGGATCACCGCTGAGTACGGTAAAGTCGGCATCATAGCCGGGGGCGATCCGTCCGCGGCTATGTTCTTTATGGATGATGGCCGCGCTTCCCTCCGTGTAAAGCTGAATGGCTTCGTACACGGTCAGGCACTCTTTTTCATAATAGGCCGGACCTTCCGGGCGCTGCTTGCTCGTACGGAGCACAGCCGATTGAATGCCCAGAAGCGGATCGGCCGGCTCAATCGGGGCATCTGAACCTCCGGCGCACAGCAGCCCTTTTGACAGCAGTGTTTTCCAGGCGAAAGCCGTTTTCATCCGCTCTTCTCCGAGCCTGTCAATCACCCACGGAAAATCACTGGCCACAAAATGCGGCTGAAGATCAAGTCCGATCGGCAGCCGGGCGGCTCTTTCAATCAATCCGTCATCTAATACTTGCGCATGAATGAGCCTGTCTAGCTGTCCGGGCTTTGCCGGGTACCTTTCGATAACATCCAGCACCTTTTCAAATGCAAGGTCGCCAATCGCGTGCACGGCGATCTCCATCCCTTTCTCTCTCGCTTTATAAACAAGAGCGGCAAGGATTTCGTCATCATGCACCTGAACGCCGGAAACAGACGGATCATCATGATAAGGCTTTTTCAATAGAGCGGTTCTGCCTCCGAGCGCGCCGTCAGCAAAAATTTTCATCGCTCCGTATTCCAAATAAGGTCCGGTCGATTTATCCAGAGCGCTCCAGCTGTCGACGGCTTCGTGATGTACGAGCAGATGGGCGCGAAAAGGATAAAGGCCGCTGCCGGTTAATGACTCGTACGCGGCAACGGGAACGGACGCGTCTCCGTAGTATGCCAGATCTTCTGAATGCCCGCCGGTCAGGCCTTTTGACCAGCAGTCCGTAATCGCCGTTTGAAGCGCGCGTTTGACATAGTGAAGTGAGACGGGCGGCAGGGCCTGTGTCACAAGCTCTTGGGCTTTATCCAGCAGGAGGCCTGTCGGACCGGTGCCGTCCCGGACGATAATCCCGCCGTTTGGATCAGGTGTTTCGTTTGTAATTCCCGCCGCGCGCAATGCGGCCGAATTAACCGCCGCGGCGTGCCGGCATACCCGCTTCAGCAGGACGGGGCGGTCGGGAAAGAGCGGGTCAAGGTCATGCTTCGTGACGTAATCCGGCCGTTCAAACAGATTTTCATCCCAGCCTTCGCCGATCAGCCATTCGCCATCTTCCAATTCACGCTCTGCTTCTTTTGCGGCCCGCAGTATCGCTTCTTTTGACGTCAGCTGCGACAAATCGAGGCGAAGCTGTTTTTCCCCGTGTCCGATTAAATGCATATGACTGTCCGTAAACCCCGGGAACATGACAGCCCCATGTAAATCGATTTCCTCCGTATCAGGCGAACCGTATGTTCCTTGGAGCTCCCGGAAGCTGCCCGTCTGCCTGACGACGCCTTCTTCGGTATAAATGGCTTCAGTGACATGATTCTTGTCCAGCATTGTATAGATGGTGCCGCCGTGCCAAATCGCTTTCATCCCCGCTCACCCTTTATCCTGTATTATGCTTTTTTATCAGCCTTCAGCCGTTCTTCACGCTGTCTCAGCTCCACACGTCTGATTTTTGCGGACGCCGTTTTCGGCAGGCTTTCGACAAACTCAATTTCTCTCGGATATTTGTAAGGCGCCGTAATCGTTTTTACGTGGTTTTGCAGTTCTTTGACAAGTTCATCACTGCGCTTTTCATCGTCTTGTAAAACGACATAGGCTTTTACGATTGAACCTCTGATTTCATCCGGGCTCGCCACGACGGCACATTCTTTCACTTCCGGATGCTTCACGAGCGCGTCCTCTACTTCAAAAGGCCCGATTGTATATCCGGAGCTGACGATGATGTCATCATTGCGGCTCTCAAACCAAAAGTAGCCGTCCTCGTCTTTTTTCGCGCGGTCTCCTGTAAGAAAGTAATCTCCGCGAATCTGCTTTTTCGTTCTTTCGGGATCTTTATAATATTCCTTGAATAAGGCCGGTGTGCTCAGATGCACGGCGATATCGCCCGTTTCGCCTGTTTCGCATATTTCGCCTTTATCGTTTATAATCTCCACTTGATTTCCAGGGGTCGGTTTGCCCATGCTTCCCGGCTTAATATCCATATCCTTCAGGACGCCGACTAACAGGGTGCTCTCCGTTTGGCCGTATCCGTCTCTCACTTTAATGCCGAAATGCTTCCGGAATACGTCAATGACTTCCCGGTTTAATGGCTCACCCGCAGAAACTGCGCTGTGAAGGGCAGAAAGATCATATTTGTCCAACTCCTCCACTTTTGCCATCAGGCGGTATTCCGTCGGGGTACAGCAGAAGACATTTACTTGATGGCGCTCCAGCAGCTCTAAATACGTCTTGGCGTTGAATCTGCCGTGATAAATGACTCCTGTCGCGCCGCTTCCCAGAACGGCGAGCAGCGGGCTCCACACCCATTTCTGCCAGCCGGGCGCCGCGGTGGCCCACACTGTATCGTCTTCAGAAATATCCAGCCATGCACCGGCTGATGTTTTTAAATGGGCAAAGGCCCAGCCGTGTGTATGTACAACGCCTTTAGGCTGGCCGGTCGTGCCTGAAGTATAGGACAAAAACGCCATGTCTTCTCTTGTTGTATCAGCTGTTTGAAAACTGTCTCCGTCCGCTTCAATCGTTAGGAGGTTTTTCCAGCCGGCATCATTTTCACCGATTGACAATGTCACCAGCTGATCAGTATTTACCTCGTCAAACGCGTTTATAAATGAAGGATAAACGATAGCGCCTTTCACTTCGGCGTGTTTGATCCGGTATTCAAGGTCTTTGGCGCGCAGCATTTCCGAGCAAGGAATGACGACCATCCCCGCTTTTAAGATCGCTAAATAAACGGCATACGCTTCAAGCACTCTCGGAACCATGACAATCAGCTTATCGCCTTTTTCAAATCCGAGACCTTTCAGGCGGGCTCCGATTTTATTCGTTTCTTCCATCAATTTTTCATACGTCCAGACTTTCTTGCCGCCTGTTTGATCTTCCCAAATAAGCGCGTTCTTCTCTTTGGAACGGCTGAACTTTTCGATTTCATTTACAAGGTTATAGTTCTTTGGGGCGATTAAATCTTCTCGTTTTAACACGAACAACTCCTCACTTTCTTTCCCCATTATACATAAACATAGGCCATTACAATAAAAATATGCATAAATTGCTTCCCGCCTTCTATCTATTCCCATGAAAAAAGAGCGGGGAATTCCCCGCTCTCTTAGCCATTATGTGAAGTTGTGATTAAAACTGCTGCTGGCTGCTTCCGCCCATGCTTTGCTGAGCAAAAGAGACAAGACGTTTTGTGATTTCTCCACCGACAGAACCGTTGGCGCGAGAAGTTGTTTCCGGTCCAAGGTTTACACCGAATTCAGAAGCGATTTCATACTTCATTTGGTCGATAGCTTGAGCAGCGCCTGGCACTAAAAGCTGGTTGCTGTTTCCGCTGTTTGATTGTTGTGACATGTGTATCACCTCCTTGTGAGTATAGAATGTGATAAAACACATGTCTTCATTCAAAAAAACTTTGGTAATTGTATACAGTTTTAAAACAGGCCGGCAAACTTATCTTGAGCTTCCTGCTCCGAGTAAACAGTGATGGTTTCGATGCCGGCAGCGGCCTCTGCAATCAGCGGTTCAAAATCAACGAAGCTTTCGAAGTGCTCGATTTTTTCTTTTTTCGGACGTGTCTTCGGACTTGGCGGCGTAAAGATGGTGCAGCAGTCCTCAAACGGCTGAATGCTCGTTTCATAAGTGCCGATTTCTTTTGATTTTTCGATGATTTCTGTTTTGTCCATTCCGATTAAAGGGCGCAAAATCGGCGTTGCCGTCACCGCATTGATCGCATACATGCTTTCAAGCGTCTGGCTCGCTACCTGCCCGAGGCTTTCTCCCGTAATGATCGCGAGCGCTTTTCGTTCTTCTCTGATTCTATCCGCGATTTGCAGCATAAGACGCCGCGTCGCCGTCATCGTATAGTTCTCCGGGATTTGTTTTTGGATGAGTTCCTGCGTCTTTGTAAACGGCACGATATGAAGTGTCATACTGCCGCCGAACTTCGCGAGGCATCCCGCGAGATCCATGACTTTCTGCTTTGCCCGTTCACTCGTATACGGCGGACTGAAGAAATGTACGGCTTCAACTGATAATCCCCGTTTCATCGCGTAAAAACCGGCGACCGGACTGTCAAAACCGCCGGAAAGCATCAGCATCGCTTTACCCGCGGAACCGACAGGAAGGCCTCCGGCGCCTTTTTCGTTACGAATCGTCAGGAATGTCGCTTCCTCCCTGATTTCAATCCGAAGCGGAATATCGGGATGTTTCACATCGACGGTTAATCCATCCGTGTTTTTCAAAATATGGCCGCCGATTTCAGCGTTCATCGCATTCGTATCTAATTCAAACTGTTTGTAAGCCCGTTTGGTCTCGACCTTAAACGTATTCCCCGGTTTATATTCGCCTTCTATCGCGGCTAAAGCCGTTTTTTTAATGTCTTCCAGCTTGCTTTCGCATTTAATTGCGAGACTAAAGCTTTGAATGCCGAATATATTCTTTAATAAGGAACAAATTTCCTCCGGGTTTTCTCCATTAAGAGTAATCGACATCCGGTCCCGGTTTGAAAAGTATTTTACTTTTTTATAATCCTTTAATACCAGGCGGATATTCTGTTTTAATCTTTCAATAAAACTGCGTCTGTTTTTTCCTTTTGTGGATATTTCACCAAAACGGATTAAAATATGATCGTAATTCATATGCTACCTCATCATTTTTTTTAATTTTTGAACAGCCGGCACCAGCGCGGCCATAAACGGCTCCGTGATGTCAGCTGTATGGCTGAAGTTCAGGCTGACTCTTATGCTGCTTGATGCAATCTGTTCGCCTTTATTCATTTGCAGAAGAACACGGCTCGGTTTGTGCTCTCTTGCCGAACATGCCGCGGTTGTGGAGACATATATTCCTTTTTCCTCAAGCATGTGCAGCAGCACTTCCGCCTTCACGCCCGGAACGGAAAAATTAATGATATGCGGCGCGCTGTTTTCAGCGGGGGTGTTGATGACGACCCCGTCCGTCCCGCTCAGCCTTTCCATGAGCGCATTCTTGGCAGCCTTCACGGAAGAAAGCCGCTCATTCATGTCACGCGCGGAAAGATTGATCGCTTTCGCAAGGGAAACGGCGCCTGCCGTGTGTTCCGTTCCGGCGCGGACGCCTTTTTGCTGCGAGCCGCCCGTGATAAGCGGAATGAGCCGCGTTCCTTTTTTGACGATAAGCGCTCCGGTCCCTTTTAAGCCGTGAAACTTATGCCCTGAAACGGTGCAAAGGTCAATGCCCGCTTCTTCTATAGACAGCGGAACTTTATGAATGCCCTGCACATGATCAACATGAAACAGAATATTCCGGTGCTGCTTCAAAAACCCGCCGATTTCCTTTACAGGCTGAATGGAGCCGACTTCGTTATTGACATGCATGACGCTGACGATTATCGTATCCGGCCTGATAGCCGATTTGACGTCTTTCAAAGAAACGAAGCCGTTTTGATCGGCCGGAAGATATGTGACTTCAAAGCCGAACAGCTCTGTCAGCTGATCAAGTGTCTCCGTCACAGAAGGATGCTCAATCGCCGAAGCAATGATATGTCTTCCTTTACTCATGTTTGCCCAGGCTGCTCCCTTTAACGCAGCGTTATTCGCTTCAGTCGCGCCCGATGTAAATACAATATCATAATTTTTTAAACGCAAGGTTTTTTTTATTTGCTGAGCGGCCGCTTCAAGGAGCTGTTCCGTCTCAGTTCCTAACTGGTGCAGAGACGAAGGATTGCCGAAATAACGGCTGCTCGTCTGTTTGTACACATCCAAAACCTCTTCATACGGCTCGGTCGTTGAACTGTTGTCTAAATATATCATTTTTTTTACTCCTTTAATGAAAACGGTACATCGTATGATATTTATGCTACCATAACAAAAGTAAATATAAATTCGCAATAAATCGAGTATTGACTTCTCTGTACATTGCCATATAATAAGTAATGTTCGTTTTGTTATATTATCTGACAATTAATTGACAGAATATTTCAACATAGTATTTAGGAGGATTTTTATGAAACACTCACTACCTGTCAAAGATACCGTTATTATCGGTTTCATGCTTTTCGCACTTTTTTTCGGGGCAGGAAATATGATATATCCGCCGGAGCTCGGGCAAGCGGCGGGGCATAATGTCTGGAAAGCGATGGGCGGTTTCTTACTGACCGGCGTAGGTCTGCCGCTTTTGGGTATTATCGCCATCGCATTAACGGGCAAAGACGCGAAAGGGCTTGCCGATAAAGCTCATCCGGTATTCGGGACTATTTTCACCGTTGTGCTTTATTTATCAATCGGGCCGCTTTTCGCGATTCCGAGAACCGGAACCGTTTCATATGAAATCGGTGCAGTTCCGTTTTTAAGCGGCATTCCGGAAAGATTATCTTTATTTGTTTTCACGTTGATCTTTTTTTCTATTACGTATTATTTAGCTCTTAACCCGTCCAAAATCGTGGACAGAGTCGGAAAGATTTTGACTCCTATTAAATTCGGTATTATTTTAATCATCGTCGTAAAAGCCATTGTCACTCCGATGGGCGGGCTGGGCGCCGTACATCAGGCATATTCCGGAACGCCGGTGTTCAAAGGATTTTTGGAAGGCTATAAAACAATGGATGCGCTCGCCTCAATCGTCTTCGGCGTCGTTGTCGTCAACGCTGTTAAAAGCAGGGGCGTCACCCAGCGTAAAGCGCTCGCCGCCGCTTGTATTAAAGCGGGTCTGATTGCAGCGGCAGGTTTGACATTCATTTATTTATCTTTGGCCTATTTGGGAGCGACAAGCACGGACGCTGTGGGGCCGCTCGGCGAAGGCGCAAAGATTTTATCAGCTTCATCTGATTACCTGTTCGGTTCACTGGGAAACATCGTTCTCGGCGCCGCCATCACCGTTGCGTGTTTAACGACAAGCATCGGGCTTGTCACATCTTGCGGCGAATATTTTTCAAAATTGATTCCCGCTTTATCATACAAAATGGTGGTTACGATTGTCACGCTGTTCAGTCTGGCGATTTCAAATTTCGGACTTGCTGAGATTATTGCATTTTCAGTTCCTATTTTATCAGCCATTTACCCGCTGGCGATTGTCATTATCGTCCTTTCCTTTATTGATAAAATCTTTAAGGAAAGACGCGAAGTCTATATCGCCTGCCTGATCGGAACGGGGCTGTTCAGTATCCTGGACGGTTTGAAGGCAGCCGGCATTCCGCTCGGATCATTAGATTCATTCTTAAACGCAAATCTTCCGCTTTACAGCATGGGAATCGGCTGGGTGCTTCCGGGCATTGCCGGAGCGATCATCGGCTGCATCATCACATTTTTTACCAGCCCGCCCATCGAATTAAATAAAGCAAAATCGTAACATTCAGCGCCTGCGGTTTGATGTATATCAGCCGCAGGCTTTTTATATTCCGTGAGAAACTAAAAAACTGCACCTCTGATTTCCATCAGGGTGCAGTTTTTGCTTGTGCGTCTATGAAGCAGATTGATCAGCTTTAATTTTTTTCACGGCGCCGGGAGCTGTTTTTTCAACAGCATCTGCCGCCATCTCATAAGCTTCATTATAGCTGTAAGCGTAAAACAGCCGTTCCGCTTCTTTCAGCTGTTCGGATAAAATATGATTCTGGCTTCGGAAGCGGTTGCCGTACTGGATGATCCGCTCAATCAGCTTCACCTGAATCACAAGATCTTCCGCCTCTTCGCTGACTTCCTCAACCACCTTTTCGGCTTCGGCTAGATGTTTGGCGGCTTCCTCCATGTTCAGCGGCAGCTCTTCCAATTGGCTGACGGTTTCTTCTATATGATGATTTGCCGTCTCGAGCTTGTCCTTGACTTGTTCTGGAATTCCCGGCACGTTGCTTTTTTGCAGCATTCGGGCCGTGTCAGAAATGGTTTTCCGAAGATGCATCAGCGTTTCCCGCGCCTGCAGTTCTTCTTTTCTGAGCGCCTGCAGATTTTCACGGTATTCGGCATGTTCTTTCTGAGCCTCTTCCATCTGCTTTTCGATGGCCTCGACTTCTTCAATCAGCAGCGAGTAAGCGACATGCTCGCCGTCAAGCTTTTCTCTCGCCTGCTCAAGGAGTCGGCCGATCGTTTCCAGCTGTTTTTCGAAGGCATGCTGTCTGCCGATTTCTCCCGCCGTCAGCTGATAGCTTTCCTTGACGAGCTCCGTTTCGGTTTTTGTGCGATCTTTTTCTTCCTCGAGCTTCTCATACGCGATGATCAGCTCAGGCATTTTGCTTAATACGGACTGTCCGGCTTCCACTTCGCCTTCCAGCTGTTCATACATCGATTGAATGGTTTCATCAATCAGCTGAAGAATGGCGGACGCTTCGTCGACATCCAAATCTTCTAAAAGCGCGTTTTCGGCCCGTTTCACTTGATTGGTGAGGGTCTCCAGCTCTTTTTCGATTTGAATATGCTCCAATTTGTAGCCTTTTTCCGTCATTTCCCGGTAGCCGTCTTTCAGCTTGGCAATTTGGTTAGGCACGGTCTGTTTACAGTCCGCAAGCAGTTTCGGAACGTCATCTATGTATGTCTGAAGCTGATCCAGTCTGCGGTCCTGTTCAAGCAGCACTTTTCTCGCTTTGATGTAATTGCCGCTTTCCGTCTCTTCTTCGAACTCTTTTATGCCGCTCCAGATTTCGTCGAGATCCGTCTCCAGGCTGTTATATAGCTCTCCGTAGAGATGGCTGTACGCCAGAAGATTTTTTCGCGCTTTTGAATACCGCTCACGCACCTGTTCAATCTCTCCGCGGCTTTTTTCCTCGCTCGTCACAAGGTCGCTGATCTCACGCAGTATGCCTTCTATATTTGATTCGGCTGCAGTGAGGAGGTCGTCGATGTGGACAAGCACCTGATTCGCTTTTTTGAACCGGTATTTGTCGGCGTTCTCTTCGGCATCATAAAGGAGCTCTTCTACTTTCGGCAGATGGGCTGTGACAATTTCATCCCACTCCTCGCGCCATCTTTCAAAGAACTCTTCCGTCTCTCCGGTCATTTTCAGATGTTTGATCTTGGACATTTCTTCCACTATCGAACGGTTTAAAATTTCAATCTTCCATGACTCCAGCCGGTCAATTTCCGTATAAATTTTTTTCCTGAAAAAGTAGCCCGCCGCAAAGAGCGCGAGCAGTATAACCAATAATCCGATGACTAACTCCATAATGAGCCCCCTTGTTGTTCTCTTAATCTGTCAGGGTGTTTTATGTATTCAGAAAGATTTCAATATATGTATTGAGAAAATCTGTCGTTTTCATTGTTATTATGATACCATGTAACCAACATTTTTTGACCAGAAATCAAAAACTTTTTGCATAATTTCGGCAGGATTCTGCAATTTTTTAATGGAGTGACACAAATGGAAAAACGAGACGCTCATATCCACACGCCTTTTTGCCCTCACGGCTCGAAGGATGCACTGAAACAATATGTCGAAAAGGCCCTGGAAAGAGGCTTTGACTCGATCACATTTACAGAGCACGCCCCCCTTCCTCCGTCATTTCAAGATCCCGTACCGCTTCAGGACAGCGCGATGGATCTCAGACAGATGGAGGTTTATTTGGAGCGGCTGTCACAGCTGAAAAAGGAATACGATGGACAAATCAGCATTCTGACTGGGCTAGAAACCGATTTTATCACAGGGTATGAAGAGGAAACCGCGGCGTTTCTGAACACGTACGGCCCCTCACTGGATGACGGCATTTTATCCGTTCATTTTTTGAAGACCGGCCCGTCTTATATATGCCTCGATTTTGACGAGCACGCGTTTCAGCAGCTTGCCGACCGCTTCGGAAGCGTTGAAGCCGTATATGAACAATACTATGAAACCGTGTATTCTTCCATTGTAACACCGCTCGGCCCCTTTAAGCCAAAACGGGTCGGCCATATCACGCTCGTCAAAAAATTCGCGCGCCTTTTCCCTTACAGCATGTCACCTCAAATAAGAGAGCTTGCGGCCCGCTGTCTTGACGCCGTGAAAGAACACGGAATGGAGCTGGATGTGAATACATCCGGGCTCAGAAAGAAGTTTGCCGGGGAAGTATACATGGAGGATTGGATGGCTGAGACGGCGAAGCAAAAAAAAATCCCGCTCATATTCGGGTCGGACGCCCATCAAGCGGAAGATGTCGGCAGTTCCTACGAAACGTACAAAAGCATCATTACTTCATAAGCGCCGCATCAGGCCGTCGGAACACGCTTTCGATCCAGATCTTCACCTCTTCAAAATACCTTTTATAAAAGTACGGTTCATGAGGCTGCATATAGAGCACCTCCGTAATATATTGAGGCTGAAGATACGGCATCATCAAGAGGGATTTCAATTGCAGAATAAAATGCGGCACGGGCAGCGTCAGCCGCCTGTGGCGTGACTGCCCTTCTTCAATCACCAGCTGGAAAATATATTTTTCTTTCATTAAGTAAGTAGACATAATTTCCCTGATAAGCACGGAATCAATCGTCACTTCCCGGTACACAAACCGCGTTAATTGACGGTTATCGTGCTGATAGGATAAAATATCGAAAATCACCCGCAGGATGCGTTCCTGCGCGTCTTCACCGTTCATACTGACGGCGGCTTTTTCCAGCGCTTCAGTATAGCCTTCGTAAAACTCGGAAACTAAATGTTCCATTAATCCGCCTTTCCCTTTAAAATAGTAGGAGATGTGCGCAACATTTACATCAGCTGACTTTGCGATTTCACGGACGGACGTGCCGGAATAACCTTTTTGGTTAAACAGCTGGACAGCGGCGTTAATAATTTTGTCTTTGGTGCTTACTTTCATACGGCTCACCCCTTTATGTGTAACAATTCAAGCAGAAAGGCGCCGTTCCTGTAAGAACTTCTCGACAAATGCCGGCAGAACGGCCGGAACTTTGTTTGATATTATAGAAAAAGTGAGGGTTTTCCATGTTTCATGTCGAAAAACAATCCGGAGATAAAGAAAAAAGTTATCAGCTTCTGCTTAAACAGCTCGAAGCCATGACAGAAGATGAAACGGATGCGATCGCAAATTACGCGAATGCGTCAGCGCTTTTATACCATTCATTACATGAAGTCAACTGGGCGGGGTTTTACTTCGCTAAAGAGGGCGAGCTCGTGCTCGGACCGTTTCAAGGACTTCCTGCCTGTGTGCGCATTCCGTTCGGCAGAGGCGTATGCGGCACTGCCTACTCTAATGGCGACGTGCAGCGGATTGCCGATGTGAATGCGTTCCCGGGACATATCGCCTGTGACGCGGCTTCCCAGTCAGAAATCGTTCTCCCGATCCGCGTAAACGGTGAAGTGATCGGTGTGCTGGACATTGACAGCCCCGTGAAAAACCGTTTTGATGAAACGGACGAAACCTATTTAGCAAAGTTTGTTGAAACGCTTGAAAAACGATTAGGATAAAAAAAGGAGCCCGGCCGGCAGGCCGGCTCCTTTTTTATGTCGTCGTGCTGTTTTGATGGATGATCAGCCGGTTTTTGCCGTTCCGTTTGGCGATATAAAGCGCCTCATCCGCTTGCTGAACGAGCAATTTCAACGGCATCGGGCCGGTCTTTGACCAGCAGGAAACGCCGCAGGAAATCGTCACGCGCGGCTCGGTATTTTCCCGGATGGCGCGAACCAGCCTTTTAGCGATGCGTTCTCCGGATGACACGTTGATATTCGGCAGATAGACAGCCAGCTCCTCGCCCCCCCACCTCGCAGCGACATCATGCTCACGAATATGGTTCTTCATAACGGAGGCCACCTGAATCAGGATCGAATCTCCCGTTTGATGACCGTATGTATCATTAATATTTTTGAAATTATCGATATCAACGAGGATGAATACACCCCGTTTATGAATTTTCATGCTGTATTGAATTTTCTCATCCAAATAGGTTCTTGAATACAGCTCCGTCAGCTGGTCTGTCTGAACAAGATGCTCAAGCCTGTCGCGCAGCATGGAGTTCGTAACCGCCAATGTCGCATGGTGAATGAGCGCTTGAAAAAGTTTATACATTTCAAACGTAAAAGCATACAAATCCTTTTTCAATAAAATCGCGAACCCGAAGACGGTGTCATTTTCGATCATCGGCACCGCCATCAGCGAGCCGAAACCGTTTTCGCCGAATACAGTCTTTCCGCTGCCGATAAACACGCCCTTTTCTCCCTCGAACAGCTTTTCTTTCACAATGCTGATATAGGGGTTCGCACGTTCTGTCTTAAAAAAAGCGGTATGTCCCGGAAGCAGATTTTGCGTCTCAAAATGATCAATATGAAAAAAAGCCACTTCTTCCGCATGAAACGACTGGGTCATAATGGCGGCGAGCTCCCGCATCGTATCAGTGAGTCTGAGGCGCTGATTCAGCTGGCGCGATGTTTCATTAATGAGCTCCAGATTCGCAATGCTTTTTTTCGATTGCTCATAGAGCTGCGCATTTTCAAATGCTTTTCCCGCTGCGCCCGCAAGCAGCAGCATTTCACTGAGAGTACTGCACGAAAGAACGGCATCCTGCAGCCCCTCCGTCTTCAGAACCCCGTAAGTCCCCTGCTGGCCTTTGATCGGCAGATAAGCAGATGACCTGCCTTTTCTGAGCAGTCTCCCCGATAAATAAACCTTCAGGGCAGACGGATCGGCATCTTTTCCGTCCATATGTAATTCTTTTGCGGGAAGCTGTCTGTCCGTATCCTGATCCTGCGTGATAAACAGTGAAAAACGGAAAGACCGGAAAGCCGTACTCAAACTTGCCTGCAGTTTTTCCAAAACCTCATTTTGGTCCAAAAGCGAATGGAACATTTCTGTCATTCTGTGAATTTTCCGCTGATGCTTCGTTTTGTCAAACAGCCCGCTTTGTCTCACAGATTGATTAATAAACTGAGTAACGATCTCAGGCAATGATTCCGGGATCGGCAGCCCGCCTTCCGAGCACAGATAAAAGGATCTGCCGGAGGTCTGATTCCTGATCATAAAACGGCCGTCACTCTCTTTCAGCGGAGCATAATGCGGTTCATCTTCTGTTTTTATGGTGAAACGTGTTGATTCTGCCGGTGAAAGGGTCAATGAAAGAGATGTAAAGCAGGATTCTAGAGCTGAGGCCAGCCATAACAGCGAGTCGGATAATGAGACGGATTCAGATTTCGTTAAGAAAAAAGAAAGCATTTTCTGATGAAAGGCCGTCACTTCATCAATTGTTTGTTTTTTCATTTTTATCACCTAAACATGTACTACTCATTTTTGTACATTATATCATAAACCGGCACTCTTCATGGAGAAATGGTTGACGGCGGCGGGGAAAAATCATATAATGTTCTTTGTGTGAAATATTGCAGCCTTTTTGTTCAGCTTCTGTGTTTGCATTTTGTTCCTTAGCTGTAAGGTGTATCGTGTAACTCTCTGCTGCTGGAGCGAGGATACATGAAAACAAAATGTGCACGGTCGGATCGAACAGACGGTTTTTATTTTCCACAAAATAAAACCAAAGGAGGAGTCACATTATGGCTCGCTATACAGGTCCATCTTGGAAACTGTCTCGCCGTTTAGGAATCTCTCTTAGCGGTACAGGTAAAGAATTAGAAAAACGCCCTTACGCACCAGGCCCCCACGGTCCGGGACAGCGTAAAAAACTATCAGAATACGGTTTGCAATTGCAAGAAAAGCAAAAACTTCGTCACATGTACGGTGTAAACGAACGTCAATTCCGCACATTGTTTGACAAAGCTGCAAAAATGACTGGTAAACACGGCGAAAACTTCATGATTCTTTTAGATGCACGTCTTGATAACGTTGTGTACAAGCTCGGTCTTGCACGCACTCGCCGTCAAGCTCGCCAATTAGTTAACCACGGTCACATCCTTGTTGACGGAAGCCGCGTTGACATTCCGTCTTACCAAGTAAAACCTGGTCAAACAATCGGTGTTCGCGAAAAATCAAGAAACCTTTCTATCATCAAAGAATCTGTAGAAGTAAACAACTTCGTTCCTGAGTACCTTACTTTCGACGCTGAAAAGCTTGAAGGTACATTCACTCGTCTTCCAGAGCGCTCTGAGCTTGCTCCGGAAATTAACGAAGCGCTTATCGTTGAGTTCTACTCCCGTTAAGTAAAACGCTCTTTAAAGAGCATTGGATTAAACCCCGGACATGTTGTGATGACAATGTTTCCGGGGTTTTTCTTTTGGGCTGTCAGAATAATGGACAGATGCTCCCTCTCTTTATTAAAAAAAGCCCCGGACAGGGGCTTTTTTTATGTGCCAACTGGCTTTTCAGCTACATGTACATTAGAAAAACCCATTTGACAAGCAGAAGCGATTTTTTACATAATGAATCATCATACCTTACAAAAAAGGAGCGACTGAATGAACAGCATCCCCTCTATCGTCAGCAAACACAAAGCCTATTTTGCGGCGGGGCATACGAGACAGCTAGAATCGAGACTGAACATGCTGCAAAAGCTGAAACAAGCCATCAAAACACAAGAAGCCGATATAACAGCCGCTCTCTATCAGGATCTCCACAAATCCGAACAGGAGTCGTACACGACAGAAATCGGAATTGTACTGGAGGAAATCAGTTTTGTGATGAAGCGGCTGGGAAAATGGGTCAAACCGAAACGAGTCAAAACGCCTCTGACTCACCTAGGCTCGAAAAGCATCATTATCCCTGAGCCATATGGAACCGTTTTGGTGATTGCGCCCTGGAACTATCCCTTGCAGCTGGCGCTTTCTCCGTTGATTGGAGCCATTGCAGCGGGAAACACGGTCGTTCTCAAACCGTCAGAATATACGCCAGCGGTTTCCGCTGTTCTTTCCAAACTCATCAGCAGCGTTTTTCCTAGTGACTATGTCGCTATGGCGGAGGGCGGGCCCGACGTCAGCACTGTGTTATTACAGCAGCCCTTTGACTATATTTTCTTCACTGGAAGCGTTGCCGTGGGAAAAATCGTCATGGAGGCCGCCGCCAAACAATTAATTCCCGTTACCTTGGAGCTCGGCGGCAAAAGTCCCTGCATTGTCCATAAGGATGCTGATATACAGCTTGCCGCCAAACGCATCGTCTTCGGGAAATTTACAAATGCAGGGCAAACCTGCATCGCACCGGATTATTTATTTGTCCACCAAGATATCAAAACGAAGCTCACAGAAGAAATGAAGCGTGCGATCAGCGAATTTTACGGCCCTCAGCCTGAACAAAATCCGCAGTACGGCAAAATCGTCAGTGAACGCCACTATCAGCGGCTGCTCAGCTTTCTGAATGATGGCATCCCGCTCACAGGCGGACAATCTGATCCCGCTCATCATAAAATTGCGCCGACCATTCTCGAACAAGTGAGGGATGACTCTCCAGTGATGCAGGAGGAGATTTTCGGGCCGATTCTTCCGCTGTTTACATACGGCGATATCAATGAAGTCATCGAGAAAGTCCAATCACGCCCAAAGCCGCTCGCTCTGTATGTCTTCACCACAAACAAAGAAACTGAGCGCGCTGTTTTAGAGAATCTGTCGTTTGGCGGAGGCTGTATCAATGATACGTTAATGCATGTTGCGACACCGTATTTGCCATTCGGCGGCGTCGGGGAAAGCGGCATCGGCAGCTATCACGGATTTGACAGCTTTAACACGTTTACGCACAAAAAAAGCGTCGTCAAACAAACGAACCGCTTCGACTTCGCTTTCCGTTATCCTTCTTCCAAAAATGGGCTGCGAATGATTCGGAAAATACTTAAATAAAAAAGCGCAGAGTATCTGCGCTTTTTATAAATCCTCTATACACCAATTAATCGGTTCTTCTTCCAAATTAAACCTATTTTTAAAAGTTCAAATCGAAGTCTAATAGTAAAAATGAACCAACCCAACTGTAGGAAAGGTTAATCCTCATCACCCTGGTGAGTCCTATAATAATTCTCAGCAGTATAGATATTCCATTCCCAAAAACTTGATCCCTGAGATAAAATATACCTATCTAAGAATATCTCAAAATTAAGTTGCATTGGTTCATACTCAATAAATCCGCGGAACCATAAATAGTTTGGATCTGTGGACATTTTGGTTTTGTTAATTAACAAATAACATCCGTCTAACAGATGTGCGACGGGAATAAACTGAGGCTCTAAAAAACCATTTTGCATATACTTTTCAATCTCTTCTAAATTAAGAATATGCAAACCCCCACCCACATTCTCACCGTAAATCAACAAATCAAATATTCTGGCTCCATTATGCAATTTTAAAAAGGTTTTATAATCTTCAGGAAGTGAGACTATTATTTTCTTCTCAAAACTCTCAATCTCCAGATCTGTTGCACCTTTAGAGAAAGTACATTCTGTTTCTAAAAGAGCTCCTTCATTCCCTAAAATTCTTAAGCGGCCTTTTTCATCAATTAATTCTTTTAGACCTTGGAGCGTTTTTTCAACAAAAACTGCCATTGAGCCACCTCTTACTTATTAATATTTATCCCACCAAGGATTTAATAGATTTTGGTGCATATCACGAGGGAGAGGATACAAATTATTAAAGTTATTTTTTCCCCCATACTTTAGCGGAAGCACATGGTGAATATCGAATCAACTCCAATTCCACTTTGGATCAACTTTGTCTTTTTAGGATAATACGACTTTGAATATGATTTACCTACTTTAATGTCTTTTCCTAAAAATTCTCTGTTATGGAGAAAAACCCTTCCATATTTTCCGCTATAAGTGTTACTTTCATATAAATCGTTTCTGGCTTCAATGACTATAGGCTTTTCGCCAACTACGCTTGCTATTTTAATTGTGGTTGTGTGGATTTTTTGTTGGGGTCATATATTGTTGTGTAGGACATCGTAACTAAGCTAGCTGCTTTAGTGTGCGCTTTCTCTTCTTTTTTCTCAACGTCTGGCACATTAACAATGTTGTTTTCTTCTTTGGCTAAGGGGGTCTTATAGGTTATTTCATTGTGGCTATCCTGTTTGGCAAGTTGTCGTGCCACCTTAATGATGGAAGCCTGGCCATCATTATTGCTCTTAGCCACTCCATTCTTATCTACTGTTAAAGTTTCTTTTTCTTCAAAGGTTACTGGTTTTGCTAATCCAAACGAGTCCTCTTGTGTTGCTTTCGTTTGCGGCGAAAATCCAATAGCAATCAATAGAGTTGCGACAAGTAAAAAGATTGAGTTTTTTAACAACCTCATACAAATCCTCCTTCATTTGTTTTCTGGTCTAACATACTATATTTTTACTTTTATTTAAACAATTTGAAAATTAACCCTGCTCCCTTTAATAGGAGTTCCTTTTTGAGAAGTCCTAAAGTAACTGTTTAGTAGAGATCCGCGCTTTGCTTTTGTTTTAATCCTAAATGCCGTCAGGAATCGTGGATTGCATATGCCGTTTATGAGCCATATACGCCGTTAATAAGTTCTTTACCTTTTTATCTAGGCAATGATGGAGATCTGCTGACAAGCCTAAATCCGAACTGAATTCCTATAGTTGCGCTGCCATGTCTTTTTTATGGATAATAACAGGGTTGAGATTTGGCACCCTTTCAGCCGCACACCTCACATTCTTTCCTAATTCCTCTAAGGCTTGACTAATTATTTTATGTAATCCCTCCAATCATATTCTTTCTAAACTGCCCCCGTACTCAGTCGTTAACCCCAATCGTTTATCCTGAGATTTACCGGACGCAGTTTACAGAGAACATAAAACTTTTTTCATTACTCGAGAGACGAATACTGCCATAACTTTCTGGGAATATTTGATTTGTAAGAGAATACTGCTGCTGTACCACCCATAAGAGAAAAGCCTCCTACTGTGTTGACTCGCTTAACAGTTGGAGGCTTTTGTCCTTAAATTTAAAGCACCCTCCCCTGCGGGAAAGCGCCTGCCTGTTTATTACCTATTACCATAATACCTTATTTTAAAAAAATTAGATGAGTTTGCTTATATTTTAAATTTCTTCATCCTTCTAAAGCTGTATATTAAGCTCTATAAGCTTTTTTAAGTCATTCGCATTTCTTGTTTAATATGGAGATTTAAACCACTTATCTAATTTAATTTTTTGAGAACAATAGAAGCGTTTACGTTTGTTTGCGTTCCCCCTGCTAAAGTTTGAAGAGTAACTGCTGCTGCAGAAGTATGATTTACAAGAGTAAGAATGTCACCTGCTGCTAGAGTAATTATGGCCTGACCATTGTTCTGTTGAGTACCAGCTCCTGAACCGTAAACTGTGTTCGTCACCGGCCCTCCATTTACAAATAAAGTGAATTGGTTAGGCTCTACACCCGAGACTGAAAAAGTGACCTCGTAATCTCCTGGAGTGGTTACTATAATTTGAGCTGTTCCAGGGGCATGTGTAATGCCAGCAGTAGTGATTCCAGTTGAGTCAAAAATTACCGGAGCCTCTATAGCTACCGTTTCTGCACTTAGATTGTACACATAAGCATATTCTGATAGCCCAGATCCTGTGGCTCCGGTCGCTCCGGTTGGACCGATATCTCCTGTGGCCCCGGTCACTCCAGTTACCCCGGTCGCTCCTGTGGCTCCTGTGACTCCGGCTGGACCGATATCTCCTGTGGCCCCGGTCGCTCCTGTGACTCCCGCCGCTCCAGTTACCCCGGTCGCTCCCGTGGCTCCGGTTGCTCCGGTTGGACCGATATCTCCTGTGGCTCCGGTCACTCCAGTGACTCCCGCCGCTCCAGTTACCCCGGTTGCTCCTGTGACTCCGGTTGGACCGATAGCTCCGGTGGCCCCGGTCACTCCTGTGGCTCCGGTTGCTCCGGCTGCTCCCGTGGCTCCGGCTGGACCGATAGCTCCTGTGGCCCCGGTGGCTCCGGCTGGTCCGGCTGGTCCCGTGGCTCCGGCTGGTCCGGCTGGTCCTGTAACCCCTGGAATCCCTCGCAACCCTCGTAATCCTCGTTGTCCTACAATAACTTTTGTATAACAGATGGGACAGCAGTTACAGCAGTTTGGTTTCGGTAGTTTTTGTTTACATTTAGGGCATCTTCTATGCTGATCATAACCCATCAGCTGCTCATCTCCCTTAATGATTAATATATCATTATAATATGTTTAATTTATAAATAAGTGAGCACTAGTTTGATCCTCATTAAGTTTGTTAGCTGATCTTATATTATTTATCAATTTCTGTTTATAAATAACTCTTCACATTATTGTAATCCCTATTTGAAATCGATGGGGACGCAGAAATATTTTGCCTTCCAGTCTACACTGCGGATTTTATCTGTTTCAACAATAAAAATTACATATTTGGCAAAAGATCTTCTCTTTGATGCGTCTGACCGTTTCGCGGGAAACGCCAGAATGCAGAGCGATTTCACGATATTTCACCCCGTCTACTACAAAGACAGTCCTGTGTTTCTCGTCAACTATTTCTTCAGTAGCTCAATCAAGAAAATCAACAATAGGTTCACATTTCCAGAGCCATTTTTCTCGGCGGTCCACTTGGCGTAATTCTGCCTGACGTTCGCCCTCTGATCCCCTCGGCATCCCCGCTTCATCTTAAATCGATTCTCAGATAAAAGAGCATCCCCCAACCTTTTGTTTAATATCAGTAAGCATAGAAACACCCCCTCCCTATACTGCTATCACAAAACCCGAATATATAACTCCCATTGTATCCTGAAACTTTCATTTCTATCAGTTCTTATTTTTAATTTTAAAATACCGATTCCTCTTTTTGCTTTTGCCGCTCGTAAACTAGCAAGTCTTTAAACTTCTTTTACAAGTAAAAGGTCAGCGTCTCTTCCGGATTATGCAGCCGTACCGTTTTTTTCTCACACACCAAAAAATCCGAGCAGCAGGATAAGTGAGCAATAAACTCGCGGGCCATGTGTTTTTAACATGCGGCACTTATTTCATTCGATAATTAAGAGAGTTGAGACAAAAAGTGGTTTTCCTCTACAGAGTGATTCCTCAGCAACCCTTCCTTGCAAGAGAATAAAAAAAGCACCCAATCCGGGTGCTTCATACATTAAAATCATCGTCCTTCCTTCTTCCATCACACCATACTCAGCTGCGGTTCGAATAATTCATAGTGAATGGATTCCGGTGGTGTATTGAATTCAGAAATCAGCTTTTTCATTTCTTTAATGAACGACGGTGATCCGCACAGGTAAAAATCAGCATCTTTATCTGTCATCACATCTTCTAACAGCTGTTTGTCAATCCGGCCTTCCCGAAAACGAATGTTTTCTGAACGGTCTTGTTCGGACGGCTCGCTGTAAATAAAGAGGGTGTCAACGGATGAGTGTTCCGCGGCTTCTTCAGCTTCATGCCGCAACGCATGATACTCTCCGCTCTTTGCCGCATGGATAAAGAGAACGTTTCGCTGCGGCTGGGTTTTGGCAACCGTCTTTAACATGCTGATCATCGGGGTAATTCCGACACCGGCACTGATGAGAACCAGATTCTTTTTGGAATCAGGGTCTAATACAAAATCCCCGGCCGGAGCGCTGATCTCAATTGAATCCTTTTCGTGTAATTGGTCATGCAGAAATGAGGAAACAACCCCTTCTTTTTTCACGGAAATCCGGTAATAATCCTTACCGGACACGTCGGATAAGCTGTACTGGCGGATATGCGTATAGCCCGTGTCCGGAATGTATACTTTTACACTGATATACTGTCCCGCTTTGAATTCGGGGAGAACTTGTCCGTCTTCCGGTTTTAAATAAAACGACGTTATCTCCTTGCTTTCTTTTACCTTTTTATCAATTTTAAACACCTTATAGTCTTTCCAGCCGCCTTTTTGCGTTTCCGCTTGTTCATACATGTCCTTCTCAATTCCGATAAAAGCGTCTGCAATGACGCCGTATGCTTTTTCCCATGCCTGAATGACCTCAGGAGAAGCCCCGTCTTTTAGCACATCCTTTATCGCGATTAACAAGTACTTTCCAACGATTGGATAATGCTCGGGCTTAACACCGATACTCCGGTGCTTATGGCTGATTTGTTTGACGACGGGGACTATGTTTTCCAGCCTGTCAATATTGGCTGCGGCCGCGATCACAGCATTCGACAAGGCCGTACGCTGTGTTTTTTTCTTTTGATTTGTCTGATTAAAGATATTCAGCAGCTCAGGGTGATGCTGAAACAGCAGGTCATAAAATCGGCCTGTGATTTTTTCACCATGCTCTTCTAAGACCGGCACTGTGCTTTTAATGATTTCAATCGTTTTTTCATCGAGCATTCTAAAAATCCCCCTAAAGATGTATGCATCTCGATTGACCTGAGAAAAGAATCGTTTTTGATTTCTTTTTTATAGATTTCCCCGCTCAAAAAGGGTTAGCCCTTCCAATATGAGGCGGATTCAGGAAAAACCAGAAAAACGAAATTGCATATGAAAAACTGTGGACTTGCCATGGTGTACTTGTCCGATGCAAAACCCTCCTTGTCAGCATTTAATAAAGTACGGGAGGTGAGATGAATGGGTAAAAAATCGAAAGTGTATTACTGTGACCCTAAGTATATTGTGACTGACAAGTATACTGACAAAGAAGTGGTTTACGTCCATCCCATCAAACACATTAACAGAGAGCATATCCGTTATGTTCCCCGCCACGTGTATCAGGAGGAAACAATTCACGAAGTCATTGATCCGGGCGATCCGGGGAAATGCGGGTGTGAAAAGCATAAAAAAAGACGCAAAAAGTAATTGATTCGATTTCTTGCCTTATCTCAGGTTAAACACGTAAGTTTCAGCAGACCTCCGTACCTTTTGGCTCCTCTTTTTCAGAGGGGTCTTTTTCATAAGCAAATACGTTGTGAGGCGGGAATCTGCCTGATATTCTTGTCATATACAAATTCACAGGAGGCATGATGTATGAGCAAAAAAATCGCAGTTCTGATGACAGATCAATTTGAGGATATTGAATATACAAGCCCAGCGGAAGCATTTAAAGAAGCGGGCCACAGTGTGGTGACAATAGATTTGGAAACAGGGAAAGAAGTGACGGGCAAGCACGGTGAGAAAGTAAAGATCGATCAAGCAATCTCAGACGCAGATCCCAAGGAATTCGATGCGTTATTGATTCCCGGAGGCTTTTCACCGGATCTTCTGCGCGGAGATGACCGCCCGGGTGAATTCACTAAAGCATTCGTGGAAAATCAGAAACCCGTTTTCGCGATCTGCCACGGCCCGCAGCTGCTGATTGATACCGACCTTCTTAATGGAAAAGATATCACGGGATTCCGCAGCATCCGCAAAGACTTAATCAATGCCGGCGCACATTATAAAGATGAAGAAGTCGTCGTGAGCCATAACATCGTAACGAGCAGAACGCCTGACGATTTGGAAGCCTTTAATCGGGAATCATTGAACCTGCTGAAATAAGCGAATAAAAATGCACAGACCCGTTCAGTCTGTGCTTTTTTATGGACTCTTAAAGAAACACCGTTCGTTTAGACCTATTCTCCGGCCCATCCATAATAAGTAAAATAAAGAGAGGATGTTTTAAAACCCGACAGGAGGTTCGCTATGTGGATGATCATTTTGCTGCTTATCATTTTAATCGGTTTTACCGGTAATATCGTCTCGCTTTTGAGAGCGCAAAAACACGCATCTCAAAGAATAATTGAGCTTTTAGAAAAGCAAAGCCGAAAATAATCTGTTAGCGCTGTGTTACCCATAATAGTAAAAATAATTCCGGCAGATTTCCTGAAATATGATTTGATGCCCTTTCTCGTTCGGATGAAGACCTTCTGACATGCACATGCTGCGGAAAGCGGGATTATACGGGTCGATGAGATCTGTATCAAACAGGTCGGCATATGGTACAGAGAGGAGTGTGCAGGCTTCTTTTTGGGCTTTCACATAGTCAGCCAGCTTCAGGCCCAGTTTATTTTTATCAGTATCACGGCGGACGATTTTTCCTTTTGACATTTTGGCTTGTCTCGTTGGGGTCACCACAATAATGCTCGCGCCTTTATTTCCGCTCCGCAGCTGCTGGATCACTTGGCAGAAGCCTCCGTAAAATGTGGTGATATCCTTTTCAGCTGTGCCGATGGGAATGTGGTTGCACCAATCATCATCTGTTCCCTGGACAATGATGACATCATGTCCCTTTGTTTTAAGCGCCTGCTGATAAATGTTATCGCTTCCGTTGTTGCTCATATTAACGCCGCTGACAGACAGATTGGTTATTTCAGCGTTTGTCCGGTCTTTCAGAATGTCACCAAAGCCGTATTCCGCACGCAGCCCCCGGGCGACGCTGTCACCTAAGATCGCGATTTTTGAAGCCTTCCGCAGCCTGCTTATGCTGATGAAGTCAACGCTGATATGCCCGCTGTCCGTGATATGCAAAAGCTTGCTGCTTATGTTTGGCAAAGAGACTGTCTTTCCTTCAGAGTTATAAAAATCCTCATTCAGCTTCATTCGGCGTCATCCCTTCCTTTTTATCCTCCGGCATCTTTTTTGACATAAAAAACGGACACGAACAAACAGCGCCATGTTGTCAGTTCAGTGTCCGCAGATGATGATACTGGATCTTTTATGCAGTTCTCTTGCCATTATAGCAGATCCCCGTTACTTGTAATAGAGTCTGCAGTCAGCATTTAAAACAGCGTTTGCGGCTACGTTTTTGATGAGACCGTCTGCTGCGGGAACGGTGTGTCCGGCGATGCGTCCGTCTTTTGCTGCGGGAACGGTGTGTCCGGTGATGCGTCCGTCTTCTGCTGCGGGAACGGTGTGTCCGGTGATGCGTCCGTCTTCTGCTGCGGGAACGGTGTGTCCGGTGATGCGTCCGTCTTCTGCTGCGAGAACGGTGTGTCCGTTTTCTGCTGCGGGAACGGCGCGAACATTTTTTAGAAACCGGTTCTTGGTATAAATACTCCCCTAAACCTTCTCTTTCCGCAACGGCAACTCCATGTTCAATTTCTTTAACAGAAATAGCGTTCAATTCTGTTCACCTCCCTTTTTCTTTACAACATAACGTATGAAATAAACCCCTCACGTGTATAAGCTTATCTCTCATATGAGCGAGAAATAGTCATTTATACAACAAAAAGACCCGTGGGAACGGGCCTTTTGCAGGCATTTTGCCGGGAACAAACGCAAACATAAGAGCGATTTATTTCTTCCTCTCGCTCTCCGGCTCGGGGTGAATCATTACCTGTGCTTGTTTGAATTCATTCGTAATATCTCTTTCAATGCGGTCACACAGGTCGTGCACGTCTTTAATCGTCACGTGAGAGGCTACGACCAGGTGAAAATCAATATACTCCTGCGGGCCGGAGCGTCTTGTACGAAAATCGTGAATTTCAATAAATTCCTGTTGAAATGTTTCGATAATCTTTAAAATTGTTTTTTCTTCCTCTTCCGACAAACGGGTATCAATCAGCGGCGGGAATGCTTCTTTCATTAACTTAAACGCTTCATATATGATATACACCGCCAGCACCATACCTATAATGGGATCAAGTATGTACCACTCCGTTAAGGTAACGACCAAAAGGCTTGCCGCTACGCCTAATGATGTGTACACGTCAGTCAGTAAATGCAGGGCATTTGATTTCATTGCCACGGAATTAACCTTTTCGGCTTCTCTTTTTACGAACTTCGAAACGATCAAATTAATGAGAGCCCCCGCAAGCATCACAACAATTCCCAATACAGGCAGATGAACCGGCGCGGGGTTGACCAGTTTTTGAACGCATTCATATATCATCCAAATCCCTGCCGCAAAAATCAGAATCGTCTCGATAGTCCCCGACAGATTCTCGACTTTTCCATGACCGTACGGATGCCCTGTATCAGCCGGCTTTTTTGAAATCCTGACGGAGATAAAGGCAATGAAGGCGGCGATCAAATCTAAAAAAGAATGAATGGCTTCAGAAAGTATCGCGACAGATCCGGTTATGATCCCCACCACTATTTTGAGCATGACGACCAGGGAATTGCTTATAACCGATAAAAAAGCGATTTTAGAGGTGTTTTCCACCGTGATCCTCCTCTTTTTAACTTCTTGAATTTATCGTATCAAACGGCATTCGTGTGGGTCTACGGCAACGTTTTTCACAAAAGCCATACATGTAACTCACCATAAACTAAGTTGGAAAGCGACAAAAACAGGCGCACCTTTCTTTCAGCACTCAAGTCCCATTGACAAGATATAACCGCTTACATTATAGTAGTTTCATGAATAACCACTACGGAGGATGTTTATGGAGGATGTTCTGAAAGAATTACAGAAATTTGGATTTTCTCAATATGAATGTAAAGCATATATCGGCTTGTTGAAACACTCGCCTGTTACCGGATATGAAATCAGCAAAAGGTCAGGCGTTCCCCGCTCAATGATCTATGAGGTATTGGGGAAATTAGTTGATAAAGGCGCTGTCCATATTGTGCCGTCTGATCCGGTTACATATGCTCCGCTTGCCGGAAAGGAATTAATCGACCGGCTCCGGCACGATTTCGAGAGTTCATTCGGCTACCTTGAGGAAAAGTTATTGGCACTGGAAAGCGAGCAGGAGATGAATGTCGTCCGCCGCATCAGCACGAATGATCATGTCATCAATGAGATGAAGGATATGATTGAAAAAGCCGAGGAAGAGTTGTGGCTGTCTGTCTGGGAACAGCAGATTCCCTTTATTCAAGAAGCCGCTAACAAACGCGCCGCCGAACAATTGCCCGTCTTTTCGATTGTGTTCGGCCCTCCGGAAGTGAAGCTCGGAAATACGACAAATCATAATATGTCTCCTGAAGTGGCGGAGAAACGGATGGGCGGAAGATTAACGATAGCTGCCCGCGATAATAAAGAAGTCTTAATCGCCAATTTTTCTCCGCAGACGAATGCCTGGGCCATTAAATCAGAAGATCCCGCTCTCGTTCTCGTGGCCATGGAATATATGAGGCACGATCTGATGTTCGCGGAGCTTGTGAAAGAAGTAGGGGCTGAGAAAGTTGAAGGCCTGATGAAACAAAACCATTCGTTATTTCATGTCGTCACCGGAAATCGGTTCATATAAATGTGAACCGTATTTTCTTTGATTTTTTCATTAGTCGTTATCATTATAATCTCTATGAAAGGAGTATAAAAAATGATTAACACAGAAGTGCAAAAAACCGCCGTTTCCCGGGAAATGAACGATACGTTTTTACAGGGGGTGCGGGATTGTGTGCCCACGCTGCTGGGCTATATGAGCATCGGTTTTGCTTTCGGCATCGTTGGCGTTGCCTCTCATCTAAGCATTCTTGAAATTTGTTTGTTATCTTTGTGTGTCTATGCCGGCGCCGCCCAATTTATTATTTGCTCGCTCCTTGTTTCCGGGAGTCCGATTTCCGCCATTATTTTAACGACGTTTATCGTCAATCTGCGGCACCTTCTGCTGAGCCTGACCATCGCGCCGTATTTCACGAAATACTCTTTGGCGAAAAATATCGGCTTCGGGGCTTTGCTTACTGACGAATCTTTCGGGGTAGCGGTGAACAAAGCGGCTCAGAACGGCAGGTTATACGATAAGTGGATGAACGGCCTCAATATAACCGCTTACATGTGCTGGGTTATTTCCTGCGTGATGGGCGGGCTTCTCGGACAATGGATATCTGATCCTTACGCGCTCGGCCTGGACTTTGCTTTGCCCGCAATGTTTGCGGCGCTGCTTGTGCTGCAATTGCAGTCGTCCGCTTCGGAAAAGCTGAAGCACAGCCTCTCCTTAATTCTCTATATGATCATTTTTATGGTCTTGTTATCGTATTTCGTCCCGTCACACATCGCGGTTATCGCCTCAACCGTGATTGTGGCAACGATCGGGGTGGTGACGGACAAATGAGCATCAGCACACAAATGATCTGGATTATACTCGGCTGCATGGTTGTTACACTCGTGCCGCGCATTGTTCCGTTTATATTTGTCCGGAACATTCAGATGCCTGAATTGGCTTTAAAATGGCTCTCCTTTATTCCGCTTTGTATTTTGACGGCTCTGGTAACGGAAAGCATGATTGTGAAAACAAACAGCGCTTTGACCTTTGATTGGCAAGCAATGATCGTTCTCATCCCGACATTGCTTTGCGCGATGCGGACAAAAAGCTTATCCATCACGGTCATCACAGGAGTCGTGCTGATGGCCGCCGTCAGGCTGATATGGTGACAATCAAAAGCCTCCATTCCGCAGAATGGAGGCTTTACCTTTATGATGTCGGATTTTCTTCTTCCGTCTCTGATTCCTCGGCTTTGGCTTCGGCGTTTATGCTTTGCTGCTGTTCCCAATGATCCCGCTGCAATCTTTCTTTTGCGATGGTAAACATGAAATTCACGGCGCAGCACCCCTTCCCTGTTTTGCTTATACTATGTACTGTACTCATTTCCCCGTGCAGTATTCACAAAACATAAAAAAGCAGCCTGCCGCATTGAGCGGCCGGACTGCTTTTTATTTTCAGTACGTGATCAGGAAGTATTTTTTCTTTCCGCGGCGCAGTACGGTAAATTGATCTTCAATGCGGTCTTCCGCAGTCAGAAGATGCCCGATGTCCGTCTGGCGCTCGCCGTTAATGTAAACAGCTCCGTTTTGAATGTCTTCGCGGGCCTGCCGTTTTGAAGGCGACAATTTAGATTCCACAAGCACGTCTACTAAAGACAGTTCTTCAGAGCGGTCTTTTTCAAACGAAGGTACATCTTTAAATCCTACCTTGACGTCTTGAGCGGAAAGCTCTTTAATATTGCCGCTGAACAGCGCCTGGGAGATATGAACGGCCTGCTCAAGCGCTTCGCGGCCGTGTACAAGAACAGTCACCTCTTCAGCGAGACGTTTCTGCGCTTCTCTTTTCTCAGGAGCCGTCTCCGTTTTTTCAGCATAAGCTTCAATTTCCTCTTTTGATAAGAAAGTAAAGTATTTTAAGTATTTGACGACGTCACGGTCATCTGTATTGATCCAGAACTGGTAGAATTCGTACGGCGATGTTTTTTCTTTATCAAGCCAAATGGCGCCGCCTTCCGTTTTGCCGAATTTCGTGCCGTCAGCTTTTGTGACGAGCGGAATGGTAAGACCGAAAGCTTTCGCCCCTTCTTCTTCTGATTTTCTGATCAGTTCAAGACCGGCCGTGATGTTGCCCCACTGGTCACTGCCTCCGATTTGGAGTTTGCAGTTCTTTTCTCTGTACAGATTCAGAAAATCGTAGGATTGCAGGATCATGTAGCTGAATTCCGTGTAAGAAATTCCGGTTTCAATTCTTGAGCTTACAGTATCTTTCGCAAGCATGTAGTTAATTCCGAAGTTCTTTCCGACGTCGCGGAGAAATTCAATGATGCTCAGCTTTCCGATCCAGTCAAAGTTGTTCGCTATGACAGCGGGGTTTTCTCCGGCCTCGAAATCTAAAAATCGGGAAAGCTGATTTTTAATTTTTTGCGACCATTCGACAACGATATCCTGAGTATTTAACGTACGTTCCGCTTTTTTGCCGCTCGGATCGCCGATCAGTCCCGTCGCGCCGCCTACAAGCGCAATCGGATGGTGGCCTGCAAGCTGGAAACGGCGCAGTGTCAATATCGGCAGAAGGTGTCCGATGTGCAGGCTGTCAGCCGTCGGGTCAAACCCTGAGTATAAACGGATTTTTTCTTCGTTCAGCTGTTTATTCAGTCCTTCTTCATCCGTCATTTGCTGGATTAAGCCGCGGAATGATAAATCCTCTAATAAATTAGTCATTTTGTCTGCTCCTTTGTTTATGAAAATAAAAAACGCCCCTTCGTTTAAAACGAAGGGACGATATAATCGCGGTACCACCCTACTAATAAAAGCATAAAAAAGCTTTTATCACTCTTTTTGATAACGGACCGTGTCCGTTCTTTCACTACTGAAAGCCTTGGAATGGCTTTGTTCGCAAAAGCGGTTCATGAGTGTATTCGGCATATCTTATGTGCTGATTTTCACCGGCCATCAGCTCTCTTGAACAATCAGATACCCTACTTGTCTCAATCAAAACCTTTTCGTATGAAGCTTACTCATTTTTAACATAAATAAGATACGATGTCAACGCCGTCTTTAATCTTCCATTGTGGACAGGTCGCCTGCCGGCAGGTTCAGCTCCCACGCCTTTAGCACACGTCTCATGATTTTTCCGCTCCGTGTTTTCGGAAGTTTATCTTTGAATTCAATTTCCCGCGGTGCGGCATGCGCGGCAAGCCCCTGTTTTACAAAGAGGCGAATGTCCTCCTTCAGCTGATCGGATGGCTCATGCCCTTCTCTGAGCGCGATAAACGCTTTAATAATTTCTCCCCGGACAGGGTCCGGCTTTCCGATGACGCCGGCTTCGGCAATCGCCGGATGTTCAACAAGTTTGCTTTCGACTTCAAACGGGCCGACGCGCTCGCCGGATGTCATGATGACATCATCGACTCTGCCTTGGAACCAGAAATAACCATCTTCATCCATATAAGCAGAATCTCCGGAAACATACCAGCCGCCCGGCATGAAATAAGAATCATATTTCTCTTTGTTGTTCCAAATGGAATCCATCATCGACGGCCAGCCCTTTTTAATGGCGAGATTTCCCATTCGGTACGGCGGAAGCTCATTTCCCTGATTGTCAACGATCGCCGCTTCCACTCCCGGAATCGGTTTCCCCATTGAACCCGGCTTGATCTCCATGCAAGGATAATTGCAAATGAGCTGTCCGCCCGTTTCTGTCATCCACCACGTGTCGTGGATGCGCTTGCCGAATACTTTATGTCCCCACTTGATGACCTCGGGGTTCAAAGGTTCTCCGACACTCAGGACGTGACGAAGTGAAGTAAGGTCAAATCTGGATGCCATTTCATCTCCGGCGCCCATAAGCATTCTGAAAGCCGTCGGAGCGCTGTACCAGACGCTGACACCGAGCTTCTCAATCGTGCCGTACCAGTTTTCCGGACTGAATCTGCCGCCGACGATCACATTCGCCGCTCCGTTCAGCCACGGCGCAAATATCCCGTACACCGTCCCGGTCACCCAGCCCGGGTCCGCAGTGCACCAGTAAATATCGTCTTCTTTAAGATCAAGCACCCACTTGCCGGTCTGGTATTGCTGAATCATGGCTTCATGAACGTGGAGCACACCTTTAGGCGTTCCGGTAGATCCTGATGTGTAGTGAAGCAGGTAGCCGTCTCTTCTGTCCATCCATTCAATATCAAGTCTCGTGCTTTCTCCCTCAGCCGCTTTATCATAATGAATGATTTTATCTCCCGTTTCTTTGCTGCCGCCGACAATGAAAATATGCTCGAGGTCGGGCAGGCTGTCCGCCGGAATCCGTTCGGCCAGTTCAGGTGTCGTCACGACAACCTTTGCCTGGCTGTTCAAGAGGCGGTCTTTGACGGCGCCTTCCATAAATGCTTCAAATAAAGGACCGGCGATCGCACCGATTTTAATTGCGCCGAGCATGATAAAGTAAAGCTCCGGCGAACGCGGCATGAAAATAAAAACGCGGTCCCCTTTTTCCACGTTTCCATACCGTCTCAGTACATTTCCCGCCCGGTTCGATTCCTCCATCATTTCTTTAAATGTGTATTTTTCATCCCGGTTTGCGTCCTTGTAATATAGCGCTACTTTGTTTTTTCGAAATGATTCGGCATGACGGTCAATCGCTTCGTACGCCGCATTCAGCTTCCCCGTCTGATGCCAGGAAAATGCCGCTTCGACCTCTTTCCAATCGAAGCTGCGGTACGTTTCCTCATAATTTCGCAGATGATAATTCCCCTTTTCCGCCGGCAACGCTTTCAAATTCATGCAACATCCCCCTTTGCTTATCTATAGACTAATTATAGTAGATGTTCACAGTTTTCTCAATTTTTAAAATATAAATTACAACACTATTGAAAACGCTTTATATTTTGTTATGCTTAAAAGAGATGTGTTTTTATTAAGAACCGACAGGCGGTGAATCAGTGAAACATCATAAAACGTACCATTCTTCATCAATTCAGACAGCAGCCGGCCCTCTTTTAGTAGAAGGGCCCGTTCCTCCAGGGGATCTAGCACAGTATGAGTTTCATGAAGGCCTGACAGCCTTTCGCCTTCCTCATGAACAGCACAAAGCGTTAATCGAGATCGCCGGGCTTCCTGAAGGTCGGATCATTATTGCCAGGGACGGACAGACGATTATCGGCTATGTGACGTATTTATATCCTGATCCGCTTGAACGGTGGTCTGACGGAAATATGGAAGACCTCCTTGAACTCGGGGCGATCGAGGTCGCTCCCGGCTACAGGGGCTGTTCTGTCGGAAAAACTTTGCTGACAGTCAGCATGATGGATGAACAGATGGAACGGTACATCATCATGACGACGGAATATTACTGGCATTGGGATTTAAAAGGAATGAAAAAAGATGTGTGGGAATACAGAAAGATCATGGAAAAGATGATGAATGCCGGGGGTCTTGTCTGGTTCGCAACGGATGAACCGGAAATCAGTTCTCATCCGGCCAATTGTCTGATGGCCCGCATCGGCAGGCACGTCAGTCAGGAGTCAATTGAACAGTTCGACAGGCTTCGTTTTTATCAGCGATTTATGTATTGACTGACATACAAAGGGGATAAAAAGATGATTGCAGAACAAATCATGAAACGGGACGTCATCACCGTCTCAAAACACGACTCCATTGAAACAGCCGTCCGTAAAATGAAGATATATCATATCCGCCATCTCCCTGTCATCGACGACGAGCTGCACGTCATCGGTATTGTCACAGACAGAGACATTAAACAGGCCGGCCCCGGCAGCTTTGAACAAAAGGAACGCGGCGCGTTTCTGACAAACAAAGTGGAGACCATTATGAAGCGCAATGTCATCTGCGCCCATCCGCTTGAGTTTGTGGAAGAAATATCCGCTTCCTTTTATGAGCACGGCATCGGCTGTCTGCCGATTACGGTAAACCATAAGCTGACGGGCATTTTAACGAAAACCGACGTGCTCCGGACTTTCGTCAGCCTGACAGGCGCGGCCCAGCCGGGATCACAGGTGGAAATCCTGGTGACGGATATGACAAAAAGCCTTGCTGATCTCAGCTGCATGTGCCGTGATCTTCAGCTGCAAATCCTGAGTGTGCTCGTCTATCCCCATGATTCCGCCGGGTCGAACATTCTCGTCTTTCGGGTGAAGACGATGAATCCGCTCCCTTTTATCCGTGCCGTTCATGAAGCCGGATACAATGTCTTATGGCCGAAACATTTGAGGGATCAGCCATGAGAGACAGCGTTTTTGTTTACTCGCCTTCTTATCAGACGTATCAATTTCATCAGGAACATCCGTTCAATCAGCGTCGCGTGCTTTTAACATACGATCTGCTTCAGGCGGCGGATGCGTTTGACGAAGGAGATATCGTCACACCGCGCACGGCCGCTAAAGAAGAGCTGGCTCTCGTTCATACGGAGGATTATATACAGGCGGTGGAACTAGCGGGTGCGGGCCGGCTCCCTGCCGCAGAAGGAGAAAGCTACGGTCTCGGAACGGAAGACACCCCCGTTTTTGCCGGCATGCATGAAGCCGCGTCACTTCTGGTGGGCGGCACCTTAACGGCGGCTGATTATGTCATGACGGGACAAGCCAGGCACGCCTGCAATTTAGGAGGCGGCCTTCACCACGGCTTCCGCGGCAGGGCCTCAGGCTTTTGTATCTATAATGACAGCGCCGTGGCCATCCAATACATCCAGAAGAACTACGGGGCAAAAGTGTTATACATTGATACAGACGCTCATCACGGCGACGGCGTTCAATTTACGTTTTACGACAGGTCTGATGTCTGCACTGTTTCTTTTCACGAGACCGGGCGTTATTTATTTCCCGGGACGGGACAGGTACTGGAAAAAGGAAGCGGGCAAGGCTACGGCTATTCTTTTAACATTCCGCTGGACGCTTTCACAGAGGACGATTCCTTTCTTCACGCTTACAATACGGCCGCCTCAGAAATCGCGGCTTTTTTCAAGCCGGATGTGATTCTTACCCAAAACGGTGCGGACGCCCATTATTACGACCCATTGACACACCTGTCCAATACAATCTCCATTTATCAGGAGATCCCGCGGCTCGCTCATTCATTAGCCCATCAATATTGCAGCGGCAGATGGATCGCGGTCGGCGGCGGAGGATACGATATTTGGAGAGTCGTCCCGAGAGCATGGAGCCGCATTTGGCTTGAGATGAAAGGGATTGATCCCGGGGAACGCATACCGCAGAGATGGATTGATAAATGGCAGAAGCACTCCCCCTGCACGTTGCCCGCTTTTTGGAGTGATCCTGAACAATTATATCCTCCGATTCCCCGCAAAGAAGAAATTTCAGAAAAAAATGCCCAAACCGTGGAAAAAGCACTTTTTGCCATCCGGTCTGAGCAGCGGTATAAAACAAAATAAAAAACGACCTTATGAGGAGGTCGTTTTTTTGATCACAATTTCTACACGGCGGTTTTCTTTCATATGTCCGGGACTTTTGTTGTCCTTCACAGGTTTCGTATCCGCATACCCGGCAGAGATAAACCGTTTGGCGGAAAAGTCTTCATTCGCGGTAAAATACCGGATCACACTCGCCGCTCTTGCAGACGACAGCTCCCAATTTGACGGAAATTGATAGGTGGAAATCCGGCGGCTGTCCGTATGGCCTTCTACCTGTATGTCATTCGGAATTGTTTTTAAAAGCACCGCGATCTGATGCAGAACCGGCTCGGCGTTTTTCAGCACATCCGCTTTTCCTGTCTGAAACAGAACGGCCTCCTGCAGCACCAGAACCACTCCGCGCTCATCGCGCTTCGCCGTCAATTTCGAACTCAAATGATGCGCTTTTATGTATGTCTTCACGTTTTGCAGGAGCAAATCCTGTTCTTTATGTTCATTTGCTTTGTCTGATGACGCCGGTTCACCCCCGCTGCCTTTTGTATGAATCGATGAAACGGCAGATTGAAATTTTTCCGCGTCTATTTGCGACATCGAAAAAAGCAATATAAAGAACACGAGAATGAGCGTGATCAAGTCAGCGAACGTCACCATCCATCTCGGTGAACCGCCGGAATGTTCCGCTTTGTTTCTTCTTTCAAAACGCTCTTTTCTAAGCTTCATGGACAGCGCCCTTTTTCTTGTTCGCAGGCTGTCCTTTACGCCAGTCTTCTCTTGAGCTGAAGACAACGAGCTGACTTTCGAGGTTGCGGGGATTTTTGCCCGATTGGATGCCGACAACCCCTTCGATCATGACCTGTTTGATGAAAATTTCACTTTCCGTTTTTTCTTCAAGCTTTGCCGCGATTGGGATAAATACCAAGTTGGCAAGCAGCGCTCCGTACAGCGTCGTCAATAGCGCAACGGCCATGTTCGGTCCGAGGGTATGCGGGTCATTTAAGTTTTTGAGCATGAGAACGAGTCCGACGAGCGTCCCGATCATTCCCCAGGCGGGTGCGAAATCACCGGCTTTTTCAAAAACGCGTCTTCCTTTTCTGTGTCTTTCTTCCATTGCGGCGATCTCAGAATCCATCACCAGCCGGATCGTTTCCTCGTCCCAGCCGTCAATCGCAAGCAAAAGGCCTTTTTTTAAAAACGGATCCTTGATCTCACGCGCCTGGTCATCCAGAGACAGAAGCCCCTGCCTGCGCGCCTGCTCCGAAAGGCTGACAAATACTCTGACAAGCTCTTTCACATTGTCATCCTGACGGGAGAATACCTGTTTCAGAACAGAAGGGGTTTTCTTTAAATCCCTCGGCGGAAAGCTGATAAAGATCGCCGCAGCAAGGCCGCCTGTGACGATTAAAAAAGAAGTCAGATCTAAAAATGAACTGATTCCCGCCAGTCCCGTCCCTGACAGAATACCGATTGCGACAATAATACAGCCTAACATAAAGCCAACGGGCGTCAGATAATCAAAACGTTTCATATCTTCTCCTTACTCAAGTAAAAAAGCAAGATTCCACCCCTCAGAGTGAAGCTTGCTTTTCCGTTTTTTTATGACTTGGTTGATTGTCTTAATTCGATGCGGTGAGGCAATTCGACGATCTGCTCTTCAACCGGCTCTTTGTTCATCAGTTTTGTCAAAAGTCTCATCGCCACGGCGCCGATATCGTACGTAGGCTGCACGACTGTTGAAAGCTGAGGGCGGACCATCAGGCTCAATCTCGTATTGTCAAAACCGATAATATCAAGATCATCAGGAATCGAAAGACCTTGATCTTGGGCCGCATGGATAATGCCGAGGGCCATTTCATCCGTCGCAGAAAGAATCGCCGTCGGTTTCCGGTCAAGGCCCATCAAGCTTTGAAGCGCCTCCATACCGGAATCATAGGTGTAATCGCCTTCCGCTACGAATTGCTCATTAAACGGAATCGCCGCTTCTTCAAGCGCCCGTTTGTACCCTTGCAGTTTTTTCGAACGGTTGATCGGCTCTTGCATCGGTCCGGAGACGAATGCAATATCGCGATGCCCTTTATCAATGAAAAGCTTAACGGCATCATAAATCGCCTGTTCGTAATCAATGGCGACAGAAGGCGTCTCGCCCTGTTCTTCCACTGATGCCGCCAAGACGATCGGCACAGGAGAGCGCTTAAATTCTTCGACATGCTCGTCCGTAATGTTGCCGCCCATAAATACGATACCGTCCACTTGTTTGCCAAGCATCGTATTTAACAGATGCAGTTCTTTCTCAAGATTTTGGTCCGAGTTGCTTAAAATAATATTATATTTGTACATCGTCGCGATATCTTCAATTCCACGCGCAAGTTCAGAGTAGAAAATGCTTGAGATATCAGGGATGATGACGCCGACCGTAGTCGTTTTTTTGCTTGCAAGCCCTCTTGCCACCGCATTCGGGCGATAGCCGAGCCGATCAATGGCTTCCAATACTTTTTTTCTGGTCGTCGGTTTTACATTCGGGTTGCCGTTCACGACGCGGGAAACAGTCGCCATACTGACATTTGCTTCTCTGGCCACATCGTATATCGTAATGTTGCTCACTGAAACCACTCCTTTTACTGGATACACTTATCCTTATCTATAGCATAAACACTTTATGTAAAGAAATGTCGTACGATTTCGCATTCTGTCGTTTATGATTGTAAGCGTAAGTCAGTAGTGTACATTATTTTTCATTATTCATCAAATTTAAATATCTCTCATGAAATTATACACGTTTTTCCCAGTGATGAAAACGTTCACTTTCATTTTATAATTAAATAAAATGAAGATACGAAAAAAAGCCGCGCGAGGCGGCCTTTAAAGAGCGAAACGTTGTATTATGCTTTTACTTTCAGCATTGGCTTTAATTCGTTCAGCCATTTCTCGAATTCAGGTATATCCATCTGCTGCGCAGAGTCTGAAAGGGCAACGGAAGGATCAGGGTGAACTTCGGCCATCACGCCGTCAGCGCCGATCGCAAGCGCCGCTTTTGCTGTCGGAAGCAGGAGATCGCGGCGGCCTGTTGAATGTGTGACGTCAACAAACACCGGCAAGTGAGTTTCCTGTTTCAAAATCGGCACGGCAGAAATGTCGAGTGTGTTTCTCGTTGCCGTTTCGTACGTTCTGATACCGCGCTCACAAAGAATGATTTGGTCGTTTCCTTGTGACATGATGTATTCAGCTGCATTGATGAACTCTGAAATTGTTGCGGCAAGACCGCGTTTTAACAATACCGGCTTTTTAACGGAACCGGCGGCTTTCAGCAATTCAAAGTTTTGCATGTTCCGCGCGCCGATCTGAATGACGTCAATGTAATCAATCGCTTGCTCAATGTGGGCGGGCGTTACGATTTCACTGATCACCGCGAGGTCATATTCATCAGCGACACGTTTAAGAATTTGCAGGCCTTCTACGCCGAGACCTTGGAAATCATACGGACTTGTGCGGGGTTTAAACGCGCCCCCGCGCAGGATTTTAATGCCTTGTTTTTTCGCTGCGGCCGCGACTTCGGCAACCTGCTCATAGCTTTCGACGGCACAAGGTCCGACGATGAATCTCTGATCGCCGTCACCGATTTTTTCACCTTTAATGTCAACGATCGTATCTTCTGCTTTTTTCTTCCGGGAGACGAGCAACGCTTTGCTGTGATCCTCTTCTTGAAGTTCAAGTCCGGCTTTGAAAATTTCTTTGAAAATATGCTGGATCGTTGAGTTTTCAAATGGGCCGTCATTGCTTTCAATAATGCGGTTAAGCATTGTACGCTCTCTGACAGGGTCAAATCGGTTGACACCCTGTGCTTCCTTTGCTTTACCGATTTCTTTTACAACGGCTCCGCGTTCATTGATTAATTTAAGGATTTCTAAGTTTAGTGCGTCTGCCTGCTGTCTTAGGCTCTCTAATTCCTTGTTGCTCATCTTTTTCATCCCTTCTATGCTATGTTTTATTTTAATGGTTAACATGCATCTTACTACAGTTATGCGAAAATAGGAATATGAAATAATAAATTTTTTCACATTCGACTTTATCACCAAAACGCTTTTAAGCTTTTATGCGTTGAAGCAGTATATATTGATATCCTACATGATCCGGCTGAAATGATCAATAGTTTTTTTCAAAAAAAAAACCGCCGGTATCAACCGGCGGCCAGCAATTATGAAAGGTGCTGCTCTATTGCGTTTTTTGTGATTTGTGAATGAGACGCGTGCCATTTCACTTCGCCGTTTGCAATGACGAATACTTGCGGGCTTTCATGTTTCACGCCGTATGTCTCGGCGATATAGTTTGAAAGCGGCCGGCTGTCCTGCACCTGCAGGTAATAAGAAGGCACTTCCGAATGCGCCGATGCAAAGGCGTCAAACTCCTGAAACGCGGCTTGGCTGATCGGGCAGGTTGTGCTGTGTTTCAAAAACACGAGCGTGTTTTCTTTCTCAGCGGCATTTTTGAACTCTTCTTCAGACGATATCAGCTGTTTTGTCATGTCGGTTATCTCTCCTTATTGAAGATCAGCGATTTGCCTGACCGGCTTTTTCCCCGGCGTCTTCCGCTTCGGCCTTGATGCTTTGGGCCGTGTCCTGCATTTCGCTTCTCGTCTCTTCGGCTTTCTCGGTTAGTGTGCTCTTAGAACGGTCTTTTAAATCCTTCACTTTATTCATAATCTGGCCTGACTGATCAGCTACCAGCTGGGTGATATTAGATGTTTTGTCTTTGGCGATGCTGACATATTGAGAGCCTTTTTCTTTCGCGTCGGCCGTCATTCTGTCCGTCTTATCCTTTAACGCAGAAGCCTGACTGCCGAGATCGTCGCGCAGCTCCTTACCTGATTTAGGCGCCAGAAACAACGCCGTTGTCGCGCCGATAATTCCCCCGATCAGCGTTCCGATTAAAAAATCCTTACTATTGATTCCATCTTTGCTCATTATGATTCCTCCTTAGTGGATTTTTCTTATGATTAAAGCGATGTTTTTTTCTTTTGCTTCCACTTGTCCCATATTTCCATAGCGGCCTGGCTCCAGGTGACAACCTGACTGATCTTATCCTGATTCTCTCTTACAGAGGCCGTAACGGAACCTGCTGCCTGCTTTATGGATGTATTAAACTGCTGGACGGAAGTTCCCACTTCCTGGACAGCATGGACAACCGTATTTAATTTCTCTGATTTTTCCTGAATGTCTTCCGCGAGACGGTTTGTCTTATGTAACAGCTCGGTTGTCTCTGCGGTAATGCCTTTCATCTGCCCTTCAAGGCCGTCTAAAGTCGAGGCAACGTTTGTTAAAGTCATCTGCACGGACTTTAATGTTTTGGACAGATAGATGACGAGGATGAGAAATGCAACGGCAATGAGTGCGACGCTTAAGTAAAGAATGATGATCATCTAATACCTCCTTAATGCAGGATATAGTGGTATATACCCAATTCTTAAAATGATAAACATATATGAAAGATCTGTATGTATACTATTTCTCCGTTTCTCGGTAAATCCCTTTGCAGCACGCGCAAAAAAGCAGTGAGAGCCCCACTGCTTTTTCGTTACGCTATGACGTTTTCATAGGCTCTCATATATTTTTGAATGTCTCCGGCGCCCATGAAGATCAGCACTGCGCCTTCATGCGCTTTTAACACGGATGTGTCATTTTCTTCAATGAGTTCTGCGTTAGCGATTTTTTCCTGAAGATCCGTGATCGTGAGCTTGCCGACGTTCTCGCGGGCAGAGCCGAAAATGTCGCACAGATACACGCGATCGGCCGCGCTTAAGCTTTCTGCGAATTCATCCAGGAATGATTGCGTCCGTGTAAACGTATGCGGCTGAAATACCGCGATGATTTCACGTTCGGGATATTTTTGACGCGCCGCCTCAATCGTGACTTTGATTTCAGTCGGATGGTGGGCGTAGTCGTCGATCAGTACCTGGCTGCCGATCACTTTTTCATTGAATCTGCGTTTGACGCCGCCGAATGATTCAAGTCCGCGCTTAATCATGTTCACGTCTATCTCTTCATAGTGGCAGAGCGCAATAACCGCTAAGGAATTGAGGACATTGTGATGCCCGTATGCCGGGATGTAGAACGTATCGTAAAACGTATTGCGGACAAAGACGTCAAATGTCGTGCCTTCCGTATTTTTCACGATGTTTCTCGCTTGAAAATCATTTTCTTCTCCCGTGCCGTAATACACGACAGGCACATTGGCGTGAATTTTCGGCAGGTACTCGTCATCACCGCAGGCAATGATGCCTTTGTTGACTTGAAGCGCCATGTTTTGGAAAGCATCAAACACATCGTCAATGTTGGCGAAATAATCAGGGTGGTCAAAATCAATATTCGTCATAATCGCATAATCAGGCTGATAGCTTAGAAAATGACGGCGGTACTCGCAGGCTTCAAATACAAAGTATTCGCTGCTTTCATTTCCTCTGCCCGTTCCGTCCCCGATAAGAAACGAAGTCGGCTTCGCCTGCTGCATCACGTGTGCCAAGAGGCCCGTTGTGGACGTCTTGCCGTGTGCGCCCGTTACCGCGACACTTGTGTATTTTTTCATATATTCAGCTAAAAATTTATGATATCTGATGACAGGAATCCCTTCAGCGAGCGCCTTTGCGATTTCCGGATGAGAATCAGGGAATGCGTTTCCGGCGATTACCGTTAAGCCGGGTTTGATGTTATCGGCGCTGAACGGATAGATCGGGATATTTCTTTTTTCAAGGGCAGCCTGAGTGAAAATCTGCTTCTCGATATCCGATCCCTGCACCTGATACCCTGTATCATGCAGGATTTGAGCAAGCGGGCTCATACCTGTCCCTTTTATTCCAACAAAATGATAAACAGTCATAATCGTACCTCCAACAAACGTCTATCTGTTCCCCAGTATATGACGCTCATTTCATTTTGCGACCGCCGCGGGCGAAAAGCCCGCACAGCGGCGCTTCCATTTATTTTTACGTTATCGTCAGTATCTGTAACTTTCTTTTTGATTAAACCTGCCGCATGATATTTCAGCGCGTGACAGTGATGCAGTTTTGATGGTCCATCCACTATCATACCATGTTTGTGAGAAAAATGAACGATATTCTTATTCATGAGCAATGTCAGCGGCCGTAATCAGCACTTCACGGGGCTTGCTGCCTTTCGCTTCTGAGATCATGCCTTCGGCTTCCATCATGTCAATCAGCCTCGCGGCGCGATTATAACCGATTCTGAACCTTCTTTGAAGGCTTGAGGTGCTGGCGCTGTTTTGCTCCACGACGAATTGGCACGCCTCAGGAAACAGTTCGTCTTCTTCCTTGAGGGCGGTTCCCTGCCTGATCAGTTCTTCCTGTTCAAACAAATAAGAAGGCGGCAGCTGCTTTCTGACATGAGAGACGACGCGGTCAATTTCTCTGTCGGATACAAAGTTGCCCTGCAGGCGCACCGGTTTTCCGGTACCGTTTTCCCAGTACAGCATGTCGCCTTTTCCGAGCAGCTTTTCCGCTCCCGCCATGTCGATGATTGTTCTGGAATCTACCTGGCTTGAGACGGAGAATGCAATCCTCGTCGGTATGTTTGCCTTGATCATTCCGGTAATGACATCGACAGACGGACGCTGTGTCGCGACAAGCAGATGAATGCCGCAGGCTCTCGCTTTCTGCGCGATTCTGGCAATGCTTTCTTCCACATCGTTCGGCGCGACCATCATTAAATCAGCAAGCTCATCAATGACCACTACGAGGTACGGAAGCTTTTCGCCTGTCTTATGATCGGCGGTTAATTCATTAAAGCGGCCGATATCTCTCACACCCGAATGGGCAAACAGTTCATATCGCCGTTCCATCTCTTCCACAACCCATTTTAACGCGGCGGTCGCGGCTTTGGCGTCCGTGATGACGGGGCTGACCAAATGCGGAATTTGGTTATAAGGCGCAAGCTCGACCATTTTCGGATCGATCAGAAGCATTTTGACATCACTCGGATCCGCCTTATAAAGCAGACTGACCAAAATGGTATTGATGCAGACGCTTTTTCCCGATCCTGTCGCACCCGCTATCAACCCGTGCGGCATCTTTTTCAAATCAATGACGACCGGGTTTCCGGAAATATCGACACCGAGCGCGGCTGTAAGCGGAGACGGATTCGTCCTGAAAGCGGCGCTTCTGATCATCTGCCTTAAATCAACGACTTTGCTTACGCGGTTCGGAACTTCAATGCCGATCGTGTTTTTACCGGGGATCGGCGCCTCAATCCGAATATCCTTGGCAGACAGGCTCAGTTTAATATCATCTGCTAAGTTTGTAATTTTGTTTACTTTCACTCCGGGCTCAGGATGCACTTCAAAACGTGTGACGGACGGGCCTTGTGTGACATGAACGACTTGGGCGCGCACATTAAAGTTTTTCAGTGTAACGTTTAAAAGCTCGCGCTGTTCTTCAATCCAGGATTGGTCGTCATGTCTTTGCGCCGGCGGTACGTCCAGAAGCGACAGATTCGGAAAGGCATAGCTCGCTCCGCCCTCTGGCGTCTTCGCCTGCTTGTGTTTATCGCTTTTAAGCATCATGACGTTAAACGGAACATTGCGCTCTTTCGGCCGCTCCGCTTTTTTCACAGTCTGAGGCTGTCCTTGATGCTCCGTTTTTTCTTCGGCAGGCCGGGACGGGGCATCGGCCGTCTCGATGCTTGCAGGTTCAGGCTCGGGGTCTGAATGCCGCGTGACTTCATTGTACTCAGGCTGCGAGTCTGTTTCCTGTTCCGCGTCGGTTTCAGCTGATTCGGGCTTGTCTTCAGACTGCGGCTGAACTTCCTCATCGTATCCGGGTTCTGTGTATGTATACACCGTTTCTTCTGCGGTTTCAAAAGGCGGTGCTTTTTCCGGCTCAGGCTCCTGATATTCCTCCTGCGGCGCCGCTTGTTCCTCTGTGTTTTCAGCCGTTCGGGATGCTTCATACTCAGGCTCTTTAATAGGCTGCGGGCGGGTTTGTTCATGCTCTTGTTCTTCTGTAAAGCCGGCAGACTCCGCGCTTTCCGTGTGCTCCCGCTCTTCAGTCTGCTGCGGTTCTGCTGCTGCAAACACTTGCTCTTTTGCATTCTCAGCCTCGGTGTGAAGCTCCTCTTTTTTAACGGCCGGGATTTCTTCCGTTTCTTGTTTCGCAAACGGTTCTGGCCGGTCATTCGTCTGTTTTGTTATGCCGGATGTTGTGAAGACGGGCTCTTTTTCTGTTTCCTGGCCGGCTTTTGGCGGAACAAATTGCTCCTCTGAAAGCAATGTTACGTTCTCTTCACGCCGCTTTTCGGAATTAGGCGCTTTTTTTATGCTGTGCTGAGATTGAAAGCCGTAAACCGGTGAAGGAATGGATGACGGTTTAAAGGGCTTTTTCACCGTTTCAGGCTCTTTATGTGTATGCTGTTTCCGCTCGGTTTGATCCTTCCCGGCGGCATAATCCCGGGACGGCTGGCGGCGTTCGTGCCTTTCCCGCTGTCTTTGGTTTTGCTCCGTTCGCTTATAGCCGTCCGGAACGACGGGGAAGCGGAAATTCCCTTTCGGATATTCGTAATATATTTTAGGATCTTCCATGCGCGTGAATTTGCCTTCTGGCTGATCCGGTATCTGCTGTTTCGGGATTTGGGCATGCGTGTTTGGTTCACGTTCATGCTCTTCTTCTTTTTCACCTAAAAATAAGTCAAAAAATTTATTCAGCCAACTCATGTTTAATCACTCTCTAACTCCCTTTTTAGTAGTCTGGGACGATATTTAGTATACCATTGCCGGGCGGCTCAGAAAAGATTAAGCTCCCAACTGAAGAAAGCCGTTAAGCAGGCCTGCTTAACGGCTTTCTCTCACATCATTCGATTCTGTGCGCTTATTTATGGGAGTTAGAATTGAAATGCTTCGCCGGCCTCGCGGCTGTCTTCAAGAACAAGAATCCCTTTTTCCGCCGGCGCATCCGGCAAAGCGAGTTCTTTCGCGGAGCAGATCATGCCGCTTGACGGAACGCCTCTTAATTCAGCGTCTTTAATCACAAGTCCGCTCGGCATCACCGCGCCGACTTTAGCGACGACGACTTTTTGCCCTTTGTCCACGTTCGGCGCGCCGCAAACGATTTGGAGGGTTTCCTCTCCCACATTCACTTGGCAGATATTCAGTTTATCCGCATTCGGATGTTTTTCTTTCGATTCAACGTGACCGACAACAAATTTCGGAGAAAGGTCAACCGTCAGCGTTTCTGAAACGCCGTTTCTGTTCAGTATTTCATTCACATCCTGAACGAATGTCTCAGACAAAGCGACGGGGCCGTTGTCCTCAATCTGTAGATAAGAAGACACATTAAAAATGTTAAAGCCCGTCGTTTCTTTTGTTTCTTTGTTAAAGATTCTGATGACATCGCCTTCTCTTTCATAGGCGATTTCTTCGCGTGCCGCATCTTTAAGAGAGATCAGAAGCGTATCTCCCACACCTTCTTTATTGTAAAAAGCGTTCATAAGAAAAATCCTTTCTAATCCTTTTTCGGCCGGCTTTTCGCCATGATAAACACAGGTTCCAGTCTGCCTTCATTATACAGAAATGAAAGGGCCGTAATCGGCACCGTGCCGCTTGCAAAGAAGCTCATGGACATTTGCCCTAAAATATCATAACCCGATTCATTTCGAATGTCAGCAAGTATTAATACATCCTGATGCGGGACGGAAATCGCCAATTCGCCTTCAGCGGCCTGCTTGTATTCATGAAGAATCGAATCATTGAGAATCCGGCTGGCGTCATAGCCGTCATTCGCCCTGAAAAAATAAAAATAATTGTCCGCAACCGTATCCTGTTTCACAACTGAAGGAAGAGAGCGGAGATTGAATGACGCCGTCTCCCTGATCCGTTCTTTTGTCCAGTTTTCTTTCTCGAGCATACGGCTGTCAATTAAGCGGTACGTCTTGCCGAGGTCAAGCGCGTAGTAGATTCTCGTTTCGGCCGTATGGTCATCATACACGAGGGGAATGCCGTCGCTCGTTTGATCGGGAAATGATGTGGAGCGGATGACCGGATAGATTCCGGCTTCCTTTCCGGACATCTCCTGTCCGCTGCCTTCCATCGCCTCCATTGCTTCTGACACATAGTAGACGATTTCGTCGATCGCTTCTTCTTTTTTCGTCTCCCACTTCGCAATGATCGGCGGGAGCTCCAATGTGATGCCTTTTTTGGTCGTTTGATCCTCCACACGGAGGGTGTCTTTTTCTCTGTCAAAAAAGAAGGATCGGTTCTCGTGCTGCAGGCGCTGTTTTAATAAATCCGCCAGCTTCCTTGACGTCATTTTCAAAGCCCGTGGCCTCCTTTATGCTTTAGCAAGGGAATCGGTTAAAAATTGCTCAATTTCTTCTTTTGTTTTACGGTCTTTGCTGACGAAGCGGTTCACTTCTTTTCCTCCGTTAAACACAACAAAGCTCGGAATGCCGTAAATTTCCCATTCCGCGCATGTATCAATAAATTGATCGCGGTCTACGTAGTAATAAGTGAATTCAGGAAAGTCCGCTTCCAGCTCAGGGAGAAACGGCTCCACAAAGCGGCAGTCCGGGCACCAATCCGCTGAAAACATAAATACCGCCCAATCGTCTTGTACCGCTTTTTGCAATTCTTCCGTGCTTTCAATCTTTTTCATTGTCATTCCTCCATCTGGATTATGAGTTTTTTATATGCTGATGTTTGTCCAATTGGATCATACCAGACTGTTTACAGCAAGACCAACTATATGCAATATCATTATCATATTTCATTTGCATTATCAAGCAAGTTTCGTTTACCATTTTGCTTGTAGCCGTACGAAAATCTGAATATGTACATAAGGAGGGGCAAAGGATGCAGTTTGTCGTGTATTTAGCGGGTGAAATCCACAGTAATTGGCGGGATGAGATTAAGCAAAAAGCAACGGCGCTGGACCTGCCGATTACGTTTGTCGGCCCGATGGAAAACCATGAACGCTCAGACAATATCGGAGAAGAGATTATGGGCGTGCAGCCCGATTCTGTTTTAAAAGACGCCAGAGCTTCTGATATCAACAATTTCCGTACAGAGGTGCTGATGGAAAAAGCCGATATTGTGATCGCCCTGTTTGGCGAGAAATATAAGCAGTGGAATACCGCGATGGATGCTTCTTATGCCATCGCAAAAGGAAAGCCGCTCATTCTCATCCGTCCGAAAGAACTTCATCATCCGCTGAAAGAGCTTTCCGGAAAAGCGAATATCACGGTCGAAACCGTCAATCAAGCGATGAAAGCACTCTCTTATTTATTTGAAACAGAATAAGCAGGCCGCCTTTATGCGGTCCTGCTTATTTTTTCACACATTTTCTCTGATCGTTTCGACCGTCTGTTTGTCACTCGCCATGACCAGCTTAATGAGCATTTCTTTCGCCGCGGCATAATCATCGACATGGATGATAGCGGCATTTGTATGAATGTATCTTGAACAAATGCCGATGACGGCAGACGGAACCCCGCTGTTTGATATGTGGACCCGTCCGGCATCCGTTCCCCCGCCTGAAGCGAAATATTGATAAGGGATATTGTGCGTTTCCGCCATATCAAGGACGAACTCTCTCATCCCGCGGTGCATGACCGTCGTTCTGTCGAGAATGCGGAGCAGCACCCCCTCGCCGAGACGGCCGAACAGCTCCTTATCGCCGCTCATATCATTTGCCGGGCTGGCATCAAGCGCGAAAAAGAGATCAGGCTGAATCATGTTGGCCGCTGTCTGCGCCCCTCTCAAGCCGACTTCCTCCTGAACGGTGGCCCCGGCGTACAGATTGTTCGGCAGGTCTTTTCCGTGCAGCTCTTTTAATAGTTCAATGCTTAACCCGCAGCCGTAGCGGTTATCCCACGCTTTGGACAATATTTTCTTCTCGTTGGCCATCGGGGTGAACGGGCAGACAGGCACGACCTGCTGTCCCGGTCTGATCCCCATTTTGACCGCGTCCTCTCTGTCATCGGCACCGATATCAATCATCATATTTTTGATCTCCATCGGCTTTGCGCGCTGGGCATCCGTTAAAATGTGGGGCGGGATGCTTGAGATGACGCCGATAATCGGTCCGTTATCCGTCTGCACCTCGACGCGCTGGGCAAGCAGCACCTGGCTCCACCAGCCGCCGAGCGTCTGAAATCTCAGCATGCCGTTATCCGTAATCTGCGTTACCATAAACCCGACTTCGTCCATATGGCCGGCTACCATAACGGTCGGCGCATCTTCAGCGCCGCGCCTTACTCCGAAAACACTTCCGAGTCTGTCCTGCACGATGTCATCCGCATATTTCGCAAGCTCCCGTTTCATAAAGGAGCGGACCTGATGTTCATTTCCCGGTGCGCCGGGAAGCTGCGTCAGCGTCCGGAAAAGCGTTTTCGTTTCCTCATTCATATTTTCCCCTCATTTCTATGTAATGCTTTTATTTTATTAGAAAAACAACCGTTTTCCAAGCGCTCAGATTGAATGGGCTGGAAAACCGCCGCTTTACTTAACACCGTCTGGCATCTTCTGTATAATAAAAATTACGACATAATTGGAGGTGCTTCATATTGAAATTACGTCATTTTCTCTTAGGTGCAGGAGTCGGATTATGCGCTGCCATCGCAGTGAAAAAGTATGCGATGAAACCTTATATCTCTTCAGAAAAAGCGCTCCGTATCGTGAAAGCGGCTTTTAAACAGCGCGGGCCGATAGACGGATCATGGATTTACACAGAGCCCGAGCCCTACCAGGTAAACGGAGAAACCATCCAGGTATACAAGACCGGCGTGACACGTTCGGCATTCGGCGAACTGGAGCAATATGAAGTTATGGTCAATGCAAAAACAGGCCAGATTGTCGATGTCATTGATTCTGTCGCCTCATAATTCGGACAAGCAAAAAATAAAGCCCAAAACCATCAGCGTTTTGGGCTTTATTCGGTTACATCGGCCGAATTCGTTTATATACTGGGTGCCACATCGCGTCCTGCACCGCTTGGATCAGATCCTCGGGTTCCGTTTCCGCTACACCGTCCTGAATCGCAGCTTTAGCTACAGCTACCGCCACAGTTGCCGATACCGTCCTAAGATCCTCCACTTTCGGAAGCATCGGCGCCCCCGGCTTGCCGACATCCACCATACCGGCGATGGCATTCGCGCAGGCAACGAACATATTGTCCGTAATGATCCTTGCTTTCGTCACAATCGTGCCGAGTCCGAGTCCCGGGAATACGAGCGCGTTGTTCGCCTGTCCGATATGGTAGGTAACGCCGTTATACGCAACAGGCGGAAACGGACTACCCGTAGTGACAAGCGCGCGGCCTTCCGTCCATTTAATCAAATCTTCAGGTTTTGCTTCTGATAATGTCGTTGGGTTTGACATCGGCAAAATAGCGGGCCGTTTGACATGCGAGGCCATTTCTTTGACGATTTCTTCCGTAAATGCGCCTGATACGGTGGATGTGCCGATCAGAATCGTCGGCTTGGCCTGACGCACCGTCTCCGCCAGATCAATTGATCCGCCTTCACCGCTGCGGCCGTACTCTTTCACTTCATCAGCAGGGCGCGCGTACGGAACCTGAAAATCACGCAAGTCCTTCATATCATCCGTTAACAATCCGTTTCTGTCGATACACCAAAAATGGCTGTAGGATTCTTCTTCGCTTAATCCGTCATGCACCATGGCTTCGCGCAGCTGCTCAGCAATTCCGATACCGGCCGTTCCCGCGCCGAAGACGACGACTTTATGCTCTTTTAAAGGCACTTTTGATGCTTTTGCACACGCTAAAACAGCTGCAAGCGATACCGCGCCCGTTCCTTGAATGTCATCGTTAAACGTACAGACTTTATCTTTATACCGTTTTAATATGCCGCGGGCGTTAGCCGTACCGAAATCCTCCCAATGAAGCAGCGCATTCGGGAATGTTTCCCGGGCAAGCGAGACATACTCATCAATAAAGCGGTCATATTTCTCGCCGCGCACTCTTGAATGCTGGTTTCCGACATACAGCGGGTCATTTAAGAGGCTTTCCTGATTTGTCCCCGCGTCCAATACGACCGCAAGCACTCGTGACGGATCAATTCCTGCCGCCGCCGTATACACCGCAAGTTTTCCGACAGAAATGGCGATGCCGCCGACGCCCCAGTCACCGATTCCCAGAATGCCCTCGGCATCTGTCGCAACGATTAAGTCAATGTTTTCATTTTTTCCGAACTGCTGAAATGCGGCGCGCATTCCTTCAGGGTCATCTATTGACAAATACAGACCGCGGGGTTTTCTGTACTCATGGCTGTAACGCTGGATCGCAGTGCCGACGGTCGGCGTATATACGATCGGCAGCATTTCGCCTAAATGATCATTTAACAGCCTGTAAAATAACGTTTCATTCCGGTCATGGAGAGCGGTCAAGTAGACATTTTTGCTCAGCTCATCAGGCTGCGAACTGAATTGTTCGTAGGCCCGCCTCGCCTGCTCTTCGATTGTCAATACTTTCGGCGGCAGAAACCCCTCGAGCCCGAGTTCCTTTCTTTCCTCCTGTGTAAAGGCCACCCCTTTATTTAAAAAAGGCGTAGAAAGCACTTCTAATCCGCGCAGTGTTGTTTTGATTTCTCCATCTTTCGTCACTTGAAATTGATTCACCTGTCTCTTCCTTTCAAAGCAATTTGTCTTAGGTTTGCTTTTATTCCCGAAATTCATACAGGCAAATCATCGATTCGCTTATTTTTTCTCCCGTTTGACAGATGCAGCCACTTCGCCGTCTTCTCCCCATTTTACCGCTCTGTAAATCGCGTCGTGATAGAAAATCAGCCAGGCGTCTTTTTCTGCCGCGAACGTCTGCCATTTCTGCTTTTCTGGAATAGAGGTCATCGGATAATCATCATAGGCCAGCACCCATAACGGATTTTTATGCGCATTCGTCGGCATCAGGTCGGCAAAATGCACAGCCGTCTCCCCTCCGTCTTCTAAGACGATGACGCTGTGGCCGTCGCTGTGGCCGCCGGTGTGGTGCATCGTAATGCCTTCTGTCAGCTGATACTCGTTTTCAAAGGTTTCGACCTGATCTTGCACCGCCTCCCAATTTTCTCTCCAATATGTATTTTTCGATCTGATATTAGGATTTCTCATTTCGCGCCACTCTGTTGCAGAAGTGATAATGCGGGCATTCGGGAAAACAGAGACAAGCTCCTCTCCGCTGTACTCCGTCAGGCCGCATGCATGGTCAAAATGAAGATGGGTCATCGCGGCAATATGAATGTCCTCACAGGAAAGCCCGAGGTCACGAAGAGATTGTTTCAGATTGGATTCCTGTGTTACGCCGTAATTCCTTTTTTGTTTATCAGAGAATTTCCCTCGGCCGATACCCGCGTCAACCAATATATTGAGGCCGTTTTTTCTGATCAGAATCGGGTCTGTTCTTAATTCAATCTGGTTTTTGTCATTTACGGGGTATTTTCTCGACCATAAAGGTTTCGGGACAACGCCGAACATCGCTCCGCCGTCCATATGTGTTACACCGCCGTCCAGCCATGTTAATGAAATATTCCCAATATTCAATGTCTCCATCTTGATCCCTCCTGATGTAATGGTAGCAAATGGCGGCATAAAAAAACAGACTCCCGCATCAGAGTCTGTCTTTTGTTCTCCATTCAACTTCGGCCCGATAAATCGGCTGGCCGAGCGCGGAGAATTTTTCTTCGTATTCTGTCATAATATTGCCCTTCGGATCGCTGTTGTGCAGATCAAGGCTGACTTCCGTCAGAAGCAGGCCGTATTCGGAAAAGCTTTTCAGAGAGTATTCGAATAAACCGCGGTTATCGGTTTTAAAATGAATCTCACCTGTTTCGCCCATCACTTCTTCGTATTTTTTCAAGAACGTTTTAAATGTTAAACGGCGCTTTTCGTGACGGTTTTTCGGCCACGGGTCAGAAAAGTTTAGATATACGCGCTTGATTTCTCCCCGTTCAAATACGTCATTCAGTGTTTCCGCGTCTATATTTAACAAACGGACATTGTGAGCCCCGCTGTCCTTAACTTTTTGGACGGCAGTGACGATGACGCTTTTAAACAGCTCAATCCCGATATAGTTGATATCCGGATTCTGCTTGGCCATTCCTGAAATGAACTGCCCTTTTCCCGTACCGACTTCAATGTGGATCGGGTTGTCATTGCCAAAGACCGTGTTCCACCGCCCTTTATACTGGGCCGGATCACTGATGGCGATGTCAGCGTTTTCTGCCAGAAAATCATTCGCCCAAGGTTTATGGCGCATTCTCATATGATTGACACCTCTATCTATAATTTCGAGTAACAACATACCATGAAACATAAAGAGCCGCAAGCGCCTTTTAAAGGCGCCGGCTGCATAAAAAAAGAGGCTCCCCGGTCCGGAACACTCATGTGATGCATAAAACCGCACCGCTTTGCACAATGTATGACACAGAAAGGATGTGTATATGAATCATGGGCTTAACAAGCGAACATCAGGTCCGGTTATTAAAGGACATATTGGCCGACCATCAATTGGATTGCTGCGGTACGGTTGCCGAGTATGAACAGCTGGAGCGCGTCATCAAATCACTGATGGCCAACACCGGGCTTGATTCAAATATAAAAAACGTGCTCGAGGATGTCTACCGCTACAGCCAGTCCGGCATCACGGCCGATTCCATCGACACGCATATTCAGGAGCACCAAAACCATTTGTCCCAATGGGTGGAGCAGATGGATTCGTACTCCTGACTACTTGACAATCCGCTTCATCAGGGCATGAAGCTCTTCCATGGCATCATGATACGCTTTGTCGTTTCCTTTTGATTTGTGCCAGGCGATGAAGGTGATGGTCTCCGATAACATGTACCATGCCATCCTCAGCCGAAGCCCTTCCGTGAGCTTCATGCCGTACATCCCAAGCCAGCTGTCCCACGCTGGCTCTTCGACGTAATGATACAATAAAGGGCCGAGATCCATGGCCGGATCAGCTATCATGGCGCCGTCCCAATCTATTAAATACAGCTGGTTGTCTTCAGACAGAAGCCAGTTATTATGATTCACATCACAATGGCAAACGACTTTTTCACCGAATTGCACCTGATCCACATGAGCTTCCAAATAAGCAAGGCCTTCCTGAATAAGCGGCGAAAATTGCCGCACGGCAAAGACGGCCTGCTTCAGCTGCGACAAAAGGGCGCCCGGATCAAGCGGTTCTTTTCCCAATCTTTTCAGCATGTCGAGCAAAGCTTTTGATGTGTGGATTTTGCGGAGCAGCTCAGCCACCGGGCGTCCGCTCATATCCTTTGCCTTCAGCTCCCTGCCCGCCATCCAATGCTGAGCCGTAATGACGTCTCCGTTTTCCATCCGTTTCGTCCAAACCAGCTTCGGAACAATGCCTTCGGCGGATAACACGGCTAAAAAGGGCGAGCTATTACGTTTTAAAAAAAGCTGTTGGCCGTTATGTTTCGCATAATATGCATCTCCTGTAGCTCCTCCGGCGGGGAAGATCTCCCAATCGCTACCTAGTAATTGTCCCAACCAGTTCATATCAATGTTCAACCCATCATTTCTTAAAATATTTTAGAATAGGCCTCCAACCTTTCTCTATTGGCGGAGCGGCCTGTCATAAACAATTTCATGAGAATAAAAAAGACAGCTATTGAGAGTCTCATATGCTAATCAATAGCCGTCCTATAAATTTTAGCGCTACAGCACAAACTTCGTCAAGCAAAACTAGCAAGAACACCTGTGAATTCTGAAGATTTATGCCGCGAACCGCTCTTTGCCGTGAAACATTTGACGGGTTTCATTTGTTTATTATGTTTTTATTTTCAACGGCGTACCGGCCGGCATAAGCCGAAACGGCGTCGTTCCGATCAGCTCGCCGTCAGCGTGAAACGGAATTTTCCCATCTGTTTCAAAAACGAATTCCTTCCCCTTTATCATCGTCACTCCGTCCATTTTGATATGCCGGCCGAAGCTCATCGCCCATAAAAAACGATACAGCGAGAAAAAGGACAGGTTTTCTGCAATGACAATATCAAAATGGTTTTGACGGGGATTTGCTGAAGGCGCCGCTTTCATGCCGCCTCCGTAATAAGGGTGATTAGCCGCAATGACAAACCAGACATTGCGGAATTCACGCTTCTGGCCGTCTGCCGTGCAAACAAATCTGAACGGCTGAAACCCCGAGGCCGTATGTAAATGCGCGAGCGGGTAAATCACAAAACCGAGACGCAAAAACCGAAGAACGCGCGATAACGGAAAATTCGCGGCTGCCTTCAAAACTGAGGCATCGAAGCCGACAGACAGGTGGTTAATAAAATAAAGTGATTGCGCTTTGTCATGAAAAAAGTTGATGTTTCCCGCAAAAAATTTCCGTGTGAGCGGGCGGTGCAGACTTTTGATTTCTTGGAGGAGCGCCGACTTCTTAATACCGAGCCCTTTGGAAAAGTCATTGTACGAACCGGCGGGCACAAAGGTCAGCTCAATCTGATCCGTTCCTTTCAGTCCGTTAATGACTTCATGCATCGTCCCGTCACCGCCGATGACGAACAGCCGCTTAAGCTTATGATCCTGCATCATTGAAATCTGCCTCGCCAGCACCTCCGCATGTCCGGGATGCCCGGTCAAAAAAGAGCGGTGGCTGACCCCGCGCCTGGTCAGCTCTTTTTGAACTGATTTCCAGACACGCCGGCCCCGCCCGCCTCCTGAGACCGGATTAATAATAAAAAACCATTGACTCATCGTTTGTTTTCACCTGCTTCATAGATGAAGAGACAGCCGGCAAACGTCCGCTTTAATCAAGCCATTCCTGTCTCCGGCTTGAATCGCTCAAGCCGTAAGACAAAAGAGCCTTCGCCGCCTTCAGCTGGTGGTTCTTGATCGGCGCCGTATTTTTCTGCTGCTTTTCCAGCCACCCTGCGGCAGTCCGTTTATCAGCTATTTCCAGCCCGTACGGCGGCTCCGGGTAATCAATATAAGACGTTCTGCTGAGTAAAAGCTTCCGCACGGGAATGTCGGCCTGCTTTTCTTTTACGATTTGCGAAACGACCGAGCCCGTCCGCTGCAGGCTGAGAGCCGGATTCAATACTTGGCGCGTGCTGCCGGAGCCTCTTTCTTCCCAAAAACGGTGTTTTGATCCGATATATACGCTGTCCTCTTCCGCTTCCATAAAAGCAGCGCAGAAAATCTCCAGCGGCGAGATGATGATCATGCTCAGTTCGACGGACGCCTGCTGAATTTGCAGAACCGGATGATACATCACAAAATAGGAATCGGGCAGCTTTTGAGCCAGCATTTTTAACATCCTGTCCCCTTTGACCGCCTGCGAAAGCTCAGACTTTTGAGAAAGCGTGGAGCTCGCCCATTTTAATTGAAAGTCATACAGCTGATCTTTGAAAAAAGGCGCGAGCTCAGACTTTTGAGACGGAAGATTCCCGAACAGCGCCTCTTCTCCCTCCGGCTCATCAAACCATTGGTGCCTCTTTTCATTTATATCGGCCGTATTTTCTTCTTTTCTCTTTTTTAAGGAAAATTTTTTCCTGCCCGGCGCTTGATCGGTTTCCCCGCCTGCAGCCGTTTCCGTTTCTTTTTCTTCCGTCATCCGGTCAAACGCTTCAAGAAGCGCCTCCCAGCGTTCTTTCTTCAGCCGGATAAACTGGTTCATATAATGATATGGATCAAGTTCATATCTGGATATGCAGTCGTGAATTTTGATGATCTGTGCCATGTGATTTCTCCACTCCGAATATTTGTTTATGTCAATTGAAACTGTGCGATTTCTTCGTATTTAGGCGACCGGTCAAGATGGGTCTGAAACAGGGAAAACCGGCTGACGGCACTTTGCACCCTGCCGCTTTCAAACGGCACATCGTCAGGAAACGGCCGGTCTCCCGCCCACTTCCGCGCCATCGTCATATGAGGGTGATAAGGCCGTTTTTCCACTTGAAAACCGGCTTTCAAAACAGCCTGTTTTGTTTTTTCCCGCAAATCAAAGAGCAGTTCATTCCGTTCGGGCTCAAGGTGAAGCACTCTCGGCTGTCTGCGGTCGCCGAAAATATCCAGATGCTGAAACTGTACGGTAAACGGCTGCGCTGCCGACGCAGCATCTGCGAGCAGAGACGATAATTTCGCAAGCCGTTCTTCATCCGCGGCTCCGAGAAAAATGAGTGTAATATGATAGTCATGCGGGTGCACCCATTTTTTAAATGTTAACACCGGCTCCTTTTTGGCTGCTTCCCAAATCGGTTCAGCAATGTCAGCCGGAATCGGAATGCCGATAAAATAATGCGGCAATGAAGCTTTCATACGAGGATCTCCCCCTCTTTGGTTATAGTGTTATTATAAAACGGATAAGCGGAGAGGAGAACCCTGTCCGCTCATTATGATAGGATATTATGTACCGAACGTTTTATACAGAAAGGAATGAGCCGGCCTTGAAAATCGTAAACAGCACGGCGGAGCTGATCGGCGGCACACCGATCGTAAAGCTCAATCGTCTTCAGCCAGAACATGCAGCACAGGTCTATTTAAAATTAGAATCGTTTAACCCGAGCGGCAGTGTCAAAGACAGAGCGGCTTACAATATGATCATTGAGGCGGAAAACAGCGGGCATTTAAAACCCGGCTCTGTCATCATCGAACCGACAAGCGGCAACACAGGCATCGGCCTGGCGATGAACGCGGCGGCGCGCGGCTACAAGGCAATCCTCGTCATGCCTGACACGATGACGAAAGAACGCATCAACCTCCTGAAAGCGTACGGCGCGGAGGTTGTGTTAACACCGGGGGCGGAAAGAATGCCCGGCAGCATCAAAAAAGCGAAAGAACTCGCCGAACAGATTCCGGGAAGTTTTATCCCGATGCAATTCGATAACGGCGCAAATCCAGATGCCCACCGAAAAACAACCGCCATTGAAATCTATCAGGCCGTTCAGCAGCTCAACAGACCGCTCGGTGCTTTTGTGGCAACGGCGGGAACGGGCGGGACCATTACCGGAACCGGAGAAACGCTGAAGGAGCTTTTCCCGGATATGATTGTTCATGTCGCCGAGCCCGCGGGATCTCCCGTCCTGTCTGGCGGAAAACCCGGCGCTCATAAGCTTGTCGGGACAAGCCCCGGATTTATTCCCGGCATACTGAATCAGGACATTTACGATGAAATCATGAAAATATCTGATGAAGATGCGTATACGACAACACGTCGTCTGGCCCGGGAAGAAGGTATACTCGTCGGCCCGTCTTCAGGCGCCGCCTGCTTCGCCGCCATTGAAACCGCAAAACGCCTCCCTTCCGAACAGATCGTCATCTGTATGACGGCCGATACGGGAGAACGTTATTTATCAACGGATTTATGGTCATTTGAATGATAAAAAGGGATGCCGCTTTCGGCGTCCCTTTTTATTATCACTTGGCAAGCTCATAAATGGCTTCGGCATATAAAGCCGTTGACCTGAGAAGGTCATCGATTTCGATGTACTCATCTTTTTGATGCGCGCTGTCAGGCCGGCCGGGGAACAGCGGCCCGAACGCGACGCCCGCCGAAAGGGATCTCGCATATGTTCCTCCGCCGATTGAAATCAGATCCGCTTTCTTTCCCGTCTGTCCTTCGTAAACCTTTTGAAGCGTCTTTACGAGCGGATGATCGGCAGAAACGTGGTGCGGTTTGCTGTCTTTAAATTCTTCAAGCCGGAATTCTTCAGCAGACGTAAAAGCATCACGGATGACTTTGCTGTCTGAAGTGACGGGATAACGGATGTTGATGCCGAGTTCTCCTTCCTCACCCTTTCTGTATGTAAAGGTGCCGACATTCAATGTAAGCTCTCCGCTGATGTCATCCCTGCAATCAATTTTCAGTTTTTTGCCTCGTGTATCATTTAAAAAATAGTCACTGACGGTTTTGACAAAGTGCTTTCCGGCTTCATCCAGCTCTGTTCCGTTAAGGCATTCAGCAAGCTTTAAGCCGGCATTGACACCATTATCCGGTTCCATCGCGTGGCATGATTTTCCGTATACCCGAAGCGTCAGTTTTCCATTTTCCGAAACTGCTTCACCCTGTGTTTTTGACTGCTCAAGCCATTTGCTGAAATATGCGTGCACGGCATCAAGACCGTCCCCTTCAATAACCGCTTCAGCCGCATCCGGCACCATGTTCAAGCGCAGTCCTGAACGGAATGACAGAAGCCCATTTTTTGCGTCTTTGTCAGAAGCGCTTTTTACAATGCGCAGTGATGCATCTATAATTCCTTTTTCCGCGTTAATGATCGGAAAATCCGCGTCAGGAGCAAAGCCGATGTCAGGCATTTTTTCGTGTTTGAAGTAGTGATCCACGCATCTCCAATCACTTTCTTCATCCGTTCCGATGATGATTCTCACGCGTTTGGATAAAGGGAGCTGCATGTCTTTGACGATTTTCAGCGCATAAAACGCCGCCATTGTCGGCCCTTTATCATCTATGGCGCCTCTGGCATATATCCGGCCGTCCCTGATATCGGCTGAAAACGGATCGCTCGTCCAGCCGTCTCCGGGCGGAACGACATCGACGTGGCACAAAACGCCGACGATTTCGTCACCCGTTCCCCATTCAATATGGCCCGCATAGCCATCAAGATTCTTTACGGTGAAGCCTTCTTTTTCACCGAATTCCAGCAGTGACGTCAGGCTGGCATTGACGCCTTCTCCAAACGGCCGGCCGGGACCGGCTGTTGATTCGTCCATTACGCTGTTGATCTGCAAAAACTTCTGCGTGTCACGGATCAGATCTTCTTTGTTTCTGATGACTTCAACTTCCCAGTTCATCACAAATCCCCTTTCTTGATAAAGACTTGCAAAATGTCGATAAAACGAATAATATAGATGATGTTTTGAAAAAATGTTCGTCATTGGAGGTACTTATGTTTCATCTCGACAAGCATCAAACGACAATAAAAAGAGAAATTACCGCGGGATTGACCACCTTTTTCACAATGGTGTATATCATTGTCGTCAATCCGGTGATCCTTTCCAATGCGGGAATTCCGTTTGACCAGGTGTTCACCGCGACGATTATCGCTTCCATTGTCGGAACTTTATGGATGGCTCTCGCTGCGAATTTTCCGATCGCCATTGCCCCCGGCATGGGCTTAAACGCGTATCTCGCCTTTCACGTTGTCGGCACAGGCAGCGGCATTACGTATCAGACGGCTTTCAGCGCCGTTTTTATTGCGGGAGTCATCTTTATTATTTTATCGTTAACGCCTTTAAGAAAACAACTTATAGAAGCGATTCCGGACAATTTAAAATACGGAATTACGACCGGCATCGGCTTATTTATCGCTTTTATCGGCTTACGCCAATCCGGAATCATCACGGCTGATAAATCTAATCTGGTCGCACTCGGCGATCTTCATTCGCCCGCCGTCATTTTAACGCTTATCGGACTTATCATCAGTATTGTACTGATGGTGCTGAATGTTAACGGGGCTCTGTTCATCGGAATGGCGCTGACCGCTATCATTGCCTTTTTGACCGGACAGATCCATTTCGCGAAAGGATTCATGTCCTTCCCGCGCCTGCCGGAGGGGCTTTTGATCACAAATCCGTTCGGAGCCCTCGGGGATGTCGTGCATCACGGTCTGTACGCCGTTGTGTTTTCTTTTCTTCTCGTTACGATTTTTGACACGACCGGCACCATGATCGGTGTCGCCGAACAAGCGGGACTGATCAAAAACAATCAGCTGCCGAATGCCAGAAGAGCGCTTTTGGCTGATTCGACCGCTACGACGGTGGGAAGCATCTTCGGCACCAGCCCGACGACCGCGTTCGTTGAATCTTCAGCAGGTGTGGCGGCCGGCGGAAGAACGGGTCTGACGGCGCTGACGATTGCGGTTATGTTTGCCGTTTCCATGTTTTTCAGCCCGCTTGTCAGCGTCTTATCGGAAGTGTCAGCGATTACGTCACCGGCTCTGATTATTGTCGGCAGCCTGATGATGGGTGCTGTGTCGAATATCCGCTGGAATGAGCTTGATGAAGCGTTCCCGGCCTTTCTCGTCATTTTGGCGATGCCTTTAACGTCCAGTATTTCAACCGGAATCGCACTCGGCTTCATTTCATATCCGCTTGTTAAAGCAGCTAAGAAAAAATGGCGCGAAATCCATCCTTTAGTCATCATCTTCGCCGTGCTGTTTTTTATTCAGCTTTTTATTTTGAACGGACATTAAGAAAAATCCCTTTCCTTTTTCGGAAAGGGATTTTCACATATAAAGAACGGAAAGAATCGCGGCAATGAGACACCAGGCGGAACAGATGACTTGGATGACGGTTAATGCGCTGTTTCGCGCCCTGAAATAGTCATCACTGTCTCTCTTGATACCGCTTAAAACCGGTTTATCCGTGATCCGGTCAAATAAAAGTGACGCGGCATAGCGGCTGACGATCGCAAACAAAATGAGGACTGCCGGCTTCACTAAGAGCGGAAGAACGAGAATAAGAGCCGTAAAAGCCGCGGTTAAAAGGTAAAGCTGCCGGAGATACCCGCCGTTTCGGATCAGCACTTTAAAGAACAATTCTTTCCACGCCGTATACGCCGACCGTTTTGTAAAGATGTGCTTTGAGCCGGGATATAAAAACGGCTTGCTCCGCCCTTTATGTTTACCATTCGGGAGCTGCACATCATGGCTGAGCATCAAAACAGAGGCCGCGAATGAAAGCTTGCGCCTGTTCTCCTCAAGCACTTCTTCCTCAAAGGCTGATAATGTCTCCGTCTCTTTCCAAGTCAAAAGAGCGGAACAGATGAACAATATACATCCCGCCGGCCAAAGCCAATACCATTCGGCGGCAAAGACGATCATAAAAAACGCACCCGCCATCAGAACCATCACTTTCAGCCAGCCTGCCGCCTGATTCCCGAATGTCCGCCTGCTGTTTTTTCTGTGCCGGTGCACCGCTAATATTGCGGTATGGAAGCCGAACAGACAGCAAAACATACCTGAATATGCCGGTAAGGTGCAGTCACCGTATTGGCGCCATAAGGGAAATAACAATACGGCAAGCGCACCCCATTTGATAAGGGAAAGGAACATCGAATACAAAAGCGCGTACCGTTTCAGCTTTTGCATCAGATGTTTTGCATGCACCAAAAATACGTGATCCGCTTCCAGCAAAAAGGTATGAATAAAACCCGTGCACAACAGCAGGGCACTGAATACATACAGCCAGCCCCATCCTAATACTCCTGCCGCTCCATTAAGAAGCCCCCTGCCGTTCAGCCATTCAGCATATTGATAAACGGCAAATGCGGCAGCGGGAAGAACGATATACAGCGCGACCGTCCAATCAATGACCGTCTGAAACACCTTCCATTGATACCGCCAATAATGAAACAGCCTTTGAAAAAACAAAGCCCGCCCGGTCATCGCTGACTGCTCCGAACCGCTGAATAAAAGCAATCCAGCAGTGAACGGCTCCCCGTTTTTTCCTGAAGCTCCTCTAACGTGCCTTGAAGAAGCAGAGCGCCCTGATCCAGCAAATAAAACCGGTCGCAGATTTTTTCCGCCGTATCCAGAACATGAGTGCACATCAAAATCCCCGCGCCCCTTTCTTTCTCAGCAATCAGCATGTCGGTAAACAGCTTCGTTGAGATCGGATCAAGTCCGATAAAAGGCTCATCAATGATGTAAATATCCGGCTTCGCCAAAAATGCCTGTATGAGCATCAATTTTTGCTGCATCCCTTTTGAAAAACCGGAAGGCAAATCATGTTTTACAGACGTCAGCGAAAACTCTTCAAGCAGCCGCCCTGCCCGCTCACGGCACTCTTCCCCTTCCATGCCCCGCAATGACCCGGTCAGCTCGAGATGCTCCCAAAGCGTCAGTTCATCATAAAAACTCGGACGCTCCGGTATGTAAGCATAAGATGAATCATTCCACTCAATACCGCCTTCTATATCCCGGGACAGCCCGAGAACCGCCTTTATCACTGTGCTTTTCCCCGCGCCGTTCGCTCCGATTAAACCGGCAATTTCACCCGCATTGACTGACAGAGATACATCAGAAATCACCTTCGGCCTGTCAGCATAACCGGCGCAGACAATGTTTGCATTCAATAATTCTCCCAAACTTCTCACTCCCCCGTTTTCATACGGACATGTATAAAAAAAGTTTCAGTTTCCATAATATTAAAAGCGGACCGGGCATAGTAATGCACCAAGGCGGCACCCATTTGGAAAAAATTATCTGCGCTTATTCCTAGATTCATGTTGTCCATATCGTGTATAATGGAGGCAGTTAAAAGAGAAAAAACAGAATGTCATCCTTTGTTGCTTATTCGTACGAAGTTTTAGAGTCGAAAGTTGTGGTATATCAAGTCCATCCGATCTTATGATAGGGAGTGGTTTTTTGAAACCTTCAACAAATCGTATGCTGACTCGGATTAAATCAGTTTACATGTTCATCCAGGAAAAAGGCCTTGTGACAACACAGGAACTGGTTGATGAATTCGGCATTACACCTAGAACCATTCAGCGAGACTTAAATGTGTTAGCATACAATGATCTTGTTCATAGTCCTAGCCGAGGCAAGTGGGAGACAACACGAAAAAAAGTGAAAATTACATCTTAAGCGAACAATTACATAAGGCCCTTTTCGGCCTGACATGCTGCAAGGCAAAGCAGCGTCTTTGCCTTGTTTTTTGTTCCTCTATATAAAAAGCCCAAAACAAATCTGTTTTGGGCTTTTCTGATATCGATTACACTTCAGCGCCTCTCAGCGTTTCGAGCTCTTCTTCAGTCAGCTCGCGGAATTCTCCCGGTTTAAGATCCGGGTCAAGAGAAACAGCCCCCATCGAAAGCCGCTTCAAATAAGCCACTTCATTTCCGACAGCCTTTGCCATCAGCTTCACCTGATGATATTTGCCTTCTGTAATGGTCAAATGAATCACCGTTTCATCTGGGCTTTCTGTAATGATTTCAACGGCTGCCGGCTTCGTTTTATAGCCTCCTTCAATGACGACGCCTCTTTCCAGATGAACGATGTCTTCCGGTGACAGAGGTGAAGTTAACCGGACCTCATATGTTTTAGGCACATGCTTTTTCGGAGAAAGCAGGCGATGAGCGAGCTGCCCGTCATTGGTCAGAAGCAAAAAGCCTTCCGTATCCTTATCAAGACGTCCCGCCGGAAACGGTTCAAATCGCTGTTCTTCAGGCGTCAGCAGATCAACCACCGTTTGCTGGCGGCTGTCTTCGGTAGCGGACAGGACTCCTTGCGGCTTATTCATCATGACATAAATAAATTCACGATAGTCTGCCGGCTCTCCGTATACCGTGATGTCCTGTTTTTCCGGATCGACATGGGTTTTCACATCTTTCGCCGGCTCTCCGTCAATCATGACAGCCCCGGCCTTGACGATTTTTTTCACATCTTTTCTTGAGCCGAATCCGCTGTTGGCAAGCAGTTTATCAAGTCTCATCCTGATCCTCTCCTTTAAAAAGAAAAGCCCGCGATAAGCGGACTATTCATTATTTCTCAATGGGCGGAATGCCTGCCTCTCCTCAAAACACGGGGCAGACGGTTTCCAAACATTTTCTGTAAAAATCCGATTCGGTACGCGGCAAACATGTACACCGCACCGCCGACAGCGGCGCAGACAAAGACGACAATCGCCGCATGCACCTGGCCGCTTTGGTATGTTACAAAGAAACTGAGCAGCCATTGAGTCAGCTTGACCGCGACTCCCATCACGACGGACAGGACTGCGATTAAAATGACCCGTTTTATAAGTACCGTATACGAATAGCCCGCATGGCGCTTAATCATAATAAAACCGTACAGAAGAGAAGCGATATAACCGAGCGCCGTTGCCAAGATGGCTCCGTCTCCCTGAAACAGCTTGATCAGCGGCACGTTCAGCACCACTTTTATAATAACGCCGATGAAAAGGCTCACGACAGCAAATTTCTGCTTATTAATCCCTTGCAGGATCGCGGCGTTTACGGTAAACAGAGAAAACAGAATCGCGACAGGCGCGTACCAGAACAATATATCCTGTCCGATATCCGGGCGAAGACTTTCAGAGCCGTAGAAGAACGTATAGGCCGGACCCGATAACACGGACATCCCGACAACTGCGGGAATAACCAAAAACAGAATGATTTGCATCGTCTGGTTAATCTGCTGGTTCAAAAGCTTATAATTCCTGCTCGTAAACGATTCAGTAATCGTCGGAATCAGCGTCAGACCGAAAGCGGTCGCCAGAGAAACCGGGATCATGACAAGCTTCGGCACATAAAGAGTGACAATCGCAAGCATGTCCTGGCTGATATCCTTATGGCCTGCCGCAATCATCGCTTTATTAAACGTATTCGTATCGATATAAGAATACAAAGGAATCGCCAGTCCGACAAATACGTAAGGAGCGGCATAACTGAAAAGCTCAATGAACATTTTTTTATAACTTAAGTTCGCAGACGGGACGAGATTCGGCTTCATCGCCAGAAGATCGCCCTTCCGCTTATTCCAGTAAATATAAAGGACGACAAGCCCTCCGAATGATCCGATCAGCGCCGCGAAAGTCGCGTATCCGACTGCGATGACAAGGCCGCCGTTGATCACTCTTAAAATCAAATACGTGGCGCCCAATAAAAAGATGATCCGGGCAAGCTGCTCCACAACCTGTGAAACGGCTGTCGGCCCCATCATCTGATGACCTTGGAAAAAACCGCGCACAAGACTCATAATCGGCACGACCAAAAGTGCCAGACTCACCATCCGGATGACATAAACGACGTGGTCAATCGTAAGTCCGTTGTTACTCGTGCCGCCGAGAGATGTTTCCGCAAAAAACGGCGCCGAAATATAAAGAATTGAAAAAGCGATCATCCCGGTTACGAGCATAACCGACATTCCCGCTCTCAGCATCCGCCTGCTTGTCTCATAGTCTCCCTTGGAATTATATTTCGAGACAAATTTTGAAACCGCGGCGGGAAATCCCATCGTGGCAATGTTTAAAAACAGTGTATATTGATTATATCCGTATTGAAACAAAGCTCCGCCCGTCGCTCCGACCATCGCTCCGAACGGGATCAGATAAATCATCCCTAAAATCCGCGATATATAGGTGCCGAGCGTCAGCACGAACGTGCCCCTTAACAATTTGCTTGACATGTTTCCTCATCACCATTTTCTACGAAGATTCAACTTTTCTATTTTAACACAACTGGGCAATTAGACGGTAATAATTACAGCGGGAAACTTTTTGGGAAAACTCTTTAAAAAACAAAATACGTTTAAGGATTCCCTTTCTTTCGCTATAATAGCAGAAAGCGGACATTTCCGCCTATTATACGTGAAAAAGAAAGTTGTTGATGAAAGATGAAACATTATGACGTGATTGTGATCGGCGGCGGCCCGTCCGGTTTAATGGCTGCGATTGCGGCAGGCGAAGAAGGCGCGGACGTATTATTAATCGATAAAGGAAACAAGCTGGGACGGAAGCTGGCGATTTCCGGCGGCGGGCGCTGCAACGTGACCAACCGCCTCCCCGTTGAAGAAATCATCAAACACATCCCCGGCAACGGCCGCTTTTTATACAGCGCGTTTTCCGAATTTAATAATGAAGATATCATCGCCTTTTTTGAAAAACTCGGCATTCAGCTGAAAGAAGAAGACCACGGGCGCATGTTCCCGGTGACGGACAAAGCACAAAGCGTTGTCGATGCGCTTTTGAACCGATTAAAACAACTGAATGTCACCATCCGTACAAATGAAAAAATCAAAGAAGTGCGGTACGAGAACGGCAGGACAGCAGGCATTACGACAAACAATGACGAACACATTAACGCAGACGCCGTCATTATCGCGGTCGGCGGAAAATCAGTCCCGCATACCGGCAGCACCGGAGACGGCTATGCATGGGCGGAAGCGGCCGGTCATACCGTGACCGAACTCTTTCCGACGGAAGTGCCGGTTACGTCGTCAGAACCGTTTATTAAACAAAAAACACTTCAGGGGCTGTCTCTTAGAAACGCGGCCGTCAGCGTTCTGAATAAAAAAGGCAAACCAATCGTCACACACGTGATGGACATGCTGTTTACCCATTTCGGCTTGTCAGGCCCCGCCATTCTCCGCTGCAGCCAGTTTGTCGTCAAAGAACTGAAAAAGCAGCCAGAGGTCAAACTCCGCATCGATCTGTTTCCAGGCATCAACGAGGAAGAGTTATTTCAAAAGATGCACAAGGAACTGAAAGACGCACCGAAAAAAGCGCTCAAAAATGCGCTGAAGCCGTGGATGCAGGAACGGTACCTGCTTTTTCTTCTGGAACGGAACGGTCTTGATCCGCAGACAAGCTTTACGGAATTGCCGAAGGATCAATTCAGGGCTTTTGTCAAAGACTGCAAACAATTTACGGTTGCCGCTGACGGAACGCTTTCTTTGGACAAAGCGTTTGTCACAGGCGGAGGTGTTTCCGTAAAAGAAATTGAGCCGAAACAGATGGCGTCAAAAAAAATGGAAGGCTTATATTTTTGCGGAGAAATACTCGATATTCACGGCTATACCGGGGGCTACAATATCACTTCAGCCTTTGTTACGGGGCGTCTCGCCGGTTTGAATGCAGGACGTTTCTCACGCTCGCTCTAAATGGTTTAAAGCGCACTTACCTGAGCGTCCCCGTTGATAATTGACCAAAAACATGATAGAGTTTTCTGCGTTTTGTTTCACCTGATTGAGGGAATAGGAAGAAAGGATTGATCTGCAATCGTACGACCATACTAAAACAAAATGGCGTATTGAAAAAAATAGTCAGAGGGTGAGAACGTTTGAAGAAGAACATCTCCAGTGTTTTTTGGATTGTGATTGTCATCACAGCCGCTGCGGTTTTATGGGGGGCCATTTCTCCTGACAGCCTGCAGCAAGTCACTGATACGGCACAAAAATTTATTACGGATTCTTTCGGCTGGTATTATCTGCTGGTCGTTTCTATATTTGTCGGTTTCTGTCTCTTTCTCATTGTAAGTCCGATCGGCACAATAAAACTCGGAAAACCCGGGGAAAAACCGGAATTCGGCTTATTATCATGGTTTGCCATGCTTTTCAGCGCAGGCATGGGAATCGGTTTGGTATTTTACGGGGCTGCGGAACCGATCAGCCATTACGCCATCAGCTCTCCCTCAGGTGAAACAGAAACGCCCCAAGCATTTCGTGATGCGCTCCGGTACACATTTTTCCACTGGGGGCTGCACGCTTGGGCCATCTATGCGGTTGTCGCTTTATGTATCGCATATTTTCAATTCAGAAAAGACGCGCCCGGTTTGATCAGCAGCACACTGACACCGCTTTTGGGCGATAAAGTAAACGGGCCGATCGGCAAAGCGATTGACTGTATCGCCGTGTTTGCGACCGTTGTCGGTGTGGCGACAAGCTTAGGGCTCGGAGCGACTCAGATCAACGGCGGTCTGCATTATTTATTCGGCATTCCGAAAACATTTTCCGTTCAGCTGATCCTGATCGCTGTCGTGACCGTGTTATTTTTGATTTCTGCGTGGAGCGGAATCGGCAAAGGGATTAAATACTTAAGCAATACCAACATGGCGCTCGCGGCTATTTTAATGATCTTTATGCTCATTGCAGGCCCGACGGTGCTGATTATGAACTCATTTACCGATTCTATCGGCCAATACATCCAAAATATCGTGCAGATGAGCTTTCGCTTGTCTCCGAATGATCCCCAAAAACGCGAATGGATTAACAGCTGGACCATTTTCTATTGGGCCTGGTGGATATCCTGGTCGCCGTTTGTCGGCATTTTTATCGCCCGTGTATCAAGGGGCCGGACAATCCGGGAATTTTTAATCGGGGTATTGGTGACACCTTGTATATTGGCTTTCTTATGGTTTGCGATCTTCGGTGTATCCGCGATGGATCTTCAGCAGAAAGGCGTATTCAATGTCGCGGGAATGTCAACGGATACGATGCTGTTCGGCGCACTCAGCCACTATCCGCTGACAATGGTGACATCCGTATTAACGCTTGTTCTGATCGCTGTATTCTTTATCACATCAGCGGATTCAGCGACATTTGTGCTTGGAATGCAAACGTCTTACGGCTCTTTAGACCCGTCAAACCGGGTGAAAATCATCTGGGGCATCATCCAGTCCGCCGTGGCAGCGGTTTTGTTATATTCCGGCGGTCTGGCCGCACTGCAAAACACGGCCATTCTCGCCGCGGTTCCGTTTTCAGTCGTGATCCTTCTGATGATCGTGTCTCTGTACAAGTCATTAGCGAGCGAGAGAAAAGGAATCAAACAAGCGGAGAAATACCAAAAACCAAGAAGTCCCCGCGTCAAAAAAGCATAATGAACAACGAAGCCCGGCATTTCGTCCGGGCTTCTTTATTTTCGGTATAAAATGAGAGCGGAAAAACAATAAAGCTGCTCACCTTCAGGATCACAGGCCGCCGCTACCGTATATTTAATATCAACGAGCTGTTCATCAGAAATCCCCTTTAAAAATGTATTGACTTCAGTCTGCAGATCCTTTTCATGCTCCTCATCAAAAACAGCTATCTTCAGCACATCACCCTCTCCTTTCTCTATCAATTTATTCCGGTTCAATTGAAATATGATAGAGAAAAACAGATTTTCTTTTTTACTGATTTTTACTAAAAGTAACCGAAAATAGTTGTTGAAAACGCTTACTATCGTATGATAATATCATTTTAACAATAACCAGTTCATTTCTGTTTAGTAAATATTTAGTAAAAAGGAGATGCGAAATGGTCCGTCTCAAAGATATTGCCTTACAGGCATCTGTATCCAGCGCGACAGTATCGAGAATTTTGAATAAGGATGACTCTTTGGCTGTGACTGATGAAACAAGAGAAAAAGTTCTGAGGATCGCCGATGAGCTGGGCTATCAGCCGTCGGCAAAAAGACGGAAGAACCGCAGCCGCAGCGATTCAGCGCCCCTGATCGGCGTTGTCAGCTGCCTGTCACCGGAAGAAGAACGGCAGGATCCTTATTTTTCGGCGATCCGAAAAGGCATTGAGGAAGAATGCTTTCGGCAAAAAATTTTTATCACATCTTCTATCCATCTCGGTTCTTTTCAAGAGCATATGTTTCACGAACTGGACGGCGTCATCGTCATCGGCAGCCTGCAAGACGAGGCGCTTACGAATATCAGCGCCGCTTTCAGGCACGCGGTATTTGTTAACGGCACCCCCGATCCCGCCCGCTACGATTCCGTCAGCGTGGATTTTTATGCCGCAGCGCAAAAGGCGATAGAACATCTTCTGTCGCTCGGTTACCAACGGCTCGGTTATATCGGCGGCCGGGAGCGGGAGCATACCGTCATAGACGGTGTAAACAGCAATAAAACGATTGAGGATAAGCGTCTGACCGCTTTCTTACAAATGGCCGGCGCCGAGCCGGAGCATGTACTGATCGGCGAATACAGCATGCACGAAGGGTTCCGGCTGATGAATGAAGCCATCAAAGGCGGAAGTCTCCCCGATGCCTTTTTTATCGCAAGTGATTCGATGGCTGTCGGCGCTTTAAAAGCCTTGCAGGAAGCCGGCCTTCAAGTCCCGCGCGATACGGCGGTTGTCAGCTTCAACGGAATTGATGAGGCAGAATACGCCAGCACGCCGTTATCAACGGTAAAAGTATACACGGAAGAGATGGGCCGGACGGGTGTCAAATTGCTTCTCGACCGTTTAAACGGCAGAACCGTCCCGCTGGCCGTGACGCTCCCCACTTCATTGATTGTCAGACAAAGCTGCGGCTCACAAGAAAGGAGGTGACGTGTCCCGCAGCGTTTATATCATATTTAAAGGAGGAAAAGATGAAACGCTTACTGGCTTTGTTTCTTTCTTTTACTTGCATGATACTTCCCGGCTGCTCGGCAGAACAGAGCGGCGCCGGAGAAAAGCAGAAAACATTGACAGTCTATTCCACCATATCCTCAGACAGCGAACGCTCCGTATTCAGAAAGTTGGCTGATTCATTCCAAAAAGAACATCCGGACATTCAAGTAAACGTTCATTTCCCAGGCAATGACTACGAAAATATGATGAGGGTCAGAATGGCGGCCGGTGATATGCCCGATCTTTTCGACACACACGGCTGGGCCAAAATCCGCTACGGAGAATATACCGCCGACCTCAGCGGCATGTCTTGGACGAAGCGGCTCGATCCGAATTTAAACAGCATGCTCAAAGACGCCAAAGGCAGAATATACGCCTTCCCTCTGAATCAGGCAAAGGACGGACTGGCCTACAATCGTACGTTGTTGGAAAAATACGGAATAAAACCGCCGGAAACAATGGATGATTTTATGAAGGCATTGAGACAGATTAAAGAAAAAAGCGGCGGAACAGTCACCCCCTTCTGGTTTGCCGGCTATGAGAAAAGCTCATTTGCCCAATATTACGATCAACTCGCCGCACCGCTTCTCATCACAGATCCCGCACACCGTTACAAAAAACAACTGTTAAACGGAACCTTCCGCTGGACACACTTCACCTATTTATCTGACAAACTGAAAGAGATGCAAAAGGAAAACCTGCTCAATATAGATGCCGTGACGGCAAAACGGTCCCAGCTCATTGAACTGATGGCGCAAAACAAAATCGCCTTTACGCTGCAGGGCGGCACTCTCGGCCAAGACGTCGCTCAAATCAATCCGAAGGTAAAAGTCGGCATCATACCGACCCCGGCCGTCCACAAGGGAGACGCGCCGGTTTGGATCGGAGGCGAACGTTACACGCTGGCGGCATTCAAGGATTCCCCGCGGCTTGAAGAAGCGAAACAGTTTATCGCATTTATGGCCCGACCCGAGCATGCAAAATCAATTGCCGAAGCGACCTCGCTTCCGGCCGGATTAGTGAATGTGCAAACGGACATTTTCTACGCAAATGACTATAAGCGCTATCAGCATATTAAGGTGCAGCCTTATTTTGACCGCCTTTATTTGCCGAACGGAATGTGGGATGTGATGGGAACAGCCGGGCAGGAGCTGATGGCCGATATCTTAACCCCCGCTGAAATTTCAGCGAAACTCGGCAGGGAATATAAGCGGCTCCGGCTTCAATCTGATTCACGGGGAGCTGAAAAAGAATGAGTGATCTTGCAAAAGAAACCCACGGATTTCAACATCAAAAGCCGGTAAAACCGGCGTCACTATGGTGGATGTACGTCCCCGCTCTTGCCACGGTTTTTATTTTCATGATTTTTCCGTTTGTCAAAGGCGCTTTTATTACATTTACAAACTGGAACGGCTTCTCACAGACGTATCAATGGGTGGGGGTTACTCAATATAAAAGGCTTTTTACAGATCCGGACACGTGGCTTGTTGTGAAAAACACTTTGCTTTACGGGATCGGAAGCACTTTTTTTCAGAATATGCTTGGACTTTTATATGCGCTGCTTTTGAATCAGAGCTTAAAAATGAAGGCGCTCACAAGAACGATCGTCTACTTGCCCGTCATTATCAGTCCGCTGATTATGGGATACATTTGGTATTTTATTTTCTCATATGACGGGGGTGCGCTGAATGATGTGCTTGGCGCACTGGGAATCGGTCCTGTCAACGCCTTGGCAAGCCCTGCGGCAAACCCGTGGATTATCGTCATGATTAACACGTATCAATACGCAGGCATTGCGATGATTGTATATTTGGCGGGGCTGCAAAGCATTCCGAAAGATTATTACGAAGCCGCAAAAATGGATGGCGCGGGAGGTCTTCAGCCGTTTTTCACCATCACCCTGCCTTTATTGATGCCGGCTGTCACCATCAACATGGTCATCAATATCATCGGCGGGCTGAAGCTGTTTGATGTCATTTTCGCGCTGACCGCAGGCGGGCCGGGCAATTCCTCTCAATCGATGTCAACGTTTATGTATGATTTATATTTTAAACGGCAGGATGCGGGATATGCCGCCGCCCAAGGCGTGTTTATGTCCGTCATGATTCTTGTCATCAGCTTTTCGGCTCTCGTGTATTTCAAGCGAAAGGAGACGGAAATGTCATGAAAACAGCCCGAATGCGGATTTTTACGCTGTTGGCAGCCGTTATCTCGTGCGTTCATATTGTCCCCTTTTATATTTTGCTGACCACGTCATTAAAAGCAAAAGGTGACTACAGTTCAAAATGGTCGCTGCCATCCGCCTTTTCATTTCAGAATTTTCGTGAAGCATGGGAACGTGCCTCTCTCGGGCAATCCTTTCTGAACACGATCATCATTACAGCCGTTTCCGCCGCTTTGTTAATTTTCATGGGTTCGCTTGCCGCATACCCGCTCGCTAGAAGAAATACAAAGCTGAACAAAATCGTCTTCGGCCTTTTGATTTCAATCATGATCATCCCGCCTTTGACTTCCATGGTTCCTTTATACAAGATGGTCGCTGATGCGGGGCTGATCAATACGCATGCCGCAGCCATTCTCATTAATACGGCTGCATATATGCCGCTGACCGTTTTCTTATATTCAGGGTTTATCCGCTCCTCCATTCCGAAAGAGCTTGAGGAAGCCGCCAGGATCGACGGCGCGGGATTGATCAGGACTTTTTATACAATCGTGTTTCCTTTGTTGAAACCGATTACCGCAACGGTCTGCATTATTTCCTGCGTGTTTATCTGGAACGATTACCAATTTGCTATTTTCTTTTTACAAGATCAAAAGGTGCAGACATTGACCGTGGCCATGGCGGGATTTTTCGGCGAAAACGCGAACAATCTTCACTTAGTCGCCGCAGCCGCGATCATGGCGATGCTGCCGATGGTCGTATTGTTTTTGGCGCTTCAAAAATATTTTATCTCAGGGCTGTCCTCCGGGGCGGTCAAAGGCTGAGAAGAAAAGGGAGGAATTTCTGTTGAAGAAAATTACGTTTATCGGAGCGGGGAGCACGATTTTCGCCAAAAATGTACTGGGGGACTGCTTACTGACTGAAGCATTAAACGGGTTTGAATTCGCGCTTTATGATATTGACGCTGTACGGCTGAAAGAATCCCAGCTCATGCTGGAAAACATGAGAGACCGCTACAATACGAGTATATCCATCATCTCCTACGATGACCGAAAACAGGCGCTTACACACGCCGGCTATGTGATAAATGCCATTCAGGTCGGCGGTTATAAACCCGCGACGGTCATTGACTTTGACATCCCGAAGCGGTACGGTCTCCGCCAGACGATTGCCGATACCGTCGGAATAGGCGGTATTTTCCGTTCCCTTCGCACCATACCCGTTTTATTTGACATCGCAAAAGACATGGAAGAGGTCTGCCCGGATGCGTGGCTGTTAAATTATACAAATCCGATGGCCTCTCTGACCGGAGCGATGCTCAGACATACAAATGTCAAAACGGTCGGCCTGTGCCACAGCGTCCAGGTATGTACCAAAGATCTGTTTGACTCACTCGGCATGGATCACGAAGGGACGGAAGAACGCATTGCCGGCATCAACCATATGGCTTGGCTTTTGGAGATTAAAAAAGACGGAATTGATTTATATCCTGAAATTAAAAGACGGGCACGCGAAAAACAAAAGACGAAACATAAGGACATGGTGCGGTTTGAGCTGATGGATAAATTCGGCTGCTACGTAACGGAATCATCTGAGCATAATGCCGAATATCACCCGTATTTTATAAAAAGCCGGTATCCTGGGCTGATAGATGAACTCCAAATTCCGCTTGATGAATATCCGAGGAGATGCGCGGAACAAATCAACAATTGGGAAACGATGAGAGACAGCATCATCAACAACCAAAACCTGACGCATGAACGCTCAAAAGAATACGGTTCGAGAATTATTGAAGCGATGGAGACGGGCAAACCGTTCACATTCGGCGGCAATGTGCTGAATACCGGGCTGATACCGAATCTGCCGGCGAAAGCGGTCGTTGAAGTGCCTTGCACAGCCGTCAAAAACCACATTATGCCGTGCTATTCCGGCGAACTTCCCGAGCAGCTCGCGGCGCTCAACAGAACAAACATTAACACACAGCTTTTAACCATCGAAGCGGCCGTTACATTAAAAAAGGAAGCTGTATATCAGGCGGCCATGCTTGATCCGCATACGAGCGCCGAGCTTTCCATGAATGACATCATCTCTTTGTGCGATGACTTATTTGAAGCGCACAAAGACCGGCTTCCGGCTTATCACTGATCATTCGCGTTCCGGTCCTGGGCGGGCCGGACGCTTTTATATGTTCAGTACCAGTTTGACCGTCTGTAAAGTGTGTCCTTTAAAGTCTTCTTCAAATTCACATACCCATTGAAACCCTTTCGCTTGATAAAAGGATAAGGCAATGCGGTTCTCTTTTTCTGCATGGACATAAAGCTTTTTTACCCCGCCGGACTGCCTGATGCATTCTTTAAGGAGTGCCGTGCCTATCCCGTTTCCCTGGCAATCCGGGTCAATATAGATGGCGGTCAGCTCCGCATTTCCGTCTTTTTGAACCGGGGTGGCATTTGCAAAACCGAGCACTCGCCCCTCTTCTTCTGCCACAAAGAACAGAGAATGCAAGAGCCGGCGTTCCATCATCTCATCCTGATAGGCGGATTCGAGAAACTGATCTTGAATGTGTCTGGGAATAATCCCTTCATACGTATGATGCCAGCTGCGTTCTGCGACTTGCCGGACCTGTTTGATATCGTTTGTTTTCATCGCGCGGATCATCGGTTTCACCTGATTCGCCTCCCGTTTTTTTATAAAAAAAGAAGAAAAAGACGCACATCCCTTTTCTTCTTTCACTTCAAAGCGTTATTTCTTCGGCTTTGTTTCGCCTTCCCACTCCAGCATGCCGCCTTCAACATTAACCGTACGGAAGCCCTGCTCATGTAAATACATACAAACGTTCATGCTTCTTTTTCCGGAACGGCAGATAAATACATATTCCTTGTCCTTGTCTAACGCATCCATCTTCTCAGGGATGTCCCCCATGCGGATGTGAACGGCCTCCGGAATCATTCCTTCGGCAACTTCTTCGTCTTCTCTGACATCAATCAGATACAGCTCTTCTCCCGCTTTTAATTTTTCTTCCAGTGCGGCTGTGCTGATTTCATTTATTTTCAATGTGTGACACTCCCATTCATCTTTATGGTATTAAGTATACCAAAGCCCGCGGTGCAATTTCTATGATAGAGGCTGATAAAAAAGCCCCTCTCTGTAGGAGAGGGGCTTCGCCCGGTCAGTTTGCCACGATATTGACAAGCTTGCCCGGTACGGCAATGATTTTTCGGATCGTTTTTCCTTCAAGCTGCTCTTTTACTTTTTCGTCAGCTTGTGCGAGCTGTTCTAACGCTGCTTTATCAGCATCAGCCGGAACCATTAATTTCGCTTTTACTTTTCCGTTCAGCTGGACGACGATTTCCACTTCATCGTCCACCAGTTTTGATTCGTCATAGGCAGGCCAAGCCTCATATGCAATTGAACCTTCGTGGCCGAGTTTTTCCCACAGTTCTTCCGCCAAATGCGGCGCAATAGGAGAAAGCAGCTTCACAAAACCTTCGATATATTCTCTCGGCAGTTCATTCGCTTTGTAAGCTTCATTAATGAAGACCATCAGCTGAGAAATGCCCGTGTTAAAACGAAGGGCTTCGAAGTTTTCTGTCACTTTCATGACCGTTTCATGATAGACGCGCTCAAGAGTTTCGCCTGCGCCTTCTGTCACTTTGCCCGTAAGCTCTCCGTTTTCCTCGATAAACAAACGCCATACGCGGTCAAGGAAGCGGCGCGCTCCGTCAAGACCTGATTCAGACCAGGCGATAGATGCATCAAGCGGCCCCATAAACATTTCGTACAGGCGGAGCGTATCTGCTCCGTGAGACGCCACAATTTCATCCGGATTGACGACGTTTCCGCGGGATTTACTCATTTTTTCATTATTTTCCCCGAGAATCATTCCTTGGTTATACAGCTTTTGGAACGGTTCTTTCGTCGGCACGACACCGATATCATAGAGGAATTTATGCCAGAAACGCGCGTACAGAAGGTGAAGCACGGCATGCTCCGCTCCTCCGATGTAAATATCAACGGGCAGCCATTTATCCAGTTTCTCAGGTGAAGCGAGCTGATCCGGATTTTTCGGGTCGATAAAGCGGAGGAAATACCAGCAGCTTCCCGCCCATTGCGGCATCGTGTTCGTTTCTCTTCTGCCTTTTTTGCCCGTTTCAGGATCAGTGACTTCCACCCACTCTTTAATGTTGGCAAGCGGTGATTCACCTGTTCCGCTCGGTTTGATTTCATCGGTTTTCGGCAGAATCAGCGGCAGCTCTTCCGCCGGAACGGCTGTTGACGTGCCGTCTTCCCAATGAATAACCGGAATCGGCTCGCCCCAATAGCGCTGGCGGCTGAACAGCCAATCACGCAGACGATATGTCACTTTTTTCTCACCGTTTTTCGTTTCTTCAAGCCAGGCGATCATTTTTTCAATCGCTTCCGCTTTATTCAGTCCGTTCAGAAAGCCGGAATTGACATGCTCTCCGTCTCCCGTATACGCTTCTTCTTCCGTGTTTCCGCCTTTTACGACTTCTTTGACAGGCAGGCTGAACACTTTGGCGAATTCAAAATCACGTTCGTCATGCGCCGGCACGGCCATTACAGCGCCCGTTCCGTAAGAGGCGAGGACATAATCCGCTATCCAGATCGGCAGCTTTTCTCCGTTTGCAGGGTTTACGGCATATGCGCCCGTGAAGACGCCCGTTTTTGTTTTCGCAAGATCCGTCCGTTCCAGGTCACTTTTCGCCTGAACTTCTTTAACATAAGCGTCTACCGCTTCTTTTTGTTCAGGCGTCGTGATGGCCTCCACAAGCTCATGCTCAGGAGCCAGTACGGCATAAGCCGCGCCGAACAGCGTGTCCGGTCTTGTCGTAAACACGGTAAACGTGTCATCAGTGCCGTCGATCGCGAAATGCACGTTTGCGCCTTCTGAGCGTCCGATCCAGTTGCGCTGCATGTCTTTAATGCTTTCCGGCCAGTCAAGGTCTTCTAAATCTTCAAGAAGCCTGTCCGCATAAGCGGTGATTTTCAGCATCCATTGTCTCATCGGGCGGCGTTCAACCGGATGGCCGCCCCGCTCGCTTTTGCCGTCAATGACTTCTTCGTTCGCAAGCACCGTTCCGAGCGCCGGGCACCAGTTGACCGGCACTTCGTCTACGTAAGCGAGCCCTTTTTCGTACAGCTTGGTGAAGATCCACTGCGTCCATTTGTAATAGTCCGGATCAGTCGTATTGATTTCACGATCCCAATCATATGAAAATCCGAGCGATTGGATCTGGCGGCGGAAATTATCTATATTTTGTTTTGTGAACTCAGCCGGATCATTCCCCGTGTCAAGCGCGTATTGCTCGGCAGGAAGCCCGAACGCGTCCCATCCCATCGGATGAAGCACATTGTATCCTTGCATGCGTCTCATGCGCGAAAGGATATCGGTTGCCGTATAGCCTTCCGGATGTCCGACATGAAGGCCGGCTCCTGAAGGATACGGGAACATGTCAAGCGCGTAAAACTTCGGCTTGTCATTCTCTTCACTGACGGCGAACGTTTTATGATCCAACCAGTAATTCTGCCATTTCTTTTCTATTTTTTCATGCTGAAAACTCAACGTAAAAACCTCCTTCTGATTGAATACGGCGTATGTAGTCCAAGTATTGACGGGATGAGAAAGATTATATTCAGATTATTCTAAAACTAAAAAAACTCCCTCATCCCAAAAAGGGACGAGAGATTTTTATTTCCCGCGGTACCACCCTCGTTAGCGCGGTTTTGAGCCGCACTCACTTGATACTTTTAACGCAGTTATGCGTCAGCGGTTTTGCCGCTGCAACTCTGAGGCGAGTTCGGAAACAGACTTGATTGACTTGCACCGGCCGTCAACTCTCTGATTGCAAAATCTGCTTCTTACTGCTCCTCTTCACTGTTCTTATCGCTACCGTAATCTTACCTGTATTTTATAGAATTCTGTTCATAAGTGCAAGCAGGTTTGTATACAATGGGAATGTACCCGGAACGGGTCATGAGCGGGGATATTATTTTGATGGAGGATTTTTTTGCTGGTGTGGTTTTGCTTCGGCCGAATCACTGTTTTGTTCTCTGACAAAATCAAAGCTCCTGAGAACAGCTTCTCCGCCGTAGCCTGCGATTATGGATAAGATGACGAGTTGAATTCCTGAATCGGGGTCAGCGGATAAGACAAGTAAGATGGAAGCAGCCATTCCGATAAAACCATCTTCCAAAAAACCGAGATAGATAAACCGCTTTGTCATTCTGGGTTTCTCCAGCCTGCCTCTCTTTTTCACATGACCGAGAACCCCCATGATTCCTCCAATTACACAAGCAATTATTACCTGATGCAGCATCTTCATCACCTTCCTAAAGCCCTTATTTAGTAAAGCGACTTCAGGCCATCCAGCCCCCTTACGAATACGATGATTTTCGATATCTACATACCGGCGATTGAGCAGGAAAGTAAAAAGCTTGTTTCTTCCATTATATGTGAACACATGATCGGTAAGCTTGATGCATTAGATTCATTTTTCATCCAGTGACAATGACCTAGTCACTTACTTAGCGATGATGTGCCTTCCCCTTATATATTCAGTGTATATGAGGACAAGCCCGAATGACAAATTGCAAACTCCGGCTGCTTGAATCAGAACATATGTTATGCTACGGTTACTGTAGATTCATTTAAAAAGGGGAGAAACAATGGCTGAAAAAGCGCACAGCTTTACGGCCAAAAGGGGGTTTTACATGGCTGACTCAAATGTATTCGGAAAACTGGAGCAGCTGGAGCTTATCAAAAAGGCGCTTGATCACGCACGCATCGGCGTGGTGATTACAGACCCCTCTCTTGAGGACAATCCCATCATATATACAAATCAGGGATTTATGGATATGACAGGCTACTCTTCCGAAGAGATATTAGGTAAGAACTGCAGATTTCTGCAAAGCAAAGAAACCGACCGTCAACAAGTCGCGAAAATAAGAAAGAGCTTAAACCAGAAAGAAAAGATCACGGTACGGCTGAAAAATGTCAAAAAAGACGGCACCCCATTTTGGAATGAACTCAACATTGATCCTCTGTATGTTGAAGACAAGCTCTATTTTGTCGGTTTTCAAAAAGACATCACAGAGCAGAAAGAATACGAAAAGCTCCTTGAGGATTCCCTCGCAGAAATCACGACGCTGTCAACGCCGATTGTTCCGATCCGAAACGGCATCTCCGCTTTGCCGTTAGTGGGAAACTTAACGGAAGAACGATTTGATTCAATCGTGACAACTTTGACGGACATATTAACCGCATCTAAAGATGATTACTTAATTATAGACTTATCAGGTCTGGCCGAGGTAAACGAACAGACCGCTGACCGGATTTTCAAATTGCACCACCTGCTTAAATTAATCGGCACGGAATTGATTATCACCGGGATCAAGCCTTCCCTCGCCATGAGAATGAATCAGCTTGATGCCAGCTTTTCTTCATTAAAGACGTATTTAAACGTTAAGGACGCGGTCAACGTGCTTCCGGTCGTATAAACAAAAAAATCCCGCCGAAACGGGACTGACCCCCGTTTTTGAGACAGGGATCAAAACACCTTCATACAGCCAATTGCCGATATTGTATCGGCGATTGGCTGTTTAGTTTCGTTTGAATACGAATATTGTTATAATAATGAATGTATTCTATGGCAGTGCGTTCTACGATGGCGGTCGTAGTTCGATCAATGCTGTTAAGATAGAACGTTTCAGACTTTAGTGAGGAATGAAACGATTCGATGGAGGCATTATCAGCGGGCGTCCCTTTGCGGGACATGCTCATGGTAATGCCTTTTGTTTTAACAGCTTTCTGATACTCATAAGATGTATAAACAGAACCTTGGTCACTATGTAACACGCAGTTTTCAGGAAGTGTTGGCAGCTGATCAAGTGTGTCTAAGACAAAGTCTGTGTCCTGCTTATCTCCAATCGTAAAAGCAATCACTTCTCCATTGTATAAATCCAATATACTGGAAAGGTACAATTGTTTCTGTCCATAAGGCAAATATGTGATGTCCGTTACCAGTTTTTCAAGAGGGCGATCAGACTGAAAGTTCCGATCCAATATATTATCGACCACAGAATATGGCTGCCCACTTTTTTTACGCTTTTTCATCTTAACCCGACACTGCCATTGATTTTTCTGCATAATACGTTGAACAGATTTATGATTAATACTTATTCTCTTTTTTAGTATGGCTGTGATTTTTCGATATCCATATCGATACTTGTGTTCTCGGCACAACGTGCCGATTTGTTTCTCCAGTCGTATTTTAGGATTACTCTTAGTCAGATTCTTTCTCCATCTATAATATGAAGTGCGTGAAATATCTAAATGGACACAGATGTCCTGTACCGTCATCGTCTTGCGCAATTCTTCTACCAGTTTGATTGTCGTTTCCCTATCAGCTTCCTTTCCAATTCGTTGTACTTTTTTAACACTTCATTCTGTTGTCTCAGATAACGATTCTCTGCCTGGAGTTTCTCTAATTCAGAAGAATACTCCGGACCCTTTCCATAAGTATATTGCTTTCCAACAGGCTGTTCGAATCGGTGGGTATCCCCAGCCTTATGCCATCTAACCCATGTCTGAACCTGAGTCTTATTTTTGATATTCAATTCCTGCATGATCTCTTTCATAGGCACGCCCGCCAATCTCATTCCTACAGCCTTCTGTTTGACTTCAACCGGATAACTCACTCTTGTCCCCATAGAAAAACACCTCCAAGTTTTATTTCGGATAACAACGGTCCGTTTTCAAACTTGAAGGTGTTTTTTGTTTGTCTCATATTATGGGGTCAGTTCCAAACAGCGGGATTTTTTTATGTCGTCATCGTACTTGGACGTTTTGTTTATTAACGGTTTTCAGGCGTTTGTCGTACAGCACCGTCGCTGCGATGCTGACAACAAGAAGCACCATCAGGATCCACAGCAGCACGCTCATTCCGTACTGATCAACCAGCACGCCGCCAAGGAGCGGCCCGATCATTCTGCCGCCCGTCGCCGCACTGTTGACGAATCCTTGGTAAAATCCTTCTTTCCCCTTAGGCGCAAGCTGATTGGCAATGGTAGGCACGGCAGGCCAGACAAGCATTTCTCCGACGGTTAAAATCACCATTGCGGTGAGGTACATCGGAAATTGCTTGGCGCTGAGAAGCACGCCGAACGAGACGATAAAAATACAAAAGCCGATGACCATCTGCGTTTTTAACGCACCGGACCATTTTTTCAGAACAGCTCCCATGAGAGGCTGTCCGGCGACAATTAATATTCCGTTTACGGTCCAGAGCACACTGTATAATGAAAGCGGCATACCGATGCTTTGAGTATGTGACGCAACGGTTGTGGACCACTGCGAATAGGCGATCCACCCGAGAACATACCCGCCGCTCAATATGAGAAGCGCCGTAAATTTCGTTCTGCTGCTGACAGGCTCGTAGTCCAGAACAGAAACCTGGCTCGCATGCTGAGTTTTGATATTTCGAAACCCGAAAAATACGATAAGGAAAAACAGCACATACAGCATAGCATTGGCTAAAAACACGTACGTAAACGAGTACGCCGCAACCATCCCGCCGAGTGCCGAGCCCACGGCGACACCTGCGTTCTGAGCTACATAAATCGCATTAAAAGCTCTCCGCCCGCCTTCTTTCCATACCGCTCCCGCCATGGCGTAACTGGCCGGAAACACGATACCGGAACCGAAGCCGACAATGATGAGCAGCCAAATATAAACGGGCCATTGATGAAACAGAACGAGTCCGAGAAGACTTGCCAATGTGATCATAATGCCCAGCATAATGGATTTGAATCCGCCGATTTTATCAAACAAAAATCCGCCGCATAAATTCCCCGCCACACTGGCCCCGGAATTCAGCATCAGAACAACCCCCGCAACAGTCAGCGATTTCCCTAAATGATTATGAATATAGATCGTATTCAGCGGCCAAAAAAAAGATGCGCCCGTCACATTGATAAACATTCCGATGATTAATATCTTCAAAGCGCGCGGCATACCGATCCCCCTCTCTCTATAAAAAACCCCATGAAAAAACGGAAACCGCAAGCCGCGGCTCCGTATCGAACACGTTATCATAGCACATTCATTCTATCGCCGCGGACGTCTTTTTTCAACATCAGAATCTGAAAAAAATAATGCCGGAATGTTGAAAAAATTACAAATGATTGGATTCACAAAAACAGGCCGGCCTCATGCTCTTTTCCTCAGCAGCCAAAACGGAATATACAGAATGAAAAAGCTCAATATCACCGCCGCTTCCATTGATAGAAGATACCACGGCCAAGGTCCGAAAACATTCAGAAGCGAAGCGGTCTTCGGTTTTTTCATTAAATATAAGTAATTCGCATTCAGCACACGATCAATAAAAAAGACACACGCCCCGTACAGATTTACGATCAGCACAGACACCCACAGTCCGCGCGCCGACGGCCTGTACCTTTCTGCAGCGGCCATGAATAGACAGGTAAGAAAAACACAGCCGTGGGAGATGAAAAACACGATGTACCGAAAATGCGGGAAAGAATACGCCCCTAAATCAGGTGTTGCCATCGCCTGTACGGCGCTGCCCAAACCGGCAAAATAGAGGAAGGCGAACAGTTTTTTGCTTTTTGTCATGACCATCAGCATTGCCAAATAGACGGAAAGGTCGCTCAGCTGCAGCGGCAGAGCTGTTTTCAGCGACCAGGCATGATGACAAAGCAGCCATATATGATAGCTGATCTGCGACACGGCAAGAAGAATGAACAGTACATAGCGGAAAACGCGATTCGGCCGGCCGTAGTTGAGCTGTTTCCGGAATACGATCACGCCCGCCCCCAGCAATCCGATGATCAACAGCGTGAAAATGTGTTCCTTGGAAAATAGATGAAAGGCCCCTGTTTCAGATTTCAATTGAAAATATCTCTGCATAAGGCTCCCCCGCGCGAAAAAATGACGTATGTCTATTCTTTTAAAAATCGCTTTCTTCTATTCATACAAAAAAAGCCTCCGCTTATGCGGAGGCTCCTCAACTTGTTTTACAAGGCGGATTGAATGACCTTTTTATAGTATAGCACCGACAGCATGCCGAAGATGGAGTACAGCAGCGTATACAGCGCCATGACGATGATCATCGGCGTCCACACTTCCGTTCCGAATAAAAACCATCCTGACTGAACGGCAAAATAGCTGTGGAACAGCCCGAGAACGAGCGGAATCCCGAAATGATACGCCTGCTTCCGGCGGATGCCTTTCAGCAGATCTCCCGTTGTAAAGCCGAGCTTCCGCAATATCGTGTAATCAGCCTTCTCATCCTCACACTCGCCCATTTGTTTAAAATAAAGGATACAGCCTGAGGTGATCAGAAAGGTTAACCCCAAAAAGCCGACAATAAACATGATCAGCCCCATATTTTTCTTTTGGGTGTCAGCCGTTTCAAATTGTGAAAGCGCGCCGTCAGAATAGTGCTGCGCTTGAAACAGACCATCAGCTTTTTGGATGTCCTCTTCACGTTTGAGTGTAATGCCGAAAAACCGATTTGATTTTCCCTGGATGGACGGGTCGATATCTTTCTCGATCCGGTCAAATACCTGCTGCGTGACGATAACGGTCGGCAGCCCTCCGCTTGTAAATGTATATGACAGAAGGAAGTCGTTCTTCAAGCCCTTATACGCCAGCGGTATTTTATCCGTTTTGCCGTTTATATCAATGGATCCTGACGTTTTCAGGTCGAGAAATCTTTTCATCATATCATTATATCCGGTAAACACGGCTTCTCCGTCAGAAAGCTCCGTCCCTTCTGCGTCTTTCTCGCTTATAATCGGCAGCGCCAAGCTGGACGGGTCTTGTTGAAAGCTTTTCATGTCGCCGTTTATGATGTTCTTCATATTGACACCGGCTTGAATGGTCTTGATTGTTTTCACTTTGTGTTCAATTCCGTTTTTCTTCAATAAAGCGATAAATGAGTCAGTCTCCTTTTGGTTATCAAACGCAAAGTCCGCGGCTGTATTTTGCTCAGCCGATTTTTCCGCGGAATAGTACGAGATATAGCTTAAAGACAGCAAACCGATTGCCAGCGCCGAAAGAGTCGTAATAATCGTCAGCAGGACGGCGTTTGACTTCATCCGGAACATGATGGATGACAAAGACAGCACTTCACTGACATTCAGATACCCGCCTTTTGATTTCCGGATGAGATTTGCCAGAAAGCTGACCGAACCTTTATAAAACAGATAGGTTCCGATAATGACCGAGCCGAGAATAAACACCATGGCCGAAAACAGTTCATTCATGCTCGTAAAACTGCCTCCGAATAAATCCGCGGACACGGCATAGCCGGCGATAATGGCCGCAATACCGACAACGCCGATCGACATCTGCACCCAAGAAAGCCGTCTTATGCCGCTTTCTGACGATGACGCGGTTTTAAATAAAGACAAAATGCTTTGCCGTTTAATAAATAAGTAATTCATCATCATAATCAGCACGTAAATCGCCCCGAACACAATTAACGTCTGAACGAGCGCCTTGCTTGAAAAAAACAGTGAGACAGAGGCTTTCACACCGACTGTATGAAACAGCATCATCATACATAATTTCGAGAGAGAAAAGCCGGCAAAAATACCGATCCAAATCGATCCGAAATACAAAATGAAATTTTCTGTGCTGAGTATGCGGAAAATGTGCATTTTCGTCATGCCGATTAATCGGAATAAGCCGATTTCCCGGCCGCGCCGTTTAATAAAAATGGTGTTGGCGTATAAAAGAAATACCGACACGATCGCCACAAGCAGTACAGAGGCGGCCCGGATTGCCGCCGCTCCTTTTATGGAGCTTTTCATTTCATCAAGCGCCGGATCGTATTGCATCGTGACAAACGCGAAATAAAGGGCGGCGCTGAACACCAGCGCAAAAACGTAAAGGTAATAGTTTTTCATATTCTTTTTCAGGTTCTGGAAGATCAAATGATGAATACTCATGCCTGAATCCCGCCCAATACACTTTGCGTTTTCATAATATCCTGAAAAAAGTCGGGTCTGTCCTGGCCGCCCTTATTCAGCTGTGTATACACACGGCCGTCTTTAATGAAAACCACACGTCCGGAATAGCTGGCGGCAACCGGATCATGCGTCACCATCACAATGGTGGCGCGGCGTTTTTGATTCAGACGGCTGAGTTTATTCAGTAAATCCATGGCAGCCTTTGAATCGAGCGCTCCGGTCGGCTCATCAGCAAAAATAATGCCCGGCTCGTGAATAACAGCTCTTGCGGCAGACGTCCGCTGTTTTTGCCCGCCGGAAATTTCACTCGGATACTTATGTCGCAAATCATAGATCCCAAGCTCCTCTGCCGTCTCGGCAAATCGCAGGTCCGCCTCTTTCTTAGACATTTTCGTAATGGATAACGGCAGGAGTATGTTTTCCTTCACGGTCAGGGTGTCCAATAAATTATAATCCTGAAAAATAAAGCCGAGATGCCGTTTTCTGAATTCGGCAAGCTGTTTTTCTTTCATGGATGTAATCTCCGTCTCATTCAGTTTAATGGTGCCCGCGCTCACTTTATCAATGGAGGAAAGCACATTCAAAAGGGTCGTTTTCCCTGATCCCGACGGGCCCATAATGCTGACGAATTCCCCTTTGTGAATCTGAAGATCAATTCCTTTCAGCACCTCTTGTTTATTCAGCTTGTTTCCGTAGCTTTTTTGGATATTGCCTGCTTCTAAAATCATCACGTTCTGATTCTCCTTTTACATTGGTTATCTTTATTTTAAAAACAGAAGCCGTTTTTTTCGTTTGATTAAGCGAACAAAAGAGAAAAGCATGTGACACTTTTGTCACACGCTGAACATGCTGACGGCATCGTTCTGTTTCGGAAACACCAAGGTAAAAACCGTGCCGCTTTCCGGCTCAGAGCGCACGCTGATCTGGATAAGAAGCGGAGCCGCGGCTTTTCGAGCCAAATACAGGCCCATCCCCGTTGATGCGTGATCACGTCTCATTCGCGTCGAGGTAAATCCCTTTTCAAAAATGCGCGGAAGATCTTTGGGCTCGATGCCGATGCCGCGGTCTTCGATATCCACATGCACCCGGCCGTTTTGTTCATAGCTTTTTACGGTAATGTCATCCGCCTCACTGTATTTGACGGCATTGCTTAACAGCTGCCTGATGATGAAGGAAAGCCATTTTCCGTCACTGTGAACGTCTGGTGAATCAAGCTGAATGTCAAACCCGATCCCTTTTTGTATACACCATGATTGCAGATTTTTAATTTCTTTGAAAACGAGCGGCCTGAGCTGAATTCGCTGGAATGATAAATCATTTTCAATAAAGGACAATCGTTTCTGATGAAGCTGCTGGTCCAGAAGATGGTGAATCCGCAGCCATTCATACAGCAAAGGGGCTTTCAGCGGCTGTTCATCAAGGCGCTCAATCATGAGATGCATCGCTGTCAGCGGTGTTTTGACCTCGTGAATCCAAGACATCAGATCGTCCTTTTCATGCTCTGACGCCGCCTGAAGGTGAAGTGAGCTTTTTCTTAACTGCTCTGTCTGCCCTTCAATGCTTTCTTCAACGATAGACTCAAACGGACTTTCAGGCGCTTTAAGATAAGACATGTCTAAATTGGCGTCCCACTCTCTTAAGCTTTTATAATAGGCGGTCTCTTTACGATAGCGGAACAAGAGAAATACAAGAAACACAAGAAGCGACAGGTAAACAAAATACAGCACTGAAAGAAACGGAATAGACGGATCAATATATGCCGCAAAAAGGAGCACAGCCTGCTGCAAAAGAAACATCGCGATCCAGCTCTTTCTTTCGAGCAGAAATGATTTAATCATAAAGACCGTCTTCTTCCTTTGCGATGTATCCCTGCCCCACCTTGGTTTCAATCATTTTCCCGATGCCTAATTGATCGAGTTTTTTCCGCAGCCGGTTGACATTCACCGTCAGCGTATTATCACTGACGAAACGCTCATCATTCCATAGGCTTCTGATGAGTTCTTCCCTGCTGACGATTTTATTTTTCTGCTCAGCCAGCAGTTTTAAGATCAGCATTTCGTTTTTGGTCAGCTCGACCGAACCGTTTTTACGGCTGACCGTGTTGGTTTCTGTGTCAATGACCGCCCCGCACCATCTTTTCATCAGCGCCGGTTCTGTGCCGTATTGATGCACACGGCGGAACACCGCCTGTATTTTCGCGATTAACACATCAAAGTGAAAAGGCTTCTGAATAAAATCATCTGCCCCGAGCTGCATCGACATGACCATATCCGCGGGATGATCGCGCGAGGACAAAAAGAGAATCGGCACGTTTGATTGGGAGCGTATCATTCTGCACCAATGAAAGCCGTCAAATTTCGGCAGCTGTACATCAATGATCACCAAATCAGGCTTAATTTCGGAAAACTCCCGGATGACCCGGCTGAAATCTTTTATTCCGTGCACCGCAAATGACCAGCCCGTTAATCTCTCTTTCATCTCATGAAACAAAGTGTTATCATCTTCTATTAACAAAATGTGAAACATGGTATCCGCCCTTTTCTGATAGATAGAGGAAAAACCGGCTGATGTCCAGCCGGCTTTTTTCCTTTACAGTTCTCTTCTTAATGCAGTCAGAACGTTGGTTTTTGTCGCTTTGCGGGCCGGATTCATACCGGAAATCACCGCGACCCCCGCACAAATGACAACTGCAATCACAACGAGGCTGAGCGGGATATAGGAGAAGGTATAATGAAGATCTTCGGCTCCGGTATTTCCCCCTACCGCTTTCAAGATAACCGGCACAGCCAGATTGACGGCAAAACTCACTCCGTAAGAAATGATAATCCCGATGACAGAACCTAATATCCCGATATAGGCGCTTTCCATCAGGAACATTCTGCGGATGATGGACGGACTTGCGCCGATCGCTTTCATAATCCCGATTTCCTGCGTTCGTTCCGTCACCGCCATCGTCATCGTATTGAAAATACCGATGGCAGAAATCACGACGGCGATAAAGCCGACAAAGATCAGGCCGATTTTAAAGACGAGGAAAAAGGTGTTGCCGCCCTTCAGCTCGGTTGTGACAGATCTGACATAAAAGCCGTCATCGGTGAGGTCATGGGTAAGCTGATCGACATGATCGAATTTGTCTGCATACACATTGATGCTTTTTTCCGCATTTCCATTCTTCAGATCCAAGAATGTTGAGAAGTCCTTCTTGAATTGATCACTCACAAAAATATTTGTATCCTCCATCCAATCTTGGGACGGTTTTTTTGTAATTCCGACTACTTTAAAGTCGTACGTTTTCGTTTTCTCAACGTCTCCGTCTTTGTTAGTTTTGGAGATGCTCAGCTGTATCGTTTTATTAAGCAGGTCTTTCGTATAGCCTTTTGGTTTTTTCACCTCCGACATGTCGCCTTGGTGATCATTTAACTCTTTGTCGTAAGCGTCAGCCTCTTTTTTCGTCAATAGGTTCTTCGCAAAATCATAGCCGACCACGATTTCATTCTCTGTGCGGGCGACTCTTCCCTGATCAAGCTCCATATTGGCTTTGACTTCATCGTTCATGTTTGTCAGCACAATGGCTGAATCTTCATTTGTTCGGTTTCCCAATGACGCTTTGTTCGGTTCATACACTTGTGTTCTTTCAACGACAGACTTGACATTTTTATACTTTTCCAAGTCTGACTTCTTCACGGCTTTTCCGTTCTCTTGGCCGAGCACATTGATTTCCGTAACAATCTGCTGGCTCATGGTTATGTCTGTAATCGTTTTTTGGATGCCGAATCCGACGGAAGCCAGCACCACTAAAAACGCGCACGCCATTGTCGTCGCCAGCACCGTCATGAAAACACGCAGCCGGTTTTTCTTCATATTTCTTCTGATAAAGTGAATCTGATCCTTAAATCTCAACAGTAACGCCCCCTTTTAATACACCGTCATGCAGCTGGAATTTTGAATGCGCGATCGAAGCGACTTCATCGTCATGCGTAATGATGACAAATGTAATCCCGCGCTCCCGGTTCAGCTGCTGAATTAATGCAAGCACCTCAAGTTCCGTTTCTGAATCAAGGCTTCCCGTCGGCTCATCAGCTAAAATAATCGACGGATTTAAAATCAGGGCTCTTGCGATACTGACACGCTGCTGCTGGCCGCCTGACAGCTCATTCGGATAATGATTCGCATGATTCTCAAGTCCGACCCGTTTCAGCATGTCCGCGACTTTCTGCTTGCGTTCAGACGGTTTGACGCCTTTTAAGGCAAGCGGCATTTCAACATTTTCATAGGTTGTCAGACTCGGAATGAGCTGAAAACTTTGAAAAATAAAACCGAAGTGCCCGAGGCGGAACTGCGCCCACTCTTTTTCACTGAAGCCCGTCACATCAGTGCCGTTAATGACGATACGGCCCTTCGTCGGCGCTATGTATCCGGATATTAAATTCAGAAGCGTTGATTTTCCGGAACCGCTCCGACCGACGATACAGGCAATTTCCCCTTTTTCAACGGTCAAAGAGACATCCTTCAGCACCGGAACCTCACTCTCTCTGCCTTTCCTGCCGATTTTAAATGAATGATCAATATGCTGTACTTCTATCACGTACACCACTCCCCCTTATATCTGTTTCGTTTTTTTATAGATGAAGTAATAACTGATGAAAAACCCGATAACCGCGCCGATAAGCATGCCGAATATGTAACCGGTATACGAACCGTTATAAGCATATCCGCACACCCCCGCACTTCCCAGCATACTGAGCACCATGACGAGCACTTGAATGGTGCGTTCAATGTGTTTGCTTAGGATAAAATGTCCGCTTCGTTCACTCGGCATTTTCAGGAAATTCACATAGCCGAATAGATAGAAACAAAATCCCATTAATGCGGAGATTAACAATGCGTGTTTCAAATAATACATCCATGATGTATGGATGTAAGCGGCAGGCATGAAATAGATCAGAAATCCGCTCCAAGGGAAATCAATATCCGGCACAGCCTGCCTGCCAAAAAGGAACTCAGCGTTTAACAGGTAAATCGTCATAACCACGATCGGAAAGACGGAAACCGTGAACGCCGTGATCAGTTGGGCCGCTAAATTGCCCGTTATCGTGCCGGCAGCTGTCACTAATGCATAAATCATCAAGCTGATGACCAGCATCCCTGCGCTGAATGATTGAAAATGATGGACAGCGTCAGGTTTAAGCGCTAGAAACAATATGTCAGATACTCCGTAAGAAACAAATTGCGAGCCGGCTAACACGGCTGCTCCCAAGAAAAACTTCGTATGAAATATCCGGCTTCTTGAATACGGAAGACTCAGTGTAAACATCCTTTCAGCCCGGCCTCCTCTTATCAGAAAAAGCCCCATCATAACCGGAGGAATGAAATGAAGCCCAATCAAATTCCGATTGCTGTAATCAATGCTGAACGTACAAACTGAACCTGAATATTGATGAAGCGCACTCAAACAATCCTTATAGTGAAAATACTCATTTATAATTGCCAAAGGGCCTAAAATAGCTAAGAACCCCGCTGTAAGGAGCAGCAGCGTCTGCCGCTGCTTCCATTCTTTATAAAGCAAACCGCTAATCGGCACCTTGCCTTCCTCCAAACTGTTCATTTTCAAACAGATCTACATATGCTTTGACTTCCTGTAAACCGTAAAATAACTGATGAAAAACCCGATAACCGCACCGAAGATAATGCCGGCTAAATAGCCGAACATCGTGTCTGTGACCCCATATCCGAAAACGCCGAAACCCATAACAGCAAAGGCAATCACCAAGATTTGCACCGGACGGTCCAATTTTCTCCAAAGAAAGAATCTGCCGTTCCGTTCATTCGGGTGTTTCAGAAAGCTGACATAACCGATCAGATAAAAGACAAGGCTCATCACAATCGGAATGATTAAAACCAAATCCCTTTCTCTGATCCAGTCGTTAAACACATATCCAATAGGGGTTACAAATATAAAAAGACGGGATTCGATATAACTGCTGATAAAAGAAAATTGATCTCCCACACTAAAATCGAAAACAACCTCCAAATTCGCGGCCGGCAGACCGATGAGTAAAAAGGGCAGTACCGTGACGGTAAACGCCGTTAACAGCTGGGCGAATATCTGTCCCGTTAATGCGCCGGATGCCATTAACAAGGCGTAAGCCATAAAACTGATGACAATCATTCCGATTGAAAAATGATCAAAATCGTACGTATGGCTCGGTTTCAGCAAAGATATCAGCAATGACGCCGCTCCATAGCCTATCACCTGGGGAACAACAATGACTGCTGCGCCAAGCCAGAATTTCGTCTGAAAGATTTGGCCTCTGCTGTAAGGCATGCTTAACAAAGCATCCATCGTTCCCTTTGTCCGTTCCAAGCCTAATAAGAAGACGGCAATGATGACACTTACAATCCAGCTGAAGGAAAGAGGCGACCCATTCGTATAATTGACAACGAATTCACAATCTTGAAGAGCTTGGTTATTCATACATTCTTGATATGTTGAGTAGTTGTTATAAACCAAAAAAGGGTTTGCCGCCATTAAAAGAATGCCGCTGCATAAAAACAACCACTGATTTTTCTTCCATTCTGTGTACAACAATCCCCGCGGTATCATTCCGGTCCTCCTCTCTTACACATGCTTCGTTTTTTTATATATGGCAAAATAACTGACCAAAAATCCGATCGCTCCTCCGACCAGCATCCCGGCCACATACCCTGTCATCGTCTGTCCCGTCGAGTACCCCGCCAGGCCAAAACCGAGAACGGCGATTATAATCACCACAATCTGAATGGGCCGGTCAAGCTGTCTCCAGAGAAAAAAACGGCCGTTCCGTTCCGCCGGCTGTCTGACATAGCAAAAGTACCCGATGGCATAAAATACAATGCTCATCACTGCCGGGATGATTAATATATACTTGCTGGCAGATACCCAATCTGTATCTATGTACATGATCGGAATCAAGTATTGAAAAAGATTGTTTACTTTGAGATAAGCCTCGACTGACGGCATCAGCTCATACATGCTGACTCCGAAGATGACTTCTACATTGGACAGCGGCAGCGTAATAATCAGGTAAGGCGCTATCGACACAGTAAACGCCGTTAACAGCTGGGCGAACGTATTGCCCGTTAAGCAGCCTGCACTCGCGACCAATGCAAAAGCCAAAATACTCACAATAATCTCTCCGACGCTGTAATGGTGGAAGAAATATACGCGCTCAGGCTTTAACAGAAGAATGAGCAGCTCAGCCAGCCCGTAGCCGATCACCTGAGCGCCGGTAATGACCGCCGCCCCGAGCCAAAATTTAGTGTGAAACACCTGAGCGCGGGAATAAGGCAGACTGAAAAGCGCATCAATCGTTCCTTTCGTACGTTCCAGTCCGAATAAGCAAACCGCTAAGATGACAGCGGGCGCCCAGTTCAAGTTCAGCATTCCGCTATCCAAAGAATTCACATAAAACTTACAATATGCTCCGTGGGTGTCCAGACAGCCTTGATAAACCAGATAGGTATTTAACACTTCAAATGGATTGACCGCCGCTAAAAAAATGCCGACCATCACAAGAACAGTTCGATTCTGCACCCATTCCCTGTACAGCAATCCCCTGTCTACCATCTCCGGTTCCCTCCAAACTTCGCGATGAAGACCTCTTCTAAGTTCACAGGAAGTTCATTCCATACTTTCGGCCGCAGCTCTTGCAGAAAGTTCTTTTTCTTCTCATCGTTCTTTTGAATCAGCACCGTATAAAACACACCGGCATGGTCGAGAATCGGTATGTTTTGTTCTCTGATCTTCAAGGCGACGTCCTCTTCAAATGCCATTTGGATTTTCATGTACTCTTCCTTCATATCATCCAAGTCCATCACATTCGTCAGCTGATTTCCTTCCAAAAACCCGATCCGGTTGCACATTCGCTCAATATCTTCTAAACGGTGTGAGGTAATCAGAATGCTCGTTTCCCGTTCAGCCACTTCATCCACCATAAGCTGCAGCACGTCATGACGCGTTACGGCGTCAATTCCGTCCGTCGGTTCATCCAAAAGGATAAGAGCCGGGCGTGAAGCAAAGGCAAGGACGAGCGCAAGCTGTTTTTTCAGGCCTGTCGATAATTCACGGTATTTCTTCGTTTCCGGAATGCCGTACCTGTTCATCAGCTCATTGGCGTAAGTCACATCAAAATTCGGATAGATTCTGCTTACAATTGCAACAAGCTGTTTATATGTATACTTGTCATAAAAAGGATTTTCAACAGGCATATAAATGATGTTCTGTTTTACTTTCGGATGCCGCTTTATTTCCACCTGATTAAATAAAACCGTCCCTTGATCCGGCAGCAGAATCTGCTGAATGAGCCGGAGCAGTGTTGTTTTCCCTGATCCGTTTCGCCCGAGCAGCCCGAAAATTTCCCCTTTTCCGATGGTGAGCGAAATATCCTTGAGCACTTCTTTACCGTCTATCGTTTTTGAGAGATTCCGCAATTCAATCATGATCCTTGCCTCCTTTCACATCAGCGCTGATTTCCTTTATCCATTCCTGCAGCTTCTCCAGCTCAACTCCCGCGTAATGGGCATCGATGATGAGCTGTTTCAATTGCTCTTTTATCATCGTCATCTTCCCTTCAACCAATGTCGTTTTTGCATTCTCCGATATATACGTTCCTCTTCCCCTCAGCGTTTCAATGACACCATCGCGTTCGAGCTCCTTGTACGCTTTGCTGACTGTGTTCGGATTGGCGATAATGATCGTTGCCAATTCCCTGACAGAAGGAAGTTTATCCCCCGGCTTCATGATCCCTTTTAAACAAAGCTCTTTCAGTTGCTGTATGATCTGCTCATAAATCGGAGTTGAGCTTCTCGGATCGATTTGAATCATTTACTTCCCTTCTTTCTTTTACGAGCTGCTCTCTTTCTTTAAATGTTCTGCCATTGAAAACCGATGACGACAAGAACGACAAACAGACTGCTTGCCAAAACCGAGGCGGCGATAATAAGAGGCACATCTTGTTTTACGGATCTTTTGTTTTTCATGAAAGTTCCCCTTCCCTATGCTTAACATTTATATGTCGATTTCATTTTTTGAGTGTTTTATGTGTATTACATCAAGTAGTACACGTAATACAATAAACACACTCCGCCCTATTGTCAATTCTTTTTTTAAAAGAAATACAAAAAAACCCGCCGGGATTCCGGCAGGTTTGCTGAACCATTTGAAACGGCGCGGTCAGTAATCAAAATTACGCTGCAAAATCATATTGTTTTGCAAGGTCTGCAGCTGCAATCTCATTCGGTAAAGCTGCTCTCTTTGCTGATCATTCGCAGATAATGACAGCTTGTTTAATTCATTCACCGCGTTTTCAAGCATCATTTGCGCTTCACTGTACTCATTATCATTATAATGCTCTTGTTTTGAAGCGGTCATAAATTGCTCATTCGCAAATTCATACGCCTGTTCGCTTCTTTGGAGATGTTCATCTACTGATTGTCTTGTTGCCATTAAACAGTCCTCCTATTGATAATGTCATATCAATAGTATTTCTTATTCCAAATAAATTCTCACAAGAAATATCAGGTAATTCATTCACAAGACAGAAACGGTATAAAATACGATTACATGTATAATTTAATCAAGACAGAATGAAATCTTTATAAAAATCCGCCATTTTAGAACGATAACTTAATTCTTCTTTTATTAAAAACATTAAAATTTTCCCACATCACTCACAAGATCTTCGGTTCGCTTTAAATTGTTCACCATCAAATTATCTTTTTTGTGTAAAACACCCAGGATTCATCATATTTTTTGGGTATCCAATTCATTAGACGATCTGTTTTTATTAGCTTTAATTATCATCCCGAAACTAACACCAACTATAAAACCAAAACCTTTTTTACTCATCCCCATCTAAGCCTGGAACAGCTTTAAATTTTTTCAACAAACCGTTCAAAAGAGAATCGAATTTTGAAGAATTAAGATAATAGTATGTTTTATTTTGATTTCTCGTACTCTCAACTAAACCTTGCAATGTCAAAATTCTCATATGGTGTGAAATCGTTGCATTGGTTAAATTTAGCTGTTCAGCAATCTCATTAGCATACATTTTTTTATGACTAAGTAAGATTAATATCTTGAACTTACTTTTATCCGATAAAAGCTTCAAAAAATCAATAATATGATTAATCTCAGCTTTCCCTAATGTATTTTCGAAAATTTTATCAACTTTATAACCAAGTCCAACATAAATGTTATCTTCACTTTTCGTAATAGTTGCAGTGTAAGGTAAAAGTGTTGGATATATATTAATATAATTACAAGATAAGTATTCCTTACCTTTTAACGTACTGATTATCTTTTTTGGAAAATCCATATTTATGTTTTTTAATTGATTCATCCACTCATCTCTAAATTTAATTAAATTATAAATCGCCTCGTTAAGATAACCATTCACCAACATTAATTTATTGCAAAATTGATCTACATAAGTTTTAGGAGATTTCATTACCTTAAATATGATCCACTTGTATTCGGGCTTTATATTTAGATTATTAAGTAGCTCAAATAAACTTTCCCTATCATTTAAATACTGTTCGGTAGATGTTTCAGTTTTAAGATCTCCTTGTAAATAAATTAGAGACTCTAAAATATTTTTTCTTATCTCTTCTTCTGTAACTGCAGATAAATAATCAATAATTTCAAAAAAATCTTTCGTATAAATTTGTGGGATTTTAAAAAAGGTTGTGGCTAAACAAAAAATATTTGCATTCCTAACATCTTTGTAGTCGCAAAAGCTGCCAAAATAAAAATTTAAAAACTCACTATCTAACTCTTTTATTCTTTTAAGATCATCTAGTAATACAAAATATTCATTATCTAATTTTATACCCAATTTGGTTGTATAATCTTTGAAGAATTCCTCGTGTTTCAAGAATAGAATAGAGGATATCTTGTCAAAGAATTCTGAAACACTGTCATTAATTATTAACCGCACTTTTTCACACCCCATAAAGTCTTTTTCCACAAGGAAAACGTTGTACTATCTTCATGTCAGACATTTTACATTTTTAATATTATCAATCAAAAGGGAACTTTCAAAGAATATTCATTTCTAATTTTAAAGAATTTTCCTTTAAGCACATACCTGACTGAGCATTATCATGAGCAGTCCTAGATTTATTAGACTTGCCTCACCTCTTGCTGAGTGTTTTCCTCATGTCACACTCTTCAGAAATCCTTCATCATCTCAGCTAGTTTACAGGTCAATTTTAGCTCTTATTGAGTTATTTCAAGTTACAAAATTGTTGAATTATAAAAATATGATTTCGAGAAAAGTGGATGAAAAAACAATTTATGAATAATATTGACACCTCTTAAGATTACATTTATCATGTTTTGAGATATATATCGAATTTAAATTTAGATTAATATCTAATGGAGGTTATAGGTTTGAATTTTCAAAAATTAATTATGCTATCTGCATTATTATTAGGTACATTCATTTCAGTAATGGACACCACTATAGTAAATATCGCCTTACCTAAGATGCTGGATTATTTTTCGAGTAACCTTTCTCAAGTAGCATGGGTGGCTACAGGTTATACTTTAGCTTTTGCGGTTTTATTAGTAGGTGCATCAAAGCTGGCAGACCATTTTGGAAGAAAAAAAGCTTTTATGTTTGGATTAGCACTTTTTATTTTGACATCAGTTATTGCATGTTTGAGCATTTCAATTGAAATGCTTGTCACAATTAGAGTGATTCAGGGATTATCTGCTGCTTTCATTGTACCTGTTACAATACCTATAGCTTTAGCTATCGTACCTCAAAATAAAAAAGGAATGATCATTGGAATCTGGGGTGCTTTCTCAGGATTAGCAGCTACATTAGGACCTGTACTTGGAGGATTATTAACTGAAAATTTTAATTGGCAAGCTATCTTCTTCATAAATATTCCTTTAGGTCTGATTTCTCTTTTTTTAGCAGCATTTTTTATTACTGAGAGTTATGATGAAACAGTGAGTAAAAAAATTGATTACATGGGGATTCTTATTTTATCCGGAGCTCTCTTCTGTTTAACCTTTGGTTTTGCAAAAGTATCTGACTTAGGCTGGTCATCACAATTAATTATCTCTCTTTTTGTAATCTCTGTATTATTATTCTGTTTGTTTTTCTTTATTGAATCTAAAATTAAAAACCCGATGATTCCCTTATCCATGCTGAAGATACGTACATTTAGTTTCAGTTCTTTCACCCTCTTTATGCAGGGCCTTGGATTAACAAGCGGTACCCTTATTATTACTTTACTCCTCACGAATTTAATGGGAAAAACTGAATTAGAAGCGGGGTTAATTGTTTCTACATTAGCTCTATCATCTATGTTTACCTCTGTACTTTCTGGAAAGCTATCTGATAAACTCGGGGGCATTTGGCTTTCGGGTCTAGGTATGCTCGGTTTAACAATCACAACATATTTATATGGATACATACGATACGACAGTTCTATAACGTCAGTAATTATTCTGTTATGTTTGACCGGCTTAGCTTTAGGGCTTGTAATAGGACCAGCAATGAGTTCAGGGATACGGCTTATTCCTCCTGAGAAAGTAGGAATTGCCTCAGGTATTCTTAATATGATGCGGACAGTTGGACAAGCGCTAGGAATTGCCATACTTACATCTGTGCTTACAATGAATATAAATGATCACACAGCTACTGCGAAAAAAGAAGCCATTAAAATTGTGGAAAGCAATCAGGTTTTTGATAAAAATGCAAAGAACGAGATAATAACTCACTTAAAGCATTCAGACAGTAAAGGTTTCGATCGAAGCAAAAGTATTGCTGAATTAAACAAAAAAGAGGAAGAAATTCTCTCTATAACCCCGGATCCGTATAAAGAAAAAGTACAAAAAAGCTTCAATATTCAAAAGAAGGAAGTTATGGCTATCCAGAAAAAAATTTCAAATTTATATAATGAAAAAATAAGTGACAGTTTTAATAATACATTCAAAGTAGGCAGTGTAATTCTTATTTTAGGAATTATTTTTGCATTGTTCAGTGATATTTCTCCAAAACGTTTAAAACAACAACAGAAAAACCAGGTAGATATTACGTCCTGACCGTTCCATAATTGTTTCATTGTTCCGCTCCATCATTCATGCTACAATTTTAGGATGCATCTGATGTGAGGGAGGCTTTTTGAACATTGAACGAGAATAACCCTTTTCCTTATTCAAATACGGAAAAACGGTACCATACATTAAATTATCATCTGCGGGAGCATTTCGGGCATAAAGTGTTTAAAGTCGCGCTTGACGGCGGTTTTGACTGCCCGAATCGGGACGGCACGGTTGCACACGGAGGCTGTACATTCTGCAGCGCGGCGGGCTCCGGCGATTTTGCCGGCAATCGGGCCGATGACTTACTCACGCAATTTCACGATATCAAAAACCGCATGCACGAAAAGTGGAAAGACGGCAAATATATCGCATATTTCCAAGCGTTCACGAATACGCATGCTCCGGTAGAGGAGCTGCGTGAAAAATTCGAATCCGTCCTCAAGCTTGACGGCGTTGTCGGCATGTCGATCGCGACCCGTCCGGACTGCCTACCGGACGATGTCGTGGAATATTTGGCCGAACTGAATGAGCGGACCTATTTGTGGGTTGAACTCGGGCTGCAGACCGTGCATGAGCGGACTGCCCTTCTGATCAACCGCGCCCATGATTTTGACTGCTATGTTGAGGGTGTCAATAAACTGAGAAAACACGGCATCCGCGTTTGTTCCCATATCATTAACGGGCTTCCGCTTGAAAACAGGGACATGATGATGGAGACGGCCAAAGCCGTCGCTGATTTGGATGTGCAAGGCATTAAAATTCACCTGCTTCACTTATTAAAAGGCACACCGATGGTGAAGCAATATGAAAAAGGAAAGCTGGAGTTCCTTTCTCAAGAAGAATATGTAAGTCTTGTATGTGATCAGCTCGAAATCATTCCCCCGGAAATGATCGTTCACCGCATTACGGGAGACGGGCCGATCGAATTAATGGTCGGACCGATGTGGAGCGTCAATAAGTGGGAAGTACTGGGCGCCATTCAAAAAGAGCTGGAAACACGGGGAAGCTATCAAGGAAAGCTCTTCAGAAAAATCGGGGAGGAGACCGCCCTATGACCTTGATGCACATCCTCCCTTTCAGTAAAGAATTGCTGAAGTCCGCCGCACAGGAAGGTGATATCACGGTTGACGCGACGATGGGCAACGGACATGATACATATTTCCTGGCCGGCCTTGTCGGTGAGACAGGACATGTCCATGCCTTTGATATTCAAGCGGACGCACTCGCTAAAACGAAGGAGCGGCTCGGTGCCGACTTCAGTCCGCGCGTCACGCTTCACCATAAGAGCCATGATCAAATAAAGGCATCGCTGCCTGAGGATGCGCACGGTCGTGTGGCTTGCGCCGTGTTTAATCTCGGCTATCTGCCCGGCGGCGATAAAAGCATTACGACAAACGGCCACTCAACCATTTCCGCGATCGAACAGCTCCTTGAACTGCTGAAGGAGAACGGGCTGATCGTTCTCGTTGTGTACCACGGGCATCCTGAAGGCAAGACGGAAAAAAGTGCATTACTGGACTACTGCAGCAATCTTGATCAGGAAAAAGCGCGCGTGCTGAGCTACGGCTTTCTCAACCAGCGAAACGACCCGCCGTTTATTATAGCGATTGAAAAGAAATCTGCCGGCAAATAAAGAATCGGCCTGTCATAAGCGGGCCGATTCTTTTTGTGTTTACTATTTCTGAAAAATCAATTACTATGAAGTAATGGAAAAAAGTTCATCTTTTAAGTGTAACATCTGGGAGGAGCGGCAGTTTGAATATTCTTCGCATCATATTTTCAAGTGTTCCCTATGTGATGTTCGTCATCATATTATCAAGACATTTAGGATTTGAGTTCGCAAAAACCTATTACTGGTGGTTTGCTGCATTTTTTGTCATCGGGCTGATCGGCAAATTCGCAATGCACCTTGCGGCAAAAAAGAAACCGTTAAAAAAAGAGACAGCGTAAAATGCGCATGTCTCTTTTTATTTACTGTTTTGCAGCACGCCGCGTGTATAAGCGGGATTGTTCGTAAAGACACCATCTGCTTTTTGTTTCAGCATAATAGGCGTCAGCGTATGCTCGTCTTCCTTATCAAAAAACACGTGCACTTTCATCTTATTGTGATGAATGCGCTTCACGACTGCTTCATTTGCCAATTTGGCGTTGAGCCCGACTGTATCAGCATACGTTCTGATGGTTTGCAGCTGCTTATCATTTATCTCCTCAGCCTCGTTATCTTTTAATAATCGAACAAGAGGAACTTTTTTATCCATAGATCGAACTTTCTTTAAGCTCTTCCCGCTAAAAGACTCAATGACTGCTTTATGGCTGGAAATCAGCTTATGTTTTTGTAATATGTCAATCAGTTTCTTTTCCATCACCAGGCTGCCGTTGCTTTCTCTCGTCTCAATATAGTAATTGGCAGTTTGTCCGAATTTCTGTATGATTTCTTCTAATGTTAAAATCTTTTCTCCTTTTCCCGCATTCAGTTTCTTAATCTGAGCCAAAGACAGATCATCTGTCATCCCTTTACCATCTGTTGTCCGATCTACCGTTTTATCGTGAATTGCAATCAGATGGCCGTCCTTCGTCTCCCGTAAGTCTATCTCAATATAATCTGCTTTGTCTTTAATGGCACGCGCATAAGACAAAGCTGTATGTTCCGGCTCAATCGCAGAAGAGCCCCTGTGCGCTATCAAGACAGGATGATAGCCGGCGGAAGCATGGATGACGGAGCAGCCTCCGGAAATGGAAAGTAATGCTATGACCGCTAAATACTTTAATTTTTTCATAAAATTAAAGTATCATATTCTGCAGGCGCAAACAATGTTTCATTTCATACTTCACGTCATAAATAAAACTGCGCCGTCATGATTTACACGAGAGGCGCAGTTCACCCATTACGAACTTTTCGTCCAAGCCATCTTCTGAAATTTGCGGTAGGCTCTTCCGTTGATATAAAAGAAAAATGACGTTTTCCCGCTTGCCCTGATCAGCTTTCGCGCAAGGCGGCCCATTTCTTTTTGGCCGGCGACTTTGTCATCGGATAAATAGACGCCGAGCAGCCCCCTGTTGATCAGCCGATGAAAATTTTCATGCGGAATGCCTTGCAAATGTTCATCCGCTTTTTCAATAAAATGCTGCAGTCTCTGCATCATTTCTTCATGAGACTGATAATACGTACAGAAATTCAGATCGCCTTCAAGCAGATCCTCTTCCTGGTCAATTAAATAATCAAGCAGTATATGCAGCCCTTGTATGTACGGAAAATAACTGCTGCGGATTTTCTCAGCGGTATGTTCGTTAAAATCAGGCTGGAATGAGTAAGCAACGAGACAGAAAATACCTAACGTCGATCCGGCGCAGGCCGAGAACTCAAACCACTCCATTTCCGGAAGCTGTGACCGGTACTGCTCAAACCAGCCTTTAAGCCTCGGAACGCGTTCATGCTCAACGACATGCTTATGAACCTGAAGATCGCAATAATAATCACACAGCTCAAGCAAATAAGGTTTAATGATACCGTAATGTTCTATTGACCCGAGCACCCGCTGGCATGTTCTGACCAGCTCATGAAGATAACCGCCGTCATCCCGCTCGTCTCTGTACTGATAGTACGGCCGCACCTCGGCACCGACCGTCAGCGCGTCACGCATGGAGAGATGAAGCATGCGGAAGTCCTCGGGATCAAGCGAGGTGCTGCGGTCGCACAGATTGTCCAGATAATCACTGATTGTCTGATACGCGATGATAAATTGCACGCATTTCTGTTTCTGCTCTCCCGAAAGCAGGGCTAAAATGCCGCCGCCTTCACAATGAAACGATTTATCGCGGATACTTGCGGCCGCCTGCTGCCGCAGTTCGGTATTTTTAATGGAATCTGATTTTTCCCGCCACATGTTCAATTCCTGATGAACGAGCGGAAAAATTTCCCGATACACTTTTGCCATAAGGTTAAAAGGATGTTCCGGTACTGTCAACATATGCACCCCCAGCGAATTCAAATATACTGATCTGTAAAGGCTTTTGCCGCCTTAAACACAGTTTCTCTTTCCGGTTCATTAAAAATTTCATGATAAAGCCCTTCCCATTCCCGGTACGATTTATTATGGGAAGCCACACCGGAAAACCATTTGCGGACCTTCATTTTATCGACGATTTTGTCATCACCGCCCTGCATAAGCAAAAGCGGCACCTTTAAAAACGCATCAGTCGGCACCATAGCGGCATCAATGGTTTTTAAAAGCTCTCTGTACCATCTTACGGATACCTTCGTGACATATAAAGAATCGTTTTGATCCGCTTCAATCATATCCGCATTCCTCGTTGCCATATCAGGTGATAAGCCGGAATCCACTCTGAGGGACGGAGCGAGGACGTTCAGTCCTTTAGACGCAAAATCAAGGACTTTATTGACTTTTATTTGCAGACCCAGACAAGGTGATGATAAAATGAGTGCCGTAATGCGGGGATTTCTCTGCTGCTTAAACCATTCTATCGAAATCAGTCCGCCCATGCTGTGGCCCAAAAGGAAAACGGGCGCTTCAAGCGTTCTCGCTTTATCAATCCATATATCTACTTCATCAATGTATTCTTGGAAAGAGCGAATATGCCCTCTGGCGCGGGTCGACGTTCCCTGACCGGGCAAATCGCCCATCACCACGTTATATCCGGAAGATCTCCACATTTCAACGAGCCATTTATAACGTCCGTGGTATTCGCTTGCCCCGTGGATAATGACAATGGTACCGACGGGCCTGTCTGCTTTCCAAGTCCACATGCAGTTCACCTCTTACATAAATTTAGAGAAAGAAGGATGAGACATGATAATCTACCCTTATAAACAATTTACGCCTGACATACATCCTGAAGCGTTCATTGCGGATAACGCCGTCATTACGGGCGACGTCGTGATCGGAGAACAATCAAGCATTTGGTTCTCAGCCGTCATCCGGGGGGATGTTGCGCCGACAAGGATCGGAAAAAGAGTCAGCATACAAGACTTGAGCTGTCTGCATCAAAGTCCGAACCGCCCGCTTCTTATTGAAGATGACGTCACGATCGGCCATCAGGTTACACTGCACAGCGCAATCATCAAAAAGAATGCTTTAATCGGTATGGGCTCCGTCATTCTTGACGGGGCGGAAATCGGAGAAGGCGCGTTTATCGGCGCCGGAAGTCTCGTTCCTCCGGGCAAAACCATTCCTCCCGGCTGTCTTGCGTTCGGCCGGCCCGCAAAGGTTATCCGCCGGCTGACAGAAGAAGACATACGGGACATGGAAAGAATCAGAACGGAATATGTTGAAAAAGGCCGATACTATAAAACACTGCAAGAGAAATAAAAATAGATCAGCTTTGTTTTACTACTGTACCATTTTTCAAAATATTATTTAAGTAAAAACCATTTGCATTCTCCCGATTGTCAGGAAACAGAAGCAAAATGTTCAGGAATTTGTTTTATTCTTCCCCCGCCGGCCCGATCCTATGAAAAAAAGAGCCCATGTCCCGGGCTCTTTTTTTACGCTTTTTCGGCGAATGTCTGTCCGTTTTCCAGACCTATGTCTTTTCTTTTATGGAAACCTTTCCCGTAATAGGCGGCTAATAATATGCCGAACCAGACAGGCCCGATGATGACGGCCACCCGGGTCTCTGCATTAAAAGCCATCAGCACAACGACAAAAGCGAGAAATGCCAGCGAGATATATGAGGAAAAGGGGTATAAAGGCATTTTATATTTGAGTTTTTTCCGTTGTTCCGGCTGTAAGCTTTTCCGGTATTTCATTTGGGAAAGCAAAATAATCGACCATGTCCAAATCGCTCCGAACGTCGCAATGCTCGTCACCCACGTAAACACTTTCGCCGGCACCACGTAGTTCAGCAGAACGCCGATGCATAACGCGCCCGCTGAAACCAATACCGCTTTTCCCGGCACACCGCCTTTTGTGACCGTACCGTATGCTTTAGGCGCTTCATTTTGTTCCGCCAGATTGAACAGCATGCGCCCCGTGCTGAAGATCCCGCTGTTGCAGGAAGAAAGAGCCGCCGTCAATACGACAAAATTAATGATTCCGGCTGCAGCGGGTATTCCGATTTTTTCAAATGTCAAAACAAACGGGCTTCCGCCTGAACCGATTTCCTGCCACGGATAAATTGACATAATGACAAACAAAGCTCCGACGTAAAAAATGAGAATGCGCCAAAAAACAGTATCTATGGCCCGCGCCAGTGATTTTTCCGGATTTTTGACCTCACCGGCTGTGACACCGATCAGCTCAATCCCGAGATAGGCAAACATGACCATTTGAAGCGACAGCAGCACCCCTTTAATCCCATTCGGGAAAAAGCCGCCGTGGCTCCATAAATTGCTGATTCCGAGCGCAACGCCTCCGTTTCCGAGACCGAATACGATCATCACCAGACCGATCGCGATCATTGACAGAATCGCCAAGACTTTAATGAGCGCAAACCAGAATTCAAGCTCACCGTACGCTTTGACCGCCAGAAAGTTGACAGCCGTCATAATGACGAGTGCACAAAGCGCCCATATCCATGACGGCACGTCAGGGAACCAGTAGCCCATATAAATGCCGACCGCGGTGATTTCCGCCATGCAGGTAACAACCCATAAAAACCAATAATTCCAGCCTGTTAAAAACCCGGCAAGCGGACCGAGATAATCTCTGGCATACCGGCTGAATGAGCCGGCTACAGGCTTTTGAATCGCCATTTCCCCTAATGCCCGCATAATAAAAAACATAATCAGCCCGCTGCAGGCGTAAGCGGCTAAAATCCCCGGCCCGGCAAGCTTTATGGCAGAAGCCGACCCGAGAAACAGCCCGACTCCTATCGCGGCGCCCAACGACATAAGCGAGATATGCCGCTCTTCCAAGCCGCGGTGAAGCGTTTTTTCTTTGTTTTGCATAACTCTCCCTCCCCCTGATTTTGACAAAGAAACAACAAACCGAGACGAAATAGCCAGAAAACACTTTCCGGAATCTACCCGATTAGTCCTATTATAACCTTTTTCTGAATATTGCGTAATACTTTGTCGAAAACAGAGCGGAATAGACGGTTTACAAAAAAACAATAGAAAAAAGGCTTTCGATAACATCGAAAGCCTTTTGGATTAAACAAAAATGACTTCTTTCGGCTGATGATTCAGCTCTTCCGGCACCAGTCTTTTTTCAACATTGATGCTGTGCCAGATCATGAAGATCAGCACGGTCCAGATTTTGCGGCTGTTGTCCGCTCTGTCGGCACAATGATCTTCCAGAAGCTGAAGGACATAATCTTTTTCAATATAAGCATCTGTTTCACTTTCACGAATGATGTTGCGAACCCATTCGTTCATTTCATTTTTCAGCCAGTGGCGGATCGGCACAGGGAAGCCGAGTTTTTTGCGGTTAAGCACATGATCAGGCACTACCCCTTCAGCAGCTTTGCGCAGAAGGTATTTCGTCGTGCCGTTTTTCGTTTTCAGTTCATCCGGAATTTTAGAAGCCACGTCAAACACGACTTTATCAAGGAACGGCACGCGCAGTTCCAATGAGTTGGCCATCGTCATTTTGTCAGCCTTTAACAGGATGTCGCCGCGCATCCACGTATGGATGTCAACATACTGCATTTTATTAATGTCGCTGTATGAACGGCTTTCCGTAAAGTACGGCTTCGTGACATCACGGTATGAAAGCTCTGGATTGTAATGTTTGAGCAGCTGTTTTTTCACGGGCTCTTCAAAAATCTTCGCATTACCGATATAACGCTCCTCAAGCGGTGTGCAGCCGCGGACTAAGAGGCTTTTCCCTCTCATTCCTTCAGGCATGACGGACGCCACATGAAGAAGCATTTTTTTCAGACCGGACGGAATGCGTTCAAACGGTTTAAGCGATAGCGGTTCGCGGTAAATATTGTACCCGCCGAACAGCTCGTCCGCGCCTTCCCCGGATAACGCGACCGTTACATGTTTTTTCGCTTCTTTCGCGACAAAGTACAAAGGAATCGCCGCCGGATCTGCAAGCGGGTCATCAAAGTGCCAGACGATTTTCGGAAGCTCGTTCATATACTCCTCAGGAGAAATGACTTTGCTGATGTTTTCAATTCCGAGCGCGGCAGCCGTTTCCTTCGCTACGTCAACCTCACTGAAGCCCTGCTGCTCAAAACCGACGGAAAATGTTTTAAGGCTCGGGTGAAATTCTTTCGCAACTGAGACGATAAAAGAAGAGTCAATACCGCCGGATAGAAACGAACCGACAGGCACGTCACTTCTCATGTGGACTTTGACAGAGTCAAAGATTGCGTCTCTGACTTCTTTCACCAATTTATCTTCATCAGACTGAACAGGCTTGAAGTTCGCTTTGAAATATGTTTTAAACGCGATGTCGCCTTCCGGACGGATCGTAAACTGGCTGCCCGGCTCGACTTTTTTCACTTCAGCGTCAAGCGTGCTCGGTTCAGGAACGAATTGGAAAGACATATATTGCTGTAAAGAAGCTGTATCAAGATCAATGCCGTTTTGAGCGGCCATTAAACTTTTTCTTTCAGATGCAAAATATACTTTGTCCCCGATGGTTGTGTAATACAGCGGTTTAATGCCGAACGGGTCTCTCGCGCCGTACATGACGCGGTCAGCTTTGTTCCAGATTAAAAACGCAAACATTCCGCGAAGCTTTGAAGCAGCTTCTTCTTTATAATGACGGTATGTCGCAAGGAGCACTTCGGTATCGGAATCTGTATTGAAAGTGTAGCCTTTCGCTTCAAGCTCTTCTCTCAATTCAATGTAGTTATAGATTTCGCCGTTAAAAATGATCCAATATTTTTCGTCTTCATATGATAAAGGCTGTCCGCCGTTTTCTACGTCAATAATACTGAGCCGTCTGAAGCCGAATCCGACGTGCTCGTCATGATAATACCCATCGCTGTCAGGACCGCGGTGAACGATCATTTGGTTCATTTGTTTGATTAGCTCTTCTTGATCTGCGGTTTGAGTTAATGGATGCTTATTAAAAACACCGACAAATCCACACATAGTATAGCCTCCATAAGTGTAATTTTCTAATTGGACCCCCTTTTTATAGACGCTTTGTTACGCCATTGGTTTCACGCTATGTAAAAAATAAGCATGGCAGCATCTACAAAAAGGGAAAGCCGCTTAAGTAAGCGGCTATAAAATTATTCTCCTAGTGCTTCTTTGCGAAGCGCATCCGCCTTGTCAGTACGCTCCCAAGGAAGATCCACATCATGACGTCCGAAGTGGCCGTAAGCAGCTGTCTGCTTATAGATCGGGCGGCGCAGATCAAGCATTTTAATAATGCCGGCAGGTCTCAGGTCGAAGTTATTCCGTACGACTTCGATCAGTTTTTCTTCAGAAGCTTTTCCTGTATCAAATGTATTGATAGAAATAGAAACAGGCTGTGCCACGCCGATTGCGTATGCAAGCTGCACTTCACAAGAATCAGCAAGACCTGCTGCCACGATGTTTTTCGCTACGTATCTCGCAGCGTATGCCGCAGAACGGTCTACCTTCGTCGCATCCTTACCGGAGAATGCGCCGCCGCCGTGGCGTGCATATCCGCCGTATGTGTCAACGATGATTTTACGGCCGGTCAGACCCGCATCACCTTGAGGTCCGCCGATTACGAAACGTCCCGTAGGGTTGATGAAGTATTTTGTTTCTTCATCGATCAGTTCCTCAGGCACGACAGGATTAATGACATGCTCTTTCAGATTGCGCTGAATCTGCTCAAGCGTAATTTCCGGGTGGTGCTGAGTTGAAATGACGATCGCGTCGATACGGACCGGCTTGTTGTTTTCATCATATTCAACGGTAACTTGCGTTTTGCCGTCAGGGCGAAGGTACGGAAGAATGTCTTCTTTGCGGACTTCGCTCAAACGGCGGGCTAATTTATGCGCTAAAGAGATCGGAAGCGGCATAAGCTCTTTCGTTTCGTTACACGCATAACCGAACATCAGGCCTTGGTCTCCCGCTCCGATTGCTTCGATTTCAGCATCGCTCATTGTGCCTTCACGCGCTTCAAGAGCCTGATCGACACCCATTGCGATATCCGCAGACTGTTCATCAATTGATGTTAAAACAGCGCAAGTCTCCGCATCAAATCCATATTTGGCGCGTGTGTAGCCGATTTCTTTAATCGTTTCACGGACTGTTTTCGGAATGTCAACGTATGTTGATGTAGTAATCTCTCCGCTTACCAGCACAAGTCCTGTCGTTACAGATGTTTCGCAGGCTACGCGCGCGTTCGGGTCATTTTTTAAAATCTCATCTAAGATACTGTCAGAAATTTGGTCACAGATTTTGTCCGGATGACCCTCAGTAACAGATTCAGATGTAAATAGTCGACGGTTTTTACTCATTCACTTTTCCTCCTGAAAAAAGATCTTTTGCAAGACCTTTTCATATGATACGGAACTCGCTCCCTCTTAATACAATGTCATACTATATCAGAGAATGTTAATTGGCATATTTTATGAAATAAAAAAACCTTTTCCACTCGAGGAAAGGGTTTGGTCTGTGTGCCTTTCACTCTTATCGCTCAAGGAAAATATTAAACCTTGCATCAGGTTAGCACCTTGGTTCCCCACAGTGTTTTCACCTGCTTTTTTACAGAGAAACCGGTTGCTGGGCTTCATCGGGCCTGTCCCTCCGCCAGCTCGGGATAAGAGTATCCGCTCAATGAAATATCTTATCGTAAAAGGGCGGAAAGTGTCAATATGAATTAAAGCGATTACGCGCCTTTATTTCGGGAAGCAATGGAAAAACACAAACAAAAAACCGCAAATAGTATAGACTATTTTCAGATATATGTTATACTAATTCCACATTCAGCGAAATACAAATAAACCGGCAAAGGAAGGTTTTTATGAAATTAGTTGATTTAACCGCAGATCTTCAAGCATTACTTGCAAGTCCGAATGTGCATCATAATTTATCGGCTCCAAAACTTACCGAAAAAGTGATCAGCCGAAATGAAGGAACGCTGACATCAATGGGCGCCGTACGCGCCACCACCGGCGCATATACAGGCCGGTCACCTAAAGATAAATTTATCGTCCGTGAACAAAGCACAGAAAATCAAATTGATTGGGGCGCGGTGAATCAGCCCATTTCTGAAGAGGCGTTTGAAAAGCTGTACGCCAAAGTCGTCAGCTACTTAAAACAGCGGGATGAACTGTTTGTGTTTGAAGGATTCGCGGGAGCGGATGAAAAATACAGACTCCCGATTACGGTCGTAAATGAATTTGCGTGGCACAATTTATTCGCGCGCCAGCTGTTTATCAGACCGGAGACGGATGAAAGAGACAGGCAAGCGCAGCCTTTCACCATTCTCTCAGCTCCGCATTTTAAAGCAGATCCGGAGACGGACGGCACGCATTCGGAAACATTTATCATTGTCTCTTTCGAAAAGCGCGTCATTTTAATCGGCGGCACCGAATACGCCGGAGAAATGAAAAAATCAATATTCTCCATTATGAACTTCCTGCTTCCGCAGCAGGATATACTGCCGATGCACTGCTCAGCCAATGTCGGTGAAAAAGGCGATGTCGCCCTGTTTTTCGGCCTTTCCGGCACAGGGAAAACGACGCTTTCAGCCGATGCGGACCGCAAACTGATCGGCGATGACGAGCACGGCTGGTCAGATTCCGGCGTTTTCAACATTGAAGGCGGATGTTACGCTAAATGTATCAATCTGAGCGAGGAAAAAGAACCGCAGATTTTTCGTGCGATCCGCTTCGGGTCTGTTCTTGAGAATGTCGTGCTTGATGAAAAAACGGGTGAAGCGGATTACGACAATTCCTTCTACACGGAAAACACAAGAGCCGCATATCCGATTGAGATGATCGGCAATATCGTGCAGCCGAGCATTGCCGGCCATCCGCAGGCGATCGTCTTTTTAACGGCGGACGCATTCGGTGTGCTCCCTCCGATCAGCAAACTGACGAAGGAACAGGCGATGTATCACTTCTTAAGCGGGTACACCAGTAAACTCGCGGGAACCGAGCGCGGCGTGACATCTCCGCAAACGACTTTCTCGACGTGCTTCGGTTCACCGTTCCTTCCGCTTCCGGCGCATGTATATGCCGAAATGCTCGGGCATAAAATCGACGAACACGGCGTTCAAGTCTTCCTGGTCAACACAGGCTGGACCGGCGGAGGGTACGGAGTCGGAGAACGGATGAAACTTTCGTATACAAGAGCGATGGTCAAGGCCGCTATTGAAGGCAGACTGAACCAGACTGAGATGACGGCAGACAGCATTTTCGGCCTGCGCAGTCCCGTTCATGTTCCGGGCGTTCCGGATGAAGTTCTTCAGCCTGAAAACACATGGAGCGATAAACAAGCATACAACGAAAAAGCGCTGTTTTTGGCCAATGAGTTTAAAGAAAACTTTAAAAAGTTTTCCCATGCGGACTCGATTGCCAAAGCCGGCGGACCTCTCGTGTAATCAAAAATGCCAAGGGCGTTTATGCCCTTGGCTTTTGTTTTTTCAGTTTGTCGAATGGAGCGACGTGAGTCTGTATGTAATGCTTGTCCGGCCGTTCGCCCATTCGAGCTTTTGGACCTCGCCGGTGCCGGATTTCTCGCCGGTTTTCGTTTTGCGCACGTCCATCGGAATATCAAGAGGATAGACGCGGTAGCCCTCTTTCTCCAATAAAAAGATATTTTCCTCTATCCGTTTTTCATTGCCTTTTGTCACAATCATGGTATTAAATTCAACAGGCATTCCCAAAATGAAAATCCCCTTTCATTCTCTTATTCTTTATTATCATATCATAAATCAGGCATCTTACCGTGTCTTCATCCATTCCGCCAGCCGCCGGACAATGCGTCTGTTTTCCTGCGGCGGAAAATAATGCGTAAAACCGCTGTAATACCAAGTTTCCACCGGTTTCCCCGCCTCTTTCAGCTTGTCCTCGATCATTCGGGCGTGTTCGATCGAAACATTCTCATCATTCTCTCCATGGATGAGCAGCACAGGGGCCTGAATACGGTCTGCGTTTTCAAACGGCGAACGCCATCTGTATTCATCCGGCACCTTTTTCGGCGTGCCTCCGATCACCCGCTTCATCATCCGCCGCATATCCTTCCGCTCTTCATAAGTAAGCACCATATCGCTCACACCGCCCCATGAAACGAGCGAAGCCGCTTGATGCCCCATTTCAATCGCGGTCAAAAGCCCCATGATTCCGCCCCGGGAAAAACCGAAAATATGCACCCGCCCTTCTCTGACGTTCGGATGCTCCCGAAGCAGGCGGAAAGCGGAAAACGCGTCCTCTCTGTCCTCTCCCGCAAAATCTTCATTTCCCTCGCCGCCCTGGTTGCCTCTGTAATAGGGCGCAAACACGACAAAACCTTGGGAAGCGAATTGAACGATTCTTCCGGGGCGTACCATGCCGACATTTTTTATGCCGCCGCGCAAATATAAAAAACCGTCATATGTTCCCGGCGCCGCAGGCTCGGCAAGAAGCCCCTTTACCTTCAGTCCTTCTGACTCATAGCATACCTCAAAGAGGCGGATATGCGGACTCGGAGACGGGAACCTTTTCTTTTCTGCCAGCAAAACAATGGCCTCCTTATATCATCAGTTTTTTTATTCTTTCCCAACGTGAATATGGGCACTCACACATTTTTTATACCCATCATACGATATGTAAAGCAGAAAAGGTTATTTTAACGCTTAAAACAAGGAGGTTACACCGTGAACAAATGGCTCAAAACGGGCTGCGTTTTTGTCATATGCGCCTTTTTCCTGCTCATTCTTCCGGCTTGCAGACAGGAAGAAAGTCTGACAAAGGTAAAGGTGGCGGAAGTCACACACTCCATCTTCTATACGCCTCTGTATGTCGCTGAAGCAAAAGGTTTCTTTAAAAAAGAAGGGCTCCAAGTGTCACTTCAAACAACATGGGGCGGAGACAAAACAATGACATCGCTTTTGTCAAACGGGTCAGACATCGCGCTGATCGGTTCTGAAACATCCATTTACGTGGAGGCGCAGGGAGCAAAAGATCCGGTCATCAACTTCGCGCAGCTGACACAGACGGACGGCACATTTCTCGTGTCACGGAAGGCTGAGAAATCATTCAAATGGAACGATTTAAAAGGAAAAACATTTCTCGGCCAGCGAAAAGGCGGCATGCCCCAAATGGCCGGTGAGTACGTCCTGAAAAAGAATCACATAGAGCCGAAAAAAGACATTAACCTCGTTCAAAACATTGATTTCGCCAATATTCCCAACGCATTCGCATCCGGAACGGGTGATTATGTGCAGCTGTTTGAACCGACGGCATCCCAATTTGAAAAAGAAGGCATCGGCCATATCGTCGCATCCTTCGGAGAAGCTTCCGGCCAAATGCCATACACAACCTTTATGGCAAAAGAAAGTTATTTGAAAACCAATGAAAAGACGGCGGAAAAATTCACCCGCGCCATCTATCGCGCCCAGCAATGGGTGGAAAGCCATCCGGCCAAAGACATCGCAAAAACGATTCAGAAGGAATTTGCCGATACCGATCCGGCCATTATCGAAACATCAATAGAGCGATATAAAAAACAAAAGTCATTCTCTTCAGACCCAGTTCTGCAAAAGGATGAATGGGAACAGCTTCAATCTATTATGGATGAGGCCGGAGAGCTTCCGAAACACATTCCGTACAGCAAACTCGTCAACACAAAAATCGCCAAAAAAGTCACCTCAGAACAATAGGAGGAACATGAATGTCTTTTTTACATGTGGATCATGTAACACATACTTATTTCTCGCTGAAAGAAAAGACAACCGCCGTGAAAGATATACATTTTCAGATTGAAAAAGGGGATTTCATCTCCTTTCTCGGGCCGAGCGGATGCGGAAAAACAACACTCCTGTCCATTCTGGCCGGCCTTATCACCCCTGCGCAAGGCCGGGTGCTGATTGAAGGAAGCGTGCCGAACCATAAAGAACACCAAATCGGTTATATGCTTCAGCAGGATTATTTATTTCCTTGGAAATCAATTGAGGAAAACGTGCTGCTCGGTTTACACATTTCAAAAACATTAACAGAAGAAAAAAGAGCTGAAGTTCTCAGCCTTCTGCCTAAGCTCGGATTAATCGGCGTTGAAAAGAAATACCCGAAAGAGCTCTCAGGCGGGATGCGGCAGCGGGCGGCACTTGCCAGAACTCTTGCGCCGGACCCGGGACTGCTGCTCCTTGATGAACCGTTTTCCGCGCTGGACTTTCAAACGAAGCTTTCCTTGGAAAATCTTGTATTCAGAACATTAAAGGATTTTCAAAAAACCGCCGTGCTCGTCACCCACGATATCGGTGAAGCCATCGCCATGAGCGATACGATCTATTTATTTTCGAATCAGCCGGGCACCATCCACCAAATATTCACCGTGCCTAAGGAGCTCGCGGCTTTAGATCCGTTTGACGCGCGTCAGGATCCGGCCTTTCAGCCGCTGTTTCAAACCATATGGAAGGAGCTGAATTCCCTTGAAAAACAGCAGCGGCACGATTGAACAGCTTCATCAGCAGTTTAAGAAAAGACACCAAAAAGAAAGGCTCCGGATCCGTGCGTATCAGGCCGCCATTTTCATCGTATTTTTTGCCGGCTGGGAAATATCGAGCAGGGCGGGCTGGATCGATCCGTTAATCTTCAGCTCACCCTCCGCCGTTTGCAGGCTTTTAGTTGAAAAGATTGCGGACGGATCCCTTGCGGCGCACATCGGCGTAACCTTAGGAGAAACCGTTCTCGGCTTTTTGCTCGGCACGCTCCTCGGCACATGCCTCGCCGCTCTGTTATGGTGGTCAAACAGGCTCGCCCGGGTTTTAGACCCGTACCTCGTCATTTTAAACGCGATGCCGAAGGTCGCACTCGGACCGATTCTCATCGTGGCACTCGGACCGAATTTCACAAGCATTGTCGCCATGGGAGCAGTCATCAGTGTCATTATCACGACAATCGTCGTCTTTACGGCTTTTCAGGAAGTGGATGAAAACTATATAAAAGTGATGAAAACCTTCGGAGCGAAAAGAAGCATCATGTTTAAAGAAGTCATTCTGCCGGCATGCGCCCCCGCGATTATTTCCGCGCTTAAAGTGAACGTCGGTTTATCCTGGGTCGGTGTCATCGTCGGCGAGTTTCTCGTTTCCGAAAAAGGTCTGGGCTACATGATCATTTACGGATTTCAGGTCTTCAATTTCACTCTTGTATTCTTAAGCCTTCTGATCATCGCGATTTTTGCGACATTGATGTATCAGGGAGTCGAACTGTTAGAAAGAAAATGGACGAAAGGAAAAATTTAAAAAAGACCCGTGCGTAAACGCCGGGTCTTCGTTTTTATGATTGAAATACGCCGTCCTCTTTCAGCTTTTTCAGACTGATCGGAAGCACCGAATCTTTCATAATGAAACTGAATTTTTTATTTCGGGGGAGATTCTCCGGCAGTTCGCTGAACAGCACCGGCCCCTTTGTTTCAAAATAATCAGCCTGTTTTTCAAGCTTTTCAATATCGGCAAAATAAATATTTTTCACGATTACCTTTTCCCTGCCGAGAACTTTATACTGTCCGACGTACTTCAGATGTCTTACCGCGGCGCCGGTTTCTTCTTTCACCTCGCGCAGGGCCGCTTCCTCCGCACATTCCATCGGCTCCACTTTTCCGCCTGGAAATTCAAACCCCCGGTCTTCGTGCTCAGTCAAAAGCCACTTATCTCCATATCGGCATATGACCCACACGTGCTTCGGGCTGTCTGAAAAAGGCTGGTGTTCAAAGGAGAGCTGAACAGTGTTCTGATAATAGTCTTTAAACTCGTACATGTTTATCCCTCTAATCCGTTCCTTCATATCTTCCATACATCATACCACAGTTGCGTTTGTTCGGAAGCCCTTTATCAAAAATTCAGAGGAAAACCATCATACCCGCTAGTATAGCCTCCTTTGAAGCAAATGTTACGGTTTGCGCTTGAATTTATTTTTCAGGGTATCCAATAGGTCGACGAGCACCTGCGGAACCGGTATGCCCAGCGAGCTTGCCGTAATCACGATCTGAACCGATTCGTATAAGATATAAAACATGATAGCCAAATTACGGATGGCGCCTTCGGTATGAAGCAGCTGGTCAAAAAAATGGCAAACTGAGACTAATGCCAGGGTCACGATTTTTTTGACCAGCCGCGCAAAAAGCTTTCTTGCGCTCAGCTGCTGCAAAAGAGATTCTTTTAAGCTTGTACTGATAAACTCAATCGCCATGACCGATAGCAAAATCAGAAACGAATACTGAAAACCTCCGAAGAAAAACCCCGCTGCCGACACGATCACTGCAAAAAACGAAAAGATGCCAAAGTCTTTGCCCACTTGATCCAACATCCTTTCACAGAAACGGCCTTACATTATTCTATGAAAAGTGAATGGAACGGACTGGATTTTTCAGAAAAATGGACAACACCTCTCTTCGGCAGCCAAATAAAAGACCGAGTGCTTTATAGCCCCGGTCTTCCCTTGTTGATTATCCCAAATACGCTTTCAGCATCCAGTTATGTTTTTCGATATTCTGGTGAATGGCAAGCAGCATATCACCGGTCGTTTCGTCTCCTACCTCATCTGCGAGATCCATGCCGCTTTTCAGCTCTTCCGCAATGACAGTGAAATCATCATAAATGTTCTGTACCATTTGTTCTGCGCTCTCATTGCCTTCCGCTTCTTTTACAGACGCTGTCTTCAATGATTCCGTCATTGTGCCGATCGGCTTGCCGTTTAATGCCAGCAGACGTTCTGCCAGATCATCAATATATGTAGCCGTTTCGTTATACAGCTCCTCGAACTTTTCATGCAATGTGAAAAAGTCCTTCCCTTTGACGTACCAATGATAGTTATGTAATTTCACGTACATGACCGTCCAGTTTGCAACTTGCTTATTGACTGCATCCAATAGTTTTTCTGACATGCCTATCTTCCTCCTTTGGTTTACTATTGATATACCCTATATATCGTGTGTTAAAACATAAATTTTTAGCCCTTGATTTTACGGATGGAAAATATGTTATGATTTGTTAAAAAGGAGGGATTTCATGCTGCTTCTTCTGAGCTTCGGCTTTCTTATCGTGCTCGCCGTGCTGCTTTTATCCATCTGGTCGACTGTAAGAGCTTATAATGTAAAACATACGATTGACCCGCCGGAGGACGCATCAAAAGGCTTGACGGATAAAAAAAATCCTTAATGATGATGCGTCTGTTCCTCATGGCCGGAGGAATCATCGGCAGCTTCAGCATTCCCGACACGCACTTTTACAGTCGGCATATTATGCTGCTGTTTTGCCGTTACGTGGGATTGAACGGTATACACACCCTCTTCATCAAATTCAGTCCGCAGGTGATACGCCCCTTTTTCCTCCTTGGCCTTGCTTGTTTTGCTGCTGCCTTTTTTTCCTTCTTTCCATACTTCAAACATGACTTCATCCGCATCCGTGACACGCTTGCCGCCGTAAAAAACCTCCGCCTTGTATTCCGCTTTTTCATGCGGTGCTGCCGTTTCCGGTCCTGTAAGCTTGACCTCAAGCGCTTTAGGCTCTTCATCCGCGGAGGTTTTGTCCGAATTGCCCCCGCAGGAAGATAATAGAAATACCATACCGCACATACCTGCCAATACAGCCCGTTTCATCCCATCACTCCTTCATGTTTGCTTCTATTTTAGCAAACGCTTACACATAAGGTGTGACATTTTTTAGAAATATGTAAAAAAGCCTTTTTGCATGTCAGCAAAAAGGCCTGTTTTTTATCCGAACACTTTCAGCAAATCTTCTTTATCTTGTGACAGCCAGAAACGCATCAGGCGTTTCGCGCCTTCTAAATCATGAAGTTTCGCCTGGCCGCACTGTTTTTCGTTGGCCGCCGGAATCTCCGTAATATCGATGGCTTCTTTTAGCGTAGCGTCAAGCAGGTCTACAATTTCTTCCGCTGTCGGCTCGCCGCTGACAACAAGATAATAGCCTGTCTGGCAGCCCATCGGTGAGATATCTATGATGTCGAAGTGATCGTATTTCTCAGAATGTGTGCGAATCGTAAACGCAAGCAAGTGCTCAAGCGTATGAATCGTATCCGGCTTCATCGCCTGTTTGTTCGGCTGGCAGAAGCGAATGTCAAACTTATTCACGACGCCGTCTGTTCCGACTTTATGCACTCCGCAATGTCTTACATACGGAGCCACAACCGCATTATGGTCAAGCTCAAAACTTTCTACTGAAGGCATAATGGCACTCCCTTTTTTTCAGAATATGCATCCATTATAACACAGTTTTCCGATAAGAATTGTGGCGGAAGCTTTTCAATCTGAAATTTTTTTTCTATACTAGCATCAGAAAGGTGGTTTTTTTGATGAAAACCATAATGATTGCTTTAATTCGCGGATACCAGAAGTTCATCTCTCCGCTGACGCCGCCGTCATGCCGCTTTTATCCGACGTGTTCGCAGTACGGAATCGAAGCCGTCAAGACTCACGGCGCATTAAAAGGCGGATGGCTGACACTGAAGCGGATTTTAAAGTGCCACCCTTTTCATCCGGGCGGTGTTGATCCCGTACCGGACAAAAAACAAAAACATTAGTCCATATGCTGGTAGCCGTCGATCACCAGATCAAGTTTACCGGTTTCAGGATCAATCACCAGACCGTGCACCGGCACATTGTCAGGGAATAGCGGATGGTGTTTAATGACGTTTACGCTGTCTGTAACACTCGCTTCTACTGAATCAAAGCTTTTCAGCCATTGATCAAGATCAACTCCTGAGTGCTTCAGCATGTCAATCCGCTCTTTCGGAATACCGCGGTCGATAATTTTATCGAGCATATCCTCGCTGTTGATTTTGCTCATGCCGCAATCATGGTGGCCGATAACGCAGACTTCATCGGCGTTTAATTCGTATACGGCCACTAAAAGGCTGCGCATGATACTTCCGAACGGGTGGGCGACAAGCGCGCCGGCACTTTTAATAATTTTCACATCGCCGTTTCGCATATTCATCGCATGCGGAAGCAATTCTACAAGACGTGTGTCCATACAGGACAAAATCGCCATTTTTTTATCCGGGAATTTAGATGTTTGGTATTTTTCATAATCTTTGTTTTTAGTGAACTGCTCATTAAATTGCATGATATCGTTTAGAAGACTCATCTTGGTGTTTCCTTTCTGCTTTTTTATTCACAATATAACATAAGACGGGTCATTTCGTCACTCCCCGCACGAGATGACAAAGTGCTCAATAAATAAGACAAACCCCATTGGGCTTGTCTTATTTTCCCATATTGTATTTTTTGTTGAACTGTTCGACTCTCCCGCCTTTTTCGTTGAACTTTTGGCGGCCTGTATAAAACGGATGCGTATCTGAGCTGACTTCTACTTTAATCAGCGGGTATGTTTTTCCGTCTTCCCACTCTGCCGTTTCCGCTGACGTTTTCGTAGAATGGCTTAAAAAGCGATAGCCGCTGTTCACATCTTGAAAAATCACTTGATGGTTATCCGGATGAATATCTTTTTTCATGCTGATCTCCCTTTCTCAAATCGTAATTATTACGTTTTATTTTAAACCTTAAATAACCGCTTGTCAATCATATATGCCCTGATCCCTTGATTTCTAAACCCTGCACATATATGGAATCGGAAGAATAATCTAATCGCTTCAGCAAATAATATAACCACATTACATAAAACGGTAATTTAGAAAGGCGGTTTATGATCGTGGATGATTTAGTATTAGCCAGAAGCCTGTTCGGGACAACCATGGGCTTTCATATTATTTTTGCGACGCTTGGTGTCGGCTTGCCTCTGATGATTTTAATGGCTGAATTGATTTATCAAAAAACAAAAGATCCGCATTATGCCATTATGGCGAAAAGGTGGACGAAGGCGCAGGCTGTTCTGCTCGGCGTGGCGATACCGACCGGAACGATCGCGGGTACACAGCTTGCCCTTTTGTGGCCCGGATTTATGGAAGTCATCGGCAGGGTGATGTCCCTCCCGTTTCAGATTGAAATTTATGCATTCTTTATCGAAGCGCTGTTTATGTCCATTTATGTCTACGCCGCTGACCGGCTGACTCCGGCGATGCGCATCATTGCCGTAATTTTCGTTTTGATCGGCGCCGCGGCATCCGCCGTCTTAATCACAAATGTTCACGCATTTGAAGGAACGCCGGCCGGCTTTAAAATTTTAAACGGCAAAATCACTGACGTCGAACCTTGGGCAGCGTTTTTTAATCCAAGCTTTTTCACCACCGCGGGCCATGTCGTTCTGACGGCTTTCATGACCGGGGCATTTATCGTTGCGTCAGTTGCGGCTTATAAAATGCTGAGAACGAGAAAACAGGAGCAGGTATACCGCTTTCACCGAAAAGCGCTGCTGCTCGCCTTAACGATCGGCGGAATCTTTTCCATTCTTGCCTCTTTAAACGGTCACGAGTCAGCCCAGCTTCTTTACGAATACCAGCCTGAGAAGCTTGCGGGCGCAGAAGGGCTCTTTGAAACTAGATCACACGCTCCGCTTGCGATCGGGGGTTTTACTGATGCAAAAGAAGAAAAAGTAAAATGGGCGATAGAAGTGCCATGGGCTTTAAGCTTTTTGGCTGCAAACAGCTTTGATACCGTCGTCAAAGGATTGAACGCGTTTCCGAAAGACGAGTGGCCGCCTTTATTCATCCATACACTGTTTAACGGAATGGTCGGCATTGGAATGCTGCTCATTTTGTACTCAATCATCGGCATCGTGTGGAGAAAAATTTTAAAGAAAGACAGCTTTCCGACTTGGCTTTTGATTTTATTTTTAACCGCAGGACCGCTCAGTCTGATCGGAATTGAATTCGGGTGGATATTCGCTTGTACGGGGCGGCAGCCATGGGTGATTTACCATCTCTTGAAAACGTCTGATGTCGTCACGACAACCGGTTCAATCGGTTTGCTGTTCATCCTGTTTACGGTCGTTTACGCCATTTTGGCAGCCGCAGTCATTTATGTGCTGCTTTATTATTTCCGCAAACATCCCGTTGAGGAGGATGTAAAAGCGGCGGAATCCTAACTATAGAAAGGGCTGAATTAAAATGGACATTACCATGGATGCTCTCATTGCGATATCAATCGTATGGGGCTTCGTGTTTATCTACGCGGTCATGGCAACGATGGACTTCGGAGCCGGCTTTTGGTCGATGATTTATTTAAATAAAGAACAAACAAAGGCGACAAACATCGCCAACCGTTATTTGTCCCCGACATGGGAAGTGACCAACGTCTTTATCGTCGCAATCGTTGTCGCCCTATTCAGCTTCTTTCCAGGGGCAACCTTCGTGCTGGGAACCGTTTTATTGATCCCGGGGAGTATTATTTTGCTGCTTTTAGCCATCCGCAGCGGCTTTCTCGTCTTCTCCAATACGGCGAAGGAAAGAAAAATCATGAGATATATCTCCGGAATTTCGGGCTTCATTATTCCCGCTGTGCTGATTTTGGTCCTTCCGGTCACACACGGAGGATTTATTGAGAAGACGGGCGGAGTGTATCAACTGAATTTGGCAAATGTCTTTACAAGCCTTAATGCGTATGCGTTTATCGGCTTTGCCATTTTAAGCACTTTATTTTTATCTTCACTGCTTCTGGCCGATTTTTCAAATGTTGCGGAAGAGGAGCATGCGTACCGCATCTACAGACGGAGTTCTTTACTAACAGGGCCGCTTTCGCTTCTATTTGCCTTCTTCATTATGCTGACATTACGCAACGAAGCCGGCTGGCTGTATACGGGGATGATGAAAGACAAGACATGGCTTATCCTGTCTGTTATCATGTTTTTCATTGCCGGCGCGGCCCTGTTTTTGCCGAATAAACGCTTCGGCCGCAACCTCGGCAAACCGAGAATCGCCATGATCGCCATTGCGCTTCAATACTTTCTGGCAAGCTATGCATACGGACGGGCGCATCTTCCTTATATGATTTATCCGGATATTACGGTCATGTCAGGATTTACGGAGCCGGCCACCTTCAGGGCGCTGTTTATGACGTATATCGTCGCTTTCATCATTTTGTTTCCCGGGTTTTATTTCTTCTGGAAGCTCTTTATGAAAGACAGACGTTATATCCGCCAGGAGGAATAACAAAAATCAGGGCGGCTCATACTAATGGCGTACCTTTTATCTTGGAGGGGAGCCAGCATGGACCAAAAAATTCTGTGTGAAGTCAATAACTGTTCATATTGGGGCAGAGGAAACAAATGCACGGCCGACGCGATTTATGTGGTCAGCCATACAGGCGAAACCGCTGAAAAAAGTGAAGAAACGGATTGCAAAACCTTTAAACCGCATGATTTATAAAAGAAAAGAGCTGTTTTATACAGCTCTTTTTCATTTCCGCGCCGCAAGCCTTTTTGAAATCAGCACCTGAGCCGGGGAAAATCGCGCTGATGAAAAGCATGGAAGAAAGGCAGTTTGTCAGTATAGGCGGCAGACGGTACGATCAGTATCGCATTCATGACAAGCACAGAATTTTTTATCAAGATGTACATGTTTGCCCCAGCCAGAAAGCAACACCTGCGATGTAAAGCCGACACTGTTTGAAGAATAAAAAAATCATCGCATCCGCCTATTAAAAAAACCGGCTGATACAGCCGGTTCAAACGGGGGAAGGGGTGATAATGAACAATTTCAATATAACAGCAGCATACAGGCAGCTCAACTCGCTGAAATGTCTTTTTATCAATTGTTTGTCGTAAAAACGTCCATTTGCGTGACGTATTTTCTCATTATTTCCTGATTGACTTCAACACCCAGTCCGGGACCGTCCGGAACAGAGATGAATCCCTCTTCGATACGTATGTCGGGAGTGACAATATCCTCCTCCCAGTATCGGTCTGATGAGGAAATATCACCCGGTATCGTAAATTGCGGCAGCGAAGCAAGCGCGACTGTCTGCGCTCTCGAAATGCCGGTTTCAAACATTCCGCCGCACCAAACCGGCATGTGATGCTCTCTGCATAAGTCATGTATTTTTAAAGCCTCTGTCAGGCCTCCTACACGCGCCGGTTTTATGTTAATGATTTTACAGCTCCCAAGCTCAATCGCCCGCCTCGCGTCATCATATGAGCATATGCTTTCATCAAGGCATACCGCGGTTCTCAAGTGTTTCTGCAGGTGGCGGTGATCGACAATATCATCTGCCTGAAGCGGCTGTTCTATCATCATGAGCTGGAATTCATCCAACTCTTTCAGCCTGCTGATGTCTTTCAGTTCATATGCCGAGTTGGCATCCGCCATCAGCGGTACGTTCGGAAAACGGCTGCGGATGGATCTGACCAGATCAACGTCATGGCCGGGCTGAATTTTTATTTTTATACGTTGATAACCTTCTTTTACGTATTGCTCAATTTCCCGAAGCATCTCATCAGCCGAAGCCAGACCCACCGCCACGCCGGCGGGCACTTTATCTCTTTTGCCCCCTAAGGCTTCTGCGAGAGATATCCCCTTTTTCTTGGCATATAGATCCCACACGGCTGATTCAAGCCCCGCTTTTGCCATGCGGTTTCCTTTGAAACGCGCGAGACTGTCAGGAACTTCTGACGGATGGAAAAACTCGCGGCCTACGACATTTGGGATGAAAAAATCTCTCAGCATATGCGCACATGTCTGAATCGTTTCTTCTGTATACCACGGAGAAGAAAACGCCGATACCTCCCCCCAGCCGGTTCTCCCGGTTTCATCGATCGCTTCCACGATCAAAAATTTACGATCCTGCAGCGTTTCAATACTTGTTTTAAACGGTTTTTTCAGCCTCATACTTACATGATAAAGGGTGATTTTTTCAATCTTAATCATGACAATTCTCCTTTACGAAGCTCATTCAGCCGATGCCTCATCAGTTTATTGGACGCGTTCCGCGGGAGCCCGTCAACCTTGAAAAAAGCAGCCGGTATTTTATATTTTGCAAGCCGCTCACGGCAAAAAGCGGTCAGCTCCTCAGAACTGACAGAAGAAGTCAGCACGAGAAAAGCATGCGGCACTTTCCCCCACTTCGGATCTTCGGCTCCCGAAACACCGGCCTCCGCTACAGCCGGATGGGCAAGCAGCGCCGCTTCCACTTCTGCCGGGTAGATGTTCTCTCCGCCTGAAATAATGAGGTCCGACCGCCTGTCCAGCACGTATAAAAACCCTTCATCATCCAAATAGCCAAGATCGCCCGTTTTAAACCATCCATTATGAAAAGCGGCCTGGTTCGCGTCGTCACGATGATAATACCCTTTCATTACATTCGGGCCTTTCACCGTAATTTCACCGTGTTCAAACGGCGCACAAGGGCTTCCGTCTTTTTCAATTCTAATTTCGCATGAAAACAGCGGTTTACCGGCCGAGCCGAGCTTGTCCATACTGAATTCCGGAGAAAGCGTGACAATCTGTGAGCAGGTTTCAGTCAAGCCGTAAGATTGAAATACCGGAAATTGTTTCCTGCGGCATTCTTCAAGGAGCGGCAGTGGTGCCGGACCCCCGCCAAGCAGAATGCAGCGCAGTGATTCAGGACATTGTTCAGTTTCCGCAAGCAGGCCCGAAAGCATGGTCTGCACCGCTGAAATGATCGTGACCTGATGGGAGCTGATGCTGTCCAGCACATCAGTGACAGAAAATTTTTGATGAAGCACGACAGGCATGCCGTAAATGACCGACTTAAACAGCGCAGACAGACCGCTGATATGAAACAGCGGCAGCGCAATAAGCCAGCGGTCCCGCTCCGTGACCCCCAGATTCAGCGCAGACGATACAGCGCTGGAATAATGATTACCGAAAGTCTGCTGCACCCCCTTCGGCCTTCCCGTTGTTCCTGACGTATACATAAGAGTCGCCGTATCATCAAGCGTTACATAAGCTTCAGGTTCAATGTCTCCCGCGGCTTCAGCCTGCAGCTCGTCCACGTCCGCAGCGGCGACCGCAGATTCATATTCTTCACGGCAAAAACCGTCCTCCGTCAATAAAAGCTTAGCCTGTGAATCTTTGAGCTGAAACATCCGTTCCTGTTTTGAGAGCTTCGTATTCAACAGCACAGCTTCCGCCCCTAATAAGAAACAGGCGTGAACGGCATAAACCATTTCCGGTCTGTTAGAAAGCAAAATCGCGGCCCGGTCTCCTTTTTTAAGCGAGCAGTATTTGGACAGCCGCGCGGCCATTTGTTTAGAAGCATGATATAATTCTCTGAATGTCATCTGTTTGTTTTCAAATATGAGAGCGATTCTCTCTGGTGTCAGCTGAGCCCTTTGAATGAGCCAATTCGGCTGTTCTGTCAGCATGTTATCATCTCCGAGGTAAAAGTACTGTTTTTGAAAAGAAAACAGCTTGGACCAGAGCGGCTCAAGCTGTTTCGTAGTGTCATCTGATCACGGAAAACGAGGGAATTGACCGAAATCGGGACTGCGTTTCTCTTTAAAGGAATCGCGGCCTTCTTTCGCTTCGTCAGTCGTGTAATAAAGAAGCGTTGCATCTCCTGCAAATTGCTGAATTCCGGCGAGGCCGTCTGTATCAGCGTTAAATGCCGCTTTAAGGAAACGAAGGGCTGTAGGGCTTTTCTCAAGCATTTCTTCACACCATTTAATTGTTTCCTCTTCAAGTTTCTCTAATGGGACAACTGTATTGACAAGCCCCATGTCGAGCGCTTCCTGCGCGTTGTATTGACGGCACAAGTACCAGATTTCACGGGCTTTCTTATGTCCGACGATACGCGCCAGGTAACCTGAGCCGTAACCTGCATCAAAGCTTCCCACTTTCGGTCCGGTTTGGCCGAAAATCGCGTTATCGGCCGCAATCGTTAAATCACAGACGACATGAAGCACATGGCCTCCGCCGATGGCATAGCCTGATACCATCGCTACGACCGGTTTAGGAATAACACGGATCAAACGCTGAAGATCAAGCACATTCAGACGCGGGATCTGATCGTCTCCGACATATCCGCCGTGACCACGGACTTTTTGGTCTCCGCCTGAACAGAATGCTTTATCTCCCGCTCCCGCAAGAACGATGACACCAATATTGGAGTCATCACGCGCACGAGCAAACGCGTCAATCATTTCTGATACCGTCTTAGGAGTAAATGCGTTATGTACCTCCGGGCGGTTAATTGTTATTTTTGCAATACCGTTATACGTCTCGTACAGGATTTCATCGTACTGACGTTCACTTTTCCATTCTGCAGCCATTGATATGACCTCCTTCATTTTTGCCTGAGTCCGGCCGAAAAGCTATTTTCTTTATGCTTTATAAGCCGTATAAAAACTCACTTACTATCTTACCAAAAATTCGCGGCTGTTCCACATGTACCGTGTGCCCCGCCTTTTTGACAACCTCTATTTTACTTGATGGGAGCAGGTTATGCACCTTTTGATTAATAACGCAAAACTTTTCATCCCATTCTCCGCATATGAGCAGAACGGGCGCTTTGATGCGGTGTAATGCCTCCCACCAGGAAGGCTGTGAGCCCGTCCCCATTCCGAGCAGGCTGCCTGCAAGTCCGGACGGATTATTTTTCAGCCTGCCGGCACGGATGGACGCCTTTATGCTGTCCGGCAGAGAAAGCTGCGTGGCAAACAACGGAATGCCCTCCCAATAATCGACAAACGATGTTATACCTTCCTGCAATATAAAGTCAGCAAGCTTCCGGTCTGACTGAATCCGCTTTTTGCGTTCCTGAAGCGTGCTGAGGCCCGGAGTTGTACTTTCCAAGACAAGCGCTGACACCCGATGCGGAAATGCCTGTGCAAAGGAATACGCAAGTCTTCCCCCCATAGAATAACCAATAAGTTTCACTTTGTGAAGTTTTAATTGGTCAAAAACGGCGGCAAGGTCCGCAACCTGCCGGCTCGCACTGTACCTTGCCGCTTGCACAGGCGCGTCTGTCTCCCCGTGGCCCAGGCAGTCAATCATCACCATTCGTTCGCCGGGAAACATGCCGCGTAAAAACATCCATGATTCTTTGCTGCCCGTAAATCCATGCAGACAAACAATAGTTTCAGATGATTCGTGTCCGCTATCAGCAGCACGATAGCATACGCCGTCGGCCGTTTTAACTGTTACAGTTTCCATTCTTTTTTCACTTCCCGCACTGCGGCCTGCAGCAGATCGCGATGGAATTGAACTCTTGATGTCCGATCTGTTTTCAGCTCGATTATATGAAGTCCGGGCTTGTCCGCCTGCGGCTGATACGCATCCTTAAATGCTTCCCATGTCTCAGGGCAAGTATACGTCCCGCCGTACAGTGCGGCGGCATGCCGGAAATCAAGGCCCGTCGGCGTACCGAACAGTTCTTCAAAATGAGTCTTATCAGATGCCTGCGGCAAAAACGAGAAAATCCCGCCGCCATCATTGTTTATTAAAATAACCGTAAGCGGAATTCCAAGTTTTTTAGCCGCTAACAGCCCGTTTAAATCATGGTAAAACGATAAATCTCCAATGACAAGCGTGACAGGAGCTTTTGTACCTTCACACAGTCCCATAGCCGAGGAGACAACTCCGTCAATTCCGTTAGCGCCGCGGTTGGCATAAACACGGAAGGAACGATCTTGTTTTTCAAAGAACGTATCCACGTCGCGAATCGGCATGCTGTTGCCGACAAAAATCGAACTGCCTTCAGGGACAAGGTACTGAAGCTGACGATATACATTTCCTTCAAATGATAAATCATCCATGCTCGCGTCCTGTAAATGACTCCGGAAACGCTCATTGACAAACTGCCATTTCTCAAGCCATCCGGACGGCCGCTTTCCGGTTTCAGCTGAACGGACCGCTTCCAAAAACACCGACGGATGGCAATGAATCATATGCGCGCCGGCCTGGGTGGGATCTCTCCATCCTCCGTCTTCATCGACGATAAACTGCTCAATGGCAGGATCATCTCTGAGCCATAAAAAGAGCGGTTTGGAAACCGGCATCGGACCGAAGCGGATCACAGCGTCCGGACGCAGCGCCTCTTTTATTTCTTCATCTTTTAAAAACGAGTCATAAGCATCAATAATCAGCGTCTTATCATGCTCCCCGTTTCGGAGATTTGAAAGCGGATCAGCCAAAATCGGGAACTGAAGCATCTCGGCAAGCGCGATGATTTGCTGCTTTTCTGCTTCACCGTGAATTTCGCCGCAGACGATCATACCTCTTTCGGTCCCCGCGAGACGCTCTGTAATATGATAGAGAGAATCTTGATCAGCTGACTGAATCCCTGTTGTGACTGAGACGTGCCGCCCCTTTCTCATTCTTTCAAAAGGTGCGGCTGATAAATCCGGCATCAAAGGCTCTCTGAGCGGCACATTGATATGGACCGGCCCCATCGGGCGCTTCCCGGCTTCACTTACGGCTCTGCCGGCCAATGTTCTGATATAGCTCAGCATTTGAGGATTTTCCTCAGGCAGAGCCGAGTCTGTGAAAAACTTAACAAAGTTACCGAACAGAAAATGCTGGTTAATCGCCTGAGGCGCCCCCACTTCCCTCAATTCATGAGGCCGGTCAGCAGTCAGGACAATAAGAGGCACTCTTGAATAATGAGCTTCAATCACGGCCGGATAGAAGTTAGCCGCCGCCGTTCCTGACGTACAAATCAGCATGACCGGACGCTGGCGGGCTTTTGCAAGACCGAGTGCGAAAAAACCTGCGGATCGTTCATCAATCTGTATATGGACTTGAATATCCGGGTGGGCCGCCGCCAAAACCGCCAAGGGAGTTGACCTCGATCCCGGGCAAACAACCGCGTCGGTGACACCCGATAGGGCGAATTCATCAATAAAGCTTCCGATATAATGTGTAATCGGGTTTGTCAAAGCCTTTCACCTCCTAAAGCAGAGATCATCGGCTTTAGTTTAATTTGTGTTTCTTCATATTCTGATTGCGGATCTGAATCTTCAACAATGCCGCAGCCTGCGAAAAGCCGCGCACTTTTGCCTTCAATCAGCCCTGATCGGATAGCCACGACAAATTCTCCGTTTTCCCTGCCGTCCATCCAGCCGATCGGGGCCGCGTACCATCCGCGTGTCATCGGTTCAATATCAGCGATAACTTCAACAGCTTTCTGCTGGGGAGCTCCGCCCAATGCCGGTGTGGGATGCAGCTTTTCAATTAAATCAAACAGGGAAGCGGACGTTTTAAGATGGCCTGTGATCGGTGTATATAGATGCTGAACACTTTTTGTTTTATATAATTGCGGACCTGCAGGCTTTTTCACATCGCTGCAGCTCGACAAGAAAGAATCGTGTATCATCTGAACCACAAAATCATGTTCCGCGAGATTTTTTTCGTCATGCAGCAGCTCTTTGCCGAGACGGTCATCTTCTTGTTGACTTTCTCCGCGCTTAATTGAACCTGCCAGACAGGTGGACATGACGTCTTTGCCGGATTTTTTGATCAGCCGTTCCGGTGAAGCGCCGACAAAGCATTTATCTCCCTGCTCAATCGCAAAAACATAGCTTGTCGTTTGGTCCGTCAAAAGCTTGCGGACAACGCTCTCCGCCGGAATAGGCCCATCATATGACAAAACGACTTCCCTTGCCAGCACGACTTTATCATATTGATTTGCTTTCATATCATTTGTTGCTGTTTTAATGGCTTCAAGCCAGTTTTCCACATCAAGTTCTTCCGCTTTTGTTAAAACAGGATATTCTTCATACTCGATTGAAGAAACTGAAAAAGCTTCCGAAAAAGATTTCAGACGTTTCAGCGTATCTTCTGCCTGATTACCGTCTGCCGCCCATTGATTGACGGTTAAATAATCACCATCTGCCGTCTTTGTCAGCATGAGTGAGGGGATAAAGAACAGTCCTTCTTCGAACCCGTTCCATTCGTCTCCTCTCTCTTCAGCGGGATTAAATGAAAAACCGCCGAATAAGACAGGGCCGACCGCGGTATGCGCCGCCTCTTCTTCTTCATGAATATGAAAAGCCGTCTTTTTAAAGCGCTCCCATTGTTCAAAAACGTCGTGATAACGCTTTCCATTTTTTTCATTCGATTGGAACAGCGCTTCTGTGCCAAGACCGACTATTGTTAATTCGCTACCGGGTTCTGACCAAAAAAATCGTTTGCCTTTATATTTTTTTGCTCCGTCTTTGAAAAATGATAGAGGGTCTAAAGACGCAATACGTCTTGAATAGCTCAATAAGACAGCATGGTTGACTTGTTTGGCTTTATGTAATGCATGATCTGCTTCCTCTCGGAACGTATGCTGCACCGTTGTCACCATGAGACATTCCTCCATAATCCGTTAAATGCTTTTAATACAATACACCTGTGATGACTTTGTGTCAAACACACAGATTTGAGCACGACAAAATGCCTGCATTTCTTATTATAAACCTTTTTGCGCAAATGAATAAAGAAACAAACTTGAATTTTCTTTCCCCACTCTCGGCAATCACTGTATCCTTTTACTTCCTCATGGGAAAATGACTATTTTTATCCACCATTTTTCTGCGCAAAAGCGTTCATACTAACAGTAAGCATCACATAGAAACGAGGGATTGATGTGCTTACAAACGAACAGATCACACACTTAAAAAAAGAATTGGAAGAAGCCAGACATGATATTTTAAGCCGCTTTAAAGAAAATGATCAATTTCAGTTAGCTGATGAATTCCCGTATCAGTCATCCGGCGAATTGTCTTCCTATGACAATCATCCCGGCGATCAGGCGACCGAATTATATGAGCGGGAAAAAGACCTGGCTCTGCTCGACCATGAACGGGAGCACCTTCGCGACATTGATTACTCTCTGAAACAAATTGAAAACGGCACATACGGCACATGTGAAGTCAGCGGCAAGGACATTCCTTATGACAGACTCGAAGCTCTGCCGACGGCTACGACATTGGCGGAATATTCCTCGCAGGATGCCGTTTCCAAAGACAGGCCGATTGAAGAGGAAACACCGTTCGGACAGTTTGAATTTGATGATGATGAATCAATCCGGGCGACTTACGATAGTGAAGATGCTTATCAGGATGTTGAGGAATACGGAAACTCAGAAACGCCTCAGGATTTAGAGGATCCTCCGCTCAGCTATGGGGATATGACAATGAACTCAGAAGAAAACATCGGCTATGCTGAGGATTATGAAAACTTTATCGCGACAGATATTACCGGAAAAAACATTTCCGTGTATCCAAGCAAAGCACACGAAAAATATGAACAGGAACTGGACGAAGAAGGAATTATGACGACCTTTGGCGATCTTCATGCTGATTAAAACCCCGGCAGGCCGGGGTTTTTGAATACAAATAAATGGTTTGCTGCATTTTTACACTGAAAACTCATACACTTAATGATGCATGAACCTTTTAAAAGGTTTAATATTTCCAAAAAAGGGAACTAACGTATTGACATTGAATGACGGAGGGAACAAATGAAAAAGAAGTATATCGGTGCGATTATTGTATTTATCATTACATATGTCTTGTTTTCTTTAGCGGGGGTTCTCTTTCCCATCGACCGGGAATGGTATGACGCGCTGCAAAAACCTGACTGGACGCCGAGCGGATCAGTGATCGGCATCATATGGGCGGTTTTGTTTGCGTTTATTTCGCTCTCAGCAGCCTTGATATACGCAAAGTTTTCATGTAAAGAATCAAAAGCTTTTTGGGTGATGCTTCTCATCAATTATATCGTGAATCAAGGATTCAGCTATTTTCAATTCACACAGAAAAATTTGCTTGCTGCATCTATCGATTGCCTGCTTGTGGCTGTGACAACACTCATTCTGTTGCTCATTGCCGGTAAATACAGTAAAGCTTCAGCCTGGCTTCTGGTCCCTTATTTATTATGGAGCGCTTTTGCCACATACCTGTCTTTTACCATTTACGCTATGAACGCATAATAAAAAACCTTGCATAGTATGCAAGGTTTTTTTAATGACCCGTACGGGATTCGAACCCGTGTTACCGCCGTGAAAGGGCGGTGTCTTAACCGCTTGACCAACGGGCCTTATGGCGGAGAAGGAGGGATTTGAACCCTCGCGCCGCTTACACGACCTACACCCTTAGCAGGGGCGCCTCTTCAGCCACTTGAGTACTTCTCCGTATGGCTCCACAGGCAGGATTCGAACCTGCGACCGATCGGTTAACAGCCGATAGCTCTACCACTGAGCTACTGTGGAAAAATCATCATGGTGGGCCTGAGTGGACTCGAACCACCGACCTCACGCTTATCAGGCGTGCGCTCTAACCAGCTGAGCTACAGGCCCATGACAATATAAAAATGGAGCGGGTGATGGGAATCGAACCCACGACATCAGCTTGGAAGGCTGAGGTTTTACCACTAAACTACACCCGCATGTTGTTTGGGGCGATTGATGGGAATCGAACCCACGAGTGCCAGAGCCACAATCTGGTGCGTTAACCACTTCGCCACAACCGCCAAAACAATATTAAATTAAATGGTGGCTCGGGACGGAATCGAACCGCCGACACACGGATTTTCAGTCCGTTGCTCTACCAACTGAGCTACCGAGCCTTTTTATAAATGGCGGTCCGGACGGGACTCGAACCCGCGACCTCCTGCGTGACAGGCAGGCATTCTAACCAACTGAACTACCGGACCATTTTTTGGTTGCGGGGGCAGGATTTGAACCTGCGACCTTCGGGTTATGAGCCCGACGAGCTACCGAACTGCTCCACCCCGCGATGATAATTAAATTAGATATGGCGGAGGAAGAGGGATTCGAACCCCCGCGGGCTTTGACACCCCTGTCGGTTTTCAAGACCGATCCCTTCAGCCAGACTTGGGTATTCCTCCGTATAAGTGGTGGACCTTGTAGGACTCGAACCTACGACCGGACGGTTATGAGCCGTCTGCTCTAACCAACTGAGCTAAAGGTCCAATGGTAGCGGCGGAGGGGATCGAACCCCCGACCTCACGGGTATGAACCGTACGCTCTAGCCAGCTGAGCTACACCGCCAAAAAACAATTAAAATCAAGTGGAGCCTAGCGGGATCGAACCGCTGACCTCCTGCGTGCAAAGCAGGCGCTCTCCCAGCTGAGCTAAGGCCCCAAAATGGTCGGGAAGACAGGATTCGAACCTGCGACCCCATGGTCCCAAACCATGTGCTCTACCAAGCTGAGCTACTTCCCGTTTTCAAAAGTATGTATGGCGCGCCCGAGAGGAGTCGAACCCCTAACCTTTTGATCCGTAGTCAAACGCTCTATCCAATTGAGCTACGGGCGCAATAATAAGTGCCGAGGGCCGGACTTGAACCGGCACGGTAGTCACCTACCGCAGGATTTTAAGTCCTGTGTGTCTGCCAATTCCACCACCCCGGCATGGATGGTATAGTATAGTTGGAGCGGAAGACGGGATTCGAACCCGCGACCCCCACCTTGGCAAGGTGATGTTCTACCACTGAACTACTTCCGCGTTTGGCAATGCGGATGAAGGGACTTGAACCCCCACGTCTGTAAAGACACTAGAGCCTGATTCTAGCGCGTCTGCCAATTCCGCCACATCCGCAAGAAAAACATGGTGAGCCATGAAGGACTCGAACCTTCGACCCTCTGATTAAAAGTCAGATGCTCTACCAACTGAGCTAATGGCTCTTATTACAAGAGACTTATATAGTATAACATATAAAGGTGGTGCCGGCAAGAGGACTTGAACCCCCAACCTACTGATTACAAGTCAGTTGCTCTACCAATTGAGCTACACCGGCTTAATACGCCAACTTATGTATGATAGGAATGGTGGAGGATGACGGGCTCGAACCGCCGACCCTCTGCTTGTAAGGCAGATGCTCTCCCAGCTGAGCTAATCCTCCGTATATTACACTTGCGTGTAATGGCTTGGCGGCGTCCTACTCTCACAGGGGGAAACCCCCGACTACCATCGGCGCTGAAGAGCTTAACTTCCGTGTTCGGCATGGGAACGGGTGTGACCTCTTCGCTATCGCCACCAAACCATTGAGAGTGTTCTCTCAAAACT